>NZ_CP138921.1:2500-2402500 GCF_047124445.1 Shimia sp. MIT1388 | reverse complement strand
CCAGGTCGGCGTTTTCCAGCACGTAGTTGCCAAAACTTGGCCGCCAGACAAGGCCGCGGTCGCGTAGTACGTCCAGTGCCTTTTGCACGCCGCCTTTGGAGTAGGCTTTCCGGTCCGGACCGGCGAGGGCCTGGCGGGTGGCGTCAGTGTAGGGCGAGAACTGGATGCCTTCAGTGGCCATTTTGCGCAACAGCGCCTGTTGCAGCTTGGTGAGCGTGCTGATTTCGGCCAGCAGGGCCTCTCGCATCTGGTGTTTCTTGCGCTGCGCGATGGTGCGCAAGGCCTCGTCGCCAGCGGTGGGTTCCAGGATCAAGTCGCGCAGGCAGTCGGTGAGGATTTCCGGACGGCGGCCGAGGTCGTCAAACACCGCGTCCACTGTGGCGGCGGTGAGTTGGGCGTCTGGCGCGAGGCGGGCGTTGATGCGATGCGTGAGCGCGGTGCTGTAGCTGCTGCCCAATGTCGGGAAGTCGCGCACGCGGGCGCCAAAGAACGGGGCTTGCTGGTCGTGGATCAGCGCGGCGAGCTTGTCGCGGTGGGAGCCGGTCATCACCAGATAGAGCCGGTTGGGCAGGCCGGATTGATTCACCGCATCCCGCGCGGCTTTGAGGGCGAACATGGCGTTTTTGCCCGCCTCGGTGGCGAGGCTTTGCTGGGCTTCGTCAATGATCAGGACCACGTCTTTCTGCGTGGCTTCACATAGCAGCAGAAGCGCGTCGGGGATGGTGCCTTCCCATTGGCCTGCCAATTTCAGGTTCACGCTAAAGCCCAGCGCGCCGACGGATGTAAACGGCACATTGCGATGCAGTTTGGCGATCAAGCTGTCGTTGTCTTTGAGCGCATTGGCGAGGCAGGCGGTGATCAGTTTGGCCGGATCAGAGCTGCGGTCGGCCCAGAGGTCCACGTAGAGCACGCATTTGCCTTGCTGCTCCAGAAGCGGGGCGAGGTCGCGGCGTAGGAAGGTGCTTTTGCCGGTGCGCCGTGGGGCGGCGAGGAACAGCCCAGCGCTTTCGCCCACCAAGGGATCGGGGTTCAGCAGGCTGGCGACTTGCTCCGCCTCAAAGGGGCGCGGGATGTGGTGGTCGGTGGTCATGGGTATCCTGAGGTAACTGGTATGGCCGTAGGGTAATCTGATGTGGAGTACTTTGGAATACCCTTTGTGTCGAAGGGGGCAGTGACGGAAATGTGACCACGCTTGTGGGGAGAAAGTGTGGTCACGTTGGACAGCAAAGCAGGTGAGGTGCCAGACTGGCATCATGAAACGGGTTTTTGCACTGACGGTGGCGGCAACCGTCGCAATGATGAGTGGCCCCAATGCGCTCGCGGCGCAGGTGGGGAGCTGCGCGACGGATGCGATGTTGGTGTTTGACGGCTCCACCTCCATGGCGGAGATCAGTTTTGAGACCGGCCCCAATACCCGCATTGTCGAGGCGCGGCAGGCGATCCGCCGGGCGATGCCGGACATAGCGCCCTATCGCCGGGTTGGGTTGATGACTTATGGGCCCGGCGCGGGCGGGGCTTGTGCAAATGTGGATCTGCGATTTGGGCCGGTTGAGAATGCAGCCGGGCCAGTGATTGCTGCGATTGATGGGTTGCAACCAGATGGACTGACGCCGTTGACGGCGGCAGTGCAGCAAGCGGCAGAGGCGATGGACTACCGCAACAGCCCAGGCGTTGTGGTGCTGGTGACCGACGGCAATGAGACCTGCGGTGGGCGGCCTTGTGCAGTGGCGCGGGCGTTTCGAGCAACTGCGCGCGATTTGGTGGTGCATGTAATTGGATTTCGGGCGGAGGTGGATTTCTTTGCCTGGAACAATCCGGAACAAGATCCGTTGACCGACACCACCGTGGCGCGGTGTTTGGCCGATGAGACCGGCGGCCTGTTTGTGACCACGGAAACGGTGGACGAGTTGGTGGCAGCATTGCAACGCACGTTGGGGTGTCCGGTGATTGGCGCGGTGGAGCAAAGACACTCACAGACGGCGCTGGCCATTAGCTTTTCTTAGTGGCGAGAGCGACTTGGATCGGGTTGCCATTGCCGCCGCTGCGGCGGGTTTTGAATTGGTTGAGGCTTTTGACAAGGTCGCTGAGCTTGGCGTGGCCGTAGGTGCGACTGTCGAAGTCTGATTGCATTTCGGCAATCTTCTGGCCGATTTGGCCCAGCGAGAACCACTCGTCATCTTGGTCAATTTTCTCCATGGCAGCACGGATCAGCGGAGCGGCTTCTTTGGTGGGGCGTTTTCCTGAGGTTGCGGAATCTGTGGCTGGCTTGGGTTCCGGTTCCACGATATTTTCAACCAGAATGAAGCGGTTGCACACGTTGCGCAGGCTTTCTGGGGTTTTCTGTTCGCCAATGCCAAAGACGCTGAGCCCTTGTTCGCGGATACGACTTGCGAGCGCGGTGAAGTCGCTGTCAGAGCTGACCAGGACAAAACCGTCAAAACGACCGGAATGCAGGATGTCCATGGCGTCGATCACGAGGCCAATGTCTGAAGCGTTCTTGCCTTTGGTGTTGGCGGACTCCTGATGCGCGACCAGGCCAAGTGTACGTACCGGTTCAAGCCAGCTTTGCAGGCTTGGGGACGCCCAATCGCCGTAGACCCGGCGTAGGGCGGGTTCTCCAAGGGCGGTGATTTCTTTCAGGATGGCGGCAGCGTGTTTGGCGGGGATGTTGTCAGCATCAATCAGGATGGCCAGCAAAGGGCGGGTGCGGTTTGTCATAAGGCAACTATCTATCAATAAATAAAAAAAGGCGCGCCACGGGGGCACGCCTGGCTGGTCAATAGATGGGCCTTAGCTGATCAGTATTCAACCACCGCGCGAATGGATTTACCTTCGTGCATCAGGTCAAAGCCGTGGTTGATTTCGTCCAAAGTCAGCTTGTGGGTGATCATCGGGTCGATCTCGATTTTGCCGTCCATGTACCAATCGACAAACTTGGGCACGTCGGTGCGGCCTTTGGCGCCGCCGAAGGCTGTGCCTTTCCAGACGCGGCCAGTGACCAGTTGGAACGGGCGGGTGGAGATTTCGGCGCCGGCAGGGGCCACGCCGATGATCACGGACACACCCCAGCCCCGGTGGGAGCATTCCAGCGCGTCGCGCATGACTTGCACGTTGCCGGTGGCGTCAAAGGAATAGTCCACGCCGCCAAACTGGTCTTTCTCGGTTTTGGTGATCTCGACAATCGCATCCACGACGGATTGCTCGCCCAATTTTGAGGGGTTCACGAAGTGGGTCATGCCAAACTTCTTGGCCATCTCGGCTTTGTCGTCATTGAGGTCGACGCCGATGATTGTGTCGGCACCGGCCATGCGCAGGCCCTGGATCACGTTGAGGCCAATGCCGCCGAGGCCGAACACGGCAGCAGACGAGCCGATCTCTACACCAGCGGTGTTGATCACCGCGCCGATGCCGGTGGTCACGCCGCAGCCGATGTAACAGATTTTGTCAAAGGGCGCGTCTTCGCGAACTTTTGCCAGCGCGATTTCCGGCATCACGGTGTGGTTCGCAAAAGTCGAGCAGCCCATGTAGTGATAGATTGGCGTGCCATCGAGCATGGAGAAACGGGTGGTGCCGTCTGGCATCAGGCCCTGGCCTTGTGTGCCGCGGATGGCGGTGCAGAGGTTGGTTTTGCCCGACAGGCAGGAATGGCATTCGCGACATTCCGGGGTGTAGAGCGGGATCACGTGATCGCCGGGCTTCAGCGTGGTGACGCCTTCGCCGCATTCCACCACCACACCGGCGCCTTCGTGGCCCAGAATGGACGGGAACAGACCCTCCGGGTCGGCGCCGGAGCGGGTGAATTCATCGGTGTGACACAGGCCGGTGGCCTTGATTTCAATGAGAACTTCGCCTGCCTTTGGGCCTTCGAGGTTCACTTCCATGATTTCCAATGGCTTGCCGGCTTCCAAAGCGACGGCGGCTTTCGTGCGCATCATTTTGCCTATCCTCCCAGTTTGTTTTGGAGCGTGGTTGAAACGCTCTATCATTGCAACCTTATTGGGAACATAGCGAAAGCCCCTCGTGGTTGGCACGGCGGGGACGAAGCAAATTTGTATATTTGCGACAAGGAGTAAGATTATGCGGTTTGTGGTTTTGGCAGCGGCTGGCTTTGTTGGGCTGGCGGCTTTGACAGCGTGCAAAGGAGAAGACGTGACAGAAGCAAAAGGCAGCACCATCTGTGATCCGGCGACGTTTGAGTTCCTGGTGGGGCAGGACAAAAGCGCGCTTGAAGGCGTGACCGTGCCGGAGATGGTGCGGGTGATGGCAGAGAACTCGCCTGCGACCATGGATTTCCACGAGAACCGTCTGAACGTGATCCACGATGAGGCTGGCAAGATTTTGAAGGTGACCTGCGGCTAAGCAGATTTGCGGGCAGCCCTCCGAGGTGGGGGCTGCTTTGGGCTTAGTCTTTTTTCAGGCGGTAGTCTTTGTGGCACGCCTTGCAGGCCAGCCCAACCCCGCTCAACGTGCTGGCCAGCGCGGCGCGGTCCTTGAAGTCCAGCGCTTTGGCAGCTTTGGTGAGATCATCAGATTTGGCCGAAAAATCCGCCCAGTTGTCCCAGATGGCAGGCAGGGCTTCGGATTTGGGATCGGTGGCCGGGTTTTCAAACAGCGCGTTGATCTTGCCGGATTCCGTCACAATGGTGTCGCGCGCCATGCGGGCTTTGGCCTGATGCAGGGGGACTTCCTGTTTCGCCATGCTGACCAGGGTTTTGAAAGCCGCGCCAATTTTTTCCATCGCCATCATGCGGGCCATGACCTCGGGGTCTTTCACGCCGTTGTGGGCGTGAGCCGAAGTGGTGATCAACAAAGCGGCGGCGATCAAAAGGTGGCGGCGCATTTTGGCTCCTTTGGTTGGCTGCCCCTATGCAGCCTATGGCGGGGGTGGGAATCAAGTGGAAAATATGAGAACATATAGGGAACAAATATCACGATTCTGTTCCGTGTGCTGCCTATGCCGAACCGTCGCATTCTTTCCCTGTGGTTCCCGCGTTTGGGGGCCGAGCGCCTGATCCGACTGGAGCGGGGCACTTTTGATGCGCCTTTGGCGGTGCTGCGGGATACGGGGCAGATGCAGGTGATTTGCTCGCTGTCAGAGCAGGCGGAGCGGGAGGGGCTCACATTGGGCCAACCCTTGCGGGACGCGCAGGCGATGTGTCCATATTTGATCACGCGGCTGCGGAATGTGCAGGCAGAGCAAGGCTTTATGAAGGTGCTGACGCGCTGGGCGGGGAAGTATTCGCCTTGGGTGGCGGCCACAGAAGAGGATGCGCTGGTGTTGGATGTGACCGGCAGCACTCATTTGTTTGGCGGTGAAGAGGGCGTGCTGGAGCGGGTGGGGGAGGACTGTGTCGATTTGCAGCTCACAGTGCGGGCCGGGCTGGCAGATACGCTGGGGGCGGCCTGGGCCTTGGCGCGGTTTGGAGCGCAGCCGGGGCCGCAGTTTGCCAGTGGGATGCATCGCAGCGGGGATGACATTGATCAGGAGGCCCCCGCGACGCGGTCGCGGGCGGTGAAGCGGCGGCATTGGACCCGGGGCGGGGCGGCCCCGCCTGCTGCGGGTGGCAAGGTGGACGTGGGGCGGATTGCGCCGCCGGGACAGACGCGCGGGGCGCTGGCGGCGCTGCCGGTGGCGGCGTTGCGGCTGGAAGACGACACGCAGGCGGAGCTGGCGCGGCTGGGCTTGCGGCGGATTGGTGACCTGACGGGACAGCCGCGGGCGGGGCTGGCGCGGCGGTTTGGCAAAGGGCTGGTGCTGCGGCTGGATCAGGCGCTGGGCGCGGTGCCGGAGCCGGTGAACCCTGCGCCGCCGGAGACGTTTTACGCGGTGCGCATGAGCCTGCCAGACCCGATTGGGCTGGAAGAGGATGTGGCGGCGGCGGTGGACAAAGTGCTGGGGCCGCTGTGTGAGCGGCTCAAGAAAAAGTCCAAAGGCCTCCGTGTGGTGCGCTTGCAGGTGTTTCGCACGGATCAGACCATGCAGAGCGTCGAGGTGGGGCTGGCGCGGGCCACGGATGATCCGGAGCGGGTGCGGCCGCTATTGCGGATGAAGCTGACCGACATCGATGCGGGCTTTGGCATTGATATGCTGCGGCTGGAGGCGGTGCGGGTGGAAACGCTGCATGCGCGCCACACGGCGGGGCATCTGGAGGCGCGGCAGGCGGCGGATAAGCGGCTCAATCAGGGGCAGGCCTTGGAAGATCTGATTGGCCGGATCGGCGCGCGGGTGGGGCTGGAGCAGATCACGCGGCGGCATCCGGCGTCCAGCCATATCCCGGAGAAAACCGCGCAGGTGTTGCACGCCGCCTGGTCAGAGCCTTGGGAGCAGGCCTGGCCGGAGAGCGTGTTGAAGCGACCTTTGTTGTTGTGGCGACCAGAGCCGGTGCACGCACCTGAGGTGCCGCGTTTACCGGAGGTGTTCCGGTGGCGCGGGCGCGATATGGCGGTGGCGGATGCGCGCGGGCCGGAGCGGATTGCGCCGGAATGGTGGCTGGATGAGCCGGAGTGGCGCAGCGGTGTGCGCGATTACTGGCGGGTGACCTGCAAAAATGGCGAGCGGCTGTGGCTGTATTTTGCCCATGGTGGACAGATGTCAGCGGGCTGGTTCTGTCAGGGCAGCTTTGCGTGAGCGCGGTGTGAGCCACAAAAGAAAACCGCCCCAGAAGGGGCGGTTCTAGCGGGTTATTAGAAAGTGCCCCTCGGCGGCGCAGACTGGGTGGGGGCAATAATGCCGCGCCGCCGAAGGTAGCGTTTCGTTTTCGCTATGAGGGTAAGATGCCGGTCAGTTGCGGCGACAAAAGGAAGGCACCGCGGCCTTTTGCAGAAAAATCTGTGACCAAAATGGGGCGTGGTTAACGACAAGGCACGATGTGTGGGGCTTGATTTTGCGAGCAATTGGCGCGAGGCTGAAAGCATGAAGGCCCAACCTCCCAGCAGATTGCACCCGCCCCAGAAGCCGCCTGAGCAGGTGGCTTTTCATCGCACCGAGCTGTCGGTTATTTTGGGGCTTTATGGACGGATGGTCGCCGCAGGCGAGTGGCGCGATTACGGGATTTCATCTTTGCGCGAAGTGGCCGTATTTTCGGTGTTTCGCCGGGCGGCGGAAAACCCGTTGTATCGCATCGAGAAACGGCCGAAGCTGCGCAATAAGCAGGGGCTTTATGCGGTGATTGGCATGGACGGGCAGGTGCTCAAGCGCGGGCATGACCTGAAGACCGTGCTGCGGGTGCTGGAGCGTAAGCTGATCCGCGCGGTGGAGTGACCGGGTGGGGTTGCGCCAGAACACAGAGTTTCGCACGGCGACATTGGAGGAACTGTCCACCATTCTGGAGTGGGCCGCCGAGGAAGGCTGGAACCCCGGACTGGAGGATGCGGCAGCGTTTTGGCAGGCGGACCCAGAGGGGTTCTTTGTTGCCACGGTGGATGGTGCCTTGGCGGCGGCGATTTCGGTGGTGAACCACACCGAGGATTTTGCTTTTCTTGGGTTATATATCGCGCGGCCTGCTTTTCGCGGGCAAGGCATCGGCTTTGGGCTATGGCAACATGCGCTCAAACATGCTGGTGCGCGCGTGGTGGGTTTGGATGGCGTGCCGGATCAGCAGGACAATTATGCCGCCTCGGGTTTTGAGCTGTTCAGCGCCACGACGCGGTTTACGGGCGAGGTTGTCGCGCGGGAGAGCGAAAACGTCCGATTGGCGGCGCCGGAGGATGTCGGCGCATTGATTGATATGGAGGCGGCGGCGTCCGGTGTGCGCAAGGCTGCGTATCTTGCTGCGTGGTTTGCACCTGCGGAGAGCCGACAGACCTGGGTCATGCAGGATGCGGAGGGTATTGCAGGGTTTTGCACCGCGCGGCGTTGTCGTGAGGGCGTGAAGATCGGCCCGCTTTGGACGCAGAAGGAAGAGGACGCACAGGCGTTGATGGCGCATGTGGCCGCGACGATGGGCGGCCCGGTGACGCTGGATGTGCCGGATACGTCCGCGCCGTTGAAGGCGCTGTGTGCGTCGCTGGACCTGACACCGGGCTTTGCCACCGCGCGGATGTATCGCGGCGCGCCGGTGCCGGTTGGGGACACGTCAGGCGGATATTTTGCCGTGAGCACATTGGAGCTGGGCTGACGTTGTGCACGGGAAGGGGCCAGCCCCTTCTTGGCTTTGCCAATTCATCCTCGGGATATTTTGGGGCTGAGAATGCGGGATCACTCTGGTGAGAGATGGGTGGCCATCACGCAGAGCAGTTCAAACATCACCGAAACGCCCAGGAAGGCGGTGCCGCCGGAGCTGTCAAACGGCGGGGAGACCTCGACCATGTCGGCGCCAATGATGTTGAGGCCGTCCAGATGGCGCACGACTTCTAGTGCCTGAAAGCTGTTGGGGCCGCCAACTTCGGGTGTGCCGGTGCCCGGCGCGAAGGTGGGGTCCACAAAGTCGATGTCGTAGCTGACATAGGTCGGCGCGGTGCCGACGATCTCGCGCGCCTCACCCATGACGTCTTCGAGACCGCGTTTGAAGAACTCTTCGATGCGGATCACACGGATGCCGACGGACTTGGCAAAATCGGTATCTTCATCATCGTAGGTGGAGCCGCGGATGCCAATTTGCACCACGCGTTTGGGATCCAGCAGGCCTTCCTCCACCGCGCGGCGGAACGGGGTGCCGTGGGTGTACATCGTGCCACCAAAATAGCTGTGGTAGAGGTCTGTGTGGCTATCAAAATGCACCATGCCGACGGGGCTGTCTTTGGCAAGCGAGCGCAGGATGGGCAGGGAGGTGAGGTGGTCGCCGCCTGCGGTGAGGGGCGCGATGCCTTGGGCCAGAACGTCGTCATAGAAGGCGGTGATGCGCTCCATGCTGTCATGGATGTCGGCGGGGTTGGGGCCCACATCTCCAAGATCGGCGCAGTTGATCAGATCAAAGGGGCGCACGCGTGTGGCGCCGTTTTGGGCGCGGATCATGGTGGAGGCGTCGCGCAGCTGGCGCGGGCCATGGCGCGGGCCGGGGCGGTTGGTGGTGCCGCTGTCCCAGGGCACGCCGATCAGACCAACATCCACATCGGCGATGCGGTCATGGTCCAGATCCATGACGGGCAGGCGCATGAAAGACGGCACGCCGGCAAAGCGGGGCAGGTCCATGCCGGAGACAGGTTGGAAGAATCCGCTGCTCATGTGGAGGCTCCTAGGATTGGGCGTTTGTGGGAAGTGACCGGACCGTCGCCTTGGGCCTCAATGCGGGCGATGGCTGCGGCGATGGGTTCATACGCCACGGCCATATGGTGGGCATTGGCGTGAATCATTGTGTTGGCATCGGTGACCATGGCGACATGGCCCTTCCAGAACAACAGATCGCCGCGCTGGTAGGGGCCAGTTGCATCGGGAAAGGCGGCCTCTTGCAGGTCGCTGTCGCCGGGGCAAGGGGTGTTACAAGCGAGGAGGGCTGCTTGCACAAGGCCGGAACAGTCGATGCCAAAGGAAGAATTGCCGCCCCAAAGATAGGGCGCTCCTATCAGGCGTTCGGCCACAGTTGCAGCGTCGCTTTCGACGTGATCGATTGGCGTGAGGTGCTGGCAGGGCACATAGAGGTCGCGGGTGACCTGGCCGCCGTCCCAGGCGATGCGGGCCCAATTGTCCTCTTCCGAGAGGACCACCAGGCGGGTGCCAAACGAGAGCGGGGTCACATGGCCCATGGTTTTAAGGCCTGGGGTGGTTTTGGCGTAGCTGCGGGCGGCGGCGACGCTGTGGGTGGGGGTCTGTTTCGGGTGGCTAAGCACGTCGCCGATGTCGACCCAGCCGACATAGCCGTCTTTTTCGGCATAGCCAAAGGCCATGCCGTTTTCAGTGTGCACCACATTGACCACTTCGCCGCGCAGGAGTTGGCGTTCGCGGGTGCCTTGCGGACCGGACAGCAGGTCAGTGACCACCATGGCCACACGGTAAGGCGTGGGATCGACAAAGTGATCGGCGGTGACTTGGCCGCGCAGGAAGGCAGCGGCGACTTTGCCGGTGCTGGGGGTCAGACGCTTATCCATCAGAGCGAAAGAACCTCTGGCAGGGCGGCGAGAATGGCGCGGGCTCCCATGCCAACGCCGCCTTTGGGGCGGGCGGGTGCGGGCGTTGGGTTCCAGCCGTAGATGTCAAAATGCGCGTAGCGTTGGTCTTTGGCAAAGCGGCGCAGGAAGAGCGCGGCGGTGATGGAGCCTGCAAAGCCGCCGGAGGGGGCGTTGTCCAGATCGGCAATTCCGGGTTCGATCATCTTTTCATAAGGTTCCCAGAATGGCATGCGCCAGACAGGATCTGAGACCTCGGTGGCGGCGGTTTCCAGTGCGGAGACCAAGCCAGCATCATCGGTGTAGTAGGGCGAGAGGTCGGGGCCGACGGCGACACGCGCGGCGCCGGTGAGGGTTGCCATGGAGAGGATCATGTCGGGGTTGTCCTCTGACCCAAGAGCGAGCGCGTCGGCCAGCACAAGGCGGCCCTCGGCGTCGGTGTTGTTGATCTCCACGGTGAGGCCGTTGCGGGCGGTGAGGATGTCGCCGGGGCGGAAGCTGTCGCCGGAAACCGCGTTTTCCACCGCAGGGATCAGGACGCGCAGTTGCAGTGGCAGATTGAGCGCCATGATCATTTGAGCGAGGCCCAGCACGGTGGCGGAGCCGCCCATGTCTTTCTTCATCAGCGCCATGGAGCCGCCGGGTTTGAGATTGAGCCCGCCAGTGTCGAAGCAGACGCCTTTGCCGACAAGTGTCAGTGTGGGGCCTTCGCTGCCCCAGCGCATGTCGATCAGGCGCGGGGCGCGGTGCTCGGTGGCGGCACGGCCCACGGCGTGGATCATCGGGAAGTTCTGTTCCAGCAGCGCGGCGCCTTTGGTCACCGTGCAGATCGCGCCGTAGTTCAGGGCCAGCGCACGGGTGGCGTCTTCGAGCTCTTGTGGGCCCATGTCCGAGGCCGGCGTGTTGATCAGATCACGGGTGAGGGCCTCTCCCGCGGCAATGGCCTCCACCTTGGCGGCGTCCACGCCGGGCGGGCAGATCAGTTGCGCGGTGGCACCAGAGGATTTGGCATAGCGGTCAAAGGCATATTGCGCGAGCAGCCAGCCGAGGGCCTCGGTTTCCAGATCACCCGCGGGCAGGGTGCCGACCAGCGCGTAGGTGCCTGCGGGCAAAGTGGCGGCAGAGGCGGCCAAGGCAAAGCGCCCACGGGCGCGGGTTTGCGGCGTGCCGAAGCCTGCGACAGCCATCACCGGCGCGCCGGAGGCGTCCGGGATCAGAATGGATTTGCCAATGGCGGGCTTGAAGCCGGTGGCGATCAGGAAAGTGCGGGCGGATTGGGTTTGGGCGTCACGCCAAGCCTCATAGCTGTCGCTGTCCACCACATGTAATGGGATGGACGGGCCGCCTTCGGCGGAAGCAAATGTGAGGGACATGGCGCACCTTTCTGACCGATCGTAAGCTGTATGACCTCCAGCCTAACGGTTGGTGCGCCCCCTGCAAGCGGATTGGCGCACCGATCAGATGTAGGTGCGCTTCAGATCCCAGATTTCGCGCAAAGCGCCTTCGCCCACGCGGATCAGGCGGGCGTGTGTGGCCGACAAGGCGACGTGGTCGCCGCGATCACAGCAGGCCACCACATCACCTGCCACTTGTGACAGCGCGGTCATGCAGAGGCGACCGGCGATCAGCTCGACCAGGGACATGGTGTCCGCCAGTTCCGACAGGTTGTTGGCGTTCAGATGGTGCTCGCCCATCGCCAGATGGTCGGTCAGCGATTTGACCAATCCCAGAAAGGTCTCTTCGGCCTCATCCGGATTCATTCGTATAAAGACGCGGGCCAATTCGTCCTGATCGACGACGGCCTGCTCGCTCATTATTAGCTTTGCCACTTGTGACATGTCTCACCCTAAGTTTTGTCCGTTTCACCCAAACGGTTAGACACATCAATGACCGCCAAACCTTCTCAAATGGTTTCTAGGGCGGTCCAAAATCCGTAGAATTACAGCTAAATAGCGTTCAATTGCTTAGGGTTAGGAGGTTCGAGGCCGAGCCTGCTTGGCTTCCGGAATGAGGGCGGTGTGGCCGCATTTGCGTTGTTTTTCAGGTGTTTTTTGAGACGAACAGGGGGCGGCGATTGGCGAATTGATCCAAAAAGCGCCGCGCCAGTTGGGACTGTCGCGACGCTTGGGGTGGGTGCCTTTGGAAACAGGGTGTTTCCGAAATCTGTTAGCGCAGGATCATTTCCGACGGCCATTGCAGGGTGTGGGACAGTTTCACATCAAAGCTTTCGCCCGCAGCCAACTCCCGTTGCCACATTAGAATACCGCGTTGGTCTTCGTAGTTGGTTTCTGTTGGAACCGGGGTGGCCTGATGGGTGATCTCCAGATCCTGTTGCTCGCTATAGGGCACGCGGCCCAGCAGGCGCAGGTCCCAAGCGCGGCCGGTGAGGTTTTCGGCAGTCAGCACACGGGTTTCGCTTTGCTCATTGCGGGTGGTCAGTACACCTTTGTCGCCGGTGACTTTGTTGGTGACCTTGTTGGTCAGGCGCAGGCCATTGATCGGGCCAAAGGAGAAGTCGATGTCGTCGCCTTCTGCAATCAGGGGCATCTCTTGTTGGCCAATGTAGGTGCCGTTCAAGAAGAAGTTGGCCTCAAAGCTGGGCAGGATCAACTCGCCACTGTCGTTGGTGGCTTCGGCCATGAGGAAGGCGGTCTCGTCACGCATCGGGTTGGCAAAGGCGTAGGTTTCGGGCGTCAGGTCCAAGGTACCCAGCGCAAGGTGCAAGGCGTCGGAGGTGGAAGACACGGATACTGGCGTTGGGTAGGCGTAGGTGGCGTTGATGCCGTCGCCAAAGCTGTAGGCGGCCATTTCATCCTGCATCATGACGGGCTCCGCCATGGGCGCAGCGGACTCGCGCAGGTCCATCTCGGCGAGGCGGCCGGCATTCTTTTGCAACGTGACCGGTTGCTCTTTCTCGATATGGCGTCGCCACGGATACAGACCGCTGGGTTCGGATTGCTCATCCGGGCGGCTGGTGGAGAGCGTGATGGCGACGTCGGTCCAGTCTTCGTCGGTGAACTGGCTCACAAAGGCACCACGCTCGATGCTGAGGTTTGGCGTGTCGGTGTTGTTGAGGTGCACGTCATAGGCGGGCACCCAGCGGGCGAACTGGGTGAGATGGGTCAGCGTGAGGGTGCCTTCGGTGGCGGCGTCTGCGGAAATCGAGATCGCCAGCATGGCGTTGTCGCTCTCGGTTGGGGTCAGTGCCTCGACCAACTGACGCGCGTCTTCCAGTGGTTGGCGCAGCTCTTCGAGTTGTTTTTCATACTGACGCGCTTCGCGTTCTGCTGTGGCAATGTCGCGGTGGGCAGCGAGGGTTTCGCGGCCAACCAGCGCCATGGTTTCTTTTAGCACATCCGGGGAGGCGGCGGTTTCCGAGGGGCCTTGCAAAGTGGACAGGTAAGCGAGGCGGGCGCGAGCGACCTCGGCAGTCATCATCACGTCGGCGTGGCTGTCGCTGGCTTCCTGCCAGTCGTTTTCAAGAAACTCGAGCTCGGACTTGGCCGCTGCGAGCTCGGGGCTGTCTTCTCGCTGATGCGGGTACACCCGCTCGTGGCGCACGGTCACGGCACCAAGCTGGGCCCCATCAAGGGCCACGCGGACCGACATCGGGTCGAGGCTGTCGGGCAGGTTGGTGATCAGCAGATCGTGGCGGCCTGCTGGGGCGGAAAATGGCACGGCGCGGGTGAGGGTGGCGCCTTCGGAATAGAGCGTGGCCGCAGTGACCGGGGCGTTGAGGCGGATGTCATCGGCCAAGAGCGGCGTGGCCAGAGGGACAAGGGCAGTGGCAAAAATCGCGTGTTTCATCAATCACCTGTGGTTTTGTTTGAGGAGAGACGAACACGCGGGGCGCGCGGAGGCAAGTCAGCTTTGTTTGGGCGGATCGCTTGGGCGGGGAGCCGCTTGGGGGCAAGCAGATCATCGCCCAAACAAAAAGGACGCCCCGAAGAGCGTCCTTTGAAATCTGTTTTGGAAGGCGCTTAGCCCTTCTTGAGCACTTCGCGGCCCAGAGTTTCGGCGATCTGCACTGCGTTCAGCGCCGCGCCTTTGCGCAGGTTGTCGGACACGCACCAGAGGTTCAGGCCGTTGTCCAATGTGCTGTCCTGACGGATGCGGGAGATGAAGGTGGCGAAGTCGCCGACGCATTCTTTCGGGGTCACGTAGCCGCCGTCTTCGCGCTTGTCGATCACCATGATGCCTGGGCTTTCGCGCAGGATGTCACGGGCTTCGTCTTCGTCCAGGAACTCTTCGAATTCGATGTTGATCGACTCGGAGTGGCCGACAAACACAGGCACGCGCACGCAGGTGGCAGTGACTTTGATCGCCGGGTCGACAATCTTCTTGGTTTCAGCAACCATCTTCCACTCTTCTTTGGTGGAGCCGTCTTCCATGAACACGTCGATGTGCGGGATCACATTGAAGGCGATCTCTTTGGTGTAGACTTTTGGTGGCACGTCAGAGGTTGGGTTGTAGACCGCTTTGGTCTGATCCCAGAGTTCGTCCATTGCGTCTTTGCCGGAGCCGGACACGGATTGGTAGGTGGACACAACAACGCGCTTGATTTTGGCGCGGTCGTGCAGCGGCTTCAGCGCCACAACCATCTGAGCGGTCGAGCAGTTTGGGTTGGCGATGATGTTTTTCTTGGAGTAGCCGTGGATCGCGTCGGCGTTGCACTCTGGCACGATCAGCGGCACGTCTGGGTCGTAGCGGTAGAGCGAGCTGTTGTCGATCACAACACAGTTGGCTGCCGCTGCGATGGGGGCGAACTTTTTGGTGGCTTCAGAGCCGATGGCGAAGAGCGCCATGTCCCAACCCGCGAAGTCGAATTGTTCAATGTCCTGAATCTTCAGGGTTTTGTCGGCGAAGGTGACCTCGGTGCCCTGGCTGCGGCGGCTTGCCAAAACAGCAATCTCATCCACTGGGAACTGACGTTCCTCCAGAATGTTCAGCATTTCGCGGCCCACGTTGCCTGTGGCACCAGCGACGACGATGCGATAACCCATCTGAGGTCTCCATTTCTAACGACGCGCTCTCTTAGCCTTGTTTTCCTCAAGAAAAAAGGGGTGGGTGGCCGGAAATTGCTTAAGGGGGTCATTCCGGTTTGCGATGAATGCTGAAAAGGCGTGGATTTTGATCAATCCATCCGGTCCTGGGAGAAGCAGTAGATCAGCGCGCCGGCAAAGACGCAGATTGCCATGAGGCCAAAGAGTGCCTGATAGGCCAGCAGGGAATCGGTGGGGGCGATGGCGTTGTGCAACTTGCCGGAGCCAAACTGCATCACGCCTACGCCACCGATGCCAAAGAGGTTCATCAGGGTCACGCCGCGCCCCGTCAGATGGGCCGGGAAGAAGCTGCGGGCGTGGGCGATCAGCACTGGGAAGGCCGCGCCGCAGAAGCCGACGACAGACATCAGCAGGATCGAGCGGAAGGCGCTTGTGTCAGTGAACACGGCAAGGCCAGTGAGGGCGGTGGCGCCGATGACGCTGCCGCCGATGATGACCCATTTGCGGGTGCCAAAGATGCGATCGGCGGGGCCGTAGCAGAAGGTGCCGCAGATCATGGCTAGGCCCATGACCAGCGAGGCTTGGCCTATTTCGCTGGTGGTGAGCGTGAAGACGTCAGACAGGTAGGGCCCGATCCAGAGACCCCGGATGCCTGCGGCGGGCATGTAGTTCACAAACATCAGCGGGAAGAGCAGCCAGAGCGCCGGGATTTTCAGGAGGTCAAGCACGGAGCCTTTTTCGGTGCCGTTGGCTTTGGGTGGGTCTTGCACAAGTGCCCAGAGGCCAACCGCGATGCTGGAGCTGATTGCTGCAAGAACCCAGAGCGTGGCGCGCCAGCCGATGGTTTCCGCAGCCCAGGCGGTGGGATAGGCGGCGATCAGGTTGCCGACAGAGCCTACACCCAGCATCAGGGCGGCTAGGGTGGCAAAACGGGCGGGCGGATACATGCGGGCGAAGATGAAGTAGCTGGCCATCAGCACCGGGGCGCAGCCGACACCAATCAGTCCCATGGCGATGGTGATGTGCAGCGGTGTGGTGGCCATGGCGAAGAAGGCGGAGCCGCCACCGCCCCCGATCAACAGCAACACGGCAGAGGTGCGACGTGGTCCGACGCGATCCAGCGCGGCGCCAACCGGGATTTGCATGGCGGCAAAAACCAGAAACCAGAGACCACTGGCAAAGGCCAAGTCGGCGGGCGTGGCGCCGACGTCTGTCTCCAGTACCTGGGTGAGGACGGCAAGGAAGGCCCGGAAGAACTGGCTAAGCACATAGGCCAGACACAGCAGGATCAAATCTATGCGCATGTTAAGTATCTCCTCCTCGCAGCGGCGACAGGACCGCAAACGAGGAGGAATTGCAAGAGGCTGCGGTTACTTCCCGCGCAGGCGGCCGACGATGCCGGTGGGGAAGAAATAGACTGACAGGATAAACAGCACGCCAAGCCACAAAAGCCAGCGGTCTGCGTTTAACAGATCCGGCAGCAGAGGCAGGCTGGAGACGCTTTCGCCGGCGAGGCTGAGCACGTTTTGCAGGTAGTTTTGCGCCAAAACAAACAGGGTTGCGCCAATGACGGCCCCGTACATGGTGCCCATGCCGCCGATCACCACCATCAGCAAGATGTCGATCATGATCTCCATGGAGAGCGTGGTGTCCGGGCCGACGTAGCGCAGCCAGACCGCGTAGAGCGCACCGGCGAGGGCGGCGATGCCGGCGGAGAGGCAGGTGGCGGCGACGCGATAGTGCACGACGCGGTAGCCAATGGCCTCGGCACGGAAGTCGTTCTCGCGGATGGCTTGCAGGACGCGGCCAAAGGGCGAGTTCACCACGCGCAGCATCAGCAGGAAGAGCACAAAGCAGGAGATGAAGACGAGGTAGTATTTTAGCAGTTTGCCGTTGGCCTTTACGCCGAAGAGTTCGCCGTCCATGAACTTGAAGGCTGGGCCTAAGGCGCGGGGGATTTTGAATGATAAGCCGTCTTCGCCGCCCGTTAGGGTGGAGAGTTGGCTGACCAACACGGCCACGGCGGAGGCTACCGCAAGCGTGATCATGGCAAAGAAGATGGCGCGGACACGTAGGGAAAACAGGCCGATGACCAGCGCGAGGAGCGCAGCCAGACCGGCGCCTGCAACGGAGCCAACCAGCAGGGCGTCAAACCCACGTCCCATGTGTGTACTGGCCAGCGCCACGCCGTAAGCCCCGAGGCCAAAGAACATGGTGTGGGCAAAGCTGACGATGCCGCCGTAGCCCAGCAGCAGGTCGTAGGACGCCACCAGCACAATGAAGATGCAGATACGGGCGGCGGTGTCGACCGAGCGCACACCGGGGAACAGGAAGGGCGCGAAGGCGAGACAGATCAGGATCACAATCAGGATCGCCAGAAGGATGGGCGAGCGTGGGGTGTCGCCGGAAACAAGGGTCTTCAGCATGTCTATTTCGCCTTTACCACTGGGATCATGCCCATTGGGCGCCACATCAGGATCGCCACCATCAGGGCGATGTTGGAAATCAAGGCGGCTTTGGGTTCCAGGAAGGCCACGTAGTTCTGCATCAGGCCCACGAGAAGCGCGCCGATGAAGCAGCCTTCGACTGAGCCAAGCCCGCCGATGATCACCACGATGAACACAAGGATCATGGTCTGGTTGCCCATATGGGCGGTGATGACTTCCTGATAGAGGCCCCAGAGCACGCCGCCGAGACCCGCGAGGGCGGAGCCTGCGACAAAGACGCCGATGAAGACCATGCGCAGGTTATAGCCAAGCGCTTGTACCATCTCGCCGTTTTCCACACCGGCACGCACGATCAGGCCAATTTTGGTGCGGCGCAGCGTCCAGCGCATGGCGAGGAAGACCACGAGGCCGATGCCCACCGCGACGAGGCGGTATTTTTCCAGCGCGGCTCCGGCGAAGGTGATCGCGCCTTTGAGGGCTTCGGGGCGGGTGATGTAGATTTCTTCCGGTCCCCAGAGCACGATAATGAGTTGCTCGACCACGATCAGGCCGCCCATGGTGACGAGGATCTGTTTTAGGTGGTGGCCGTAAACCGGCTTTACAATGACCCGCTCAAAGGCCCAGCCCATGACGCCAGTGGCAGCCATAGCGCCAACAATCGCGACCATGAGCGCGGTCAGGTTCCAGAGCAGGTTCGGCGCGCCGGTCATGTGCTCCAGCAGGAGCAGGAAGGACACGCCGACAAAAGCCCCGACGGAGACAAAGGCACCATGGCCAAAGTTGATTACGTCCATCAGGCCAAAGACCAGTGTCAGGCCGGAGGCCATGATGAAGATCATCATGCCCATGGCGAGGCCCGAGACGGTTAGGGTGAGCCAACTTGAGGTGGCAGGAATGGCGACTAGGCCTGCGAGGATCAGCGCGATCACCAGAAGAATGGGCGCATGGGGCGCCAGCCGTTCGGCCAGCGACATCTTGGCCATGGTGGGCGCGTGTTCGGGGGCGGCGCTCATGGGCGGACCTCCAGATTAGGTGTGTTCGGGGACATCAATGCGCCTCCATGCTGAGGCCCATCAGGCGCTCTTGCAGTTCGGCGTTGGTGGCCAGTTCGGACATTTGGCCGGACCAGACCATGCGGCCGTCATCCATGACGTTGGCGGTGTCACCAAGGGCTTTGGCCACAGCGAAGTTTTGCTCCACCAACAGGATAGAAGCGCCCTGGTCTTTGAGCTCTTTGATGGCACGGGCCATGGTGGTGATGATCGCGGGGGCGAGACCTTTGGTGGGCTCGTCGATCAGGTAGAGCGCACGCTCTTCGATCATGGCGCGGGCGATGGACAGCATCTGTTTTTGACCGCCAGAAAGCGTGCCGGCATCTTTCTTCCAAAAGGTTTCCAGCGCGGGGAAGACGGTGAAAAGCCATTGCAGGCGGGCTTCATCAATTGCGCCGGAGACGGCGGCGAGGATCATGTTCTCCTCCACGGTCAGGTCGGCAAAGATACCCATGTCTTCCGGCACAAAACCGATGCCAGCGCGGGCAATGGCTGGCGTGGGCAGTTTTGTGATGTCCTGACCGTCAAACGTGACGCTGCCCTGATGGGCGCGCCAGTGGCCGATGATGGTGCGCAGAGTGGTGGTTTTGCCTACACCGTTGCGGCCCAGAAGCATGGTGACTTCACCGCGTGGTACTGTGAGGTCGACACCTTGCAGGATGTGATACTGCGCGATGTTGGTGAAGACGTTGTCGAGCTTCAGGATGGGATCAGACATTGGCCAAAGCCTCCTCAAGATCGCGGCCCATGTAGGCCTCTTGCACCACGTCAGAGGCCATGACTTCGGCGGGGTCGCCATCGGCCGCCAGCGCCCCGTTGTGCAGCACAATGATGCGGTCCGCGAGGGTGCGGATCACGTCCATCTTGTGCTCGACCAACAGAATGGCACGGTCTTTGCGGGTTTTGAGTTCGGCAATGAGATCAAGCACCACGGGGGCTTCGTCCACGCTCATGCCGGCAGTGGGTTCGTCAAACATATAGACCAGCGGGTCGAGCGCGATCAGTAGGGCGACCTCGAGTTTGCGCTGGTCACCGTGGGACAGTTCGGAAACCACTTGGTCCGCCTGATCGGTCATGCGGATGCGTGCGAGAATGTCGTAGGCCGGGCCAGTCAATTCGGCGTGGCTGTCCGCCATGGACAGGATGTTGAAGCCGCGGCCAGCCTTGGACTGCACCACAAGCCGCACGTTTTCCAACACCGAAAGGTTGGGAAACAGGTTGGTGAGCTGGAAGGCGCGGCCGATGCCGCGGTGGGTGCGCTGGGCGACGGACATGCGGGTGATGTCGCTGCCGCCAAGTTTAACGCGGCCTTCAGAGACGGGAATCTGACCGGAGATCAGATTGAAATAGGTGGTTTTGCCTGCGCCGTTGGGGCCGACAATCGCGGTCAGCTCGCCAGCGTTGAAGCTGCAGGAGATGTGGTCCACCGCGACATGGCCGCCAAAGCGCACGGTCAGGTCGGTGGTTTCCAGAATAGGGTGGGACATGGTTTGAAACCCAGTGAGTGTGGTCTGGGGAAGTGGCTGGCCCCGGCGTGAAATCCGGAGCCAGCCATCGAGGTAAGTTAACAGGTCTTAGTTGCGGACCGGAATGGGCAGGTCTTCGAGCTTCAGCTCGCGCACCAGTTCAGGGATGGCCCATTCGACGTTGTCATCCACTTTGATCTTGAAGTGGTACATGGTCTGCATCGCCTGGTGATCTTCGGCGCGGAATTTCATGGTGCCTTTGGGGGTCTCCCACTCCATGCCTTCCATCGCAGTGATCAGCTCTTCGGTGTCGGTGCTGCCGGCCTTCTTGATGGCTTCCACCACGGCGATGCCTGCAGACATGCCACCTGCGGTGAAGAAATCAGGCGGGGTTCCAAAGCGCTCCTGGTGGGTTTTCACCAGCCAGTCGTTCACGTCGTTCTTTGGGATTTCGTAATAGTAGTAGGTGGCGCCTTCCAGGCCCGGAAAGTCCTTGTAAGCCTTCATGGCTGCCAGGATGTTGCCGCCAGTGGCAATTTCAACACCAAAACGGGACGGGTCCATGGCTTGGATTTTGCCCATCGGGTTGCCGCCACCGGCCCAGATGATGAAGAGCTTTTTGTCACCTTCGAGGTCTTTCATCGCGGTGAAAATACGCTCTGCTGCGGCGGTGAAGTCGGTGGTGTCGGTGGGCACGTATTCCTCATGCGCGATGCCTTGGCCCTGACCTTCCAGTGCTTCGCGGAAGGCGGCGATGCCGTCGCGGCCAAAGGCGTAGTCTTGTGCCAGAGTGGCGATGTGCACGTCCTCACCAGCCAGCGCGATGGCATTGGCCACGGCGTCTTGCGAGCTGTTGCGGCCGGTGCGGAAGATATAGCGGTTGTAGTTGGCGCCGGTGATGCTGTCGGCCACGGCAGGCTCGACGATCAGCAGTTTTTCGTATTCTTCGGCGACGGGCAGCATCGCGAGTGCCACGCCGGAGCTGACCGGACCGACGGCGAGGTCAACTTCGTCATCGCCATAAGCTTCTTCCAGCAGAGCTTTGCCGTTGTCTGGCTTCAGCTGCGTGTCTTTCTCGATCACAACGATTTTCTCGCCGTTGATCTCCATGGTGCCGCCGGTGGCGTACTCCAGACCGAGCATCAGGCCGTCGTGGGATTGCTTGGCGTAGGCCTCAAACGGGCCGGTTTTGCCGTAAACGTGGGCGATTTTGATGTCTGCGGATGCGGCGCTGGTCAGTGCCAAAGCAGAAATCGCGCTCGAGATGAGCCATTTCTTCATGAGTTTTCCTCCCTGAACTCAACCGCAAATTGGATTGCGGCGATTGTGCTCATGGTAGGTGGCGGCGGCAAAAAGGGTCAATTCGGGGAAATTACGTAGGTGGGGTGGCGTGGGGAAATCAGACCAATTTGTAATAGAGTATCACTGGCGGGAGCCTGCCAACAGATGCCGTCGGGGAAGGTGTTTTTCGGCAAAGAAATTGCCTTTTGAAACATTCCAGTGCATGAAGGTGAGATGACAGGCAAGACCAATATTCCCGATACATCTCAGTCGCTTCCTATCGCGCTTCTGCGCGCCAGAGAGAAGGTGATGAAACCGGCGCGATTATTGCTTGCCAATGCGGGGGTCACCGAACAGCAATGGCGTGTGGTGCGGGTTCTGGTCGAAGAAGGCCCGATGGATCCGACCACAATTGCGGATCGGGCGGTGCTATTGCTGCCAAGCTTGACGCGGATTTTGCAGAAGCTTGAGGAAAAGGGCTACATCACGCGCACGCGCGATGAGCAGGACGGGCGTCGGCAGGTGATCAAAGCCACCTCTGAAGGCTGTCGCTTGATTGCCGACAACATTCCGGCGGCCAAGAGCTATGCGGGCAAATTGCGTGATCACCTCGGCACGGAGCGCTATGAGCAGCTTTTGGAGCTACTCAACGATTTGAATGAGATTGATCTCTAAAGACTAGTTGGGACGGACCTGATCAGGATGCGCAGCCGTAAAAGCCGGGTGCGCGGCGCAGGCGGATTCGATGGCTTGAAGGCGGGGGAGGTCGGAGAGGTCCACGCCCCAGCGGTGGGCATTGTAGAGCTGCGGCATCAGGCAGAGGTCCGCCAAGGTAGGCGTGTCCCCGCAGCAAAAGGGCGTTTGTTCAAACCCTTCGAGAAGCGTGTCAAAGGCGGCCAGTCCGGGGCGGATGAAATGCTGCATCCAGGCGCGGGTGGCGGTGGGCTTGTCCTCGGCGTCAGATGTGGCGTGGCGCACGACGGAGAGGTTGCAGACCGGGTGCAGGTCGACCGCGATGCCGTGTGCCAAGGCGCGGACCTGTGCACGCTGAGCTGGATCGTCCGGCAGCAGGCCAAGCGCGCGGGTGTCGTTGAGATAGTCGAGAATGGCCAAAGACTGTGTGAAGCGGTGGCCGTCGATGTCGAGCACCGGGACCA
The DNA here is from genome assembly GCF_047124445.1 of Shimia sp. MIT1388. GTDB lineage: Bacteria > Pseudomonadota > Alphaproteobacteria > Rhodobacterales > Rhodobacteraceae > Shimia. The sequence continues at coordinate 2,380,053 of NZ_CP138921.1, read as the reverse complement.
GACCCTGCGGGTTGCGGGCCAGATGATCTGGCCCGCGGTGGTCACCTTCGAGCAGGTCCACGGCCACGCGCTCGAAAGGCTCGTCCGCAAGGTGCAATGCGATGCGCACACGGTAGCTGGCGGAGGAGCGCCAGTAATCGTAAAGCACGGTGCTCATGCCGGGCGACTCATCGTTGGTGGCCACTGGCCTGAGCGGCTTTGAGGGCCTCGTCCAAGACCTCATTGTCGCCGATGTGGTTGGCGAGCAGGAAGATCAGTCGTGCGTTGAGCGCGTCGCTGCTGGATTTTTCAAGACCGTCGTGGGCGCGGGCGAGAGCATCAAAGAAGCCGTCGGCGTTGTCCAGGTTGGGGCTCAGGATCAGCTTGTCAGACATCAGATCACTCCTTGCCTGTGGCGCGGCGTAGGGCGGCGCGGAAATGGGGTTCGTCAAAGGCTTCACGGCGGGCGGCGACGTGTTGATCCGGGCGGATCAGGTAGACGCCAGCTGTGGCATCGCCGAGGTACTGCCGTTTGAGCGTGAGCGTTGGGTCATCACGCACCGAGAGCGCCAGGCGGGTGGCAGTGACGCCATCCTCCTCAAAGCTGTCCGGCGCCTCGGCGTCGATGGTCAGTAAGATGAAGTCATTGCCGAGTTTACTCAGCAGGTGATCCTCGCCGAGTGGGGCATCCGGGCAGGGGCTGCCGGGGCGCGTGAGGTCGGGTGCGGCCAGCGCGTCAGCGGAGTTGAGCATGCTGCCGTCATAGGTGCAGGGCACAGATAGGCGGCCCGAGTTGACCAGTGGCTGCGCAAAGGTGTGATGCGCGGAGAGGTCCAGCACGGCGTCTCGTAGGATGCGGCTCATCTCGGATTTGGGGGTGATGAACTCGGTCGAGCGGGTGGAGTTGAGGATGTTTTCATCCGCACCATAAGCCCGCTCGGTGTTGTAGCTGTCCATGAGGGTTACTGGCGCATTACCGTCGAGCACCAGTTTTAATTTCCACGCGATGTTGTCGGCGTCTTGCAGACCGGAGTTGGCACCACGGGCGCCAAAAGGGGAGACTTGGTGTGCGGAGTCGCCGGCAAACAGGGTGCGGCCATGACGGAACCGCTCCATGCGGCAGCACTGGAAAGTGTAGATGGAGACCCATTCGAGGTCGAACTCGGCCTCGTCGCCCAGCATGGCTTTGAGGCGGGTCATGACATTTTCCGGGCGCTTCTCGCGTTCTTTGTCGATGTCGCGGCCCAGTTGCAGGTCGATGCGCCAGACGTTGTCGGGCTGTTTATGCAGCAAGGCGGATTGGCCCCGGTTGAACGGCGGGTCAAACCAGAACCAACGCTCGGACGGGAAGTCGGCTTTCATCACCACATCAGCGATCAGGAAGTTGTCTTCAAAGACTTGCCCGTCAAAATCCAGCCCCAACATGCGGCGGGTCGGGGAGTTGGCCCCGTCACAGGCGACCAGCCAGTCTGCCTCGAGGGTGTAACTGCCTTCGGGAGTTTCCACCTCGAGGGTTACATGGGTGTCGTGTTGGCCGATGGCCTCGACCTTGTTGCGACCGCGGATTTCGATGGGCGCGCCTTCGGCCTGCATCTCGCGGATGCGTTCGACCAGGACCTGCTCAAAAGTGTATTGCTGTAGGTTGATGAAGGCGGGGTTCTTGTGGCCTTCTTCCTCGGTCAGGCTGAACTCATAAACTTGGCGGGTGTCAAAGAAGACTTTGCCGGTGTCCCATTGCACGCCGCGTTCCACCAAGTGGTCACCACAGCCGAGGCGGTCCATGATTTCCAGCGGTCGTTTGGCAAAACAGATGGCGCGGGAGCCGAAGGACACCCGGTCATTGTCATCCAGAATGACGGTTTTGATGCCTTGCTGTGCCAGATCAATCGCGGTGGCGAGACCTACAGGGCCCGCGCCGATGATCACCACCGGATGGCGGACGGGCATGCCTTCGTCCTGATCCGGACTGCGCGTGTAGGCGTAGAGCGGGACGTCAAAAATCTTGCTCATGGGGCTCCTCCTCCCAAGGACAGGCGCGTTTGTTGGGGGTAGCGTGGCGCGCCAATGGGCCGCGCGCAACGACATAGATCAAGGACGTGGGGTTTTACTTACCCCTTCGACTAATCTCGCCCCTTTGAAGGGTCGAAAGCGCTTACGGGACGTCCATCAATTGTTATCTCGCTTGCCTTCCTCATGCTCGGTGCAACGTTTTGAGATTTCATTCGAAGGCACAAACCCGCTCTCAAGCCGTTGGCAACGCTCTTCAAGTCTGAAACCAAGATGTAGTGGGCTTCATGATGGCCGGCCTCTGTTGTGTCTTTTGGCACAGCTGATAACGCGTATTGCCCTTCAGAATTCGACCAAGGTTCTTGTGTCTCACCTGCAAAAGATCCGCGTGAAACAGTGCTTTCAATCTTCATAGTCAATTACCCCTGCAAGGCCTCCCACATTTCCAGATCGCGCTGGGCGGTCCAGATACGCGGGGTGTCGATGCCTCGAGCTTCGTCATAAGCGCGGGCGACGTTGAAGGGCAGGCAGTGCTCGTAAATGGCATAGTCTGCGAACTTCGGATCACATTCCGCGCGCACCGCGTCCCAGGCTTCTTTTAGCGTGCCGCCGCGGGCTGCAACCTTGGCAGCAGGGCGGTAGGTGCTTTCGACAAAGTCGCGGGTGTTTTCGATGGCGGCGTTGACCATCTCTTTGCCCACCAGCGCGTCGCCACGGCCCGGGGCAATGGCGTCCACGTCGAAGGCGGCGATGTTGTCCAGCGTGTCGCCCCAGTCGGAGAAATGTCCGTCGCCGCAATAGCAGGCCGAGTGGTATTCGACGATGTCGCCGGTGAACATGACGTTCTGGTCGGGCACGTGGATGACGATGTCGCCAGCGGTGTGGGCGCGACCCAAGTGCATAAGGTCAATGCGGCGGTTGCCGAGATAGACGGTCATGTCATCGGAAAAGGTGGTGGTCGGATAGGTCAGGCCCGGGATGCTTTCGTGGCCCTCAAACAGGCGCGGGAAGCGTTGGAACTCGCTGTCCCAGTCTTCCTGGCCGCGCTCCACCACCATGGCGCGGGCGGCGTCGCCCATGATGATCTGATCTGCGCCATAGGCCGACGCGCCCAGCACGCGTACGGCGTGGTAATGGGTCAGCACCACATGAGAGATCGGCTTGTCGGTGACAGAGCGCACGCATTCGATGACCTTGTTGGCCAGACGCGGCGTGGCCTGGGCTTCGACAATCATCACGCTGTCATCGCCGATGATCACGCCGGAGTTCGGGTCGCCTTCTGCGGTGAAGGCGTAAAGGCCGTCTCCAACTTCGGTGAAAGAGATGTTTTTCTCGGTCATGTCCCCTTGGGAGGCGAAGGCTTTGGCCATGGTTAGCGGTCCTTTTGCAGAAGTTGGTCAATCGCCCAGTCGAGACGGACGGGCGTGTAGTTGTGGGCTTCGACGCCGACATTGCCGCGGCGCGGGGCGCTGTGAAATGCGGTGTCGTGGGTGTGACAGTGGAAGTGCAATGTGCCGCGCCACCAGCCGTTCCATTCCTCAATGGGATAGTGAAACAGCACGATTTCGCGGTCATTGCGCTTGAGCGTGATCAGGTCGCGGCCCCAATCGGCTTCGTCGCGGTTGCCATTGAGGCGGACGATCTTGCCGTTGAGTTGCGCGAGATACGGTTCCCGGGGGCGGTCTCTTGGCCAGGCGAAGTCGCCGAGGTGATAGACGGTGTCGTCTTTGCCAACCACAGCGTTCCAGTTGGCGGTCAGCGTTTTGTCCATCTCTTCGACGGAGGCAAACGGCCGGTTGGCTTTCTTCAGGATTTGCCCATGTCCGAAATGGGTGCAACCGGTGAGAAACTCCGCCATGATTCAGTACTCGGAGCTCATGATTTCGAGCAGTTGCGGCGTGATGCGGCCCTGCATCTCTTGCATGTCCGGCGCGAGCGCGCCCATGACCTGCTGCATCATCGGGCCCATTTTGCCCATAATGGATGCGCCGTGTTCGGAGCTGTAGAAGGTGATGAGCGCGTCGATTTCCTCAGAGGTGAAGATCTCGGCGGTGGTGGATTCCATCAACTCTTCGAGTTTTGGCCGAAGGGTGGTCATTTCACCGGACATCAATTCGCCAATGGCGGTCTGTTGCGCCTCTGACAGGGTGACGCCAGGGGGCATGGAGGCCACAACCTGTGCCGCCATGCTTTCCGGAGAGAACATGTCCGTCATCATCTGCTGCACTTCGGGCATGTTCACGTAGGTCTTGGCCAGCTCTGCGGCGGTTTCGGCCTGTGCGGAGGACAGGCTGAGAGAGAGAAGGGCGGCCAGGGCGATGCGTTTCAAAAGGGTCTGTCCTGTTGGTTTATTTGAATAAGACCTGCTTAGGCGGCAGCCGCCCATGTGCCAAGTGGGGTTTAGGTGGCCTCGGATGGTGGGCCCGCGATGTCATAGTCCAGTTGCAAGATGCCACCGGGTTTCTGGCTCGACGTTTTGAGGGTCAGATTTTGCTGCGCGCCTTTGGCAAAACAAGGCAGGCCGTCGCCTAGAATGGTGGGCATGACAAAGACAGAAATCTCGTCAAACATGCCCACATCCAGCGCGGCGCGTTGGGTTTCGCCGCCGCCCATGATCCAGACCTTTTGGTGGCCATTGGCCTCAATCGCCGCGCGCAGGCCGTCAATCGGGCCAGCGGCGGTGATGTGGTCGCCTTTGTAGTCGTGGCGGTGGGTCAGCACGTAGCCCGCGCGATCCCCGTATGGCCAGCCCCAGCCTATAACCTGTCGGTAGGTGGCGCGGCCCATCAGTACCGCGTCCACCTCTTCGATAAAGGTGTTGTAACCGCCAGCGTCTTCACAACTGCATTCGGCAAGGGCGGCATTGAATGGATCAAGCCAGCCCACCCCGCCATCCGGGGTAGCGATGTAGCCGTCCAGACTTTGTGCGATATATCCGACGTAGCGGGGGGCGGTGGCCATGGGCGTTACCTTTCGAAAGGGTCCGAAAGCGCAGGCAAAAGCGTGCCGGTACAGTCGCCAAATCCGATGGTGTACCCGTCCCCTTTGGCCGCGCCTTGGAGGGTGAGTGTGTCTCCATCTTCAATGAAGGTACGGGTCTCGCCACTATCAAGGGTCAGCGGCTCATTTCCGCCCCAGCTGAGCTCCAAAAGGCTGCCGCGCTCGGGTTTTGTCGGGCCGGAGATGGTGCCGGAGCCCAAGAGGTCCCCGACGTTCATCGGGCAGCCCGAGGTGCTGTGATGCGCCAGCTGTTGGGCGGCGGAGTAGTACATCTGGTCATAGTTGGTGCGGGCGATTTCGGTTGGCTCTTTGCCTTCCGGTGCCATGGTGACGGACAGGTCGATGTCATAGAGCATCGGCCCCACGTCTTTGAGGTGATCGAGCAGCTCAAAGTCCCGCTCCGGCGTGTTGGTACGGAAGGGTTCCAGCGCCGCCTTGGGGACGATCCACGGGGAGATCGAGGTGGCGGTGGCTTTGGCTTGAAACGGGCCGAGCGGTTGGTATTCCCAAGCCTGGATGTCCCGTGCGGACCAGTCATTGAGCAGCACGTAGCCAAAGATCATGTCATCGGCTTCCTGCACGGTCACAGGACGTTGGGAGAACTGACCGACGATGGCGCCCATCTCCAGCTCGATGTCAAAGCGGCGCGAGGGCAGAAAGGCAGGCATGTCATGGTCCGGGGACTTCAACTGCCCCCAAGGACGGCGGATGTCGGTGCCGGAGACCACCACAGAGGAGGCACGGCCATTGTAGCCAATCGGGATGTGCAGCCAGTTGGGCGGCAGCGCGTTTTCCGGGCCGCGGAACATGGTGCCAACGTTGAAGGCGTGGTTCCGACCGGCGTAGAAATCGGTGTATTCGCTCACCGCAAAGGGCATGTGCAGCGTGGCGTCGGCTATGGGCAGGGAATAGTAGGTCAGCGCCTCTTGAGTTTCTTCCGAGGCGTCCTCGGCCAGCATGGCCTGCAGTTTGGCGCGGTAGTCGGCCCAGACCTGCGGACCCAACTCCATGAAGTCGTTCCAGAACGGCGCGTCCAGTACGTCTGCATCGGGATCAGCGCGCAGGGTGCCCGCTTCCTCAAGGCCGGTCAGGTCGATGATGCGGTCGCCAATGGCGGTGCCACACCGCATCTCGCCGTCGTCGACGGAAAAGACGCCATAGGGCAGGTTGTTGAGCGGGAAAGGGCAGGCAGCGTCATTGGCGCTTGTGACCCAGGATTTTAACAAAGACATGCGCGTTTCCTTTTGTGGTGGTCAGTCGAGCGGAAGGGACATTCCGTCGGTGCCGATGAAAAGAGGGCCGGACCAGGTGCGGGAGGTTTCTTCCTGCCAATGGGTCTCGGTGAAGTTTGGATCGTCACAGGGGACGAGGTGGTTAAGGGCCAGCTGTTTGACACCGGCCTCGGTGGCGATGCGCCCGGCTTCGGCGGCGGGGGTGTGGCTGCGTTCCAAGTGGATACGTAGGCGGTCGTCGCCGTTACCCACGCGAGCGCAGAGCGCGTCAATGCCGGCAGACAACATCGCTTCATGCACCAGCAGGTCGGCATCTTTGGCGAGGTCAACCATTTCGGCAATTGGCGCGGTGTCGCCGGAGAGCACGACGCTGTGTTTTGTGCCATCAAACCGCAGGGCATAGCTGTCGGTGATGGGCGGGTGTGCGTTGCGCAGGGTGGTGACTTTTAGAGGACCGAGGTTCACTTGACCGGGTTCCAGAACGTGGATCTGCGCCAGCGGTTCCAGTGCGGGGCGGCCTTCGTCACGCAGGCGCAGCTCTACATCAAAAGACATGGCGTTGAGGAAGCCTGTCCAATAGTGGTCCAGCCCGTCCGGGCCATAAATCGGAATGGGTTTGTTCAAACCTGCGGTCCAGGCTGTGTGCAGCAGTGGTCCCAGTTCCAGATAGTGATCGGAATGCAGGTGGGTGATCAGGATGGCGTCCAGATCGGTCAAGGCTACACCTGCGTCACAGAGCCCGCGGCTGACCCCAAGGCCCGCGTCCACAAGGATGGTCTGACCATCCATTTCCACCAGAATGGAGGTTGGCATACGGGTGCCGGGCCGGATGGCGGGGCCGCCTTTGGTGCCCAGAAGGGTGACTTTGTTCGCGCGCATAGGTCTTCCTGATATTCATCTGACGCCCCCATGGTTTTCTCATTCCAGAAATATCCTGGGGGAGTCACAGTGTGCTGTGACGGGGGCAAAGCCCCCAACAACAGGAGCTTACTTCTTGCCCGGAGTTCCGTCGAATTTCTTTTCGATGTCCACCCAGCAGTCGATGTAATCGTCCTGCACCGGGGCTTCTTTGGCGGCAAATTTGGTGATGTGCTGCGGGAAGCGGGTTTCAAACATAAACGACATGGTGTTGTCGAGTTTGTCCGGGCCGAGGTTGGCGTTGGACGCGCCCTCAAAGGCGTTTTTGTCCGGGCCGTGCGGCATCATCATGTTGTGCAGGCTCATGCCGCCGGGGACAAAGCCCTGCGGTTTGGCGTCATACTGGCCGTAGATGTTGCCCATCAGCTCAGACATGATGTTCTTGTGGTACCACGGCGGGCGGAAGGTGTCCTCGGCCACCATCCAGCGCTCGCGGAACAGGACAAAGTCGATGTTGGCGGTGCCTGGCACGCCGGAGGGCGCGGTCAGCACGGTGAAAATCGAGGGGTCTGGGTGGTCAAATAAGATTGCGCCAACCGGGCAATAGGTGCGCAGGTCGTATTTCACCGGCGCGTAGTTGCCGTGCCAAGCGACGACATCCAGTGGGGACTGATCGATGTTGGTGCGGTGGAACTGGCCGCACCATTTCACAGTTACGGTGGAGGGTACTTCGCGGTCTTCATAAGCGGCTACGGGCGCCTTGAAGTCACGTGGGTTGGCCATGCAGTTGGCGCCAATCGGGCCGCGCCCCGGAAGGTCAAATTTCTGGCCGTAGTTTTCGCAGACAAAGCCGCGCGCCGGGCCTTCGAGCACCTCAACGCGGTACACCAGACCACGCGGCAGGATGGCGATCTCTTTGGGTTCCAGATCAATGATACCCAGTTCCGTGGAGAACCGCAGCACGCCTTCCTGTGGCACCACCAACAGTTCGGAATCGGCGGAGAAGAAGTACTCGTCTTCCATCGAGGTGTTCACGAGGTAGATGTGGCTGGCCATGCCGACCTGGGTGTTCACATCGCCGGCGGTGGTCATGGTACGCATGCCGGTGATCCAGGTCAGCGCTTCTTCGGTGTGGTGCACCGGGTCCCAGCGGTATTGGCCGAGGCTGCCGAGGTCTGGATCGACGTTGGGTGCAGACGCCCAATAAGGCACGTCGATTTTCTCGTAGCGACCGTTGTGTTTTACCGACGGGCGCAGGCGGTAGCACCAAGTGCGCTCGACATTTTCGGCGGTGAAAGCGGTGCCGGACAGCTGCTCGCCATAAAGGCCGTAGTTGCATTTCTGCGGGCTGTTCATGCCCTGCGGCAGGGCGCCGGGCAGGGCTTCGGTTTCATAATCGTTGCCAAAGCCGGGCATGTAGCCCTCATGCGGGCCAGCCATGGAAGGGGCCTTCTGCATGCGGGTCGGAACTGTGTGCTTGGTCATCGGGTCGCTCCTGATCTCGAATTTGGTTGCGGTGGTAATAGTTGTTTTTGTAACTAACAAGCAGGAGGACGCGCAGAAAATGACAAAAGCTGATGATTTCGATTTGCAGGCGTTTTTGCCTTACCTGCTCAATCAGGCGGCGGAGGAGGCCAGTCTGGGGTTTCAGAAGGTCTACAAGGACCGTTACGGGCTGTTGCGCAGCGAATGGCGGGTGCTGTTCCATCTTGGGATTTTTGGGCGGCTGACGGCGACGGAGATTGGGGCCAAAGGCAAGGTGCATAAAACAAAGGTCAGCCGAGCCGTGCAGCGGTTGGCAGATCGGCGGTTGGTGAAACGGGCGCGCAGTGAGGAAGATCGGCGGGTGGAGTGGTTGGAGCTGACGCCTGCGGGAGAGAAAGTTTACCGAGATCTGCGCGAGGTGGCGCAGGCGTATGAAGGCAGTCTATTGGCGCAGTTGAATGAGGCTGAGGTGCAGTCTCTGAAAGGGATGTTGCTGAAGTTGGCGGGGCGCACAACTTGAGCGAATCAATTTGGAGGTTCGATTCGCTTTCGGTGTTGTGGTTTGGCGACAGTTCCGGCCCTTGCAGTTGATTGTTTTTCAAATGCGGACAGTCTTGGCACGAGAAGACAAAATATTTTGCAATTGCAGCAATTTGCTTGAGGCGGTGGCTGGCTCTATGGCACCTTGATACCAATACAAATGCATAGGTCCGGGAGTTTTCTATGGGTCTTTTGAACAAAGCAAAAGTTGCGGCGATTGCAGTTTCCGCTTTGGCGGTCAGCGCTCCTGCCGCCCTCGCCCAGGACTACGGCGGATGGCGCGGCTGGTGGTGGCGCTGGTGGGGCGGCGGTGACACCGGAGGTGGTGACACAGGCGGTGGCTCCAACGCTGTGCCGGAAATTGATGCGGGGGCTGGCCTGTTGGCTGTGGCCGCCGTGCTCGCGACATTGGCGCTGGTTTGGGAACTGCGCCGCCGTCGTCAAAAACAAAATTAAGCCAGTCTCAACAGGCTGAGGAGAATTGAATGGGCGTTCAGATGAGCGCCCATTTTGCTGTCAGAAGAGCGGCCAAAGCAATGGTGGCATTGGCCGCGATATGTGCGGCGATGGCGTCCGAGGTTTCTGCGCGACGCAGGTAGAGCAAGCCAAAGGCCACGCCGGCCAAGGTGCCCGCCAGGAAACGGTCATGCATCAGGCCAAAGAGCAGGCTGGAGATGGCGATGGCCAGGATGGTCCAAACCAGCGTGTCTCTATGCAGGCGGCGCAGGAGGTAGCCACGGAAAAACAGCTCTTCGATGACAGGCACCAGCAGGATGGTGCCAAGCAGGCGGGTTGTGATCCAGAAAAGCGAAGGTGCGTCTGTGGCGGGCAGGTCTTGGGTGGGAGCCGTGACAATCCAGAGGATGCCAATTGCGAGGCCGACTGCGAGGCTCTCGAGCGATGGTCGACACCAGAGGGCGCGGATGGCGGGCAGGAAGACCAGCAGCGCCAAGGCCATGAGCAGAGCGCGGACTGGATAGCCTGCGGCCGGGTCCGGCCAGAAGGCGGAGACAAACACGCCAGATAGCATCATCACGATGAACGGCACAATCTTGGCGGCAAGCGTGTCCTGGCGGAGAGTGGCTGCGGTGTTTTTTGGCAATGGTGTGCGGTGCAGCCATTGCGCGCGGTGGGCGATCAAGACGATGAGCAAGGCCAACGCCGTGAACATCAGCCAGCCCGCGTAGGAGTGGAATCCGTTGAGGGCGTGCTCTGGTGAGACGCGAGCACCAATTATGATCAGGATGGCGATGCGTAGGATGTTGAACAGCCAGCTGGCAAGCACGGCGAGCGGGAAGACGATGAGCCAGAAGCGTTTCTGGCGCAGGTCCGGGCGCATAAGAGAAGCGTAAAAGCCCATGAAAATGGTGATGAGCGCGATGCCTTCGACGCCGGAGCATTGGCTGGCGATCTGTACCCAAAAGCCTTCGACGCCAATCTCGTAGGTGGGTGGGTGCACGCCCACGTCAAAGCCGGTGAGGGTCAATACCAGGAAAACCAGGAAGAAGGTCAGGCTGCTGAGGGTGCTCCACTCCCAGAGGGGGCGCATGAGGTCAGCGAGGTCGGGGACCAGAAAGCCAATGAACAAGGCTAGAGGCAACAGGTAGCTGTCGTTGCGCATCCAGTCGCGCCAGGCGGCGAGCGGTGTGACCCAGAATACCGCGCCTAGGGCCGTGAGTAGGCCACCAGAGGTAAGCAAAACAAGAGTGGGTGTGAAAGCACGGGTGATTTCTGCGGCGCCAAAAAGCGGCAGCGGTAAGAAGATCAGCACAAGCCCCACAAGGTGGAAAGGCATCCAAACCCGGTGGCCGGGTGACGCTGTGGCGCGGTCAGCCAGGGCACGGTAAGCGGCGGGGCGCAGCCAGAAATAGAGCGTCATCACAGTCATCACGGCCAAGCCGCGGGCAGTCATGGAGCGCAGCGCGCGACAGGCGGCTTCGATCTCGGTTTGACGGCACTCGATGGAGGCCATGACTTGATAAGCCAGGATGACCAGCAATAACTCGGACACCACAAGGGCGGCCATGGTCATCAGGCGCGTGGGACGCGCGGGGGGCTGTGTGGCTTGGCCGCGCGCTGTCATGGATTAGAAGTCGACGGAGACCCCGGGCAGGTTCAGCGCTTTGACAAGTTCGCGCAATTCCTGGCGGGCAGCCACGTTGGAGATGTTGAGTTGTTTCACGCCAATGTCGCGCAGGTCGAGCAGAGTCAGGCCACGCGGGAAAAGCTCGCGGAAGACCACACGTTCGTTGAAGCCGGGCGCAACGCGGAAGCCGATGCGCTTGGCCAAGCGGTCCAGCGCTTTGCCCATTTTCTCTTTGTTGACCATCTGTTGCGCGCCCATACGGTTACGCATCACAATCCAGTCGATGGGCTTGAGGCCAGCCTGCGCGCGCAGTTGGCGGGCGTTCCAGACCATTTCTGAATAGACCGATGGGCCGAGGATTTTCTCGCCGTCGGCGTCGATTTTGGCAAGCAAGTCGAAGTCGACAAAGCTGTCATTCAATGGGGTAACCAACGTGTCGGCCAAAGAGTGCGCCACCTGGCTTAGACGGGTGTGGGAGCCGGGGCAGTCGATCAGGATGAAATCGTTGTTGGGCTCCAGCATCGAGACCGCGGCCGAAAGGCGGTGGTCATAGATGTTTTCACCCGGCTGCAGCGCGCTTTGATCCACTTCCGGCAGGTCGTGGTAATCGGGGCTTGGCAAGTCGAGGCTGTTTTTCTGCAGGAACTTCCGGCGGTTGGCAACGTAGCTGCCAAAGCTTTTCTGGCGGAGGTCGAGGTCAATGCCGCCCACCTTGTGGCCCATGCGTGCCAGCGCGGTGGCGATGTGCATCGACAGGGTGGATTTGCCTGCGCCGCCCTTCTCGTTTCCGACCACAATGATATGTGCCATGCCCGATGTCCCTGCTCGTGTTTCAGTGCCGCGGCTCTTACGGCGCGGGTTTGTTGCTGTCTACTATATGTTGTGATTATCCACAGGAAAAGTGATTGCGTCGCTATGCGTCGCGCCAGGCGCCACTTTCCAATCCATCCAGCCGCCAATCGCCGATCTGTGCCCGAATTAGTCGCAGTGTGGGGTGGCCCACGGCGGCGGTCATGCGGCGGACCTGGCGGTTGCGGCCTTCGCGGATGGTGAGGGAAATCCAGGTGTCCGGGATCGACTTTCGCACACGAATTGGTGGGGTGCGCGGCCAGATATTAGAAGGTTCCTCAATGACTTGCGCCTTGGCGGGTTTGGTCAGGCCGTCTTTCAGATTTACCCCTTTGCGTAAGGCTTCAAGCGCGGCGACATCAGGTGTGCCTTCGACCTGCACCCAGTAGGTCTTGGCCATTTTGTGACGCGGGTCGGCAATGCGGGCCTGCAACTTTCCGTCGTCCGTTAAGACCATCAAACCCTCGCTATCGCGGTCCAGACGACCGGCCGGATAGACTTTTGGCACGTCGATAAAGTCCGACAAGGTGCGGCGCTTGCTACCTTCCAAGCCTTTGTCGGTGAATTGCGACAGCACATCGAAGGGTTTGTTGAAGAGTATCACGCGGGTCATGATGACCTCCTACACGGGCGTGCGCTGGGGTTGCAAGTTTCGTAGCGCTGCGGTCTTGTGCGCGCAAAGACGCGAAGGGGAAGATGATGGATTTCAAAGATATGTTGCCGGAAACCTTGTTGGCACAGGCTGGCGGGGCGATTGATCAGCAAAGCGGTGGCGTGGTGCCGCCGATCCAGCCAGCAACCACTTTTGCGCGGGATGAGAATTACAACCCTCTGAACGAAAACAACATTTATGCCCGACCGCACAATGATGTGGCGCGGCAGGCCGAGGCGGTTCTGGCGCAGCTGGAGGGCGGTGCTGCGGCGTTGTTGTTCCCGTCTGGCATGGCGGCCATTGCGGCGCTGTTTCGCACCGTGCCGACTGGTGGGCGGGTTATTGTACAGAGTGGTATTTACTGGAACACCACCAAGTGGATTCGGGAATTTTGTGAGCGTCGTCAGATTGTTATCGATGAGGTGGACGCGAGCAACAGCGAAGCTCTGGCGGAGGTTTGCGCCAAGGGGCCGGCCAATGTGGTTTGGGTGGAGACGCCGTCCAACCCGTGGCTGAAGGTGACCGATGTTGCGGCCGCGAAAAAGGCCGCGGAGAGCTGTGGTGCGCTTTTGGCAGTGGACAGTACGGCGGCCTCGCCGATCCTGACCAACCCGTTGAAATTGGGTGCAGATATCGTGATGCACTCCACAACCAAAGTGATCAACGGGCACTCGGATGTGCTTGGGGGCGTGCTGGTGGCCAAAGAGCCTACGCCGGTCTGGGAAGAGATTGAAGTGGACCGCGCCAGTGCCGGGGCGGTGATGGGGCCGTTTGAGGCCTGGTTGCTGTTGCGTGGGATGCGCACGATGGCGTTGCGGGTGGAGCGTATGGTGGGTAACGCCATGAAAATAGCGCATTTTCTGGAAGACCACCCGAAGGTGGACAGTGTGTTATTCCCGGGCTTGGAAAGCCACCCGCAGCATGCGCTGGCCAAGGCGCAGATGCCGGGAGGGGCGGGGTTCCTGATGTCTTTCCTTGTGAAAGGGGATAAAGAAACCGCGCTGCAAGTGGCTGGAAAGATGAAGCTTTTCCATCGCGCCACGTCGCTGGGCGGGGTGGAGAGCCTTGTGGAGCACCGCCACACCATTGAGCCGCACACCGGCATTCCGGAAACGCTGTTGCGGATCTCGGTTGGTGCGGAAAATGCGGATGATCTGATCGCCGATTTGGGACAGGCGTTGGGGCAGTAAGGGCCCCGATTTCCACGTCGGTATTGCGTCGGTATCGCGGCTGTTTTGCGACGGTGGCGATTTTGAGAGGCTGGTTGTGTGGCTTGCGCATTTGCGCACGAAAAAGCTGCGGCGATCTGCCTCTGTTGCCAACAAATTGTTAAGGCGTTTGGAAGACTATTGGCGCAGCACGACCGGGCATCGGCCCCAGGCAGCAGCGGACCAGGATATTGAAGAAACGCATCGAAAACCCAGCTTTGATCACGCCCGCCTATGAGGACGGGGGATTGTTCAAGAAACCGCCAACCGAGTTGGTGGTGAATTTGATTCCGAAGTTTTCCAAAAATTCCCGCAACGATGTGATCATCAAGGGCCTGGTGCAAAACGACGTGGAGATCGATGTGATCTTTGCGGGCCGCCGCAAGCGGGAGGCGGCGGAGATTGTCGCGCTGCTTAAGCGGAAGTGGGAGAATGCCAACTACCGCATTCCCAAAGGCTACAAGGCGCCCACCCGTAAGGACGTCTATGTGCCAACCCGCGTGCAGGGGTCCTGGCGCACCCGTGTGGTGGAGGATGAGCAAGAGTCCAACCTCTATGCCAAGGAATACCAGCTGTTGGTGGCGCGGTGGGCGTTCAATTCGGACACCGGCGAATTCAAAAGTTTTGGCGAGCCGCCGTTTCAGCAGCAGGTTGTTCAGACGGCTGAGGTCTCTAAAGGCTGACGTAATGGGCGCAGGTAGGCGCCGCGCAATCCAAGTTTACATGTGATCTGTGCAGGGGCTGCCGTTGGGCAGGCCCTGCGTTGAGCGTTTTAGGTCTCTGAACGACTCAGTTGACTTATCGATTTGTCGATCATATCTATCGATTGTTAGATAATGTTTTGCAGATGAAAGGTCGCATCATGCCGTCTATCAATTCCGTAACTGTGAAAGCCCCAGCGTCTGCGGCGTGGAAACTGATTGGGGATGAGTTTGTCGCCGTGGACCGCTGGATGGCAGCGATCCCGCGGGCCGAGGCCATTGAAGGACCTGCGCTGCCGGGCGCACCCGCCAAGGGGCGCAACTCCTATTTGGTGCAGAAATTTGCGCCGATGTATCAGGAAGAGGTGCTGACCAAGTTTGATCCCGAGGCGATGACCATCTGTGTCGATGTGACCCTGCACCATGGGCCCAAGGCGATGCCAATGAAGGGCTATACCTCGACCGTGACGGTGCGGGCGATCAATGATGTGACCTGTGAGGTGACCTGGATCGGAGAGGCGACGCCAAAGTGGTTTGCCAAACCGATGCGCCGGATGCTGACCAACAGTATGGACGCCGGATTTATCCGCAGTCTTGAGGAAATTCAGCACTTTGTGGAGACTGGTCAACCGCATCCGAGAAAGGTAGAAAAAATCAAATCCGAGGCGGCTTTGGCGGCCTGAGCCGTGCGTCAGGCGCGCGGGAATGGGAGGTCAGATGCAGGACACATCCATCAAGGCGCGCTTGATTGACGCTGGCAAAACGCTGTTCGCGGAGCGCGGTTATGCCGGAGCCTCGGTGCGTGAAATTTGCAAGGCGGCTGACGCCAGCTCGACGATGATCCACCACTACTTTGGCAACAAAGAGGGGTTGTTCAACGCCATCATTGATGAGTTCACGGCAGCGACATTTGATGTGCCGCTGCGCTTGATTTCCAAACCGCCCAAGACGAGTGAGGAAATGCGGTTGCGGTTGGAAATGTTTATCTCCGAGACTTTCCGGGCGTTGATTGCGCAAGCGCCAGTGTTTCGCATTCTGGTGCGGGAGAACCGCGGGTTTGTGGGCGGCGCACGCTATCATGAGGGGTTTGCGGCCTATTTGCGTGCGGCGCAGGAGGCGGGCTTTGTGGATGCGGAGCTGGAGGTGGAGCTGATCACCGGCATGGTGCTGGACCGGCTGGGCAATCAGATCATGTATGCGGCCATGATGAAGGGGGACGGCAAGACTGTGCTCAACGACGAGGCCTATGCTGAAGAGTGGCTGGCGGCGAACACGCAGGTGTTGTTGTTTGGCTTGGTGGGGCAGGCAGGGTAGATCACCCGGCGCCAAAGCTTGCGGTCATCTCCGGCCGGTTCCATTCCAAAAGCCAATCACCGAATGTGTGGTACAGCGGGATCAGCGCGTCTTTGGGTGTCGCGGCGACATCCATGCCGCGATCGTCGTAGGGATGCAGGACCAGGCTTTGTTGGAAATCCACAAAGTAGGCATCCGTGCGCAGGTCGGGTTTGATGCCGAGTTCGGCACCAAGCACCAGCCAGAGCACCTCTTGTAGCTGGCTTTTCTCGGTCAATTGAATGGCGTCCCAAAACCGATATTGATCGGTGTCGAAGTCGGCGACGACATCCGGATCGGTTTGCGCGACTTTGCCCAAGTGGGTGAAGTCTTTCCTATGGAGGCCGCAATGCTTCAACGGTTTCAGGTATTTCTTGGGGCGCGGTTCTTCGCCGTAGTAGCACGTTAGCAGCCAGATCGCTTCAGAGCGTTGAAACAGGGCTTCTGCCACGGCGCTGGCGCGCTCTATGGCTTGATTAAACCGCTTGAGCGGGCGCGATGTGGGAACGTCTTCGCCACCAAGCTCAAACCGCAAGGCGTGGTCCCATTCATAAAACAGCGCGTGCGGGAACTCTGTGCAAGGGAAGGCGTGATCAAAAGGGGCGAAGATGTCGGTCATAGGCGGAGCTTAGGACGTTGTTTGTGGATCGCAACCACTCGTTGTGTTGATCCTTTCTATGACCTTTCAGGTTTTGGACTTGCGCTCCCCGACTGGTGTTGTCTCAATGCGGGGAAACGCAAGATTGCCGCACAGGAGCCGCCCCATGAAACTCGAATTTCACCACATCAATTTTGTCTCCAAGGATGTGGATCGGCTGCATGACTTCTACACCAAAGTGTTGGGGCTGGACGATATTCCGCAAGAGGAGTTTCCACGTACGGAGGCGGACAACGAGAGTGGCTATGACGGGCAGATCCGTTTTGCCACCGATGGGGATATGCAGATGCATCTGGCGGAGCGGCGGCTGGATGTGGCTTTTGTCAACGGGCAGGTGATCAACCCGGTGGATCGCGGGCATATTGCCTTTCGCACCGATGACCTGCCGGCGTTTCTGAAAGTGCTGGAAGAGAATGGCGTGCCGTATTCAGATTACGGCACGGCCTTTGCCAAAGAGTGGCATCAGGTGTTTTTTCAGGATCCTGAGGGCAATGTGATTGAGGTGCACCAGCAGGTGGGCTGACGCGGCTAGTTGGTTTTGCGCAGCGCATGGAGGGCGAGTGCGGCAAACAAAAGTTCTGCAGCAAGGTAGAATAGCAGCAAAAAGTTTGGCAGACCGTCGAGTAGCAGGCTCAGGATACGACCAGCGGCGAGGCCTGTCATAAACAGAAACAGCGACCAGAGTGCCGCGCGCCGAAGCGGTTGGCGTGCCGCGCCTACAATCCAGAAGAGCAGATTGGCAAAGTAGAGCCCCATGATGGCGCGGAACACGTGACTTTGGTTGGTGCCTTCAACTGGGAACTCCAATAGATACGGAACAGTTTTGGTTGGTGCTGCGCCATAGGACAGGGCAATAGGAAGCAGTCCTAGAGCTGCCAAAAGCAAAACAACACGGGCAGACATAATAGACTCCTGAGTTTAGGAAGTGGCGCCACCTTACGCGTGCTGGGCTAAGTCGGACAGTCCGGTATGCCAGACGTCGCGTGAAAGGCGCTGACTGGCCCTATACACCTGCGCGTGTGCGTCCTAGCGTGGCGCCATGACACATCCCGTTCTTGATAGCCGCTACAGCTGGATCCGCCTCGCCATCACCTTGGTGATCGGGGTTTTTGCCAATGTCGGCATGTGGGCGGTGATTGTGGTGATGCCTGCGGTGCAGGAGGAGTTTGGCATCGATCGGGCGGATGCCTCGCTGCCCTATGTGCTGACCATGATTGGTTTTGCGTTGGGCAATTTTGCTATTGGGCAAGCTGTAGACCGCTGGGGTGTGACCAAGGCGTTGATTGGCGCGGCGGTGCTCAGTGCGGTGAGCTATGGGGCGGCGGCGGTGAGTGGCTCGGTACTGATGCTCTCGTTTGTGCATCTGTTTTTGGGCTTTGGCACGGCGGTGGGCTTTGGACCGCTGATTGCGGATGTGTCGCTGTGGTTTCAGAAGCGGCGCGGAGTTGCGGTGGCAATTGCGGCCAGTGGCAACTACCTGTCCGGCGCGATCTGGCCGGTGTTGCTGAGTGGCGTGTTGAGCACCCATGGCTGGCGCGCGGTGTTTGTGGTGCTGGCCGTGATGACCGTGGTGGCAGTGGTGCCGCTGGCGTTTCTATTGCGTCCCAAAGTGCCAGCGGAGGCTTTGGCGGCACAGGACAGCGCGGCGCAGGCGCGCCAAGCTGGGGCGCCGTTTAAGCCCGCGCCGTTGATGTGGATTTTGGGGCTGGCCGGGATTGGCTGTTGCGTGGCGATGAGCATGCCGCAGGTGCATATCGTGAGCTTCTGCGTGGACCTTGGCTATGGTGCGGCTGTGGGTGCGGAGATGTTGGCACTGATGTTGATGGGCGGGGTGGTTAGTCGTCTGATCAGCGGGTTGGTGGCAGATAAGCTGGGCGGGGTGCTGACGCTGTTGATTGGCTCAATTTTGCAGATGGGCGCGCTGTTCCTGTTTCTGCCGTTTGACGGGTTGGTGCCGTTGTATTTGGTCAGTCTCGCCTTTGGCTTGGCGCAGGGCGGGATTGTGCCCGCTTATGCGCTGGTCGTGCGGGAGTATATGCCCTCCAAAGAGGCCGGTAGCCGGGTTGGTTTTGTGATGATGGCGACCATTCTGGGCATGGCGCTGGGCGGCTGGATGTCGGGTTGGATCTACGACGTGAGTGGCAGCTATGAGCTGGCCTTTGTGAATGGCATTGCCTGGAATGCGCTGAATATTGCCATCATGGGCATGATCCTGCTGCGCACGCGGGGCGCGCGGGTGGTGATGAGCTAAGCTAGGAACCAGAAGGGCGAAGCCTTGGCTCCGCCCTTTGCTGTGGTTGTGACAAGGGCCGCTAAGCCAATACATCTTCCATTTCATCTTCGGCCTCGCCTGTGGCTTCAGGCTCCAAGTCTTCGGGCTCCAGAGTGGCCAAAAGTGCTAAGGGATCATCCTCTGCACCAGCGTCGCCAAAGGCACCGTTTTCGACGGCCTCGTCATATGCGGCCAAAATCTCATCAGAATCCGCAAAACCGCCTTCTGGTGCTTCGATCCGGAACAGTTCGACCGGGTACCCATCTTCGTGGAACTCGAAGAATGCGATGGCTTCCAAAGATGTGACATCACCGCCGACGCCGTCCTCAAAATGGCTGAGGTAATTTGCGAAAGTTGGCTCGCTGCCCTCGGGCAGGTCATCTGCGCCGAAGTAGTAGCCATCTGTGATGACACCGTCTTCGTTAAGCTCATATCCAAAGCCGACTTTCTCGATGAGGGGCTCTTCTGGCTCCTCCGGTTCTTCCGGGTCATCGGACACGGCTTTGATTGAACCGGAGTCTGTGGTTGTCGATGTGGCCCGAATACCAAAGATGTCGATGTCATCCAGGCTATCGGCGTTGAGCTCAATTGTAAGCGAGTCGCCTTCGGTCAGGTAGGTTTCTTTATCTTCCCCTTCCGGGCCCAGCCCTGGGTCGCTGAGTTGAGCCGCCTCATCCCATTGAACGCGTTCACCTTCTAGCCGCACGCCATTCATGTTGAGTGGCCCTGCGAGGGACTCGCTGTCACCGGAAAAATCGTCGTCGCCAAAGTAGACCGCATTCACGTCCATCGCGCCTTCATCGACAGTGATGTCGGCAAAAATGGAGCCATCCTCTTCGTAAACCATGACGGTATAAGCCAATCCGTCTAACTCGTAAGTAAACACTTTGGATTCAATTGGCATGGCAGTGCCTCCCCCTAATTATTGAACGGACCACGACCCAAAACGGCAGTGGTGTTTTCTGTTGCACTTTAGGAATTGGAAGGAGCGTGCCACATAAGCGCTGAATTTTCGAGAAAAAGCGGTTTTTCGGTGGGAAACACTATGTTTCCGCGTGTTTTGGGCGTGCTTGGGGGGAGGGCGTGCTCGGTGGGACCTAGGGGGCGTTGGGAACCGGCTGGTGCCCAACAAAAAACGCCGCCCCGAGGGAGGCGGCGTTTCTGTAACGAATGCAGCTAAGCTTAGAGCACTTTGCGTTCGACTTGTATCGCTTGTTCGCTGTCTCTCCCTTACGGTCGAACGCGAAAAGCGATCCGTTTTTGTCGTTTTGAACGCTAAATGCTTTAGAAGCCCAGGCCTTCGTATTTCTTTTTGAACTTGGACACGCGGCCGCCGGCGTCCATCAGGCGGGTGGAGCCACCGTTCCATGCCGGGTGCACAGATGGGTCCACGTCGAGCGCCAGAGTGTCGCCTTCGTTGCCGTAGGTGGAACGCATCTTGATGATGGTGCCATCGGTCATTTTCACGTCGATGAAGTGGTAATCGGGATGGGTATCTTTTTTCATGAGACCACTCCTTACGCTTTTTTGGGCTTGTAGTTGGTGTCTTCTGCGATACGCGCGGACTTACCACGACGGGAGCGCAGGTAGTACAGTTTCGCGCGACGTACACGGCCACGACGTACAACAGTGATGCTGTCGATGTTGGTGGAGTGCAGCGGGAACACACGCTCCACGCCTTCGCCGAAGGAAATTTTGCGAACAGTGAACGAGCCAGCGATGCCGGAGCCGTTTTTGCGGCTGATGCAGACGCCTTCGTAGTTCTGCACACGGGTGCGGGAACCCTCGGTCACTTTAAAGCCAACACGGATGGTGTCACCGGCTTTGAAATCGGGGATGTCTTTCCCCAGCGCAGCAATCTGCTCCGCTTCGAGCTGTGCGATCAGATCCATTGGATCATCTCCTATAATGCTTGTGGTTTGGCCCACAAAGGTTTGATGCACCTCAGAACTCTTGGTCTTCTTCCGGGTCCGCGTGATGCGCCCGCCAGAGGGTCAGGTCGTCTTTTCTTGTCTTCTTCTGCTGCTTTGTTGCGGTTTTGAGCGAAGAAACCCAAGCCCCATGCAATGCACAGCAGGCCCGAACGACTCATGAGAGCCGCGGACAGGCGGTGTTTAGGGCAGATGGGCCAAGCGTGCAAGGGGTTTGACAGTGGGAGGGGAATTGAATAGTTAGCTTGGCGAACTATATTGGATTCGCATGTCAGACCTCGCCAAAAAACTGCAGAAGGTGCATCAAGCCTGTCATCGGGCCTGGGCCAAGGCAGCGCGGGACCTGGAACTGAGTTTCAGCGAGTTTGAGTATCTGAGTGCGGTGCAGGAACAGGCGGACCTTCAGCGGTTTGAGGACAAACACGGCCAGCATTTGCAGGACATCGTTGATGCGCTTGGGGTGACCAAGGCCAGCGCGAGCACAATGATTTCCAAGCTGGAAGCACGGGGTTGGGTGACCCGGTTCCAATGCATGATGGACGCGCGGGCACAGCACATCGTGCTGACACCGGAGGGGCAGGTGAAGCTGGCCCGGGGCGCGCGGGTCTATGAGCAGATTGCTACGCAGATCAAAGACGAGATTGGTGACACCCTGAGCCTATAGGGCAGAAGGTCGACTGGGTTTCAAGTACTGCACATAAAGTAAGTTAGGCAAACTAAATAAAGGAGACGATCATGGCGATAGAAAACCTCTTGTTGGGGATCGCGATACACCAATTGTTTTGGGAGCACCTGCCGCATTGGGGTACGTGGTTCACGCGCGCGCTCAAGCTGCTGCCACACCCCTTGCAGACGCTTTATGAACAATGGCGGTGTCCCTACTGCGCCGGGTTCTGGATCGGGCTGGCGGTGCATGCCGCGACGGGCAATTACCTGTTTGCAGGCTTTGCTGAGTTGCCTGCGTTCTGGGGTAGTCTAGGCACGCCAATCGCCTGGTTCATGGATGCACTGGTGTTTGCGGCGCTTAACAAACTGGGCGTTTTGAGTGTCCATGCGATTGGCCTGCCAGCCTTGAAGGGGCATCAGGCCAAAGAAGCATTTTTGGCGGCAAAAAAGGCAGCATAGGCGGGGCATCGCTTTTTAGGAAAGCTTTGCTTGCCAAACGCGGCGCTCTCTCGGTTTACTGAGGGGGCGCAGTGGTTTGGTCAGGTGTGAGATGCGGGTTTTCAAGACAGGTTTGTTGGCGTTGTTGGTTGTTGCGAGCTGTGGCCGGTCGGTGCCGGAGGGTCCAGCGGCTCAGGCCGCACAGCAAGCAGCCGCGGAAGAGGCCGCGCGGGTGCGGGCTTTGGCAGCGCAGGTGGTGACCTATCCGACATTTGGCGATGCTGATCCACATGAGTGGGACCGGCGGCCACCGGAGACTTATCCGGTGCATGGCATTGATGTGTCGCGCTGGCAAACCAGCATCAACTGGCAGGAGGCGCGGCGGGCCGGGGTCAGTTTTGCATTTCTGAAAGCCACGGAAGGCGGGGATCTGGCGGACCCGCTGTTTGACACACATCGCGCCGGGGCCGCGCGCGCGGGAATCCCGTGGAGTGGCTATCACTACTATTATTTCTGTCGCCCAGCCGAAGAGCAGGCGGCATGGTTTATAAAGAACGTGCCGAGTGGCGCGCCGTTGCCACATGTGTTGGACATGGAGTGGACGCCGCAGTCGCGCACATGCCGGTTGCGGCCCAGTGGCAGCAAGGTGCGCAGCGAGGCGCGCAAATTCTTGTCGATTTTGGAAGCGCACTACGGGCGGCGGCCGATTGTCTACACGACGGTGGATTTTTTCCAGGACACCGGCATTGGCACGTTGGGCGGCACGGAGTTCTGGCTGCGCTCGGTCGCTGGGCACCCGCAAAAGGTTTATCCCGGCGCGCGCTGGACGTTCTGGCAATATACGGGGACGGGGCTGGTGCCCGGGGTTGCAGGCAAGGTGGACATCAACGTGTTTCGCGGCAGTCCAGAAGCCTGGGTGCGGTGGCGAGAGGGCCGGTGACCCGCTCGCCGTGTCTTGGGCTTAGTCGTCGATTTCGACCACAGCAGCCTCAGGCGCGTTGCGCATGACGCTTTCAATGCCGTTGTCGCGGCCGGAGGCGCTGGTGTAGCTCTGCGAGGTGCCGATGACCTGACCGTTGGTGGCTTTCAGGTTGAACATGAACTTGCCGGAGGCGGTTTCTTTGCGCTCGTAGCGCGCCTCGTCAGCGGCGTTTTTCTGCACCGATGCAATGCCGTTTTCACAGCTGGCTTTCTGCTTGTAGCCTTCGGAAGCGAGGATGTTCTCGCCGTTGCCTGCTTTCAGGCGGAAACGGAATTCACCAGCTTTGTCGGTGTAGAGCTCGAATTTGGCGGCCATGTCTGTGGTCCCTGTTCAGAATTGTGATGCGGGAACAAAAACATGGGTTGGGGCCGGGGCGCAAGGACTTGGTTAATTGTCCTCGTCGGCCCCATAAGCAGCCCACATGTCCGGGCGGCGGGCCTTGGTGATGTCCTCGGCCATTTGGTGGCGCCATTTTTCGATGTTGGCGTGGTGGCCGGACATCAGCACATCTGGGATTTTGTGGCCGTTCCATTCGGCGGGCTTGGTGTATTGCGGGTGCTCCAAAAGGCCGTTGGAGTGGCTTTCGTCCTCGATGCTGTCAGCGTTGCCGAGCACAGACGGCAGCAGACGCACGGTGGCGTCGATCATAGCTTGCGCGGCGATCTCGCCACCGGTGAGGACAAAGTCGCCGAGGCTTACTTCCTGAATGTTGTAGTGGTCCAATACGCGCTGATCGACACCTTCAAAGCGGCCACAGAGCATGGTGATGCCATCGGCTTGAGACCAGGCGCGGGCCATTTTTTGGTCGAACCGACGCCCGCGTGGGGAAAGGTAGACCAATGGCCAGTTGCCACGAGCGCCGCGCATGGTGTGTTCAATTGCCGGTCCAAGTACGTCGGGGCGCAGCACCATGCCCGCGCCGCCGCCAGCCGGGGTGTCATCCACATTGCGGTGTTTGGTCAGGCCAAAGTCGCGCAGGTTGGTGGTTTCGATCTGCCACTTGCCGTCCTTGAGCGCCTTGCCGGTGAGGCTTTCGCCCAGGACGCCGGGAAATGCGTCGGGAAACAGGGTAATAATGCGGGCCGACCAGACTTTGGACAGGCGCGGATTGTGGGTGATCAGCTCGCGCGGTTTGAGCGAGGCGGAGATGGACAGGCGGCCATGGGATTTTGGCTTGGAGGCGTCGGTCATCAGTCAAACAGACCTTCTGGGGGATCGGCGATGATGCGGCCTGCGGCAATGTCCACGGTGGGGACATTGGCCAAGGTGAACGGCAGAAACACGGTTTCCGAAGTTTTTGGGGGCAGGACCTCCAAGAGGTCCGCGGCGCCGTGGTTGAGCACGTTTTTCACTTTGCCAAGTACATTGCCGCCGGTGTCGCGCACCTCAAGGCCCACCAAATCGGTGTAGTAGTATTCGTCGTCCTCGGTTTCCGGCAGGCGGTCGCGGGGGACAAAGAGCTTCACGCCTTTCAGCGCGTCGGCCTGTTCTTTGGTCGCGATGCCAGAGAGCCGCGCAGCGAGGCCGTTTTTGATGGAGCGCGTGATGGCGATGTCAAACTCAAACGCGCCGTCTTCGGTCAGCAGGGGCGCGTAATCCTCAAGCGCTTCGGCTTCGGCGGTGAAGCTTTTGAGGCGGACTTCGCCGTGTACGCCATAGGCGCCGCCAATGGCGCCAACGCAGATGAGTTCAGAAGGGGTGTCGCTCATGGGGCGGCCTTTGCTTTGCTTGCGCCTGTTTTTCCACGAATGCAGGGAGAGGTGCAAGGGAGAGCTGGGGGCGCGTGGGGTTAGCGCGACTGAATGGGCAGCGCGGTCTCGCGCTCCTCCCAACCCGCTTTGGCCAGCTCCGGCGTGTCAGAGAGCTCTTCAGGCCAGCCGACGCAGAGGTAGGCGACCAGTGACCACTCTGGCGGCACATTCAGATCACGGTTGAGTTGCTCGGGGTCCAGGATAGAGACCCAGCCGACGCCCAGCCCAAAGCTGCGGGCGGTGAGCCAGAATTGGGTGATCGCGCCAACCACGGAATAACGGCGCATTTCGGGCATGGTGGCCGCACCAAGGCCTTGGCCTTTGGCGGTGGCGTCGTCGCAGTAGATCGCCAGTTGCACAGGCGATTCCTGCATGCCGGAGAGTTTTAGATTTGCGTAGAGCGCTGCGCGGTCGCCGTCATAGCCCTTGAGGGCTTCGGCATTGGCGGCTTGGTAGTTTTTGAGCGCGGCAGTGCGGGCTTCATCGCTTTCCACGCGGATCACGCGCCAGGGCTCTGACAGGCCCACAGACGGGGCCAGTAGAAATGTGTCGAGGCACTCCCGAAGAAGTGCCTCGTCCACCGGATCGGTGCGGAAGCGGCGCACATCGCGCCGCCACTGCATGAGCCGTTGCAGATCGTGCCGGAAATCAGAAGTGAATTCGGTCATTCCGGGACTGTCCGTCTTACTCTTCAGCTGCTGCTTCAGCGGCTTCGGCTGCTTTTGCAGCTTTCTCTTCTGCGCGGTCCTTGGCTTTCTGGCCTGGCTCGGCTTTCTTAGGGTTGTTGCGCTCTTTCTTGGCGACAACACCGGCAGCTTCCAGGAAGCGGGACACACGGTCAGAAGGCTGTGCGCCCTGGTCCAGCCAGTACTGAACGCGTTCCATGTTCAGCTTCACGCGCTCTTCGCTGTCTTTTGGCAGCAGTGGGTTGTAGGTGCCCAGCTTTTCGATGAAGCGGCCGTCACGTGGCATGCGGGAGTCCGCTGCTACTACACGGTAGAAAGGACGTTTTTTGGAACCGCCGCGGGCGAGACGAATTTTCATAGCCATGGTGTTATCTCCTAATATGGCGTGTGCACCGGGGTGCGTGAGTGTTGCACCAGTGCGGTGCGGGTTGGTGTCGAAGAACAGAGGCAGCCCTGCTCAACGGTTTGTTATTCCTGGTGTTTCTTGTGGTGCTGAATGACTTCAGCGATGATGAAATTCAGGAAATTCTTGGCGAATTCAGGGTCCAGATCGGCCTTCTTCGCAAGATCTTCAAGACGTGCGATCTGTTTCGCTTCGCGATCCGGATCGGACGGGGGAAGGTCGTGTTCGGCTTTGAGCTTGCCAACAGCCTGCGTGGCTTTGAACCGCTCGCCCAATGTGTAGACGAGGATCGCGTCGAGGCGGTCGATGCTGTCGCGGTAGCCTTTCAGCAAGTCGGCGGCGCGTTGGGTGTCGTCAGTCAAGAGCGTAGCCTTTCGGTTTGAACATCGGGTCGGCGTAGTGGCTGATTTCCATCTCGATGGCATCGCCAATCTGAGAGGAGGCCAGGGTTTCGGGCGAGGGGTGGCGGTAGACCACATCATGCCCGTCCACCGACGGTGCGGATTTGTCTTTTACAGCGCCGAGGCGCTCGGCCAGGCGGATCGAGTCGAGGTTTTTCGGGTCTATGTAGGACACAGCCCCGTCCCAGCCGAGCTCGTTGTAGAAATAGCGGCGCACCGCGTGGGTGGATTCCAGTGCGTAGCCGTGACCGGCCTTGTCGGGCCAGATGATCCAGGCGATTTCACGTTCTGGCCATTTGGCAGGGAACCAGCCACCGGCCATGCCCAGCGTTTCGTCGGTCTCTTTGTCGTGGATCATCCACATGCCGTAACCGCGGATGTTCCAGTGGCCGATTTCGGCCGCGTAGAGCATCCAGGTTTCATAGGCATTCAGCGGACCGCCCATGAAACGGGAGCGGTAGGAGGCGAAGGTGGCCTTGAAGTTCGGGTAATCCTCAGGTTCCGGACCGCGCAGGACCAGACGTTTGGTTTCAAGGATTGGAATGGTTTTGGTGGGCATCAGGCGGCCTCCACTTTCGGATGGCGGTAGACATGGCAGAGTTTGCCATGCAGCTGATGTTCGCGCTCATATGTTGCGCCAAGGCGTTTGGCCATGGCGATGGATCGGGCGTTGGCTGGCGCCAGGTAGCTCATCAATTGCGGCATGCCGAAATTTGCAGCTGCGTAAGCCCGCGCGGCAAGGGCCGCTTCCGAGGCGTAGCCTTTGCCTTCGCCTGCTTCCATCACGCTCCAGCCGAGTTCTGGCTCATGCCAACCTGGGGCGTTGATCACGCCGGTCCAGCCCATGAAGGTGCCGGTGGCTTTTTCTTCGAAGTGCCAAAGGCCATGTCCGCGCACAACCCAGTGGCCAATGCGGCTTGTCAGGCTCATGAAGGTTGTGGCTTCGTCGCGTGGGCCGCCGACATATTGGCTGCGATCAGACGCGAAGAATTTGACCATGGCGTCCAGATCGGACAGCTGGGGCGCACGCAGGCGCAGGCGTTCAGTTTCGATCACAGGGATGTTCAGGTCAAGGCTCATGCGTAGGCCTCCATGCCGCCGTTGACGAGTTCGTCCGGAGACAGGTGACGCCAGATTTGCACGGTGCCGAAGCGCTCATGTGTGAAGTCGCCGTCGTGCCGCGCGCCCATACGTTGCGCCAGCTTGCGCGAGGCTGTGTTGTTCGGATCCACCAAGCTGATGGCCGTGTCCCATCCTAGAACGTCATAGGCGTAGCTGCGGGCAGCAGTGGCAGCCTCGGTGGCGTAGCCTTTGCCTTCAAAACCTTCAAACAGGTCCCAGCCGATTTCAGGCTCTGGCCAACCGTGTGGGAACCAGAGGCCGATGTTGCCAACCGGCGCGTTGGTGTCGCGCTCCGCCACAATCCAGCGACCATAGCCGCGCAGGGCCCAGTGGCCGGCTTCCAAAGCCAAAGTGCGCCAGGCTTGTTCCGCCGACATTGGGCCGCCGACAAATTTGGAGCGGTCAGAAGCAAAGAAAGCTGCAACGGCCTCAAAGTCAGACAACTGCGGGCCGCGCAGGATCAGACGTTCGGTTTCAAGTTGGGGGATCTCAATGCGCATCATGCGTAGGCCTCCAACTGGTGACGCCACACCTGAACCGGCTCGGGAAACATCGCTTCGGCCTGCGCGTCGCGTTTGGCACCGAGGCGCTCGGCGACGGCGGCGGACTGCGTGTTGGGCAGGTCGACGTAGCTGACCAATGATGGCAGTTCCATCTGGCCCAAACCAAAGTCGCGCACGGCTTCGGCGGCCTCTGTCGCATAGCCAAAGCCCTCGGCGTCTTCGGTGAGGAAGTAGCCCAGCTCATGTTCCTGATCGCCAAACTCCATGCCCAGACCCACAAAGCCCAGAACCGCACCGGTGTCGGCTTTCACGATGGCGAAGTAGCCCACACCGCGCAGCATCCAGCCGCTTACGCATTGGGTGAACTCTGCCCAGGCTTCGTCTCGGTCAAACGGGCCTTCCATATAAATGGCGCGGTCGCTGGAAAGAATGGCGTGAAAGGTTGAGAAATCCGTCAGGCGCATCGGACGCAGGGACAGACGAGGTGTCTCAAGCGTGGGCACACACATTTCCATCTGCGTCGCCTGTGCGGCGGCAGGTCCGGTGGCAGGTGCCTCCCAGGGATATGTGGTGTGCAGGGTCATCAGAACGCGTCCAGAGCCTCGATGGGCGCGGCGTCCAATACCGGTCGTGTGAATGTGCGGTCGTAGCGGCGGATGCAGCCGGTTTTCTGTGCGAAAGCAAAAGCCTTCTGGCACTCTTCGTCTTCCATCGACGCAGTGCGATACGCCTCATAGGCCGCCAGAGACGGGTAGGAGAACATCGCATAGGCTACGTCATTGGCCCCCTCAGATGGCAACCAATAGCCGTGATGGGTGCCGCCCATCCGGTTGACCAGACCAATCCACGCCTTGGCGTAGGCCTCAAAGGCCGCGACCTGATTTGGGTCGATCTCATATGTGAGGGTGCAGGTGATCATTACTTCTTTTTCCCAAAGCCGGACAGGCCGGACGGAAGCCCCATGCCGCCGCCCATGCCACCAAGGCCGCCAAGGCCGCCAAGGCCACCGGGCAGGCCGCCTTTACCGCCAAGCGCTTTGGCTGCGGCTTCAAGCTGCTTTGGGTCCATCTGGGTTGGGTCCATATTGGCCATGTCCGCGCCGCCTTTGCCAACCATGCCTTTCATGGCCTGTTTCAGCATGCCGCCTTTGCCCATTTTGCCCATCTTCTTCATCATGTCGGCCATCTGGCGCTGCATCTTCAGAAGTTTGTTGAGGTCGGAGACCTCCATGCCAGAGCCTTTGGCGATCCGCTTTTTGCGGGAGGCTTGCAGGATTTGCGGGTTGGCGCGTTCCATTTTGGTCATGGATTGGATCATAGCGATCTGGCGCACGATCATACGGTCGTCAAAGCCCGCGTCCTGCACCTGTTTGGCCATTTTGCCCATGCCGGGCAGCATGCCCATCATGCCTTCCATGCCGCCCATTTTCTGCATCTGCTCGAGCTGCATTTTCATGTCGTTCATGTTGAAGCGGCCTTTCTGGAAGCGCTTCATCATTTTCTCGGCCTGTTCAGCCTCGATGGTTTCCTGAGCTTTTTCCACGAGGGCAACGATGTCGCCCATGCCCAGAATACGGCCTGCGATCCGGTCCGCCTCGAAGGTTTCGAGCGCGTCCATCTTTTCGCCGAGGCCGACGTATTTGATGGGTTTGCCAGTGACTGCGCGCATCGAGAGCGCGGCACCGCCACGGCCGTCACCGTCCATACGGGTCAGGACCACGCCGGAGATGCCGATCTTGCCGTCAAACTCTTCCGCCACTTCCACAGCGACCTGACCGGTGAGGCCATCGACCACGAGCAGCGTTTCGCGTGGGTTGACCACGTCGCGCACGTCCTCGACTTCTTTCATCAGGACTTCGTCGATCTGCAAACGACCGGCGGTGTCGAGCATGTAGACGTCGTAGCCGCCCAGTGTCGCCTGCTGCTTGGCGCGTTTGGCGATCTGTACGGCGGACTCACCTGGCACGATGGGCAGGGTGTCGACGCCGATCTGGGTGCCGAGCACCTGCAGCTGTTGCATCGCGGCCGGGCGGTAGATGTCGAGCGAGGCCATCAGCACGCGCTTGCCGTCTTTCTCGGTCAGGCGTTTGGCAAGTTTACCGGTGGTGGTGGTCTTACCGGAGCCCTGCAGACCGACCATCAGGATCGGGGCGGGCGGGCTGTCGATTTTGAGCGTGCCGGGTTCGGCGTTTTCGTCCCCTGCAAGCACGTCTTTCAGTGCGTCGTGGACGATTTTCACAACCTGCTGGCCCGGGGTCACGGATTTGGTGACGGCCTGGCCGGTGGCTTTTTCCTGCACGGCTTTGACAAAGTCGCGGGCGACGGGCAGCGATACGTCGGCTTCCAGAAGGGCAACGCGCACCTCGCGCAGGGCGGTTTTTACGTCGTCTTCAGACAGTGCACCTTGTTTGGTCAGGCGGTCAAAGACACCAGAGAGGCGTTCGCTTAGATTTTCAAACATCGCTACCGGCTCCTTATCACCGTTTCAAATCTGGCCCAAACATAGGGATGAGCCGCCCAAACGCCAATGTCCCCCATGGGCGCGACGCGCTGATGGGGGGCGATCCCGGCATTATGCCTAGGACCGGAAGTTTGACGGACTCCCGGAAGTGCTGCGCGTTTACGCCGAAGGAGTCGCAGAGTCAAGCAAAGCGGGCGGTTTTGGGGTTACATCATCAGGTGTGGCGCGGCATGGAGGGGCAAGGAAAGAGATGGGAGGCGATGATGGACGCATCATCTGAGTTTCAGGACACGTTACCGGTGAGTTCGGATGTGCTTTTGGCGCAGTTAAAGGACTGGGGTCTGGGTTACATGCTGCACGAACATGTGCCGCTGCGCACGGTGGAGGACGCCAAGTCTGTTGAGGCGGCGATGGAGGTGTCTGGAGAGGAAGCGTTTCGCGTCAAGAACCTGTATCTGCGGGACAAGAAGAAGCGCAATTATCTGGTGACGCTGGAGCAGGATCGCGAGATCGACCTGAAGGCCTTGGGCAAACAGCTGGGCGTGGGCGGATTGTCGTTTGGGTCGGCTGATCGGTTGTTGCAGAACTTAGGCGTGCGGCCCGGTGCGGTGACGCCTTTGGCGATGATCAACGGGGCTGAGGCGGGTGTGCGGTTCTTCATTGATGCAGCCGTTAAGGATGCTGACAAGATCTACATGCACCCGCTGGTGAATGACCGCACGGTGGCGATGGATGTCAGCGCTCTTTGGGTGTTCTTTGAAAAACTGAATGTCACGCCGGAGATGCTGGAGCTGGGGTAGGGGGCGTTGCCCCCGTCACATCGTGGATGTGACTCCCCCAGGATATTTTTGGCAAGAAGAAGCTTAGGCGGCCTTCGCGGCCACTTCGGCGCCGTCTTTGTTCAGGATGGTCACATCTGTGATGCCCACAAAGCCCAGCACAAAACGCAGGTAGTTGGAGGCAAAGTCGATGTCTGAGCCCACCTCAGTGCCGCCGGAGGCAATGGTGATGACCGCCTTTTTGCCCTCCAGCAGGCCTTTGGGGCCGGTCTCGGTGTAGGCGAAGGTCACACCTGCGCGGGCGATCTGGTCGATCCAGGCTTTGAGGCTTGCCGGGATGGAGAAGTTGTACATTGCAACGCCGATGACAAGGGTGTTGGCGGCTTGCAGTTCGGCCACCAGGGCGTCGGAGGTTTCAAGGGCAGCGTTTTGCGCCTCGGTGCGGGCTTCTGGTGGGGTGAAGGTGGCTTGCGCAAAACCTTCGTCCAGGAACGGCAGCGTGGTTTCGGAGAGATCGCGGCGGATCACGTGGCTGGCGTTTTGCTTTGCCACGAGCGCGGCGGAGGCGGCGCGGGAGGCGGAGTCGGTGAAGCGGGCGGAGGTGTCAATGTGCAGAACGGTGTGTGTCATGTCTTTGTGTCCGTGAGTGGTTGCGTCTGTGATTGAGAGGAAGATGGGCTATTGCAATTTCACACACAATCGCAACTAATGCGCACGGAGTGTTTGAAAATGCACAAAATGGTTTTTGAGGTTGGGATATGAAGAACTGGGATGAGGTGCGCACGGCGTTTCAGGTGGCGCGGCAGGGGACGGTGAGCGGCGCGGCGGAGGTGCTGGGCGTGCACCACGCGACGGTGATCCGGCATATTGATGCGTTGGAAGCCCAGCTTGGCGTGAAACTGTTTCAGCGTCACGCTCGGGGGTATACGGCCACGGAGGCGGGCGAAGACCTGATGCGGGTGGCGCAGACCACGGACGATCAGTTTGGTCAGTTGGAAGGCCGCATCAAAGGGCGCGGCGCGGATGTCTCCGGCGAGTTGGTGGTGACGGCGCTGGGCGGGTTTGCAAATTTGGTTGCACCAATCCTGGCAGATTTTCAGGCGGCGCATCCGGATTTGCTGGTGCGGTTTCTGACCGGGGATCGTGTATTCCGGTTGGAATATGGAGAGGCGCATGTGGCCATTCGCGCAGGCGACGGCGAGGTGCAGCCGGACAATGTGGTGCAGAAACTGGCGCAGTTGCCCGCCGCGCTTTATGGCGCGGACAGCTATATCGCCCAGCACGGCGCGCCCAAAGATGAGGCGGATTTGGTGAACCACCGCTTTGCAGGGCATGACAACCCGGACAGCCGTGCGCCGTTTTATCGCTGGCTCAAAGCCCAGGTGCCGCGTGAAAATGTCGTGTTCCGCTCTACGTCGGACCGGGCGATTGCGGCAGCCATCCGCTCTGGGGCCGGGTTGGGGTTCCTGCCAGTTTGGGACGTGGACGCAGCAGAGCCGATGCAGCAGGTGCTGGCGCCCAAGCCGGAATGGGACATCAATGTGCGTCTGATCACCCATGTGGATTTGCATCGCACCATTAAGGTGCAGACGTTCTTGGCGTTCCTGAAGGAGCGCGCGCAGGATTGGATCGCGCCACGATGAGTCTCCATCTTCGCGGCCATTTGGCCATGTTGCTGTTCTCCTCTTTGGTGGCCGGCTCGTTTTCGCTTGGATCGATGAGTGCCAATGCGCTGGAGCCTGCGGCACTCAATGCGGTGCGGTTTCTGATCGCGTCCGGGGTGATTGGCGTGGCGGCGTTGGCGACCAAGGGGTTGCCGCCTTCCGCGTGGCGGGCGCCTTGGCGGTACCTGATCTTGGGGGGGCTGTTTGCCGGTTACTTTGTGCTGATGTTTGAGGGGTTAAAGACCGCCCATCCGGTGAGCACTGCGGCGGTGTTCACGCTGACGCCGTTGATGTCGGCGGGCTTTGGCTGGGTATTGCTGCGCCAGATCACCACCAAGCGGATGTTTGTCGCGCTTGGTATTGGTGCGGTGGGGGCGCTGTGGGTGATTTTCCGGGCGGATTGGCAGGCGTTTCTGCGGTTTGAGGTTGGGCAGGGAGAAATCTACTATTTCTGGGGTTGCATGTTGCACGCGCTGTATACGCCGATGGTGCGCAAGCTGAATCGCGGTGAGGCGCCGGTGGTGTTCACCTTTGGCACGTTGATCGCGGGCTTGGTGATCCTGACCGGGGTGGGGTGGCGCGACTTGTGGACGACGGACTGGTTGGCGCTGGAACCGCTGGTCTGGGGGACGATTGTATATTTGGCGGTGTTTGCTTCTGCGGCGACCTTTGTGTTGTTGCAGTTTGCGACGCTGCACCTGCCCAGTGCCAAGGTGATGGCCTACACCTATCTGGTGCCCAGTTGGGTGATCTTGTGGGAGATCGGCTTGGGTCACGGCGCGCCCAGTGGCTTTGTGCTGATTGGCATTGGCCTGACCTGTGTGGCGTTGTGGATGCTGCTTGAAAACGAGGGGTAAGGCGCGGGGGGTAGGGTAAATTTTTTGGGGCGCTAACAATTTTTGTCTGACAGATTCGCTCATTGGGTGCCTTGACTCACGTCAAAGATGAAGGTGTGGCTGGCAAGTATCTTTGAGCGGGAGGTGCATTATGCCTGCAGCTACGACCAAAGCGGATTTGTTGGCCGTTGCCGACTTGGAATTTGAGAAACTTCAGAAGGTGATTGCCTCCGTGCCGCCGGATCTGGCGCTGTATCAGCATGGCGACAATTGGAGTATGCGCGATGTGTTGGTGCATCGGGCACATTGGATTGATTTGTTCCTTGGCTGGTATGCCGATGGGCAAGCGGGTAAAGCCGTGGCCTTTCCAGCGCCCGGGTATAAGTGGAACCAGCTGAAAGCGTATAATGCGGACTTGTTGGCCAAGCATCAGGAGGTGGATTGGGACAGCGCAAAGGCAGGATTTGAGGCCGCGCATTTGAGGTGGCATCGTTTGATTGACGGGCTGGACCAAGAGGCGCTCTATGGCAAGCCGATGAAGGGTGGGAACAACAACTGGACCACCGGGCGCTGGGCTGAGGCGGCTGCCTCGTCGCACTACCGCTCTGCGGCGAAGTTTATTCGGGCGTGTCTGCGCCAGGTGGCGGCGTAAGCTCGGTTTCCAGGAACCGTTCAAAGGCATCCAGATTGACTGGCTCAAACTGGCCAAAACCCTGCATCCAGACGGAGGCGGCGCGCAAGGCGTCCGGCTCCAGTTTGCACCATTTTACCCGACCGCGCTTTTCCTGAGAGATCAAACCAGCCTTGGTGAGGATCATCAGGTGCTTGGAAATGGCGGCTAGGGATATGTCAAACGGCTCCGCAACATCGGTCACGGCCATATCATCCTCAAGCAACATATTGAGAATCTCGCGCCGTGTTGGGTCGGCGAGGGCAGAGAAGACGGTGTCCAGCGTGTTTGACATGCGCCCTGCCTAGCGGGTGAGAGCCGGTGGGGTCAATGAGGTGCGACAATCGCGCCATTGCGTGCATTTGGCAATAGATGCTACATACACGTATATGGAAACATCTGACACACTCCCGCTTTACTGGGTCAATCGATTGGGCTTCGCGGCTCGGAAAGAACTGACCACACGGTTTGAAGACAACGGCCTTGCTGCCACTGCCGAGGACTGGGCGTCCTTGCGATTTCTGGCAGGAGGGCCGCAGCCAACAACCGCCTTGAGCGCGGCGACGCTGCGGGATCGTACAACGGTGTCGCGCCTTGCGGATAAGCTGGTGGGCAAGGGCTGGGTGCAACGTACGCCGGATGCAAAAGACCGGCGGCGGTTGAACTTGGAGCTGACGGAGGAAGGGCGCGCGGCGCTGTCGCAGATGACCGCCTTGGCGGATCAGTTGATCGCGCAAGTGAGTGTCGGGATCAGTGCGGAGGAGCAGCGCGTGGCTGCTTCCGTGTTGCAACGGATGTTTGAGAACCTCAGCGACGCCTCATTGAAAGGAAACGATGATGTCTGATTACAATTACACCGAATTTAAAACCGACGCCTATGATCTGGACTGCTTTGCGGGGCCAATGCCGGGCGACAAGGCGCCGGACTTCACGCTGCAAACGGCGGATTGGATTGACCAGCGGTTGCTGGATTTTGAGGGAGATTTCCTTGTGCTGGAAATGGGCAGCCTGACCTGCCCGTTGTTCCAAGGACGCCGCGAGGGCATGGCGCGGTTGCGGACGCAGTACACCAACTGTGATTTTCGCGTCCTATATGTGCGGGAGGCACATCCTGGCGCAAAAATTCCGGCGCATAGTTCGCAGCAGGACAAGACAGACTGCGCGACCGCATTGCGTGAAGATGCGGAAGGGCGGTTGATCCTGATTGATGACGAAAACGGCACGGCGCATCAGGCCTTTGGCGGCTACCCGAACTCCGTGTTTATCATCAACAAGAAGGGCTGTGTGTTGTGGTTCACCGATTGGAACAATCCCAAGGCCGTGGCGCGCGCACTTGCGCAGATCAGCATGGGGCGGCCCGCGGTGGCAAAGGCGCTTTTCAAGCCGGTGCCGCCCTGGGTGGCGTTGCGGACACTGTTTCGCGGGGGCAGGGGAGCGACGTCGGATTTCTTCCGTGGTCTGCCAACGCTGATCTGGAAAAACCTGATCAAACGCAACTGGCGGATCCTGCGTGGGCAGGACGTTGGGATTGCGCCGGATCACAGCTGTTGAGCAAAGATCACCCAAATTGTTGAGGTGTGATCGGCAATGATTTTTGCATCGAAGGCTTTATGCCCAGAGGCATCAAACAACCTTGCAGGCGCGAAAATCATTGCCGCTTTTGAAGCTGAGCCCCGCTCTTTCGATGGCTTCTTTCAGGCGCTCGGAGAAAAATAAGACACTTCGTGCCCGGCTGTCGTACCAAAGGTCCAAGTCGGCTGCCGCAGTAGGCTCTACGGTCAGTTGATATTTTGCCTCTGAGTTCACGCGCCAGCGATCAGCGCTTCTCGTGGCCTCTACTCCTGTCGATTCTTCGGCGATCAGGCAGTTTCTATTTTCGCGAATGTGTAGGAAGTACCAACGTCCCTCAATCGGGGTTCTTTGGTTATGTTGCCTTAGAGGAATCTGTTGTAGCCGAGTAGCTCCTAGGTTGAACCCCTGCAGAATGTCATACATGGCGCCGGATACGACAATTAGGCCGCCTGCCCCAATAAAAGCGTCATTCCTGTTTGAAGGCAGTTCTTCACCAGTCTCGTAAGTAAGGTACATATAATCTGGATATTCACCTGCATCGATGTCTTGTGCAGCCCCGGGAATGCTGCCGGGCAGCACATAGTTGTAGCGGTTTGAAAACTCGACCGACAACCCAAGCGGATCTGGATGTTCGTCTGACCCGGGAAGATGAAAGCTCACATATGCGACGTTTGATGTTTTCTTAAGAAAACAGGAGTCCCAGACCTTTCTATGCGCCACCTTAGAGTTCCCTGTCTTGGAGTGCTCGGCTTGTCGCAGAGCTTTTACTCTACTCTTTGCGGCGAACCTTTCACGGTGCGTGCAGCATTTGCAAGTCAGGCGCGCGTGGCGTTTGCAAAAGGTGCGGTCACGACCCCGCGCGGCAAAGATCAACCAAATCGTTGAATATCGCCAAACGGCGCCAATGAGGGGTGACGGCCTATATCGGGCCGTCGCTGTTTTAGTTGACGCGGTGTCATTATTGTTTGTTTTCAGCATCTTACGTGATTTGTCGCGGCCCTGATTCACGCATTGACTCAGGCCGTGCTGCACCGTAGCAATGCGCCAACGTTAGCAAGGGGTAAATTGCGCGTGAGCGAGACCGACCACAAAGACCAGATGAAACGTCTGGAGGACCGGATCGCAGCGGCCAAGAAGGCCCAGGACCCAAAGCCCCGCGCTGATGAGCACTATTCGGCAGCCAACCTGGCCTGGCGCATGGTGATCGAAATGGTTTCCGGTCTTGGGATCGGATTTGGCATCGGATACGGGCTGGACAGCCTGTTCGGGACGATCCCGATCTTTCTGGTGCTGTTTACAATGCTCGGTCTGGCGGCAGGCATCAAAACGATGCTGCACAGCGCCAAAGAGATCGAAGAGAAACAAGCGGCGGATGCCGCTGAGAGAGACGAGAGGGATTGAACGTGGCAAGCGAAGCACACGGCGCGGAACAAGGCGGTCTGGAATTCCACCCAATGGACCAGTTTCTGGTCAAACCGCTGTTTGGCGGTGACCACATTGGCCTGTTCACCATCACCAACGTGACCCTGTGGATGGCGCTGGCCGTGATCGCCGTTGTGGCGATGATGGTTGTCGGCACCCGCCGTCGCGCGATCATCCCAAGCCGCGGTCAGTCCATCGGCGAGTTGGCCTATGGCTTCATCTACAAGATGGTGGAAGACGTGGCTGGCAAAGACGCTGTGAAGTTCTTCCCATACATCATGACCCTGTTCATGTTCATCGTGATGGCGAACTTCCTTGGCCTGCTGCCAATGTCCTTCACCACCACCTCGCACTTTGCTGTGACCATCGGTCTGGCGCTCTTGGTGTTCGTGACCGTGACTGTTGTTGGCTTCGTGAAAAACGGCGCGGCGTTCCTGGGTCTCTTCTGGGTGTCCAGCGCGCCTTTGGCACTGCGTCCGGTGCTGGCGATCATCGAGGTGATTTCCTACTTCGTACGTCCAGTAAGCCACAGCATTCGTCTTGCAGGTAACGTTATGGCGGGCCACGCCGTGATCAAAGTTTTCGCAGGCTTCGCCGCGATTGCCGTGGTCAGCCCGGTGTCCATCGTCGCGATCACCGCAATGTACGGCCTTGAGGTCCTGGTGGCCTTCATTCAGGCCTACGTCTTTACCATTCTGACCTGTGTGTATCTGAAAGATGCGCTGCATCCTTCCCACTAAGGTCTGAACTCTCACACATACCTATTAACTTCCAATCGTAAGGAGATATACCAATGGAAGGTCAACTCGCACACATCGGCGCAGGCATCGCAGGCTTGGGTACTGGCATCGCAGCACTGGGTGTTGGTAACGTTGCAGCCAACTTCCTGGCCGGCGCACTGCGCAACCCATCCGCAGCTGCTTCCCAGACTGCAACTCTCTTCATCGGCATCGCGTTTGCGGAAGCACTGGGCATCTTCTCGTTCCTGGTTGCTCTGCTGCTGATGTTCGCCGTCTAAGCCTACGGAACCATCCTTACGTGCGGGTGCGGGCGCACTTGCTTGCGCCCCGCCCGTAACCCAACGGAAGTTCCCAGGAGGACGACATGGCGACCAAAACGACTGACGCCGCAGGCCACGCAGCAGAGGCCGCCTCTGCATCGGGCATGCCACAGCTTGATTTCTCAAGCTGGGGTAACCAGATTTTCTGGCTTCTGGTCACACTTGTTGTGATCTACTTCGTCCTGTCGCGCATCGCGCTGCCGCGCATTGCTGCGGTTCTGGCGGAGCGTCAGGGGACCATCACAAATGACATCGCCGCAGCTGAAGAGCTGAAGGCGAAGGCCGTGGAAGCGGAAGAGGCTTACAACAAAGCCCTCGCCGACGCCAAAGCTGAAGCAGCAAACATTGTTGCCGCAGCCAAAGCGGAAATCCAGGCTGATCTGAACGCGGCCACCGAAAAGGCGGACGCAGAAATTGCAGCGAAGGCTGCCGAGTCGGAGAAGGCAATTGCCGAGATCCGTGCCGGTGCGCTGGAAAGCATCAAAGACGTGGCCAACGCGACCACTGCTGAACTGGTAACCGCCCTGGGTGGCGCTGCCGAGGACGCAGATGTGGCGAAAGCCGTTGATGCGCAGATGAAGGGCTAAGACATATGCGTAAACTGACCACAGTTGCAGCTGTCATGGCGCTGAGCGCCACCCCGGCGCTGGCCGCAAGCGGCCCGTTCTTCTCGCTGCGCAACACCGACTTCATCGTGACATTGGGTTTCATCCTGTTTGTTGCGATCCTGCTGTACTTCAAAGTGCCATCCATTCTGGCTGGCCTGCTGGACAAGCGTGCAGACGACATCAAATCCGAACTGGACGAAGCCCGCGCCCTGCGTGAGGAAGCCCAGACGGTTCTGGCGTCTTATGAGCGCAAACAGAAAGAAGTGCAGGAGCAAGCTGCCCGCATCGTAGAGCAAGCGAAAAGCGAAGCTCAGGCGGCGGCTGATCAGGCGAAAGTCGATCTGGAAGCTTCCATCGCGCGCCGTCTGGCCGCAGCGGAAGATCAGATTGCCTCGGCAGAAGCCGCGGCCGTCAAGGAAGTACGCGATCAGGCGGTTGTTGTCGCCATCGGTGCAGCTCGTGACGTGATTTCCCAGCAGATGACAGCGGCGCAAGCCAACAAGCTGATCGATGCTGGTATCTCTGAAGTAGACGCCAAGCTGCACTAAGCCTGCTGACTGTCTGAACAAGTTTAAGAAAACCCGGTCCTGAATGGGCCGGGTTTTCTGCATTTCTGCCGCCTTTCAGCCTTATTGTCGTGGTGTTTCTCGGATCAACAGAGGCACGTCCTGGGAGTTTAGGTATGCATAAAGTGGCAATATTTCTGGTGATCGCAGCGGCGACCGGCTGTTCTGGCGGCACCACCAAAGTCTCCACCAAATCCGCGCCGTTGGAGCCGGGTGAAGTGTTTTGGGCCAAAAACCAACTTGCGGTTCAGACCGAGTTGCCAGGGGAGGCGCGGTTCCAGAATTTTGAGATCATGGCGCTGAGCAATGGTGATCGGATCTATTGCGGTGAGATGAATGCCATGGCGCGGTCTGGCATCGCAGAAGGCTTTGTGCCGTTCTACATGCGCCGCAGCGCAGGCACTGTGAAAGCAGTGAACACCAGCGCGGACAGTGCCGAGTTTTCCGCACAAAAATGCGCAGAGGCCCGAAACGGCGCTCTGCGCATAAACAAGGTCTAAGGCTTAACGGACAGGGTCAAAGCGTGCGTTGGAAAGCGTGCAGTCTTTGATCACGTCGCGGCCGCAAGGCACCGGTTCCAGGTCCTTGGAGAGGCACACGCGGGCTTCTTGAATGAAGCTGTCGCGGCAGGTGATGGTCAGCATGTCCGGCTCTAGCTGTGGGTTCGCTTTCAGGAAGGCGTCCTCCACCACCGAGGCGGGCAGTTTTACGGTTTGGTCGAGTTTTCGGAAAACGGCTGGACGCGTGATGCTCTCATAGGCTCTGCGCGCGGTGGCGAAGTAGTCTTCGCCGGACAGGCCGGAGCAGGTGCCGTGCTTCTTCCACTGGTACCAGGCCAATCCGGAGGTGCCCATGATGTCGGCCATGGAATTGGTGACATGGCGGGGCGGGTTGCGTTCTGATGTGACGCAGTGGTCCGGCCAGCCGCGGTGGTACTGCGGCCAAAGACCATGCATGACCCAGCCAAAGTCTTCGCTGTCCTCACACTGTGGGCTTCCTTTGGCGTCACCTTCGATGGCGCACCAATTCGGCGACCAACTCAAAGCCAGCACGTAATAATCAAACTCACCGGCTTTATCACCGTCGGCAATTGCCTGCCCAGAAACCAACAGGGCAAGGGCCATACCCAGCAATGAACGCATTCACTCTTTCCTTTTTTGTTCAGCCGCACTATATCGGGCTCAAGTTCCCCTACAACGGAAACCCGCACCAGACCATCGGTGCCGTCTGACAAAAGTCAGACGACGGGAAATCTGTATCTTTTACCGGGGAAAAACGTCGTAAGGAGTAGAGATATGGCCAAGCTGCTGCACCCGAAAGCCACCGCCGTCTGGCTGGTGGACAACACCACGATCAGCTTCAAACAGATCGCGGATTTTGTTGGCATGCACGAGCTGGAAATTCAGGGCATTGCGGATGGCGATGTGGCTGCGGGCGTGAAGGGCTTTGACCCGGTTGCCAACAACCAGTTGGTTCAGTCCGAAATTGACACGGCGGAGACCAACCCGCTGCACAAGATGAAGCTGAAGTTCAACGCAGCGGCGTCCGGCGAAGAAAAGCGCCGTGGTCCTCGTTATACGCCGTTGTCCAAGCGTCAGGACCGCCCAGCGTCGATCCTGTGGCTGGTGAAGTTCCACCCGGAACTGTCCGACGGCCAGATCAGCAAGCTGGTTGGCACCACCAAGCCAACCATTCAGGCGATCCGTGAGCGCACCCACTGGAACATCGCCAACATCCAGCCAATTGATCCGGTGGCTCTGGGCCTGTGTAAGCAGTCCGAACTCGACACTGCTGTGCAGAAGGCCGCTGCGAAGCGCGCTGCTGAAGGTGTTGTTATGACCGACGATGAGCGTCGTAAGCTTGTGTCCACCGAACAGTCGCTGGAGATGGAAGCCGAGCCGAAGATGCCGTCTGCTATTGAGGGTCTCGAGGCCTTCTCGCTGGCGGATGACGACGAAGACGACAGCGACACCCGGTCTGATGATGAGTTCGCGGATGCGGACAGCTTCTTTAACCTGCCAGGTGGCGACGAAGAAGAGCAGCCGCGCTAAGCGCTGTGATCGTCTAAGAATTGAGGCCGTGCTGATGTCAGCGCGGCCTTTTCTTTTGTCGGAGTGTCAGAGCGTTTTACGGGCGCTGAGGGCAGCGCTGATGGTGCCTTCGTCCAGGTAGTCCAACTCGCCGCCCACCGGCACGCCTTGTGCCAGGGAGGTGAGGCGCACCTGATCTTCCAGTTGGTCGGCGATGTAGTGCGCCGTGGTTTGGCCATCTACGGTGGCATTGAGGGCGAGGATGACCTCAGTGATGTTCTCACTCACCACACGGTCCATCAGACGGGGGATTGAGAGTTCCTCGGGGCCAACGCCCTCCAGAGCGGAGAGCGTGCCGCCCAGCACGTGGTAACGGCCGTCAAACACCTGCGCGCGTTCCATGGCCCAAAGGTCGGCCACGTCTTCGACCACGCAGAGCACGCCCGTGGCGCGTTTCTCGGATGCGCAGATGTCACAGATATCAGAGGTGCCGACGTTGCCGCAGTTCAGGCATTCCCGCGCGGTGGCGGCGACCTGCAACATGGCGTCAGACAGCGGGGTGAGCAACAGCGCGCGTTTGCGGATCAGATGCAACACCGCGCGCCTGGCAGAGCGTGGGCCAAGCCCAGGCAGCTTGGCCATCATCTCTATCAATGTATCAATTTCGGAACTGCTCATGTCCGGGCCTTTTCTGGCATGCCTTTTGTTGGACTATAGCAAGAACCAACCCGGAACACACGTCTCTTAGAACGGCAGTTTCATGTCCGCTGGCAGACCCAGTTCGGAGGTGATTTTGCCAAGCTCTTCCTGAGCGCGGTCGCTGGCTTTGGTTTGGGCGTCTTTGATGGCCGCGAGGATCAGGTCTTCGACCACTTCCTTGTCGTCGCCGTTGAAGATCGACGGATCGATGTCCAGTGCTTTCAGCTCGCCTTTGGCAGAGGCGGTGGCTTTCACCAGACCGGCGCCGCTTTCGCCAACCACCATGATGTTGTGCAGCTCGTCCTGCATGTCGGTCATGCGGGTCTGCATTTCCTGGGCTTTTTTCATCATGCCGGCCATGTCGCCGAGATTGCCGAGTCCTTTGAGCATTGGGTTTCTCCTAAGTGTGATTGCTTGCCGCCTAGATACGGATCAGGTGGCTTGTAAACAAGGGTGTCTGGCCGATTAGAGTTAAGTGCATGCTGGGGCAGGGCTCCGCCCGTTGGCTGCTGAATCAGTTCCCTGGACGGGTTCCAGGTCGCGGCTCACTCCTCAAACGGATCCCATTCGTCTTCGACCTCTGGCAACGCTTCTGCGAGGGCTTCGTTGGCCAATTCGCGGCGGGACTTGATGTCGGTGATTTTGGACTTCGGGAACGCTTCCATGACGGCCTGAACCAGCGGGTGCCCCAGCGCCTGTTCGCGCATTTCGTTTTCGGCGGCGTCACGGACTTCGGCGATGGAGGGCGCGCCGCCTTCGTTCACCAAAATCACCGCCCAGCGGGTGCCGGTCCAGCGTTGCAGCTGGCTGCCGAGTTTCTGGGCCAGATCTTTGGGGGCGCCGGGGGCGGGTTCAAACTCGATGCGGCCCGGCTGATAGTTGGCGAGGCGCACGTATTCTTCGACATGCACGCGCAGCACGCCGTCGCGGCGTTGGCGCACCAGTTCCACCACGTGTTCGAAAGTCGGGTATTTGGCCAAAGCTGTGTCG
This sequence comes from Shimia sp. MIT1388, assembly GCF_047124445.1. Taxonomy (GTDB): domain Bacteria; phylum Pseudomonadota; class Alphaproteobacteria; order Rhodobacterales; family Rhodobacteraceae; genus Shimia. Next base: position 2,336,955 of record NZ_CP138921.1, on the reverse strand, counting down.
TTCTGCACAGCCAGCGCTGTTACGGTGCCGCCGCCGGCGTGGGCTGTTGGCGCGCCATGCATGGGGCCATTGCCGCCGCCCATCGGGCCACCCTGGGCATTGGTGCTGCCTGTACCTGGCCCGCTGCCATAGCCTCCGCCGCCGTTAGGAGGCGTTGGGGGTGGGGGTGTGTCTTGCAGTTTGCGCACCAGCTCTTCGGGGCTGGGCAGGTCGGCGACGTGGGTCAGGCGGATGATTGCCATTTCGGCGGCCATCATCGCGTTTGGAGCTGCGGCCACTTCTTCGAGCGCCTTTAGAAGCATCTGCCACATGCGGGTGAGCACGCGCATCGGCAGGTCAGTTGCCATGGCCTGACCCCGGGCGCGCTCATCCGGGCTGACGGTGGGATCTTCAGCTGCTTCTGGAGTGATCTTCACCACAGAGACCCAATGGGTGATCTCGGCCAGATCGCGCAGGATCGCCATTGGGTCGGCCCCGGCGGCGTATTGGGCAGACAGCTCGTTGAGCGCGCCACCCGCGTCGCCGCGCAGGATCATGTCAAACAGGTCGAGCACGCGTCCACGGTCGGCAAGGCCCAGCATGGCGCGGACCTGATCGGCGGTGGTTTCACCCGCGCCGTGGGAGATGGCTTGGTCCAAAAGCGAGGTTGCGTCCCGCGCGGAACCTTCGGCGGCGCGGGTGATCAGCGCCAGTGCATCGTCGGCGATCTCCGCGCCCTCAGACGTGGCGATGCGGCTGAGCATGCCAATCATGTCTTCCGGTTCAATACGGCGCAGATCAAAGCGTTGGCAGCGCGAGAGCACAGTCACCGGAACTTTGCGAATCTCGGTGGTCGCGAAGATGAATTTTACGTGTGCGGGTGGCTCTTCCAAGGTCTTCAGCAGCGCGTTGAACGCGCTGGTGGAGAGCATGTGCACCTCATCGATGATGTAGATCTTGTAGCGAGCAGAAGCCGCCCGGTAGTGCACGGAATCGATGATTTCGCGGATGTCATTCACACCGGTGCGGGAGGCGGCGTCCATCTCCATTACGTCGACGTGACGGCCTTCCATGATGGCGGTGCAGTGCTCACAAACGCCACAGGGTTCTGTTGTGGGGCCGGAGCCGCCATCCGGGCCGATGCAGTTCATGCCTTTGGCGATGATCCGCGCGGTGGTGGTTTTACCGGTGCCGCGGATGCCGGTCATGACAAAGGCCTGTGCGATCCGATCCGCCTCAAAGGCGTTTTTCAGAGTGCGCACCATGGCGTCCTGCCCAACCAGATCCGCAAAGGTTTCGGGGCGGTATTTGCGCGCGAGAACCTGATAGGCGGTGTCGGGAGTGTCAGTCATGGCCGTCCTGAAAGTTGCGGGAGCGCAGATTCGGCTGGCCCCTGTCCGTGGTCTGGCGCAGGTTAAGCGGGCGGAGGCGGCGCGTCCACCGGATAAGCGGGAACTCGGCGCGGGATGCGCGCCGCAAATGCGCCGTTGGCGCCTAGAAATAAGGGGGATGACATGGGGTATGAGGTTTTTGCGGTGCCGGTTGGAACTGGCCAGTTGGCGTTGGCGCCTGTGCCTGGTGCGGCGGGAGACTTGCGCGCCGATGTGGATGCAATTGCCCAGTGGGGCGCAACCCTCGTGGTGAGTGCGACAGAGACCGAGGAAATGCAGATACTTGGGGCTGAAACGTTGCCGGGCGCTTTGCGCGATGCCGCAATCCACTGGGCGCATTTTCCGATTCGCGATTTTGGCGTGCCGGAGGGCGATGTGCAGGCGCAATGGGCGAGCGTGTCAGAGCAGGCAAGACAGCAGTTGCAGACGGGTGGCCGTGTTCTGGTGCATTGTCGCGGTGGCTGTGGCCGGTCCGGGATGTTGGTGTTGCGGCTGATGATCGAGGCGGGGATGAACGCAGAGGAGGCATTGCAGCGGTTGCGTGCCGTGCGGCCCTGTGCTGTGGAGACCGATGCGCAGATGGCTTGGGCCACAAAAGGTGTGCTCACACAAGTCTAGGCAGAAGACCAAAAGAAAAAGACCGCAGGCGATGCTGCGGTCTTTCCAAATTCTCAAAACCGTAGAGGCTTAGCCGCCGATGGTCGCCAGGTAGGCAATCAGGTTGGCGCGGTCGGTGGCCTTTTTCAGACCGGAGAACGACATCTTGGTACCAGGGGCAAAGCTGCGTGGGTTTGCCAGGAAACCGTCGAGGTTTTCGTTGGACCATGTGTCTGCCACGGCAATCAGAGCGCCAGAGTAGTTGAAGCCTGGAACCGAATCCACCGCGCGGTCCACAACACCGTAGAGGTGTGGGCCGGTGCCGTTGGCGCCGTCGTCCAGTTTGTGGCAAGCTTTACACTTGCTAAAGACCTTCGCGCCTTTGTCGACGTCCGCAGCGGCCAGCAGCTCTTCCAAAGAAGGACCTTCTTCTTCTGCGGCACCAGCGTCGTCGCCGCCTTCCACTTCAATCACATAAGCCTGTTGGGCATGATCATCACCGTGGCCTTTTGGGCCGGTGTGATACAGGGTTTCGGCGGCCCAGCCGCCCAGCAAGAATACCAGCAGCGCACCGCAGAGGGCGCCTACTACCTTGGTCATTGTCATCGTGTCGAACATGCTACGTTTCCGTCTCGTGGCGTTTGTCGGGTATCTATCCGCTTCCCCTAAGCGAACGCAAGGTATAGTTACCGCGACGAAACGCCCTTGGTACAAAAATTGCGTAGAAACCGGGGAGAAGAGGGACAAAATGGACCAGAAGACCAATCGGATCGCCTTTCAGGGGGAAGCGGGCGCTTACTCCCACGAAGCCTGCCGCAAAGCGCGGCCGGAGATGGAGGCGATGCCGTGCCGCACCTTTGAGGAGGTGATTGACGCGGTGAAGAGTGGTCAGGCGGATCTGGCTATGTTGCCAATCGAGAACTCGACCTATGGGCGTGTGGCGGACATTCATCGGTTGTTGCCAGAGAGCGGGCTGCACATCATTGATGAGGCCTTTGTGCGGGTGCGCATCAGCTTGATGGGCTTGCCAGGCGTGCCGATGGACGAGATCGACACGGTGCGGGCCCACCTAGTGTTGTTGCCGCAGTCGGCCAATTTCCTGAAGGCGCATGGCATGAAGGGGTATTCCGCAGCAGACAGCGCCGGGGCTGCGCGGGAGCTGGCCGAGCACAAGACGCGCAACGAAGGTGTGCTGGCGTCAGAACTGGCGGCGGAGATTTACGGGTTGGACGTGTTGGCGCGGGATGTGGAAGACCACGGTCACAACACCACGCGCTTCCTGATCATGTCGCGCGAGCCGGATTATGCCCGTCGCACCGATCATAAGATGATGACCACCTTTGTGTTTGAGGTGCGCAACATCCCGGCGGCGCTTTATAAAGCGATGGGTGGCTTTGCCACCAATGGGATCAACATGACCAAGCTGGAAAGCTATATGGTCAACGGCAGCTTCACCGCGACGCAGTTTTATGCGGACATCGAGGGCCATCCAGAGGATCGCTCCGTGCAACTGGCCATGGATGAGCTGCGGTATTTCACAACCAACGTGTCTATTTTGGGGGTGTACCCTGCGGAGCGGGACGCGGTTCGGTAAGCTGCTGGCGCGAGCGCGATTTGAGTGTGCGATGAAGGGCGAACAGGAGTGTCATGGGCACCGCCAATTGCAGCGCTGTGTTGTGGTTGTACACTAAAGCCCAAACTGCGGCCATGCCGCTCGCGATGAGCAGCAGGGCGTTGGTTCTTTTCACCGCTCCGTCGTCGACCTGTAGCACCAAGAGAAACCCCGATGGTGCGCGCATAGACAAAACACTCCCTGTCAGGAAGATGGACAGAAACACCAAGGGCCGCGCGAAAGCACTCAAGGTCGATGCCAAGGTAGCGAAGTTTGCGGCGTACAGCCCTTCGATGACCGGCGTGATCATCAACAGGTAAAGGTTAATACCCAAGAACAAGCTGTGAGGTGAAACAGCGCGCCGCGCATAGCCGAAACAGGTCAGAAACGCGCAGGCTGCTCCGCTCCAGCCCGCAATACGTAAGTCGTCTGAGAGCAAGAAAGTTGCGAGGAATGCTGCAGACGGCGCATATTCCAAGGCCTTGTGCAAGATTGGCCTGAAATTTAACTCCGCCATCGCATTCTTCACTCACACTCAACCATTGCGAGTGTGGTGGAGTAGTGCTTTGGGTGCAACCGTTTTGAGGCAACTAAAGTCTTAGGCCATGCGCGAGTAGCGGTCTTCCAGATCGTCCCGCAATGTGGCCATGCGTTTGGCCATGCGCTTGTTCAGCGAGCTGCGGGCCAGTTTCAGCGATTGCAGCAAGAGACGGGCAGAGAGGCTGTTGGCGCGCAGGCCGGACCAGAACTGAATGCGGGTGCGGGTGCGGGACAGAGCCACCAGTTCAATTTTGATGTCGGTTTCCAGCCCTTGCAGGATGGCTTTCATCTCAATCTCGTTGGGGGCGTCAAATCCGGTCATTTCCAAGTTCAACTCGCGGGCTTTGCCGCGAAACTGGAAGCCGACTTCCCACTTGGCACCCACGCCGGGTCGCGCCAGTGAGTCAACGCGGGTGACTTCTGCGCCACGACGCAGGGCGGAACGTTCGTACACTTCGACATCCGTCAGCAAGTCAAATGCCTGAGCAATCGGGATGTCGACGTCTTCTCTACCAGTGAGTTCCATGGTGCCTCTGGGTCTATCGTTATTTTGCGGCCATAGTCGCGTTATTCGAGCCTGTCCGCAAGCCAGTTCCGAAGGAGGAAGTGGGCAATAGCGCCTTTGCGCGCAGGTTTCAGTGTTGGGTGTTGACCGGAAAACACAGTGAGCATGTCTTCGCGGCTGATCCAGAGCGCGTCTTCGATTTCATTGGGGTCCAGCGTGATGGTGTCGTCCAGCGCTTCACCTGCGCAGCCAAACATCAGAGACGAGGGAAACGGCCAGGGTTGGCTGGCCAGATAGGACACGGCGCCAACACGGACGCCGGCCTCCTCAAAGACCTCGCGGCGCACGGCGGCTTCGAGTGTTTCGCCGGGTTCCACAAACCCTGCGAGCAGGGAGTACATGCCCTCGGGCCATCCTGGAGAGCGGCCCATCAGCACCCTGTTGCCCCGGGTGATGAGCATGATCACCACCGGATCGGTGCGGGGGAAGTGGGAGGTGTTGCAGGCGGGGCAGTCCCGCTGCCAACCGGATTGTGCCATGCGGCTCTCGTCGCCGCAGTTGGAGCAGAAACGGTGGGAGCGGTGCCAGGCAAAAATCGAGCGCGCGGTGGCCGCCAATTCGGCGTCGCGGGGATTGAGATGGGCCATGACGCCACGTAACTCTGCAAACAGGTGATCGGCCGGGAGCGCCGGGTGATGCTGGTGCGTTGGGTCAAAGAATTGCTGGAGTTGAGCCTCGTCCAGTTCCGGTGGCGTCCAGGCGGAAATGTCATGGGCGTAGAGCGCACTGCCGTCCTCCGAGAGGCCCAGGAAAATAGGTGGAACCGGCGGCTCCTTGGCCTCTTCAAACAGCGGGTGACTGGTCGGGAGGTAGACCAACTGGGCGCAGTTTTCTCCACAAAACAGAGGCTTGCCGCGCCAGAGGACGATGCTGCGGCTGTCGGGGTGTGTGACGCGGGCGTTGGCGTCATCGCCGCGGATTTCGGCGGCGCGGTTGAGGGCGGAGCCCCCGAAGGTAACGGTTTCGGCGTGTCGCATAGTGCTCTCCTGTTGGCACAGAGGTGGCACGTTGCGCGGCGGGCTGCAATCACATCTGCGCCAGCGCCGGGATGGGGGGTGCTTTGGTCGTGATTGAGCGCTGTGGTGGCAGTTTGTGATTTGCAATCATTCTAAAAGTGCGCACACTGGTAGGGACTAGGCTTGGCTTGTTGGCTGTGAGGACGTGAATTTTGTCCCCCTAGGCGTAGGAACGAATCTAAGGAACTGTTGTGTCACACACACGCCTGAAAGGGGCTGATGGAGCGCGTGTTGCTCTGCGCATCATGGCGACCAGTGATGTGCATGCCACATTGCTGGATTACGATTATAGCAAGGACAGCGCGACAGAGCTGGGATCGCTGGCGCGGGCGGCCTCTGTGATCGCGGCCGCGCGGGAAGAGGTTCCGGCGACGCTGGTGTTTGACAATGGCGACTTTCTTGAGGGGGCGGCGATTGCAGACCCTTATGAGGGCGGCGCGGGCGTTGGCGCGGAAAATCCGGTTGTGACTGCAATGAATGCGCTGGGCTATGATGCGATTGGATTGGGCAACCATGAGTTCAATATGCCGGCCGAGGACGTGCAAGCGGCATTAAGGGCGCTGCGGTCGCCGGTGCTGTGTGCCAATTTGCATTTGAGCCGGGATCAGGATGCGTCGGTGTATGCAGATTTGTGGCAACCGCATGTGGTGTTGACCCGCACAGTCACGGATCAGCACGGTCGCGCATATGAGTTACGAATTGGGGTGTTTTCGGTTTTACCGCCACAGGTGGTGGCCTGGGATGCGTTGCGTATTGCCGGGCGCCTGGTGGCCGAGGATATGATGGCGGCTGCGCGGCGGCAGGTGGCGGAACTGCGACGGCAGGGTGCGGATGTGGTTGTTGCGCTGGCCCATAGTGGCATCCGGGATGGTGGCCATGCCGAGGAAACCGAAAATGTAGCTGTGCCGCTGGCCGGATTGCACGGCGTGGATGCGGTGGTGGCCGGGCATGTACATCGAGTATTTCCCTCGCCAAGCTTTGGTGCGAGTGAGGCGGTAGATCCCGTGCGAGGGACGTTACATAGGACACCTGTGGTGATGCCCGGGGTTTATGCCACGCACGTGGGACAGATTGATTTGGCGTTGGTTCAAGACGTCGATGGGTGGCGAGTTGCAGGTCATGAGGTGCAGGTGCATGATTTGCGTGCGAAAGCGGGTACTGCGCCTGTGGAGGCGCCTGTGGTCGTCTCCGCGGTAGAGGGCGCGCATCAGCAGACATTACGCTATATGCGGCGCACCATTGGGGAAGTGGCGGGGCCGGTGACAAGCTACTTTTCGATGGTGAAAGATGATTACGCGTCCCGACTGGTGGCGGAAGCGAAGCTGGCCTTTGCGCGACAGGCGCTGGTAGGCAGTGGGTTGGAAACCATGCCCCTGATTGCTTCCGTTGCGCCGTTGAAGTGCGGCGGACGGGCTGGCCCCTATCATTATGTCGATGTGGCGCGGGGCGCGGTGTCTGCACGGATGATTGCGGATATGCAACCTTATTCCAACCATGTCAGCGTGATCCGGACCTGTGGGCGCGATGTCGTGGAATGGTTGGAAAAAGGTTGTGCGGTCTACAATCAGCTGTTTGCGGGAGAAGAAGGACAGTTTCTCTACGACAGGGACACGCCAACCTATAATCGGGAGGCCATTTATGGGTTGTCGTATACGGTCGATCTGTCCCGCCCCGCCCGCTACGCGATGGATGGCAGCCTGATCAATCCGCAGGCGCGGCGGGTGGGTAATATCTGTTGGCACGGGGTGCAGATTGCGCCAGAGCAGGAATTTTTGCTGGTCACCAATGACTACCGTGGTGGTGGTGGCGGCAATTTTCCGGCAGTGAATCAGGCGTATGCAGTGGAAATTGCGCCCGCGCGGGTGCGGGATGTTTTGGCGCAGCACATCGCAGAGACCTCTGGACGGCGTGACGAGACGCTGGCGACATGGCGATTGCACGCGATGCGGGGTGTGAAGGCTCTGTTTGATACCGGTCCCGACGCAGCGACCTATGTTGACCTCGCGGCGCTGCCGATGCAGGCGCTGGGCGAGGTAGATGGTGGATTTGCGCGCTTTGAGCTGGACATGGGACAGCTTTGAAAAGTTCAACGGCATTTGAGCAGGTTGGCTTGCATCTCCGCATCAATCAGCCTATATCGCCTCTTGAGAGGTTGGCGCGGGCGAGCGCCTCGCCAACCCGGTCAGATCCGGAAGGAAGCAGCCGTAACGAGCCCCGCTTGGGTCGTTGTCCAGCCTCTCACCCAATCTCCCTCCATTCCAGATCGTGATGAAACGCCGGTTTTGCGGCGTTTTTGCTGTTGGCTCTTTCGGTGTTTTCTGTCTCTCAGGGCCTTGAAAGTGTTAAGAAAAGCAAGATTTTGCCTCCGTTGAGCGGAATCACGGCCTGTTGATACATTCCGAACTTGAATGTTGTTGCCCACCGCCTTTAGCTTGAAAGGAAGTATTCCGCTGACAAGCGCGCGGGCGCAGGAGGGGCCAAATGAAAGAAAAGACAATCAAAATTGCCGGGCCAATGTTTGATCGCCGCGGGGCGTTGCGATTGATGGGCGGGAGCGCGTTGTCGATTGGAGCCGGACTGGGCGGTGGCATGGCTTGGGCCAATGAGGATGAGCTCATCCGTTCACATGGCTATTCGTTTTTTGGCGATCTGCAATACCCGGCGGATTACCCGCATTTCGATTATGTGAACCCCAACGCGCCGAAAGGGGGTACCATCACCCTGAGTACACGCGGTACTTTTGACGGATTTAACCGGTACTCCTGGAAAGGGGGCAACCCGGAAAGCAGTGCCGGGGTTGTGGCCGAAAGCATGTTTGCCGAAATGCCTTGGGGCGGCGGCGCGCCTGCGGATTCCATCACTGACAGCTATTGTTTGATTGCCAAAGAGGTGGAGTATCCCAAAAGCCAGGAATGGTGCGTGTTCCACATGCGCGATGATGTGGTGTTTAGCGACGGGTCGCCGCTTCGGGCGCAGGACGCCGCGTTCACCCACAATCTTTTCCTGGAGCAGGCCATCCGGTCTTATGCGCGGTCTGTGAAAGAACGGATAACCGGCGTTGAGGTGATTGACGATCATACAATCAAATACACCTTTGCTGAGGGCATTTCGCGCCGCTCGTTGATCAGCCAAGTGGGGGGTACGCCGATTTTCTCGGAAGCCTGGTATAAAGAAACGGGTGAGCGGTTGGATGAGCCGTCCATCTTGGCGCCGATGGCGTCCGGGCCGTATCAAGTTGGCGACTACGAGTTTAACCGCTACGTCGAGTATGTCCGTAATCCAAATTACTGGGGCTGGGATCACCCGGCCAATGTTGGGCGGTTCAACTTCGACAAGGTTCGGATTGAGTATTTCACCGACGCCACTGCCGAGTTTGAGGCGTTCAAGGCGGGCGAATTCACCTACCGCACAGAAGGCTCTACCAAGCGCTGGGCGACAGGCTATGACTTCCCCGGCATCGAAAACGGGACAGTGAAGAAAGAAGCGCTGCCCAGCGGGTCTGCGCCGACAAACTTTGGTATGTTGTATAACACGCTGCGCGCGCCATTGGATAATCGCGACGTGCGCCACGCTTTGTCTTTGGCGTTTAACTTTGAGTGGGTGCGGGAGTCGCTTCAGTATGAGTTGACCACGCAGCGGAGTTCCTTTGCAGAAGGCCAGGAGTGGGAAGCCAAGGGGGTGCCGGAAGGGGCTGAACTTGAGCTTCTGAAAGCGCTGGGCGATGCTATCCCAGCAGAAATGCTGACGGAGCCAGCGGTTGTGCCGCACACGTCGAACCCATCCAATCCAATTGACCGCCGCAACAAGAGAGCGGCGCTGAAGCTGTTTGAGAAAGCCGGATGGACCGTGAATGACGCCGGTGAAATGGTGGATGGCGACGGCAAGCAGATGTCGCTGGATTGTCTTGTGATCGCGACTTGGGATGAAACCCGTCTCGCGCTGATTGAAACCTATGTAAAAACGCTGGCCAATTGGGGCATCAAAGTCAAAGCCGACAAGGTCGACAGCGCGCAGGCGCAGCAGCGATGGGTCGATAAAGACTACGACATGATTTACAACCGCTATCGCTCGTTTGCGGCCGCTGGCACAGGTTTGCACCAGATGTTTGGGTCCAAGACTGCAGAGGTCTCTACCTATAACCCAGCTGCGCTGCGCAGCTCGGCGGTGGACGCGATCATCGATGCAGCGCTGGCGACCAAAACGCGCGAAGACGAAGTGGTTGCACTGACGGCGCTAGACCGGGCTTTGCGCTATGAGCGCATCATGGCGCACGCGGGGTATGTCGGTGAAAGCTGGGTGTCGTATTTTGATATGTATGAGCGCCCGGAAGAGCTGCCGCCCTATGCGGTCGGTGTGTTGGATTTCTGGTGGTACAACAAAGACAAGCATGAGGCGCTGATCGCCTCTGGCGTGTTGCGGAAGTAATCCGGTGGGTGCCTATATCCTCCGACGACTGCTGCTTGTGATCCCAACCTTGCTTGGGGTCATGATCATCAATTTTACCCTGGTGCAATTTGTTCCTGGCGGGCCTGTGGAGCAGGTCCTTGCCAAGATGCAGGGCGAAGGTGACGTTTTTGCAGGTTTCGCCGGTGGAGGTGAAGACATCGCCACGGAGGAGACCTTTGGCTCGGACAGTGAATACTTGGGGGCCAGGGGATTGCCCAAAGAGTTTATTGAAGAGCTGGAGAAGGAGTTTGGCTTTGACAAACCGCCGCTGGAGCGGTTCCTGACGATGATGGGCAATTACGTGCGCTTGGATTTTGGCGAGAGCTATTTCCGCAAAATTAGTGTGACGGATCTGGTTTTGGAGAAAATGCCGGTGTCGATCACGTTGGGCCTTTGGTCGACACTCATTGCGTACCTTGTGTCCATACCACTGGGTATTCGCAAGGCTGTGAAAGATGGCACACCTTTTGATACCTGGACGTCTGGTGCAATTATTGTGGGCTATGCCATTCCTGGGTTTTTATTTGCGATCATGCTTTTGGTTTTGTTTGCGGGCGGATCCTATTGGAAGATCTTCCCTTTGCGAGGATTGACGTCGGACAACTTTGAAGACCTGACGATGATTGGCAAAGTACTCGATTATACATGGCATATTACCTTGCCGGTTCTGGCCTCGACTATTGCGGCCTTTGCGACGCTGACATTGCTCACCAAAAACAGTTTTCTGGATGAGATCAAGAAGCACTATGTGATGACGGCGCGGGCCAAAGGCCTGACAGAAAAGCGTGTGCTCTATGGGCATGTTTTCCGCAATGCGATGCTGATCGTAATTGCAGGATTCCCTGCTGTGTTTATCAGTGTGTTCTTCGGCGGCTCGGTGTTGATTGAGACCATTTTCTCGCTCGACGGACTGGGCAGATTGGGCTTTGAAGCGGCCGTGGCGCGGGATTATCCAGTAATTTTTGGCACTTTGTTTGTCTTTGCCTTGATTGGTCTTGTGGTCGGAATCCTTTCCGACCTGATGTATGTGTTTGTTGATCCGCGGATTGATTTTGAGAAGAGGGAAGGCTGATGGCATTGTCCCCTCTGAACCAACGGCGTTGGAGCAACTTCAAGCGCAACCGGCGCGCGCTTTGGTCCTTGATCATTTTCTCCGTTGTGTTTGTGGTGTCGCTTTTTGCCGAGTTTCTCGCAAATGATCGGCCCATTCTGATCAAATACCGTGGTGAGTTTTACACGCCGATCTTCAACTTTTATCCCGAAACCACCTTTGGCGGGGATTTCAAAACCGAGGCGGTTTACAACGATCCGGTGGTCGAATGTTTGATCACCAGTGGCGGAATGGAAGACTGTTTCGACACGCCTGAAGACATCCTGTCGGGAATTTATGAAGGTGCTTACGCGGACGGTTCAGAGGGGTTTCAACAAGGTTGGACCCTATGGCCACCAATACCATACAGCTACGACACGCCCGTGGATCGTGCCGGTGCGGCCCCTCTGCCACCGGACAGCCAGAACTGGTTGGGTACCGATGACCGCAAGCGTGATGTGTTGGCGCGGGTGATATATGGTTTCCGGCTGTCGATCTTTTTCACATTAATTGTGACAATTTCAGCGAGCATCATCGGCATTGTCGCAGGCGCGGTCCAAGGCTATTTTGGTGGTTGGATTGATTTGATCTTCCAGAGGGTTATTGAGATCTGGGCGTTCACGCCAAGTCTGTACATTATCATCATTATGTTCGCGATTTTGGGACGCAGCTTCTGGCTGCTTGTGTTTCTCACGGTGTTGTTTGGGTGGACGGCGCTTGTGGGCGTGGTGCGGGCAGAGTTTCTACGGGCACGGAACCTGGAATATGTGCGAGCGGCCAAGGCACTGGGCGTGAGTAACCGGGTGATTATGTTCCGCCATATGTTGCCAAACGCGATGGTGGCGACCGTGACTATGTTGCCGTTTATCGTGACCGGGACAATCAGCACGCTGGCCGGTTTGGATTTCCTCGGCTTTGGTTTGCCGTCCTCGGCGCCGAGCCTTGGGGAGTTGACCTTGCAGGCCAAGCAGAACCTGCAGGCACCTTGGTTGGCTTTCACCGCGTTTTTCACCTTTGCCATCATGCTGTCGCTGTTGGTCTTCATCTTTGAAGGCGTGCGCGATGCGTTTGACCCAAGGAAGACTTTCTCATGAGCGTTTTGGAGGTCAAAGGCCTGCGCGTGGCCTTCCGGCAGGATGGGCAGCGTGTCGAGGCGGTCAAAGGCGTATCCTTCACCGTGGATCGCGGGGAGACTGTGGCGCTGGTGGGCGAGTCAGGGTCTGGCAAGTCGGTGACGGCCTTGTCGACCGTATCCTTGTTACCGGAGAGCGCGGAAGTGTCCGGCTCTGTGACCTATGAAGGTCAGGAGATGGTGGGCGCGTCGGGAAAGCTGCTGCGGAAGGTGCGCGGCAACGATATCAGCTTTATCTTTCAGGAGCCGATGACCTCGCTGAACCCGCTGCACACGATTGATAAGCAATTGGCAGAGAGTCTCGCGTTGCACCAAGGGGTAACGGGTGACAAGGCCCGTGCGCGGGTGCTGGAACTGTTGCAGAAGGTGGGGCTGCGCGATGCCGAGCAGCGTTTGAGTTCGTACCCGCATCAACTTTCCGGTGGACAGCGGCAACGGGTGATGATCGCCATGGCGCTGGCCAACAAGCCAGATATCCTGATTGCAGATGAGCCAACCACGGCGCTGGATGTGACCATTCAGGCGCAAATCCTGGAGCTTCTGGCCGAGCTGAAGGCCAGCGAAGGTATGGGGCTTTTGTTTATCACCCATGACTTGGGCGTGGTGCGGCGGATTGCCGACAAGGTTTGCGTCATGAAGGATGGCGAGATTGTCGAGGCCGGGCCTGTGTCTGAGATTTTTGACAATCCGCAGCATCCCTACACACAACTGTTGTTGAGCGCGCAGGCGTCTGGTGTGCCGGATCCGGTGCCTGCGGGCGCGGAGGAAATTGTCAGCACGGAAAACCTGCGTGTTTGGTTCCCGATCCAGCAAGGGCTGCTCAAGCGGACTGTTGGCCATGTGAAGGCGGTGAACGACTCCAGCCTGACGGTGCGCGCCGGGGAAACGCTGGGTATTGTGGGCGAGAGTGGCTCTGGCAAAACCACATTGGCGCTGGCGATCATGCGGTTGATTGGCAGTGACGGGAAAATCAACTTTGATGGGCATGACGTGCGCAAGTGGAGCACCAAGGAGCTGCGGGCGCTGCGCAAGGATATGCAGATCGTGTTTCAGGATCCGTTTGGCAGCCTGAGCCCGCGTATGACCTGCGAGCAGATCATTTCTGAAGGGCTTGGCGTGCATGGCAACCCGGATGGGCGGGACACGCGCACGCTGGTGGGCGAGGTGATGACCGAAGTCGGCCTCGACCCGGCGGCGATGGATCGCTATCCGCATGAGTTTTCTGGCGGTCAACGGCAGCGGATCGCAATCGCGCGGGCGATGATATTGCGACCCAAGCTGGTGGTACTGGATGAACCGACCTCGGCGTTGGACATGACGGTGCAGGTGCAGATCGTAGAGCTGCTGCGCAATTTGCAGAAGAAATATGGCCTCGCGTACCTGTTTATCAGCCACGACCTGCATGTGGTGCGCGCGATGAGCCACAAGATTATGGTGATGAAAACCGGTGATGTGGTGGAGGCGGGTGCCTCTGAGGATCTGTTTGAGAACCCGCAGACGGATTACACACGTGAGCTGTTGGCGGCGGCGCCAACGTGACCAGTCTCCGATTTGATGGTGCGAAAGACACCGATGCAAAGCGCTTGGCCACGCTGCGCGTGAATGCCATGCGGCCAAGCCTTGAGGCTGTGGGACGGTTCAACCAAGAACGCGCGCGGCGGCGGTTTCTGGACAGCTTTGTGCCGGCAGATACAACGCTCGTGTTGTCCGGAAATCAGCTGTTGGGCTTTTTTGCTGTGCAGGATCGGGGCGATCATTTGTACCTCGACCACCTCTATGTAGCACCGGATCAGCAAGGTGGTGGGATCGGCAGCCTGATCCTGCACTGTGTGCTGAGAGATGCGGCCGAGCGAGATCTACCGGTGCGGCTGATGGCGTTGAAAGACAGTCCGGCCAATGCGTTTTATCGCCAGCACGGGTTTGAAGTGACCGGACAGGAAGAGTTCGACACGTTGTATCAGTGGGTGCCACCACCAAAATAGGCCGATCCAGGGGACCGGCCTTGTTTTGTAAGCTGTACGCTGAGATCAGATCGCCGCGCTGTGCTGCGCTTTGCTCATGTCATAGGCGTCAAAGGCCCGCGCGATGATGCGGGTCAATGGGCGCGCCTCCAGAGGCACCACCAAAGCGCCGCTTTCCAGTGCCAGAACGTCCGGGAACTGCGCCATGACCTTAGAGAACATCTCGTTCAACTCGGCGCGGGAGATGTCAAAACGGTCGACAATCTCTTCTGCGTCGATGCGGAAGTCGCACATGAGGGCTTCGATCAGGCGGCCGCGCAGGCGGTCATCGTCTGTGAAGGTGTGCCCACGCGAGGTGGAGAAGTGTCCGTCCCGGATGGCGCCGGTGTGGGCCGAGGTGGCCGGAGCATTCTGAGCGTAGCCTTGCGGGAAGCGCGCAATGGAGGACGCGCCAACCGCCAGAAGCACGTCGGCGGTGTCGTCGGTGTAGCCCTGAAAGTTGCGGCGCAGAGTGCCGTTGCGCTGTGCCACAGACAGGCCGTCCGTTTTGGTGGCGAAGTGGTCGATGCCAATTTCGTCGTAATCGTCCCAAAGGAAGAGCTTGCGCGCGGTTTCAAACAGCGCGAGGCGTTCCTGTGGGGTTGGCAGGGCATCTGAGGGGATCATCTGCTGGCGCTTGGCCATCCACGGCACGTGGGCATAGCCATAGAGCGCCACGCGGTCCGGGGAGAGCGACAGGAGCTTTTGCACACTTTCGGTGATGCGGGCCTGGGTCTGGTGCGGAAGTCCAAACAGGATGTCGGCGTTCACACTTTTCACGCCATGGGCGCGGATCATCTCTACGGCATCGCGGGTGATGTCGTAGCCCTGGATGCGGCCGATGGTTTTTTGGATTTCATCGTCAAAATCCTGCACGCCAATGGATGCGCGGTTCATGCCTGCTTTGGCCAGCGCTTCCAGTCGGGTGTGGTCGATTTCATTGGGATCGATCTCCACCGAGAACTCGCCGTCTTTGGCCATGGGCGCAACGTCGAAGATCGCACCGGCGAGGTCTTCCATCATGGGCGCATCCAGCAGGGTTGGTGTGCCGCCGCCCCAATGCAGACGAGACAGACTCACGCCTTCAGGCAGGGAAGCCTTCAGAATTTTGAGCTCGTCTTTCAGCGTCTCTACATAAGCGGCAACCGGAGACAGCGTGGACGTTCCCTGGGTGCGGCAAGCGCAGAACCAGCAGAGGCGGCGACAAAACGGCACATGCACATAAAGTGAGACTTGCGAACCGGTCGGAATCGCTTCAATCCACGCCTTGTAGGTGTCTGGCGTCACGTCGTTGTTGAAGTGCGGGGCTGTCGGATAGCTTGTGTAACGCGGAACCTTCGCGTCAAACAGTCCGAGTTTGGCCAATTGTTTTTCCTGTTCCATGAGCGTACTCATAGAGAAACGGGAAATGCGAACCCTTGACCCAGATCAAGTCTAGGTATGAACAGGTAATGAACGAGACATTGGACCTTACAGTTGGCTGCGAAAGCTGCCCCATCAAGCACCGCGCTGTATGCGCGCGCTGTGATGCGGATGAGCTCGAGACCCTTGAGGGAATCAAGTACTACCGCAGCTTTGAAGCTGGTCAGACGGTGATCTGGTCCGGGGATCGCATGGAGTTTGTAGGCTCTGTGGTTTCCGGCATCGCGTCTCTGACCCAGACCATGGAAGATGGGCGCACCCAGATGGTGGGCCTTTTGCTGCCAAGTGATTTTGTAGGCCGGCCTGGCCGCGAAACCGCGTCTTACGATGTGGTGGCGACCACCGATCTGGTGATGTGCTGCTTCCGGCGCAAACCATTTGAAGCCATGATGGTGGAGACCCCCCATGTGGCGCAGCGGTTGCTGGAAATGACGCTGGACGAGCTTGATGCGGCGCGCGAATGGATGCTGGTGTTGGGGCGGAAAACCGCGCGTGAAAAGATTGCGAGCTTGCTGTGTATCATTGGCCGTCGCGATGCGTCACTGAAGCTCGAAGGTGTAGCCGGCAAGATCGTGTTTGATCTGCCGCTGACCCGCGAAGCGATGGCGGATTACCTCGGGCTGACACTGGAAACCGTGAGCCGCCAGATGTCTGCGCTGAAGCGTGATGGGGTGATCGAGCTGGAAGGCAAGCGCCACGTGACCGTGCCGAGCTTTGAACGCCTTCTGGATGAAGCTGGCGACGATGCAGATGGCGGGATGATGGCGTAAGGCTATCTTGCTGACACGAATAGAAAAAGGCGGGGCTGGCCCCGCCTTTTTGTTTTGCCGGAGCGATGCGTGTCCCACGACACATCCCCCGGCAAAAAGCTCGCTATGGTCAATGCGACAGGAACACCGGAATGTTGGCCTGTTCCAGCATGTTGCGGGTCGCGCCGCCCAAAATGGCCTCGCGGAAGCGGGAGTGGCCATAGGCCCCCATCACAATCATGTCGGTTTCGGTGTCGGTTGCATGGCGCAGGAGCACGTCAGACACACGAGGTTGGGTTTTGGACAGCACGTCCACTTCAACACGCACGCCATGGCGCGACAGGAACTGTGACAGCAGCCCGCCGGGGTCGGAGCGGTTCGGGCCGTGGGTTGGTGGATCGATCACCACCACATGCACCAGATCCGCTTCTTTCAGGAAGGGCAGGGCCGCGCGAGTAGCCACCAAGGCTTCGGCGCTTTCGTTCCAGCCGATGGAAATGGTCTTGGGCGCAGAGAAAGGCTTGGCGGTTTCCGGCACCATGAGAACAGGCGCCTGCCCCTCAAACAGAGCGGCCTCCAGAGTGGGTTCCAGCTCGGTGCCCTGATTCTTGCCGTAGGGCTTGGGCAGGATCACCAGGTCGGAGAAGCGCGAGCGTGCGGCCACATGTCGCCCCAGGTCAGCAATCTGTGTCACGCCGGTGTCGCAGGCCCAGCGCACGTCGGTTTTGCCAAGCGCGGCTTCGGCCGCGGCTTTCACCGCGTCGGCCTCTTCATGGGCGCGTTTGAGCATTTCCTGCATCAATAGTGCGTCTGCACCCGCATAGAAGTAGCCGGTTTGAGAGCGATCAACGCCAAGGGCAAGCACGTCGAGATGTGCATCTTGTGCTTCGGCGAGGGCGATTCCTTGTGCGAGCGGGGCCGCCGTGAAGTCAGAGTCCGTCAGAACGCACAGCAAAGATTTGTAGTTCATTGTCACCAACCCGTGTTATGAAAAGGTGTAATTTAGATACGACTTTTCCGAGCGGGTGCTAAGAAAGCCGTGTTTCTTGAAATAGATACAGACAGACATCGCGGTCAGTTTCCTTGACCCAGATCAAAGCGAAAGTTTCGCTGCACCTGCAAAAGACGATTGGTCAAATCCGCCCTAAGCCCGAAGAAGAATCGGGCAGGGCAAGACGAAGGGACGCGAAATGGTAAATTACTTCAAGCTGATCGCGCTGGGCCTCATCACGTTTTTTGCGATGATAGCGGCCAACTATGCGCGTGACGTAGCTTACATGGTACATGCCTGGATTGTTACGGGTGTGTCCTTTGGGCTGTTTATTTGGGTTCTGCGCGGCATGGGCACCGAGAAGGTGCACGCGCAGGACGAATACATGGATGACGTGATCCGCTACGGTGTGATCGCAACCGCCTTTTGGGGGGTCGTCGGGTTTCTGGCAGGGGTGTTTATCGCGTTCCAGCTGGCCTTTCCGGCACTCAACTTCGAGTGGGCACAGGGCTACGCCAACTTTGGCCGTTTGCGCCCGCTGCACACCTCGGCGGTGATTTTTGCGTTTGGCGGTAACGCGCTGATCGCGACATCCTTCTACGTTGTGCAGCGCACCAGCGCAGCGCGGCTGTGGGGTGGCAATCTTGGTTGGTTTGTCTTCTGGGGCTACCAGCTTTTTATCGTTCTGGCAGCGACAGGCTACCTTCTGGGCGGTACGCAGTCCAAGGAATACGCCGAGCCTGAGTGGTATGTAGACCTGTGGTTGACCATCGTTTGGGTGGCTTACCTGGCGGTGTTCCTCGGCACCGTGATCAAGCGGAAAGAGCCACACATCTATGTGGCCAACTGGTTCTTCCTGGCGTTTATCGTCACCGTCGCGATGCTGCACGTGGTCAACAACCTGACCATTCCTGTGTCCATCTTCGGCTCCAAGTCGGTGATTGTCTGGGCCGGTGTACAGGATGCGATGGTGCAGTGGTGGTACGGCCATAACGCTGTGGGCTTCTTCCTGACCGCGGGCTTCCTGGGCATGATGTACTACTTCATCCCGAAACAGGCCGAACGTCCGGTGTTCTCCTACAAGCTGTCGATCATCCACTTCTGGGCGCTGATCTTCCTGTATATCTGGGCTGGTCCGCACCACCTGCACTACACCGCGCTGCCTGACTGGGCCTCGACCCTCGGCATGGTGTTCTCCGTGGTGCTGTGGATGCCGTCCTGGGGTGGCATGATCAACGGTCTGATGACCCTGTCCGGTGCCTGGGACAAGCTGCGCACCGACCCTGTGATCCGCATGATGGTGATCTCGGTAGGTTTCTACGGCATGTCGACTTTCGAAGGTCCAATGATGTCGATCCGCGCTGTGAACTCTCTGTCTCACTACACTGACTGGACCATTGGTCACGTGCACTCCGGTGCGCTGGGTTGGAACGGCATGATCACATTCGGCTGTCTCTACTTCCTGGTCCCTGTGCTGTGGAAACGAGAGCGTCTGTACTCGCTGCAGCTTGTGAGCTGGCACTTCTGGCTCGCCACCATCGGCATCGTGCTCTACGCGGCGTCCATGTGGGTGACCGGTATCATGGAAGGCCTGATGTGGCGTGAAGTGGATGCCAACGGCTTCCTGGTGAACTCCTTTGCCGACACTGTGGCTGCGAAGAAACCGATGAACATCGTGCGTGGTCTGGGCGGGGTTCTGTTCCTCACCGGTTCCATCATCATGTGCTACAACCTGTGGATGACTGTACGTAAGGCACCGGCCAAAGAGGCCAACCTTTCCGTCGCAGTCCCGGCTGAATAAGGAGGGCCGGCAGCTATGGCTATTCTCGACAAACATAAGATCCTCGAGACCAACGCGACCCTCCTGCTTGTGTGCAGCTTCCTGGTCGTAACCATCGGTGGCATCGTACAAATCGCGCCTCTGTTCTGGCTCGAAAACACCATTGAGGATGTGGAGGGCATGCGCCCTTACACCCCTCTCGAACTCGCGGGCCGTGAGGTTTATCTGCGCGAAGGCTGCTATGTCTGCCACAGCCAGATGATCCGTCCGATGCGCGACGAGGTGGAGCGCTACGGTCACTACTCGCTGGCAGCGGAGTCCAAATACGATCACCCGTTCCAGTGGGGCTCCAAGCGGACGGGTCCTGACCTGGCCCGTGTCGGTGGTCGCTACTCCGATGATTGGCATCTGGACCACATGCGTGACCCGCAGTCCGTGGTACCTGAGTCGATCATGCCGAAGTATGGCTTCCTCGAAAAGAAGATGATCGATGGCAAATACATCGGTGACATCATGAAAGCGAACGCGATTGTGGGTGTGCCTTACACCGAAGACATGCTGGAAAATGCCCAGTCTGACTTCATGGCGCAGGCCGATCCGGACAGCGATTATGACGGTCTTCTGGAGCGCTATGGCGAGGTTAACGTGAATGTACGTAACTTCGACGGTCAGCCAGGTGTGTCCGAAATGGATGCGATGATCGCTTATCTTCAGATGCTGGGTACGTTGGTTGATTTCTCGACCTTCACGCCGGCCGCGTCGCGGTAAGGAGAGGCTTTATGGAAACCTATTCCTTCCTGCGAGAATTTGCGGACAGCTGGATGCTTCTGTTCCTGTTCTTGTTCTTCCTGTCGATTGTACTGTGGGTGTTCCGCCCTGGTTCAACCAAGGAATACAAGGACACGGCCAGCATTCCGTTCCGTCATGAAGATAAACCCGCCACGAACGAGGAGGCGCGGACATGAGCAAACCATCGAAAAAGTTTGACGGCGATCCAAACACCACCGGTCACGTGTGGGACGGGATCGAGGAGTTTGACAATCCAATGCCGCGCTGGTGGCTGTGGGTGTTCTATGTGACCATCATCTGGGGCATCGGGTACACCATTGCTTACCCAGCCTGGCCTGGCATCAAAGGGGCGACAACCGGTTTGCTGGGGTGGTCCACACGGGCCAACGTGCAGGCGGATATTGACGCTGCTGCTGACAAGCTGGCGCCGATCAACGCAAAGCTGGAAGCTGCGGAACTGACCCAGATCACCACCGATCCGGAGTTGGGCCCTTATGCAGTGTCTGCGGGTGGCGCGGTGTTCAAAACCTGGTGTGCCCAGTGTCACGGATCCGGCGCGGCCGGTGCGGTTGGCTATCCCAACCTGCTGGACAACGACTGGCTCTGGGGCGGTGACATCGAGAACATCTACCTGACGGTCAAGCATGGTATCCGCAATGAGGAAGACGACGAAGCGCGTTACTCTCAGATGCCAGCCTTCGGAGATGATTACCTCGAAGACGAGCAGATCGATGCGGTCGTGAACTATGTGATGTCTCTGTCTGGCGAGCCAATGGATGCGTCGCTTGTTGCGGCAGGTGCAGAAGTCTATGCGGACGAGTGCTCCTCCTGTCACATGGAAGATGGCACCGGGGATCGTGCGCAGGGTGCGCCAAACCTGGCGGATGCGATCTGGCTCTACGGTGGAGACTACGACTCCATCAAAGAGACCGTGACCTACAGCCGCTACGGTGTGATGCCTTCCTGGGGCAACCGTCTAACCGAAGCGCAGGTGCGTGCGGTATCCGCTTACGTGCATCAGCTGGGCGGCGGCGAGTAACTTCGACCCCGTTGGAAATACAGACCGCTCCGGGCAACCGGGGCGGTCTTTTTTTATGCTTTTGTGCCAGAAAATTTTGCCAATTTGACCAAGATCAAGTTTTTACCTGGCGCTCCTTGGTAGAACAGTCTCAAGGGCAGCACGCCGCAACCGGAGCTGTCCATTGGGTGTCGATCTTTCCGTCCTGTTCGCGCGTTTCCTGGAAAGATTGGCACCCACAATTTTTTCCAACACATGCAAATTGCGCCACTTGGTTGGCGAACTGCGCCAACTTGCCTATGTTTGTCTCCTAAGTTGGAGGCACAGATGCAAAAACAGGTTCGGTATCCGGTTCACAGATCCACGGCAGGTCTTCTGCGCTCGTGCGGTGTGTCTCCCGAGCGGGTTTTGCGGCGTGCCGGAATGCCGGTGGATCTGTTTGAGACGGACACCAAAGGCGTGACTGCGCAGCAGTTTTTTGCGTTGTGGGAAGCCATTTCTGATGAGATCGATGACCCGAAAGTGGTGATCGAAATGGCCAGAACCATGGCGCGCGGGCCGTTTATTCCTGCGGCCTTTGCGTTTTCCTGTAGCCCCAACATTGCCACAGGGCTGAAGCGCAAGGCGGTGTTCAAGCCATTGGTAGCACCAATCAAACTGTCGGTGACAGAGACAGAGCAGCATCTGATTTTGGAAATTGACGTGGCAGAGCCGAATCTCGATGTGCCCAAGTGCATGGCGGCCTTTGAGATGGTCTATTTCTTGGAGATGGGGCGCACGTTTACCGGTGTGGATTTCCTGCCAGTGGAAGTGGGCGTGCCTGAGTTGATGGAAGATCAGGCGGTGTTTGACCGGCACTATGGGCGTAAAGCGGTGGTCACACCGTTGCCACGACTGACCCTGACACGTGAAGATGCCTATCGGCCGCTGATTTCGGAAAACCCGCAGCTGTGGGCCGGTTTTGAGCGCGAGTTGACGCGGCAGCTGGCGGAGCATCAGCGTGCCTTGTCGATGGCGGCGCGGGTTCGGAATGCTTTGTTGGAGCTTTTGCCAGCCGGGCAGGCGTCGGTGGATGCGGTGAGTGATCGGCTTGTGACAAGCCGCCGCAGCCTGCAACGCCACCTCAGCAAAGAGGGGCAGACGTTCCAGTCTGTGCTTGATGACACCCGATCGGATTTATCCTTACATTACTTGCGCCAAGCGGACATGAGCGTTGAGGAAATCTCTTATTTGCTGGCGTATCGCGACCCGAATTCCTTCTATCGCGCGTTCCAGAATTGGACAGGTCGCACCCCTGCGCAAATGCGCGCAGAGCTACTCTGACGCAGGGAGGTTCCAGCCCCGAAGGTGTAAAAGGTGAGTCACAAATGTGAGATTTGACACAGGTCAATGTTCTGGCGTCCAATCACTGGGACAAGATCGAGAAAATCTCCTCTCCAAACATGTGAGTGATTCCGTGAGCAAAAGTCCTGCACCGTCCCTGTACGAGGCACGCGAGCCAATCTTTCCGAAACGTGTTTATGGGCCGTTTCGCAATCTAAAATGGATCATTATGGCGGTCGCCTTGGGTATCTACTACCTGACGCCACTGTTGCGCTGGGACCGCGGGCCCAGCTTGCCAGATCAGGCTGTGCTGATCGACATGGCAAACCGTCGGTTTTTCTTCTTTATGATCGAGATCTGGCCGCACGAGTTTTACTTCGTGGCGGGCCTTTTGATCATGGCGGGGCTTGGGTTGTTCCTGTTCACCTCGGCCCTGGGCCGGGTGTGGTGCGGCTATGCTTGTCCGCAGACGGTTTGGACGGATTTGTTCATTCTGGTGGAGCGCTGGATTGAGGGCGACCGCAACGCGCGTTTGCGTCTGCACCGCCAGAAGAAACTGGATTTCCGAAAGGTGCGCCTGCGTGTGACCAAATGGATCACATGGCTTTTGATCGCGATGGCCACAGGTGGGGCCTGGGTGTTCTATTTTGCTGATGCGCCAACCTTGGCTGTCGATCTTGTGACCGGCGATGCGCATCCGGTTGCCTACACCACCATTGCCATTCTGACCTTCACCACTTTCTTCTTTGGCGGTTTTGCCCGTGAACAGATCTGCATCTATGCCTGCCCATGGCCGCGTATTCAGGCGGCGATGATGGACGAGGATACACTCACCATCGGCTACCGTGATTGGCGAGGGGAAAACCGGGGAAAAGGCAAACGCACAGAAGATTCGAATTTGGGGGACTGCATCGATTGTATGGCCTGCGTGAATGTTTGCCCGATGGGGATCGACATTCGGGACGGACAGCAGATGGAGTGTATCACTTGTGGTCTGTGTATCGATGCCTGTGACGACATCATGGACAAGATCGGCAAACCGCGTGGGTTGATCGATTATCTGGCGCTGTCGGATGAAGAGCGTGAACGTGGTGGTAAGCCGCCGCGGAGCGTGTGGAAACACATCTTCCGGCCGCGCACCATCATGTACACCTCGCTGTGGTCGCTGGTGGGTATTGGCTTGGTGGTGGCGCTGTTCATGCGTTCTGACATCGAGGCCACGGTAGCACCGGTGCGGAACCCGACTTTTGTGACCCTGTCGGACGGATCGATCCGCAACACCTACGAAGTGCGCTTGCGCAACAAGCATGGTGAAGACCGGATGTTCCGGATTTCAGTCAAAGGTGACCCAAGCCTGCGCGTGCAGCTTGAGGGCACCCCGTATGAGGCGGTAAATGTACCGGCAGACCAGATGCGCAACCAGCGGGTTTATGTGATTGCCCCGGCTGGATCGGCTCCGGCGGATGGCAGCCTGACCAACTTCCGCTTCTGGTTCGAGGATACCGGGAACGGCGACCGCGTACACAAAGACACTGTATTTAACGGAAAGGGCCAGTGATGGCTGAGAAGAAATTCACCGGCAAACACTTCTTGATGATTTTTGTCGGGGCGTTTGGTGTGATCATTGCGGTCAACCTGTCCTTGGCCTGGAACGCGGTGGCGACCTTCCCCGGTCTGGAAGTAAAGAACTCCTACGTGGCCAGTCAGAGCTTTGACGAACGCCGCAATGCGCAGGAAGCTCTGGGTTGGGATGTGAGCGCGCGGGCCAAAGGCGGGTTGCTGATCCTGTCGATCACCGATGAGAACGGTAAGCCGGTGCAGGTGTCCAACTTGGATGCGGTTCTGGGGCGGGCGACCCATGTGCAGGATGACCGCACACCGGATTTCCAGTTTGACGGCAAAGCCTACGTAGCACGTGAAGAGCTGGCCCCTGGGAACTGGAACATCCGTATGAACGCCACTGCGCTGGACGGCACGCCGTTTGAGCAACGCGTGATCCTGCGTGTGGAGCAGAGCTAAGCCATGACTGCGGCGATGCGCCCTAATATCTCGGCCTGTCCGGCCTGTGATGCGGCTCCGGCGGCAGAAGCCCTGGCGGAGCAGGCCATTCAGGAAGAGGCGCGCATCGCCTTGTCTGTGCCAAACGTGCATTGTGCCGCCTGTATCTCGACTGTAGAGGGCGCGTTGGCGGCGCATCCGGGCGTGCATTCGGCGCGGGTGAACCTGACTTTGAAGCGCGCTTCTGTGGAAGCGGATCCTGAGGTGACCGCTGAAGCCTTGGCAGACGTGCTGGAACAGGTCGGCTATGAGGCACATGAGCTTGACGCCGGCACACTGAGCGCGACACAGACGGACAAGGCGGGACGTGACCTGCTGATGCGGCTGGCGGTGGCGGGCTTTGCGTCGATGAACGTGATGTTGCTGTCGGTGTCGGTCTGGTCCGGTGCTGAGGCAGCGACGCGTGACATGTTCCACTGGATCTCTGCGGCGATTGCCCTGCCAACCATCGCGTTCTCCGGCAAGCCGTTTTTTGTGCATGCCTGGAACGCGTTGAAGCACAAACGCCTGAACATGGACGTGCCAATTGTTCTCGCAATTGTGTTGGCTGTGGTGACGTCGCTTTGGGAAACCACGCTGTCGGGTGAACATGCCTACTTTGATGCGGCCCTGACGTTGGTGTTTTTCTTGTTGGCTGGTCGCTATCTGGATCATCGCACACGGGCGGTGGCACGGTCGGCGGCAGAAGAGTTGGCCGCCTTGGAAGTGCCGCGGGCTGTGCGAGTTGTTGACGGGCAGGACGAAACTGTCGCGGTGAAAGAACTGGCTGTTGGCGATCTGGTCCGGGTGAAGCCGGGCGGGCGCATGCCTGTGGATGGCGAAATTGTCGAAGGCCGCTCCGAACTGGACCGCTCTTTGCTCACAGGGGAGACCCTGCCGGTGTTTGCCGAACCGGGCAAAGCGGTGAGCGCGGGCGAAGTGAATTTGACGGGGCCCTTGGTAATCTGCGCCACAGCGGTGGGCGAGCAGACCAGCTTGCACCGCATGGCCGACTTGGTGGCCGTGGCCGAATCCGGGCGATCAAACTACACGTCCCTCGCTGACAAGGCCGCAAAACTCTATGCGCCGGGGGTGCATATTCTGTCCACGCTGAGTTTCCTGGGCTGGTATCTGTTCACATTCGATATGCGCACCGCGCTCAATATCGCGGCAGCGGTGCTGATCATCACATGTCCCTGCGCGCTTGGTTTGGCTGTGCCTGCTGTGACGACAGCTGCGTCGGGGCGGTTGTTCCGCAAAGGCATGTTGATCAAACACAGCACGGCGTTGGAGCGTTTGGCGCAGGTAGATACGGTGGTGTTTGACAAAACCGGAACCTTGACCGCTGGCGCGCCGGAATTGACCAATATCGAGAGTTTTGACGAGGCTGACCTGTCCGTCGCATTGGCATTATCGATGGCTTCGGCACATCCCCTGAGCACGGCCATCACCAAGGCAGCCCAAGCGGCGGGCGTGCGTCCGGCGCGGGTGAGTGAAATCGAAGAAGTGCCGGGCTATGGCACGCAAGGGCGGATCGACGGCCAGTTGGTGCGGTTGGGGCGGCCAACATGGGTTGGCGCAACGGCGGGCAATCAGACGTCGGCATTCCTGAGCATTGGCGACCGCGCGCCGGTGGCGTTCCTGTTTGCCGATGCGCTGCGCGACGGTGCCGAAGAGAGCGTGAAGGCGCTGCAGGCTGCGGGCAAAGAGGTGATCCTGATGTCCGGTGACACCACCGGCGCGGTGGAAGGCCTTGCTAACCGTCTCGGCATTGCCAAATGGGTGGCGGAAGCGCTGCCGGAAGACAAAGCCAAGCGTGTGCAGAGTTTGGCGGAAGACGGGCGCTTTGTGCTGATGGTGGGCGATGGTCTCAATGATACCGCGGCATTGGCCTCGGCGCATGTGTCGATTTCGCCAGCCTCAGCACTGGATGCGGCGCGCGTGGCCTCTGATATTGTGCTTTTGGGCGGTGATCTGTCGCCGATCCCGGAAGCTGTGGACGTGGCCAAAAGCGCGATCAAACGCATCCGCGAAAACTTCCGCATCGCAACCGTGTACAACATTGTCGCGGTACCTCTTGCGGTGGCCGGTCTGGCCACACCGTTGATTGCCGCGTTGGCGATGTCCACGTCTTCGATTACAGTATCCCTAAACGCCCTGCGCCTGAGAGGATGACATGCAAGTTCTGTCTTATTTGATCCCGATCTCCCTGTTTCTGGGGGGCGTGGGCCTGGTTGGGTTCCTCTACACGGTGCGCTCTAACCAATATGATGACCCCGAAGGCGACGCGCAGCGCATTCTGTCTGGGCAGTATGACGACAAACCGAAGGTTTAGTCGCTCGCTATAGCGCAAAACAAAAAGACCGTCGCAGGAGGCTGCGACGGTCTTTCTTTGTCAGTGGTCGACTTGGATTAACTTGGGCCCAGTGTGTAGCAGGTGACTTGCCGCGCTTGCAGGCGGCGGCAGGCCAAATCAGCGGTCTCTTTGGTCATGCCGAGGAAGTTGGCCTCAAACCCGCGGGAGTTTTTCACCACTTTGCGCAGGCTGCCGTCCAGCGTCGACATCTCAGACAACGCGGTTTTCAGCAACATCTTTTCGGCGGCAAAACGGCTGTTGTAGCGACCGACGTTGATGCCCCAATGGCGCCCGCCAGCAGTAGAGATGCGAGTGACGACCTTTGGCTGCGGTGGAGGTGTGGGCTCCTCTTTCAGGCTCACCAATGTCACGCCTGTGTTGTCCTGCGCCTGTAAAAGGGCGGACTGGATGTCGTGTTCGATGACAGTGGCCTCTGCCACAACGGTCGCTTCCGCGGCAACTGTTGCCTCAGACATGGCGGCTGCGGCGACCACGGAGGGCTGTTCTTGTTTTGCTGTAGTTGGCCGCAGGACGGGGCGCAGGGATTTCTTCACAGCGGTGGCCACGCGGATGGTCTTGCCCACCGGTGCGGTTTTACCTTGATACGCGGGGCGGCCGGGTTTGCGCAGCGCCACGCGGCTGGCGGAGCGGTTGAAGCCCAGATCCAGCAGTTCGGCCACTTTGGCATTGCGGGTTGCGGTGGAGCGGCCGCCAAATACGGTGGCAATCACACGTTTGTTCCCGCGCTCGGCAGAGGCCACGAGGTTGAAGCCCGCGGCGCGGGTGTAGCCGGTTTTGATGCCGTCGGCACCGCGATAGGCGTCGAGCAGGCGGCGGTTGGTGTTGTTCACAGACTTGATGCCCGCGTTTGTGGAGCGGCGGGAAAAGAGGTTGTAGTAGTCCGGATAGTCATAGAGCACGTGGCGGCCCAAGGTGGTCATGTCCCGCGCAGTGGACATGTGGCCGGTTTCGGTCAGGCCGTGGGCATTTTTGAACGTGGTGTTGGACATGCCCAAGGCTTTGGCGGTGCGGTTCATGCGGCGGGCAAAGGCCGCCTCGGAGCCTTCCAGCGCCTCACCAATGGCGGTGGCCGCATCATTGGCGGATTTGATCGCTGCGGCACGGATCAGATAGCGCAGGGCTATCCGCTGTCCCGCTTGCAGACCCAGCTTGGACGGAGGCTCTGCGGCGGCGTTTTTGGAGATTTTCACTTTGGTGTCCAGGCTGATCTCGCCGTTCTCTACCGCTTCCATGGCGATGTAGAGCGTCATCATCTTGGTCAAGGACGCCGGATGCAGGCGGGTGTCGGCGTTGCGACTGTGCAGGACTTTGCCGTCCCGTGCGTCAATCACCATTGCTGCGTAGGGTGCCGCGAAAGACACCATGGGGGTCATCACGGCACAGAATGCCAGTGTCGCCAAAAATAGCCCGAAACGGGCCGGCTGAATGCGCCGCGCCTTCATGTGAACTGCTCTTTTTCTGCCTCAGGCCGCCGGTTTTCCGGTCTGACCATTTATTATTACAGTGAGCGTAACACAGGGTCGGAAACGAATAAAGCTTGTGTTTATGGCAAGTTGCATTGGGTGCTTAAATCGGTTTCGCAGATGTTGTGGCATCGTGCTTGCCAGCCGCTAGACCTGCCTTGTGAGGACCTTAGCCAATCTCTTCGACCAATGGCAAAACTTCAGACAGTGACGAAAGCGCCACAAATCGCGGGTTTTCTTTGGGCGTTTCCGCTTGCTCCAGCGCCCATGCGGGGCCATTGGGCACATGCGCCGCCCAGCTGCCGACCGATAGGGAGGGCACAATGTCAGACTTCATTGAGTCGCCGACCATCAACGCCCGATCTGGACCGTCGGCATGGCGTTGGAAAGTGCGTGTGTAGATGTCGGGCGTTTTATGGCTGACAATCTCGACCCATTCAAACAAGTCACCCAAACCGGACTGGGCCACCTTGCGTTCCTGATCGAGCAGGTCGCCTTTGGTGATGAGTAGAAGTCGGTGGGATTTTGCCAGTGTTTCAACAACTTCCTTGGCATTTGGCAGCAGGTCGATGGGGTGTTGGAGCATCTCGCGGCCGCAGGCCATGAGCTCAGCAATCACGGAGGCGGGCACACGTTCCTCCGTCACCTCAATTGCGGTTTCGATCATCGACAGGACGAATCCTTTGGTGCCAAAGCCATAGTGCCCCACGTTGCGCCGCTCGGCTTCTAAGAGGCGTTCCTCTAGGTGATCCGGCTCGGTGAAATCCGCTAGTAGCTCGGCAAACTTGGCCTGGGTGAGACGAAAGAACCGTTCCGTGTGCCACAGCGTATCATCAGCATCAAAGGCAACTGTTGTGAGGGTCTTGGGCATGAAAAAGGTCCGATTGTTCCAGACCTCTTTTCTAAGACCAACTTCAGGCTATATAAACAGCAAACCACGAACCGGATTCTTGTGAATATGCCATTGCAGACGATGACCATGAGCATGGGTGACGATGACGGCGGCGATCTTGGCGTCGCGCTGGAAACCCGTACCCGCACCAAAAAGCCGCCGCTTTACAAGGTGATGCTGCTCAACGATGACTACACGCCAATGGAGTTTGTGGTGCATGTGCTGGAGCGGTTCTTCTCGATGACCCACGCGCAGGCATTTGAGATCATGCTGACCGTGCACAAGAAAGGTGTAGCGGTTGTGGGTGTGTTCAGCCACGAGATTGCAGAAACCAAGGTCACGCAGGTGATGGATTTGGCGCAGCGGCACCAGCATCCCCTGCAGTGTACGATGGAGAAGGAGTGATCGGGTACGCCCGGATCACCGCTTGATATGTCCCATTCCCGATTGTCTTTGGCCGTAGAGGACTATGGCCTTTCATTGCCGTCTGACGGACGGATTGCCGTGTTTGCGCCGCGCGTCGGCTATGACCTGAGTGCACTGCCGCGCGGGCAGGTGCATGTGGTGCAGCATTTGAAACCGGATTTTGACGCGTTTTCGGATGCGGGCTATGAGGCCTCTGTTGTGGAAGACGGTAATTACGCGGCGGCGATTGTGGTGTTGCCGCGGGCCAAGGCCTTGGCGCGGGATTTGATTGCGCGTGCGACGGCCTGCGCGGATCTGGTGATTGTCGATGGTCAGAAGACCGATGGCGTGGATGGTATTTACAAGGCATGCCGTAAAAGCGCTGAGGTGCTTGGCAGTTTTGCCAAGGCCCATGGCCGGTTGTTTTGGTTTGAGGGCGGGGACTTTGCGGATTGGCGGGCTGGTGAGCCTGTAAAAGTGGCAGAGCGCTTTGTCACGCGGCCGGGGGTGTTCAGTGCGGATGGCATTGATCCGGCGTCCAAGATGCTGGCTGAGGCGTTGCCGCCAAAACTAGGCCGTGTGGTGGCCGATCTGGGGGCTGGATGGGGGTATCTGTCCAGTGAGATGGTGGCGCGTCAGGCGTTTGATGTGTTGCATCTGGTTGAGGCGGATCATGTGGCGCTGGAATGTGCCAAGGAAAACCTGTCCGATCCACGGGCGCAGTTTCATTGGGCCGATGCCACCAACTTCAAGCCCGGCCATAGGGTGGACACTGTGGTGATGAACCCGCCGTTTCATACAGGGCGCAAGGCAGAGCCCGCGTTGGGTGAGCGTTTCATCCGAGCTGCCGCCAAGATGTTGGCGCCGTCCGGGCATTTGTGGATGGTGGCAAACCGGCACCTGCCGTATGAAGCCACGTTGCAGGACGCGTTCCAATCGGTCGAGGCCGTTGCCGGGGACACCCGATTCAAGGTATTGCATGCACAGCGCCCCACTCGGGCCAGAGGGTGACACAGAGCTGGTATAGGCTCATGGACAGCGTGATGGGGATCGTAGATGTCGTTTAATATCGCGGGGAAGACCGCCATTATCACCGGCTCGGCCAATGGTATTGGTCTGGCTGTCGGGCGGCATTTTGCGGAGCATGGCGCCAATGTCATGTTTGCCGATGTGGATGAAAAGAGCCTCTGTGCGGAGTTTGGTGAACGCCCGGAAGAGGGTAATGTGCGTTACTTTGCTGGCGACTTGCGGGAAAAACTGACGATCAACAACCTGATCTCGGCCACCATCGATGCCTTTGATCAGATTGATATTTTGATCAACGGCTGTCGGCAGGTGACCACCAGCGATCCGCTCAATCCGGATGACACTTCGGTGGATCTGATGATCCAACAGAACCTGATGACCTCGCTGCGGCTTAGCCAGATTGTTGCCAAGCGGATGATCAAACAGGCCGAAGGGCGCGACGAAGGGCCAGTGGGTTCGATCGTGAACCTCAGCTCCATTGCGGCGCAACGCTCACAGCCAGATTTGCTGGGCTACTCTATTGCAACGGCGGCCTTGGATCAAATGACCCGTGCAATGGCGGTTGCGCTGGCGCCGGAACGTATTCGCGTGAACGCGGTGGCGATTGGCTCGGTGATGTCCGCGAGTTTGCAGAACGCGTTGAAAGATAACCGCGATTGCCGCAACGAGATTGAGCAGCACACGCCGCTGGGCCGGATCGCTGCGCCGGGCGAGTTGGCGGATGCCATCCAGTTTTTGGCCTCTGAGGCCTCGGGCTTTATGACGGGGCAGATTGTGACTGTGGATGGCGGTCGCTCACTTCTGGACACGGTAAGTACCCCGGCCCACTGATCCGCGCTGTTCTGCCGCTGGCGTCTGTTGTGTGCCGATGATAGGCAATGCGGAACACAACGGAGGGGCAGGCATGTCTGATCAAATGGACACCGAAAAGCAACGCGCCAGCGCATGGTTTCGTGAATTGCGGGATCAGATTGTGGCCGCTTTTGAAGGGCTGGAAGACAGCCATTCCGAAGGCCCGTTTTCAGATCAGGACGCGGGCCGATTTGAGGTGACTGAAACCAAGCGCAGCAGTGCCGATGGATCGGATGCTGGCGGTGGGTTGATGTCGGTGATGCGTGGCGGGCGTGTGTTTGAGAAAGTCGGCGTGAATGTCTCCACCGTTTACGGCGAGCTGGGGGAGCGCGCGCAGAATGCCATGGCGGCGCGCAAAGGCCTGCCGGGCATGAAAGAAGATCCGCGGTTTTGGGCCAGCGGTATTAGCCTTGTGGCGCATATGCAGAACCCGCATTGCCCAGCCGTGCATATGAACACACGGATGTTCTGGACCCCACACGGTTGGTGGTTTGGCGGTGGCTCTGATCTGAACCCTTGTTTGGAGTATGACGAGGACACTGCGCATTTTCACGGGGTGCAGAAGGCGCATTGTGACGCGCACGGTGAGGCGCATTACCCTCGGCTAAAGGCCTGGGCAGACGAGTATTTTTATATCCCGCACCGCAACCGCGCGCGTGGGGTTGGCGGCATCTTTCTGGACGACCACAACACCGGGGATTGGGAAGCGGACTTTGGCTTCATCCAAGACATTGGCAAAGCCTTCCTGCCAGCCTTTGTGCCTTTGGTTGAGAAACGTCGTGTTGATAGTTTTGGTGAAGCCGAGAAAGATGCCCAGCTGGTGCATCGGGGGCTCTATGCGGAGTACAACCTTGTCTATGATCGCGGCACCAAGTTTGGCCTGGAAACCGGACACGATGCCAACGCCGTGCTGATGAGCCTGCCACCCATGGCAAAATGGGTGTAAGGGCAGCAGGTTAACCCTGCTGCGCTTTGCGGATTTTGCTGCAAAGTAAGGCGTGGACAGCTTCGACTTCGGCTAGATCGCCGCGTAGAGCGGTGAGCTCTGCGCCGCCGGATTTCAGGCGGATGCGCAGGGCCGCTTTGCCCGCAGCCATATCGGTGCGCCGCACATAGATGCTGGTGATGTCACGGAGCGGCAGTTTGCGGGCCCCCTTTTGTTGGTCCCGGCGGTTCAGGGCGCAGAGCACGATGGTGCGGGACTTTCCGTCAAAGCGAATTTCGGCGCGGTGGCCCTTCATGGCGAAGCGGTAGGCCGCCATGCCGATCAGCGCAAAGGCAATGGACAGCAAGGATTTGGACATCATTGGATCGCCAACAAAGTTGGCGTTCGGAAAGGTCCATTGCACCAGCGCGCTGAGCACAAACATCACGCCGATGAAGCGCAGCAGAGTCTCTTTTATGGAAGAGTGGCGAAATTCGCCGTCGGTTTCCCGGACGCAGTAGCCGGCGTGTGAAGGCCGAGGCTGTAGGGTGTCCCAGTGGTGATCGTCGATAGTGCCCAGTTGTCCCAACGCGTGCATGGCTTGGTCCTCTGATCCCTGTTGATGGGATCAGAGTGTCTTAAAAACATGGCCGAAACATGCCGGGAATGGCACGGTTAAGGGGAAATTAACCGTAAATCGCTGCTAGCTGCGCCAGTCAAAGAAGCCCGCGCCGCCGCGTTCCAGCAGGTATTTGGCCATGCTTTCGCCAAGCGCTGCGCCGTCTTCAACGGGAGCGGTTTGATCATCGCGCAGGCTTTCAGACCCATCCGGACGCAGCACTTCACCACGTAGGCGAATGGTGTTGCCATCAAGTTCCGCGAGGCCAGCGATGGGGGTTTCACAAGAGCCGTCCAGAGCCGCCATGAAGGCGCGTTCGGCACTGAGGCGTTGACCGGTAGGGCCATGGTGAATGGCCTCCAGCAGAGCGGCGGTGGTCATGTCGTCCGCGCGACGCTCGATGCCAATGGCACCTTGTGCGACTGCGGGCAGCATTTCCTCTGGCTCAATGGCGGAGGCGGCCACATGCGACATGTCCAGGCGGTTTAGGCCAGCCATGGCAAGGAAGGTGCAATCTGCCACCTTGTCTTCCAGTTTTTTGAGGCGAGTTTGTACGTTGCCGCGGAACTCTACGACATTGAGATCACTGCGGTAATTCAGCAGTTGCGCGCGGCGGCGCAAGCTAGAGGTGCCCACCGTGGCGCCCTCTGGCAGGTCTGCCAAAGACGTGTGGATTGGGGAGACAAAGGCGTCACGGCAGTCTTCACGCGGCAAGTAAGTGTCGAGCAGTAGACCGTCTGGTTGCAGGACCGGCATATCTTTTGTTGAGTGCACGGCAATGTCGATGCCGCCAACCAGCATGGCCTCTTCAATTTCCTTTGTGAACAGGCCTTTGCCGCCAACTTCCTTCAGAGGTTTGTCCTTGGCGATCAACTGCGCATTGTCACCTGACGTGGTGATGACCACGATCTCGAAGGCGTCTTCTGGCAGATCAAACGCTTCCATCAGACGACGGCGGGTTTCATAGGCCTGCGCAAGTGCGAGCGGAGAGCCACGGGTGCCGATTTTCAGCGGAGAAGCGGGGGTTGGCAAAGTCACTGTCATGGCGACGGTCTAATCCTGAGTGGCGGGTCTGGCAAGCGTCCTAAGGGTTGACAACAGGAGGTGTGCGCGAGACCTAGCGTAGAGAAGCCTCGCCAAATTGGCAGGGCGGGTGAGTTGGGTTGAAAAGGCACGGAAAGCCGGTTGGCTTCCTTGACACAAATCAACGAGCGGCAAATTGGGCAGGACTAAGAGGAACGCATGACACAGACCAAGAAAATTCTGCGGGCTTTGGCCGGCGAGACACTCGACACTCCCCCTATCTGGATGATGCGCCAGGCTGGCCGCTATCTGCCAGAGTATCGCGCGACACGTGGCGAGGCAGGTGACTTCCTGTCATTGTGCTACAACAGTGAGCTTGCGGCTGAGGTGACCCTGCAGCCGATCCGGCGCTACGGTTTTGATGCGGCGATCTTGTTTGCCGATATTTTGCTTTTGCCACAGGCGCTTGGCGCGGATTTGTGGTTTGTGACTGGCGAAGGGCCACGGCTGTCGACCATTGAAAATCAGGCAGATTTTGACAAGCTGAAGCCGGTTTCCGAGATCCATGAAACGCTCAATCCGGTGTATGAAACCGTGCGGATTTTGAGCCGCGAACTGCCGAGCGAGACCACATTGATTGGCTTTGCAGGCATGCCCTGGACTGTGGCGACCTATATGGTGGCCGGACGTGGGACACCGGATCAGGGGCCAGCGCATAAGTTGAAAGATGAGAACCCCGCCGTTTTTGACCAGATCATTGATATTCTGACCGAAGGCACCGTGGAGTATTTGTCCAAACAGATCGAGGCGGGCGCTGAGGTTGTGAAGCTGTTTGACAGCTGGGCGGGCTCGCTAAAAGGCGATGACTTTGATCGCTATGCCGTTGAACCGGCAAAGAAAATCATTGCAGCTCTGAAAGAGCGCCACCCAGATACGCCGATCATCGCCTTCCCGCGTGGGGCAGGTGAGCGCTATATTGGATTCGCCGAAGCGACCGGTGCGGATTGTGTGGCACTGGATGATGGGGTGACGCCGGAGTGGGCTGCCGCCAACGTGCAGACAGCTGGCTGTGTGCAGGGCAACCTGAAATCCAGCCACATGGTGACCGGCGGGCAGGATCTGGTGGATGAGACCCGCAAGATCGTCGCGGCGTTTGGCAAGGGGCCACATATCTTCAATCTGGGCCATGGAATCACCCCGGACGCCGATCCGGAAAACGTGCAGCTGATGATCGACACAGTGCGCGGCAATTAACCACCGACTTTGACGTCGGTATTCTGTCGGTATTGCGACTGTTTTGCGGAGGTGCGCCTTAGGCGCGCCTCTGTTGCGTTAAGGGATCGGGCGTTGCGGGAAGGTTAAGTTCAGACAAGATTTCTTCCGTGTGTTCGCCGCGTCGCGGCGCGGGCTGAATGTCTTCGACGAAACCATCAAAGCGCGGTGCCGGGCTGGCTTGGAGATTGCCGTGGGTGTGGTGCCAGACGTCACGGGCTGTCATATGCGCTGATCGCGCGCTTTCCTCCGGGGAAAGCACCACCGCGACGCAGGCGTCGGAGCCTGCAAACAGGTCATCCCAATGCAGGCGTGGTTCGCGCACAAAAATGTCGGTTAGGCGGGCGGTGAGTTTGGGCCAGAGGGTCCGGTCGTGTTGCTTGGCAAATTCGGGGTCGTCAGCCAGTCCAAGTTTGTCGAGGAAAGAGGCGTAGAATTGTGGCTCCAGTGCTTGCACGGAGACATAGCCGCCATCGGCGCAGACATAGCTGCGCGACCAGTGGGGGCCGTCCAGGAGGCTGTGGCCACGTTCCATAGCAAGGCCACCGGCTTGGCGTAGGGCCATCAAGAGTGTCATCATGTGGGCGGAGCCATCGACAATGGCAGCGTCGACCACTGTGCCTTGGCCAATTTCTTGCGCGTTGAGGATGCCAGTTAGGATACCGATCACCAGGTAGAGCGCGCCGCCGCCGATGTCGCCCACAAGGGTCGCGGGGGTGATCGGGGGGGAGCCGGGCTCAGACGCGTACCAAAGCGCGCCGGATTGGGCGATGTAGTTGAGGTCGTGACCGGCTGTTTCTGCGCGCGGCCCAGTTTGGCCCCAACCGGTCATGCGGCCATAAACCAACCGTGGATTGGTGGCATGGCAGTCCGCCGGACCCAGGCCGAGCCGTTCCATCACACCGGGGCGGAAGCCTTCGATCAACGCATCTGCGGAGTCGATAAGCTTTTTGGCTACGGCGAGGTCATCCGGCTCTTTGAGATCCAACGCGATGGAGCGTTTGCCGCGGTCGAGCACGGATTGGTCTGCGGTGATAGACCCGCTGCCTTTGCGGTGAATGGTGATCACGTCTGCGCCGAGATCGGCCAGGTGCATGGCGGCAAAGGGGCCGGGGCCAAGGCCTTCGATTTCGATGATGCGGATGCCTTGCAGCATGGGCTTGGTCCTTTGGGTCATCGCAGATCCTCCATTGCGGTTGGGACGCCACGAATCTGCAGGCCCATACAGTCAGAGTTTTGTGTCAGAATTAACAAGGCACGGGCGCGCAGTTTGGTTTTCGGACCTTTCATGGGATTACAGACCGTTCAACCCGCCGCCAACGGTGAGGACTTGGGCGGAGACATAATTACTCTCGGGGCAGCACATCAGATAGACGCCGTCCGCCGCTTCTTCGGGCGTGCCGGGGCGGCCAAGGGGCACCATGGCAGCAAAGCCACCTGCGACTTTTGTCGGGATGCCGATGCCCACGGTGTTGCCGTCCACGGTGATGGACTTCTTGTCGTCTGTGGCTTGGGTGAGGCGGGTTTCGATGTAGCCGAAGGCGACGCAGTTCACGTTGACTTTGTAGCGGCCCCATTCTTTGGCTAGGGAT
This sequence comes from Shimia sp. MIT1388, assembly GCF_047124445.1. Lineage (GTDB taxonomy): Bacteria > Pseudomonadota > Alphaproteobacteria > Rhodobacterales > Rhodobacteraceae > Shimia. The sequence goes on along the minus strand of NZ_CP138921.1, from coordinate 2,300,032 downwards.
TTGGTCAGGCCCAGCACGGCGGATTTGGCGGAGGAGTAGTTGGCCTGACCAACATTCCCGCCGGTGCCTGCGATGGATGAGATGTTGACCACCTTGCGGAAAACTTCGCGGCCGCCTTCGGCTTCCTTCTTGGCGTGGCCTTTGATGAAGCCCGAGGCGGCGCGCAGGATTTGGAAGGGCGCTTTGACGTGTACGTCCATCATGGCGTCAAATTGATCGTCGGTCATGTGGCCGATCAGGCTGTCCCAGGTGTAGCCCGCGTTGTTGACGATGATATCGATGGCGTTCCATTTTTGCACGCCGGCGCCGATGAAACGCTCGGCAAAGCCTTTTTCCGTGACCGAGCCGACAAAAGCGATGGCGTTGCCGCCTGCGGCGGTGATTTCCTCGACCACCGCCTGGGCCGGGGCGTCCTCGAGGTCGTTGAGCACGATGTTGGCGCCTTCAGAGGCGAGTTTCAGAGCGACAGCTCGGCCAATGCCATTGCCTGCGCCGGTGATGTAGGCGGTTTTTCCGGTGAGTTTGGTCATGCGGATATCCAAGACTTTTTGCGAGACGCGGAGCGGCTCGGTTCGCACCCGACCCCGCCCCCCAGGGCGGGTGCGAAATTGCAGTGTTTGAAAAGGTAATGGACCTTGGGAGGCTTTGTTCGGTTTGTGCGCGACATCAGGCCCGCCCTCGGGGTTGGGTGCGACCCTGATGTTGCACAAAATGTCATCAGTCGATGTCCAGCGAGCGGGCGATCACTTCTTTCATGATCTCGTTGGTGCCGCCGTAGATCTTTTGCACGCGGGCGTCGGTGTAGAGTTCCGAAATCGGATACTCGGACATGTAGCCGTAGCCGCCGTGCAATTGCAGGCACTCATCCACGATCTCGCATTGGGTCTGGGTGCCCCACCATTTTGCCATGGCAGCCTTTTCGGCGGTGAGTTTGCCTGCGTCGAGCTCGGCGAGGCAGGTGTCACAGAAGGACGCGAGCAGTTCGATTTTGGTGGCACATTCCGCGAGCTTGAAGCGGGTGTTTTGGAAGTCCATCACCCGTTTGCCAAAGGCTTTGCGCTCTTTCACATAGGCCAGCGTATGCTCAAGCGCGCATTGCGACGCGCCCAGAGCCATATAGCCAAGTATGAGACGCTCCCATGGCAGCTGTTTCATCAGTTGGATGAATCCTTGGCCTTCCTCGGTGCCAATCAGGTTGGTGAGCGGCACGCGCACGTCGGTGAAGCTGAGTTCTGCGGTGTCGTTGCGTTTCATGCCCATTTTTTTGAGGCAACGGCCTACAGCGAAGCCCTCAAGGTCTTCGGTTTCCACCACGATCAGGCTCACACCGCGGCCTTTGGCGGAGGGGTCGGTCTTGGCGACCAGCACGATCAGGTCGGCGGAGCCGCCGTTGGTGATGAAGGTTTTGGAGCCGTTGATCAGGTATTCGTTGCCGTCGCGGATGGCGGTGGTTTTCACTGCTTGCAGATCGGAACCGGTGCCCGGTTCGGTCATCGCAATGGCGGCGATTTTGTCCCCTGAGGCCAAATCTGGCAGCCAGCGGGCTTTCTGTTCGTCGGTGCCAAAGGCGGTGATGTAATGCGCGGCGATGTTGTGCACAGATACGCCCCAGCCACTGTCACCGGCTTTGGTCTGCTCCAGGAAGGTCACAGCGTCGAAGTGGCGCGAGAGGCCAAGGCCGCCGTGTTCCTCGGGGAAGGTGGCGCCGAGGATGCCGAGGTCTCCGGCTTTTTTCCAAAGGGATTTGGGAATGACGCCGGCTTCGGTCCAGGCATCTTTGTTTGGGGTGACCTCTTCGTCAAAGAAGCGTTTGACGGTGTCGGCGAAGGCGGTGTGGTCTTCGCTCATCCACATGTGATTGGGCATTGGGAGTCTCCTTGTCCCCAAAAGGGCCGCGACTGGCCCGGGGTGGGTGCGGAACGCGCCCGCCCATGGGGCGGGTCGGGCGCGGCCCGAAGCGCGATGCGCTTCAGGCAAATTGAATTAAGGCGTACCGCAGATATTGGCTTCGCCGCGCAGGGTTTGGGTGCCGTCGTCAATGTGCGCGGCGAGCTTCACGGTGAGCAGGACGCGTCCGTGCTCTTCGTGGCGGTCCACAACGGTGCCCGTGCAGGTCACGGTGGCGCCCACGGGGGTGATCGCGGTGAAACGGGTGGAGAGCGCACGCATGCGGTCTTGACCGGCCCAGTTTGTGGCGAGGCGTCCCAGCTGTGCCATGGACAACATGCCGTGGGCAAAGACATCGTCCATGCCGGCGTTTTTGGCAAAATCCAGATCGATGTGAATCGGGTTGTGATCCCCTGAGGCACCTGCATAGAGCGCCAATGTGGTGCGGGAGATCGGGCCGAAGGTGAGTTCGGGGAGTGTGTCGCCGACTTGGGCATTGGTTGGTGTAACGGTCATGATGTGTCTTCCTCAGCCCAGACGGTGGATGATGCCGCGCGTGGCCTCAACCAAGAGGCCGCGCGTGGGGTGGGTGATGCGGGTGGTGACGTGGGCGATTTCGAGTTTGCCGCCTTTGGCGTCAGTGAAATCTGTCACCTCGTTTTCGACTGTCACCACATCTCCGGCAAACATCGGTCCGTGGTAGGTGTAGGCCTCGGTGCCATGCAGCAGCACGCGCAGGTCGCCGTTGATCAGTTCAAGAATGTCGGGCAAACCTTTGCGGCGGGCGATCTGGTCGGCAAAGGTGCCGACCACCACAGCGTAAGTGGCGGGGGCGAGGATGTCCGGGTGGCCGGCGGCCTGCGCGGCGTCTGGATCGAAGTAGATCGGGTCTGTCTCGCCGATGGTTTCGGAGAAGAACGCTAGCGGGCCGCGCTCGATTGTGACCTCGATGGGCGGAGTGACATGGCCCTTGGTGGATCGGTTGAAGATGCCCATAGGGTTAAGCCGCCTGATAGAGGGTCACGACACAGGCGCCGCCGAGGCCGAGATTATGTTGCAATGCGGTGCGGGCGCCTTCGACCTGACGGGCGTCGGCGGTGCCGCGCAACTGGTGGGTCAACTCGTAGCATTGGGCAAGGCCAGTGGCCCCTAGAGGATGGCCTTTGGACAAAAGACCGCCGGAGGGGTTGGTCACAAATTTGCCGCCATAGGTGTTGTCGCCATCGGCGATGAATTTCTGCGCCGTTCCTTCAGGGGTCAAACCCAAGCCTTCGTAGGTGATCAGCTCGTTGTGGGCGAAGCAGTCGTGTAATTCGACCACATCGACGTCGTCGATGGAGATACCCGAAGCTTCCTGCACTTGTTTGGCCGCCGCCGCTGTCATGTCGTAGCCGACGACCTGCATCATGTCCTGCGCCTCAAAGGTGGAGGCGTAGTCGGTGGTCATGGCTTGGGCTTTGATTTTCACGGTTGCGTCGAGACCGTGTTTGGCAGCGAAACTCTCTGAGCAGAGGATCGCAGCGGCCCCGCCGCAAGTGGGCGGGCAGGCCATCAAGCGGGTCATGACGCCGTCCCATATGACCGGGGCGGCCATGACCTCGGCCTCAGAGACTTCCTTGGCAAAGAGTGCCAGCGGGTTGCGGGTGGCGTGGCGGGAGGCTTTGGCGCGGATTTTGGCAAAATCGGCTAGCTCGGTGCCAAATTTCTCCATATGCGATTTGCCCGCACCGCCGAAGTAGCGCAACGCGAGTGGGACTTCGGCGTGACCGACAAGTGTGTCACAGGCGTTGTCGAAGTCATCAAACGGTGTCGGTCGATCTGTCCAGTGGGAGGTTAGCGCGCCCGGTTGCATTTGCTCAAAGCCAACCGCAAGCACACAGTCGGCAATGCCGCTTTCAATGGCTTGGCGCGCCATGTAGAGCGCGGTGGAGCCGGTGGAGCAGTTGTTGTTCACATTGATGATTGGGATGCCGGACATGCCAACGTGATAGAGGGCTTTCTGGCCGCAGGTGCTGTCGCCGTAGACGTAGCCCGCGTAGGCCTGTTGTACGTCCTCATAGCTGAGCCCTGCGTCTTTGAGCGCGGCGCGCACGGCGGCGGCGCCCATTTGATCGTAGCTCTCTGATGCACCCGGTTTGGCAAACTTGATCATGCCGACGCCGGCAACAATGGCCTCGTGACTCATGTGAAATCCTCCTCGCTTACGCGGAAGTATCGGATTGACGAAGGTATCTGGCAAATTCAATATTCTCTCAAGCTATTCATTGGAGGAATGGATGAACCTGACCAAGCTGCGCTATGTGGTGGCGGTGGATCGGCAAGGGGCGATCTCGTCCGCGGCGAGGGCGCTGAATGTCACACAATCGGCGGTGACAAAGGCGGTTGCGGATGTGGAGCAGGACGTCGGCGCGGCGTTGTTTGAACGGCACGCGCGGGGCGTGACAGCCACGGCAGAGGGGCGGGCGTTTATTGATCGGGCGGCGCGGATACTGGCGGATGTGGATCAGCTGGTCGCGGATGTGGATGAGGGGCGGCAGACGCGGGAACAGGTGCTGCGAATTGGGGTGTCGCCCAGTTCGATGGAAGGGCTGATGAGCCGGGCGATCTGGGCCTTGGTCGGGGCGCATCCGGAGGTGCGCATTCATCTGCGGGGCGCGCCGTTTGAGACGGCGGTGCAGTTGTTTCGGCAAGGCGATCTGGATGCGTTGATTGGCCCGTCGCGGCCTTTGATGGCAGAGGCCGGGGTGCGATGTGATCCGCTGCCGCCACTCAATGCGCTGTTTTTTGTTCGGCGGGGGCATCCGTTGGTGGGGCGTCCAGTGAGTAGCGAGGATTTGGCCGGTTTGCCGCTGATTGTCCCGGAGCCAAGCGGGCCTTATGCGGAGCCAATCCAGCATTTGGTGCAAGCAGGCGAGGTCGACCCGATGCGGCGGTTGCACATCATGCCCAGTTTCACCATGGCCGCAGGTGTGATTGAGCGCAGTGAGGCGGTGGGGGTTGTGGTGGACAGTTATGCCCAAAGCCGCCACTTCCGCAGCCGGTTTGAGATTTTGGATTTTCCACAGCAGACGTCTTTGCCGATGGCGGTGGCCTATCGCAGTGGCGGGCAAAGGGGGCGGGCGCTGGGCTGGTTCTTGAAGGCGGTACAGGAGTTTCCGCCTACGCTGGGTGCGGAGATGCCCTAGGGGTTATTCGGCGGCGTCTGGTGCGTTTAGGTCGATGCGGGTGGCGCGCCAGAGGGTTGGGATCTGGGTGACCAGCTCTTCAAACAGGCGTTTGTTGCCTTGTTTGGCGGCGGTGTCGGCTTGCGCCAAAATATCGTGCAGGGCGTGGGCGCCAAAGATTGCGGCAGCCCCAGAGAGATCGTGGCAACGTTTGGCGACATCCTGGAAATCCCGGTAGGGCGCGGTGACGGCGGCCAAGAGGGCGTCGCCTTCGTCCAGAAACCGCGCTTGCAGGCGATTGTAGGTGTCTTCCGGCAGACCCGCGCGTGTGGTGGGCTCGGATGGGGACAACTCGGCCGTGGCGAAGCTGTCCTGTAGCATTTTTTGCAGAGCCGGTCGGCTGATGGGTTTGGCCAGGAAGGCACTCATGCCCGCGGCGAGGAACCGGTCGCGGTCTTCCGGCAGGATGTTGGCGGAGACGGCGACAATGGGAGTCTCCTTGTTGGGGCCGTCGCCGGCGCGAATTTGCTTGGTGGCCGCGAGTCCGTCCATGACCGGCATGGCAATATCCATCAGGATCATGTCGAACTGTTTGACCTGGGCCAGTTGCACACCTTCGGCGCCGTTGGAGGCCAGGGTGACCCAATGGCCTTCGCGTTGCAGCAATTCCTGTGCCAATTCGCGGTTGATCTCGTTGTCCTCGACCACAAGCATGTGCAGGTGCGCGAGTTCCGGTTCCGGTTCGCTGGCCTGTGGGGCGGGCGGCTGGCGGCCTTCTTCCATGGGCAAGCGCACCCAGAAGGTGCTGCCGACATCAGGCGTGCTTTCCACACCGATGTCGCCGCCCAGAGCGGTGACGATGCGCCGCGCGATGCCGAGGCCCAGCCCCGTGCCTCCGGGGACACGGCCCAGCGTCGGGTCGTTGGTGACAAAGTCGTCAAACACTTTGGGCAGGCGGTCTTCGGAGATGCCGATGCCGGTGTCGCTGACCCTGAGTTCAACCGCGGGAAAGCCGTTGATGGCTTCGGGCAGGGCTTCGGCCTCGATGGTGATGGTGCCGTTGTCGGTGAATTTGATGGCGTTGCCGACAAGGTTGAGCAGCACCTGTTCCAGGGCCGCGCGGTCGGTGCGGACCCAGGCGCGGGCAGGACCTTCCCAACGCCAGCTGAGTGTGGTGCCGTGCCGGTTGGCGGCGGAAAGTTGGCTGTCGACCAGTTCTTGCAAAAGCTTGGAGAGGTCGGTGCAGGCGATGTTGACGTCGAGCTTGCCAGCCTCAAAACGGGTGATGTCGAGCACCGTGTCGACATGGCGCATGAGCACGCGGCCGGAGATTTCCATGTTGCGCACATAGCGAGTCTGGATTGGGCTGAGCGCGGTGTCGTTGAGCAGGCTGAGATTGCCTAGGATGCCGTTGAGCGGGGTGCGGATTTCGTGGCTCATCACGGCGAGGAATTCGGCCTTGGCGCGCTCGCCTGCCAGGGCGCGATCACGGGTCTCGAGCAGTTCTTTTTCTGCGGACACACGGTCTGAGATGTCGTGCAGGAAGCCGATGAGGATCTTCTCGTCGTTGTCCTCGGCCATTTCGATGGCGATTTCGATTGGGAAGATCGTGCCGTCTGAGCGTTTGGCATCCATGCGCACGCGGCCTTTGCCTGCGGCGTGACGGTCCTGGCCGGTGAGGATGCGCTCCATGGCGCGATGGTGGGAATCGCGCAGGTCGGGTGGGGCGATCAAATCCTGGATATTCTTGCCGCGGATGTCGTCGTAGCGGTAGCCAAAGATGGCTTCGGAGGCTTTGTTGAATTCGAGCACTGCGCCAGTGCTGTCGACCACCAGAACACCGTCCATCGAGGTGGTCAGAATGGTGCTCATCCGGCGGTTGGCCTGAGACACGGCGTGTTCTTTTTGGCGGGCGACGCGGTTGGCATAGAGCAGGTTGATCAGCAGACCCACAACGGCGGCGATCAGCAGCAGGGCGATGGTGGCCAATCGGTAGAGCGTGTTGGTGATACGTTGGCGGGCGGCGTCGTTTTCTCTGGCGTAGAGCGCGATGCCGGAGAGCGAAAGCGCGCGGGCATCGGATCTGAGGTGGGCGGATTGCACAGACAGCAGAGGTAAGGCCTCCAGCAGTTCCTCGTCGGGGAGGTCAATAAGGTTCACAGCCTCGGCCATAAAAGTGTTCACACGTTTGAGGGCGGCGTCAAATTCCGGCATCACCGTGAGGCGCAGGTACGCGGGCGCGGTGGCCATGGTGCCGACGCGGCTGTAGAGAATGTCAAACCGCAGGCGCAGGCGATCCAAGTCTGGGTCCGGCGACAGGCGGGCGGCTTCCAGCGCGCCCGCGAAGTCCCGGGTTTCCAGTTCGATCTGTGCGAGGGACCATTCCAGATCGTTGGAGGCCAGCAGCTTGATGTTGCGCAGGTTGGTGAAGACTTGCGATGCAGTGACAAAGGCGAACACCAGCAGGATTGCAATGAGCGCTGACAGGATGAGGCCCAACACCCGCAAGGGGCGGATTTTGCGCAGGGGCGTGTTGCTGCCCACGGCAAAGGCGGATGTGGGCTGGCGACTCACGGAAACAAACCGAACGCCAGACGTATCTGCGCAGCGGTGGGCTGGTCAGAGGGCCGAGATGTGTCAGGGAGAAGTCGCGCAATTTTCATGCGCAAAACCTTATTCGACGACTTCGATCCTGTCGAGTTGCCAAACCGCGCGGGAATGGACCTGCGAGGTGCGGTATTTGGGATCGGAATCAAACGGGTAGATCACCCAAAGCGGGCCTTTGTCGCGGCGGTGCATGGGCGTGCCGTTCATTTCATAGGCCAGGATTGGCGCCTCGGCTTCAAGCGAGTCGACCGGAATTTCAATGGTGTAGTCGTTGATGGCGGAAGCCCGCAGCGTGCTGCCGGAACTCCCCAGAGTTTCCAGCAGCGACGCTAGCGGTACACCCGTGAACATAAGAACCCCATCGGTCCATATGGTCGTGGTTGAAATGGAGGCTGCAGGTAATGCGCGCAGCATCTCCAAATCGTACTGAGCCGTGTCGTCGACGTTTGTGGCGTCGATCGTGCCCGACACGGTCAGGATGACATCGCCGGACGGAACGTCCATTGCGTCAGATGCCCAAACTGGGCCTGTGAGTGGTAGCAAAAGCCAAGCGGCAAGCGCGAAAACTGTGTGTTTGGTTTTACGCATGTCCTGCCGCCCCGTTATGCTTAACATCTTTATAAGACAGAACACGTTTGACGCGCATCTGGTCAAGGGGATAAACGCCCTATACAAAAGGGTAGGTTTGCCGTTAGGTAAGGCAGAGTTTTTGTTTAAAATTTTCTGTATCTTCCCTAGGTGGGCCGGATGACAGAAGGCCCATTGGCAGCATCATTGGGTATAAGGCACTATTGGATTGGTTTTGTTTGGCCCTGGTTGGGTGCGATTGTCGCGCTAATTTCCGGCCCCTGGAGGACCGTTTTGAAAATTCTAATCGCTGACGACCACGACTTGTTGTTGGACACTGTGACGGCCTTTGTTGACGCCACCGGCACTATGGGCTCCGTGGGGGTTTCCGATCTGGATCAGGCGATGCAAGCGCTGGACAGCAAGGGACCATTTGATCTGGTGCTGTTGGATTACAACATGCCGGGCATGCAGGGGGTTGAGGGTGTGAAACGTGTGCTGGCGCATACGTCCTCTCCAAGAGTTGCGTTGATTTCCGGGGAAGCCAGCCGCGAGATTGTGCAAAAGGCCATGGCGGCGGGCGCCTCTGGTTTTGTGCCCAAAACCTTGCCAGCATCCTCATTGGTGAATGCGATCAAGTTCATGGCGGCCGGGGAGCAGTTTATCCCGGCGGAGTTGATGCAGGCCGCAGAAGCAGCAGAGCCGCATCCGATTGCCAAAAAGCTGACGCGGCGTGAGATGCAGGTGTTGGAAGGTCTGTCCGTGGGCAAGTCCAACAAGGAAATTGCCCGTGATCTTGACCTGTCTGAACCAACCATCAAGCTGCATGTGAAAAACCTCTACCGCAAGATAGACGCGGGAAACCGCACGCAGGCAGCGCTGATTGCAAAAGAAGCAGGCCTGTTCTGACCGTATAATATGTCTGTTGTGCACAAGGCTTGGCTCACGTGCTGCCAGGCCTGAGGTGGGCTTTCTCATCCCTTAATGAATTAAGGACAATTTTTACGGCATTTACCATTATGTCAGTCTTTCGCTGACGCGGGTGACATGTGCGCGCTATCAGAACCTAGCCGGGGGGCGTTATTGGGGACTGACTATGCTGCGTCGTATTGCTGCTTTGTTTTTTGTTGGGGTGCTTTCCGTTCAGGCTGTGGCAGCGGAAGACAGTGAGGTGTCCTTCACGCCTTTTGGCGAGCGGGAGTATCTGGGCTTTGGCAGCCTGTTTGTGAATGACTTCCTTGGCGACGGGTATGACCGCTGGCGGTCTGGCTCTTACGGCACCAGCCGGTTCTGGGGCTACGGCTGGAACGGCGAGCTGCCGCAGTCGGCCGGGGATTTGCTGGAGTTGCGGGTTGGTGGCGAGATCATGGCCCCGGCGTGCCTGAGTTCACATATTCCGCTGGATCGCCCCTGGGCCGGTATGTTGACCGCGGGTCTGCACACGCAGTTTCAACGCCATGGCACCGAGTTTGCCTTTGGTGGCGATGTGTTGATGATTGGTCCGCAAACTGGGCTGAACAGCCTGCAAAAGGCAATCCACGGTGTGATCGGGATTGAAGGCCCGTCTGATGAGGTGCTGGCGCATCAGATCCCAAACCAGTGGCGCTTGCGCTTTGTGGGCGAAACCGGGCGCAATTTTGATCTGGGTGGTCAAGCCAGCATGCGTCCCTTTGTGGAAGCCCGTGCCGGGGATGAAAACCTTGTGCGCGCCGGTGTGGATTTCACCATTGGCCGGTTTGGCCGCGGTGAATTGGTGTCGCGCGATTGGGTCACGGGGCACCGCTATCGCTCCGGTGCACGTCAGGAAAAAGGCCTGAGTTTTGTGGTGGGCGCAGACATCGCGAAAGTGTTCAGCAGCATCTATTTGCCGGAAGACCGCGGCTATCGTTTGACTGACACGCGCCGTCGTGTGCGCGCCGGATTGCACTGGCAGGGCAAGAACCACCACCTGTTTTATGGCCTTACCTATTTGGGCGAAGAGTTCGACATGCAGTACCAGGGACAACTTGTTGGCGCGGTGCGATTGGATATTCGCTTCTAAGGCGAGGTGAGGTGTTTTTTGCAACACACTGAGGCGCCTCGATTTTTTTGAAACTTCCGGCTAGGCAGCTGGAGTCCGCTTTGTTAACCTGTCCGTAATAAAAAAACTACTAGGCAGGTAATCAGGCAATGAAAACGGGCTTTCGTGGCACGTTTGTCATCTCCTGGTCACAGACAGAAATAGATGGTCAGAAGGCCGCACCGTTGCAGGCGCTGGAAACAGGCGTGGTGTGGTCCTGGTCAAGGGACGCCGTCCGTGTGGACGGCCCCAATGGGTTATTGCGTCTGGACCGTGGGGAAGAAGGGGCAAACATCCGCAAGCGTGCGGCGCATATGGTGCGCAAGCTGGTTGGGGCGGCGGTGAACAACCAAACAGACATCCAGAGCCTGGATGCGGTCGATATTGAACTGCCCTTGATGGAGGGCGGTTTTGTGGTGACCGATGGGGCGGAGAGCTACACCGCAACGGTGATTGAAGTGGACGGCAGTGCGCCGCTGCTGATGTTTCTGGACGAGCTTCCGCCAAAGAATAAAGACCTATGGGTGGTGCATTCTGCGATGAGCACGTTGCAGCGGCCCAAATCAGTACAAGAGGGTAACGGAGTGATTTGTTTTACACCGGGCACGCGGATTGCGACTCCGCAAGGGCCACGGTTGATTGAAGAGTTGCGCGAAGGCGATCAGGTGCAGACGCGGGACAATGGGGCACAGCAGATCCAGTGGATTGGATCGCGGCGCATGACTGGGGCGCGCTTGTTTGCGATGCCAAAACTGAGGCCGATCCGCATTCGCCCTGGGGCGCTGGGCATCGAGCGGCCGGATCAGGAGTTGCTGGTCAGCCCGGAGCATCGGATGCTGGTGCGTGGTCACACAGCGCGGGCGTTGTTTAACGAAAACGAGGTTCTGGTGGCGGCGCGCGATCTGGTGAATGGCAACAGCATCAGCGTGGATACGGCGCTCAAGGAGGTGACCTATGTGCATCTGCTGTTGCCGTGCCATGAGGTGATTTGGGCCAACGGGGTGGAGACGGAGAGCTTCCACCCGGCCAATGCCGCGCTGGATGCGCTGAAGGAAGAAGACCGGGCGCGGTTGTTTGCGCGTCAGCCGGAGTTGGCGCAGAACCCGCACAGCTACGGGCCGCACGCACGGCGCAATCTGACCGCCAGTGAGGCGGCGATATTGATGCACGACGCGGCGTAAGCGCCATTGCGACCATGACAAAAAGAAACCCCGCCAAATTGGCGGGGTTTTTTGTTTAGCTGGAGAGGTCTTCTGCCAACATGAAGGCGTTGTCGTCTAGATCATAAAAGGTCGCCAGTTTGACCATTTCCGGGATCACCTGCGTGGGGCCGTCAAACTTCACGTCTGCGGCCTCAAGCGCGCTGCGGGCGGTGTCGATGTCGTCGACGCCAAACACAGGTACACAGTTGCCGGGTTTGGGCTCGGATTGCTCGCCCAAGCCAAGGATCACACCCTCGGTCTTGGTGTTGAGCTCGCTCCAGCCGGCTTCGTCAATGTGGTAGCGCAGCTCAAAGCCCAGTTTCTCTTTGAACCAGGCGGCGCTGGCGTGGCGATCACTCACAGAAATTGAGAGCGTGATGATGTTGGTCAATGCGGCAAGAGCCATGATGCGGTCCTTAGTGGTTGCTGATTTCACAAAATGTAGTTACTATACTTTATGGACATTAAGTTGCTTGTCAAGATCACCTCTCGGGCCTGGGCGCTCGACATTCTGGCGCAGATGCATCGCGGCGTGCCGGGGCGGCAGGCGACGTTGATTGCCGCCACTGGGGCCGGGCGCACAGCCTTTGGCGCCAGTCTGGCGCATTTGATGGAGCTGGGGGTGGTGATGCGAAACCCCGGACACGGGCATCCGCTGCGGCCGGAATTTGTTTTGACAGATCTAGGCGTGGTGGCGGCGGCGAAGGCAGACGAGATTCTGCGGGCGGCGGAAGAGAGTGACGCCAAGCTGTTGCGCAAAAGCTGGACCGTACCGGTGCTGGCGCTGGCGACGCAGCCGCAGCGCTTTTCCGGCTTTAAGGCGGGGTTGGGCGCGATCACGGATCGGGCGCTTTCAACGTCTTTGCAGAAGTTAGAAGCCCAAGAGTGGGTCGCGCGGGAGATTGATTTGTCTGAACGGGTTCCGTTCCCGACCTATCAGGCGGTGAACGCCGGGGCGCGGATCAGTCAGGTGATTGGTGTGGTGGGGTAGGCTTTGGGCAAACAGTCATCTTTGTTTTGGTGAGATGAAAGTGGCTGTGATGATAAAACGGGTTCGTTGGGTCGAGTTTCTTGATGCCTTCGAAGGCGCGGTCAAAGCCCATGCAGAACATTTTGTCTGTTTCCGCAAAAAGATGCGCGATTGCAGTTGGGGGGCCGTATGTTTCAACGGGATACACAGCTTCGTACGTGCCTAGAGTGATTTGGCGTTCTTCTTCAGACGGATTCAAGCATTTCACAAAGTCCAGACGCGCTTGGGTGTGCGCAATGGTGTAGGGCGTGTGATTTTCCGCATGGTCCAGGCTGACAAATTGACCCACAAAGTCGGCAATCGCCAGAGCGCCGATGAAGGGGCGGTGCAAAACGGCGTTCGTTGCCAGCGACGTGCCTGGTTCGCGGGCGGCTTTCTGGTCGTGATAGTGCTGCAGGTACAGTGGTGGATCAAAGGCGTTCAGCGCGGCCCATTCCGCCGGGCAGAACTGATCGGCAAGTTGCGCGTAGGTCGGATCGGCCGGGCGCATCAGGGCCAGTGCGCCGGTATAGGTCAGCAGGCAAACGGCAAGGGACAGGATAATGCGTTTCACAATCGTACCTTTCAATAGCAACCACCCAGGTAATTTATAAGTTTGCCAAGCCATTGACTTGGCGGAAATGTGGCATCTCTGGGGAGATAGGCTTGCCTTGAAATCAGCAAAGAGTTGTGTAACTTGCCCCATCAAAGTGGGAGTAATTGTTGTGGTGAAGCATTTTCTGGCTATTGCGCTAGCTAGCTTGATGGGGACATCTGCCAATGCGCAGGACATCCGTTGGCAATCTGAAAAGATGACGCCAGGTGCCTATGTGTCGATAAACCAATCGCAGGGTGGAATGATCCATCACGTTTATACTGGCCGCAAAGGCAAGGCGTTTGTGTTAACCAGTTATCGTGGCGCAAAACCCGGCGGCACACCGGCGTTTGAAACACACTTGGACAAAGACGGAAACTATGTGCGCTGGGTACGGCCTGACGGGTTTGAAATTCGTTATCGACCACATGATTGCACCCGTACCCTTGGGCAATGCCGCTACAAAGAGATTCATTCAGACGGAACTCGGAAACAGCGCACCCGTGTGACAGAGGCCACCAAGAAAGGGTTGTCCTTCAAGGAGTATGACGAAAACGGCACATTTCTTTTTGGTGGCAAAATGAATTTGGAAGAAGACGGTTGGGCCGGAAACGGAGCGATTGACGGCGCCCAAGGAAAGCAAAGGTTTACACTTAAGAAGCGCGGTGTCCTCGCCAATTAAGTTGCCCTGAATACGTTGCCTTGTAGAAGGAAGCTAAAGCCGTAGCTGCCAAGCGAGCTGTAGCTGATGTTGTCATCGCATTGGGATTGCCCACTCCCCGCTTGACTCCCTCAGAATCCCCCGTATAAGCGCGGCTTCATTGGTGTTGGTGGCCCTCGCAAGAGGATGCCTGTCATGTCGGCAAAATCCGGCAAGAGGACAACGCCCTTCGAAACCTGAACGAAGGAGATCAGCAGATGACAAAAAGAACTGCTGCCAAGTACAAAATTGACCGCCGGATGGGCGAAAACATCTGGGGTCGTCCAAAATCCCCAGTAAACCGTCGTGACTATGGCCCAGGCCAGCACGGTCAGCGCCGCAAAGGCAAACTGTCCGACTTCGGTACTCAGCTGCGCGCTAAGCAGAAGCTGAAAGGCTACTACGGCGACCTGACCGAGAAGCAGTTCCGTCGCATCTACGGCGAAGCTGAGCGTGTAAAAGGCGACACCGGTGAAAACCTGATCGGTCTGCTGGAGCGCCGTCTGGACGCTGTTGTTTACCGCGCCAAGTTTGTTCCAACCGTGTTTGCTGCACGTCAGTTTGTGAACCACGGCCACGTTCTGGTGAACGGCAAGCGCGTGAACATCGCGTCTTACCGCGTCAAAGAAGGCGACGTGATCGAAGTACGTGAGAAGTCCAAGCAGCTCGCAGTTCTGCTGGAAGCGGTTCAGCTGAACGAGCGCGACGTGCCTGACTACATCGACGCTGACCACAACAAAATGACCGCAACCTTCGTGCGCACCCCAGGCCTGTCCGACGTGCCATACCCGGTTGTTATGGAACCAAACCTGGTCGTGGAATTCTACGCGAAGAACTAATCTTCGCCGACCTAGGTTACAGAATACGAAGAGGGCCGCGAGTGGATCGCGGCCCTTTTTGTTTGTGCGGGTTTTGGAAGTTGCTGCGGCGCTGGGCGGGTTTAGGCTTTTGCCAGCGTGTCGCCGAGCTTTTCCAGCAGCTTGAGGCAATCGGCCAGCTGATCCAGCGCGATGAATTCGTCGGCTTTGTGGGCCTGCTCGATGGAGCCGGGACCGCAGACCACCACATCCATGCCCATCGACTGAAACAGGCCTGCTTCGGTGCCAAAAGGCACAAGGTCCGCGCCATTGGCGCCGGTGAGTTCCATCAGCAGTTTGCGGGCTTCGTTGTCGTCTTCCGGGATGAGGCCTGCGACCTCGCCCACCACCTCAGTGTCGATCTGTGCATCGGGGTAGACTTTGCGCATGGCGGGCAGGAGCTCGTCTTCGCAGTAGGCTTTCAGGGCCTCTTTTACAAAGGTGGCGTCGCTGGCTTGCACCGGGCGCATTTCCCAATCCACCTGCGCCTTGGGCGCGATGACGTTGTGCACGCTGCCGCCGTGGATGGCGCCGACGTTCACGGTGGTCCAGGGCGGCTCAAAGCGGCTGGTTTCTGGCGCCATGGTGGTGAGCTTGGCTTTCAGTTCCAAAAGGCGGGAGACATAGCGCGCGGCGTATTCCACCGCGTTTACACCCAAGTCGGGCGCGGAGCCGTGGCCTTCTAACCCCTGAAAGCGGGTGCTGTACTCATGGCAGCCTTTGTGGCCTTCGATGATGCGCATGGAGGTCGGCTCGCCGATGATGGCCAGCCGGGGTTTGATGTTGCGCTCTTTGAGGGCTTCGACCAGATGGCCTGCGCCAATGCAGCCGGTCTCCTCGTCATAGGTGAAGGCAAAATGCACCGGCGTGTCGGTGACACGCTGGGCAAAGTGGGGTGCCATGGCGACGGTGGCGGCGATGAAGCCTTTCATGTCGCAGGTGCCGCGCCCGTAAAGACGCCCGTCGCGCTCCTCCATGACAAAGGGATCGCTGGTCCAGTCCTGATCGGTGACCGGCACCACATCGCTGTGACCGGAGAGTACAATGCCGCCGTCGACTTCGGGGCCGAGGGTGGCAAAGAGGTTGGCCTTTTTGTGGGTCTCGTCGTGGAAGATCTCCACCTTGGCACCGCAGTCTTTGAGACGTGCGGCGAGGTAGGAGATCATGTCGAGGTTGCTGTCGACCGAGACCGTTGGGAAGGCGATCAGGTCGGAGAGGATCTGTTTGGTGGTCTCCAGCATGGGTCAGCCTTTGACGATGAGCTTGCGCTCCAGATCACAGAGCGGCTCTGCGGCGCCCTCTTCGCGGATCAGGATGGTTTCGGTGGTCTCCAGCCCCCAGCTGTCCATCCAGAGGGCGGGCATGAAGTGGAAGACCATACCGGGTTGCAGCACGGTTTCATCCTCAGTGCGGATCGAGGCGGTGCGCTCGCCCCAATCGGGCGGGTAGCTGAGGCCAATGGGGTAGCCCATGCGGCCGGAGCGTTCGATGCCGTGTTTGGCCAGCACATCCATAAAGGCATTGGCGATGTCGCAGGTGCGGTTGCCCGCGCGGGCGGCTTCCAGACCGGCGGCGATGCCTTCGAGCTGGGCCGCCTCAGTGCGCAGCATGTCATCGGACGGTGTGCCGAGGAAAACGGTGCGGCTGATTGGGGCGTGGTAGCGGCGGTAGCAGCCTGAAAGTTCAAAGAAGGTGGCTTCGCCCTCGCGCATTGGCGTGCCGTCCCAGGTGAGGTGGGCGGCGGTGGCGTCCAGACCGGAGGGTGTGAGCGGCACGATGGCGGGGTAGTCGCCCCAATCGTCGCCGATGCCCTCAATGCCGGCCTTCATGATGTCGGCCACCACATCGTTTTTGCGCACCCCAGGGGCGGCGCGGTCGATGGCGGTCAACATGACCTTTTCAGTGATGCGGGCGGCTTTGCGGATGAAGTCCACCTCGACATCGGATTTCACCAGACGCTGCCAGTTCACCAGTGCGGTGGCGTCCACCAGCGTGGCCTCGGGCAGTTCTTCGGTGAGGACGGCATGGGCTTTGGCGGAGTAGTAGTAGTTCTCCATTTCCACGCCAATCCGCGCGGCCGTGAAGCCGCGCGTTTTGAGCTGTTCTGCGAGGTCCTGCATTGGATGCACGACCGTGGATTGCACAAAATGATCGCCGTAGCCGAGGATATTGGCGTGATCCATCCAGCAGGTGCGGCGGCCGCCCATCATGTCCATGTAGCGGCCCCACCAGATGGGTTCGCCTTCCATGGTCACAATCACACCCTGGTGGACGTAAAACGACCAGCCATCATATCCGGTCAACCAGGCCTGGTTGGACGGGTCGGTTACAAACAGCGCGTCCAGACCCGCTTCTGCCATGGCGGCACGGGTGTTGGAGAGGCGGCGCTGATATTCAGCGGTGCTGAAAGGGGCTTTGGATTGAGTCATCTTGTGCTCCTTTTGGGGTCTTACGGCAGGACGGAGGCGACGGCGCGCACGGTGGCGGCAACCACCAAATCGGCTTCTTCGCGAGTCAGGCAGAACGGTGGGGCAAAGCCCAGAATGTCGCCCTGTGGCATGGCGCGGGCAATCACATTGTCCTGCTCCAGAAGTTTGGCGGCAATCTGAGGGCCAATCTTGTCGGCTGCGTCAAAGAAGGTGCGGCTGTCTTTGTCAGCGACAAATTCCACGGCACACATCATGCCTTCGCCACGGACGTCGCCCACGTTGGCGTGTGCGCCGAGGGCTTCAGACATGGTTTTGTTGAAGTACGCGCCCACGGTGCCAGCGTTTTCTACGAGGTTGAGCTCGTCGATCAGCTTGAGGTTGGCCACACCTGCGGCGGCGCCAATCGGGTGGGCGGAGTAGGTCCAGCCATGGCCGATCGGGCCGTTTTCGTCGGTGCCTTGTTCCAGCACAGACCACATTTTGTCGGAGACAATCGAGCCAGAGAGCGGTGCGTAGGCGGAGGTTAGGCCTTTGGCGATGGTGATCAGGTCTGGCTTCAGACCGTAGTGGTCAGAACCAAACATCGAGCCAAGGCGACCAAATCCGGTGACAACTTCGTCGGCCACCAGCAGGATGTCGTGCTTGTCCAGAACCGCTTGAATTGCGGGCCAATAACCAGCAGGCGGCGGCACAATGCCACCGGTGCCCAGAACTGGTTCACCGATAAAGGCGGCGATGGTGTCGGCGCCTTCGCGGGCAATGGTCTCTTCCAGCGCGGCAACACAGTGGGCGACAAACTGCTCTTCAGACTGGCTCTGATCTTCGCGGCGGAAGTAATAAGGCGCTTCTGTGTGCACCACCTGTGCCAGCGGCAGGTCAAACTTGTTGTGGAACAGTTCCAGGCCGGTCAGGGAGCCTGTCATCAGGCCTGAGCCGTGGTAGCCACGCCAGCGGGAGATGATCTTCTTCTTCTCGGGGCGACCTAGGATGTTGTTGTAGTACCAGATCAGTTTGATGTTGGTTTCATTGGCGTCTGAGCCAGAGAGGCCGAAGTAGACCTTGGACATATGGTCGGGGGCGCGGTCGAGCACCATTTTGGCCAAAGTGATGGAGGCTTCGGTGCCGTGACCCACGTAGGAGTGGTAATAGGCCAGCTCTTTTGCTTGGTCCGAAATCGCATCGGCAATGTCGCTGCGGCCGTAGCCAACGTTGACGCAGTAGAGACCGGCAAAGGCGTCGAGCAGGCGGTTGCCGTCGCGGTCTTCGATGTGGCAGCCGGTGCCGCCGGTGATCACGCGGTGGGGGACGTTGCCGCGGGCAAATTCAGCCAAATGTGTGGACGGGTGGAAGAAGTTTTCACGATCCCATTGTTCAAGTTTGTCGTTATGCAGCATGGCAAAACCCTCGTGCTTGTGGCGGCGCGCCGCCTAAAAAAGTTACATGAAGGGAGCCAAGTGCACGCGCGAGACCGGCTTAGGTCTCTTTTGAGCAGAGTGGCTCCGCTCACCCAGGCAGCAGCGCGCAATGCCTTTATTGCCAGGGTTCGTGACTCGGTTTGAGCATATTTGATCAAACAAAAGCAATATGGATAATTTGTGGGGTGGCAAAAAAATGCGAATACCTCCGCGTTTTGGAGGCCGATCAGGTGCAAATTGTCCAGCGCTATTGGGTTAAGAAAGTCAGAATTTTATCAGCAATTTTAGCGGTTTGGTTGTCTGCACGTTAAAAAGATGGCAAGGTTTTTGAACCTCGCGCACGGCGGCTTTAGGGGGCGGCTCCGTTCACACGGGTAAGTGCAAGAAGGAGACATCGCTATGGTAGAAGCGGTAGGCATATTAGGAGAGACCACAGGGTGGTCCGGATTGAGCGCAACGCAGAACGCGATGTTGCACGCAGCGCTGGCGAAATACGCCGGGCAGCCGGTGCAGGAGCCCAAAGAGGCGCCAAAGTCTGAAAAAGTGGAGCCGGTGCAGGAAGCCGCGCGCAGCCAGTTGCAAGGCCATGAGCCGCAGCGGCAGAAGACAATGGATGGCGCGGTGATGAGCGCGATCCGCTCGGCGGTGGCGTCTTATCAGACCTCTGGTGGCAACGACTTTGCGCAGGTGCTGCGCAGCAAGTTGGATGCGGCGGGCATTGATAGCTCCAAATCCGTGGTGGATTACTACGCATAAGACAGATGCCTTGCGGGCCTGTTATGCGGACCTGACGCAGGCAAGGTCGCAGTGCGCCTTTGGTGCGCTGGAGGAGCGCAGCCATGTGGGCTGCGTGGTGCGAGGCGCTGCCTCGCGCTCCGGGATATTTTTGGCAAGAAGAAGCGGGGCGTGCCAGGCATGCCGCCGACGGTGCGCTTGGGTGTAGGGTGGACATTTTGTCTACGTGACGCCCGTTTGCAACAGCCTGAGGGGTTTTGTTGAGGCAATTCCCCGCGTCACCGGCTTCCTGTCTTTCCAAGCCTCGGGTGCCTCGCTAAACAGCAGGCAACGAGGGAGTAACGTGATGTCACGAATTGAGCCGCAGCCCGGTGTCATGGATATTGAGTTGTATGTGGGCGGCAGCGCGTCAGTGGACGGCGTCAAAGACGTTGTGAAACTGTCGTCAAACGAAAACCCGATGGGATGCAGTGACGCGGTCACCGACATGCATGCCAAAACGGGGTTAAACCTGCATCGCTATCCCAACACCGACCACGCCGAGCTGCGCGCCGCGATTGCCGAGGTGCACGGGTTGGACGCCAACCGCATCATCTGTGGTGTGGGCAGTGACGAAGTCTTGCAGTTCATCACCCAGGCCTATGCCGGTGTGGGCGACGAGATTGTGTACCCTGAACACGGCTTCTCCATGTACCCGATCCTCGCCAAGATGGTAGGCGCAACGCCGGTTGTGGCAAGAGAGCGCGAGCGGGTTGTGGATGTGGATGCCCTGCTGGCGGCCTGCACCGAGAAAACCAAAATTGTGTTTCTGGCCAACCCGGCCAACCCAACCGGCACCATGATTGGTGGCAATGATCTGGCACGTTTGGCCGATGGTTTGCCAGAGGGCTGTATTCTTGTGCATGATGGCGCCTACACAGAGTATGTGCAGGGGTTTGACGGGGGCGCGAGCTTGGTGGAAGCGCGGGACAACGTGGTGATGACGCGGACCTTCTCCAAGATCTATGGTCTTGGCGGGTTGCGTGTCGGCTGGGGCTATGCGCCTCAGGCGATCATCGATGTGCTCAACCGGGTGCGTCAGCCGTTTAACCTGAATGACATCCAGATGAAGCTGGCGATGGCTGCTGTGCGCGACCAGGAATGGGTCGCAAAGTGCCGGGCGGACAACACACGTTTGCGGGCTTGGCTGGCAGAGGCGCTGATGGAGCACGGTGTGCCGTCTGACACCTCTTGCACCAACTTCATTCTGGCGCGGTTTGCCGATCAGGCGGAAGCAGAAGCCTGCGATGACTATCTGAAATCCCAAGGGCTGATTGTGCGGCGTGTGGCGGGCTATGGCCTGCCAAATTGTCTGCGGATCACCGTAGGGGATGAGCCAAGCTGTCGTCGGGTGGCGCATGCGATTGGCCAGTTCAAGGACGGCGCGCGATGAGCACACCGGTCTACAACCGCGTTGCGCTGATTGGGTTGGGGTTGATTGCCTCCTCGATGTTCTGGGCGATCAAGCGCGGTGGACTGGCCGGCGAAGTGACCGGGTTTGCCAAATCGGAAGCCTCTCGGGAAACGGCGCGGCGCATTGGCCTGTGTGATCGGGTCTGTGACAGCGCGGCAGAGGCTGTGGCGGACGCAGACCTGGTGGTGCTCTGTGTGCCGGTGGGCGCGATGGGGCCGGTGGCCAAGGAGATTGCGCCACATCTGAAAGCAGGCGCGACTGTGACCGATGTGGGCTCCGTGAAACGCGATGTGATCGAGGCGGTTGGACCGCATTTGCCAGACGGCGTGCATTTTGTGCCGGCGCACCCTTTGGCGGGGACAGAGCATTCCGGGCCGGAGAGCGGGTTTGCCGAGTTGTTTGACAACCGTTGGTGCCTGTTGGTGCCGGTGGAAGGCAGCGATGCGGAGGCGGTGGCGCAGCTGCGCGCGCTCTGGGAAGGCATGGGCGCCAATGTGGATGAGATGGATGCGGACCACCACGATCTGGTGCTGGCTGTGACCAGCCACACACCCCACCTGATTGCTTACACGATGGTCGGTGTCGCCGACGATCTGCGCCGTGTGACGGATAGCGAAGTGATCAAATATTCGGCGGCGGGATTCCGGGATTTCACCCGGATTGCGGCGTCTGATCCAACCATGTGGCGAGATGTGTTTTTGACCAACAAAGACGCCACGCTGGAGATTTTGGGGCGCTTCACCGAAGAGTTGTTTGCGCTGCAACGGGCGATCCGCACCGGCGATGGTGAACATTTGCATCAGTATTTTACCCGCACGCGCGAAATTCGTCGTGGGATCATTGAGGCAGGGCAGGATACGGCCGCGCCGAACTTTGGCCGTGAGGCGCCCAAGACGTGAAGCGCGCGGCGGCATATCTGGCGCTGATCGCAACCTTTGGCACCGGTGCCTTGAGTGCGGTGCAGGCCAATGCGCCGGAGCGCAGTTTGCGGCCGGTCTTGCGGGTTGTGTATCCGGTGGCTTTGCCAAGCTTTGCACCAGATCGATCCTTGCGGCCTATGCTGCGACCTGGTTCCAATGCGTCGACGGTGACACGCGTGGCGGCTGTTGCTCCCGCTGCGGCGGCCACCTCGGCGGCCATCGAGACGGCCGACCCGGAGCCGGTGCGTGTGACACGCGCAGAGCGCAAAGCGCGTAAGGCAGCGGGCATTGGCAAAGTCTGTCGCAACAAGCGCCTGATTGGCAAAGAGGTGCCGCCGGTGCCTGGCAAGCTGCGCGGCTGTGGCATCAAAAAGGGCGCGATCAAGCTTTACGAAGTGGATGGCGTGAAACTGTCTACCCCGGCGGTGATGACCTGTGACACAGCCAAGGCGCTGGAGAAATGGGTCGACAAGGGACTCAAGAAATCCGTGCGCAGCTTTGGTGGCGGTGCAAAAGAGATCAAAGTGGCGGCGGGGTATTCCTGTCGTACGCGCAACAACCGCCCCGGTGCCAAGATCAGTGAGCATGGCAAAGGCAAGGCGATTGATATCTCTGCCATCAGGCTCAAAAACGGCGAGAGTATTTCGGTCCTGAAAGACTGGAACAACGGCAAAAAGGGCCGCATTCTGAAGAAGATGCACAAACAGGCCTGTGGGCCGTTTGGCACGGTGCTTGGCCCGAATGCGGACCGTTATCACCGAGATCACTTCCACTTTGACACCGCGAAACATCGCGGCGGTGCCTACTGTCGATAAGCTACCCGCCTAGCGCAGAAAAATCCGCGGGGCCGGGCCGATGGGCAGCGGGCCAAGCTTGGTGGCACCGTTTGCAAAGGTGAGCGGAATGTCGAGTTCGTTCGCGTTGCCAGACAGTTGGGCGATGAAGCCGAGGGCCTGCTCCACTGTATCAATCACCGACGCCGGAATTTGGCCGGAGTGGCGGGCGACGTTGAGAATATCGCGCCAGTTAACCGCACGAATGGTGACCTCGCCGGTCGGAAAGCCGGAATTGTCGATGGTGACCTGACCCGCAGCGTGCAGTTGTAGGTCACCCCAGATGATTTCCGCCAGTGTGAGATCAAGCGTCGTTGGTTGGGGCCGGGACTGTTCGATGGCTGTGCGGTCCCAAGGGCGGTCAAAACTGGCAGTCAGATCAGCGCGGAAGCTGGAGAAGTTGCGCGGCAGGTCAATGCCGTCGGGCAGGGCAAAGCCTGCGGGCGGTGTGAGCGAGTCAGCTTTGAAGGCGAGGCGATAGGTGGTGGCGTCACTTTCGTCGCGGTGCATGGCAAGGTTCACCGCGCTGGCCGCCATTTGCCAGTCGGCACTGGAACTGATGCCAAGGCTTTCGATGGCGACATTGGTGCGGTTGAGTGTGAGATCGGTGCCGGGATCAAGCACAAGCGAGGCGCGCATGTCACCGGTGGTCACCGTGAGCTTTTCGCCGGGAATGGCGAGGGTTTGGCTGTCTGGCCAGACCGCAATCACGTGGTGGGGGCGGTATGTGAGTGCATGCATGTTGAAAAACGGCGCATCCCAAGCGACGCCGGTTTGCGGGTCCGCTAGCGTGAGGTTTTCAAAGGTGCTGTCCAACCGGCTGGGGAGGCCGGAGACCGAGAGATCATCATATTCTGCGACCCAGCCTTCGGCGCGACGGTCCTCGAACCAGTCTGGCAATGCAGAAGAGAGCGCCATGTAGCCAAACAGCCAGAAGCCGGACCAGCCAAACGCGGCCAGAACGATCAGTCGAAACAGCAATTTCATCATGGCTTGGGCCTTTCTCACAGAGTCGGTTTGGTGTTTAACGGCGCAAAGCCAGCAGGACCAGAGGCAGACTATGTGGGTATTTGGATACGGATCGCTTTTGTGGAACCCCGGATTTGAGGTGGCAGAACAGGCGGTGGCGCGGTTGGACGGCTGGCACCGGAGTTTCTGTATGCGTTCGATCCACCATCGCGGCACGGTTGAAGCGCCTGGGTTGGTTTTGGCCTTGGATGCCGAAGTGGGCGCGCATTGTCAGGGGCTGGCGCTGAAAGTCGCCGAGGGGCATGAGGCGCGCACGTTGGACTACCTGCGGGAGCGGGAATTGGTGAGTTCGGCTTATCTGGAAGAAACCCTCCCGTTGACCCTGCGCGACGGGCGTGATGTGGAGGCGGTGACCTATGTGATTGACCCTGATCACGCGCAGTATTGCCACCTGTCACTAGATGAGCAGGCGCGGATTATCTCCACCGCCGTGGGCGGGCGTGGGCCTAACACAGAATATCTGCACAACACGGCCAGCCATCTTTTTGAACTGGGCATAGAAGATGCGGATCTGAAGTGGCTGTCTCAAGAAGTGCGCAGATTGACCGCTGCGTAAGCGTCGCCAAGGCAGGTGCGGTGAAATTCCTTGGCAGCGCAGGGACATGGCAGTAGGGTGAGCACTGAAAAACAAAGCGTCAGGACCCATCTGAATGGATCAGCCGGACCGTACCGTCGAGCCGAAATTCTCTAAGCCCACCTTCCAGATTCTGCAGATGCTGGTCGTCTTGGGGCTTGTGACTGCTGTGGGCTATGTTGCCCTGCCGCAGGTTTTGCCGGTGTTCACCGCAAACCCGGAGCTGAATGGCTTCATCTTTTTTGTGTTTGTGCTGGGTGTGGCAGCGACCTTTGGTCAGGTGCTGTCCCTGTTCCGGTCCGTGCGTTGGATCGAAGGTTTTGCGGGGTTGCGTGAAGGGCATGACGCCAACTCGCCGCCGACTCTTTTGGCGCCGCTGGCGAGCCTGCTGCGTGAGCGCGGGGCGCATGGGCAGATTTCCTCCACGTCGGCGAGTTCGATTTTGGATTCTGTGGCCACACGGGTGGACGAAGGCCGCGAGATCACGCGCTACATCGTAAACTTGCTGATCTTCCTTGGTCTTCTGGGCACCTTCTACGGCCTGGCAACCACGGTGCCAGCGGTGGTGGACACCATTAAGAGCCTTGATTTGGGCTCGGGTGAGTCCAGCATCGACGTGGTGAGCCGCCTGATGGACGGATTGGAAAGCCAGTTGGGCGGCATGGGCGTGGCCTTTGCGTCATCCCTGTTGGGGCTCGCCGGCTCGCTGGTGGTGGGCCTGTTGGAGTTGTTTGCCAGCCACGGGCAGAACCGGTTTTACCGTGAGTTGGAAGAATGGCTGAGCTCGATCACGCGGGTGGGTTTCTCCACTGGCGAAGGTGAGGGTGGCGATATTTCGGTGCTGGGCGCGGCGTTTGAGCATATGTCCGGACAGTTGGAACAGTTGCGCCAGACCATGGTGGCTGGAGGGACTGCGCAGGGTGGTGGTGACACGGCAGCCTTGTCGGAAGCCATGCACCGTATGGCCGATCGGCTAGACGCACAGGACACAGCAACGCAGGCACTGTTGCGCATTGCCGAGGGGCAGGAGCGTTTGATTGCGCAGCTGTCTGATGGCGGCGGACTGGACGGGGGTATGGATGCGGAGAGCCGGATGCGGCTGCGCTCTATTGACGTACAGATGCTGCGCATTCTGGAAGAGATTTCTGCCGGTCGTCAGGAAAGCATGACCGAGCTGCGCACCGAGTTGAATGGCATCGCCCGCGCGCTGCGCCGGATTGGCAAAGCAGCGGAAGGCGAGAGCGCTGGCCCTGTCACCAAGGTGCAATTGAAACGCCCACCAGCGCCTAAGGGCGGCAGGGAGGGCTAAGCCATGGCCCTGTCCCGACGCACCGGACAACGGTTCCAAGCCAGCATTTGGCCCGGGTTTGTGGACGCCATGACCGGGCTATTGCTGGTTCTGATGTTTGTTTTGACGATCTTTATGATCGTGCAGTTTGTACTGTCAGAGACCATCACCGAAAAAGACACCGAGTTGAATGCACTGCAATCCGAGGTGGCGGCCTTGGCGGACGCCTTGGGGTTGGAGCGCACGCGCACTCGGGAGCTTGAAACCGAGATTGGCGGGCTGACAGCCACCTTGGGGGATCGCGATACGCAGTTGCGTGAGCAAGATGCGCTTATCTCGGCCTTGACGGCGACGCGAGATGCACAGGCGGCGGCCTTGGATGCGGCGCGGGCGCAGATCACCAGCTTTGAGGCGCAGGTGGCAACCTTGTTGGCGCAGCGGGATGACGCGCGGGCCGATATTGCCGCGCTGGAAGGCGAACGTGACACGCTGATTGATGAGCGCGAGGCGTTGAACCTGGCGTTGGCACAAGCGCGTAGCGAGATTGATGCGGGCGCGGAGGCGGCGCGTCTGGCGGCGGCGGAAGCTGACGCGATGCAGGCGTTGATTGACAGCCTGCAGACCGAGGTGGCCGAAGGGCAGTTGCAGGTTGATGCGCTGACGGCCAAGGCCGATCAGTTGGACAAAGCGTTGACCGAAGAAGAGCAGCGGCGTCTGTTGGAGGCGGCGGCGGCAGAAGAGCTTCGCAAGCGGCTTGAAAACGCGGATGCGGAGCTGACGGCGATGACGCTGGCGCTTGAGGCGCAGCGCAAGGAGGCCGAGGATACGCTGACCTTGTTGGCGGCGGCGGAGGCGGCGCGGGATGATCTGGACCTGAAGCTGGCGGCGGCGCTCGTTGAAGGGCAGAACGTGGATGCGGATTTGGCTGACACCGTGCTGAAACTGGCGACGGTAGAGACCGAGCTTGAGACCCGCGAAGGCGAGCTGGCCTCGGTCAAGGCAGAGCTGGCGGCGGCACTGCTGGGGCTTGAAGAAAACCGGCGCACGGTGAGCGAGTTGCAGAGCCAGTTGGTGGCCGAAGTGGCTGCGCGGGCAACGGCGGAGGCACAGGTCGGTGAGCGGCGGTCCGATTTGCAGGAGCTTGAAGCGCAGCTAACGAAAGCTTTGGCGGCCAAGTTGGCGGCGGAGACCGAGGGGGCTGAAGCGGCGGCGAAGGCGGACGGTCTGGCGCTGCAAGTGGCGGATCTGGAAGAGCAGCTTGCGGCGGCGGTTGCGGCGCAGGTTGAGGCGGCAGAGGGCGGTTCGTCCCTGCGGGAACGTCTGGCCACGGCTTTGGCGGCGAAACTCGCGGCGGAGCAGAAGTTGCGCGACACGCTGAATGTGGAAGAGGAACTGGCCAAGGCGCTGGCGGCGCAGAAGGCGGCGGAGAATGCGCAGGCAGAGGCTCTGACCGAAGCGGAGCGGCGGGATGCGTTGCTGGCTGAGGCCAATAAGGCGCTGTCAGAAGAAGAGGCCAAATCGGCCGAGAGCCTGCGCCAGATTGCAGCGCTGAACCAGCAAATCGCGGCGCTGCGCAATCAGTTGGGACAACTGCAGACCATTCTGGACGATTACGCGGAGCGCGATGCTGCGTCGCAGGTGCAGCTGGAGGCGTTGGGCTCGGACCTGAACGCGGCGCTTGCACGGGCGGCGGCAGAAGAGCGCAAACGGCGGCTGTTGGAAGAGGCGGAGCGCATCCGGCTGGAGCAGGAAAAGATCGCGCTGGAAAACCAGACCAAAGACTTGGAGCAATACCGGTCTGAATTCTTTGGGCAGTTGCGAAGTCTGCTGGGCGCGCAAGAAGGGGTGCGCATTGTTGGCGACCGCTTTGTGTTCTCCTCTGAAGTGCTGTTCCCGCCTGGAGGGGCGGACCTGTCGTTTGAAGGGCAGGCGGAAGTCGCCAAGGTGGCGGGCATCCTGCAGAGCGTGATTGACGACATTCCGAGCAATATTGATTGGATCTTGCGGGTGGATGGCCACACGGATGACGTGCCGATTTACGGCGGAGCTTTTGCGGACAACTGGGAGCTGAGCCAGGCGCGGGCATTGTCAGTGGTGCGCTATATGATCGACGTGCTGGGCCTGCCACCCGCGCGGCTCTCGGCCAATGGGTTTGGTCAGTATCAGCCGGTTGATCCCGCCGATACTGCAGAGGCGCGGGCGCGCAACCGCCGGATCGAGCTTAAGTTCACCGAGAAATAGGCGCTTTATTCGACTGTCAGGGTGATGGTCTGATGGTCGAGTTGGGCGCCATCGCGGGTGATGGTGACTTCGCCGTGGTAGGTTCCTTTGGGCCAGCCGCCCATGGGCGTGCGTTTGCCGCCAGCGCGGAAGTACTGCGCCTGTGCTTTCTCCATCACCGTGGTGTGGTCAAACACTTTGCCTTGCGGGCCGGTTATTGAAAGTCGCATTTCGTCGTTGGGCAGGCTGCCAAAGGCGTAGCCAAACAACACCATGGCCTTGGCTTGTGCCGGCATGCGGTCGCGGCCTGCCATGCCGGATTTTACGGAGGCAAACTTGGGTACCCCGACTTCAAAGCCCGCGCGGATTAGCCCGCCGCCAACATAGGAAATGTCGCTCTCCCACAGCGTGTCGTAACTCTCGCCGCAGACGCCTAAACGGTCTGGCGCAAAGGGGTCCACTACGCGGTTGCCGTCGCGGATGGAGATGTGCAGGTGCGGGAATTGCGTGCGGCCGGAGAGCCCGATTTGCCCAAGCACCTGTCCTCGGGTGATCGTGTCACCTTGGGAGACCGACACAGAGCCCTGTTTCATATGGCAATACTGGCTGACCCAGCCGTTGCCGTGGTCGATGGAGACGCCATTGCCGCAGTCTTTGCCGTTGAGTTTGGGGATGTCTTCGGGGGCGATGATCTTGTCGACCATGCCGTCGCGGGCGCCCAGCACAACGCCATCGGCTGCCGCCAAGACGTTCACACCAACGTCCATCGCGTCGGTGGAGGGCAGGGCAAAGTCGGTGCCTTTGTGGCCATCATAGGAGAGCGGGCCGCAGGTGTGGTCGAAGTAGCCGTCACCTTCGTTGTGGTCGACATAGTTCTGAATGAAGCAGGTTTCACCCAACTCGCAGTCCACCGGCATCGAAAACGTTGGCGCGCCCGCAGCCGGGAAAGCTGCGAGCGCGCCGATCAGTACGAAGCTCTGTTTGAGCATCAGTCCGCCGTCAGAAGCGGTGGCTTGTCGCCGGTGATGCGTGGGTTGTCCGGGCCAGCCAGATCCAGCTCCAGATTGCCGTTTTTGACCTTCACCTTGACCACGCCACCTTTCGCAAGCTTGCCAAACAGTAGCTCTTCGGCGAGCGGCTTTTTGATGTGCTCCTGGATCACCCGGCCAAGCGGGCGGGCGCCCATCTTGTCGTCGTAACCCTTGTCTGCGAGCCACTGTGCGGCTTTTGGTGTCAGCTCGATGGTCACGTTGCGATCCATCAGCTGCGCCTCAAGCTGCAGCACAAACTTCTCGACCACGCGCAGGATGACTTCTTTGGGCAGAGGCGCAAAGGAGATCACCGCGTCCAGACGGTTGCGGAATTCCGGCGTGAACGTGCGCTCAATCGCGGCGGTGTCTTCACCCTCGCGGCGGTCGCGTCCAAAGCCAATCGCGGCTTTCGCTTGCTCGGACGCACCCGCGTTGGAGGTCATGATCAGAACCACGTTGCGGAAGCTCACGGTGCGGCCGTTGTGATCGGTCAGCTCGCCGTTGTCCATCACCTGCAACAGGATGTTGTAGACGTCTGGGTGGGCTTTCTCCATCTCGTCAAGCAGCAGCACACAGTGCGGATGCTGATCCACGCCGTCGGTGAGCAGACCGCCTTGGTCAAATCCGACGTAGCCGGGAGGGGCACCGATCAGGCGGGAGACAGCGTGCTTCTCCATGTACTCAGACATGTCAAAGCGCAGAAGTTCCACACCCAGCGTGTCCGCCAGCTGTTTCGCCACCTCGGTTTTGCCCACACCGGTTGGACCGGCGAAGAGGTAGTTGCCGATGGGCTTCTCAGGCTCGCGCAGACCGGCACGGGCCAGTTTGATGGCGGAGCTGAGCGACTCGATGGCGTTGTCCTGACCAAACACCACGCGCTTGAGGGATTTTTCCAGATCCTTGAGCACCTCGGCGTCGTCTTTGGAGACGCTTTTTGGCGGGATGCGCGCGATTTTGGCCACAACGGCCTCAATCTCTTTCACACCAATGGTTTTGCGGCGCTTGGAAGCGGCCACGAGATGCTGCGCGGCGCCAGCTTCGTCGATTACGTCGATGGCTTTGTCCGGCAGTTTGCGGTCGTTGATGTAGCGCGCGGAGAGCTCCACGGCGGTTTTGATCGCATCGGCGGTGTATTTCACGCTGTGATGCTCTTCAAAATACTCTTTCAGACCTTTGAGGATCTTGATGCTGTCCGGCACGGTAGGCTCGTTCACGTCGATTTTCTGGAAACGACGGGACAGGGCGCGGTCTTTCTCAAAGTGTTGGCGGAACTCTTTGTAAGTCGTGGAACCCATGGTGCGCAGCTTGCCGCCCTGAAGTGCAGGTTTCAGCAAGTTGGACGCGTCCATCGCGCCGCCGGAAGTGGCGCCGGCGCCAATCACGGTGTGGATTTCATCGATGAACAGAACTGCATCCGGATGATCTTCCAACTCGGTCACCACGGCTTTCAGGCGTTCTTCGAAATCACCACGATAACGGGTGCCAGCAAGCAGTGCGCCCATGTCGAGCGAATAGATGGTTGTCTGGCTCAGAACCTCAGGGATTTCGCCCTGAACAATCTTACGGGCCAGACCTTCGGCAATGGCGGTTTTGCCCACGCCCGGATCACCCACCAAAAGCGGGTTGTTCTTGCGGCGTCGGCAGAGGACCTGGATACAACGCTCGACCTCGTGATCGCGACCGATCAGTGGGTCCACGTCGCCTTTGTTGGCTTTCACGTTCAGATCAACGCAGTATTTGGCCAGCGCGCTTTCTTTGCCATCGCCGCCGTCGGCGGTGCCTTCGATGCGTTGTTCTTGCTCATCGTCCGCGCCGCTCACAGGGCGGGCCTCGCCAAAGGCCGGGTCTTTCGCCACGCCGTGCGCGATGAAGTTCACCGCGTCATACCGGGTCATGTCCTGTTCTTGCAGGAAGTAGGCGGCGTTGGATTCCCGTTCGGCAAAGATCGCAACCAGCACATTGGCACCGGTCACTTCGGTGCGGCCGGAGCTTTGAACGTGGATCGCGGCGCGTTGGATCACGCGCTGGAACGCAGCCGTTGGCACGGCTTCGGAGCCTTCGATGTCGGTGACCAGGTTGGACAGGTCATCGTCAATGAAGTCTTCAAGGTCCTTGCGTAATTCGTCGATGTTCACGCCACAAGCCTGCATCACGCGCAGGGCATCGGGCTCATCCAGCAGCGACAGGAGCAAGTGCTCCAGCGTGGCAAACTCATGCTTGCGCTGGTTGGCCTGCGCGAGCGCGGCGTGGATGGCTTGTTCTAGTGAGTTCGAAAATGACGGCACGGTGTGACTGCTCCCTCCGGGTTTCGATGAAGGCGGGTGGGCCTGCCTTCACCATAGGGTCTTATGGTTAAAGTTTGGTCGATTGACGGCGGTCTTCAAGGACTTTCTGCAAAATTTGATACAGATTTCGCTCTATTCAGCCTCTGGTTGGGTCACTCTCTCGTGAGCCGCCGTCCCGTTGGGCAAGTGTGTAAAGGGTTTACGCCCGCCTGAAGGTGTCGGATTAAAAGTTGTCTTTGCGTTTGCGGACTTCGGTGAAGACGTCCACGGGCGCGGCCCCTACCATGCCGAGGGCCTTTTGCAAGGCGGGATCTGCGCTGCGGAGGAACGGGTTGGTTTGTTTTTCCAAACCCAGATTAGACGGCACGGTGGCGATGCCTTTGGCGCGCATGTCGGAGGTATCGGCGATGCGTTGCGCCACGGCGGCGTTGTCTTCCCCGAGGGATGCGGCGAAGGTGCAGTTGGAGGCGGTGTATTCGTGGCCGGAGCAGACAGTGGTGGCGTCCGGTAGCGCGGCGAGCTTGCTGAGGCTGTCAAACATTTGCGCCGGGCTGCCTTCAAACAGGCGACCACAGCCCATGGCCATCAGGCTGTCGCCGGTAAAGACGGCGGCGGTGTCGGGGAAGTGGAAAGCTATGTGGCCCACTGTGTGGCCGGACACGTTAAGGATAGAGACGGTTTCGCCGGCAAAGTCGAAAGTCTCGCCCTCACTGACAGCCAGGTCGAGCGCGGGCAGCCGGTGCGCATCTGCTTTGGCGCCAATCACTTTGGCGGGATGGGCGGCAAGGATGTCGGGCAGGCCGTCAACGTGGTCCCAATGGTGGTGGGTCAACAAGACGTAGCTGAGTGTCCAGCCGCGCGCCTTGAGCTCTTCCAGAATGGGACCGGGCTCAGGCGCATCGACAAGGGCGGTGGCGCCGGAGGCGGCATCATGGATGAGAAACGCGTAGTTGTCGGACAGGCAAGGAATGGTGACAATCTGATGGGGCATGGAAATCCGCCTCTGCATTGTTATGTTAGCTCTAGATTTGCCGATCGGGGAGCCGGGTGCAATGCATCTTGATGTGCAGGATCTTCGAAACTTCTACTACCGCAGCACCTTGGGGCGCGCGGCCCAGAAAGCTGTGCGTGACGAGATCCTGGAGCTTTGGCCTGTTGCCGAGGCCAAAGGACAAACCGTGGCCGGGTTTGGCTTTGCCGTGCCGCTATTGCGGCCCTATTTGCCAGAAGCGCGGCGGGTGATCGGCCTGATGCCGGGGCCGCAGGGCGTGATGCCTTGGCCTGCCGGGATGGCGAATGTGTCGGTGCTCTGTGAAGAAACGCTTTGGCCGCTGGACACCGGGCGCGTGGACCGGCTGGTGCTGATGCACGGGTTGGAAACCAGCGAGCGGCCCAGTGATGTGTTGGCCGAGGCACATCGGGTGCTTGGGCCTGGGGGGCGAGCGCTGTTTGTGGTGCCGCATCGCACAGGCATGTGGTCTAGCAGTGATAAGACGCCATTTGGCTTTGGCCGCCCGTATTCGGCAGGCCAGTTGGAAACGCAGCTGCGTCAGCATGGGTTTATGCCGGAGCGCCATCGCGCGACCCTGTATCAGCCGCCGAGCCACAAGCGGTTTTGGAGAAAGACTGGCGCGCTTTGGGAAAGCATTGGCAAAACCGTCTCGCCGGTGATGGCGGGCGGGGTGCTGATTGTGGAGGCGAGCAAGCGTGTGCACGCGCCAACGGGACCAGGCGTGTCAGCGCGCGTGAAAAAACCATTGAGTGTGTTGAACCCCAAGCCGGAGGTGGCTCCTGCCTAGGGCAAGACTTATGCGGCGCGCAGGATTTCCAGGCGCGGATCTTCCTCTGCGATGCCAACGCCGGTGTCAAAATCCTCTTCCATGATCTTGAGGACACAGACGTTGCCCACAAAGATCTCGGAATAGGCCACCTCAAAGCCGTTGCTGTAGGTGTGGTTCACCACATCCACGTCACCTTCCATATCCGCTGGGATGTTGATGGTCAGGTGGTTGCCGGTGAGCTGTTTGAGCACGGCTGGACCTTGCTCCATGGCGTTTTCATGCAGGTTCAAGACCAGCGTATCATTGCCTTCGCCACCTTCGACATAGTGGCCCATGCCAAAGGTGATGGTGTCGTCGCCATTACCACCGATCAGCGCGGTGTCGTTGTTTTGCACGAGATCAGCGGTCAGCACGTCATCGCCTTCGCCACCAAACAGCTGCGTGACGCCGTCATTGGCTTCGGTGACCTCGATGCTGTCATTGCCTTCTCCGCCGTAGACCAGATGGGAGCCATCGGTGATCTCAACACTGTCATCGCCGTCTTTCAGAACCGTGGCGGAATTCTCGCTGAGCGTCAGGTCGTCAGCGTCATCGCTGCCTTCCGTTGGCGTCAGGCCAAAGACGCGGTGGGAGTCAGCGTCGCCAGTGTCCGTTTCATTGTGCTGGCTGTCCGGATCAAACATGCTGGTCAGTTGCACATCGCTGGTGTCAAACTCCGTAAGCCCTTCCAGACGGACCGTGCGGGTTTCGACGTTGTCTTCGTTTAGCGGGTTGGTCCAGCTAAAGTGTACATCGACATAGCCGCCGTCCGGATCTTCGGTGGTGGTGACCTCGGGTGTTGGCAGTTCGTCCACGTCGTCAAAGCTTGGCTTGGCGCCGATGTCGAGCAGCAGCATGTCTTCGTCAGGGTCGAAGTCCGTGATGGTGGCGATGATCTGGTTGTCCTCTTCGTCGCCGTCGCGGATTGCTGTCGCGCTGTCGATGTCAAAGGCGTAGACGTCTGCGCCTTCGCCGCCGGTCAGGATGTGGGACACGGTTTCTTCGGGCATGCCGGTCAGCGGTTTCATAATGAAGGTGTCGTCGCCGTCACCGCCGTCTGCGGTTGCCGCGCCGTCGTCAGCCGAGTTGTTGTGCTTCAGGAAAAAGGTGTCGTCCCCGTCACCGCCAAAGCCGGAGGCCGCGTCGGAGATATGCATGTAGTCTTCGCCGTCGCCGCCAAAGCCCTCGGCCTCACCGCCCAGGGTGAAGACGTCGTTGCCTTCGCCGCCAAGGATCATGCCGTCGCCAAAGGATTTCAGAGTGTCGTCGCCTGCGCCGGCGTCGATGTTTTCTTCGCCGCGAGCGTAGAGCGTGTCGCTGTCCTCTGTGCCATAGAGGGTGGGGCCGTCCAGTTGTGCCGCGTCATCTGAGAGCTCAGGGTCTTCCAGCGTTTCGGTGTCGCCGGTTTCCGGTGTGCCCAGCATCTCCACCAGATTGGCGGCCTGCTGTGCTTCGGATTGCATCTCGTCGGTTTCGGAATCGGTGTTGTCCCGGACCGGATCTTCGCCCACTTCGTCCTCACCCACGTCGACAAAAGCGGTGGCTGCGCCGAGGCCCAGCAACGACAATAGAATTAATGGTCCCATAATGTCCCCACACTTAGAATCAGGTCCTAGACCCCCACCGCTTCATAAGGGCCGATGAGCATTGAGAATGTGTTGACGAAGGGCGGTTTGGACGGGACAAAGCGGTGGTTGATGGGCTTGAAGTAGGAAAAATTGTCTCTACGTCAGGTTTTTGTCAGGTTCATTTTGCAGCCGGGATTCGAGAAAAACGGATGTTTGGGAAACACTTTTTGACCCAGAGTTAACAGGCAAAGGGTCGCACTTGCCGCAACCCCTTTAAAAATAGGGGTTTCCCGCGCAACGCGAATACAGCAAACAATGTTGCTAGCTGAGCAAGCCTCTGCTACACCCGCGACGGATTTTAACGCCTCGTTAGTCCCGAGGTAATGAAACGTCCTTGCGCGATGCATACAATTGTATGCCGAACGTGAGGCCAGCAAGCGGAAGGGTGGACGTGTCCGAACCAGCTTCGATCTCCTCCGGCATTGCAGAACGCTATGCCGCCGCGGTCTTTGAGATCGCACAAGAGAACAATGCGCTGAGCGAATTGGAAACCAGCATCGACGGTCTGGGCGCGGCACTTGCCGACAGCCCTGAGCTTGTTGATCTGATCAATTCGCCGCTGATCAGCCGCGAAGAGCAAGGTGCTGCGATTTCCGCAGTGGCAAAGAAAATGGGTGTGCAGGACGTTCTCGTAAACGTACTGGGCTTGATGGCTGAAAAACGCCGCCTGTTTGTTCTGCCACAGCTGATCGAGCAACTGCAGGCAATGATTGCCGAGAACAAAGGCGAAGTGACTGCTGATGTCACCACCGCCAAAGCTTTGACCAAAACCCAGAGCGACAAGCTGGCGAAAACGCTGGCAGCACGCGTGGGCAAAGACGTCAAAATCAACGCGACCGTCGACGAGAGCCTCGTGGGCGGTCTTGTAGTTAAAGTGGGCTCGAAGATGATCGACACGTCGATCCGCTCCAAGCTTGCTTCCCTCCAGAATGCAATGAAAGAGGTCGGATAATGGGTATCCAAGCAGCCGAAATCTCTGCGATCCTTAAGGAGCAGATTAAAAACTTTGGCCAAGAGGCCGAAGTGGCCGAAGTCGGCCGTGTGCTTTCCGTCGGTGACGGTATTGCGCGCGTCTACGGTCTGGACAACGTTCAAGCCGGTGAGATGGTTGAATTCCCTGGTGGTATTCAAGGCATGGCGCTGAACCTTGAGAACGACAACGTTGGTGTCGTTATCTTCGGTTCTGACCGTGACATCAAAGAAGGCGATACTGTAAAGCGCACCAACTCCATCGTGGACGTGCCAATCGGTGAAGGCCTGCTGGGCCGCGTTGTTGATGGTCTGGGCAACCCGCTGGACGGCAAAGGTCCAATCAAAGCGGACAAGCGCGGCGTTGCAGACGTCAAAGCGCCTGGCATCATCCCACGTAAATCCGTTCACGAGCCAATGGCGACCGGCCTGAAGTCCGTTGACGCGATGATCCCAATCGGCCGTGGCCAGCGTGAGCTGATCATTGGCGACCGTCAGACTGGTAAGTCTGCCGTGGCTCTGGACGCGATCCTGAACCAGAAGTCTTACAACGAAGCCGCTGGCGACGACGAAAGCAAGAAGCTGTACTGCGTGTACGTTGCTGTTGGTCAGAAGCGTTCGACCGTTGCACAGCTGGTGAAGAAGTTGGAAGAGTCCGGCGCAATGGAATACTCCATTGTTGTCGCAGCGACCGCTTCCGAGCCTGCGCCTCTGCAGTTCCTCGCGCCTTACGCCGCGACCGCGATGGCAGAATACTTCCGTGACAACGGCAAGCACGCACTGATCATCTATGATGACCTGTCCAAGCAAGCTGTTGCTTACCGTCAAATGTCCCTGCTGCTGCGCCGCCCACCAGGCCGTGAAGCGTACCCAGGTGACGTTTTCTACCTCCACTCCCGTCTGCTTGAGCGTTCCGCGAAGCTGAACGAGGACTTCGGTGCTGGCTCGCTGACCGCGCTGCCAATCATTGAAACCCAAGGTGGCGACGTTTCCGCGTTTATTCCAACCAACGTGATCTCCATCACCGACGGTCAGATCTTCCTGGAAACCGAACTGTTCTACCAAGGTATCCGTCCTGCTGTGAACACCGGTCTGTCGGTTTCCCGTGTAGGCTCCTCGGCGCAAACCAAAGCGATGTCTTCGGTTGCTGGTCCGGTTAAGCTGTCTCTGGCTCAGTACCGCGAAATGGCTGCGTTTGCGCAGTTTGGTTCCGACCTTGACGCCGCAACCCAGCAGCTGCTGAACCGTGGTGCACGTCTGACCGAGCTGATGAAACAGCCGCAGTACTCCCCGCTGACCAACGCGGAAATCGTCTGCGTGATCTTCGCAGGTGTGAACGGCTACCTCGACAAAATCGAGCTGAGCGACGTTGCACGCTTCGAAGAAGGTCTGTTGAACTTCCTGCGCAGCCAGAAGGCCGACCTGTTGGCATGGATCACCGACGAAGATCCTAAGATCAAAGGTGACGCCGCAGACAAAGTGAAAGCCGCGCTGGACGAATTCGCAGCTGACTTTTCATAAGGGGTTCGGACAATGCCTAGTCTGAAGGACCTAAAAAACCGGATCGAGAGTGTGAAAAACACTCGTAAGATCACAAAAGCCATGCAGATGGTTGCCGCGGCGAAACTTCGCCGCGCGCAGGAAGCTGCTGAGCAGTCGCGCCCTTACACAGAACGGTTTAACGCCGTTCTGTCTGGGCTCGCGGCCTCGGTTGGCGGCTCCGAATCTGCACCGAAGCTGCTTGCGGGCACCGGAAGCGATCAGACCCACCTGTTGGTGGTGATGACCGCGGAACGTGGTCTGTGTGGCGGTTTCAACGCAAACATCGCTAAGTTGGCACGTGCGAAGGCTGAGGAACTGAAAGCCGCAGGCAAAACCGTCAAGGTTCTGACTGTTGGCAAGAAGGGCCGTGACGCCATCAAACGTGATTTGGGTGATGACTTTGTAGGCCACGTTGACCTGACTGAGGTCAAGCGCGTGGGTTACGATGACGCTCAGGGCATTGCCCGCGACATTCTCGTACGCTTTGACGCGGGTGAGTTTGACGTGGCCACGATCTTCTACGCGAAGTTCGTGAACGTTGTGAGCCAGATCCCAACCGAACAGCAGATCATCCCAGCTTCGTTTGAGGCAGAAGAGGATGGCGCAAGCACTCTGTATGACTACGAGCCCAGCGAAGAGGCCATTTTGGCTGACCTGCTGCCGCGCGGCGTCGCTACACAGATCTTTGCAGCGCTGCTGGAAAACGGTGCCTCCGAGCAGGGCGCGCGGATGTCCGCAATGGACAACGCAACCCGCAACGCAGGCGACATGATCGACAAGCTGACCATCGAGTTTAACCGCTCGCGTCAGGCTGTGATCACCAACGAGCTTATTGAAATCATCTCGGGCGCTGAAGCGCTCTAAGAACCGGAGACGAAACATGGCAAACGCAAAAGGTAAGGTGACTCAGGTCATCGGCGCTGTTGTCGACGTGCAGTTCGACGACTCTCTGCCGGAGATCCTGAACGCACTGAACACCGAAAACAATGGTAAGAAACTGGTTCTGGAAGTTGCCCAGCACCTTGGTGAAAACACCGTTCGTACCATCGCAATGGACGCGACCGAAGGTCTGGTTCGTGGCGCCGCAGTGGAAGACACTGGCGCTCCGATCTCGATCCCGGTTGGTAACGCGACCCTCGGTCGTATTCTGAACGTGGTTGGTGAGCCAATCGACGAAAAAGGCCCAGTGGCTGCGGAAGAAACCCGCGCCATCCACCAGCCAGCGCCTGAGTTCGCTGAGCAGGCGACTGAGTCCGAAATCCTGGTGACCGGTATTAAGGTTATCGACCTTCTCGCGCCTTACTCCAAAGGTGGTAAGATTGGTCTGTTCGGCGGCGCCGGCGTGGGTAAAACCGTTCTGATCATGGAACTGATCAACAACATCGCAAAAGTGCACTCCGGTTACTCGGTGTTCGCGGGTGTTGGTGAGCGGACCCGTGAAGGTAACGACCTGTACTGGGAAATGATCGAATCCAACGTTATTAAGCCAGACAACCTCGAAGAGTCCCAAGTGGCTCTGGTTTACGGCCAGATGAACGAGCCTCCCGGTGCGCGTGCCCGTGTTGCTCTGACCGGTCTGACCCTGGCGGAACAGTTCCGTGACCAATCCGGTACCGACGTTCTGTTCTTCGTGGACAACATCTTCCGCTTTACCCAAGCGGGTTCCGAGGTGTCTGCGCTTCTGGGTCGTATCCCATCCGCGGTGGGTTACCAGCCAACCCTGGCAACCGACATGGGCGCGATGCAGGAACGCATTACATCCACAAAGTCCGGCTCGATCACTTCGATCCAGGCTGTGTATGTTCCAGCGGACGACCTTACCGACCCTGCACCAGCAACCACCTTTGCGCACTTGGATGCGACCACGGTTCTGAACCGTGCGATCTCCGAGCTCGGCATCTACCCAGCGGTTGACCCACTGGACTCCTCTTCCCGTCTGATGGATCCGTCCGTTGTTGGTGAAGAACACTACCAGGTGGCCTTCGACGTTCAGGGTATCCTCCAGCGCTACAAGTCGCTGCAGGACATCATCGCCATCCTCGGCATGGACGAACTGTCTGAAGAAGATAAGCTGACCGTTGCGCGTGCGCGTAAGATCCAGCGTTTCCTCTCCCAGCCGTTCGACGTTGCGAAGGTCTTCACCGGTTCTGACGGTGTTCAGGTGCCTCTGGAAGACACCATCTCTTCGTTCAAAGCCGTTGTGGCTGGCGAATACGACCACCTGCCTGAGGCAGCCTTCTACATGGTTGGCGGCATCGAGGAAGTGATCGCAAAAGCCGAAAAGATGGCTGCTGAAGCGGCTTAAGCGTTGTCGATTTGAAATGACTCGCCTGGCGCACACTGAAATCACAGATTTCAACGCGCCAGACGAGACAGAGAATTTCAAACAATCGAAACGCTAGTAGGAGGCCCGAAATGGCAAACGTGATGCAATTTGATCTGGTTAGCCCCGAGCGTAGCTTGGCTTCGTTTGAGGCAACTGCCGTGAAGATCCCTGGTGCGGAAGGTGACTTGACCGCCATGCCAGGCCACTCTCCGCTGCTGACCTCGCTGCGCCCTGGCGTGGTGCGTGTTCAGACCGCAGACGGTGAGAAGGATTTTGTTGTGACCCGCGGTTTCGCGGACATCACAGCGGACTCGATCTCGGTGATCGCAGAGCATGCGCACAAAGGCGAAGACGTGACCAAAGCAGATCTTGAGGACGTCATCGCTGACGCCCGCAAAGCTGCAGCGGAAGCGCCTGAAGAGCACAAGGACGGCGCAGAGAAATTTGTCGCAGACCTTGAGCAGCTGATGCACGACATGGTCTGATCCCACACGGATCACACAGATTAAGAGGCCCCGCTGACACAGGCGGGGCCTTTTGCATTGATCAGGCTGAAAAGGCCTTGAAAGCGACGTATTTGAATTACAGATTGGCCGACGATGAAACGGATACGAAATAACTACGTCGGTGTGGATCAGGGCGATGAAGCCTTGTTTTCTGACTTTGAGACCGATGGCGAGATGTGGACCGGCAGCGGCACACGGGAACGGCGCAAGCTAATCAAGTTCTCCGCCAAATATCGGGTGCCCCCGTCTGTGCAGGTGAGTCTGTCACTTTGGGATATGGACCCGCAGGCCAATATCCGGGCTGAAGTTGTGGCCGAAGAAGTGACCAACCTAGGCTTCCATCTGGTGTTTCGCACCTGGGGCGACAGCCGCGTTGCGCGGGTGCGTATGTCCTGGATGGCGATTGGCGAGCTGGCCTTTGCCGATGACTGGGTGATCGAGGATTGATTTCTTCTAAGCTACTGCAAAAGAAAACGCCCTGCCGGAGGAAAGCAGGGCGTTTTGTGTTTGATCTGGCGTGAGTGGTGATTGGATCAGCGCAAACGCAATCCGGTGTCAGGATCAAACAGATAGAGGCGTTTGGTCGGAATTGAGAGGCCAACGGTTTCGCCTTCGGAGCTGCGGGTGTCGCCACGCTCTTCGACGATCAGGCGCGTGCCATCTTGCGCGGCGAGGTAGCAGTAGGACACGCCGCCGAGTGCTTCGGTCAAGTCGATGGTCAACGCGTCAGACTTGTGGTCCAGTTCGATGTGTTCCGGTCGGGCGCCCACGGTGACTTTGGAGAGGCCCGCTGGCAGGGCGATTGGGCTGTCCTGCGGTGCGGAGAAGGCGGGGTGAACCAGCTTGCCGTCCACAACGTCACATTCCAGGAAGTTCATTGACGGCGAGCCGATGAAGCCAGCGACAAAGCGGTTGTCAGGGTCGCGATAGAGGTCAAGCGGCGCGCCCACCTGTTCAACACGACCGTCCCGCAGCACCACAATTTTGTCGGCCATGGTCATGGCTTCGACCTGATCGTGGGTCACGTAGATCATGGTGGCGCCAATTTCCTGGTGCAGGCGGGCGATTTCGACGCGCATGTCGACCCGCAATTCGGCGTCGAGGTTGGAAAGTGGTTCGTCAAACAAGAAAACCTCGGGGCCACGGACAATAGCGCGGCCAATAGCAACACGTTGACGTTGGCCTCCGGAGAGCGCTTTGGGTTTGCGCTTGAGATACTGGTCGAGCTTCAGAATCGAAGAGGCTTTTTGCACCTTTTCTTCGATTTCCGCCTTGGGATGGCCGTTCATCCGCAGGCCAAAGCCCATATTCTCTGCCACCGTCATATGCGGGTAGAGCGCGTAGGTCTGAAACACCATGGCCACGCCGCGTTTGGCGGGGTCCATGTGGGTCACATCGCGTTGGCCAATATTAATCTGGCCGTCGGTGGTCTCTTCAAGGCCCGCAATCATGCGCAGCAAGGTGGACTTGCCGCAGCCCGAGGGGCCGACAAATACGCAGAATTCGCCGTCTTCGATCTCCAGATCAATGCCATGAATGACCTGCGTTTCGCCGTACTTCTTGATGGCGCCTTGAAGGGTTACACCCGTCATGTTGTCTCTACCTTTTGTTGTCGCGTTTCCGGGAAGCGCCAGGCTTCCGCCTCTTCGCCGATGCGTTTTGCAGTTTCCAAAACGCGGGGGGCGAGGTGTTCAAGTTGGTCCAGGGATGTGCGGCTGGTTGGGCCGGTCACAGAGAGCGCTCCCAGCATGCGGCCACCGTTGGTCAGAATCGGCACAGCAATGCAGACAATGCCGGGTTCATGCTCTTCGCGGTCAAAAGCGTATCCACGGGCGCGGATGGCGGTCAGTTCTTCGCGCAGGCTTTCCGGCGAATCCAGTGTGCCAGGCGTGAAGCGATGAAAGCTTTGTTGCGCGATGGCGCGCTCAAGCGCTTCACCTTCGACAAAGGCCAGCATGGCTTTGCCCACACCTGTGCAATACGCGGGGCCTACTTTGCCCGCTTGGGAGTACATTTCGACTGGCTTTGCCGCGTTGCGCTTGTCCACATAAAGAACCTGCGATGCATCCAGTTGAGCCAGGTGAACGGTTTCGCCGGTTTCGGCAGACAGCTGATCCAAATAGGGGCGCGCAATCGGGGCCAAAGAGCTGGTGGTCCAGGCGGCGTGGGCAAGCCGTACCAGTCGCATTCCCATGGCATAGGTCTGGCGGTCTGGCTCATAGGACAGCATGCCCTGATTGGTCAGGGTTTGCAGGAATCGATAAAGCGTCGCCTTGGGGTAAGGACTTTTTTCCTGCAATTCGCCAAAGCGCACCGGC
The DNA here is from genome assembly GCF_047124445.1 of Shimia sp. MIT1388. Lineage (GTDB taxonomy): Bacteria > Pseudomonadota > Alphaproteobacteria > Rhodobacterales > Rhodobacteraceae > Shimia. The sequence continues at coordinate 2,258,064 of NZ_CP138921.1, read as the reverse complement.
CGCTCAAAAGCAGCAACTTGTTCAAGCACATCAAGGGCTTTGCCGACAGTTCCGTCACCAGACATGTGGTTTTTGTCTCCTCCATAGATTCCAGCAGCCGCTAGGAATCTGTTGACAACCTAATCGACTCTGTGTGTAGATTTCAATATGTAAAACATGGTTTCAAATAATGGAACCGCAAATTGCATAATTTTGGAGACAGGGAGGAACAAATGCTTTCCAAAATGAAAACCACCGCTGCCGCCGCTGCGGTTGCCTCTGCGTTTGCTGTACCGGCATCTGCGGAGCTGACGGGCGACCTGACAATTTTCCTGGACACATCGAACCCAGCGCCGCGCGCGACCATGGAGGCGATGATCGACCGCTTCAAAGCGGAGCACCCAGGGCTGAACGTTGAAACCACGGTGATCGACCGCGAAGCGTACAAAACTCAGATCCGGAATTTCCTGACTGCAAATGCGCCAGACGTTGCCACTTGGTACGCCGCCAACCGTATGCGTCCCTATGTAGAGGCCGGTCTGTTTGAAGACGTATCTGACCTCTATGCGGAGCCAGAGATTGCCGAAGGTCTCGCCTCCACCAAAGGTGCGTTGACCATCGATGACAAGCAGTGGGGCGTGGCCTACACCTACTACCAGTGGGGCGTGTACTACCGCAAAGACATCTATGAAGAGCTCGGCCTGGCCGAGCCAACCAACTGGGACGAGGAAAAAGCCAACTGTGGCAAGATCGTTGCCTCCGGCCGTGCGTGCTACACCATCGGTACCAAGTACCTATGGACCGCTGGCGGCTGGTTTGACTACCTGAACATGCGCACCAACGGCTTTGATTTCCACATGGATCTGGCCGCGGGCAATGTGTCCTGGGAAGACGACCGCGTGAAGCAGACTTTCATGAACTGGAAAGAGCTGATCGACATGGGCGGCTTCATTGCTGACCACCAGACATACAGCTGGCAGGAAGCGCTGCCGTTCATGGTGAACGGTGAAGCGGCAGCCTACCTGATGGGCAACTTCGCGGTGGCACCGCTGCGCGAAGCAGGTCTGACCGATGACCAGCTGGACTTCTACCAGTTCCCGAAAATCAACCCGGACGTGGCTCTGGCCGAAGATGCGCCAACCGACACGTTCCACATCCCGGCCAACGCGAAGAACAAAGAAGCGGCACGTGAGTTCCTGCGCTTTGCCACTTCGCCAGCGGAACAGACCATCATCAACAATGGTAAAAACCTCGGCCAGCTGCCTGTGAATGCGGCGTCCTCTGTGGATGATGACAAGTTCCTGCAGATGGGCTTTGAGATGCTGTCCAACAACTCCACCGGTGGCGTTGCCCAGTTCTGGGATCGCGATGCACCAGCAGAAATGGCGAAAGTGTCCATGGAAGGCTTCCAGGAGTTCATGGTCAAGCCAGACCAGCTGGACAAAATTCTGGCGAAGCTGGAGCGTGCCCGCGGCCGCATCTACAAGTGATGAGCGTGTGTCGGGGCGCCTACGCGTCCTGACATGTCATCTTTTCGGCGAGGCGGGGGTATCCTCCGCCTTTCCACCCTCAATTATCGGGTTCACTTATGACCGTATCCTCAGACATTCCTGAAACCGAAAGCTGGTTCCATCGCAACCAACAGCGCATTGCGCCGTGGCTGTTCCTGGCGCCGGGCATCCTGTTCTTTGCGGTCTATGTGATCGCGCCGGTGTTTCAGTCTTTCAATCTCTCGCTTTATGAGTGGGACGGGTTGGGCGAAAAGACCTATGTCGGGATGCGCAACTACGAAGATCTCTACTGGGAGTATGTGGATCGAGACGCCTTTTTCACGTCGTTGAAAAACAACGTGATGTGGCTGTTTCTCTACCTGCTCGCCATACCCGCTGGCCTGTTCATTGCGCTGTTTTTGAACCAGACCGTGCGTGGCATCCGCATCTATAAGTCGCTGTTTTTCTTCCCATTTGTGATCTCACAAGTGGTGGTAGGCCTAGTTTTTACCTGGTTTTACGATCCTACTTTTGGCCTGCTGAACACCATGCTGGGCTGGGTCGGCATGGGGCCGATCAATGTGTTGGGCAATGAAAACCTTGTGACCTATGGCATCGTTGCCGCAGGCCTGTGGCCACAGACGGCCTATTGCATGATCCTCTACCTCACCGGTTTGAACGCAGTTGATCCAGAGCAGATTGAGGCTGGGCGTTTGGATGGGGCCAAGGGCTGGTCGATGTTGTGGAACATCATCCTGCCGCAGCTGCGTCCCGCGACGTTTATCGCCTTTGTGGTGACCATCATCGGCGCGCTGCGCTCGTTTGACCTGATCTCCATCATGACGCAGGGCGGCCCGTTCGGCAGTTCGCGTGTGCTGGCCTATTACATGTTCGAAGTGGCCTTGTCGGAATATGGCTTCCGCATGGGCTATGGCGCGGCCATCGCGGTGGTGCTGTTCCTGATTATGCTGTGCTTCATCACCTACTTCCTGTGGTCGATGTATCGCGAAGAGAAGGGTCACTGAGATGTTTCCGAAACCGATCGAAAAGCAATCCCAGGCCGCACAGGTCGCTTACAAATCCCTGCTTCCAGTGGCCTTGGCGTTCTGGCTGGCGCCCTTGTTGGCGGTGGCGCTGTTCTCCGTGAAGCCGGATGCAGACTTTACCTCGGGCAACTACTGGGGATTGCCGTCGAGTTTTGAGGGCGCGGCCAACTATGGCCAGGTGTTCTTCAACTCCGATATGCCACGCTATTTGCTCAACTCGTTTATGATCACGGTGCCAACAGTGATTGGGGCTGTGGCGCTCAGCGCGATGACGGGCTTTGCGCTTGGCATCTATAAGTTCCGCGCCAACCTATGGATTTTCTTCATGTTTGTGGCGGGCAATTTTGTGCCGTTCCAAATTCTGATGGTGCCGGTGCGCGACCTGACCTTGGAGTTGGGGCTGTATAACACAAAAACCGGTCTTGTGCTGTTCCATGTGGCGTTTCAGACCGGCTTCTGCACCCTCTTTATGCGCAACTTCATCCGGGCGCTGCCGTTTGAGCTGATCGAAGCGGCGCGGGTGGAAGGCGTGAGCGAATGGCGCATCTTCTGGTATGTGGTGCTGCCGCTGATGAAGCCGGCACTGGCGGCGTTGTCTGTACTGATCTTCACTTTCATCTGGAATGATTACTTTTGGGCGGTGGTGTTGACCCAAGGCATCGAGAGCCAGCCGGTAACCGCAGGGATCACCTCGTTTAACGCGCAGTTCCGGGCGGCGTATCACCTGATGAGCGCGGGCTCGATTGTGGCGGCGCTGCCGCCGGTGGCGATGTTCTTCCTGATGCAGCGGCACTTTATTGCTGGTCTGACGCTTGGAGCCGTGAAGTGACGCAAGACATGCAAACCTGGCGCATTGATGCGCCGGGTCAGACCTTGGTTCTGGCCTCAGATGGGGGCGTGCCCAGCGCCCTCTACTGGGGGGCTGCTTTGCCGGCGGGGCAAGATTTGGCGGAAATGGGCGTGATTGCCGCTCGGGATGTGACTGGCGGGATGATTGATCGTTTGCCGGACGTGTCGCTGTGCCCGGAAGCAGGGCAGAGCTTTCAGGGGCAGGCGGGCTTGGTGGCCTATCGTGATGGTCAGCCGCTGTTTCCGCGGTTCGTGTTGATTGAGGCGGATGGCACGCGGTTTGTGTGTTGTGATGAGGCGCTTGGGCTGTCAGTTACTTTTGAGTTTGCCGTTGAAGGCGGCGTGATCGCGGCACGGACAACGCTGAAAGCTGAGGCGGAGATCACCGTACATCATCTGGCCGCGCCTGTGATGCCGGGACCGCAATACGGCGATGAAATTCTGGATTTCTCCGGCCGGTGGATTGGCGAGTTTCAGGTGGAACGTGCCCCTTGGCGGGCAGGCATCCACATGCGTGAGGCGCGTGGGGGGCGATCTGGTCATGAACATCCGCCGATAGCGTATTTCCCAGAACGTGGGGCGCAAAACACCTCTGGCACTGTATTTGCCATGCATTACGGCTGGTCTGGCGGGCATGTGATGTACGCCGAGGAACTGCCAGAGGGGCGGCGGCACATTCAGTTTGGGCATGCGACTGGCACGCGGGCCTCAGGCACGACCTTTGAAACGGCTAAACTGTATCTGACTGTTTCTGAAACAGGACTAAATGGCTGCGCAATCGCGTTTCAGCGGCATTTACGGGATCACGTGGTGACCTGGCCCCATCCGGAGCGGCCGCGTCCGGTGCATTACAACTGCTGGGAAGCGGTGTATTTTAACCATGATGTTGACGTGCTGAAAGACATTGCAGAACGGGCCGCCAAACTGGGCGCAGAGCGGTTTGTGCTGGATGACGGCTGGTTTGGTAAGCGCGATGATGACACAAGCTCGCTGGGTGATTGGGACATTGATCCGCGCAAATGGCCGGATGGGCTGACGCCGATCATTGAGCATGTGACGTCTCTGGGCATGGTGTTTGGTCTCTGGTTTGAGCCAGAGATGGTCAATATGGACAGCGATCTGGCGCGCGCGCATCCGGAATGGATTTTGGGGGCGGTGGATCAGGTCGAAGGGCGGCAGCAGCGGGTGCTGGATGTCGGCAATCCGGAGGTGCGCGAGTATCTCTATGACAAGATTGCTGCCGTGTTGTCCGCGCATGACATTGACTACATCAAATGGGATCACAACCGACTGCTGCCCATTGCGGATGCGGCGCAGGCGGAAGGTGTCTACGCGCTTATGGGGCGGTTGCGAGCGGATTTTCCAGAGGTGGAAATTGAGAGCTGCGCGTCGGGCGGCGGCCGTATTGATGCCGGTATTCTGGAGCACACGCAGCGGGTCTGGTTGAGTGACAGCAATGACGCGCTTGAGCGGTTGCGGATTCAGCATGATGCGGCGTTGATGTTGCCGATGGCGATCACCGGTTGTCACGTTGGACCACGCCACTGCCACACGTCGGGGCGGGTGCACGACATCCGCTTCCGTGCCTGGGTCGCGGCGCAGCGGCACATGGGTTTTGAAATGGACCCGCGCGAGTTGACCGATGAAGAGGCGGCGGTGCTGTCTCAAGTCACGGCCTGGTGGAAAAACAACCGGGATTGGCGGCGGACAGCGGATATCTTACGGCTGGACGTTGCGGATCCAAGCGTGATTGCCGAGCAACAGCTATCCCAAGACAAACAGCGGTTTGTGGTATTTGCGGGCAAGGCATCGACCGGCACACAAATCATGCCGCGCCCTTTGCGGCTGACCGGCTTGGAGCCGGATGCCACTTATGAAATTGAACTGATCAACCGGGACGAGGCGCATCATTTGTCGCGTCGCGAGATGCCGTTGAAAGACGGTCCTGTGAACCTGAGTGGTCAGCTATTGATGCAACACGGTCTCATATTGCCATGGTCCTTCCCGGACCGGATGTGGGTGATCGAAGGAAAGAAAAAATGAGCAAAAAGCGTCGTTCCCAGCATTGGTATGGCAAGCTAGACAAGGATGGTTTCATCCACCGCAGTTGGATGAAAAATCAAGGGTTCCCCGATCACGCGTTTGATGGGCGTCCGATCATCGGCATCTGCAACACCTGGTCTGAGTTGACGCCGTGTAACTCCGGCCTGCGGACCCTGGCCGAAGGTGTGAAGCGTGGCGTTTGGGAGGCTGGTGGTTTCCCTGTGGAGTTTCCCGTGATGTCTCTGGGTGAGACCCAGATGAAGCCGACGGCGATGCTGTTCCGCAACTTATTGGCGATGGATGTTGAAGAGAGCATCCGCGCTTATGGGATCGATGGCGTTGTGTTGCTGGGCGGCTGTGACAAAACCACGCCGGGTCAGCTGATGGGCGCCGCCTCGGTGGATTTGCCAACGATTGTTGTGAGCTCTGGACCGATGCTGAACGGCAAGTTCAAGGGCAAGGACATTGGTTCTGGCACGGATGTTTGGAAGTTCTCCGAAGAGGTACGTGCGGGCGAGATGACCCTGCAAGACTTCATGAACGCGGAAAGCGGTATGAGCCGCAGCGCGGGCGTATGCATGACCATGGGCACCGCGTCGACGATGGCCTCGTTGGTTGAGGCGATGGGTATGGCGTTGCCAACCAATGCGGTGCTGCCTGCGGTGGATGCGCGCCGGATGGCTTTGGCGCATCTGACAGGCAAACGCATTGTGGAGATGGTGGATGAGGATCTGAAGCCGTCCGACATCCTGACCAAAGAGGCGTTTGAGAATGCCATTCTGGCAAACGCCGCCGTAGGTGGCTCCACGAATGCGGTGGTGCACCTGCTGGCGCTGGCCGGACGTGTTGGCGTCGATCTGACGCTAAAAGACTTTGAGATCGGCTCTGAGATTCCGCTGCTGGTGAATTGTATGCCGTCGGGCAAATACCTGATGGAGGATTTCTGTTATGCCGGCGGCGTGCCTGCGGTGCTGAGCCAGTTGAAAGAGCATGTGCGCCCAGCGAACACCGTATTGGGCAAGGACATTGCGGCCTATCATGACGGTGCGGAGATCTATAACGACGACGTCATTCGCCCGCTGGACAATCCGGTGAAACCGGCGGCAGGCCTGCGGGTGTTGCGCGGCAATCTTGCGCCCAATGGGGCAATTGTGAAGCCGTCTGCCGCCACCGATCATCTGTTGGAGCATGAGGGCGAGGCTTATGTTTTTGAGAACATCGAGGACCTGAAAGCCAACATCGATAAGCCTGATTTGCCGGTAACCGCCGATACCATTCTGGTGCTCAAAGGTTGTGGCCCCAAAGGCTATCCGGGCATGCCAGAGGTGGGCAACATGCCGATCCCGGGCAAGCTTGTGAAAGAAGGCGTGCGCGACATGATCCGGGTGTCGGATGCGCGGATGTCTGGCACAGCTTATGGCACGGTGATCTTGCATGTGAGCCCCGAGGCTCAGGCCGGAGGCACGCTGGCGCTGGTGAAAACCGGGGACCGGATCAAGGTCTCTGCATCCGGCGGCGTGCTGGAGTTGTTGGTTGATGAGGCAGAGCTTGAGGCGCGTCGCGCGGCTTGGGAGCCTGATCCCGAACATTACACTCGCGGTTACGCGAAACTTTATTACGACCATGTGTTGCAGGCCGATAAGGGGGCCGATTTGGACTTCCTTGTGGGCAAAGACACGCGGCTTGTCACACGGGAGAGCCACTGATGACCGGTACGATTTTTCCTGATCTCAAAGGCAAATCCGTTTACATCACCGGCGGGGCCAGCGGCATCGGCGCAGCCCTGACCGATGGGTTCATGGCGCAGGGCGCGAAGGTGGCGATCATCGGGCGCTCGGCGGCAGACGACTTCGTCGCAGAGATGGAGGCCAAGCACGGCGTGACGCCTCTGTTTATGCAAGGAGACATCTCCGACATTCCACGCCTGCGGGACACCATTCAACAGGCCGTGGGAGAGCACGGCGGGTTGGATGTGTTGGTGAACAATGCCGCCAACGATCAGCGCCACGCCCTCGATGAGGTGGATGAAGAGTTCTACGATTGGATGCAGGCGGTGAACCAGAAGGCCTATTTCTTTGCCTGTCAGGAAGCGGCCCGGCAGATGGATGGCAGTGGCTCGATTATCAATTTCAGCTCGATCAGCTACATCATGGGCAACGCTGGATACCCGATTTACACGAGCGCCAATGCGGCGATCACCGGCATGACACGCTCACTGGCACGGGAGTTGGGGCCAAAAGGCATCCGCGTGAATGCCCTGGCGCCGGGCTGGGTGCTAACCCAGAAGCAATTGGATATGTGGGCAGATCCAGATGCGTTGGCTGCGCATATGGAGCGGCAATGTTTGAAAGAGCATTTGACGCCGGAAGATATGATTGACCCCACGCTTTATTTGGCGTCAAACGCCAGCCGAATGATGACGGGGCAATGCATGGCCGTTGACGGCGGCGTTGTGGTTTCGGGGTAAGATATGTCTGTGCAAGCACAATGGATTGGAGTGGATTGGGGTACGTCAAAGCTGCGCGCCTATGCCATGGAAGGCGACAAACTTTTGGCAACGGCGCAGTCAGACAAGGGCATGGCGAAATTGGACGCTGGCGGGTTCGAAGCGGCTTTGTTGGAACTGGTTGAAGACTGGCTTGGCGACGGTCCGATAGATGTGATCGCCTGCGGTATGGTGGGGGCGCGCCAAGGCTGGGTTGAGGCGCCGTACACGGCGGTGCCTGCGCCCGCGCTGGCGCCGCAGCCGGTGCTTGTGCCCGATACGGATACGCGACTTCGGGTGCATGTGGTGCCCGGTTTGAAACAGCCAAAGCCCGCGGATGTGATGCGGGGAGAAGAAACGCAGATTGCGGGGTTCCTGTCGCGCAACGCGAATTGGGATGGCGTCTTGTGCTTGCCAGGCACCCATACCAAATGGGCGCATGTCAGCGCCGATGAGGTGGTGAGTTTCCGGACCTTCATGACGGGCGAGTTGTTTTCGCTCCTGAGCAAGCAGTCTGTGCTGCAGCACTCGGTTGGTGAGGGCTGGGACGCGGAGGCCTTTGCGGCGGGCATGGATGTGACCTTGTCGCGGCCGGAAAATCTCGCCTCAGAACTGTTTGGCATTCGCGCCAGCGATCTGTTGAATGCAACGCCTTCTGCGGCGGCGCGGTCGCGCTTGTCGGGGCTGCTGTTGGGAGCTGAACTGGCGGCGTCGCGGCCATACTGGCTGGGGCAGCAGATTGCGGTGATCGGGGAGCAGCAGCTGTCCGATGTTTATGCAGAGGCCCTGAAGGCCCAGGGCGGTTGGGTGACCGTTGTGGACTGTCAGGACATGACACTTGCGGGGCTGTCTGCCGCGCGCAACCTTTTGGGATAACAATATGAACCGGTCGATTATTGCCATCTTGCGCGGGGTGACCCCGGGCGAGATCAAAGCCATGGCGGAGGCTATCATTGCAGCGGGTATCGATAAGATCGAGGTGCCGCTGAACTCGCCCGATCCATTGGCGAGCATTGAACTTTTGGCGAAAGGGTTTGGGGATCGCGCACTCGTAGGGGCAGGCACGGTGCTCGAGGTTGCGCAAGTGGACGCGGTTGCGAGTGTTGGCGGGAAGCTGATCGTTTCGCCCAACTGCGACACCGAGGTGATTGCGCACACCGCCAAGCTGGGGCTGGAAAGCTGGCCGGGTGTGTTTACGCCAACGGAGGCGTTTGCGGCCTTAAAAGCTGGTGCAACCGGTCTGAAGCTGTTTCCTGGCAATATGGCGGGTCCGGGTGGCCTGAAAGCCGTGCGGGCGGTGCTACCAAAAGACAGCCAAGTGTACGCTGTGGGTGGCGCAGGACCAGAGAACTTTGGTGAGTGGATTGCCGCAGGCGCAGATGGCTTTGGCATCGGCTCCGCGATTTACAAAGCCGGTATGAGCGTGGAGGATGTACGTCAACGGGCAGAGGCCATTGTGGCCGCTTACGACGAGGCATTTGCATGAGCACTATTTTTGATGACCGACCGTGTGCGTTGGGTGAAGGTCCGCTGTGGCACCCGGAGCGCAATCAGCTGTTTTGGTTTGATATTGTCGGCAAGAAAATGCTGAGCCAGAAGGACGGCGCGCCGCTGGAGTGGCAGTTTGACGAGCATGTATCGGCGGCAGGCTGGGTGGATCATGACACGCTGATCCTGGCGTCGGAAACAGGCCTGTGGAAGTTTTACCTCGACACCGAAGAGCAGGAGTATTTGTGCTCTTTAGAGGCAGACAATCCGGTGACGCGCTCTAACGATGGGCGCGCGGACCCTTGGGGCGGGTTTTGGATTGGCACTATGGGCAAAAGTGCGGAACCCAAAGCCGGTGCGATCTATCGCTACTTTGATGGCGAGCTGCGCAAGCTTGTGGCGGATGTGACGATCAGCAATGCGATCTGTTTTGATAAGGCGCGTGGCTGTGCCTACTACACTGACACGGTGACCAAGCTGGTGATGCGTCAGGCTGTGGATGCGGAGAGCGGTTGGCCAGTCGGCATTGCGGAAGTCTATCTTGATCTCAACGCAGGCGGCCTAAACCCGGACGGCGCGGTTGTAGATGCGGACGGTAACGTCTGGATTGCGCAATGGGGCGCGGCCCGCGTGGCGGCCTATGATCCGGACGGGACCTTCCTCAAAGCGGTCTCGGTTGGCGGGCAACACAGCAGTTGTCCGGCCTTCGGTGGGGATGATCTGACCACGCTTTTGGTGACCTCCGCCCGCGAAGGGATTGACGAAAAGACATTGGCAGAGGCGCCGGAGAACGGCATGGTCTTTGCCATAGACAACGTTGCCCAAGGGGTGGCGGAACCACGGGTGATTTTATGAAGCAAGAACTGGGCGTTTGTTACTATCCGGAGCATTGGCCGGAAGACATGTGGGCCAAAGATGCGGCGGATATGGTGGCGGCCGGCATCCGTTGGGTGCGGATCGGTGAGTTTGCCTGGAGCCGCATGGAGGCTGTGCCAGGGCAGTTGACGCTGGAGTGGCTGGACCGTGCAATTGAGACGCTGGGGGCGGCTGGATTGAAAGTCGTGCTGGGCACGCCAACTGCAACGCCGCCGCGCTGGATGATCGACAAACATCCCGACATGCTGGCGGTGGATGAAAATGGAGCGCCACGCAAATTTGGCTCGCGTCGGCACTATTGCTTCAGTCACCTAGGCTATCGCGATGAATGCGCGCGCATCACCCAGATTGTGGCCGAGCGCTATGGCAAGAACCCACATGTGGCCGCTTGGCAGACTGACAATGAATACGGCTGTCACGACACCACAATCAGCTATTCTGAACCGGCCAAACGGGCGTTTCAAAACTGGTGTCAGGAACGCTATGGCACAGTTGAGGCGCTCAATGAGGCCTGGGGCAATGTGTTCTGGTCTATGGATTATGCGTCGTTTGATCAGATCGATTTGCCAAACCTGACCGTGACTGAACCAAACCCCGCGCATGTGCTGGCATTCCGTCGCTTCTCTAGTGATCAGGTTGTGGCGTTCAACAAGGTGCAGGCGGACATTTTGAAGGCGCATAGCGAGGCGCCACTGATCCACAACTACATGGGCCGCATTCTTGAGTTTGACCACTTTGACGTGGGCGAAGACCTCGATATTGCGAGCTGGGACAGTTACCCGATTGGGTTCTTGTCGGATCGCCTGGAAGCCTCTGACGAACACAAGGCGCGGTTCCTGCGGCAGGGTGATCCTGACATGCAGGCGTTTCACCATGATCTCTATCGCGCGGTTGGTAAGGGCCGATGGTGGGTGATGGAGCAGCAGCCCGGTCCGGTGAATTGGGCGCCGTACAATCCTGCGCCGTTACCCGGCATGGTGGCCCTGTGGACGTTGGAAGCCTTTGCCCATGGCGCAGAGGTGGTGAGTTACTTCCGTTGGCGGCAGGCGCCCTTTGCGCAGGAGCAGATGCACGCGGGCCTTCAAGCGCCGGATGGCGTAGAGGCTCCGGGTATGGATGAGGCACGGGCCGTGGCTGGTGTGCTCGACATGCTCAAGGAGCAGGACACCCAACAGGCAGATGTGGCGCTTGTCTTTGACTATGCCTCTGATTGGGCCTGGAAAACGCAGCCGCAAGGCGCAGGGTTTGACTATTTCCGACTGGTGTTCTCGGCCTATCGCGGGTTGCGCCGGGCGGGGCTGTCTGTGGACATCGTGAGTGCGGCGCATCGGGACTTCACGGGTTACAAGGCGGTGTTTGCGCCGGGCCTCGCCACGTTGGACCCAGCGTTGGTTCTGGCGATGTCTGGGGCGGACGCGCTGGCCGTAATGGGGCCGCGCACCGGAGCGATCACCGAAGAGTTCATGATCCCAGCCAAAGGTCGCCCGGGTGTGCCCAACCTGGATGTGCGGGTTGATCTGATCGAGAGCCTGCCACCACAGGCTGGCATGGATGTGTCTGGCGGGGGCAAAGTGGAGCATTGGCACGAGCGCTTGTCCGGTGCGGCTGAGGTCCTGCTAAAAACCCAAGACGGGGCAGCCGTTTTGATGGGACAGAACGGGCGTTGGTATCTTGGCAGCTTCCCGGATGAGACGCTGTGGGACCGCGTTGTGTCCATGGCCTGTGAACAGGCTGGCGTTGCCATGTCGCCGATGCAGGACGGCGTGCGCCGCCGCCGCTTTGGCTCCTATGAGTTTGTGGTCAACTATAACAGCTTCTCCGCAAGCGTCGGCGGGCATCGCGTGCCGGCCTGTGGCGTGCTTGTGTTTGAAGGCAATACGCCGGTTGTGGCCTGCGATCTAAGTTCTGGCTAACGGGTTTGCAGCGGAGATGAGTTGAAGCGGGCGGCGCGAAAGCGGCGCCCGCCTTGTTTTGTAGCTTCCCGCAACGTCATCCGGCGCGGGGATTGAATGTGTGGAAAGTTCGTATACGAATTAAGTGAGGTAATTCGGATACGAACCAATCATGCCAAAACCACCCAAAATATTCCTGCTGATGAACCGGGCCCATTCGGCCATCACCCGCGCGTCGGAACGGAAAACGCAGGCCTTGGCCGATCTGTCGATGCCGCAACATGGCGTGCTGGTGCTCCTGTCCAAGCAGGACGGCCAAACCGTCACGCAACTAGCCAAAGCATTGTCGATGGGCAAATCCAGCCTGAGCGGTTTGATTGATCGCATGGTGGAGCGCGGTTTTGTGCGGCGTGCGCGGGAAGACTCAGATGGGCGCGTGGTGAGAATTTATCTAGAGCCAGCTGCGGAAAGCTTAGTGCAACGTACGGTGCCCTTTGTGCAGCACGTAAATGGGCTTCTGTTAGCGCCCTTTGATGCGGCGGAGCAGGAGGTCATTGGCCGGTTTCTGACCCATTTGGCGGAAAACGCCGAGGATGTGATCGATCAAGCGGAATGGCGCGAGGAACAAGAGTGATGTTGGATCAAGGTGATGTGATTGCTGAAGATATCAAATTTCGCGCGGAGGACGGCTGGGAGCTGGCTGGCACGGTCTATCGCGGAGCCGCGCCGCAAGTTGCCATTCTGATCTCAGCAGGCACTGGCTTTCCGAGGCGTATTTATCGCCACGTGGCGGCCTATCTGGCGCAACGCGGCGCGGTGGTGCTGATCTATGATTTCAGGGGGATCGGCGAGTCCGGGGCAGAGAACCTTGCGGTCAGTGGGATCGATTATCCGGACTGGGGACGTTTGGATATGACTGCCGCGCTTGAGCATCTGCAGAGCCTCGCGCCGGGCCTGCCACTCACAACTTTGGGGCATAGCATTGGCGGGCAGTTTGTTGGGTTTATGCAGAACCATGACAAGACATCGCGCCACGCTTTTGTGGCTGTGGGCAATGGACATTGGGGGGTGCACAAGTTGCGCAATATGCCGTTGGAGCTGTTCTTCTGGTGGGGCTTTGGCAGTTATTGCCTCGCGCGGCATGGGTACATTCCGGCGGGCGGCCTTTGGGGCGGCGAGGCCTTGCCGCCGAATGTGTTCCGCACCTGGCGGCGGTGGAGCGCGCGACGCGGTTATCTGTTGCCGGAACTGTCTGAAGGGCGCTATCCGCATCACTTTGACGATCCGTGCAGTCCGATCAATGCCTGGGTGTTGAGTGATGATCCGATTGCCACCGAGACCGCCTGTGGCGACACGCTGAGCCACTATAGCAGGGCCGAAAAGCACTTGGTGGTACGAACACCGAGGCAACTGGGCGCCAGGAAGGTCGGTCATGACGGCGCGTTTCGCAAAGGGCGGGAGGCGCTTTGGGCGGAACTTTGGGAGTGGCTGGCGGCGGGGCAACTGCCGAACGGGGCAGAACCTCAGTAAGCGTCTTCAACACAAAAAAAGGCCGGCTCCCGAAGGAACCGGCCTTTGAATTTGCATCAGATCAGGATCAGACCTTGAGGTTTGGAATGATCTGTTTTTTGCGGCTCACGACGCCTGGTAGCACAACGCTGTCGCCAGACGCTTCCACGTCAAAGGACTTGGCAGCAACGCCCTTCACCAGATCGTTTGGCACCAGCAGGGTCGACTCTTCGTTGAGGATGTCGACAACAAACAGCAGCACCTGATCCACGCCGTCTTCAGACGCCACGGTGGTCATGGTCTCCATCAGGGACGCTTTGCGGTCCAGAACGGTGGAGGGGCTGGTGGTTTCCAGAACGGAGACGCGGAATTTGGTGCCGTCGACTTCGTATTCCTTGGAGTCCATGCGCAGCAGCTCTGCGTCGGAGAAGGAAGACACGTCGGATTTTGCGGCAAACATTTCAGCCGCATAGGACGAAATGTCGATGCCCAGATCCGCCGCCAGTTTCTCGGCCACGGCTTTGTCGTGGTCGGTGGTGGTTGGGCTGCGGAACTCAAGCGTGTCAGACAGGATGCAGGTCAGCATGGTGCCTTTGATGAAGTCTGGCATCTCGATGTCGCCCATCAGGTCATGCATGATGGTTGCGGTGCAGGCCACCGGACGGATGGTGATGTCGATTGGACCTTTGGTTTCCAGACCGCCTACCAGCTTGTGGTGGTCGATGATCGCCTGAACGTCTGCGCCGTTGATGTTGGCAGGCAGCTCGGCCGGGTTGTTGGTGTCCACGATCACAACAGCTGCGTCGTCCGCTACGTCTTCGATGATCGCTGGCTTTGGCAGGTCCCAGCGGTTCAAGAGCCATGCGGCTTCGGTGTTGGGCTCGCCCAGCAGTTTTGCTTCGGCCGGCGTGCCTTTCACTTCGTTCAGATACCAGGCCCAGATGATTGGGGAACCGGTGGAATCAGTGTCAGGGGATTTGTGGCCAAAAACTTGAGTTGTCATGTCGCGACGTCCTTAGAAACAAAGAAAAACGGTGAAGTTGCGCGCCTTATAGAAGGGCGCGTTGGGTTTGTCACCTGTGGCTTTGACCCTGCGACCTCGCGGCGCGGCGGGGTGTTGCTTCAGGGCGATTTCAGAGGCAGGCGGGTGAGGGTGAAGCCAGCGCTTTGCAGCAGGTTGAGCACGCCTTGGTCCCCTGGCAAGTGCATGGCGCCGACGGCCACCAAAGACGGGGTCTGCGTCAGTTCTTTGGCTAATACTTCGGCCCAGGCTGTATTGCGGGCGATGATAAGGTCATCTTCGGCTTGCTTCAGCAGGGCTGCGAGGCGAGCTTTGTCTTCGTCCTCACCGGCGTTTTTGAAGGTTTCTGCCGTGTTGAATTCCCAGATAAGCTGAATGGTTTCATCCAGATACATGGCAATCACCGAGCCAATCAGATCAGGCGCGGCGAGATCGGTGTTGAGCGACAGGCTCCAGCGCAGGTCGTCCAATTGGTCCTCAAGCGGATCGGAGGCCAGCATGGTGAGCAGGCCGTCAATACTGTCCAGCGACGCGGTAGGCAGGTTGTTGGCTTGCGCCATGGCCGCGATCTGTTGATCGAGGCCTTTTTTGCCCGACTTTACAATATCAAACGCACAGGGCGGCAACATCAGGGTCATGCCGAGGAACCACGGCTGATAACGGGCGGCGAGGAAGGGCGGCATGCCGCGTTCCTCCAACTGCACCACCACGCGGTCCCAGAGGTCTGGTCCGAGGCGGTCAATCAGGGACGGGCCTGATTGGATCAAATAGCTTTCGGGATTTTGCGTCAGGTGACGCTGGAAGCCGAGTTGATCTTCTTCTGTGAGCTCGAGAAAAACCTTTTCCGACTTGGGGGTTAGCTCTTCCAGGCGGGCGACCATGGCGGCGTGTTCCGGCAAGTGCACATGGAAGGTGCCGATCAGATGGCTGACCACGCCGTCTTTCTCCGCGCGCCAGAGCAGGCCCTCGGAAAAGGGGACTTCCGCGGCCTTGGCTTCCAGAGCTTGGCGTTCACTTTCAGGCAAGGACGGATAAACGTTTGGACCCGCGCAATTTGCCGAGGCGATGTTGGAAAAGCTGATCAAAAACAACAGGGTGGTCAAAAAACGCATCAGAACCTCACGGGTGACATTTGCGCCAAGGTAGCAGGGCATTTTTGAGGCTCAAGGGCGAATGCCTAAGGCGCCGCAAATGATGTGGGCAACGCGCCGGATTGGCGTTACCAAAGGGCATGGACAAGATGGCAGAAACCGATCTTTATGCGCCGGTGAAGGCGTGGCTTGAGGCGCGGGGCTTTGAGGTGAAAGCCGAGGTGGGCGCGGCGGATGTGGTTGCGATGAAAGACGGTGAAGAGCCTGTCATCGTAGAGTTAAAGACCTCTTTCTCGCTCGTGTTGCTGCAACAGGCGGTGGCCCGTCAGGCGGTGACGGATGCGGTTTATGTGGCGGTGCCACGCTGGAAAGGGCGGGCCGGGTGGAAGGCGTTTTCCGGCAATATTGGCCTGTGCAAACGACTGGGGCTTGGGGTGCTGTCGGTGCGGTCTAACGATGGCGCGGTGGAGGTGCATTGCGACCCCGCACCATTTCAACCGCGTAAGTCGAAGGTCCGTAAGGCACGGCTTTTGAAGGCTTTTTCACGTCTTGAAGGTGATCCGAACACCGGCGGGATGCGCGGGGAGAAGGTCACGGTGTATCGGCAGGACGCCGAAAAATGTGCGGTGTTTCTCAATGAAAACGGGGCGTCCAGAGGGCGCGATGTGGCCCAAGGCACCGGTGTGGAAAAGGCCACGACGATGATGCGCGACAACCATTATGGCTGGTTTGAGAAGGTCGACAAAGGCGTCTACATGCTGAGCGAGGCCGGGGTGACGGCGTTGGCGCAGGGCGGGGATTAACCGAGTCGTTTTGGGGCAAAAGCCACGTCGGTATTCTGTCGGTATCGCGACTGTTTTGCGGAGGTGCGTTTTGGGACGCAGTGAGGCGGCTTTGATCGTTCACGCACCGCGCGGTGTTGCGCAAATCGGCGCAACGGGTGTAGGCGGTTTGAAGACCATCTTGAAGGACAACCCATGACCACGACGCTCATCGTTTTGGCCCACCCAAGCCGACAGTCTTTTAACGGTGCCTGGGCAGAGGCCTCGGCGGCGGCTTGCGAAGCGGCAGGCCATGAGGTGTTGTGGAGTGACCTGTCGGCGCATCAGTTTGATGCCGTCGAAGGCGCACGGCATTTTGGGCAGGACGCGGCCGGGCTGTTTGATCCACTCAAAGCACACGAGGCGGCGGTGGCAGCGGGCACGGTGCCGATGGATATGGCGGCAGAGGCAGAAAAGATCCGGCAGGCCGATCAGATCATCTTTCACTTCCCGCTGTGGTGGTTTGCGCCACCCGCCGTCTTAAAAGGTTGGTTTGACCGCACGCTGGTGCATGGCGATTTGCACACGGTGGAGGAGCGGTTTGACACGGGGCGCTGTCGCGGCAAGCGGGCGCTGTTTTGTGTGACCACCGGGGCGAGCGCGGCGGAGTGCGGGCCGGGGGGCAAAGAGGGGGATGTGCGCCTGCTGTTGTGGCCGTCGGCCTATACGCTGCGGTATCTGGGGTTGGATGTGTATGAGCCTGAGGTCGTGCATGGGGTGCACGGGTATTTTGAAGGCGCTGAGGAAGCGGCGTTGCAGGCGCGACTGGCGGGTGTGCTGGACGGGCAAGCGGCGCTTGTGGCCGGATTGGGTGAGCGCGCGTTGATGCGGTTTAACGCGGACAGTGATTTTGATGAGAGCGGGCGGTTGAAGGCCGGGGCGGAGAGCTTTTCGGCGTTTATTTAAGGCGGGCCGTGAGATGCCCGATGGCACCTCACTGGAGCTGTTTAGTTGCGGGAAGGGAAGACGCCGACTTCTGCAACGCAGTAGAGAATGCCTTCAGGCGCATATTTCATCAGGTCAGGCACGGCAAAAGTGGTGCGGCCGTCGCCGCCGTGGATGGTGCCGTACAGGCTGAACAGCGCTTGGTTCTCGACAATCGGGTAGAGATCGCCGTTGGCTTTTACATAGCCACGCGGGCAGAAGGTGCCGCCAAACATCATGATTTCGCCGATGAAGTCTTCGGTGCCTGCGGACGCGGGAGCGGTGGACCCGAGTGTTGCAGCGATTGTGGCGGCGAGGGAGAGGTGTTTGAGCATGGTGGGCCTATGACTTGGATTGCGTGCGCCGAGCTTAGCGTGAGGGGGCGGTGTTGGGGAAATTGTTTGGTGGGAAAGTAGGGCAGCGCCAGACCGCGGGTGGCGGGGAAGCCCCCGCCATGGGAGCGGTCACCTCACGGGAGCGCGCGATGTGAGCCCCTGACGGTCAATGGGGCGCTGGCCGGCGAGGTCGGGCGATGTGGTTTTGGAAGTAAGGGGGGCTGCGATGTCGCGGTTGCAGTGTTTGCCGGATGGCTGCGATACGGACATCGCTGATTGGTGTATGCGCGCAGCGGAAAAATGACTAACGTTAACAGGTATGGAAAAACTGACCACATAAAGTGAACATCGGTAGAACATAATATGTACAGTTAATCTGAAATTAACTAAGATTCGTCAAGATTGTTCTCGTCGAGCGGCACTAAACTTATCAAGCCAAACTCACCGAAGTCACTTGAAGAACCTTAGTATCCGTAACGAGTATTTGCTGCACGTGCAGCAGGAGGTCCCAATGTCCAACCTTGAAGACCATCAAGACGAGTACGTCGCAATACACGTACACGACGTGAAGCGATGGCTGGCAAAGCTTCAGCTAGTGCCCGGGTTCTCGCGGAGCGATTCGCTTTTGGAAATCTGCATCGACATCGTTTCTACGGTGGAGGTTGCGTCTGTTGTCGATAACCCACCAAACACCTGTGATGATCTTGCAGGTGGGAATCGTAAAACAGAATCCCCGGAACCACAGCTGGTTCAGTAAACACGCCAACACAACTTGATAGAACTTGCGAGGCGTGAGGCTTGTCTGTCGCGCCTCGTTGGCGCGTGCATCCTCGGCCTCGTAGGAGCTTCCTCCGCCAACTACCGAGAAATCTAGGCTGGCGTTTTTTCACTAATAGCACGCCTTCGTGCAGAGCGTAGCATCCAGATTTATGGCTTTGGGCCGAAAATAGCGCGTTAAGCTCTCAAGTAGTCTTTCGAACATCTTTCGCAAAAGAAAAGGGCCGCCCGGAGGCGACCCTTTTAATCTTGTCTGGCGAGAGCTCTCGGCAGATTGGCCCGAAGGCCAATCGCCTGACGCTATCACAATCCCTGGCGGGAGTTGTGATTACATCATGCCGCCCATGCCGCCCATGCCGCCCATGTCAGGCATTGCAGGTGCGCCGCCGTCTTTGGCTGGCTTGTCAGCAACCATCGCTTCGGTGGTGATCAGCAGGCCTGCAACGGAGGCTGCGTCTTCCAGAGCGGTGCGGGTCACTTTGGCTGGGTCGATCACACCGAAGGAGAACATGTCGCCATATTCTTCGGTCTGTGCGTTGAAGCCGAAGGAAGTGTCAGCAGATTCACGGATCTTGCCCGCAACAACCGCACCGTCCACACCGGCGTTCTCAGCGATCTGACGCAGAGGCGCTTCGATGGCTTTGCGCACGATGGTGATACCGGCGTTCTGGTCAGCGTTTGCGCCTTCCAGACCTTCCAGAGCTTTACCAGCCTGAACCAGAGCAACACCACCACCTACGATCACGCCTTCCTGTACGGCCGCGCGGGTCGCGTTCAGGGCGTCATCTACGCGGTCTTTGCGCTCTTTCACTTCCACTTCGGTCATGCCGCCAACGCGGATCACAGCAACACCGCCTGCCAGTTTGGCAACGCGCTCTTGCAGCTTCTCACGGTCGTAGTCGGAAGAGGTTTCTTCGATCTGAGTGCGGATCTGAGCCACACGTGCTTCGATCTCGGCTTTCTCGCCTGCACCGTCAACGATGGTGGTTTCGTCTTTGGTGATCTCGATTTTCTTAGCAGTGCCGAGCATGTCCATGGTGACGTTCTCGAGCTTCATGCCCAGATCTTCGGAGATAACCTGACCACCGGTCAGGATTGCGATGTCCTGCAGCATGGCTTTGCGGCGGTCGCCGAAGCCAGGTGCCTTAACAGCAGCAATTTTCAGGCCGCCGCGCAGTTTGTTCACAACCAGAGTTGCCAGCGCTTCGCCTTCAACATCTTCTGCGATGATCAGCAGAGGCTTCTGGGACTGGATCACCTGCTCGAGCAGTGGAACCATGGACTGCAGGGAAGACAGTTTCTTCTCGTGCAGCAGCACCATGCAGTCGTCCAGATCAGCGATCATTTTGTCTGCGTTGGTCACGAAGTAAGGGGAGAGGTAGCCGCGGTCGAACTGCATGCCCTCAACAACATCGGTCTCGGTTTCCAGACCTTTGTTTTCCTCAACGGTGATCACACCTTCGTTGCCAACTTTCTGCATCGCGTCTGCGATCTGCTGGCCGATTTCAGCTTCGCCGTTGGCGGAGATGGTGCCAACCTGTGCAACTTCGTCGGAGTCTTTTACTTCGCGGGAAGAGGAAACGATGCCTTCAACCACTTTGGCAGTTGCCAGGTCGATGCCGCGCTTCAGGTCCATTGGGTTCAGGCCAGCTGCAACCTGCTTCAGGCCTTCTTTGACGATTGCCTGCGCCAGAACGGTCGCGGTGGTGGTGCCGTCGCCAGCTTCGTCGTTGGTGCGGGAAGCAACTTCCTTCACCATCTGTGCGCCCATGTTCTCGAACTTGTCTTCCAGCTCGATCTCTTTGGCTACGGATACACCGTCTTTGGTGATGCGTGGTGCGCCGAAGGATTTCTCCAGAACAACGTTACGGCCTTTTGGGCCCAGGGTCACTTTAACCGCGTCTGCGAGAACGTTTACGCCGCGCAGCATTGCGTTGCGGGCATCGGTGTCAAATTTGACGTCTTTTGCCATCTTATTGGCTCCTAAATTCGTAAATGTCGGTCAGACGATTAGGCAAGAATGCCCATGATGTCGGATTCTTTCATGATCAGCAGCTCTTCACCGTCAACGGTGATCTCGGTGCCGGACCATTTGCCGAACAGGACTTTGTCGCCTGCTTTGACGTCGAGCTCGACGCGCGCGCCTTTGTCGTCACGCAGGCCTGCGCCTACGGATACAACTTCGCCTTCGGCTGGTTTTTCTTTGGCGCTGTCTGGAATGATCAGACCGCCAGCAGTTTTCTCGTCGCTTTCAACGCGGCGTACGAGCACGCGGTCATGCAAAGGTGTAAAAGCCATGACTAGGTTTCCCTAACTAGAGTTGTCTCCCTGACTCCCTCAGCGGAGCCGTTATCACTCCCTGTCGGCGAGTGCTAACGGCGAAAGAGTTAGGCAGAGTGCGAAGGGGAGTCAACGCCGTTGCGTGAGATTTTTTGATCAGGTTTCGCTCAGCGTTAACGCACCGCAGAGATGGGGGGAGCCAACCGGTGGTTCAAGGCCTTACGAGGTAAGGCGTTTTGCCAGTTCGGACAAATGCCGCTTGTCGGTGCCGCAGCATCCGCCCAACACGCGGAGGTGGGCGTGTTTTTGGCGTAGGTCTGCCAGTTGTTGGCCAAACTCTGCCGGGTTTCCGGCGTCCAGTTCGGTCGCGTTGTCCAATTCGGCATGGCTGCAACGGGAGGCATTGGCGACGATACCACGGACGCGCTGTGTCCAGGGCGCGTCGGTAAAGACGTCGGCAAAGTGGTCGGGATGAGCGCAGTTGATCATGTAGTAGGCGGGATAGGCGTTTGTGGCGGCGTCGATTTGGGAGATGGCGTCTTCAAGGCTGCCGCCTGTCGGGAGGGTGCCGTCGGTTTCGACGGTGAAAGCCACCACAATGGGCAGGGCAAATGCACGCGCGGCGAGGACCATGCCGGTTGCTTCGGTGGGGTCCGCCATAGTGTAGGCGGTGATGAGGTCCGCGTTGGTTTGCGCGAGTGTCGCGATCTGCGTGGTGTGATAGGCGGTGGCCTCGGTGACCGACATCCGGGTATCAGGCGCATAAGCGTCATGGCGCGGGCCGATGTTGGCGCTGACTAGGGTCGCGGTGTGGTCAAGGGGGGAGCGCAGTTCCGACAAAAACGCAATTGCGTTGAGGTTGGCTTGTCTCACAGCTGTCGCATCATAGCCCAGAGCGGCCGCGCGGTCGGTGTTGGCAACCCAGGTGGCGCTTTCCAGGATTACGCCCAGGTTAGACCGGGCGGCGAGGTCGGTCAGGTCAGTGGCGTAGCTGGTGAGGTGGGCTCGGCCATCCGGTGTTTCGAGCAGTGGGAAACTGGCGAAGCCTGGTAGGTCCACGCCCTGGGTGAAAATCAGATCGGTTTCCATGCCGGTGTAGGTCAGGAATGGTTGCGTGCCTTGGTGGGGTAAGGGGCGTGGCATGTTGGGTCCTCGCAAGGGGGCGGTGACCGCGAGCTTAGCACTAAGTTGCCCGTTTGTGTCGTCGCGGATTTACAAACCAACGTTGGGCTTTAGTGTCTTCCCAAATAGTGAAGCAAGCGAGGGGCGCCACCATGCAGATCACCGCAAATGGCATTCAGATTGAGGTGCAGACCTATGGGCCTGAGGATGGCGTGCCGTTGGTGCTCATTCGGGGGCTGGGGTCGCAGCTGATCCATTGGCCCGAGGAGTTTTACGAGGGGCTTGCGGCAGTGGGGTTTCGCGTGGTGCTGTTTGACAACCGCGATGTGGGGCTGTCGCAGCGCTGTCCGAAAGCGGGCGTGGCTAGCGATGCGGATGAGATCACGGCGGCGGCATTGGCGGGGGCACCGACGCCTGCGGCGTATCGATTGAACGATATGGCGAAGGATGTGGTGGGCGTGATGGATGCGCTGGGCCTAGAGAGGGCGCATGTGTTTGGCATGTCTATGGGCGGTGCAATTACGCAGCTTCTGTGTATGGATCATGCGGAGCGATTGCTCAGTGGCACCATTGTGATGGCCACCGCGCGGCCGTTTGCGGAGCGGGGCGGCAATGCAGAATGGCTGGCGACCTTGTTGGCGCGGCATGTGGATCGGGAGACCTATATCAAGAGTTGCATTGCCGAGTATATCAATTGGGGCAGCCCGGCCTTTCCGATGACCCAACAAGAGGTCGCGGCGCAGGCGGCGCAGGCCTATGATCGGGCGTTTGATCCCGAAGGTATCAACCGGCAGGTGCTGGCCGTCATAGCGTCCACGGATCGGCGACAAGACCTGACACAGGTGGCGCTGCCCTGTCAGGTGATCCATGGCGACAAGGACACGTTGATCCCGCCGGAAGCGGGGGCGGAGATTGCGGGATTGATCCCGAACTGTGACCACCATCTGATCGAGGGCATGGGGCATGTGATCACGCCGAAACAGGCTCCGATGCTGATTGAGATGATGCAGGATTTCATCACCCGCCGGGCGTCCTAGGCGCACGGGTTGTTGTGGAGTTGTGGGCGGACTATATCCATTCCAGCTTTGATGGAGGTTTTATGGGCCAGAAACTGGATGCCTGATCATGGCGGGTGGCACGATGCCCACCCGGTGCACAACAGAGACAGCGAGACCGGCGTCTTGGCGCGGGGCTGTGCGTTTGTGCCTTTCCCATTTTCTGATACCTTGCGGTGTGGCCAGATGTGGCGCGACCGCTCCATGAGAGACTCTCAACAATGACACGGGACTATTCCCAATTTTTGCCAACAGGGGCTGCAGCCAAAGCGGAAACGCCAAAGCGGTCGCCGTTGGATATTCTGGGCTGGCAATCGTTTTTTGCCCAGCAAACCGATCTGGACATTTTGGAAGCCACGCCGCCGGTGCGGGTGGTGGAAGTGCATCGCAATGGTCTGCGGGTGCGCGGTGATGGCATTGACGCTTTGGTGCCGCCGGGACCGGAGGCCACGGTGGGCGACTGGCTGTTGTATAACGCTGAGCTGCCGAGCCACAGCGCAGTGCTGGAACGCAAGAGCCTGTTCAAGCGCCGTGCCGCCGGGCACGACCGCAGCATTCAGATGATTGCCGCCAACGTAGACACCGCCTTTGTGGTCACCAGTTGCAACAACGACTTCAACGTGGCGCGGTTGGAGCGGTTTCTGGCGCTGGCCTTTGAGGCGGATGTGACGCCGGTGATTGTGCTGACCAAAGCGGATTTGTGTGAGGACACAGCGCCGTTTGTGGATCAGGCGCAGGCGATTTCGGATCGGGTGCCGGTGGTGCTGTTGAATGCCAAAAGCGAGGAGCCCGCCGCAAAGCTGGCGGACTGGAGCAAACCGGGACAGACGATTGCGTTTCTCGGCACCTCTGGCGTGGGCAAATCCACGCTGGTGAACGCGCTGTTTGGCACAGAGCAGGCCGAAACCGGGGCGATCCGTGAAGATGACAGCCGGGGGCGGCACACCACGACCAGCCGACAGTTGCACTTCACCGACGCCGGGCTGGCGATTTTGGACACGCCGGGGATGCGGGAGTTGCAGTTGGCAGAGGCGGGGGACGGGTTGGCAGACTTGTTTGCCGATGTGGTCGAGCTGGCAACCCAGTGCAAGTTCCGCGATTGCGCCCATGAGAGTGAGCCGGGCTGTGCGGTGCGGGCGGCGATTGACGCTGGCACGCTGGATCCGGAGCGGTTGGAGCGCTGGCGCAAGTTGGAAGCGGAGGAGCGGCACAACACCGCCTCGCTTGCGGAGAAGCGGGCCTACGACAAGAACTTCGGCAAGATGATCAAGACCGTGACCAAGGCGCATAAAGGGCGCAAGGGGCGGCGCTAGGCGCCGATCACGGGCTTGTGAACGTTCAGGAACGGCGTGCGGAGTGATCTGCGCGCCGTTTTGCTGCGTATCCCTTTGCAAACCAGCCTGACAAGCGACGGGAGGCGCAAGGCGGATGCACATGCGATTGCCACTTCGGGAACGGGTATTGATGGCGCTGTTGAGCGGCGCGGCCGTGTTGGGCTGGGCGGCAGACGCCTCTGCCAATTCAGCGACCCCAGCGCCGGAGGTGCGCAGCCTTCTGGGGCAGCCACAGGAACTTGGCACGGGACAGTTCCGGTGGCTGGGCTTCAAAGTCTATGACGCACAGATGTTTGCACCGCAGGGGCAGGGGTTTGACCGCAACGGGTCTTATGCGCTGGAGATCGAATACGCCCGTAAGATCAAACGCAAGATTCTGCTCAAGGCCAGTATGGACGAGATGGCACGGATTGAGGGTAAGAAATCCGATCATGGGCAAATCCAGCAAAAGTTGACCGCCTGCTACCGCGATATTCAGCCGGGCGACCGGATTGTGGCCTCGCCCAAGGGTGGCAATGCGTTGAAGTTTTGGGTCAATGGTAAGTCCACCTGTACGTTGCAGCACAATGGTATTCGGGATCGCTACATGGCGATCTGGTTGAGCGACAAGGCGCGGGATCGCGGCTTTGCGCAACAAGTTTTGGCCAGTCAAAAATAGCGCAGCTTTCCGGCTCCCCCTAAACCCCGCACTGTGGTTCGCTTTCCATGGTGCCCGGAAAATGGGTGCTGTTTCCCTGATTGGCCTATCGCCCCGCCTTAGAGTTTGGTCCTTCTCTGGCGGGGCAGGCGTGTGACCCGGCTTGCTTGCTCCGCCGGGTCACACGTGTCACCTAGGGCCTCATGAAATTGTTTATCCTGACCGCTGTGACAATGACGGCTTTTGCCGCGAACTCTGTGCTCAACCGCGCTGCCGTGAATGGCGCTGGCATGGAGGCGGTGGATTTTGGCGTGGTGCGTCTTGTGAGCGGTGCATTGGCTTTGGCGGCCTTGGTGGTTTGGCAGAAGCGTGGCTTTGCGCTGGGCGGGGTCGGGCGCGGTGTCGCTGTGGCGGGGTTACTGGCCTATATCTTTGGCTTTTCGCTGGCGTATCGCGGCCTGGATGCCGGTTTGGGCGCTCTGGTGCTGTTTGGCGTGGTGCAGATCACCATGTTTGGCGGCGCGGTGGTGACGCGCGAAGCGGTGCCGGTGACGCGGTGGTTGGGCGCAGGCCTGGCGCTGGGCGGGTTGGTCTGGCTGTTGGCGCCGACCGGTGGTCCCGCGATTTCGGTTGCGCATGTGGCCATGATGGCGGGCGCGGGGCTTGGCTGGGGGATCTACTCGCTGCAAGGGCGCAAAGAGGTGGATGCGACGCAGGCCACGGCGATGAATTTCATTTTGGCCGCCCCGGTGGCTTTGGCGCTTGGCGCTGCTTTGGGCATGGATATGGAAATGCCCGCGGCGGGCGTGGTGCTGGCCGTGGTGTCTGGCGTGGTGACCTCGGGGCTGGGCTATGCCCTGTGGTACGCGATTTTACCAAGCCTTGGAGCGAGCCGCGCCGCAGTGGCGCAGCTCTCGGTGCCAGTGATCGCGATGGCCGGCGGCATGGCGTTTTTGAGCGAGCCGCTGACGCTGCGCTTTGTCGGCGCGGCGGTGCTGGTGATTGGCGGCGTGCTGGTGTCTATGCGTAAAGTCTAGGCTAGAACTTCAACAACGGTTCCAGCGCGTCGTAGTGCACGCCGTCGCCCCAGGCCACATCTGGCAGGCTGAGCGGGCGGTAGGAGATCTGGTCTATTTCTGCGCGGGAAAAGAAGCGACGCTTTGAGACGATGTTTTCCGGGTCCTGCCAGCTTTCGTCCAACGCTCCATCGGTGATGGTACAGCGGAAAAACAGATCGACCTGATGAAAATCGCTCTCCTCATCGTGGAACTCGTTGATCAGGCAGGGCGCGCCAACGGAGACCGTGAGCCCACATTCCTCATGCACTTCGCGGATCAGATTGTCGGCCAGGCTGCTGTGTTTTTCGACCCCGCCACCGGGCGCGCACCAGAGCGCGCCTTTGTGATCCGGGTAGGCGTTGACCAGCAAGAGGCGGTCCTCGTGCAGGATCACGGCGCGGGCGGCGAGACGCAATGGGCGCGACTTTGGTGGGCGAAGGGTTGCCATTGTGGCGCTTTCCGTAAGGTTTTTGCTTTTGTAGGCCCCGCTTAGGGCCTATCTCAAGTCTATGGTTCGATTTTTGAAAATGGCAGCGGTGCTGGCCTTGGGGCTGAGCACGCAGAGTTTTGCAGAGCAACAGACGGCGGAGGCCGCTGAGGCCGGGCCGCAGGAATGCGTGATCCTGTTACATGGGTTGGCACGGTCTGAGAGTTCCTTTGTTTTGATGGAACTGGCGCTGGAGCGCTATGGCTACAAAGTGGTGCGGCTGGGCTATCCCTCCACCAAAGAAGAGATCGAGACGCTGGCGGATATGACACTGCCCAAGGCGGTGGCCAAGTGCGGCTGGACCAAAGTGCATTTTGTCACCCATTCGATGGGCGGCATTCTGACCCGCGTGTGGTTTGAGAACCATCGCCCGCCGGAGCTGGGCCGCGTGGTGATGTTGGGGCCACCCAACAAGGGCTCGGAACTGGTGGATGAATTCAGCTACCTGGAGCCGTTTGTCTGGCTCAACGGCCCTGCGGGGATGCAGCTTGGCACCGATGGCTTGCCGGCCAACCTGGCACCGGTGGATTTTGAGCTGGGTGTGATTGCCGGAGACAAGTCGCTCAACCCCTATTACAGCAGCCTGATTGCTGGGCCGGATGACGGCAAGGTCTCGGTGGAAAGCACCAAGGTCGAGGGCATGGCGGATCACATTGTTTTGCCGGTGACCCATACGTTTATGATGAACAACCCTATGGTGATTGTGCAGGTGCGCGAGTTTTTGGAAAAAGGCGCCTTTGACCATGATCTGGAGTGGGGCGACGCGGATGCCACCCTGCGGGAATTGCAGCGGATTGTGGATGCGGATGGCGATCCGGAGGCGGAAAAGGAAGACGATCTTTGGGATCGGATCTGGCGCGAGATCGTGGGGCCGAGTGCTTCGGCTCAAAGCGGAGCGGAGAACCAATGACGGACCTGCTGTTGCACGGCGCAGACGTGCTGCGCCCGGAGGGGTTTGCGCAAGAGCCGCTTGGAATTGTGGCTGGCAGGATTGGAGACGCGGACGGTGCGCGGCAGGTGGACCTGCGCGGGTATCAGATTTTGCCAGGCATCGTCGATTTGCACGGCGACGGATTTGAGCGGCATTTGGCACCACGTCGCGGGGCGATGAAAAACCTAGGCGACGGGTTGGTGTCGGTGGATGCGGAACTGGCGGCCAATGGGATCACCACAGCGGTGCTGGCGCAGTTCTGGAGCTGGGAAGGCGGGATGCGCTCGCCAGACTTTGCCCGGCGGTTTTTGGAGGCGCTGTCCGCCACCGAAGGGCTGCGCACAGAGATGTTGGTGCAGCTGCGGTTCGAGAGCCATTTGCTGGAGGATTACACCGCGTTTGAGGCGGCGGTTGCCGCGTTTGACGTGCCCTATGTGGTGTTCAATGATCACTTGCCGCATGCGGCCTTGGCCAAGGGAAAGAAGCCGCCGCGTTTGACCGGACAGGCGCTCAAAAGCGGGCGCAGTCCGGAGGCGCATCTGGCGTTGCTGCAGGCGTTGCATGCGGTGACGGAGTCTGTGCCGGAAGAGGTGGCGCGGTTGGCGGCGCGGTTG
The DNA here is from genome assembly GCF_047124445.1 of Shimia sp. MIT1388. Lineage (GTDB taxonomy): Bacteria > Pseudomonadota > Alphaproteobacteria > Rhodobacterales > Rhodobacteraceae > Shimia. The sequence goes on along the minus strand of NZ_CP138921.1, from coordinate 2,229,920 downwards.
GCGGAGAAAGGCGTGCAGCTGGGCAGCCATGACGACGACAGCGCCGCGACGCGGGAGACTTGGCGCGGTTGCGGACTGTCGATCAGTGAGTTCCCCGAGACCCTGGCGGCAGCGGAGGCGGCCAAAGCTGCGGGCGATCCGGTGGTGATGGGCGCACCCAATGTGGTGCGTGGCGGCAGCCATTCCGGCAAGGTGTCGGCAGCGGAGATGGTTGCGGCGGGATTGGTGGATGGCCTGGCGTCAGACTACCACTATCCTGCGCCACGTCAGGCGGTGTTGCGGCTGGTGGAGGATGGTGTCTGTGACTTTGCACAGGCCTGGGCGCTGGTGTCGGCCAAGCCTGCAGAGGTGCTGGGGCTGAATGATCGCGGCACGTTGGAAGCGGGCAAGCGCGCGGATCTGGTGATTGTGGATGCGGAGAGCGGGCGCATTGGGGCCACCTTGGTGGGTGGACAAGTGAGCTTTATGGCGGGCGATGTGGCCGCGCGGTTTATGGGGTAGGGGCTTTGCCCCGTCACCGCATGGCGGTGACTCCCCAGGATATTGTTTGAATGAGAAGGTGTTGGGCGGTGCCGGGTTTTGAGTTTGGAGATTTGCAGGCGGTGCCGCGGGCGCTTTTGGTTGCACAGATGGCGGATGCGCGGGTGGCGGAGCATTTGCCGCTGCTTGATGGCGCGTTCGATGTGGACGGTTTTTTGCAGATCAAGGCGCAGCGTTGGGAAGAGGATGGGCTGGGCCATTGGGCAATTTGGCAAGGGGATGTCTTTCTCGGCTGGGGCGGCTTTGAGAAGGAGCGCGACGTCTGGGATTTTGGCCTGGTGCTGACGCCGGAGGCCTTTGGGCAAGGGCTGGCGATCACGCGTCAGGCGCTTGAATTTGCGCGGGAGGATGCACGTATTGAAGCGGTGCAGTTCCTGCTGGCGCCAACGCGGCGGTCAGTGAAAGCTTTGGCGCGGATGGGAGCCGAAGAGGTGGGGGAGGTCCGCTATGGCGGGCAGACCTTCCGCCGGTTTTTGCTGGATATGCAGGGCTAGTCGCCGCGTTTGATGCGGTTGACGTGGCCCATTTTGCGGCCCGCTTTGGTTTCCGCTTTGCCGTAGAGATGCACGGCGGTGTCGCGCTCTTGCAGCAGCTCGGGCAGGCGATCCATGTCGTCACCAATCAGGTTTTCCATGACCACATCGCTGTGCCGTTGGCCGTCGCCCAAGGGCAGGCCGGCGACGGCGCGGATGTGTTGTTCAAACTGGTCCACAGCGCAGCCGTTTTGGGTCCAGTGGCCGGAGTTGTGCACTCGCGGGGCGACTTCGTTCACGATCAGCCCGTCTTTGGTGACAAAGAGCTCCACGCCCATCACACCGACATAGTCCAGTTTGTTCAGGATGTTGGCGGCAAGCAGAACGGCGTCCATACGTTGCCCAGCAGACAGGCGTGCGGGCACAGTGGTGGTGGCAAGGATGCCGTCTTTGTGCACGTTTTCGCCGGGGTCAAAACAGGCAACCTGACCGTCGATGCTACGGGCAGCAATCACGCTGACCTCGTGGGAGAAGTCGACAAAGCCTTCCAACAGGGCTGGCGCGCCAGCCATATCGGCCAGAGCCGCGTCGGCATCTTCAGCAGTTTTCAGGCGGGCTTGGCCTTTGCCGTCATAGCCAAAACGGCGGGTTTTCAGGATCGATGGCGCCCCGATTTCGGCAACGGCTTTGGCCATGTCGTCGGCGTCGGTCACGTCTGCAAAAGGCGCAGTTTTCAGGCCAAGGTCTTGCAGGAAAGTCTTTTCCGTCAGGCGGTCTTGGGAGACCCGCAGCGCTTCGCGGTTTGGGCGAATGGGCTTCTGGCTCTCTAGAATGTCGAGAGCCTTGGTTGGGATGTTCTCAAACTCATAGGTGATGACATCAACCACAGAGGCGAAATGCAGCAGCATTTCTTCGTCTTCATAAGGCGCGCGCGTCACCACATCCGCCACATGAGAGGCTGGTGGGTTCAGGCTTGGGTCATAGATGTGGGTTTTGAAGCCCAGGCGGGAGGCCGCAACCGACAACATGCGGCCTAGTTGGCCACCGCCAAGGATGCCGATTGTGGCACCGGGTTTAAGCGCTTCAGTCATCTTGTGGCTCATCTGGGATGGAGGCAGAAAGTGCATCGCGCCAGGCGTCGAGACGGTCGGCCAGATCGGTGTCTTGCAGCGCCAGAATGCCGGCGGCCATCAGACCCGCGTTGGCGGCACCAGCGGCACCAATGGCCATGGTGGCAACTGGGAAGCCCTTGGGCATTTGCACGATGGAATAGAGGCTGTCGACACCGGACAGTGCGCGGGTTTGCACCGGCACGCCCACAACTGGCACGCGGGTTTTGGAGGCCATCATGCCGGGCAGATGGGCTGCGCCACCAGCGCCTGCAATGATCACCTGAAGGCCGCGACCGGCGGCTTCCTTGCCGTAGGACCAGAGGCGATCCGGGGTGCGGTGGGCGGAGACAATCTTCTTTTCGTAAGAAATGCCCAGCTCTTCCAAAATGGTGGCTGCTTCTTTCATCGTGGGCCAGTCAGACTGGCTGCCCATGATGATGCCGACTTGAGGTGTGTCCGTCATATGCGCCTCTGAGATCAGAATTTGGCTCGCGTTATAGACGGTTCAGGAATTTAAGCAATGCGGCGGGTTGGGGTTGCGGAAATGTGGGTGCTTCGAGGTGTGTGGCGCGCGCTGGTGCTCAAAAATTGCACATACAGGCGACGGTAAAAACGCAAAAGCACCTTGCCAAATTGCAAGATGCTTTGCGGAAATACGAGGTAAGGCGGGTGCTTAAGCTGCTTGCTTGAGCGTCACGCCCTTGCGCTTGGCGATGAAAGCGGCGCGGCGTGCGCCCCGGGCCCATGGCATTTGTGGCGCGTCTTTTTTGGATGCTGCAACTACGGATTTAACGAAGCGGCTCTGGGATTTCATGTCTGCTCTCCTTGGCATGTCTTGGTCTCTTGTGGACCATTGTTTCCAACTTGAGATCAGTCTCGTGTCGAAATGGGGCAGAGATGCGGCAGGATTGGTCAGATTTGAGGAAAATAGAGAGACAAATCTGCGGTATTCGCAGAAAGCCCTTGTTTACAAGCGGATAGAGGCGATCAGGCGGCCGTAGTCGGCTTCTTTGGCGTGGGTTGTGCGCCGGTAAGAGTAGAATCTGTCCGGGTCAGAATAGGTGCAATGGCGGGTCCATTCGGCTTTGCCAATGTTTGCTGCGTGTAAACGATGCAGGCCGTAGGCGGGCAGGTCGAAGAGTTTGCGATCGCCATCGCCATCTTTGAAGAATCGGCTATTGCCAGCGTCTTCGCTGAGGAAGGCATCGAGGAACTCCGGGCCAACTTCGTAGGCCTCTTGGCTGATGCAGGGGCCGATGACGGCGTGGGTGTTGGCGCGGGAGGCGCCGAGGGCTTCCATGGCGTCCAATGTGGCGTCGAGCACGCCATCAAGCGCACCGCGCCATCCGGCGTGGGCGGCGCCAATCACACCTGCGTTGGCGTCGGAAAACAGCACAGGTTGGCAATCTGCGGTGAGAATCGACAGGGCAATGCCGGGGGTGGCGGTGACAATGGCGTCCGCGCGGGGGCGTTCACCGTCGATGGGCGCGGCGATTGTGGCCACATCGGCGGAGTGCACTTGATGCACGGAGGCAAGGTGGGAGAGCTCCACATCCATAGCGCTGGCGACACGCTGACGGTTGATGGTGACAATCTCGGACTGATCGGAGCTGCCGATGCCACAGTTCAACCCGGCAAAGACGCCGGACGAGGCGCCGCCGCGACGGGTGAAGAACCCGTGGCGCACGGGGGCAAGCAGGTCTGAGGTCAGTATCTCAAGCGTCATATGGTGCATCCTGGTGGAGGGGTGCCGTTTTCCGGGAAGAGCGCGAGCACTTTGAACAGGTTTCCCATTTCCTCGGGGTGCGTCAAGCGGCGATGGGCGGCGATGTGCGATTGCAAGGCGTCACCGGTGAGGCGGGAGGCCAAAGCTTGGGCGCGGGGCGTGATGCCGAGTTGCTCCAGAAAAACGCCTTGGGGCGTGAGCTTGCTGTGGGCGCAGGAGGCGGCTTGGGCAAGAGCCTCAAAGTCGACATGCGCGGTGATGTCCGCCTCGCCGGGAGTGGCGAGCGGGTTGGCGTATTCGTGATTTTGCAGAGCCTGCAGGGTGTCGCCCTTTGAGCGCCAGTCGCCGTAGTCGATCAGCAGCGCCGTGCCACCATGATCGCGAATGCGGGTGCCGATTTCGTTGGCTACGGAAAAGGCGGGGGCGCAGGTTTCGACAATCATGTCTTGCGTTGTGTCGGCAAGCCGATGTTCGAGCTGTGGCTGCGGCAGTTCGGGACCAAATGCAAAAGTCAGGGCGCCGTCGCGCATGGCAATCAGGCGTTCGTGCCAGCCGGTGGGGCCGCGTTGGAACTGGCGGATGGGCAGCGCGTCGAAGAATTCGTTGGCCACAAGAAAGATCGGCTGCTGTGGCAGGGTATCGACAGTGCCGTGGTGGATGATCTCGGCCGTGATGGTCTCTCTTTGTTTGGCGCGCAGGGTGGCTGAGGCTTCGACAAGGTGGATTTGCGCGGCGGTGTGGAAACCGGGCACCGCGCGGGTGGCGCGCAAGATGTCGGCCATAAGCGTGCCGCGACCAGGGCCAAGTTCGGCCAGCGTGAAGGGCGCGGGGGCGCCTTGGTCGAGCCACGCCTGCGCCAGCGCGAGACCGACGAGTTCGCCAAACATCTGGCTGATCTCCGGCGCAGTGGTGAAGTCGCCCTCGGTACCCAACGGGTCACGTGTGGTGTAATAACCCATGGTGGGATGCATCAGGGCTTCGCTCATGAAGTCGGCCACGGTCATGGGACCGTGGGCTTCGATGCGCGCCAATAGATGTTGGGCCAGATCGCTCATGACCGGCGGGCGCGCAGGATCAGGTAGGCGCCAAGGGCGATCATTGGCAGGGACAAGAGTTGGCCCATGGTAAAACCGTAGCCGCCAAATTGCAGGGCAAGGCCCAGCGGATTGCCCTCAGAGATGAACTGCGCGTCCGGCTGGCGGAAGAACTCGACGATGAAGCGGGCAAGGCCATAGCCCACAAAGAAGGTGCCGGTGATGGTGCCGGGGGCTTTCAAAGCGCCGCGACGGTAGGCGAGGTAGAGCATGGCCACGCCGAGGATCAGACCTTCCATCAGCGCTTCGTAAAGCTGTGACGGGTGACGGGCACAAAGCGCGGCAAGCTGGCCGCAGTCTTGCGCGGCGTGACCGGGGAAGATCACCCCCCATGGCAGGTCGGTGGGGCGGCCCCAAAGCTCAGCGTTGATGAAATTGGCGATGCGGCCGAGGAACAGGCCGACGGGCACACCAAGCGCCATGGCGTCGCCCACTTGCAGTTTGATCAAGTCATGTTTCTGGCAATAGAGCCAGCCCGCGACGATGACGCCCAACATGCCGCCGTGGAATGACATGCCGCCGTCCCAGATGCGGATGATGTCGCCGGGATTGGCGAGGTAGAAGGCAGGTTTGTAAAACAGCACATAGCCAAGACGTCCCCCGGCGATCACGCCGAGGATCACCCAGGTGAGCAGGTCTTCGATCTGACGCGCGGTGATGGGGGCGGTGTCTTTTGGCCACAATGCAGGGCGGTTCACGGTGGCCACCACAATGCGCCAGCCGATCAGGATGCCAACGATATAGGCCAAGGCGTACCAGCGCAGGGCAAATTCCATGCCAAACAGCGAGATGGAGAAGATTTCAGGGGAAATATTTGGGAACTGAATGGGACTGCTCCGTCGCTGTCTGGGCCGCGTGGGTTTGCGCCACAAGTGGCCTTGCCGTTGCGACAAAGTCAACCTTGTGTCTGAGCGGGTAGATGCCCATATAGGCAGTCAGGATCAGATAAGCGGAGAGTGCGATGCAAACCCGGAACAAATTCATGGACGACATGTCTCAGTTGATGACCAACGCCATGGGTGTGGCTCAGGGCGCCAAGGACGAGGCCGACAACGCGATGAAGTCGTTGATGGACCGTTGGCTGGCGGATCGGGATTTTGTCACCCGCGAAGAGTTTGATGCGGTGCGTGGCATGGCGCAGAAAGCCCGCGAAGAAAACGAAGCCCTGAAGGCGCGCATTGAGGCGCTGGAAGGCAAGGCGGGCTAAGGCGCGCTAACAGTTTGATGAGAGAAAGGCTGACCTTGGGGTTGGCCTTTTTTGTTGGTTAGGCCGGATTTGGCGCGGCGCTTTCACCACATGGACACCCCTTGGTTGTGGAGCTAGGCTCTGCGCAAGGAGAGGGCCATGGCCAAGGATGACAGATCCCAACTTCCGACATTCCGCACGCGGGGGCTGACCAAAGTCTACGGCGAGGGGGCGGCGGCGGTGCATGCGCTGCGCGGCGTTGACCTGACCATTCCCAAAGGGGAGATGGTGGTGCTGTTGGGGCCGTCGGGGTCCGGCAAGTCGACACTTCTCAATATCATTGGCGGCTTGGATCGTTCGAGCGATGGCGATGCGTTTTTCCAGGACCAGAACCTAAGTGAGATGAACGACCGGGCGCTGACGCTCTATCGGCGCGATCACGTGGGTTTTGTGTTTCAGTTCTACAACCTGATGCCGAGCCTCACGGCGCGGGAGAATGTCGAGCTTGTGACCGAGATTGCCGATGACCCGATGGATGTGGAAGAGGCGCTGCGGCTGGTGGGGCTGGGCGAACGCATGGATCACTTTCCGGCGCAGATGTCGGGAGGGGAGCAGCAGCGCGTGGCGATTGCGCGGGCGATTGCGAAGAACCCGACGGTACTTTTTTGCGACGAGCCGACCGGGGCGCTCGACAGTAAGACGGGGCGGCAAGTGCTGCATGTGATCAATGACGTGAACCGCAAGCTGGGCGCGACAGTGATGATAGTGACCCACGCGGCGGCGACGGCGCAGATGGCGCATCGGGTGATCCATTTTGCCGATGGCGCGATCCGGGAAGTGGTGGAGAATGAGACCCGCCTCAGCCCGGATGAGATTCATTGGTGATGTGATGCGGGCGCTGGATCAGAAACTCCTGCGCGATTTGTGGCGCATCAAAGGGCAGGCCGGGGCGATTGCCTTGGTGGTGGCTGTGGGCGTGCTGCTGTTGGTGATGATGTCGGGCATGATCTCCTCGCTCGAAGAGACCCGCAGCACTTACTATGAGCGCTACCGGTTGGCGGATGTGTTTGCGCCGGTGACGCGTGCGCCCAAGAAGATGTTGGATCGGCTGGCGGAGATTCCCGGTGTGGACGCCGTGGAAGGGCGCATTCAGGGCGGCGCGCTGGTGGATATGGCGGGGCAGGATTTGCCGGTGCGGGCGCAGGTGGTGTCTTTGCCGGAATGGCGGGAGCCGCGGCTCAATGGCGTGTATTTGGCGGAAGGGCAAATGCCGCAGGCAGGGCGCAATGATGAGGTGTTGATCCTGCGCAGCTTTGCCAAGGCGCATGATCTGGCGCTGGGCGACCGGCTGGCCGCAACAATGCATGGCAACCGGCGCGATTTCCGCGTCGTGGGCATCGCACAGGCCCCGGAATTTCTGTTCAACGTACCTGCGGGAGAATTTGTGCCGGATGACAACCGCTTTGCCGTTCTATGGATGAATGAAGAGGCCTTGCAGGCGGCGTTTGACTTGAAAGGCGCGTTTAACGAGGCATTGCTGTCTTTGGAACGGGGCGCGCAGGTGGAACAGGTTCTGACGGCAGTGGACGCGATGTTGGCGCGCTACGGTGGGTTGGGGGCTTATGGCGTTGCGGATCAGATGAGCAATCGCTTCCTGAGTGAAGAAATCAAGGGGTTGAATGCCACGTCTAAGGCAGTGCCGCCGATCTTCATGGGGGTGGCAGCCTTCCTGCTCTATATTGTGATCAGCCGCATGGTGCAGGCGGAGCGGGAGCAGATCGGGCTGATCAAGGCCTTTGGCTATACCGATGTTGAGGTGGCGCTGCATTATGTGAAGCTGGTGATTGTGATCGCGTTGGCCGGGGCTTTGTTGGGCTGTCTGGGGGGCGTTTGGTCGGGGCGATTGCTGGCTGGGGTCTATCAGTCGCTGTATCACTTCCCGTTTTTGGTGTTTCGCGTGGAGCCGTCGAGTTTTGCGGCGGGCATTCTGGTGAGCGTTTTGGCGGCCGTGGTGGGCGGCGCGTCGGTGTTGCGGCGGGTGTTTGCCCTTACACCTGCGGTGGCAATGCGGCCTCCGGCGCCTGCGGATTTCTCCCGTTCCGGCGCGATTTCGGACTCGCTGAAGCGGTGGCTCGATCAGCCCAGCCGCATGGTGCTGCGCCGGGTGATGCGCAATCCGGGACGGGTGTTTGGTGCGGTGCTTGGGATCGCGGCGGGTATGGGACTGAGCTCTGCGCAGCTGTCGGTCATGTCGGGTTTCAATGATGTGTTGGACAAAACCTATGGCGTGGTCGATCGCAGCGATGTGGCGGTGACGTTTTTTGAGCAAATGCCGGAGAAGACGGCGTTTGACCTGGCGCATTTGGCTGGCGTGATCGAGGTGGAACCAACCCGCGCGGTGAGCGCGGTGTTGCGTCACGGGCCGGAGTATTATCGCGGGGGGATCACCGGATTGGTGCCCGGGGCCAAGCTGTCCCGAGCGCTAGACAAAGACGGCGCGGATATTGAGATGCCGACGCGGGGCATCGTGTTGGCCAAGGCTTTGGCGGATATCCTGAAGGTGCAGCCGGGTGGGACCATCACGGTGGAGGTGCTCGAAGGGCGGCGGCCGGTGTTGGAGCTGCACGTGGCGCGGATTGCGGAGACGCTCTTGGGCGCGCCGGCCTATATGCAGCTTGAGGCGCTGAACACGGCGATGAACGAACCGGGTCGGATTTCCGGTGCCTATATGCGGGTGGATGCCGAGGCCTATCCGGCGCTGTTTGCCGCGCTCAAAGATGTGCCGAAAGTGGCGGGGGTAACTCGGAAAGATGACGCGCGGGCGGCGATGAAAAAGCTGATGGATGCGGGGGCGGGCACGATGCGCTTTGTGATGGCGGCGATTGCCGGGATCATCACCTTTGGCATTGTTTATAACGCGGCGCGGATCAGTTTTGGCGAACAGAGCCGCGATCTGGCCAGCCTGCGGGTGATGGGGTTCAGCCAAGGGGAGGCGAGTTTCATCTTGTTGGGTGAGTTGGCGCTGGTGGTGATCTTGGCGATTCCGATGGGCGTTTTGCTGGGCTATGGGCTGTCATTTCTGGTGGCGGCGGGCTTCAGCACGGACCTTTATCAAATTCCCACCGAGTTTAAGGCCGATGCCTATGGCGTGGCCGGATTGGCGGTGGTGCTGGCGGCGCTGATCAGTGGCTGGATGGTGAAACGAGAGATTGGCAGGGTGGATCTTGTGGCCACGCTGAAGACGAGGGAGTGAGGGCATGGCAAAGCGGCGACAATCACGCAAAGGGCTGACACTTGTGGCGGCGGCGCTGGTGGGCGCGGGGCTGGCGGCGGCGTTTTGGCCGCAGCCGATGCTGGTTGATCTGGGCGAAGTCAAACGCGGCGCGATGATGGTGACCGTGGATGAGGAGGCGCGCACGCAGGTGCGCGATCCTTATGTGGTGAGCACGCCGATTGCCGGACGGTTGCTGCGGGTGACGCTGGAGCCGGGGGACTATGTCGAGAAGAACAAAACCGTGGTGGCGCGGATGTTGCCGACCAATCCGGCGGCGCTTGACATTCGCACACGCGAGCAGGCGAACGCGGCCATTGCAGCTGCGGAGGCAGCTCTGCGGGTGGCCGAGGCGGATCTGAACAAGGCGATGGCGGATCGGGATTTGGCCGACGACGATGTACAGCGCGGCCGCAAGCTTTTTGCGCAGGAGACAATTTCTCAGGCGGCATTGGACCGGTTGGAAGGCACAGCACGTAGTATGAATGCGATTGTGGACACCGCGCGAGCGGCCATTTCCATGCGGGTGGCAGATTTGAAGAACGCCCGCGCCCGGTTGATCAGCTTTGACGATCAGGGGCTGTATGATGCGGCCACCGGCGCCGATGCGACGCCGATTGATGTACCCAGCCCGATTTCCGGCCGGGTGCTAAGGGTCATTCAAAAGAGTGAGACCACTTTGGCGGCGGGGGCGCCGATCCTTGAGGTCGGTGACACGCAGAGTGACCTTGAGGTGGTGGTGGAACTGCTCTCGACCGATGCGGTGCGCGTCGATGTGGGCGATCGGGTGCTGATCACCAATTGGGGCGGGGATGGTGATTTGCAGGGTGAGGTGGAGCGGATCGATCCCTGGGGATTCACCAAATATTCTGCGCTGGGCGTGGAGGAACAGCGGGTGAATGCGGTGATCCAATTCACCGATGACCCCGAGGCGCGCGCCACTTTGGGCCATGGTTTCCGCGTGGAAACTCGAATTGTGGTTTGGGAGGCTGAGGATGCGCTGATCGTGCCCTCCAGCGCTTTGTTCCGGCAAGACGGCGGATGGTCGGTGTTTGTGGCAGATGCAAGCGGCGCGGCGGTGCTGACCCCGGTCACGCCAGGGCGCAACAACGGCATTGAAGCCGAGGTGATCGACGGATTGGACGTGGGCACAGAGGTGGTGCTTTACCCTTCCGCAGGGCTGGTGGATGGCACCAAGATTGCCCCGCGGGTGGCGCAATAACGTCAGAGCTTCAACGTGCCAGTGATGCCGTCTTGCACAGCGCCGCCGACCCATATGTCCGCGCCATCCTGCAGCACATGCACGCGGCCTTTGCGGCCCAACAGCGTGCCTTGTGCGGCGATGTAGTCGCCAGTCGCGATGCCGTCCGCCAATAGCCACTGGGCGATGCCCGCGTTGAGGCTGCCTGTCACCGGATCTTCAAAGCCACCCGCCGAGAAAGCGCGGACTTCGAAGTCAAATCCATGTCCTAGTTCCCCAACCGGCGCGACCAGGCCGATGCGCATGCCTTTGAGGGCGGCGTAGTCCGGTTTGGCCTGCAACAGGGTCTGACGATCTTTGAGCAGGAGCGCGGCCCAGCCGGGTCCATTGTCGACCCAAGCGCCAGCTTCCACTTTTGCGTCCTGTAAACCAAGAGCGGCTGCGATGCGGTCAATCATGTCTGCGTCCAGCGGGCCGCTGCGACGCAAAGGCGGGGCACAAAAGTACAGGCGGCCTTGGTCGCGGCGGATGTGGATCAACCCCGCGCCGCATTGTTGCACCACGTCTTCGCCCTGAGGTTGGCCGCCCTGGCATAGCCAAACGTGACAGGCGCCCAAAGTCGGGTGACCGGCAAAGGGCAGCTCTTGCAAAGGGGTGAAAATTCGCACGCAGTAGTCGGCCCCGTCATCAGTGGGATGCAGCAGAAAACAGGTTTCGCTGAGATTGGTCCAATGGGCCAGCTGCGCCATCTGGCTTTGGTCCAGGCGCTCGGCATCGGCTACCACTGCGAGCGGATTGCCGTAACTGGCTTGCTCGGAAAACACATCCACTTGGGCAAAAGGAAAAACGTTGGTCATGGCAAAATCATAGAAAAGGGGGAGGGGAGAGCAAGTCTCTCCTTGGGCCTGCGACCAAAGGACGAAGACTTGTGCTTAATAGAGTTTAATCCACAACTTATTGCGTTATCCACAGATATTTTGCTTTACACACTCAACCTGACGCAGCACCATATCTTGTAAGGGCGGTGAAGTTATCCACAGGTCCTAGAGCAGGCACCAAGCGTTAGGGAGCTGCCACTCCCTCGGCGCGATACAAAAACGAGGTGGCGCTATGGCATTATCAGAGCAGTTTCTCGAAGAAGACTTGCATCCGATCGACATCGTCGAGCACATCGCCGAAGTGCGACACTGGAATTTTGAGCGCATCGCAGACGATCAGATCGCGATGGAGGTGGAAGGCCAGTGGAAGACCTACTCTATCACGCTGGCCTGGTCCGCCTATGACGAAACGCTCAAACTGGTGTGTTCCTATGAAGCGGAGCCGCCAGAGGACAAGTTGCCTGCGCTGTATGAGACGCTCAACGCGGTGAATGACGAGTGCTGGGCCGGGGCGTTTACCTACTGGCATAAGCAGCAGCTGATGATTTTCCGCTATGGTCTGGTGCTGAGCGGCGGGCAGATGGCCAGCCCGGATCAGATCGACACATTGATCCGAGGCGCGTTGCAGAATGCGGAACGGTTTTATCCGGCGTTCCAGCTTGTGGTCTGGGGCAACAGAAGTGTGAAAGATGCAATGCAAGTTGCCATTGCAGAGGCCTACGGCCGGGCGTAACACTTGCCCCCAAAAGGATCAGAGGGGGCAATCATGAACATCGACGACGTGGCCAAACGGGGCCTGGTGCTGCTGGGATGTGGCAAGATGGGGTCGGCCATGCTGCAAGGCTGGCTGGCGGACGGATTGCCCGCAAGCAGCGTTTGGGTGCAGGACCCGTTTCCAAGCGATTGGGTGCAGGGCAGCGGCGTGCATGTGAACGCGGATCTACCTGCCGCGCCGGCGATTGTGATTATTGCGGTCAAACCTCAAATGATGGCGGACGCGCTGCCAGTGCTGGCGGCGATGGGTAATGGCGACACGTTGTTTGTCTCGGTTGCGGCGGGTGTGTCGATCGCCACCTATGAGCAAATTTTGGGCGATCAGACACCCATTGTGCGCGCTATGCCCAACACCCCCGCAGCGGTGGGCAAGGGCATCACCGCGATTGTCGGCAATGGCCCGGCGGGCGACGCTGGACTGGACGCTTCCGAAGGCCTGTTGAAGGCCGTTGGGCAGGTGGTGCGGCTTGAAAACGAAGGCCAGATGGATGCGGTCACCGGTCTGAGTGGGTCGGGGCCAGCTTATGTGTTTCATATGATCGAATGTATGGCTGCGGCAGGCGAGGCGCAGGGGCTGTCGCCGGAGTTGTCCATGGCGCTGGCCAAAGCCACGGTTGCGGGCGCAGGCGCGCTGGCCGAAACGGCAGAGGAAACACCGGATCAGTTGCGGGTGAACGTGACTAGCCCCAATGGCACCACACAAGCCGGTTTGGAGGTCTTGATGGACACATCCGATGGCTTGCCGCCGTTGATGATCAAAACCGTCGGCGCCGCCGCAGAGCGCAGCCGGGAGCTGGGCAATGGCTGATCAAATTGATTTTGACGAGTTTCTGAAGGTCGACGTGCGTGTGGGCACCGTGGTGCAGGCGGAGCCTTACCCAGAGGCGCGCAAACCTGCGATCAAGCTTTGGATTGATTTTGGCGAGGAGCTGGGCACACGCAAGACGTCTGCGCAGATCACCGCGCATTACAACCCAGAGACGTTGCTGGGCAAACAGGTGCTGGCCGTGGTGAACTTCCCTCCGCGTCAGATCGGAAAATTCATGTCCGAGGTGCTGGTGCTGGGCCTGCCGGATGACGCCGGTGACATCACATTGATAGGCCCGGATGGGCCGGTCCCAAATGGAGGACGCCTACATTGAAAAGTCTTTTGATCACCCGCCCTTTGCCCGATGCGGTTCTTGAAAAGGCCCGCGGGACCTTTCAGACCACGGTGCGGCTCAACAATATGCCGATGCAAAGTGACGAGTTGCGTGACGCGCTGCGTAACTTTGACATGGTGCTGCCATCGCTGGGGGATGCATTTGATGCGCAGGTGTTTGCGGATGTCGGAACGCCGCGCTGCAAGCTGTTGGCGAACTTCGGCGTGGGGTACAATCACATCGATGTGGAGGCGGCGGCCAAAGCCAATGTGCTGGTGAGCAACACGCCTGGCGCAGTGACGGACGCGACGGCGGATGTGGCGATGACACTGATCCTGATGAGCGCGCGCCGTGCGGGCGAAGGCGAACGGCTGGTGCGCAGCGGTCAGTGGAAAGGCTGGCACCCCACACAGATGTTAGGGCTGCATGTAACCGGCAAAACCGTGGGCATCGCGGGCATGGGCCGCATTGGTCAGGCGATTGCGCAACGCTGCCACTATGGCTTTGACATGGCGGTGAAATATTGGAACCGCTCGGAGAAAGACCTGCCTTACGAAGCAGAGCGCATCGAGGATCTCGCGGCTCTAGCGGCGCAGGTGGATATTCTGGTGGCAGCGGTGCCGGGCGGCGTGGAAACGCAGCATCTGTTCAACGCCGAGGTCTTTGGCGCGATGCAGAGCCATGCGCATTTCATAAACATCTCCCGTGGGGAAGTGGTGAAAGAAAGCGCCTTGGTGGCAGCGTTGCAAAACAACGAAATTGGTGGCGCTGGGCTGGATGTGTATGAATTTGAGCCGCGCGTGCCAGATGCATTGCGCAAGCTCGACAATGTCACGCTGTTGCCGCACCTCGGCACGGCCGCGTTGGAAATCCGCACGCAGATGGGCCTGATGGCGGTGGACAATCTGCTGGCCTATGAGCAGGGCGAGACCCCACCCAATCTGGTGTAATCAGGCGCTAGTCTTCGGCGGAGTCGCCCATGGCGGCGCGCCAATGGCGGCGGCAGAGGGACACGTAGCTCTCATTGCCGCCGATCTGCACCTGAGCCCCTTCCTGCAACACATTGCCATGCTCATCTTGACGCACCACCATGGTGGCTTTCTTGCCGCAATGGCAAATGGTGCGGACCTCGCGCATTTCGTCTGCCAGCGCCAGAAGCGCGGCGGAGCCGGGGAAGAGTTTGCCCTGAAAATCCACGCGTAGCCCGTAGCACATCACCGGCACTTTCAGGTCATCCACTGCGCGGGCCAGCTGCCAGACTTGGTCTTCGCTCAGGAACTGCGCCTCATCAATGAAGACACAGGCCAAGGGACCCGCCGCCAGACGTTTCTTGAGCACCTCGAATAGGTTGGTGGCAACATCAAAGGTATCAGCCTTGTCGGAGATACCGATGCGAGAGGCGATGCGGCCTTCTCCGGCGCGGTGATCGAGTTGCGCGGTCAGCAAGTAGGTTTGCATGCCGCGTTCGCGGTAGTTGTGAGACGCCTGCAAAAGCACGGTGGATTTGCCGGCGTTCATCGTGGAGTAGTTGAAGTAGAGCTTGGCCATGGCGGCGTGATAGGCCGCATTGGCGGCAAGGATCAAGAACGCGTTGCGCAGATTGATACGGAAAATTTGAGGCGTCGTATTGGTGCCGCGTCGTGCGCGTCCTAAATGTGAAACGCGACCCGTCGCATCGTGGCATTGCCATGGGGATGATGAGGCCGGGTCGCGTGGCCGGAATGGCCAACGGCATGTGGGTGACAGACCACGCACCGTTTTCCTTTGGTCCGGCCCACCCGCCGGAAAACTAATACTTTCGGATCAATATCCGATTCACTCACAGTCGGATGTAATGCATCCGGTCTTTCTCAAATGCCAAATTCGGGTTAAGCGATATATGGGAAAAGACTGACCGCTTTCCCCTTAAGGGCGTCAGACCGCGTTTTTAGGGGGAGGTCTAAAGAGTACACGGTTTGGGGAAGACATATGAGCGTGGTGGATAGCTACTTAAAGAAACACTCCGAGGCCTTGGTAAAAGACGTTGGAATCGAGGCGGCCTGTGAGCTGACCGGGAAATCCAAAGCCACGCTGGGCCGGTATTATTCCAGCCACGACGAACATGCGGATCGGTTTATGCCAATTGATGCTGTGGCGGCGCTGGAAGAAGCGGCGTCTTATCCGCATGTGACGGCCGCTCTGGCGGAGTTGAAAGGCAACTCGCTGAGCCATGACAAGCGGCGGCGCAATTCTGACGACAAAGGTGGGGTCAACTCTGATGTGATCGCACTGAGCCAGCGGTTTGCGATGCTGATGGCGGAATATAACCAATCCATCGAGGACGGCATCATCACGGTGACCGAAGCCAAGCGGCTGTTGCGGGAGACCGTGGCGCTGCAGCAGGTGCTGGTGGATATGAAACTGCACCTCGAAGAGGAATCCGTTTAAGCGATGCGCGACCCCGCCGGGCGCCGACCGCTTTTGCAAGCGGAGCGTCACATTCCGGACTTGCTACAAGGGTTTCTGGTGGATCTGGAAACCACGCAGAGCTCGGCGGAGGTCTGGACGCTGATTGTCGAGGTGGGGCGGACGTTGAACCTGCCCTTCATCGATTTCATCAGCGCGAGCAATTTTGAGGACTGGAAGAAGACGCTGTTCATTCGCACGTCTTATGACAGCACCTGGCTCAACACCTTCAACAAAGACCCGGACGTGGCTAAGTGGAGTTACTTCCGGATGCACGCGCTGCATCATCTGACGCCAATTGCGGTGGGAGTGGAGTTTCTCGACGAGTACCACCACATGCCGCAAGCCCGTCATGAGGTGTTGGAAGAAGCCGCACGGCGCGGGATGCGGGCAGGGTTCTCCATCCCGTTACGGTCGCACGCCCCACCCCAGGCGGCGTTGATCACCTTTTGCGGCGATCACAGCAAGCGCGAGATGAAGCACATCATCCAGACCCATGGCTGGGTTTTGCAGGCGGTGGCGATGATGGGGCACCAGACTTATCTGTCTCATTTTGCAGCGGAATTTACCGAGCGGAACAAGATTTCCGACAAGCAGCGGGAGCTGTTGGAGATGATTGGCGGTGGCTTGCAGGATAAGGTGATTGCCGAGCGATTAGGGGTGTCCGTGTCTGCGGTGCGCCAGCGTATGAACAACATCCTGAGCAAGACCGGCCTCTCCAATCGGGCGGATCTGGCGGCGCTGGCGATGAGTGCCGGGCTGGTCGAAGACCCGCTGCACCGGATGAGTGACGATGATGGCAGCATCCTTGTGGAGATGGGCGTACCCACCACCACAAAGGCGCGCTATTGGCATCGTTAGGCGGTCTCCGCAACGAAATAGGGTGGCCCAAATCCTCGGACCACCCTTCGTCATAAAAAGACCTATAGGGAAAAATGTGCACGGGTGTGCATGTAAACCTCCGCACGGGACAGCGCAGAGTGGAAGGGGATCAGCAGACTATCACCTCACGAACCCATTGTCTCAGAATGCCTGGGGAAGCATCACGACGAGACAACGGCTCCCTCCAAGGACCATGCTAGCGCAAATTGATCTTACTGTCTCTTGTTCACAACTTGGCAACCAATGTTACCGCACCTGCCAATTGTGATAGGTTTTGACATCCAGACTGTTGAAAATAGCAGTCTGCGCACCATGGTATACCGAGAAATGCGAATCGTTCGCGTGTTAATGGCGCTTCACAAGCACCGATCCAACGGAATAGCCCGCACCAAAGGAGCAGATCACGCCGTGGTCGCCGGGCTGTAAGTCAGCCGAATATTTCGAGAAAGCGATGATTGAGCCCGCTGAGGACGTGTTGGCGTAGTCTTGCAGGATGTTGGGTTGCTCATCACCTTCCGGCGTGCGGCCCAGGACCTTTTTGCCGATAAAGTCGTTCATCGATTTGTTGGCCTGATGCAGCCAGAGGCGGCGCAGGTCGTCCGGTGCCATACCTTCGGCCTCGATATGCGCCAGCATATGGGCGGACACCATTGGCACCACTTCTTTGAAGACCTTGCGGCCGTTTTGCATGAACTGCATGTCGCGGCGGTCCACCACACCATCCGGTCGGGAGCGGCGCAGGAAGCCGTTGTTGTTGCGGATGTTGTTGGAGAACTGCGTGGCGCAGCGGGTTGAGATGATCTCGAAATAGGCGCCTTTGGCGTCCTCGGAACGTTCAATCACGGTGGCGGTGCAAACGTCGCCAAAGATGAAGTGGCAGTCGCGGTCGCGCCATTCCAGGTGACCGGAGCAGATTTCCGGGTTCACCACAATCGCTTTGCGCACAGAACCGGAGCGGATCATGTCGGCGGCGGCTTGCAGGCCAAAGGTAGCGGAAGAACAGGCAACATTCATGTCAAAGGCAAAGCCGCCAGCACCCAATTCCTTTTGAATTTCAATCGCCACCGCCGGATAAGCGCGCTCCATGTTGGAGGCGGCGCAGATCACCAGATCAATCTCGGACGCGTCCACGCCGGCCTGCGCCAGCGCTTTGCCACAGGCATCCAGCGCCATTTCGGTCATCACGCCCGGTTCATCGTCGCTGCGTTGGCGCAGAAGCGGGTGCATCACGTCAGGATTCAAAACACCTTCTTTGTCCAGCACATGGCGTTGTTCGATGCCGGAGGCCTTGAAAATAAACTCACTGGAGGAATGTTGCAGCGGCTCCATCTCGCCCGCGGCAATGGCCTCGGCGTTCTGGGCGTTCATCTTATCAGCATAGGCGTTAAAGGCCTCCACAAGCTCGTCATTGGTGATGATCTGCTCTGGGGTGAAAACACCGGTGCCGGTGATGGCAGGCTGAAACATACTGGGCCTCACTAAGTTCTGGTGGGGCGCAGCTAGGCGTTATTTGCACCAAAAGGTCAAGGGTTTCCCCTGGGGCAGGTCCAGTGTCGGCCTTGTTTTGCTGATCTGCGGTGTGCGGAGGGGGCCAGCCCCTGCGCTTGCGATGGCAAGCGCTCCCCCGGGATATTTTGGGAATGAGAAAGCGGGTTAAGGCAACGCTTTGCAGACCTGATCCGCGAGACAGGCTTTCAGGGTGGCGGGCGCTGTGGCTGCGCGGGTTTCGATGTGGTCGCGCACAACCGCAAAAGCGCCGCCGATGCAAAAGGTCACGGTTGTGGCCGGTGCGGTAATGCCCATCGCGGTGAGTTCGCGAGCCAGCAAACCTTCGAGGGCTTTGGTGAAGCGGGAAAACAGCACCACGTCAGATTGGCTGCGCGACACCCGCATGAAGAATCCGGGGTTCTCCAGGATGTGGTCCACCATCCAATCAGTGGTGACAAAAGTACCGGACGCGGTGGTGTTGGTGTCCGCCAGAGGCAGCAGGTCAGCCAGAACCGTGGAGAAGCCAAAGTCGAGCAGGTCGAGCTTGGTGTCAAAATGCGCATAGAATGACGAGCGGGCCACGTCGCCGCGTTCGCAAATCATTTTGATGGTGATGTCGTCCCAGCTGTGTGTTTGCAGCAGGCTCTGGAGTGCGGCCCACAGGGCGTTCTGGGTGCGGGCGATGCGGCGATCTGGCGATTTTTCGGACACGGTTGGCTCTTGGTGTTGGATAACGGTCAGCCTGGACGTGGCGTGTCGTTCTTTTGAGATTTGCGGCGGGCTAGTGGCGGGTGTGAGTTCAATACAGAAGCCTGCAGTTGCTGGCCACCGGAAGGTGATGCCTGGGCAGGCGAATGACGGGATAAAGAGACATGACACCCAGCCGATATGTGACCCTGCAAAAAGCCGTCTGCGGCTATGATATCTTGGCGCTGTTGCCGTTTGCGCTGCCGTTTGTGAATGTGCAGCATTTGGCGACCATGGGGCAGGTTAATGCGCTGCTGGGCGGGGATGTCTGGCCGATATTTGACCCGATCCAGTTGATGATGGTGCAGCTGTTGGGCGTGATTGGCACCGGGTGGACGGTGTGGCGCTGGCGCAATGTCTCACGTGAGATTGGGGTGTTCGAAGGCGGCTTGCGCCTGTGGGTGGCGGCCACGCTGCTGTGGGCGTTTGCCCAAACCGGACAGCCGCTGCTGCTGGTGTTTGCCGGGATCGACGTGGTTTTTGGTGCTGCGCTTTTGATGGGGTTGCGTCTACAAGAGGCCAGCCCGGCAACCGCTTAAAACGGCGCGTCCGGGTAGGTGACACCCGCCAAATACAGCCCCTGTGGCGGGCAGACCGGGCCGCAGGCGGCGCGGTCTTTTGCTTCCAGAGCGGCGGTCACGTCGTCTGGTGTCCATGCACCGGCGCCGACGCGTTCCAAGGTGCCGACAAAGCTACGCACCTGATTGTGCAGGAAAGAGCGGGCGCGAACGTGGAAATGGATTTCCGGGCCGCCAATGGTGTCGACATGTTCGATGCGGAGTTCGTCGAGTGTTTTCTGCGGGCTGGCGGCCTGACAAATTGAGCTGCGGAAGGTGGTGAAGTCGTGGTTGCCGATCAGGCGGTCCGCCCCTGCCTGCATCGCTTCCGGGTCCAACTCGTGTTTGACCTGCCAAACTAGGCCAGCCTGATGTGTGGCTGGGGCGCGTCGCATGAGGATACGGAAGAGATAACGCCGTTCGGTGGCCGAGAACCGCGCGTGCCAGTCATCGGCCACTTTGGCGCAGTTGATGATCGCCACAGGGGCCGGTTTAAGCTGGAAGTTCAGCGCTTCTGATAGGCGGAAGGGATCCCAGTCTTTTTCCATGTCGCAATGGGCCACTTGTGCCAGCCCATGCACGCCCGCATCGGTGCGGCCCGCGGCGGCGATGGTGTGCTCTCGCGGTTCAAGTTTCGCCAAAGCCTCTTCAATCGCGCCTTGCACAGAAGGCTGGTCCGCCTGCCTTTGCCATCCGGCAAAAGGGGCTCCGTGGTATTCAACTTGCAAGGCGTATCTGGGCATGGCGCGTGCGATAGCCGATTGGGCGGGGAAATTGAAGCCTTTCTGCCCACTGGAAATGGCTGGGGGGCACGCTTAGGTTGGGGGCGAACCATGTAAAGGGGCCAAAAGCTTGGTCATTTCCACACTTGCGGACGGCGTCGCCCGTCAAATTGAAGCAGCCTCTGATGCTGTCACGGGCGTGTTTGAGCCGGTGGTGCGGCTGGGCGTGACCGGTTTGGCGCGGTCGGGCAAGACGGTGTTTATCACCTCGCTGGTGGCGAATTTGCTTGATCGCGGGCGGATGCCCCAGCTGGTGGCCAATGCCGAAGGCCGCATTGAAGCGGCGTTTTTGCAGCCGCAGCCGGATGATTTGGTGCCGCGGTTTGATTTTGAAACGCATTTGGCGGCGATGACTGGGCAGAGCCCGCAGTGGCCGGAGAGCACGCGGGCGATCAGCGAGTTGCGGGTGTCGTTGCGGGTGCGGCCCAATGGGCTGTTGTCCGGCTTTCAGGGCGCGCGGACCGTTCATCTGGATATCGTGGATTATCCGGGGGAGTGGCTGCTGGATCTTGGCCTGATGGACAAGAGCTTTGCGCATTGGAGTGCGGAGGTTTTGGAGCGTCTCCAAGGGCGTGATGAGGCGGCGGAATACCTCGGGCTGGTGTCGGCAATGGATGGCGGCGCTGATTTGGACGAGCCAAAAGCGCAGGCTTTGGCGGCGGCTTTCACTGAATATCTGCACGCGGCGCGCGGTGTCGGCTACTCGGATTGCACACCGGGGCGGTTCTTGCTGCCCGGAGATTTGGCTGGCTCGCCGGTTTTGACATTTGCGCCGATGGCGGCGGTGGAGAAACCGGGGCGGCGCTCGATGTGGCGGACCTTTGAGAAGCGGTTTGAGGCTTATAAGGCGCAGGTGGTGAAGCCGTTTTTTCGAGACCATTTCGCGCGCATTGATCGGCAAGTTGTGTTGGTCGATGTGCTGGGCGCGATCCATGCAGGGCCACGCGCGGTGGAAGACATGCGCGGCGGTCTGGCGGATACGCTGGCGGCGTTTCGACCTGGACGGAATGCGTTTTTGAAGCGGTTGTTGATGGGCAAACGGGTGGAGAAAATCCTGTTTGCCGCGACCAAGGCGGACCATTTGCATCACAGCCAACACCCGCAGTTGACCAATATCATGCAAGCGCTGACCCGTGAAGCGGCGGATCGGGCGCAGTTTGCCGGAGCCAGCACGGAGGCGCTTTCCTTGGCGTCGTTGCGGGCCACGGTGGAAGAAGCGGTGACACATGAAGGGCGTAAGCTCGACTGTGTGCGCGGGCGTTTGTTGGAAGATGGGCGGCAGGCGGCGTTTTATCCCGGTGCATTGCCGCAGGATGCCAGCGCGTTGCTCAACCCGGCCAAAGACGGTGCGGAAAAATGGCTTGAGCAGGACTATCAGGTGATGAAATTTGCGCCCGCCGCCAACACGTTGCGGCCCGGCGACGGCCCGCCGCATATCCGGATGGATCGCGCGGCGCAGTTTTTGATTGGGGATATGCTGTGAGCGGTGTGGTGCGCAAAGCTGAACAGGGGGATGCCAAAGCCATGGCGGCAATCCTGCAAGGCTGGCTAGAGGACACACCTTGGATGCCCGTATTGCATACCTTGGCCGACACAGAAGCGTTTTGTAAGCACCTCACTAAGACATCGGACTGTTGGGTGGCTGATGGTGCGGGGCGCGTGTCGGGTTTTGTGGCGCGGGACAAGGATTGGGTCACGGCACTGTATTTGGCACCAGACGCGCGGGGGCGTGGGGTCGGGGCGACGTTGTTGGCGCAGGCCAAGGCGGACTGCGATGCACTCCAGCTTTGGTGTTTTCAAAGCAATGAAGGGGCCCGCCGGTTTTATGAGCGTCACGGTTTTGTGGCGAAAGAGTTCACCGATGGGGCTGGCAATGATGAGAAATTGCCGGACGTCCGGTTTGTGTGGCGCAGGGTGCAGGAGATCAACCAATGACCAACGGGCCGGTTTTGATCGAGCTTGAGGACCAAGCAGCACCGGAGGTGGCCAATGCCGCGCCGGTGCCGGAGGTGCACGCGCCAGCGCCCAGCGGGCAGGCGATGCAGGTGGCGGCGCAATTGGCTGCGCGTAAGCCAAGTCGGCTGACGCGGTGGTTCTGGGCGTTGGTGGGGATGTTCCTGAGCGCGGCAGTGTCCATGGCCGCTTGGGACTTCGCCACGGGGCTGGTGGCGCGCAATCCCTATCTGGGCTGGGCGGTCACGGGGATTGGCGGCGCGGTGCTGTTGCTGGCGGTGTTGATCATCTTGAAAGAGCTGGCCGGTCTGGCACGGCTAAAGCGGGTGGACGGCCTGAAAGCCCGCGCGGATGCGGCGGCGCAGAGCCACGAGATGGGGCAGGCCCGCGACATTGTGGATGAGCTGTTGCGGTTCTATCGCGGGCGAGAGGATTTGGCCTGGGGCCGGGACAGTCTCGCAAAACAGCGCAATGAGGTGCTGGATGCAGATGCTTTGATGACCTTGGCGGAGAGTGAATTGATGCTGCCGCTGGACAAGGCGGCACAGTTGGAAGTGGAGGCGGCGGCGCGGCAGGTGGCGGCGGTGACGGCGCTGGTGCCATTGGCCTTGGCGGATGTGGTGGCGGCGCTGACCTCCAATGTGCGCATGATCCGGCGGATCGCGGAGATTTACGGCGGCAGGTCCGGAACGCTGGGAAGTTGGCGCCTGTTCCGGGCGGTGATGACGCATCTGGTGGCGACCGGCGCGGTGGCGGCGGGCGATGACCTGATCGGGACCATTGCTGGAGGTGGGGCGCTGGCGAAGCTGAGCCGGCGCTTTGGCGAGGGCATCGTGAACGGGGCTTTGACGGCGCGTGTGGGCGTGGCCGCCATGGAAGTGTGCCGACCCTTGCCGTTTGGCGACGGGCGTCGGCCCTCGGTGGCGGGCTTGGTAAAACGTGCTCTGACCGGGCTGTTCACGAAGGGCACCGGCGAAACTTAGTGTCTTGGCCATTTGATAAGGCGCAAAGACGGCAGCCTTTGCGCTTGTTAGCCTGTCGGTATGAGCCAAACCCACGGGCATAGCCAACAAGAGATTGAAGACCGGATTGCCAACCCGCCGGGGCGGGGACTTTTGCGGGATGTGGTCTATGGTGGGATTGATGGGTCGGTTACGACCTTTGCCATTGTCGCCGGTGTGGCCGGGGCGGGGCTGTCCCCCTTTGTGATTGTCGCGCTGGGCATTGCCAATGTGCTTGCGGACGGGTTTTCCATGGCGGCAGGCAATTTCTTGGGTACCAAGGCGGAGCTGGATGATGCCAAGCGTTTGCGGGCGGTTGAGAAGCGGCATCTGGTGGAGCATCCGCGTGGAGAGCGGCGGGAGGTTCGGGAAATCTTGCGTCTGAAAGGGCTGGACGGAGAGGTTCTGGAGGCGGCGACGGATGCGATTGTGGCCAATGAGGAGGCCGCGATTCAGCTGATGCTGGAAGGGGAGTACGGCCTTGCGGGCGTTGATCCGCATCCGCATCGTGCGGCGGTTGCGACGTTTCTGGCGTTTTTGGTTGCGGGGTTGATCCCCCTGCTGCCGTTTCTGTTTGGCGTGCCAGAGGCGTTTCGGGTGTCTGCCGTTCTGACCTGCGCCACCTTCTTTGGCATTGGTGCAATGAAGGCAAAGTGGTCGCTTGACCCGTGGTGGCGGTCTGGGTTGGAGACCCTGGCGATTGGTGGTGTGGCGGCGGCAATCGCTTACGGCGTGGGCAGCTTGTTTAACGCAGGATAGGCACGCCGCCCGGGCCTTTCATCTTTTCGACCACACCGGCGCGCAGGCTGCGGCCAATGCGATGGGCCAGGGCCGACCAGGCCGCGGCCTGATCCTCGCGCAACTCTTCACGTAGGGTCAGGTCAAACAACGCCAACCAGGTTTCAAACATGCCGGGGCGCACATTGCCCGCGTCGCGATGCACCTTGAGGGGATTCGCATCGTAGGAGCGTTCATGCAGAATTGCATTGGCCCAGAAGTCGACAATCTTGGCCTCATGTTTGGGCCAATCATCGACGTGCACGGCAAACACAGGCCCCAATCCGGGGTGCTGGCGGATGAGTTCGTAGAATGCACCTACAACGCGAGTGATGTCATCGCGGGTCACATCAAATTTGGGGGGCAAGGTGGCCATGTGCCGAACTCCTTTTTTTCTTAGGTAAAATTCGGGTGGACGACTTGCAACTGCAAGACAGTCGCAGGTGAGCGTTTTTGTCGGTTTCTATGGAAGTAAAATGCTCGGATTTGAAGGCTGAGTAATTCAGTCAAGTAGCTGAAAATAAACAAAAAAATACTTGAAAAGGAAATGCCGTCATCTTAGATGTCGGACATCACAGAGATACGGGAACGCGAGGTTCCCGGAAGCCGTAAGATCAGCGACGCAGCCAGCCAGACGCCAGCCACGCAGCCAGATCCTTTAGCCAAAATGGAGAGAGCCATGACTGACAAAGCTTGCAACGTATGCGCGTTTTTTGACAACGACGCCGTCAAAAAAACTGCTGCGAATGAAACCGGCGGGTTGTGCCGTTTTAGCGCGCCGACCTTCCTCACCGAAGAGGAAAAAGTCGGTGCCGCGCAGTGGCCGGTTGTGAAGAGCACCGACTGGTGTGGCAGTTTTGAAGGCCAAGCCGCGTAATTGGTTTGAGCGCGCCAGGTCCAGCCACGCAGCCAGCAGAATTGCCAGCACCGTCGCCAGGTCCAGCCAGCCATATTAAGACATCAAGAGGGTGCGCGGTGCGTGCCCTCTTTTGCGTTGCGGGCATAGGCGACTATGGCTTTACCCTGCGCGTGCTGCGGCCTATAAGGCGGCTATGACGCAGATATTCGCAATTATTATTCGAATTATCAGCCCGGCGCTCTAACTGTTCGAGCCGCCGGGACAAGGCGTATGGAAGACCGCGCCGACCCTAGACCATTCCAGATACGACGCCTGAAAAGGACCGGACACATGTGTGCCGAAACACCTGACTACAAAGATACGCTGAACCTCCCAAAAACCGACTTCCCGATGCGCGCTGGCCTGCCCAAGCGTGAGCCCGCGTGGCTGGAGCGTTGGGAGAAGATCGGCGTCTATGACCGTCTGCGCGAGAAAGAAGGCCGGGAGCCGTTTATCCTGCACGATGGCCCGCCCTATGCCAACGGCCACCTGCACATCGGCCACGCGCTGAACAAAACCATCAAGGACATGATTGTGCGCTCTCATCAGATGATGGGCAAAGACGCGCGTTACGTGCCGGGCTGGGACTGTCACGGCCTGCCAATCGAGTGGAAGATCGAAGAGCAGTACCGCAAAAAAGGCAAAGACAAAGACGCCGTGGATGTGGTGGAGTTCCGTCAGGAATGCCGCAAGTTTGCCGAGGGTTGGATCGACATCCAGCGTGAGGAGTTCAAACGTCTGGGCATCACCGGCAACTGGCCTGATCCCTACATCACCATGGACTATCACGCTGAGGCTGTGATCGCCGATGAGTTCATGAAGTTCCTGATGAACGGCACGCTCTATCAAGGTTCCAAGCCTGTGATGTGGTCGCCGGTGGAAAAAACCGCGTTGGCCGAGGCCGAGGTGGAATACCACGACAAAGAGAGCTTCACGATCTGGGTGAAGTTTAAGGTCGCGGAGCCTGCCGATCACAAGCTGGCCGGTGCCTATGTGGTGATCTGGACCACCACGCCTTGGACCATTCCGTCCAACAAGGCGGTCGTGTTTGGTCAGGACATTGCCTATGGCCTCTATGAGGTGACCGGCACGCCTGACGAGAGCTGGGCCAACGTTGGTGACAAATATGTGCTGGCGGACAATCTGGCCGGTGACGTGATGCAACGCGCGCGTCTGGACGAGAGCATGTGGAAACGCGTCGGCGATGTGCCGGTGAGCGACCTTGAAGGCGTTGGTTTGGCACACCCGCTGCACGGTGCCGAAGGTGGCGAAGGCGAGTGGGACGATCTGCGTGATTTTCGCGCGGCACCGTTTGTGACCGACACCGAAGGCACCGGCTTTGTGCACTGTGCGCCGTCCCACGGTATGGAGGAATTTGAGCTCTACCGAGACCTTGGCATGCTGGAGCAGATGATCACCTATAACGTCATGGACGACGGCGGCTTCCGCGCCGACCTGCCGTTCTTTGGTGGCACCTACATCCTGAACCGCAAAGGCAAGGAAGGCGACGCCAACAAGAAGATCATCGATAAACTGGTCGAAGTGGGCGGTCTGTTGGCGCGTGGCAAGATCAAGCACAGCTATCCGCACAGCTGGCGCTCCAAAGCCCCAATCATCTATCGCAACACGCCGCAGTGGTTTGCCTCTGTGGATCGTAAGCTGGATGACGGCATGGGTGAGATGGGCGACAGCATCCGCGAACGTGCGCTGCGCTCCATCGATGAGCTGGTGAAATGGACCCCGCAGAAGGGCCGCAACCGCCTGTTCTCGATGATCGAAGACCGCCCTGATTGGGTGCTGTCCCGCCAGCGCGCCTGGGGTGTGCCACTGACCTGCTTTGTGAAAAAAGACGCTCTGCCAACCGACGAAGGCTTCCTGCTGCGCGATCCTGAGGTGAACGCGCGGGTGAAGGCGGCGTTTGAAGAAGAGGGCGCGGATTGCTGGTACATGGATGGCGCCAAAGAGCGCTTCCTGGGCGACAAGTACAACGCCGATGAGTGGGAGCAGGTGTTTGACGTGCTCGACGTGTGGTTTGACTCCGGCTCGACCCACGCTTTTGTGCTGCGCGACCGCGAAGACGGCGTGGCCGACGGTATTGCCGACGTCTACATGGAAGGCACCGACCAACACCGTGGCTGGTTCCACAGCTCGCTGTTGCAGGCCTGTGGCACCAAAGGCCGCGCGCCGTATCGCAATGTGGTGACGCACGGGTTCACGCTGGACGAGAAGGGCAACAAGATGTCCAAATCGCTCGGCAACACCATCGTGCCTGAGAAGGTTGTGCAGCAATACGGCGCAGATATCCTGCGTCTGTGGGTGGCCCAGACTGACTACACCGCGGATCAGCGGATTGGCCCGGAAATCCTGAAAGGTGTGGCGGACAGCTATCGCCGTTTGCGCAACACCATGCGCTTCATGATGGGCTCCCTGTCGGAGTTCTCCGAAGCGGATCGTGTCGATGTGGCGGATATGCCGGAGCTGGAACGCTGGGTGCTGCATCGTTTGGCGGAACTCGATCACCAGGTGCGCAAAGGCTATGCGGAGTTCAACTTCCAGGGCGTTGTGTCCGCGGTGTTCAACTTTGCCACTGTGGAACTGTCGGCCTTCTATTTCGATATCCGCAAGGACGCGCTCTACTGTGATGGCGACACTACCCGTCGTCGAGCAGCGCGCACCGTATTGGACATCCTGTTCCACCGTCTGACCACCTGGTTGGCACCGGTACTGGTGTTCACCATGGAAGAGGTTTGGCTCGAGCGCTTCCCGGGGGATGACAGCTCCGTACACCTGATCGACTTCCCGGACACGCCAGCCGACTGGCTGGATGAGCCGCTGGCCGCGAAATGGGCGGGTGTGCGTGACGTGCGCCGTGTGGTGACCGCTGCGTTGGAAATCCAGCGGACCGACAAGGTGATCGGTGCCTCGCTTGAGGCGGCGCCTGTGGTGCATGTGCGCGACGCGGACGTGGTTGAGGCGCTGAAATCGGTGAACTTTGCCGACATCTGCATCACCTCCACCATCGACGTAAACAACGACCCGATGCCAGCCGAAGCCTTCCGCCTGCCGGAAATCGAAGGTGTGGGCGTGGTGTTTGAAAAGGCCGATGGTGAGAAATGCCAGCGCTGCTGGAAGATCCTGCCAGACGTTGGCCAGCACAGCCACGCCGGTGTTTGCGGCCGTTGTAACGACGCGCTGGGCTAATTCGCGCTCCAAATGATGCGCATTCTGAGGCGTCCCGCTTGCGGGGCGCCTTTTGCTTGGGCAGTGTGGCGCCATGTTGAAAAAGACCGTAGACACACCCACCGGGCCAATGACGCTCACCGAAAAGGACGGCGCCATTGTGCGCGCGGAGTGGGAGAGTGGCGGTACGGATGACACGCCGTTGTTGCGAGAGGCCGCGGCGCAATTGGTGGCCTATTTTGACGATCCAGCACAGGGGTTTGATCTGCCGTTGAAGGTGGAGGCGTCAGAGTTTCAGCAGCGGGTGTGTGACGCCATGCTGGCGATCCCACTTGGGGAGACCCGCACCTATGGCGAGTTGTCTAAAGACCTCGGCGTGCCTGCACAGGCCATCGGGCAGGGGTGTGGCGGCAACCCAATTCCGGTGATCATTCCTTGTCACCGCGTGCTTGGTGCAAACGGGTTGGGCGGGTTCTCCGGCCTGGGTGGCGTGGAGACCAAGGTCTGGCTGCTCAAACATGAGCGGGCAGGCGGTTTGTTGATCTGATCAGAGGGTTTCGCGGTAGATGAGCTGCTGCGCTGCGCCGGCGACGGTCAGGTAGATCGAGGTGGCTACCAGCCCCCAATGCGCCCAGCTTTCCGGGTGGAAATCGACCCAGGCGGCCCAACCGGCAAAGAAGGTCCATGCAAGCGCCATTGGGAAGGTGAGCCAGCGCCAGCGCTCAGTGCGGGTGGGGTGCACAAATTTGATCGGCAGGAACATGGCCACGGCCAGCACGGAGACCAGCGCAAGGCTGACCCAGAAATTTGGCTCTACCGCAAAGATCACAATCACCACCATGTTCCAGCATCCGGGGAAGCCGGAGAAGGAATTATCCTTGGTTTTCATGCGCGTATCCGCGAAGTAAAGCGCGGA
Source organism: Shimia sp. MIT1388 (assembly GCF_047124445.1). Taxonomy (GTDB): domain Bacteria; phylum Pseudomonadota; class Alphaproteobacteria; order Rhodobacterales; family Rhodobacteraceae; genus Shimia. Next base: position 2,200,897 of record NZ_CP138921.1, on the reverse strand, counting down.
GGCAAAGGTGATGATGATGATGGCAAACCATCCGGTCCAGCCATCCATCAATCCGGATTTGAACAGCGCATAGGCCGGGATGAAGACGTAGGTCAGGTAGTCGATGATCAGGTCGAGCAAGACGCCGTCAAACTCTGGCGCGTTTTTCTTCACGTGGTAGTGGCGTGCCAACGGGCCGTCGATGCCATCCACAATAAAGGCGACCACCAGCCAGAGGAACATCAGGCTCCACTTGCCATCCACAGCGGCCAGCATGGCCAACATGGCAAAGACCGCCCCGGTGGCGGTGAAGAGGTGGACTGCGAGGGCACGGGCGCGAATACTCATAGAGGTGTCTTGCCGGAATTGCGTGCAGAGTGCAACGGCTGTGCGGCCTGCTGTCTCGGATGGTTAACCGCGTGGCTTGAGCGCAAAGATCGCCTGACGCACGGTTTCCGGCAGGGTGGTGTCGGCCCCATCCGGCGCGGCGTCGAGTGCGGAGGCCACATCTTTGGTCAAAATACCGATGGTGTTGTCCTCTTCCCAGCCGTCGCGGGCAAATTCGATGGTGTTAAAGCCAGAGGCGAGCCAGTTCTGGCCAGACGACGTGTGGATCAGGTTCAGCAGTGCGGTTTCGTCGATGCCTGCTTGGTCTGCCCAGTCGAGAACAAGGCGGGTCATGGCCGTATTGGAGGCGGCCAGCAGGTTGTTGAGCACTTTGGCCTGCATGCCCGCGCCAAAGTCGCCCATGTGATGAAAATGCGCACCCATGGCGTCAAACAGGGGCTGGTGTTGGCGCAAAGCCTCAGTGTCGCCGCCCAGCATGAAGGACAGTCGGGCTTCCTCTGCCGCAATGGCAGCACCCGACATGGGCGCGTCGAGCAGGGTGATGTGGCTTGGCACGCGCTCGCTTAGGGCACGGACGTATTTGGGCGACAGCGTCGAGCAGACGATCACGGTTTGCAGGTTGGGTGCTGTCTCAATCAGGTTTTGCGCGCCAAACAGCACGTCGTCGGTTTGGGCAATGTCGCGCACCACAGTGATCAGGATGTGTAGGCCTTTCCGGAAGTCATCCAAGGCGGGCATGACCGGTGCGAGGGCGCCGAAGTCCGATACGGGCCGGACATCGAAGCCAAAGGCGTCAAAGCCCGCGTCGCGCAGTGCGGCCAGCATTGGACCGCCCATGCGGCCACATCCTGCGACGCCAATTCCTGTGAGCTGCATGCAAGGTCCTCAAGTTGCCCCGCCCACCGCTGCGGGCGGGGCGGATAGGTTATGACAAGGCGCGTTTCAGCGCGGGAATGTTGCCCACGATTAGCACGTCAAAGGCCAGCACGGCCAGCAGGGTCACTCCTACCAAGGGGAACGCCACGGAGACCAGTGCCGCGATCAGAAGCGCGCCTTTGAAGAGTGGCATTTCCTTTGGCGCAGGTGGGGCCGCCAGACGCAGGGCCTTGGACGGACGGCGTTTGAGCCACATCACCACGCCAGACACACAGACAAAGATGACCATCAGGCAGAACACTGTGTTCAGGAGCAGGTTCCAAAGACCCATAAGGCCCATGTGAAAGGGGATGCCCACCGCCATGGATTTGCCCGCAACCGAATAGTCAGCATACCGCACCTCGGCGAGGATTTTGCCGGTGTATTGGTCGACGTGAATGGTGGCATCCACAGTTGGCGTGCTGCTATCGCCGCTCATGCTGTCCTGGTTGATGGTCCAGACGCCGGTGTCATCGCGCGGGTAGGCCACGCGGAAACGGCCCTCTAGGCCCAAGTCGCGGCCCAACGTCACCAGGCTGTGGATGTCCACAGGCGCGCCTTCGGCTGTGCCGGTAACGCCCACATCAGAGCCAGAAGCAGGCATCGGGGTCTGCTCCAACGCCCAAGGCACATCGTTTTGGTTGCCGTGGTTCATGCTGGCGTGGGTGCTGTCTGACAGGGGCACGTCGCTCCACTTTTCTGCTGGGAAGGTGGACCAAGCCTGCACGTATTTGCCGCCCCAGATGCCAGCCCAGGCGAGGCCGGAGATCAGGAAGACCACCAACAAGGCGGAAATCCAGAAGCCGGTGACGGCGTGTAGGCTTTTCCACAAGGCGCGCCCGCGGGCTTTGAGGTTGGGAACGAACACCGAGGTGTCGCCACCACGCGGCCACCAGAGGTACAGACCGGTCAGTACCAGCACGAGACCAAGGCCCGCAGCGATCTCAATCAGCCGATCGCCCGTGTCGCCCAGCAACAGGGAGCCGTGGATATTGTCTGCCAGATCATACCATCCCGCACGGCGGTCCCAGTTGCCAAGCACAGCGCCGGTGTAGGGATCGACGGCGACCATCTGGTGCGTGTCGCCGGTGTTGATGCGGAACACGGTGGCAAGTGCATCGGATTTGGGGCCGATGTATTCGACCACTGTGCCGGGCACCGCGGATGTGGCGGCAGCGGCTTGATCCGAGACACTCAACGCGGTGCCTTGCGGACTGACTGCGATCTTTTCACCATCGCGGCCGTCAAACTGGGTGATGAACATCATCATCATGCCAGTCACGGCGAGCATGATCATGAAGGGCACCACGTAAAGCGCGGCGTAGAAATGCCAGCGCCAGGCGGCGAAATAGAGTTTTTGAGAGAGAGACGTTGCGCTGGATTGCTCTGCGCGCACGTCGGCAAATTGGCTGTCCTTGGCCATGAGGGAACATCTCCTGAAGGGCCGCGCTTGGGTCTCCAAGGCGGCTTGTTTTGTGTTTGATTTTTAAAGGGAAGTCAGGAGACTGCGGGCGGACCGCGGGCATCATAGCGGCGGTGGAACCCGGCGCTGTTGCGGGTGAAGTCCCGATGCTGCCAGCGGTTGGTCAGGGACGCTTTGAGTGGCAGCGGGAAAGGGCCGTCCATCACCGGGACGACATCGGCGACCACGGAAAACGCACAAGGGCTGCGCTTGTCCTCGGTCTGCTCATGCAACGGTACCGGCGCCCCGGTCTCGTCCACAAGCACTTCGACCATCTCGTCCCCCGTACAGAGGACAAGCACCATATGGCCGTCTGCAAACGTCTTGGGCATCCATCCCGTGGGGATGAGTGCGGAGGCCATCACGGCCACCAAAAGCACTAAGGACGTCAGCAGGCGCATGAGTTATTCAAGACCGGCAATGATGGAGCGCAGCGTGGCGATGCCGTCACCTTTTTCCGAGCTGGTCAGCACAATCTCGGGGAAGGCCGCCGGGTGTTTGGCGAGCTTCTCGCGCACCTGTTTGAAGACCTTCTCGCGGTCTTTGACTTTGACCTTGTCGGCCTTGGTCATCACCACCTGAAACGTCAGCGCGGAACTGTCCATCAGAGACATGATCTCTTCGTCCACATCTTTGATGCCATGCCGTGTGTCGATCAGCACAAAGGCGCGGCGCAGGTTGGCGCGACCAGACAGGTATTGTTTTAGCAGGCGCTGCCATTTCTCCACCACCGCCAGCGGCGCGTTGGCATAGCCATAGCCGGGCAGGTCGACGAGATAGTGGCTGTCGGTCAGCGTGAAAAAGTTGATTTCCTGAGTGCGGCCCGGGGTGTTGGACGCACGCGCCAGGCGGCTGCGGTTGGTCAGCGCGTTGATCAACGTGGATTTACCCACATTGGAACGCCCCGCAAAACAGACCTCAACACGGTCCCCCGCAGGCAGGCCATCCATGGCCACCACACCTTTGAGGAAGTCGGAGTTGGAGCCGTCAAACAGCTTGCGACCCCGCTCCAGCGCCAAGGGCTCCGGGTCTTCGACAAATGGGAAAGGAAGTTGCATCAGAGCACCTCTGCTGTGTCGCCGACGGCAATGTCGCCGGATTTGGTCACCACACCGTAGACGCCAAAGTCCTGATGGCCAAAGGCTTCGTTCAAAACGCCCAAGGTGTCCGCGTCGCGCACGCCGGTGTCGGTGTTGGCGGTGGTCGCCTTGCAGCGCGTGATGCGCTCGCGCACCTCGATTTCGGTGCCGCCAATGCGCAGCGTTTTGCCAATCCAGTCAAACTCTTCCCATGGGGCAAAGCCATCGAGCCAGATGTTGCCGCGCCAGCGTTCGGTGGCGAGCTTGCGCCCCAAGCGGCCTTCGATCGCGCGGTGACTGGCGGTGGTGTGGATGGCGATAGACGGGAAGGGGCTGTCGGTCATGCCAAACTCACCAGCAGGCACCAGCTTGGCACTGGCGGCGCGGTCTTTGGGCATGATCGGGCGCACCCAATCAATCAGCTTGTCGCCTTGGGTTTCCGGATCAAAGGTCAGCTCCCAGAGGTCTGGATGCTGCAAGGTGATCTTGCCAGTGGCCTCGTCGACCTTGGCGGTGATTGCCTGCAGAGAAGGCGCCCCGGCGGCGCGAGAGAAATTCACGCAACGGGCCCATTCGCCCCCATCGGTTTTGGCGCGTTCATGGGCAACGGCGTAGCGGCGATCCCAGGGGAAGGTTTGCCCCTCCACCAAAGAGACATGACCCACGGACTCGCGTCCGTGGGCCTTGATCGGGTGTCGCCAGAGTGCGGAGACGGTTCCCATTATTTGGCGTCCTCCTCAGGCTTCGACTTCTTGAAGCTTGATTTGATGTTGCCAAACACATCCGGTTTATAGCCGTGCTGGCGCATGATGCCGTACTGCTGGATGAAGGTGATCACGTTGTTGGTGATCCAGTAGATCACAAGACCGGAGGCAAAGCTGCCGAGCATGAACATGAAGACCCATGGCATCCAGGCAAAGATCATCTTCTGCGTTGGATCGGTGGGCGCCGGGTTCAGCTTCTGCTGCAGCCACATGGAGATACCCAACAGGATTGGCAGAATGCCCAAGGAGAAGATCTCAAAGAAGCCAAGTTCCGGCACGCCAAATGGCAGAATGCCAAACAGGTTGAAGATCGAGCTTGGGTCCGGCGCGGACAGGTCGGTGATCCAGCCAAACCATGGTGCGTGCCGCAGTTCTTTGGTTACGAAGATCACTTTGTAGAGCGAGAAGAAGATCGGGATCTGAATCAGGATCGGCAGACAGCCTGCCGCCGGATTGACCTTTTCCTTCTTATACAGCTCCATCATGGCCTGCTGCATCTTCTGGCGGTCGTCGCCAGCTTGCTCTTTCAGCTTCTCCATCTGCGGCTGAAGCTCTTTCATCTTCGCCATGGAGGCATAAGATTTATAGGCCAGCGGGAAGACGATGATTTTCAGAACAACGGTCAGCGCGATGATCGCCCAGCCCATGTTGCCGATGAAGCCATAGAGCCACATCAGGAGCCACATGATTGGCTTGGTCAGGAAGGAGAACCAGCCCCAGTCGATGGACTCCAGCAGGCCTTCAACACCTTCTTCGTTCTGGTAGTTGCGGATTTTGCCCCAGTCTTTGGAGCCCGCAAACAGACGGGAGTTGGCGGAGGCTGTTTCACCCTCGGCCACCTGCATGGTCGGCATCACCGCTTCGGTTTGGTAGATGTCACGGGACTGGTCGTATTTTGCCACGGATTTGAAAGGCTTGCCTTGCTCCGGGATCAATGTGGCCATCCAGTAGTGGTCGGTGAAACCGATCCAGCCGTTGGCCTCAACCTGGGTCACCTCGGCAGGCGCGCCCTCGCGCTGATCGAAGGTGTAGTCGGTCATGCCGTCATAATCGGTTTCGGTCAGCTCGCCGTCGGCCATAGAGATCAGGCCTTCGTGCAGGATGAAGAAGTTCTTCAGATCATCCGGCTGACCATAGCGCGCCAACACGCCATAAGGCGCCAGCGACACAGTGCCTGCACCGGTGTTTTCGACGGTCTGCTCCACAGAGAACATGTAGTCTTTGTCGACCGAAATAGTGCGGCGGAAGATCAGGCCTGCGCCATTGTCCCACTTCAGTGTGATTGGGGTCTCAACGGTCAGTTTGTCGCCGCTTTCGATGTCCCAGAGGGTGTTGGAGCCTGGCACCTGGTCCAGAGACAGGCCAGCGCCCGGGGCCCAGCCATACAGCGCGTAGTAGGCATGTGGCTCACCGTTGGGCGACAGGAAGGTGACGATAGGAGAGTCTTCGTCCTGTGTCTCGCGGTAGTCGTTGAGCTTCAGGTCGTCCAGACGGCCACCCAGCAGGGAAACAGAGCCGGACAGGCGCGCGGTGTCGATCTCAACCCGCGGGGCATCGGCAACTTCAGTGGGCTCGACAGAGGTCGCCGCACCGGAGTCAGCCGCGGCTGTAGCTGGGGCCGTGGATGGGGTGACCGCATCGGTGCCCTCAACAACGGCGGTTGGAGCGTTGGGATCCTGAGTTGCCTCCGGAGGGGGCATTAGCCAGAACCAGATCAGGATGACGCCAAAGCTGAGCGCCGTCGCGAGGATGAGGTTCTTGTTCTGATCGTCCATTGCCGCAAGCCATCTGTCGTTAAAAGGATGGGGAGGTTCAACAGAGGTGGCGACCAAAGGTCAAGGGGATTCGACCCAATTTGCCGGAAAGGCAGCTGTTCGTTGCGTGTGGGAAGGGGGAGGCGGCAAGGGCAGCGCGGCGGTCAGCTTGGTTTGTTGCCGATCTGAAGCGCGGGGCCGATCTTTTCCTGATGCTCGGTCATCCACTTGATGGTCTCATAAAACGGCATCGGTCGGGCAATGCCGTAACCTTGCACATAGGAGCAGCCAAGCTGTGCGAGCATCGCGTGTTCAGCTGGATTTTCAACACCTTCGGCCAGCGTTTCGAGCCCAAGACGCTCCGCCATGGTGACAATGGCTGCGATCATGCGTTGCTGATCGGGGTCTTTGTCGATGTTGGTCACAAAGGAGCGATCAATCTTGATGCGCTTTACTGGCAGGCGGCGTATCGAAGAGATAGATGCGTGGCCGGTGCCAAAATCGTCCAAGTCAATTTCGCAGCCCATCGCGCTGATTGCTTCAACGTTGCGGACCACCATGTCGTCCGGCGTGCCCGCCACAACACTTTCAAGCACTTCGATGCCAAGGCGTTTTGCGTCCAGCTCGGTGCGATCCAGCTCCCATTGGATACGTTCTACCAGAGTGGGGCTGCGCAGCTCTTCACCGGCAAAGTTCACACCCACCATAGGGACCGTGAACCCGGCGTCATCCCATGCGCGAACGGCATCGAGGGACTGACGCAGCATCAGGTCTGCCAACTGGCCCATCTGGCCGGTTTGATGCAGTACATCGAGGAACTGGATCGGCGCCAAAATACCACGTTCAGGGTGTTCCCAGCGGGCCAAAGCCTCAAAGCCGGTCACAAGGCCGGTGTCGGTGGACACCTGTGGCTGGAACCAGGCGCGGATTTGGTCACGTTGCAGGGTGCGCGCCGCTTCGCTTTGGGTTTTGCGGCGGGAAATCACCTTGCGGCCCATATCGGTGGAATATGCGCGGATGTTGCTGTCGCCGGTCAGCTGTGCCTCACACATCGCCATGTCAGCCGCCTGGATCATGGCGGTGGCGGAGGGGCGGTTCAGACGGGAGGACAAGCAGAAACCAATCGAGCAGCTGACGTAGATCGACGCCATTTGAAGCGGCACAGGCTCTTCAATGGCGGTTTGGAAGCGCGTTGCCATCTGAATGCCGCTCTCGACATCAAAATAGGCAATCGGCTCCAGGGCGACAGAGAACGACGCATCACCGGAGCGGGACACCAGATCACCGGAGCGCAGCGCGTTTTTCAGGCGCTCGGCGACATAGCGCAGCACCTCTTCGGCGGCTTGATCCCCGTGGTTTTCTCGCAGGCGGGCAAAGTTGTCGATCTTGATCGAGAAACAGGCCGTGGTGCGTCCGTCCTCTTCCAGCGTGGACATCTTTTCCTGCATCTGGCGCTCAAACCCGGCCGGAGAAAGCAGGCCGGTCAGCCCGTCAACTTCGCTTTTCTTACGCCGTTTGGCGGCCGCGAAAGGCGAAAACATCAGGAATGGCAGCGGCAGCAGGAAGGCACAGACCAAAAGACCAAGCTCGCCAAAGGCAAACCATGCCGCCAAAGTCACCACCGGAAACAGCAGGGGCACCACCCGACGCACAGAGGACTCCCGGGTCCAATAAGCCCGAAATGAAGCCAGGAATGTGTCCAGTCGCGACTGCATATGAGGTGTCCTATGACGCATAAAACTTGGTCTAGTGTCAGCGATTCTCTTAAGTGATCAGTTAACGTAGCTTAGGGATCGTATCCGAATTTTGTTCAAATTTTACTGATTCCCGAATTAATCCAGCAAAATCGAACAGTTTCGGATCCATCATGTGGCTTGGGCGGATGTTGGTCAGCGCCTTGAACATCACCTGACGGCGGCCTGGGCTGTTGGCTTCCCACTGATCCAGAATCTGCTTAACCTGTTGACGTTGCAGACCATCTTGGGAACCGCAGAGGTCACAAGGGATGATCGGGTAGTTCATCGCCTTGGCAAATTTCTCACAATCTTCTTCGGCCACATGCGCCAGCGGCCGGTAGACAAAAAGATCGCCTTCTTCGTTAACAAGCTTGGGTGGCATGGTCGCGAGACGGCCACCGTGAAACAGGTTCATAAAGAAGGTTTCAAGGATGTCGTCGCGGTGATGGCCCAGCACAACCGCGCTGCAGCCCTCTTCGCGGGCGATCCGGTAGAGGTTGCCGCGGCGCAGGCGCGAACAGAGCGCGCAATAGGTGCGGCCCGCGGGAACCTTGTCTTTCACAATAGAGTAGGTGTCCTGGTATTCGATGCGGTGCGCGACTTGCATCTTTTCCAGAAAGGCGGGCAGGACGGTGGCCGGGAAATTCGGTTGCCCCTGATCCAGATTGCAGGCCAGAAGCTCAACTGGTAGCAGTCCGCGCCATTTTAACTCATGCAGCACAGCGAGCAGGGTATAGGAATCCTTACCACCGGAGAGGCATACAAGCCACTTCGCGCCGCGTTCGATCATGCCGTATTGTTCAATCGCCTCGCGTGTCTGGCGTACGATTCGTTTGCGCAACTTCTTGAAATTGGCCGAAGAAGGCGCGTCCTGGAACAGCGGGTGAATATCATTGAGGTCGTCTAACATGCCGTGCCTTATGCGAGGGGTCTTCCAGGGTCAATCTATCCCCAAGGATATCCACAGGTTGGGCGCGGACCACAAGCGCAGTTAAGGAAATCCAGACCCCGTGTGATTTCGGGCACAGGGTGGTTGCCTTGGAGTTGGATCGATTTGTGCGGGGAGGTGTGCGCGTCAAACCCCAAGTTTTAAGGGAGTTTGCGGCATGTGTCGGACGTTTGGGAGACCACCGGCGGTGCTGGGATCACGGAGCTGTGAACAGTGGGCGCTGTGGTGGATTTGGAAACACTGCGTTTCCACCTGTGTGTGGTGTGTTTCCGGGCGCGGGTTGGGCGCGCCCGGAAGGCGTAAAGGAGGGGCTTACTGAAGCTGATCTTCGTTACACTTCTTGGCCAGATCCAGCGCCTTGGCGGTGCCAGCCAGGTCAACGATGAAGGAGTATTCCTTTTCCGGGAATACGGTCATCGTGGGCGCGCGGCGGATGGCGTCATACACTTCCGGATCGTCGGTCAGCACATAGCCGCCGCTGTAGCCTTTGGTGATGTTGCCACGCATGCCGGTGGCCTCACCAACGTAGAGGTTTTCGCCAATCAACAGCGCCACGTCCTGTTTCACGTCGGTGCGGATGTTGGTTTCTGCCTTTGTGAAGATGCCGATGTAGCCAATGGCGCGGTCTTTGGTCAGGCCCATTTGAATGACGTTGTCCAAGCCGTCTTTGGTTTCGACCAGGCAGGTGCCTTTTTCGGTGTCAATATGCACGTTCCAGCCGTCCACAGCGCCGTATCCGACAAATTTGTCAGCCAGTACAGCGGTGCTGGAAAGGGTCAAAGCGGCCGTTGTGGCCAGGATGTGAGAAAGGCGCATGGAAAATCTCCTGAAGGGACAATTGAATGCGCGCAGGCTAACACTCTCTTGGGTGGTGTCCAGTCAGGTTTCGCGGTTTTGCGGATCGCCAGATGCGTCGTTTCTGTCGCCACAGCAGGGCGGCACAGGATCATAGCCGCTGCTGCCGAAGGGATGGCAGCGGCCTAGGCGGCGTAGGGTCAACCAGCTACCCTTGATCGCGCCGTGTTTCTCCAGCGCTTCCAGCGCGTAGGCGGAGCAGGTCGGTTGGTACCGACAGTTGAAGCCAACCCATGGGCTGAACACCAACCGGTAGAACCGGACGGGCAGGGCGGCGATATGGGCAAGTGGTGACATGGGGCCTATGTAGGTGAAACAGCGCGCATAAAAAAGGCCGCGTCATGCGGCCTTTTGGATCACTTCACGATGTGCTCGTCTTTCACAAACATATTGGCCCAAGCGCGATCAATCAGGTCAGGGCGCATTTGATAAGGGATGCCCTCAAATTCGCAGATCGAGATGATCTGATCGATCAAGAACACCGGCTGATAGTTGGCGTAGGTGTTGTCGATTGTCGGATACTTGGTTTTGAGCAGGTGAATGAGCGATGTCTCATCCAGCGGTAGGCCCTTTTTCTTGGCCACAAGGGCAAAGATTTTCAGGAAGTTCTCTTGGCTCGGCCCGTCGATTTTGATCTTGTAGAAGATCCGGCGCAGGGCCGCTTGGTCAAAGATCTCATTGGGGTGGAAGTTGGTGGAGAAGATCACCAGCGTATCAAAAGGCACTTCAAACTTCTCACCGGATTGCAGGGCAAGAATGTCCTTGCTCTCTTCCAAGGGCACAATCCACCGGTTGACCAGCGCCTGTGGGGGTTCTTCCTGACGCCCCAAGTCGTCCACGATAAAGATGCCACCGGTGGACTTGAGCTGCAACGGCGCCTGATAGGTGCGGGCGGTTGGGTTGTAGACCAGATCAAGCATGTTGAGCGACAGCTCACCCCCGGTGATCACGGTCGGGCGGTCACATTTCACATAGCGGCTGTCAAACCGCGCCGTGCGGCGCAGGCTGTTTTCGTCTTGCTCATCAGCTTCGGCGGCGGAGTGCACAATTGGGTCATAGACGGTGATCACCTGACCGGCGTATTCGATGGCGTGAGGCACATAGACCTTGTCGCCCATCGCGTCGCGGATGCCGTTGGAAATCGAGGATTTACCGTTGCCGGGCGGGCCATACATCAGGATCGAGCGGCCAGAGCCCACGGCGGGTCCCAACTGGTCCAGCAGGTCCGGCGGCAGGATCAGGTGTCCCATCGCACCGGTGAGCTGGTCGCGGGTGATCTGAATATTGCGGATCGATTGGCGTTTGACCTGCTCGCGGTAGACATCCAGCGGCACTGGCATGGCGCCAAAATACTCGGATTGCGCCAAAGCGTCCTGCGCACGGCCTTTGCCGGCATCGGTCAGTTGATAGCCCATCTCGTCGCCAGAATTGGCGTTGAGCGTGCCCGTCGCCTCCAGCAGGCGCTGCTCGCGGGCCATGTCGACCAACTCTTGCGTCACCGCGCGGGGCAGGCAGATGGCTTTGGAAATGTCGCCGACCATGTCCACGTTTTTGCGGAACATGGTTTTCAGGAGGATGTCCCGCATCATCACCACGGGAAGTTTCATGTCCTCGATCCGTTTTGGCGGCGGTGGGGCCATCACGTTGGTGGTCTGCATGTTCATCGACGCAACACTCCTGATTGAGGGCCGCAAAGCCCTCGGTCTGTTTCCATCCCATAGACAATCAAAAGGTGGCGTTTTTTGGGCCGCATCGGGCCGGCATCGTGAAGGATGCGATTTATTGGCCGTACAGCACGCCCAGGATCAGGTAGGTGCAGAGCGCCAGGCCAATGCCGGTGCCCATCGGCAAGGTCATCTGGTCGCCTTTACCAACATTCACACCGCTCTCAGAGGCCTTGAGTTTCCAGGCGGCCCAATCTGGCGCCAGCTTGCGCAGGGGCGTGACGCGGATGATCAGCGTGGCCAATGTCGCAACAATGATGGAGCCAAAGGTGATCATCAGCATGTAGCTGGCGTCGCCTTTATCGACGTAAAGCGCCGCCACCGCAGCCATTTTCACGTCCCCTGCACCGACTTGCCGCGCCATCCACATCAGAAGCAGCACCGCAAACACCACACCATAGTTGGCGAAGCGCCAGACAAACTCCATGATCGGCAACGTCGCAAGTCCCACTACCACAAAGATCGCAAACAAGGCCCAGACGGACAGGTTGCTGATCCGCTTGTGCTTCATGTCCACCCAGAAGATGAACACACAAAGCGGCAGCGCCGGGAGCAATGCCCAGAGCGCAAATGTGCTGGAGACCTGCATCAAGAAACCTTAGCTGTTTTCAAGCGCATCCAGGGCGCGCACCGCGGCCTCAAAGTGTTGCGGATGGGTTTCCACCGCTTCACGCAGCAGCACTTTGCCGGTTTCGGTGTCGCCCTGCTTGATCGCAGACAGCGCCAGCGTGTGCAGCAGCTGCGCGCGCTCGGTTTGCACCATCGGGATCACAGGCAGGGTGTACTGGCGTTGTGCACCACGGGCCAAAACCATGTTGTTTTTGGCGGTGAACAGCGTGCTGTCCTGACGCACCGCTTCGCCAAACAGACGCTCTGCTTCGGCATAGTCGCCACGGGTCAGCTTGGAGTAGCCCCAGTTGTTCATCACGCCAGCCGGGCGCGTGGTCAGCCCCACGGCGATTTCATAGAAGCTGTCGGCGCGGTTCCACTCTTTGTTGCTGTCCGCAATCATGGCCTCAAGACGGTAGCGCTTGAAGGTCTCATGGGTGGGCGGAATGCTGTCCAGCGTCTTTTCGGCGTCATCCCAAAGACCAGCGCGGATTTGCGCGTCTGCCAGATCAACACGATCGTTGGCGGTGCTGTCTTTGTGCTTGGTGACTTGCTTCCAGGCCGGGACCGCTTCGGTGAAGCGTTTGGCGCGGACGTAAGACACAGCGAGGCCCCGCTGAATATCGATACGGTCCGGGTTGTCTTTCAGCGTGCGCTTGAAATAGGCGATGCCTTCGTTGGGATCGGCCACTGTCAACATCACGTCAGACAGGTTGGCTTCGTCCACGGCGTTCACGTCCTGAATGGCGCGCTCGACGTTTTCACCGTCTTTTTCAGCGCAGGCTGTCAACGCGACAAGCCCGGCCACACAAATTGTCCCCAAAACAGGATGGCGCATTGTTTGCGTCCTTTGCTGCTCTTGCTCTCAATTTATGGCGTCTGACGGATCACGTAGTCGCTGCTACCCCGCCGCACCAATTTATATTCTTGTTCTTTTTCGTCACCATAGACCGGTTGATTCGAATTTACGAGTGCTATGCGCAAATTATCCCGGATTGCGTCACTTTCGCCATTGTCCAGCGCGTAGGCCCGGCGCAGGATCTGTTCGGCTTCGGCATATTTCCCCCGCTCCATGAGCGTAATGCCAAGGTTGTTCCAGGTTTCCGGATGGCTGTCATCTGCGTCCAAGGCTTGCCGCAACAGGTCTTCGGCTTGGCCCAAACGGCCCATCACCAGATTGGCGGTGCCCACAGCGGCCAGAACATCCGGTGTCAGGCCCTGTTCCAAACCTGCGCGCACAAAAGAGTCCATCGCCAGATCGTATTCACCCGCATCCATCAGGCGCCAGCCCACCACCAAGCCGTCAACAGCCTCGCCTTTTGGGTCGACTGCCGGGGCATAGGGGCTGTCACTGGATGTGCCAAAGCCGCCCGTGTCACAGGCGGCTACAGCCAAGCATAGTATCAACAGGGCGCTTGCCCGGAAGTGTGTCATTTGGGGCGCTTTTTTGCTCGTTTTGCCTCACTGGCCGAGCTGCGTGATCCCAATCACAGACGGGCTGACCAAGATGATCAACAGCGGCGGCACAGTGAGCATCATTGTGGCCAATGTCATCTTTGTTGGCAACTTGTTTGCCGCCTCTTCGGCCCGCATCACACGTTTGTCACGCATCTCGCCGGCGTAGACCCGCAGGGCCTCGGCGATGGAGGTACCAAAGGTGGCCGATTGGATCAGCACGGTCACAAAGGAGGACACGTCCTGCACGCCGCAGCGCTCCCCCATGTCGGACAGAACCTGGGATTTGTCTTTACCGGCTTTCATCTCATGCGCCACGATTTCGAACTCTTGTGCCAGCGCTGGATAGGAGGCGCGCAATTCACCGGCAACGCGGACAATCGATTGGTCCAGTGACTGACCAGCTTCCACGCAGACCAGCATCATGTCGAGACTGTCGGGGAAACCAGCGGTGATTTCCTCTTTGCGTTCGGCGACGCGGCGGGTGACCCAGTATTTGGGCAAGAAGTAGCCTGCGCCACCGGGGCCAAGGGTCCAGAACAGCATGTCCGAAGTGGTCGATTGATCGGTTTGCTTCACAAAGATGAAGTAAGTCACGCCAAGGATCAGACCGCCAATGCCCAGCACCATTTGCGCAAGGTGGTAAGCCCGCACCGCATCACGCGACGGATACCCCGCCTGCATCAGCTTCAGGCGCACGGAGCTGAGCTCCGCTTCGCTTTGCGGTTCCAGGAAGGCTTTGTATTTGTCGAGCTTGGCGTTGGCCGCCTTGCGACGCAGGCGCTCTTCCTTGGAGGTGCGTGAAGAGGTTTTCTGTTCTTGCGACTTCTTCAGCTTGGAAATCGGGTCGTCCTGACGTGCCATCACGCCAGCCGCCACCAGAAGGGCGAAGAAAAGACCAAGGACCACGACCGCAATCATCGGACCGCGTGGTCCAAGCATGTCGGTCAACATCATGTTCAGGGCTTCCAGGATGGTCATAGCAGGATCTCCTTACACTTTGATGTTGGTCAGGATTTTCATGACGATGAGGTTCAGCCCCAGGAACACGCCCACGGCGATGCAGCCGGGAATGTAGAGCCAGTGATCTTTCACTTCGTCATAGTAGTTCGGGTCCATCACGTTGATCGCGATCAACGCAAGCACCGGGAAGGCCGACAGGAATTTGCCGGACCATTTCGCCTCTGCTGTGATGGCTTTCACGCGGCGGAACAGGCGGAAACGGGCGCGGATCACTTTGGACAGTCCTGCAAGGATCTCGGCGAGGTTACCACCGGATTGCTGCTGGATGGTCACCGCCACCGACAGGAAGCGCAAATCTTGCATGTCCAGACGTTCGGCCATGTCCTTGAGCGCTTCGCCCAAGTCGCGACCATAGGCTGCCTCATCGGCGATCACGCCAAACTCGGTGGCCAATGGATCGTCAATTTCCTTGGATACGATCTGGATCGCGGAGGAAAACGGGTGGCCCACACGCAGCGAGCGCACCATCAGTTCAATGGCGTCCGGCAATTGCTCTTCGATCAGGGAGATGCGCTTGCCAGCTTTCATGGAAACCCAAGTGTACACCCCGCCAACGCCCATCATCACGGCAATGGCGGCGCGGGTGATGACGCCGGTTTGTGTGCCCACGGTCAGGCCCATAAAGGCAAAAACGGTTACCGCGACCATCATCAGGATCAGTTGCATCGGCGAGAAAGCAATTGCAGCTTTCTGCGCCTTTTCTGCCAGCATGGAATACAGCGGGATGCCGCGGTTTTCGGCATGCTGCTTCATCTCCTTGCGGAGCTGCTCCAGCACCTCTTCGCGCTTGGCGCCTTTGTCCAGCATTTCAAGCCGGCGGTTTACCCGGCTGTTGAGGCTGATGGATTTGCCAAAAACGGTCAGGTAAACGCCTTCGACCAAGACAAAGACGCCCACAAAAATGAGGCCATAGACAATAAGTTCCGGTGAAAATGGCATGTCTGATTACCCCGCAGACGGTTCATAAATTTCTGGCGGCAGATCGTAGCCCCAGAGACGGAAGCGCTCGGAATAGTGCGAGCGCACACCGGTGGCAGTGAAATGGCCAATAATCTTGTTTTCCGGCGTCAGGCCGGTGCGCTGGAAGCGGAAGATTTCCTGCATGGAGATCACGTCCCCTTCCATACCGGTGATCTCGGTGATCGAGGTCATGCGGCGCGAGCCATCCTGCAGACGCGAGGCCTGCACGATCAGGTTCACCGCCGAGGAAATCTGAGAACGCACCGCCTTGAGAGGCATCTCAATCCCGGCCATGGCGATCATGTTTTCCAGACGCGAAATACCGTCGCGCGCGTTGTTGGCGTGAATTGTGGTCATCGAACCGTCGTGGCCGGTGTTCATCGCCTGCAGCATGTCGATCACTTCTTCGCCACGCGTCTCCCCCACGATGATGCGGTCAGGACGCATCCGCAGGGCGTTTTTCAGACAGTCGCGCGGGGAGACTTCGCCTTTGCCTTCCACGTTTGGCGGGCGGCTTTCCATCCGGCCGACATGGGTCTGCTGCAATTGAAGTTCCGCCGTGTCCTCGATGGTCAGAATGCGCTCGGCGTTATCGATGAAAGAACTCAGAGCGTTGAGCGTGGTGGTTTTACCGGAGCCGGTACCACCGGACACAATCACGTTCAGGCGAGTGGAAACCGCAGCCTGAAGGTAGGCGGCCATCTCTTCGGAGAAGGCGCCAAAGCGCACCAGGTCATCAATGCCCAGCTTGTCTTTCTTAAACTTACGAATGGAGACCAGCGAGCCGTCCACCGCAATCGGGGAGACCATGGCGTTGAAACGCGAGCCATCCGCGAGACGGGCGTCCACGTAAGGGTTGGATTCATCCACACGACGACCCACCGCGGACACAATCTTGTCGATGATGCGCAGTAGGTGCTTTTCGTCTTTGAACACGATGTCGGTGAGCTCAAGCTTACCGGCACGTTCCACAAAAATCTGCTTCGGGCCGTTCACCAGAATATCGTTTACGGTTTCGTCTTGCAGCAGGGTCTCCAGCGGACCAAGGCCGGTGACCTCGTCATACAGCTCCTGAAACACCGTGGTGCGCTCTTCGCGATTGAGCACAATCGCCTTTTCCTGCAGCACTTCGGTGGCAATCGCGGTGATTTCGGCCCGCAACTCGCGCTCGGACGCTTTGTCCAGCGCGGCCAGGTTCAGGTTGTCCAGAAGCTCGCGGTGCAGTTCCAGTTTGATTTCGCCCAGGCGCTCCTTGCGGCGGCGTTCCTTGTCACCAGCTGCAACGACGCCCGCCGCCTTCTCGGCGACCGGGCGGCGCATGACTTTCTTTGGCGCTGGAGCGGCGCTCGGCGCGGCGGCCGGGGCCGGGGCCGGGGCCGGGGCGGCCTTTTTTGCCTCGGCTTTGGCGGCTTTCTCGGCAACAGCGGGACCGGGTTTGGCGTCAGATTTCTTGTAACGGGAAAACATAATAACGGTCCTTTGTTACGCGGCTTTTTCGCTGGCTTGATCCAGCGCGTGCAGGCTGGCGGCGAGCTTGGCAATTTCTTTGCGGAGCGGGTTTTTGGCGGCGCTGATCGCCAGCGGTTGGCCGTGATCCGACGATTGCGCCACCTGTTTGCCGCCATCGGGCATGTTCAAATCAATCGAGATGCCGAGGCTTTCCGCCAGACGCTTGACCCGGCTTTTGCCTGCCAGATCGGTAAACTTCGGCGCGCGGTTCATCACATAGCGCAGCTTTTCAAACGGCAGGTCTTCGGCCTGCAAAGCCCGCTTCAGGCGCATGGCGTTCTGGGCCGAGCGCATGTCGATTTCCATGGTGGCAAAGTAGACATGAGCGGCTTGCAGCACGACTTCGGACCACTGCACCAGCGTCGACGGCATGTCGACAATCACATAGTCATAGTGTTTGCGCGCCATCTCCAACATGCGGTCGATGTCCTCGGGGCCCACAAGATCCAGCGGAATGATCTCCGCCGGAGCGGTCAGCACATGCAGCTTGTCTTCATAGGTTTGCAGCGCTTGGCCAAAGCTTTCGCTGTCCATGCTTTCCGTGTCTGTCAGCAGCTCGAACACGGCGTCCGGGCGCGGCAGATCCAGATAGGTGGACATGGTGCCAAATTGCAGGTCCAGATCCAGTAGGCAGACGCTGGGTGCCTCTTTGCCTGTGGTGGCAAGCTCCCACCCCAGATTGGTCGCCAAAGTGGTTGCACCGGTGCCACCGGCAAGACCGTGCACAGCAATCAAAACGCCTTCGTGAGACTCGTCGGATGCAGCCAGTTTCACCTGTGAGGCAGCCGGAATTTCTGCGGCCTTGGCGGCGGCGCGGATCTTTTCAATCGCGGCCTGCAATTCGCCGGGCGGCAGCGGGTAGGGAATAAATTCGTCGGCGCCATGACGCAGCAAGGTGTGCAGTGAGGCCGGGGTCACATCTTCGGCAATCAGTAGGGTGCGGATGTTGCGGTTGCGCGCCTCGGTGATGATCTCCGTCAGCTCGTCCAGCGAATCCTCATCCATGTCATCCATGGCAATGGCAATGAATTCAAGCTGTTCCGCCTCGGGTTGCGCCATGAATGGCACGGCGTCCTCAAAGCCGAGATCGCCCCATTGTTCTCCAAGAGCTTCTTCCATATCCACGATCAGAAGCTCGAAATTCTGCACATCCCGGCAAATTGTGCATGCCAGGATTGGATTTTGATCGGTTTGCAGCGCTTCGCTACTCATCTTCAGCCTCAAGTCCTCTGGCGCAATACGCGCCTGTTGTTGTGCAGAGGTGCCCACCTCTTTTTGGCAGTTGCCTGACAATCACCCCGATTGCTGGCCATCCGACTCGCGCCAGACACAGTTTGCCTCGGGAATGAAGATCACCCTGAACTTGGGCAACATTGGGGCCAAAAAACCGAAATTGTGCGGTATTGTGCGACGATCCCGACAAATGCAGCGGATCGTTTCCGGAATACAAAAAAGCCGACCCAAAGGCCGGCTTTCTCTAAGGTGTTGAAGTTGTGCGTTATTCTTCGCCGCCGCCGCCCAGGGCCAGTCCGGTAATTTTGGATGGCGGGATCGCGCTGGCTTGATATTCGCGGTAGATGACCGACCCATAACGCCCATCCAGAATGTTTGGATGATTTGACACAAATCCGGTCACTTCAGTGACCGTGCGGCGATTCCGGCGCTCGCGGTTTTGCGTCACGACCAGAGGTTGGGTTTTGCCAAGGGAAACAACCGCTTCCAGGCGCTCACGGCCGATGCCCTGGCTCGAAAGGTAGGACACCACTGCCTTGGCACGACGCAGGCCCAGCGATTTGTTGTAGGCATTGCTGCCCACCGCATCGGTATGGCCGTAGACTTTGAAGCGCACTTCCGGGAACTGACGGATCCACGCCGCCTGCTGACGCAGGATGGTGCGGGCGTTTTCGTCCAGAACCGCGCTGTCAAAGTCGAAGTTCACCATGGTTGGCACTTCTTCGGCAAAACGGGTGGCCAGACTCAGGACGTAAGACTTGTCTCCATTCTGAATGCCGATGTTGTTGGCGGTGGCTTCCCCAAAGGTGCCGCTGTCCACGACGGAACCGGATTCACGAACCCAGGAGGGCAGGGCGCTGTTGTCACCGTCAGAGCAGGCGGAGATCAGCAGGAGCGCAAGTGCGGCGAGTTTCTTAAACATCTCTCGGCCTTTCCTTAGTCCATCACGTAGCCGTAGGAGCCGGTAAAGTCTTGCTTGGCCACTTCACCTGCTGCGCCACGTTGCTTTTTGGGGCCGCCGGCTGTGTGACCAAACAGGAACAGCTCCTGTTCTGTCGGCGGCTTGATCCGGTCGGTTGGCAGTGCCAGCGCTTCGCCACGGGTTGGCGTCACCAGGTGGGCGGTCACAATCACAACCAGTTCCGATTGGGAGCGGGAGTAGTCCGCGCTGCGGAACAGGGTGCCAAGGACAGGCACATCCCCAAGCCAAGGGAGCTGAGAGTTGTTGTCCAGGAAGTTGTCCTGCAGCAAGCCTGCGATGGCAAAACTCTCGCCGTCACGCATTTCCACAGTGGTGGAGGCTTCGCGGCGGCTGAAGGCCGCAATGGTGACGCTGCCATCAGAATAGCCATTGGCGGCATCCAGAGCGGACACGGCGGTTGCCAGTTCCAAGTTGATCAGATCGCCGTCCACAACGCGCGGCACAAAGTTGAGTTCCACACCAAAAGGCTTGAACTCAACGGACAGCTCGCCGCCTTCTTGCGCAACCGGGATCGGGTATTCGCCACCGGCCAGGAATTTCGCCTCTTGCCCGGATAGAGCCGAGAGGTTTGGTTCCGCCAGTGTGCGCACCATGCCTTTGCTTTCCAGCGCCTGAAGCATCAGGTTGATCTCGAATGCACCGGCATTCAGGTTAAAGAAGCCTGCGCCGCGGGTCCCTTCGTTGAGAGGGCGTGCGCCTGTTTCGGCGTCCGGAGTCTGGTTAAAGAAACCGGTTTGCAGAATATTCCCGTTGCCGGTGATCTGGAAATCGGTCGAGAGCGCTTTGGAGACGGAGCGTTGCATCTCTGCAAAGCGCACTTTCAGCATCACTTGCTGAACGCCGCCGACCACCATCAGATTGGACACCCGCTCTGGTGCGTAGCGTTCCGCCAGATCCAGCGCGCGCTGCAAACGTTGCGTGGAGGAGACTGTGCCGGACATGACAATACCATCATTGGCCGAGCGCACTTCGATTTTTTCGTCGGGCAGGATCTGCTTTAGGCGTTCTTTGAACTCCGACAGATCCGGCGCCACGCGCACATCCACGTTGGTGATCAGCTTGCCGGTCGCATCCAGCAGCGTCAGCGTGGTCAGGCCGGGGGATTTGCCCAGAACATAGATTGTGCGGTCCGACAACGACGAGATGTCCGCAATCGCCGGGTTGGCGATCGACAGTTCCGCAAAGGGAACGTCGCTTTCGACCACAACCGCGCGGTTCATCGGCACGCTGAGCGAAGAGGAGGTTCCACTTCGCACCACACGCAAGGAATCCGCGTAGGACGGGGCGGCCATCATTGGCATAACCCCAACGGCGACGCCCAGCAGGGCCGCCCCAAAAAGTCTTTTCAGTGTCATTGTGACCTGCCTCTCGATCACGCCTCATTTCGCGGGTCTTTTGCCCACATTTTCACCCACTCTGCGCCAAGTGGCGAAATATTGCAAGAATCAATGGTTTCGCGCGGTTTGTGGAGGTGGTCGGTTGTGGACCTGAGGTCACAGGAGGTGGGGAGGCATCCGCGCTGGACCACAAATAAACAAAGGCGCCCGAGGTGGCGGGCGCCTTTGAAGACCATAGGGTGGTCAGATCGTTAAAATTTGCGTCAGTTCGTGCAGGGGATCGGAATTTCGACAACCTGTGCGCCCTTGCGGTTCTTGATGGTGCAGACTTTGGGCTGTTGCACCTGAACGATTTTCTGAACCTCTGGCGCTTCTTCGACCTCTTCAATGCCCAGCAGCATCCGCTGATCTACTTCAAAGACTTCCGCCACGGTGTTGTCGTTGGCGCCCACCAGAGACAGGGACAGACGACCAGAGCTTTGGGCCTGGGTCAGGGCTGGCACCTGTTCGGTGGTTGCGGCCACGGTCACGGTCCGCGCCACTTTCGCCTCGGCCTGTTCCTCGTTCACAGATTGGTCCACCGCCACCAGTTTCACATTGGCCTGGATCAGCTTGGTGAATTCGCCACGGTTGCTTTCGTCCCGCTCAATGCGGCCGGTCCAATAGATGTCCACACGGTCGCCCGGACGGATGTGGCCGGACACACCGCTGGTGACATCCACTTTGATGGTGAAGGCACGCTCACCGTTTTTCAGGCGCGATGTGATGCCGGCCTCTTCATCCGGTTCGGTCACTTTGGCGGCCAAGAGGATCTCGCCCTTTTCCATCGAGCGCAGGATCACACGCTGGCGGTTGTTGCCATCCGGGAACAGCACGTCGGCATCGGTGAACATGCCTTCCGGCGCGGCCTTCTTGGGCCATTTCACCCGGCGCACGTCTTTCAACTCGAGCTTCTCGCCAAATTTCATTGGACGGGCGACCACAAAGCCATCGACCAGTTCGACGGTTGGGTTTTCAGATTTCTGTTGGGCCAGAGCGTTCTCGTAGCCCTGGATATAATTCTGCGCCATGTAGACTGCGAATCCCGCGATCCCCAATCCAAAAAGCAAAACGGCTGCAAAAATAGCACGCATGGGTTCCACCTCGTATTTTGATCCCGGCGCAAGGCGCGCAGCGGGAATGGTTCCAGATCAGTCTGTCCGGCAAATGTGGCGAATTCTGGGAGCCACAGCGCTGGTTTGAAGGCAATTTTAGCAAATGCCATCGGTACAAACGCGAACAGGCGACCCGTTCTGGGCGCCTGCACAAAGCTCTTGGGTGAGAACCTTGAGGTTACTCTGTGGCAAATGCCGCTGTGGTCGCGTCCGCACCGTTGATGGTCACGGCGGCGGCGGTCACAGGAGTTGCGGTTGCCGATTCAATAGCAGCAAATACAACGACGGCCAGACCCACGATCCCTGCGGTCAGTACGACCCAGTCAACGGTCACGGCGCCGGCTTCGTCTTTGCGGAAGTTTTGAATGAACGATTTCATATGCGTCTCCGACAATTGCTGAGGGATGGCCCTCGTTTGGAGCAAAAGGGCGCGAAACTCGCGCCCTTCAGATCAACTCACCCGAATTATTCGGTGGCGATCGCGCCGGAAGTTGCGTCAGCAGCGTTCAGAGCTACGGCAGCTTCGGTGGTCAGTGTGGAAGTTGTGCTTTCGATTGCGGTGAAAGCTGCAACGGCCAGGCCAACAACGGCTGCGGTCAGAACAACCCAGTCAACGGTTACGGCGCCAGCTTCGTCTTTGCGGAAGTTTTTGATGAACTTGATCATTGGAATTCTCCAGAAATAGATGTGTTTGGTAAGTGGGGGCAGGCCGTTTAGGCCTGCGCGCCCGGCAGAACTAAGCTGCTATTATTCGGTGGCGATCGCGCCGGAAGTTGCGTCAGCAGCGTTCAGAGCTACGGCAGCTTCGGTGGTCAGTGTGGAAGTTGTGCTTTCGATTGCGGTGAAAGCTGCAACGGCCAGGCCAACAACGGCTGCGGTCAGAACAACCCAGTCAACGGTTACGGCGCCAGCTTCGTCTTTGCGGAAGTTTTTGATGAACTTGATCATTGGAATTCTCCAGAAATAGATGTGTTTGGTAAGTGGGGCAGGCCGTTTAGGCCTGCGCGCCCTGCAGAGCTAAGCTGCTATTATTCGGTGGCGATCGCGCCGGAAGTTGCGTCAGCAGCGTTCAGAGCTACAGCAGCTTCGGTGGTCAGTGTGGAAGTTGTGCTTTCGATCGCGGTGAAAGCTGCAACGGCCAGGCCAACAACGGCTGCGGTCAGAACAACCCAGTCAACAGTTACTGCGCCAGCTTCGTCTTTACGGAAGTTTTTGATGAACTTGATCATGATGTGTCCCTCCAAAGGATCATATTTACGTAACCACCGTGTCGTGCGTTGTTGGCGTGTCTCTCTCTTGCCTGCCCGACTTGGTATGACAGCAATATCCCCCTCGAATGGGGCGGGAATTGGGCGCAAGTGGTTCGATTTTGGATCAAATACATATTGTTCGGATTTGGCGTATAGGCATTTGTTTTTGCTTAATAAAAAACTTCATTTTTTGTTAACCAGGGTCGCCAATGTGCGGCGAATGCGGCCGAATCGAGAGACTTGGGCAGCAATGAGGCAGCAAAACTGGCCTGAGGGCCCAAAATCTGCGAAACTGGCGGAAAATGACCCGAGCAGGCGATCATCATGTTGGTACAAAAGTGTATGTTGGCAGCGGTGCTGTCCGCATTGGTAGGGGTAAGTGCCCCGGAGACGGCTTTTGCCGAGGGCCCCAAGCCATTTCCTGATTTCTCCGCCAAGCGGGTGAAGCCGCCGCAACCGGGGCAGGGCAAGCGTATCACTGTGCAGATTGCCCCTGTGGTGGTTCCAGAGGCACAGGCGTCTGAAGAAAACGGCGAGGCCACGCCGGATTCTGCTTCGGGTGCGATGGCCTGGTTCTGGGAGGAGATTTCGCCCAAACTGGATGACACCAGCCCGGGCCGCTTGGAAAACGCGCTGAATAAAGTGTCCAAACCGCCGGAAGGCAAAGCTGTGCCGACGCCGCGTCTGACCACGTTACAATCTATTGTGCAGGGGCACGGCATCGACATCTTGCGCAGCTCTATTGGCACGCAGGTATCGCCTGCCTTGATACTGGCCGTGATTGCGGTCGAATCTGGAGGCAAGGCGGACGCGGTGAGCGGCGCAGGGGCCGAAGGTCTGATGCAGCTGATGCCCGATACCGCCGCGCGCTTTGGCGTGGAGGACAGTTTTATCGGCGCAGACAACATTGCCGGCGGGGCAAAGTTCCTCGATTTCCTGATGGACAAGTTTGGTGGCGACCCGATCTTGGTGTTGGCGGGCTATAATGCAGGCGAGAATAGCATTACTGAACACGCCGGCGTGCCGCCCTATGCCGAAACGCGGGCTTATGTGCCAAAAGTCCTGGCCGCCTTTCAGGTGGCGCGGGCGCTGTGTATGACGCCGCCGGAACTGATTTCCGACGGCTGCGTGTTTGCGCAGCGCTGAGCGTCAGCAGTTCGGTACGTTCACCGCAAGACCGCCCAGCGAGGTCTCTTTGTACTTCTCATGCATATCCGCCCCGGTCTGGCGCATGGTCTCGATCACTGCATCCAGCGGCACAAAATGCTGCCCGTCCCCCCGCAGAGCAAGCGAGGCGGCAGACACAGCCTTGATCGCGCCAAGCCCGTTGCGCTCAATGCACGGCACCTGAACCAGACCTTTGACCGGGTCACAGGTCATGCCAAGATGATGCTCCAGCGCAATCTCCGCCGCATTCTCCACCTGCTCCGGCGTGCCACCCATAACGGCGCAAAGCCCAGCTGCGGCCATAGCAGAGGCAGACCCCACCTCAGCCTGACATCCTGCCTCCGCACCGGAAATCGACGCGTTGAATTTCACCAACCCGCCGATGGCGGCGGCGGTGAGCAGAAACTCGTCAATCCGCGAGGCCGTGGCACCGGGCACATGGTCCAGCCAATAGCGGATCACCGCAGGCATCACCCCCGCCGCACCATTGGTGGGGGCTGTGACCACCTGACCACCAGCGGCGTTCTCTTCATTGACGGCCATGGCGTAGGCGCTCATCCAGTCATTGATGGTGTGCGGCGCATTGAGGTTCATGCCGCGTTCGGCCTGCAAAGCATCATGGATCGCCTTGGCGCGGCGGCGCACGTTGAGTCCCCCGGGGAGCGTGCCGTCTGTGGTCAGTCCACGGTCAATACAGTCGTTCATCACCTGCCAGATACGGGCGCAGCCTTTGGACAGGCTGTCATGGCAGCCCCGCGCGACTTCGTTGGACTTCTTCATCTCGGCAATGGTCTTGCCAGAATGTTCGGCCATCTCCAGCATCTCGACGGCGGATTTGAACGGGTAGGGGACAGGCGCGCCTTCATCCGTGGCTTTGCCTTCGGTCAGTTCCTGCTCGGTCAAAACAAACCCGCCCCCAATCGAATAATATGTCTCCTGCAGGATCACGTCGCCTTGCGCATCGGTCGCCATTAGTATCATGCCATTAGCGTGGCCGGGCAGGTTGGGGCCAAAATCAAACTTCAGATCTTCACGCGGATTGAACTTCAGCACAGGCAAGCCGTCCGGCTGTACCGTCTCCGTCTCTCGAATGTGGTCCAGCGCCGCTTCGGCCTTTTCATGATCATAGCTATCAGGCAGGAACCCGGCGAGGCCCAGAATGGTCGCGCGGTCGGTGGCGTGACCAACGCCGGTGAACGCGAGGGAGCCGTGTAGCGAGCCTTTTAAGCCATGGAACTCGAATGGCGAGGCGCGCATCGCGTCCAGAAACCGCGCAGCTGCCACCATCGGGCCCATAGTATGGGAGGACGACGGGCCAACGCCCACTTTGAACATATCAAAGACAGAGAGAAACATAAGTGGTCTGGTCCTTCGGCCTATGCGCGCTTTGTGGTGTCGTTCTAGAATGCAGCGCACCTTGGTGGCGGTGCAAAAGCGACGTTTCCGATAGGAAACACGCGCGGGCGGGAGGGTCAACCACGGTCAAAGTGGTTTTCGCGCTCCCTTTTGCACGCAAACCTCGGTCCTTGCGCGTATTTTCCGATATTCCCCTCTCGCGCCTGACGGGCTTCTTTCTTATAAAGTCCCAAAGCATGCAGGGAGTTGCCGCAATGACCGGAGAGTTGTCGCCCATCGACAAGGCCAAATTTGTCGCCGCCAAACGCGCCACCGACTACGTCGAGGATGGCATGCGCGTGGGGTTGGGCACCGGCTCGACCGCCGCGTGGCTGGTGCGCTGCCTGGGTGAAATGGTGCGCGATCAAGGTCTGCGCATCAAAGGCGTGCCGACCTCTACCCGCACCGCTGAACTGGCGCGCGAAGTGGGCATCGAAGTGATTAGCCTGGATGAAGCCAAATGGCTGGACGTGACCATCGACGGCGCAGATGAATTTGACGCGGACCTGAACCTGATCAAAGGCGGTGGCGGCGCGCTCCTGCAGGAAAAGATCGTGGCCACCGCATCGGATCAAATGGTTGTGATTGCCGATGTAGGCAAAGAAGTTGAAACCTTGGGGGCTTTCCCTCTGCCGGTGGAAGTGGTGCCCTTTGGTTGGCAGACCACGCAGGCACTGATTGAAGAAACCCTTGTGAGCATGGATGTCCTGGGCCGCACCAGCACGCTGCGCATGAACGGCGACGCGCCGTTTGTGACCGACGAAGGCAACCACATCCTCGATCTGCACCTCAACCGCATTGGCGATGCCCGCCAACTCGCACTTGTGATCAACCAGATGCCGGGTGTGGTTGAAAACGGTCTCTTCATCGATATTTGTGATGCGGTGGTTGTGGGCTATGGCGATGGCCGCGTGGAAGTGCGCGACATCAATGCTGGCACAATCGAAGAGGCGATGCTCGACTTCGCAGAAACAGACAATCTGTTCACCGATCTGGTGGACTAACAAAAAGGCACATCATGTCCTTTGATTATGATCTCTTTGTCATCGGCGGTGGCTCCGGTGGTGTACGGGCTGCGCGCGTTGCGGCAGCCGAAGGTGTAAAAGTCGCACTGGCAGAAGAAGACCGCTATGGCGGCACCTGTGTGATCCGGGGCTGTGTGCCCAAGAAGCTGATGGTGTTTGCGTCTGAGTATGCGGGCATGGTTGAGGATGCGCAGGCTTACGGCTGGGACATCAAACCCAGCGCGTTTGACTGGGACGCCTTCAAGGGCAAGCTGCACGCCGAATTGGACCGCCTCGAAGGTATCTACCGCAACCTGCTGAAGAACAGCGGTGTGGAGAGCTTTGATCTGCGCGCCAAGATGGTGGATGCGCATACGGTTGAGCTGGCCGATGGCACACAGAAGACCGCGAAACACATTCTCTTGGCGATGGGCGGCCGTCCGGTTTGGCCGGACCTGCCGGGTGCCGAGCTGGGTATCAGCTCCAACGAAATCTTCCACCTCGACAAACTGCCTGAGAGCATTCTGATCGTCGGTGGCGGCTATATCGCGTCTGAGTTTGCAGGCATCATGAACGGCCTTGGCGTGAAAACCACGCAGTTCTATCGCGGCGCACAAATCTTGCGCGGCTTTGACGATGAAGCCCGCGGCTTGGTGGCCGAAGAGATGAAGCAGCGCGGCGTGGATCTGCACTGTGGCACCAACATCCTTGAGATGCGCAAAGAAGGCGACAAGATTTGGGTGAAAGCCACCAACGGCGAAGAGCGCCTGTTTGATCAGGTGATGTTTGCCACCGGCCGTGCGCCCAATACCGAGAGCATGGGGCTTGAAGAGATTGGCTTGAAGCTGGGTCGCAAAGGCGAGGTTGTTGTTGACGACTACAGCCAGACCGGCGTGCCGTCCGTTTACGCTGTGGGTGATGTGACCGACCGCGTGAACCTAACCCCTGTGGCGATCCGGGAAGGCATGGCCTTTGTGGAAACCGTGTTCAAAGGCAACCCAACGCCTGTGGACCACGATTTGATCCCAACCGCGATCTTCACGCAGCCGGAAATGGGCACTGTTGGTCTGTCTGAGGAGGAAGCTGCGGAGCAGGAGCCTATTGAGGTCTATGCCACCAGCTTCAAACCGATGCAGCAGGCCTTTGCTGGGCGTGCGGAGCGCGTGTTGATGAAGCTGATCGTCAGCAAAGCCACCCGCAAGGTACTGGGCTGTCACATTGTTGCGCCCGGTGCGGGCGAGATGATCCAGCTGGCGGGCATTGCCGTAAAAATGGGCGCCACCAAAGAAGACTTCGACCGGACCGTGGCGGTACATCCGACCATGTCCGAAGAACTGGTCACTATGAAAGCCCCTGTGCGCAGCCTATAGGCGGCACATGGGTTGATTTTTTTGGCGCAACCCTCAGGTTTAGGGGAGCGCCAAATACGATTTAGAAAGGGAAGATCCCGAATGGCAGGAAACAGCGGCGGCCCCTGGGGAGGGGGCGGCAACAACCAAGGCGGAGGCAACCAAGGTGGTGGCAATCGCGGTAACAACAACGGTGGCGGCCGACGTCCCCCTGAGGGCGACGGCCCGCAGATTCCCGACATTGATGATCTGATGAAAAAAGGTCAGGATCAGTTGAAGGTACTGATGGGCGGTCGCGGTGGTCAAGGCGGTGGCGGCCAAAACGGCAGCGGCCAAGGCGGGGCCGGTGGTCCGGGTATCAGCAAAGGTATGCTGCTGATCGGTGCAGCCGCGGCAGTGGTCGTTTGGGCTTCAGCCAGTTTTTACCGGGTGCAGAACTTTGAACAATCCGTAGAGCTGTTCCTTGGGGAATACTACAGCACCGGCACCGAAGGTCTGAACTTTGCGCCGTGGCCGTTTGTCACCAAAGAAGTTCTGCCAGTGACCCGCGAACAGACCGAAGACATGGGCGGTGCACGCCGTGGCGAAGACGGCCTGATGCTGACCGGCGACGAAAACGTTGTGGATGTTGACTATCAGGTGGTGTGGAACATCGCGGATCCGGCCAAATACCTGTTCAACCTGGCGGATCCCCCCCAGACCATTCGCGCGGTGTCGGAATCGGCGATGCGCGAGATTATCGCGCAATCCGAACTTGCACCAATTCTCAACCGGGATCGTGGTGTGATTGCGGACCGTCTGCAGGAACTCATTCAAGACACGCTCGACAGCTACGACAGTGGTGTGAACATCGTACGTGTGAACTTTGACCGTGCCGACCCACCGTCCAGCGTGATTGACGCCTTCCGTGACGTTCAGGCCGCCGCGCAGGAGCGTGACCGTCTGCAAAACGTTGCGGATGCCTACGCCAACCGCGTTCTCGCGGAAGCCCGTGGTGAAGCCGCGCAGGTTCTGGAAGAAGCCGAAGGCTACCGTGCGCAGGTTGTGAACGAAGCGCAGGGTGAGGCGTCTCGCTTTACCGCCGTTCTGGAAGAATACGCCAAGGCACCGGAAGTGACCCGCAAGCGTCTCTATCTGGAAACCATGGAAGAGGTTCTGGGTGACATCGACAAGGTGATCATCGACGAGCAAGGCGATGGGGGTTCCGGTGTGGTGCCATATCTGCCGCTGAACGAACTGCGTAAGGGGAGCAACTGATATGAAAAAGACTACGTATCTTTTGCCGATCCTGGTCATTGCGATTGCTGCAATTATGTCTTCGATCTTCATTGTGGACGAACGCGAGAAAGCCCTTGTTCTTCGGTTTGGTCGGGTTGTGGCCATCAAAGAGGATCCTGGACTGGCATTCAAATGGCCACTCTTTGACGAAGTTGTGCGCTACGATGACCGTATCCTGTCCATCGACGTTGGGCCAATCGAGGTCACGCCGGCCGATGATCGCCGTCTCGTTGTTGACGCCTTTGCCCGTTACCGGATTGCTGATGTGGTCCAGTTCCGTCAGGCCGTTGGTAACGGCGGTGAGGTTGTGGCCGGTCAGCGGCTTGACCGCATCCTGACTGCGGAGACCCGCGAGGTGCTCGGTACCGTGTCGTCCAAAGACATCTTGTCCACCGACCGTGCGGCGCTGATGCTGCGCATCCGCAACGCCGCCATCACCCAGGCGCGTGCGCTGGGCTTGGAGGTTGTCGACGTGCGTCTGAAAGCCACCGACCTGCCACCGCAGAACTTGGAAGCCACCTTTGAGCGGATGCGGGCCGAGCGGGAGCGTGAAGCGACTGATGAACGCGCCCGTGGTAACGAGGCGGCACAGCGCGTGCGTGCACAAGCCGATCGTACCGTGGTGGAGCTTGTCTCCGAAGCACGCCGTGAGGCGGAGATCACCCGTGGTGAAGCGGACGCGGAGCGCAACGCAATCTTTGCGGACGCCTTTGGCGAAGACCCGGAGTTCTTTGAATTCTACCGGTCTTTGAACGCCTATCGCGCGGCACTGAAGGGGGAGAACTCCTCCATCGTGATGTCCCCGGACAGTGACTTCTTCAACTACTTCCGCGACGTGCAAGGTCGCTGATGGTTGAAACCGCACTTCTGGCTCTTGGGCTGGTATTGGTTTTGGAGGGGCTGGTGTACGCACTGGCCCCTTCTATTGTTGAGGAACTGCTGGAGATGCTGCGCAGCTTCAGCGAGGGACAACGTCGCACTATGGGCCTCATGGCCGTGGCGCTCGGCGTGCTGGTGGTCTGGATCGCTAAGTCACTGGGGGCATGACACCGCCCGGAATTTAGGCCGCAGGCCGCCGGGCAGCGCCCGACCGCCCCCATGGGCGGGCGCTTCTGAGCATATTCGCCATATTGCGTGGGGATACTGCGCTGCGGCGTGATTGACATACTGTGAGGGTATCACGCCCACCCGCGAACGGGCGCTGCCCTTCTGTTTCACCAAACAAAAACGCCGCGAGACTCTCTCGCGGCGTTTTGCGTTTCTACTGGTTTAAGCGCTTAGACGCGTTCGATCGCAATCGCTGTGCCTTCCCCGCCGCCGATGCAGATTGCAGCCACACCGCGCTTCAATCCACGCTTCTCCAGCGCGTTCAGCAAGGTGACCATGATGCGGGCGCCAGACGCGCCAATCGGGTGGCCCAACGCACAGGCACCGCCGTTCACATTCACGATGTCGCGGCTCAGGCCCATTTCATGCATGAAGGCCATTGGCACCACGGCAAAGGCTTCGTTGACCTCCCAGAGATCCACGTCTTCCTTTGTCCAGCCAATCTTCTCCAACAGCTTCTGCGCCGCTGGCACAGGCGCCGTGGTGAACAGGCCGGGTGCTTGTGCATGGCTGGCATGGCCAACAATCTCCGCACGCACCTTCAGGCCCTGTGCCTCTGCGGCCTCTGCAGAGGCCACCACCAGCGCGGCCGCACCGTCGGAGATGGACGAGCTGTTGGCGGGCGTCACGGTGCCGTCTTTGCGGAAGGCGGGCTTCAACTGTGGGATCTTTTCAGGGCGGGCGTTACCTGGCTGTTCGTCCTCGGCAATCTCCACCTCGCCTTTGCGGGTTTTCAGTGTCACCGCGGCAATCTCGCCCTCAAATGCGCCGGACTTCTGCGCTTCCAAAGCGTTGGACAGGGATTTGAGGGCATATTCGTCCTGCGCCTCGCGGGTGAACTGAAAGCTTTCAGCGCAGTCTTCCGCAAAGGTGCCCATCAGGCGACCCTTATCGTAGGCATCTTCCAGGCCGTCGAGGAACATGTGGTCCACCACCTGCTGGTGGCCGATCCGTGCGCCACCGCGCATTTTGGGCAGCACATAGGGCGCGTTGGTCATGCTCTCCATGCCGCCAGCGATCATCACATCCCGATCACCCAGCGCCACGCTGTCAAACGCCATCATTGCGGCCTTCATGCCGGAGCCGCACATTTTGTTAAGAGTTGTGGCAGGCACCTCTTCACCCAGGCCGCCTTTGAACCCGGCCTGACGCGCTGGGGCTTGGCCCTGACCTGCCGGCAGAACGCAGCCCATTAACACTTCGTCGGCAGTGGTGGCACCGGCATCTGCCAGCGCCGCTCGAATCGCGGTGCCGCCAAGCTCTGCGGCCTCGACACCGTCAAAAGCGCCCTGAAATCCGCCCATTGGTGTGCGGGCCGCCCCTGCAATCACTACTTTTTTCATGGTTTTTGCTCCTCCGCAGTCCCATCAAATCCAATTGCCCTTGGCCTTGCCTGAAAATCTTTGCAAGGATGTTACAGGGCTCTTTGCGCCAATTGTAACCCCGGCGCAATTCCGTAGATCCACGGGATTTGCTCATACATTGGTAACCATTGGGGCCTAGACTTGTGCCAAGGACGAAAGGTGAAGGAGACGTCATATGAATCTGTCGAGTAAGGCAGAGGGTGATGCCCTGGTGGTATCTGTTCACGAGTCGCGTATTGATGCGTCCGTGGCCATCCAATTCAAAGATCGCATGCGCGAAGAAACCGACACGGCTGATGGCCGGGTTGTCCTGAACCTGTCCGAAGTGGACTTCATTGACTCCAGCGGGTTGGGCGCCATTGTCGCGGCCATGAAGCAGCTGGGCGGCAAGAACCCTCTGGAATTGGCGGGCCTTAACGAAAATGTGGATAAAGTTTTCCGATTGACCCGTATGGACACTGTGTTCCGTATTCATAATTCTTTGGACGACGCATTTGTCGTTTGACCCTTTGATCTGATGTTAGGGACACACCCCAGATTGATTAAACCAAAGGCTGATATCCACATCGAGCTGAAGGGCACCCCCACGGAGGTGCGCAACGCGCTCGAGACTCTGCGTCACAAGCTGACGGCACAGGAGTTTGCGGCCTGCAACGCGGGTGTGCTCGAGATTGTGCTGGCCGAGGTGCTGAACAATGTGGTGGAACACGCGCTGGCTGGGCGCAGTGACGGACAGATTGTGATCGCCTGCAACTATGCGGACCAATGCTGGTTTGTCGAAGTGCGCGACAACGGCGCCGAAATGCCGGACAGCCAACTGCCAGATGGTGTGATGCCCGACCTGGATCGCGACCTGCTGGACATGCCCGAAGGCGGCTTTGGCTGGGGGCTGGTGCGCTCGCTGGCACAAGACATTGGCTATCAACGCCACGCGACAGGACACAACGAGCTTAGCTTCCGCGTCCCCGACTGATCGGCAATCCTGGGCCTAACGTGGTCCAACTGGTTGCATCACACGTATCTCCCGATAAACTTCACATGTGAATTAGGGAGACGTCATGCGAGATTTTCATTTTCCGGGCCGGTCACCAGTTATGGCGACCAATGGCATGTGCGCCACCTCGACGCCTCTGGCAGCGCAGGTGGCCGTGGACATTCTGCGCCAGGGTGGCAACGCCATGGATGCGGCCATCGCTGGCTCTGTCCTGCTGGGCATTTGTGAACCGGCCTCCACCGGCATTGGTGGCGATTGTTTCACCCTTGTGTCTCCCGCAGGCAGCGAAGAGGTCTTTGCCTTCAACGGCTCCGGTCGTGCCCCGGCGGCCGCGGATGCCGCGGATCTACGCGCGCGTGGTTTGGATGCCGTGCCGCTGTTCGGCGTCGAGGCCGTGTCGGTGCCGGGCGCCATTGATGGCTTCTGCACCCTGTCTGAGAAATACGGCAAGCTCGGCATCGCTGACAGCCTCGCGCCGGTGATCCACTACGCCGAAGAGGGCATCCCGGTTGGTCCCCGCGCCTCCTTTGACTGGCACCAGACGCAAAGCAATTTGCAAGGCCACGGACGGCGGCATTATCTGCGCGATGGAAAGCCGCTGAACAAAGGCGACATCTTCCGCGCACCGGGCCAGGCCGAAGTGCTGCGTCGTGTGTCCGCGCAAGGCCGCGACGCCTTCTACACCGGCGAAATCGCCGAAGACATGGTCAACACCCTGCGCGCCATGGGCGGCGTGCACACCATGGAAGATTTCGCCGCGACGGCAGGGAACGATGCGACGCCCATCGGCGGCACTTACAAGGGCGCCGAGCTGCTGGAACATCCGCCAAACGGGCAGGGCGCCACCGCGATCCTCCTGCTCAACATCCTGAAGCATTTTGACATCGCCTCGATGGACCCCTTTGGTGTGGAGCGCACACATATCGAGGCTGAGGCCGCCAAGCTGGCCTATGACGCGCGGGACCGCTTGATTGCCGATCCGGATCACACCACGCGCACCGCGCATATGCTGGCACAGGAAACCGCCGACAAACTCGCCGCCCTGATTGATCCCAAACGCGCCATGGCCGCGCCCGCACCGCTGACCGAGGCGGTGCACAAAGACACGGTCTACCTGTCGGTGGTCGACAAAGACGGCATGGCGGTGTCGATGATCTATTCGATCTTCCACGCCTTTGGCTCGGGCATCGCCTCTGACAAGTTTGGCATCCTGATGCAGAACCGTGGCGGTGGCTTTACGCTGCAAGAGGGGCACCCAAATGAGCTCAAAGGCGGCAAACGCCCGATGCACACTATCATCCCCGGCATGATCCGCCGCGACGGGCGTGTGGAAATGCCCTTTGGCGTGATGGGCGGCCACTATCAGCCCAACGGTCACGCGCGGGTGCTGTCCAACATGGAAGACTTTGGCATGGATCCGCAAACTGCGCTGGACTCCCCGCGCTCCTTTGTCGAGGACGGCACGTTGAAGCTGGAACGCGGCTACAGCGACACTGTCAAACAAGCGCTTGCGGACATGGGCCACAAGGTTGTCGTGCCGGACATGCCCATCGGTGGCGCGCAGGCGATCCGTATTCACAAAAACGGCGTGCTTGAAGGCGCCTCTGACCCGCGCAAAGACGGCGCAGCGATAGGATATTAAGCGATGGCCATCACACCAATCAAAGAACTGGTGGACGCCGCCAAGGCGGAGATCACCAGTCTCAGCCAGGAAGAGGCCGAAACCAAAGTGGCTGCTGGCGAGGCGTTGTTTGTCGACATCCGCGACCCGCGTGAGTTGGAGCGCGAAGGCCGCATCGCCGGAGCGTTCCACGCCCCGCGTGGTATGTTGGAGTTCTGGATTGCCCCGGACAGCCCCTACCACAAAGAGGCGCTGGCCACGGACAAGACCCTGATCCTGTTCTGCGCCAGCGCGTGGCGCTCTGCCTTGTCTGTGAAGGCGTTGCAGGACATGGGCGTGGAGAATATTGCGGAAATGGAGGGCGGGTTTTCGACGTGGAAAAAGCGCGGCGCGCCCATAGAGACCGCCTAAAAGCAAAAACGCCGGGCCCTTGCAACCCGGCGTTTCCATCCCTTCTGGATGTGCGCTAGTTCAGCGCGTAATGCAGTGGATAGGCCCCATCTTCAAAAGGCCCAAACATATCGTCCAAATCAGGGTGGCTCACCGGTTCGCCGGAATAGTCGGCGATCAGATTTTGCTCAGACACATAGGCCACATAGTAGCTCTGGTCGTTTTCCGCCAGCAGGTGATAAAACGGCTGATCCTTCACAGGACGGCTGTCCTCTGGGATCGCTTCATACCATTCTTCGGTGTTGGCGAATTCTGGGTCGACGTCAAACACCACACCCCGGAACGGGTGTTTGCGGTGACGGACAACTTGACCGAGGTAATATTTTGCGCGTGTTCTAAGCATGTATTGCAGCCCCTACAGCCCAACGATAGACGCTGCAAGGGGGCTTTGTCCAACTTTAGCCGAATTTTAGCGGGAAACAGTCTGTGAACTTAATCTTAACAGTTCTGGAAATTGTCGCGCCGGTCTTTCTGGTCGCGGGCGTGGGATTTGCCTGGGTGAAAGCGGGGTTTGAATACCGCATTCAGTTTGTCACGCGCCTTGCCATGACACTGGCAGTGCCCTGTCTGATCTTCACCGCACTGATGAAAACCGAAGCCAATTTGGGCGACCTGGCGAAGCTCACTTTGGCGGGCACAGCAGCCTATATTGTGGTGGGCGCTATAGGCTGGGCGCTGCTCAAGGCCACCGGGCTGAGCCTGCGGACGTATTTGGCGCCGATCATCTTCGGCAACACAGGCAACCTTGGCATCCCGCTGGCGCTGTTTGCTTTCGGCCAGCCAGGGTTGGAGGCCGCAGTGGTCATGCTCGCGGTGTCGGCGATCCTGTCCTTCACCTGGGGTATTTGGATCGTCGCAGGTGAGGGCGCCTTTGGCAAAATGATCAAGGAGCCGATGATCTGGGCCACGCTGCTGGGGGCACTGTTTCTGGTGATGGATTGGGAAACGCCGCAGTTTTTGACCAATACACTGGATCTGATTGGTCAGATGGCGATCCCGATGATGTTGATCACGTTGGGGGTCGCGGTCGCGCGGCTCACACCGGGGCGGGTTGTGACTGCGATCTGGCTGTCGGTGGTGAAGCTGCTGGTCTGCGCCGCCATTGGGTGGGGCATTGGCCTTGCTTTTGGCCTCACGGGCACGCTCTTTGGCGTGTTGGTGCTGCAAATGGCGATGCCGGTGGCAGTCACCGCCTATCTGTTGGCGGAGAAATACGAGGCGGACAGCAACGCGGTGGCTGGTTACGTGGTGGTCTCCACGCTGGTCTCTGTGATTGGCCTGCCGATTCTGCTGACCCTGCTGCTCTAATTCCGGCTTTGTGATTTACCCTCTGGGGAAAAATCCGCTAAAGTGCCAAAAAACAAAGAACGAGCGAGAGGCAAATGAGCAGAGTTCTCTTCGCGCTGATGGTTGTGCTTGTTGTTGCGTCTTGCGGCAAGAAGGATACCTCTGCGCCCCGCAATTTGGACAACGCCTGTGCGATCCTGAAAGAAAAGCCGCATTTCCGTCGGGCGTTTGTCTCCACCAAACGCAAATGGGGCGTGCCGGTGTCGGTGCAGATGGCTGTACTCCATCAGGAAAGCAAATTCATCGGCGACGCGCGCACCCCACATAAATATGCCTTGGGAATCCTGCCGATGGGCCGTCAAAGCAGCGCCTATGGCTATGCGCAGGCGCTCGATGGCACCTGGGATCAGTACCGCCGCGAGACCCGCAACCGCAGCGCCAAGCGTGACAATATCAAAGACGCGACGGATTTCATGGGTTGGTATTTCCACGAATCCCGCGACCGCAATGGCGTCTCTTTGAG
Organism: Shimia sp. MIT1388; assembly: GCF_047124445.1. Taxonomy (GTDB): domain Bacteria; phylum Pseudomonadota; class Alphaproteobacteria; order Rhodobacterales; family Rhodobacteraceae; genus Shimia. Next base: position 2,164,281 of record NZ_CP138921.1, on the reverse strand, counting down.
CGACGCACGGGCGCAGTACCTCAACTACCACGAAGGCCACACCGGCTACGCGCGTGGCAACTACCGCAACAAACCCTGGCTGGTGAAGGTTGCAGACGACGTGGCGAGTCGCGCCGCGATGTATCAATCGCAACTCAAGAGCTGCTCGCGTTTGCGCTAAAATGCTCACCAGACTGTGAATGGATTGTGAGGCGCTCCCGTTGGGGGCGCCTTTTGCGTTAGCCGTATTTGGTCAAAGCTTCCACTTCTAAGGCCAGTTTGAGCTGAAGGTCGCTCAGAACCTTCATCTGTGCCTTACGCTCGGCCGCGTCAGTCAGCGTTTTCAGCTTTGCCATTTCCTCGGAGATCTGCTGCTTCAACACCACGGCTTGCGGCTTGGCCTGATGCTCTTTCATCAAATGGGACAACACCGCATCCTTGGATTGATGCAGACGCTTCAGAGGTTTTCCTGCGCCGGGCAAGTCTTTGAATTCGTCATTGCGATCAGCCTGTTGCAGGGCCATTTCAATTGCCGGGTTGAGCGGATGGGTCATCAAAACCTCCTGCGTTTCAAAGCTCTCGTCTCATGTAGTCAATCCAATTTCCAAGTACATGGGGGCGTGGCAATTTGCCTGTTTGGGGCAAGCTCAAATTCACCGCTTGACAATTCTGACTAAAATAATCAGAAATGGATCCAGCAGCCACCCAGCAGGGAAGCCAACACATTGATACGGACCAACGGAGAGTCCCATGACCCTGCAAATGCAAGCTCCCGAAATGGCAAACGCGCTGCCCGTCCATGACGCCAATCAACTGACTGGCGACAACGGTCTGGCCCATATCCGCCTCAACGACCAGCTCTACACGCTGCGCATCACCCGCGCGGGCAAACTGATCCTGACAAAATGAGCGGCGCCCCTCACAGAGGTGGGCAGCGGGTTGGTCTGCTTGAAGATCTTGGCGATGTGGAGCGTTTGGCAGTGCGGTGGCTGCGCTCCTGGGGGCGCGATCCAGTGGGCATTGCCCATCTGGAAACCACGCTCACCGTAGGGCTGGGGCCGGACCAAGCGCGTAACATCAAAGGTGTTTTTGAAGACCTGATGGAAGTCGGCCGCCAGTATGGCCGCCGCGCGCTGTGTCGTCATGGCTGTCACTGCCGCTGCCTTGGCGCAGACGAAGCTGTCTTTGCCCATTTGATTGAGGCCGGGGCCAACGGAGACCAGGAAGACGCGGCGCTTCTGGCTTCTCTTGTGGTCCGTCCTGACATGGCGATGTGCTTTGCCGGTTTGGCGGCGGAGTTTGGCATGGCGCTTAACAAAGTGGCCCGTGCAGCACCTGCGCGTCCTCAGATTTCAACTCCGGTTTCGGCCACAGTGCATTAAGCTCAGGCTCTATCAATGTCGCACCGCTGGTTTGGCAGATTTTTTGTCTGACAAGGCGCGGAGCTGCAGGAACTCTGGGTGAGTTTTAAAGCTCCGCAACGCCGGCAGGCGGAAAATCCGCCAAATCCTTCGGACGTCCAGCACGCTTCGCCTCAGCGGGCCGGTTCGCTTGCAAAGAGACCCACTCTGCGCGGCGCGCACCAGCCCTCTGAGGCTGTGCGTGATGGGCGCCAGTGGCGGGACATTGACAGGGCCTGAGCTTAACCACTGTGGCCAGACCATGGCTGTCTATTCACTTTTTTCACAGATCGCTCACAACCATGTTAGGCGGCGCGACGCGCATGTGGTTGCCATTGCTGCGTGAAATGCCCACACTTCTCCGCATACGCCGGGAGCAACTCGGCAGGTTTCAAGTACACCAAAGGAGAACCCAAAGTGTTTTCTGACACCCTTACGTACCCCGACACCCAACAGCGCAGCTGGCGCATTGCCGGGCTTGCGTTCCTGTCCATGCTGTTTGTCGTGGCCCAGACGCTGATTGCCCAGGCGCGCCCTGACAGCTTTGCCGATCTGGCGGACAAGATCAGCCCCTCCGTTGTGAACATCACCACCTCCACCGTTGTGGCCGGTCGCACCGGCGGCCCCCAGGGCATCGTGCCCGAAGGCTCTCCATTTGAGGATTTCTTCCGCGAGTTCCAGGACCGCCAAGGCGATCAGGGCGATCGCCCGCGCCGCACCTCTGCACTGGGCTCCGGCTTTGTGATCTCGGCTGACGGCTTTGTGGTCACCAACAACCACGTGATCGAAGGCGCTGACGAGATCCTCGTCGAGTTTTTTGAAGGCGGCGAACTGCCAGCCAAAGTCATCGGCACCGACAAGAACACCGACATCGCCCTGTTGAAGGTCGAATCCGACGAACCGCTTGATTTTGTAGAATTTGGCAACAGCGACACCGCCCGCGTAGGTGACTGGGTCATGGCCATGGGCAACCCGCTGGGCCAGGGCTTCTCGGTCTCTGCTGGTATCGTGTCCCAACGCGGCCGGTCCCTGTCCGGCGCGTATGACGACTACATCCAGACCGACGCCGCCATCAACCGCGGCAACTCCGGTGGCCCTCTGTTCAACATGGACGGTGAAGTGATTGGCGTGAACACCGCGATCTTGTCCCCGAACGGCGGCTCCATCGGCATCGGTTTCTCCATGGCCTCCAACGTGGTCACCAAAGTGGTCGATCAGCTGAAAGAATTTGGCGAAACCCGCCGCGGTTGGCTGGGTGTGCGCATTCAGGATGTCACTGAGGACATGGTGGACGCTGTGGACGGTCTGAAATCCGCCGCGGGTGCGATGGTCACCGATGTGCCGGAAGGCCCGGCCCTGGAAGGCGGCATGCTGGCGGGTGACGTGATCCTGACCTTTGACGGCGCCAAAGTGGCTGACGTGCGTGGTCTGGTCCGCGCGGTGGGCAACACCAATGTGGGCAAAACCGTCGATGTAGTGGTGCTGCGCGATGGGGACGAAGTGACGCTGGCCATCACCCTTGGTCGCCGCGAAGAGGCCGAAGGCGCTGTGCCGGCCAGCCAGCCTGCGCCCTCCAGCGACCCGGTTGAGAAAGAAATCCTCGGCCTGACTGTGACCGTTCTGACCGACGACATGCGCGAAGAGCTTGGCGTGGCGGAAGGCACCGATGGTCTGGTGGTGAGCAACGTGGACGAGATGTCCAAAGCTTACGAAAAAGGCCTGCGGGCGGGTGATGTGCTGACCGAAGCGGGCCAGCAGAAGCTGACCTCGATTGCCGATCTGGAAGACCGCATCGAGGAAGCCAAAGAGGCGGGCCGCAAATCCTTGCTGCTTCTGGTGCGTCGCGCCGGTGAGCCCCGCTTTGTGGCGCTCAACATCGAAGAGTAAGCGGCTTCACAGTTCAAAATAGATTAGGGCGCCCATTACGGCGCCCTTTTTCATGTCCTCTTGCGTGGGATCACCCTTCCCGAGGCACCGCCACCAAGCCAAGCCGCCGCGCGCTTTCCAGCGACAAGATCGCGCTGTCGAGCCCCTCAGCACTTTGATAGCGACGAATGGCCGCCCGCGTGCGGGCATCCCGCTCCGCGGTGATGCTGCCATAAAACAGCCCGCGTACTTTTAGGGCCCGCTGCAGAGAGGCGGTGAACTCTTCGGTCCAGACCTCGCTACAGGGCGTTTCAAACCACAATTCCCGCCGCTCCTGCACAATGCGCTGCTGTGTCTCTGTGCGGAATATCCCGGGCGCAATCACGGTGCCATCTGCCAGCACCTCCGGCGGCTGCACCATGACTTGCTCGCTCACAGTTTCCACCACAGCAGGTGTGACGTGGCGCCCCCAACAGCTGCCCGGCCGCGCATTGGGCGGCGCACCGGCATCTTCGGCGCGGACAATCTCTGGCTCATTAAAGGCGGCGATGTAAGGTGCATTGGTGATTTGCTCTTCGCACGCCGTCAGGCTCCCCAGCGCCAAAAGCGCCGTGGCGGCCAGAACCGATCGTGCGGCAAAATCTGCGGGCATGCTCGCGCCTCATGTGTTTTGCCCTGTCATACCGCGTTTTGCGCCGCAGCGAAACGCGTCATTTCTCCAAAGGGGCTGGCGGTGTGACCAAACTGTCCAAGAGCGGCGAGAGATCCTCGATCCGTTCGGCAATCACATGGGTGACATTGTTCTCCCGCTGAATGCGCCCGGTGACCCTGAGCAGCCGCCCGGCAATCACTGCACGGCGGAAATGCTCATAAAGGCTGCGCCAGACAATCACATTCACCACGCCGGTCTCATCCTCGAGCGTGACAAAGATCACCCCTTTGGCGGTGCCGGGCCGCTGCCGCAGAATCACCAGTCCCGCCACGGTGATCCGCGCACCATTGGGCGGCTCGATCAGGCGGCTGGCGGTCAAAGCCGACGGTGGGCGTGGCCAGTCCTGATGGGGCGCTGTGCCCATAGGCCGCGTGGGGGGAGAGGATCTCATGACTTGCATGAGAACAAATATAGAACATTTAAAAATTGTCGCAAGGGGAGGGACCGCTTGTCGCAAATGGGGGTGGAAGAGGCGGAAGCCCTGACCTAACTAGGGATGCGAACAGTTTCTCAGAGGAGCCAGACATGGCCAAAATCACCTATGTCGAGCATAACGGTACCGAGCATGTTGTTGAGGTTGCCAACGGCTTGACCGTTATGGAAGGCGCGCGCGACAATAATGTCCCCGGCATCGAAGCCGATTGCGGTGGCGCCTGTGCCTGCTCAACGTGTCACGTCTATGTGGACCCATCCTGGGTGGAGAAGATCCCAGCCAAAGACGACATGGAAGAAGACATGCTGGACTTTGCCTATGAGCCTGATCCCGCCACCTCGCGCCTGACCTGTCAGATCAAGGTCACCGACGCGCTGGATGGTCTGGTTGTGAAACTGCCAGAAAAGCAAATCTGATGGTTATGGCGCGGCGTCTTCTGTCACAAACGCTGCGCCGTACCGCGCGTCGCGTCTTTCTCGCGGCGAGTGTGGGGCTGATGGCGGCGCCTGCGGTGGCGGAGATCACATCCGCCCGCTACACAGACGAAACCGCTCGATATGCCCATGGGGTGCTTGGCGATGCGATTGAATATGGCACGCTTGAGCTGACCCTGAAAGACGGCAAGCGTCTCGCACTCACACTCCCCCAAGATCGCGTCTTTGAGGACATTGCACCGCGCCTGGCGGATATGGACGGCGACGGCGCACCGGAAGTGATCACGGTCGAAAGCAGCCAAACTGGCGGTGCTCGCCTGGCCATCTACGACGAAACCGGCCTGCGCGCCGCGACGCCCCACATCGGCCAACGCAACCGCTGGCTTGCGCCCATAGGGGCCGCAGATCTGGACGGCGACGGCCACATAGAGGTCGCCTATATCGACCGGCCCCATCTGGCCAAAACCCTTCGAGTCTGGCGATATAAGGACAACAAACTGACCCAGGTGGCCTCACAAGCTGGCCTGACCAATCACCGCATCGGCGAAGACTTCATCTCCGGTGGCATCCGTGATTGCGGCGACAGCCCCGAAATGATCACGGTCAACGCCAATTGGTCCGAGGTCATGGCCACACGCTTTGACGGCAAAGCCTTGTCGCCCCGCGCCCTCGGCCCTTTCAAAAACCAGGCCTCCCTCACGCGCGCGCTGGACTGCAAAGCGCCTTAGCTTTCTTCTTCCCCCAATACCTCGGGGTGAATTGGCCGCAGGCCAAGAGGGGCTGGCCCCTCACGCCCTAGCGCACGGTCCCGTCACTGGCCGAATAGATGTGCCGCGTGCCAATCGCGCCCAGCGACTGGAACAGGCTCGCGGTGTTGGACACGCCAAACTTCTTCAAGAGCTTGCCGCGATGCACCTCCACCGTGCGGTTGCTCATTTCCAATTTGATGGCAATTTCCTTGCTGGTCAGCCCTTCGGCCAGAAGTGAAAACACTTCGCGTTCCCGGCGGGTCAGCGGGTGATAAGGTCGCGTGTCGGAAATATCGGCAAAGCTCCACACCGCCCGCTGCAACGGGTCTTCCGGTGTAAATGTGTGCCCGCGCACCCGGCACCAGAACATCTCGCCGCCGCGGCGCATCATCACGCGCTCGTCCCAGTAAAAATTGCCCTCGCGCAATTCCTGCACGCCGCGATTGCGGATGTTGGTGAACTCTTCCTGCGTGGGGTAGAGGATCGCAAAGGTGCTGTCCTTGAGCGCCGCACGCTCGTAACGGAACATCTCCGCAAAGGTGTCGTTGCAATCGCGGATCACCCGGTTCTCAGTCACCACAATGCCCACGGGTGCAAAGCTGAACGCCAGTTCCACAAATTCGCGCGTAGCGTAGGCCTCTTCCACCGAAATGGTCATGTCATCTCCCCCAACTCAGGCGGAGAATAGGGCGCAGCGCTTTTCGGCGCAACGCCCGCAAAACTACGTGTCAGCGCAGACTTAAAGCGCGCGCCAGCCGATGTCGCGGCGGAAGAACCCACCGGGCCAATCAATTGCGTCCACCATGGCATAGGCCCGATCCCGCGCTTCCTGCAGGCTTGCGCCGCGTGCGGTCACGTTCAGCACCCGGCCACCAGACGCGGTGATCTGCCCGTCTTTGGCGGTGGTGCCCGCATGGAACACCATATTCTTGCTGTCCGCTGCAATGGCATCCAACCCGCCAATCACGGAACCCTTTTCATAAGATCCCGGATAGCCATTGGCCGCCATCACCACGGTGATCGCATGGTCATCGGCCCAGTTCACCTGCGCCTCATGCAGCCGCTCTTCGGCCGCCGCATGCATCAAGTCCATCGCCTGCGCACCCAGACGCATCATCAGCACCTGACATTCCGGGTCGCCAAAACGCACGTTGTACTCCACCAGACGTGGCTGCCCGTCTTTGATCATCAGACCCACATAAAGCACACCCTGGTACGGCGTGCCGCGCTTTGCCATCTCATCAATGGTCGGCTGCACAATTTCATCCAGCGCCTTTTGCGCAATCTCATCAGACAGCACTGGTGCAGGCGAATAGGCCCCCATGCCGCCCGTGTTCAACCCGGTGTCGCCTTCGCCCACGCGCTTGTGGTCCTGCGCGGTGCCGACGGGCAGGGCGGTCTTGCCGTCACAGAGGATGAAGAAAGAGGCCTCTTCGCCTTCCATGAACTCCTCGACGACGACTTCAGCACCCGCGCCACCAAAAGCACCGCCAAACATGTCGTCCACCGCATCCAATGAAGTTTGCAGGTCCATCGCCACAATCACGCCTTTTCCTGCCGCGAGACCGTCGGCCTTCACCACAATCGGTGCACCTTGCTCGCGGATGTAAGCCTTGGCGGCCTCGGCATCGGTGAAGTGGCCGTAGCCAGCAGTCGGCGCATTAGCTGCGTCACAAATCTCTTTGGTGAAGCTCTTGGAGGCTTCCAGCTTGGCCGCAGCCTGAGAGGGTCCAAACACCAGCACACCGGCTTCGCGCAGCCGATCCGCCACACCCGCGGCCAACGGCGCCTCTGGACCGACGATGACAAAATCAATCGCATTGGCCGCCACAAAGGTCACAACCTCGCCGCCATCCTCGATGTCAAAGCTGGCGCATTCCGCGATCTGCGCGATGCCCGCATTGCCCGGTGCCACAATCAGCTTGTCGCATTTCGGGTTCTGCATCACTGCCCATGCCAGGGCGTGCTCACGTCCACCGCTGCCGAGAATAAGAATGTTCATGTTGCCGCCTTCCGCTTGGCCTCCGCTTTGCGGCGTTCTAAGGTGGCTTGGCACAGGAAACAAGGGAACTGAGCAGCGCACCCATGTCCGATCTGATCGACGACCCAAGAGAGGGCGAAAACGCCCCGGAATTCAGCGTCACCGAACTCTCCGGCGCGATCAAACGCATGATCGAGGGCGAGTTCTCCCACGTGCGCATCAAAGGTGAGATTGGGCGTGTGTCTTTTCCACGCTCGGGTCACGTTTATCTCGACCTGAAAGACGACCGCTCGGTGATTGCCGGGGTGATGTGGAAAGGCGTGGCCGCCCGTGTCTCCACTCGTCCGGAAGAAGGCATGGAAGTGGTCGCCACCGGGCGGCTCACCACATTCCCGGGGCAGTCCAAATACCAACTAGTGATCGAAGACCTGAAACCGGCAGGCGTCGGCGCGCTGATGGCGATGCTGGAAAAACGCAAAGCCATGCTGCAGGCCGAGGGGCTGTTTGCCCAAGAGCGCAAAAAGCCGCTGCCCTATCTGCCTGAAATCATCGGTGTTGTGACCTCGCCCAGCGGGGCCGTGATCCGCGACATCCTGCACCGCCTGCGGGATCGATTCCCGCGCAAGGTGTTGCTGTGGCCCGTCGCGGTGCAAGGCGAGCAATGCGCGCCACAGGTGGCCAATGCTATTGAAGGCTTCAACAAGCTCACCCCCGGCGGGGCTATGCCGCGCCCCGATTTGATCATTGTGGCGCGTGGCGGTGGCAGCATCGAAGATCTCTGGGGCTTCAACGAAGAGGTGGTGGCCCGCGCCGCCGCTGCCTCTGACATCCCGCTGATCTCCGCTGTGGGACACGAGACCGATACAACGCTGATCGACTTTGTCTCCGACAAACGCGCGCCAACCCCAACGGCAGCGGCAGAATTGGCCGTGCCGGTGCGGCTCGACATGTTGGCCTGGGTTGAAGAGCAGGGCGCGCGCCTCACACGGGGCCTCGAACAAGGCCTGCGCCAACGCGACCAACGCCTGCGCGATCTGGCCCGCGCGCTTCCCCGAGCGGATACGCTGCTGCAAACCCCGCGCCAACGCTTGGACACCGCTTCAGATGCACTGCCCCGCGCATTGCAATCCGGCATCCAATCCCGTCGCGTGACCCTAGCGGAGAAGTCCGGTGGTTTAAGCGACAAAACCCTGCTGCGTATGATCGAAATCCGGCGGCAGCAACTTGGCCGCTACGGCGACCGGCTGTCTGTGGACGCTTTGAACCGCGACATCACCCGCCAAAAAGACAAAACCCGCGACCTGTCGCGCCGCCTATCAGATGCCGGCACCCGTCAGGTGCAGACGCTGAAAGACCGGCTGGCGTCATTGGACCGGATGCGCGAAACGCTCAGCTACACCGCCACGTTGCAACGTGGCTACGCCGTGGTGCGCGGGGATGGCCAACTGGTAAAAACCTCCGCTGAGGCCAGCGCCGCAAGCGCCTTGGAAATCGAATTTGCCGATGGTCGCCTGCCCGTCGGGGCAGGGGGCGCGGTTGCCCCCTCTACACCGCCGCAGCCAGCACCGGAAAAGCCCAAGCCCGCGCCAAAACCCAAAGCGAAGAAAACGCCGCCACCAGAGCAGGGCAGCCTGTTCTAAAGCTCTAGCTTAAACGCCAACATCCGGCCCAAGGCAGAGCATTTCTTCGGAGCTGTCCTCAATCTCGTAGAGCAGCCGCCCGTCCGGCTCGTTCTCAAACTGCGCTCTCAAGCCACCGGTGTCCGCGTAAAAGCTCCAACACTGCGGGCCGGGATTGTCCTCATAGACAAAACAGATCTGCCCGGCCTCTTCATACCAATAGCCGTCCTTGCACTGGCCGCTGCCATCCAGAAACGCCCACCGCACCCGCCGGTCTGACAGGTACTCTTCCACGCCATAGCGCCGCCCGTCCGCCTCGTAAAACAAGGTCTTGCCAGACACATAGGCTTCAAATTCGGCTGCCGACATGGCGTCTTCTGCCGCCGCCGCGCTGCTGAACAGCGCAAAAACAATGCTCACATACTTCATGACGCCATGCTGCCTGAGGCGCGGGCGTCAATCCAGTCTCATTGCTGTGATGCGCGCAGTTTTGCCGCCCTTAGCTTCTCCACACGGGGATTCATCACCCGCCGCCACTGGCGCGGCCAAAGCGCCAGAATCGCCATCAACGGCAATGACTGCGGCAGGGTGGGCATTGTTGCCTTGTCCAGTTGCAAGGCGGGGTAGTCCCGCGTCGGCACCATATGGTGGTCCGAATGACGCGGGGCGTTGAGCATCAGCGCGGAGGTATAAAGCTGCGGCGCGTTCCAGCTGTGCTCTGGCCCCACCGGTTCCGGCTTGCCGTTCTCGCGTATCTGCCGATGCAAGCCATAGTGCTGCACATAGTCTGACAACAAAAGCTGCATGCTGCCGTAACTCGCCAGCGCCAGATAAGCCAACATGCCACTCACCCCTGCCAACCGCGCAGCGACGGCAAGGCAGAGCACCGCGCCGCCGACATAGATCACATAGGGATGCAGTAGGGACTTGCGGCTACCCGCGCGTTTGCGCATCGTATTCTCCGCCTGCCATCCGGCCTTAAACGATCCAATCCAGGCGCGTGGCCAGAAACGATAAAAATGTTCTCCGTCCCGAGGGCTGTTGGGGTCCTTGTCGGTCGCCACCCAGATGTGATGCACTTTGGGGTGGGCGGAGGTGTGATGCCCAAACAGCAGGGAGATGTAGACCCACATTCCCAGCTTGCGGGGAAACCTTGCCGATTTGTGGATCAACTCATGGGCGTTGGCATTGCTGACCTGTCCAAAGAACAGCCCAAAGGCCAGAAAACAGCAGACTTTGGCACCAAGGCTGATCCCCGTGACACCCGCCACCGCCAACACCGCAATCACCAACAGCGGGAAATGCGCCAGGCCCAACACCAGCGACAGCCGCATCCCACTTGGAAACTCGCCGTCGTCACCGGTTTTAGCCGCCGCGCCCTGTACCAGCCGGTCCATCACATGGATCAGCCCGCTCATATAGACCAGTGCCGCCACCGCCCACAGACCACCCAACAGCCCGCCAAGCGCCAGCAGCACTACGGGAATCGTTGTCGCGATCCAGAACCAAGCCATGTGTTTTCCCCTTCAAAGAGCCCACGCGCTTTGTATCCGGGCAAAATTACTCCTTCGTTTCTGCCCTGCAAAGCGGTGACGAGGGGTTATTTTCAAAGGATTGCACTTTTCTTGAGGAATCCCGCGCCAACCCCATTGACTCGGCCCCAGCCATCATTAAAAGGCGGGCTTCAAGAGATTTACACGGGGTATCTGTGCCCCGGCGCAGGAGAAGCACAATGGCGAAGCCGACGACAATCAAGATCCGTCTGAACTCGACCGCGGGCACGGGCCATTTCTACGTGACCAAGAAAAACGCACGTACCATGACCGAAAAGATGGTCGTCCGCAAATACGACCCGGTGGTGCGCAAGCATGTCGAGTACAAAGAAGGCAAGATCAAGTAAGATCGCTTTCTGAGACACATGCAAAAGCCGCGCCAAACCAAGGCGCGGCTTTTTGCTTTTCTGGGAAACCGCGCCTGAACAAAAACAAAAAGTTTTCTTCAGGAGGGTTCCCAACATGCCCCACCCATTCTTTATCCGCCCCGCCAGCCTTGATGATGCTGTTGCGTTGTCTGACCTCTATGCACGCTCTTATCCGGAACTTTTGCCAGGGGACTACGATGATGCTGTGCTTGAGGGGGCCTTGCCGCTCTTCACCAAAGCGCAGCCCGCGTTGCTGTCTTGCGGAACCTACTTTGTTGCCGAGTGTGCGGAAACTGATGACATCATTGGAGCAGGGGGATGGACCGATCTCAGCCCGTCGCGTGGCGTGAGTGGCACCCATCTGGGCCATGTGCGCCATGTGGCGACCCGTCCGGATTGGCTGCGCCGTGGCGTGGCGCGGGCTTTGATTGACGTGTCTCTGGCCTCTGCGGAAGCCCACGGTATGCGGGAGATGAGCTGTATGAGCTCGATCACTGCACGTGATTTCTACGCCTCTATGGGCTTTGAGGAGACCACTGAAGTTGAGCTCACTTTGGCTCCTGGCGTGCATTTCCCGGCCATCCAAATGCACCGCAACCTCTGCGCGCCAGAATACGCCTGACACAAAAAAGGCCGGTCACAGGGACCGGCCTTTTCTTTTGCTATCCTGCAAGGATCACTCGCGGTTGCCGAGGAACTGCAGCAGGAACATGAACAGGTTGATGAAGTCCAGATACAGGGTCAATGCGCCCATGATCGCGGATTTCGCCAGCCACTCGCCGTCGCCCATGTGGGCGTGCTGGATGTAGTCGTTCTTGATCTTCTGGGTGTCATACGCGGTCAGACCGGCAAAGATCAGAACACCAATTGCGGAGATCGCAAAGGCCATCGCGGAGGACGCGAGGAAGATGTTCACAATCGATGCCACGATCAGGCCGATCAGACCCATCATCAGGAAGGTGCCCATGCCAGACAGGTTCTTCTTGGTGGTGTAGCCGTAGAGCGACAGGCCCGCGAAGGCGATCGCGGTGATCAGGAAGGTCTGGATGATCGACTCACCGGTGAACACCAGGAAGATCGAGCTGATCGATGCGCCCATCAGAGCCGCAAAGGTGTAGAAGAACAGCTGCGCGCCAGCGGCGGACAGGCGGTTGATCGCCATGCCAAAGCCAAACACCATCGCCAGCGGGGCAAACATGATCACCCACTTCAGCGGGGACGCATACAGCGCGTTGCCCAGTGCGGTGAGGTATTTGTCAGCGCTGATTTGCGCCACGGCGGCGGACGGATCGGTTGTCACAGCCAGGCCGGACAGGGCCCAAGCGGCGGCAAAGGTGATCAACATGCCCACGGACATGTTGCCATAGACCTTGTTCATGTGGGCGCGCAGGCCCTCGTCAATCTGAGCCGCGCTGGCAGCTGCCGTGCCGCGGATCGTGTCAAATTCAGCCATCAAAGCCTCCGAGTTAACTTTATTGCCCCCAGAACCTGACGTTCAGAGGGTTTCAACAGGGAATATCGGTGAGGGAGGGCGTGAATTCAAGGATTTCCGCCGCCCAAAGCGGCGAAAATCCGCATCATTGTTAACGTTTGATCAGCCGCGCCAATGCGCTGGCACATCCCAGACGGAGCGTTTCAATTCAAAGTCCACATCTGCTTGGCTCAGGCCCATATCCTGCAGCGCGGCACTGTCCAGCTGTGCAAGCTGGCGGCGCTGACGCAGGACGGCAAAGGCCTGTTTCATGCGGGTGAGAGAAAACTTGGAACCACGAGGGGCGGAGGAAGTGGTGATGAAGGCCATGGGGTCGCTCCTTTCCTTGTTTGCGATTGATCTTCGGGTCTGCATCAAATTACTTGATGTATATGGCGCGCTGTGTGTATTTAGAAAGCGAATGTTTGTGACGGACTTCATCACAGATCATGATGTCAGTTCAGAAACAGTGATTTATAGAGGGACAGCCATGCGCAATCTTGATGTAACCACGCTGCGAAGCTTTGTTGCCGTCGCCGATATGGGCGGTGTGACCAAAGCCGCAGGCTTTCTGCATCTCACCCAATCGGCTGTGTCCATGCAGCTCAAACGTCTTGAGGAGCTCATTGGCGTCGACCTGTTGGACCGCTCCGGGCGCGGCATCGCGCTCACGCCTGCTGGCGAGCAAATGCTGGGCTACGCCCGCCGTATGGTCACGCTCAACGACGAAATCATGCGCCGCCTAAGTCACGATGAGTTTGAAGGCGCGGTGACCCTGGGTGTGCCGCATGACATTGTCTACCCGACCATTCCCCGCGTGATGCAGCAATTTGCGGCCGCATTTCCGAGGGTGAAAGTCAATCTGTGTTCGTCTTTTACGGTTGAGCTGAAGCAGCAATTCGAAAAGGGTGAGATCGATTTGATCCTCACCACCGAGCGGAACACGCCGGAAAATTCGGAGGGTCTTTGTACCCTTCCATTGGTTTGGATTGGCGCACCGGGTGGGGCCAGCTGGCGCCGCCGTCCGATCCCTTTCGCTTCTGGTCGCCAATGCCTGTTCCGGCCCACCGCGATTGGTCTCTTGGACAAAGCTGGTATTGAATGGGACAGCTCGGTTGAAACGGAATCCGACCGCACCGTGGAGGCCACCATTGCCGCCGATCTTGGGGTTGGGGCCATGATCCAGGGCACAGAACCCCGTCATCTTGAGGTGATCGATCACGGCGGCGCATTGCCCGACCTTGGCGAGCAGCACATCAATATGTATGGCGCAGAGCAGGCCAAGGGCGATATGGTCGCCCATCTGGCCGAGTTGATCCGCAAGAGTTTCCAACCAATGCACACGCCGTTGGAAAGCCCGCCCCGCTTGGGCGTGGTTGGCTAGGATTTAGTCGACCGTCACAACTACCTTGCCGGTGGATTTGCGGCTGCGCAGGAGCTCATAGGCTTCTGCCGCCTGCGCCAGCGGCAGGACATTGCTGACATGCGGCTTAAGTTTGCCTTCGCCGTACCAGCCAAACAGCGTGCGCATGCTGCCGGTCAACACCTCAGGCTTGAACGACAGGTACCCGCCCCAATAGAGGCCGATCACCGTCAGGTTTTTCACCAGCAGGTGGTTGGCTGGAATTTGCGGCACCTCTCCGCTGGCAAAACCCAAAGGCAAAAGCCGCGCCTCGGGGTTGCAGGCGCGGAAGGCGGCTTTGAACTGATCACCGCCGACAGGGTCATAAACTACATCGGCCCCGCCAAGCGCTTTCACTTCGGCGCGAATGTCCGCGTCGGTGGCGTCAATCAAGTGGTCAGCACCGGCGGCCTTGGCCACCTCCAGCTTGTCCGCACCACGGGCACAGGCAATCACATTGGCCCCCATCAGCTTGCCCAGCTCCACCGCGGTGAGGCCCACGCCGCCCGCGGCGCCGAGCACCAGGAGGTTTTCACCCGGCTGCAATTTGGCGCGATGGTCCAGCGCCACATGGCTGGTGCCATAGGCCACAGGGAAGGCCGCCGCATCTTCAAAGCTCATGCCCTTGGGCATCGGTACGGCGCTCTCGGCTGGATAGACGCCAAACTCGGCCAAGCCGCCGCTGCCGCCAAACACCAGTACATCCGAGCCGACTGCAGGCCCAACGGTGTCCGGCCCCAGTGCATCCACGACGCCCGCCACTTCCATGCCAAGCGTAAACGGCACCGGTGGAGTGGCCTGATAAGTGCCCTTGATCATCAGCAGATCGCCAAAGTTCAGCGCGCAGGCTTTGATTTTGACCCGGATCTCCCCGGGGCCAGGTTCGGGTGTGGCAATATCAACAAGGGTAGGGGCGGTGTCATGGGATGTTACTTGAAAGGCGCGCATCTTAATCTCCTGATCTCAGGATCGAATACACAAGCGTCCGCAATCAAGTCAAAGCTGATCCCTTGAAAACAGAGGATTGCGACACGACGTCACCCTCTGGCTGAACATTTGAGGGAGCAGGAAGTGCTTAACATGACAATCTCCGATTGAATGGGCTACTCTATCCAGAAGGGGTAAGACACATTCTTTCCCTTGATTATAAGGCGAAAACTGCTAAGGTGAATTATCGCGAAAGGGATGCGCGATAACTTCACTAAACGAATTGGTGACGCTGCTGACGGACTGCTTGGTCCTTGGTTGCGGCCCGATATTTAATTCGGAAGGAGACGTGTGATGACACATCCAGTGGACGTGCATGTTGGCAAGAAAATCCGCCAACGCCGGTGGCTGACGGGGATGACGCAGCAACAACTGGCCGAGCAAGTCGGGATCAAGTTTCAACAGATTCAAAAGTATGAAACCGGTGCCAACCGTGTCAGCGCCTCTCGACTTTGGGATATTTCCGACGCTCTGGACGTGCCGGTCAGCTTCTTCTTTGAAGGTCTCGAAAGCGACAGCGATGGCGCAAGCTCCGGCAGCGTGCCTGCCGACATCATGGCTGACAAAGAAGCGTTGGATCTGATCCGCAGCTACTATGCCATTCCGGAAAACCAGCGCCGGCGCCTGTTTGAACTGGCCCGCGTCCTGTCTGACGTCGCTTGAGTCCATTCCCGCTCTGGTCTAGCCATGGCGCGAACGCCAGAGCGGAGACTGTGACCGATGACACCAGAACAGAACGACCTGATCGCTGTGGCGGATGCCATGGCTGATGCGGCCCGCGCGGCCATTCTTCCCCACTTTCGCAGCACGACCCTCACCGCAGACAACAAACTGTCTGAGGGGTTCGACCCTGTGACCGTGGCAGATCGCGCCGCTGAGGAAGCGATGCGCGCCGTTCTCGCAGAGCGCCGTCCGCAGGACGGCATTTTTGGCGAAGAGTTTGGCAAAACCGAGGGCAGCAGTGGCCTGACCTGGGTGCTGGACCCCATCGATGGCACTCGCGCGTTTATCTCCGGCACCCCAACCTGGGGTGTATTGATCGCCTTGTCGGATGATTCCGGCCCGATCTACGGCGTGGTGGATCAACCTTACATTGGCGAGCGCTTCAAAGGTGGCTTTGGCGTGGCTGAGGCCCACGGACCGCAAGGTACCATGTCGCTCAAAACCCGTGACACTGCCACTCTGGCGGAGGCGGTGATCTTCACAACCTTTCCCGAAGTCGGCACGGAGGTGGAGCGCGCAGGGTTTGAACGTGTCGCATCCCAGACCAAACTCACCCGTTACGGCATGGATTGCTACGCCTACGCGCTTTTGGCCGCAGGACAGATCGATCTGGTGATCGAGGCGGGTCTCAACGCCTATGACATACAGGCGCCGATCGCGGTGATCGAAGCGGCTGGCGGCATTGTCACCAATTGGCAGGGCGGCCCCGCGCACAACGGCGGGCAGGTTGTGGCTGCGGCCAACAAAGAGCTACACGCACAGGCTTTGGCGCTTCTGTAACAGGCTTAAAGCGCACCACCCTTGATTGCGGCCCTGCCGCTTCGCTATGATGGACGGGCACAGCGAGTCCTTTGCCCGTATTCTGTCGCTGCGCCTCATATCGCTACCGAATCGGGCCCGACTTTAGGCCCAAGGAATGCGCATATGGCACAAGCCACTGAAACCCTGATCAAATCCGCTCAGACTGTTCTGACCATGGATGATGACCGCCGCGAACTGGCGGCGCATGACATCCGTATCAAGGATGGCGTGATTGCCGAAATTGGCGAGAACCTCACAACCGATGGCGAAACCATCTTTGCCGATGGCTGCGTGGTCACGCCGGGCTTGGTGAACACCCATCACCACCTCTACCAAACCCTGACCCGGGCTGTGCCGGGCGGACAGGACGCCCTGCTGTTTGGCTGGCTGCAACGGCTCTATCCGATCTGGTCATGTTTTGGGCCGGAAGAGATGAACATCTCCGCCCAGATTGGCCTTGCCGAACTGGCGCTCTCTGGCTGCACCCTGACCTCGGATCACCTCTATCTCTATCCAAACGGCTCCCGGCTGGATGACACCATCGAGGCCGCCAAGGAGGTGGGGATGCGTTTCCATCCCACCCGTGGTGCCATGAGCATCGGCGAAAGCGACGGGGGCCTGCCACCGGATTCGCTGGTCGAAAAAGAAGACGTCATCCTCAAAGACGCCATTCGTTTGATCGACACGCACCACGACGCGAGTGATGGCAGCATGGTGCGCGTCGGTGTGGCCCCCTGTTCGCCTTTCTCCGTGTCTCGCGAGTTGATGCGGGACGCTGCCATTCTGGCGCGCGACAAAGGCGTGATGCTGCACACGCATTTGGCGGAAAACGACGAAGACATTGCCTATTCACTGGAAAATTTCGGCTGCCGCCCTGGGCAATACGCCGAAGAGCTTGGCTGGGTAGGGGAAGATGTCTGGCACGCCCATTGCGTGAAGTTGGATGAAAGCGAAATCGCGCTTTTTGCCCGCACCAAAACCGGCGTGGCCCATTGCCCCTGTTCCAACTGCCGCCTTGGCAGCGGCATCGCGCCAGTGCGCGCCATGCGCGACGCCAAAGTGCCGGTGGGCCTTGGTGTAGACGGCTCTGCCTCCAACGACGCCGGCAATCTGGTGGCTGAAGCCCGTCAGGCGATGCTGCTGCAACGAGTCGCTCTGGGTGCGGACGCCATGTCCCCCCGCGAAGCGCTGGAAATTGCGACGCGAGGCGGGGCAGAGGTGCTGGGCCGTCACGACTGTGGCCAGATCGCCGTCGGCAAACGCGCCGACATTGCGATCTGGGATGTCACCGGCGTGCACAGCGCGGGCAGCTGGGATCAGGCGGCGATTCTTCTGGCTGGTCCAACCACTGTGCGCGATCTTTTTGTTGAGGGACGTCAGATCGTACGCGACGGCCATATGACCAGCATCAACCTGTCTGCGGTGATTCAGCGGCAGAACGCTTTGGCCACGCGACTCGCTGAAAGTCTCTAAGGGAAAACACCGGCGGGCGCGCCTCAGCGCCCGTCATCTCAAGCCGTTCAAAACATGCGGGAAAAACAAAAGGCGCCGGGAAACCCTGGCGCCTTTTTGCGTTTTATCCAAATGGAGCGGGCGAGGCGATTCGAACGCCCGACCCTAACCTTGGCAAGGTTATGCTCTACCCCTGAGCTACGCCCGCACCGTTTGGATGGCCGTGATTTAGCGCTCCCCACGGGGGACCGCAACCCCCAATTCGAAAGAAATTCACACAATCCGCAGAAAGTTTTTAAGTCACTGAAAAGAGGCCCGGAAACGCGAAAAGGCGCGGATAAATCCGCGCCTTCATCACTCTCTCCGCGAGGGAGATATTGGAGCGGGCGAGGCGATTCGAACGCCCGACCCTAACCTTGGCAAGGTTATGCTCTACCCCTGAGCTACGCCCGCTTCCTTGGGTGAGGCGTGAAATATAAAGAGTCTCGGCGGGCTGCAAGTGGAAAATGTCGCCTTGCCGAAAAAAATGTGTTTTTTGATTTTTCACCGACGGAACCCTCAATAAGGCACGTAGTAGCTTCCATGACAGACACCACACAGACACATAGCCGCCGCAGCTTTCTGGCCACGCTTTTGTTGGCCCCGGCCGGGGCTTTGGCACACGCCGGACATGGCATGAGCCACCTGACGGTCACATCCACCGTCACCCGCCGCCGCAAGCGTCGTCTGGATCTGGTGCTGACATTCTACAACGCCGGCACGGAGCCCATGAAGCTGGAAGGCATCTCGGTCGACGTCGCCAAACTCTCAGGACAAAAGCTGCCCTTCACCGTGCCCGCAGGTGGGCTTGAGGAGCAAAAGCTGACCCTGCGGTTTGACGACGCGGTGCCCGGCATTTTCACCATGCTGTTGGATTTTGGCGCGGACGGGCATGGTCCTGTGACCGTCATGCCGTAGGGGTTTTCTGGAGGGAACCACATGACTTTGTTGGAAAACGTGAAGCTCGGCGTTTTGGCCGTGACCATTGTTGTGGGCGCCGCCGCAAGCAGCGATGCCCAAGACCGCCCCCCAATGCGGCAACACACTGCCACAGAATCAGAGCCGTTACGTCTGATAAAGGCCACCAAGACCGCGGGTCGCAACAAGGTGAGCCTCTCCAAGAAGGGCACCAAGCGGGTGATCACCGCCAATGGCATCCCCGCCCATAAAGTTGGCCGGTTCCCAACAGCGGCAATCCCAACCGCATCAAGGCACAGTCCTATACCTTTATGATGCCGCTCACCCCGCAAAAGACGACGCGCAGCACGCAAAGCCGCATGAGTATCTTTGGTGTAGGCGTCAACGGCGTGCCGTTTGATCCCGGCGCGGCAGAGTTCTGGCGCGGCAACCCGCGCTCCGGCTGGCAGTATGAGGCACTTGGTGGCGCTGTGCCGCTCGGCTTGGATGCCAACTACGCCCATGTACAGCCCACCGGCGCTTATCACTATCACGGTCTGCCGGTTGGGCTGATGCAGCGACTCGGTTGGTCGCGCCAGGCGGAATCGCCGCTGATCGGCTATGCGGCGGACGGCTTTCCGATCTACGCTATCACCGCCACTGTGAATGGTCGCGTCACACAAATGACCAGCTCTTACCGGCTCAAATTAGGCAACCGCACCGGCAACGGCCCGACTGGCCGCCACGATGGCACCTTTGTGCAGGACTATAGATATGTCGCCGGGGCAGGAACGTTGGATGAGTGCAACGGGGCATTTGTGAAAACCGCGGACCACCCGCAAGGCACCTACGCCTATTTCCTCACCGACAGTTTCCCGGTGATCCCGCGCTGCCACAAAGGCACGCCGGACCCCAATTTCCAAAAACGTCGCCCAAGGTAGGTCATCTGTCCTTGATTTCCGAAAGGTGACAACCCGGTGTGTGTTCCTACACCGCACCTTTGGGAAGCCCCTGAAACGCCCGCCCCCCCCCAATGCGGGCGTTTCTTTTATACGCGCGGCGTTGGCTGCGCCCGCATGAGCCCCATCAGTTCCGCCCCTGGCATCGCCTCATTGGCATAGGCAAAGGCCCCGTCCTGCAAAACCGCGCGCATGGCTTGCTGCACCGCGCCATAGGCCAACCGTGCCAGCGAGCCGCCCACGCTGATCCGCGCAACCCCAGCATCGGACAGCTCCTGCACCATATAAAACGGTGGCCGCAGCCCCATCACGACATTCACCGGCTTGCTCACCTCAGAGCACACAGCCCGGATGGCGTCCAGATCCGGCAGGCCCGGGGCATAAAGCACATCTGCCCCAGCCGCTTCAAACGCCTGCAACCGCGCAATCGTGTCCTTCAGGTCTGGCCGTCCGTGTAAATAGTTCTCCGCCCGCGCGGTCAGCACAAACTGATGGGCCTTTGCCGCCTCCGCCGCGGCCGCTATGCGCTCCACTGCCAGTCCCATATCCATCACGCCCGCGTCTTCACCGCCCGTGGCATCTTCAATCGAGCCACCGACCAGACCAACCTCCGCCGCCATGACAATGGTCTTCGCGCAGGTTTCCGGTGCCAGGCCAAAGCCGTCTTCCAGATCGGCGGACACCGGCAGCTCCGTGGCCGCCACAATCTCCGCTGCATTTGAGAGAATCGCCGCACGTGTCATGCTTGCCGCCCCATCCCGCAGGCCTTGCGTCACCGCAGCGCCTGCGCTGGTGGTCGCCAATGCCGCGAATCCCTCCGCCGCCAACACCCGCGCGCTGCCCGCATCCCAGGGATTGGGCATCACAAACGCCTTGTCTCCCTGATGCAGGCCCAAAAAAGCGGTGTATTTCTGATCTCTACGCATGTGCTGATTCCCAAGTGGTTCTCACCACCGTAGCGTGAAATCAGAACAAAGTTGGAACAAAATGCCGCGCCGGGCACATTTTCCCCCGCTGCCTGCGACAATTTTTTTTGATCTAGGTCAATTACGGAGATTGCGACCGCGCGCGCGGCACCCTAAAACGACCGGGAACCAGGCGTAAGCGGGAATCCGCGCGCCCAGATACAAATCAACAGGAGGCAACGCATGGCAGACGCAGCCATTCAAGGCCACGACCATCATGACGAGCGCGGCTTTTTCACCCGCTGGTTCATGTCGACCAACCACAAGGATATTGGCATCCTTTATCTGATCGTATCGGCACTCGCCGGTCTGATCTCCGTATTCTTCACCGTGCTGATGCGCATGGAGCTGATGGATCCGGGTGTGCAATACATGTGTCTGGAAGGCGCACGCTTTTTCGGCGGCGGTGACGGCCCCTGTACGCCAAACGGCCACCTGTGGAACGTTCTGATCACCTACCACGGCGTCCTGATGATGTTCTTCGTGGTGATTCCTGCGCTCTTCGGCGGCTTCGGCAACTACTTCATGCCGCTGCAGATCGGTGCGCCGGATATGGCGTTCCCACGCATGAATAACCTGTCCTTCTGGCTCTACGTGGCCGGTACCCTGCTGGGTGTCGCTTCCATGCTGTCGCCAGGCGGCAACGACCAGCTTGGCTCTGGTGTGGGCTGGGTTCTGTATCCACCGCTCTCCACCGGTGAAGGCGGCATGTCGATGGACCTCGCGATCTTTGCGGTGCACGTCTCCGGTGCCTCCTCGATCCTGGGTGCGATCAACATCATCACCACCTTCCTGAACATGCGTGCCCCTGGCATGACCCTGTTCAAAGTGCCTCTGTTTGCATGGTCCATCTTTGTGACCGCATGGCTGATCCTTCTGGCTCTGCCAGTTCTGGCCGGCGCCATCACCATGCTGCTGACCGACCGTAACTTCGGCACCACCTTCTTTGATCCAGCTGGCGGCGGCGACCCGATCCTGTATCAGCACATCCTGTGGTTCTTCGGCCACCCGGAAGTGTACATTGTGATCCTGCCAGGCTTCGGCATTATCTCTCACGTGATTGCCACCTTCGCGCGCAAACCGGTCTTCGGCTACCTGCCAATGGTCTGGGCGATCATCGCGATTGGTGCTCTGGGCTTCGTTGTGTGGGCGCACCACATGTACACCGTGGGCATGTCGCTTACACAGCAGTCCTACTTCATGCTGGCCACCATGGTCATCGCGGTGCCAACCGGGGTTAAAATCTTTAGCTGGATCGCCACCATGTGGGGCGGCTCCATCGAGTTCAAAACCCCGATGCTCTGGGCCTTTGGCTTCCTCTTCCTCTTCACCATGGGCGGCGTGACCGGCATCGTTCTGTCGCAAGCCTCTGTGGACCGCTACTACCACGACACCTACTACGTGGTTGCGCACTTCCACTACGTGATGTCTCTGGGTGCGGTATTTGCCATCTTCGCCGGTATTTACTTCTACTTCGGCAAGATGACCGGTCGTCACTACCCTGAGTGGGCAGGCAAGCTGCACTTCTGGCTGTTCTTCATCGGCGCCAACCTGACCTTCTTCCCACAGCACTTCTTGGGTCGTCAGGGCATGCCACGTCGCTACATCGACTATCCGGAAGCCTTTGCATATTGGAACAAGATCAGCTCCTACGGCGCGTTCATTTCCTTCGCATCCTTCCTGTTCTTCTTCGGTGTGGTGTTCTACTCGCTGTTCCGCGGCGCGAAAGTGACCGAGAACAACTACTGGAACGAATACGCAGACACTCTGGAATGGACCCTGCCAAGCCCACCCCCAGAGCACACCTTCGAAATCCTGCCAAAGCAGGAAGACTGGGACAAAGGCCACTCTCACTAAGGTGAGGCCTCTCAGTTAGAAGATCAAAGAGGCCCCGGCGCAGCGATGCTCCGGGGCCTTTTGTTATGAGCCAAAGGTACTTCCGGATGTCAGAGACTGATTTTGAAACGATCAAGGCTGGTATGGCGGGCGTCTACGAGCGCAACGCCGCTGCCTGGGACGAGGGTCGCGACACGTCGCTCTATGAGATGGAGTGTCTTACCCGTCTTTTGACTGGTCTGCCAAGACGCGCCAAAATTCTCGATCTAGGTTGCGGCGCAGGCCGCCCTTTAGCGGCCTTCCTTGCAGGTCTTGGACATGACGTCATCGGCGTTGATGCCAGTCCGACGATGATTAAGCGCGCACGCCAAAACGTACCAAATGCAAGTTTTCAAATAATGGACATGCGTGACCTGGAGCTTGATCATTCCTTTGACGCTATTCTCAGCTGGGATGCCTTCTTCCATCTCAGCCCCGGTGAACAGCGGGAAGCCCTGCCCAAAATCGCGCGCTTGCTCCGCCCCGGCGGCAACCTGTTGCTGACTGTGGGGTGGGGCGAAGGGGAGGTGACCGGAACTGTGGCCGGGGAGCCAGTTTACCATGGCAGCCTGTCGAGTGACGAATACCTCGAAATTCTGTCTCGTGTTGGATTTTCAGAGCAGTCCATGAGGCCCTATGAGAAAAACGGTCTAGGACGTTGGGTGCTCTTTGCCGGGATGCGCAAGGGTTATCCTGCCAGGTGGCGTGCACCGTCAGAAAAGCTTTCCGACCAAGAAAAACTGGGGCAAATCTACCTCGCTTTACACGACCTGCGCGTTGAGCTTCATAAAGAAGGCCGAACTTTGGAAGACTATCACCGTTTGGCTTTTGTCTACTACTCCCGACTTGTGGAGTGTGCAGGCTATGCCGAAGATCTGCTACCAGCGGACTACGTAGAACAGTTGGATGAGCAATTTGACTAGGGCCGCGCGCATACACGTCTTCTCCTTCCCCAAATATCCCGGGGTGAATTGCGCGCCCGCGCGCAAGAGGGGCTGGCCCCTGGCTGGCGGAAGGTTGACCTGATGCCTCACCGCTGGACGCCCCAACCCGCACCGGATCAGCCCGTCCTGACGCTCTGGCCGCACCGTTCCCTGCCTCGCTGGGGCTTTGCCGCGATGATTCTCTTTGCCTTCACCATGGGCACCATCCCGCTCTATGGCCTCTTGGGCTCGGTAGCGCTCTGGGGCATCCTGCCGTTCATTCTGGTGATGGTCGGCGGTCTCTGGTGGGGCCTCGAGCGCTCCTACAAAGACGGTGAGATTCTCGAAGAGCTCACTTTGGCCGACGACATCCTGCATCTGCGCCACACTCCCGCGCGCGGTGCTGTGCAGGAGTGGGACTGCAACATCTACTGGACCCGCGCCGAGCTGCATGCGCATGGCGGCCCTGTCTCGAACTACGTCACCCTCGCCGGAAATGGTCGCACCGTGGAGATCGGAAGTTTTCTGAGCGAGGATGAGCGCAAACAGCTCTACGTCGAACTGGACGACTTTCTGAGGGCAAACACCACGCCGCAAAACTAAGCCTGTTGCGAGGACGCGCCGTTGCGCGGGCGCTGCCTTCATTTTCCGGGCGAATCGTCGGGTGACGTGAACGTCAAAATACGCACCGGTGGGAAACAGTCAGGATACCGACGCAATACCGACGTGATTTTTGGGCCCGCCCCGCTGCGGTGCAGCAGGTTAACAGCTCGATTTTGCGCTCGGTTTTTTGTCTGCTAAGCTTTTTTCACACCGCCAGAGTTGGGGAGGACATCATGGCTGTAACCTTACAAGTGTTGTACCCGGTGGGCGACGGCACCACCTTTGATCACGCCTATTACGCCAGCACCCACATGGGATTGGTGGGCGAACACATGGGCGCACATATCACCAGTGCACAGGCCTCCAAAGGGCTGGCAGGCGGTCCGGACACCCCGGCGCCGTTCCATGCGATTGCGACAATTACCTTTGCAGATCAAAAGGCTATGGGCGCCGCCATGAAAGCCGCAGGGCCGGTCATGGCGGATATTCCCAACTTCACCAACGTACAGCCGCAGATCCTGATTGGCGAGATCTACGGCTGAGGAAAAGGGGAGGGGGCTTACGCCATCCCGCCCCGCACCAACCCATTGGCAATCTGTGCATAGGCCTGCGCCATGTCGCTGTCACCGGCGGCAATCGGCGTGCCACTATCGCCTGCAAGCCGCGTGTCCAGATCAATCGGCAGAGCCCCAAGCAGCGGCACGCCTAGCTTCTCGGCCTCCGCCGCCACGCCGCCATGCCCAAAGATATGGGCCTCATGTCCACACTTCGGACAGTGGAAAAGGCTCATGTTTTCAATGAGTCCCAGTACCGGCGTCTTCAGCTGATCAAACATGCCGAGGGCTTTACGCGCGTCCAGCAAGGCCACATCTTGCGGCGTGCTCACTACAATCGCACCGGTTAGCTCTGTTTTCTGACACAGCGTCAGCTGCACGTCCCCAGTGCCGGGCGGCAGGTCGACGATCAGCACATCCAGCTCGCCCCATTGCACCTGCGTCAGCATCTGCTGTAACGCGCCCATCAACATCGGCCCGCGCCAAACAACCGGCTTGTCTTCCTCGAGCATGAAGCCGAGCGACATGATGGTCACACCATGGGCCTCAAGCGGAATAATGGTTTTACCGTCAGGACTTGCCGGGCGTTTGTTGACCCCCATCATGCGCGGCTGGCTTGGGCCGTAGATGTCGGCATCCAGCAAACCCACTTTGCGGCCCTGCTTGGCCAGCGCCACGGCCAGGTTGGAGGACACGGTCGACTTGCCGACCCCCCCTTTGCCGGAGCCCACCGCAAGAATACGGTCCACACCCGCCACTTTCATGGGGCCCGCCTGGGGTTTGGGGTGTCCGCCAATTTTCAAGCTGGGCGGCGCGGATTTGGGGGCAGGGGCGCTGTCATGTGCGGTCAATGCGACCTGTACGGAATCGACCC
Organism: Shimia sp. MIT1388; assembly: GCF_047124445.1. GTDB lineage: Bacteria > Pseudomonadota > Alphaproteobacteria > Rhodobacterales > Rhodobacteraceae > Shimia. Next base: position 2,138,662 of record NZ_CP138921.1, on the reverse strand, counting down.
CATCCATCTGCGCAACGCGCGCTTCCGCCATTTTACGCAACGGCTCCATGAGTCGTGCTATATCTGGATTGGGCGCTTCGATCACAAACTGCACATTTTTGTCGCGAATGCTCAAAGCGCGTACAAAATCGCGGGAGATCAAATCGCCTCCGTCCGGGAGGGAAATTTTTTGCAAAACCGCTTGCACTGCTTCTTTGCTGACGGACATGCGCGACTCCTATGCTGCACGTGCACAATAAAGGCACTTTTAGAATGTGGATTTAGGAATGGGTTTACATTTCTTCAACCAATTCCGCACCTTGGTTAATTTTTCTGCAGTTTACCTTGACGTAACGTCTGCTATTCGCTGAGCGCATGGCTGCTTTGCCAAGGCAGCTATTGTGCAGATGCAGCATCCGCCTATATCACCATCACAACAGCGAACAGACACTCTAGCAGACTGAGAGAAATGACAATGGCATATGTAGCAAGCACATCTTCTGTGACCGCACCTAAAGCCTCTGGCCTTTCGGTCCTCTTCGCAAACGCAGCAGAACGCTTCCGTCAGTACCGCGTATATCGCGCGACGTACAATGAGCTGAACCAGCTTTCTGACCGCGAACTGGCCGACCTGGGTCTGAGCCGCTCTATGATCCGTCGCTTGGCGATCGAAGCAAGCCGCGAGGCATAAGAATTCGGAAGGCCGCTCCTCCCTCAGGCCTTCCACTACTGCGACGATACCTCTCCTCCTCCCTGGTGTCGTCGTAGCGAACACAGGACCAGAACGGTCCAACGAGCTCAAGCTGCTCCTCTCCTCCTCCCTGGAGCGCTTGAACATAGCGACGGCACCTCTCCTCCTCCCTGGTGTCGTCGCACCAAATTCGGGCCCAAAGGCCCAACGGTATCAAGAGCCCTCTCTCCTCCTCCCTGAGGGCGCTTGTAACTAGAGCGACGGTGCCTCTCCTCCTCCCTGGCACCGTCGCACTCGAAATTCGATCCCGTCGCGGGGTCACCGATATCAAGACGCTCTCTCCTCCTCCCTGAGCGTTTTGTGTGAAGCGCGGCGACATCTCTCCTCCTCCCTGATGTCGCCGCTGCCTTCTCTCTTCAAATCCCTGATGCGCAACAAAAAAGACGCTCCGAAGAGCGCCTTTTCTCACGTTTGTTTTGCCTTACGCCTGTGCGCTGGGGCGGGCCGCAATTTTGGCAAGCCACGCCTGCGTCGCGGTGTTGTCCTCCGGCGGTGTCATCTTCACAATCCGTGCAAAGTCGCAGAACACGTAGCCGGTGATGTCCGCCATGGTGAAACTGTCCCCAGCCAGCCAAGGGCTGTCCTGTAGGCGGTTTTCCAACGTGGCATAGAACAATTGCAGGCGTTTGGCGCCCCGCTCAGCCAGCTCTGGAATTTGCTCATAGTTGACGGCCCCAGGCAGCGCGCGGCCTTTTAGGGCGGGGGAGGCATTGCGCAGCGCTTCGGCAATCGACATGCCGCCATGAAATTCGCAGATCGCATTCCACATCAGCACCGCGCCTTTTTCATCCGGCGTTGTGCCCATCAATGGCGGTTTGGGGTGCATCGCCTCTAGGTAGCCTGCAATCGCGATGTTCTCGGTCAGGTTCAGCCCCTCGTCCGTCGTTAGAACAGGCACCGTACCGTGTTGATTCAGCGCCAGAAACTCCGATGCCCGGTGGCCGTCATTGCGCAGGTCCACCTGCCGCGTTTCAATCTCCAACCCTTTTTCGGCAATAAACATCCGGGCCCGTCGCGGGCTGGGCGCTGTTGCGCAATCGTAGAAAATCATGAGGTCCTCCTGTCTGGACCTCACCTCAACGCAGGGTGGTGTTGGCTGTCAACCGCGCGGCGGATCACAAACGTGGGGTCAAAACGGAATGTCGTCCGGCGCGCTCACAAAGCGGGCGACCACTTTCTTTTCCCCGGCTTTCTCAAAATCCACAGTTAGCTTGTCGCCCTCGATGTCCGTCACCGCGCCATAGCCAAACTTCTGATGGAACACTCGGTCGCCCACCATGAAGCTGCTCACCGCCGTGAGATCAATCGCCGCCGCTTTGCTTTCCTTGGGCTGGCTGGTGCCATATTGCCCCGCACGGGACTGCAAACGCTTCCAGCCTGGAGAGTTGTAACCGTCTGCCTTCATCGCAGATTTCTCTAATCCGGATTGGCCAAAACTGGTGCCGGCGTCGCGTGATCCGCCGCTGTGTCCATAGAGACCGGGCGGGGTCAACACCTCGACGTTTTCCTCGGAAAGTTCGTCAATGAAGCGACTCGGCATCTGGCTTTGCCACTGGCCAAACACACGCCGGTTGCCTGCAAAGGAAATGGTACAGATTTCTTCTGCGCGCGTGATTCCCACGTAAGCCAGCCGCCGCTCTTCCTCGAGCCCTTTGAGGCCGGTCTCGTCCATGCTGCGCTGTGATGGGAACAGCCCGTCTTCCCAGCCCGGTAGAAAGACCGCTGGGAACTCCAAGCCCTTGGCGGCGTGCAGCGTCATGATCGAAATCTTCTGCTCCGCATCCTCGCTTTCGTTGTCCATGATCAGGCTGACGTGCTCAAGGAAGCCTTGCAGATTATCGAACCCTTCCAATGCTTTGACCAGTTCCTTCAGGTTTTCCAACCGTCCTGGCGCCTCGGGGGTTTTGTCGTTCTGCCACATGGCCGTGTAACCAGCCTCGTCCAGAATCACCTGCGCCAATTCCACATGGTTCAGTTCGGCATGACCTTCCTGAAGCCGCATGGCCGTTTGCGTTGTGCCGTCATCAATGACGTCATCATCATCCAGCGGCACCTCAACGACCGGCGCGGTGCCTTGCTTGCGCCAACGGTCCAAGCCCTCCAGAAGAATGCCAAGCTCTTTCGCGCCTTTGCCCCCAATGCCTTTTTCTTCCAGCAGAATCCGCGCGCCCTCGACAAGGCTCACACCATTGGCCCGTGCGCAGGTCTGGATTTTCTGCTGCGCCACATTGCCCAGTCCACGTTTGGGGGTATTCACAATGCGCTCAAACGCCAGATCGTCATCGGTGCTGACAACCAAGCGGAAGTAGGCCATGGCGTCGCGGATTTCCAAACGCTCATAGAAGCGTGGCCCGCCAATCACGCGATAGGGCAGGCCGATGGTCAGGAAGCGATCTTCAAAGGCGCGCATCTGATGAGAGGCACGCACCAAAATCGCCATATCTTCCAGCGACTTGGGATCACTACCACGCGTGCCGCGCTGCATTGCTTCCACTTCTTCGCCCACCCAGCGGGCTTCCTCGTCTCCGTCCCAGTGCCCAATCAGGCGCACCTTCTCGCCCATGTCGGCCTCGGTCCACAGCTCTTTGCCAAGCCGGTTTTCGTTGCCACGAATGACATTCGAGGCAGCGGCCAGAATATTGCCGGTAGACCGATAATTCTGCTCCAGCCGTACCACATGCGCGCCGGGAAAATCCTTTTCAAACCGCAGGATGTTGCCCACTTCCGCGCCGCGCCAGCCGTAGATCGACTGATCGTCGTCACCTACGCAGCAAATGTTCTTGTGCGAAGACGCCAAAAGCCGCAGCCACAAATACTGCGCCACGTTGGTATCCTGATACTCGTCCACAAGGATGTAGCGGAACCAACGCTGATAGTTGGACAGCACATCCGGGTGGTCCTGGAAAATCGTGACCATGTGCAGAAGCAGATCACCAAAATCTACGGCATTCAGTTCTTTTAGTCGGGTTTGATACTGTGCATAGAGCTGACCACCCATGTGGTTATAGGCACCAGCGTCAGCAGCAGGCAGTTTTTCCGGTGTCAGTGCGCGGTTTTTCCAGCCGTCGATCAAAGACGCGAGTTGACGCGCAGGCCAGCGTTTGTCGTCGATATTGGCGGCCGCGACCAACTGCTTGAGCAGCCGCAGTTGATCGTCGGTGTCGAGAATCGTGAAGTTGGATTTGAGCCCAACCAGCTCCGCATGGCGGCGCAGCAGTTTCACACAGATCGCGTGGAAGGTGCCCAGCCAGGGCATGCCCTCAATCTGATGCCCCAACATATTGCCGACGCGGTTTTTCATTTCTTTGGCGGCCTTATTGGTGAAGGTCACCGCCAGAATCTCGTTAGGGCGCGCGCGCGTCGTGTTGAGCAGATGCACAATCCGCGCCGTCAAAGCTTTGGTTTTGCCGGTGCCCGCGCCTGCCAGCATCAACACAGGGCCGTCGAGTGTTTCCACTGCCTCGCGCTGTGCGGGGTTGAGTTCGTCAAGATACGGCATCGGGCGCGGCGCCATGGCGCGTGCCGACAGGGAAGCCCCTTCGAAGGCGTCAAATTCGTCAAAACTGCTCATGGACGTCACCCTATCGCAAACCTTGGACAGGCAAAAGCCTGTTCTTCTTATGTTCCATTGATGGTTGAGCGTCCAAAAAGCAAGTCGCGCTGGACATTTTTTGTGCGGCATATGACGGTCGGCACATGGATTTGCACGCCCGATACCCCGCCTTAAGTGACCTGCGCACCCGCGCGCAAAAGCGCATTCCCAAGTTTGTTTGGGAGTATTTGGACAGTGCTACAGGCCAGGAGAGGACCAAGGCGCGCAACCGGCAGAAACTGGATGAGATTCTGTTTGAACCGTCCATTTTACATGGTGAACTGTCGCCGGATGTCACGACATCTTTCTTAGGGCAAGCCTATGACATTCCAGTCGGAATTGCGCCGGTGGGCATGTCTGGGCTGATCTGGCCCGGGGCGGAGCGGACGTTGGCGCAGGCGGCGGTGTCCGCCAATATACCTTACTCGCTCAGCACGGTTGCGACGCAAACACCGGAAGACCTTGCACCGCATATTGGACAAAACGGGTGGTTTCAGCTTTATCCGCCACGCGATGAGGAGATCCGAAAGGACCTTATAAAACGCGTGAAAACGGCTGGGTTCACCACCTTGGTGCTAACGGTTGATGTGCCCACAGCCAGTCGCCGAGAGCGGCAAGTGCGGTCCGGTCTGACAACCCCGCCGAAACTCACGCCGCGTTTGTTGGCGCAGGTGGCCATGCGGCCAGCTTGGGCCTTGGCGACGGCGCGGGCGGGTATGCCGCGCATGAAGTTGATCGACGATTATGCGGGGCAGGTGTCTGGTTTAAGTTCCACCGCCCACGCAGGCTACTTGCTGCGCACCTCCCCGGATTGGGACTACGTGCAATGGCTACGTGACAATTGGCAGGGCGCCTTGGTTGTTAAAGGCGTGCTACGCAGAGAAGACTGTGCAAAGCTTGAGGCCATGCGCGTCGATGCGCTGTGGTTGTCCAATCACGCAGGCCGTCAATTTGATGCGGCGCCGGCTCCCATTGAAGTGCTGCCCAAAATCCGCGGGGCCACTGCGCTGCCCTTGATCGTCGATAGCGGTTTTGAAACCGGTCTTGATATCCTGCGCGCGCTAGCCTTGGGGGCGAATTTTGTGATGATGGGGCGTCCGTTTCACTATGCGCTTGCCGCTTTGGGCTCCGAAGGCCCCGTGCATCTTGTGGACATTCTCAAACAGGACCTGAAAGCCAACATGGGGCAGCTTGGCTTGGAAAACCTGAAAGAGGTGCCAAACAAGCTGCGTCCTTACTGATCGTCTATTTTGTGGTCAGGTCTTTGGGCATGGCTTCAAACGCCGTTTGAGCACTGACTGTTGGGAGGCCGGATGGGATCCATCCTTTGCCGCGCGGGCCTCCCAGCATGCCTTCGGTCACGTCCAACGTCCCATCAATGCCGTTTTGCGCAAAAAGGCCCATCAATCGGCCGCTGCGGTTGCCGCTTCGACAAATCACGGCGACCTGGTGGTTGGGATTACGCTCCAGAACCGCCATGATCCAACGGCCAAAGTCGGGCTCGCGCATGTCCAGAAGCCAAGCTCCTTCAGCCACACCGCTCTCTTGCCACTCTTGAGGCGTGCGCACGTCAATCAGGATGAGCTCGCCAGATTGCATTTGGGAGTACGCCTCTTGCGCTGTGAGCGTAGTGGAGTTCGCGAGCGCGCCAACTGGGATCAAAGAGAGTGCACAAAGGGCAAAAGAGAAGCGACGACGGGTCAGCATTTTTACTTTCCATGTTTTGATTGTTACGCACATGGAGAGAGACTTTGCGCAATGCAACTGCGCAAAATCGCCGTTCACGGTAGTTTTATTCCGTTCGGAAACAACTCGAGTACAAAATGTAACGGAAATATTTCAGAATCAGGGTCTGTGGGTATTGCGCTGCGATGCGGCATGCTTGTAGCAATTCGTCCAAACACCGACAGTGCCAAAGAGGGGACGCCTGCCGATGCCTGAATTTTCCAAAATCCTAGTAGCCAACCGTGGCGAGATTGCGATCCGCGTGATGCGGGCCGCAAACGAGATGGGTAAGAAGACCGTGGCGGTCTTTGCGGAGGAAGACAAACTTGGTCTTCATCGCTTCAAAGCGGATGAAGCTTACCGCATCGGTGAAGGAATGGGCCCGGTTGCTGCCTATCTGAGCATTGATGAAATCATTCGCGTGGCCAAAGAGTGCGGTGCTGACGCGATCCACCCGGGCTACGGGCTGCTGTCTGAGAATCCGGATTTTGTCGACGCCTGCGCGGCAAACGGCATCACCTTTATTGGGCCAAAAGCGGCAACCATGCGCGCGCTGGGCGACAAAGCGTCTGCCCGCAAGGTGGCAATCGAAGCTGGTGTGCCGGTCATTCCCGCAACCGAAGTGCTTGGCGACGATATGGACGCCATTAAGAAAGAAGCTGCGGAAATTGGCTACCCGCTGATGCTGAAAGCCTCCTGGGGCGGCGGCGGACGTGGCATGCGGCCAATTTTTGGCGAGGATGAGCTCGAAGAGAAGGTGCTCGAAGGCCGTCGCGAAGCCGAGGCCGCTTTTGGTAACGGCGAAGGTTATCTCGAGAAGATGATCATCCGCGCGCGCCACGTGGAAGTGCAAATTCTTGGGGACACCAAGGGCAACATCTATCACCTGTATGAGCGGGATTGCTCGGTTCAGCGCCGCAACCAGAAAGTCGTGGAGCGTGCACCTGCGCCCTATCTGTCTGAAGCGCAGCGTGAAGAAATCTGTGAACTGGGCCGCAAAATCTGTGCCCATGTGAACTACGAGTGTGCCGGCACCGTTGAGTTCCTGATGGATATGGAAAGCGGCAAGTTCTACTTCATCGAAGTGAACCCGCGCGTTCAGGTGGAGCACACCGTGACTGAAGAGGTCACGGGTATCGATATTGTTCAGGCGCAAATCCTGATTGCCGAAGGCAAATCTCTGGCGGAGGCAACTGGCAAATCCAGCCAGTATGATATTCGCCTGAATGGCCACGCGCTGCAAACTCGTGTGACCACGGAAGATCCACAAAACAACTTCATCCCGGACTATGGCCGCATTACCGCGTACCGCTCCGCGACTGGAATGGGGATCCGTCTTGATGGCGGCACGGCTTACGCTGGTGGTGTGATCACGCGCTACTATGACTCGCTGCTGACCAAAGTGACGGCATGGGCGCCAACCCCGGAAAAGGCGATTGCCCGCATGGACCGCGCTTTGCGTGAGTTCCGCGTCCGCGGTGTATCCACCAACATTGCGTTTGTGGAAAACCTGCTGAAGCACCCGACGTTCCTCAACAATCAATACACCACCAAGTTTATTGATGAGACCGAGGAGCTGTTTAACTTCGAGAAGCGTCGCGATCGGGGCACCAAGGTGTTGACCTATATCGCGGACATCTCGGTGAACGGTCATCCGGAAACGACGGATCGTCCGGCGCCTGCCGCCGATCTGAAAGCTCCGGTGCCCCCTGCCAAGCATGGCGAAATCAAGCCAGGAACCCGGAACCTGTTGGAAGAGCAGGGCGCAGAGGCCGTAGCTGACTGGATGAAGGCTCAGAAGAAGTTGCTTCTGACCGACACCACCATGCGCGACGGTCACCAGTCCCTACTGGCGACCCGCATGCGGTCCATTGACATGATCAAAGTGGCGCCGTCGTATGCGGCCAATCTGTCTGATCTGTTCTCTGTGGAATGCTGGGGCGGCGCGACCTTTGATGTGGCTTATCGCTTCCTGCAGGAATGCCCATGGCAGCGTTTGCGCGATCTGCGTGCCGCGATGCCAAATGTCATGACGCAGATGCTGCTGCGCGCCTCAAACGGTGTGGGCTACACCAACTATCCGGACAACGTGGTGCAGGCTTTTGTGAAACAAGCCGCTGAAACCGGTGTGGATGTGTTCCGCGTGTTTGACAGCCTGAACTGGGTTGAGAACATGCGCGTTGCGATGGATGCGGTTGTCGAGAGTGGCAAGGTCTGTGAAGGCACCATCTGCTATACTGGTGACATTCTTGATCCGAACCGCGCCAAGTACGACGTGAACTACTATGTCTCCATGGCCAAGGAACTTGAGGCCGCCGGTGCGCATGTGCTGGGCCTGAAGGATATGGCGGGTCTGCTGAAGCCAGCGTCTGCACGTGTCTTGGTCAAGGCGCTGAAAGAAGAGGTTGGTCTGCCAATCCATTTCCACACACATGACACCTCCGGCATTGCCGGGGCGACCATTCTGGCAGCCGCGGACGCTGGCGTGGATGCCGTCGACGCAGCCATGGACGCCTTCTCCGGTGGGACTTCGCAGCCATGCCTTGGCTCCATTGTTGAGGCCACACGCAACACTGATCGTGACACCGGCTTGGACATCAAGTCTGTACGCGAAGTGAGTGATTACTGGGAAGGTGTGCGGGCGCAATACACCGCCTTTGAAAGCGGTCTCGCGGCTCCTGCATCCGAGGTTTATCTGCATGAGATGCCCGGTGGTCAGTTCACCAACCTCAAGGCACAGGCACGCAGCCTTGGTCTGGAAGAGCGCTGGCATGAGGTCGCCCAGACCTACGCGGACGTGAACCAGATGTTTGGGGATATCGTGAAAGTGACGCCGTCGTCGAAAGTTGTGGGCGACATGGCACTGATGATGGTGTCTCAAGGGCTGAGCCGCGAAGAGGTTGAGGATCCAAAGACTGATCTGGCTTTCCCGGACTCTGTAGTGGACATGATGCGCGGCAATCTGGGGCAGCCACATGGTGGCTTCCCGTCCGCGATCATCGACAAGGTGCTCAAAGGCGAAAAGCCTAATCTGGAACGTCCGGGCAAACACCTCAAGCCCATCGATCTGGAAGAAACCCGCGCCGAAGTCTCTGCACAGCTCGAAGGATTTGAGGTCGATGATGAGGATCTGAACGGCTACCTGATGTATCCCAAAGTCTTCCTCGATTACATGGGGCGTCACCGCCAATACGGTCCGGTGCGTGCTCTGCCGACCAAGACGTTCTTCTATGGTATGGAGCCGGGCGAAGAAATCACCGCAGAGATCGATCCGGGCAAAACTCTGGAAATTCGCCTGCAAGCGATTGGTGAAACCGACGAGAACGGCGAAGTCAAAGTCTTCTTCGAACTCAACGGTCAACCGCGTGTGATCCGTGTACCCAACCGCCTGGTAAAATCCGCAACAGCAGCCCGTCCAAAAGCCGAGGTTGGCAACCCTAACCACATTGGTGCGCCAATGCCGGGCGTGGTGGCCTCTGTGGCCGTTGCCGCAGGTGCCGAGGTCAAAGAAGGCGATCTGCTGCTGACCATCGAAGCCATGAAAATGGAAACAGGCATCCATGCCGAGCGTGATGCGGTTGTGAAGGCTGTGCACACAACGCCGGGTGGACAGATCGACGCCAAGGATTTGTTGATCGAGCTGGAATAACGCTGTCGCGCCCTGCCTAGGGCGCGCCTCTCCCCAAAAGAAAAGCCCCATGCAGTTTGTGCTGCATGGGGCTCTTTTTCGTCCGTGGTGAAAGTCTTACTCGGACTTCTCTTCCGCTTCCATCGCTGGAGACAGAGATGCGAGATATGCGAACACGTCTTCGCCGCCCTTCTTCAGTTTGAAGGACATTTTGGACTTCGTGGCGTAACCGTTGTCTTTCAGCCAGGCTTTGGGATCCGTTACATAGGCCACCAACATTTCTTCGGTCCAAACCGCGCCAGCCTCTTTGGCTTCCAGCAGACCTGCGCCGTATTTAAAGTCTTCTGCGGCCACACCGCGCCCCACGATGCCGTACAGGTTCGGGCCAGTTTTGCCACCTTTGTACAAAACGTTGCCCTCTGGGTTCACAACAGAGTGGCAAGCCTTGCATTTTTTGAAGCCCTTTTCACCGGCCTCAACGTCGCCTTCTGCAGTGGCGGGCGAAGCGACGAGTAGGGCCGCCGTGGCTGCTGCAACAACAAACTTCATGAGAGATTCCTCGTTAGATGTTCAAAAAATTGACGCGTATTTCCTCGCCCGGAGTTTCAGACAAAGGATTGCGATGTGCAAATCAAATTACGTGGAAATAGGACCATTGGACGGCATCCGCGACGATCGGGCGCGGCTGGAGCAAGGGGGGCTCAGAACCGGAAAAGAAGTTTCAGCGCCGCTTTGGTGTTGTCCCTGTCAGAGCCGGAGCGTTTTGCGCGGCTGGTTGGCTGAAACAGTTCCAGGTTCAGCGCAAGGCCCCGGTCGAGCGGGCGCTCCAAACCCAGGCCAACGGCACCATCTGTCGCACCGGGCCGATTGCCGCCGGAGAAAATGCCATAGATGGCGGTGTCTTCCAATTGAATACGGATACTGTCTTTGACAGAGCGTCTGGGGGTGTTTTTTGAGCTCTTATCCGTGTGGCTCAACCCAGAGAGGCCGAGGCGGCTAGAGGAGCCTTCTGAATCGGGCAGCGCCAAGGTGCCCGCGAGACCGGTGTCGAAGTTGCCCAGACCTTGAAGCAGAGATGTGTCCATTTTGGTGGCCGTTTCTTCGGCCATCGCGGCGCCGGAAAAAGACGCAGTCGCAACAAAAGCGGAGGTAAATACAATTCGAAGCAGCATCAGGCGTGTCACCTTCTTGTCCCCAAGAACGCCCTGTGTCGCGTGAGGATCACGCTAAGTTGGCAGCTTCACAGACGGCATTCCTTAACGCGACAGTAGAGCCGAGATGGTTAACAATCCGTTTGTGTGAGGTCGCCTTTTGCGGCTTTCAGGCGCGAACTGGTGGTCTGATTAGCCGCCAAAGACGGCTTCAAACTGCCGTTTGAGCGCCACATCCACATTGTCCATCGTGACCGGTAATCCGAGATCAACAAGGGAGGTGACACCGTGCTCGGTGATGCCGCATGGCACGATGCCATCAAAATGGGTGAGGTCTGGCTCGACGTTGATCGAAATGCCGTGAAAGCTCACCCATTTCTTCAGGCGAATTCCAATCGCAGCAATTTTGTCTTCGGCTTTGTTGCCGTTGGCTTGCAGCGGTTTGTCGTCGCGGGCAATCCAGACGCCCACGCGGCCGTCGCGAATTTCCCCTTTCAAACTGAATTCAGCCAAAGTGGCAATCACCCAGGTTTCGAGGTTTTTGACAAAAGCGCGAATGTCTTTGCCGCGTTTGTTGAGGTCCAGCATCACATAGACAACCCGCTGTCCCGGTCCGTGATAGGTGTATTGCCCGCCGCGTTTCGCTTCAAAGACCGGAAACCGGTCCGGGTCTGTCAGGTCTTCCGGTTTGGCCGAGGTGCCTGCGGTGTAAAGGGGAGGGTGCTCCAAAAACCAAATGCACTCTTCGGCCTCACCTTTGGAAATGGCCTCTGCCCGCGCCTCCATGAACGAGAGCGCCTCGTCATAGTTGATCAGCGTGTCGGATTGAATCCATTCCACCATTTTGCGCCTCGTCTCGCTTGTGTGTCTTTCGTGACCTAAGCGTCTCCTGCGGCGGGTGCAATCTTTCTGCTGGGCTTTGCTTTGTTTTGCGCTAAATTTTGTCGACAACGCAGCGGTGATGAAAAAATCCTGCCCGCCGTCACTTTTCGCTTCACATCCCCAATCAGCGGCGGTATTAGCCCCACACCCACCAGGGCAAGTGCGGTCGTGGCGGAATTGGTAGACGCGCAGCGTTGAGGTCGCTGTTCCTTAACCGGAGTGGAAGTTCGAGTCTTCTCGACCGCACCAAATCTCTCAAAAGATTTGATTTTCAAGGGCCGAAACCTCGGCCCTTTGTTTGTTTTGGGATGTCGCGTTAGCCAACAATCAGTTGTTTGAGCTGCAAAGCTTCATGTTCCAGTTCCGTGAGGCGGTAGTTCACCAAATCTCCAATCGTGACCATACCGATTAAGCCGGATTCGTCCGCTATCGGCATGTGACGGAAGCGCCCCTCTGTCATGCGGCGCAGAACGGACACCATTGGCTCGTCCGGTGTGCATGTCTGCACTTTGGTGGTCATCACGTCCGAGACCTGCTGTGGCAGGGTTTGACCAGGCGTTTCCGCCAGTTTGCGAACGATGTCACGCTCGGACAGGATACCTTGCAACGCGCCGTTGGCGTCGGTCACCAGTAGGGCGCCAATGCCGCGTTCCTTCAACACTTTCACGGCGTCGCCAAGCGTGTCTTGCGGGCGAATCGAAAACACGCTTCCGCCTTTCTGATCCAGCACCTTTTGCACGGTGGCCACATCAGATGATGTATTTGTGTCCGTGGATTGGCTCATGGTTTTGGTCTTCCCCTCCGATTTGCGGTTTGGGGCTTGATAGGAACTGGGCATTTAGGGCTCCTTGCGTAGAAAATTCTCTGTCTTTATGTGTCCAGCCTAACTGCTGAATCTGCTTTTGGGGAATTTTCTTTTGCCTGACGTTGTGCTTTCGCCGTGGCTTGCCACTGTGCTGTTTGTTTTGGCCTGTCTTGCAGGTCATCGTTATCGTCGTGTGTGGAAGGAAGAGGGGCCGCGGTGGCAGCTTTGGGTGTTTGGTGTCACAGCTGCGGTGTGTTTGTTGGCGGTTGGGTTGTTGCCGATCACCACAAACTAAAAAGGCGCCTCAAAGAGACGCCTTCAGATCACTTTGTGGTGTCGGAGGTTAGACGTGGTCTTCTTCCTGCATCTGTTCCAACATCTTTTTGGCTCGTGGGCATTGCAGTCGCTCGCGCAATGGGCTGTCCGGATCAATATCCTTGCTGCACACCACGCATTTGTCTGCGCCGCTGATCGCGTTCAACCCGCCGCAGGAGCCTTTGATGGTGCGCCCGCGAAACATCACCCCAACGGCCATTCCAAGCGTCACCAGAAGCAACAGTACAAAAGTGAACATAAAGGTTTCCATCGCTTGGGGTCCTTTGAAGAGGTTAGCTGGGTTGAATGCTGGCGAATTGATCGGTGGCGTAGGTTTCGAAGCGCATCTTACCAGATGTGATCTCACGGTCGATAAACAAGGCCGCGAGATTTTGCCGCTCTGCAATTTCCATGCCGCGCTCGCGCCCGACCACCAGAAGGGCGGTGGCCCATGCGTCTGCGAGCATGGCGTTTTGGGTCAAAACAGTGACCGAGGCTGTGGCGTGGGTCACGGGGCGGCCTGTCGTCGCGTTCAGGATGTGGCTGTAGCGGGTGCCGTCTTGTTCGAAGTAGTTTCGGTAATCGCCGGAGGTGGCCATACCCAGGTCGGACACCCCCAGAACCTTAAGAAAGCTGCGCTGGCGTGCATCCGGCGTTTCAATGGCGATTTGCCACGGCATTCCTTCGGCATTTTTACCGGATGTAATGATGTCGCCGCCGATCTCGACCATGAAGTCGGTGACGCCAAAACTTCTGACGGTGTCTCCCAGGCGATCCACGCCAAACCCTTTGCCGATGGCGGAGAGGTACATTTGGGTGCCGTCGTCGGATTTTGAAAGCGTGTTGCCGTCTAGTGAGAGCGTGTCAGATTGGCCAACGGATTGCATCGCGGTCGCGACAGCGGAGTCGTCGGGGATACGGCCGGTTGGCTTTTGCGCTCCAAACCCCCAGAGATCAATCAAGGGGCCAAGGGTGAGGTCAAACTGCTTGTCGCTGGCCTCGTGCACCGTTTGAGCTGCCTGCATGAGTGCGAGCATGTCAGGGCTCATCGGAAACGACGTGTTGGCCTTTAGCGCATTGATCTGCGAAATTTCGGAAGCCGGGTTCCAGTTCGACATCTTCTGGTCGATATCCTGCAAGGCTGCGTCGATAGCGGCCTTCAGGTCATCCTTATCGAGGCCGCCGTGTGGTTCAACTGCGACAACGGTGTATGTGGTGCCCATCGTTTGCCCGCTTAACAGAAAATCCGCGGCGCCACGTTTGCAAGCCGCAAGCGCCAGCGTCATGAAGATAAAACTGCGTCGCGAAAGGGCGGTCATTTTCAGAAATTCTCAATGAGTTGCAGAAACAAATTTAGGCCGCGGCCCTGTTCAACAAGGCTGCGGGGCTTCCGCGCTGTTGCTGACGATCTTTATTGCTCTCAAAGGGGAGAAACAATAGAAAAGTGGCAGTTTAAGGGCTGGTTGCGCGCGCGTGTAACGCGTATAGGCATGCGCGACAGATCAGAAAAATCGAAGACGAACCAGAAACGACGGGATGTGATTGACGTGCAGCATTTTGCGCTCAAAAAAGGCCTGAATCTTCCGATCACCGGCGCGCCGGCTTCGGGAGAGATACACGACGCTGCCCCGGTGAAAACCGTGGCCGTGTTGGGAGGCGACTATATAGGACTGAAGCCGCGTATCTCCGTAGCAGAAGGAGATGTTGTGGCCGCAGGGGATCCACTTCTGGCACATAAAGACACGATGGACGTGAAAATCGTCTCTCCTGTGTCTGGACGTGTCAAAGCGATCAACCGTGGCGCACGGCGCGTGCTGCTCAGTGTGGAAATTGAAGTGGATGCTGCGGCCGCGGAGCCAAAAGACTTCTCGTCGGTTGGCGATGTAGCTACCCGAGACGGGCTGGTTGAGCGCCTTTGTGCCGCCGGTTTGTGGACCTCTTTCCGCACGCGGCCGTATTCCAAAGTGCCCACGCCTGACGAATCTCCAGTGGCGATCTATGTCAACGCCATGGACACCGAGCCATTGGCAGGCGATCCGGCGGCGGTTGTCGCGGATGCGGGTGATGCGTTTGCCACAGGGCTTGCCGCCATCGCTAAACTGACCGATGGCGCGACGTACCTGTGCCATGCGCAAGGGGCAAGTGTGCCAAGCGCAGACGGCGTGACCGTTGCGACGTTCTCGGGTCCACACCCTGCAGGACTTGCGGGCACACACATGCACTTCCTTGAACCGCCATCCGCGTCCAAAACCGTTTGGACCATTGGCTACCATGACGTGATTGCGATCGGCCGCTTGTTGGAAACTGGCAAGATTGACGCTAGCCGTGTGATCGCTCTTAGCGGTCCGCTTTGTGACAAGCCACGTCTGGTACGCACTATCGACGGTGCTTCCTTGAAAGAACTCACCGCAGGCGAAATTTCCTCTGACCTTCCGGTGCGCTTGGTGTCCGGGTCTGTGCTGAGCGGTCAGGCAGGGGAGGACGTTGTGACGTTCCTTGGACGCTATGCCCGTCAGGTCACCGTTATGGAAGAGGATCACAAACAGATCCCGATGGGCTGGATCCGCCCCATGCCGTCGAAGTACAGCTTCCTGCCGGTACTCGGGTCTGCTTTTTCCAAGAAGCTTTACCCGCTGAGCTCCAACCTGAACGGTGGCCGCCGTGCGATGGTGCCTCTGGGCACCTTTGAAGAGCTGATGCCGCAGGACTTTCTGCCAACGCAACTGCTGCGTGCTCTGTTGGTGATGGACACCGACGAAGCGCAAAAGCTCGGCGCGCTGGAGCTGGACGAGGAAGACCTCGGTCTCGTGGGCTTTGCCTGTCCTGCTAAATACGAATACGGCGAAGCACTCCGCGATAGCCTGACCAAGATTGAGAGGGAGGGCTAACCATGGGGTTGCGCAACTTCTTTGATCGTATTGAGCCGCACTTTGTTAAAGGTGGCAAATACGAAAAACTGTTCCCGATCTACGAGATGGTCGAGAGCTTCATCTATACGCCGAAGACCGTGACCAAGGCCGCGCCTCATGCGCGTTCTTATGTCGATATGAAGCGGATCATGACCTACGTGGTGATCGCGACGATCCCCTGTATCATCATGGGGCTCTATAACGTTGGTCTTCAGGTCAACTCGGCCTACGCAACAATTGATCCAAGTGGTTGGCGCGCGGCGATCATCTCTGCGCTGGGCATTGGCTTTGATGCCTCCAACCCGCTGGCCAACTTTGCACACGGTCTGCTTTATTTCCTGCCGATCTACATCACGACGCTTGTTGTAGGTGGTATCTGGGAGGTGATTTTCGCAACTGTACGTGGTCACGAAGTCAACGAAGGCTTCCTTGTGACCTCTATGTTGTTCGCACTGATCATGCCGCCAGCCGCTCCTTTATGGCAAGTCGCGCTGGGCATCAGCTTTGGTGTGGTGATCGGCAAAGAAGTCTTTGGCGGCACAGGCAAAAACTTCCTGAACCCGGCCCTGACAGGCCGTGCGTTCCTGTATTTTGCCTATCCGGCCGATATGTCCGGTGACACAATTTGGACCCCGGTTGACGGGTTCTCCGGTGCAACTGCACTGTCCGTGGGCGCCTCTCAGGGGTATCAGGAACTGCCAAACTACGGCATGACCTGGATGGATGCCTTTGTCGGTACGGTTCAAGGTTCCATCGGCGAAGTCTCGGCACTGGCCTGTTTGCTCGGTCTGGCTTTCCTGCTGATCACCAAGATCGCCAATTGGCGTCTGGTTGTCGGCTGTATGGGCGGCATGATCGGCTTCTCGCTTTTGCTGAACCTGATTGGCTCTGACACCAACCCGATGTTTGCGATGCCTTGGTACTGGCACTTCGTTGTTGGCGGCTTTGCCTTTGGTCTAGTGTTCATGGTCACCGAGCCGGTGTCTGCATCCCACACCAATATGGGGCGTTACATCTACGGGGCGCTGATCGGCTTCATGGTTGTCATGATCCGCGTCATCAACCCGGCCTTCCCGGAAGGCATGATGCTCGCAATCCTCTTTGGTAACGTCTTTGCGCCGCTGATCGACTACTTCGTCGTTCAAGCAAACATCAAACGGAGGGCCCGTCGCAATGTCTGACGCTTCCAACCAAAACAAAGGGCCCATTGCCCGCTTTCTGGCCGCGCCGCCGGACAGCGTCGGCAAGACGGTCTTCATCGCCGTAAGCCTGTGCCTTGTGGCTTCGATGATTGTGTCCGCTGTGTCCGTTGCTCTGCGTCCTATGCAGGAGCAGAACAAGCTGAAAGACAAGCAAGCCAACGTTTTGCAGGTCGCTGGCTTGTACGAAGATGGCATGGATGTGATCGAAGGCTTCTCGGTGTTTGAGCCGCAGGTGCTTGAACTAGCAACGGGCACATTCACCGATCAGTTTGACGCCGCGACCTTTGATGATCGCGCGGCGGCGGCTGATCCGGAGCTGTCTGCGCGTCTCACTGACGATCCTGCTGGCATAGGCCGTCAGGCGAAGTTTGTGACGGTCTATCTGCTGCGTAACGACGATGGTTCGCTTGATAAGGTAATCCTGCCGATCCACGGCTATGGACTGTGGTCGACGTTGTACGGCTTCATCGCGCTGGAAGAGAACGGCAACGACATCTTCGGTCTGCAGTTCTACGACCACGGCGAAACCCCTGGTCTGGGCGCGGAAATCGACAACCCGCGTTGGAAAGCCCTGTGGAGTGGCAAGCGGTTGGCCGATGATGACGGCACACTGCAAATCACTGTGGCGAAGGCCGCGCCGCCAGCCGGTGCCGATCACCACGTTGATGCTCTGGCCGGTGCAACGCTGACCTCGGTTGGGGTCGACAACCTCGTTCGTTTCTGGATGGGCGAAGCCGGCTTTGCACCGTTCCTTGAAAACCTCAAAGCAGGAGAGATCTGATGGCCCAGACCAAGAGAGACCTTCTGATCGACCCGTTGGTCGACAACAACCCGATCACGCTTCAGGTGTTGGGCATTTGTTCCGCCCTCGCGGTGACATCTTCGCTGCAGGTGGCGTTTGTGATGGCCTTGGCCGTAACTGCGGTGACCGGTTTCAGTTCGATGTTCATTTCGGTACTTCGCAATCAGATCCCTGGTTCGATCCGGATCATCGTGCAGATGGTGATCATCGCTTCGCTGGTGATCATCGTGGATCAGGTTCTGAAAGCTTACGCCTATGACGTGTCCAAGACGCTGTCGGTGTTTGTCGGTCTGATCATCACCAACTGTATCGTGATGGGGCGCGCGGAAGCCTTTGCCATGAAGAACCCGCCAATTGACAGCTTCATCGACGGCGTGGGCAACGGCCTTGGCTATGGTGCGCTGCTGCTGGTTGTTGGCTTCATTCGTGAGCTTTTTGGCGCCGGTAGCCTGTTTGGCGTCACCATCCTGCCAACCGTGAACAACGGTGGTTGGTATGTGCCAAACGGTATGCTGCTGCTGCCACCTTCGGCGTTCTTTATCATCGGTTTGCTGATCTGGGCGGTACGTGCCTGGAAACCAGAGCAGGTGGAAGAACGTGAATACAAAATTCAAGTTGTGGAGGGCCACTAATGGAAGGGCTTCTCTCTCTGGCCGTAAAAGCCGTCTTTGTTGAGAACCTCGCGCTCTCCTTCTTCCTCGGCATGTGTACTTTCATCGCCGTATCGAAGAAGATTTCGACCGCGCTTGGTCTGGGCATCTCCGTGATGCTGGTACAGGCCATTACGGTTCCCACAAACAACCTGCTTCTCACCTACCTGTTGGCGCCTGGTGCACTGGCATGGGCTGGCTTCCCGAATGTGGACCTGACCTTCCTTGGCCTGATTTGCTACATTGGCGTGATCGCGGCGATGGTTCAGATCCTCGAGATGGTCCTCGATAAGTTCTTCCCGCCGCTCTACAACGCGCTGGGTGTGTTTTTGCCGCTGATCACCGTGAACTGCGCCATCCTGGGTGGCTCTTTGTTCATGGTGGAGCGCGACTACAACATCGCGGAAAGCGTGACCTATGGCCTGAGCTCAGGCTTTGGTTGGGCGCTGGCAATCACTGCCATGGCTGGTGTGCGCGAGAAGCTGAAGTACTCCGACATTCCCGATGGTCTTCAGGGCCTAGGCATCACCTTTATCACCGCAGGTCTGATGGCTTTGGCCTTCATGTCCTTCTCCGGCGTGAAACTCTAAGGGGGTAGGCGCAATGGAAACATTTACTCTAGGTGTTGTTCTCTTCACCCTGATCGTTCTGGCGCTGGTGACCATCATTCTGGTGGCGCGCTCTCGCCTCGTAAGCACTGGTAACGTGGAAATCACCATCAACGGTGAAAAGACCATCTCCGTCCCGGCTGGTGGTAAGCTGTTGCAGACCTTGGCGGAACAGAAGCTGTTTGTTCCGTCTGCCTGTGGCGGCGGCGGTACCTGTGCACAGTGTAAAGTACGGGTGCATTCCGGCGGTGGGTCTATCCTGCCAACCGAGGAAAGCCACATCACCAAGCGTGAAGCCGCTTGTGGTGACCGCCTGTCTTGTCAGGTGGCTGTGAAGCAGGACATGGACATCGAGGTGCCAGAAGAGGTCTTCGGCGTGAAAAAGTGGGAGTGTACCGTACGTTCCAACGAAAACGTCGCAACCTTCATTAAGAACCTGGTTCTGGAGTTGCCCGAAGGGGAGGATGTGAACTTCCGCGCTGGTGGTTACATCCAGATCGAGGCGCCTGCGCACAAGCTGTCCTACAAGGATTTTGCTATCGAGGAAGAGTACCATGAAGATTGGGACAAGTTTAACCTGTGGCAGTATGAGTCCACGGTAAGCGAGCCAATTGAACGTGCGTATTCGATGGCAAACTATCCGGATGAAAAAGGCCTGATCATGCTGAACGTACGTGTGGCCTCGCCACCTCCGGGCAGCCAAGGTATTCCCCCCGGTCAGATGTCCTCGTACATTTTCAACCTGAAGCCTGGTGACAAGGTCACGATCTCTGGTCCATTTGGCGAGTTCTTCGCGCGCGACACCAAAAAAGAGATGGTCTTCATTGGTGGTGGTGCCGGAATGGCGCCGATGCGGTCTCACATTTTTGACCAGCTCAAGCGTCTCGAGAACCGCGACCGGAAGATCACCTTCTGGTACGGCGCGCGCTCCAAGCGGGAGATGTTCTTTGTTGAGGACTTCGACGGTTTGGCCAAGGAGTTTGACAACTTCGAATGGCACGTGGCGCTCTCTGACGCTCTGCCGGAGGACGATTGGAAAGGCTACACCGGCTTCATCCACAACGTTCTGTTTGAAGAATACCTCAAGAACCACCCGGCACCTGAAGACTGTGAATTCTACATGTGTGGCCCGCCCATTATGAACCAATCCGTGATCAACATGTTGCTTGATCTCGGTGTGGATCGCGAAGACATCATGCTGGATGACTTTGGCGGGTAAACTCAAAGCGCCTCAAGTAAACGCCGCTCTTCGGAGCGGCGTTTTCTTTTGGTGACGTGTAATAGCGGGTTGGCCTTAAGTGTGGGCGGTGGCAGGGTG
Source organism: Shimia sp. MIT1388 (assembly GCF_047124445.1). Lineage (GTDB taxonomy): Bacteria > Pseudomonadota > Alphaproteobacteria > Rhodobacterales > Rhodobacteraceae > Shimia. Next base: position 2,118,345 of record NZ_CP138921.1, on the reverse strand, counting down.
CCCGTCTGTGCAAACCCAAAGAGCGAACAGGGGACACAATGGCCAAAGCGGTGTTTTTGCAAGGGGCGCTGATGCGTCATGTGGCGGTCATGTCGTTGACCTCCTCAGTTGGCTTGATGGCCATCTTTGCGGTCGACTTTGTCGATATGATTTTCATCTCGATGTTGGGCAACAAAGCGTTGGCAGCGGCGGTGGGCTACGCCGGTACTCTGCTGTTTTTCACCAACGCGATTAACATCGGTCTGTCGATTTCTGCGGGGTCATTGGTTGCGCGTTCCATTGGCGCAGACCAAACGAGCACCGCCAGAGAGTATGCCACCTCCGTGGCCCTTCTCGGCACTCTGACAGGCCTTGTGATACCGGCAATTGTCTTTCTGTACCTGGACCCAATCCTGAGCTGGTTGGGGGCTGAAGGTGACACCCTGGCCTTGGCAAAACGGTATGTTGGGATCGTGATGCCCACCATGCCGGTGATGTCATTGGCAATGGTGAGCATGGCCGTTCTCAGAGCCTATGGTGATGCTCGGCGCTCGATGATGGGCACGGTGTTTGGCGGGGCCGTGAATGCGGCGTTGGACCCGCTGCTAATCTTTGGTTTTGGGTTGGGATTGGATGGGGCGGCCTATGCCTCTGTCATTGCTCGCTTGGTAATGTGTGCCTACGCGTTTCTTTGTGTAGTGCGCATTCACCAAGGTTTTGCCGTTCCTTCAGTTGGAATTCTAAAACGCGATGCCAAAGCGATCAGTGCGATTGCTGGCCCGGCGATCCTGACCAATGTGGCGTCGCCAGTTGGCACCGCAATCGTGACCCGCGAAATGGCGCGCTATGGGACTGACGCGGTGGCGGCAATGGCGGTTATCGGCCGGTTGATGCCGGTGGCGTTTGCGGTGGTATTTGCGCTTTCAGGGGCAATTGGCCCAATCGTGGGGCAGAATTTTGGAGCGTCGCAGTTTGATCGGGTACGGGGCACGCTGAAAGCGGGGCTTCAGTTTTTGTTGGCTTATACGCTTTTGGCGGCATTGATCCTGTTTCTTGCACGGGGTCTCATTGCCGATCTGTTTGAGGCGGAGGGTGAAATGCGGGCCTTGATCTACCTGTTCTGCGGTCCTCTGGCGCTGCTTCAATTCTTCAACGGCGTGATTTTTGTCTGCAACGCTTGTTTCAACAATCTCGGCTACCCGATCTACTCCACTTACGTGAACTGGGGCCGCCATACGCTAGGCACGTATCCATTTGTGATTGTAGGCGGTCTCTATTGGGGCGCGTCTGGTGCGTTGATGGGGCAAGCCATCGGGGGCGCGTTGTTTGCTGCAGTGGGTATTCTCATGGCTGCAAAAACAATCAACCGGCTCAGTCGTCCTGAACCGGTTGATCCGTTTGCTGAGGAAAGCACGCTGCATCACATCAGCGGGCGTCGCAATTGGTAGGTTAGCGCGGGAGCTTGGCTGCTTCGCTCGCCAGCGCTTCGATTTGGTCCCACGCCCCTTCCTTGACCAGTTTTGAGGGGGCAACCCAGCTGCCGCCTGCGCAAACCACATTGGGAAGCGACAGATAGTCGGCTGCGTTTTGTGGGTTCACGCCGCCGGTTGGGCAGAAGCTGATTTGTGGCAGCGGACTTGCCAATGAGCCAAGGAATTTGGCCCCACCAGCGGCCTCTGCGGGGAAGAACTTCAGCATGTTGTAGCCGCGCTCCAACAGTGCCATGGCTTCTGAGGCGGACGCCGCGCCAGGCAAAAGTGGGAGGCCTTCCGCTTCGCAGGCTTCTAGCAACGTGTCTGTGGCGCCGGGCGAGACGCCGAAAGTTGCGCCTGCATCTTTTGCGGCTTTCACATCTGCCGGTGTCAGCAGAGTACCGGCTCCAACTATGCCACCTGGGACCTCTGCCATGGCGCGGACTACATCCAATGCGGCAGGGGTGCGCAGGGTGACTTCAAGAGCGGGCAGGCCACCGGCCACCAAGGCCTCAGCCAGTGGTTTGGCGTGGGTCACGTCCTCAACGACAAGCACCGGTACAATTGGGGCCGCGTTACAGATCTCACGAGCTTTTTCGCTCGCGGTTTGGGGAGTGATGGACATCGAAATTACCCTTCAAAAATGGAGGCGCCGGTGGTGGCGGGGCCAACCGCATTGCGGAAAGCGGCAAACAGGTCGCGGCCAGTGCCGTGTTGATACGAACTTAGGTCAGCAGTGGCCAGGTCGCGGCTGTCAAAATCGTCGACCAGAACTTCGAGCGTGCCTGCTTCTGCGTCGACGCGGACCATGTCACCATCACGCAATTTGGCGATCGGGCCACCATCCAATGCTTCAGGGGAGACGTGGATCGCGGCCGGGATTTTGCCGGATGCGCCGGACATGCGTCCGTCGGTCACAAATGCCACTTGCAAGCCTTTGCCCTGCATGATGGACATCAGCGGCGTCAGGCTGTGCAGCTCTGGCATACCGTTGGCCTTGGGGCCTTGGAAGCGAACCACAATCACCACGTCTTCCGTCAATTCACCCGCTTGGAAGGCGGCTTTCACCTCATCCTGATCGTGGAACACCCGCGCTGGGGCTTCTACCAGACGGTGCTCTGGTGCCACGGCAGAGATTTTCATGACAGAGGTGCCGATGTTGCCGGACAAGCGGGCGAGGCCACCTGTGGGCTGGAAGGGATCTGTGGCGGGGCGCACAATTTTATCGTTGAGCGAGGTTGTGGTGCCCGGCTGCCAGACAAGCGCGCCGTCGATCAGCTTTGGCTCTTGCGTGTAGTTGTCCAGACCTTCGCCTGCGACAGTCTTTGTGTCGGGGTGCAGCAGGTCGGCAGACAGCAACTCGCCAATCATATAACCGAGTCCGCCCGCGGCGTGGAAGTGGTTTACATCCGCCAGGCCGTTTGGATAGACGCGGGCCAGAAGCGGTGACACGTCAGAAAGTTCAGCGAAGTCTTCCCATGTCAGGACGATGCCGCCCGCGCGCGCCATGGCTATCAAGTGGATCAGCAGGTTGGTCGAGCCACCGGTTGCATTGAGACCGATGATGCCGTTCACAAAGGCTTTCTCATCGAGAATATCGCAGGTTGGCGTGTAGTTGTTGCCAAGCGCCGAAAGCGAGAGCGCACGGCGGGCGCCTTCTTCGGTCAGCGCGTCACGCAGATCGGTGTTGGGCGACACAAAGCTGGACCCGGGCAGGTGCAAGCCCATGAACTCCATCAGCATCTGATTGGTGTTGGCCGTGCCATAGAAGGTACAGGTGCCCGGGCCATGGTACGCCGCCATTTCTGACGCCATAAGTTCGGCGCGATCCGCTTCCCCTGCGGCAAAGCGCTGGCGCACCTTGGCTTTTTCATCATTGGAGATACCGGTGGCCATTGGCCCAGCCGGAAGGAAAACCGCTGGCAGGTGGCCAAAGCTTTGCGCAGCGATCACCAGCCCTGGAACGATTTTGTCGCATACGCCGAGATAGACGGAAGCGTCAAAGGTGTTGTGGCTGAGCGCGACGCCGGCAGCCAAGGCAATCACATCCCGCGAGAACAGCGACAATTCCATGCCCGCTTCGCCTTGGGTCACGCCATCACACATAGCAGGAACACCGCCGGCCACTTGTGCCGTGCCGCCTGCGGCGCGGGCCGCGTCGCGCAGAAGGGCGGGGTAGCGTTCAAACGGCTGGTGTGCCGACAGCATGTCGTTGTAGGCGGTCACGATGCCGAGGTTGCCGGCGCTCTTGGTTGCAAGCGCGTCTTGGTCCTGACCGGCTCCGGCGTAGGCGTGTGCTTGTCCTGAGCAGCTCAAATGCGCTCGCGCAGGGCCCTGGCTGGCGGCATCCGCCATCCGTTGTAGGTAGCCGTCGCGGTGCGGCTTGGAGCGCGCAATAATACGCTCTGTTACTTTTTCGACGGTTGGGTGGAGTGGCATGGGAACCATCCTTCCTATTTTGAGCGTGTGTTGGTGGGCTTAGTCGCCGATGGGCCGCCAGCGTCGGCCACCCTGGTGCATCAGCATAAGCGCTTCTTCGGGGCCGGAGCTGCCTGGGTCGTAGGGAACGGGACGCTGATTTGCCTCTTCCCAAGCAGCGATCAGAGGGTCAGCCCAAGCCCAAGCGGCCTCGACTTCATCTCCGCGCATAAAGAGCGTCTGGTCGCCGCGGATCACATCCATGATCAGGCGCTCATAGGCGTCCTGTGACATCAGATCTTCTCCAAGAGCGTCGGCAAAGGACATGTCCATGGCAACCTCGGTCAGGCGCATGCCACCGGGACCTGGTTCTTTGATGGTGGTGCGCAGGGTGATGCCTTCATCCGGTTGCAAGCGAATGATCAGAGCGTTGCCTTTGCGGCCTTCCATCTTGTTGGGGAAAATGTTGTGCGGTGGGTCTTTGAACACCACGGTAATTTCGGACGCCCGGTCGCGCAGCTGCTTGCCCGTCCGCAGATAAAACGGCGTACCAGCCCACCGCCAATTACCAACGGATAGCTTCATGGCGATGTAGCTTTCAGTCCGGCTATCGGTGTTCTCGACGTCGTCAAAATAGCTCTGATTGTCCCGGCCGGCGCGATATTGGCCGCGCACAATGTCACCCAGCGCGACAGGTTCAAGGGCCTCAATCACTTTGACTTTTTCGTCCCGCACGGAGTTTGGTGTAAACTTGCTTGGCGGCTCCATGGCAATCAGGCACAAAAGTTGCATCAGATGGTTTTGCACCATGTCGCGCATCGCGCCGGATTGATCGTAGTACCCACCACGGCCCGCCACTCCGATGCTTTCGGCGACTGTGATCTGGACGTGGTCAATGTGGGTAGAATTCCACAGCGGCTCGAATAGGGAGTTTGCAAAGCGCAGCGCCATCAGGTTCTGCACCGTTTCTTTGCCGAGATAGTGATCGATGCGATAGATTTGCTGTTCGTCAAAGTGCTTGAGCAGGTCTTTGTTCAGCTCCTGTGCACTTTCTAGATCGTGCCCAAAAGGCTTTTCGACCACAATCCGGCTCTCAGCTGTGGCGATACCGTTGAGGCTCAAACGCTCGGCAATGGCGCCAAAAAGGGATGGAGATACGGACAGGTAAAATGTGCGCGTTGTCTCTGGGCGCAATGACTTCTTGAGGTCGCCCCAACCAGTTTCGCCCATGGCGTCGATATGGACGTAGCTCAAGTGATCAAGAAAATCTGCGACGAGATCGGCAGGGCGCATGGCCTCGTCGATAAACTCGGTTAGCGCCGTCTTTATTAGGTCGCGGAACTCGGCGCTGTCCATATCGGAGCGCGCCGAACCGATGATTTTGGCTTCAGCTGGCATTTGGCCCGCGCGAAACCGGTGAAACAGACCCGGGAGAATTTTGCGTCGGGCCAGATCGCCCGTTGCGCCAAAGATCACGAGGTCAAATGGTTCGACCGGAATTACGCGTGCAACCATAACAGTTTAACCTTTCAGAAGAGCGCCCATGCGGCGGCCGGTGTCGAGCATACGATTGGAGAAACCCCATTCGTTGTCATACCAGCTTACCACACGTACAAGCCCATCTTCCGTCACGCTGGTTTGCGCTGGGGCAAACACCGAGGAATGCGGGTCGTGGTTGAAATCTGCGGATACCAGAGGCGCTTCCTCATAGCCAAGCACGCCCTTAAGCGGGCCTTCTGCAGCAGCTTTCAGCGCGTCGTTGATGGCCTCAACAGTCGCTGGTTTGTTGGTGTTGATCACCAAATCCACCATGGACACATTGGCAGTTGGTACGCGGATCGCGGACCCTTCCAATTTGCCCTTAAGGTGCGGAAGAACCAGAGAAATTGCACGAGCCGCGCCGGTGGACGTCGGGATCATCGACAGGGCTGCGGCGCGGGCGCGGTAGAGATCTTTGTGGTTGGTATCATGGGTCGGCTGGTCGCCGGTGTAGGCGTGGATCGTGGTCATGTAGCCGGTTTTGATGCCAAACGTGTCATCTAGGACTTTAGCCACAGGCGCCAAACAGTTGGTGGTGCAGGAGGCGTTGGACACGATGATGTCATCCGCAGTCAGCGTGTCATCGTTGACCCCAAAAACAATTGTCTTGTCAGCGTTTGCGCCCGGTGCGGAGACCAGCACGCGCTTGGCGCCGGACTCCAGTAGCAGCTCCGCTTTGTCCTTGGCGGTGAAGATACCGGTGCACTCATAGGCCACGTCGACGTCAGACCAAGGCAGGTCTTGCGGGTCGCGGATGGCGGTTAGGCGGATCTCTTGATCGGCGACTTTCATCACGTCGCCGTCAAGAGTGACGTCGGCGTTCAAGCGGCCGTGGACGCTGTCGTATTTGAGCAAGTGTACGAGGTGGTCGTTCGGGGAAAGGTCATTGATCGCAACGACTTGGATGTCGTTGGCGCCGCTTTCGATGAGGGCGCGCAGGACGCCGCGGCCGATGCGGCCAAACCCGTTGATGGCAATCTTGATGCTCATGTCATTCTCCACACATGCAAATCAGCGCTTTCGGTAGCGCCACCGTTAGCGCTATCGCTACAGGCAAATGCAACGGGAATCAAGGGGAGGAATTAACTTCCCGCAAAAGCGCTTTCGGGGTTGCTTTGGCCTTGGTTGTGTCCGACGATCCCGCCATGGGAAAAAAGCTACTTCTCAAGGACATCGCCAAACTGGCGGGTGTGAGTGAAATGACGGCCTCGCGCGCCATGCGGGGGGCACAGGACGTGTCCGAAGCCACGCGCCAGAAGGTTGAACAGATTGCCCGCGAGGTCGGCTATGTGCCGAATCGTATTGCCGGGGCGCTGGCGTCCAAGAAGGTGAATCTTGTCGGCGTGGTGGTTCCGAGCCTGAATTCCTCGGTGTTTCCGGAAGTGCTGTCGGGGATCAGCTCTACGCTTAAAGCGACGGCGCTAAAGCCGGTGATTGGCGTCACCGGATATGATTTGCAGGAAGAAGAAGAGGTTATCCGCGAGATGCTAAGCTGGCGGCCCACCGGGGTTGTCATCGCGGGGCTCGAGCACAATGACGCAGCGCGCAAGATGTTGGCCAATGCAGACTGTCCTGTTGTGGAAGTCATGGATGTGGATGGCGAGCCGATCAAACACTGTGTCGGCATTTCGCACCTGGAGGCGGGCCGGAAAATGGCGCGTACGATCCTGAAAGCAGGCTACACCAAAATCGGTTTCATCGGCACCAAGATGCCGCAAGACTTTCGCGCCGAGAAGCGGCTTCAGGGGTTTGAGCAGGAACTGAAAGAAGCGGGCCTCTCCCTGTTTGATCAGGAGCTTTATTCTGGCGTGTCTTCGATTGAGACCGGCAACAAATTGACTGAGATGTTAACGCAGCGCTCGCCGGAGCTTGAGTGCATCTATTTTTCCAGCGATGTGCTCTCGATCGGGGCTTATATGTATTGTCTTTCCAAAGGGCTTTCAGTGCCGGAGGATTTGGCGATCGCGGGCTTTAACAATTTGAATTTGCTCAAGGGTTTGCCGAAGCCTTTGGCAACAACAGATGCGCATCGGTTTGAGATTGGCCAGAAAGCAGCCGAGATCATCCTGGCATCGCAAGCCCCCGACAGCCCGTCTCAGGTGATGAAACTGGAGCCGGTGGTCACCACGGGGCAGTCGCTTTAGCTGCCTCGCGTCAGAGCGTTAGCGACCAGTTTGGCAGTCTCGTTCCATGTGCCTATGGGGGGCAGGGTAAAGCCGGAAAAACCCGCTGTTTCAATGGCTTCCGGTATATCTTGTCGGCAGTGATCGCCTTCTAAGGCGAAGAAAGGCAGGCACAGACTTTGGGGCGGTAGGCCCATTCCGGCATCTGAGATGAAGGGCGCTTCTTCTACAAATCCAACAGAAATTTTTAGAGCGTCAAACCGCTTTGAAAGCGCGTTTTGGAAGGCGCGCGCCGATTCGGCTGCTTTTGGGCCTTTGGCAGAGCCGTGTGCGGCAAGCAGGAGGTGGCTTTGCGCCTCGTTCCATCCCATGTCGACAAGTGTTTTTTTCACGCGGTCTGCGGCCAAGTCTGGCAAACTAGCGTCAAATCCCAGCGGCGGAAGGATAGGCAGATCCGCGTCGCCCAGGCGCTTGGGTAGCATCCGAGAAACAAAGAACCCGTCGGCCATGAACATAGGGAACACCGGAGAACCTGGTTGTATTTCAGCCACTTGCCGCTCAATTGCGTCCGGCATGGCGAGGGTTGCTGCGCGAATGGTCCAGTTGGGTAGGTGGTTGTTGACGGCTTTGGCGAAGCCTTGCAGCCAGAGCTCTGGCGGCACGGGGGCGGAGGGCTGCCCGTGCGCAACAATTAAGGCTTCGCGGCAGGCTTTGGTCATGCAGCGGGTGCTTGGAAAGCGGCGGCGAGGTCTTCTGGCAGGTCAAATTCTGCCAAAGCGCGGGCGCGGGCGTCTTCGGACATTTTGCGGGCGGTTTTGACCACAATATCGAGGACTTTTTCAGGGCTGTGTTTCGCGGCAAAAGGGGCGAAGTACCATTTGACGAAGACAAAACAGATAATGTCTTCAAGCGCTTGAACCTGATCGTTGCGCTTGATGCCCTCCTTGCGCAACATGGCGCCCGCAGCAGTTACGTCTTCTTCGTCATATCCGGCCTCGGTCATGATCTCGCACACACGGTTGGCGTGGTGCACGCCAAGGTCGCGGCGCCACTTAAGATAACCGGCGCGGCCTTCTGGATAGTCTGCGCGTTTGAGCACCCAGCGTTCGATGTGCTGGCCCCGGGAAGCGATCTGTAACGCCTCGGAAGCATTGGGAAAAAGTCGGTTGCACTCATCTGTCATGCGCTGGCCGTAGAGCAGCGCTTCGGGCTGTCCGTCATCAAGCTTCGGGTCTTTGGCGTTGGCGGTGTCGATGGCGTCCAAGGCGGTTTGAAGGCGGGTCATAGGCTGGCTCCGGGCTGCGTTGATAGGGGGGTTTTAGGTCCTGCGGCGGGCCACGAAAAGGGCCAAAAATTCACGTCGGTATTGCGTCGGTATCGCGACTGTTTTGCGGAGGTGCGTTTTGAGGGCTGTGCGGCATTGGATTACGTTCCGGTAAGAATGGTGCGCAGTTGGTCTAGGTTCAGCGGTTTGTGCAACAGAGGCGCCTTGAGCGCCTGACATTGCAGTTTCAAATCCGGGTCGCGGTTGGCGCTGATGACACAGGCGGGTAGGGGGCCGTAGGCTTTACGCAGCCGTGCAATCAAGTCGGTACCGGTGGCGCCATTGTCGAGTTGGTAATCCGCCAGAACCATGTCCGGTGCGATGTCGATTTCGCGTAGCAGATCGAGGGCCTCGATGTCGCTACCGCAGGCGAGCACATCTGCGCCCCAGTTTTCCAAGGTCATGGAAATGGCGTTGCGTAGTTCGGTGTCGTTTTCGACCAAAAGCACGATGCGATGGGCCAGCGGTGCGGTTGGCTCCAGGGTAGGCAGGGGTGTATCGGAGGGGGCGGTTTGTTCTGTGTGTAACGGCAGCGTGATGCAGAAGCGCGTGCCACGGCCGGGCTCGGATTGCATTTGCATGGGATGGGCTAGCAGGCGGCAGGCGCGTTCTACAATGGCAAGACCAAGCCCAAGGCCTTCGGCGGGGCTGGCGGCGGCATTCACGCGGTGGAATTCGTCAAAGACTTTGGCCTGTTGCTCCACCGGGATGCCCGGGCCAGTGTCCCAGATTTCCACCACCATCGTGTCACCGCGACGGCGGGCAGCCACCAGCACGCGCCCTTCATCGGTATAGCGCAGCGCGTTGGCGATGAGGTTTTGCAAAATTCGGCGGAGATAGGTGGCATCTGAGTGGACGGTGACGTCATGGCTGCGCAGGTCAAAGCGAAGACCTTTTTCGCGGGCGATGGGTGCAAACTCGTCGTGCAGCTGGCCCAAAAGCGCGCCCAGCGGGATCTGCGTGTCGTGTACGGCGGCGCGGCCACTGTCGAGTCGTGAAATGTCGAGCAGCGCGCCAAGGATGTGTTCAACGCTTTGCAAGGCGGAAGAGGCTTTGGACAGGCGTTCGCGCTGGTCCGGGGCTTCGAGGTCGGTTTCCAGGGAGGCCATGTAGAGCTTGGCTGCGGATAGCGGTTGCAACAGGTCGTGGCTTGCGGCGGCCACAAAGCGGGATTTGGAGGCGTTGGCGCGTTCGGCTTCGGCCAAGGCATCCTGAAGCTCCAGAGTACGTTCCTGCACATGGCGCTCCAGGGTTTCGTTGACCTGGGAGATGGCGCGCAGGGCGCGGCGCTCGGTGGTGATGTCGGTGAAGGAAATCACAAAGCCGCCGTCGGGCATATGTTGGGCAAACACGGCGAGGATGCGGTCTGCGCCCAGTTCCACCTCAAAGGACAAGGGGGCGCGACGGCCCTCATGGGCGGCCCAATTGGCCAGTGCCTCCGCATCCGCCGCATGCAGGAAGGCGAGTTTGCGGGAGAGTTGGTCAAAGATGGTGTCAAAGGGCAGGCCGAGGTGGAAGCGGCGCAGGGGGATGGAGAGCAGTTCTCCCATGCGGCGGTTCCAGTCAACGAGGCGGGCTTCGCGGTCAAAGATGCCAACGCCTTGATCGAGGTGTTCCAAGGTGGCCTTGATGAGCCGGGACTGATCGTCGAGCAAGCGCTCACGTTCCTGCCGCTCGATAAGCATCATGTCGGTGACATCGGTTTGCAGCACCACGGTGCCGCCGTCGCGGGTGCGATGCTCGGACACCTGGATCCATTTGTCGCCAGCCAGCCGGGCGTTGAAGACCACATGTTGCTCGCGATGACGCAGCAGGCGTTGGTCGGCCCATTGATTGGCTGTCATGCCGTCCGGCAGCTCTAGGAAGGCGCTTTGCGAAACGATGTCGACATAATTGGCAAACGGCAGGCCGGGTTTGAACAGTGGGTGGATGTCGCGCATGTGTTTGCCAAAGCGGGTGTTGCAGAGCACCAGCTTTTCGTCGGCATCAAACAGCGCAAAGCCTTCTTGCACGGTCTCAATCGCGTTGGCGAGGTTGGCGCGAGCGGCTTCGGCTTCGGCGTTGGCTTGGGCAAGGGAGGCGTTGGAGGTGTTGAGCAGGTCCAGCGCGTGTTCAAGTTCGCGGGTGCGGGCGGCCACCTCCTCTTCGAGCATCACGGCGCGTTCGAATTGGGCATAAGCCACGCCGGTGGTGTCGGGGCTGGCCTCGGCCCGGCGCATCAGGGTGTCGACGATTTTCAGGAGCTTCTGGTTTTGCCGTTCCAGAGAGTCCTTTGGATCGATCAATGTGACGTCTGTCATTGTGGTGTCAGTCCGCTTCCGGTGGGTAGATGGCGACGCCGGTGAAGGTTTGATTGACATGCATCGAATTGACCTGTTCGCCGTAGGTGGAGAAGCCCACCACGTTATGTTTGGCGAGGACGCGGGAGATGTCACCCGTTATCTGTTTTTGGGTGGCCTCAACCCGGCGCAAGACGCAATCGCAGCCCAAAATCATGGCCGGCCGCTGATCATTGGTCAGGGCGCTGAGTTCGCGGTCCAGATGGGCCACCATGTCTTCTGGTTCCGCCAAAGTGAGGACCACACCTTCATCAATTGCAGAGAAGAACTGCAGATCGCCGTTTTGAGCCACGCGCTGAATGGCGCGCACGTGGGTTTGCTCTCCAATGCGAACCACAACCGGATGGGCGGCAAAGGTGAAGGTGGAGAGCTGTTCCGGGTCTTTGCCTAGGATGCGGGCGTATTCACGGGCCGCGGGTTCAGCGTTGATTTCGTAGACACGCCGCGTGGTCGGGTCCGCGCCGGTCACCACCATACGCTGTTCCGTGGGGAGGAGGTGGTCTGTTTTGAACACCTGCACAGGACAGTTGGAGCGCAGTTGTACCAAGACCGCTGCGTTGCTGTGAAATGCGCTTTTGTACAAGACATGCGTCTGGCCAAAATCTTCACCGTCCCCTGCGGAGCCGCCAAATAGGGGGACGGGCCCAAGGCCCATGGAGAGATCGGCGGCCAGGGCGTCTTCGCGGGTGGAGAGGCCATCGACCATCAGAAAAGCGAATTCTGAGGTCCAGGTGGGATGGCTTGCGGCGAGTGCTTTACGGTTGTGGATCATATCGGTAATCCGCGCCTCGGCTTGGATCCGGGTGAGATCGTCGATGAAAAGTGTCCGGGCAGCAAAATGGGAGTCTGGCAGGCCGACAGCGACAATCTCGCCCTCGGTGTAGCCAGTTGCGGCAAGTTCGCCCGCCGTGGTGCAGCCGACAACCTCGGCAGCGCCAAATCGGTCCTCGATGTCGGCAACAAAGGTCTCAAGATTGGTGCGGGGGGACACAAATAGAATGACCAAGGCAAAGGGTTCTGGACCCATTGCGGCAACAAGTTGGTCGGCTGCGTCTGGTGCGTCGCAGGGCGCAAAAGCTGTGCGCACGATATTTGCCCCTGTCAGGGGTGAGCTGGCATCCATGCTGGCAATCCTCCCGCAGCCCTCCTCAAAGCCGCTTGTGGCAGATTAGGCTGCCTAGCCGCTGCTGCGCAAGTGTTCCTCGAAGTTCGCTTCTTTGGCGATCAGGACCGCTTGCGTGCGCGAATGAACGCCTAACTTGCGCATGATCGCTGTGACATGGGCCTTCACGGTCGTCTCCGCGATGGAAAGCTCAAACGCGATTTGCTTGTTGAGTTTGCCTTCACAAATCAGATCAAGAATGCGGGCTTGTTGTGTGGTCAAGCTTGCCAAGCGCGCCACGGCATCCTGTGTGGCGTCGTCCTCGTCGCGGGTGGGCATGTGGCCTTCGGGCAAGAAGCTGCGGTCCTCGGCCAAGGCCTCAAGCGCCCGGCGGAACATGTCGCGTTGGCTGTGTTTGGGGACAAATCCGGCCGCGCCTGCATTGAGCGCCGCGTTGATGATGCGGGTGTCCGCCATGGAAGAAACCACAAGGATTTTGGCATTGGTTGCCTTGCGCAGGCGTAGAAGGCCGTCAAACCCGTCCACGTCCGGCAAGTTCAGATCCAACACAACCAGATCCGGGTGTGGGGTGTTCTCCAACCGGACCAGAGCGTCGGTCAGGCAGGGCGCAGTTGCCACGTCTGTGATCGGTGCGATGGCCTGGAGCGTCATAACCAAAGCGTCGCAAAACAAGGGGTGGTCGTCCACCACAAGGGCGTTGGAGAAGCGTTTGAGAACTGGCGAAGCAACATCATTTGGCATGGGGGTAGCCTAGCAGAGCGTGGGGCCACGCCAAGGGGGTCAAAGGTCGTAACCCGCATGTTTGCCTAGGAGGCGCGGCGCGCGTGGGCAAGGCTTTGCCGAGGGAATCTTTCCCCCTTGGGATGCGGTGTTCTCGCGCCTAGGTGGTAGGGTATGATGACCGCAATCAAGTCGGGAGCGATAGAATGAAGTGTTCAACACTGAAAACTGCTGGCACGCGCATGGGCCTTGCTGCGGTGCTGGCTCTGGGTGCAGGGAGCGTGATGGCAGAGATACAGGATCTACATGGATCGGTGATGTATCGCGAAAAGATTGCCCTGCCACCGGAGGCGCTTGTGGAAGTTACTTTGGAAGACGTGAGCAAGATGGACGTGCAGTCGACAGTCCTTGCCTCTCAGACCTTGCGGCCGGAGGGGCAGGTGCCTGTGGATTTCCGCCTGAGCTATGATGACGCCATGGTCGACGATCGTGGGCGATATTCGGTGCGGGCGGTGATCCGCGTGGGGGAAGATGTGCTGTGGCGCAGTACTCAGAGTTTTCCGGCATTGACCAATGATGCCCCTGAAACAGTGGATGTGGTGGTGGAACGCATGGTGAAACCTGCTGAGAGCGCGCTCACGGGCAATGAATGGCTGGTGGTGCAGATGAACGACAAAACCGTGGGCACGTCTGAGGTGCCGCAAATCCGGTTTGGCGCAGACGGTCAGGTCAGTGGCACAAGCGGCTGCAACCGGTTCTCGGGCAGCTACACCGAACAAGACGGTCAGTTGGCGTTTGGGCCGTTGGCGACAACACGGATGGCCTGTCCCGGTGAGCTGGATCAGCAGGAAAAAGACTTCTTCAAGACGCTGTCAAACGTGACTGGGTTTGGCGTGCGCGCTGGGCACACTGTGCTGCTTGATGCAGAGGGTGCTGTGGTGATGACACTGCTGGCGCAATAGCCGGGGAAATTGGCGTCGGCTGATCCAAATCAAAGCTGGGGCAGGTGTTTTACGTCACATCTGCAGCCAACAACGTGAAGGAGACAGCCGATGCTGCGACTGGCAATGATTCTGCATATCTTTATTGGGTCGACCTTGGCCGGTGTCGGCGTAATCGCCGCACTTGTGACAGGTGTAAACAGCGGCTTGATGCTGTTTGTCTATGCGCTGATCGGCTTTGTGATTGCCTTCCCTGCCAGTTGGAAAGTGGCGCAGGCGCTTTATGCGCGCCCGTCCAAATCCAACCAGGCCTGAACCGAGGCAACAAATTCGCGGGGTTTCTCCGCGTGCAACCAATGGCCCGCGCCGGTGATTTTGGCAAAGCGGGCCTTTGGAAATTTTTCCCGAATTGTGGGGCGGTAGGCGTGCGTGACGTAATCTGACGTAGCGCCGGACAGGAACAGCGTAGGGCCACCGTAGGAGGTGCCGACCTCGGGGAAGTCCAGGATCTTTGGCATCTCGCGGTCCAGAACATCCAAATTGAGGCGCCAGCGTTGTTCCTTCACATCCAGCGACTGGGTGAAGAAGGTTTGCAGCGTGGTGTCGTCCAGATGCTCGGCCAGTTGCGCCATGGCGTCTGAGCGCTTGGTGACCTTGGAGAGGTCGACGGCGCGCATGGCCTCGATATTTTGATTTTGGTCGTGGGTGTAGGTCACCGGCGCGATGTCCGCCACGATCAAGCGGTTGACCAGTTCGGGACGCGTGAGGGCCAGCACCATAGCCGCTTTGCCACCCATTGAGTGCCCCAGAACATCCATCGGTTTGCCCTGTGCCGTGATGACCTTGGCCAGATCGGCGGCCATGTCCTCGTAGGAATGGCTGTCATACCATGGGCTGAGGCCATGGTTGCGCTGATCGACGCAGAGAATGCGGCGGGTTGCGGAGAGCTTTTTGGCAATGGCACCCCAGTTGCGCCCGGAGCCAAACAGCCCGTGCACAATCAGAAGGTCCGGTTCAGCGGTGGCGGTGCCATGTTCGATCACGTTCAACATGGCGGTGTGATAGCGCGCTGTGCGGGCGGGTTCCAGAGTTGAGTGTTCTGCGTGTGCGGTCTAGGGTGCGCGCATGATGACGACGCAGGACATTCAGGCCAAAGAGGCGCGGCTTTTGGAGCTGGCTAAGGAGAAATTTGGCGTGCGGGCCAAGACCTTGAGTCGGGCGATGAAGAAGATTGGGCGCAGGGTGCCAGCGCGGCTGCACCGGCAGGCTGATGTGCTTGTAGAGGCGCAGCGGTTGGGCGGGCATCCGAAGCTGATGATGCAGGTGGATGGCGTGGCTGTGATCAAAGCGTTTGACGAGATTGTCGCGCATCTGGAGACCATCGACGTGGCGGATCGGCGCAAAGGTGCGCTGCTCAACCTGGCGGCGGCGCTGGTGTTCAACTTGTTGGTGGTTGTGGTGTTGGTGATCCTGGTTCTGCGCTGGCAGGGGCTGGTTTAATCGGTCTTTGGGGCGCGGTTGCAGTCCCAGACAATGTCTGGCGTGCCTATGAAGCGGCCCATGCGGGTGAGTTCGGCGTCCAGTTTGGTCGCGCGTGCCTCTGTCCAGCGCACACCGGGTTCAGACCAAAGCTGCGTGATGGTGATCTCGCCTTTTTTACGGTTGGCCTTGGCCTCTAGGCGGCCAACGAAACGGTCGCCTTCCAGTAGTGGGTAGACGTAGTAACCCCATTGCCGTTTGGCGGCGGGGACGAAAATTTCGATGCGGTAGTCAAAGCCAAATAGGCGGGAGAGCCGGTCTCGGTCGCGGATCACCGGGTCAAACGGGTTGAGGATGCGCAGGCGAGAGGTGGGAACGATAATTTGTTCCAAGCGCTGAGCGATGTCGGCGGGAGCTTGCATGGGTAGCCACTGGCGGTTGGCGGTTTGCACTTCGACGTCGATGAGGTCCGCGTTGGCCATCCAGTCTTTCACATCTGCGGTGTCCACGGCCTCCCAAAAGCGTTTGATGTCGCCGGAGGTGGCAAAGCCGAGGCGGGCGAGGGCTTGCGTACAGAGCCAGTGGACTTGCTCTGCAGGGTCAATCCTCTCGGCGCGTTGGGCATCCGGGATGACGCGTTCCGGTAGGTTGTAGAATTTTTTGAAGTTGTGGCGATAGCAGGTTGCGAGTTCGCCTGCGTACCACAGGTAATCCAGCGCCTGTTTGTGTGGTGGGCGGGACCACATTTCTTTGGGGCCTTCGATCTTGGTGTCAAAAGCCTCGGTCGACAGTGCGCCTTCGTCCGCGATGCGGGATTTGATGTCGGCCGTGTTGACCTTGGTAAGTGCGGTTTTGAACCAGCCTTTTTGGTCCATGCGGGATTTGCGACGTTTAAACTGTGCGCGCCAGTAGGGGTAGGTCTCGATTGGCAAGACGCTGGCGTCGTGGGTGAAATGCTCAAACACCGCGCGGTCTTCGGCCAGCAGTTTGTTGAGCATCGGTTCGCGGTAGTTTTGATTGCGTGACCAAAGGATGTGGTGATGGGCGCGGGACAAGACCTGAATGCTGTCCAGTTGCACAAACCCAAGTTTGCCAATGATAGCGCGCGGGTTGGCGGGGCCGGTGGGCGTATCGGACAGGCCTTGCAAAGAGAGCCAGAGGTGGCGGGCGTCACGGTTTGAAATGCGAAAACTCATGGCCGCACGCTAGGGGAAGGGCTTGAACAAAGAAAGAACATTTTGCGCGGCGTGTTGCGGGCTTGGCTTTTTCATTGTGGCTGCGTATTTCTGAACGTGGTTCAATATGTGGGGCACTATGGCTGGCAAAGTGGCAGAGCGGCGCGCGGCGTTGCGTATAAAACTGATCGAGTTGGCGGAAGAGCAGATCGCAACGGGCGGTTTGTCGTCCCTGAAAGCGCGGGAGCTGGCCAAAGGGGCCGGCTGCGCGGTTGGGGCGATCTATAACGTGTTTGATGATCTGCATGACCTTGTGCTCGAAGTGAACGGGCGCACGTTCAAGAAGCTCGGCGCGGCGGTGTCGGCCTCTTATGATGGCAGCGAGAGCCCGCGCCAGCGGTTGATCCTGATGTCCAACGCCTATCTGGAGTTTGCCGCCGCGCATCCTAAGCTGTGGCGGGCATTGTTCGATGTAGAGATGACAGAGGGTGGGCCGGTGCCAGAGTGGTACCTGGCCTCGTTGGGGGCGCTGTTTGCCAACATCCGCGCGCCGCTGTCTGAGCTATATGCGGAAATGGGCGAGGAAGAGCTCGGGTTGATGACTCGTGCGATGTTCTCAGCGGTGCATGGAATCGTACTTTTGGGACTGGAGAATCGCATCTCTGGCGTGCCGCCGGAGCACATTCGGACCATGATTGCGCAGGTTTTGTCCCGCCTAGGGCCTGAAGTGGTCTTGGAAAGTTAAGCAAAAACAGGTGTTTCAAAGGAAAATGAACGTTGTTCAATAATTGTCTTGAACGACGTTCATAAAAATCCTATCACTCTATTTGTGAACGATGTTCAAGGAGTGGAGAGACAGATGTTCGGAACTTTGAAAACTTTGATTGTGGGGGCAAACGCCCGGGCCGAAGAACAGGTGCGTGACGTCTATGCCATTGAGCTGATTGACCAAAAAATCCGTGAAGCGAGCGCAAACCTGAAGGCGGCAAAGGTGGCTTTGGCCGGATTGATCCAGCGGGAGCGGGCGGAGCAGCGTCAGATTGACACTCTGGAAGCGCGTATTGCGGATCTGCTGACACGGGCTAAGGAGGCTCTTGCGGCGGAGCGGGAAGACCTCGCGCAGCAGGCGGCGCAGGCCATTGCCGATCTGGAAAACGAACTGGCGGGTCGTCAGCAAACCCAAGCGCGCCTGGAAGCGCGCATTATGCAGCTGCGCCAGAGTGTGGAAACCGCGCATCGCCGCATTATTGACCTAAAACAGGGGGCCGTATCAGCGCGCGCCGTGCGCAAGGAGCAAGGCATTCAGCGCAAAGTGAACCGTCACTTGGGAGGCGACAGTCCGTTTGAAGAGGCCGAAGCGTTGATATCCCGCGTGATGGGTGAAGATGATCCGTTTGAGCAGGGCGAAATCCTGCGCGAGATCGACAGCGGCCTGAACCATGGCGACATCGCGGGACGTATGGCGGATGCCGGATTTGGTGCGCCGGGCAATGCGACAGCCCATTCGGTTCTTGATCGCCTTAAAGGCGAAAATTGATCGCAAGATCGCCTTAAACACCCTCTACCCCATACCTCATAGATTAAAGAGAGAGACCCAAAATGACCGATCGTAATGACAATTCCACCATCCTGATGCTCAACATGGCCGGTGTGGCCCTGGCCTATGTGCTGCTTGGTATTTCGCTTTGGATGTCCACTGATGTGCCGCTGTCCACCAAAGGCTATTGGGGTATGGGCATCGTGCTTCTGACCATCAGCCTGATCAATGTGGTGAAGTACCGCTTTGACAATCAGCAGCGTGAAGACCGCATTCGCCGCATCGAAGAAGTGCGTGACGAGAAACTGCTGGAAGAAGCGTTGATGGATGGCAAGCCCGGCGCGTAAGGTACTACAAAAATTCAAAAAGCACTCGAGTTTGCGCTCGGGTGCTTTTTGTTTGGGCTATGCCTTGGCCTCGGCCATCAGCCATTTGCGAAAGGCGCGTTCCTTGGCGCTTAAGGGGCGGGGCAAGGTGACGAGGTGATAACCCAGATCGGTACGCGGCAGGCTGCAGATCTGCTTGAGGGTGCCAAAATCCACCTCGCGCTCGACCAGAGATTTGGGGTGCACCGAGACACCCAGGCCAGCCACTGTGGCGGAGAGCACAAGCTCATTGGTTTCCAGAGAGGTCATGTCCACGGTGTTGAGATCCAGACCGGCGTCTTCCACAACCTGCCGCCATTCCAGCATGTGGAGATCCATCAGCCAAGGGTACGTACCAGCGTCTTTGAGGCTGATTTCCGATTTTGTATTGAGCAACTTAGGGGAGCCAACCACCCAAAACTCCCCAGTTGTGAGCAATTCGGAGGACACCCCCGGCCATTTTCCGTTGCCAAATCGGATGGCCATGTCAAAGCCATCGCGGCGCAGGTCGATCAAGCTCACACTTGGGTTGATGCTGAGCGAGATTTCCGGGTGCGCCTGCCAGAAGCCGCCAATACGGGGCATAAGCCAGTTTGCGGCAAAGGAGGGGGTGACGCTGACCGAGAGCGGACGGTCTTCTTTGGAGCGTTGAAGTGCGGAGACACCTTCGGCAATCACCTCAAAACCAGCGGAGAGATGCTGGGCCAGATGACGGCCTTCTTCGGTAAGCGCCACCCCCCGGCCAGAGCGAAACAACAGTGGCGTGGACAGGTCCGCTTCCAGACTGCGCACATGCTGGGCAATCGCGGCATGGGTCACATTGAGTTCGCGGGCGGCGGCGCTCAGGTTCTGGTGGCGGGCGGCGGCTTCAAAGGCGCGCAGGGCGGCGAGGGAGGGCAGGGAGGACCAATCCATTATGTAACTCCAGCTTACATATTGAATGACATATTGAGTCGATTTTCCGCGTTCTGTCCACCATGTTTGGATCAGATCAACACAAGGAGTGCCAGATATGTTGGGAATTCTTTCAAATAGCTTTCAAGTGGCCACCCGTCAGGCGCATTGGGCGGACAAAGACGCGGCGCCTGTTTCTGAGCCCAAGCTGCAGCCACATTGGCGCGAAGATCGCCGCGCTCGCTTTGCGCGTAAAAGCGTGCTGGATCAGGCGACGGATGGGGCACGGCCCAAACTGTTTGGCTGGTAAGGCAGCAGCGCGTTAGCGCTTCTGCCATTCCATAATGTGCATATAGGGCGCGCGGTTGTAACTTTCCGCCCGCGCGCCGCCGGTGGCTTTGGGTTCGTCAAAGTGTGTGAGCTGAAAACCACTTTGCAGCAGCGCCTGCATGTAGAACGCCAGCGGGCGGTGCCAGTTTTGAATGCGGATGCCGCTCCACTCCGCCCAGCTGGGGAAAGCGTCCAGGTAGCGGTCCATTGTGAGCGTGGTGGTGCCGTCGGAGTTTTTGACCGGCGTGCCCTTGGATTGGCTGGCGGTGGTCCATGGGTTCAGGTTGGCGATCAGCAAGAGGCCGTTTGGGCGTAAGACGCGATGACATTCTCGCAAAGCGGCGGGGATGTCGGGGATGTCGATAAACGACAGGTAGCTGACCACCATGTCAAAGCTGTTGTTGTCAAACGGCAGGTCCTCTGCGCGCGCGACCAGGTAGTCGGCATCGCCTTGGGTCATTGCGTGCGAGATTAACGCTTCGGTGGGATCGATGCCCGCAACATGATCCACATTTGGGGCTATCATGCGGCAGAACCGCCCTTCGCCACAGCCGAGGTCCAACACCGCCTCTGGAGCCGCCTTTGCCAAGCGCTCCAGCATCGGTGCGTCGAGCACATGTTCCCGACTGAAATCGCCAGCCTCTCCCATCGACGCAATCCAGGCCTCAGCCGAGGCGTCCCAACCGTCTGTCATTGTCGTGCTCCGCAGGCTGTCTGTTACAAGCGCTATTCAAGAAATTGCGGTGGTACGTGATCTACCAGCCAAACGCCATTGGCGGATCGATAAAAGGTATGGCCATTCTGGGCCATGTCCTCAGTTTGGATCGTCAGTACAATCGGGGAACCATGGCGGCCACCTACGGCCTTGGCGGTTGCGGTGTTGTCGGAGAGATGCACATGATGTCGCGCGCCTTTGAGCAATCCATTTTGACGAATGGACGCCAGGTTGGTTTTGGCAGTGCCGTGAAACAGAACGCGCGGAGGCGTTTGGGGGGAAAGCCCCAGATCAATCTGGATCGAGTGTCCCTGATTTGCCCGGATAAGGGAGCCGTCGTGGTTCAAGGAAAAGCGCAGTTTTGCGTTGGTGCGCACCACCTCGGCAATGAGGTCATGTGTGAGGGGATGCTCAGATTTCGCAATTAGGTCAGAGACCTGCGCCCATCCCTGTGCATCAAGCGTTAAGCCGATGCTGTCCGGTGCGTGCCGAAGGATGTAGCTCAAATGCTTGCTGGTCTTTTTCAAATCATCTTTGGTCATACTACCAAAAGAAAAGGCCGCCGCTGGAATGTCCAGCGCCGGCCTACAAGTTTTTGGTGTCCGTGCCCCTACAGGTTCGGGTACAGCGGGAAGCGGGCGCAGAGATCGGCCACTTTGGCGCGGACAGAGGCTTCCACCTCGGCGTTGCCCTCTTCGCCGTTGGCGGCCAGACCGTCGACCACTTCAACAATCATGTCAGCAATTGCGCGGAACTCTTCTTCACCAAAGCCACGGGTGGTGCCTGCAGGCGTGCCGAGGCGCAGACCGGAGGTCACCATTGGCTTTTCCGGGTCAAACGGGATGCCGTTTTTGTTGGTGGTGATGTGCGCGCGGCCCAGAGCTTTGTCCGCGATGTTGCCGGTCACAGCTTTGGGGCGCAGGTCCACCAGCATCACGTGGGTGTCGGTGCCACCGGTGACGATGTCCAGACCACCTTTGATCAGTTGATCCGCCAGGGCCACAGCGTTGGCGCGGACCTGTTTCTGGTACTCTTTGAATTCTGGACGCAGCGCTTCGCCAAAGGCCACAGCTTTGGCGGCGATGACGTGCATCAGCGGGCCGCCCTGGATGCCAGGGAAGATCGCGGAGTTCACTTTCTTTGCAATGGCTTCGTCGTTGGTCAGGATCATGCCGCCACGTGGGCCGCGCAGAGTTTTGTGGGTCGTGGTGGTGGCCACATCCGCGTATGGGAACGGGGATGGGTGCTCACCCGCGGCAACCAGACCGGCAAAGTGGGCCATGTCTACCATCAGGTATGCGCCTACGGAGTCGGCGATTTCACGGAACTTGGCAAAGTCGATCTGGCGCGGGATGGCGGAACCACCGGCGATGATCATCTTTGGCTTGTGCTCGTTGGCCAGCTCCTGCACCTGATCGTAGTCCAGCAGGCTGTCTTGCTTGCGCACGCCGTACTGAATGGCGTTGAACCATTTGCCGGATTGGTTTGGCTTTGCGCCGTGGGTCAGGTGGCCACCGGCATCCAGGCTCATGCCGAGGATGGTGTCGCCAGGCTGCAGCAGCGCGGTGAACACACCCTGGTTGGCTTGCGAGCCGGAGTTTGGTTGCACGTTGGCGAAGTCACAGCCAAACAGCTCTTTGGCGCGGTCGATGGCGAGGTTTTCCGCCACGTCCACGTATTGGCAGCCACCGTAGTAGCGGCGGCCCGGGTAGCCTTCGGCGTATTTGTTGGTCAGCACAGTGCCCTGCGCTTCCATCACCGCAGCGGACACGATGTTTTCCGAGGCGATCAGTTCGATCTCGTCACGCTGGCGGCCCAGCTCGTTGGTGATCGAGCCAAATAGCTCCGGGTCGCGGGAGGCGAGGGATTCAGTGAAAAAGCCGGCATCACGGGTGGTGGACATGGGCATGTGCTCCAGATCATGGGGTTCGCGTTGCTGCGCTTCCTAAAGGAAAGGTTACTGTGTTGAAAGGTCCCAAAGCGACGCAACACCTTGCCTGAACGCCGCAGATGGTGCAGGGGATAAACATATGACGCCATAGGAAACCTTTGGCGGGGCAGGGAAACCTGTCGGTGTTTGAATGGAGCCGGGACCAATATGTCCGAAAGAATCGCTTTTGTGGCCAGCAACGCGCCGGTGGCGCAGACCGCGCGGGCGGCGCTGATTGGCCGTTATGGCAATGTTGTACCGGAAGAGGCGGATGTGATTGTCGCGCTGGGCGGGGATGGCTTCATGCTGCACACGTTGCACGACACGCAGGCCTTGCCTGCGCCGGTTTATGGCATGAATCGGGGCACGGTAGGCTTTCTGATGAACACCTATTCGGAAAGCGATCTTCTGGAACGGCTTGCGGCGGCGGAAGAGGAAAAGCTCAATCCGCTGGCGATGCGGGCGACCTGTGTCGACAACTCCGTGCATGAGGCGCTGGCGATCAACGAGGTGTCCTTGTTGCGGGCGGGGCCGCAGGCGGCGAAACTGCGCATCAAGATTGACGGGCGTTTGCGCATGGAAGAGCTGGTCTGTGACGGCGCGCTGATCAGTACGCCAGCTGGGTCTACTGCGTACAATTACTCGGCGCATGGACCGATCCTGCCGATTGGCTCAGATGTTTTGGCGCTCACCGCGATTGCACCGTTTCGACCACGTCGGTGGCGGGGGGCTCTGTTGCCCAAACAAGCGACCGTGACTTTTGAGGTTCTTGAAGCCAACAAACGCCCTGTGATGGCGCATGCGGACAGCCGCTCGATTGAGAATGTGGCCGCGGTTGAAATCCGCTCTGATGAGAGCATCGCGCACCGGATCTTGTTCGACCCGGGCCATGGGTTGGAAGAGCGCCTGATCCGCGAGCAGTTTGTTTGACACCAAAAAAACGCGCCCAAATCTCGGCGCGCCTTTCTAGTTTCTTCTTGCCAAATATATCCCGTGGGTGCGGGGGCTGGCCCCCGCTCCGAGGTTACGATTTGGCGTAGCCGATGCTTTGCAGGGCTTCGGTGATCTCATCGAGAATGACCGGATCATCAATGGTCGCCGGCATTTTCCACTCGGTGCCATCGGCGATGCTGACCATGGTGCCGCGCAGGATTTTGCCGGAGCGGGTTTTGGGAAGACGATCGACCACGACGGCCAATTTGAACGCCGCCACCGGGCCGATTTTTTCACGCACCAGTTTCACAACTTCTTTCACAACTTCACCGTGGTCACGGTCTGCGCCTGCGTTGAGACAGAGGAAGCCAACCGGCATCTGGCCTTTGAGCTGATCGGCCACACCAATCACCGCACATTCTGCGACGTCCGGATGGCCGGCGAGCACCTCTTCCATGCCGCCGGTGGAGAGGCGGTGGCCCGCAACGTTGATCACGTCGTCGGTGCGCGCCATGATGTAGACGTAGCCGTCTTCGTCAATCATGCCTGCGTCACCGGTTTCGTAGTAGCCGGGGAAGTTGGTCAGGTAGGATTTTTTGAAGCGGTCTTCGGCATTCCACAGGGTTGGCAGTGTGCCCGGGGGCAGAGGCAGTTTGCTGACAATGGCGCCAAGTTCACCGGGAGGCAGCTCGTTGCCGCCTTCGTCGAGCACCTTCATGTCATAGCCCGGCATGGGCAAGGAGGGGCTGCCCAGTTTCACGGGCAAAAGCTCGATACCCACGGGGTTACAGATCGCAGGGTAGCCCAATTCAGTCTGCCACCAGTGGTCGATGATTGGTTTTTGCAGCTGGTCCTGCGCCCAGATGATGGTGTCCGGGTCAGCACGTTCCCCGGCGAGGAAGACCTGTTCCATGCAGGACATGTCGTACTTTTTCACGAACTCGCCTTGCGGGTCTTCGCGCTTCACGGCGCGGAAAGCTGTTGGGGCCGTGAAGAATGTTTTGACTTTGTGCTCGGAAATCACCCGCCAGAAGGTGCCTGCATCCGGTGTGCCAACCGGTTTACCTTCAAACACAATGGTAGTGTTGCCATGGATCAGGGGCGCGTAGGTGATGTAGCTGTGACCCACAACCCAACCTACGTCCGATGCTGCCCAGAAGACATCGCCGGGATCGACGTTAAAGACGTTCTTCATGGTCCAGTTCAGCGCGACCAGGTGGCCGGCGGTGTGGCGCACCACGCCTTTGGGTTGGCCGGTGGTGCCGGAGGTGTAGAGGATATAGGCCGGATGATTACCCTCCACAGGGACACATTCGGCGGGCTCCACACCATATTGGAAGCCGTGCCAGTTGAAGTCGCGGCCTTCGATCAGCTGCGCCACTTCTTGCTCGCGCTGGAAGATCACGCAGAAGTCTGGCTTGTGAGTGGCGAGATCGATAGCGCCGTCCAGCAGGGGCTTGTAGTGCACCACGCGGCCCGGTTCGAGGCCGCAGGAGGCGGCGATGATCGCTTTGGGCTTGGCGTCGTCAATGCGCACGGCCAGCTCGTTGGAGGCAAATCCGCCAAATACCACCGAGTGGATCGCGCCAAGGCGAGCACAAGCCAGCATGGCTTCGAGCGCTTCGGGGATCATCGGCATGTAGATGATGACGCGGTCGCCTTTTTCCACACCTTTGGCACGCAGCGCGCCGGCGAGGGAGGCGACACGGTTGCGCAGCTCGACGTATGAGATCTCGCGCTTGGAGTGGGTGATCGGGCTGTCGTGGATGATGGCGGTCTGCTCACCGCGCCCAGCTTCGACGTGGCGGTCCACGGCGTTCCAGCAGGTGTTGACCTTGGCGTCGGAGAACCATTCATACATGTGGTCGCCCTTGTCAAAGAGCGCTTGGCTGGGCGGGCTGTCCCAGTCAATGGCGTCTGCTGCCTGCATCCAAAATGCTTCGGGGTCGTTCTTCCAGCCGTTGTAGACGTCCTGATATGACATGGGGTCCTCCTATCCTTACCCAAATGGATAGAGGAGGGGCTGTTACGGCGGCAAGTCTTGGTGGCGGGGACGTGGCAGATTATCGCAGAAAATTTGCAAGTCTTTGCTCAGGTGATCTGCAAATTTTTGCAAAGACCTGGGTTTGCTTGGGGTTCGCTGGAAACTGGAGGGGGCTTTGCAAAGTTGCGAAGTTTGGAAATGCAAAACGCGGCGGGAATCACTCCGCCGCGTTTTTTCGTGAACTTAAAGAGGGCGGCTTAGCCGTATTGCGTCACCGGCGTGCCGGCAATGGCGGCCATGTTCAGCAGACCGCGCGCCGTGATCGACGGGCTGACGATGTGGGCGCGGTTGCCCATTCCCATCAGGATCGGGCCCACTTCCAGTGCTCCTGCGCGCATTTTCAGGATGTTGCGCACGCCAGAGGCTGCGTCGGCATGGGCAAACACCAGCACGTTGGCGGCGCCATTCAGGCGGGTGCGCGGGAAGACGCGGGCGCGCAGGTCGGGATCAAGCGCGGTGTCGACGTTCATCTCGCCTTCGTAGGTGAAGTCGCGTGGGCGGCTGTCCAGAATTTCAATGGCTTCACGCAGGCGTTTGCCAGAGCCTTGTTGATGGTTGCCAAACTGGCTTTGAGAGCAAAGCGCGATGTTAGGCTCTAGGCCAAAGCGGCGCACGTGGCGGGCAGCACCGATGGTGATGCGGGCGATGTCCTCGGGGCTTGGCAGTTCGTGTACCTGCGTGTCCGCAATGAACAGGGGGCCATCCTCGAGGATCATCAGCGAGAGTGCGCCATGTGGGGACAGGGATTTATTGCCCAAAACCTGCGTGATGTAGTTCAGGTGCCAGCGGTATTCGCCAAAGGTGCCGCAGATCAGGCTGTCGGCTTCTTCGCGGTGCACCATGATCGAGCCAATCGCGGTCGAGTTGGTGCGCATGATCGCCTTGGCGAGGTCCGGCGTGACGCCTTCGCGCTCCATCAGTTCGTGATAGCTGTTCCAGTAGTCGTAATACCGCGGATCGTTTTCCGGGTTCACGATCTGGAAGTCTTGACCAGGACGAATAGAGAGGCCAGCACGTTCGCAGCGGGCTTCGATCACTTCGGGGCGGCCAATCAGGATGGGGGTTTCTGTGGTCTCTTCCAGGATCGCTTGTGCGGCGCGGAGCACACGCTCGTCTTCACCTTCGGAGAACACAATGCGGCGTGCGGCTTTGCGGGCGGTTTCGAATACGGGCCGCATCAGCAGCGCGGATTTGAAGACCGATTGGTTGAGCTTATGCACGTAGGCGTCGATGTCGTCGATCGGGCGGGTGGCGACACCGCTGTCCATGGCGGCCTTGGCTACGGCAGCCGACACCACACCGACCAGACGGGGGTCAAATGGTTTCGGGATCAGATATTCAGCGCCGAAGGTGAGCTGTTCACCCTTATAGGCCGCCGCGGCCTCGGCAGAGGTTGTTGCGCGGGCGAGTTCGGCAATGCCGTTCACGCAGGCCACGCACATTTCATCGTTGATTTCGGTGGCGCCCACATCCAGAGCGCCGCGGAAGATGAAGGGGAAGCAAAGGACGTTGTTGACCTGGTTCGGGAAGTCGGAGCGGCCGGTGGCAATGATCGCGTCAGGCGCCACTTTGCGGGCCAGTTCCGGCATGATTTCCGGGGTGGGGTTGGCCAAGGCAAAGATGATCGGTTGCGCGGTCATTTTCTCAACGAGTTCTGGTCTCAGCACGCCGGGGCCGGAGAGGCCCAGGAACATGTCGGCGCCGTCGACCACCTCGTCGAGGGTGCGCAGGTCGGTTTTCTGCGCAAATTCCGCCTTTTGTGGGTTCATGTCCTCTTCGCGGCCTTCATAGACGAGGCCGTGGATGTCGCAGAGCCAGACGTTTTCGCGCTTTACACCAAGCTTCAGCAACATGTTGAGGCAGGCAATGCCCGCCGCGCCACCGCCGGTGGAGACTATTTTGATGTCTTCGAAGTTTTTACCCGCCACTTGCAGCGCGTTGGTCGCCGCCGCACCCACAACAATGGCGGTGCCGTGCTGGTCGTCATGGAACACCGGAATGTTCATGCGCTCGCGGCAGAGCTTTTCGACTATGAAGCAATCGGGCGCCTTGATGTCTTCGAGGTTGATCGCGCCAAAGGTGGGGCCCATGGCGCAGACGATGTCTGCCAGCTTTTCCGGGTCGGCTTCGTCCAGCTCAATGTCAAAGCAGTCGATGTTGGCAAATTTCTTGAACAGAACCGCTTTGCCTTCCATCACCGGCTTGGATGCCAGCGCGCCGATGTTGCCGAGGCCAAGCACCGCAGAGCCGTTGGACACCACAGCCACGAGATTTTGACGCGCAGTATAAAGCGCGGCGTTGGCCGGGTCTTCTTTGATCTCGATACAGGCTTCCGCAACCCCCGGTGAATAGGCTCGGGAGAGATCGCGGCCGTTGGCCAGGGGTTTGGTGGCGCGGATTTCCAGTTTCCCCGGTTTTGGGTTGGCGTGGTAAAACAGGGCGGCGTCGCGCAGGGATTGGTTGCGGTTGTCGGACATGGCGGACCTCATTTTGCGCGGGGCGCAGCGGCGGTTTGTGGGGTGGTCAAAATTTGGTTCAGCATTAAACTAGTTTTTCTTCCGTGGGAATGGGCAAATGTAACTTGGCGGAAGGCGCCGTAAATTCGCCGTTGAGTTTTTGACCATTTGGTTACATTCTCGAAAAATTCTGCCGTCAGAGTGCAGTCAGGAGCGGGTATGGAAGAGATCAGAGCAGAGGTGCGGTTGCCAACGCAGGAATTGCGCGATGACATCCCCTTTTACACCAAAGTGCTCAAAATGCGGATGGATATGATTTATCCGGCGGATGACCCAACGGTGGCGGTGTTTTCCGGTCATGGCCTGCGGCTGCGCATCGAGAAGGATGCGAGGGAGTTGCCAGGGTGTCTGCGGATTTTGACCGACAATCCCAATGGGTTTGCCGAAGGCGCGCGCGAGTTGATCGCGCCAAATGGCACAAAGATCGAAATCGACGAACTAAACCCGCCGCTGGTGTTGCCAGAAGTGCAGCATTCCTTTGTGGTGCGGCGATTGGCGGATCAGGCGCCATGGGTCATTGGCCGGGCGGGGATGCATTATCGGGATTTGGTGCCAGACCGGTTAGGTGGGGCGATGATTGCCAGTCATATTCGTATTCCTGATGGCGGGCCGGTGCCGGATATGGTGCATTACCATAAGGTGGGCTTTCAGTTGATCTTCTGCGTCAATGGTTGGGTTGATGTGCTTTATGAAGATCAAGGAGGCATGCGGCGTCTCAATGCAGGCGATTGCTTTATTCAGCCGCCGGAAATTCGCCATCGGGTTTGTGAGGCCAGCGACGATCTGCAAGTGATCGAGATTGGGGTGCCAGCGGATCATGTGACCGAGATTGATCATGAAATGGAACTGCCAACCCCACATGAGCGGCCAGATCGGGAATGGGATGGGCAGCGTTTTGTGCATAACCTAGCAGAAGGTGCGGAGTGGAGCGATTTCCGATTTCCGGGCTTCATGTGCCGAGACACAACCATTGCCACCAACACCCAGGATGTGGCTGGCGTACAAGTGATCCGTCGTGGAGACGGCGTTCCGCAATGGACGCGTCATGATGCGGATATTCACTTTACCTTTGTGATGAAGGGCACGATGGTTCTGAAAGGTGAAGGGCGGGAGCCATATGCCTTGGAAGCCGGGGATGCCTTTGTGATCCCACCCGGAATGAAAACCCTCTACGCCGATCCAAGCGCGGACATCGAATTGCTCGAAGTCACGCTGCCGGGGGCGTTCAAGACGAAAGTGACAGAGACATGAGCTTGGAAAAAACGGCTTTTGCCGTGCGCGAAAACGCCTATGCGCCGTATTCGCAATTTAAGGTTGGCGCGGCGGTGCTGTCTGAAGGTGGCACAATCTACGCAGGCTGTAATGTGGAGAACATTGCCTACCCGGAAGGCACTTGCGCAGAAGCAGGCGCGATTGCGGCGATGGTCGCGGCGGGTGAGACCAAGTTGAACGAAGTATTTGTCGTGGCGGATAGCAAGCAGCCGGTGAGCCCTTGTGGTGGGTGCCGTCAGAAGCTTGCCGAGTTTGGTGGCGCGGACACAAAAGTGACGTTGGCCAACCTGGACGGTGCGCGGGTGGAGATGACCATGGCTGAGTTGTTGCCGGGTGCCTTTGGGAAAGACCATCTGGGCGACGGCCACGCGGACCGCGATTAAAGAACGAGTATAAGGAGACCCACATGGACGCACGGGCCATCATCGCGCAGTTGCGCAAAGGCGAAGACCCCAGTCGTGAAGAGCTGGCCTGGTTTGCCCGAGGGTTGGCTGACGGAACGGTCAGTGACGCGCAGGCTGGCGCGTTTGCCATGGGGGTTTGCGTGCGTGGTCTCTCTGAGGAAGGGCGCGTGGCCTTGACACTGGCGATGCGGGACAGCGGTGACACGATGTCTTGGGATTTGCCGGGGCCTGCATTGGATAAACATTCCACAGGCGGCGTTGGCGATTGTGTGAGTTTGGTGCTGGCACCGGCTTTGGCGGCTTGTGGCGCCTATGTGCCGATGGTGTCGGGGCGCGGGCTTGGGCACACGGGCGGGACACTGGATAAGCTAGAGGCAATTCCAGGCTATCAGACCGGGTTGGATGAGGCACAGTTTGACAAGGTGGTGCGCGACGCGGGGGCGTCGATTGTCAGCGCAACGGCTGAGATCGCGCCGGCCGACAAACGGCTTTATGCGGTGCGGGATGTAACCGGGACGGTGGAAAGTCTGGATCTGATCACGGCGTCGATCTTGTCCAAGAAGCTGGCTGCTGGACTGCATGGGCTGGTGTTGGATGTGAAGGTGGGCAGCGGCGCGTTTATGAAGACGCTTGAGGATGCCGAAGCCTTGGCAGACTCTTTGGTGAGCACAGCGAATTTGGCGGGCTGTCCGACAAGCGCGGTGATTTCGGATATGAACCAACCGTTGGCGCCTTCGCTGGGCAATGCGTTGGAAGTGGCGGAGTGCATGGAGGTGCTCTGTGGTTCCAAAGGTGGGCCATTGGCGGAGTTGAGCGTGTCGCTTGGCGGTGTGTTGTTGGCCAATGCGGGATTGGCGGCGGATGTTGAGGCAGGCGTGGCCAAGATGGTGGACGTGCTGGCGAACGGACAAGCGGCGGAGCGGTTTGGCAAGATGGTAGCGGCCCATGGTGGGCCAATGCGATTTGTCGAGGAGTGGCAGCGGTTCTTGCCGGAGGCCTCGGTGATCCGAGAGGTCAAGGCGCCGCGGGATGGCTTTGTCTCTGCTATTGACGGGGAGGCGCTGGGCTTGGCTGTTGTTGGACTTGGCGGCGGGCGCATGGTGGAGAGCGATGTGATCGATCCTGCAGTGGGCTTCTCCGAGGTGGTGCGGCTGGGTACACAGGTGAAAGCGGGTGATCCGCTTCTACGGGTGCATGCCAGCCGTGAAGACAAGGCGGATGCCGCCGCGGCAGCTGTGCTGGAGGCCATGGACATTGGCGACGCTATGCCCGATATGCCGCCGCTAATCCACGAAAGGAGCCGCTGATGGCACGTGCATTTCTGGTTGTGATGGACTCGGTTGGCATCGGCGGTGCGCCGGATGCGGCACAGTTTTTCAACGAAGACCGCTCCGACATTGGTGCGAATACCTTGGCGCATATTGCGCAGGCTTGCGCAGAGGGACGCGCAGAAGATGGGCGCAGTGGGCCGTTGAAGCTGCCCAATCTCGACGCGTTGGGCTTGGGCGCGGCGTGTCGGTTGGCGTCGGGCGATGCCACGCCCGGATTGAACGCGACGCCACAGGGGGCATGGGGGGCGGCGACGGAAGTCAGTCCGGGCAAAGATACGCCATCCGGCCATTGGGAATTGGCTGGCCTGCCTGTGCCCTGGGATTGGGGCTACTTCCCCAAAGAAGAGCCGTGTTTTCCAGCTGATTTGAGCAAGTTGGTGTGTGAGTTGGCCGGTGTGGATGGCATCTTAGGCGATTGTCACGCGTCGGGGACTGTCGTCATCAATGACCTAGGGGCGGAGCATGTCAAAAGCGGAAAGCCGATTTGCTACACCTCTGCAGATAGCGTTTTTCAGATTGCCGCGCATGAGGAGACCTTTGGGCTCGAACGTCTGTTGAAGTTGTGTCAGGACCTTGCGCCGACCTTGCACGAGATGAAGATTGGCCGGGTGATTGCGCGGCCGTTTGTCGGCGACGCTGCGAATGGGTTCACCCGCACAACCAACCGCCGAGACTTTGCAATTGCCCCCCCGGAGCCACTGTTGACCAACTGGGTGCAAGAAGCCGGTGGCAAAGTTCACGGTGTTGGCAAGATTGGCGACATCTTCACCATGGCGGGCATTGACGATTGCACCAAAGGGGCGGATGCCAAGCTGATGCAGGATTTGCAGGGATTGGTGGAAACTGCCGAAGATGGTAGCCTGACCTTTGCAAACTTTGTGGAGTTTGACAGTCTCTATGGCCATCGTCGTGACATCTCCGGCTATGCGCGTGCGTTGGAATGGTTTGACTTGGAAATCGGAAAGGTCCTTCAAAATTTGAAGGCGGATGATCTCTTGATCCTGACAGCGGATCACGGCAATGACCCAAGCTGGACCGGAACCGACCACACCCGGGAGCGCGTGCCTGTATTGGCCGCCGGTGTGGGCGTCAAAGAAGCCGGGATTATGGATTTTGTTGATGTGGCCGCAACGGTGGCCACACATCTGGGGATCACACCTCCCCGTGGAAGGAGTTTCTTATGAGCGTTGCTGACCTGCCTAAAGTCGAGCTGCACCTGCACCATGAAGGCGCGGCCCCGCCCGCGTTTATCAAACAGTTGGCGCATGAAAAGAACGTCGATCTGAGCAAGATCTTTGACGACAACGGCGGGTATGCGTTCCGGGACTTTGTGCACTTCCTGAGCACCTATGAGGACGCAACCTCTGTTTTGACTGGTCCGGAAGAGTTTGCGCGGCTCACGACTGCGATCCTGGAAGAGAGCGCCAAGAATGGCGTGGTCTACACCGAGAGCTTTATTAGCCCTGACTTCTGTGGCGGCGGTGATCTTGGCGCGTGGCGCGAGTATCTCGCGGCGATTGAGGAAGCGGCCAACGCGGCGGAGGCCAAACATGGGATCACCTTGCGCGGTGTTGCGACCGCAGTGCGTCACTTCGGGGCCGACAAGTCCAAGACCACGGCACATTGTGCGGCGGAAACCGCTGGCGACTTTGTGACCGGCTTTGGCATGGGCGGCGACGAAGGGCAGTTCACACAGGGCACCTTTGCCTATGCGTTTGATCAAGCCAAGGAAGCTGGATTGCAGCTGACCACCCACGCCGGGGAATTTGGCGGGCCGGAAAGTGTTTGGGATGCGATCCGCGATCTGAACGTGGAGCGCATTGGCCATGGCGTGCGGAGCATTGAAGATCCAGAACTGGTGAAAGAGCTGGTGGCGCGCCAGATCACGTTGGAAGTTTGCCCGGGGTCAAACGTTGTGCTGGGCCTGTTCCCGGATTTCGCCAGCCACCCGATTCAGAAATTGCGCGATGCCGGTGTCAAAGTGACCGTCAGCACGGATGATCCGCCGTTCTTTCATACGACTATGCGCCGCGAGTACGAAGAGCTATCCAAAGCCTTTGGATGGGACGAGAGTGATTTTCGTGCGCTCAACCAGACCGCGCTTGACGCGGCCTTCTGTGATGCCGATACCAAAGCAAAAGTAGCAAAGCGATTGGAGCAAGCCTGATGGATCATTTGACAGTTGTGGATCACCCGCTGGTACAGCACAAGCTGACCATCATGCGCGATCAGGCCACCTCGACAGGGGAGTTCCGCCGCCTGCTGCGTGAGATCAGCCAGTTGCTGGCCTATGAAATCACCCGCGAACTGCCGATGACCACCAAGAAAATCCAGACACCGATGGTAGAGATGGATGCGCCCACGCTGGCGGGCCGCAAGCTTGCTTTGGTCTCGATTTTACGGGCTGGCAACGGCCTTCTGGACGGGATGCTGGAGTTGGTGCCATCGGCGCGTGTGGGCTTTGTCGGGTTGTACCGTGACGAGGAGACTCTGGAGCCGGTGCAATATTACTTTAAAGCGCCAAGTGAGCTGGATGAACGTCTTGTGATCGCTGTTGACCCGATGCTGGCAACCGGCAACAGCTCTGCGGCGGCCATTGATCTGCTGAAAAAACAGGGTGCGAAGAACATCCGCTTCTTGTGTCTGTTGGCAGCGCCTGAAGGTGTGGCGCGAATGAAAGAGGCGCATCCGGATGTGCCAATTGTGACTGCGGCGCTCGATGAGCGGTTGAACGAAAAAGGCTATATCTTGCCCGGATTGGGCGATGCGGGCGACCGCATGTTTGGTACCCAATAGGTCAAATTTCGTGTTTTCAACGGTTTACTCGTTGGAAACAAACCGGCTAAGGTGCCCCTACATCTTGTGGGGGCAAAATGAAACTGACCAGAGTTATTGCGATCGGCGTGATCGCAAGTTCCTTGGGCATTGGTGCGGTCACCGCGCAGTCCATTAGTTCAAACGAAATCCCGGCGGAGTTCCCGCCGAATGATTTCAAGGGTAAGCAGTTTGTTGACAGCCGTGGATGTGTTTACATCCGCGCCGGTGTTGATGGAGCCACAACCTGGGTGCCGCGTGTAACGCGGGAACGCAAGGTGATCTGTGGCTTCAAACCTACCTTCTCCAAAGCGCAAACCACCACCAGCGCCGCGCCAAAGCTCGACAAAAATGTTGTGCAAATTCAGCCGGCAGCACCTGAAGCAGGTGCGCCTGCCGTGGCTACGGCGCCAAAAGCAGTTGCGCCTGCAGCTGCACCGGCAACAACGGCACGCACCACTAGCAGCGCTGCAACCAGCACGGCGAAAACAACTACGCGCACGGTGAAAGTGCCAAAGCAGGCCAAAGGTGCGCCGCTTTACACCACACCAACCGCGGCCCGTCCGACCACCGCAACAACCAAGACGACCACCACGCGTACGGTTGCCCCAGCAGCCACCGCAGCGGCACCAACGGTGATCCAGCCTGGATCAGTGGCCCCCAAAACCACGACAACAACCGTGCGCCGGACTTCCAAACAAGCGCCGCGCGCGGCTGGTGTCGTATCGCCGTGTCGCGAAGGGGTGACATCCTGGAGAGGCTCTGCTGTTCGGTGCGGTCCTCAAGCTCAGTCCCCGGTGACGCCCGGTCGTGGGGGAGCGACAGCGCAACCACCACAGATGCGATTTGATCAGAACAGCTCGCTGCGTCGTCCGCCGGTTGGCACCGTTGTGCGCGTCGGTGAAGTGGCGCCAGACGTACGTGTTGTGCCGCGTCACGTGTATGAAGCCAATCGAGACTCCCATGTGCTGGCCATGGTGCCGGAAGGCTACCGTCGGGCGTTTGATGATGGCCGCTTGAATGAGCGTCGCGCCGAGATGACCTTGGGTGGTCAGGCACAGATGGAGCAGATTTGGACCAATACTTTGCCCCGGCAGCTTGTCGGTGTGGCAGAGGAAAGCGAAACCGTTGCGCGGGCAAGCACCACACAGGTGGCAGCGACCACCGTGTCCACCAAATCTGAAGCCGCCACCAAGTCCTTGCGGCTGGCAGGCACGCCCTATGTGCAGGTTGGCACGTTTAGCGATCAGGCCAGCGCGCAAGCGGCGGCCAAACAGGTGAAGCGTCTTGGTCTGCCGGTTCGGATTGGCAAATACCAGCGGAATGGTCTGACCCAGCGCATGGTGCTGGCAGGTCCGTTTGCCAGCGCAGACAGCGCCAATGCAGCGCTGAGTAAGACCCAGAGCGCCGGGTTTGGCGGTGCTTTTGTGCGCCAGTAATGAAATTGAGGTCTGCGGCGGCGTTTAGCTGCCGCAGATGCCTTGAAGAGCCACCCAGTAACGGTCAATCAAGATTGGTTCTGGCAACTCTTCGGTGAAAGGGGCGGCCTCTATTAAGGCCAGCGTGCTTTCACCAGATGGGTCCCGTGCCAGCGCGTAAGGCTGTAGTCTGACCCGCTTTTCTTCAAATGCCTGGATCAACGTGTCATCCGCGGCCGCCGCAGGCGGGCTGCTGATCATCAGTTCGATATGTTGAAGCAGAAGATCTTCCGGCAGCGCGCCAGTGGTCAGCAAACGCAAGCTGGCGCGAATGCCGCCGGTTTCCAAAACCCCACGCAGCGGATCGGGAGAGGCAGCCTGTGCCGCTACAATGTAGCCCGCGGCCACATCCGGCTCTTCGTGATCCTCGATGGTGTCGCGACCCAACAGAACTACATTGCCTGGCAAGGCGATGGCTTCGCGCAGGGCGCTGGGCAGAACGGAAATGGAGCGCACTTGCAGGCGCTTTTGCAGGGCGTCTACTGCCGGGACCGCCAGAGGTGCACTGCACGGTTGGCCGGTGAGGCGGGTGGCAAGCTGTTGCATGTCCTGACCCATGGTCTGACGTGCCACATTGGGCACCACGCGCAGTGTGTGGTTTGCCAAGGCGTCGGGCAGCCAGAAGACGGCCAGCCCGGCCAAGGCAGTTGTGGTCAGGGCTAAGACGGTTTTGCGTAAGCGCCCGGAGGCGCGTTGCGGCCGGGCAACCGCCTTGCGCAGTTTTTCGATCGCGTCCACCAGATCATCGTGTGCCGGATCGATTTCCAGCGTCTCATCCGAGTCGCCGTCCGGAAAAAACACCGCCGGGGTTTGACCTGGATTGAGGCGGCGCACAGCTGGGAGGGACCAGTGCGTGAGTGCGCGGTCCTGGCTGTCTTTGATGACCAAGGAAGCTTCGCCCAGAGACACAATCACTTCCCGCCGTTGCACGCCCGGGGTTTCACGCCACAGCGCGGTGCCTTCCAAACGTTGGAATTTGTCTAGTGCGGTGCTCATTGGTGGGTGCTCAGCCTCATTTGCGAGAAACCCTAGCAGGGGGCAATGGGAGGGGCAATCACATGGCAGTCACGAAAAAGGCCCAGAGCGATGTCCGGGCCTTGATCGAAACATGTCTTGCAACCGTTACAGGATTTTGATGCCTGCTGATTTGATGTCCGCCAGGAAAGTCTCAAGACCTTTGTCGGTCAGCGGGTGGTTGATCATGGATTTGATCACACCGGGAGGGGCGGTCATCACGTCGGCACCAACCAGCGCGCATTGGGTGGCGTGGTTCACGGTGCGCACGGAAGCGGCAAGGATTTCGGTTTCAAAACCGTAGTTGTCATAGACCTGGCGGATGTCTGCGATCAGATCCATGCCATCCAGGTTGATGTCATCCAGACGGCCGATGAACGGGGAGATAAAGGTTGCCCCTGCTTTGGCGGCGAGCAGCGCCTGGTTGGCGGAGAAACACAGGGTCACGTTGACCTTATGACCATCGTCGGTCAGCGCCTTACAGGCTTTCAGGCCGTCCCACGTCAGCGGAACCTTGACGGCGATGTTGTCGGCAATCTCAACCAGTTTGCGGCCTTCGGCGATCATCTCGTCCGCGTCGGTGGCGGTTACTTCGGCGGAAACCGGACCATCAACAAGATCACAGATTTCTTTGGTGACTTCAAGGATGTCACGGCCGGATTTTTTGATCAGGGATGGGTTGGTGGTGACGCCGTCAACCATGCCTGTTGCGTTCAGCTCGGCAATGGCGTCGATGTCGGCGGTGTCTACGAAGAATTTCATGTCAGTTCCTCTCCTGTGCGTGCAGGTTTGAAAGGGCGGCGCGTGCAACTGCGGGATTGCGCTGCGGCTGTCTTGGCTTTACCCGATAGAGAGCCCCGCTGGAAGTGGGAATGCGCCGTGCGGCTGCATTTTCCGTTAGCGGTAACATTTTTGGCGGTCCAAGGCGGTGTGAGGGACAGTTGAGCGAGACAGACTTCTTTCCTGAAGGGGCGTTGATAGCGGTGCTGACCACACAGCCGCTGGACCGGGTGTTGGACTATAAAGCACCGGAAGGTGGGGTTTTGCTGGGCGCTTTTGTCGAAGTGCCACTGGGGCCACGTCGGGTTCTTGGGGTTGTCTGGGGGCCGGGCAAGGGGGACTACGACATCAACAAAATCCGGACAGCCAACCGCGCTTTGGATGTGGCGCCGATGGGGGCGGATATGCGCGGATTTTTGCAGCGCGCGGCGGATTATACGCTCACGCCAATGAATGCGATGCTGCGGCTGGCGACCCGAGCGCCAGGGCTTTCGGACCCACCGTCGATGCGCAAGATCTACCGGCGCGGCGAGGGTGAGCCGGATCGACATACCGATGCTCGCCGCCGCGTGCTGGAAACATTGTCCGAATACGGCAATCTCGCCTTCACTATAGGCGAGCTGTCGGAAATGGCCGGAGTGACCAACTCTGTCATCAAAGGCTTGGTAAAGCAGGGCGTGGTACGCGAAGAGGCCGCGCCGCGGGACACCCCGTTTCCCCGATTGGACCCGGACTACGGTGGCAAAGAGCTGTCTGAAGATCAGGAGGCGGGCGCGGCGGAGTTGCGCGCGGGCGTGCAGAGCGGAACCTATGGCACAACCTTGCTGCGGGGCGTGACCGGCTCGGGCAAGACGGAAGTGTATCTGGAGGCGGTGGCTGAGTGTTTGCGCAAGGGGCGTCAGGCACTGGTTTTGCTGCCAGAGATTGCCCTGACAGCGGAATTTTTGACCCGTGTGGAGGCGCGGTTTGGCGCTAAGCCCGCCGAGTGGCACTCTGGTGTGACCATGACAGAGCGCCGGCGAACCTGGAAAATGGTCGGCGAAGGCGGCGCGCAGATGGTGATCGGGGCGCGGTCGGCGTTGTTTTTGCCGTATCGCGATCTGGGGCTGATCATTGTCGATGAAGAGCACGACACGTCTTACAAGCAGGAAGACGGGGTGTTGTATAACGCGCGGGACATGGCGGTTTTGCGGGCAGCGCTCTGTGAGGGGCAGGTGATTTTGGCCTCAGCCACGCCCAGCCTGGAAAGCTGGGCCAACGCTGAGGCAGGTAAATACAAGAAACTGGAGCTGACGAGCCGCTATGGCGCGTCTGTGCTGCCGGAGATGCGGGCGATTGACATGCGGGCAGAAAAACTGCCCGCCAGTCGGTGGATTTCGCCCAGCCTTAAGGCTGCCGTAGATGCGCGGATTGCCATAGGGGAGCAGGCGCTGCTGTTCATCAATCGGCGGGGCTATGCGCCGGTCACGATTTGTCGTGCCTGTGGGCATCAGATTGGCTGTGACAATTGCGATGCGCGGATGGTGGAGCACCGGTTCCTCAAGCGCTTGCTGTGTCACCAATGTGGTGAGACCAAACCAATGCCGGAGGCCTGCCCGTCCTGTGAGGTCGAGGGCAAACTGGCTCCTGTGGGGCCAGGGGTGGAACGGCTGGCGGAAGAGGCGCAGGAGTTGTGGCCGGACGCACGACAGGCGGTTTTGAGTTCGGACCTATTTGGCTCGGCGCGCGCGCTAAAAGAGAGCATCCGGACGATTGCGGACGGTGGAGCCGATATCATCATTGGCACGCAGTTGGTGGCGAAGGGGCACAACTTTCCCTTGCTGACGTTGGTTGGCGTGATTGATGCGGACCTCGGTCTGCAGGGCTCGGACCTGCGGGCCGCAGAGCGGACGTTTCAGTTGATGCGACAGGTCGCAGGGCGCGCCGGACGATCCGAACGCGCCGGCTTGGCACTGTTGCAGACGTTTCAGCCGGAGCATCCGGTGATCCGTGCCATTTTGACCGGCGACGAGACCGGATTCTGGCGGGCTGAAGCCGATGAGCGTCGACATGCGGTGGTGCCGCCGTTTGGGCGCATGGCAGGGATCATTCTGTCCGGCAGCGATGTGGCGCAGGTGTTTGATCTGGGCAATGCTTTGGCGCGAAACGCTGGTATGCTGCGCGCCATTGGGGCGGAGGTCTATGGACCAGCTCCTGCGCCGATAGCGCGTGTGCGCGGGCGACATCGCGTGCGGCTCTTGGTGAAAGCAGACAAATCTGCGCCGTTGCAGAGCGCTTTGGCGCAATGGGTGGGGCAGTTCCGCCTGAAAGGAGATCTGCGTCTCGCGGTCGACATTGATCCGCAGAGTTTTTTCTGACTGCGGTTTTGGAAAGTGCGTAGGTGCACGCTGATCTGTGCGTCTTTTGATCTCGCCTTTTTGTATCGATAGGCGTATTTGCTGCACATGTTCAGAAAAATTCCCATTGATGACGCGCATCTGCTGCCGTGGTGGCGTCGCCCGATCACCCTGCTGTTTCTCATGGCGCTGGCCATGCCGATCGCCTTCAACACCTGGAGCGCGCTGCTAAATAATTTTGTGATTGAGGTGGCGGATTTTGACGGTTCCGACATTGGGCTTCTGCACACCGTGCGTGAGATTCCCGGTTTTCTTGCAATTGGCGTGATCTTCTTACTGCTGTTCATTCGGGAGCAAGTGCTCGGGCTGTTGTCACTGGCGTTGCTTGGCGTTGCGACAGCGGTCACGGCCTATTTCCCAACCATGGGCGGGATCTTGATGATCACGCTGCTGAGTTCGATTGGCTTTCACTACTACGAAACCGTGAACCAGTCGCTGCAGTTGCAATGGCTCGACAAGAAGCGCGCGCCTAAGGTTTTGGGGTGGCTTGTGGCGGCGGGATCAGCGGCCACTTTGCTGGCCTATGGCATCATTGTTCTGGGCTGGAAGCGGTACGATTGGGACTATGACGTGGTCTACCTCGCAGGCGGAGGGATCACGGCGCTGATCGCGCTCTATTGTTTTGTCGCGTTCCCACAGTTTGAAGGCCGCACACCACAAGCGCGCAAGATGGTGCTGAAAAAACGCTATTGGCTGTACTATGCGATGCAGTTCATGGCAGGTGCACGCCGGCAGATTTTTGTCGTCTTTGCCGGATTCATGATGGTGGAGCGCTTTGGCTTTGATGTGCATGAGATCACCGCGCTGTATCTGATCAACCTTATTGCCAATATGCTCTTTGCGCCTTTGGTCGGCGGCGCGGTGTCGAAGTTTGGGGAGCGGCGCACGTTGATCTTTGAGTATGCGGGTCTCGTGATTGTCTTTCTGGCATACGGCGGCATCTATTTCTTCGGCTGGGGCATTGTGCTTGCGGCAACGCTCTATGTGGTTGATCACCTGCTGTTTTCGCTGGCTTTGGCGTTGAAGACCTACTTTCAAAAGATCGCAGATCCGGAAGACATGGCACCTACGGCGGCTGTGGCCTTTACGATCAACCATATCGCGGCGGTGTTCTTGCCGGTTTTGCTGGGCCTGCTTTGGTTGGCTTCTCCTGGTGCGGTCTTTGTGCTCGCGGCCTCTATGGCGGCAGTGTCGCTGGGGCTGGCTTTCTTGATCCCGCGCCATCCGGAAAAGGGCAATGAAACCCGTCTGACGCGTCCTCTGGCCGCTGCTGCGGAGTAGTTTGTGCCTGCGCAGGCTTGACGGGGCCGAGGGGAGACCCTAGGCCCTGCGCAACCTGATAGGAGAGCAACATGCCGACATTCACCGCACTGACCACATTGATGGGAAAAGAGCAGGCCGAAGCGCTGGGCGAGGCGATGGAGAGGCTGGTGCCGGAACCCACTGGTGTTGGAGTGTTTGAGGTCGAAGACGGCTCTGGTCTCTGGGAGATCGGCGGCTACTTTGTTGAGGCGCCGGATGAGGCGGGTTTAGCCGTGTTGGCCGCTGCGTTCAGCGCGAAGCCTTTTGTGGTGTCAGAGCTGCCGGAAACCGATTGGGTCGCGCACGTGAAGCGCGAGCTGGCGCCGGTTGAGGCCGGGCGTTTCTTTGTTTACGGCAGCCACGACGCGGATAAAATCCCGGAAGGTGCCGAGCCCCTGTTGATCGAAGCTGCGATGGCCTTTGGCACCGGCCACCATGGCACCACTTTGGGCTGCCTGAAGGCGTTGGACAGTGTGGCCAACGAGGGCTTTGTCGGTCAGAACGTGGCGGACATCGGCTGCGGCACAGCGGTGCTGGGCATGGGCGCCGCGCGGATTTGGCCAAACCCCGTGTTGGCGAGCGACATCGATGAGGTGGCCGTGGATGTGGCTAGGGCCAATGTCACGGCAAACGGTCTGGATGGTAAAGTCATCTGTCTGGAGGCGGCTGGCTTTGGGCATCCTGATCTGGCGGCCAAGGCGCCTTACGACCTGGTGTTTGCCAACATCCTGAAGGCGCCACTGGTAGATCTGGCACCGGATATGGGTGCCAATATTGCCACAAACGGCTATGCGATCCTTTCCGGCATCCTGAACGAACAGGCAGACGAAGTGGTCGAAGCCTATGATGCGGCGGGCTTTGACGTGCACACCCGCGAAGAGATTGGCGAGTGGACTACGCTGACGCTGACACGCCGCGCCTGACACGGGCAACTCTTCAAACAGAATCAAGACACGGGCGGCTGACATCAGCCGCCCGTTTTTTCGTGCGCATAGGCGTGTTTGTTTCTTCTTTTTGGATAGTCCATGGTGTAGAGTGGGTTTGTTTCCACTTGTCCTGTGGAAATGCATAATTGAGGTCAGATTTGACGATAATTTGCCTCATTTTCGGCTTTGTGCCTTATTTTCGCCACATTTCGAGACCAGATTTAGCCATGTTTGGTGGGGGCCAAACCTGAGTTAGTTGCCATGAGTGAATCTTACGCAGAATTTCATGATCGCCTTGCACGGATCTATCGCAAGCAGGCGAAGACCGGTCGCGTGGGCCGTGAATCTGTTGTGATCAATCGCAACGGTTACATGATCGTCAAAGGCGCGGGGCGCCGCCGGGGTATCCCTTGGGCAGGCCTGTTCACCGTGGTTGTGTCGTTCTTCATGATCAAAGGCATCATGATGTCTCAGTTTGGCCCTGACTTCTATTCGCAAGACGTTGCGCGGTTGAGCGGTGGCACACCGGTGGAAAAGGCCGCGGCCTGGACCATGGCCCCCGATCCCGTGTCGCGCTGGATTGCGACGCAGATCAACACCAAGCTCTGACACTCCAAAGTTTCCGTGGATCCCTCCAAGATCCCACACGGCCCCGGGTCTCTCTCCCCGGGGCCGTTTCTTTTTTGACGGCGCGCAAAGCAAAACCGCCGCCTCGGAGGAGGCGGCGGTTTGCGGTCCCATGGACCAGAGTAGTCGTGAGTGGTGGTGTGCTTAGCGGATCGCGTAAACGTCCGAGCGGGACAGACCAATATCGTCCAGCTCGCGGTCGCTGAGCATTGCCAGAGCATTGCGTGTGCGGCGCTTTTCGTTCCAATCTACGAAGCGGGCAACAAGCGCGAAGACGGGCTGACCGATGCGGCCAGCAGAACCAGAGGTCGACGTATGTTCGAAGGCGGCCATATCAGAAATCCTTTCTTTCAGTTGCTATGGACTGTGTTTTCGATTGGCCGCACATAGGGCTCAAAATGTGCCCCAGCAAGCGTCAAAACGGCATAGGTGGCATGCGGTTTTTGCATAGGTCGAAAATTGCGGAAACACCTTATTAATAAGGTCGTTTTTGGTGTCGTGAAGGGTCGCATTTAGACCATTTGGGGCTGGCGCCACGCAGGTCGCCAAATCTTCGCACCTTCAAAAATTTTTGTCGCAATTTGCTTCAGGCTTGGCGTTTGTTCTCGTTTCGTGCTACTTCACGGAGAACAACAAGAAAACAGAGCACAATGGGGCACAGCATGCGCGTATTGGGAATCGATCCAGGCTTGCGAAACATGGGCTGGGGCGTGATCGACGCAGACGGCAGTAAGATGAGCCACGTGGCCAACGGGATTTGTCATTCGGTTGGACAGGATTTGGCGGCACGACTGTTGTCTTTGCATGAGCAACTGACCGATGTGGTGGCGCGTTTTCTGCCGGACCATGCGGCGATCGAGCAGACCTTCGTGAACAAAGACGGTGCGGGAACGCTCAAGCTGGGCCAAGCGCGTGGGATCGCACTGTTGGTGCCGGCGCAGGCGGGGCTGCATATTGGCGAGTATGCACCCAACAAGGTCAAGAAGACGGTTGTGGGGGTGGGGCATGCGGAGAAGCATCAGGTCGAGCATATGGTGAAGTTACAGCTTCCCGGGGTGAAGATCGCCGGTGCGGATGCGGCGGATGCATTGGCGATTGCCATGTGTCATGCGCATTATGCGCGCGCAGGGGCGGGGTATGCGGAAGCTTTGAAGAGGGCGCAGGCATGATTGGCAAGATTTCCGGGAAATTGGAGTACCGCAGCACGGATCATGTTCTGATCGACGTGCGCGGTGTGGGCTATGTGGTGTATTGTTCGGACCGGACTTTGGCGGCATTGCCAAGTGTGGGTGAGCCGGTGGCGCTCTATACTGACCTGTTGGTGCGCGAAGACCTGTTGCAGCTGTTTGGCTTCTCAAGTCTGTTTGAGAAGGAATGGCACCGCCTATTGATGAGCGTGCAAGGGATTGGCGCGAAGGCGAGCTTAGCAATCCTTGGCGCGCTGGGAGCAGAAGGCGTGAGCCGGGCGGTGACCCTTGGCGATGTGGCGGCGATCAAGGCGGCCAAAGGTGTTGGCCCCAAAACGGCGCAACGTGTTGTTATTGAACTAAAAGACAAGGCGCCGGAAGTGATGGCGCTCGGCGGGACGCTTGGCGAGGCCATGGCGTCTGTTTCTGGTGAAGAGGCGGCTGCGGACGACGAGGTGATCGAAGATGTGGCACGCACACCGGTGAATGCGGGTGGAGCTTCGGCGGCGGCTGGCGCTGCTGCGGCGGCGTCGATGAGTGTGCAGGCCGATGCTTTGTCGGCACTGGGCAATCTGGGGTATGGCCCTGCAGATGCGGCAGGTGCGGTGGCGCAAGCGGCGGGAGAAGACCCCGAGGCGGATACATCAGAGTTGATCCGCGCAGCGCTTAAACTACTGGCACCAAAGGGGTAAACCATGGATCAGCCAGACCCCACATTGCGACCGGAAGCGCGGCCAGAGGATGCGGATCGCGCGTTGCGCCCACAAGAGTTGGATGCCTTTATTGGTCAAAGGGAGGCGCGTGCGAACCTGCGTGTGTTTATCGAAAGCGCGCGACGTCGTGGCGAAGCCATGGACCATACGTTGTTCCATGGTCCTCCCGGTTTGGGGAAGACCACTTTGGCGCAAATTATGGCGCGGGAGTTGGGTGTAAACTTCCGAATGACCTCTGGTCCGGTGCTTGCAAAGGCTGGAGATCTGGCGGCGATCCTTACCAACCTTGAAGCGCGGGATGTGCTTTTTATCGATGAAATTCATCGGCTTAATCCGGCGGTGGAAGAGGTTCTCTATCCCGCGATGGAGGACTTTGAACTTGATCTGGTGATCGGGGAAGGGCCGGCGGCGCGGACGGTTCGGATTGAGTTGCAGCCCTTCACCTTGGTGGGGGCGACAACGCGGTTGGGGTTGTTGACCACGCCGCTTAGGGATCGCTTCGGAATCCCGACGCGGTTGCAGTTTTATACCGAAGATGAGCTAAACGAGATTGTCACGCGCAACGCCAACAAATTGGGTGTGCCTGCACAGGACGGGGGCGCGCGGGAGATTGCGCGACGCTCGCGCGGGACGCCGCGGATTGCCGGGCGTTTGCTGCGGCGGGTGGTGG
This sequence comes from Shimia sp. MIT1388, assembly GCF_047124445.1. Lineage (GTDB taxonomy): Bacteria > Pseudomonadota > Alphaproteobacteria > Rhodobacterales > Rhodobacteraceae > Shimia. The sequence goes on along the minus strand of NZ_CP138921.1, from coordinate 2,073,535 downwards.
ATTTTGCCTTGGTGGAAGGCGATGGGGTTATCACAAAATCCCTTGCGGATGGTGCACTTACGCGGCTTGGGGTTGATAATCTCGGGTTGGATGGGGCGGACCGGCGCTACCTGCTTTTCATTGCGGAGAACTATGCCGGAGGGCCGGTTGGGATCGACACGATCTCTGCGGCGCTGAGCGAAAGTCGCGACGCAATTGAAGAAGTGATTGAGCCGTTTTTGCTGCAACAAGGGCTTATTCAGCGCACGCCACGCGGGCGGATGTTGGCACAAAAGGCGTGGCAACATCTGGGGCTGAGTGCGCCGCGGCAACGGGAACAGAGCGATCTGTTTACCCCGCCGAGCAACGGCAAATAGGACGTCGGTATCACGTCGGTATTGTGACTGTTTCGCGGAGGTGCGGTTTTGAAAGTGGAAGATGTTAACGCGATGACGCTGACACCAGTGGCGGCATCGGGCGAAGCGGACGTGCGCAAGCTGAGCAAACAGGCAGCTGCGGTGTCTGACATCTATGCCGCACGATTTGGTATTGATCGGGATGCCACCTGGTATCTGGCCAAGATGACCGAAGAGTTGGGCGAGTTGCAGTCCGCCTATCTGGCGACACAGGGGGCACAACGGGGCAAGTTGTCTCAAGCAGAAGCACGCCAGAACCTGATCGATGAAACGGCGGACCTGTTTGGCTTCCTGATGGTCTTTGCCGATTGGCAGGGCATCGATTTGGCCGACGCCTTTGCGGCCAAATGGGGCCGCTACCTTCCCGATGAGGGGGAGTGAGGCGGGTTTGCCGTCGTGCAAAGCGGGCAAATCCGCATCAACAACGGCCCCGCTGCCGGGTGATTCCATGGCTGGCCTACGGGAAATCACAGGTTCTGCGCGGAAAAACCATGTCCAGAATGTGCCGTTTCCAATCAATTTGACCTTTCTGGGTTTGGTTAAATTTCAAGCTATCAAGGTATGTGTTGGCAAAGGCTAAACGCGCACCGCTTGAGCGGGTTTTTAGTCAAATCCACTCGCCTAAAGACTTGCCAAGAGAAGCCTTTGAAATGTCGTGGCTTGTGGCGAACCAGAGCCATGTGGGGGGGCTGATTGCTCGCAGAATTGTGTGTGAACTCTGCCTCGTATTTTGCCCGCATTTATGTGGGATAACTCTCAATTTTTAAGGGGTTTCGGAAGGTTAATTCCCTGTAAGGAAAGCCGAAACCGCCCGTTAAGGAAAACAGTTTTGGTTGAAGCTCAAGAGCGAGCCGGTGGGAACCTAATCAAGATCAGCGCTCTTCTCTGACCAACGAACTGAACTTCATACGGGTAACAGAAAATGCTGAACACATCTATCAAAGCCATGATGGCAGTTGGCGCTTTGGTGTCTATTGCGGGCTGCAAAAGCACCATTGAATCTTATGTTGAAAACGAAGTGGGCGACCGCCTGAATGACATGGCAGGGGACCGCCTTTACCTTGCGCATGGCGACACCACCTTGAACGGTCGGGTCCGCACCGCGTCCATGTCCACAGATGGCGATGGTATTGTGACCGGTGGCACCCCAGGCAGTGCCCGCAACGGCTCTTTGGAAATTGGTACCAACGTGGGCGAGTTGGAAACCCTGGAAATGAACAACGGCAGCACCACCACTCGGTTTGGCGCTGACGGCGACAGAATTGATGACGGCATGGACTCCTTGCTGATCACCGCGCGGTCTTCCAACGGTCAGAAACGCGGCTGGATGGGCAATGCGGATGCGTTGGATTTTGACCACCAGACCTTTGGCATGTGGGCCAACGGCGTGGGGACCTCCAACGGCAGCGTGAGTGTCGGCAGCTTTGGGGACCGCACCGCGACGGCGGATATGCCGAGCAGTGGCTCCGCGACATATTCCGGCCGCTCCGTCGGGATGGTTGTGACCACTGACGGCCGCGCACTTGTGGCGGAATCCCAGGTGGGCGTCACCACGTCTGACTTCTCCAGCGTCAGTGTTGCCAGCACCAATACCTACGTGCGCAATCTGTCAGGTGGCAACGCGTGGCGTGGCCAGCACCTGGATTTTGCCGGCACCGGCACTGTCGAAGGAAATGGTTTCACCGCGAACATCAACGGTGTAATTCCGTTTAGCGCGACAAGCTCCGGCACCATGGATGGCGCCTTCTATGGAGACAATGCGCAGGAAGTTGGCGGAACCTTCGAGATGAATGGTGCCATCGGCAATTACACTGGCGCGTTTGGCGGCAATTAAGAAATTCGTCTTACAAGGCGAAAGCGAACAGCTCCCCGCGTCAGCGGGGGGCAGCTCTAAAAAGAGCATTTGATTGGGGTGACCAGAATGGCCAAGGTACTGTCTAGAAAACTGCAAACATGTCTCCTGACGCTTGCACTTCTATGTGGGACAGCGGTCTTTCTGCCGGGACAGGCTGTCGCCAACACCCCATCGCCAACGGTCCTGGAAATTGAGCGGTCTTTTGATCAGGCCATGGCGGCATTGGATGCGGGACAGCCGGAGGCAGCGATCCCGCTTCTGCAGGATATTTTGGCCCTCGACCCCAAGCTGATCCGCGTGCGCCTTGAGCTTGCGCGGGCGTATTTTATGGCGCAGCAGTGGGCGCGGTCACGGGAAGAGTTTTTCCGGGTTTTGTCCGGCGATTTGCCGGAGCCTGTGCGCAAAACGGTTCTGTCGTTTATTCGTCAGATCGATGCGCGGCGCGGGTTTGACTGGGATCTGTCGATTGGTTTCACCACGGCGGGTGGCACGCGGACCTATGACAGCGATATTGTGAACGCCAATACCGCCTTTGGTGTGCTGCCGTTTTCGATCACCCGCGCGGACGAAGAGCGTTTGCCGGCGGTCACCGCCACCGGGGCGATGAACTTCCGGCGTGAATTGGGGCGCAATGCGGCCGGGACGACGACCTCTCTAGGGTTTGCCAGCCTTGGGTTTGACCTTTTGGAGGCTGAGGGGCGTCGGTATGACAGTTTGCAGCTGCGTGCCAAGTTTGGGTTGCGGTTGTTGTCTGAGAAGACCACCGCCTCCATTGCGCCTTTTGTGTCGACCCAATGGGCGGCGGGAGACCCTTATGAGGATCGTTTTGGTATTGAAGCGGCGTTTGAGCGGCGCAGTCTGATGGGCGGTTCGGCCTATGGTGGGCTGTCTTATGCCGTTGTCGACAACCGGGCGAATTCGGCGTTTGATGGACGGTTCATGTCCGCGCTGGCCGGGTTTCGGCGGTCGGTTGGTGGGCGGTCCATTGTCGGGACTGAACTGTATTATGAACGCCGCACCGCAGATCAGATGTGGGTTGGGCGTCAGGGCTATCAGAGCCTGAAGTGGAGCATATATTCCTCGGTGGATGTGGGACGGGGGTGGACTTTGTCGCCACGGCTTTATGTGCGGCATCGCGATGTGTTGGAGCAGCATGCGAGTTGGGTCAACAATGCGGATGAAACCGGGATTGGCGGCAGCTTGCGGGTGGAAAAGACCAATATGTTCTTTCCGGGGGGCTATACGCCGTATTTTCAGATTGATGCCGAACGCATGAGAAGTGATGTGGAGGCGTTCAATTCACGGGTCTTGGGGTTTCAGATTGGCGTGGAGCGTCGGTTCTGATCTGCGACAGCAAGGCCGAGGCGATGCCGGCGCCGATGATGAGGCTGAGGCCGAGCCAGGTGTAGGCGTCGGGCAGATCCTTAAAGACCAGCCAGCCAAGCGCCACGGCGCTGACCAGTTGTAGGTAGACAAACGGCGCGAGCACGGCGGCTTCGGCGCGGGCATAGGCAAACAGCAGCAGGAAGTTCCCGCCCATTGACAGAATGGCGCTGGTGGCGGTGAGACCAGCCAGCGTGGGTGTCATGGGAGGGATCTGGTTGAGGCAGAAGGGGGTCATCATCACCGCTGCCAGAAACAGCTGGGTGAAGAGCAGGCTGGTGGGGCGTGCAATCGGCGCGAGCCAGCGCGACGCCGTGAGGAAAGCGCCGTAGAACAGGCCGGCGGCCAGGGCCCAGAGCAGGCCGGGCGACATGTCAAAGCTGGGGCGGACGACAAGCATCACGCCCAGGAAGCCAAGGCCCATAAGCGCGCTGCGGGTACGGGTGACGGTTTCGCCAAGCAGCAGCACCGACAGCAGGTAGGAAAACAGCGGTCCAATGAAGAAGGCGGCAAAAACGTCGGCCAGTGGCGCGGATTGCAGGGCGGTCTGGATGCAGGTGATGCCACCGGTGAGCAGGGCGGCGCGCAGCCAGATGCGCCAATTGGCAAGCAGGCGGAGGGTCTCAGGGCGCAGCAGGGGCAGAGCGATGAGACTGCCAAGCACAAACCGCGACCAGGCGACAAACAGCGGGCTGGAGCCAAAGTCCTGGGTCATGAGTTTGCCCGCGGTGTCCCCGGCGGGGATCATCGACATGGCGACAAACATCAGGACAAAGGTTTTCCACATGCAAGCGGCGTAACATGTTTGTTCTGGGACAAAAAGTCTGTGTATTGGTGCGTGATTGCAAACAGAGAATTGCGGATCGGCGGGTTGAACCGGCGGGGGGCAAAAGGGTAAAGTTTTACACATGACGAAGGTATTTTCCCGCCGTGCGTTTTTGAGTTTGAGTGCTGCGTCGCTTGGTACGTCTGTTTTGGCAGATGCACCAACCCGGTCGTTGCGGCCTGTGTTGCGGCCGTCGTCGGGCAGGGCGCTCCCTAAGACGGCACCGGCTGCGGACGCCTTGATCCGCGACAGTGGGCTGACCGGTAAGGTCAGCTTTGCCGTGGCGCGAATGGGGGATGGCGCCGTTTTGGAGGGGCATCAGGCCAGCAGTGGTTTGCCGCCAGCCAGTGTCACAAAGATTCTCACCGCGCTTTATGCTTTGGCCTACCTTGGCCCCAATCATCGGTTCCAGACCACTTTGGTGGCGGTCGGCAATATCTCCAACGGGGTGCTTCGCGGCGATCTGGTGCTGCGCGGGGGCGGTGATCCAACGCTGGATACCAACGGATTGGCTGATCTCGCACGGACGCTGAAAGCGGCAGGTGTGCGGGAAGTCAGGGGGCAGTTTTTGGTCTGGGGCGGAGCCTTGCCTTCGGTCAAACGCATTGACAACAAACAGCCGGATCACGCGGGTTATAACCCGGCTGTGTCGGGCATCTCGTTGAACTACAATCGCGTGCATTTTGAATGGAAGCGTGGTTCCAACGGTTATTCTGTCGCCATGGACGGGCGCAGCGACAAATATCGGCCAGAGGTCGATGTGGCGCGCATGAAGATCGTGAAGCGTAGCGTGCCGGTTTACACTTACAAATCGCAAGGTGGGCGGGATCATTGGACCGTGGCCAGCGGGGCGCTGGGCAAAGGTGGTGCGAGGTGGTTGCCGGTGCGCGAGCCGGAGATCTATGCAGGCGAGGTGTTCCGGACTTTGGCGCGGGCGCATGGGATTGCCTTGAAAGCGCCAAAGAAAACCCAAACCCCGCCGCGTGGGGCGGTGCTGGCGCGCAAAAACAGCCCGGCACTGAAAGATATTCTGAAGGGCATGTTGAAGTATTCCACCAATCTCACCGCAGAGATGGTGGGCATGGCGGCGAGCCAGGCCCGCGGCGCGCAGCCCGGCTCGGTGAAGGCGTCCGCGGCGGCGATGAATGCCTGGGCGTCTCAAAGCCTGGGCATGGGCAGTGCGGCGCTGGTGGATCATTCGGGACTGGGCGAGAAGTCGCGCCTGCGGGCGGATGAGATGGCTCTGATGTTGGCACAGGCCGGGCGGCAGTCGGTGCTACAGCCCATTCTAAAAAGCATCGCGCTGCGTGACGCCAATGGCAAGGTCAACAAGGGCCATCCGTTGAAAGTCTTGGCCAAGACCGGCACCCTGCATTTTGTCAGTGCTTTGGCGGGCTATGTGACCACGCCGGATGGACGCGACCTTGCGTTTGCGATTTTTGGCGCAGACATTGGTGCGCGGGACCGGTTGATTGGGCCGGATCGCGAGCGGCCTCAAGGGGCGCGGACCTATAACGGGCGTTCCAAGAAGTTGCAGCAGAAGCTGATCGAGCGCTGGGGCACGGTATACGGCGCTTGATTTGACTTGGCACGCGTAATGCGTGCAATTTTACTCCCCAACCCCTTCTCCCTATTCAAATTTCTTGACGTGCCCCGATCCGCGCGTTGATAATTTTTTCAATGGGTTCGCGGATGTCTGATCTGAGGCATCGCGGGCTGAGAGGCACTGTACCGCGCTCTGGCCGGCGGGCTGCAAGGTTTCGGTAACAAGTTCGAATTAATTTTAAATGAGAGTTTAATGGCCCGGTGCCAAATGGGCTGACAGGTTGCGGGAAGAGACGTGCGGAAACGCGATAGGCTAGATGAGTTTGCGTTCTTGGAAGAGGTCCAGATGGGCATCTTTGTGCTGGAAGTGGCCGAAGATGGTTTGCCGCGCTATTTGATGATGAACCGCTTGGCGCGCGAAACCGCACAGCTGGAACCGGAGTTTGTTGTTGGCAAAACCGCTGCGGAAATATTTGGCGGTATCACTGGTGAGAGGGCGCTAAAAAAGCACCTTGGCGTGATCGAAAGCGGAGAGCCGGCGACCTATGAGATCACCTTTCCCTTTGCCAAAAACGTCATGGAAATTCGCACGACGCTGACGCCGATTTATTATGAAGACGGATCGCTGTCGCATGTGTTGGGCTGTTCGGCGGATATTACGTCCGAGAAGCAGCGGGATGCGGCGCTGGCGTTGACCAAGATTGCCAAAGAAAAGGCGGAGCAAGCCAATAAGGCCAAGGAGCAGTTTCTGGCCAATATGAGCCACGAGATCCGCACGCCTATGAACGGTATTATTGGCATGTGTGATCTGTTGCGGGAAACTGCGCTGAACAACCGACAAAAGCTGTATTCCGACACAATCTCCAGCTCGGCCAATGCGCTGTTGGACATCATCAATGATGTGTTGGATTTCTCCAAGATCCAGGCTGGCAAGCTGTCGATCCATGACGCGCCGTTTTCGCTCAGGGATCTGGTGGCGGAGATTGCCACGTTGCTGAGCATTCGGGCCGAGGCAAAGGGCTTGAAAATTCACGTGAAATACGCGGATGAAGTGCCCTCCAACTTTTTGGGGGATGCCAGCCGCGTGCGCCAGGTGCTTTTGAACCTGATTGGCAATGCGATCAAGTTTACCGAGGCGGGGCAGGTGGATGTTCTGGTGTCCTATGATCCGGACGCCAAACGCTGGCCGCTCAAGCTGGCTGTGCGGGACACCGGGCCGGGTATTCCTGACGCGGAAAAGGACATGATTTTCTCTGCCTTTGAGCAGATCGACAATCTGGCGACGCGACGGGAGGACGGCACCGGGTTGGGGCTGACCATTTCGCAGGCGCTGGTAGAGCGTATGCACGGAAAGATCGAGGTCGAGAGCGAAGTTGGCAAAGGGGCCACGTTCACGGTGTCTCTGGCGTTGCCGGTCACCGAAGAGGTCGTCGAGGTGCAGGAAGTCGAGGAGCTGCTGATTGCGTCTTATCCGCCGATGGAGGTGCAGGCAGGGCGGTTGGAAGAGGCGCCACAGCCGCCGCCGGGCGCGCAGCTTAAAGGCAAAAAAATTCTGGTGGCGGAAGACAATCGCGTGAACCAGTTGGTGATCAGCAAGATGTTGGGACCAACCGGCGCGGAATTGCAGTTTGTGCCGGACGGGCAGCAGGCGGTGGATGCCTATAAGGCCGGAGAATGCGACCTGATCCTGATGGATCTGTCGATGCCGGTCTTGGGCGGGTTGGAAGCCACGCGGCAAATCCGAGCCTATGAAAAAAATGCGGCACGGCCAGCGTGTAAGATCATTGCAGTGACAGCCAGTGCGCAGCCGAGCGATGCGGAAGCCTGCATGGCGGCCGGGATGGATGACTTTCTAAGCAAACCGTTCCGCAAAGGGGAGTTGATCTCCATTATTGAGTGGTGAGGCGCGTGCGCATGGCCTCGCCTTTGAGGCGGACGGAAGGCATTTGACGCAACCCATAAGAGTGTCTCAATCAAATTGTCACCTTAGCTCTTTGTTGGCCTGTCAAAACTGTCATGTTCGTGGCGCGCAAATTGCCGGTTTCGCCGTTATTGAAACAGTTTGGTAACACTTTCTTAGCTAAGAATCGTAGGAAACTCCCTTCCGCCTTTGAGGTGGTGAAGATGTGGCAGGACACGGCGTGACGCAATTGGATTTCCCGGACAACTTCGCGCTTTTGGATGCGATGCCAACCCCGATTTTTGTCTTGAAAGTCGGTGATGATGGGATGCCTCGGTACGTCATGATGAACGCAACCTGTTGCAAGATGGTTGAGCGTCGTCTTGAGGATATTGTTGGGAAGACTGCCTTCGAGATTTATGGCGGCTCCATGGGCGAGCGCGCGCTGGCGCAACAGCTTTCAGTTATGGAGGCGGCCGAGCCGACCACCTATTCAGTGTGTATTCCCTTTCCTCATCGAGTGCTTGATTTGCGCACGACTTTGACGCCGATTTTTGATGGCACCGGTGCCATGACGCATTTGATTGGCTTCTGCATTGACGTGACCTCAGAGAGGGAGCGGGATGAAGCGTTGGAGTTGACCAAAATTGCCAAAGAAAAGGCTGAGGAGGCCAGTTCTGCAAAAGAGCGGTTTTTGGCAAATATGAGCCATGAAATCAGAACGCCAATGAATGGCATTCTGGGCATGTCAGAGATGATGCTCGAGACCGGGCTTTCGCAGCAGCAGCAGCTGTACGCAGATACCATTCACACCTCCGCCAATGCGCTGTTAGACATCGTGAATGACGTGTTGGATTTCTCCAAAATTCAGGCGGAGAAGATCTCTTTGGCCCAGGAGCCTTTTTCGCTGTTGCAGGTGATTATGGAGGTCACCACGCTTTTAAGCACGCGCTCAGAAGCAAAAGGGTTAGATCTGCATTTGGAATATGCCCCAATGGTGCCACATGGGTTCATTGGAGACGCCAAGCGCATTCGGCAAATTTTGCTGAACCTGATTGGCAATGCGATCAAGTTTACGGAAGAGGGACATATCAAAGTCACTGTGAGCCATGACGCAAACGACGATGTGTATCCGTTGACTTTATCGGTATCGGACACGGGCATAGGGATTGCGCAAAACGAGCAACAGGACATTTTTGCGGCCTTTGAGCAGGTGGAAAACCCTGCGGCGCATCGCGAAGATGGTACTGGCTTGGGGTTGGCTATTACGCAGGCGTTGGTTGAGCGCATGGGTGGGGCCATCTCCGTTCAAAGTGCAGAGGGGAAGGGGGCAACTTTTGCTGTTCGTTTGAACCTGGGCGAGGCTGGAGAGGCTGACTTGCGTGCGGCGGGCCGTTCAGATTTTGACAAGCGGGCAACACAGTTTGCGGCTAACTCCCAAGTTGAGGCAGTGACGCCAGAGTTGGTGGCGGTCGATATACCCTCACTATCTGGTCGCAAAATTCTGATTGCGGAAGACAACCGCACCAACCAGTTGGTGGTGCGCAAGATGCTGGATCCGACGGGCGCGGAATTGCACTTTGTCCCGGATGGGCAGCAAGCGGTGGATGTCTATAAGGCGACGGGGTGTGACCTGATCCTGATGGATCTGTCGATGCCGGTGCTGGGCGGGCTGGAGGCCACACGGCAAATCCGGGCGTTTGAGAAAGACGCGGCGCGCCCGGCGTGTAAAATTATCGCCTTGACCGCCAATGCACAGCCCAGCGATGCAGAGGCCTGTATGGCCGCCGGGATGGACGACTTTTTGAGCAAACCCTTCCGGAAAGGCGAGTTACTTTCTGCTGTTGCAGGTTAGGAGTGTTGTTCAGTTTTAGGAATTAGATGCAGTTTCAAGAAAACAGCTAAGCTGTTACAACAAAAGTCGTAAATGCGCAGGTTTTCCTGTGCTTGAACCAATTCTGATTTTAGAATTTATTAACCAAACGCTGTGAATTTATGGCGGATTTTAGAGACGCCGCGCATACGGTTTGATCCATCGGTGATGAGCCGGTTCGGGTGGATGTGCGCAGGGGCACCAAGGGGATAACTTTGAAAGACAGCGAGCAGATCGATCCGTTTGCCTTATTGGACTCGATTGCGTTCTCCGTGTTTGTTCTGGAGGTTGGCGACGATGGTATGCCGCGGTATGTGGCGGCCAATGCGCCGGCGCTGGAGTATACCGAGTTCACGTGGGACGAGGTTGTCGGAAAGACCGCGCTTGAGGTGTTTGGCGGCGTTGTCGGCCAGCGCGGGTTGGCGCATCATCTGAACGTTGTGGCGCAGGCCGAGGAGGTGACCTATGAGGTGCCTTTCCCGCAGGCCAACCGTGTGGCGCTGATGCGCACGACCTTGAGCCCGTTGTTCAACCGCGCGGGCAAGCTGACCCATCTTGTGGGGTCGTCCATGGATGTATCAGCCCACAAGGAGCGTGATGATGCATTGGAGTTGACCCGGATCGCCAAAGAGAAGGCCGAGCTGGCGGTGCGCGCCAAGGAGCGCTTTCTGGCCAATGTGAGCCACGAAATCCGCACGCCGATGAATGGCATCATGGGCATGTGCGAGCTGTTGCGGGAGACCGCGCTGAACGATCAGCAGCGGCTGTATTCCGAGACGATTTACAATTCCGCCAATGCGCTGCTGGAAATTGTGAACGACGTGCTGGATTTCTCCAAAATCCAGTCGGAAACGATTTCATTGCATGAAGAGCCGTTCTCGTTGCGGGATTTGATCTCGGAAACAGTCACATTGTTGAGCACGCGCGCCGAGGCAAAAGGGTTGGTTCTGATCGAGGACTATCCAGCGGAGGTGCCGGCGGCTTTTGTTGGTGATGGGACGCGGGTGCGCCAGGTGGTGCTCAACCTGATAGGTAATGCAATCAAATTCACCGCGAACGGTCATGTGAGCGTTGGAGTGACCTACGAGGCCGGCGCAGCGCGGCCGTTGCGGATCGCGGTGACAGACACGGGTGTTGGCATTGCGCCAGAAGACCAAGAGACGGTGTTTGCGGCGTTTGAACAGGTCGATCGGCCGGAGATGCAGCGGGAAGAAGGCACTGGTTTGGGGCTGGCGATCACCCGCGCAGTTGTGGAGCGCATGGGCGGCAAAGTGTCGGTGCAAAGCACACGGGGCGAGGGGGCGACGTTTAAGGTCTGTTTGAACTTCCCGACCGCCACCTTGGCAGAGGTGCGGGCGGCGCGGGATCGGGCAGAGGCGCTTGGCGACACCGATCAACCGCCGCGCCTGGACTTTGAATTTGTGTCCTCGCCAGAACGTGTGCCAGCGGACGCAAGTGCTCTGCCCAACCTGAAAGGGCTGAGAGTGCTGGTGGCGGAAGACAACAAGACCAACCAGTTGGTGGTGAAAAAGATGTTGGCGCCGACTGAGGCGGAGTTGACCTTTGTCGAAGACGGGCAGGAGGCTGTGGCGGCTTTTAAGGCGGGCGATTGGGATGTGGTTCTGATGGACCTGCTGATGCCGGTCATGGGGGGGCTGGAAGCCACGCGCAAAATTCGCGCGCTTGAGACTGAAAGAGATCAGAAACCGTGTAAAATCATCGCGCTGACAGCCAACACGCAACCGAGTGACATTGATGCCAGTCTGGAGGCGGGGATGGATGACTTTCTGAGCAAGCCGTTCCGCAAGCGGGAGCTGTTGTCGATGATCGCCGCGGACGAGCGGTCATCAGGCGAGACCTGATAACCGCAGGTTTGTGTCAGACCATATGGCGGGCGCGGGCGCCACGCTCGATGCCTGCGGCGTGCAGACGATCGATTTCCAGCTCGTAGCGGATTTCTTCCAAGATACGCAGTTCGGTTTCTGCCAGCGTGCCATCTGCGGCGGCGACATCGCAGGCGAGCGCATAGGCGGTTTCAAACAGGTGCGCAGGCAGGTCGTGACGCACCAGACCAAACAGCGCGGCGAGACCGTCCTCTTGTTCAAAGAGTTCAAACACCAACTGGCTGACGTGCTGCATGCGGTCGATGTCATATTCAGCAAACACCGGCAGGTTGTTCACGGCGACCTGAATTTTAACCAGCTCTGCGGTGCGGATGTTTTCGTCAGAGGCCGACACGGCAATCATCACGGCGACAAGGCAGTCTTGTGGCGTGAGGGTGGTTGGGGTCTTATCCGGCACTGGGAATTCCTTTGAAATAACCTTGTTGCGGTGCAGAATATTGACTGACCCCGCAAGGAGCAATAGGAAGCGGCGGATTGTCAGGTGCAATGAGGCGCTTGGCATGATTTTGCTGAAACCAATCCCGACATCGGAGATGGACAATGTCTGACCTGCGCGACGCAGCCCTCGTATCCAAAGCCTGGCCCTTTGAAGAAGCGCGCAAGCTTCTCAAACGCTACGCAAAGGGTGCGCCGGAGAAGGGATACGTGCTGTTTGAGACAGGCTACGGTCCATCCGGCCTGCCGCATATCGGCACCTTTGGCGAAGTGGCGCGGACCACGATGATCAAAGTGGCGTTTGAGGCGATCAGCGACATTCCGACCAAGTTGATCTGTTTCTCCGACGATTTGGACGGGATGCGCAAGGTGCCATCCAATGTGCCCAATCCAGAGCAGCTTGAACCGTATCTGCAGATGCCGCTGACCTCGGTGCCGGATCCATTTGGCACGCATGACAGCTTTGGCGATCACAACAACGCCATGCTGCGCCGGTTCCTGGACACGTTCAACTTCGAGTATGAGTTCTATTCGGCCAAAGAGTTCTACGCCTCGGGTCAGTTTGACGAGATCCTGAAGCGCGCGGTGGAACGCTACGACGAGATCATGGCGATCATGCTGAAGTCCTTGCGCGAAGAGCGTGCGGCGACCTATTCGATCTTCCTGCCGCTGCACCCGGAAACCGGCCGCGTGCTGTACGTGCCGATGAAGAAAGTCTGTGCGGAGACCTACACTGTCACCTTTGATGATGAGGATGGCAAAGAGTGGACTGTGCCTGTGACCGGCGGCAATGTGAAATTGCAGTGGAAGCCGGACTTTGGCGCGCGCTGGGCGGCGTTGGGCGTCGACTTCGAGATGTATGGCAAGGAACACGCGACCAACGAGAAGATCTATGATGCGATCTGTCGTGCGTTGGGCGGGCGTCAGCCGAACCACTTCTCATATGAGCTGTTCCTCGACGAAAATGGCCAGAAGATTTCCAAGTCTTCGGGCAACGGTGTGTCGATTGACCAGTGGCTGACCTATGCCTCCACGGAGAGCCTTGCGTACTTCATGTACCAGAAGCCGAAGACCGCCAAGCGGATGCATTTTGATGTGATCCCGAAGGCGGTGGATGAGTATCACCAGCAGCTGCGCGCGTATCACACGCAAGACATCAAGGCGCAGCTGAACAACCCGGTATGGCACATTCACGGCGGCGACGTGCCGCAGAGTGATATGGTGGTGCCATTCTCGATGCTGCTCAATTTGGCGTCGGCGTCTTCTGCGGAAGACAAGGCGACCATGTGGGGCTTCATCAACAAGTATGCGCCCGATGCGACGGCGGAAACCCATCCGGGTATGGATGCGGCGGCGGGCCATGCGGTCAGCTACTTCAATGACTTTGTGAAGCCGGCAAAAGAGTACCGTGCACCGACCGATCAGGAGCGCGCGGCGCTGGAAGATCTGGCCGGGGCGTTGAGCTCTGCGGAGACAGCGCTGGCGGTGATTGCTGCGAAGAATGCCAAGATGGGCAACGATGATCCGTTGCCAGAACCCGATTTTGGAGACGAAGAGTTCCTGCAGTCCATCGTGTTTGCGATTGGCAAAAACCACGGGTTTGAGCCGCTGCGCGATTGGTTCAAGGCAATCTATGAGGTGCTGCTGGGCGCCAGCCAGGGGCCGCGCTTTGGGGGCTTTATTGCGCTCTACGGGGTAGAAGAAACCGTGGCGTTGATCCACAAGGCACTGGCCGGAGAGTTGGCTGCGGCTGAGTAAAACCCGCTTTGTCAGCAACGTTTTGAAAGGCTCCGCTTTGGCGGGGCCTTTTGGTTTTGGGGTAGCGGCACAGGGCTTGAATTGATCTGGGGGCAGCTAAGCGGCGTAGTCTTTTGCAAGGGAGGTGCGCCATGAAACATGTTTTGCTCGCAATTGTGGTTGTGATGGAGTTTGCCCGAACTCAAGGCGCCAAAGCGCAAGAGGGCGGTGCCGCCACAGAAATCCAGACGGTGATCAACAGTCAGATGGCGGCCTTTGCCAAAGATGATTTTGCCGATGCCTTCACTTTTGCTGCCGACAATATTCAGCGCATGTTTGGCACGCCGGAGAACTTTGGCGTGATGGTCAAACGCGGCTATCCGATGGTGCATCGAGCCGAGGATGTGCGGTTCGGTGAGTTGCGGGCCGAGGGGAATGCGTTGTGGCAGCGGGTATTGGTGAAAGACGGTGCAGGCGTGGTGCATGCACTGGAGTATCTGATGATCAGCGATGGTGACAGCTGGCGCATTGCGGCGGTGCAATTGGTGCAGCCAAAAGGCGTGGGCGCCTAGCGGGTTCGGGCCTCACGCCAGACCAGAATGGCGGCGGCGCAGAGGATGATGCCTGCACCCAGCCAGCTGATCGTGTCTGGCAGGACGGAGAACACGGCTGCGTCATAAAGCGCGGCAAATGCCAGAGATGTGTAGAAAAACGGGCTGACAAAACTCGCGTCGGCCATGCGCATGGCGTTGATGAAACAGGTCTGCGCCGAGGCCATCAGCAGGCCGATGCCCGCCAGTGCCGCCCATTGCTGCAAAGTTGGCATTTGCCAGACGAAGCCGGCGGCCACCGTGGCGATGGTCAGGCCAATGGCGTTGTTGATCAGCAAGATTTGGAAAGGGCGTTCGCGGCCGGTGAGTTTCTTGATGAAGATCAGCTCGCCACCCATGGCAAAAGCCGCGCCCAAGGCCAGCAGGGCGCCAAACTCGAGCGCGCCCGTGCCCGGGCGGGTCAGGACCATAGCCCCAGTGAAAGCGAGGGCGGCGGAGCCCCAGCGCCAGGGGCCGATCTTCTCGCCTAGAAACGGGATCGCCAGAAGCATGCCCACCACCGGGTTCAGAAAGCTGATCGCGGTGGCGTCTGACAGTGGGATGAAGGCGGCGGCGGCAAACATGAGTGTCACGCCGCCCCAGCCCAAGGTCGAGCGGCCAATGTGCAGCCCCCAGTTGGGGCGCGTGATTTTGGGGCGGACAATCATCGCAGCAGTGGCGAACCCCAAAAACGCAAAGAGAAAGCGCCCGTGGCTGATTTGCAGCGGGTGGAGCTCTGGCCCCAAGGCACCAGTGCCCAGTGCCTTCGCCAGCAAAGTGGTGCCCGCCGCAAAGGCGGAGGCGGCCAAGGTCAGCGCGGCGGCAAGGGCCGGATTGGTGCGGGGCAGGGACTGTTCGCTCATGAGCCGGTTATGCGCCTGCGGTTTGGCACTGACAAGTGGGGGTTTTGAGTGCCTTATACGGTGCAGGCGCCTCTGCCGATTTGCGCAGATGTCACAAATTTTGCGCGAAACGAAAGTTCGGGGTTCCCATTTGTCGCCGATGTCTCTAGGCAGGGCGCATGATCAAACGCACAGATATCCTCTTTGTACGACGCCGACGCGCTATTGCGTGACCGGCCCTTGATCCCTTGCGCTGCAAAGTGGCGCACAACCTCTCAAAAACATTGACGTAAATGCCCCAAGTGATGCAGTCACAAAGGCTCATGATCTAAAAAGGAAGATCGACATGATCCCGTCCGTTTTGCCGACGTACAACCGCGCCGCCCTCACGTTTGAGAAGGGCGAAGGAAGCTGGATGATCGAGGCGGATGGCCGACGTTTTCTGGACTTGGGGGCGGGCATTGCTGTGAATGTGCTGGGCCACGCCAATCCGGTGTTGGTGGAGGCGCTGACCGCGCAAGCCGGTAAGCTGTGGCATGTGTCCAACCTCTATAACATTTCGCAGCAAGAGGCGCTGGCGGACAAGCTGGTCGCCACCACCTTTGCCGATACGGTGTTTTTCACCAACTCCGGCACCGAGTGCTGTGAATTGGCGGTGAAGATGGCGCGTAAGTATTGGCACGACAAAGGTCAGCCGGAGCGGGTGGAGATCATCGCCTTTGAAGGCGCGTTCCATGGTCGGAGTTCTGCCGGTATTGCGGCAGCGGGCGCGGAGAAGCTTGTGGCGGGCTTTGGACCGTTGTTGCCGGGGTTCCACCAGGTGGCCTGGGGCGATTTGGACGCGGCTAAGGCGCTGATTTCTGATCAGACGGCGGCCATCATTGTGGAGCCGGTGCAGGGTGAAGGCGGTATCCGTCCAATGGCGGATGAGGACCTTAAGGCGTTGCGGGCGATCTGTGATGAGGCGGGGATCCTGTTGATCATGGATGAAGTGCAATGTGGCGTGGGCCGGACTGGCAAACTGTTTGCGCATGAATGGGCCGGAGTGACGCCGGACATCATGATGGTGGCCAAAGGCATCGGTGGGGGCTTCCCGCTGGGCGCGGTGCTGGCGACGGAAGACGCCGCAAGCGGCATGGTCGCGGGCACACATGGCTCGACCTACGGCGGCAACCCGTTGGCTTGCGCTGTGGGGGGCGCTGTGATGGATGTGGTCGCCGATGACGCGTTTTTGGCGGAGGTGAACCGCAAGGCGGGCTTGCTGCGTCAGAAGCTTGAAGGGCTGGTCGCCGGGCATCCCGAGGTGTTTGAAGACGTGCGTGGCACCGGGCTGATGCTGGGACTGAAGTGCTCCAAAGCGGCTTGCGGCGACGTTGTGGCAGCGGGCTATGACCATGAGGTTGTGACCGTGCCTGCGGCGGACAATGTGGTGCGTTTGTTGCCACCTTTGAACATCACAGATGAAGAGATTGCCGAGGCCGTTGAGCGGCTGGAGAAGGCGGCAGCGCAAGTGGGCGCAGAAGGTTAAGGACTATAGAGATGAAGCATTTTCTGGATATCAATAAGACCAGCGTGGATGACCTGCGCAGTATGATCGACAGCGCGAAGGCGATCAAAAACGCCCGCAATGGTCGCCCGAAAGGGGCGCAGGATGATGACCTGCCGCTGAAAGATCACATGGTAGCCCTGATCTTTGAAAAGCCGTCGACGCGGACTCGCGTAAGTTTTGATGTCGGCGTGCGCCAGATGGGCGGGCAGACCATGGTGCTCTCAGGCTCCGAGATGCAGCTGGGTCATGGTGAGACCGTGGCGGACACGGCCAAGGTGTTGAGCCGCTATGTCGACCTGATCATGATCCGGACCTTTGAAGAGGCCACGCTACTTGAGATGGCGGAAAACGCGACCGTGCCGGTGATAAACGGGCTGACCAACCGCACGCACCCTTGCCAGATCATGGCGGACATCCTGACCTTTGAAGAGAAGGTTGGGCCGATTGCGGGCAAGAAGGTTGTGTGGTCCGGTGACGGCAACAACGTCTTTGCCAGCTTTGCCCATGCGGCCGGGCAGTTTGGTTTTGATTTGACCTTCACCGGTCCGCAGACCTTGGACCCGGAGCAGGTGTTTATCGATGAAGCCCGCGCAAAAGGCGTGAAGGTGGAGATCGAGCGTGATCCAGTGAAAGCAGTTCAAGGTGCTGACCTTGTGGTGACGGACACTTGGGTGAGCATGCACGATGCGCCGTCCGCACGGGAGCGCCGCCACAACCAGCTGCGTCCGTTCCAGGTGAACGAAGAGCTGATGAGCCATGCCAATGACGATGCGCTGTTCATGCACTGCCTTCCAGCGCACCGGAATGAAGAAGCCACCAATGCCGTCATGGATGGGCCAAATTCGGTGATCTTTGATGAGGCGGAAAACCGGCTGCATGCGCAGAAGGCGATCATGAAGTGGTGCCTTCAGAACTAAGGTTCGCTACATCAAGTAACGTAAGGGCGTCAGCGTGGCTGGCGCCCTTTTTGTTGTTTGGGAGCGCACCCTGCGCCTAAGCTAGTTGCGCGAGAGGACAGAGGGAGCGCGTGATGGGTGAGGCGCAAGGGCGCGGAAGTGCGCCCAGGACTGTGGTGGCCGGAGCCGGCAGTATCGGCTGTTTTGTCGGTGGGATGTTGGCGCGGAGTGGTCACGATGTGACGCTGTTGCTGCGGGCGGGCACGGCTGAAGAGATCACGCAGAATGGTTTGACGCTGACCGATTTTGGCGGGCTGGATGCAGCTTTGGCGCCGGATCGGTTTGCGATGAGCACAGACCCGGCCTGTCTAGCGGCGGCGGATATTGTGCTGGTCACGGTGAAAAGTGGCGCCACGGAGGAGATGGCGGCGCAGATTGCCGCGCATGCGCCGGAAGAGGCCGTGGTGGTGAGCCTGCAAAACGGTGTGGAGAATGCGGCGCGGCTGCGGGAGATGTTGCCCGGATGGGATGTGCGCGCGGGCATGGTGCCGTTTAATGTGGTCTGGGTCGGCGGTGGCCGGTTTCATCGCGGCACCAGTGGTGACATCATCATCGAGAGTGGCCAAGGGCATATTGGACGGCAGTTGAGCGTGCCGGATTTGCATGTGCATGAGCATGGCGACATCGCAGCTGTGCAATGGGGTAAGCTGCTGATCAACCTCAACAACGCGTTGAATGCGCTGTCGGGTCTGCCGCTGCAGGCGCAGATTGGAGACCGGGGCTGGCGGCGGTTGATGGCGGCGCAGATGACGGAAGCATTGGCTGTGCTGCGGGCGGCGGATGTGGCTTTTCAGAACCCTGTGGCAAAGGTGCCAATGGAGCTGGTGCCACGGATTTTGCGGTTGCCGACATGGGTATTTCGGCTGGTGGCGAAGACTATGCTGTCGATTGATCCCAACGCGCGCAGCTCCATGTGGGAGGACCTTGAGAAAGGTCGTGGGACCGAGATTGACGAGTTGCAGGGCAAGATTGTGCGCTTGGCGCGGCGGGCCAATGTCGCGGCGCCAATCAACGCGGGCATTGCAGAGATGATCCGGGAAGTGGAGATGCTGGGCGCTGGCGCGCCCAATCTCACGGCACGTGACGTGCAAAGCCGTCTGCGGACACAGGATGCGCCCGCAGACGGGGACATTTAGCTGCTCAGCGTGTTGAGCGCGTAGAAGATCGCAGCCGACATCAATGCGGCGGCGGGCACGGTGATGACCCAGGCGGCGACGATGGTCATGAAGTGGCTGCGGCGCACCAGCTTGCGGCGGCGGCGTTCTTCTGGGGCGATGCGCTTCTCTGGTGGGCGTTGCACAGCGGTTTTGCGCAGGCGGCGCTCGGCATGCCATTCGCGATAAAAGCCCACACCAAAGATGCCGCCCACGGCGATGTGGGTGGAGCTCACTGGCAGGCCCAGCCAAGAGGCGACAATCACGGTGATCGCGGCAGACAGGGCGACACAATAGGCGCGCATCGGGTTCAGCTTGGTGATCTTCTCGCCAACCATACGGATCAGCTTGGGGCCAAACAGGAAGAGACCAAAAGAGATACCAAAGGCGCCGATGATCATCACCCAGTTGGGGATGGACACTTTGGCGGCAAATTCGCCAAATTCGGCAGCGTGCACAATCGCGGCCAGCGGGCCAACCGCATTGGCGACGTCGTTGGCGCCGTGGGCGAAAGACAGAAGCGCAGCGGAGAACACCAGCGGGATGCCAAACAGCACTTTGAGCGATTTGTTGCGGTTCTCCAGGCCTTCGGATTGGCGACGGATCAGCGGGGCTGAGACCACATAGGCCAGGCCCCCTGCCGCGGCACCGATCAGCAGCGCGGTTTGCAGGTCAATCTTGATGATTTTCTTCAGGCCTTTGAGGGCCAGATAAGACGCAAAAGCGGCGGCCATGATGCCGATCAACACCGGCACCCAGCGGCGGGCGGCGGCAATTTTGTCGTCCTGATAGATGATCTTGGTTTTGATGAAGGCCAGAAAGGCAGCGGCGATCACACCGCCCAAAACCGGAGAAATAACCCAGGAGGCGGCGATTTTCGCCATGGTGGGCCAGTTCACGGCCGCGAAACCTGCGGCGGCGATGCCTGCGCCCATCACGCCCCCTACAACGGAGTGAGTGGTGGAGACCGGCGCGCCGACCCATGTGGCGAGGTTCACCCAGAGCGCGGAGGAGATCAGCGCGGCCATCATGGCCCAGATGAAGATGGTGGTGTTGGCCATGCCAGAGGGATCAATGATGCCTTTGGAAATGGTCGAGACCACGTCGCCCCCGGCCAGCAGGGCGCCGGCGCTTTCAAAGAAGGCGGCAATGACAATCGCGCCGCCCATGGTGAGCGCGTTGGCCCCCACAGCGGGGCCCATGTTGTTGGCCACATCGTTGGCGCCGATGTTGATCGCCATATAGGCGCCGATCCCGGCGGCGGCGATGATGATCATCGTGTTGGAGTCGCCGCCAGACAGAAGACCTGCGGCAACACCGGCGAGCACAATGAAGGCAATCGCAATGCCAAACCCGACCATAGGGCGGGAGACATAGAGTGTGGCAGATTCCAAATGGGAGATGCGGTTGAGGTCACGGTCCAGAGTGGACCACTTCTTGCCTGAGTTTGGCGAGGTCATGACAAAGAATCCCGGCTTTACGTCGTACGGGGGGGCTACCCCCGTCTCCGGGTCATTGCAACGATTTCGTTACAAATGCGTTACGAAAGGATTACAATTCTCTCAGAAGGGCCTGAAGCTGTGGTTCGTTCACCATATCGGCGGCTTCCTGTGCAGGGACCCATTTGCGGGTGCGCTCGTCCGCCTCTGGGAAATCGTCGACCAGTTCTTTGACTTCGGTTTCAAACACGGTCACGTCCACCGGGATTTCCAAACCGCCATCGAGACGCTTGTCATAGCCGTAGATGCCGACGGGTTCGCGGTCGATGTTGGCCTTTTTCACGCCCGCTTCTTCCCAGGCCTCGCGCAGGGCGGCACCCGGCGCATCAAGGCCGGTGATTGGCCAGCCTTTGGGCAGCACCCAGCGACCGGTGTCACGTGAAGTGATCAGGAGCACCTCGGTTGTGCCCTGTTTCTCACGCGTGCAGAGCGCGGCCACCTGAATGCGGCGTGGACGACGCCACAGGGGGGCAATCACGCTGTCAAAGGCGGTTTTCAGGGCGTTGGTCATGGACGTCTGCTCGGCTTTTTTCGGTTTTTGTATCGGGTCGTTTCTTTGTCGTTCTTTTGTATATACGTTTTGGTTAGCAAAACGTCAAGATGACTGGAAAATACACCTATTGTTTACGCCGTTTTGCGCGCAAAGTCGGGTCTGCCTGGGTGGGGTCTTCGGGCCAGGGGTGCTTGGGGTAACGCCCGCGCATGTCCTTGCGCACATCGGCGTAGGAGCTGGCCCAGAAGCCGGGGATGTCCATGGTGGTTTGCACCGGTTTTTGCCCTGGGGAGAGCAGGGTGACGCGCAGCGGGGTGTTGCCTAGCATCGGGTGGGTGGTCTGGCCAAAGAGCTCTTGCAGGCGCAGGGTGATTTCCGGGTTTTCGCCGGAATAGTCGATGGGGATTTTGCGATCCAGCGGCGTGGTGAAATGCGCGGGGGCAAGTTTGTCCACCAGTTGCATTTGCGGCCAGTCAAGGCGGGCGCGCAGGGCGTCGAGCAGGTCGAATTTCTTCCAGTGGTCGGCGGTTTTCACGCCGGAGAGATGCGGCAGCAGCCAGTCGTCGATGCTGGACAGGAGCGCGTCGGGCGTCATATCAGGCAGGTCATGGCTTGCGGCGCGGATCAGCTCCACGCGGGCGACAAAGCGTTGTGCAGCTGGGGCCAGCGTGATGCCAAGGTCGCGCACGCCGTCGAGCATGGCGTGGGCGATGGCATCATTGGGGGCGTCTTTCCAGATGCGGTCGTCCAACGCAACGGCGCCGAACATTTCCTGACGGCGGGCAATGACGCGGCGTTCGCGTTTGGACCAATGGCAGTTGTCTTGCCAAGAGATCTGATCGGCAAACAGTTCGCGGATTTGGCCTTCGGAGATTTGGATGGCCTGGCGGATGCGCGCTTCGCGTGGGTTGCCGTCCGTGCCTGTCACCACAATCAGGCGAGTGGCGGCGAGCGGGTCTTCCTCGTCCAGAATGGCGCCTTTGCCGCCTGAGAGCACAAAACGCGGGGCGTCACCTTTGCGGTGCAGGCCGATGCGGTCTGGGTAGGCCAGCGCGGCGAGTTCTGCGGCGCTGCGCGGGGTGGGATCGCTGCCTTTCGCGGATTTGGCGAGGCGTTTGGCCTCGTCGCGGATGCTATGCAGCGCGGCGCGATTGACGCCGTAGGGGCGGCGGTCGGTGAAGGTTTTGAGATCGGTGAGGGCTTCGATGCGCAGGGCAAGGTCCACAGGTGCGCCGCGGGTGAGCGGGTCGCGCGCGGCGAGCAGCGCGGCCATGGGCGCGGCCTGCGGGCCTGCGGTGGCGAGCATGTGGGCCAGACGGGGATGTAGCGGCAGTTTGGCAAGGGCTTTGCCATGGGCGGTGATGCGGTTGTCGCGGTCCAGCGCGCCAAGCATCTGCAGGACGGATTGCGCCTCGGCAAAGCTGCCGGGGTTGGGCTGCGTCAGAAGGGCGAGGTCGGTGGGGGCGGCGCCCCAGAGGGCGAGCTCCAGTGCGAGGCCTGTGAGGTCGGCGGCTTCGATTTCGGCGGGGGGAAAGGGCAAGAGCGCGCCTTCTTCGCCTTTGGTCCAGAGGCGGTAGCAGGTGCCTTCGGCGACACGTCCGGCGCGGCCTTGGCGCTGGGTGGCTTCGGCGCGGGTGACGCGCTCGGTGATAAGGCGGGACATGCCGGAGCCGGGATCAAAACGAGCGCGGCGGGCGCGGCCTGCGTCAACCACAACACGCACGTCTTGAATGGTGAGCGAGGTTTCGGCAATCGAGGTGGCGAGCACCACTTTGCGGCCGGTTTTGGCGGGGCGGATGGCGGCTTGCTGATTCTTGAAGGGCATGGCGCCAAACAGAGGGTGCACGGTGCAGTCCGCAGGCAGTTTCAACAGGGATTGCGTGCGGCGGATTTCGCCTTCGCCGGGCAGGAAGACCAACACGCCACCGTCGGTTTCGTTGACGGCTTGGGTGATCAGGCGGGCAGTGACCTCTTCCAGACGGGTGTTTTTGGGCAAGGGCCTGTCGAGCCAGCGGGTTTCTACCGGATAGGCGCGGCCTTCGGACGTGATCATGGGGGCGTTGCCCATGAGGGTGGCGACTGGCTCTGCGTCTAGCGTGGCGGACATGGCCAACAGGATCAGATCGTCGCGCAGGGCGTCGCAGATTTCGAGACAGAGGGCTAATCCGAGGTCGGCGTTCAGGCTGCGCTCGTGGAATTCGTCAAAGATCACCGCGCCGACGCCAGAGAGTTCCGGGTCGGATTGGATCATGCGGGTGAGGATGCCTTCAGTCACGACTTCGATGCGGGTGGATTTGGAGGTTTTGCTTTCGCCGCGCACGCGGTAGCCCACGGTTTGCCCAGCGGTTTCCCCCAAGGTCTGCGCCATGCGTTCAGCGGCGGCGCGGGCCGCCAGACGGCGCGGCTCCAGCATCAAGATGCGGCCCTGAGTGAGGTTCGCCTCCAGCATCGCAAGCGGCACAACGGTGGTTTTACCTGCACCGGGTGGGGCTTGCAGGACCGCGCGGCCGGTGGCGCGCAGGGCGGCGATCAGGGGATCAAGGGCGTCGTGGATAGACAGTTGCGTCATAAGGCACCTTATCGGCCCGTGGGCGCGGGGCGTCTAGAGGGATACGCGCTAATCGCGGCGGAAGAGTTTGGCCTTGCCGTGGCGGGAGGTGAGATGCACCTCGTTGGCGCGCCAGCGGTCGCCTGCGGGCGTGTAGACAATGGCGAGTGGCGAAGTTTTGAGTTCGGCCAGTTCTTCGGCGGAGTAGCCGCCGATGCGGTCGTAGGTGCCAACGCAGGTGACTTTGCCGTCGCCGTTTTGGCGCGATTTCAGCGTGATGCGCACAAGGCGGGTGCCGTCAAATTGTTTTTGGTCCAACGTGCAAAGTTGATCCGCGTCCTGATCGCGCAGGGTGAGCCACATCATGGTCATCGGATCGACCGCGCCGCGCTTGACTTTGTCTGAGATCGGTGCCGCTGGCGTTTGGGCACCAGCGGTTTTGCGCGGTAGGTTGCCTGTGAAGGTCAGGGTGGTTTCGCTGACCCGTTTGCCGGTGTCGATGAAGCCGTCATAACGGGAGGGAGCGATTTTGTTGCCACGGATCGCGCCCTGACTTTGTACAGTGAAGCGGATGCGGCGGAGGGCGCCAGCAAGCCCGGTTGTGTAAAAACTGCCTTTGCCGGCAAAGGCGCTTTGGGTTTGCCGCGCGGCCACGTCCAGTTCGCCAACTTTGAAGCCAAAGGCGTGCACCGACCATTTTTGGGTTTCAGAGTTCGCTAGCCCGGCGTGTGGTACGCCCACTGCGGCACAGAGCAGCAGTGGGGCGAGAAGGTGGGCGGGGCGGGGTAGACAAAATGGGGTCATGCGCGGCATGAAGACTCACAATCAAAAAGATACAGGCTTGTCCATGGATATCGCAGATCTGCGTGACAGAATACTGAAACAGGACCGTCGGGCGCTGGCCCGGGCCATCACTTTGGTGGAGAGCGCGCGGCCCGATCATCGGGCGCAGGCTACGGCCCTGTTGGATGAGCTGTCAAAGGCGGGCAAACAATCGTTGCGGATTGGGTTATCGGGCACACCGGGGGTGGGGAAATCCACCTTTATCGAGAGCTTTGGCATGATGTTGACCGCGCGGGGGCTGCGCGTCGCCGTGCTGGCGGTGGATCCGTCTTCGGCGCGGTCTGGTGGGTCTATTTTGGGGGATAAGACCCGAATGGAGCGGCTGAGCCGGGATCGAAATGCATTTATCCGGCCTTCGCCCAGCCAGACCCATTTGGGCGGCGTGGCGCGGCGGACGCGGGAGGCTGTGGCGCTGTGCGAGGCGGCGGGGTTTGACGTGGTGCTGATCGAGACCGTAGGCGTTGGGCAATCCGAAACCGTTGTGGCGGAAATGTCGGACCTGTTCCTGTTGTTGCTGGCGCCTGCCGGGGGCGATGAGTTGCAAGGTGTGAAGCGCGGGATCATGGAAATGGCGGACGTTATCCTTGTGAACAAGGCGGATGGCGAACTGAAAAGCACAGCCATGCGGACCTGTGCAGATTATTCCGGTGCGTTGCGCTTGTTGCGCAAGCGGCCGCAGGACCCGGACGGGTTCCCAAAGGCGATGACGGTCTCGGCTTTGGAAGAAAACGGGCTGAGCGACGCTTGGGGCGAGATGACGACGCTTACGGAGTGGCGCAAGCAAGAGGGCCATTGGGCTTACCGACGGGCGGCGCAGGCGCAGTTCTGGTTTCACGAGGAAGTGCGACAAGGTTTGTTGGCGCGGTTAGAGCAGGGAGATGCGCCGCAACTTCTCAGCAAACTGGATGCAAAAGTGGCGTCCGGTGATATGACACCTGGTCAGGCCGCAAAGGAGATGCTTGATCGACTCTCCTAATCTGCGCAATCATCTGCGGGTTGTCTTTGGGCCTTTTTAGGATTTGCTCCGTATTGGCCTAGAGGGATGGTTGATTTGGAGTGGGTGATGGAACAGCCTCCACCCGGAGCATTTGAATGGTCTTTGCGTGGACTGGAGGAAGCCGAAACGGTTTTCACCCAAAGCCGCGATGGCCGCATCATTTTAGAAGTGCGCCATCCAATTGTTTCAGGCGTCACCACCGAAATGGTGCAGTGGTGGTTTGGGGTGTATGCGCATCTGAAGCTACGGATCGACGGTGACGATTTTGAAGCGTTCAAGGTTTGGCATCCTCGGGATCACAAATACCTGCGGCGCGTAGATGACAACTGGTCCGGGCCGTTGCGGCCTGGCGATTGTGTCTCCCTGCATGAGGCTTATGGTCCGAGCCAAGAATATAGTAACAAAGAAACCGTTCAAATCGTGCGCTTGGATCAGCGCGGGTTTGGGCTGCGGGCGATCCGCCTCGGTCTGACCGTTGCTGATTTGAGCTATGCGTTTGACGATACGCCCGAAGGTCTGAAGGTCTCGACGCGGCTTTGTGTCGGTGTGGCTAATGGTTGGGCAAAAACGCTGATCAACCAGGTTTTTGTACCGCTTCTGTTTGATGAAAAGAAAACGGAGGCCTGGATGCTGCACAATGTGGAGGAAGTGAGCTCATGGGCAAACTTCCTGCCGGCGATTTTTGCGCGGCGCGAACAAGGCGACCTGATCATCTGGGATCAAGGCCGGGACGCCTAGTTTGTGGTGTGTCGTTACGTCGGGGACGAATTTTCTTGCTTTGAACTGTTGTAGCACACAGGCTTTGTGGAGCTGTTCTGGCCTGTGCGACAGGAGGGTCGGGGCAAGCTCTTGAGTTGCGCAGAAGCAGGAGAGGTGCGTGCAGTTACCGGAGCCGCGAGAATTTGGCTGGGAGCTGAAGAGCTTTGACAATGCCCATTCTACAGTAACGCATTTGCCGGATGGGCGGACGTTGTTTGAAGTGGACCACCCGCCGGTCCGGGACGTGACTGCGGAGATGCTCAGCTGGTGGTATGGCGTTTATGCCGACCTGACGCTGGTGATTGACGGGGACACCTATCCGGCGTTTCTGGTGAGCCATCCGCAGGACCATATTTCGTTGGACAGTGAAAAAGCGGTGCCAGACGGGCCACTCAAGGCAGGGGATTTTCTGAACATCCAGGAGGCGTATCAGCGCAATCCGAAGTTTGCCCTCGATGAACGGCTGGAGGTTGTGGCGCTGGATGCGCAGCGCTTTGCGCTCAAGGCGACGCGGCGAGGCGTGACCGTGGCGGATCTGGAGTTCCGCTTTGAGGACGGCCCGGACGGCGCGAAATTCACTAATTTGCTGACTGTCGGGGTGGAAAGCGGTTGGCTCAAGCCTTTGGTCAACAGGGTGATGATTCCCTGGTTGTACTATGAGGACAAGAATTACGCCTGGGTGCTGCACACCGTGGAAGAGGTTGGCAATTTTGAGAATTTCCTACCGGAAATCTTTGCGCGCCGGGATCAGGGCATGACAATCCGGTGGAACCGCAACTCCCTTGCGGATAATGAAGATCGGGCGCCGGAAGGTTAGCGGGCAAAATGCAGCCAAAGCGTGGCTGAATCACTTGACGCCCCCGCGAAATGGGCCTAATGACGCCAGACAAATTTCCGGGCGCAGCCTAGGCGGCGCCCATTTGCTTTGACGGGGTCGATCTCCCCGTAGACCGATAAAACGAGGATGAACCCATGTCGCGCCGTTGCGAACTGACCGGAAAAGGCCCGATGACGGGCAACAACGTAAGCCACGCCAAAAACCGCACCCGTCGTCGGTTTCTGCCAAACCTGAACGACGTGACCCTGCAGTCTGAGACTCTGGGCCGTGGTTTCAAGTTCCGCATCTCCGCAGCCGCGCTGCGCACTGTGGATCACCGCGGTGGTCTGGACGCGTTCATGGCGAAAGCAAAAGACACCGAGCTGTCTGAGAACGCTCTGAAAGTCAAAAAAGAGATTGCCAAAGCGCAGGCCGCAAACGCCTGATCGCGCTGATCTTTTGAAGATTTTTACAGCCTCGCAGATTTGCGGGGCTGTTTCTTTTTGTCGCCTTCACATTCCTGAGAGGGCGTGCCTATATGCGGGCATGACGCTTTGTTTGCGCAGATATGTGGCCGCCGTTATGGCGCTGGTGCTGGTTCTGACCGGGCACAGCATGGCCATTGCGCGTGGCATGACCGGCCCTGAGGGTTTTGCGGAATACTGCATTGGCGAAAGCGCGGTGATGGTGCCGGTGGACGCCGAGGGCAACCCGACTGGGCCGGCGCATTTCTGTCCCGAAGTGAGTTTCACCCTGCTCAACTGGGTGGCCTTGGACCAAGCCGATGTCGGTGAGGTGCTGGGTCGGAGCGAGGTACTGCAGCTGCCGCAGGTGGCTGTTGAGGACGTGATTCGTCTGATTGCTGAAAGTGCGCGGGCGCCGCCGTTGGGTTTTCTCTGATCCAAACACACAAACCACAGAGAAAACCTTCCGGACAGGAGACCAATATGTCCTTCAAAACCCTATCCCTCGCGGCCGCTGCTGCCGTTGCTTTCGCCCTGCCTGCTTTTGCCGAAGGCACCATCGCCGTGAATGACGCCTATGCACGTGTGTCCTCCAAAATGGCCAAGGCGGGCGCGGCCTTTATGGTGATCGAAAACACCGGCGCAGAGGACGACCAATTGGTTGCCGTAAGCTCCGATGTGGCCAAGCGCACCGAGCTGCACACGCACCTGGATGATGGCAACGGCAACATGAAAATGATGCACGTCAAAGAGGGTTTTGCCGTGCCTGCGGGCGGCGAACATGCGCTGGCGCGCGGTGGCGACCACGTGATGTTCATGGGCCTGACCCGTGGCCTGGAGCATGGCGATGTGGTGACCATCACCCTGACTTTCGAGAAAGCTGGTGATGTGACGCTGGAGGTGCCTGTGGATCTGGAGCGCAAGCCGGATCATGGCGCCATGAAGCATGGCGACCATTCCGGTCACGGCATGAAGAAGACCGACGGCTAAGTGTCGGGTTCCTTTGCTGAATTAAGATGAGGCCGGTCCTTATGGATCGGCCTTTGCTATTTGGCGCGGGCGAGTTCAGTAGCAACCCACTCCGGTACAACCAGTGTGGCGGGGCCAAAATGGGTTTCGGCAAAGCGCGACACGCCGGAAGAGGGCTCCAGGTTCAACTCCACCGTATGGGCGCCAAACATGTCGGCCTCATTGACAAAATTGGCCGCGGGATAGACCTCGCCAGAGGTGCCGATCGAGACAAACACATCCGCCTGTGCCAAAGCGTTTGAGATGCGCTCCATGCCGTAGGGCATTTCGCCAAACCAGACCACGTCGGGGCGGGTGGCGGGTGCACTGCAGGCCGGGCAAGGATCATTTGGTGCCATCGTCGGCGGGGCGGGCCAGCGGTGGTCGCAGGCGTGACACAGGGCGCCATGCAGGGTGCCGTGCATGTGCAGGACGTTCTGGCTGCCGGCCTTTTCGTGCAGCCCGTCCACGTTCTGCGTCACGATCAGGACGGTGCCGGAAAACTCGGCTTCCAGTTCTGCCAGTGCAAAATGGGCAGCGTTGGGCTCTGCCTCGGACGATTGCCCGCGGCGCGCGTTGTAGAAGTCATGCACCAGTTTGGGATTGCGGGCGAAGCCTTCGGGGGTGGCGACATCTTCGATGCGGTGCTGCGCCCAGAGGCCGTCTTCGTCGCGAAACGTGCCCAGGCCACTTTCGGCGCTGATCCCGGCGCCGGTGAGGATGACAATTGACTGTGGCATAGGCGCTCCTGATGTTGGCTGTGCGCAGTGTTGCAAGCAGTGCTGAGAGAGGCAAGTGCTTGACCTATATGCCAGTTGCGGCGATGGCTAGGGCACCAAAAGGGAGAGGGAATATGCGGGTTCTGTTTGTATGTCTGGGCAATATTTGTCGGTCGCCTTCGGCAGAAGGCGTGTTTCGCGCCATGGCGCCAGAGGTGGACACGGACAGCGCGGGCACAGCCGGGTGGCACGTGGGCAAGCCACCCTATGGACCAATGCAAGCGGCGGCGTTGGCGCGGGATGTGGACCTGTCGGAATTGCGCGCACGGCAGTTTGTAGCGCGTGACTTTGAGCGCTTTGATTTGATCATTGGGATGGATGCGGAGAACATCGCCAATATCGAGGCGCTGCGCCCGGATGGGAGCGACACCGAAGTGCGGCTGTTCACCGATTATGCGCCGGAGAGTGGCATGTCAGAGGTGCCCGACCCGTATTACACGCGGGATTTTGACGGGGCGCTCGACCTGATCGAAGACTGCGCGCGCGGGTTGAAAGCGGCCCTAGAGGCAGGCTGAAGTTTTGGAAGTTTGGAAACTGGGCTAGTTGTCTGTGTCCAGGGTCTTGAAGGCCCCGTCGAGCCAAGGGAAGCGCTCAAGAGCGGGGCTGACCATATGGGCGTGGATCAGGCCGCGCATGGTTTGGGCCACATCCCGCGGCACCGTGTTGGCCCAGTCGCCGCTGGCGAGCAGCGAGATTTGGCGGCTGAACGGTGCAAACGGCAGCGGGTGCGCGTCAACCTGATCGTGGAAACGGGCAGCTCGCAGATAGCCCAGAGGTGTGGTGATTGCCCAGCCAATGCCGCGTGACACCATAGCCATAAGGGACGGGTTGGAGCCAATTTCGAAACGGTGCGGCACTTCAAACTGGGCGCGGGTCAGTTCGGCCTCAATTTGGCGTCCAATAAGCTGTTCCTGGCCGTAGCGCAGCATGGGGAGCTCCTGCAGCGCAGTTGTGATGTCCCCTTTTCGGGGTAGGAATCCAGAAGGGGCGACGAGGATAAACGGATCCTGCGCTAGAGGGTATTCTGTTATGCCATCAAGGGCTTCCGGGGCCACGGCGGTGATGGCGAGGTGCAAGTCTCCGTTACGTATGGCGTCTGTGATCTCATGGCTCGGCGCGGTTACAAGGCGAAAGCGGCAGCGGGTCATGGACTCAGCCAATTTGGTGACCAATCGCGGTGTCAGGTCGTTGTCAAAATCATCAATGATGCCCATCGACAGCTGCGTCAGATGGGTGAGGTCCATCACGGTGAGTTCGGACTGTGCCAGCCTGAGTTGTGACAGGACCTCTCGCGCGCGAACCAGATAAGCGCGCCCCGCCGCGGTGAGCTGCATAGGGCGCTTGCTGTGATCTATCAGGTCGGTGCCAAGCGCGGTTTGCAGGTTGCGGATTTGCTGTGATACGGCCGGTAGGGACAGGCCGGTGATCTCGGACGCGCGCGCGACGGAGCCGTGCTCGGCGAGCGCCTCAAAAACCTCGAGGCCGCGCAATGTGACGCCTTTGTTGAGCATAGGTCCCTCCACCAGCTTTGGCTTTTGTGAATAGGGAGCGACCTCGGGTCAAGGGCTTTTGCCGGCGCAATGGCCTCAGCGCAGATGTTTGCAGCTGGACACAACGCTGGTTTCGAACTTTTTGTAGCGCTTCCAGAAGATCTCATGGCTGCGTTGGTTCGACTGGCGGATTTCCTGCGCCTTGTGCGGGTCTTTGATGAAACTTGCGGCCAGGCGTTGGTCCGCGCGGGACAGGCTTTTGTTCGCGGTTTTCTGAATGCAACGGCACATTTGCCGCGTGGCTCCGTCGCGATCCGAGCGCAGGCAGGCGCGGTTCAGCGTGTTGGCGTCAACGGGTTGCGGGAGTGCGGGAACAAGCATCAGCGCCAGAAGGGGCGCGGCGAAAAATCTGGTCATGGGTGCCTCATCTCTCTGCGCCGGGCCGCGTGGCGTGATTTGTGCCATCTGGTTCGCCCGACAGAAAACCAGAGCCAATATGGCCCAAAATCGCGTTTGGTGCAATCACATGCGCGTGTCTGGCGCAGGATGTGGCGCTTGGGCGCGGGGTGGATTTGGAAAATCATTAGTCAATTGGCGGGGGCGTGGACTAAGCTGAGGAAAAGCAAGGAGGAACCTATGCCGAAGATTTCCAAGGAGACGGAGCTTCAGACCGTCATCACCACCTTTGAAATGACGCCGGGCACCTGTCAGGATTTGCTGGATGCGCTGACCGATGCTTATGACCAATTCATCTCCAAACAGCCCGGTTTTATTGCCGCTGGCCTGCATGTGAATGATGCGCAGACGCGGATTGCCAATTATTCGCAATGGCGGCGGCGCGAGGATTTTCAGGCGATGCTGCGCAGTGAGGAGATGCGGGAACGTAATCGCAAGATCAATCAACTTTGCCGCAGTTTTGAGCCTGTGATGTATGACGTTATGCAGGCCTATGATTGACGTTTGACCCTGTACCTGTTGTTGTCGTGCTTGGTTAGGAGTTTGAAATGTATAAGCATATTCTTGTGCCTGTGGCTTTTGACGAGGCCCATGATCCAAGCGAAGCGGTGGCGGTGGCGCGTCGGTTGATTGATGAGGACGGGCAGGTGAGCCTGTTGCACGTGATGGCCAATGTCCCGAGCTATGTGATCAACTATGTGCCCGAAGGATTTCAGGCCGAGGCGCAGACGGCGATTGTGGCCAGTCTGGAGGCCATGGGCGGCGACCTTCCCAACGTAAAAGGCGTTGTAGAAGAAGGACATGCGGGTAAGACCATTGTGAAATGGGGGGCGGCAAACGCGGTGGATTGCATTGTGATCGCGTCCCACAAACCCGGCGTGCAAGACATTGTGTTGGGCAGCACCGCGGCACAGGTTGTGCGTCATGCCAAATGCGCGGTACATGTGACCCGGTAGGCAGGGAGAAAGGCTCAGAATATGCGCGTAGTCAAAGTGTTGCAGGCAGCGGCGGTGGCCTTGATGGGGATCGTGGCGCAGCCGGCGATGGCCGAGGATGACATCGGGTTTTCCGATCAGCAGACCAAGCGGACTGTGGATATTTTTACCTACGGCGTGAGCGAATGCGCCAAGGTGGATCTGGTGTATCGCATTGATTGTCTGCGCCAGACTTACAGCCAGACTGTGCGTGTGATTTCAAAGGCTTCGGTCTATTGGGAAGCGGAAGTGGCACTGACCCGCGTGAACCGTGGCTTGTACTCCTTCATGCGTGCCAACACGGATTCCAGCCTTGGACGGGAGCGCGTGAACGGTGGGCGGATCAAGGCTGTGACACAGGACTCTCTGCCGCAAGCGATCCAGCTATATATGGCGGGCGCGGATAGAGCGGCCGAGGTGATGCGCAGCGGATCGTCGATTGAGGTGCGGTACTTCTCGCCAATTGCAGATGCGGTGGAGGCGTCCAAAGCGCTGCTGCAGTAAAGGTTAACGGCGGGGATCTCGGTGGAGATTTTGACGTCGGTATCACGTCGGTATTGCGACTGTTTCACGGAGGTGCAGATTTGAACGCGCCTCCGTTAATGTTTTGGGCGGTCTAAGTCGCGGGGCGCAGTTCCTCGGGCAATTCGTCGATGTGAAAATCCACATGCAGGTGATTGCCGTCTGGGTCGTGAATGTTGACCTGCACAATCGGGAAACCGGGCGGAAAGCCGAGGTAATAATCCAGATCGCGTGCTTTGAGCACATCCAAGAAAGCGGGCATGTCGGTGGCGGCAAAGGCGGCATGCTCGAGCGCGATGTGTCCGCCGCCGGCGATGAGGGGCTTTGTTGCCCCCACCAGATGCACCACCGCTTGGTCCCCGAGGTACATCCAGGCGCCGGGAAAACCGAAGTCCGGACGCGGGCCGTTGGTCATGCCCAGGACCTCCTCGTAGAAGCGGATCATGACGTCGAGATTTTGGGTGCCGATGTTGGCGTGGTCTAGGCTGTGTAATGGCATGGCGCGACGGTAAGGCGCGCCGCTGCCTTGCGTCAAGAGAAAGATGTTGGCGCTAACAGGTCGTCTGGTGTCAGGTGAAAGGCTTTGCCAAAGCCGCCATTCAGAAGCCCGCCGGTGACCTCAAATCGCACAAAGGAGAAGTCGGGGAAATCGACATAGAGTTTGGCTTTGGGGCGCAGTGACAGATAGTGGGCGCGGGTTTGCGCGTGTGCGTCGCTGCCTCTTTCAAGGAAAGAGGCCTTGGCGTGCAGGGTCATGCGCGGATGGGTGAGCGGGTCACCTTTGTCGCCGGGCTCCCCCACCAGCAAGGCGCAGTTGGCATTGGCGTGCAGTGCGCTGGTGTGGCTAGAAAGATCTGAAATCAATGTGAGTGGGGTGCCATCCGGTGCGGTGGCGAGGGCCACGCGGGTCACGGATGGAGTGCCAGTGGCGGGATCGGTGACGGCCAGCGCGGCATAGGTGGCAGAGGACAGCAGGTCACGGGCCAAGGCGCGGGCGTCAGCATCGGTTGGGCGAATGGGATCGGATTTGGTCATGGTCGGAGCGTGCCAGTTTTTCAGGAGAGCCAAAAGGGAGGGGGCAAACAAAAACGGCGCCTGGGAAAACCTGGGCGCCGTTCTTGTGTAGCTGGCTGGACCGTATCTGCCTGCGTGCGTGGCTTGCTGTCTGGCTGGACCTGGCGGTTGGCTGGGCCTTGCTTGATTGCTTGCTGCATACGTGAGTGGCCGGTCTGGCTCGCTCTGTTGCGCCCTTTCTAGGGTGAGTCGCTGAGGTGCGCAACCGAAAAGTGTTTAAAAACAAATGGTTGATTGGTTTTGTCGGGTATTGGATTGGTCCTGAGTTTGCTTGAGCGCCTTTTGGCAACCGAGCAATGGAATGTCTGATCCGGTGGTGAAATCTGGGAACGGCTTCCTATCTAGAAGACAGACAAAAAAAAGGAGAGTGCTTGATGAAATGTCCAGTGGATGGCGAAACCCTGGTGATTGCAGACCGCAACGGGGTGGAGATTGACTATTGTCCCAGCTGTCGCGGCGTGTGGCTGGATCGCGGGGAGCTGGATAAGATCATCGAGCGGGCGAGTGCCTATGCCGCGCCACCGCCCCCGCCGCCATCCGAGAATGTGCAGCCTGCGCCGCAGCGGGGCTACGATGGGCGTGGCTATGACGAAGGCCATGTGCGCCGCTACGAGGGCAAGCCGCGCAAGAAGAAAAAGATGAGCAGCTTCCTCGATGATATTTTTGATTTCTAAGACCCCTTAGCACGTGGTTCTGCTATCCGGTTGGCGGATGCAGGGCGGTGCAGTGTTGCGCCTGAATGCGGGCGCGGTCTTCGGCGGCGGGCAAGTCCCGCCGCAGGGCTTTCAGGCGTTGGCGTTGTTGCGCCACGTCGATCTCGACCGGTGTTTCTACCGTGCGGTAGCGGGTTTCCGGGCAGCTGTAAGGACGGTCTTTTTTGTCATAGCAGGTGTCATAATAGGTGTAGCTTTCTGAGTTGCGGTGAATGGCGTAGCCCCGGGTGATATTGCCTTCGGCGGTGGCGATGGCGCGGCGTAGTGTTGCGACTTCAGATTGCGCGGTGGACATGCAGCGCTCCAGTGGGGTGGCGCAGGCGGTCAGAAGGGTGAGGCCAAACAGGGCAGTGGGATAGGCAAAATGCATGAGGGGCTCCTTTGGTGGGAGCAACCTGCGGCCGGTCTCGCGCGTCAGGCAAAATCAGCGGGTTGTTATTGAATAACCGGCGCGCAGAGCGGGTAGCGCATGCAGTCATGCTAAAATTCATTTTAGTATACATATCTTTTTCTGCTGATATGGTGTGGCCGCAGTTTTTCCAGGATATTCAATGGAGATCGTGATGGCGGCGTCCCCGACAGCAAAAAAGAAAAAACAGAAGGGACAGCCAGAGAAGCTGGGGCAGGCGATCCGGTTGCGGCGCAAGGCGCTGGGCAAGACGTTGAATGCGGTTGCGGAGGAAGCGGATCTGACCACTGGGTTTATTTCTCAGGTGGAGCGCGGGATCAGCTCGCCGTCGCTGTCGTCATTGATGTCAATTGCGGCGGCGTTGCAGACCAGCGTGGAGCAGTTGTTAAGTGTGCCGGAGGCCTATTCTGAGTTTATCCAGAAAGACCGTCGACAATCCTATGCGCTTGGCACAGCGGGCCGTTTTTATGAGAAATTGGGGCCTGGCTTCCCTGGGGCGTTGATGCATTCGCAGATCATTCACCGTCCGCCGGGGCATGAATCCGAGAAGATGTGCCATGATGGGGAGGTGTTTTGTTACCTGCTGTCAGGTGAGGTTGAGTACCATTTGGAGGGTGCAGTGTTTGTCATGGGGCCGGGAGATGTGATTCACCACAACACCGCAAAACCGCATTTTTCGCGTGTCGTGAGTGATGTGGAATCCGTGGAGTTGTGGGTCAGCACCACGCCAATGAGCACAGCGGCAGAAAATTAAGTTTGCGGACGGCGGAAAGAAGGGTAATGTTTTCAGTATATTGTATCCAATTTCCGGATTTGCACCAAAATCCGCGCTTCAAAAATTTAGCTTTGCTAAAAAAAGTTTTAGCAAAATGTCAAAAACTGCCTATTCTCCCGGTCACCGAAGAGATTCGACCTGGGAGGAAAATAGACATGACACGCACCCTTATGGCGGCGGCTTTGGCGGCAACGACCGCGCTTGTAACGCCGGTGGCGGCGCAGGAACGCGGCGGCACAATGAACTTTGCCCGCTACGACGGCTCGCGCCTGATTGATCCGATTTATGCGGACCGCAACCCAGACATCTGGATGGTGGGCAGCCTGTTTGACACGCTGCTGCGCTCGTCTGATGACGGGAAGTCGATTGTGGGCGGATTGGCGGAGAGCTTTGAAGTGTCCGAGGACGGCAAGACCGTCACGCTGATGCTGCAGTCAGGCCTGAAGTTTGCCGATGGCTCAGCGCTGGAGGCGGACGACGTGCTGTTCTCACTGGACCGCGCGCGCAATGGCGACTTGGGGCCTTGGGCCGGGATGCTGGGCAATGTGTCGGGCGTGACCGCGGACGGCAACACCATCACCGTGAGCCTGAGCCAGCCGGACCCAACCATCCTGTCGATGCTGGCGACGTTCAACACCGCAATTGTGAACAAAGACGTGTTTGAGGCAGCAGAAGGCGCAACGGATCAAGAGAAATCCGCCGCCATCTTTGCCGCTGGTGGCGCGGGTGTGGGGTCCGGCGCCTTCTACATGTGTGGCTTTGAGCAGGGCGCCTCGATGGACTTCTGCGCCAACGAGCACCACTGGGAGATGGGGGCCGATGGCAAGCCGCTGCCATATCTGGACAAGGTGCATTTCGAGGTCATCCCGGATGATGCGACCCGTATCCTGAAGCTGCAGGCTGGGGAAGTGGACGCAGTGGAGTTTGTGCCGTTCAGCCGTGTGGCCGAGCTGGACGCTGATCCGGCGGTCAACATGAACCTCTACCCGTCCACGCGGATCATCTACTCGCCGATCAACACCCGCGAAACCCGTGCGGATGGGTCGGCCAACCCGCTCAACGATGTGCGTGTGCGTCAGGCGATCAACTATGCCACCAACAAAGACGCGTTGATTGGTCTGGTGCTGCAAGGCGCTGGTCAGCCGATGAGCGCGCCGCTGATGTCCTCGTCCACCCGTCTGGCGTCCAAGCTGGACCTCTATTCCTACGACATGGACAAAGCCATGGCGCTGGTGAAAGAGGCCGGGGTTGAGCCGGGCACCAAGGTGACACTAACCACGCTGGCGGGTTCTGCGGATGACTCAACCATCTTTGCTGCGCTTCAGCAGATGTGGGCGCCACTGGGCATTGACCTGGTTGTGGAGCAGGTCGACGGGCCGACCCGCAGCGCGAAGAACCGCTCTGGTGAGTTTGACATCCACACCTATGGCTGGGTGGATGATGTGAACGATCCAAGCCAGGTCACCGGTTGGTTGGGCTATTCTCCGATCCGCAGTGCGGTGGGCACCGGTTGGGAGAACGCCAAGTTCAACGCGCTGTTTGAAGCCTCCGGCAAAGAGATGGATCAGGCGGCGCGGGCGCAGCAATATGCGGACATGCAGACGATCTACGCCGATGCTGCGCCGCTGCTGTTCATGTATGAGACGCCTTTTGCGGTGGCGGTGTCCACAGCGGTTGACGGCTACGTGCAAACCCCGCTGGGCGCCAACATCTTCTCGCGCGCAACTGTGAGCAAGTAAGACCTATGCGCGTCGCGGGCGAGGGCCTGCGGCGCGTGTCTCAATTGGAAAATACCCATGGCCGGACTGCAATATGTTCTGAAGCGCCTCGCGCTGATGGTCCCCACATTTGTGCTTGTGATGATCATCATCTTTCTTCTGGTCCGGCTGTTGCCGGGCGACCCAGCCATCGCAATTGCGGGCGACAAAGCCTCGGACGCTGATCTGGCGGCCATTCGGGAAAAGCTTGGTTTAAATGATCCGCTGCTGGTGCAGTTCTGGCTGTTTTTCACCAACACTTTGCAAGGCGACCTTGGGCGGTCGATCATGATGCGCACGTCTGTGTCCAGTGTGATCATCGAGCGGCTGCCAACCACAGGGTTCCTTGCGCTTTTTGCGGTATCTCTGTCTTTGCTGATTGCTGGGCCGCTGGCTTTTGTTGCCGCGCTCAATCGCGGCAAATGGCCGGACACAGTGATCCGCACGGTGTTTCAGGTCGGCCTGTCGATGCCGGTGTTTTACATCGGTCTGATCCTGCTGACCTTTCTGGCGGCGCAGCTGCGGTGGTTCCCGGTGGGCGGCAGTGGTGACGGTTTCTTTGGCCAGCTCTACTACCTGTTCCTGCCGTCGATGACCGTGGCGCTCTACACCTCTGCGATCATCATGCGCAATTTGCGGGCCTCGATCATCGAAGTGCTGGATGCGGAGTATGTGCAGTTTGCCCGCGCCAAAGGGCTGCCAAATCGGTTGATCCTGGGGCGCCATGTGCTGCGCAATGCGTTGATTTCCACCATCACGCTGCTGGGTCTGTCGATTGGCAACCTGATGAGCGGCACGCTGGTGACCGAGACTGTGTTTGCCGTGCCCGGATTGGGGCGGCTGATGCTGGAGGCGATTTTTGCGCGGGACTATCCGCTTATTCAGGGGCTGACGCTGACCTTTGCCGTTCTGGTGTCGATTGTCTTCCTGCTGACCGACCTGTTCCAAAGCCTGCTTGATCCAAGGATGCGTCTGACATGAGCGATGCAGTTGTGACTTCTACAAAATCCTCCGATGCGCCGCTGTCGCGGGTGCAGCTGGCGCTGCGCAAGCCGGGGTTTCTGATCGGGGCTGTGATCATCGGGTTTTCCACCCTGTTGGCGCTGTTTCCAAGCGTCTTCGCGCCCTATGATCCAAACTTCATTGATTATCTGGCGGTGCGTCAACCGCCAAGCTGGGCGCATCCGTTTGGCACCGACATGTTGGGGCGGGACGCGCTGTCGCGGGTGATCCATGCCTATACGGTGAACATGCAAATGGCGATTTTGGCGACTGTCTTTGCATTGACCATCGGTGTCACAGTTGGGGCCTTGGTGGGCTATTATCGCGGTGTGGCCGACATGATTTTTGGCCGTGTGGTGGATGCGATCATCACCTTCCCGTTTTTGGTGCTGGTCATCGCGGTGGTGGCAGTATTGGGGCCGGGGCTGATCAATATGTATATCGCGATCACGCTGGTCGGCTGGGTCTACTATGCGCGTCTGATGCGGGCCGAGGTGATTGCGCAGATGGGCAATGACTACGCCAGTGCCGGGATTGTCATGGGCTATTCTGATCGGCGCATCATTTTCCGCCATCTGCTGCCCAATGCGATCACGCCGGTGATTGTCTACTGGATGACCGATATGGCGTTGGCGATCCTGCTCGGTTCGTCGCTGGGCTATCTTGGATTGGGGGCGCAGCCGCCGCAGGCCGAATGGGGCGTGCTGATTGCTGAGGGGCGCAACTTTATCACCACGGCCTGGTGGCTGAGCCTGATGCCAGGGATTGCGATTGTGATCACCGGGCTGGGGTTCTCGTTGATTGGCGACGGTCTGGCCGACCTGTTGCGGCCACGCGGGTGAGGGGAAAGACAATGACAGATCACCCGATTTTGGAAGTAGAGAACCTCTGCACCACCTTTAGCCG
The DNA here is from genome assembly GCF_047124445.1 of Shimia sp. MIT1388. Taxonomy (GTDB): domain Bacteria; phylum Pseudomonadota; class Alphaproteobacteria; order Rhodobacterales; family Rhodobacteraceae; genus Shimia. Next base: position 2,034,306 of record NZ_CP138921.1, on the reverse strand, counting down.
GGGCGGCACCGACCTCCCTGCGGTGCGCGACGTGAGCTTTGCGCTGGGCAAAGGGCAGGTGCAGGGGCTTGTGGGCGAAAGTGGTTCCGGCAAGAGCGTGACCCTGCGCTCGATCCTGGGGTTGGCGCGGCACTATGGCGAGGTGCGCGGGTCCGTGCGCTGGCAGGGGCAAGAGCTGACCACGATGTCGGAACGGCAATTGCGCAAGATCCGCGGGCGCGAGATTGCGATGATTTTTCAGGAGCCGATGACTTCGCTTAATCCGCTGCTGACCGTTGGCACGCAGTTGACGGAAACCTTGAAGGCGCACACCGATTTGGGGCGTCGGGCGCGGCGGGATCGGGCAATTGAGATGCTTGATCATGTGGGCATTCCGGCGGCGGCCTCGCGGCTTGGTGAGTACCCACATCAGTTTTCCGGTGGGATGCGTCAGCGGGTGATGATTGCGATTGCTTTGGCGGCAAGCCCGAAGCTGTTGCTGGCGGATGAGCCGACCACGGCGCTGGACGTCACCATTCAGGCGCAGATCCTCGATTTGATCCTGAAACTTGCGGATGAGATGTCGATGGGGGTTGTGCTGGTGACGCATGACCTCGGCGTTGTTGCACAGACCTGTGACACGGTGTCGGTGATGTATGCCGGGCGGGTGGTGGAGCAGGGCGATGTGCGGCAGGTGCTGCAAACGCCGCGCCATCCGTATACCGAGGGCCTTATGCGCTCTGTGCCGCAGGATGTGCCGCCGCGCACGCAACTCTATTCGGTGCCGGGCACGCCGCCCAGCCTGTTTTCCCTGCCAGAAGGCTGTGCCTTTGCGCCGCGGTGTCAGGCAGCTGGACCCGCCTGTCAGACCGCGCGGCCCACGTTGCAGGACATTGCGCCGGGGCGGCAGACCGCCTGTTTCCATCCACTGCCCGCGACACAGGAGGACGCCGCATGACCCAGACTGTGATGAAAATTGACGACCTTCATTTGTCGTTTCCGGTGTCGCGCAGCCTTTTGGATATGGTGCAGCGTAAGCCGGGGAAATCGGTCAATGCGCTGAATGGTGTGAGCCTTGAGTTGCAGCAGGGCGAGACCCTTGGCGTGGTGGGGGAGTCCGGCTGTGGCAAGTCGACTTTGGCACGCTGCATCGTGCGGCTCTATGAGCCGACCAACGGGCAGATCCACTTTGATGAAGAGAACATCTTTGGCGCCGCAGCGCGCAAGGATCGCAGCTACAACCGGCGCGTTCAAATGATGTTTCAGGACCCGTATTCCTCCCTGAACCCACGTATGACAACCGGCGACATTCTGGCAGAGGCATTGCGGGTGCACCAGATGCGGCCGGAGGCGGAGATTGCGCCGCGGGTGGCGGAATTGTTGGATTTGGTGCGGTTGCCGCAGGATGCGGCGGAGAAACTGCCGCATGAATTCTCTGGCGGGCAGAGACAGCGGATTGCGATTGCGCGGGCCTTGGCGGTGGAGCCGGAGGTGCTGATCGCGGACGAACTGGTTTCGGCCCTGGATGTATCGGTACAGGCGCAGGTGGTGAACCTATTGCTGGAGCTGCAAGAGCGTTTGCATCTGACCATTCTGTTTGTGGCGCATGATCTGCGGCTGGTGCGGCATGTGTCCAACCGTGTGGCGGTGATCTATCTGGGGCGGATTGTGGAGATTGGCGACAGTGAGACGTTGTTTTCTTCGCCGTCACATCCCTATTCGCAGGCCTTGCTGAGCGCGGCGCCGTCGCTGGACCCGGATGACAAAGGCGCGGCGATCCAGTTGGAGGGCGAGCTGCCATCGCCTCTCAATGTGCCGTCGGGCTGTCCGTTCCACGTGCGCTGTCGCCATGTGACCGCGCAGTGCCGGACAGTGATCCCGGAACTGCGGGCTTTGGAAGGGCGGGGCGAAGTGGCCTGTCACCATGCGGAGGAGATCAACCAACATGCCTGATTGTGGGATCGAGACTGTGCCGCCGCAGGTGATGGCGTTGCGCGCGGAGATGCGTGTGCGTGGGTTGGATGCATTTATCTTGCCGCGATATGACGCGCACCAGGGTGAGTATGTCGCGCCGCATGATGAGCGGTTGCGGTATGTGACCGGGTTTTCGGGGTCGGCTGGCATGGCGATTGTGACCATGGAAGAAGTCGCGATGTTTGTGGACGGGCGCTACAGCGTGCAGGTGCGGGAAGAGTGCGTGGGTGCGGTGTTTTCCTTCCACCATTTGTTTGAGGAGCCGCCGGAGGATTGGCTGTCGGAGCGGGCCGGGGATTGGTGGTGCGTTGGGTTTGATCCGATGCATTTGCCGCCAAGTTGGTATGATCGCTTTGCCGGGGCGCTTGCGGAGACCGGTGTGCAGCTGGCGGCGCAGAATGACAATCCGGTGGATTTCATTTGGGATGAGCAGCCGCCGTCGCCAATGGGGCAGGTGAGCGCGATGCCGCTGCAGTTTGCTGGGAAAACCGCCAGTGAGAAGGTGGCGGAACTGACAGCGTTCATGGCGCAGCAAGGGGCGCAGTTTCATGTGGAGACGCAGCCTGACAACATTGCCTGGTGCCTGAATGTGCGCGGGGAGGATGTGCCGTTTTTGCCAATTCCACAGTCCTTTATGTTGGTGGCAGATACCGGTGCGGTCACTTGGTTTGTGGAGCCGGAAAAGCTGCCGGATGATTTGGTGGCCAGCCTGCCGGAGCGCATCTCGGTGGTGCCGCCGCATGGGTTTTTGCCCTCAATCCGCGCCTCGGTGAAGACTGGGCAGCGGGTACTGGTCGATCCAGAGTTTTCACCAGTTGCGGTGTGTCTGGCGCTGGAGAAGATTGGTGCCAAGATTGAGCGGCGGACCAGTTATCTGACGCATCTCAAGGCGTTGAAAAACGCGGTGGAGCTGGAAGGCATGCGCGTTTGCCATATCCAGGACGGCGTGGCGGTGACGGAGTTTTCGGCCTGGTTGGCAGAAACGGTGCCTGCGCGGGCCGCCAGTGGTGATCCTGTGCGGGAAAGCGAGGCGGAGGCGCAGGTGAATGCGTTTCGCGAGGCCAGTGGCAGTTATCTGAGCGAGAGCTTCAACACAATCTCGGCAGCGGGTGGCAATGCCGCGATGTGTCATTACGCGACCACGGAGACGCGCGATGCGGCGATCTTGCCGGAGGCGCCATACTTGCTGGACAGTGGTGGGCAGTATGAGACCGGGACCACGGACATCACCCGCAGTTTTGCCTTTGGGCAGCGGCCTGAAGGGTACGATCAGGCCTACACAGCTGTGTTCAAGGCGTTTTATGCGCTGGCCACGTTAAAGTTTCCGCGCGGCACGCAGGGGCATCATATTGATGCGATTTGTCGCCGTCCGCTGTGGGATCTGGGGCTGGATTATGACCACGGTACGGGCCATGGGATTGGGCATCGGCTATCTGTACATGAGCATCCGCAGCGGATTGGCAAGCCAGTGAGTGCGGTGGATCTGATGCCGGGTATGGTGATGTCGATTGAGCCGGGACACTATGTGGCCGGGCTCTATGGCATCCGGATCGAGAACCTGTTTGAGATTGTCGAGGAGGACAATGGTTTCTTTGGGTTCCGCAATCTGACATGGGCACCAATCATGACCGAGATGCTGGACTTTGAGGCACTGACGGCGGCGGAAATCGCTTGGTTGGACAGCTATCACCAAGAGATGGAAGCGAAGCTGGGGCCGTTTTTGAGTGAGCGTGCCTTGTCGTGGTGTCAGATCAATGCGGCACGCGGGCAAGGTGCAGCGATAGGTTGAACATCGCAGAGACGTGCAGGTTGGTCAGACCGGCACGTCTGGCGTGTTCTTGATCTCGTTCAGCGCGAGGCTGGTTCGGATGGATCCAATGTGCGGCAGCTTGAGCAGGCTCTGTTTGATGGTTTCCTCATAGTCACGAACGCTGAGCGCAAGCACTTTGAGGATGTAGTCCTGATCGCCGGTGGCGGAGTAACACTCTACCACCTCCGGGAGAAACTCGATGGCGGCCTCAAACTCCTCCAACGACTCCTGTGTGTGTTCTTGCAGCTTCACAAGACAAAAAGCGACGATGTCAAAGCCAAGCTTCTGGGCGTCCAAAACATACCGTTTATCAGTGATATAGCCTTCTTCGCGCAGCCGTTTCAGGCGGCGCCAACAGGGCGTGTGACTTAATCCGGTGACTTCGCCAAGCTCGCGCATTGTTAGCTCTGGTTGTTCCTGAATGGCCCGCAAGATGCGTTTGTCGGCGTCGTCCAAAACTGTCCCCTTCCTCGGTTGTAACTGTATACAACGAAAGCAAATTTCCTTGCAGCATAAAATTTGACCGTTTGGTCCTACTATTTGCGCGCAAAATGAAACGCTGTTGCGCGTTAGCGGAAACGGGACTTCGAAATTGTGACCTGGTTTCCGCTTGGTCACCTAGGGTTGAACGTTCATAAGTACGATTTTGGGAGGACGTCATGAAACATTGGATTGCAGCCGCCGCGACAGCCGCGCTTGTAAGCGTTGCACCAGTTGCCAGCTTTGCAGAGACCATCCGGGTGACTTTGCAGCTGCCGGAAACACATTCCTTGGGCAAGAACTGGCAGGATTTTGCCAGCATCGTGGAAGAGAAATCCGGCGGTGATCTGAAGGTGCAGCTGTTCCCGTCGGCACAGCTGTTCAAGGACAAAGAGGTGCCAGGTGCCGTGGGCAGCGGCGCGGTGGAAGCGGGCTCCGCGTTTATCGGTCGTTTTGCCGGGTCCGTTCCTGCGGTAGACGTGGTGTCGATCCCGTTTATCTTCAGCGACGAAGCCCACATCCGCGCTGCTGTGGCGCCAGGCTCTGAGATGCGCGCGACTTTGGACGCGGCGATCCTCAAAGAGACCAACAACCGCATTCTGTGGTGGCAGGCTTTTGGCCGCAACGTGTATCTGACCAATGGCGATCCGATTGTGGAACCGTCTGATATTGCGGATAAAAAGGTCCGGACTTACGGCAAGGTCCATGGTTGGACTGTGCAGGAACTTGGTGGCGCGCCAACCCTGATGTCCGGCTCTAAACAGTTCCTCGCCTATCAGCAGGGTGCTGTGGATGTGGGCATGACCGGCGCGTCTGCGGTGAAATCCCGCAAGCTGTTTGAGGTGATGGATCAGATGACCCTGACCTTTGACAGCGCGATCGAGTTTGTCGCGGTGATCAACAATGACGTCTACGAAGGTTTGTCCGATGAACACAAAGCCATCATCGACGCGGCTGCGGCGGAAGTGGAGCAGAAACTGCGCGACCAGATCTACGCAGAAGAAGCGGCCACCGTGGACGAGATGAAAGCCAACATGACCGTGACCGAGCTGTCTGATGACCAGCGCGCGGCCTGGGCGGCGGCGACGGCCAGCGTTGTTGACCGCTTCGTTGAAGAAACCGGCGAGACCGGTGCGGCGGCGGTTGCGGCTGTGAAGGGCGCAATGACCAACTAAGCCTTATGGGGGGCGCTGTCCTGAGGGATGGCGTCCCACTTTTTCTTCCCCGCGAAAATTCAGAGCAAGGAGTGGCCAATGATCATCCGGATCATTGATGGCATCACTGAACTCACAGGCAAGCTTTGCGCCTGGACCCTGTTTGCCATCGGCTTTTTCATCACGTTTGAAGTGCTTATGCGTTACGTTTTTAACGCGCCCACCATTTGGGTGGATGAGATCAGCCGGGTATTGCAGGTCTGGGTGGTGTACCTGGGTGCGGCCTATGTGCTGAAGCACCGTGAAATGGTCACGATTGATGTGCTGTTGAGCAATCCTAATACGCTCTGGCGTCGGCTGGCGGAGACTTTGGCGATTGTTGTGTTGTTCATTTTTGCGGGCACGGCGTGCTATTTCGGGTTCCAGATTTGGTTAAAGGCCACCATGGCAGGGCACACCACGGACACCTATTTGGCACCGCCAAAGATGATCACCCATGCGCCGGTCTGGGTCGGCAGCGCTTTGTTGATGCTGCAGGGCGGGGTGCAGCTGTATCGCGTGTGGGCCGAACCTTTGCCTGGCGATGACGTGATGGGGGGCGCTCACTGATGGAAGCGGTTCTCATTCTTGTGGCGCTGATGGCGCTGTTGTTGTTGCGCACGCCGGTGGCCTTTGCGCTGGGCGGGCTGGGGGTGATCCTGTTGGGGCTTAAGGGCCTGCCTCTGGTGGCGGTGCCGCAGCGGTTGCATGGCTCGATGGACAGCTTTGAGCTCCTTGCCGTGCCGATGTTTTTGTTGATGTCCAATGTCTTGCTGAAGGGCGGCGTGGGGCGCGACCTTTATGCGGCGGTGCAAAGCTGGGTGGGGCATTGGCCCGGCGGGCTGGGCGTGGCGACAATCTTGTCGTGCACGTTGTTCTCCGCAATCTCCGGCTCTTCGGTGGCGACCGCGGCGACCATTGGCACGGTTGCGATCCCGGAGATGTCCAAACGCGGCTACGATAAGCCGTTTGTTTACGGCATGTTGGCGGCGGGCGGCACTTTGGGGATTTTGATCCCGCCGTCGATCCCGTTGATCATTTACGGCGTGGTCACGGAAAGCTCGATCCCGACGTTGTTCCTTGCGGGCATTGGGCCGGGGTTGTTTTTGGCGTCTGCCTTCATTGTTTACGGCATGTTGTTCTCGCGCTTTTCCGGCGCCTACCAACCGATTGCCAAGGCCGATTGGGGCACACGAGCGCGGACCTCGGCGATGGCGCTGCCAACCGTGGCGCTGGCGGTAGCGATTGTCGGCTCGATCTACACGGGTATCGCAACGCCATCGGAAAGCGCTGGGCTGGGCTTTGTGATTGCTTTGATCATGACCTTCGCCATGGGGCGGATGGATTTTGCTAAGCTGCGGGAGGCGGTGGAAGGTTCGCTGCGGACTTCGGTGATGGTGTTGATCATCGTGGCGGGGGCCAAGGTGTTTTCCTACGCGATCACGCTCTATCTGATCCCGCAGTCGATTAGCGCGTTCCTGACAGAGACCATCTCCAATCCAAGCCTGTTTATTCTCGCAGTCGGCCTGGTGTTGTTGTTCATGGGGTTCTTCTTGGAGAGCCTGTCGATGCTGCTCATCATGGTGCCGGTGCTGCTGCCGGCGGTGCTCAACATCGGGATTGATCCGATCTGGTTTGGCATCTTCTTTGTGGTGCTGATTGAGACCGCGTTGATCACGCCACCGGTGGGGATGAACCTGTTTGTTATTCAGGCGGTGGCCAATGCGCGGTTGCAGGAGGTTGCGAAAGGCGCGCTGCCGTTTGCGGGCATCATGCTGGCGGTGGCGGTGCTGTTGTGGTTCTGGCCCGATCTGGCGCTGTACATCCCGTATGAGTTGGCGCGCTGAGCAGGAGGGCGAATGTGATGAAAAACACGGTGCGGATTGCCCCCAATGAAGGGCGGAACCTGCGGGCGGCGCGGTTGCGCTCTCTGCTGGAACAGAAAGAGCTGGTGGTGGCGCCCTGTTGTTATGATGCGCTGTCAGCCAAGCTAATCGAGCAGGCGGGGTTTGACATGACCTTCATGTCTGGCTTTGCTGCCTCAGCCTCGCGCATTGGCATGCCGGACTTAGGGCTGATGAGCTATGGCGAGGTGGTGGACCATGTGCGCAACATATCGGAGGCTACCAGCCTGCCGTTTGTGGCCGATGGCGACACGGGCTACGGCAATGCGATGAACGTGATCCGCACCGTGAAGGGCCTGGCGCGGGCCGGGGCGGCGGCGGTGATGATTGAGGATCAGGTGGCGCCCAAACGCTGTGGTCACACGCCGGGCAAGGCGGTGGTGGAACGCGAAGTGGCGTTTGATCGCATCAAGGCAGCGGTGGATGCGCGGGAGGAAGAGGACGTGCTGATCCTGGCCCGCACCGATGCGCGCAAAGCCCACGGGCTGGGCGAAGCGATAGAGCGGGCGCAGCGGTTCTTTGAGTTGGGGGCGGACATCATCTTTATCGAGGCGCCACAGAGCGTGGGTGAGATGCGCCAGATTTGTGAGGAAACGCCGGGGCTGTTGATGGCCAATATGCTGGAGGGGGGCGACACGCCGATCCTGTCCCATGCGGAATTGGCGGACATGGGGTTCAATCTGGCGGCCTATCCGCTGACGCTGTTGTCGGCGGTGATGCAGCAGATGGTGGAGACGCTGGCGGCGATGAAGGCCGATACGGTGCAGGCTTCCGGTTTGATGTCGTTTGAAGAGGTGCGCGAGCGGGTTGGGTTCAACGCGTATTATGCGGTGTCTGAGGGGTATAAGGCGTAGGGCTAGCTGAGTTGCGCGGCGGCACAGGCGCGGAACTTTTGAACCTCAGGCGCGGCGCCGTCGAGCGGGATGGTCACGGACTGGGCTTCGGTGAAGGCCAGCGCCGTGGTGTTGAATTGTAACCCGTCGAGCACATTGCCGAAGCCACTGTCCGCCACATTGAGCGTCTGGTTGTTGTCTGACAGCGCATGCTGGGGTGTGGAGATCACGAGTTCATTGGGACCGATGAAGCGCATGGCGAACCACGGGGTGGGGTGCCATGGCGCGGATTTTTGGGTGATCGCGAGGGTGTAGAGGGGTTTGCTTGGGTCGTAAGTGAGGCGGATGTGGGCCTCTGCGGTCTCATGGGTGAGGGTGCAGATGGGCGCGGATGTGGCTTCCCAAGCGGTGGCTGGGGAGGCGAGGAGGGCAAAGGGGATCAGGAGGGCGCGCATGGGGGGAGGGTAGGGCGATAGGTGGACGGTCGTCGACACCTTTGAGATCACAAAAGCATGATGCCTTGCATCATGCCGCGCGGGACCTCCTGCATGGGCCGCGCACTGTGAAAACTTGCAAATAGTTTTCGCAATAGGGGGGGCGGTTTTTTGCTTTTTGGATGGAGAATGCTGGTCAGCAGTTTGGAACCTGCCGCCAGCAATTCAAGTAACGGCGGAAAAGGCCGCCCAACAGCCCTTGTGGAAGGGGCCGATACTTCAGTGCAGGGTTCGTGTTTTCGGTTTACGATCTAGATCGCAAGCCCCAGACACCTCTTGAAATTTGCTCGAAAAGATCGACGCCCCTGAAGTTTTCGGAGTCGGAGGAATGGTCTTCTATTGTTCGGCGAATAGTCGCTTCTAAACTCGCCGGAACACTTCTATTTCCCTGTTTTCGCAGCTTTTCGACTTCAGCATAAATGCTCGCCAACGCCGCTTTACCGCCAAGACGAAGCAATGCCTCCTGAACATCGTCTACCCAACGAACTTTCCCGAAGCTTTTTGGTCCTTGCAAGTTAGTCAAAGAGGGGTTAGAGGTTTTGCCCTCTTTTTGTTCGGCCATCTGAACATCTCCATTACTATCGTACTTTTGCGCCTGAGCCATTTTCAAAACGCGCAAGAGTATCTCATTCTCGTTCGTTTCTGGTGGTTTTCGCATTGACCAAATCATAGCGAAAACGTCAGTGCTTACTTGGATGTCTTTCATTGGATTTCTCCGGGTTCAAACCTTTGGTGAGGTCTTTTGGAGGTTTATACCTCCAAAATGAGATTGTAAACCTCTAAAGTGCTCGGCCTGGAACAAGGCGCATTGCGCCGCCGGGCCAGCGCCGGACCGGCCCCATGGGCCGGCGCTTTTGCAAATGGCGCAACCGCTGGAAACGGCGGGCGACACGTGGCGGACATAAAGTGCCAACTTTTGAGGTTGCGCGCGCCAGCCCCCGGTCCGGCGCTGGCCCTTTTGTTGTGCGTGTGTCGGTGCGCAGTGAATGCGCACCCTACGGGTTAGCGGCCACTTGGTGAGGCCCCGGATCACGTCCGGGGCGGGGTTAGCGGCTGCGTTTGCTTCTGGTGTTCCCTCCGCGTTGCCCAGCACGACCCGCCGTTGAGCGGCCTTTGCTCTTTGTCGCCTTCTCCTCGGCGGCTTTGATCGCGTATTGCCGCGCCATGGGGTCGTCGGCGACGGCCAAGTCCACGGCTTCCAAGCGTTTGACCTCGTCGCGCAGGCGGGCGGCTTCTTCGAATTCGAGGTTCTCGGCGGCTTTGCGCATGTCTTCGCGCAGCCCGTTGAGCACGGCCTCCAGGTTGCCGCCCGCAAGCGGGTTGTCGATCTTGGCGGTGACGCGGGATTGGTCTGTGTCGCCTTGATAGAGCCCTGCCAAGACGTCCTCGACGTTCTTTTTGACGGTGGCGGGCGTGATGCCGTGTTCTTCGTTGTAGGCGATCTGTTTGGCGCGGCGGCGGTTGGTTTCGCCAATGGCGCGTTCCATGGAGCCGGTCATGCGGTCGGCGTACATGATCACGCGGCCTTCGGCGTTGCGCGCGGCGCGGCCGATAGTCTGCACCAGGGAGGTTTCAGAGCGCAGGAAGCCTTCCTTGTCTGCGTCCAGAATTGCGACGAGGCCACATTCCGGAATGTCGAGGCCCTCGCGCAGGAGGTTGATGCCAACGAGCACGTCAAAGGCGCCAAGGCGTAGGTCACGCAGGATTTCGATGCGTTCCAGCGTGTCGATGTCGCTGTGCATGTAGCGGATTTTGATGCCCTGTTCGTGCAGGTATTCGGTGAGGTCCTCGGCCATGCGTTTGGTCAATGTGGTGACCAGCGTGCGGAAGCCTTCGGCTGTGACTTTGCGGATTTCGTCGAGCAGGTCGTCGACTTGCATCTCCACCGGGCGGATTTCGACCTCTGGATCCAGAAGGCCGGTGGGGCGGATGACCTGTTCAGCAAAGACGCCGCCGGATTGCTCGATCTCCCAAGCCGCCGGGGTGGCGGAGACAAAGACCGATTGGGGGCGCATGGCGTCCCATTCCTCAAACTTCAGCGGGCGGTTGTCCATGCACGACGGCAGGCGGAAGCCGTGTTCGGCCAGCGTGAACTTGCGGCGGTAGTCGCCGCGATACATGCCGCCGATTTGTGGCACGGAGACGTGGCTTTCATCAGCAAAGACAATGGCGTTGTCGGGGATGAATTCAAACAGGGTGGGGGGCGGCTCGCCCGGGGCGCGGCCGGTGAGGTACCGGGAATAGTTTTCAATGCCGTTGCAGAAACCTTGGGCCTCCAGCATTTCGATGTCGAAGTTGGTGCGTTGTTCCAGACGCTGCGCTTCGAGCAATTTGCCTTCGTCCAACAGTTGATCAAGCCGCGTGCGCAGCTCCTTTTTGATGTTGATGATGGCTTGGTTCAGCGTCGGTTTCGGTGTCACATAGTGACTGTTGGCGTAGACGCGGATGTGCTCAAAGGTGTCGGTCTTCTCGCCGGTGAGCGGGTCAAATTCGGTGATGCTTTCGAGTTCCTCACCAAAGAAGGAGAGCTTCCAGGCTCGGTCTTCGAGGTGGGCGGGGAAGATTTCCAGGCTGTCGCCGCGCACACGGAAAGAGCCGCGTTGGAAGGCGGCGTCGTTGCGGCGGTATTGTTGGGCGACAAGATCGGCGATCACTTGGCGCTGGTCGTATTCGCCGCCCGCTTTCAGGTCGAGCGTCATGGCGGAGTAGGTTTCGACCGAGCCGATGCCGTAGATGCAGGACACAGAGGCGACAATGATCACGTCGTCGCGTTCCAGCAGGGCGCGGGTGGCGGAGTGGCGCATGCGGTCGATCTGTTCGTTGATCTGGCTTTCCTTCTCAATGAAGGTGTCGGAGCGCGGGACGTATGCTTCTGGTTGGTAGTAGTCATAGAAGCTGACGAAATATTCGACGGCGTTTTCCGGGAAGAAGCCTTTCATCTCGCCATAGAGTTGTGCCGCGAGTGTTTTGTTGGGGGCGAGAATGATGGCCGGGCGCTGGGTTTCCTCAATCACCTTGGCCATGGTGAAGGTTTTACCCGTACCGGTCGCACCCAGCAGCACCTGATTGCGCTCGCCGTCGGTCACGCCTGCGGAGAGTTCGGCGATGGCAGTGGGCTGGTCGCCTGCGGGTTCGAACTCGGTGTGCATGACGATGCGCTTGCCACCTTCCAGTTTGGGGCGGCGTTTGGCCTCACGATCGACCATCTGGGGCAGGTTACTGGCATCACTCATCGTGGCGTCCCGTGTTGAAAGAGTCGTTTCGCGCGATTTTGGTCTCTTTTTGTTCTTATGCAAGGGCGAAAGCGCAGATGGGGTCCGGGGATTTGGGGGAGAGGATGCTGCGCCGCGCCAAGAAATACTTCGCAAGTGCAGAAATTTCTGACTGTTTGATCGAGAAAATGACGCGCCTTTTGGGCGAAGTTACCTTTGGTAAGCCTTCGGTCCGCCGCTTTTGGTAAGAAATTGTGGGTGCCTTGGTAATTTTAGAACAAAATTCTGCCGATTTGGGAAATTAAATATATGTTGCACTTGCCAAATGATTGGCATCCTCGCTATGGTCAACTCAGCAAGCAGCCCGCTGAGGTCGCCAGTCCAAACTGCACCTACACCCCTCGCTCCCCGCGGCTTGGTCCGGAACCTGGGCTGCTTGCAAGCTTAACTCCCCTTTGATCGATGATTTGCTGCGCCTTTGCGGCGGTTTGTCTGTGTTTGACCTCTTGCCCGAGCGGTGAGAATCCGTGATAAAGCGGCAAGCCAAGGAGTGCCCCATGATTGCGCGTATCTATCAGCCAGCCCGCACGGCGATGTCGTCGGGAACCGCCAAAACCCACCAGTGGGTGTTGGAATATGGTCCGTCGGAAGCCAAGGATATTGATCCGCTAATGGGCTGGACCGGGTCCGGGGATACGCAAAGCCAGGTGCGCCTGAAGTTCGACAGCAAGGAAGCGGCTGTGACCTACGCACGGGAAAACGACATCGAAGTGCAGGTTCTGGAGCCCAACAAACGCAAGGCCAACATCCGGCAGGGCGGCTATGGCGAGAACTTTGCCACCAACCGGCGTGGAGCCTGGACCCACTGAGGGACAGTTCACCAAGCTTGATCCGGAAAGGCGCCATGGGGCGCCTTTTGTGGTTTTGGAGCGACGATGGCTGAGATTGAATTTCTGATAAATGAAGCTGGCCGGTCTGCGCCGACCTTTCTGTTTGGGCATGGGGCGGGAGCCACCATGGAGGCGCCTTTCATGGCAACGGTTGCAACAGGGTTGGCCCGGCGGGGCGTTCGGGTGGCGCGGTTTGAATTTGCCTATATGGCCGCGCGGCGCAGCGGTGGTCCAAAACGCCCACCGCCGAAAGTAGATCTGTTACAGGTCGAGTTTCGCGAGGTCGTTCAGGCGCTGTCTTGTGATGGTCCGTTAATCATTGGCGGCAAGTCTATGGGCGGACGGGTTGCCAGTCTTGTCGCTGATGAGTTGTTCGCGGCGGGTGATATCTGCGGTCTCTTGTGCCTTGGCTATCCGTTTCATCCGCAAGGCAAACCGGAGAAGCTGCGCACCGCGCATCTGGCGGGACTGCAAACGCCGACACTGATCTGCCAAGGCACGCGCGATCCGTTTGGAACAGATACGGAGGTGGCTGGCTATACGTTGTCAGAGCAAATTGAGCTGGCCTGGGCGGATGATGGCGATCATGATCTGAAGCCGCGCAAGCGGGTGACCGGTCTGAGCCACGAAGAACAGCTGGAGCGGGTTTGTGAGGTGGCGGCGACGTGGATCAAGGCACGCGGCTGAGAGTGCCGTGGCGGCGTTTGAGGTGGCTGTCGAGCTGAGGCGGACTTTGAGTGTACCCCTGCCTTTATTGGCGTCAGTTTATACTCGGCGTCATATGTTGGCTGCTAATTCTTCGGCATTTTGGGGCGCATTGTTGGATGTGTCGGCGAACCAAAATCCATAGATCGATTTTCTTGACGCGAACTCGCGTCACACAAGGGCACAGTTCCCTTCACCTGCGCGGTAGGGAGCCAGGGGACACGACTGGTCTGATAGTCGCTTGGATTTTGAAGTCGGTATCAAACGCAGAATTTCCGGGTTTTGCTAGCGAAAAGCCGAGAACGCCGGTTTGCGGGCGGCTGCGTTGAGGTGGCGGCGGGTGTCTTCAAAAACGGCGCAGGCCGCGTCGATCAGGCGCTGCTCTTGTGGGCTGCGGTAGGCGCGGCGTTTAGGCAGGGTCTCGCGCGGTTGGTCCTGTTTGGTCTCGCGCTGAGTGTCTTCGCTGCGCTGTGAGCGCTGTGTGTCCGTTTTTGCACGGTTGGCATGACGGGTTGGGCGTGGGTTTTGGGGGCGTGCATGGCGACGCGCTTTGTGGGCAGGTTTCTTGTCTTTTTGCAGGCGGTGGTGGGCAACGGCGTCATAGGCCGCGTTGATTTCCCCCATGCGGCGGGAGGCTTCCTCCGGATCGGTGCGGGCCAAGTCCGGATGATAGCTGCGCACCAGTTGGCGCCAGGCGGACCGCATCTCTTTGTCAGACACATCAGAGGTCACACCCAACAGCTCATAGGCCTGTGCGATGTCGTTGTTCATGGCCTGTCCCTCGTGTCCCTGCATGCGGTCGTTAATCATTTGGTAATAATTTGACCTACCTTTTCCGAGATATGTCTGGAAGCGGGCGCAAGGACCGTTGGTTAACCCTTCTAAAAGTTAACCTTGATCTGGGCGCAGGGGGGCAAAGTGTTGTCCCAAAACAAAAAGCCCCAACGCGGCGCGTCGGGGCTTTCAAAAATCAGTGTGGGTGAGATCAGTTCACTTTGATCAGGTGCTGGGCAACCATATCGTGATCGAGCCACAGAACCGGGCCATCTGGCGCACCAGACGAGCCAAAGATCAGCGCGCCGGTGGCGTTCACAACATGCTGGCTGAGCACGTCACTCACGAGCACTTTGCGGTTGCTGTGCAGTGCCACGATGTCTTGAGACGTGCCCACAGTCATGTCGACCTGATCGGCGGAGTTGGCCATAGGCCACGCGGTGAAGTTATAGAACGGCTGCATGGCAGCGCTCTGTTGGTAGTCTTGCACGGTCTTCAGCACGCTTTCCAAAGACACGTCGTCTTTCAGCAGGCCTTGGCATTCCGCCCAAAGCGCGTCGACCCAGGCACCGCCACCTTCATGGCGCAGCGCTTCCAACAGAGGCAGCAGGGACAGTTCGATGCCGGCAAACACATCCGAAGAGTTGGTGCGGATTTCTGGGCAGTTGTAGACGGTGGCCTTCACGCCGTTGTCCCATGCCGTTTGGGCAAACTGCTCCAGGCGCATTTTGGCGTAGCCCTGGGTGTAGCTGGTGTAGGTCTGCCAGCGGTACTCGCCGCCGATCAGCACACGGGTGCCGTGGTAGCCATATGCGGAATAGCGAACCTGGCCGCCGTCGGCTTCGATCTTGCTGCGCAGTTCGGCGCTGTGCTCCAGCAGGTGGCCAAAGCTGTTGGCGGTCACTTCGTCAAAGTTTTGCAGGATCAGCTTACCAAGGTCGGCGTCCAGCAGGGCTTGAGACGACATGTGACGTGCGCCGCGGCCTTTGTAGATGCGGTTGGCAATTGCCAAGAAAGCCTTTGCGCGAGGAATGCCGCCCGCCATGGTGTGGGCGAAGTGCACGTTTTTGCCTGCGGGAATATGTGCAGCAAGCGCGCCCATAACTTCTTTCAAAGCACCGGTGAAACGGGCGGTACCGATCTCGCGGCAGGCGTCAACTTTGTCCCAGTCGAGTTTGAACTCCTGCCAGTTGTCCAGGGTCATCTCTTTGAGCATGTCGGTTGGAGTTTCGCCACCGTCCGGCGCGTCCATGTCAAAGCCGGCCATGAGGGGAATGTTGATGATTTTGCCGCCGAGGTTGTCTTCGGCCTGCGCCAGTTCTTCGTCGGTCAGCGCGCGCAGGGTGCCATCGTCTTCGCGGCGGCCAACGGTGATGCCGACAATGGTCATTCCGGCCGCTTTGGCGGAGTCGATCAGACCGGTGGCGTAGCCGCGGCCAAAGAGTTCGCCAAAGAGGACAAACACGTCACCTTCGCCATAAAGCGTGTTGTCGGGCAGGTGTGTCAGAGGGATAGACTGTTCCATTGTGTCTTTCTGTCTTCTGTGGTCGTGCAGGGCCAAATCGCCCGCAGCGGAAAATGATTTCTGTCTAATTGCCTGAGTGGGGCGTCAGGGTCAAATCCAGAAACGATTTGATCGCCAATTGCAACCGGATGTGGGCGAAGAGCCGCGATTTGCGTCATTCTGGCAAAAGCGCGCGGCGGTATTCGCGGGGCGAGAGGCCGGTTTGGGACCGGAAGAACCGCGCAAAGTGGGATTGGTCGGTATAGCCAAGTGCCTGTGCCACGCTGGCCACGCTGTGTTTGGGGTCGGCAAACATCTCTTTGGCCACATCAACGCGCAGACGTTTGATTTCGCGCGCCAGAGTGGTGTCTTGCTGTTTCAGGGAGGATGTGAGGCGGGCTGGCGATATACCGAGCGCATGTGCGTGATCTGCGACAGTCTGAGAGCGATCCGCCAGAATAGGGCGCGCCGCGGCGCGTAGAGCGCTGACAATTGAAATGTCCATATCCCGCGACGCTGGCGCATCGTTGGGGCGCGTATCTTGCGGGCGCACTGGCAGGGTAAGCCAGGCGCTGGGGAAAGAGAGGGCCAGCCCGGAAACTGCGGCGTGTTTCACGGAAACTCCGGTGGGGGTTTCGGGCAAAGCCTCGGGAAAGGCCGTGGCCAACGTGACGTGCTTGGAAGACCAGTGGGATTGCGCCAGGTATTGCAAAGTGCGGATGTGCAGCCCCATGCCAAAACCTTCAACTTGCACAGGGGCTTGATGGGTCTGAACTGTGCGGACCACGGTGTAGGTGGCTTGAAGCGCGTCGGCCTTCAGAGTGTGGCGTACCGAACTGGCTTGTTGTGGGACACTTAGTAGGAACCGCGTGTAGTAATCGCCAATGGTGCGAGCATTTTCGAAAGCGTCTTGGGTGGGTAGCCAGGCTTTCATGTCGAAGCTTTCGGCCACGTGGTAGCCGAGGTGCGGGTCATTGGCTTTTTCCGCGAGGTTGTTTGTGAGGCCGTAGATGATTTCGGCGTGCAGCGCTTTTTCAGGGTCCCGCAAATCTTCGGCAACAAGACCAAAGGATTTTAGGGCGGCGTCGACATTGGCGCCGCGCGCCCTGGCAAGCTCGACAAAGGGGCGTAAGAGCTGGGCTTTGACAAAGCCGTCATGTTTGGTGGGCATGGGGCGCGATCCGTTTTGTTATACAGTTACTTCTAGGCCAGTTCTCTCGCGTCTGTCGGCCAGTTTTTTGCTGAGTGAACGGAAAATTGATCGAAACTGGCCGAAACTGCGTAACACGCTCAGGTAGTATTGTAGAGAATTCTATAGGGAGCGCCATTATGTCTAATCGAATTGTCTCAGGGTTTGTGTCCGCTGTTGTCGGTTTGTTTGCCTCGTCTTTGGGCGCGCAAGAGGCTGCACCACAAACACTTTTCACCAATGTGCATGTGTTTGACGGAGTGAATGAGGCGCGGATTGAAAACGCGTCTGTTCTGGTGGAAGGCAACCTGATCAAAACGGTAAGCACGGAGGCGATTGATGCGCCGGATGCCACGGTGATTGATGGTGGTGGGCGGACGCTGACACCGGGATTTGTTGAGGCGCACGCGCATTTGATGTTGATGGGGCCAAGCATCCCGGCCATGGAGGCCAACGTTACCTGGGAAGATTTTGCCATTCACGGGACGCGAATGGCGGAGATGTACCTGATGCAGGGGTTCACTACGGTGCGGGATGCCGGTGGCGGCAACGGCGGTTTGCGTCGTGCTATTGACAGTGGTCAAATAATGGGGCCGCGCTATTACCCTTCGGCGGCCTTCATCGGCACGCGCGGCGGGCACGCGGATTTTGCCAACTTCACTTCGCCACCCGGCGCGTCCACCAATTTTGGTCGTCTGAATATGGCGCAAGAGGCTGACAATGTCGCGGATGTGCAGAAGTTCGGCCGCAACAACTTCCGCATGGGCGCAACGCAGCTCAAGTATATGCAATCGGGCGGCGTGGTGTCCGCCTTCGATCCTTGGCAATTGCTGGCCGGATCGCCTGAAGAGATTAAGGCTGCGGTGCAGGTTGCTGAAGAATACGGCAGCTATGTCATGGCGCATTCCTACCGCAAGGAGGCGATTTTGGGGGCGCTGGAAGCGGGCGTGATGTCGATCGAACACGGTTTCTCGTTTGACTGCGAAATTGCGGAAGTCATGAACGCTAAAGGCGCCTTTATCACCACCAATCTTACGGCATTTGATCCGGGGCTGCTCAGCATTCCTGCGGTCGCCAGTGTCCCCAGCAGTTTGGCAAAAGCAAAATCAGCGTCTGCGACTTTCGCCAATTACATTCCCAATATGCAGGAATGTCCAGTAAAGCGCGCGTTCCAGACCGATTGTGTGGGCTCGGTTGCGGCCTGCAACATTCAGATCGCCTATGAGAAAAAGCTGAACAATGACTTCTTTGGGCCCTATGCGTCCATGGTGACATTGACCTCGGTCGGCGGCGAGTTGGTGGGCCTGTCTGGGGACTTCACTAACCCCTACACCGCAGGCAAGCTGGGCGTGATCGAAGAGGGTGCTTATGCGGATATTCTTTTGATCGATGGCAATCCTCTGGAGGACTTTTCAGTGGTTGGCACCGGCGACAAATGGTTTGGTGCGGATCCACGGCCAGCTAGCCCTGAAACCTTGCGGATCATCATGAAAGACGGTGTGATCTATAAGAACACACTGGACTAATTGCGATTTTGCGCCCGCTGCGACAAGGTGGACGCATCTTTCTTTCTGATGGAGATAGGGCGTGACCTTCAAGCCAGTCTGTTTGATCACTGCAATGGCGTTCTCGATGGCAGGCGCTCTGTCGGCGCAGGAGCGCGGATTGTCTGGCCCGTCTTCGGTTGCGGCAGAGTTGGAGCCGGGCGACGGGTTGACGGATCCGCAGATGCGTTCCAATTTTCCGCGCAACGTCGCACCAGGCTGGTTTGCCTGGAAAGACGGGTTGGCTGAGAATGGCTTCAAGTTCAACTTTGACTATCTCGCGCTGGGCCAGTGGAGCGATTTGAATGCAGCGGAAGACAGCGCTGCTGGCGGTATGTTCCGGTTTTACGGCAATTGGGCGGCGACGGAGAATGGCAGCCTGACGTTCAAGCTGGAGCATCGGCACGCTTACACTGATGTGGCGCCGCAGAACCTCGGCTTTGCGGCCGGAGCAACGTTTATGCCGGGTACGGCGTTCAACGACAATGGCACTTTGTTGACTAACCTGTTCTGGACGCAACGCGCGCCCGAAGGTGGCTGGTCGTTTCAATTTGGCCAGATCGACATCACTGACTTTTTGGATGTTTATGGCGCGGTCAGTCCCTATTCAGCCTTTCAAAACCTATCCTTTAGCACCAACCCAACCATCAACGCGCCCAACCCAGGTTTAGGCATGGCGGGCGGCGTATGGCTTGGGGATACGGTTTATGCAGTGGGCAGCGTGGCGGACGCCAATGCGGACCCGTCTGATCCGGGATTTGATGTGTTTGATCACGGCAAGCTGTTCAAAAGTCTTGAGTTGGGAGTCACCAGCGCGCGGGATCGAATCTACTTTGACAATGTGCATCTGACGCTTTGGCACATTGATACGGATGCCAGTAAAAACAGGGCGGAGGACTACGGTGCAAGTTTCTCTGCGGCTTGGTTTGTCGACAATACATGGTTGCCATTCTTGCGCGCGGGTGTCGCGGATCAAGGCACGGGATTATACAAGCGTTCTCTGTCTACTGGCCTAGCATATTACGGACGTAACACCGATGCGGCGGGCGTAGGGTTGAATTGGGCGGAAAGCGCTACCTCCACTCAGACGCAGTTTACAGCAGAACTGTTTTACCGTTTCTCGCTGTCGTCGGGTCTTCAGATCACGCCTTCGATCCAGGTGATCGACAACCCCTTGGACAATCCGGGGTTGGGCACTGTGACGGTGCTGGGGCTGCGCACGCGATTGGTGTTTTAAAGCCAGTCGGCGTGTTTGCGAGTCGGCGCTGTTAGCGCACGACCTGTTTCCGCAATTTTTGGCCGGTACGAATTGTCACACCTTCGGGAATGTAAATGTTAGCGCTCGCATGATTGCGGGGTGCGATTTTGCTGTGTCCCAACACGTTAATAAATTCTTTCCAAGTCCTTAAGAATATGGGTTTTCTGGTCTGCGTCAGAAAAAACTTTACATCTTCATGTGTGCGGTCGGAAAAATATTTACAGATTTTTTGTTTTATTTCCGTGCTTTGTTTCCTTGTTTTCACAAATCCCTATTCTGGCCTCGGGGTCTTGAGCCGTCTGGCTTGAGTGAGGAGTTTTTAAAGTTTTTGACCGAGGGAGGAGCCTTCATGTCGTTGGACACCAATGTATCCGCCAGCCCGTTGCCATCCGCAGAGCTGACCAAAGACGCACATATTGATACCGCCAAATATGATGAAATGTACGCCGCATCTGTGTCTGATCCTGAGGCGTTTTGGCGGGAGCATGGCCAGCGTGTGAACTGGATCAAGCCGTTCACCAAGGTGAAGAACACCTCCTTTGCGCCGGGCAATGTGGACATCAAATGGTTTGAAGACGGCACGCTCAACGTGGCCGCCAACTGTATCGACCGCCATCTGGAGACCCGTGGCAATCAGGCCGCGATCATCTTTGAACCGGATGATCCCAACGAGCCCGCCCAGTCGATCACCTATGCCGATCTGCACCGTCGTGTCTGCCGCATGGCCAACGTGCTGGAGCAGCTGGGTGTGCGCAAAGGCGACCGCGTGGTGATCTACCTGCCGATGATCCCGGAAGCCGCTTACGCGATGCTGGCCTGTGCCCGCATCGGCGCGATCCATTCCATCGTATTTGCCGGCTTCTCCCCCGACGCGCTGGCCGCTCGGATCAACGGCTGTGACGCCAAAGTGGTCATTACGGCGGACAGCGCCCCACGTGGCGGCCGCAAGACCGCGCTCAAGTCCAACACCGACGCCGCGCTCTTGCACACCAAAGACACCGTCAAATGCCTGGTGGTGAAGCGCACCGGCGACCAGACCACTTGGATTGATGGCCGTGACTATGACTACAACGAGATGGTTATGGAGGTGGGCGACTACTGCAAACCGGCGGAAATGAACGCCGAAGATCCGCTGTTCATCTTGTACACCTCCGGCTCCACCGGGCAGCCCAAAGGCGTGGTGCATTCCACCGGCGGCTATCTGGTTTATGCGTCGATGACGCATGAATACACCTTTGATTACAAAGACGGCGACATCTTCTGGTGCACCGCCGATGTGGGCTGGGTCACCGGCCACAGCTACATCGTCTATGGCCCGCTCGCCAACGGCGCCACGACGCTGATGTTTGAGGGTGTGCCGACCTATCCGGATGCCAGCCGCTTCTGGCAGGTCTGTGAAAAGCACCGGGTGAACCAGTTCTACACCGCGCCCACCGCGCTGCGCGCGCTGATGGGCCAAGGCAATGAATATGTTGAGAAATGTGACCTCAGCAGCCTGCGCATCCTTGGCACCGTGGGCGAGCCGATCAACCCGGAAGCCTGGACCTGGTACAACGACGTGGTGGGCGGCGGCCGCTGCCCGATCGTGGACACCTGGTGGCAGACCGAGACCGGCGGCCACATGATGACCCCACTGCCGGGCGCCCATGCGACCAAGCCGGGCGCGGCGATGAAGCCCTTCTTTGGCGTGCATCCGGTGGTGCTGGATCCGCAGTCCGGTGAGGAAATCTCCGGCAATGATGTCGAAGGGGTTCTGGCAATCAAGGAAAGCTGGCCCAGCCAGATGCGCACCGTCTGGGGCGACCACGAGCGCTTTGAGAAGACCTACTTCAGCGACTATAAAAACTACTACTTTGCCGGTGACGGCTGCCGCCGCGATGCGGATGGCGACTACTGGATCACCGGTCGTGTGGACGATGTGATCAACGTCTCCGGTCACCGCATGGGCACCGCCGAAGTGGAAAGCGCACTGGTGGCGCACGCCGCTGTCGCCGAAGCCGCCGTGGTCGGCTACCCGCATGACATCAAAGGTCAGGGCATCTACTGCTATGTGACTCTGATGAACGATCAGGAACCCAGCGAAGAGCTGCGCAAGGAACTGCGCACCTGGGTGCGGACGGAAATCGGCCCGATTGCCAGCCCGGATCTGATCCAATGGGCGCCCGGCCTGCCAAAAACCCGCTCCGGCAAAATCATGCGCCGCATCCTGCGCAAAATCGCCGAGAACGACTATGGCAGCCTGGGGGATACCTCCACATTGGCGGATCCTTCGGTGGTGGATGAGCTCATCGAAAACCGGATGAACAAGGGCTAAGCGCATGTTGGACACTGTGAAAACAAATGCGCCTGTCTTGATCCTGCTCGGCCCTCCCGGGGCCGGCAAAGGCACCCAAGCGCGTATGCTGGAAACCAAATTTGGCTTGGTGCAGCTTTCCACCGGAGACCTGCTGCGCGCTGCGGTTGCTGCGGGCACCGAGGCCGGTTTGGCGGCGCGCGCGGTGATGGAAGCGGGTGGTCTGGTCTCTGATGAGATTGTGATTGCCATACTGCGCGACCGCCTGAAGGAAGCTGATTGTGCCAAAGGGGTGATCCTGGATGGGTTCCCACGTACGGGAGCACAGGCTGAGGCGCTGGACGCGCTTCTGGCGGACAGTGATCAGCGCATCAATGCGGCCATCAGCCTTGAGGTTGAGGATGCTGCGATGGTGAGCCGGATTTCCGGCCGCTACACCTGCGGTGACTGCGGCGAGGGCTACCACGACAGCTTCAAGAAACCTGCCAAAGACGGTGTGTGTGATCAGTGTGGAGGCGCTGATTTCAAACGTCGTGCGGATGACAACGCGGAAACCGTTGCCAGCCGTCTGGAGGCGTACCACGCCCAGACTGCGCCTTTGATTGCCTACTACGACGGCAAGGGCGCGCTGAAAAAAGTGGATGCGATGGGGGCGATTGACGCCATCGCCAACGAACTGAGCGCGATCGTTTCTGAAGCGACCGCATGAGGGAAAGCACTTGCGCGTCCTCCGTGACGCGTCGGTGTGGAGGAAAGAACCGAGAGGGAGGAGACATATATGTCCGACAACTCATCCAACGACGCCTATTGGAAAGCCAATGTGCGTATCATTTTGATCAGCCTCGTCATCTGGGCGCTGGTTTCTTTTGGGTTTGGCATCCTGCTGCGCCCAATGCTTGCGGGGATCTCTGTGGGCGGGTCTGACCTGGGCTTCTGGTTTGCCCAGCAAGGATCGATCCTGGTCTTCCTGGCGCTGATCTTCAACTACGCCTGGCAGATGAACAAACTCGACATCGCCCACGGCGTTGACGAAGAATAATAAGGATCTGAGGGACAATGAGCCAATTCGCAATCAACCTGCTGTTTGTGGGCGCGTCATTCGCGCTATACATCGGCATCGCGATCTGGGCCCGCGCCGGGTCCACGTCTGAATTCTACGCTGCGGGTCGCGGCGTTCACCCGGTCACCAATGGTATGGCGACAGCGGCGGACTGGATGTCCGCGGCCTCGTTTATCTCCATGGCTGGCCTCATCGCCTTTACCGGCTATGACAACTCTTCCTTCCTGATGGGCTGGACCGGTGGTTACGTGCTGTTGGCACTGCTGCTTGCGCCTTACCTGCGAAAGTTTGGCAAGTTCACCGTGTCGGAGTTCATCGGCGATCGTTTCTACAGCCCAACCGCCCGTATTGTGGCTGTGGTCTGCTTGATCGTTGCCTCCACCACCTACGTGATTGGTCAGATGACCGGTGTGGGCGTGGCCTTTGGCCGCTTCCTGGAAGTGTCCAACACTGCCGGCCTGCTGATCGGTGCCTGTGTTGTGTTTGCCTATGCTGTTTTTGGCGGCATGAAAGGTGTGACCTACACCCAGGTGGCGCAGTACTGTGTTCTGATCACTGCCTACACCATTCCAGCGGTCTTCATCTCGCTGCAGCTGACCGGCACGCCAATCCCGGCGCTGGGTCTGTTTGGTGAGCACGCAGCCTCCGGTGAGCCTCTGCTGGCGAAACTGGATGCGGTTGTGACCGACCTTGGCTTCAAGGAATACACAGCCCACCACGCCGACACGCTGAACATGGTGCTCTTCACCCTGTCTCTGATGATCGGTACCGCAGGTCTGCCACACGTCATCATGCGCTTCTTCACCGTGCCAAAAGTTTCGGACGCCCGTTGGTCCGCAGGCTGGACGCTGGTGTTTATTGCGCTGCTTTATCTGACGGCGCCTGCTGTTGGTGCGATGGCCCGCCTGAACATCTCCGAGCTGATGTGGCCAAATGGCGGCATCTCCGGTGAAGCGGTGACCACTGAGCAGATCGCTAACGATCCTGAGTATGACTGGATGGCCACATGGCAGAAAACCGGTCTGCTGGATTGGGAAGACAAAAACGGCGACGGCAAGATCCAGTTCTACAACGACAAGAACGAAGATCTTCAGGCAATGGCCGCGGAAAAAGGCTGGGAAGGCAACGAGCTGACCAAGTTTAACCGTGACATCCTGGTGCTGGCGAACCCTGAAATCGCAAACCTGCCTTCCTGGGTGATTGGTCTTGTGGCTGCGGGTGGTCTGGCAGCGGCGCTGTCTACTGCTGCGGGTCTGTTGCTGGCGATCTCCTCCGCCGTGTCTCACGACCTGATCAAAGGTGCGATCAACCCGAACATCTCCGAGAAGGGCGAACTTCTGTCCGCGCGGATCGCGATGGCAGTGGCAATTGCTGTGGCAACGTGGCTGGGCCTGAACCCTCCTGGCTTTGCAGCGCAAACCGTGGCCCTGGCCTTCGGTCTGGCAGCGGCGTCCATCTTCCCGGCGTTGATGATGGGGATCTTCTCCACCAAGATCAACAACACTGGTGCGGTGGCCGGCATGCTGGCAGGTCTGGTTGTGACCCTGATCTACATCTTCCTGCACAAAGGCTGGCTGTTCATTCCGGGCACCAACTCCTTCACCGATGCTGACCCGCTTCTGGGTACGATCAAATCGACCAGCTTCGGTGCCATTGGTGCGGCGGTGAACTTTGCGGTGGCCTACATTGTGGCAGGCATGACCAAAGAGACACCAGCAGAGATCAAGGCGCTTGTGGAAAGCGTTCGTGTTCCCCGCGGCGCAGGTGCAGCTCAGGACCACTGAGCCCTTGCGTCCCCTGACGGCGGGTTGCCCCCCAATCCGCCGTCACTTTAACGCCGTTGCCTCCGATCCTGTCGGGGGCAACTTTTCCCTTCCAGGACTGACGGTTGGCTTGGAAGTGAGTGCTGCGGCAGCGCGTCCGCTTGCCGCTTACGCCCCCCACATGACAAGGTGCTCCCATGTCACTAACTCATGATCAAATAACCCGTTTTTTGCGTTCCGTTCATCCCTATGACAGCCTGTCTGACGAGGCGTTGCAGGAGCTGGGCGCGTCTTTTGAAGTTCAAATTCTAGAAACCGATGCGCAGATTTATCGCCTTGGACAAAAGCTTGAGGGCCTGTACCTGATTTATAGCGGCACCGTGGAGGTGACCGATGAAAATAGCGCGGTGGTGTCCCATTTGGGATTGCGCAATTCCTTTGGCGAAAGGGGGCTGCTGCGCGATGGCGTTGCGGTGACCAGCGCCCGATGCGAAAGCGACACCACCTTGTTGATGCTACCTGTGAGTGCCTTCCAGAAAGTGCGCACCACGGAAGGCGCGGTGCAGCGGTTCTTTGATCGGGCCGGCCCGGTTACCCGCAAGGCGCCCACCAGTGATCTGGCCTCCACCGAGGTGGCCACCATCATGGCGCGGACACCGATCACGCTGGCGCCGGAAGATACCGTCAGAGCTGCGGCACAGAAGATGCACGCCGCTGGCATTTCGTCGCTTTGCATCACCGAAGGCGATGCGCTTTTGGGCATCATCACTACCGGCGATCTGGTCGGGAAAGTTTTGGCCGAGGATCGCACACCAGAAACTGCTCTGGCAGAAATTATGACCCGCGCGCCAAGGACACTGCCCTCCACCGCGATTGGCTCGGACGTGCTGCATATGATGATGGAGCATGGCATTGGGCATATTCCAATTGTCGACAAGGAGCAGCTGGTTGGCATCGTCACCCAGACCGATCTGACACGCTTTCAAGCGGTCACCAGCGCCGAGATGGTACGGGAAATTGCCAAGGCGGACAGCGCCGAGGAAATGGCCAAAGTCACCGCCCGCATTCCTCAGCTGTTGACGCAATTGGTTGGCGCGGGGCATCGGCATGACATTGTCACGCGCTTGATCACCGATGTGGCGGATACGGCCACGCGGCGGCTATTGGCGTTGGCAGAAGATACACTTGGTGCGCCACCTGTGCCGTATGTTTGGCTGGCCTGTGGCTCTCAGGGGCGGCAAGAACAGACCGGCGTGAGCGATCAGGACAACTGTTTGATCCTGGATGATGCGGCCACGGAAGAGATGCGCACGGGCTATTTTGCACAGCTGGCGCAGTTTGTTTGCGACGGGCTCAATACCTGCGGCTATGTCTATTGCCCTGGCGATATGATGGCGACGGCGGACCGCTGGCGGCAACCGCTGCGGGTCTGGCGGGAATACTTTGTCGGCTGGATCACAACGCCCAACCCCGAAGCGCAGATGCTGGCCAGCGTGATGTTTGATCTGCGGCCCATCGGAGGCAAGCTGGATTGTTTTGCACGGCTGCAGAACGAGACCTTGGCGGCCGCGTCCCATAACTCGATCTTTGTCGCCCATATGGTGGGGAATGCGCTCAAGCACCATCCGCCGCTCGGCGTGCTGCGCGGGTTGGCGACCATTCGCTCTGGCGAGCACAAAAACCAGATTGATATGAAGCACAATGGGGTTGTGCCGGTGGTCGATTTGGGGCGGTTGTGTGCCTTGCAGGGGCGGTTGACACCGGCCAACACCCGCGCTCGGTTGCGGGCGGCCAGTGATGGATCGGCGGGGATTTCAAGCGCGGGTGCGGCGGACCTGCTGAACGCGTATGATTTGATTGCGGAGATGCGGCTGGACCATCAGCTGCGCCAGATCCATGCGGGACAAGCGCCGGATAACTATTTGTCACCGGCAGATTTGTCGGACTTTGAACGCAGCCATCTGCGTGACGCCTTTGTGGTTGTGAAATCGCTTCAATCTGCGATTGGCCATGGGCGCGACGCATTGAGCTAACGAAAGACGAGGGGGGAGCGAGATGTTTCTGGAACTGATCGCGGTGATTTTTGCAGGCATGGGCGGCGCTGGGTTGATGGCGCTCATCCGAATGGCGACCGGTGGGCGGTTGCCGAAATGGCTGACGCCGGTGGCAGCCGGGGGCGCAATGATCGCCGCCACTGTTAGCTCTGAATACAGCTGGTACAGCCGCACAACAGCCACATTGCCAGAGGGCTTTGAGGTCGTGGAAACCGTGGAAACCAACGCGGTTTACCGTCCCTGGACCTACGTCGTGCCTTTGACCGAACGCTTTGTGGCGTTGGACACGGCTTCGGTTCAGACCAATCCGGCGCAGCCTGATCTGCGTTTGGCGCAGGTGTATTTCTATGGCCGCTGGTCGCCGCTGAACCGCCTGAATGTGGCAGCAGATTGCGGGACAGGGCGCCGTGCCGCGCTGACCGATGGGATCAGCTTTGACGATGCCGGCTCCATTGAGGGCGCGCAGTGGGTTACCGCGCCGGAAGACGACGTGCTACTAGCGGCTGTGTGTGAGGTTTCCTGATGGGACAGCGGGCGATTTTGGCGGGGTTGTCATTGCGGTTGCGCATCTTGCTGTTCTTCGCTCTGTTGGCCTTAGGCGGCGTGGCGGTGATGTTTGGCGCGCTTTGGGCGGGCTATCGGAGCGCGCTGACGGACGGGGTGGCGAGCGGGTTTATCCTTGCGGGGATCATTGGCGGCTTTGGTTTTCTGGCCTTGGCCGTGGGCATCTGGCTGTTGTTTGACGAGAATGTCGCCAAGCCCATTCAAGCCTTGTCCACCACATTGCGCGCGCGGGCGCATTCCGGTGTGAATGCCACAGTGGACACTCATTCGGCGCGCTACCTGGGCGATTTGGCGCCGGCCGTCGAAGCGGTGTCGACGCGGTTGAGCAATGCCACCATCGATATTGCCCAGACCGTTGCCCAAGAGACCGAGACGCTGACCTCTGACCGAGAGCAACTCACGGCGCTGTTGACCGAGATCCCGGTGGCAATCCTGTTGGTTGGTCCGGATCATCGGATTGTGCTCTATGACGGGCAGGCAGCGGGGACCTTGGCGCAGATTGCGCCGCCGCGGTTGAATGCGTCGATATTTGATTACCTCTCCAAAGAGCGCGTGCTGGATGCGCATGAGCGCCTGTTGCAGGGCGGCGCGGAGGTGGCGTTTGAGGCGACATGTCCGGATGGGCGGGTGTCCTTTGATGCGCGGCTTAAGCCGTTGCGCGGCACGCACAGCTACATGATCCTGATTGATGATGCCCATGCGGAGATTGCACCTGACGCGGAGCGGCCGCTGACGTTTGATTTTGAACTGCTAGGCGATCAGCCGATTTCCGATCTGGCGGCGCGGCGGCTCGATCAAATCCCATTTGTGGTGTTTGACTGTGAAACAACTGGTTTGCTGCCTCACAAAGACGAGCTGGTGCAACTGGGCGCAGTGCGGGTTTTGCGGGGCGAGATTGTGCATGGGGAGGCGATGAATCGCTACATTCATCCGGGCCGTCCCATTCCGCCAGCCTCCACGAAAGTGCACCACATCACCGATGCTATGGTGGCTTCTGCGCCGCCGCCAAAATCGGTGGTGGCAGAGTTTCACCACTTTGCACGGGACGCCGTGATCGTGGCCCACAATGCGCCGTTCGATATGGCGTTTATGCATCGGCACGGGAACGAGATGGAGATCGACTGGCCGCAGCCTATTCTGGATACGGTGCTGCTCTCGGCGGTGTTGTTTGGCACCACCGAGAAGCACACTTTGGACGCGCTTTGTGAGCGCTTGGGGGTGGTGATCCCAGAGCATCTGCGCCACACGGCGTTGGGTGATGCACAGGCCACAGCAGAGGTACTCTGTCACATGCTGCCGATGCTGGCCGCACGGGGGCATACCACCCTTGGAGATGTGTTGGAACAGACCCGCAAGCATGGCCGCTTGCTGGACGACATGAACTGAGGCGACGTAGCTTACTTCGGCAAGATCGGGACCATGGTGCCAGTCATCAGCGCGATCTGCGTGCGTTTCGTGCCTGCGATGGCAAAGACTTCGGCCTGCACGATCACCAGCCGCTTGCCTGGTTTGATGACTTTGCCGACGGCCTCTAGGCGTTCGCCTTGAGCGGGGGCGAGCAGGTGAATTTTCATTTCACTGGTGAGAACTTCGGCTTCCAAGGGCATGACAGACAAAGCGGAATAGCCCGCGGCGCTGTCGCCCAGACCAAAGGTCAAAGCGGCGTGGCCGAAGCCGTGTTGCTGTTGACAGGTCTCCAGAACGGGGGCAGCCAAGGTCACGCTGCCGTCCGACACATCGGCGACGGTTGCGCCCATGGTTTGCATCATAGATTGCTTGGCAAAGCTGGCGCGAATTTTGGCGTCGATTTCTGGTGACATGCTGCGTTGCTCCTATTTGGATGCTTGTATCCTGAAGGGGGCGGCGCGTGATGGTCAATCAGTGACGTTGCGAATTTCTTCAAGAATCATAGAGAATTGGCACGCGCGCTTAACGCGGCATGGGCAGTTGGCGAGGGGTTTGGCCGGTGATAATCGCCATGGCCTCGGGGCGCATCAGCGCAGCCAAGGCAGTGTCGTCCGAGCGTAAACCGCCGGTGTAGGTGCCATATGCGGGCAGAATGACCCGGTCGCTGTCAAACAGGAAGGCCGGGCGCGAGATGCTGCGCAGGCGGGTTTTTACGCGAACTTTGGGGTGATAGTGGCCTGAGACTTCGCCACTTTTCCCGTTCTGCGCGATATGGCGAAAAGTCAATGGGGGCACTGGCAGCTCGGCCAGATGTGCGCCACCAAGGTCGATGGGGCCGGGGTCATGGTTGCCTTCGATCCAGACCCAACGGCGTCCGGCCTGAAGGCGGGAAATCCAAAGGCGGTCCGCCTCTGGCAGCGTCTTGGCAGCTTCGACATCGTCAAAGCTGTCGCCTAGGCAAATCACTGTGGCGGCGTTGCTGGCCTGAAGGTCATTTTCCAATCTTATCAATGTGTCACGGGTCTCATACGGCGGCATTGCTGGGCCGCCACGACGTAGGACGCGCTCGGTTTTACCGAGGTGCAGGTCGGACACGATCAACATGCGCTGATCCTCCCACCAGAGAGCGCCAGAGCCCAATGCGGTGAGGGTTGTCCCAGCCAGTGAAAAGGAAACTCTGTTCATGGTATGTTCGTATCGTGTGTCCCCAAATGGATCAAGGGGGCAGTTTCACCCCTTGCAGAATTCGAACATTTCTCCGGCTTTTGCGCAGCTTTGTGCGTGCTGGGATGCACAACCTAAACTTTTGCGAGCCCGCTGTCGTTCATAAGCGCTTCGGTCTCTTCCGCGAGCAGCCGTTCCTCCGCGCTGCCGCTTTGCACGGGCACTTTGCCAACTTCCAACAACAGCGGCGCGGCCAGTGGCGTGACATGCGGCGCGACGACGTGGTCTATCCGGTCTTCGACACTTTTGAGCAACGCCTCGATCCGGGAAAAATCCACCAGACCGCGCAACGCCTCTTCGCGGGTGATTTGCATCAAGACGTGATCTGGATCGTATTTGAGCAGGGTATCGTAAAGAATGTCTGAACTGAACGTTGCCTGCCGCCCCGACTTGCGCGCACTTGGAGTGTTGCGCTCGATCAGGCCGGCAATGGTGGCGGCGCCCCGGAAGGTTTTCTTCATCAGCGCATTGCCCGCCAGCCAGTCGTCCAAGCCGTCTTTCAATGTCTTCAGGTCAAACAGCGGGCGCGGGTCGGTCACTTCGTCCAGCCCCCAGATGAGCGTGGCATAGTCTGAGGACACAAACCCCATCGGGGCGAGGTCCATGTCTTCCATGCGTTTGGTCAGCAGTAGGCCGAGGGTTTGCTGCGCGTTGCGCCCGGCAAAGCCGTAGACGCACATGTTTTGTCTTCCGTCGCGCTCAAAGGTTTCCACCAACAATCGATCTGGTTCCGGCAGTCGGGACATGCTGCGCTGGAGGTGCAGCCAGTCTGCCGTGTGCGCGGGCAAGTCGGGCCAGCTCTCCGCTTGCAAATAACGTAATGTGCGCTGGGACAGCTGCGTTGAGGTGGAGAATTTGGTGCCGGAAAACACGGCCACGCGAGGTTTTCGGCTGGCATTACGTGAGACCTGCACTGTCATGTCGCGGAGACCTTCGTAGCGTACAATTTGACCGCCGATCAGGAAGGTGTCGCCTGCGGAAAGCGTTGCGGCAAAGGCTTCCTCGACTTCACCCAGAGGTTTGCCACCGCGGTTGCGTTTGAGCTGCACCTTGAGGGTGTCGCTGTCCTGAATGGTGCCCGCGTTCATGCGCAGGCGCGCGGCAGCACGCGGGTCGCGCAGTTGCCATTGGCCGTCGGGGCGCTGTTGCAAGCGCTGCCAGCGGTCATAGGCTTTAAGCGCGTAGCCGCCGGTGGCGCAGAACTCCAGACAGGTGTCAAAGGCGTCGCGGGACAGGTCCATATAAGCGCCCGCGCTGGTCATTTCGGTATAGAGGTCGTCCGCGTCAAACGGGCCGGAGGCGGCGCGCAGCAGGATATGCTGGCAAAGCACGTCGCGGGGACCAGGGCCCCGTGGGTCGCCGTCTAGGTCGCCTTCCTGCACGGCTTGCAGGGCGTTGATGCATTCGACCACTTCCCACCGGTTGGCGGGCACCAGCAGTGCCTTGGAGGGGGCGTTGTAGCGGTGATTGGCGCGGCCGATGCGTTGCACCAGACGTTTGACGTTTTTGGGGGCACCCACCTGAATCACAAGGTCGACGTCGCCCCAATCGATGCCGAGATCCAAGCTGCCAGTGCAGACAATGGCACGCAGGTCGCCACGCACCATAGCGGCTTCGACCTTCTCACGTTGTTCGCGATCAAGGCTGCCATGGTGGATGCCGATGGGCAGAGCGTCATCATTGGCAAGCCACAGATTGTGAAAGAAAATCTCCGCCTGCGCCCGGGTGTTGTGGAAGATCAGTGTGGTCTTGTGGGCTTTGACCTGCTCCAAAACGGCGGGGATGGCATAGGCCGCGCCGCCGCCAAGCCAAGGCGGAGCTTCTTCGGTCTCCAGCATGGCAATGTCGGGCGCGGGGCCGGGATCGGCATATAGGATTTCGTAGGGATCGGGATTGCGGGCGAGCAGCCTAGCGATGTCTTCGGGATGGTCGACGGTGGCAGAGAGACCGACGCGTTTGAGGTCGGGACAGAGGGATTGCAGGCGGGCGAGGGCGAGGAAGAGTTGATCACCGCGTTTGCTTTCCGCTAGCGCGTGGATTTCGTCCACCACCACGCGTTTGATTCCTTTGAAGATGCGGGGCGCATCTTCGTAAGAGGTTAGAAGTGCCAGACTTTCCGGGGTCGTTAACAAGATATGCGGAGGGTCAACGCGCTGGCGTTTCTTCACGGTTTGCGACGTGTCGCCAGTGCGGTCCTCGATGCGGATGTCGAGGCCAATTTCCTCTACCGGGGCACGCAAATTGCGTTTGATGTCGGCCGCCAGCGCTTTGAGAGGGGAGACGTAGAGGGTGTGTAGGCCCTCATGTGGAGAGGCGGCCAGATCGGCCAAAGTCGGTAAGAACCCGGCGAGGGTTTTGCCGCCGCCCGTGGGGGCGATCAGCAAGGTGCAGGGATCCTCGGCGCGGGCCAGCATGTCGCGCTGGTGCGGGTGCGGTTGCCAATTGCGTTTGGCAAACCAGGCTTCGATGTTGTGCGGTAGCGCCGTTGTGTCCGGCAAGGCTCAGGTCGCGTCGGGCGCGCAAAAAAGGTTATACAACAGAGAGATAACCTGTGAGGTATTGTCGTCCGCCAGGCTGTAAAAGATGGTTTTCCCATCGCGTCGCGTGGTGACAAGCCCCTCTTCGCGCAGGCGGGCGAGCATCTGGCTCACTGCGGCTTGACGCAGGTCGAGCAGGGCTTCCAGTTCCGACACCGATTTTTCGCCAGACCCCAGGTGGCACAGGATCATCAAACGGCCCGAATGTGCCAGCGTTTTTAGGTAAGCGGCTGCGGCTTCGGCGTTTTTCTCCATCTCGGAGGGCGGTGCTGGCGGGGTTTGGATATTCACGGTATTGGGCCCAGTTGCTCCTGTCTGGGCTTCATATAGCACCGACCGCGCCGGTTTTCGAGATGTCTTACGATTTTAGTGGGGCACCGCCGGCAAAATCGTTGCCGTTGACATAGTCACAAGGGGCGTCCTGCATTTGGAGATGCAGGCCGTTTCCGTCAAATTTGTGTTGCTTGGCAAGGGTTTCGTTGACCTCTATGCCCAGTCCGGGCGCGGTTGGCGGACTGACAAAGCCGTTTTCAACCTTGATGGAGGATGTGATGAGCGCGTCGTGGAAGTCTGTCTCGATGGTCTCGATCATCAGGAGGTTCGGGATGGAGGCGGCGAGGTGGATGTTGGCGGCCCACTCGATGGGGCCGGCGTAGAGGTGGGGCGCCATTTGGGCGTTGTAACACTCTGCAATTGCAGCGACTTTTTTCATTTCCCAGATGCCACCCGCGCGTCCTAACGCGGGTTGCAGGATTTCGGCGGCGCCGGTGCGCAAGACTGTGGCAAACTCGGATTTGGTGGTCATGCGTTCGCCGGTAGCCACTGGAATCCTTACGTTTTTGGCCACGCGCGCCATGTCTTCTATATTGTCCGGCGGGGTGGGTTCTTCGAACCAGAGCGGGCTGTAGGGCTCTAGCGCTTGGCCCAGGCGGATGGCGCCTGCGGTGTTGAATTGACCATGGGTTCCGAAGAGCAAATCTGCTTTGTTTCCAACAGCTTCGCGGATGGCAGCGCAGAAGGCGACGGACATGGAAATGTCGCTCATGGCAGGCATGTGGCCGCCGCGCATGGTGTAGGGGCCTGCGGGGTCGAATTTCACCGCTGTGTAGCCTTTTTCAACCATCGCCAGCGCGCTTTCGGCGGCCATTTCCGGGGAGGTCCAGAAGTCGGAAATGTTATGGTGTTCAAGGGGATAGAGGTAGGTGTAGGCGCGCAGGCGTTCGTTCATCAGGCCGCCCAGAAGGGCGTAGACGGGGCGGTCGCGGTCTTTGCCCAGGATGTCCCAACAGGCGATTTCGAGGCCGGAGAAGGCGCCCATAACCGTTAAATCCGGGCGTTGCGTAAATCCCGACGAGTAAGTGCGGCGGAACAATCGTTCAATGTTTTCAGGGTTTTCGCCCTCGAAATACCGTTCAAAAACGTCACGGATCACCGCTTCCATGGCGTCGGGGCCCACAGAGGAAGCGTAGCATTCGCCCCAGCCGGTGATGCCGGTATCCGTTTGAAGTCTCACCAAAATCCAGTAACGCCCGCCCCAACCGGGGGCGGGGGGCGCGGTGACGATGATATCCAGATCGGTGAGCTTCATCGGCGTGGTCCTTACAACAGCGTTCGGTGAAGTAAGGGGCCTTTTTGAGTATAAAATCAACGTCGGTATTTTGTCGGTATCGTGACTGTTTTGCGGTGGTGCGTATTTGCCCGTTGCGTTTGTTAACCTGAAGACGCGTTAAGATGTGCATCGACCACGCGCTGTACCATCGGGGCAAAATGCCAGAAGTCTGGCGTGACCATATCAGCGCGCTTTCCGGCCTCGTCGAGGTAGCGGACCTGAATGATCTTCTCCAGATTTGGATTGGCTGCGAAAGTGGCGACTTCGTCGTCCGACATCGGGCCGCCTTGAAGCTCCAAGGTGTGCACAGAGGCGGCGGAGAGGCGTTTGAAGTATTCCGGCTTGGTGGCGCAGAGGTAGCGTTTGGCGGCGACGTGGTAGAGCACGCAGTCGGTGACTACTGATGGGAAGAAGGGGGCGAGCACTTCGGCGCCCGCGTCTTCGTGGTGGCGGTCCTCGGTGTCGTCGGGATGGTAGGTGCCAAACTCGGAGGTGAAATGGCCGATGTCATGCAGGAGAGCGGCGACAATCACGTCCTCGGGCATGCCGTTTTGTTCGGCGATGGTGGCGCCTTGTAACATGTGCTCTGCCATGGTGACCGGTTCGCCGAGGTATTCCTCGCCGCCGCGGCGGTCAAAGATGTCGCCCAGAAAGGCCACGATGTTGTCTTGCGTCAGTGTGGAGAAATCCGGTTTCATGCGGTTGCCTCCAGCGCTGCGAGGGTAGAGAGCAGCCCGTCTTTGTCGGCGTAACAGCCTTGCAGCCAGCGTTTGCCTGCGCCGGAATAGCCTTTGCGGGCGTGCAGGACACGGGTGTTGTCGACAATGAACGCCTCACCCGGGGCCAGTTTGAAGCGGACCTCCGACGCTGGGTCGTCGATGATGTCGGACAGTTGACGCAGGGCGGCGTAGTAGGCGGGCATTTTGTCAAATGGCACGTCGACCGGCGCGGCGGCGGAGCGGGCGTTGAAGCGAATGTTTTGAAAGGTGCCTTCGGGGGTTAGGCCGATCACTGGGCGGCGAGAGGTGAGTTTCACGCCTGCTTCACCTGCATATTCAAACCGCGCGGAATGGCTGTGCAGAAGTGCAAAGCCTTCGGGGTTGATTTCGCGTAGCATTTGCGCCGCTGCAAAGCCGTCCACCACCATGTTGTCGCCACCTTCGGCGGAATTCTCAAGACAGGACAGGATTTGCAGGGTTGGCACCGGATCGCGGTAGGGGTTGTCTGTGTGGGCTTGCAGGCCAAGGCCGGTGAAGGCGAGGTTGGTTGGGTTGACCTCTGTGCGGACCTCAAAGTGACGGCCGTAGTTGGTCTCGCGGACGTAGCCGAAGAGGTCGACGACTTTGAACAGGGCGCCGGATTCTGTGGGCAGGCCGGTGACCTTGGCAAAGCCGTAGCGACGGATGGCAGCGAGCCATGTGCGTTTGGCGTCCGGGTTGCTGGCGAGGTCAGGGTAGTGGCCAGTGGGCACGTCTTCGTTAAGGGCTTCGTCCCAGGTTTCAGCGTGCTCCGGCAGGTGGCCCGGCGTGGTGTCTTGCGGGCGGTCATAGGCATTGGCGAGGAGCCATGTGATGGGGAAGGACACCGGTTTGTTGTCATTGGCAAAGGTGACAGACACTGCATTGTCGTGGGCTTCCGCGGTGGCGAGGGCGCAATTGTCTGGCAGATCGGCCAGAGTGATCAGCCGCTGGCCGTTGCCGGGATCGCGGGTGTCGGCATCCAGTGCGTTGTGGCGGAGCCAGACGCTGTGAAAGCGAAAACTGCCAGAGGGCGTTGTGAGCGTGAGGACCTGATTGTCGGGGGAGAGCTGCACCTGGGTCATGAGATGTCCTTGGGTTGGGCGAGGGCTTGAGAGCTTTTGATGTCTTGTCGACAAACTGGGGATGCGCAGGCATAAACTCAAATTATCCTTTTTCATCCTTAGAGGCGGTTTAGCTAATGGATAAGGCTGGGTTTGGTCATCTGCCTTTGGAGTGGGTGCGGGCGTTTGAGGCGGCGGCGCGGTTGGGCAGTTTTACGGCAGCGGCGCAGGAAACCGGGTTGACGCAATCGGCGATCAGCCAACGGATTGGCAATCTTGAGGCGCGGCTGGGGACGCAGCTGTTTGTGCGGCAAGCGCGGCGGATCACCTTGACCGTGGATGGTGAGGCGTGGCTGCCGCATGTGCAGGCGGCGCTGGTGGGGTTGCGCGACAGCACCGAGGCGCTGTTTGGCGTGTCGCGCAATCGGTTGACGATTTCAGCCAGTGCGTCGGTGAATGAACTGTGGTTGGTGCCGCGCTTGGGGCAGTTGGCGGAAGTCAGCGGGGCGCAGATCACGCTGAGCACAATGGTTGTGGCGTCAGGGGAGACTAAAGACGATGCGGCGGTACGTATTCGTTATGGCAGTGGCGATTGGCCAGTGGCCCATGCGGTGCCTTTGTACGAGGAACGGTTGAGCCCGGTGGTGGCGCCTGCATTGTTGGCACAAGGGGCGTGGCAGGCCTTGCCGCGCCTGTCAGTGTCTGGGCCGCGGCCAAGTTGGCGGCGGTGGTGTGCGCAGACAGATACGCCGACAACGCCGGTGGCGCATCTGCGGTTTGATAGTTTTTGTGCGGGGTTGGCGGCGGCGCGGGCCGGGCAGGGGGTGCTGCTGGCGTCCTTGCCTTTGGTGCAGGCGGAATTGGACGCGGGACGGTTGGTGCGGGTCACGGATGAGGTGCTGCGCCACCACGAGACTTATTGGCTGCTCGGTGCCAAGGAACGGCTGTCACGGCGGCAGTGGCGGCAGTTGTCGGACTGTCTGGTCGAGGGCACGGTGTAGTTAGCTGCCGGTGGCCTCGGCAAAGGCTTCGAGTTCGCGTTCGATTTCGCTGATCGCGGCTTGGGTGCTGTAGAAATAGAGGTCCGGGGCGTCGACGTCGTCCATGAAGGCTTCGATTTCCATTTGGATCGGTTGGTCGTCGATCGCTCCGGTGACGCGCCAGCGACGGGTGTCCTCAACGGCCATGCAGGCGAGGTTGCGGCGGACCTCTTTGGCGAGATCCGCCGGAAAATCCAGGCGCGGATTGTTGGCCAGTTGGGTCAGAAATGGGGCGACCTCGTCGGACGCGAAGTTCATCGAGGTCTGGGATGTCATGGGCGGCAGAGGCTTGGGA
Organism: Shimia sp. MIT1388; assembly: GCF_047124445.1. Classification (GTDB taxonomy): domain Bacteria; phylum Pseudomonadota; class Alphaproteobacteria; order Rhodobacterales; family Rhodobacteraceae; genus Shimia. Next base: position 1,996,916 of record NZ_CP138921.1, on the reverse strand, counting down.
GCGTTCGGTTTGAACAATTCGGTGACAAACTTGAGCACGGGGGCCTCCGGAAGCGATTGTGACGTTAGCTGTCAAATACAATCACATTGCGCTTTGCGCTACCGGTTTTGGTGTCGGCGATGGCCTCGTTGATCTGATCCAGCGTCCAGCGGCCGGAGATCAGCTCGTCGAGTTTCAGGCGGCCTTGTTCATAGAGGTCGACCATCCACGGGATATCGCGCTTGATGACCACGTCGCCCATTTTGGAGCCCTGCATGCCTTGGCCGATGGCGGCGAGGATGACCGGCTCGTAGGTGGATTTGGCACCGGAGTGCGGCATGCCAACCATGATGACCTTGCCGCCCGGTGCGAGGTAGCGCGGGGCGTCGTCATAGGCGGGGATCGCGCCGACGGTGACGATCACGGCGTCGGCGCCGCGGCCCATGGCGCGCATGGCTTTCACGAAAGGTTTTTTGTCGGTGGCCAGCACGCCGTCGGTGGCGCCGAATTCCTTAGCGATTTCAAGTTTCTCTTCGCTCATGTCGACGGCTACGATGCGACGAGCACCGGCGATGCGCGCACCTTGGATGGCGTTGAGGCCGACGCCGCCGGCACCGATGACAACCACGTCCTGACCCGCGCGGATTTGGGCGGCGTTCACCACTGCGCCAACGCCGGTGATCACGCCACAGGCGATCAGGCTGGCAGCTTCCATTGGGATGTCTTCAGAGATTTTCACCACTTGGGATTGGTCCACCACGACCTTTTCAGCAAAGGCACCGCAGGCCATAGCCTGGTGCAATTTGCCGCCGTCCACAGTGGTCAGCGGGCCTTTGTCGCCATCATAGGGCGTGCCGCAGATCACCGGTTTGCCTTCGGAACAGGTCGGGCAGGTGCCGCAGGCGCGGATCAGGGTGACCACAACCGCGTCACCTTCCGCGAGGCCGGTCACGCCGTCGCCGACCGAGGTGATGTGTCCGGCGGCTTCGTGGCCGTAGACCGCGGGCAGGCTGCCGCCCCAGGCGCCGTCGGCAAAGGAGATGTCGGAGTGGCAGATGGCGACGGCGGAGAGTTTGACCTCGATCTCGCCCATTTGCGGCGCGCGCAGGGTGACGTCTTCGACGACAAGGGGCTGGCCAAATTCATGGCAAACGGCGGCTTTGATGGTGCTCATGGGCAAGTCCCTTGTGTTTGGTGTCACATCCAGTTTGGGCCAGCTTAGGCGCGGGGGGATGGTTCAATCCAGACACTGGGTGTCGTTTTTTGCCTAAGTGGCGCGACGTGACTTTGCAAAAACCACAATTGCGATCATCAAAAGGGCGGCGGCGAGCACAAAGGGGGCGCCGGGCAGATAGAGCACAGCGTGTTTGTCGGAGAAATACGCAAAGGTTTGCGTCATCACCAAAGGTGCTGCGATATGGGCGAGCGAAGTGAGCGAGGCGGAGATGCCTTGCAGCTCGCCCTGCGCGTCATCGGACACACGGCGGGACATGATGCTTTGCAAGGCGGGCAGGCCGACAGAGGAAAGCGCGGCCACGGGGATGCCAATGAACAAGAGGATGCCGTTGGAGATCACCGCGAGATAGATCAGCGCCACAACTTCCAGTCCAAGGCCGATCACAACCGTGCGGCGGTTGCCAAACCATTTGGTGAACGGACCAATCAGGGTGGCCTGGACAATGGCAAAACAGAGGCCATAGGCGGTGAGGCTGAGGCCAATCATGGCCTCTTCCCAGCCAAAACGCTCGATGATGAAATAGGGCCAGATCGCGGGATAGACCGCGGCGGCAATCTGATAAAAGAAGAACACAATCAGCAGGTTGGTCATGGCCGGCAGTTTGCCAAGCGCTTGCAGCGCGCCCAGCGGGTTGGAACGCCGCCATTCAAAGGCGCGGCGATTTGCGTCGGTCACGGTTTCCTTAAGCACCATCCAACCCAGGAGCGCGTTGCCACCGGCCAGCACTGCGGCGGCCCAGAACGGCGCGCGGGTGCCAAATTGGCCCATGAAGCCGCCCATCGCAGGGCCAAAAACAAAGCCAACACCCATAGCAGCGCCAATCATACCGAAGGCTTTGGCCTTTTCTTTGGCGTCAGACATGTCCGCCATATAGGCCATCGCGGTGGCGTAGGTGGCGGCGGTGATGCCCGCCACGATGCGGCCAATCACCAAAATCCAGATGTTATGGGCCATGGCCATAATCACATAATCTGCCGACATGACCGCAAGTGACACCAGCAGTACGGGACGGCGGCCAAAGCGGTCTGAGAGATTGCCCAACAACGGGCCGCAGAGGAACTGCATGAAGGCAAAGACAGTGGACAGAATACCGCCCCAGACAGCCGCTGCACCAAGGTCGCCGCCGGTCACCTCTTGGATGAGGTCGGGCATCACCGGGATGATCAGGCCGATGCCCATGGCATCGATCATCACCGTGGCCAGAATCACAAATATTGGCAGACGGTTGCGCATCATAATGACTTTAACTCTATGGTTGTATCAGGGCAGGAAAACGCGGGTCGGTCAACTGATTACTGAGGGGCTGTGCCACATTCTGATGGCTGCATGTGGCATAGCCGCATACGTGTGGCGCAAATTGGCGTGGCCCCAAAAGGGGCGCAAGCCTTCCGTTACGGCAAAAGGGGGGTTAGGCAGCAGACGCCATGTTCAGCAAGGACAGGCTGCTGAGCGCGATTTGCGGCAGGTAAAGAGGTTCGCTGGCGGCATCGGATGTTTCCTGAAACAGCGCGTTGAGGCCTAGAAGCTGGGACCGCAGGGCGTCATTGGCAGGAGATGCCGGCACAGTGTTCGCGGCGGTGTCGCCCGCCAGCGTGAGCCAGTTGGCAATGGTGCGGATAGGGGCGCGGGGGGCTTGTGGCGCGCCAAGTTTGAGCGCCTCGCCAATGTTGGTGCCAATCTCCGGTGCATCCGTGAAGGCGACCCGCAGGCAGGTGTCGCGGATCATTGGCAGATCAGCCAGCAAGGTGGTGCGGCTGTCGCTGTCGGGCAGGGTTTTTAACGCGGTTTCGGCCTGGGTCAGAAGCTGGCGCAGGCGCAGCATCAGCGCGGTGTCGGCCACGTCTTGCGGATTGGCGTTGTTCAGGATGTATGTGCTGTGCTCTGGCGCCTCCATCGCTTTGTCGAAGGCAGCGGCCAAAGCGGGAATGTAGCTGCCATCCTGGGCAACGCCATCAGCCAGTCCTGCCGGGTCAATCTGTACTTCCATGGAACTGCGGTGGATGAAGAAGGCGCTGTCTTCTGGGATCTCGCCGCGTTCGGTCTGCACCTTGGCCAGCGTGCCCAGCACCAGCAACGCGGCGCGGATTTCGGCACTGTGGGTGAACAGGCGGCCTGCTTCGCCCACCGGGTAAAGCTTGGTGAACATCGGGCTGTCAAAAACGGAGGCGGTCATCGGGTCAGTCTTTCAGGATGTGGTCGATCAGAGCGGCGAGGCCAGCGGGATCGGCAAAGAAAGGGGAGTGGCTGGTGGGCATCTCATAAACGTCCTCAGAAGGCCAGTCCTCTGACATGGTGACTTGAAACTCCGGCGGGATGGCCTGGTCATTCATGCAGCGGATGTAGCTGCGTGGCGTTTGGCGGTGGCCGTCACCCAGTGTGATCTTGGTTTGTTGGGCGGCAATGGATTGCGGCGACAGATGGGCCAAGGCGTAGTCTTCCGTGCCGGGCGGGCAATCGTGGTACAGTGCGTCCCGAACTTTGGCGGGCTCGAAAGTGTAGCTTTGCCCATCTTCGTGGCGCTTGATGGCCTGCATAAGCGGCTGGCGCGGCGCTGCAATGCGCATGTCGATGGTGGAGTGGTTGTCCCACGGGGCATAGGCGCAGAGGTAGATCAGGCGGGCGATGCGACCGGGGGCGAGGTCTGCGGCGCGGGTGATTGGGAAACCGCCCCAGCTATGGCCTAGGACGACGGTGTCCTCACCAAGAGCGTTGATGATCGACTTTGCGCAGCTGTCCAGCGTGACGTCTGTCACTGGGGTGGTGTCGTTGCCGTGTGACGGCATGTCAATGGCGCGGGCGGTGTGGCCGAGGGCTTCGAGCGCGGGGATGAGGTCGCGATAGCACCAAGCCCCGTGGCAGGAGCCGTGAACGAGAAGAATGTCAGACATGGCCGGTTTCTTTCATGAAGGTCGTTAGGAGCGCGGCGTAGTCTTCAGGCTTTTCCACGCAGGGCAGGTGGCCGGTGCGGCGCAGAAGTTCCAGACGGGCGCCGGGGATGAGTTCGACGGTTTCGCGCACCAGATCAGGCGGCGTGGCACCGTCCTCAGAACCGGCGATACCCAAGGTGGGCAGGCGCAGACCGGAGGTGGGCGTGTAGAAGTCGGTGCCTTGGATGGCAGCGCAACAGCCCGCGTAGCCCTCGGTTGGGGTGCTTTCCAGCATGGCTTTCCAATGGGTCAGCTCTGGTCGGGTTTGGAAATCCCGCGAAAACCAGCGCAGCATGATGTCAGCGGACATGGCGGGCAGGCCCTTGGAGGTGACCATGTCGATGCGGTCCTGCCACATCTTGGGAGAGCCGATTTTGGCGGCGGTGTTGGAGAGCACCATGGCCCGCACCAGATCGAGGCGCTTTACCGCCAAACCCTGCGCCACCATGCCGCCAATCGAAAGGCCAACCACCAGCGCGTCTTTGACGTTGAGGTGCTCCAGAAGGGCTTCGGCGTCTTTCACCAATGCCCCCATAGAGTATGGCGCGGGCGGCACCTCACTTTCGCCATGGCCGCGCATGTCATAGCGGATGATGCGCAGGCCGTCGGGCAGATGCTCCAGGATCGGGTCCCAGAGGTGCAGCGTGGTGCCGAGCGAGTTGATGAACAGCACCGGCGCGCCGTTGGGGTCGCCTTCGTCGCGGTAGTGGGTTTCGATTTGGTTGAGCGTGGCGGTTGGCATGGTCAGTCTTGGTCGTCGGTTTTGAGGCGCATGTGGGCCATGATTTGCCCGTGGTCAGAGGCGAGTTTGTTATAGGGCGCTTCGGCGTGGCTGCCATCGGTGAGATGGTCATTGAACACGCTGAAGTAGTCCATGTCGCCGAGGCGGTCCGGATTGTCCGGGTGGAAGTGCTGGCTGAGATAGATTTGATCGATGCTTTCGTAAACCCCTCCAAAGGCGGTGGTGTAGACCATGTCGCGCAGGGATTTGCGCGTGAACAAGGCTTCGGCGGAGGTTAGGCGGACGGAGGTGACGGCGTCTTGGATGGCGTCGTTTTCTTTTCGGGTGTAGCGGTCGTTGGCGTGTTTTGCGTCGTGGCGCAGCATCCAGCTGTAGTTGCGGAAGGGCACTTCGCCGGAGATGATTTCGGAGCTGACCGCATGTTCGCCGTCGTTGAAGTCGCCCAGCACCATGACCGGGCGGCCTTGGTTCAGTTCTTCGACAATGGCGCGGCGCAGGACCCAGGCTTCGGCCATGCGGCGCAGGGCTGCGCGCATGGCCCCCATGGCGCGGCCCAGTGGGTCGTAGTTGGTGAGGTCGGCCTCAGGGGCTTTGCCGTCGGCGTCGCGGGGGAACTCGCCCAGTTTGGATTTGAGATGGCAATTGAAGACGGTGATGATTTGATCGTCCACGGGGATGCGCGCCTTCAGGATCGGACGGGAGGTGCGGCGCAGGACAAAGGCGCCGGAGTCGTCGCCGTCCAGACCCTGGAAGGGGATTTCGACGGGGGTGTCGAGGTCCTGGATGATCTCGGGGGGCTCCGCAAAGCCGTAGCGTGACAGGATGGCGACGCCGGGGCGGCGTTTGCCCGGCTCGCCGGTGTCGTTCACGTTGGGGGCGACAAACAAGCCGCCGTCGCCGTAGGGCGTGTAGCCAAGTTTGCGGAAGATGGCCTTGCGGTGATAGCGCTTGGATTTGTCGGGGATGACCGCGGCGTTGGACTCTTCGCCGATGCGGTCGGCCTCTGCGATCACGCCGCGCAAAGAGGGTTCGTCAAAGATTTCCTGAAAGCCCACGATGTCGGCGTCCATGGAGAACAGCTGGCTGGCGGTCCAATCCTCTTTCCAGGCGTGTTCCTCGGGGGTGTAGGACTGGAAGGTGTAGTATTCCTGATCCGGGCCGATCAGGTTTTTCACGTTGAAAGAGGCGATGGTGAAATTGGTCATTTACGGGAACCTTTTAAGAGCGTCAGCAAAGACATCGGCGTCGACATTGCCGCCGGTGCAAACAGCGACCACAGCGTCGCCTTTGATTTTGTCGCCATGAAACAGGGCGGCGGCCAGGGCGCAGGCCCCGCCGGGTTCGGCGACGATTTTCAAGCGTTTGAAGGCGAGGGACATGGCCTGCAGCACCTCGTCTTCACTCACAACAAATCCGGGGCCAACCAGACGCTGCAGGATCGGGAACGTGAGGTCGCCGGGCTGGGGCGTGATGATGGCATCGCAAATGGAGCCAGTCTCATTGGCATTGCGCTGGATGCTGCCGGTTTCCAGAGAGCGTGCGGTGTCATCAAAGCCTTCGGGCTCCGATGGGCGGGCGCGCAGGTTGGGGGCGTCGGCCTCAAGAGCCAAAGCGATGCCCGCGGTCAAACCACCGCCGCCGCAACAGGCAATCACGTCGCCAGAGGTCACGCCAAGCTCGGCGGCTTGGGTTGCGATTTCCAGCCCCACGGTGCCTTGGCCGGCGATTACTTGCGGCTCGTCATAGGGGCGGATCAGGGTCAGGCCGCGCTCTTCGGCGATCTTGTTGCCCACCTCTTCACGGCTTTCGCCACCGGCGCGGTCATAAAGCACCACTTCGGCCCCCAAGGCGCGGGTGTTGTCGATTTTCAGCTTCGGGGCGTTCTGCGGCATGATGATCACCGAGGGCGCGCCGTGGGCGGTGGCGGCGGCGGCCACGCCTTGGGCGTGATTGCCGGAAGAGAAGGCGATCACACCGCGTTTGCGGGTGGCTTCGTCCATAGCAGAGACCGCAGACCAACCGCCGCGAAACTTGAAAGACCCGGTGTGTTGCAGGTTTTCGGCCTTCACCAGCACGCGGCGGCCAGCGATGTCATCCAAGAATGGCGAGGTCAGCATGGGCGTGACGCGGGCGTGGCCTTGGATGCGCTTTGCAGCGGCGCGGATCATGTCGATGTTCATGCGGACTCTCCGTTGGGCAGTTGGGCGATCCATTGGTGCAGCACATCAAGGCATTCCGGCTCGTCCAAGAAAGGCACATGGGCGCGGTCTTTGACCTCGGCGGCCAGCATGGGCGCGCGGGACTGCATTTCGGTGTAGGTCTCTTGGCTCAGAATGTCGGAGTGCTCACCGCGCAGGACGGCGAGGGGGCGGCCACTGAGCTTGTCAAACTGAGGCCATAGGTCACCTGCGGGGGCTTTGGGATCGAACTCGGCTAGCACGGCGTTGCGCAGTTTCGGATCGTAGTTGATGTTGAGGCCATCGTCAGTTTCGACAAAGTGGTGCGCGGCCTCTTCTTCCCAACGGCTGGCGGGGACATTGTGAAAGCCGGGCAGGCGGGTGGCTAGGGCCTCGGCGGCCTCGGCGCGGGTGGTCCACACCGGTTTGCGGCCAATGAAGACGAGGATGACTTCGAGGCCGTCAGTTTCGATCACCGGTCCCACGTCGTTGAAGCAGACGCCGGTGACTCGGTTGGGGGCCATTTCCATCAGCGTGAGTGCGATGAGCCCCCCACGCGAGGTGCCAAGGATCGCGGTTTTGTCGACGCCAAGGTGGTCGAGCAGCTCAAGCGCGTCTTGGGCCTCGCGCAGGAGATTATAAGTGGCGAAGTCTTCGGCCCATTCGGATTGGCCGCGGCCACGGTAGTCCATGCGGATCACGCGGGCGTCTTTCAGGTGGGGGTGCACATAGTCAAAATCAGTGGCGTTGCGGGTCAGGCCGGAGAGGCAGAGCACAATCGGGCCGGGCCCGCCGGTGTCATCATAATAGAGCGACAGGCCGTCAGAGGTGGTGAAATGGGACATCAGGAACTCGTGAGATCGGGAATGCTGGTGAGGTCAGACAGAATGTGGTGGGGTGTCCATGGCAGGCGGTCGACGGGCTCACCCGCGCGGTTCACCCATGCGGTGGTGAAGCCGTAGCCGGTGGCGCAACCCGCATCCCAACCGTTGGAGGAGACAAACAGAACTTCGTCTTTGGCGCAGTTGAAACGCTGTCCAACAAGGTCATAGACCACTGCGGCGGGTTTGAAGATCTGCACGTCTTCGACGCTGAGCACATCATCAAGGAATTCTTGCACGCCCGCGGAGTCCACCGCGCCAGTGAGCATGTTGGGCGAACCGTTGGACAGGATCGCGGTGTTCATGCCTGCTGCTTTGAGTTTGGCAAGCATGTCCGGCACTTCGGGGTAGGCGGAGAGCTCCCAGTAGAGCGCCAGCAGACGTTCGCGCAGTTCCGGGTCACCTTGCAGGCCCGAGGCCTCCAGGGCCCAGTCGAGACCGTTTTGCGTGACCTCCCAGAAGTCGGTGTGGGCATCGGCAACGGCGCGCAGCCAGGTGTACTGCAGCTGTTTCAACCGCCAGTCGTTTGCCACTTTCTGCCAATGTTGGGCAAAAGCTTCGCGACCCGGTTCTGCGGCGGCTTCGCGGGCTGCTGCGGCGACGTCAAACAGTGTGCCGTAGGCGTCAAAAATGCAGGTGGTGATGGCCATGGTGTCCTCCCGTGTCGCGGGCAGAGTGGCAGGTTTGGTGCGGGGCGAAAAGGCCTGTTTTACAAATAGACGTGAGGGCTATAGGGTGCGCGCTTCAAGCCGGCCGGAGGGGTCGGACAAAGCTGACAGATGGGACATTTTATGACCGCAGCAAAATCGGGCGATACCGTCCGCATCCACTACACCGGCACCCTGAGCGATGGCTCTGTATTTGACAGCTCCGAGGGTCGCGATCCGCTCGAGTTCACCCTGGGCAGCGGTCAGGTGATCCCAGGCTTTGACACCGCCGTGGACGGCATGAGCGTGGGTGAGAAGAAAGTGGCGGAGATCCCGGCGGATCAGGCCTATGGCCCACGTCATGAGGAAGCGATTCAGGATGTGCCACGCGAGCAGATCCCGGCAGAGATCCCGCTGGAAATTGGCTTGCAGCTGCAGATGCAGTCCCCAACCGGTCAGGTTGTGCCTGTGACCGTGGTGGAGATCACCGATGAGGTGGTGAAGCTGGACGCGAACCACATGCTGGCAGGCAAAGATCTGACCTTTGCGATTGAGCTGGTGTCAATCAACTGATCACGCCAAGTGGTGTGATGATGAAAGCCCGTCGGTTTCGGCGGGCTTTTTTTGTTGGGTTATTGCAACAGCTTTTGCTGGTTGGCTATAAAGTCGCCACGGATGCAGTAGGCCATGTCTTCGGTAAAGGTTGCCACGCCACCCAGACGGTTTGCGCAATGGCGGCTGAACTGGAACTCATGCAAAATTGATTTTGGACGGTGGGCGTGATCGTGTGCGGCGCTGTCGGAGATGGTGCTTTGCAGCGCCACAAAAACAATCACCAGGCTCAGGATCACCAAAAACGGTTCCGCCTTCTTCAGCAAGGGGCGGCCGGTGAAGGCGTTGGTGGTGAGAAACACCAAGAGCGCCAGGCCGGAAACAGCCAGTAAGATTGCGGAAAGGGGCATTTGCAAAAAGGGTCCATGCTAGACGAAAGGGGCGAAATTTTCTGGGTCTATACTGTGGGATCTGCTCTACCTCCAAGACATTTAGCTGTGTCAAATTCGCCCAAAAGGTATGCGTTTGGCGCATGGCTGTGGTAGATGGTTGGATTCAAATGCCAAATTGGTAAGGGAAGGTGACCGATTGGCGTGTTTTGGAAAATTTGAAAGAGTTATGTGCCTGATGTGTTCCCGTAGTTTGACGGGGTTTTCTTTTGTCCGTGTGGCGCTAGCGTGAGAGCAGGAGGACGTCACATGGATTTGACTGCGTTGCTGGGACTAAAATGGCCGCTGTTGCAGGCGCCGATGGCGGGGGTGTCGACACCTCAGATGGCAGCTGCGGTGAGCAATGCCGGTGGTCTCGGCGCGCTGGGCCTTGGGGCCGCGGGCGTGGATGGGGCGCGGGAGATGATCCGGGCGGCGCGGGCGCTGACGGATCGGCCGATCAATGCCAATGTGTTTTGCCATGCGCCTGCGCTGCGGGATGCCGACGTAGAAACAGATTGGCTGTCCGCCTTGGCGCCGACGTTTGCGCGGTTTGGCGCAAAGCCGCCTGAGGCGTTGCACGAGATTTACACCAGCTTTGTGGTGGATCGGGCGATGTGTGACATGTTGATTGAGGAAGCGCCGGGGGTGGTGAGCCTGCACTTTGGCCTGCCGGACAGGGCGTGGATTGCGGAATTGCAGGCCGCAGGCAATCTGGTGTTTGCCAGTGCTACTAATATCGCGGAGGCGCGGGCCTGTGAGGCGGTGGGTGTGGACGCGATTGTGGCGCAGGGCATTGAGGCGGGAGGGCATCGCGGGGCGTTTGATCCGGATGTGGAGGATGAAGCGCTGCCAACGCTGTCATTGGTGGAGCGGCTGGTGGCGGCCTGTGAGCTGCCAGTGATTGCGGCGGGCGGTTTGATGGATGGCGCGGATGTGGCGCGGGCCTTGGCGCGGGGGGCTGCGGCGGCACAGCTGGGCACGGCGTTTCTGGATTGTACGGAGTCAGCGGCGGACGCAGCCTACCGCGCGGCGTTGCGGGACCCGGAGCAGGGGCCTCCGGTGCTGACCACATCTATTTCCGGGCGCGCGGCGCGCTGTATGCGGAATGATTTTGTCAAGCTGGGGCAGGGTTTACACGCCAAGGTGCCGGACTACCCGGTGACCTATGATGCGGGCAAGGCGCTGAATGCGGCGGCGAAGGCGGCTGGAGAGACAGGCTTTGGCGCGCAATGGGCAGGCACCGGCGTGGCACGGGTGCGGTCTGGTGGTGCGGCGGAGATTTTGGAAGCCATTGGCGCGGAGCTGCACGCGGCGCAGGCCTGACCCGAGAAATGCGAAATGCCCCGCGCGGGGCATTTCTGAAAACTTGCATATTGGGGCAGTGCTTAGCCGCGGTATTTGGACAGCAGCATTGAACCGTTGGTGCCGCCAAAGCCAAAGCTGTTGGTCATCACCGTGTCCAGACCGGCGTTTTCCACCAGATCGGTGGCCACTTCGCCCGGGTTGATTGCCGGGTCCATGTTTTCCACGTTGATCGATGGTGTGATGAAGTCGCCATCCAGCATCAGCAGGCAGAAGATCGCTTCCAATGCGCCCGCTGCGCCCTGGGCGTGGCCGGTCATGGATTTGGTGGAGGAGATAGGCGGTGTGGTACCTTCGCCGAAGACGCGGCGCACGGCCTCAACTTCGCCAACATCGCCAACCGGTGTGGAAGTGCCGTGGGCGTTGATGTAGCTGACCTTACGGTCTTCAGGCAGCGTGGCAGTGGCCAAACGCATGGCGCGTTCGCCGCCTTCACCAGAAGGGGCCACCATGTCATGGCCATCGGAGGTTGCGGCGAAGCCGGTGACTTCGGCGTAGATTTTGGCACCACGAGCCAGCGCGTGCTCAAGGTCTTCCAGAACCACAATGCCGCCGCCGCCGGAGATGACAAAGCCGTCGCGGTCCGCGTCAAAGGCGCGGGAGGCTTTTTCCGGGGTGTCGTTGTATTTGCTGCTCATCGCGCCCATGGCGTCAAACAGGCAGGACAAGGTCCAGTCGAGTTCTTCGCCGCCGCCAGCAAACATCACGTCCTGCTTGCCCATCATGATCTGCTCTGCGGCGTTGCCGATGCAGTGCAGGGAGGTCGAGCAGGCGGAGGTGATCGAGTAGTTGATGCCTTTGATTTTAAAAGCAGTTGCCAGGTTAGCCGAAATCGTCGAGCTCATGCATTTTGGCACCGCAAAAGGCCCAATGCGCTTGGTGGCGCCGGTCTTGGCCACCGTCTGGTGCGCGGTCAGCATGGCTGAGGTGGACGGGCCGCCGGAGCCAGCCACAAGGCCGGTGCGCTCGTTCACAACCTGATCCTCCGAGAGACCCGCGTCGGCGATGGCCTGCTGCATGGCGATATGGGCGTAGGCGGCACCGGGGCCCATGAAGCGCAGCGTGCGTTTGTCGACCAGCTCTTTGATGTCGATGTCGAGATGGCCCGCGATCTGACTGCGGAAGCCGTGCTCCGCCATTTCAGCGCTGGCGGAAATGCCGGATTTGCCCGCTTTTAACGAGGCGGTGACTTCTTCGGCATTGTTGCCAATCGAGGATACGATACCCAGTCCGGTAACGACGACGCGACGCATGTGCGCTCTCCCATAGTTTGCTGGGCACTATGTAGGGGATGAAGGGGGGGCGGCGCAAGGTGGGGCGTTGCGACAGGTCGCCCGTGGTCGGGATTTACCTGCCTGCGTGGGTGGGTGCCGCCTCTGGCTGCTTTGTATCGGCCAGAGGCGATCTTGCTTTAGCCGGGCATTTTTTCGAACGCAGGGATGCCGTCTTCCAAGACCGTCGCGTCAAGTTTGCTGGACACGTAGACGTTCACTTTGGGGGCAAATTCTTCGTGTTCTTTGATATTGCCGGCGCGGATGCCCAGCATGCCTTCGCGGGCCGAGTTTTGCGTGAACAGGGGCGTGCCGCAGGTGCCACAGAAATGTTTGGTCATCGTGGTGCCCGCGTCCGAGCCGTGTGAGAAGGTTTTAGGGGTACCGGAGATTTTGATGTCGTCCTGTTTCATGAACATCAACGTGGCATAAGCGCTGCCGGTAGAGTGGCGGCATGCGGTGCAGTGGCAGTTGGCCATCACTGGCACGTCACCGTCCGCTTCAAATGAAATCTCGCCGCAGAGGCATTGACCTGTGAGATGTGTCATGGGCTGTCCCTTGTCTGTTCGCGTTGTGGTGCGATGAGACTACGACAACCGGGGTATCGATCAAGTGTCGGGGCGCGACGTCACCGGAACGTGTTGGGGAGGAACGCCGTTTCCGCCGGTGTAACGAAAAAAGAGGCCCAGGGGCCTCTTTCGTTTCATGCAGACTGTCGATGTGGGCTTACTCTGCCGCCAGACCCACCTTCATGTCTTTCACTTCATAAATCTCTTCACCGTCAGCAAAGACTTTGCCGTTGGCGACGCCAAGCTTGAGCTTGCGGTCGATGATGCGGGTGAAATCCACGTGGTAGGTCAGCATTTTGCGGTCGGGTTTGACCATGCCTTTGAGCTTCACTTCGCCCACGCCCATGGCCATGCCTTTGCCGGGCATGCCGCGCCAGCCGAGGTTGAAGCCGGTCAGTTGCCACAGACCGTCCAGACCGAGACAGCCGGGCATGATCGGGTTGCCGGGGAAGTGGCATTCGAAGAACCACAGGTCCGGGGTGATGTCGAACTCTGCAACAACGTGGCCTTTGCCAAACTCGCCGCGGTCTGCGGAGATGTCGGTGATGCGGTCCATCATCAGCATGGGCGGGGCAGGCAGTTGCGCGTTGCCGGGACCAAACAATTCGCCACGGGCGCATTTCAGCAGGTCGTCTTTGTCAAAGCTCGTGGGATAGTCGGCCATTCTGGGTGGTCCCTTGTCATTTAGGTGTTGCTTTCGCCTGCTTTATCACCTGCCAGCCTGTCCCTGCAAGGCAAGTGTCAGGTGAGGGCAGAAGGGAGGCTGCGGGCGCGTGGATTTGTTTGCGACTCATTTTCATTTGAAATACGGGGGCAGTCTGCGTTAAATATGCAGCTGACGCACAGGATATGACTTATGACCACTGAGGCACTTCGCAACGGCACCCAATGGCTTGCATCGGCTGGACTGCGCCCGACACGGCAACGTGTGGCGCTGGCGGCCCTGTTGGTGGGCGACGGCAACGACCGGCATGTGACGGCGGAAAGCCTGTTTGCTTCGGTGCGCGAGCATGGCGATAGCGTGTCTTTGGCGACCGTTTACAACACGCTCAGGGCGTTTTGTGACGCGGGTCTGATGCAGGAAATCACTGTGGATGGCTCCAAGAGCTATTTTGACACCAACACCGGCGATCATCCACATTTCTTCTGGGAAGACGACCGCGTGCTGACCGATGCGCCAGCGGAAGAGCTGGAGATTTCCAGGCTGCCGGGTGCGCCTGAGGGCGCGGAGATTTCCAAGATCGACGTGGTGATCCGCCTGCGCCGGACCTGAGCGCGACGCTGGGTCAAACCTTTCTGAGAGCAATTGTCCTTGATTTGGGCCTGTGACAGCATGGGTGCCAAGCAGGGAGGATGTGTCATGAAAGCAGTGACGTGGCGGGGCTTTGGGCCAGCGCGGGATGTGTTGAAGGTTGAGGAAATGGCAACGCCGACAGCGGGTGCTGGTGAGGTGTTGGTGCGGGTGGCTTTTTCCGGCGTGAATCCGTCAGATTGCAAAGCGCGCAGCGGGTCGCGGCCTGGCGTGACCAAACCGCCGTTTGAGGTGATTGTGCCGCACAGCGATGGGGCTGGCGTGATTGAGGCGGTGGGCGACGGTGTAGATGCGGCGCGTCTGGGCGAGCGTGTGTGGCTCTGGAATGGGCAATGGCAGCGGCCGTTCGGGACCTGCGCGGAGTACATCGTCGTACCAGCAGAGCAGGTGGTGGCCTTGCCGGACGGCGTGTCGTTAGAGGATGGCGCGGTGATGGGCATTCCGGGGCTGACGGCGGCGCAGACGGTGTTTGGCGGTGGCGATGTTGCAGGCCAAACGGTGCTGGTGTCCGGTGGCGGAGGCTCGGTTGGCTATCTAGCGGTGCAACTGGCGGTCTGGGGCGGGGCGACGGTGATCGCGACCAGCGGGGCGCGGGATATGGACCGCGTGAAGGCAGCGGGCGCGACACATGTGTTTGATTACGCCAGCCCGACATTGGCGGAGGATGTATTGGCCATTTGTGACGGTGTGGATCGCGCTGTGGAGGTAGAGCTAGGGCCAAACCTGCCGTTGCTGACCGAGGTGATGAAGCCGTTGGGCACGATTGCGGCCTATGGGTCTGCCAAAGACATGGCGCCGGAAATGCCGTTTGGGCCGATGCTGTTTAAGGCTTTGAAGCTGGATATTTCGTTGATCTATATCCTGCCACTGGCTGAACGGGCGGCGGCGATAGCGCGACTGCATGGGGCTTTTGCTGATGGAGCTTTGAAGCTGGACGCGCCCAATGTGTTTGCGCTGGAAGACGCCGCGGCGGCCCATGAGATGGTAGAGGCCGGGGGGCGCACCGGGGCCGTGTTGGTGAAGTGCTGACTCGCAGCGTTTCGAGAAAAGTGGGACCGCAAATACCTTGCCGCGCTTCGCGCTCTCAGGACATTTGCGATGCTGGTGTCTAAATCATTTCTCGAAACGCTCTAAGTTAGCCCCTCGAGGCCGAACCATTGGGGCAGCACGGACATGAAGCGCCGCCAGAGGCCCGCATCCGGGTCTTTGGTGACCACTGTGGGGGCAACAGTTTTGGGCTGGTGCGTCCACTGCAAACCTGTGTCCTCGGCGGTAACCTTGTAGGCGAAATCCGCAAGGTTTTGATCCAAGTTTGTCAGGATGCTGCGCGCATAAGCCGGACTTTCGACCAAGAGGCCTATTTCGGCGTTGGTCTTGATCGAGCGCGGGTCGAGGTTCAGAGAGCCAACCAGCACGGAAGTGTCATCAATCACGGCGAGCTTGGTGTGCAGCGTGATGTGCGGCGGGCTCTCTATGTCGGTCAGGTTGAGCGCTTCGATGGCGTCGTGACGCAGTTCATAAAGTTCCACACCAGCGGCCAGAAGGTTGGCGCGGTGGCGGGCGTAGCCGCCGTGCACATAGGCGTGGTTGGTGGAGGCCAGCGAGTTGGTCACGATCCGCAGCTTCACACCGGAGCGGGCCAGATTGGCGTAGAAGCGCGCACCGTAGTCTTCGGGCACAAAATACGGGCTAATTAGGGTGACGTGGGACTTGGCCTCACCAATGGCGGCAAAAAAGGCTTCGCCCAAGATGTGCGGGCCTTTGCCCTCGGGGTTGCGCAGTTTTTGCGGGGTGTCGGCGATGATACGGGAGGTGCCTCGGAAAGGTGCAACCGTGCGGTTGGCAATGTCTTGCAAGTACGGCGCATTGATCGCTTTGGTGTAGGCGGCGACTTCGGGGCTGTCGGGGTCATAGGCCCAATCCGACAGCGTGATTTGTGGCGGCTGCGGCGCGGATTTGGCGCGCAGGTTGGCGACGGGAATGGCGTAGGCGTCGTTCCAGTAGGTGTCAAAGATCGGATTGATCTCGGCCGCCTCGGGGCCAAAGACCGCGAGGTCATAGTCGGCAAAGACCTCGGTGGGTTTGAGTTCGTAGTACTCATCCGCAAAGTTGCGCCCGCCAATGATCGCCATGTCGTTGTCGACGACAAAGGTCTTGATGTGCATGCGCCGGTTCACACGTTTGAAATCCCAGAGAAACCCCATGGCTTTGGGTGCGTTGCGCGAGCTGGGGTTGAAGATGCGGATTTCGATATTGGGATGCGTGTCGAGCACGGCGAGGTCGGTGTCATCGGCGGTGGTGAAGACGTCATCCACCAAGAGCCGCACGCGCACGCCGCGGTTGGCGGCGTCAAACAGCCGGTGGGTGAGGATGCTGCTGGCGGTGTCGGGTTTGATCAGGAAGGTGGCGATGTCGATACTGTGCTGCGCGTTTTCGATCATGCGCAGGCGAGCCCCGAGTGCGTCGGTGCCGTTAGTGAGCTCGAAATAGGCGGATTGCGCGCCGGTTTGGGCGGAGACCGCGCGGCTGACGGCGTCTGAGGAGGCATCGGCGGTGAGCGCGTAAGAGGGCGTGCGCGGGGCGTCAAATGGGACTTTGGCGCAGGCTATGAGGGCGGCTGAGACCGCCAGGAGCGCTATGAGGCGTCTGGTCGGATTTCTTAGAACCACTGGCCGGGTTCCATCAGGCCGAGATCCAAAAGCTGGCGCGAATGCCAGTCAAAGCGCACGGAGTTGTGCCATGCAAATTGATGGATGTCGAAAGTGGATCCTGGGTTGGCCTTGAGTGCCTTGGCTGTGCGGAAGGAACAAACCGCCGCCGTTAAGTTGTTGTGCCAGGGGCAAGCAAAGGTGTTGTATTCTTCATCCGTGAAAGTGAAGTCATCGCGCAGTTGCAGGCCCGGTTTGGCGCGGAAAATCGAGATGCGGTCGATCTTGCGTTTGTTGGCCGGGATGTGCTCTTCAAACCGCCAGCGCAGGCCGCCAAAGAAGTCCAGCTGACGCTCTTTAGGGTGGTCATGATTGTCGGCATCCCGTCGCGCCAAAGCATAGTAGCCGGAGCGGTCGAGTTGTGCGTTTTCCAGGGACACGGCATTGGGCGTGACGCTCAGGTCTGGTGCGTAGAGATCAATCACATAGGTGAGCATCGCGTCGCGCTGCTCTTCGGTGTGGAAGGCCAGCATCTCGCCGATGCCGCGGGTCTCACAAAACGGGAAGAACAGGTATTCGGCGTTGAAGCAGTAATAGAGCCAAACGGTTGGCGCGGCTTCGATGATTTTGTTGACCGCGTCGATCATCGGCTGGCCGCGTGGCGCATCCATGGTGATGCGCGGACACAGCTCTGCCAGTTCGTCCGACAGAGGGAAGGCGGCGGGCATAAACACGACGACTTTTTTGAAGCCAAGGTCGAGGTGGTGATAGAGCGTGCTTTCGATCTCGATGTCGTCTTCGACAAAGATCAGGGCCACGGGGCCTTTGGTCAGATCGGCCTGACCTTCGCGCAGAAACTGCTCCACCGAGTCGTATGTCATGCGCGCCTCATTTTGCGTGTTTTTGTCCTTGTTGCGCTCAAAATCCGCTAAAAGCGAGCGCATTGCAAGCGCCCCTGCTTTTCTGTAGGGAGGCGCCTTGAAACCGCTGCAGGATATGTCCCATGGCCGAGAACACCACCGCTGAGAAAAAGAAGCTCTTCATCAAGACCTACGGGTGCCAGATGAATGTCTATGACAGTGAGCGCATGGCAGAGGCCATGGGCGGTGCCGGCTATGAGACCACGGACACGCCGGATGATGCGGATATGATCCTGCTCAACACCTGCCACATTCGCGAAAAGGCTGCCGAGAAGGTCTATTCCGAGCTGGGGCGTTTCAAGGGGCTGAAGGCGGACAAGCCGGACCTGAAGATTGGCGTGGCGGGCTGCGTGGCGCAGGCCGAGGGCGAAGAGATCATGCGCCGTCAGCCGATGGTCGATCTGGTGGTGGGGCCGCAGGCCTATCACCGCTTGCCGGAGATGGAGGCCAAAACCCAAGAAGGCGTGAAAGCGCTGGACACGGATTTCCCGGAAGAAGACAAGTTCGAAAAGCTAAAGGGCCGTTCCAAGGCCAAGCGGGCGCCCACCGCGTTTCTGACTGTGCAGGAAGGCTGTGACAAGTTCTGTGCCTTCTGTGTGGTGCCGTATACGCGCGGGGCAGAGGTGTCGCGTCCGGTGGACCGCGTGCTGACGGAAGCGCGGGATTTGGTGGAGCGCGGTGTGCGCGAGATCACACTTCTGGGCCAGAACGTGAATGCCTACCATGGCGCGCATGGCGGTGGCGACATGACGCTGGCGGGTCTGATCTGGGAGCTCGACAAGATCGACGGGCTGGAGCGTATTCGCTTCACCACCAGCCACCCCAATGACATGATGGACGACCTGATCGAGGCGCATGGCACCTGTTCCAAGCTGATGCCCTATCTGCATCTGCCGGTGCAGTCGGGCTCCGACAAGATCCTGAAGCGCATGAACCGCAGCCACACACGCGACAGCTACATCAAGCTGATCGAGCGCATTCGCGTCGCGCGGCCGGATCTTCTGTTGTCTGGCGACTTCATTGTGGGCTTCCCGGAAGAGACCGAAGCGGATTTCCAGGACACGATGGATCTGATCCGCGAAGTCAAATACGGGCAGGCCTATAGCTTCAAATATTCCACCCGCCCGGGCACTCCGGCGGCCGAGCGGCCTTTGGTGGATCCAGCTGAGGCCAACGACCGTTTGCAGCGATTGCAGGCGCTGTTGGGCCAGCAGCAGAAAGAAGTTCAGGACAGCATGGTCGGTAAAGAGGTCAACGTGCTCTACGAGAAGCCCGGACGTCTGGACGGGCAGATGGTGGGCAAGTCAGATTACCTGCACGCGGTCTATGTCGCTGATCCGGCGGGGCAAATTGGCGACATCAAGCGGGTGAGAATCGTGGAGAGCTCGGCCAACTCCCTAGGTGGTGTGCTGATCTGAGATTGACCTAACGTCGGAAACAATCTTGGTTAATTCGAGAATATTGATGCGCGCGTTCTGCTTGGAGTAGGGCGCGCGTGACACATTTTGGACATATTTTAGGTCTCGCCCCACGCGAATTAAGGATTTCTTCTTCACATGAGAGGCAACTCGGTGCATCTTGATGGGATATAGAAAGCTTTGATTTAGAACACTGTTTCAACAAAATGGCTTTCGGGGGATAGGAGAGGTACTCGCTGTGGCGATCAAAACCAAAAAAATGGCGCGGGCGGCGCTTGGAGGTGCGGCGGCTGCCTGTGTTGCACTTCTGGCCATTGCTCAGCCCGCTGCGGCCCAAAACCAACGCACTGTTCTGGGCCAACCGTATGTTCCAACTGTCTGGGTTGATCCGGATGGTTGCGAGCACTGGGTGATGGACGACGGTGTGGAAGGGTATATGACCCCGCATGTGAACCGTCAGGGCATCCCTGTGTGCCGTCGCGGCAATGTCTGTGGTGTGATGAACTCCGACCAGTTCTTTGCCACCGACAAATACGCGATCAACTCGGCCAACCGTCAACGTCTGGCAGAGTTCTTTAACAGCTCCACCGCGTCGGCCTTTATCATTGCCGGTCACACCGACAGCCGCGCGAGCGACGACTACAACATGCGTTTGAGCTACAATCGCGCAAATGCGGTGGCCAAAGTGGCCCGCAGCACCGGCGCCCGTGTGGCTGACGTGCGCGGCTATGGCGAGCGTATGCCACGTGCGACCAACCGCACCGCGGCCGGCATGGCGGAGAACCGCCGTGTTGAAATCATCTGTCTGCGCTAAGGGAGAGGCGATATGAAACTGACCAAAAGCGTTTTGCTTCTCGGTGCCGCAGTCAGCCTGTCGGCCTGCATCGACAACAAGGTCGATAAGACCGTGGACAACTTCACCGACGATGGCCACCTGAGCAACCTGATTGCCGGTGTCTGGGTGGATCCCAACGGCTGTGACCACTGGATCATCGACGACGGCGTCGAAGGCTACCTGTCCCAGCGTCTGGATCCCTATGGCAAGCCAGTATGCTCCGGTGCAGCCCCTCCCGGCGTGGCCACCGGCCCGTTCAAACAGGGCGCGGGCATCGGCGACTGGATCTGATCCACATCGCCTGAGAATTTTGGGAAGGTCGCCGGAGGTTTTCGGCGACCTTTTTCTTTGCAGCGAGAGTTTTGCTGTGTGCCCGTCACGGAAAATTCACGCCCTCACGCTTGCGACTCCCGGCGCAACTTGGCACCATGGGGCTATAACCTTCTTCACAGGAGATGTGATTGCCCACTGGCACCATGACCCCACCGCCTTCATCCGATGCACCGAAAAAGACCTCGGTGGAATTTCCGGACAACCGACTGCTGATCGAGCTTTGCGGCGAATATGATCGCAACCTTGCGGATATAGAGCAGAAGCTGGGGGTGCAGATCCTGCGACGGGGAAACCTGCTCGACATTCATGGCGAAGAGGCGGCCCAGAGCGAGGCGGCCGAGGTGCTGACCGCGCTCTATACGCGGCTGGAAAGTGGCAAGTCGGTCGAAGGCGGCGACATTGATCGCGAGATTCGCATGGGTGGCTCCGAGGAGGACACCGGCGTGCGTGACGGCGATCAGATGGAGATGTTCAAAGGCGGCACGGTTGAGATCAAGACACGAAAAAAGCTGGTCGAGCCGCGCACCGATGCGCAAAAAGCCTATGTTCTGTCGCTGTTTGACAATGAACTGGCCTTTGGCATCGGGCCGGCGGGCACCGGCAAGACCTATTTGGCGGTTGCCGTTGGCGTGAGCATGTTCATTTCGGGGCAGGTGGATCGGATTATTCTGTCGCGTCCTGCCGTGGAGGCAGGCGAGAAGCTTGGCTATCTGCCCGGTGACATGAAAGACAAGGTCGATCCCTACATGCAGCCGCTTTATGACGCGCTGAATGATTTCCTGCCCGCCAAACAGTTGGGCAAGCTGATCGAAGAGAAAAAGATTGAAATCGCGCCGCTGGCCTTTATGCGGGGGCGGACCCTGTCCAACGCGTTTGTGGTGCTGGATGAGGCGCAGAACGCCACCACCATGCAGATGAAGATGTTCTTGACCCGTCTGGGCGAAGGCTCCCGGATGGTGATCACCGGCGACCGCAGCCAGATCGACTTGCCGCGTGGCGTGCCTTCAGGGCTGAAAGATGCGGAGCGGCTGCTGAGCAATATCCCCAACATCAGCTTCAACTACTTCACAGCTGATGACGTGGTGCGTCACCCGCTTGTGGCCGCCATCATCAAAGCCTATGACGCCGATGCCATGCGGGCGCTGAAAGATAAGGACGCTAAGTCCTGACCCTTCATTTGGCTAAAAATATCCACGGGGGTGTGGGGGCCGTCAGCCCCCAAACAGCGCAGGGACAATGCTGACCGATACCATTATTGAAGACGACCGCTGGAACGCGGTGGCGTTTGAGGAACTGGCCGAAACCGCAGCGCAGGCGGTGTTGGCCCATCTTGGTATGGCTTCCGAGATCTTCGAAATTGCTGTGCTGGCCTGTGATGACATGCGCATTGCCGAGTTGAACGCCGATTTTCGTGACAAGGACAAAGCCACCAATGTGTTGAGCTGGCCGAGCGAAGAGCGGGGTGTGGACGTCGATGGTGATGTGCCCGCGCTGCCGGAGCAGAGTTTTCCGGGGATGCCGGAGGAGCTTGGCGACATCGCGATTTCTTATGACACCTGCGCGCGGGAAGCCGAGGCAGCGGGCAAACTAATGGCCGATCATGTCACCCATTTGATGGTGCATGGCACTTTGCATTTGCTGGGCTACGATCATGTGCGTGACAAAGATGCCACTTTGATGGAAGGTTTAGAGACCACCATACTTGGCAAAATGGGTCTGGCAGACCCATATGAGATCAAATAGCGGGCAAAATACCGCAAGAAACCTTGGAAAGGGCCAATGGGCGACAGTGCAGACGGGTCTTCTAACGCAGCGCCAAGCGCGCAGCCGGAAGGCCAGATAAGTAAACCGAAGGGCTGGATGAGCCGCCTGTTTGGTATGAGTGACACCCCGGAAACCGTGGCAGAGCGCCCGGTGGCCGCAACCAACCCGGTGCCGCAGGCGCATGGCATGATGAACCTGCGCCGGATGCGGGTTGAGGATGTGGCGGTGCCCAAGGCCGATATTCAATCGGTGCCAACCACCATCACAAAGACGGAGCTGGTGCAGCTGTTTCGCGACAGCGGCCTGACGCGTTTGCCGGTGTATGAGAACACTTTGGACACGCCGGTGGGTTTTGTGCACCTGAAAGATTTTGCGCTGCGCCACGGGTTTAATGGTGACAACGCCAAGGATTTTGACATCACCCGCGTGCTGCGGCCGCTGTTGTTTGTACCGCCGAGCATGTCGATTGGTGTGCTGCTGACCAAGATGCAGGCCGAGCGGCGCCATATGGCGTTGGTGATTGATGAATATGGTGGTGTGGATGGCTTGGTGACCATCGAGGACCTGATTGAGCAGGTCATCGGCGAAATCGAAGACGAACACGACGTGGAAGAGGCTGATCTCTTTGTCGAGGAAAAGCCGGGATGTTATCTGGCGCTGGCCAAAACCCCGCTGGATGAGTTTGAAGCCGCGGTGGGCCGCTCGCTGAGCCACCACGAAGAGGTGGACCCGGAAGAGATCGACACATTGGGCGGGCTGGTCTTTATGCTGGCGGGGCATGTGCCTGCGCGGGGTGAGGTGGTCGAGAGCCCTGATGGGGTGGAGTTTGAGGTCGTGGACGCCGATCCACGCCGGATCAAACGCCTGCGGGTGTTCCTGCCAAGCCCCACTGTGGTGGTACAGGATGGCTGACGGCGCTTTGCGCCGCCGGTTGCGGGCCATTCCCTGGAAGACGTTTTGCACAGGTGGCGCGGTGGGCTTGATTGCCGCGCTGGGTCATCCGCCGTTTGACCTATGGTTCCTTTCGCTCATTGGATTTGCCGCGGCCTTTGCGATGCTTCGGCTGACCGCAAGCGGGTTTTCGGACGCGGTGTTTGGCCTGGGTTTTGGCACCGGCTATTTTGCGCTGTCCCTGAGCTGGATTGTGGAACCGTTTCTGGTGGACCCACTGGTACACGGTTGGATGGCGCCCTTTGCCATCCTGTTTTTGTCCATGGGTCTGGCGCTGTTCTGGGCGTTGGCGTTTTGGGGGGCAAAACGGCTGAGCACCACCGGCTGGGCTGTGATCCTGACGTTGACCTTGGCGGAGCTGGTGCGGGCTTATGTGTTCACCGGATTTCCCTGGGCCATGCCGTCTTATGTGCTGGTCAACAAGCTGGTCGCGCAAAGCGCAGCGGTGATTGGGCCGCATGGGTTAAATTTGGTCTTCTTCATTGCGGCCTGGCTTTTGGCGCAGGCCTTGGTTTTTGGTGGGCGTGTGGGCCTGAAAATCGGTGCCGCGGTTCTGGGCTTTGTCGCGTTGGCAATGCCTCTGAGTGAGGCGGACCCGCAGGCGCAGGCGGAGGGCCCTGTGGTGCGCCTGATCCAGCCCAATGCGCCGCAGCATCAGAAGTGGGACCCGCAATATGCCGGGCTGTTCTTTGAGCGGTTGGTGCAGTTTACTCGTGCCGGAAAAGTCCGTCCCGATCTGATTGTCTGGCCGGAAACCGCCGTGCCGGTGTGGCTGCACAATGCGGCGAACACACTGAACATCATTTCGGGTGCTGCGGGCGATGTGCCGGTGGTGCTGGGCATCAACCGCGCGGAAGGGCTGCGGATTTTCAATGCGGCGGTGTTGATGGATGAAGTCGGCCGCGTCACGCAGACCTATGACAAGCACCATCTGGTGCCCTTTGGCGAATACATCCCGCTTGGCGATCTGCTTAGCAAGATTGGCATTCAGGGGTTGGCCAGCCGCAATGGCGACGGGTTTTCCCCCGGTGCGGGCGCGGATGTGATGGATCTGGGGGCGCTGGGAAAAGCCTTGGTGTTGATCTGTTATGAGGCCGTGTTCCCACAAGATGTGCGGGCCGCCCCAGAGCGTCCGGACTTTATCCTGCATCTGACAAATGACGCCTGGTTTGGTAATTTCTCTGGCCCTTATCAGCATCTGGATCAAGCGCGGATGCGCGCGATTGAGAGCGGGTTGCCAGTGCTGCGGTCTGCCAATACCGGGGTGAGTGCCGTGATTGATGCGCGGGGCAGGGTGCTGGATGCCTTGGCGCTCAATACCGAAGGCTATCTGGATGCGGCGCTGCCTGAAGCGCGGGCCAAGACACTTTTTGCCAAAACCGGTGACCTACCGCTCAGCATTGTGGTTGTGCTGCTGCTATTAACCGCGCCTTTACTGCGTCGGCGCGAAACGCATTGACCCTTCGGTGACGGAGGCGTAAGGCAGACGGGAAATTATCGCCACAACGGCTTCCTGACGTGGCGATCGACTTTTAATGGAGCACTTCATGACACGACAGAACTACACGTTTACTTCCGAAAGTGTTTCGGAAGGCCACCCAGATAAGGTCTGTGACCGCATCTCGGACGCCGTTTTGGATGCCTTTTTGGCAGAGGAACCTGAGGCAAGAGTAGCGGCGGAAACCTTTGCCACCACAAATCGGGTGGTGATTGGCGGCGAGGTTGGTCTGTCGGATCAGGACAAGCTGCATGACTACATGGACCGCATCGACGAGATTGCGCGCGCCTGTATCAAAGACATCGGCTATGAGCAGGATAAGTTCCACCACGAGACCGTGGAGATCACCAACCTGCTGCACGAACAGTCCGCGCATATCGCGCAGGGCGTGGATGCCGCTGCTGACAAAGATGAAGGCGCCGGTGATCAGGGCATCATGTTTGGCTATGCCACCACCGAAACCGAGGCGTTGATGCCTGCGCCAATCCAGTACAGCCACGCCATTCTGCGCCGTCTGGCCGAGGTGCGCAAATCCGGTCAAGAACCGACGCTTGGCCCGGATGCGAAATCGCAGCTGTCTGTGGTGTATGAAGGTGGCAAGCCGGTGGGCGTGAGCTCTATCGTGCTGTCGACACAGCATCTGGACGAGGCCATGACCAGCGCGGATGTGCGCGCCGTCGTGGAGCCTTACATTCGTGAGACCCTGCCTGAGGGCTGGATCACCGATGCCACCGCGTGGCACGTGAACCCGACCGGCAAGTTTGTGATTGGCGGGCCGGATGGCGATGCCGGTCTGACCGGCCGTAAGATCATTGTGGACACCTATGGCGGCGCAGCCCCGCATGGCGGCGGCGCGTTCTCTGGCAAAGACCCAACCAAGGTAGACCGGTCTGCAGCCTATGCAGCGCGCTATCTGGCAAAAAACGTTGTGGCCGCGGGCATGGCGGAGCGCTGCACCATTCAGCTGTCTTACGCGATTGGCGTGTCTGAGCCGCTGTCGGTTTATGCCGACACCCATGGCACCGGCGAAGTGGCGCCTGCGGACATCGAGAAAGCCGTGCGCAGTGTGATGAGCCTGACGCCACGGGGCATTCGCGAGAAGCTGCAACTGAATAAGCCGATCTATCAGCGCACGGCGGCCTATGGTCACTTTGGCCGGACGCCAACCGAAGACGGTGGCTTCAGCTGGGAGCGCACGGATCTGGTTGAGGATCTGAAAAAAGCGATCTGAGCTTCGCCATAGCCCAAAATTTGAAAAGCCCGTCGCATTGGTCGGCGGGCTTTTTTGTGCCTATTGCCAGCCATGGAAGGGCTGCCCCAACGGAAGTCTTTGGCTTCGTGGGGCACCTGTGCCACGGTCAGTCTGGGAAATGGGAGGAATGCGCGATGTTGATCGATGTGGCTTTGCCGCTGTCGTTGGCGATTATTATGTTTTCACTGGGGTTTGGGCTGACCTTTGCCGATTTTGGCAGGGTGCTGACCATGCCGCGCGCGGTGATTGTGGGCGTGGCGATGCAGGTGATTGCGGTGCCTGCGGCGGCGTTTTTGCTGGTGTCGTTCACAAGCTTGCCGCCTGCGATGGCCTTTGGTGTGATGTTGTTGTCATTTTGCCCCGGGGGCGTGACGTCCAACATCCTAACCAAATTGGCGGGCGGCACGGTGGCGTTGTCGATTACCTTGACAGCAGTGGTGAGCCTGTTGTCCGTGCTGACGGTGCCTGCGCTGACCGGCTGGGCGGCGACCACGTTTTTGGGTGGCGATGCGCCGGTGATCAATGTGACTGCGATTGGCATCAGCATGTTTGTGATCACCGCCGTGCCGGTGGCGATTGGCGTGTTGCTGCGGTTTGTGGCGCCGACGTTTGCGGACAATAACGAGGGGCGGGTGTCCGCCGTAGCTCTGGTGTTGTTTGTGGTGATTGTCGCGGCGGCGCTGGCGACAAACTGGACGATGTTCATGGAGAACATTGGCGGTTTGGGGCCGGTGTTGATGGCGCTGAATGTGGTGTTACTGATAGCCGGTGTTGTGGTGGCGCGGGTGCTGGGGCTGTCGGGACCGGATGGGCTGTGTATCTCGGTGGAAATGGGCGTGCAGAATGCGACCCTTGGAATCGCTGTGGCGGGTATCATTGCGCAAACCGGCGGCATTCCGGAGTTTGCTGTGCCAGCGGCAGTCTATGGGATCACGATGTATATTGTGACCATTCCGGGCATGCTCATTCTGCGCAAGATTTTTGGCTGAACTTGACCTTTGCTGCGGGTTTAGGCAAAGGCAGGCCCGCAGCATAAGGTATTTTGGTATGTCCGACGACAAACACCCCGGCAAAGATTCTGGCAGACACGCAAGCGGTGCGCCTTGGCGCAACTTCTATGGCCGTTTCAAAGGCAAGGGCCTGCGCGCCAGCCAGGAGGTCTATCTGGATGAAGATCTGGCGGCACTGTCGCCGGGGAAAGTGGGCTGGGAAGAGAACCCGGAGCGTGAGAACCTCGACCTCGAGGCGCTGTTTGGCGGCAAGGAAGTTTGGCTCGAAGTCGGCTTTGGCGGCGGCGAGCACATGGTGCATCAGGCGGTGCAGAATCCCGATGTGGGCATCATTGGCTGTGAGCCCTATATCAACGGGGTTGCCATGCTGCTTGGCAAAATCCGTGAGGCCGGGGCGGAGAACATCAAAGTGCATCCAGGTGATGCGCGCGACATGTTTGACGTCTTGCCAGATGAGAGCCTAAGCCGGGCGTTTTTGCTCTATCCCGATCCCTGGCCCAAGAAGCGCCATCACCGTCGTCGTTTTGTGACGTCGGAACATCTGGAGCCGCTGTCGCGCAAGCTGAAGCCGGGCGCGATTTTCCGCGTAGCGACGGACATTGAAGATTACGTGCGCCAGACCTTGGAGCAGGTGCCGCGCCATGGGTTTGAGTGGCTGGCGGAGAAGCCCGAGGATTGGCGCGAGCCGTGGGGGGATTGGATCTCCACGCGCTATGAGCAGAAAGCCTTCCGCGAGGGGCGCACGCCGCATTATCTGACGTTCCGGAAGACGTAATAGGCCGAATGCATTTGGGATAACCCGCGTCAAAACGGGTCATTTGCTGACCTTGATTTTCATGGGGGGATTGCCGCAGGCTGGTCTTGTTTTCAAAGCAAGGTCATTTTCCCATGGAACCCATCCAAATCACCAATTGTCATGTGCACACGTTTACGCAGGCGCATGTACCTCGCGACTTTCCCTACAAATGGACCCGCCTGTTTCAACGGGTACCGATCCTGATCAAAGGCATTGCTTGGATTGTGCGGCTGCTGGGGCAGGAGGACATTGCCGAAAAGCTTGACCGATTGTACCGGTTTCAACAGGAAGCCCAGCATGATGAACAGGCGGCGGTTCTGGATAACGTCAAAAAGCACTACCCGAGCAACACGCGCTATGTGGTGTTGCCGATGGACATGGCGGGGATTGGCTATGGTCTGGTGGAAGAAGACCTGCGCACGCAGCATGACAAACTGCATGAGATGGCTCAGGCGGCGGACCCCAATGGCTCGGTAATTCCGTTCGCCACGGTCAATCCGCTGAGCGAGGGCAGTGCGCAGGAAGGGCTGCGGGCGATTAAGGATTTGCAGTTTCAAGGATTAAAAATCTATCCGCGCATGGGGTTTGCGCCAGATCATCCGGTGCTGATGGAGACGGTGTATCCGGAAATCAACAGACGCAAGATGCCGGTCATGACCCATTGCTCGCGGGGCGGAGTGCAGGGGCGCGAGGTATCGGATTACATCGCGGATCGCTACACGGAACCCAAAGCTTATCGGCCGGTGATGCGGGCGTTTCCGGATATACGGATTTGTCTGGCGCATTTTGGCGGGCAGAAGGACTGGCACGCCTATGCCAACGGTGAAGCACCGCGGGGCGATGAGAACTGGCAGGTGCAAATCCGCGATATGATTGGCTCGGGAGATTGGCCGCAACTGTGGACCGACATCAGCTACACACTGTTTCACTTTGATGACTACATCCCGTTTTTACGCCTGTTTTTGCTCGATGAAACTGAGGCGGGCGATCGGTTGCGCAGCCGGGTTCTGTTTGGCTCGGATTTCTACATGACGCGGCAGGAAAAGTTGAGCGAGAAGGCGGTGTGTTTCCGGTTGCGCAACGCGCTGGGCGAAGAGGTGTTTCGGCAAATTGCGCAGGACAATCCGGAGGTGTGGCTGCGTGGTACGGGCAACGCGGGGGCAAATTCCGCAACCGGGTAATTTGTCGCCGCAGGTCGGCATGGACGCGGGCCATTTGTTGCGCTAACAGCAGGGCTGAACGCAAGAAGGATACTGCTCTATGTCCGGCCACGGCACCCCGATCCCGATGACCTCCTCTCCCTGCGGCCCGCTGAAGGGCGAGGCGCATGTGCCTGGTGACAAGTCTATCAGCCACCGCAGCTTGATCCTTGGCGCGATGGCCGTGGGCGAGACCAAAATCTCCGGTCTGCTGGAAGGTGAAGATGTGCTGGACACCGGAAAGGCCATGGCAGCTTTTGGCGCGGAGGTGATCAACCACGGCGAAGGCAATTGGTCGGTGCATGGCGTTGGTGTGGGGGGCTTTGCAGAGCCGGACAATATTATCGACTGCGGCAACTCCGGTACTGGTGTGCGGCTGATCATGGGCGCGATGGCGACCAGCGATATCACGGTGACCTTCACCGGCGACGCAAGCTTGAATGGTCGGCCCATGGCGCGGGTGACAGACCCGATTGCGCTGTTTGGCGCGACCTCTGTTGGGCGCTCTGGGGGTCGGTTGCCGATGACCATTGTTGGGGCCAAAGACGCGGTGCCGGTGCGCTATGAAGTGCCGATGCCATCGGCGCAGGTGAAATCTGCGGTGTTGTTGGCGGGGTTGAACGCGCCGGGGCAGACTGTGGTGATCGAGAAAGAGGCCACGCGGGATCACACTGAACGGATGCTGGCGGGCTTTGGCGCAGAGATTTCGGTGGAAGAGACCGATGAAGGCCGCGTGATCACCTTGACCGGTCAGCCGGAGCTGAAACCGCAGACCATTGTTGTCCCGCGCGATCCAAGCTCGGCAGCTTTCCCGGTATGTGCAGCGATCATCACGCCGGGCTCTGACGTGTTGGTGCCAAACATCGGGCTGAACCCAACCCGTGCTGGTCTGTTCTACGCGCTGCAGGCGATGAACGCGGACCTGACGTTTGAGAACGAGCGCGAAGAGGGCGGGGAGCCGGTGGCGGACCTGCGGGCGCGGTTCTCGCCTAACCTCAAAGGCGCGGAAATTGACCCGGCGGGCGCAGCCAGCATGATTGATGAATATCCGGTGCTGTCTGTGGTCGCAGCCTTTGCCGAAGGTGACACCGTGATGCGTGGCGTAAAAGAGCTGCGGGTGAAGGAAAGCGACCGGATTGACGCCATGGCCAAAGGTCTGCGCGCCAATGGGGTTGAGGTCGATGAGGGGGATGACTGGTGGATCGTGAAAGGTCTGGGTCACGGCAACGTGCCGGGCGGCGCAACCTGTGAGAGCTTCCTGGATCACCGCATTGCCATGAGCTTTATGGTGATGGGTATGGCCACACAGCAGCCTGTGAGCGTGGATGACGGCGGCCCAATTGCTACGTCCTTCCCGATTTTTGAGCCACTGATGGACGGGTTGGGCGCGAAGATCTCGCGGACTTAAGAGGCCCGACGCGGCCTCCGGCGCACGTTTTTGTTGATTTTGGCGAAGCCTCGGTCATGATCGGGGCTTACGTCATTTGTGGGCCTTTTGTATGAGCTATATTCAGCGGGTTTTCTGGATCAGTTTTACCGCCGCCACCGCCATCTATCTGGTGATGGTGTTCTGGACCATGCCCACGATCAGCGTCGCGGCGGGAGGGCTAGCTCCGTTTGACATGCGGCCCTTTGGCTATACGCCACAGGAGGCGCGCGGGTTCTTGTCGGCGCTGACAGCGGAGGGGCGGGACTTTTACATCACAGTGCAGCAGCGGCTTGATCTGGTGTATCCGGCACTGCTTGGGATCATGTTGATTGTTGGGTTTCAGAGCCTGTTTCAGCGCCCCTGGAGTATGGTGTTCTCTTTTGTGGCGCTGATCATGGTGTCGGCGGATTATCTGGAAAACTACATGGTGGCCACCATGTTGCACATTGGTCCGGACGCGGTGGAAGACAACCTTGTGGCCTTCGCCAGCTTTTGGACGCGGTGCAAATCTGCGGCAGCCACCGTGGCTTTTATGGGGCTTATGGCAGGTGCGGTGATGCAGATGCGCCGCCGGTGGGCGTAATCCGGCCAAGGAATGGGGCTGTGCCTTGCGTTGCTGTCCCTGGCTCGGTAGAGCGGCTGGGATTTGAGAAAAGGCAGGGCAAGACATGCGGTTTACCATTGCGATTGATGGGCCAGCGGCGGCAGGCAAAGGCACAATCTCCAAAGCTGTGGCGGCGCATTATGGCTTTGCTCACCTAGACACCGGTTTGCTGTATCGCGCTGTGGGTGCGCGTACACTTGATGGGACTGACCCAATTGTCGCAGCCAAAGCATTGACCGCCGAAGATCTTGATGCAGACAACCTGCGGACGCCAGAGGTGGCGCAAGCGGCCAGTAAAGTGGCCGTGATTGGTGAGGTGCGGGCTGCTTTGGTGGATTTCCAGCGGGCCTTTGCGCGGCGCGCCGGTGGGGCCGTGCTGGATGGGCGTGACATCGGCACCGTGATTTGCCCCAATGCAGAAGCCAAGCTGTTTGTCACTGCCAGTGCAGAGGTGCGGGCCGAGCGCCGCTATCTGGAGCTTGTTGGAAAAGGCACCGAGATTGATCGTGAGACCGTGTTGGCGGATGTGAAAGAACGGGACGCGCGGGATATGGAACGGGCCGAGGCGCCGTTGAAGCCAGCACAGGACGCGGTGTTGATCGACACCTCCGATCTGGCGATTGAGGAAGCCATCAAGACGGCCGTGGCCGCGATTGACAAGCTGCGTCCGGCGGAGTGAGCCAGGCTTGATCAGGCGGACTTCTTTTCGTCCGCCTGCAGGTCAAATTCTGCGCGGGCTTCGTCGATATTGGGCAGGTTGTCCAAGGCCCATGTGCCAAGCGTCTTCACCGGCTCATAGAAAGAATAGCCAAGGTCGGTGAGCGCGTATTCCACTTTCGGTGGGATCGTTGGGTGGTAGGTGCGGTTGACCAGCCCGTCGCGTTCCAGCTCGCGCAGTTTCAAGGACAACATGCGCTGGGAGATGCCCAGATGGCGTTTGAGTTCATTGAACCGCAGCACTTTGTATTGTGCCAGTGACAGCACGATCAGGACCGACCAGCGGTCGCCAACGCGGCCCAGAACCTCGTTGATGCGCGAGCATTGCGGGCAGCCCTGGTGGGCTGACTTTTCAGACATGGCGGTTCCTCTCGTGTAACCGGGTCTCAAATATGTGCCTTCTTGTGGCGATTTCCAGTGCCACTTATATCGCGGGTATCGAAAGTATACCACCCTCGGTTCCGGTGTTTGGTACCGGCCCGCAAGAAGGATCATGTGAGAATGACAAGCCTGAAAGACCTGATGAATTGGCGCTATGCCACCAAGAAAATGGATCCGGCCAAAGCGGTTCCGGAAGAGAAGGTGGAGGCGATCTTGGAAGCGATCCGCATGGCGCCGACCTCCAGTGGCACGCAGCCGTTTGAGGTATTTGTGATCACCAATGACGAGATGCGGGAAAAGATCCGCAAGGTGGGCTGGGATCAGAGCCAGATCACCGAAGGCAGCCATCTTCTGGTATTTGCGGCCTGGGACAACTATTCGGCGGAGCGCATTGATGCGGTGCGCGCGCATATGGAAGAGCTGCGTGGCGCAAACGAAATGCTGTCGCAGTATTACGAGAACCTCAAAAACGTGTATCTGCCGCGCGATGAGACCGTGAACCATGACCACGCGGCGCGTCAGGCCTATATCGCGCTGGGCTTTGCCATGCTGGCAGCGGCGGAACTGGGCGTGGACACCTGCCCGATGGAAGGGTTTGATCCGGACGCAGTGGATGAGATCATGGGGCTGAAAGAGTTGGGCCTGAAATCCGTGACGCTGTTGCCGCTGGGCTACCGCCAGGAAGGCGCGGACTGGCTGCTACCCATGGCGAAGGTGCGCAAGTCGCGTGAGACACTGGTGAAAGAGATCAGCTAAGGTCCTCTGGACGAGATCAGTATTGGAAGGCGCCCCGAAATGGGGCGCCTTTTGTGTCTTTGTTGGGGTTGAAAACCGCTGCGACAGAAATGTAATAACATAACTAAATGAATCTGTCGGATATGAGCGGACCCATGGGACGGAATACCAAAAGCAATCTGCGTGGGCGACGCAGGCAGGGCAATGTCATGCAAGCTTATGACGCGTTGCCGCCAGAGCTGCGCCAGTGGCTGCACACGGCAGCGTTGCCTTGGAGCCCTGCCTCGGCGCGCGGGATATGGCGCAAAGCAGGGGGCGCGAAGGATCCCAAGGCTGCACTTGAGCGATTGGATGCCGTGGAGGAGGCGACGTTGCGCCGGGATGGTTTGATGCAGGGAATCGGCTTGCCGAACTAGGGGTTTAGGGCTATATCGCCCCTGTCTATAAGGCGCAAATGCCATAAAACAACGGGACGAGCAGGGTCGGAAACGCCGGCCCTCTTTGTTTTTTGTGTGTTTTTCCAGTTGTTTGGCGCGTCAAAGACCAAATCGATCTGCCAGAATGGCAGGCGCTAACCAAGACCGGCGGAGACAACCGCACGGCCAGAAAAAACGTTTGATAAAGGAAATGACGCCGCATGGCTAACGCAACCATGGAGGAATTCGAAGCCCTCCTTAACGAAAGCTTCGAAATGGACACACCGAACGAGGGTTCGGTTGTCAAAGGCAAAGTCATCGCAATTGAAGCGGGCCAAGCCATCATCGACGTAGGCTACAAAATGGAAGGCCGCGTTGAACTGAAAGAATTCGCAAACCCAGGTGAAGCTCCTGAAATCGCCGTTGGCGACGAAGTGGAAGTTTACCTGCGCGCGGCAGAAAACGCCCGTGGCGAAGCTGTTATCTCCCGTGAGATGGCGCGCCGCGAAGAAGCGTGGGATCGCCTCGAAAAAGCATACGCAGACGATGCACGCGTTGAAGGCGCGATCTTCGGCCGCGTTAAAGGTGGCTTCACCGTTGACCTCGGCGGCGCCGTGGCCTTCCTGCCAGGTTCCCAGGTTGACGTACGTCCAGTGCGTGACGCAGGCCCACTGATGGGTCTGAAGCAGCCGTTCCAGATCCTGAAGATGGACCGTCGTCGTGGCAACATCGTTGTCTCCCGTCGTGCGATCCTCGAAGAGTCCCGCGCCGAGCAGCGCGCAGAAGTCATCGGCAATCTGTCCGAAGGTCAGGCAGTCGACGGTGTGGTCAAGAACATCACCGAATACGGTGCATTTGTTGACCTCGGCGGCGTTGACGGCCTGCTGCACGTCACCGACATGGCATGGCGCCGTGTGAACCACCCATCTGAGATCCTGACCATCGGCGAGACCGTGAAGGTTCAGGTGATCAAGATCAACAAAGAAACCCACCGCATCAGCCTGGGCATGAAGCAGCTGCAGGAAGATCCATGGGATCTGGTTGCTGCGAAGTACCCACTGTCCTCCGTACACAAAGGCCGCGTGACCAACATCACCGATTACGGTGCCTTTGTTGAGCTGGAGCCAGGTGTTGAAGGTCTGGTTCACGTCTCCGAGATGTCCTGGACCAAGAAAAACGTACACCCAGGCAAGATCGTTTCCACCTCTCAGGAAGTGGACGTCATGGTGCTGGAAATCGACGGCTCCAAGCGTCGTGTTTCCCTTGGTCTCAAGCAGACCATGCGCAACCCATGGGAAGTTTTCGCGGAAACTCACCCAGAGGGCACCGAGGTCGAAGGCGAAGTCAAGAACATCACCGAATTCGGTCTGTTCATCGGCCTGCCAGGCGAGATCGACGGTATGGTTCACCTCTCCGACCTGTCTTGGGACGAGCGTGGCGAAGATGCGATCCAGAACTACCGCAAAGGCGACATGGTTTCGGCCGTTGTCTCCGAAGTGGACGTTGAAAAAGAGCGTATCTCCCTGTCCATTAAAGCACTCGGCGGCGACAAGTTCGCGGACGCAGTGGGCGGCGTGAAGCGCGGCTCCATCGTGACCGTAGAAGTGACCGCAATCGAAGACGGTGGCATCGAAGTGGAATACGAAGGCATGAAGTCCTTCATCCGCCGCTCCGACCTGTCCCGCGACCGTGCAGAGCAGCGCCCAGAGCGTTTCTCCACCGGCGACAAGATCGACGTGCGCGTCACCAACATCGACAGCAAGACCCGTCGTCTGGGTCTGTCGATCAAGGCACGCGAGATCGCAGAAGAGAAAGAAGCCGTGGAACAGTACGGTTCTTCCGACTCCGGTGCATCCCTCGGCGATATCCTTGGCGCAGCGCTGAAGTCCGGCGACGAGTAAGATCCCTCGATCTTTCGTTTAAGAATTGGAGAACCCCGCCAGAGATGGCGGGGTTTTCTTTTGCGCGCCTGTGTTGCGCCCAAGGAATGCCGCAAAGCTTTGTGACGCTAAGCTCACGCAACAACATCAGGTGAGGTGCGACGTGGTACGGGTGATTGTTTTGTTTCTGGCTGTGGTGGGCTGCGCCGGTGCCGGGCTGTTTGTCTGGACCGCGCAAGATACCAAGTCCCGCAATGCCGCGGCCATGATGCCCGTGGCAACAGAGACGCCGGTGCCTGCCACCTTTGTGATGGAAAGCGCCACGCAGTTCCATGTGCGACACCTGAAAGAGTTCCACTACGAACCGTCCGAGCGGATCACAGAGATCGTGCCGTCAGATAGCACGCTGGACGGGATCACGCCGGTGACCTGGCATTATGTCGGGCCGCAGGTGGCGCGGCCTGTGCCGCTGGTGGTGTTGTTTCACGGGCGGGATCGAAGCGGTCTGTCGATGGTCGAGATGTGGTATGAGACCGCGCGTGACAACGGCTTTGCGCTGCTTGCGCCGACCTCGCCAAGCGGGAACTGGCCGTATGAGGCGCCTTCCCCCTATGTTCTGGAGAAGATGATCGACCAGTTGCACGAGAAACACCAGATTGATCGGGAGCAGGTCTATCTCTTTGGTCATTCGGCGGGGGCGGTCTATGCCCATGCCTTGATCAACAAAACCAAAGGTCCCTGGCGTGCAGCAGCTCTGCATGGGGGCTTTTTGCCGGCCAGTCACCAGATTGCGCCGCAGGAGCCCAAACCCTATCGAGCCTATGTCGGACAGCATGAGAGCGCGTTTGAGATGGACGACATTCGTGCTACCGGCGAAGAGATGGCGCAGCGGGGTGTGGCCAATGATCTGATCATCATCCCACAACACACTCACTGGTTTTATGACATCGGCGACCAGATTGCCGCCGACAGCTGGGCTTGGTTCAGCGGGCTCTGATACCCTTAGCGATAGAGGCGCTCTGCCTGCTGTGTCAGAGCCTTCATGGCGGCGCGGTAGGGGGCAGGGCCAAAGCTGATGCGGGCCACGCCTGTTGACGCCAACGGGGCCACGTCGGCGGTGACATCCAGGCACATGGCGTTCACCGGCAAGGAGACAGCTGCACAGATGGCGCGGATCATTTCTGGATCAGACAGGCCGGGGATGAAGAAGCCGCTGGCACCGGCCTCGGCATAGGCTTTGCCACGGGAGATGGCAGCGTCGACGTGTAGCTCGTGATCCTCTGGATTGGACTGCAAAAACAGATCGGTGCGGGCGTTGATGTAGAGCGGCACGTCATGGGTGTCAGCTTCAGCACGAATAGCGGCGATGCGCGCGGTTTGTGTGTCGATGTCGTGCAGCCCTTCACCTTGCACCACGCGGTCCTCAAAGTTGATGCCAATGATGCCTGCGGCCAGTACGGCGGCGATGTTCTTGCGCAGCGCATCGGTATCAACGGCGTAGCCGCCCTCAAAGTCGAGTGAGACCGGCACGTCGGAGGTTGCGGTGATGCGGCTGGCGATGTGCAGGAGGGTGTCCAGCGGCAGGGCTTCACCATCCGCATAGCCTTGGGCGGCGGCCACCGACCAACTGCCGGTGGCCAGCGCAGGGGCGCCGCCTTTGGCAATAGCTGTGCCGCTGCCAGCGTCCCAGCAGTTGTAGAGCACAAGGGGCGTGCCGGGTTGGTGCAGCGCAGCAAAGGCGCGGGCGCGATCAGCTTGGGTCATGGGCGTGTCCTTTTTGGTATTGGCGTTCGATTTCGATGAGTTTCTGTTTGCGCCACAGGCCGCCGCCGTAGCCGGTGAGCGCACCGTCTGCGCCAAGCACACGGTGGCAGGGCACCAGCAGGGCAATCTGGTTGGCGCCGTTCGCGCGGGCCACAGCGCGGGTGGCCGAGGGGCGGCCAATGGTTCTGGCAAGTTCCGAATATGTGCGGGTTTCCCCGGCCGGGATGTCACAGAGAGCGTGCCAGACTTCTTTGGTGAAGGCCGATCCGTGGAAGGCGAGGGGTGTCTCAAAGCTTGCATTATGACCTGCGAAGAAGGCGGTTAGTTCCGCCTCGACCTGATCGGAGGGAGCGTAGCGGCCGAGGCCAAGGTCGCCTTTGGCAAACGCGCGCAGGCGGGACAGTTCGCGGGGCAGGGCTTTGCGTTCGACAAACTCCAGCAGATGCAGATGCGATGCGCTGGAGACGGCGATCAGATCTCCGAGTGGCGAGGTGATCCAATCCGCGCGCAGCAAACCGCCCTTACGCAGATCAGCCGGGGCGCAGCCCAAGAGGCGGGCAAAGGCCGCACGGAAGGCGGAGGGGCTGTCAAAGCTGGCACTGTGTTGCGCGTCGATGACCTTGTCGCCCTGGCTGAGGACTTCGAACCCCTCGCGCAGGCGGCGTTGGCGGGCCATTTCCAAAAAGGTCATGCCAAACTGCCGTTTGAACGACCGGCGCACGGTGGAAAGGTCAAAACCCATTTGGGCGATGTGGCGCTCGGACCAGCGGATGTCAGGGCGCTCGTCCAGCGCGGCCAGAAGTGCGGCGATCGCGGGGTCCGCTTCGGCGGCGGGAGCCATAGGGTGACAGCGCTTGCAGGCGCGGTAGCCGGCTTCAATGCATTCGCCGATAGAGGCGAAGAAGGAGCAGTTTTCTGATTTGGGTTTGCGGGCAGGGCAGGTCAGGCGGCAGAAGACACCCGTGGAGGAAACGCAGACATAAGCGCGTCCGTCATATGCTGGGTCGCGCGCGAGCAGGGCTTTGTAGAGTGCGTCGTGGTTGGGCAAATCAAACATCATAACGGCACCCTAGCAGCGACAAACAGCGCTGCAGCCGAAA
The DNA here is from genome assembly GCF_047124445.1 of Shimia sp. MIT1388. Taxonomy (GTDB): domain Bacteria; phylum Pseudomonadota; class Alphaproteobacteria; order Rhodobacterales; family Rhodobacteraceae; genus Shimia. Next base: position 1,959,179 of record NZ_CP138921.1, on the reverse strand, counting down.
ATCGGGCGTGTATTTCAGAAAGCTGGTCAGGAATGCGTGACTGGAAGTTGACCTTAGGGCAGGCTTAAGCTCAGGCGACATGTGTGAGGGTAGTGATGGCAGAGAACAGTTTGTATTCAGATCCGGCCTTGATAGCGGTCTATGACGCGCTCAACGCGGGGCGGGAGGACTATGATTTCTACCTGTCGCAGCTGCCCAACGTGCCGCAGCGGGTTTTGGACATTGGCTGTGGCACAGGACGGTTTGCATTGGAGTTGGCCGCAAGGGGTCATGATGTCTGTGCCGTTGATCCGGCCCCTGGGATGGTGGCATTTGCACGGGAAAAACCCGGTGCGGACTTGATCGAATGGTACGTGGGGCGGTGCTGTGTCGTGCCCAAGTCTCGACCGTTTGATTTCATCTTTATGACCGGGCACGCGTTTCAGTGTCTGTTGAGCGATCAGGACATTTCGCGGCTTTATGCGGAGGTCGTCGCACGGCTTGCGCCGGACGGGGTGTTTTTTGCCGAGAGCCGCAATCCGGCTGTGAAGGCCTGGGAGCGGTGGTGCCCGGAGAACGCGGGGCCGCCGGTGGCCTTTACAGAGAGGCGCTCTGTGCAGGTTACCCATGAGGTGACATCGGTGCGGGACGGGCAGGTTCGGTTTGTGGAGACCTATCGGTTTGACCCAGAGGGCACGGAGCAGCGCTCGGAGAGTTGTTTGCGGTTTTGTTCCAAGGACCAGCTGGAGGCACTGGCGCAGCAGGCCGGGCTGGGTGTTCGGCATCTGAGTGGCGACTGGGATGGGCAGGCCTTCGACGAGGCCAGTAGCCCTGAGATTATCCTAGGATTGCAGTTCCAGAACTAAAAAGGCCCGCCGGAGAGGGCGGGCCTTTGTGTCTTTGTGGGGTGTCTTACCGTCCGCGGATGCGGGGGTCGAGCGCGTCACGCAGACCATCGCCGAGGTAGTTCACCGACAGCACGGTCAGAGAGATCGCCAGACCGGGCCAGAACACACGCTCTGGGTAGTCTTGCAGGTACTGCACCGCGTCATTCAGCAGGCGGCCCCAGGTTGGGAAGTCTGGCGGGAAGCCAAGGCCTAGGAAGGACAGCGCCGATTCCGTGATGATCGCGTTGGCGATCCCCAGGGTTGCCGACACCATGATGGGCGACAGCACGTTGGGCAGGATGTGACGTGTGATCATGTTTTTGTTGGAGGTCCCGATGGACCGGGCTGCCAGCACAAACTCACGCTCTTTCAGCGCCAGCACATCGCCACGTACGATCCGCGCGGTGGGCATCCAGGAGGTGATGCCGATAGCGATCACGATCAGGATGAAGATGCCACGCTCTGGACCCACGGCCGCGGACAGCGGTTCGCGGAAGAGCATCATCATCACCAGCAGCAGCGGCAGGATCGGCAGTGCCAGGAACAGGTCGGTCAGGCGCATCAGCGGGCCGTCGAGTTTCTTGAAGAACCCGGCGATGATGCCGACAAAGCTGCCCAGACCCAGCGCCAGAAGCATGGCGGTCAGGCCCACTGCGATGGAGGTCTGGCCCCCGGCCATCATCCGCGCCAGCAAGTCACGGCCCAGTTGGTCGGTGCCAAATGGGTGCGCCAGGCTTGGACCTTGGTTGCGCGAGCGGATGTCGATGTAGGTGGCGTCATAGGGCCACAGCAGTGGACCGATGAAGACCCCGAAGACAATGACCAGGAAGACGATGCCACCGAGCAAAGCGCCTTTGTGCGCTTTGAACTGGTGCCACACATCGTACCACTGGCTGCGTGGTGGGGTGGATGGCTCGGTGTTGGTGGTATCAGTCATAGCGGATCCTCGGATCAAGAATGCCGTAGAGCACGTCTGCGATTAGGTTGAAGAAGACGATCAGGAAGGCGAACATAAAGGTCAGCGTCTGCACGGTGGGCAGGTCATTGGCCTGAATGGCCCCGATCAGCTGGGCACCGATGCCGTTCACGGAGAACACCTGCTCGGTGATGATCGCGCCGCCAAAGATGGCCGGCAGACCCAGAGCAATCACGGTGACAACCGGGATCATCGAGTTACGCAGGACGTGTACCATCACAACCACGCGCTCGCTCAGGCCCTTGGCGCGCGCGGTGCGCACGTAGTCCTGGTTGAGGTTGTCCAACATGGAAGCCCGCATGTAGCGGCTGATCTGGGCGGTGGTTTGCAAGGCAAGCACCATCACCGGCATGATCATCTGACGCAGCTGATACACAAAGCTGTCCCAATCCACGACCTCATGGGTGGTGTCGTAGATGAAGGGGAACCAGCCGAGGTTCACCGAGAAGATCACAATCACCAGCGGGCCGGTAAAGAACGGCGGAATGGAGTAGCCGATCATGGTGATGAAGGTGCCGGCCTGATCGAAGATCGAATACTGCTTGTAAGCAGAGTAGATGCCGATGGGCAGGGCGATCAGGATGCCAACGATGTAGGACATGCCCACAACCCACAGGGTCTGTGGCAGGCGCTCTACAACCACGTCCATCACTGGACCGCGGTGCTGCCAGCTGATGATGCGCAGCTTACCTTCGGAGAAGGTGGTGCCAAACATGTGGTCAAACAGCACCTGGGGTTCCACCCAGAAAAACTGGACCAGCCATTTGTAGAATCTGATGTAGCCAGGTTCGCCAAGGCCAAGGGCCAAGCGCATTTTTTCTTTGACCTCTGGCGGAACGGTCAAGGGAACTTGTGCCATCGGGTCGCCGGGCGCGAGCTCGAGCAGGAGGAAGATGACAAGTGAGATAAAGAGCAACGTCGGGATCGCAAGGATCAGACGGCGTATGGTGAAGGTCAGCATGGAAGCGCCTTTGTGCGTCGTTTTTGTTGTTTAGCCCCGCGCAGCGACCTGACTGGGCGGGGCTTAATAGAGTTGGGGCGAGCTTTGAAGCTCGCCCCGCGTCGGTGAATTACTTCACACGATGCCAGTCTGCAACATTCCACAGCTCGGAGTCCCAAACGTTCAGGACAACGCCGCCCAGAGTGTTGGAGTGTGCCGAGACGCGGCCACGGTGCACGAGAGGCACGATGGTGTAGCTGTCTTTGGTCAGCATGTTGTTCATCTTCTTGGCAATTTCGCCACGCTTCTCGATGTCACCGGTGCGTGCCAGTTCGTCGATCAGAGCGTCGTATGCCGGATCACAGAAGCGGTTGATGTTCTCACCCTGCCACTGGGAAGATGGCTTTGGCTCGCCGCCACAACGGTACGCTGCGAGGTACTGCTGAGGGTCGGTGCCGTTGAAGGTGTTCGCATACATTTCTACGTCTGCGTAGAACTTCTGGAAGGTGTCAGGGGAGCCTGGGTCACCGCCGAAGAATACGGATGCGGACAGGTTACGCAGTTCGGTTTCAACACCGATCTCGCTCCACCACTGTTTGATCAGAGCTTGGAAGTCCTGACGTACAGCGTTTGTGGAGGTCTGGTACAGGATGGACAGCTTTACGCCGTCTTTGGCGCGGATGCCGTCAGCACCTTTAACCCAGCCAGCTTCGTCCAGCAGCGCGTTCGCGCCAGCGATGTCCTGAGTGGCACAGTAGTCGTTGCCAGCTGCGTAGTTCGCAGGCACAGGCACCAGATCACAGGTCACTTTACCTGCTTTACCGTAACCGATTTCAACCAGCAGTTCGCGGTCGATTGCCATGGACAGCGCTTTACGCACGTTCATGTCGGACAGGAATGGGTGTGGGTGAGCAACAGTCGCACGCTCGCCTTCCGGCAGGTCGGAGGACGGGTTGGTCATGTTCATTTCAAGGCGCTCAACCAGCGGACCGAAGCCTGCGATCGCTTTACCTTTGCCGCCTTCTTCCATCTTCGCGATGACGTCTGGTGCCAGCTGCAGGTTCCAAGCGTAGTCAAACTCGCCGGTTTCCAGAACCGCACGGCCTGCACCGGTTGCGTCTCCGCCACCTTTGAAGGTCACGGTTGCGAACGCTGGTTTCGCTGGATCACGGTAGTTCGGGTTGGCTTCGTACTGGATCACGTCGTTGGTTTTGAAGTCGGTTACAACGAACGGGCCGGTGCCGATTGGTCCAAAGTTCTCAGCAGTACACTCAGGCGCTTTGGCGCCGAGGCAGTTCTCGAACTGAGCTTTCTGGATGATTGGCGACTGACCGCCAACAAATGGGCCATATGGGTTTGGCTTTGGCTGGTTGAAGGTCACTTTGACGGTTTTGTCGTCCAGTGCTTCGATGTTTTCCACGCCGTCAAAGAAAGCTGCCTGTGCGCAGCCGCCTTCTGGGTGCATGCAGTATTCACCGGTGAATACAACGTCAGCGGAGGTCACTGCGGAACCATCGGACCAAACCATGCCGTCAGCGATGGTCCAGGTGATGGTGGTCAGGTCCTCAGAAACGCCGCCGTTTGCCACGGTTGGGATCTCTGCTGCCAGGTAAGGAACCATTTTGCCGGTTTCGTCGTAACGTGCCAGCGGTTCCAGGGTGAGGGAGGCGGATTCAACGTCCTTGGTACCGGAAGACAGGTACGGGTTCAGGATGGATGGCGCCTGCCAATAAATAATGTTCACGTGGCCGTCCGAACCGCGCTCTGCCATGGCTGCTGGGGCCATCACAAATGCTGCTGCGGCGCCAAGCATCAAAGTCTTTGCTTTCATGTCTCACTCCATGTTGGTGCACGCAGGCCGCGTGCCTTATGGGCAGATTGGCTCCACCCGGTTTTTGATTGTCTAGGAAGGGCGCAAATGAACCCATTTGCGGTTTCACAAAGTGAAAAAGTCGTACTCCCCTCAGACTGCAGGCATCACAGACCAGTGAGGGTAAAATTGCAAGAGGCCAAATTGAATAAATGTTCATTCAGGGCCTGAATCTGGTCTGTCTTGGTTTGACCATTGCATTTATGGGCGGTAGCTTCGCCGCGAGGGACAACAAAAACAAAAGTTAAGGGGAGTCACCTTCATGTTGGACAACGCCATTGCGTCGATCGAGAATCTGCGAGTCGAGTTCCAGACCAAGGACGGGCCCGTGGTGGGCGTGGAGGATGTCTCCTTCAAGGTGAACCCTGGCGAAACCGTTTGTATCGTTGGAGAATCCGGCTCCGGTAAATCGGTGTCCTCGCTGTCTCTGATGCGTCTGGTGGAGTTTGGCGGCGGTGATATTGCCGGTGGCAAACTGCTGTTTGATCGCAAAGACGCGGATGATGTGGACCTGTCCAAGGCGGATCAGGACCTGATGCGGACGATTCGCGGCAATGAGATCGGCATGATCTTCCAGGAGCCGATGACCGCGCTGAACCCGGTGTTCACCGTGGGGCGTCAGCTGACCGAAGGCCTGCGCCTGCACAAAAAACTGTCAAAAACGGACGCGGAAGCGCGTGCGCTGGAGCTGCTGCGTCAGGTGCGTATCCCTGAGCCCGAGCGTCGTCTGAAACAATATCCGCACGAGCTGTCCGGCGGTATGCGCCAACGTGTTGTGATCGCGATGGCTATGGCCTGTGAGCCGCGCTTGCTGATCGCGGACGAGCCGACCACCGCGCTCGACGTGACCATTCAGGCAGAAATCCTCGCGCTGATGGATCGTCTGAAACGTGAAACCGGCACCGCAGTGATGTTCATCACCCACGATATGGCGGTTGTGGCACAAATGGCTGACCGCGTGGTGGTGATGTTCCGTGGCAATAAGGTGGAAGAGGGCACCGTCGAAGAAATCTTCGAGAACCCAACCCATGATTACACCAAGGCCCTGCTGGCCGCCGTGCCAAAGCTGGGCGAGATGCGTGGCACCGATGTGCCATCGCCAATGAAGCTGTTTGGCGACAATACCCATAACACCGATCCGATCCCGGGCACCGATGAGGTGATCCTGGAGGTGAAGAACCTCGTGACCCGTTTCCCGGTGAAGGGCGGCCTGATGCGTCGCACCGTCGCCAACGTGCACGCGGTTGAGGATGTGTCCTTTACCGTGAACAAGGGCCAGACCCTGTCTCTGGTGGGTGAATCCGGGTGTGGTAAGTCGACTGCCGGCCGCTCGCTGTTGCGTTTGGTTGAGCCAACCAGTGGGCATGTGACCTTTGATGGTCAGGACGTGATTGGCTTGGACCACAAGCAAATGCACGCGGCGCGTCAGCAGATGCAGATGATCTTCCAGGACCCGTTTGCCTCGCTGAACCCGCAGATGATGTTGCAGGATCAGGTGTCTGAGCCGATGCGCAACTACGGCACCCATTCTGGGGCAGAGCTGCAAAAGCGTGTTGAGATGCTGTTTGACCGGGTGGAACTGCCGCGCAGCTTCATGCGTCGTTACCCGCACGAGATGTCCGGTGGTCAGCGTCAGCGGATCGCGATTGCCCGCGCCTTGGCTTTGAACCCAAAACTGATTGTTGCGGATGAAGCGGTGTCGGCGCTGGACGTATCGGTGCAAGCGCAGGTTCTGAACCTGATGATGGAGCTGCAGGCAGAGATGGGCATTTCTTATGTGTTTATCAGCCACGATATGGCAGTTGTGGAGCGTGTGAGCCACCATGTGGGGGTGATGTACCTGGGCCGGATTGTGGAGATTGGTCCACGTCGCGCAGTGTTTGAGAACCCGCAACACCCCTACACGCAGGCGTTGATGAAAGCGGTTCCGATTGCCGATCCACGTCAGCGCAAGTCGGAGAAAGACCTGAACTTCAAGCCGATCCCGTCGCCAATCCACCCTGTGGGCTACGAGGCGGCACCGTCGGAGTACAAAGAAGTGGCACCAGGCCACAAGGTTCTGATCACCGACAGCGGGTACTAAGCCCATGGCGGAGCGTCTGAGCCCGCGGGCCATTTTGGACAAGCTGGTGTCGTTTCCGACTGTGTCGAGCGACACCAATCTGCCGCTGATCGAATGGGTGCAGGAGTACTTGGCCTCCCACGGCATTGTGGCACATCAGCACCCCCATGAGACCGATCCGGCGAAGGCAGGTCTGTTTGCGCATGTTGGTCCGGAGGTTGAGGGCGCGATTGTGCTTTCCGGCCACACAGATGTGGTGCCTGTTGAAGGTCAGCCGTGGTCAACCGATCCGTTCGAGGTGGTTGAGAAAGACGGCAAGCTCTTCGGGCGCGGCACCTGTGACATGAAGGGCTTTGACGCGCTGGCGGTCTGGGCCATTGTTGAGGGCCACTACAGTGACCTCAAGCGTCCGCTGCATTTGGCTTTGTCTTACGATGAGGAAATTGGCTGCACCGGCGCGGCGCCTTTGATTGAGAGCATCAATAAGTACTTCCCCAAAGGCTCAGCCACTATCGTGGGCGAACCATCGATGATGGGGGCGGTGACCGGCCACAAGGGCGGTCAGGGCTTCAACGTGCATGTGCGCGGCTTTGAGGTGCACAGCTCGCTGATGCACACCGGTGTGAATGCGATTATGTATGGCGCCAAGCTGATCGAATGGGCCAACGAGATGAACGCGGAAAACCGCGCCAAAGAGCCGGGGCCGGTGGCCGCGACGTTTGAGCCGCCGTGGACCACGGTGCATGTCGGCGTGATTGAGGGCGGCACCGCCCACAACATCACCGCGTTGGATTGCCGCTTTGGTCTCGATTTCCGAATTGTGCCGGATGAGAACCGCGACGACTGGATTGCGCGCTTCAAAGCTAAAGTGGCTGAGGTTGAGGCGGAGATGCAGGCCGTTGTGCCGGAGAGCCATATTGCGCTGGATCAGAAGTTCTACGTGCCGGGGCTGTTGCCGGAAGAGGCGGGCGAGGCGGAGGCCTTGGTGCGCCAACTGACTGGGGACAACGCGTCGCGCGTGGTCAGCTACGGCACCGAGGGCGGGCATTTCCAGGATGCGGGCTACTCGACGGTGATCTGTGGGCCGGGCGATATTGCTCAAGCGCACCAGCCGGATGAGTTCCTGTCGGTGGCGCAGTTTGAGGCTGGCCAGGGCTTTATGAACAAGCTGATTGCCGCCTGTTCCTGAGATCTTACCAAAGGGTCACGAAATTAACCGAAATGAACGGTTAATGCCTGTCAAATTTTAACCATGGCTCCAGAAACCCGCCGATTACCCCATTCGGGGGGCTTGGCGGGTTAATAACCTGTTGATAACGTCGAGGCGATCTCAGGTGTTGGAGTGCCATGCGTCATAGTCTTCCGATAGTCCCGCAGTTTTATGTGACCGCGCCGCAGCCGTGCCCGTATCTGGACGGGCGGATGGAGCGCAAACTGTTCACGGCACTGCAAGGGGACAACGCGACGGCCTTAAATGACGCGCTGTCACAGCAAGGCTTCCGCCGCTCGCAAAACGTGCTCTATCGGCCGTCTTGCACGGACTGTAACGCCTGCATGTCTGCCCGAATTGACGTGTCCAAATTTACTGCCACCAAAAGCCAACGCCGGGCCGCACGCCGCAACGCGTATCTGCAGCGCCGGGCGACCTCGCCATGGGCCACCGAAGAACAGTTTGACCTGTTCCGCCGCTATCTGGACAGCCGTCACGCAGACGGCGGTATGGCGGATATGGATGTGTTCGAGTTTGCCGCAATGATTGAGGAAACCCCGATCCGAAGCCGTGTGGTGGAGTATTCCGATCAGGACAGCGGCCAGCTGACAGGCGTGTGTTTGACCGACGTGCTCGAAGACGGCGTGAGCATGGTGTATTCATTTTACGACCCGGAAATGAGCCGCACCTCATTGGGTACGTTCCTGATCCTGGACCATATCGAAATCGCCCGAGAGGCCGGGTTGCCCTACGTCTATTTGGGCTACTGGGTGCCAGGCAGCCAGAAGATGGGCTACAAAGCCAAGTTCTCTGGCCTTGAGGTGTTTGTTGGCGGCAAATGGCAAGAGATGCGCAATCCCGAGGACTTCTCGGAAGACCACCACCCGCTGTCCTCCCCGCCGATTGCCGAGCAGGTGGCGAATATCTCCTTGCCGGACGTGCGTGGCCGCAAGGTCTAAACTTCCGTACGGTGCTTTCTGAGCGCGCCTTGGCCATAGTGTTGACAAAGACCTCTCCTAGAACCTCGAAAGATGTTGGTCCCGAGATTTAGGCTTATGAATTTCTTTGTTTGGTTTACGGTTGCGGCAATTGGCTTCTCCGGAAACGCCTTTGCGGAGAGGGTGGTGTTGAAGTCGGGTGCGAGGGGAGACCTCCAAACATCAATTTGGACTGCCCCTGCTAAGTTTGGTGGGGCAGATGAAGGCAACTTGATCCAGCTCACAGTTGACCTGGACCAGAAAAGAAGCCCTCATATCCGGCAAGATGCGCAGTCCCTGTGCCACGTCTATGGTCAGCGTGAGTACGAGCGGTTGCAAGGGACAAGTGGCTTTCGGCGTGCTGCAAACGGGCTGTTAGATTTGGACGCCGCGCTGGTTGCTGTCAGGGTGTCTTTTGCATTTGGAAACGGCGACGGTCTGAGCAGGTCAGTCAACCGAGATTTCGATATGCGTGGGATTGTGAAGTGTCGGCCCGTTGGGCAAGATTGAACTTCTAACCTAAAATGGCCCTCAGGGTCCTGTTGTTGAGAAAAACGCGGCAATCGAAGTTGCCGCGTTCTCTTATGTTTGAGGTCTTCTGCAAAGGTGAGGCGGCTTAGTTGGTGGCGCTCATGCCCATGGCGCGTTTGGACATCAGCTCAATCGCGTTGCCCGCCGCGCGGGTGTAGGGCGGCCAGAACATGCTCTCTTCAAAGAAGTCCGGGTTGGCCTCGATCAGCGGGTTTGTATCGACCAGACCGGAGGAGGCGACCATGCCAAGGCCTTCCACCACGCGGGTCTGAACCTCTTTGCCGATGAAGTAGTTGGCAAAGATCTCCGCCGCCTCCAGCTTGTCGCCTTCCAGATGTTTGGCAAAGTTGATGGTGTCGAGCCAGACGGTGTTGCCTTCTTCAAATGGCACCAGACCCCAGTTGCCGCCCTCTGCGATGGCCGCAGATGCGCCCACGCCATAAGAGGCCACCAGATCGTATTCGCCGGTGAAGGGCGGGGAGGCGCTCCAGAAGTGGCCAACCTGCCCGTAGAGCGCATTCACGGTCTGTTGCAGATCGCTGTCCGGGGCGGCGAGGGCGCCTAAGGCGGCACGGTCGCCGGAGACGTCGTTCACCTCAAAGGCGGAGCGCCCAAGCGCCAGCAGCGCCAGAGACACGTTTGGATGCACCTGCCCATCGGTCAGCGAAAGGCGGCCCTTCCACTCCGGTTCCAGCATGGCTTTCACAGAGGTAGGCATGTCCTGTACCGTGTCGAGGTTGGCCCAGATGCCATAGGCACCGCCACCCCATGGAATATAGAGGTGCTGATCGCCTTTCATGCCCATCGGGATGTCGGTCAGCGCCTTGGACAGATGCTGGTAGTTTTCCAGACGAGGAGAGGTCACGTTGATTGGCTGCAGCATGTTGGCAGAGGGGCTGCCTTCCATGTTGATGTAGTTCAGCGTCAGGAAAGACACATCCACATCGCCAGAACGCAACATATCAAACATCTGCTGCGGGCCTTCGGCCACGGTCTCCAGCAGGTTGACCTCTACGTCGTAGCCTTGCTCTTTCAGCAGCGCGTTCACCGCCGTAATCTCGGCTTCGGTGACGTAGCCGTCCCATGTGAAAATATTGAGCTGTTCGGTTGCATGCGCCATGCTTGCGCTTGCCGCCAAAATACATCCCATCAAAGCGTGTTTCATCTAGGCACCCCAGTTGTTGAAATCAGTGTTTGCGCGACCGGGCAAATGCGCCCCGATCAGCTTGAGGGCACGATTGCGCGCGAACCCCTAACAACCTGTGAATGTGTACCTTTTGGGTTGTGTCTTTTCCGGGGGAATGTCGTGCGAAGTTGAAAGGCACTTGATTTCAATTGTGTGCAGTCCTGAGCGTACAAAAAAACGCGGCGCCCGAAGGCGCCGCGTTCTCACATACCGCAAAGGCGGTGGTGTGATTATTCTTCGGCTGCGGCTTCTTCGCCTTCAGCTTCTTCCGCGTCATCGCCAGCGGAGCGCAGGCCGGAAGGTGCGGACAGGTTCGCGATCACGAAGTCACGGTCGATGGTCGGCTTTGCACCTTCAGGCAGATCGATCTGGCTGATGGTGATGGTGTCGCCGATGTCTTTGCCGGTCAGATCCACAACCAGACGCTCAGGGATGTCGCCTGCGGTTACGTTCAGCTCAACTTCTGGACGTACAACGGTCAGAACGCCGCCCTTCTTGATGCCTGGTGCCGCTTCTTCGTTCTCAAAATCAACGTGGATGAACAGGTTGATTTTGGAGGTGCGGCGCAGACGCAGCAGGTCGATGTGGGTTGGCAGGTCTTTTACGGTGTCACGCTGAACGCCGCGGCAGATCACACGTACGTCTTCTTGACCTTCCACTTTCAGGTTGAACAGTGTGGACAGGAAGCGGCCGTCTTTCAGTTTCTTGAACAGAACGTTGAAAGGGATCTGGATTGCCAGCGGCTCTGCTTCGCCACCGTATACAACACCAGGAACGAAGCCGTCACGACGTGCTTGACGAGCGGCGCCCTTGCCTGTCCCCGTGCGTGCTTCGGCGATAAGATCAGGAATTTGACCAGCCATTTTGAATTCTCCATATACATAGGCAGGGATCCTCCAAGGCTGTATCCCCGCGTGAAGACGCGCCTATAGCGCGGATTTGTCAGAATGCAAAGGGGATTCGCGCTCTACAGGCTGTGAAATTCCTGCAAAACGCCCCCGGCGGCCACAACCCGGTCATAGAGCGCAAAATCCGCCGGCCGTGCGGCGCGAAATGCGGCCTCTACTTCAGGCGACAAAACGGCCTCCACATTGGGGGAGACGTTTTGGGGTTGGGGCTCGACCCGGCGCCCAAACCGCGCCTCGATAAAGTCCTGAAGCAGGTCCTGGCGCTCATAGGCAAAGAGGTGGTCCACTGGCACTTCGCCCACATCCAAAGACAGGAATGAGGCCTGTGACCCGATGCCGGCGGCCTTGGACGGTTTTTTGCTGATGGCGTCCAGAATATAGTCGTCGAAACTGACACCGCCGTGGCACGCACTGGACTTGCGGTCCATCCGCTCCGGGCTGCGATACTTGTACCAGCTGCGGGCGTGATCGATGGGGTCGCGGATCACGGCAAAACGCTCCGGCGCGATGTCGTAGGTGTCCCTGAGAAAGGGTGCAAATTTTGTGTGATATTTGCCGACGGTCATATGCTTCACCTTTTTGGTGAAGATGATGTCCGCTTTGGGGCGCAGGGCCAGCTCATAGGCTGTAGAGCCGGTTTTTGGCACCGACAGAAATGCCAAGTTTGGTTTGAAAAAGACCAACATACGCGCGATACCTCTTGCCCGATGCGTTTATGGCGCGTCGGACAAGAGCTTGTCAAAGCAATTGCTTAGCCCTGCCAGCGGCCTTCGAAGTTTTCCGGCACCAGCAGGATGTCGCGGTCCAGTTCCTCAATGGTGCGGCGGCCACAAAGCGCCATGGACACATCCAGTTCCTTGTGGATCACTTCCAGCGCTTTGGTCACGCCCGCTTCGCCCATGGCGCCTAGGCCGTAGATGAAGGCGCGGCCGATGTAGGTGCCCTTGGCGCCCAACGCGAGCGCTTTGAGCACGTCCTGACCGGAGCGGATGCCGCTGTCCAGATGGACTTCCACCTCATCGCCCACGGCCTCCATGATCGAAGGCAGGGCACGGATGGCGCTGAGCGCGCCGTCCAGCTGGCGACCGCCGTGGTTGGAGACCACAATTGCGTCGGCCCCCACTTTGAGCGCCATTTTGGCGTCATCGGCGTCCAGAATGCCTTTCAGAATGACTTTGCCGCCCCATTTTTCCTTGATCTTGGCCACCTTGTCCCAATCGAGGGTGAGGTCAAAGCTCTGTGCCGTCCACGCGCCCAGATCGGCGGTGTCGGTGATGCCTTCGACATGACCGACGATATTGCCAAAGTTGCGCCGCTTTGCGCCAAGCATCTCAATTCCCCAACGCCATTTGGTCATCAGGTTGGCAATGGTGGAGGGCGTCAGTTTGGGCGGCGCAGACAGGCCGTTTTTCAGGTCTTTGTGACGCTGGCCTAGGATTTGCAGATCCAGCGTGATGACAAGCGCGGAACAGTTGGCGTCTTTGGCGCGCTGGATCAGGCGGTCGACGAAATCTTCGTCGGTCATGGTGTAGAGCTGGAACCAGAACGGTTTGCTGGTGGCTTCAGCCACATCCTCAATCGAGTTAATCGACATGGTGGAGAGGGTAAAAGGCACGCCAAATTTTTCGGCTGCGCGGGCGGCTTTGATCTCACCATCGGCACATTGCATGCCGGTGAGGCCCACCGGTGCAAGCGCCACCGGCATCGCGACATCCTGTCCGATCATCTGGCTGGTGGTGGAGCGGCCAGACATGTCGACGGCCACCCGCTGGCGCAGATAGATGTCGGCGAAGTCCGATGTGTTCTCCACAAAGGTCTTTTCTGTCCAGCTTCCGGTCTCGGCATAGTCGTAAAACATCCGGGGCGCGCGGCGTTGATAGAGGCGTTTGAGGTCCTCAATGCAGGTGATGACAGGCATAAACTTACTCTTGGGTCGCTTTTTGGTAAATCTTCTTTACCAATGTGGGGTGTTTTGCGCAATCCCCCTTGTCGGTTAATAGGATGTTTACATTTTGTTCTCATAATTTCTTGTTGTGATTGTATGAGTGGCGCGGAGGTCCGCATGAAAGGCATTGTTTTTGTCGAGTTGATCCGAATGGCCGAGTCCGTCATGGGCGAAGAAGCAGTGGATGACATCCTGGACAAGGTGGAATTGGAGAACGACGGCGCGTTCAGCGCGGTAGGCAATTACCCTTGTCGCGAGCTTTTGCAGATTGTGGACGCGGTGGGCGCGGAACTCGATGCGCCGGTGGAAGCCTTGCACAAGCAGTTCGGCCATTGGATGTTTGGCCGGTTTGCTGATGGCTATCCGGTGTTCTTTGAGGGTAAGACAGACGGCTTTGACATGTTGGAGTCGATCGAGAACGAAGTGCATGTCGAGGTGCGTAAGCTCTACCCCGATGTTGAGCTGCCAACCTTTGCCACCGAAAGACTGCCGGATGGACGCTTTAGAATGGTCTATACCAGCGAGCGCCCCTTGCATCACTTCTGTCACGGATTGATCGAGGCCTGTTTGCAGCATTTCAAACATGACGCCGTGATTGAGATGTCCGAGCGCGAGGGGGGCGAGAAGTTCTGCGCCGAGTTTGTGATGCAGAAAGCGGCCTGATGTTTTTACGCGAAGCCATAGCGCCCCCATCGGATGCGGTTTCCCGGCGACGATACATGCGCGAGCGCGTTGCGCGGGAGGAGGCGGAGTCGCTTCTGGAGGGCAAAAGCCGAGAGCTTTATGAGGCCAATCAGCGATTGCAGAAATTGCTGGGCACCATGGAGCAAGCCGTGCAGGACCGTACGCGGGAGCTTAACGAGGCGCGGGTGGCGGCGGAGTCTGCCAATGAGGCCAAATCGGTGTTTCTGGCCTCGATGAGCCACGAAATCCGCACGCCGCTCAATGGGATCCTCGGCATGGCACAGGCGTTGGATGACAGTGGGCTGAGCGAGGAGCAGGCCAAACTGGTGACCATTCTGGGGGACAGTGGGCGGCTGTTGCTGGCGATCATCAATGATGTGCTCGACATCTCCAAGATCGAGGCGGGTAAGCTGGAATTCGAGATCATTCCCTACCAGCTCACCGATCTTGTGGATGGAATGCGCCACCATTATCAGTTCCGGGCACAGGAAAAGGGGCTCTCTTTCAAGACTGTGATGTCCCATGCCGCGCGGTGCTCGGTGAAGACCGACCCGGTGCGTTTGCAGCAGGTTGTTGGCAATCTGCTGTCCAATGCGATCAAGTTCACCGAAACCGGCTCTGTCGAATTGCATGTGGAATTGATGCCGCATCGGTCCGGTAAGGCGGTGTTGAGCCTCAAGGTCAAAGACACCGGGCCGGGCATTCCAATGGCGCAACAATTGCGCCTGTTTGAACGTTTCAGCCAGGCCAATGCCAGCGTGACGCGCATGCACGGCGGCACCGGGTTGGGACTGGCTATATCTCGCCATATCTGTGAGTTGATGGGCGGCGAGATTTCGCTGCGCTCTACCCCCGGCGAAGGCGCGGAGTTTCACGCCAAGGTCATGGTTGAATTGTCCAACGACACGCCAGCCCAAACCGGTGTACGTTCAGCTGCGGATGCCGGGCGTAGCCTGTCTGGCCTGCGGGTCTTGGCAGCCGAGGACAACCGCACCAACCAGATTGTGCTCAAACATATGTTGAAGAAAGTGGGGCTCGCGCTGGACATTGTCGACAACGGCGAAAAGGCGGTGCAGGCGTGGGAAAAGGCCCGCTACGACATGGTGCTGATGGACATTAATATGCCGGTCATGGACGGGTTGGAGGCCACGCGGCGCATTCGCGAAATCGAAAGCCGCAACATGCAGGAGCCCACGCCCATTCTGGCCGTCAGTGCCAACGCCATGGTGCATCAGGTGGCCGGCTACCTGTCTGAGGGCATGAGTGGCCATGTGCCCAAACCCATCAGCCGCGACAGCCTGGTGCAGGCCATGGCCAACGCACTACATGCAGAGGGGCGCTGGCCGGAGTAGGCTTTTAGGATGTCTTCGGGCTGGTCCGCCCTGGGTCAGATGGTCTCCACCTTGCCGGAGTAGACCTCAACGATATGTTTGTCCGCCGCCGCCGCCAGGGCCGAGATCTCGGCATTTTGGGTGTCAGTCAAAAAGCCCTGTTCCGGTGCCTCGGCAATGGCCTTTAAAGCGTGGTCGCGGGCAACGTCAAAGGCTGTGCGCCTGCCGCTGGCCTCATAATCGTCGCGTCCAATGCGTTGAAAAACCTCCGGCGTGTGCTGATCGCGACAGCCCGCAACCGTGTGGTCGCTGTCCAGGAAATGACCGCCCACAGGCACTTTGAGCATCTCGCCAAAGTTCAAGGCCGCGTCATCTATCTCCGGCACCCGCAGGAAACGTCGCGCCATGCCGCCCAACTCATTGTCCAAAACCGCTTGGACCGGACAATAAACGGTGGCGCATTCCAGCTGGCCTATTCCGCCCAGAATGTCGGCACCGGACAGGGAGACCGTTTGCATCAGAAGCGCCCGTTCCGCCATGGATTGATGATCCGAATCCGGCGTGTCCGAGCCTGAGCCATAAGTGTGCGCCATAAGGCCAAAGCCGTGCTTCACCAGTTGGATCGACAGCGAAGCCGCCTGCATGGCCTCCACGGAAGATTGCAGCGCACTTCCGGTGCGCATGTCGAGTGCAAACATCAAAGGTGTGGCGATCACGGGCAGGCCGGGGGAGAGCACATGCGCCATGGTCACCATGCCCACCACCTCAGCCACGGCCATGACCGCTAGCGCGGCGGGGGACAGCGGCGCAGTGCCACCCGCGCTGGGCAAAGAGCAGGCGTGCACCGGCACGCCGTATTTGCCGCAGGCAATGATCACCTCGGTGTCCATGTATTTGAATTCTAGGGGCGAGAAAGAGCAGGTGATGGTGCTGGTCGACGGGTTGGCGCGCAAAACCTCCTCGCCCCCGGCGGCAATGGCGGCAATTTTGAGCAGGTAGTCGATGTTTTCTTTTTGGTACGGCTGCATCCACACGTGTTTTTGCGTGTTGGCAGATATGGCGGCAAAGCTATGGATGTCGGCGGTCACCTCCGGCACGCCATGCACAAAGGGATGCGCGATGAAGCCGACCTGATCCAGTGTGTTGGCCACGGCAGCAATTTCCTTCGCTGCAGTCAGGTCCATATTGCGGTAGCTGGCATCGCGGGGATCGACGTAGCCATGCCCGCCGGTGCCGGTGCGCAGGATAAATCCGCCATCCAGCCTTGGCACCTGCATGTCAAATCTGCGAACCCGCCCCGCCAGGCGACAGCTTTTGGGGGTGGCCGCCAACGCCTCTTGCACCATTTCGCGGGGCATCTTCAGGCGACCGGCCTCCGCGCCTTCGATTGCGCCGGCTTTCAGAAGCGCCGCCTTGGCTTCGGGATGTACGATCATCACGCCATAGTCCGCCAACAGGTCCAGCACACGTCCCTTGAGGGTTGTCATGCGGTCGCTGTCGAGAAAACCAAAGTGGGCGCGTGGCCCCATCACATGTTCTAGCGCAAAAGCATCCGCGGAGGCTCGGCTGACCGGTGGAGATTTCCGTCCGCGGCGTTTGCGGGGGGCGGAGGAAGGGGATTGGTCGGTGGCCATGATGTGCGCTCCTTGAAAAAAGGGAAAGGGCACACACCGATTATGCTCACTGCCTGCCGACTTGAGCGCGGTCAGGATAGCATGGCGCGGCGGCCCGCGCCAAATGCTTGTTGAGATCAGGCGCGGTGCGCGCCGTCCGCCAGGGATTTCACAAACCCAAGCACGTCCGCGACAGAGTTGCCCGCTGCAATCTGGCTCACAATGGCGGAGCCAACAACGGCACCGTCCGCGACGGAGGCGATGTTCTGAGCTTTTTCTGGCGTGTTGATGCCAAAGCCCACGATGACCGGCAGGTCGGTGTTGGCCTTAATCCGCGCCACTTCCGGGCCCACATCGGTGGCCTGCGCCTCGGCGGAGCCGGTGATGCCGGTGATCGACACGTAGTACACAAAGCCGGAGGTGTTTTGCAGCACTTTGGGCAGGCGTTTGTCGTCGGTGGTCGGGGTGGCAAGGCGAATGAAGTTCAAGCCAGCGGCTTGTGCCGGAATGCAGAGCTCGCTGTCTTCTTCCGGCGGCAGATCCACCACAATCAGACCGTCAATACCGGCCGCTTTGGCGTCCGCCAGAAATGTATCCACGCCGCGCGAATAGATCGGGTTGTAATAGCCCATCATCACAATTGGGGTGGTGTCATCGGTCTTGCGGAATTCGGTGGCCAGATCGAGGGTCTTCTGCAGCGTCATGCCGCCATCCAACGCCCGTTGACCGGCCAGTTGAATGGTCGGGCCGTCCGCCATTGGATCGGTAAAGGGCAGGCCCAGCTCGATAATGTCCACACCGGCGCCCGGCAGGCCTTTGACCACTTCCAAAGACGTGTCGTAGTCGGGATCTCCGGCCATGACATAGGCGACAAACGCCTTTTTGCCCTGCGCTTTAAGTTCGGCGAATTTGGCGTCGATACGAGTCATCGGCGGATCCTTACGTTTTGCTTCCCCTTCATGTGCCGGAAGGTGCGTGGGAAATCAATCCCACGCAAGCCGCTCTGCTCGGATGCACTAAAACTTGTGGTGATAGCGCAGGGTCAGAGTGTTGACGCCGGGGTTGTGGGAGGACAGGCCAGCGTTGGACTTGTGGCTGATGGCCAGCGAAAGCGCGGATGTGTCGGTCAGGCGGTAGCCCACGCCCAGAAGGCTGCGAAATTCGAGCGACTGGCCGAGTTCGTTGCGGGCTGTGCCTTCAACAAACACACCCGGCATCAGGCTGGCTTGCGCAAACCAGCGCGGGGCGAAGTCGTATGTGCCTGCCAATCCCGCGCCGAGGAAGGCGTTGTCTTCGCTGTCAAAGGAGGCCACGGCGCCAAAGGAGACCGCGAGGTTGCCATAGTGGCGCAAAGGCGCGGAGATGTACTCCAGTTCAAGGGTTTGCGCGTCAAGCGCGCTGCCCTCGGAGTAGTCGGCATAGCCCAGGCCAAGGATGAGTTCTTGCGCAGAAAGCTGCGTGGACAACAGCAAAGCTGCGCCCAGAGTGATCAGGGGTTTCATGGAGAGTTTGTCCAATTTAGTGTGGTCTTTGGCGGGACACGAGGCAGGACTTGGGGGCGCAAATTTGGAAAAAAACCACTTCACGCAAGGGCTTGCCTCTTCGTGATCTGACGGCGCGGATTTCGTGAGCTGGCGTGATCCGGCGTGAGGGGCAGCGGGCGCTTGTTTGATCCACCCCCTGATGGACGGCGTATCGGGGGCTTTGGCCCTTGAAATCAGGCCAGTTGGGCACCGTGAAAAGCACTGTTGGCTTGCGCCGAACCCATTCTCTGCCTAAGAGCGACACAAACCAGAGACAGGAGACCGGATATGGGTTTCAAAATGGGCATCGTTGGATTGCCAAACGTTGGCAAATCCACGCTCTTTAACGCACTGACCAAAACCGCTGCGGCGCAGGCGGCGAACTTTCCGTTCTGCACTATTGAGCCAAACGTGGGTGAGGTGGGCGTGCCGGACGCACGGTTGGACAAGCTGGCCGCGATTGCGCAGTCCAAGCAGATCATCCCGACCCGCATGACCTTTGTGGATATTGCCGGCCTGGTGAAGGGCGCCTCCAAAGGCGAAGGCCTGGGCAACCAGTTCCTGGCCAACATTCGCGAGACCGACGCGATTGCCCACGTGCTGCGCTGTTTTGAAGATGGCGATGTGACCCACGTGGACGGCCGCGTTGATCCTGTGGCGGATGCCGAAACCATCGAGACCGAGCTGATGCTGGCCGATCTGGAAAGCATCGAGAAGCGCCTTCAGGGCATCGTGCGCAAAGTGCGTGGCGGTGACAAAGAGGCGGTTCAGCAGGAGCGCCTGTTGAAAGCGGCGCAAGAGATGCTGGAAGACGGCAAGCCGGCGCGTCTGGTCGAGGTTGACGAAGAAGATGCCAAGGCCTGGAAGCTGTTGCAGCTTCTGAGCACCAAGCCGGTTCTGTATGTCTGCAACGTAGGCGAGTCCGAGGCCGCAGAAGGCAATGAACACTCTGCTGCCGTGGCTGAGATGGCTGCCAAGCAAGGCAACAGCCATGTGATCATCTCAGCGCAGATCGAAGAAGAGATCAGCCAGCTCGAGGACGAAGAAGCGGAAATGTTCCTCGGTGAGATGGGGCTGGAAGAAGCCGGTCTGGATCGACTGATCCGTGCGGGCTACGAGCTGTTGCATCTGGAAACCTACTTCACGGTTGGCCCGAAAGAGGCCCGCGCCTGGACCATCCGTCAGGGCACCATGGCGCCGCAGGCGGCTGGTGTGATCCACGGGGACTTTGAAAAAGGCTTCATCCGTGCCGAGACCATTGCTTATGACGACTACATCGCCTGCAACGGTGAAAGTGGCGCCAAAGAAGCGGGCAAGATGCGGGCTGAGGGCAAAGGCTATGAGGTGCAGGACGGCGACGTGATGCACTTCCTGTTCAACACCTAATCTGGTGGACCACCGCTAAATTAGAAAAGCCCGCTGCGATGACAGCGGGCTTTTATGTTTGGGTTGGGCGGGGCGCTATTTCAACGCGCGTGCCAGAAAGGCCTGGGTGTCGGGATGTTGCGGGGCGTCAAACAGCGCACTAGGCGCACCTTCTTCCACAACCTTGCCGTCTTTCAGGAAGCAAACCTTGTCCGCAGCTTCGCGGGCAAAGCCCATCTCGTGGGTCGCCAGCACCATGGTCATGCCGCTGTCTTTGAGCAGGCGCAGCACGTCCAGCACTTCGCCGACCAACTGCGGGTCGAGTGCAGAAGTGATCTCGTCAAACAGCATCACTTCCGGCTTCATCGCCAGCGCCCGCACAATCGCAACCCGCTGTTGCTGACCACCGGACAGTTGGTCCGGATAGTGGTCCATGCGGTCGGCAAGGCCAAAGCGCTCAAACAGTTCGGTGACCTCGGGGTGCAGCGCGGCACGGGACTTTTTGTAGACCCGTCGCGGCGCGAGCATCACGTTTTCCGCGGCGGTCATATGCGGGAAGAGGTTGTAGCTTTGAAACACCATGCCAATGCGGCGGCGCACCGGTTGCGGGTCCAGGCCGGGCAGGGAAATGTCGTCGCCATCGAGCAGAATTTCCCCGTCTTCTATGGTCTCCAGCAGGTTGATACAGCGTAGCAGCGTGGATTTGCCCGCCCCGGACGCGCCGATCAGACAGACCATCTGACCTTCTTCGACTTCCAGGTCGATGCCATCGCACACGGTGTTGTCGCCAAAGCGTTTCTCAACCGCTTTTAGAGTAATCTTCGCCATCAGCTACGCTCCCGGTTTTGCTTGGCCATGAGGTAGTCGGCATAGCGGGTCGCTGGGATTGTGACTGCGAGGAAGATCACGGCGGCGCCGACGTAAGGCGTGAAGTTCGCCAGCAGAGATTTGAACACGCCAGCCTGGCGGAAGATTTCCACCGGGCCGATGAAGCTCAGCAGGGCGACGTCTTTTTGCAGGGCGATGAACATGTTCATTTGCGCCGGGATTACGCGGCGAATGGCCTGTGGCAGGATGACAAAGCGCATGCTGTCCGCATCCGACAGGCCGAGCGACGCAGCGGCGGCACGCTGGCTGGCGTGTACGCTTTCGATGCCGGACCGGAAGATTTCTGCCACATAAGCCGAATAGGTCAGGATCAGCGCCAGGGAGCCCCAGATGTAGGGAGAATTCCACGGGCGGGGCAGGCCGAGGCCCGGGATGCCAAAGCCAATCAGGTAGACGGTCAGCACCACAGGCACGCCGCGGAAGATATCGGTGTAGGCTGCGCCCAAAATGCGCAGGGGGAACAACGCCGGATTGCGGGTGTCGCGTGCGAGAGCCACTAAAAGGCCAAGGATGACAATAGCCGGCGCGCTCCACAGGAAAATCGCCACGTCGAGCTTGAAGGCCTCAAGCAACTTGGGGAAGGTTTTGGCAAAGACCTCCCAGTTGAAAAAGCTGGCTTTGACCCGGTCCCATCCCGGCGCCATTGGCACCAGGATCACAACGGCCAAAAACGCCGCCAACGTACTGCCGCCCGCGATCAGCATGGAGCGGCGGCGCAGGCGGTCTTCGTAAATCTGGCGGCGGGTTTTGCCCGCCGCGTTGGTCTTTGTCATGGTCTTTGATCAGCTTATTTGATCAGCGGCACACCGGTGGTTTCCTGAAGCCATTCTGCTTCAATCGCGGCCAGTTTCCCGCTCTCGCTCAAGGCTGCGATAGCCTCATCGACACAGGCTTTCAAGGCGTTGCCTTCTTCCAGCAGCAGACCAAAGCGGTCCGGGTTGTCGGTGCGATCAGCCGGGAACTGCCCAATTACAGACGAGCCTTCCACCACAACGGCGCTCAGGTAGAGCGCGGTTGGCAGGTCAAACAATGCGGCGTCGATCTGACCGGCCTGCATGGCCGCGGTCACGTCGGCGTTGTCTCCGTAGAGCAGCGGCATGTCGTTTGGCCCGATGGTGTCCATCAGCACCGGCACGGCGGTGGTGCCGCCCATCGCGCCCCACTTCAACGCTTTGAGCGCGTCCACGGTGGCGGCGGTGTCTTTGGCCTCAGCAGATGCCAGGATTGCCATCGGCGCGGCATAGTAGGCGGATGAGAAGTCGACCATCTTCTCGCGCTCTTCGGTGATGGAGAACTGCTGCAAGTTGAAGTCAAAGTCTTTTGGCCCCGGCTGGATTGCCTGGTCAAAGGAAGAGCGCACCCAGGTGACTTTGTCTGCGCCAAAGCCCATTTCCTCGGCCACGGCATAGGCCACGGCGGCTTCAAAGCCTTTGCCGCTTTCTGGTGCGTCATCCATCACCCACGGGTAATACGCGGGGTTGCCGGTGGCGATGGTCAGCGTGCCCTCAGTCAGAGTCTTGCCGTCGGCACAATGCCCTGCGGCAAAGGCGGCGGAGGTGGTCAGCGCGGTGAGCGCGGTGGCAGCAATAACTTTGTGAAACACGGCGAATTCTTCCCTTTTGAACTGTTTGGTCAAAACATGCTCGGGAAGGGGCGCGTTGTCCAGCCCAAGGGGGCGCAAAACGCTGCCTGAACATACCTTACGGCTGCGCATGTGCCGTTTCTGAGCAGTGCAATGAAAAACGCCCCCGCAGGTGCAGGGGCGTCTTCAAATCGTCGGGGTCGGATCAGTTGTTGGAGGCCAACTGTTCTGGCAGGCGGAAGGTCCAGAGAGTGCCACCTTGGTTGAGGTAGTTCACCTTCTTGGCCACTTCGCCACCCCAGAGCGGAACCGCGCCGCCCCAGCCGGAGATGATGGTGACATATTGCTCGCCATCCTGCTCCCAGGTGATCGGCTGACCGACAATGCCGGAGCCCGTCTGGAAGGACCACAGCTCTTCACCAGTCTCATCGTCAAAGGCAATGAACTTGCCTTCTGGTGTGCCAGTGAACACAAGGCCGCCCGCTGTGGTCATCACGCCGCCCCACAGAGGGGCATCGTTTTTGAATTCCCACTTGATGTCGCCAGTGTCCGGGTCGATCGCCTTCAGGCTGCCGATGTGGTCTTCGTAGTTTGGCTTGATGGTAAAGCCCGCACCCAGATAGGCGGCGCCTTTCTTGTAGGTGATAGGCTCGTTCCAGATGTCCATGCCCCATTCGTTGGATGGCACATAGAAGTTGCCCGTGCGCTGCGAGTAGGCCATTGGCATCCAGTTTTTGCCGCCCAGGAAGGAGGGAGATGCAAAGACCACTTCGCCTTTCTTGCCATCTGCTGCGCCCGCCGGATTGCCCGGACGGTTTTCTTCAACAAAGATCGGGCGGCCGGTGTCGTCGATGCCGTCTGCCCAGCTGATGTCCTTCACAAACGGGGTGGCCGAGACAAAGGCGCCATCTTCGCGGTTCAGAACGTAGAAGAAGCCGTTGCGGTCCGCGGTGGCAAAGCGCTTGTTACCAGCGCGGTCGGTGTAGGCCACCACTTCGTTCACACCGTCATAGTCCCAGCCTTCGCGTGGGGTGGTCTGGAAATGCCATTTGATTTCGCCAGTGGCGGGGTCGATGCCAATCCGAGAGGCGGCATAGAGGTTATCGCCGGAGTTGTCGTCCTTTGGCTCGCCCGCGTCGCGCAGCCAGCTGTTCCATGGGGCTGGGTTACCTGCACCAAACACCAGCGTGTCGGTGTCGATGTCATAAGACCCGCCGAGCCAAGTTGCGCCGCCGCCGGTTTTCCACATATCGCCAGGCCAGGTGGCATTCAGGGTGCCGGTCATGGTGCTCTCTTCGCCGTTCAGCGTGCCCATGTGGCCTTCGATCACCGGACGGGTCCAGACCAGCTCGCCGGTCTCTGCGTCGCGGGCCTGCACTTCGCCGATGATGCCAAATTCGCCGCCGGAGTTGCCGGTCACCACAAGGCCATTCACGATCAGCGGTGCTGCCGTGTAGCTGTAGCCCGCTTTGTAGTTGGCGATTTTCTTGTTCCAGACGGTGTCGCCGGTCTTGGCATTGAGCGCCACAATCCGCGCGTCCAGCGTGCCAAAATAGATGTTGTCGCCATAGATCGCCGCACCACGGTTCACCACGTCACAGCAGGGCAGAATGCCTTCGGGCAAGCGCGCGTCATATTGCCAGAGCTCTTCGCCGGTCTTCACATCAATCGCGTACATACGCGAGTAAGAGCCGGTGATGTACATCACACCGTCATGCACGATCGGCTGGGTTTCCTGACCGCGCTGTTTCTCCCCACCAAGGGAGAAGGCCCAAGCTGGCACCAGGTTTTTGATGTTGTCTCGGTTGAGCGTATCCAGCGGGGAGTAACGTTGCAGATGCCGCCCCATACCGTTGGTCAACACGTCGCCGGTCGAGGCCGCGTCATTTGCCAGCATCTCTTCGGTGACACCGGTGCCGTGCCCGTCTGCCATAGCAGTGGTCGCCAACAGGCTGGCCGTCACTGCCAAAACAAATTTGTTCATCTGAGTATCCTCCCAAAACTGTCCGTTGGGCGTTGGTCCTTTGGGGAGCGTGTATTCGCAGGGACACATTCCGCCCGCCGCAAGTATTCGCTCAAAGAGGGTGTGGAGGTATTGCACAATGGTCGTACGACCCAAGCAGGCTTGACACAAACCTTGCGACTTTGGTCGCAGAGCGACTCGCGAAATCGGGTTTTAATCACCCTCTGATTGTGGGTTGGGGCGGGCGGTTTCGCCTGTTGCGGGGACCAAACTGGCCTTTGGTCGTATTTCGGCAATCTGCTCGGCTGCTAGGTTTGTTTTCCAAAGAGGAGGCGACCATGACGTTATTGAAATCTTTGGGAGGCGCGCTTGCGGCGGCGGTGCTCACCACCACCGCTTGGGCTGAAACACCGGTTCTGCGCGCATCGGTTTTGAAGTTTGGCACCGTGAACTGGGAACTGAACACCATCAAGCACCACGGATTTGACGCGGCCAACGGCTTTGATCTGGAGGTGCAGGGCGTGGCCGGTGGCTCTGCGGCCAAAGTTGCCTTTCAAGGCGGTGAGGCGGATGTGATCGTGTCCGACTGGCTCTGGGTCGCACGCCAGCGCGCCGCCGGGCATGACTATGTGTTTATCCCGTATTCCAAAGCGGTTGGCGGGGTTATGGTTGGCAAAGACAGCAGCGCACAAAGCCTTGCGGATCTCAAAGGGCAGAAGATTGGCATCGCCGGTGGGCCTTTGGACAAAAGCTGGCTGATCTTGCAGGCCTATGCGGCCAAGACCCATGGCGTAGACTTGGAAGCGGACACTGAGCAAGTGTTTGCCGCGCCGCCCTTGATCTTCAAATCGGCCCTCTCTGGTGAAGTGGGGGCCGCGATCAATTTCTGGCACTTCCTGGCCAAAATGGAAGCGTCCGGGATGCGCAAGCTGGTGGATGTGTCGCAAGCCGCCTCGGAGCTTGGATTGGACCCCAACACGCCGCTTTTGGGCTATGTGGTAAAGGGCGACCTGGTGCGCGACAATCCGGATCTGGTGAATGGTCTGGCGGCGGCCAGCCGTTCTGCCAAGGAACTGTTGGCATCGGATGATGCAGAATGGGACCGCTTGCGCGACAAGATGAAGGCCAAGTCGGATGCGCAGTTTGAGGCACTCAAGGCCGGGTTCCGCGCGGGCATTCCTGCCCCCGGTCCGGTCGACGAAGCTGCAGCTGCGCGTATGCTGGAGCTGATGGTCGAACTGGGCGGCGAGGACCTGATGGGCAAAGCGGACGCCTTGCCGGAGGGCACCTTCCTGAGCAGTGGCAGTTAAGTGCGCGACAGCGCCGCAAATCTCACGACACCGCCCGGCACGCCACCGGGCGGTCTCCCCGTTTTGGACCTGCACCTCAACGGGTTTCGCCGTGGTGCAACCCACATCCTTTCAGAGGTTGCTCTGACACTGGGGCAGGGGGAAACCCTCGTGCTTGTTGGTCTCTCCGGTGTGGGCAAAAGCACCTTGCTGCGGATCATCGCTGGCCTGGAGCCGGGGTTTGACGGGCAGTGCCAGGTGGATGGAACAGTGTCGATGGTGTTTCAGGAACCTACTCTGCTGCCTTGGCGCTCGGTGCGCGACAATATCTCTTTAGTCGCCGATCTGGCACCGGAAGAGCTGGACACGCTTTTGGCGGAAGTTGGCTTGGATGGGCGTGGCCGGGATTTTCCGGGGCAGCTTTCCCTGGGGCAGCAACGGCGCCTGTCGTTGGCCCGCGCATTGGCTGTGCGGCCCGGCTTGCTTTTGATGGACGAGCCTTTTGTGTCGCTCGATCCGGCGCTGGTTGAGGACATGATGACTCTGTTCGCACGCCTGCGGGGGGCACACGGGCTCACCACAATTCTGGTGACCCACTCCATGGAAGAAGCCCGCGCTTTGGGCAGCCGCATCGTCACATTAGGCGGCAGCCCGGCACGTATTGTCGAGGATGTTCAGAACGCTGGTGCGTATTTCCAGTTATCCGCATCCGGGGTGATCTCTTCCAGATCATAACCGGCACCTTGCAGACGGCGGGCTATCTTCAACCCATCTTGAGCCGCTTCGTCGATCAGCTGCCGACCCAAAGCATCGTCCTGTGACACCCCATGGCCGCGCATCAGGGCGATCCCGTAGTTGAACTTGCCCACCGGGTCGCCAAGCTCCGCCGCGCGGCGGTCCCATTCGGCGGCGGCATCGGGATTATACTCTCCCCCAAGACCATTGTTGTCGAGTTGCCCCATCCAGGTCATCGCACCGGTGTAGCCGTCTTCTGCACAGGTCTGAAACAGGGTGCGTGCGGCTTCGTGTTGGCCTTCCTTGGTCAGCCCATAGCCCATCGAGCAGAGCACCATGCCGCTTTCACCGCGTTCGGCACGCTCGACAAAGGACTTCAAACTCATTTCGTCAGGGTTCAGGGCGCCCAGCTCTGGAGCAGTCTCAGCAAAAGCAGGGGCGGCGGATAAAATCAAAATCGCTACAAGGTGTCTCATGGTTCCATCCTAACAGAGCGGTTTGTGCAAATCATGGGCGCTATGGTCGTAAGAAATGTCAGCGTTTGCGACCTATGCCTGAGCGCGCCGGGGCGTAGCCCCAAAGCGCCAAAGCCGTGAAAACCGCCGCCGAGGCAAGGGTCCAGGCCAAGGCCGTCAAGTTGAGCTGGCCGTAAAGCGCGAAGCGGATCAACTCAACCGCATGTGTGAACGGATTGAGCGCGCAGATGTCATGCAACAGCTTGGAGCTTTCCGCCATTTTCCACAGCGGATAGAGCGCGGAGGACAGGAAGAACATGGGGAAGATCACAAAGTTCATCACCCCGGCAAAGTTCTCCAACTGTTTGACAAAACTGGAAAGCAGAAGCCCCAACGCGCCCAGCATGATGCCCGCCACCAGCAAGGCTGGCAGCACCGCGACATAGCCCAATGGCGCCATGATGATGTCAAACCCGGCGGCAATGGCGAGGAAGACGTAGACCTGCAAGATGGAGATACCGGTGGAGCCTACAATCTTGCAAAACAACAGCCAGCCGCGCGGCAAAGGCGAGGTCAGGAGCAGTTTCATCGAGCCCATCTCGCGGTCATACACCAGCGACAGAGAAGACTGCATGCCATTGAACAGAAGGATCATGCCGCACAGGCCGGGCACGATGTAGGTCTCATAGGTGATGTAGGTTTGATACGGCGGGATGATCGACAGGCCAAGTGCGGCGCGAAACCCGGCGGCAAAGACCAAGAGCCAGACCAAGGGGCGCACCAGAGCCGCGATAAAGCGTTCCCGTTGGTGCACAAAACGTAAGGCTTCCCGCAGCACAATGGCGCGCAAGCTTGTCAGATAAGGGCTCATGCGGCGGCTCCGGTGAGCGACAAAAACCGGTCTTTCAGGGAGCGTTCTCCGGCGATGGAGGCCGCGTCCCCTGTGGCAAGCACGCGGGATTTGTGCAGGATCACGAGGTCATCCTGTGCGGCGACCTCATCGGTCAGATGGGTGGCCCAGAGCACGGTTTTTCCATCTTCGGCCAGCTGATGCGCGTAAGCTGTGATCGCCTGACGCGTGGCGGCATCCAGCCCGACTGTTGGCTCATCGAGTAACAACACCGCCGGGTCGTGGATCAAGGCCCGCGCAATTTCAGCCCGCCGCCGGTGACCACCGTTCAATGTGCGGGCCTTCTCTCCAGCCCGTTCTCGCATGTCGAGACGGTCGAGTGCTGCGTCGATCCGATGCCGCGCTTTGCGCCCGGACAAGCCATGCAATGCGGCAAAATAGGAGAGGTTCTGCTTCACCGTCAGATCAAGGTCCAAGGTAGTTTGCTGAAACACAATGCCCAGATGTCCAAGGGCGGCGCGAGGATGGTGGGCAAGGTTGTGACCGGCGATCTCGATCTGTCCGCCTTGGGGCGTGAACAGGCGGGTCAGGAGATTGAACAGCGTCGACTTGCCCGCTCCATTGGGGCCAAGCAGGGCGCAAAAACGGCCGTGAGCGACGTGGAAACTCACGCCGCTCAAAGCCTGTTTCGAACCGTAGGCATAGGTCAGATCGGTGACCGTTAACCCACTCATTTAATGGTGATGTCCAACCGCTGGGTATCGCCCGAGGTGCCCGGGATCTTGATGTAGTATTGGCCGGGCTTGATGGCGACAAAACCGATTTCCATCTCGCCGGCTTCGTCAAACTCGACGCTGTCGAGGCCAAGCGGGCGGATTTCCAAGCCTTCAATCACGATCTCATCAATCCAGATCGCGCGGAAGAACTCCGGCCCCACCAAAGCCAGCTCCTGGCTGCCGTCACCCTGGATTTCAAACTCGTAGTAAGTGCCGGAGGTCAATTCCCACGGCGCGGCAGAGATTGGCTCGCCAGCGGACAGGATGATCGGCGGCAGGTCTTCTTTGTTTTTGCCGGACAGCAAGCCAGCGGCGCCAAAGCCCGCATCATCACCGTCGTCATCGGCAAAGGCGGTCAAAGGTGTGGCTGCAACCAGGGCGCTGAGGGCGCAAGTGGCCAGGGTGCGGCGGATGGAATTGGGCATAAAACTCTCCTGTTGGTATTCTTTTACTTAGGATGCGGGACGGTAGGCGGCGCCCCAGGGGAAGCGGCCCACTTTTATGGTTTTCACCGGCTTGCGGGAGGCGACGTCGATCACGGTCACATCGCCGGACACGCCGTTGGTGGTGAACAGCTGTGAGCGGTCTTCGTTGAACGCCATGTGCCAGACGCGGCGGCCCACCAGAATGTAGTCTTCCACCTCATAGGTGTCGGCGTTGACCACGGCGACGTGGTTGGACGGCCCAAGCGCCACAAAGGCGTGGGTGTCGCCTGCAGTGAATTCAAAGCCCACGGGCTGTACGCGGTCGGGGTGTACCCCCTGCACCTCAAAGGAAATTTTACCTTTTTCCGCCTGTGTCTCGCGGTCAAACACCGTGACGGTACCGCCAATTTCGGAGCTCACCCACATCTCAGTGCCACCTTTGACAAACTCGGCGTGACGCGGGCGGCTGTCGACCAGGGTGTTTGCAAACAGCTTCTGCGTCTCGGTGTCGATCCAATGCGCCATATTGGTGGTCTCGGATGTGGTGATCGCGACCTTGCCATCGGGTGAGACCGCCATGCCTTCCGGTTCCACGCCCACATCAATCTGCGCAATCACTTTGCGGGTTTCCGTGTCCACAACGGTGGTGATCGCGTCATCCTCGTTGGCGATATAGAGGTGGCGGTCGTTGGGGTGCAGCACAAACTGTTCCGGGTCTTCGCCGGACGGCAGATCATGCAGGATTTTGCCGGTGGCCGGGTCCATCACCTGCACCGCGTCGCTGTCAGAGGCGCAGATATAGACCCGCGAGTAGTCCTTGGAGAAGGTGATCCCGCGCGGGCGCTCGCCGGTCTCATAGGTCTTGATGACTTCCAGCGTTTCAGTGGAAATCACGGATACCGTGTCGTCTTTCTCATTGGTGACCCAGATCTCTCCGGCAAAGGCCGGGGTGGCAAGAAGGGTGGCAAGGGCGGCGGTGCGGATCATTTGAAGGCCTCACATTTGCTTTCCGGGCGGTCGAGCCCAAGACTGTCCAATTCGTTGGAATGGTGTAGGAATCCCTCCAGCGGCGCGGTGGCGACAAGCGCGCGGGGATGGGCAATGGCGATGGGCTGGCGCAGTTGGCCATTCCAGTCGCGATAGGTCAGGGGGCGGCCTTTGAAGCCGGCCAACTCAAACTGGTCGGACAGGATGTAGTCCCTAAGCGTTGCCGGATCGGTGCTGTTGGTGCGGGTCAAAGCTTCGCCCAAGGTGCGCACGGCGGCCCAGCCAGCATAGTCCTGCGCCAGCATTTCGCGGCCGTTTTGCTCTTGAAACCGGGATTGCAGCTGTGCCGCGCCCCATTGCTCGATCACCGGTGACCAGGTCACAGCGCTCAGCCCCTCAGAGCCAACCACAGGTCGGGCTTGCCAAGTGTTGTACAGCACGTAGCGGCCAAAATCATGCACCTCGTCGGCCACTACCAGCGCGTCGTAGTCGCCAAATTCTTGTGTAAACAGAGGCACTTCCTGTGTCGCATTGCGCCGCATGTCTGCCTCAAATCCCCAGGCTTTTTCTGCCTCCAGATCAAGGCCGAATTTGGTCAGGGAGTGGCGCATCGCTTCTGCGTAGGCCTGGTCCACCGGATGCTGACCAGTCACCATGACCAGATTGTCCCAGCGTTTGCTGACAAAAAACTGCGCCAAAGCATCGGTGCGCATGGCATCAGACGGCAGGCTGTGCAGCAGGTTGGCGCGGCAGTCGGCGCTGCGCAGGGACAAATCCCCTGCGGCCGCATTAAACAGGATCGCGCCCTCGGCTTCTGGCAGGTCTGCGATCTGCACCAGAACGTCCGGGGCGGCATCAATCACCAGATAAGGCGCGTAGGAGAGCATGCTGCGTGCAGCGTCTAGCGCGTCGCCATCTTCTGGCACCACCGCGCTTTCCAACACGTAATTCTGGCCCAAAAATTTGCCGGTGGTCAGGTTGTCCTGCAATCCGGTTAAGGCGCCGGCCAGGCCAATGTCCTCGGGCTCGGGATCTAGATTGGAGAGGGTGGGCGGAGCTGGCTGTTCTACGGTGAGGTAGCCGATTTTCAACTCCATTTCGGCCCATGCCGAAGTGGCGACACAAAGGGTCGCGATCGCGCATAGGGAGAGTGATCGTGTCGTCTTGAATATCATGAGGTGACCCTAGCGAGTGCGCTTGCGGCCACGAATAAGACTTTGGTCGTGAATGGGGCGAAGTCCAACCAAAGTCCAATACCGGCTGTTGCGGCGGTTGTCGTAGACCAGATGAAACGGACCCGAGACATCAGGGAGGAACGCGATGTCCAGACCCCATTTTATCACCCGCTTCATGACCGCAGGCGCCTTGCTTGCCGCCGGAACACTGGCCCATGCGCATGGTGACGTGGCCCCACAGGCTGTAGACACAAGCGGGTTGCCAGAGGTCGGCGAGGAGTGGCTGACCGAAAATCCTTACCGCGTGGAACCGGCGGGCGAGGAGGTCTGGCTGCGCGCAATTGAAATTGGCGCCTCTGGCTATACCCAGAACTGCGCGCGCTGCCACGGGCTGGAAGTGGTCTCCGGTGGTCTGGCCCCCGACCTGCGCTACCTTGAGGCGGAAGAATATGGTGATGAGTGGTTCATCGAACGTTTCCGCACCGGATACACGCAAAACGGTATCACCAAAATGCCTGCCTTTGGTGAGTTGCTTGGTCAGGAGGCCGCTTGGGCAATTCGCACCTATGTGGAGGCACGGCCGGATGACGGCGCCCTTGATGACTTCTCCGACGAGCTCAAAACCATGCGGGATCAGTTTGGCGCCTATGCCAAATCCACGGACGGCGCAGATGCGGATGCGATCAAACAGCGTTTGATGGAGATCGCGGAAGGGATTGAGACCGGCTCGGGTGCGCCGGTGGCCGACAGTGTCGCGCTGCGCGCGGCCCGCGCGATCGATGGTTCTGCCGAAGCCTATGAGACCGCTGCAGAAATCTTGACCATTGGTCTGTCAGCTGCAAACTAAGGCATGGCTTTTACACAGACGTTTCTAACCGCTGTCGCCCTCACTTTGGTGGGGGCGGTTGGCGTTCAGGCCGCTGATCCCTGTGCTGATCACGTGCCACAGGCAAAACCACAGAATGTTGGGCGTGACATCGTGGGGCAGGAACTGGATGTCATTCAGGATCGCGGTCACATGCTGTTTGCGGTCTATGAGGATTACCCGCCTTACAGTTGGGAGGAGAAAGGCAAGCCACGCGGTGTGGACGTGGAAATTGCCCGCATTATTGCCGCAGATCTGGGTGTGGAGGCACGGTTCAACTTTGTTGCGGCGGATGAAAACCTCGATGGCGATCTGCGCAATAACATCTGGAAAGGTCCGCTGATCGGCGGACGTGTGTCCAACGTGATGATGCGCGTGCCGTATGACAGCGCCTTCAAGTGTCGCGTGGAGCAGGTGGTCTTCACCGGACAATACGCGGGGGAAAGCATCGCGATTGCCTATGACAAGGCGTCTTATCCGGATGCGGACGACAAACCCATCCCGGCCTACTTCCGCTATGACACCGTGGGGGTGGAGAACGACTCGATCTCCGACTTTTACCTGTCGGGCTTTGTTGGCGGGCAATTGCAATCCAACATTCGCCGCTATGACAGCACTGTGGATGCCATGGCCGGACTGGCGCAGGGCGAGGTAATGGCGGTCATGGGGCCGTTGAACGCGCTGGAGTATGGATTGGCCGACAGTACTGACGTGCACCAGCCGCCGTTGGCGGGTTTTGCGGTGAGCAAATGGACGTTGGGCGTGGCGGTGAATTTCCGCTATCGGCCGCTGGCCTATGCGGTGGATGACGCGATCAACTACGCGCTGCAGGACGGGCGGATTGCCAAGATTTATGCCGACTACGGCCTGACGCATCTGCCGCCGGAGCGGTAACGAGTCACAGGGTGGTCAACTCGCCGTCAAAGCTCACAAGCGTCACGCGGCGCAGGTCGGCGGCGGCTGTGATCGCCTGCACCTGATCCAACGGGGCCAAGGTCAGCGCGGTGGAGAGGGCATCTGCCCAAGCGGCTGTGTCTGCCTCCACTGTGACAGAAGACCACTTCGGCAGCGCCGTTGGATGCAGGATGTGGCCGCGTGCGCCCAAAGGCGAAGCGCCCGTGTCAGATGTCGCAATCGCCCCGTGTGTCAGAGTGCGTTGCCCCAATAGACCATGTTGCGCATTTTTGAGGCCAAGCCGCCAGGCCCCGCCGGTGCTGCGGTATTCCCCGATGTTGATCAAAGCAGTGTCAAACCGGTTGGCGTCCAGCAACTCCGCCACAAGATCGGTCGCAAATCCCTGCGCAATACCGTTAAACGTCAGTGCCTGTTCCGGCTGCAGGGATATGAGGCTGGGTGTGAAAGCAACGCGCTCCCAGCCAATGGCCTGTCGATCTTTGTCAGTAGTGCTGCCTTCCGCCAGCGCCTGCCAGAGCGGTTGCACTGTTGGGTCAAACAAGCCGTCGGTTGCGCGATGGGCCGCATCCGCCAGCGTCATCAGTGTGTAGAATTGTTCGCTCGGCTTTAGCTGCTTAGTCTTGTTGAGCTGGGACAGGGCGGAGGCAGGATCATACAGGCTAAACGCCGCCTCTACGTCTTTGATCAGCTCCAAGGCGCGCTCCAGTATTGGCCGCGCAAGTTCCGTTGGCCCCGTGAGCGTGATGTTTACTTCCGCGCCCAGAGCAAACCCTTGCCAACTGTGCCGCTGTGCGAACGCCGGGCTGCCTGCGAAAGCGGCGGCAATGGCGAGAAATCTGCGACGGGTTACGGTCATTGTGCGGCCATCTGTTGTTGGCGTTTCTTGGCGGCAAGGATCAACGGCACGCATTGTGCCGCGTCGTCGTGAATGGTCACGCAGTCCAAACATTGGAAGCACTCGGAGTACGCCACCGCCCCGGATTTTTTGATGGCGCCGTAGCTGCATTTCACCCGGCAAAGCTGACAAGGAGAGCCACATTCTATGCGCCGAGCAATCCAGTCTCTCCCGCGCAGCAAGCCGCCAATTGCCATCAATGCGCCCAAGGGGCAGAGATAACGGCAGAAGCCTTTGAACAACACCATCGACAGGACCAGCAGGCCGGCGGCGTAAGCCACATAATACCATTCCCGGACAAAGAACGTGGTGATGGCGGTTTTGAACGGCTCAACTTCGATGGCTTTGTCCAAGGCGGCAGGGGCCGTAAACAGGAGCGCAAACAGTCCGGCGAGCACGACATATTTTAGGTACTTTAGACGAGCGTCCCATCTGGCATTGGGGATGATTTGTGGTACCCGCAAAACGCGTCCAAGGTGGTGCGCAAACTCCTGTAGGGCCCCAAACGGGCACAGCCAGCCGCAAAACAACCCGCGCCCCCAGAGGACAAAGCCAATCAACGTGGCGGTCCAGATCATCAGGGAAAATGGATCATATAGCAGGAAGGCAAAGGATCCGCCATCCACCACTGTGCGCGCTATCGCCAAGGGGGTGGCGATGGACAGCTGCCCCTGTCCCCACCAGCCGATGAAACAAGTGACAAACGCCAGCGTCACCAAGCGTAGGGCGGTGAAATGCCGATGGCCAGCCAGCGCATTCATCCGCCCGCTCAGAACAACAAGCAGCCCCACGAGAAACCCGCCAAGCACAATCAGGTCAGCCTGCCGGTTGCGCAGCGCATCCACCCAAGGCGGCGTGGGCTGGATCACCTGCGGGCGCAGATAAAACCGTTCCGGCGTGCTGTGTGTGACGTCTAGTGTCACCGAACCAATCTCCGGATGAAACGAGCCATGCGCTCGCAGGGCTTTCACCTTCAGCGTCCATTCGCTCGCCGGATCAAACCCCAACCGCCGATCCGTGCGCAAGATCAGCGCGGCGCCGTCATGCAACATCTCCGGCACATCGTCGTTCAACTCGATGAAAATATCGCTGTCCCGAAAGGCGATGGGAAACCCGCCTTGCTCCGCACTCAGCAAATCCGGCGCGGTGTTGCGCACAAAATCTTCGGTCACCAATCCGTGACGCGCGGTTTCGATCACCAGCACCGGCTCGTCCGTCGTGGCGATGGCCATGAAGTCCTGAAGCTCTTCAAAAGCGTCCGGGCTCAGCACCGCTTTGGCAATCGACGGCGCGCCGATGTCCACCACCCAGAGGTCCAGATACGGCGCATCCGGTTCCTCTTGGGCTTCCAGGTCATCCTCTTCCCAGAGTGTGCCCTCAAAAGCCTCATCCATCTCGTGATTGAGCACGGTTTTTCGAGTTACAAGACCCTGAGATACCAAATCGTCCCAGGTCAACGCCTCGTGGTGGTCGGGATTAGGTGAGGCGGGCGGCCCGGTGGCAATGCCGCTCATTTTCTCACGCGCCACCTGAAGCGCCGCCGCGAGAATGCTCTCATGGGCTATGCGTACCGAAGCGGTACCTTTGGTCACCCCGTCCAGATACACCAAGGCGGAGCCGTCCCCGCCGCCGCCATAGGGCGTGCCCACCACCAGACTGTCCGAAACCGAGTGCCCGCGGTATTGCTTGAAGAAGTCGTAAAACAGCTTTTCCGGCAGGCCAGACACAAAGATCGGCTCGTTATGAGAAAGCAGCTGCACATCCAAAAAACGCCCGTCCAGATCCAGCACCACCAACAGGTTGATCGCCGCGCCGGAGAAGCCGGGCAGGGGGGCCATGGGTTCGGTTTCAAACACATATCCGGCTTCTGCTCCGCCGGAGTTCAACAGCTGCCAAACCCCTTTGTCGTTCACCGCCTCGCCCAGGCTCATCGGCGGCACAATGTAAGGCTCTAATGCCTCCCGCGGTAACGGCTCTGCCGCCAGCACAAAGGCGGAGGCGCACCAAAGCAGTGCTGCGCGCAAAACAGAGAGGGCCGTTGACCAGACAGACATGACCGGAGCCTAGGCAGGAACCAAAGCGCCCCCTATTGGACTTAGGTCGCAGAGCCGCAGAATGGCTTTGCTCGCGGCGTTTTCGCTATGGCACAGTGGGTGGATGACCAAGTCTCCCGCACAAGCCCTACCTGTCATCGTCTCGCTTCTGGGGTTGGTCGGGCTGTGGGCGCTGGCCGCCAGACTTGGCAATGATCCCACCGTTTTGCCGGCACCCGGCGCGGTTTGGCAGATCCTGCTCGACGAAATCGCCGGCGGAGAGTGGCAAGAACACATGCTTGCCACGTCCGGCCGGGTGGCGGCCGCCTTTGCCTTGGCAATGGGGCTTGGCACGGTTTTGGGTCTGGTCATGGGGCTCAACGAGACGGTGAATCGCTGGCTGTCTGCTTGGCTGTTGGTTCTGCTAAACATCCCGGCGCTGGTGGTGATCGTACTCTGCTATCTCTGGATTGGCCTCAACGAGGTGGCGGCCATCACAGCGGTGGCGCTCAACAAAACCGCCATGGTGGCGGTGACCATCCGGGAAGGTGTGCAGGCGCGCGACAGTGCTCTGGCGGATATGGGCCGGGTGTTTGAAATGCGCCGGGGTACCTACCTGCGCCATGTGCTTTGGCCCCAGCTTTGGCCTTTTGTTGCTGCCGCCATGCGCAATGGATTGGCGATTATCTGGAAAATTGTCCTAGTGGTCGAATTCCTGGGCCGCAGCAACGGGGTGGGGTTTCAGATCCACCTCTATTTCCAACTGTTTGAAACCGGCTATGTGCTGGCCTACGCGCTCAGCTTCACCGCATTGATGCTATTGATCGACTTCGGCCTGATCCGCGCACTGGAACATCGAGCCACCCGCTGGCGCACAGTCACAAGTTAGGCGGAACAGCAGTGCAAACAGCCGCACAGTGCCAAAGGCAAAGGTGGAATTTGCAATATGCGCCAATGTGATGATGGCGGAGACGAAGGGATTCGAACCCTCGATACCGTTTCCGGTATACTCCCTTAGCAGGGGAGCGCCTTCGACCACTCGGCCACGTCTCCGCGGACCCGTATATTTGGCACATCCCGCAGACACAAGGCCCAAATCTCACGAAAGTCAGAAATTTACTGATTGGCCAATCGGCACCTAGTGGCCAAGTGCAAAGAACACTCGCGAGCGGGCCGATCTGCCCCTAAGGTTCTCACAACATTCGTTTTGGGAGGACGCGACATGAGTTTGGATGAGGACATGTTCCTGAAGGGACTGGCGGCACGCAAAACTACATTGGGGGACGAATATGTGCAAAACACATTGGACAACGCGGATGATTTTCATCGCCCGTTTCAGGAGGCGATGACCGCCTGGTGTTGGGGGTTTGGTTGGGGCGATGACACCATTGACGCGAAAACCCGTTCGATGATGAACCTGTCGATGATTGCGGCGCTCGGAAAGATGACCGAGTGGGAAATCCACTTGCGCGGCGCTCTGACCAATGGGGTGAGCAAAGACGAGGTGCAGTCCATCATCCATGTGGTTGGCATCTATTGCGGTGTGCCGCAGGCTCTGGAGTGTTTCCGGGTCGCCAAGCGGGTTTTTGCGGAGGTTGAAAAGTAATCGTTCTGCCACAAGGTGTTACGATTTTCTCTCCCCCCGCATGATCCGCTTTGCGCAGGACCGCGTAATGAGGATATGGTTAGTGCAACACTTGATATCCCCCGCGCCCCGGCCGCAATGCCCAAGGCGCGTCGCAATGAAAGGCAGCGTGTGTCGCAAGCCAAAGCCGCGCCCTCACAGGAAACCCTGTGGATGATCGCCGTACGTGATCATCGGGACAAGGCTGCGTTTGCATCGTTGTTTGACCATTTCGCGCCACGGCTCAAAGGGTTTGTGATGCGGAACGGCACCTCTGCCGCGCAAGCGGAGGAGATTGTGCAGGACGTGATGCTGACGTTGTGGCGCAAGGCCCATATGTTTGACCCGCATCGCGCACAGGTCTCGGCCTGGGTGTATCAGATTGTTCGCAACCGTCAGATCGACGTCGCCCGCAAGGAAAATCGGCCGATGCCTGAAGCCCTCAAAGAGGAGCCGGAGGCCGAGCCAGATGCGACGCAGATTGTGGCGATTGAACAGGAAACGGGACAATTGCGTGCCGCGCTTGCCAAGCTGCGCCCGGAGCAGCGTGAGGTGATAGAAAAGGCCTATTTGGGCGAGCTGACCCATCAGGAGATCAGCAACCAGACCGGCCTGCCGCTTGGCACCATCAAATCACGCATACGTCTGGGACTGCAGCGCCTTCGACACGAACTCAAAGATCTCTCGGAATGAGCCAGCCTATGCCCGCAATCACTCATCATATCCCGGAGCCGATGATGGCCGCTTATGCCGCAGGCACCCTGCCGCATGCGTTTTCCCTTGTGGTCGCCACGCAGGTCTCCATGTCTGCAGAGGCGCGCGCCACCCTTCAGGCGCATGAAGCCGTGGGTGGTATTGTTTTGG
This sequence comes from Shimia sp. MIT1388, assembly GCF_047124445.1. GTDB lineage: Bacteria > Pseudomonadota > Alphaproteobacteria > Rhodobacterales > Rhodobacteraceae > Shimia. The sequence continues at coordinate 1,920,871 of NZ_CP138921.1, read as the reverse complement.
AGGATACCAGCTCTGTGGCGGTGTCTGACACTATGAAGTCCAATCTCCTGTCAATGCTCGATGATCCTATGCCCGAAGAGCCTGTGTATGCGAGCAGCGGGGTTTACCCCGCGCCGGTGATGGAAGCGCTCAAAGGGCGGGAGCCCCGTTGGAAAACGCTTGGGATGGGGGTGAAGCAGGACATTCTGGCCGAAGATGAGTTCGGCTCCGTGCGCCTGCTGTACATCCCGCCGGAACAGGCGGTGCCGGATCACGGCCACAACGGTCTGGAACTGACGCTTGTTTTGCAAGGCAGCTTTAGCGACGAAACCGGGCGTTTTGGGGCTGGGGATGTGGAAGTCGCCGACGAGACTTTGGAACACACGCCGATTGCCGGTGCAGGAGAGCCATGCATTTGCCTTGCCGCGACAGACGCTCGGCTAAAGTTCAACGCTTTTATGCCGAGGTTGCTGCAACCGCTGTTCCGGATCTGAGCAACACAATCAAACAAAAAGCCGCCCGATTGAGGCGGCTTTTTTGTGCTTTCCAGAAATCACTTACCGCGATAGATCAGCAGGTCTGGCAGGTATTGCAAGCTCTTCATCACCCAGGAAAACGGGCGCGGGAAATCGGTGCGAAACCTTTCGGTGCGCATGGCCTGAACCACCCGGGCTGCGGCGTTCTCTGCTTGCATCAACATTGGCATCGCAAAGCTGTTTTTCTCGGTCAGGCGGGTCTTGATGAAGCCGGGGTTGATTAGCCGCACCGTCACGCCGGTGTCTTTCAGGTCATGGCGCATGGTTTCCGCTAGGCTCACCAAAGCGGCTTTGCTGGCGCCATATCCAATGGCCTTTGGCAAGCCGCGATAGCCCGCCAGCGAACCAATCAAGGTGATGTCGCCATGGCCTTGCGCGACAAACTTTGGCGTGACTTCTCCCAACACCCGCATCGCGCCCATAAAGTTCACATCCGCCATCTGCAGCGCCGAGTGGCTGTCCCATTCCGTGGCAGGCATAGGGTCATAAGCGCCGGCATTGTAAATCACGCCGTCGATCCGTCCGACAGATTTTGCGGCAGCCCGGACTGCGTCGGTGTCGGTCACATCTAGGATCAACACGCGGGTGCCAGGCAGAGCGGAACACAAGCTGGCCAGCCGCTCGCCATTACGGGCGGACAGGATCACCTGCGCACCTTCTTCGCTGAGTTGTTCCGCAATCGCGCGCCCCAGCCCTTCGCTTGCCCCGATCAGCCAATAGGTTTTGCCCGCAAACTCAATCATTCGCCCGGCGCCACGGTTGGGTTGTTCTCAGACAACAGGGTGTTCGGCGCCGGTTGCTTTTTGAGGAACGGCGCTTTCTTGGCCCACAGGATGGCCGCTTGCCAATGGATCAAAGCCACCACACGGGCGGCGCCAAGCGGGCGCCGCAGCGCGGCCCAAAGCAGGCTGCGACTGCGAGCTGGTTTTCGTGGCCCAGCCAAAGTGGCAATCACACCCTGATCACCATTTTCATAGGCAATCCGGATGCGGACCAATTCCGGTGTAAATGCAAAGTTGAAGCGGTAGTGCCCCTCAACCTTTTGAAACGGGGAGACATGCATCAGTTTTTCCGCAGTCAGCCGATCAGAAGGCGCAATCGGGCGGAAATCCAGGTGAGCGCAGAAGTAGCAATGGCGGTCACCGAAGGTGTTGTTGACCTCTGCGACAAAGGCGCAGGGCTGATCGTCAATCACCGCCACCCAGAAACTCACCGGATTGAAGTGGAACCAAAGGAAACTGGGTTGGGTGAGCAGCAAGAGCTGCGCGTCTTCAACGGGAAACCCTCGCTCGAGCAACACGCCCCGAAACCAGTCCACACCGCTGCCATGATCACGTGCGCCACCGTGGCGGTGATCCCACAACGACCAGAGATTAAACCCGTTGCGCGAGAGCACAGCGGGCAGTTTGCCGGGGGCATCGAGATCGACAACAACAAAGTCCACACCGTACTTAAAGGCGTTTTTCAGGTTGCCACGGCGGGCATGCATCGTTTGTGCTTGAATGTGGTCCAAAGTCATATGGATTGTACGCCCGGCAAACCGGTTTGGTTCACTCCAGTTCTCCAACACATAGGGTTTTTTGAAAGAGTGAACCAATCAATTTGGTGCGCCGTATCCCCTTTCAAACGATCAGAAAAAGAGGACCACCATGTTTGATCAGAGCATCGGCAGCCGCCGCAAGATCGCCATCGTTGGTGCCGGGATTTCCGGCATGTCGGCAGCATACTATCTGTCTGAACAGCATGATGTCACCCTGATCGAAGCTGCGCCACGTCTGGGGGGGCACGCGCGCACGGTGATTGCGGGCAAGAACGGGGATCAGCCTGTCGATACCGGTTTTATTGTCTTCAACTATGCCACGTATCCACATCTGACCCGTCTGTTTGAAGAGCTCGACGTGCCGGTGGCCAAAAGCGAGATGAGCTTTGGCGCCTCGATCAACGACGGCTGGCTGGAATACGGCCTCAACAACCTCAAAGCCATCACCGCGCAGAAACGCAATCTGCTGCGTCCCAAGTTCTACGGCATGATCCGCGACATTCTGAAGTTTGGCAAATATGCCGAGACAGCGGCGGACACCGATGACATCACCATTGGTGAGCTGGTAGATCAGCTCAAACTCGGCACGTGGTTCCGCGACAACTACATGATGCCGATGTGTGGTGCGATCTGGTCCACGCCCATTGCCGACATTGACCAATTCCCGGCTAAGTCTCTGGTACAGTTTTTCAAAAACCATGCATTGCTGGCGGGAAGCACACCTCACCAGTGGTGGACCGTGGATGGTGGCAGCATTGAATACGTCCGCCGCCTTGAGGCCGCGATGATCCGCCGGGGCGTGACGATCCAAACCAATGCACCGGTCATCAGCGTGACACGCGGCTTGCTTGACGGGCGCGGAACACCCGGTGTGCAGGTGGCTGTCAAAGGCGCAGAGGCGCAAGAATTTGATGACATCATCTTTGCGTGCCATTCGGACCAGACCTTGGCGATCTTGGGGGATGAGGCTACCAAGGCAGAGCGCGCCGCACTGTCCGCGATCCGCTATCAGCCCAACCGCGCGGTCTTGCACCGCGACGATAGCGTGATGCCCAAGGCACGAGATTGCTGGTCCAGTTGGTCCTACCGATCCCAAAACGGCGCGATTGGCCTGAGCTATTGGATGAACCGGCTTCAAAACATCGACGAGAGCGATCCGCTGTTTGTCACATTGAACCCGACGTCTGAAATCCCGGCAGAGCTGGTCTACGACGATGTCACTTTTGCGCATCCGGTGTTTGATAAGGCCGCGATCAAGGCCCAGAAGGACATCGCCGATATGCAGGGCCTTAACCGCACCTGGTTTGCGGGGGCGTATAACCGTCACGGCTTCCACGAGGATGGCATAGCCAGCGCCATGGCGGTTGTGGACCTGATCGGCGCGCAGCAAGTTGCGGCCCCAGCGGATCTGACGCAGACCGGTGACGCCGCAAACGGAGCGTGGTTGCGCGACGCAGGCTGACCTTGTATTCCTCGAAACCTCATAAGTATGGCTACCCGCGGGTGAGCCTCTATGCCCTGATGCTCGCCGCGGCGGGCATCCCGCTCTATATCCATTTGCCGCGCTTTGCCTCCGTTGAGCTGGGCATTGGCTTGGCGGCGCTGGGCAGCTTGTTGCTGGCGTTGCGGGTGATCGATTTGGTGCAAGATCCTTTGATCGGCTGGACCATTGACCGCTTCCCCAAGGCGCAAAATCTCTTTGCTTTGAGCGCAGCCGCCGGATTGGCACTTGGTTTCCCTCTGTTGTTTTCGATCACAGGGCAGGGCGGTATGCTGCGCCTCACCCTCGTGCTCATTTTGCTGTTTTCCGCCTACAGCCTTGGCATGATCCTGCTCTATGCGCGCAGCGCCACTTTGGCCAAAACGCCCACCGCGCCGGATCTGATGCGGTTGGCGGCCTGGCGCGAAGGGGGGATGCTCACCGGCGTGATCCTGGCAGCCATGTTACCAGCGCTTCTGGTTAGCTTGGGCGCCGCAGGTGAAGGCTACGGCGCCTTTGGCTGGGCGCTGGGCGGCGTGGCCGTGATTGCTGCGGTGATTAGCTATCCGATCTGGCAACGCCCGGTGATCAAAGGCGACAAACCCTCGTTGCAAGGCCTGGCACAAGCTGGCGCGCTCAAGCTCTTGCTGTTGGCGCTGGTGAATAGCTTGCCTGTCGCCATCACCTCCACGCTCTTCCTGTTTTTTGTCGAGGACCGCCTGATGCTCGCAGGCCAAGCCGGCCCGCTTCTGGTGTTGTTTTTCCTTTCGGCGGGTCTCAGCGTGCCGCTCTGGACACGGCTGGCCAATCGAGTGGGCGGGCGCCAAGCGCTCCTGATTGCCATGCCGTTGGCCATCGGCAGCTTTGTCGGCGCGGCCTTTCTGGCCCCCGGCCAAATGGCGGGTTTTGCGGTGATCTGTTTGGCGTCCGGCGCAGCTTTGGGCGCGGATATGGTGATCCTTCCGGCGCTCTTCTCCGTATCCCTCACAAATGCAGGGCTCAACGCAGCGTTGGCCTTTGGCGTTTGGTCCTTTGCTGGAAAACTGGCCCTTGCTCTGGCGGCGTTCTTTGTATTGCCGCTACTGCAGGCCGCCGGGTTCCAGCCGGGCCAGAGCAACGCGCCAGAAGCGCTGACAATGCTGACCATTGCCTACGCCGTGGTGCCCTGTGTGTTGAAACTTTTTGCGTTGGCCCTTGTGCTGACTTTGCCCACCAAGGAGGCAGTGGCATGAAACTGTTCACCCTTTTCCTGATGATGACCCTCGCGTTGGTTTATATGAAATCGCGGTTGTTCAGCTTCCGCGCCCAAACGGCTTCCGACTATGCAGGTCTCGGCCCGGCCATCTCCCTGCGGGATCATCTCAACGGAGAGATCTTGTCAGAAGGTTTGATCTATGGCCCCAATGGGCGTGTGACCAACAGCTTTGTCGCCAAGATGGTTGGACAATGGGAAGGCAACAAAGGCACGCTGAGCGAGGCGTTTACCTACTCCAATGGCAAACAACAGAACCGCAAATGGTTCCTGACCATGGGCAATGACAACCGCTTTACGGCCACAGCAGATGACATTGTCGGCGAGGCGACCGGTGAGGTGTCTGGCGCAACGATCCGCATGGATTACACCATTGTGCTGCCGGAGGACTCCGGCGGGCACAAACTCAACGTCACCGATTGGCTTTATCTGACCGAAAGTGGTGTGATCATGAACCGCTCCGAGATGCGCAAATTTGGGCTGAAGGTGGCGGAACTGGTCGCCACCATGCGACCGCAGTAACGCGCTTAGCTCTTTTTGGCACCGATCTTCGGCTCGGTGCCAGTCCGCAGACGGGCGATGTTCTCATGATGGCGGGCAAAGACAATCACCGCTAGCAGGATCGCGAGAACAACCGCGCTGCCGTAGCCCAGAACCAGCATCCAGACCGCGCTGGAGGTCGCCGCTACCAAAGCGGAAAGCGATGAAATCCGGCTGACCGCGGCTGTCGCCAGCCAAGTCAAGCAGCAGGCAATACCCACCGGCCACGCCAGGGCCAGCATCAGGCCCAAAAAGGTCGCAACCCCTTTGCCGCCTTTGAATTTCAACCACACCGGATAGCAGTGGCCCAGGAAGGCCATCAAGCCAGCCACCTGCGCCGCATCTTCGCCAGCCATGGCCCGCGCGATCAGCACGGCCACCGCGCCTTTGCCGCCATCCAGGATCAGGGTCAGCGCCGCCGCTTTCTTGCTGCCGGTGCGCAGCACGTTAGTGGCACCAATGTTGCCAGAGCCAATTTCGCGCAGATTGCCCAGCCCCATGACCTTCGACAAAACCATGCCAAACGGGATCGACCCCAGCACATAGCCAACAACCGCCCAGAGCAGCAGGGCAGGCAACGCAGTTTCCAAGACGGGCATCAATCTCTCCGGTAAACGGCCGCACCGGCCACGTAGGTTGCCAGCACCTTACCCTGCAGGCGGGCGCCGTCAAACGGCGTGTTTTTGGATTTGGATTTCAGCTTGAACCGGTCCAGCACAAACGGCGCATCCGCATCAAACAGCACCAGATCCGCGGGCGCACCCGCTTCCAACCGGCCGCTCTCAAGCCCCAGACGTTTGGCCGGGTTCAGCGCCATTGCGCGGAACAGCTCCGGCAGGGTCAGGTCGCCGTTGTGATACAGCCGCAGCGCCGCAGGCAGCAGGGTTTCCAGCCCGACCGCACCGGAGGCAGCTTCCTCAAACGGCAACCGCTTGCTCTCTTCGTCCTGCGGCGTATGCATCGAGGAAATTGTGTCAATCAACCCGGATTTCACGGCTTCAATCAGCGCCAAGCGATCTTCTTCCGCCCGCAGCGGCGGCTTGATTTTAAAAAACGTCCGGTAATCCGCCACGTCCAACTCATTCAGCGTCAGGTGGTGGATCGAGGTGCCCGCCGTTACGTCCAACCCGTTTTTCTTGGCGCGTTCTAGCGCTGGCAGCGCACGTTCGGCGGTGATCTGATCGGCGTGATATTTTGCGCCGGTCATCTCCACCAGCGCCATGTCACGATCCAGCCCCATACGCTCCGCCATTGGCGACACTGCAGGCAGGCCGCGCAGAGCGGCAAACTTGCCCGCCGTGGCCGCCGCGCCTTTGGACAGGCCCGGCTCCTGAGGGTGCGCAATCACCAACGCACCACAGGATCGCGCATAGCTCAACGCACGAGACAGCACCTTGGGATCGGTGACCACATTGTCACAGTCGGTAAAAGCCACCGCACCGGCATCCAGCAAGAAGCCGATCTCGGTCATCTCGCGGCCCTCACGCCCTTTGGTCAGCGCCGCCATCGGCAGAACGTTCACCGGTGCGGCCTCATTGGCGCGGCGCTCGACAAACTCCAGCACCTCCGGCGTATCGATCGCCGGGAGCGTATCGGGGCGCGTGACCATGGTGGTGACCCCACCGGCCGCCGCCGCCGCGCCTGCGGTTTTGTAGCTTTCCTTATGGCGTTCACCTGGCTCACAGACCTTCACCCCAATATCGACAATCCCAGGCGCCAGAGATTTGCCACCGCAATCGACCACCTCGTCTGCCTGTGGCGCGGCGTCATAGCCCACCTCTGCAATGACGCCATCGGCCACCAACACCCACCCAAGGGCGTCGCTGTCCTTGGCCGGATCAATCAAACGGGCGTTTGTGAAGAGCGTGCTCATGTTAGTTGTCTTTCAATGGCGGTTTTGAGGTTCTGAACGTTTGACAGGCCAATGAGTGTCAATCCATTCGCAAGCTTGTCACCTTCTATACGCAAGCCAGAAAAATTGACACGCACAGATATCATCGAAGTCAACGCCATATCATTCCCGTTTGGCAGTAGAAGGCGTTTATTTGTTAGGACAATTGGGCGCATCTTGGGGGTTAACTCTGATCGCTTCAGCCATCGCCAGTTCAACCCTGACAAAGTGAAAGCTAATAGTAGTAGTATAACCCCGGGAATGCCTGCTCGCGGTGCCATAAACACGGCGTCCAAGGCTGGCCATTTTATTGCGGCCAGCGAAACAAGAAAAACAAGGCCAAAGTAGAAGGCAAGTAGTTTCACAGCACCATAATTTCCAAGCTGCCCTGGAGGATGGGCGTAGGAGATGCTTTCCCCATCTTCCAACTCGTAGCCATACAAATCGTCGTTCATGACGTTATGCACCTTTCACGCGCTCAATCGCGGACATGCTTGCCTGTGGATCAGCCTGATATTTGATCAGATGCTTGTCGCCGTTCTTGGTAACCACCTGCACAAAACTGCCCAGTTTGTTCAACTCGGCAATGTTGGAGAGCGAAATTGCGCGGCCGCCGGGGCCAAGCAGCCGTTGGTTGGTCAAATCCCAGCGCACGGCCAATTCATCAGACATCAGGTAGCCCGCGCGCACCACAACGGCAGCCAAGCCCCCAACCGCGCCGGTCCACACATAGGGATTGCCCACGGCCCACAGGATGCCCATGCCGGCCGCCATGGCCCCGGCGGCGATCCAGGCGTTGGTGCGCACGTAACTGCTACGCTCGCCTTGAAAGCTTTGCTGCACGGTCTCGCCGTCCAAAAGCTCTGCGGTGGGTGTCAAAAGATCAGGCATCACAAAATCCAGAACAACAGCACGCCCAGAACGAGCGCAACAAGGGGCAGGGCCACGAGGGCCAGCAAAAGTATCATATGTGGGTTGGACGACGGGACAGGTGGCGTCTGACCAGCTGTCGGGGCTGGGCCCTTGGCGCTGGCGTCGGGCAGCGGCTCAAAATGCACCGGCGCGCCATCTTCCTTGTAGGTGCCGATCCAGCGCAGCGGCGCTTTGGGGGACAACGTCTGCGCCACGCCATCAAAAGCGGCTGATCGCACGACCAGCACCCAGCCCTTTTGCGCCGCCAATCGTGCGGCGTCTTCTTCCACGTCCTTTTGGGCGATGCCAAGGCCTTCGACCATGTATCCGGTCAATCCGAGGTCTTCGAGATCGCTGACGGGAAAGAGCTCAATGTGGTCTTCGTCCAGAAAGGTGAAGCCAAGCGCGTCTTCCAACGGCCATTCGGACAACTCTCCGTCCGAGTTGATTTTGGCGCTGCGGAAGTTTTCGATCTCCTCGCCGGGCAAATCCACCGCAAACAACCGCACCAATCCGTGTTCTGAAGAGGAGACCTGCACGCGCCTTAGCCCCCGATCCAGACCATCAGGCCAACAAAGGCAAACATCACCAACAGCGCCACGGTGGCGACCATGCCGGACATGCGCGGGTCTTTGGGATCTTCGCTCATGCCATCACCTCTGTCTGACGGGAGGCGCGTAGGTTGCGCGCCAAAAGGTCCATCGCGGCCATCCGCACGGCCACACCCATCTCTACCTGTTCCTGAATGACAGACCGGTTGATGTCGTCGGCAATCTCGCCGTCAATCTCCACGCCGCGGTTCATCGGGCCGGGGTGCATCACAATCGCATCGTCCTTGGCATGGGCCAGTTTGGCGGCGTCCAGACCATAGCGGTGATAATACTCGCGCTCCGACGGGATGAATCCACCGTCCATGCGCTCTTTCTGAAGGCGCAGCATCATCACCACGTCCACATCCTTTAGGCCTTCTTCCATGTCCTCATAGATCTCCGCGCCAAACTCGGCGAAGTTGCCCGGCACCAGAGTGGGCGGCCCAATAAGGCGCACGCGGTTTTCCATCTTGCCCAGCAGGATCAGGTTGGAGCGCGCGACGCGGCTGTGCGCGATGTCGCCGCAAATCGCGATGTTCAGGCGGTGCAACCGGCCCTTGGCGCGGCGAATGGTTAGGGCGTCGAGCAATGCTTGCGTCGGGTGCTCATGGCGCCCGTCACCGGCGTTCAGTACGGCGCAATTCACCTTCTGCGCCAGCAGGTCCACCGCGCCGGAATGGGGATGACGTACCACCAGCAGATCAGGATGCATCGCGTTGAGCGTCATCGCCGTATCAATCAGCGTCTCGCCCTTTTTGATCGAACTGGCCTGCATCGCCATGTTCATCACATCGGCGCCAAGGCGCTTGCCTGCGATCTCAAAACTCGCCTGCGTGCGGGTGGAGTTCTCAAAGAACATATTGATCTGCGTGAGACCGGCCAGCGCGTCGGAATGCTTCTGCGCGCGGCGGTTCTGATCAACATATTGATCCGCGAGGTCCAGCACGGTGGTGATCTCTTCGGGCCGCAAAGGCTCGATCCCCAAAAGATGCTTGTGGTCAAAGCGCATGTGCTGCTCCTTTTGCCGAGATTGCGCCGCTTATAAGTAGGCGCGCAGGGCGGGGCAAGCGTCCGTCTAGGAGATCACAAAGGATGCGCCCTTTTGTCTGTCGCGCAGCCGGTCTACTCTGCGGCCATGGAATCGGCATTGGACTACCATACGGCGCGCGCCTTGCTGGAATGGCATGTGGAACTCGGCGCCACCGAAGCCATTCTGGACGCGCCTCTGGACCGTTACGAAGTCCCCAAAGAAGACCCCAAGAAAAAAGCCGCTGCCGCCATGCCGGAAGCGCCTGTCGCGCCGGTGCGCAAGCCCAAGATCGATCCGGTGGCGGAGGCTGAAAAGGCCGCAAAAGCCGCAGGAGATTTGGCCGCGCTGGAGCAGGCTTTGGCGCAGTTTGAGCACTGCACCCTCAAACGCGGCGCGCGCAAAATGGTCTTTGCCGACGGCAATCCTGCTGCGCGGGTCATGGTGCTCGGCGATGCGCCTGATCGGGACGAGGATCGCGCGGGCAAGCCCTACATGGGCCGCGCAGGCGCCTTGTTTGACAACATGTTTGCCGCGCTGGATATGGGCCGTGACGTGCCGCTGAGCAAAGATGCGGTCTATGTTGTGCCGGTTGTGCCTTGGCGCGCACAGCGGGGCGGCGAAGTCCCGCCCGCCGTACTGGCCATGATGCGCCCCTTTGTGGAGCGCCATGTGCAACTGGTCGCGCCCGACTTTGTCGTGGTGATGGGCAACGCCGCCTTGGAATGCGTCACCGGCAAACGCGGCATCAGCCGCGCCCGTGGCGAGTGGCTGACATACTTTGACAAGCCCGTGCTGCCGATGATGAGCCCCTCGGATCTGCTGCGCCGTCCGGCGTTCAAGCGCGAAGCCTGGGCCGACCTGCTCAGCCTAAAAGCCAAACTGGACGCGACCACATGAAAATCCTCGCTTTCTCCGATCTGCACCGTGCTGCCCCTGCGGCCCGCCGCCTTGTTGAGATGAGCCAGGACGCCGATCTGGTCATCGCCGCGGGGGATTTCACAAACCACCGCATGGACTTGCCCGGAGCCTTAGACTTGATCGCAGGCATCACCACGCCAATTGTCATGGTGCCGGGCAACAACGAAAGCGAAGACGAACTACGCGCCGCCGCGCCAGGCAACGCCACCGTCCTGCACGGCGAGGCGACAACCTTCGAAGGCCTCAAAATCTTCGGTCTTGGGTATGCCGTCCCGGTCACGCCCTTCAAAGACTGGTCCTGCGACCTCGACGAACCCACCGCCGCCAAAATGCTGGCCGCCTGCGAAACCGCCGACATCCTGATCAGCCACTCGCCGCCCAAAGGCCATGTTGATGTGACCTCCACCGGCCTGTCTCTAGGGTCCACAGCGGTGCTTGAGGCAATAGAGCGCATTGCGCCGCCCTTAGTCCTATGTGGTCATATCCACGATTGTTGGGGTCAGTCGTCTCAGGTTGGCCCGTCCAAAGTTGTGAACCTCGGCCCGACCGGCACGTGGTTTGACATCGCCCCATCCGCCTAGGAGACCGCCATGGGCCGCATCGACGAAAGCAAAACCTTCATCCCTGTGAAGATCGCCATCCTGACGGTAAGCGACAGCCGCGATCTCAGCCAGGATCGCTCCGGGGACACTCTGGTGGCCCGGCTGGAAGAGGCGGGGCATGTTTTGGCCGACCGCGCCATCATCAAAGACGAACGTGCCGAGATTGCAGACCAACTGCGCACCTGGTGCGCCGATGAGGCCATCGATGTGATCATCTCTACGGGCGGCACCGGCCTCACTGGGCGTGACGTGACAGTCGAGGCGCACCGCGACGTTTATGAGAAAGAGATCGAGGCCTTTGGCACCGTCTTCACCATGGTCTCGATGCAGAAAATCGGCACCTCCGCCGTGCAGTCTCGTGCCACAGGCGGCGTGTCTAACGGCACCTATCTCTTTGCGCTGCCTGGCAGCCCCGGCGCCTGCAAAGACGCCTGGGACGAAATCCTGAAGTACCAGCTCGACTACCGCCACATGCCCTGCAACTTTGTGGAAATCATGCCACGGCTGGACGAGCACCTGAAGCGCTCAAAGTAACCCCGCGCATCTGCCAAACTTTTTGACAAAAAATGTGACGGAACGTTTGCACCCGTCCGTATCACCTATGCGTGCCTTGGCTTTTGGTCTGGGCAGGCGCATCATGGACGAGACCACCGACGCTGGGAGGCGAGGCAGATGAGATTTTTGCGGCAAAGTCTGACGGGGCTGTTTTTGCTCTCCGCCACCGTGGCTTTGATCCTCTATGCGGGCAGCCTTGTGTTCAACGCGGTGGAAGAGCGCATGGCGCAGGACAGCAAAGGTCCGCCCGCGCGCGAACGGGTCTTTACGGTGAACGTGAAAACCGCCCAACCCGGCGCGGAAACGCCGGAACTGGTGGCATTTGGCGAGGTGCAAAGCCGCCGCTCTTTGGAAGTCCGCGCCGCCGCCGCGGGCACCGTGATCTTCCTGTCTGAGAATTTTGAAGACGGTGCCAATGTCTCTGCGGGCGAAGTGCTGGCCAAGATTGACCCCACCAAGGCTCGTTATGCGTTGGATCGTATCGCCGCCGACCTGCTGGACGCAGAAGCGGAACAGCGCGATGCCGACCGCACGCTGATCCTGGCGCAGGACGAACTGAAATCCGCCGAGGCGCAGCTGGGATTGCGCCAAAAGGCTTTTGATCGCCAGATAGACCTGCAAGAGCGTGGCGTGGGCACCGCAGCAGCTGTCGAAGTCGCCGAGCTGGCACAAGCCGCCGCGCGTCAGTCTGTCTTGTCCAACCGCCGCGCTTTGGCACAGGCCGAGGCCCGTGTGGATCAGGCCAAAACCCGCTTGGACCGCACCAAAATCCTGCTGGCAGAAGCGCAGAAAGATCTGGATGACACCGTTATCACCGCAGACTTCTCCGGCACATTGTCCGAGGTGAATATTGTGCAGGGCGGCTTGGTCTCTATGAACGAACGCCTTGCCACTTTGATTGACGCCGAAGCGTTGGAGGTGGCCTTCCGCGTGTCCACTACGCAGTATGCCCGCCTGTTGGATGATGCCAACAACCTGCACCGCGCCGAGGTGAAAGTGGCCATGGACGTGCTGGGTGCGGACCTGACCGCCACCGGCGTGATCACCCGAGACGCCGCCGCCGTGGGCGAAGGCCAAACCGGGCGCGTGCTCTATGCCCGTCTTGATGGTCCGCGTGGCCTGAAGCCCGGCGATTTTGTTACCGTGCGCGTGCGTGAACCCGAGCTGGAAGACGTTGTGCGTCTGCCCGCAACCGCGATCAACGCCGCCCACGAGGTGTTGGTTGTGGGCGAAGGCAACCGCCTGACCACTCAGAAAGTCCGGCTTGTGCGCCGCCAAGGCGATGACGTTCTGGTGCGCGGACGTGGCTTGGCAGGACAACAGGTAGTTTCCCGCCGCACGCCGCTTTTGGGTGAGGGCATCGCGGTGAAGCCGCTGACCGGCGAAGAGAAAATCCCCGACGCCCCGGCCATGGTCGCGCTGAGTGACGAGGAACGTGCCAAGTTTGTTGCCGCAATCGAGGCCAACGGGCGCATCCCATCAGACGCCAAAAAACGCATGTTGCAAGCGCTCAGCCAGCCGGAAGTGCCCGCGCGTATGGTGGAACGCCTGCGCAGCCGTATGGGAGGCTAAGCCATGCGGGAGATCGGCGACCGCGCCAGCGGCATTCTCAGCTACTTCACCCGCCACGCCACCGCCGCCAACCTGCTTCTGGTGGTTCTGATATTGGCAGGCATCGCCGCCATGCCCCGCATGCGGGCACAGTTCTTTCCGGATGTGATTGTCGACAACGTCACCGTGTCCATCGCGTGGGAGGGGGCAGGGGCCGAAGACGTGGACGCTGCAATTGTGCAGGTCATGGAGCCCGCGCTGCTTGCTGTCGAGGGCGTAGAAAGCACCGCCTCGCGCTCCACCGAAGGCAACGCCCGCATCACGCTCGACTTTGAACCCGGCTGGGACATGGCCCGCGCCACTGACGATGTGCAGGTGGCCGTGGATGCCGTCAACACCTTACCGGAAGAGGCCGAAGACCCCACGGTCCGGCGCGGCGCATGGCGTGATCGCGTAACGGATGTGGTCATCACCGGCCCTGTGGACATTGACCAGATCGCCCGCTTTGCCGACGAGTTTGTCACGCGGCTGTATGCCGAAGGCGTGACCCGCACCACCATCCGCGGCTTGGCTGAACGGCAGACCATTGTCGAAGTGTCTTCAGTGGATCTGATCACCCACGATATTTCGATGGAGCAAATTGCACAGGCCGTGGCGCAAGAGGTCAATGCCGACCCGGCCGGCGACGTGACCGGTGCTTTTGCCCGGGTGCGCACAGGGGTCGAGAAACGTGCACCCGATGAAATTGCAGGCATTGTCCTGCGCTCCAACTCTGACGGCACCAAGCTAACCGTGGATGATGTCGCCACCGTGCGCGTTGAGGGCGTCGACCGCAACCGCACCTATTTTGTCGGCGACGATCCGGCCATGTCGATCCGCGTGGATCGGACCGATGCGGGTGACGCGATTGCCATGCAACGGGCCGTGGAAGAGGTCGCTGCCGAGATGCAGGCCACCTTACCCCAGGGAGTGAAACTCGAACTTATCCGCACCCGCGCAGAGGCCATCACCGGCCGTCTCAACCTGCTGATCGACAATGGCTTGATGGGACTGGCGCTGGTGATTGTGCTGCTGTTCCTGTTTTTGAATGCCCGCACCGCTTTCTGGGTGGCCGCAGGCATTCCAACGGCGATGTTCGCCGCTGTGGCTTTGATGTACGCCGCCGGACTCACGATCAATATGATCTCGCTTTTTGGCCTGATCATCACGTTGGGCATCGTAGTGGATGACGCGATTGTGGTGGGCGAACACGCCGACGCCCGCGCGCGCCGGCTGAATGAGCCGCCCTTTGTTGCCGCCGAAAACGCCGCCAAGCGCATGTCTCTGCCGGTGTTCTCCTCCACCATCACCACCGTGATCGCTTTCTTTGGCCTGACCGCCATTGGTGGGCGGTTTGGCGACCTGATTGCCGACATCCCCTTTACGGTGATCGTGGTGCTTATGGCCTCGCTGGTGGAATGCTTCCTGATCCTGCCGCACCACATGGCCCATGCGATCAAGAACTCCGCGAAGGAGCATTGGTACGACGTGCCCTCCCGCGTGGTGAACCGCGGCTTCCGCTGGGTGCGCGAGACTTTGTTCCGCCCCTTCATGCGCTTTGTGATCTGGGCACGCTACCCTGTGCTGGCGGTTGCCGTAGTGGCTCTCGCCACGCAAGCCGCCTTGTTCATTGGCGGCGATGTAAAGTGGCGTTTCTTCAACGCACCGGAACGCGGCTCGGTGACCGGCAACTTCGCCATGCTGCCAAGCGCCACCCGCGCCGACAGCCTTGCGATGATGAAGGAGATGCAGCGCGCCACTGAAGAGCTTGGCAAAGAATACGAAGAGCGCTACGGCCGCAATCCACTGGACTATGTGATCGCCGAAATCGGCGGCAACTCCGGCCGCTCGCTGCCCGGCTCGGAAAGCCTGGACCCAGACCTCTTGGGTGGCATTGCCATCGAACTCATTGACGCCGACCTGCGCCCCTATTCCAGCTTTGCCTTTGTCGGAGAGCTGCAAGATCGCGTCGCGCGCCACCCCTTGGTGGAAACCGTGAGCTTCCGAGGCTGGCGCTCTGGCCCCGGCGGTGATGCGCTTGATGTGCAATTCTACGGCGCGGACAGCGAAACCCTCAAATCCGCCAGCGAGGCCTTAAAAACCGCGCTGGAAGAGTTTGGCGAGGTCTCCGCCGTGGAGGACAACCTTAGCTACGACAAAGAGGAGCTGATCCTCGAGCTGACACCACAAGGCCGCGCTTTGGGCTTCTCCATTGACGCGCTGGGCCGCGTGCTGCGCCATCGTCTCAACGGCATCGAAGCCGCCACCTATCCCGACGGCCCGCGCAGCGCCGCCATCCGCATTGAGTTGCCCGAAGGCGAACTCACGGCCGACTTCCTTGAAGGCAGCCTGATGCGTACGCCCAATGGCGCCTACGTGCCGCTCGCGGATGTTGTGACCGTGCAAAGCCGCACCGGCTTCTCCACCGTGCGCCGCGAAAACGGCGTGCGGCTGATTTCCGTGACCGGCGATATATCCGAGGACGATCCAGCCCGCGCCGAAGCCATTTTGGAACAGCTGCGAACCGATATCCTGCCAACCATCGCCAGCGAAAAGCAGGTGGAATGGCGGTTGGCTGGCTTGGCGGAGCAGGAAGACGAGTTCCTCAATGACGCCCGCTCTGGCCTGATCCTTTGTCTGGCTGGCATCTATCTGGTGCTGGCTTGGGTGTTCTCCAGCTGGACCCGCCCCATGGTGGTCATGGCGATCATCCCCTTTGGCTTGGTCGGGACCATCTACGGCCATTGGTGGCATGATGTGCCGCTGTCGATGTTCACCGTTGTCGGCCTGTTGGGCATGACTGGTATCATCATCAACGACAGCATCGTCCTGATCACCACCATTGACGACTACGCCAAAGACCGTGGAGTGATCCCCTCGATCATCGACGGCGCTGCCGACCGTTTGCGCCCGGTTTTCCTCACCACCGCCACCACCGTTTTGGGCCTTGCGCCTCTTCTGTTTGAGCGCAGTGCACAGGCGCAGTTCCTGAAACCCACCGTGATCACGCTGGTCTACGGGCTAGGCTTTGGCATGTTCCTGGTGCTTCTGGTGGTGCCGGCCTTAGTCGCGATCCAATATGATTTTACCCGCCAGATGCAGGCCCTGCGCCGCGCCCCCCGTGCCAAAGGCATCCGCGCAGGCGTGTTTTTATGCACGACAGTAATCGCCGCTTGGCTGGTGGCAACTTTTGGCTGGGTGTTGCTGAACGGTGAGCTTCATCCGCTTCTGGCGCAAACCGGTCTGCCCACGGAAACCTTCAACAGCACTTTCCCAGCGCTGTTGTTGTTCCTCGTCGGGGCATGGTTGATTTCGTTCGGCGGGTATCTGGTGGGCGTGGCTTGGATGCTGCTGCGCGCTTGGCGCAAGGCAGCCTCAGCCTGAGCAGCCGATAATATCCACGGCATGGTTGGCACCCAGCACGGTGAACCTCAGATCGGCGCGGTTCACCATGAAGGAACTGGCGTCCACATGCATCATCTCAGTTTCGGTCACCAATGTGCCGCCTTGGCGTTTGGTGGTGCCCTCCGCCACCCAAACATGCGGATCGGCGGTTTCCACTACCGCCACTTCAGCGCCGCCCGCGCTGGGCATGTGGATGGTGGCTTTTAGGGCCACGCCGTTTGAGGTCGGTGACAGTTTGCAGGTCACCTTGCCCACACCTGCCTCGCGTGCCGTCAACGGCTGATCCACCAGCGCCGCCGTGATCTCTGCATCCCGCGCGCCACTGGGCGGCAGCTCTGCTTTCACTTTCAAGCGTTGCGGTACACAGATGTCGCGGCACACGCCGATATCCAGCGTGGCCTTCAACCGCACGGGCTTGGCCGCATCTTTTGGCGCAACCCGCACCGGCAACACAAGTTCATCACTGTAGCCAATCGAGCGCATGCCGTTTTGGTTGAACACTTCCGGCGTGGGCCACTCCAGCGCCACGCTGCCCATATTGCGCGACCCGTGCCAGGTGATCTGCGGTGGGATGCCTGCATCCCCCGGCGCGCGCCAATAGGTTTTCCAGCCGGGATTCAGGGTGATCTTCACCGCCGCCATATGGTTGCCCTCCGCATCGCGCCAGCCAGGCAAAACCTCGGCCTGCACCACCTGATCAAAGGACTGCGCAGAGGCCGCCGCAGGCAAAAGGGCAGGGGCCATCAGCGCCGCAAGCGCCAGCGAAGGGAGGAGGGAACGTGTCTTCATGACCCACACATGGGCCAAACCGCGTTAAAATCCAACTCACAATCCGATCAGAAAACCGCGAGCGATTGAAACAGTTTGCTTACCTCTTGCGTCTAACCTCTGGGAAACACATGTTGAAAGAAGACGTCGACATTCAACGTATGAGGTCCCCTTGGACACGACACAAGACACTGACACGCAAATGGATTTAACCGGACAGCTGCTCATCGCCATGCCTGGCATGAGTGACCCGCGCTTTGCCCATTCGGTGGTGTTCCTTTGTGCCCATTCTTCGGATGGCGCCATGGGGTTGATCGTGAACAAGGCAATTGACGGCGTGAAACTCTCGGACCTGTTTGAGCAGCTCTCGATCAAACCCAAATCCCCTGAGTCGGCTTCGTCACTGCACTTTGGCGGCCCAGTGGAGACCGGGCGCGGCTTTGTACTGCATTCGCCTGAATACAAATCCGACCTGTCAAATCTAGAAGTTGGCGCGACTTTTGCCCTAACCACAACGCAAGACATTCTCGACGACATGGCGCAGGACTTGGGGCCGCATAAAGCGCTCACTTTGCTGGGCTATAGCGGTTGGGGGCCGGGGCAACTGGAAAACGAGATCAGCGACAACGGCTGGCTGATTGCGGATGCCACCGATCAGATTGTCTTTGACACCAAGAATTCGGACAAATGGGCCGAGGCGCTAAAAAGCATTGGGGTGGACCCCTTGACGCTCAGCTCCGCGGCGGGACACGCGTAAGTCCTTTTTTACTTATGTATCTCGGGGCGCAGCCGCGCGGCGCAGCCGGTCATTAATAGCCCGCCCAAGTCCGTGCTCTGGAATAGGCGACACGGCAATCGGAGTATCGCCATCGGCATCCAGCGCGTGCAGGTGATGGAACAGGTTTGCTGCCGCTTCGGTCAAATCGCCCGCCGCGCTGAGGTTCAAAGTTGCGCCGTCAACTTTGCCAAACCCCAGCAGGCGTTCGCCTTCTGCAATCTCGACAACGTTCAAGCGCACGGACGCGCCCGGCGCATAGTGGGACAGCATTTGGCCGGGGGCCGTCAGCGGATCCGCTTCCGAGCGGATCACAACCGGACGACCCAAAGCCGCTTCGATGGCCTCCTGTGGTAGGCCTCCTGGGCGCAACAAAGTGGGTTCGTCAAACAGGCCCAGAATGGTGCTTTCTACGCCGACCCCACAGTCGCCACCGTCCACCACAGCCTCGATCCGACCGGACAACCCGTTGATCACATGCTGCGCGCGGGTGGGGCTGATTTTGCCGGATGGATTGGCTGACGGCGCGGCGACTGGCCCGTCAAATTCGCTGAGCAAGGCCTGCGCCACCGGGTGCTCCGGCACGCGGATTGCCAGGGTTGGCAGGCTGGCTGTTACCAACGGCGACAGTCCAGAATCATCTCGCAGTGGCAGCACAAGGGTGAGTGGCCCGGGCCAGAAAGCCGCCGCCAACCGGTTCGCCATGTCATTCCAATGCACGTAGCGTTTTGTCGCAGCTACATCCGCCACATGCACTATCAACGGATTGAAAGTCGGGCGGTTTTTGGCCTCAAAAATCCGCGCCACAGCTTTGTCCTGACGCGCGTCTGCGCCAAGCCCATATACGGTTTCCGTTGGGAAAGACACCAATCCGCCACCCTGCAAAACCGATGCTGCACGTGCAAAGCCAGTGGCGTCGGGGGAGAGGGTTTCTGTGTCCACGGGGCGCTCCTGTGACGCTGCGTTTTACTGTGATCGGTTCAACAAGGCCCTTATCGTAAGGCCCAAAGCTGCATACAAGCAGCAGCACTTAAAGCCAAGCCTGCCGGAGAGACCGATGCCCTTTCGCGCCCCAGTAACCGATATTCAGTTCCTTTTTGACCACGTGGTGGATTTTGCAAAAGTCACCTCCACTGAGCGCTTTGCCGATGCGGACCGCGACACCACCGAGGCGATCCTGCTGGAAGCGGGCAAAATGGTCGAGGAGGTCATGGCACCTGTAAACCGCAACGGTGACCTGACCCCGGCGGTTCTGGAAAACGGTGTGGTGCGCACCTCTCCCGGTTTTGCTGACGCCTATAAAGCCATCGCCGAAGGCGGCTGGATTTCCACCTCCGCCTCGCCGGAATACGGCGGCATGGGGCTGCCGCACACCATCACCACCGCGGTGAACGAGATGATGGCCGCAGGCTGCCTATCGCTGCAACTCAACCCGCTGATGACCCAGGGCCAGATCGAAGCGCTGGAGCACCACGCCTCTGAGCAGATCAAAGCCACCTATCTGGAAAAGCTCATCACCGGCGAGTGGGCTGGCACCATGAACCTGACCGAGCCTGCCGCAGGGTCCGACGTGGGCGCATTGCGCTCCAAAGCCGAGCCAAATGATGATGGGTCCTACGCCGTCTCCGGTCAGAAGATCTTCATCAGCTGGGGCGACAACGACTTCACCGGAAACGTCTGCCACCTGGTCCTGGCCCGTCTGCCCGACGGCGTGCCTGGCACCAAAGGCATCAGCCTCTTCATCGTGCCCAAGTACATTCCGGATGAAAACGGCAACCCTGGCGTTGCCAACACCCTGGGTGTGGTGAGCCTGGAGCACAAAATGGGTCTGCACGGCTCCCCAACTGCAGTCATGCAATTTGATGGCGCCAAAGGTTGGCTTGTGGGTGATGCGCATGACGGCATGAAATGCATGTTCACCATGATGAACAACGCCCGTCTCGGTGTTGGCGGTCAAGGTGTTGGCGCCGCGGAAGGTGCCTATCAGATGGCGCTGGACTATGCTCTGGAGCGCAAACAAGGCCGCACCCCGGTTGAGGGCGGCGGCACCATTGTGGATCACGCCGATGTGCGCCGCATGCTGGCTGGTATGAAAGCCGACATCTTTGCTGCGCGCGCCATCGAAATGGCCTGCGCTGTGGCGATCGACATGGGCACCGCCACCGGTGACAAAGAGTGGAAAGCCCGCGCCGCCTTCTTGACCCCGATTGCCAAAGCCTTTGGCACCGATGTGGGCATCAAAGTTTCTGAAGATGGCGTTCAAGTGCACGGCGGCATGGGCTTCATCGAGGAAACCGGCGCCGCACAATTCTCCCGCGATGTGCGTGTCACCGCGATCTATGAGGGCACCAATGGCATCCAATCCATGGACCTCGTGGCCCGCAAGCTGATGGACGGGGGCGACGCCGCCTATGCGCTGCTTGATGAAATCGAAGATTGCGCCGAAAAAGTCCGCGAAAGCATGTCCGACCTAGCAGAGCCGCTGTGGCAGGCCACCGAAACCCTGCGTGAAGCCACCGAATGGATGGTCGCACAAGGCAATATGAACGACCGCTTTGCCGGCTCTGTGCCCTTCCTGCGCGGCTTTGCCCGCGTGTTGGGCGGCTACTTCCACCTGCGCGCCGCCATTGCCGAAGGCGGCGACGGCCCACGCACGCGTCTGGCCCGTTTTTACATGCAGCGCCTGCTGCCGGAACACGCCGGTGTGCTGGTACACGCGATGCAGGGCGCAGACGATCTCTACGCGATCACGCCAGAAGATCTGGGCGCAGCCTGATGAAAGACGGCGCGGCAGGCATTCGCTATCCATGGGACACCCCTCCGGCGGAGGGCGAGGCCATCGAAGTGGCCAAAGGCGTCCTCTGGATGCGCCTGCCGCTGCCGATGAAACTCGACCACGTCAACGTCTACGCGCTGGACGAAGGCGATAGCTGGACCATTGTCGACACGGGTTTTGACAGCAAACGTGGCCGCGCCATCTGGGAAACCCTGATGGCGGGTCCTCTGGGTGGCAAACCGATTTCACGCGTGGTGGTCACCCACCACCATCCGGATCATGTGGGGCTTGCCGGTTGGTTCCAAACAGAGCACGGCACCAGCCTCTGGACCACCCGCACGGCTTGG
Source organism: Shimia sp. MIT1388 (assembly GCF_047124445.1). GTDB lineage: Bacteria > Pseudomonadota > Alphaproteobacteria > Rhodobacterales > Rhodobacteraceae > Shimia. The sequence goes on along the minus strand of NZ_CP138921.1, from coordinate 1,899,385 downwards.
CTCTTTGCGCGGATGTTGCAACTAGACGAACAGGCAGTGCCACGCCAGGAAACGCTGGATTTCTATCGCGCCTGCGGCATGGACGAAGAGATTTACAACCAACGTGCCAGCGAACGCCCGTTCAACTTTGCCGACGTCGTCGCGCCGATGCCTCTGGGCTTCAAACGCATCAAACAGGATGATGTGATCGAGATGGGCGGTCGCAAATGGACTGTGCATATTGGCAACGGCCACGCGCCGGAGCACGCCACTTTCTGGTCTCAGGATGACAATCTCGTGCTGTCGGGCGATCAAATTCTGCCGTCGATCAGCTCCAACATTGGCGTTTATGCCACCGAGCCCGAAGCTGACCCTGTGGCGGACTGGCTCGAAGCCTGCGAACGGCTCAAGCAATACGCGCGTGACGATCAGTTGATCCTCGGCGGGCACAAGCTGCCCTTCACCGGTGCGCCCTTGCGGATGAAGCAACTGATCGAAAACCACCACGGTGCGCTCAAGCGCCTGCTGGAGCATCTTGATACGCCACAAACCGCCGCAGAGTGCTTCCTGCCGTTGTTCAAACGCCAGATTGACGGCGGTGCTTACGGCCTTGCTTTGGTCGAAGCCCTTGCACATCTCAACCATCTTTACCAAGTTGGCGCAGCAAGCCGCACAACGCGCGAAGACGGCGCGTATCTGTGGCAACGAATAGACTGACAGGCGCGAACCCCCATGACTGACGAGATCAAAACCACCGCGGAAGCCATCGAAGCGGAGGCTTTGCCGCGCTTGTACGAGGTGCATTCTGACCCCGACGCGGAAACCGTTGCGGTGCCCGAGGACATCGCCAAACAGCCGGTGAAGCAGAAAAGCGCGGCGGAATGGGCGTACGAACGCCTGATCCTCTACATCCAGAACTTCGAAAAGCAGCTGGATAACGAGCACGAGGTCGCGATGGGCTTTGTGGGCGGCGAAGCGGGGGTGCTGCGCATCGAGGGCATGGGCTTCTTTGATCCCGACATCGTGACTTTTTATGGCACCGACAGCAGCGGCATCAAAACCCAATTGGTGCAGCACGTCAGCCAACTCAACGTGATGCTGCGAGCCTTGCCCAAACAGAAAGAGTCTGGCGCGGCCCCCTCCCGGATTGGCTTCCGTTTGGCCGAGGGGCTCAAGAAAGACAGCGCCTAAACGCAATGCACTACCCTGCGACACCTGAGTGGGTGACAGGGCCAGATGAATCAGCTATCCAGCGCTCTAGCAACAGGAAGGATTACCCAGATGGCAGAACACAAGCACGGCTCGATGAACATCGACGCACAGGAAAAAGCATTTGCAGGCTTTATCAAATGGTCCACCTACGTGTCGGTTGCCGCGATTGCCGTTTTGATTTTCCTGGCGCTGTTTAACAGCTGATCGCGTTTCGCCGGGGTTCTCCAGTATGAATGTTTTGGTACGTGGTTTGGCGCTTGTGGCGCTGGTCGCTTCTGTGTCGGCTTGTTCCGTGCGCAATCCGGCGTCCAGCAATTCGCCGGACGCCGCTGTAGAGGCCGCGCGTTATGTGCATGACGGCGCCAAGCAACTGACGCTTTACACCATGATCTCCAACGAGAGCGGCTCCGGCGCGCACACGTCGTTGATGATCAACGGCAGCCAGCGCGTGGCGTTTGACCCGGCTGGCTCCTTCCGCAAAGAGGGCGCCATCGTTGCCAAAAACGATGTGGTTTACGGCATGACCCCCTACATGGTGGATCAGTACACCCGCTTTCATGCGCGCGAGACCTACCATGTGGTGGTGCAGTCCATCGACGTGAGCTCGCAGGTTGCAGAGATGGCCCTGCGCGGCGCAGAGTCGCTGGGTCCGGTGACGGAGGCGCAATGTGCAAAATCCACCTCTGCGCTGTTGAAGACCCTGCCGGGATTTGAGGATGCGCCGCAGTCCTACTATCCGCGCAAGTTGATGGACTACTTTGCCGACAAAGGCGCGACCTATGATCGGCTGTTTGAGTATGACGACGATGACAAGTCCAAGGTGCTCGCCGCCTTTGTCCCGGAATACGAACGCCAGTAAGACCTCGCAAATGATGCACAGAAGCGCCCCAAGGGGCGCTTTTTTGTGCGCGCATCGCCACAGTCGCAAAACAGCCGTGATACCGACGCAATACCGACGTGGATTTTAGAGGAAATACAGCCCCAGAAACAACGTCGCCGCCCCGCTGAAAATCGCCGCCAAAACGTTCTTGGTGACGTAGCCCACACCCAGTGTCATAGCCGCCGCCGCCAGCCGCGCAGGGTCCGGTTGTCCTTCCGTTGCTGCAGGCCACAGCACCAGCGGCGCCACCAAGCCGGGAAGCACAGCCACAGCCGTATAGCGCAGATGCCGCAGCACCCATTCGGGCAATTCCCGGTCACCAATCACGCCCAAAAATAGGAAGCGCAGCCCAAAGCTGCCCAGCCCCATGGCGACAATGATCACCCAGACGGTTGTGCTTTCACTCATGCCATGTCCTTGTTTTCGGTGCGCAATTCCACAAAGGCGCCGGTCATCATACCTGCAATGCCAGCTACGATCAGGCCCAGGTTCCAGGGCAGAAAGGCAAAGAGCAGCGCGCAGAGGACAGACACCACTGCCGCCGCAACATGCGCCTTGGTGCGCAGCATAGGACCAATCATCGCAAGGAAGGTGATAGGCACCGCAAAATCGAGCGCAAAGCTGTCGGGTATGGATTGCCCTACCAAAGCGCCCACCAGCGTCGCAAGGTACCAATTTGGCAAAACAGGCGCGATAACTCCTGCAAAATATGAGGTTTTTTGCGCCAGCGTCATCTCCGGCCGCTTCTCATACTCCATAACCGAGAGCGCATAGCTTTGGTCCACCAGGCTGTATGCGACCAGCGCTCTCCGCCACGCTGGCAGCGGCCCAAGGTGCGGCGTCATCGAGGCCGAGTACATCGCCATTCTAAGGTTCACCGCCAGTGCCGACGCGATCACCACAATGGTCGGCGCATTGTCCGCCATCAACTGCAAAGCCGTGAACTGCGCGGCCCCTGCGATCACCACAATCGAGAAGCTCATCACCTGCACCAAAGGCAGTCCCGCCTCGGTGGCCACAACGCCAAACAACATGCCAAACGGCCCAACCACCAACACAAACGGCAACCCATCCCGGAAGCCGCGCCAGAAGGTGGATCTATCCCAATATGACGCCATAAAAGCCTCGCTGAAATGTACCTTTGTCGGGGTAGCGAGTTGGCCACGGCTGCGCAAGCGTTGTGAACGCAAGGTCGCAGCAAAGTTTTTGATGGTGGCAATACAAAAAAATCATCACTAGGTTGCCCGCAAACCAACGGAGGACACCCATGGCAGACGCGCCGGACCTGGCACAATATCTGATTGCCCCTGATCCCAAAGCGCCACGCTTGACCCGCGCTGTGACCGGCGTAGATCACCTCGGGCAGGAAACCGAAATTTCCGTTGTAGAAGAACGGCCTCTGACGATTTACCTCAATAGCCAGGAAATTGTGACAGCCATGACCATTGGCGATTATCCGGAGTATCTGGCTGTAGGTTTCTTGCGCAATCAGGGCATGTTGCGCGACGGCGATGTTGTCACGCGGGTGGATTATGACGACGAACTCGAAGTGGTTGTCGTGCGCACCGAAACAGAGACCAATCACGAAGAAAAACTCAAGAAAAAGACCCGCACATCGGGCTGTGCTGTCGGCACCGTTTTTGGCGACATGATGGAAGGTTTAGACGGAGTGGAGCTGCCGCGGACACAGGTCAAAACCAGCGACCTCTATGCGCTCGCCAATACCATCAACCGCACACCGTCGCTATACCTCGAGGCCGGGGCCATTCATGGCACTGTGCTCTGCCAAGGCGCGCGGCCGTTGGTCTACATGGAGGACGTGGGCCGCCACAATGCTGTAGACAAGATCTCCGGGTGGATGTTCCAGCATGGTGAAACTGCCGCGGACAAGATGCTCTACACCACCGGTCGTTTAACGTCGGAGATGGTGATCAAATGTGCCTTGATGGGTATTCCCGTCCTCGCCTCTCGTTCCGGCTTCACAGCTTGGGGCGTGGAGATCGCGCGCCAAGTGGGGCTGACCGTGATTGGCCGGATGCGCGGGCAGCGTTTTGTCTGCCTCAGCGGCGAGGAACGCCTGCTGCGCGATGTTGATCCATCCAGTGTGCCTGACGAGGGAAAAAAGCACGCGCGCAAAGGGGGATATGGTCGATGAAACAACCCCTTGGCGTGATTCTGGCCGGCGGTCAGGCCACCCGCATGGGCGGTGGCGATAAGGGCCGCTTGTCTCTCGGTGGCAAAACCATTTTGCAGCACGTGATCGACCGTCTGGAGCCACAGGTGGCTGGTATGGCGCTCAACGCCAATGGTGACCCTGCGCGGTTTGCGGACTTCGAGATGCCTGTAATTCCGGATTCTCTGGCAGAGTTTCCGGGGCCTTTGGCAGGGGTGTTGGCCGGTCTGGATTGGGCGGCAGAGCGGGGGGCAGACGCGATTGTGACGGCCGCAGCCGACACGCCTTTCTTCCCCTGTGATTTGGTGCCGCAACTCTTGCTGGCTTCTGAAGCCAGTCCCCATCCGCTCGCCCTGGCCGCTTCGGGAGAGCCGGGCGGTAAGCTATGGCGGCAGCCGACATTTGGCCTCTGGCCTGTGGCTTTGCGGGAGGATCTGAGGGCCGCCCTGGAAGGAGGTCTGCGGAAAGTTGTGATCTGGACGGACAAACATGATGCAGGTCAAGCCGCCTTTGTGCAAAGCGGGATAGACCCCTTCTTTAATGTGAATACACCGGAGGACCTTGAAGAGGCGCGCCGGATTGCTGGAGAGATGGAATAACAATGCAAATCTATGGCGTTGTCGGGTGGAAAAATTCGGGCAAAACCGGGTTGATGGAGCGTTTGGTGACCGAGATCACGGGGCGCGGCTTTAGTGTGTCCACAGTCAAACATGCGCACCACAGCTTTGACGTGGATCACCCGGGTAAGGACAGTCACCGCCATCGGGTGGCCGGCGCGCGGGAGGTCTTGTTGGCCTCCAAAAGCCGCTGGGCGCTGATGCACGAGTTGCGCGACGAGGATGAGCCAACGCTTGAGGAACTGCTGACCAAGCTCTCAGATGTCGATCTGGTGTTGGTGGAAGGCTATAAACGGGATGCCCATCCAAAGGTCGAAGCCCATCGTCAGGAAACCGGCAACGCGCTGATTTCGCCGGAAGATCCGACCATTCGCGCAATTGCCAGCGATGTGGCGGTGGAAAACGACAAACCGGTTTTTGACTTGAACGATACAAAGGCAATTGCTGATTTTATTCTGTCCGACTTGGGGATGACGGCATCACTCGCCGGCTAGGAGGCTCACATGTCCAAGCAAAATGAACTGGCGCCGCCGCCTTTGAAAAACGATTGTTTTTCCTTGCCAGCGGACACGCATTGGACGCCTGTATCTGAAGCCTTGGCGCTTCTAAAAGGGCGACTCCACGTCTGTGTTGGCGCGGAGACTGTCCCGCTGTTTGCGGCCTTGGGCCGGGTCTTGGCCGAAGATGTCGTAGCGCAGCGGTCCAATCCGCCACAGCCGAACTCTGCGGTGGATGGCTACGGGCTGCGTCATGCCGACATCGTCGAAGGGCCGCAAACGCTGCCATTGGTAGCAGGCCGATCAGCTGCTGGAGACCCATTCGAGGGAGATCTGCCGTCTGCTCACGCTGTACGCATCCTTACAGGGGCCACCGTGCCTGAAGGCATCGACACGGTCATCTTGCAAGAAGATGTGACCACTGATGGGACGGCAATTGCCTTTCATGGCCCACTCAAACAAGGCAGCAACACGCGTAAGGCGGGGGAGGACGTGGTTAGGGGCGGGCTCATTCTCGCCAAAGGCCGGCGCGTTACGCCTGCCGATCTTGCCTTGGCGGCCGCAACGGGCGTGTCACAACTGCTGGTGTTCAAGCGCCTGCGCGTGGCGGTGGTTTCCACTGGAGACGAGTTGGCAGAGCCGGGGCAGGAGGCGCGGCCAGATCAGATTTTTGATGCCAACCGCCCCATGCTGCTTGCCATGGTCGCCCAATTTGGTTTTGAGCCCATTGACATGGGCCGTGCGCCGGATGATCGCGAGGCCTTAAAAAACTTCTTGGATGAGGCTGCAAAGTCGTCGGACATGATCCTGACTTCCGGCGGTGCCTCCGCTGGCGATGAAGACCACATGTCTGCCTTGCTCAATGAAACCGGCTCAATGGCGCTGTGGCGGTTGGCAATCAAACCGGGCCGTCCCTTGGCGCTGGGCATGTGGGCTGGCACGCCAGTCTTTGGCTTGCCTGGAAACCCAGTCGCGGCAAAGGTTTGCACGCTGATCTTCGCCAAGCCCGCTATGGACGCCCTAGGCGGCGCTGGATGGCAGGAACCGGTGGCGCTACGGGTGCCCGCAGCTTTTGCAAAGGCCAAGAAAGCAGGGCGGCGGGAATATCTTCGTGCGCGCCTGCGAGACGGGCAGGCTGAGGTGTTCAAGTCGGAAGGCTCCGGGCGTATCAGCGGGTTGAGCTGGGCTGAAGGGCTGGTGGAGCTACCAGACGAAGCTATGGACGTGCAGGAGGGCACTGAGGTGCTTTACTACCCTTACTCCGCCTTTGGACTGTAGATGTGAAAAAGGCGCTCGATGGAGCGCCTTTTTATTTAGTCGAAGATCCCGGCCACGCGGCCTAACAGCATAAAGGCGCGGGCAGTGCGGGTTTCCGAGAGGGCCGCAATGTCCGCGTCTGATGCGGTTTCTTCAAACTCCACAAAGCACTTATCAAAACGGCGCAGGAAGTGATGCGCGGCGTCGCGAAAGATCGGATCTTGCTTCATGCGGCCGGCTGCGAGTGCCAGTGAGCTGCGATCGCGCACACCGCCAAGGGCCGCGATGGGCTTCCCTCGTTCGCCACTTGCAAACCGGCGCCAGATTTCCGGACGTGCCAAGTCTGGACGCAGGTCGTCCATGTAGATGCCGTCTTGGCTGAGCAGAGTCAGAACGTCCTGGCTTGCCTGAATCAATTGGGCCGCTTGACGGTCCCGCAGCGCTTTGCGCAAAGCGGCAAAGCCTTCGGCATCATCGGCGTTTTCCGGGAAGTTAAGAGCTTGGATGAAATCTGAACGCGGTAGAGGCGGGGACAGTTCTTCAGCAGGGGTACCCAATGCCAGAGTGCCTTGATCTGCCAAGTCATCTTTCACAGGCTCGGCGTCCTGTGCTTTGCGGATACCATCATCACGGTCGCGGCTGGACGAAAACGTTGCCAGTGCGGTCTCTGTTTTCCGCGTTGCCGCTGCAATCTCGTCGAGCTTCTTCGCCACGGAAGGCTCTACGCCTTGCTGTGCCTGCACGCCTTGGGCCTGATTGACGTATGTTCGGCGCATGGCGTCGATCGCCGCCTGCAAGCGGGCGCTTTCTTCGCGCATTACGCGAGAAGACCGCGCGGCTGTGGCTGCCACCCAGATCATCGCGACCGGCATGAAGACCGCCAAAAGCGTCATGAGGAATTGCAAGCCGCTGCTGCCATCAACGGGATTGTGTTCCAGCACCAGGAAAAACACCACAGACCCGACCAGCCAAACAAAGCTTAAGCCCACCGCAATCAACTCGATTGAGGTGACCTTCGGGCCGTTCGGTTTGTCATAGATGCCCAACGGGGTCGGCTGGGAATCGGTGTCGTCTGTCATGCGGGGCCGCATCTTAACTATCTGGTTCACTGATAAGAAATACTGAGAACTTCGTAACTTTTTTCGCCGCCCGGGGTGCGGACTTCGACGCTATCGCCTTCTTCTTTGCCAATCAAAGCACGCGCGATGGGCGACTTGATGTTGAGCAGGCCTTTTTCAACATTGGCTTCATGTTCGCCGACAATTTGCCATGTCTTTTCTTCGTCGGTGTCTTCGTCCACCAAAGTGACGGTTGCGCCAAACTTGATGGCACCGGAAAGGGACGCCGGATCAATCACTTCGGCCAGGCCAATCACCGCTTCCAGCTCTTTGACACGGCCTTCGATAAAACCCTGTTTTTCGCGGGCAGAATGGTATTCCGCGTTTTCTTTCAGGTCGCCAAGCTCGCGCGCAGAGGCGATCGCCTCGATGATCGCGGGGCGTTCCACTGTTTTCAACTGCTTCAATTCCGCTTCGAGCGCCGAGTGGCCGGCGCGGGTCATTGGTATTTTTTCCATGGGTGCGGTCCCGTTGGTCATTGGCCGCCTTAAAGGCCGGGCGGCGGGTCTGTTTATGTACTAGCACGGCAGAGTGCCCTGAGACCTCTTTCAAATGCAAGAGCGGGAAGCAATGCAAGGAGAAATATGCTGCACCGCTGCAAAATTGCGCAAATGGGGCGAAATGTCGTGGGGTTCCGATTGACGGAATGATTATAGTCGCGCTAGCAGATGCGAAAGAAAATTACCCAGCGATCCGGGAAGGGAAGCCAATGTCGGAAATCGAACGCGAAGCCATGGAGTATGACGTTGTCATCGTTGGTGCAGGTCCTGCTGGCCTGTCAGCAGCGATCCGTCTGAAGCAATTGGACGCGGACCTTGATGTTGTGGTCTTGGAAAAAGGATCCGAGGTCGGTGCGCACATTCTTTCGGGTGCTGTTTTGGACCCTTGTGGTCTGGACGCGTTGATTCCTGACTGGAAGGCCAAAGGCGCGCCGCTGAACACGCCGGTGAAGGAAGACAACTTCTACATGCTGGGCGAGGCGGGCGAAATTCGCGTGCCAAACTTCCCAATGCCGCCGCTGATGAACAACCATGGCAACTACATTGTGTCCATGGGCAACGTTTGCCGTTGGATGGCGGAACAGGCGGAAGAGCTTGGTGTTGAAATCTTCCCAGGTATGGCCTGCTCTGAGCTGGTCTATGGCGACAACGGCGAAGTCAAAGGCGTGGTTGCCGGTGTTTTCGGCCTCGAAGAAGATGGATCTTACGGACCAAACACTGAGCCAGGCATGGAGCTGCACGGCAAATATGTGTTCCTGTCCGAAGGTGTACGCGGATCGCTCGCCAAAGAGGTGATTGCGAAATACAACCTTCAGGACGGCAAGGAGCCTCAGAAGTTTGGCGTTGGCATGAAGGAGATCTGGGAGATCGACCCTGCCAAGCACAATCTCGGCGAAGTGACACACACAATGGGCTGGCCGCTGGGCAAAAACGCTGGCGGAGGGTCTTTCATCTATCACCTGGAAAACAACCAAGTGTATGTCGGCTTTGTGGTGCACCTGAACTACAAGAACCCACACCTCTTCCCCTACATGGAATTCCAGCGCTTCAAGCACCACCCCAAGGTTGCGGAGCTGTTGGAAGGCGGCAAGCGTGTTGCTTACGGCGCGCGGGCAATTTCGGAGGGCGGCTATCAGTCCATGCCGAAAATGGTGGCACCGGGTGTCGCGCTCTTGGGCTGTTCCGTGGGAATGGTCAACGTGCCGCGCATCAAGGGCAACCACAATGCGATGCTGTCCGGCAAGGCGGCGGCAGAAGCGGCCTTTGAGGCGATCACAGCAGAACGTTCGGGCGACGAGCTCACGGCATACGAAACCGAGGTGCGCAGCGGCGCCATTGGCAAGGACCTGAAGAAGGTGCGCAATGTTAAGCCGATCTGGTCCAAATGGGGCCTGACAGCATCTCTGATGCTTGGCGGTTTGGACATGTGGACCAACACGCTTGGTTTCTCTCTCTTTGGCACGGTCAAGCACGGCAAAAACGATGCCGAAGCAACCGAAGAAGCCAGCAAACACAAGCCGATTGACTACCCGAAGCCAGACGGCAAACTGTCCTTTGACCGCCTGACCAACGTCAGCTTCTCAATGACCAATCACGAAGAAAGCCAGCCGTGTCACTTGCGTCTCGCCGATGATAGTGTGCCTGTGTCGGTGAACCTGCCGAAGTTTGCGGAGCCTGCACAGCGCTATTGCCCCGCCGGTGTATACGAAGTTGTCGAAGAGGAGGGCAAAGACCCTCGCTTTGTCGTGAACTTTCAGAACTGCGTACACTGCAAGACGTGCGACATCAAAGATCCGAGCCAGAACATCACGTGGGTTACGCCGCAAGGTGGCGACGGTCCAAACTACCCGAACATGTGATCTAACACGCGGAAATTTTACCAAAACATGGGGCGGCCAACGGGTCGCCCCATTGCGTGTTGGCAGCCCCCCGACTACCTTTGCTGGAAAGTCAGTGCATGGGAGTCTCACGTGGCCGGTCAATTTCTAAAATCAGTGGCGATCACCGCGCTATTGGCAACCACGTCTCTGCCGGTGCAGGCGGACAGCATGGCCGGGGCCTACTTGGCGGCGCGACAGGCGAGCTATGGCTCCGATTATGCCGAAGCGGCGCGCTACTACAGTGACGCATTGACCAAGGATCCGAGCAATCCATTGTTGCAAGAAAACGCAGTGCTGGCGTTCCTCTCGCTTGGCCAAATCGATCGGGCGATGCCGATCGCGCGCAAGATGGATGCGGATGGGCATCAAAGCCAATTGGCGGAGATGGCGATTACCGCAGGTCTAGTTGAGGATGAAAACTACGCCGAGCTGGTCGCGCGTTTGGAAGGTGCAGGGGTCGGTCCCTTGGTGGACGGGTTGATGAAAGCCTGGGCACAGATTGGCCGTGGGGCAATGTCCGAAGCGCTGGCGGCTTTTGATGAAGTGTCGAAAGAACAAGGGCTTGGCGGCTTTGCCGCCTACCACAAAGCGTTGGCTCTGGCCTCGGTCGGAGACTTTGAGGGGGCACATGCGATTTTCCTCGAAGGCGCCATGAATGGCATGCAGTCCACCCGCCGCGGGGTTGTAAGCGAGGTCGAGATTCTGTCTCAGCTGGAGCGAAACGAAGACGCAATCCAGCGTCTGGACACTGCCTTTGGGGCCGACCTTGATCCGGAGCTGCGCATGTTGCGCGAGCGTCTTGAGGCGGGCGAGGTGTTGCCATTTACGCATGTTGGCTCGGCGGCAGATGGGATTGCGGAGGTGTATTTCTCCATTGCCAATGCGCTGCGAAATGAGGCCAATGCGGATTACACCCTGCTCTATGCGCGTTTGGCAGAGTTTTTGCGGCCTGACCACACAGAGGCTTTGCTGTTGACGGCGGAGTTGCTGGAGACTCTTGGCCGCTATGAGTTGGCTTCACAGACCTATCAGAAAGTGTCGGCCGATGATCCGTCTTTCCATGCGGCGGAACTTGGTCGTGCTGAAGCCCTGCGTGAGGCTGGGAAAATCGAGGCGGCTATGGAGGTTCTGGAATCTCTGACGCGGAGCCAACCGGACTTGCCATACGTGCACACCGCACTTGGGGATTTGCGCCGGCAAGAGAAAGATTTCGAAGGGGCGATAGCCTCTTACGACACGGCTATCAGCCTCTATGATACCCTGGAAATGCGGCAGTGGTTCTTGTTCTATGCCCGCGCGATCAGTCATGAGCGGCTGGGCAATTGGGAGGCTGCCGAGGCGGATTTTCGTAAAGCGCTGGAGCTGAACCCGGAGCAGCCGCAGGTGTTGAACTACCTTGGCTATTCCTTGGTAGAAAAGCAGATCAAGCTTGATGAGGCGCTGGATATGATCGAGCGCGCTGTCGCCGCGCGTCCGGACAGTGGCTATATCGTGGACAGCCTCGGCTGGGTCTTGTTCCGTCTTGGCCGTTATGAAGAAGCCGTAGGGCATATGGAACGCGCGACGGAATTGATGCCTGTTGATCCGGTTGTGACGGATCACCTGGGCGATGTGTATTGGGCGGTTGGTCGCAAGCTTGAGGCGCAATTCCAGTGGCGACGTGCACTGAGCTTTGTCGATGAGGAAACCGCTGAAGAAGCCAAGCCTGATCGTATTCGGCGTAAGCTTGAAGTTGGTCTGGACGTGGTGCTGGAAGAGGAAGGCGCGGAGCCTTTGGCGGCAACGGATGGCAATTGAGGCATTTGCGCCCGCCAAGATCAACTTGACCCTACATGTGACTGGACAGCGGGCGGACGGCTTTCACCGTTTGGACTCCTTGGTTATATTGACCGATGTGGGGGATCGGTTGACGGTGGAAAAGGCCGCTACAACCAGTTTGAATGTCGTTGGGCCTATGGCGGAGGGCGTTCCTACCGACCGGAGCAACTTGGTTATGCGCGCGGCGGATTTGTTGGGCGTGACGGCAAAGGTCACATTGGAGAAGTCACTGCCCGCAATGGCGGGGATTGGCGGCGGGTCGTCGGATGGGGCGGCTACAATACGAGCATTATGCGCATTGTATGACCTTCCAATTCCGGATGCAGACGCACTTGCGGCTTTGGGGGCGGATGTGCCGGTGTGTATGGAGCCGGAGCTTGTGCGAATGCGGGGGATTGGTGACGAGATTGACCATCTCGACACGCCGCCGGATTGGTCGATGATCCTTGTGAACCCGCGGGTGTCGGTGTCCACACCACAAGTGTTTTCTGCGATGAATGCGCGGGACAATCCTGTGATGGCAGAGCCATTTCCAGACTGGGGTGATTTTGACATCACCATCGCTTGGCTGTCGGGGCAGCGCAATGACATGCAGGAGGCCGCAGTTGGATTGCAGCCTGTGATTGGCCAAGTGTTGGCCGAGCTGAGCCACACCGAAGGCTGCGCCTTGGCGCGGATGTCCGGATCGGGGGCGACGTGTTTTGGTATCTACAAAACCGCATCCGAGCGGGACGCGGCTTTGGAGGTTTTGCGTCAACACCATCCAGATTGGTGGTGCGTGCCGACGCGCCGGGTGGGCGCGCGGTTCGCTTAGTTCAGGCGGGCGACTACGTAGTCGGCGATGTCTGACAGCAGGCCCCGGATTTCGTGGTCCGGAAGTTTTTTCACTGCGTCCTTGGCTTTTTCTGCCCAAGCCAAAGCGTCGTCGCGAGTGCGGGACAAAGTGTTGTATTTGTCCATCAGGGCCAACGCATGATCTAGGTCGCCGTCTTCCTGGCGGCCTTTTTCAATTGTGCGTTGCCAGAAGCTGCGCTCTTCAGCTGTAGCTTGTGCAACAGCCTTGATCACCGGCAGTGTTAACTTTCTTTCGCGGAAATCGTCGCCCACGTTTTTGCCGGTTTGCGCTGAGTCGCCCTGGTAGTCGAGCAGGTCATCTGCGATCTGGAAGGCGATGCCGAGGGCGTCGCCGTAGTCAAACAGGGCCTGCACATCCTCCGCAGACGCGCCCGCAATAACACCGCCCACTTCGGTGGCGGCAGAAAACAGAGCAGCTGTCTTTCCTCGTACCACCTGCAAGTAAATATCCTCGTTGGTGGAGAGGTCTGTGGCGGCGGTGAGTTGCAACACTTCGCCTTCCGCAATGGTGGCGGAGGCGTTGGACAGGATGCGCAGCACGTCGATGTTGTTGGTTTCGGTCATCAGCTGGAAGCTGCGTGAGAACAGGTAGTCGCCCACCAGAACCGAGCTTTTGTTGTCCCACAGCAGGTTGGCCGTTGGACGGCCACGACGCTGTTCACTTTCGTCGACCACATCATCATGCAACAGGGTCGCGGTGTGGATGAACTCCACGGTAGCCGCCAGGTGCACATGGTAGGGGCCGTCATAGCCGCAGAGTTTGGCCGCTGCCAATGTCAGCATCGGGCGCAGACGTTTGCCGCCGGCACCCACAAGATGCGCGGTCACTTCGGGAATGCGTGGGGCGTGTTTGGAGGCCATACGCTCTTCGATCAGCGTGTTCACCGCATCCATATCATCGCGCAGCAGAACTGCGAGGGCTTCATGCGGCTTGCTGGCTGCGTGATCGAGACTCATTTTGGACTTCCTGTCGCGAGGGGTCGACATTGGCCGCTCCCTAACCTTAGATCGTTATTATGAAAGAGCTTTTGCGTAGCACGGATCCGACCACCATCGCCTTCGCCACCGCCCTGCTTCAGGGAGAGGGTATAGACTGCTTTGAAATGGACGTAAACATGAGCGTCCTTGAGGGCAGCATTGGCATATTGCCGCGCCGGTTGATGGTGCGGAGCCAAGATTTGCAGCAAGCTGAACGGGTTATGCTGGACAACGAGATTGCACTGGGGCGGTCCTTGTGAGTGCGGCGCTGACGCAAAACGATTTTTTGAGCGGACGCGTGACCTTATGGCAACCCAGGGATGGATATCGCGCTGGGGTTGATCCGGTTTTGCTGGCCGCGACGGTCCCGGCAAAGTCTGGGCAGCGGGTGTTGGAGCTGGGCAGTGGGGCAGGTGCAGCGTTTCTGTGCCTGGCTGCGCGGGTGCCGAATCTGACGGTGCATGCTGTCGAATTGCAGCCGGAGTATGCAGCTTTGGCGCATCGCAATGCCAAGGACAACGGGGCGGATGCGACCATCTGGGAAGCGGATTTGGCGGCTTTACCCGCTGAATTGCGGCAAATGCAGTTTGACCATGTCTTGGCCAATCCACCGTATTTTGATCGCGCCGCCAGCACGGCGGCACAGGATGCGGGGCGCGATGTGGCGATGGGGGAAGATACGCCGTTGCGACGTTGGATTGAAGTGGCCGCCAAGCGCCTTGCGCCAAAGGGCACTGCGACTTTTATTCATCGTGCGGAGCGGTTGCCGGATTTGCTCTCGGGCATGCAGGATGTGCTTGGCTCTCTGCAGGTGTTACCATTGCAGGCTCGTGCCGGACGGGATGCCAATCTGGTCCTGGTGCGCGGGGTGAAAGGCGGGCGGGCCGCGTTTCGATTGCATGCGCCTGTGCGCCTGCATGAGGGCGACAAACACACCCAAGATGGTGAGAGCTATACAGCGCAGATCCGTGCGGTTTTGCGAGACGGGGCGGCGCTGCTTTTCCCTTAAAACGTTAATGCAGCGCTCGGGTCAGTAAGGCTGTCCGATTCGGCAAAAAATCACGTCGGTATCGCGTCGGTATTACGACTGTTTTACGACAGCGTCGGCGGAAATTCTCCAGTGTTAAGAATATGTCACAAGTGGCGCGTGACAGGCGGCAAAAACTGTGCTGCACTGGTTTCACTACATATTGTTTGCATAGGAGAACATGATGAGCGTAAGCGCACACCTCGAAGAGCTGAAACGCAAACACGAAGCCCTCTCTGAGCAAGTCGAACAAGAGCAACGCGCCCCCGGCAGCAGTGATCTTGACGTCGCTGAACTCAAGAAACAGAAACTCCGCCTCAAAGAAGAAATCACGCGATTATCCGCGTAAGCGCTAGCCAGATTTCAAGCTGGCGCGCGTGGCGAGGACCGCGCCGCCAGTGATCAGCAAAGCCGCCGCGCCCAGGTGTATCGTGGGCTCGGCAAACCCAGCCCCCACCAGAGCCAAAGTCGACAGCAGCGGAGCCGCATATGAGGCGGTGCCCAAGAGCTGGATGTCGCCACGTTTCACCCCCACATCCCAGACATAGAATGCCAGGCCAACCGGGCCGAGGCCGAGGGCAAAGACCGACACCCAGGTGAGTGTGTCGGCGGGCCAGACGGTGTCCTCCAGCGCAAGGTGTAGCAGAGTGGAGAACACGGCGGTGGCGAGGCAGAAGACCACCACAGACACCGTGGGGATGTCGCCGAGGCGACGCGACAGCACCGAATAGCTGGACCACGTGAAGGCACAAGCAAGGGCCAGGCCATAGCCGGGCAGGTGGGCGGGATTGAAGCCGAGGTCGCCGCCACCAATGATCAGAGCTGCGCCCAGGAAACCGAGGCAGGCGCCAAAGAGGTGGCCTGCGCGCAGGCGTTCACCGGGCAGCAGGCCGGACATCAATACAATCAGAAGGGGCCATAAGTAGGCGATGAGCCCGGCTTCGGCCGCAGGCGCGAGGCGCAGGGCGGAGAAGTAAAGCGCGTGGTAGCCAAACAAGCTGAGGCTGCCAAAGAGGTAGACCTTTAGGGGAATGCTGCGCAAGGCGCGCCACTCGCCGGTGGCAATGGCCCAAACAACCCCCAGCGTGCCGCCGATGGTGAAGCACAATGCGTTGAGCATGAGCGGCGATGTCGGGGCGCTGCCAACCGTGAAGAGGGCGAGCAAAGCCCAGAGCAGCACGGCGATGAAGCCAACTGCGGTCGCTTTGGTGCGGGTCATGCGGGGGGAATCTCCTCGATCGGCGTGATGATCAAGTTCTCGGTCACTTCGGCGGTTTTGTCTATCTCTGCCATCATCCACTCGCGCAGGGCGGCGATGTGGGGGCGGTCCTGGGTGCCCTCGCGGCACAGGAAGCGAAAGCGAGCCTGGAGCCAGATGGCGTGTTTGTAAGGCGCAACGAGGCGGCCTTCGTGGATGTCTTTCACCACCAGAGCGCGGCGCCCAAGGGCGATGCCCGCGCCAGCCAGGGCGGCGTCGATGCTGTGATCCGCGCCGGTGAAGCGCGGCCCGTGGGCGGTGTCGATGTCGAGCTGCATTAGGCGGCACCAGGCGGCCCAATCCGCGCGGGGGCGCAGGAAGTCGATGGATTCGTCGTGGATCAGCGTGGCGTTTTTCAGGCTTTCCGGCGTTGGGAAACGTTCGGCCATTTCAGGTGTCATAACCGGGGTGACCCATTCGCGCGCCATCGGGTAGGTCCAAAGACCGGGCTCGTCCTTCAGCAGGCCAAAGCGGACGGCCACATCGACCTCGTCACGGTTGAAGTCGAGGTTGCGCAGGGTGGCGGAGAAACGCAGGTCGATTTCGGGATGGGCGCGGGCAAACTCATAAAAGCGTGGCGCCAGCCATTTGGCGGTGAAGGCCGGGCCTGCGGTGACCATGA
This sequence comes from Shimia sp. MIT1388, assembly GCF_047124445.1. Classification (GTDB taxonomy): domain Bacteria; phylum Pseudomonadota; class Alphaproteobacteria; order Rhodobacterales; family Rhodobacteraceae; genus Shimia. The sequence continues at coordinate 1,882,714 of NZ_CP138921.1, read as the reverse complement.
GAGTGGCATCATCCATCTGGCGCTGAGCGGCGCGCCAGGCGGACGACAGGGTTTGGAAGCCTTCCTGAATGCCGGGGGCAAGTGTTTCGCCAATCTCGGTCAACGCCACGGCGCGGTTGAGGCGATGGAACAGCGGCGCACCGAGGTGCTCTTCAAGGGATTTGATCTGATAGCTGAGCGCGGCGGGCGTGACGTGCAGCTCATCGGCGGCTTTGGCAAAGGACATATGGCGTTGCGCGGCATCAAAGGCACGCAGCGCGGTGAGTGGGGGCAGGCGATCGGTCATGTTCAGTTAAATACAGTTTAAGTGAAGCTAGGGAAAGTCTCATTTGTCGTGAAGCTGTGTTGGCGCCATATTGGCCTCAGTTAAGTTTTCCATCGTCAAACAGAAGAGAGGCTATCATGATCGAGACTGCTATCACCGCCCGCACTCAGCAAGCCTACCAGGATGCGCATGCCGCCCGCAGTGCCGCCTTTGTTGGGTTTTTCAAAGCTCTGTTTGGTGGCAAATCCGTTCCGCTGAACCATGGTGTTCTTACGGAACCGTCCCGCTGCGCCTGAGCCAGGCACTTACGGGGCAAAAGAGAAGGGCCGGTCAGATGACCGGCCCTTTTGGTTTGTGAGCTGTGTGTGGATCACACGAAAAACTGGCCGCCGTTTGCGGAGATGGTGGAGCCGTTGATGAAGCCTGCGTCGTCAGAAGCAAGGAAAGTCACGCAGCGCGCGATTTCTTCTGGCTCACCGAGGCGGCCGGTTGGGATCTGACCAATGATCGACTCGCGGACTTTTTCCGGCACGGCCATCACCATCTCGGTGGCGATATAGCCTGGGCAGATCGCGTTGGCGGTGATGCCGGCGCGGGCGCCTTCCTGAGCTAGGGACTTCACGATGCCAAGGTCGCCGGCTTTGGTGGCGGCGTAGTTGACCTGGGCAAATTGACCTTTCTGACCGTTGATCGAGGAGATCACGATGATGCGGCCAAATTTGCGCTCGCGCATACCGGTCCAGACAGGGTGCACGGTGTTGAACACGCCGGTCAGGTTGGTGTCGACCACTTCGTGCCACTGCTCCGGGGTCATTTTGTGGAACGGTGCATCGCGGGTGATGCCTGCGTTGGCGACAATCACGTCGATGGGGCCAAGGTCAGCTTCGACCTGTGCCAGACCTGCTTTGGACGCCTCGTAGTCGGCCACATTCCATTTGTAGGTCTTGATGCCGGTGGCTTCGGTGAAGGCGGCCGCCTTCTCGTCGTTGCCGGCGTAGGTTGCTGCAACTTCATAGCCTTCGGCCTTCAGTGCTTTTTCGATGGCTTCACCGATACCGCGGCTGCCGCCGGTGACGAGTGCTACTCTTGCCATGATGGTCCTCCAAGTAAGTAAATGTGTTGGTAACTCTGTTACGTTTTTAAATCACGTTGCGCAACATAATTACGTGATGAATTGCCGCACTGCAGATATTTTTTGCTGCTTGTGCGAAAAATGACCTCCCAGTACCAAAAAAAGGGCGCCCGATGGACGCCCCTCTCATTCTCAAACGCATAGGGGCGTTGCGTCAAGGACGCTCAAGGCACATGGCCACACCCATACCGCCGCCGATGCAAAGGGTTGCGAGACCTTTTTTGGCGTCGCGACGCTTCATTTCAAACAGCAGTGTGTTCAGGATACGGGCACCAGACGCGCCGATTGGGTGACCAATGGCGATGGCGCCGCCGTTCACGTTTACAATCTCAGGGTTCCAGCCCATGTCCTTGTTCACAGCGCAGGCCTGTGCAGCAAAGGCTTCGTTGGCTTCAACCAGATCCAGTTCCTCAGCGGACCAGCCAGCCTTGTCCAGTGCCTTGCGGGAGGCGTAGATCGGGCCAACACCCATGATGGATGGGTCCAGACCAGCGGTGGCGTAAGACGCGATGCGGGCCAGAGGCTCGATGCCGCGCTTTTCCGCTTCGTCTGCGGTCATCAGCAGAGCGCCAGCCGCGCCGTCGTTAATGCCGGAGGCGTTGGCCGCGGTGACGGTGCCGCCGTCGCGTACGAAGGCCGGACGCAGTTTGGCCATGGCTTCCATGGTGGCGCCGTGGCGGATGTATTCGTCGCTGTCCACAACGATGTCACCCTTGCGGGTTTTCACAGTGAACGGCACGATCTCATCGGCAAATTTGCCTGCTTTCTGAGCGGCTTCGGCCTTGTTCTGGGACGCAACAGCGAACTCGTCCTGCGCTTCGCGGCTGATCTGCCACTTCTCAGCCACGTTCTCTGCGGTCTGGCCCATGTGGTAGCCATTGAACGCATCCCACAGACCGTCACGGATCATGGAGTCGATGTATTTCACGTCGCCCATTTTGGTGCCTGCACGCAGGTGTGCCACGTGGGGGGAGAGCGACATGTTTTCCTGACCGCCTGCAGCTACGATGGCGGCGTCACCCAGTTGGATGTGCTGTGCAGCCAGAGCCACGGCGCGCAGACCGGAGCCACACACCTGGTTGATGCCCCAAGCGGCGCTTTCGATTGGCAGGCCGGCGTTTACGTGCGCCTGGCGGGCCGGGTTTTGACCTTGGCCACCGGTCAGAACCTGACCGAGAATGGTTTCAGACACATCCGCCTTTTCAATGCCGGCACGCTCTACCAGTGCGTTAAGCACGGTGGCGCCGAGATCATGTGCGGGGGTGTTGGCGAAGGAGCCGCTGAAGCTACCGACGGCGGTCCGGGCCGCGGAAGCAATCACTACGTTGGTCATATGCAAATCCTCTACAAAATGCTGGGCGAAGCATGTGCGGGACCGCCCCCCTCAGGCAACCCGCAAAACTCCGTTTCCGTAGCGTCAATAGCGCATTTGCCGCACTGCGGCAACGGTCAGGCTGTCACAGGGCTAAAGTCGCATGGCGAGAATGCGCCCATCGCGTGTGGGCACGTCTTTGTAGAGGAGGTTCTACGGGGGCTTAGGCCGCGTTGGATTTACGCTGTTTCCACGGTGGGGAAATGGTTGGCGCGCCAAAGGCGAAGCCTTGCAGGCAGTCAAAGCCGAGGTCTGCCATCATCTGCGCATCTGCCGGGCTTTCGATACGGCTGGCAACGGAGTGCATGTCAAAGCGTTCACAAATCGCAGCGACAGCGGAGGCAATCACCTGATTGCTGCCATCCTGAGAAATGTTGCGACTGAAGCTGCCGTCCAGTTTGATGATGTCAAAATCAAAGTCGCGGAAGACGGTCAGCGTGGTTAGGCCGGAGCCATAGTCATCCAGTGCAAAGGACATGCCTTTGACCTGCAGCTCTTCCATAAAGCCCTGCACAATTTCGGGGACCTGCACCACGGATTTCTCGGAGATTTCAAAGATCAACCGTTCGGGAATGGTGGCGGCGCGGGTCAAGCCGCGCTGTAAGCAATCCATCCAGGGGGCATAGCCAATCGAGCGGGCCGACATGTTGATTGACAGGCGCAGGCCGGGCTGTTCCGCCAGGGCTTGCAAGCCAAGCTCGAGCGCGAGCACATCGAGTTGGCGGCCCAGTTCGCTGTCTTCAACGGCACCCATGAAATCTTTGGCGGGAATGATGCGGCCGGTTTCGTCCAGCACCCGCACAAGCCCTTCGTAAAACGCGGGACGTTTGGTGTTGGAAGCTTGAACAACCGGTTGGTAGGCGAGCAGAACTTGCTTATGCGCAATCGCCGCGCGGACCATGTCCAGCGTGGAGGAATCCCGCGTGTCCAGGGCGTAAGCCAGCGGGCTGCGATGCTCTTGCTTCGCGCCAGCCTTGCGTTTCTTTTTCCTTGGGCGATCCATAGCAGGCTTCCCATCATCCCATTTAGCAGCGTGCCCATTTAAGAACACAGACATGAACCATGTCTTAAAATGACGGTCCGGGGCGGCGCTGAACAGGGGTGTTTTAGCCCTGTTTTTAACTAACTTAAGGCGAATAGAGGGCGGTGCGCCCAGTATGTGCCACAGGGCTTAAGAAGCGGTTTCTGATGGTGGTCAGTTGGAGGTGTGCACGATGTGGCAGGTCTGACGCGCGGGGCTCGACAGCAGCGGCAAGAGATCCTGGGGTGCCTCTCGCAGGAGTTTGACGGAGGCTTTGGTGCAGCGGTGCAGCGCTTGTTCGCGGGCCACCATGGAGGAGGGCTCGGCCCAAGAATAGCCGATGGCACCGTTGTCAGCGACGGCAAAGGCGCCGGAGCGTTTCTTGTTTTGCAGCTTTTTGTATTCGCGGAAGTCTTTGTTGGCCGCGTGGGACAAGGTCACGCCAAAGGCGGTGCGGTCATAGTCTTTGGGCACGCTGCGGGCATAAAGCACGCAGTAGTCCGGGTTGCGCGATTGTTTGTGGCACAGGGTCTGTGCATAGGCTTCTGCCAGCCAGAGCGAGTTGGCGTTGGCGTGCACGCCAGCGTGGCGTTCCGGGCGGTTGATGTAGATCGCGCCGAAGTAGTCGGATTTTCGTTTGAATTGGCGGAAGGCAGCGCGGGCATCGCCGCGCAGCTCAAACCGCTTCACCATTTCGATCTTGGTGTGCCTGCCGTGCTGTTGAATGTCCTGCGCGGCCAGTTGGGCGGGGGCGCCCAGAAGGAGGAGAAAAGCCAAGGCGTGGCGGATCATAGGGGTCTCTTCTTATGTGCCAGTCGTCAGGGCTTTGGGGTGTGTCAGGAGTTCCCCATGGCGATTACGGCGGTTAGGATAGCACGGGCGTTTTCGCTCGACCAGTCCGCATCCCCTTGTAAACGTGCAATTTCCTTGCCGTCGCGGTCCATAATGATGGTGGCGGGCAGGCCAAAGACGGCCATTTCGCGTGCTACGGCCTGCTTGGGGTCGCGGTGCAAGGGGAGGTTGTCCACGCCAATCTCATCAAAGAACTTCTGCATCGCGGGGACCATGTTGCGGCCGGTGGCGAGGGTCAGCACCTCAAAGTCGGGCCCGCTGAGCTCGGATTGCAGTTCGGACAGCATCGGCATTTCGTGGCGGCAGGGGGCGCACCAGGTGGCCCAGAAGTTCAGGAGCACCACTTTGCCTTTGTAGTCACCCAGGGTGGCCTCGCCGCCATCTTCGGTGAGGAAGCTGTTTTGCGAGACCTCTTTGGGGGTGGAGTGGAAGTTGAGTTTGCGCATGTCGCCTTCGCGCATGTCAACGACGGCGGAAAAGTCGCGGGTTTCAGCCTCGGCTGAAGGTTTCAGGGCAACAAAGGAGAGGGCGGCAATTGCGATTGCTGCCAAGCCTGTATAAACCAGCGCGGACCCATTTACTTTCATCTTCCCTCCAAAAGGGCTTCTCATGACCAAAGATACCTCAAACCAGATGTGGGGTGGCCGTTTTGCCGCCGGACCGGACGCCATTATGGAAGCGATCAACGCGTCTATTGGCTACGATCAACGTATGGCGGCGCAGGACATTGCTGGCTCTCGGGCCCATGCGGCGATGCTCGCCAAGACAGGCATCCTGACAGATAGCGATGCGGAGGCCATTCGGGAAGGGCTTCTCACGGTGTTGTCAGAGATTGAGGGCGGCACGTTCCAATTCTCCACGGCGCTGGAAGACATTCACATGAATGTGGAAGCGCGGCTGAAAGAGATCATTGGCGAGCCTGCTGGGCGTTTGCACACAGGCCGGAGCCGGAATGATCAGGTTGCGACCGACTTCAAACTTTGGGTTCGGGACCAGATTGATGCGGCGATTGCCGGGATCGAAGCGCTGATCCGTGCGTTTGTGTCGCAGGCAGAAGCGGGCGCGGATTGGGTGATGCCGGGCTTCACCCATCTGCAGACCGCGCAGCCGGTGACATGGGGCCACCATATGATGGCCTATGTGGAGATGTTTGGCCGTGACCTGAGCCGTTTCAAAGACGCGCGGGAGCGGATGAATGAATCGCCTCTCGGCGCGGCGGCATTGGCCGGGACGTCTTTCCCAATTGATCGTGAGATGACCGCCAAGGCGCTGGGCTTTGACCGTCCGGCGGCGAACTCTCTGGACGCGGTGGCAGACCGTGACTTTGCGCTGGAGTTCCTGTCGGCCTCCAGCATCTGCGCCATGCACCTGAGCCGTTTTGCCGAGGAGCTGGTGATCTGGTCCTCTGCGCAGTTCCGCTTTGTGACGCTCTCTGATCGCTTCTCCACCGGCAGCTCGATCATGCCGCAGAAGAAGAACCCGGATGCTGCAGAGCTGATCCGCGCCAAGATTGGCCGGATTTTTGGCGCCAACACCGCACTTTTGATGGTGATGAAGGGTCTGCCGCTGACCTATTCCAAAGACATGCAGGAAGACAAAGAGCAGGTCTTCGATGCCGCTGACAACCTGATGCTGGCGCTGGCTGCGATGGAAGGCATGGTCAAGGACATGACTGCCAACCAGGATAGCCTGGAAGCGGCGGCGGGCAGTGGCTTCTCTACTGCAACGGATCTGGCGGACTGGCTGGTGCGGGCGCTGAACATGCCGTTCCGTGATGCACATCATGTGACTGGCTCGCTGGTGGCGATGGCGGAAAGCAAAGAGTGCGACCTGCCAGACCTGACGTTGGAAGACATGCAGTCAGTCCACTCGGCGATCACGGAAGACGTGTTTGGCGTGCTGGGCGTACACAACTCGGTATCCTCGCGCATGTCGTATGGTGGTACCGCGCCAACCCGTGTGCGTGAGCAGATTGCCGCTTGGAAAGCCAAGCTGGACGGCTAAGCCCTTGGGGAAGTGACGCCGAAGGGCGGTGTTTCCCCTTTTCAATCCGAGCGGTTTTTCCGTATGGTGGGCGCGTTGACGGCGGTTGCACTGGGGGTGCAACTGATCCCGTTGACGCTGCTGCCATGGGAGATCCCACATGTTCCGCGTTGTTTTTGCCTGTTTGAGTTTGGCTGTTGTGTCCGCTTGCGGTGTGGACGGAGAGCCTTGGACGCCGCGTGCCAACGCCAATATCGGAATCGGCTCTGACGGGGTGCACACCTCTGGCAGCGTGGGCGTGACCAACGGCACCGTGAGTATCTCCATTGGCGGCGGCTGTCGCTGGTATGGCTGCTAAGGGCTTAGCCCCTTGAAAGCTCAGTCCTAATCAGGACATTCTGATCCGAAGCAAAGGCGGCGCCGTACCTGTGGTGCCGCTTACTTTTTGGGATTGGGGAACACATGTCACCTTTGCGTTGGGTATTTCTGGGATTGGCCATTTGGGGCGCGATCCATCCGATGATGTATTTTGGGCCGTGGATTGCCGAGAACGGATTGGACCTTCAGGCCATGGTGGCGCTGTGGAAAGCCAATGACGCGGTGACCGGCATCTATTGGGATCTTGTCATCTCCGCCATCACGCTCACGGTTTGGGTGCTGGTCGAGGTCTGGGTGCGGCGCAATTGGATTGCGCTTTTGGCGATTCCGGCAACTTGGATGATTGGCGTGAGCTGTGGCTTGCCGCTTTATCTGTTCCTGCGGGCAAAACCGGTGAAGTAAGTCGGCTTAGGAGCATTGATCGGCGCTGCGCCGCGGCGTATGAGAGAGGCCGAACTACGCTAGCGGCACGCAGGAGACGGCACTATGGATCATTTTCTTTATCGCGACGGAGAGTTGTTTGCCGAAGATGTGCCGGTGAAGGAAATCGCCGCGCAAGTTGGTACGCCGTTCTACTGCTATTCCACCGCAACTTTTGAACGCCATTTCCGTCTGTTTGACGAGGCGCTGGAAGGCACGGATCATCTGGTGTGCTACGCCATGAAGGCGGCCTCTAATCAGGCGATCTTGAAGACTTTGGCGGCGCTGGGCGCGGGCATGGATGTAGTGTCGGGCGGCGAATATGCGCGCGCCAAGGCCGCGGGTGTGCCAGGCGACAAAATTGTGTTCTCCGGCGTGGGCAAAACCGAAGATGAAATCGAACTCGCGCTGACCGGCGGCATCCGCCAGTTCAATGTGGAGAGCGAGCCGGAGATGGCGGCAATAAGCGCCGTGGCGAGTCGTTTGGGTGTTGAAGCCCCGATCACCATTCGGGTGAACCCGGATGTGGATGCCAAAACCCACGCCAAAATTGCGACCGGTAAGTCGGAAAACAAATTCGGTATCCCAATCAGCCGTGCGAAAGAGGTCTACGCGTTGGCGGCGTCTTTGCCGGGCCTAAAAGTCATTGGCATTGATGTGCACATCGGCAGCCAGTTGACCCAGTTGGTGCCGTTTGAGGCGGCTTATAAGAAGGTCGCGGAACTGACCGAGCAGCTGCGGGCCGAAGGGCATGACATCAAGCGGCTCGATCTGGGCGGTGGCCTGGGCATTCCCTATGAGCGCTCCAACTCTGCGCCGCCGCTTCCGGTGGAATATGGCGCGATGGTGAAGCGCGTGCTGGGCCATCTGAATTGTGAGATCGAGATTGAGCCGGGCCGTTTGATTGCGGGCAACGCCGGTATCATGGTCTGTAAGGTGATCTACGTGAAGTCCGGCGAAGACCGCGAGTTCCTGATTGTCGACGGGGCGATGAACGACCTAATCCGTCCAGCGATGTATGAGGCGCATCACGATATTGTGCCGGTCATCGAAGCCGAACCGGGGCAGGAGCCTGCACAATATGACATCGTGGGGCCGGTCTGTGAATCTGGCGACACCTTTGCCAAAGGGCGCAATATGGCGCAGCTTGCCGATGGGGATTTGATCGCCTTCCGCAGCGCGGGGGCCTATGGCGCGGTGATGTCCAGCGAGTACAACACGCGGCCCTTGATCCCCGAGGTTCTGGTGAAGGACGATCAATTTGCGGTTATCCGCCGACGTCCAACCTATGAAGAGATGATAAACCGCGATAGCATCCCAGAGTGGCTGGACGAGACCAGCGACTAAGAGCCAACCGATAGGAGCGCCGTGACCCGTCAAAGCCCTTCAGATGCAGCCCTGTTGCACCTTCGGTGGGTCATTGGCCTGACCCGGTTGGGTCTGTTTGCAGAATCATTCACACGTGCGTTCTGGCCGGTGTGGACCATCGCCTTTGTGGTGCTGGCCGCACTGATGGTGGGGCTGCAGGATCATCTACCTCTGGAAATGATCTGGATTTGCGGCTTTTTGGCAGCGGCCGGAATGCTTGTGTTTCTGGTGCGTGGGGCGCGGCAGTTGGTGCTGCCGTCCCGTGACATGTCGATTGCGCGGCTGGATGCGACGTTGCCCGGACGGCCGATTGCGGCGTTGCGCGATGCGCCAGCGGTGGGCAAGGACGATGCCGCGTCGCAGGCGCTTTGGGCGGCTCACCAGAAACGCATGGCGGCGCGCACCAAAGGCGCCAAGGCGGTTCAGCCGGATTTGCGGATTTCGCGGTTGGACCCGTTTGGGCTGCGCTACACGGCGATCCTCTTGCTGATGATGGCGTTTTTTGTTGGGTCGTTTTCCAATCTGGCATCGGTGCGCGAGTTGGGGCCGGGGGGCGGAGCTGCCCTTGCCAGTGGACCAACCTGGGAAGGCTGGATTGAGCCGCCAAGTTACACCGGCAAACCTGCGCTTTATTTGAATGATCAGCCTGCGGGCAAACTGGTGTTGCCGGAAGGCAGTCGGGTTTTGTTGCGTCTTTACGGCGAGGTGGGCGCGTTGACCGTGGCAGAGACCGTGTCTGGTCGGGTTGGGGCGATTGAGAGCGCGGCAGAGCCTGAACAGAGCTTTGATGTGCGCCAAACCGGGGATTTGGAGATCGCCGGGCCGGGCGGGGCTGCGTGGAACATCGTGATGCAAGACGACCGGGCGCCCAAAGTGATTTTGAGCGGGCAGGTTGAGGCCTCTGGCCGTGGAGAGATGACCCTGCCGTTTCATGCGTCTGATGATTATGGCGTAGTCGGGGGCACTGCAGTTGTAGAACTCGATCTGGACAGCGTGTCTCGGCAGTACGGTCTGCGTGTCAATCCTGAGCCGCGCGAGGCGGTGGTGGTCGAGCTGCCCTTGCCGATCTCTGGCGATCGGGCGTCGTTTGAAGAGACCTTGATTGAGGACTTTTCCGAGCATCCTTGGGCGCATTTGCCGGTGAAGGTCACCCTGACTGTAGAGGATGACGCAGGGCTGGAAGGACAATCCGGAGACTTGCGGTTTGAGCTGCCAGCGCGGCGGTTCTTTGACCCGTTGGCGTCGGCAGTGATTGAGATGCGGCGGGATTTGTTGTGGTCGCGGGAGAATGGCAAACGGGTGGCGCAGTTGATGCGGGCGGTGTCGCACCGGCCTGAGGATGGCGTGTTTCGGCGGGAGACAGACTACCTGCGGTTCCGGACCATTCTGCGGCGGTTGGAAGTGAACGTGACGCACGGGTTGTCCGAAGAGAAGCGCGATGAGTTGGCTGAGGCGCTGTGGCAATTGGCGCTGGATTTGGAAGACGGTGATCTGGGCAGCGCGGCGGAGCGTTTGCGACAGGCGCAGGAACGCTTGTCCGAGGCGATGAAAAACGGTGCCAGTGATGCAGAGATTGCGCGTCTCATGCAGGAGTTGCGCGAGGCCACTGAGGACTACATGCGCGAGTTGGCGCGTCGGCAGCAGCAGGATGGTGAAGAAGGCGAAAATCAGCAGAGCGCAGAGAATTCGATGCAGATGGATCAGAACGATCTGCAACGCATGATGGACCGCATTCAGGAGTTGATGGAGCAGGGCCGCATGGCGGAGGCGCAGCAGGCGTTGGAAGAGTTGCAGCGGCTGATGGAAAACATGCGGGTCACCCAAGGCCAAGGGCAGCAAAACCAGGGCGAGCAGGCCATGGAAGGGCTGGCTGAAACGCTGCGCAACCAGCAGGGCTTGTCTGATGAGGCCTTCCGCGAGTTGCAGGAACAGTTCAACCCCAACGCTCAGAGCGGCCAGTCTCAGGAAAACCAAGGCTATAGCGGCGGCGAAGGGCGTGGTCAGGCGCATGACGGCACTGGTGGCGAAGGTCAGGGTGACGGCGAAGGTGAGGGCGAGACAGGTCAGTCCAATGGCGATCAGCAGGGTCAGCAAGGCGCACTAGAAGACCGCCAGCGCGCGCTGCGTCAGGAGCTGAACCGTCAGATGCAGAACTTGCCGGGGCAGGGCACGCCGGAGGGGGATGCCGCGCGGGAAGCGCTTGGCAATGCGGAAGGTGCCATGGAAGGTGCCGAAGAGGCGTTGCGTGAGGATGATCTGGCTACGGCGATTGACCGGCAGGCAGAGGCGATGGACGCACTGCGTGAGGGATTGCGTAACCTTGGTGAAGCCATGGCGCAGCAGCAGCAACAAGGCCAACAAGGCACCGCAGAGGCACAGGGGCAGGCGCAAGACCCGCTTGGACGCAGCCAAGGCAATCGCGGCGCGGCAGGTACTGATGAAGGGTTGCTGCAGGGCGAGGATGTCTACCGTCAGGCGCGCCGCCTGTTGGACGAAATCCGTCGCCGCGCAGGGGAAACAGAGCGCTCTGAGTCAGAGCGTAACTATCTGGAACGTTTGCTGGAGCGGTTCTAAGGCCAGCGCTGGACAGTCGGTTAGGACTGTCCGGTCAAGGCGTTGAGCTTGAGAAACAGACCTGCCACTTTGTCGTCCAGCCAGATACGGGCACCGTTTGCCGAGGCCATAAAGCTGTCGATGTAAGGCGCAGCCTGCGGGTAGCTTTGGCTCAGGCTGTCATGGGAACTGTAGACAAAGACAGCTGCGCCCGCGAGCAAGATCACCAGTGCAAATCCGAGGCGGAACCCCCGCGCGCGGCTGGTGCTGTTGTTGGCTTTCTGACCCAAATCCGGATTGCGCGGGGTGTCGCCAGAGGTGCGCAGGGTCGAGTTGATCTCTTCGATATCCGGCAGCAGGTCGCGACGGGTGTCCTTGGCGCTGCGCACGGTCGCGGCCACAGCAGCGGCGGTGGCGGCATCGTCTTGCCCCCGTAAGCGGCGCAGCCGGTTGGCGGCCTCATCTGCGCGGCGGTCTGTGGCTGTGGGGCGGTCTTCGCCCTGATCCAAACCCAGATCGCCTTGTGTCTCCAGGCTTTGCGGTTGTTCAGCCGCGCGGGCGCGGCTTTCATATTCCACTTCTTCGCGCAGGATGTCTTTGACCGAGTCATCCAGCCCACGCGGCTTGGGCGCTGGCTCCGGCTCTGCATCTACTGCGCCGTCGTCTTCCGGGAGGGCGTCGGTCTCAACGTCGTCTTCCAGATCAGCGGCGACATCCGGCTCACCTTCGAATTCCGGTTCCGGAGCAGGAGCGGGCTCTGGCGCGCGCTCTTCTTCCTGCGCGTCTGGTGTCTCGGCAACGTCCTCGTGGTGCTCTTCGGCTTCTGCTGGAGCATCCTCTTGATCAGGCGCGCTCTCTTCGGCCCAGTCTTCCTCAGGTTCCAGATCCCAGTCTTCGCCCCCTAGATCCAGATCATCGGGGTTTTCTTCGTCCTCGTCTTCGAAGAAATCCTTCTCGTCCTCCGGCTCTGCTTCAATTGAGAGCTCTGGAGGTTCGACCTCTTCGAAGACTTCTTCTTCGGGGGCGGGAGCGTCGTCTTGCGTGGCTTCTTCGCTGGCCGCGGCGACCACATCCGCCACAGCGTCCTCAACGGGTTCTTCCGCCTGCATATCCGCGTGCACCTGAAACCAGGTGTTGCCGCAGTTGGAGCATTGCACATCCCGCCCACCGGTTGGGATGATGTCGTCAGGCACTTCATATTGTGCCCCGCAATTTGGGCAAGTGAGCCGCATACTCGTCCCCTGCTGTCGAAGTTCTTGCTTTTATTCAGGAACCATATTCTGAAACATCGCTTGGCGAAAGTGCAAAGGCGGCGTGGAACAGATTGCAACCAAGGCGATGCTCGTGCACAACAATCGGGACAAATGAGGTCTCATGTGATCGAACTAGACAATATTGCGTATAGCTACGGTGGCGGCGAGTTGCTGAGCGAGGTGTCCTTGAAACTGGCACCCGGATCTTTCCATTTTTTGACCGGGCCGTCCGGGTCCGGGAAGACCACGTTTTTGAAGCTGTGTTACGGCGCGCTGACCCCGACGGCAGGGCGGGTGCAGCTGTTTGGCAAAGATGTGCGTGAGATGGATCGGGATGACCACGCCTTGGCGCGGCGCCAGATTGGCGTGGTGCATCAGGATTGCCAGTTTTTGGACCACCTGCCGGTGCGGGAAAATGTGGCTTTGCCTTTGACTGTGTCTGACCGGGATTCCCTAGAGCAGCATTCTAACCTGAAAGAGCTTTTGACTTGGGTGGGCTTGGGGCATCGGGCCAGTGCCTTGCCACCGGAGCTGTCAGGCGGGGAGCGCCAGCGTGCCGCTTTGGCCCGCGCAGTGATCATGTCGCCGGATGTGGTATTGGCGGACGAGCCAACCGGTAACGTGGATTGGGAAATGTCCCAGCGGTTGCTGCAGCTTTTGGTGGAACTGAACAAGATGGGCAAGACCATCCTGATTGCGACCCACGACCTGAACCTAATCCGCTCTGCCAAACATCATGTGCAGGCGCGGGTGTTGCGGATTTCTGGGCGTAAGTTGCAGCTGGCGGGGGCGGATCTATGAGCAAGGGTCTGCAGCTTTCCAAGCTGATTATGGGCGATGCCCAAGCCGACCGCGTGGTGCCGCCAACCGGATTTACCGCGCGCCTGACTTTGTTTGCCGCAGGCGCCATGGCATTTTTGACGGTGTTTGCTTTGGCGTTGTCATTGGCGTCGGGCCGATTGGCGGCGCGTTGGGGCGATGAGCTGGCGCAGAGTTCCACGTTGCGGATTTCCGCACCGGAAGAGCAGATGGCGGCGCAGACAGCGGCGGCGCTGACCGTGTTGGAGAGCACACCGGGGATCGCCTCGGCGCGGGCCTTGAGTGTTGACGAGCAGCGCGGCCTGTTGGCGCCGTGGTTTGGGCCGGACTTGCCTCTGGACAGCCTGCCGATCCCGCAGTTGATCGAGATTGTGGAGACCGAAGAGGGCTATGATGGCGCTGGCTTGCGGCTGCGGCTGCAGGCGGAGGTGCCCGGCGCGGTGCTGGATGACCACACCCGTTGGCGGCGTCCGCTGGAGCGTGCCGCTGGGCGGTTGCGTCTGCTGGGCTGGGTGTCGATTGGCCTGATTGGGGCGGCCACGGCGGCGATGATCACCTTGGCAGCCAATGCAGCGCTGGCGGCCAATGCACAGGTGATTTCGGTGCTGCGTTTGATTGGCGCACGGGACAGCTACATTGCTCGCGCCTTTGTGCGGCGCTTTACCTTGCGCGCCTTGCTGGGCGCCGCTGTAGGCACCGCACTGGGGGCCTTGGCCGTCTTCTTGCTGCCTTCGGCGCAAGAAAGCGGCGGCTTCCTCACCGGGCTTGGGTTCCAAGGCATCGGCTGGGCGTTTTTGGCGCTGATCCCGCCGCTGGCGGGCGTGGTGGCCTATCTCGCCACCGGCGCGGCGGCACGACGTACACTAGGGGAGTTGACCTGATGCGCTTGGCGTTTCAATGGGTGATGTCGATCATCTATGTGGTTCAGAATGCGATTGTGATGCTGGCGATGGGGATTGTGTTTTTCCCCTGGGCGCTGTTGTCCTCTAAAGGGGCCATGGCGGCGTGCAACACCTACGCCACCTGGGCGATCTGGTCGGCGCGCTGGCTTGTCGGCATTCGGTCCGAGGTGCGCGGCGCGGTGCCGAGCGGGGCCGTTTTGGTGCCAGCGAAGCACCAGTCGTTTCTTGACATCATGATGATCTTCAAGGCGGTGCCACAGCCGCGGTTCATCATGAAATATGAGCTGCTCTTCACACCGATCATCGGGGTGTACGCGTGGCGCTTGGGCTGTGTGCCGGTGCGCCGTGGCAAGCGCGGTGCGGCGATCAAGGCGATGCTGGCGGATGTGGACAGTGGCCGGGTGCCGCCGGGGCAGCTTGTTATCTATCCGCAGGGCACACGGGTGCCAGTGGGCGAGCACGTCCCGTATAAGGTTGGCCCCTATGTGCTGTATAAAGAGACAGGCCAGACGGCCGTGCCAGTGGCGACCAATGCCGGTATGTTCTGGCCCAAGGGCACGATGCTGCGCAAGCCGGGCCTGGCTGTGGTCGAGTTTCTGGATCCTATTGAGCAGGGTGCAGATCAGAAAGAGTTTATGGAGCGGTTGGAAGACGTAATTGAAACCAGCTCCAATGCGTTGATGGTGGAAGCGGGGTTTGATCCGGATGCAGTACGTCAGTGATCTTGCGGAGTTAGAGGCACTTTATGGCAAACCGGCCTCGGCGTCGGTCAGTAAAGTGGCGCAGAAGATGACGCCGCTCTATCGCAAGTGGATTATGGCGTCGCGTTTTTGTGTGCTGTCCACTGTGGGGCCGGAAGGCACCGACGGCAGCCCGCGCGGGGACGATGGCCCTGTGGTGCGCGAACTGGATGAACACACGCTGGCAATGCCGGACTGGCGCGGGAACAACCGGATCGACACGTTACGGAACATCGTAGCGGACGGGCGCATATCGCTGATGTTCATGGTGCCGGGCTCCAACAACGTGGTGCGGGTCAATGGGGTTGCCAAGGTGACTACTGACGCCGCGCTGTGCGAGAGTTTTGAGGTGCAAGGCAAGCATCCGCGCGCCGTGATTGTGATCAAGATTGGCGAGATCTACACGCAATGTGCGCGGGCGGTGATGCGGGCCGGGCTGTGGGCGTCTGAGGACGAGAGTGCTGACCTGCCCACCGTGGGGCAGATATTGGCCGAGCAGACCGATGGGGCCGAAGGCGGCGCGCCTTATGACGCGGGCTGGGCCGCGCGGGCGGCGAAGACCATGTGGTGAATCATAGAGCTTCACCTTTTGGTGCGACGATAAACAAAGTGCTACCGGCGCTTTCTAGCCAATCCGGATAGGCGAAAAAGAAGACTCCCCAGCGGCTTGGATGCGCAGGCGGACCCTTCGACCACCCCTTGTGCACAGATCCCATCTGAGCATTTGGATCGTACGAGAGTTCCGGGAACCGTCGTTTTACGATCGCTTCTAATAGGCGCAGTAACTCGCGTGCTTGGATTTCGCTGAGCGCGTAAGGGGCGAGGGTTTCTAGCCCACATTTACGCGGTTCGAATTTGAGAAAAGTGGCTGTTTTGGGATGCACCCACAGGGGGGAGCCATCCGTGTCTTTTACTGTTTCAAAACCCCAAGACGCTGGCGACTCGGTTAGTTGCCCGTAGTGATTTGGAATGCAGATGTCTTCAAAGAACTCGGCAATCTGCACAGCCCTCGATTTGGGTGTCAGCGCTACCGCCGAAGTTAAGAGTCCAGCCACGAACCCGCCCAAGACGACGCCCAAAAGCTTCTCACGATCCACCAATGCGGCGCCCTCCATAACTTAAGGGCGCCCCAAGAGACGCCCTTTGTTGTTCTAGATAAACAACTTAGCTGTGGATTGCGCCGTCGCCGCAAGCGAGCGCGGCTTCGCGGACCGCTTCGGAGTAGGTCGGGTGTGCGTGGCAGGTCAGGGCGATGTCCTGAGCTGAGGCGCCAAACTCCATTGCGACGCAGAGCTCGTGGATCATGTCGCCAGCCGCCGGGCCGATGATCGCGGCGCCGAGCACGCGGTCGGTCTCTTTGTCGACGATGATTTTCACAAAGCCTTCGCCTTGATGCACCGCTTTGGCGCGGGCGTTGCCCATAAACATGAATTTGCCAACCTTGATCTTGCGACCTTCGGCTTTCAACGCGGCTTCTGTGGCACCGACGGTGGCCACTTCTGGGGTGGTGTAGACCACGCCCGGGATCACACCGTAGTTCACGTGGCCATGTTTACCGGCCAGAACCTCGGCAACCGCCATGCCTTCGTCTTCGGCTTTGTGGGCCAGCATTGGACCTTCGATCACATCGCCGATGGCGTAGATGCCCGGCACGTTGGTGGCCCATTTGCCGTCCACGGCGATCTGGCCGCGTTCGGTCATTTTTACGCCAAGCGCGTCCAGACCCAGGCCTTCGGCGAAGGGTTTACGGCCGGTGGCAACCAGCACCACATCTGCGTCCACAACCTCTTCGTCGCCGCCTTTCTTAGGCTGATAGCGCACTTTGGCTTTGGTTTTGGTGGCGTCCACGCCCTGCACAGCCGCGCCCATGATGAACTTGAGGCCTTGTTTTTCAAGGATACGCTTGAAGGTGCGCTGTACGTCCGCGTCCATGCCGGGGCAGACCGCGTCCATGTATTCCACCACGGTCACTTCCGCGCCGAGACGGGCATACACAGAGCCAAGTTCCAGGCCGATCACGCCCGCGCCAATCACGGTCATCTTCTTTGGAACCTTTGGCAGGTCCAGTGCGCCGGTGCTGTCGACCACGATGCCTTTGTCGTTGTCGACTTCAACACCTGGCAGGGAAGACGGCACGGAACCGGACGCGATCACAATGTTCTTGGCTTCATGCACATCGTCGCCAACTTTGACCTGACCGGCGGCTGGAATAGAGGCCCAACCTTTGAGCCAATCGATCTTGTTCTTCTTCATCAAGAACTCGATGCCGCCGGTGTTTTGTCCAACAACATCAGTCTTGTACGCCTTCATCTGGTCCCAATCGACCGATGGGCTTTTGCCCTTCAGGCCCATGTCGGCGAAGTTGTGCTCGGCTTCATGCAGCATGTGGGTTGCGTGCAGCAGCGCCTTGGAAGGGATACAGCCCACGTTCAGGCAGGTGCCGCCCAGCGTTTCGCGGCCTTCCACGATGGCGGTTTTCAGACCCAGCTGTGCGCAGCGGATTGCAGAGACGTAGCCGCCAGGGCCTGCGCCGATGATGATGACGTCATATTGAGCCATAGGTGTGTTTCCTTGGTCTATTGCAGGGGCATTATGCCCCGTCTTGTGGGAAAGCTCTCACAATGAAGAACTTGATATGGTTGGTCTTTATTCGGGTTTCAACAGTTTAACGGTGACGTTGGTGATGCCGTCGCGCTCCATGTGCATGGCGAGTTCCTCGCTGTCAAAAAAGGCGCGGGCCTTGTCTTTGTCTACGATGGCAAACAGCGCGATGGCGTGATTTTCGCGGTCGGGATCGGACCAGACGTTGAGGTCCACAATCCCGGCGGCTTTGCGGTTGGCGGCGTCTTGTTGGAAGACGGTGAGCCAGGCGGAAAAATCGGCAACATCAGCTTGCCAGAGCACATGGGTGGGCATGGTCTATCCTCCTATGTCCTGCATCTCGCACGGCGCGGGGCCAGCGGCGGGCAGGGGAAATGCGCGTCTCTCCAATAGGGGCAGTTTGGGCGATTTTTGCACGTCTGCATAGCGTCGGTATTGCGTCTGTATCGCGGAGGTGGGGAAATGGGGGGCTGAGTGTGGGAAGGGGCGCTGCCCCTGAGGCATCTGCGATGCCTCTACCCCGGGATATTTGAGGTAAGAAGAAGCTTTCATTTTTTCTCAGCCTGTTTCGGAACGTCAGCCCGCCATAGAAACGCGTAGAATATGGTTTGAAGAGGAAAGCCGACGTAGCAAAGAAAAAGAAAAACTGCCCCTCTTCCCTTTGGCCATGCCAAAATGTCGTGATGCCAGACAAGGCACAAAAGAATTGCCGAGGTACCGAAAACTAGGCTGCGAAGAGTCTTCTCTTTATTTGAACACTTACCCCAGCGATTCAAAGCACACCTCCGCTCGTGCCATGTGAGGCACGGGCAGCGCACGACCCTCCCCACGGGAGGGCGCTTCACGCCCACCCAGGGTCGTGCGCTGCCCTCTGTGAGGAAGGTCGGCCATCAGATCAGAGATCCATCAGCAGGCGGCGTGGGTCTTCCAGCGCTTCTTTCACGCGTACAAGGAAGGTCACAGCACCTTTGCCGTCCACGATGCGGTGATCGTAGGACAGGGCCAGATACATCATCGGACGGATCACAACCTGACCGTTGATCGCCATTGGACGGTCCTGAATTTTGTGCATGCCGAGGATACCGGACTGCGGTGGGTTCAGGATCGGGGAGGACATCAGGGAGCCATAGACACCACCGTTGGAGATGGTGAAGGTGCCACCCTGCATTTCCGCCATGGAGAGCTTGCCGTCACGGGCGCGCTTGCCTTTCTCGGAGATCGCTTTCTCGATGTCGGCAAAGGACATGGCGTCCGCGTCGCGGATCACGGGCACAACCAGACCCTGCGGGGTGCCGGCGGCCACACCCATGTGTACGTAGTTTTTGTACACGATGTCGGTGCCGTCGATTTCTGCGTTCACCTCAGGCACTTCTTTCAGCGCGTGCACACAGGCTTTGGTGAAGAAGGACATGAAGCCGAGACGCACGCCGTGCTTCTTCTCGAACTGGTCTTTGTACTGGCTGCGCAGTGCCATCACCTCGGTCATGTCGACCTCGTTGTAGGTGGTCAGCATGGCTGCGGTGTTCTGGCTGTCTTTCAGACGACGGGCGATGGTTTGACGCATCTTGGTCATCTTCACGCGCTCTTCACGGGCCGCGTCGTCAGCAGCAACCGGTGCACGTGGCGCGGCGGCTGGGGCCGGGGCTGCGGCGGCCGGGGCCAGCGCGGCTTTCAGCACGTCTTCTTTCATGATGCGCCCGTCGCGGCCGGTGCCGGTCACGGAAGCGGCGTCGATGCCTTTTTCCGCCATCAGCTTGTTGGCGGAAGGGGCGTTTTCGACATCAGCGGACCCGGCAGGCGCGGCTGCGGCAGCTGGAGCGGCAGCAGGGGCTGCGGCTGCAGAGGCAGACGCGCCACCGATCACGGCCAGTTTGGCGCTTGCGTCCACAGTGGTGCCTTCTGGTGCGAGGATTTCGGAGAGCACACCGGCGGCAGGCGCAGGCACCTCAACGGAGACCTTGTCGGTTTCCAGCTCGCAGAGCATTTCGTCCTGCGCAACAGTGTCACCCACGGCTTTGAACCATGTGGACACAGTGGCTTCGGTTACAGACTCGCCCAGGGTTGGGACCATCACGTCCACCGCGTCGCCACCACCGGCAGCAGGGGCTGCGGCGGCTGGTGCTGCGGCTGGCGCTGGTGCGGCGCCTTCGCCCGCGGTGATCATCGCCAGCAGGGCGTCAACACCCACGGTGTCGCCCTCGGCAGCGACGATCTCACCCAGAACGCCCGCAGCCGGGGCCGGGACTTCGACGGTCACCTTGTCGGTTTCCAGCTCGCAGAGCATTTCGTCAACGGCTACCGCATCACCCGGCTTTTTGAACCAGGTGGCAACGGTGGCTTCGGTGACGGATTCGCCAAGGGTAGGGACTCGAACTTCGGTCATGGATCAATTTCCTTCCATGGAGAGCGCGGCATCCACCAGCGCTGCTTGTTGGGCTTTGTGTTGGCTTGCCAGTCCGGTGGCAGGGGAGGCGGAGGCCGGGCGGCCTGCGTAAACCGGACGGGTGTGTTTGGCTTTGATGCGGGTCAGGGCCCATTCGATGTTGGGCTCGATGAAGGACCACGCGCCCTGGTTCTTGGGCTCTTCCTGACACCAGACCATTTCCGCATCTTTGAAGCGTTCAAGCTCCTTGATCAGCGAGTGGGCCGGGAACGGATAGTATTGCTCAATCCGCATCAAGTAGATGTCGTCGATGCCACGGGCGTCACGCTCTTCGAGCAAGTCGAAGTAGACTTTGCCGGAGCACATGACGACGCGTTTGACGTCCTTGTCCTTCTTCAGCTTGGTGTCGGAGTTGCCTTTTTCAGCATCATCCCACAGTACGCGGTGGAAGGAGGAGCCATCGGTGAAGTCTTCCGCCTCAGAAATGCAGAGCTTGTGACGCAGCAAGGATTTTGGCGTCATCAGGATCAGCGGTTTCCGGAAGGTGCGGTGTAGCTGACGGCGCAGGATGTGGAAGTAGTTGGCTGGCGTGGAGCAGTTCGCCACGATCCAGTTGTCGCCACCACACATCTGCAGGAAGCGTTCCAGGCGGGCAGAGGAGTGCTCTGGACCTTGGCCTTCGAAACCATGTGGCAGCAGAACGGTGAGACCGGACATCCGCAGCCATTTGCTTTCGCCGGAGCTGATGAATTGGTCAAACATGATCTGTGCGCCGTTGGCGAAGTCACCAAACTGAGCTTCCCAGAGCGTCAACGCGTTAGGTTCCGCCAGCGAGTAGCCGTACTCGAAGCCGAGCACCGCGTATTCAGACAGCGCGGAGTCAATGACTTCGTACTGGCTCTGGCCGGCGCGGATGTTGTTGAGCGGGTAGTAGCGCTCTTCGGTGTCCTGGTTGATGATGCCGGAGTGACGTTGGGAGAAGGTGCCACGGGTGGCGTCCTGACCTGCCAGACGGACCGGGTAGCCTTCGGTCAACAGAGAGCCAAAGGCCATGGCCTCTGCGGTGGCCCAGTCAAAGCCTTTGCCGGAGGAGAACATCTTGCCACGGGTGTCGAGAAGACGGCCCACGGTTTTGTGCAGCGGGAAGCCTTCTGGCACGGTGGACAGGGACTTGCCGATCTCCGCCATGGTTTCTGGCTTGATCGAGGTCTGGCCGCGTTCGTAGTCTTCGCCGCGTTTGTCGAGGTGGGACCAGCGGCCGTCGAGCCAATCCGCCTTGTTGGGCTTGTACTCTTTGCCGGTCTCGAACTCTTCGTTCAGATGGGCCTGGAAGGAGGCTTTCATGTCCTCGATCTCGCCCTCTGGGATGAGGCCGTCTTTCACCAGACGTTCGGTGTAGAGCGTCAGCGTGGTTTTGTGCTTCTTGATGCGCTTGTACATCACCGGGTTGGTGAACATGGGCTCGTCGCCCTCGTTGTGACCAAAACGGCGGTAACAGAACATGTCGATGACGACATCTTTCTGGAACTTCTGACGGAATTCCGTTGCCACTTTTGCCGCGTGTACAACCGCCTCTGGGTCGTCGCCGTTCACGTGGAAAATCGGCGCTTCCACAACCAGCGCGTTGTCGGTTGGGTATGGCGAGGAGCGGGAGAAGTGCGGTGCGGTGGTGAAGCCGATCTGGTTGTTCACCACGATATGCATGGTGCCGCCGGTCTTGTGGCCCTTCAGGCCGGACAGCGCAAAACACTCTGCCACAACGCCTTGACCTGCAAAAGCTGCATCGCCGTGCAGCAGGATCGGCATCACAGCGGTGCGTTCATCGTCGTTGAGTTGGTCCTGCTTGGCGCGAACTTTGCCCAGAACAACCGGGTTCACCGCCTCAAGGTGGGAGGGGTTTGCGGTCAGCGACAGGTGCACTTCGTTGCCGTCAAATTCGCGGTCTGAAGAGGCGCCGAGGTGGTATTTCACGTCGCCGGAGCCGTCGACGTCTTCGGGCTTAAAGCTGCCGCCCTGGAATTCGTTGAAGATCGCGCGGTAGGGCTTGGCCATCACGTTGGCGAGGACCGACAGGCGGCCACGGTGAGGCATACCGATCACGATCTCTTTCAAGCCGAGGTTGCCGCCGCGTTTGATCACCTGCTCCATGGCCGGGATCAGGCTTTCACCACCGTCCAGACCAAAGCGCTTGGTGCCCATGTATTTCACGTGCAGGAACTTCTCAAAGCCTTCGGCTTCGACCAGTTTGTTCAGGATCGCTTTGCGGCCCTCGCGGGTGAAGCGGATTTCTTTGTCGTAGCCTTCGATGCGCTCTTTCAGCCAGCTCGCTTCTTCGGGGTTGGAGATGTGCATGTATTGCAGCGCGAAGGTGCCACAGTAGGTGCGCTTCACGATGTCCATGATCTGGCGCATCGTGGCGATGTCGAGCCCCAGCACTTTGTCGATGAAGATCGGGCGATCCATGTCGGCGTCAGAGAAGCCGTAGGACTTTGGATCAAGCTCCGGATGCGGGGTCTGGTCGCGCATACCCAGTGGGTCAATGTCGGCGATCAGGTGGCCGCGAATACGGTAGGCGCGGATGATCATCAGGGCGCGGATGGAATCCAGCACCGCGCGTTTGATGGCTTCGTCAGAGACCTCAACGCCTTTTTCGGCGGCTTTCTCTTTGATCTTTTTGCCAGCGGCTTTGGCTTCGGCCGGTTCCGCCCATTCGCCGGTCAGGCTTTGGGTCCAGTCGTCATTGGGCTGTGGCGGCCAATCAGCGCGCGCCCAGGAGGGGCCAGCGGCCTCTGCCTTTACATCAAGCTCCGCATCGCCGAGCTGGCGGAAGAACTCCTGCCAGACTTCGTCAACCGCATTGGGGTCGGCGGCGTAGCGGGCGTACATCTGTTCGAGGTATTCCGCATTGTGCCCCTGCATAAAGGAGGAGGCGTGGAAGATGTCGTTTGGCGACTGTTCGGTCATGATGGCACCTCATGAAGGATGGGACCGGTTTTTGGTTGGCCCCGTGCAGGGCTGGTTTGGGGTAGATGAACGCGGGAATGTTTCAAAAGACTTAGCGCAGGTTGCGCGGAAACCTAGTTTTTCGCGTTCACCTTTCAGTTATGGGCCCGACGGCAACGCCGGGCAGCGCCAGAACCTCCCCATGGGAGGGCGTTTACACGTCCTCCCAGGTTCGGGCGTTGCCCAATGGTGATATGCCGGGCGGCAGGCATTTAGCCGATCGCTTTGAGCACAGCTTCGCCGAGGCCGGCTGGGCTGTCTGCGACGACGATGCCAGCTTCCTGCATCGCGGCGATCTTGTCTTCGGCACCACCTTTGCCACCGGCAACAATCGCACCGGCGTGGCCCATGCGGCGGCCGGGAGGCGCTGTGCGGCCCGCGATGAAGCCAGCAGTTGGCTTCCAGCGGCCTTTTTTGCGCTCGTTGGCGAGGAATTCTGCGGCTTCTTCTTCCGCGGAACCACCGATCTCACCAATCATGATGATGGACTGGGTCTCGTCATCCGACAGGAACATGTCCAGCACGTCGATGTGCTCGGTGCCTTTGATTGGGTCGCCGCCGATGCCCACAGCGGTGGACTGACCCAGACCGATGTCTGCGGTCTGCTTTACCGCTTCGTAAGTCAGGGTGCCGGAGCGGGACACAACGCCCACGGAGCCACGCTTGTGGATGTGGCCCGGCATGATGCCGATTTTGCAGGCGTCAGGCGTGATCACACCTGGGCAGTTAGGACCGATCAGGCGGGAGGCAGAGCCTTCCAGCGCGCGCTGTACCTTCATCATGTCCAGCACAGGAATGCCTTCGGTGATACAGATGATCAGTTCCATTTCCGCATCAATGGCCTCGAGGATCGAGTCCGCTGCGAAGGGCGGAGGCACATAGATCACGGACGCGTTGGCTTCGGTCTTGGCTTTGGCGTCATGTACCGAGTCAAAGACCGGCAGGCCGAGGTGTTCCATGCCACCTTTGCCCGGGGTCACGCCGCCGACCATTTTGGTGCCATATGCGATGGCTTGTTCAGAGTGGAAGGTGCCCTGAGAGCCAGTGAAGCCCTGACAGATTACCTTGGTGTTTTCGTCTACGAGAATAGCCATGTTAGCTTCTCCTTTTGAAATTTGTATCAGCGACTTCTGCGTTGGATGTCGAAGGTCATAGTGTTTGCGTAGTTGCTAATCTCGTGTTCGCCGGTGAGGCGCATCGGGATGCCGTTAGCAACAAAATCGAAGTTTCCGTCAGTCTTGCTTGTGAACTTGTATCCCGCAGCTTCCAACGCTCCGACCCAAGTTGTGCCGATGACATTGAAGTCGTCTTGCTCGTTTGAGTAGTACACTGAGCAACCTTTGCCTGGCGCGAAATAGAGCGAAGCTTTTTCGAAAGCCAAAGCTTGGTTGGGAAGCTTAAAGTAGGTGCCTGCTGGCGCCTTTCGGGACGGTTCATATTGCACGTATCCGAGCGCGTTAACGCGCGAATAGTTGGGCTGTTTTCCGCGAGCGGCATCGATGCAGCTCGGGATCACAGCTTCGGCAAGCGGCAAATTGCGGGAGGTTTGTTCGGCCCGCTCTTCAGGGGTCGGTGGCGATACACAGGCCGCCAACCCCAACGCTGCTGCTGCAAAAAGGACTAGATTCTTCATTCTAGACAGTACCTAACGTTTGGTCGCAATCGAAGGCGGACGCCTTGCCGGCGTCCGTCAGCTGACTTAGCCTTTAACCGCTTTCACGATTTTCTCGGCACCGTCGGACAGGTTGTCCGCCGCGATCACATCAAGACCGGAGGTGTTGATGATCTCCTTGCCGGCTTCCACGTTGGTGCCTTCGAGGCGCACAACCAGAGGAACCTGCAGGCCAACTTCTTTCACCGCGGCCACAACGCCCTCTGCGATCACGTCACAGCGCATGATGCCGCCGAAGATGTTCACGAGGATGCCTTTGACGTTTGGATCAGAGGTGATGATCTTGAACGCTTCGGTCACTTTCTCTTTGGTTGCACCGCCGCCCACGTCGAGGAAGTTGGCAGGCTCTGCACCGTAGAGTTTGATGATGTCCATGGTGGCCATTGCGAGGCCCGCGCCGTTCACCATGCAGCCGATTTCACCGTCCAGCGCGATGTAGTTGAGGTCGTATTTGGACGCCTCAAGCTCTTTTGGATCTTCTTCGGTTTCATCGCGAAGTTCGGCGATGTCCGCGTGGCGGTAGATGGCGTTGCCGTCAAAACCAACCTTGGCGTCGAGCACTTTCAGTGCGCCGCCTGGCATGACGATCAGCGGGTTGATCTCCAGCTGCTCCATGTCTTTTTCCATGAAGGCTTTGTAGAGAATGCCCATCAGTTTCACGCATTCTTTCACCTGTGCGCCTTTCAGGCCCAGGGAGAAGGCAACGCGGCGGCCGTGGTATGGCTGGTAGCCGGTGGCCGGATCAACGGAGAAAGACAGGATTTTCTCAGGGGTGGCTTCGGCCACCTCTTCGATGTCCATGCCGCCTTCGGTGGAGCACACGAAAGACACGCGGGAGGTCTGACGGTCGACCAGCAGAGCCAGATACAGCTCACGCTCGATGTCGGAGCCGTCTTCGATGTAGATGCGGTTGACCTGCTTGCCCGCTGGGCCGGTCTGGTGGGTCACAAGGGTGCGACCCAGCATCTTTTTGGCTTCCTCGGCGGCTTCTTCAACCGATTTGGCGAGGCGGACACCGCCTTTTTCACCTGCGTCGGCTTCTTTGAAAGAGCCTTTGCCGCGTCCACCTGCGTGGATCTGCGCCTTCACAACCCAAAGTGGGCCGTCAAGTTCGCCGGCGGCGGTTTTTGCGTCTTCTGCTTTCAGAACGGCGCGGCCTTCGGACACCGGAGCGCCGTAGGAGCGAAGCAGGGCTTTCGCCTGATATTCGTGGATGTTCATGGAACTGTCCCATCTTGCTGCGATTGGAGCGTTTCTGGCACAGTCCTGTCGAGCCGATAAGCAAATTCGACAGGAATGGTGGATTTTTTCTTATTTGTGATCACAGTGTGAAAATGTGTGATCACAAATTGGGGTTGCTCGGCGGAAAGTCGCACAAGTTAAATAAATTGCCTGTGAAATAAGGGGATGCGCCGGCGACTCGGATTGCGGTGCAGCGTTACCGCAAACGGATTGGCGGCGCGAGGACGCGGTGGCGCGTCCCCTGTTTCAGGTGCTGAGTAGGGATTAGGGGCGCGTGGCTGGGTAGATTGTTGTTGTGACAACTCCGTCGGTATAGGCGACAGGCAGCCCCGTGGCGGTGGCTTGTGCCTGCATGGTTTCCAGTCGGGCTGTGTCAAACGCGGTTTCGTCACCGACCGAAAGATTTGTGGCTGTGGTGTGGGCACAGGAGGTGACGCCGGAAGGTGTTGTGACCAGGGTCGCGCCTTGCGGGCAGGTGACAACGGCGTTGGCAGGCACCGTCGATGTGTAGCCGCGGGACGGGGTGCGGTTGTTTGGACCCGGAGTGACAGGCGATTGGGCCTGTGGTCCTGCGCGCACGCTGCGGTCCGAGGTGGTTTGCGGATTGCCGCAGGCTGTGAGCGTAACAAGCGACAGAAGGGTGACGGGCAGAGCCAGGCGATAAAACATTTGGGGCCTCAAACAGATTGGTCAAAAGACTTGGGGGCGCGGGGCGCGTACATGCAGAAAGTGTAGGCAGTTTGGTCGTCAGCGCAACCAAAAGGAAAAATTTGACAGTCCCGCGCGCATTGGTGTTTTACAAGGCGCGCTGTCTCCCGCATTCAGGGGGCGCATTTTGCGCCGGTATGGCATCGATTTGGAGAAGACATTTGCGTTGGGATATTGTGACAACGGCGTTTGAGCCGACGGCGGTGACTTTGGGGTTTCTGGCGCATCACGTGGATTTGGGGGTGAACCGCATTTGGTTGCATCTCGACGCGCCCAACGCAGAGCTGGAAGCCATTGTCGGGGACCATCCGCAGATCCGGATCATCAACTGTGACGACGCCTATTGGGCGGCAAGTGCCAATGGCGCGCGTCCGTGGGACTTCCGGGTGCGCCAGACCATCAATGCCGACGCCGCAATGGCGCAGAGTGACGCGGACTGGATCGCGCATATTGATGCGGACGAGTATGTCACCAACACTGGCGCGCTTTTTGCGTTCCTGGATCGGCAACCAAAAGAGATTTTGACGGTCGTCGTGCGCAATGGGGAGCGCGTGCACCAACGAGGGCAGACCCCGGCGCATGTCTTTGCAGGCGCCTTCCGGTTGCCGTTTCCGCCCAAGATCCACCGCGCCTTGCCGGTGTTATATGGTCAGTACAACCGGTATCTTCAAAAAGGCTTGGCGGGGTATTGGCATGGCAAAGCCTTTACACGGGTGTCGTCTGGGCTGCGACTGGCCCTACACCGCGCCAAACTGCCGGAAGGTATGAAGGTCCATCAGGGACAGAGTGAATTTCCGGAGCGCGTCATTTTGCATTTTGACGGCATGACCAAGGCGCATTGGCTGGACAAGATGCGCAAGAAGGCGCCGGACGGGAAAGTGCTGAAGCCGCACAATCCAGCGCGCATTCGGCAGGCGCAGGACGTGTGGGACCACCGTGACAACAGCGACTATCTGGATGACCTGTACCGTCACGTCAAAGAGATCAGCGGTTTTCAGGGGCTGATGCTGCGCTTGTTGGGACGCATGACACCATCGGATGTGGATGTTCCCGCCAAGATCAAAAAGGTGTTCCCGGAAGCGCAGGTGGATCTGTCCCCGGCGGCGGTGGATGCCGCGCTTAAGGATATTCAGGACGGGCGGGTGCCCACCAGTTTCTAAAACAAAAAAGGCGCCGCAATGGGCGCCTTTTTCAAATCTGTCGTGCTGTGGCTTAGGCCAGGGAGCCGTCGATGCCTTTGCAGGCGTCCACGAGGCCTTTTACGGCGTTCACGGAGGTGTCGAACATTTCCTGCTCTTCTTTGTTGAGCTTGATGTTCACAACCTTCTCAACACCACCGGCACCGATCACGGTTGGCACGCCAACATACATGTCTTTCACGCCCAGGTCGCCGTCACAGTAAGCCGCACATGGCAGTACGCGCTTCTGGTCTTTCAGGTACGCTTCGGCCATTTCGATGGCGGAGGCGGCTGGCGCGTAGAAGGCGGAGCCGGTTTTCAGCAGGCCAACGATTTCGGCGCCACCGTCACGGGTGCGCTGAACCATGGCGTCCAGTTTTTCCTGTGTGGTCCAGCCCATCTCGATCAGGTCTGGCAGAGGAATGCCGGCAACGGTGGAGTAGCGTACGGAAGGCACCATGGTGTCGCCGTGGCCGCCCAGAACAAAGGCAGTTACGTCGCGCATGGACACGTTGAATTCTTCGGCCAGGAAGTGGCGGAAGCGTGCGGAGTCCAGAACACCCGCCATGCCGCAGACTTTGTGCGTTGGCAGGCCGGAGAATTTCTGCAGCGCCCAAACCATCGCGTCCAGCGGATTGGTGATGCAGATCACAAACGCGTCTGGCGCGTTGTCGCGGATGCCTTCGCCCACGGACTTCATCACTTTCAGGTTGATGCCCAGCAGGTCATCACGGCTCATGCCTGGCTTACGCGCCACACCTGCGGTCACGATGCAGACGTCTGCGCCAGCGATCGCGGAGTAGTCGGAGGAGCCGGACATAGCGGCGTCGATTTTCTCGACCGGGCCGGATTCTGCGATGTCGAGCGCCTTGCCCTGTGGCAGGCCGTCAGCGATGTCAAAAAGTACAACGTCACCAAGTTCTTTGATTGCAGCGAGGTGGGCGAGCGTGCCGCCGATGTTACCTGCGCCGATGAGGGCGATCTTTGGTCGTGCCATGGGATCTATCTCCGGTCCGGTTGATTATCGGGGGGTGGCTTAAGTCGAATTTGGCGTTGACGCAAGTGTTTGAAGCCGGAGGCGGCCCAGCTGTCGCACCTGTGATCACGGCGTAGAGGGGCAAATTCTTGCGCAATTTGTATGGTTTGGCACGCTTGATTTGGCGCGGCGGCTGTGAGTAGATGTGCGGGATAATTCACAGGCTTCTTTGAGGACCAAAAAAATGAAAACGACTCTGAAAACCCTGATGGCGCTGACTTTGGTGGCCATGACCGTCTCCGCTTGTGGCGGCGGCAACGCGACCACAAACGTGCAGGCTGTGAGCGTTGGCGACCAGTTGGCGTCGCTGGAAAAAGCCTATGCGGACGGTCTGGTGACAGAGAAGGAATACAAGGATCAGCGTAAGAAGATTCTTGACGGCAAGTAAGTGCACTTACGCTGCTTTGCAGCATGAGTTGCCTCGATTTGCAGCAGGCGCATCCTTGGGTGCGCCTGTTTTTGTATGACTGATTCTCTCACATTCTGGATATTGGCGCCGGTTGCGGTGCTGTTTGCCGGTGTTTCCAAAGCCGGGTTTGGCTCTGGCGCGGCTTTTGCTAGCGCGGCCGTTCTGGCGTTGATCCTGCCGCCGGTGCAGGCGTTGGGGCTGATGCTGCCCTTGTTGATGTTGGTCGATCTGGTGACGCTGAAGCCTTATTGGGGCAAGTGGCGCTGGCCAGAGGCGCAGGTGCTGATTCTGGGGGGATTGCCCGGTGTGGCGGGCGGTGTTGTGCTGTTTCGTGTGGCCAATGATGACGTGCTGCGACTGTTGATTGGCGCTGTGTCGCTTGGTTTTGTGATCTGGCAACTCTGGCCGAGGGCGCAGGCACGGCAAAAAATGCCGGTGCGGGCCGGATTGCTCGCGGGGGGCGTGGCCGGGTTCACCAGCTTTGTCAGCCATGCGGGTGGACCGCCGGCGGCGGTTTATCTGCTGTCTCGGGGGATGGGCAAAACCGCCTATCAGGCCACCACCGTGTTGGTGTTCTGGGCCATCAATATCGCGAAGTTTGTGCCGTATGCGTTTCTCGGCGTGTTTACCGTCGAGACCCTGCGCGCGGGTGCGCTATTGGCACCATTCGCGCTGCTTGGGGCATGGGGTGGTGTGAAGCTGCATCACGCCGTTTCAGAGCGGGTCTTTTTTGCGTTGACCTATACGCTCTTGTCGATCACCGGCGTGAAGCTGATTTTTGACGCGCTTTTTTAAAGGCGTATGACATCAGGCGTCGTCACCTTTGGCAGGCAGAGCTTCGGCAAGCTTTTCATAGGCTTGGCCGGTTGCCATCAGACAGGTGGAGCCATTTGGCATGGTGACGGTGATGGTCCAGCTGCCGGAATCTTCCGAAGCAAAAATCTCCACCATGGCGCCCTGCGTGCCAAGACCAAGCGCCTGACGGGATTCCCCGTACTTCTGGGCCAGACGTTCCACAACAAGGTCGCGGGTGGCGCAGTGTTGCAGGTTCTGTGCCTGGGCGATTGAGGTGGCGCAGATCGAAAGGCCAAGACCGGCCGTCAGGGTCAAAAAAGTGCGTTTCATGTGGTTTCCTCTCATAAAGAAGGCATGTGCGCGCCTTTTGCACGCCATGGATTTCAAAGCTCTCGCCTCTTCTTATGATCGCGGTCCTTTTGAACCGTCTTTGCGTTCCTCCCACAGGAAGCGATGGGATGAGTGTGCGCAGGTCGGGGCTTAAAAATGGTTAACGTAACGATTTTATTGTTTCCAAAAGCGCGACATTTGGCGCATCTGCTTGAGAAGGTGTGAGACTTTTCTGCGATGCGGCAAAAATGTTCTTGAAGTTTTCTGAGAAAAATGCACCTCTCTGCGCAACATAATTGCGGAGAGAGTCATGGATCAGCGCGCGCGCCCCTATCGTTCGGTTCTTTACATTCCCGGGTCCAAGGACCGTGCTTTGGAAAAAGCACGCGGGTTGCCGGTGGATGCCATCATCTTTGATCTGGAAGATGCTGTGGCACCGGATGAGAAGGAAAACGCCCGTGCCACATTGGCCGATGCGCTAACTCAGGGCGGGTATGGCAGTCGAATGCGGATTGTGCGGATCAATGGTCTGGACACGCAATGGGGCGAGGCGGACGCCAAGGCGGCAGCGGCGATGGACTGCGACGCGGTACTATTGCCTAAGGTGGAGAGCGCGGCGCAAGTTGACGCGTTGGCCGCATTGATTGGCGATAAGCCGATTTGGGCGATGATGGAAACACCGCGCGGCATGTTGAATGCAGCGGAGATTGCCGCGCACCCTCAGCTGACCGGCTTTGTAATGGGCACCAATGACCTCGCCAAAGAGCTGCAAACCCGTTTCCGTCCCGACCGTTTGCCGATGATGGCAGGGCTTGGATTGTGCCTTCTCGCCGCCAAGGCCGAAGGCATTGTGATTGTCGACGGTGTCTATAACGCGTTCAAAGATGCGGATGGGCTGAAGGTGGAATGTGATCAGGGCCGCGACATGGGTTTTGACGGCAAAACTCTGATCCATCCGGCGCAGGTGGATGTGGCCAATGCGGCCTTTGCGCCAAGCGATGCGGAGATCGATCTGGCGAAGCGTCAGATTGCAGCGTTTGAAGAGTGCGAAGCCAGCGGACAGGGCGTGGCCGTGGTGGATGGCAAGATTGTCGAAAACCTGCACGTTGTCACTGCGCGTGAAATTTTGGCGAAGGCAGATGCAATCGCCGCGCTGGAAGGTTAACTCTTACCCCACAACCAAATAATCCAGCGAGGGAGCGAGATGACATTATTGGTTCTTGGGGTGGTTTTGTGGGCTGCGGCCCATCTGTTTAAACGAGTCTTGCCGGACGTGCGTGCCGGTATGGGTGACAAAGGCCGCGGGCCGGTGGCCCTAGCGTTGCTGGCGTCGGTGGTGCTGATGATCTTTGGCTTCCGCATGGCGCCGCATATCGACATCTGGTATCCGGAGAACTTCCTGCGCCACATCAACAACCTGTTGGTGCTGATCGCGATCTTCCTGATGAGCCCGGCACCGCGCAAAGGCAAATTGTTCAACAACATGCGTCATCCGCAGCTGACCGGCTTTGGTCTCTGGGCGTTTGCGCATTTGTTGGTGAATGGCGATGTGGCCTCGCTGATCCTGTTTGGTGGTCTGTTGCTGTGGGCTGTGATGGAGATTGTGGTGATCAACCGCGCGGAACCGGACTGGACGCCAACTGAAACCGGCAGCATTGCCAAAGACGGCATGTTCCTTGTGGCCTCCCTTGTGCTAATGGCGGCAATCGGCTGGGTGCACGCCTGGCTCGGTTACCCGGTATTTGGAGGCTAACAGCATGAAACTTTATCGTTTTCTTTCTGAGGAAGACACGTCGGCGTTTTGTCACAAGGTGACGGACGCGCTTAACAAGGGGTGGGAGCTGCATGGCTCACCAACACAGACCTTCTGTCAGGCCACCGGCGTGATGCGCTGTGGCCAGGCGGTCGTGAAGGAAGTGGATGGCACCTACACCCCGGAGACCAAACTGGGAGAACACTGATGGCCAAGACCAATCCGGGCCGGTTTTTTGAAGACTACACGCTGGGTCAAGTGATCGAGCACGCGGTGCCGCGCACCGTGGGGGCAGGGGAGCGGGCGCTGTACCATGCGCTGTACCCTGCGCGTCATGCGCTGTACTCGAGCGACGAGTTTGCGCGGGCCTCTGGTCTGCCGCAGTCGCCGCTTGATGATCTGGCAGCGTTTCACGTGGTCTTTGGCAAAACGGTTCCGGATGTGTCGCTCAACGCGGTGGCAAACCTCGGCTATGCCGAAGGGCGCTGGCTGAAGCCGGTCTATGCCGGGGACACGTTGCGCAGCACGTCCGAAGTGATTGGTCTGAAGCAGAACTCCAACGGCAAGACCGGCGTGGTTTATGTGCGTACTCGCGGCATGAACCAGCGTGACGAGGTTGTCATGGAATATGTGCGCTGGGTCATGGTGCGCAAACGCGATACGGAAGCCCCGGCGCCAGAGACGGTGGTGCCGGAGCTCTCCAAAGTGATTGATCCTGCCGATCTGGTGATCCCGGAGGGGCTGGATTTTTCCAACTATGATTTTGCTCAGGCGGGGGAAGCCCATCGCTGGGGTGACTATGAGGTTGGTGAGACCATTGATCACGTCGACGGTGTGACGCTGGAAGAAGCCGAGCACATGATGGCGACGCGGCTATGGCAGAACACCGCCAAGGTGCATTTTGACGCGACTTTCCGGCCCGATGGGCAACGTTTGATTTACGGCGGGCACATCATTTCCTTGGCGCGGGCGTTGTCTTTCAACGGTCTGGCCAATGCGCAGATGATTGTCGGATTGAACGGTGGTGCGCATGCCAATCCGGCGTTCTCTGGTCTGACGGTCAAAGCGTGGTCTGAGGTGCTGGACAAGGCGGAAACCTCGGCGCCGGGTGTGGGCGCGATCCGCTTGCGTCTGGTCGCGACAAAAGGCGGGGAGCCGTTTGCGCTGAAAGGCGAGGACGGGAAATACCAGCCGGATGTGCTGCTTGACCTTGACTACTGGGCGCTGATGCCGATGTGATCGGTCTCATGTTGAGACCACTTTGCACCGCCGCCGCACTTGCTCTGGCCTGTCCAGCACAGGCCGAGCTTTCCTTTGACACCACGAGCGATGACACCATCGCTTATGTCGAGAGCAACCTGCTTGGGATCTTCTATCACGAGCTTGGTCATGCGCTAATCGATATCCTTGGTTTGCCGATTTTTGGGCAAGAGGAAGATGCGGCGGATGTGCTGTCAATCTTTCTGATTGACGCGTTCTATGAAGAAGAGAGCGCAGTGCAGCTAGCCTATGATGCGGCCTTTGGCTTCCTTGGCGAAGCCGAGGCCAATTCTGAAATTGCGTTCTGGGATGTGCATGGGCCGGATTTGCAGCGCTATTACAACACGGTGTGTTTGTTCTATGGCGCCAACCCAGATGAGCGCGAGGATGTTGCGCAGGATTTGGGGCTGCCGGAAGAGCGCGCCGAATATTGTCCGGAAGAGTACGATCAGGCGGCGCAAAGCTGGGGCGGGGCACTGGATGAGATTGTACATGACGCAGGCGGTAAAACCCTGACGTTGGGCGATTTTGAAGTGGATAGCGATGGCGGTTCGCTGACGGCGGACGTTGTGCGTGCGGAAGTGGATGCGCTCAATCAGGAGTTCCGCCTGCCAGAGGATTTGCTGATTTCGGTGATTCCCTGTGGCGAGGCCAATGCCTATTACGATCCGCAGCGGGCCGAGATCGTGATGTGCACCGAGTTTGCCGATGCGCTGGTGGAGATGGCGCCGGAGATGTGAGCCACACAAGGACGTGAGAGGATTTTTGCGCGACCTGCGCTAAGGTGGCGGTATGATCCTACGGCTTTGCCTTTTTCTTTTGCTTTGTGGTCAGGCCCCTATGGCCCGTGCCTGCGATCTGGCGTTGTTGTTGGCGGTGGATGTGTCTGGCAGCGTGGATGCGTCGGAATATGACATTCAAATGGGCGGCCTGGCGGCCGGCTTGCGCGACGGCATTGTGGTGGAGGCTTTGATCAAGGCGGAAGCGGCGGTGGCGGTGATGCAATGGACCGGGGCGGACCGTCAGGTGATGTCGGTGCCTTGGATGCGGGTGCGCAACGGGGCGGAAGCGTCTGCCTTGGCGGCGGCGGTGGACGCCGCGCCTCGGGGCTGGCGGCGATACTCCACGGCAATTGGAGATGCGCTGACGCGGGCGGCGCAAGAGTTTGAAGCGGGACCGACGTGTCGCCGGATGGTGCTGGATGTGTCCGGGGATGGGCCGTCCAACGAAGGCTCGGCACCGGACGAAGGACGCAAACGGCTGGGGCGCATGGGGGTGACAGTCAATGGGTTGGTCATTGAAGCCGATGAAGAGGACCTCACCGGATACTATTGGGAAAATGTGATCACAGGGCCGGGCGCGTTTGTGGTGACGGCCAATGGCTTTGAGGAATACCCCAAACGGATTCGGCAAAAGCTGGTGCGGGAGGTGGCGCAGCAGTTATCCGCCCTTGAGTGATAGTAGGTTTTTGACCCTGAATTTGTGAGCGCAAACATGACGTGATGTTCTGTGCTTGGCAGATTCACCGCAATCGCCTCAAATTTTCCCGACAAAAAGAGTCCAACTCGCCTACGTGATCACATTTGAAAATGTGTGATCACAAAAGCGCAAAAATCCATGGCATTGCGCCAAAAAACCACGGCATTTAGGGTATCGTAACCGTGACAAGATGCAAAAAAGCGGTAAAACGAACTCAGCTAACCGGAAAGGAGCCAATATGGCCGATGTCAATCGGGGCAACCGCCCGCTTTCGCCTCATTTGAGTATTTACCGTCCGCAGATGACCTCCGGGTCGTCCATCATGGTTCGCATCAGCGGTCTCGGCGTGCTGGGTGTGGCCCTCTTTGTTGTGTGGTGGCTTGTTGCTGCTGCAACCTCCGAGAGCGCTTTCGCTGGCATCAACGGCTTCATGCAGAGCTGGTTTGGTGGGCTGCTGCTGACCGCGGCAACCTGGGGCCTTTGGTATCACACGCTGGGTCGTCTGCGTCACGTGGTCTGGGATCTGGGGTACTGCTTTGACGTGAACACGTCTGAGCGCATGGGCCTGGGCATGTTTATCGGCGCAACTGTGCTGACCATCATCACCGTGATTGCGGTGTAAGGAGAGACAGGATGCGATATCTGACTGACCGCAAACGCGCGATGGGCCTTGGCTCCGGTCGCACCGGCACCCAGGCACATTGGCAGATGATGGTGCGCTCTGTGATCATGGGCGTGCTGGCGCCGCTGTTCATCTTCACCGTCGGCTGCGGCCTTGGCGGCTCTTATGAAGAGGTGATTGCCTACTTCAGCCGTCCATTCCCGGCGATTGTCACTGGCCTTGGTCTGGTTGTGGGCCTGGTACAGCTGATGAATGAAGCGCAGGAAGCGATTGAAGACTATGTGCATGGCACGGCTGGCAAACTGCTGCTGGTGGCAAACAAGGCGTTTTGCTTTGCGTTGATCGCGGCAAGCCTGTTTGCGCTTGTGAAGCTCGCCCTGTGACCCCTGCGTGAGGATCTAAGAAGATGACTGCAGCATATGAATATGAAACCCACGAATATGATGTCGTGGTTGTGGGCGCCGGCGGCGCCGGTCTGCGCGCGACGCTGGGCATGGCTGAACAAGGCCTGCGCACCGCCTGTGTGACCAAAGTTTTCCCAACCCGCTCGCACACGGTTGCGGCGCAGGGTGGTATCGCGGCGTCCCTGTCCAACATGGGCCCGGATAACTGGCAGTGGCATATGTATGACACTGTGAAAGGCTCTGACTGGTTGGGTGACACCGACGCGATGGAGTACCTCGCACGGGAAGCGCCCAAAGCGGTTTATGAGCTGGAACACTACGGTGTGCCGTTCTCCCGTACCGAAGAAGGCAAGATCTACCAGCGTCCATTTGGTGGTCACACCACCGAGTTTGGGGAAGGCCCAGCCGTGCAGCGGACCTGTGCGGCGGCGGACCGGACCGGTCACGCGATCCTGCACACACTCTACGGTCAATCGGTCAAGAACAACGCCGAGTTCTACATCGAGTATTTCGCGCTTGATCTGATCATGTCTGAAGACGGTCAGTGTCAGGGTGTGGTCTGCTGGAAGCTGGACGACGGCACCATGCACGTCTTCAACGCGAAGATGGTTGTTCTGGCGACTGGTGGCTATGGCCGTGCGTATTTCTCTGCAACCTCCGCGCACACCTGTACTGGTGATGGTGGCGGCATGGTGGCCCGTGCGGGTCTGCCGTTGCAGGACATGGAGTTTGTACAGTTCCACCCAACCGGTATCTACGGCTCCGGCTGTCTGATCACCGAAGGCGCGCGTGGCGAAGGTGGCTACCTGACCAACTCCGAAGGTGAACGCTTTATGGAGCGTTACGCGCCACAGTATAAAGACCTTGCGCCACGGGATTATGTTTCCCGTTCCATGACCATGGAAATCCGCGAAGGCCGTGGTGTGGGTGAGAATGGTGATCACATTCACCTGAACCTCAACCACCTGCCAGCCGAAGCGCTTGCCGAACGTCTGCCGGGTATTTCCGAGTCCGCGAAAATCTTCGCGGGAGTGGATGTGACCAAAGAGCCGATCCCGGTTTTGCCAACTGTGCACTACAACATGGGCGGTATTCCAACCAACTATTGGGGTGAGGTGTTGAACCCAACCGCAGAAGATCCGACCGCTGTTGTGCCGGGTCTGATGGCTGTGGGTGAAGCGGGCTGTGCCTCTGTGCATGGTGCGAACCGTCTGGGCTCCAACTCCCTGATCGACCTCGTGGTGTTTGGCCGCGCATCTGCCATCCGCGCCGGTAAGGTTGTGGATGCAGAAGCGCCAAACCCTGTGCTGAACCAGGCGTCTGTGGACAGCGCGTTTGATCGTTTTGACAACCTGCGCAACGCCAAAGGTGGCGCGCCGACTGCGGAACTGCGTCTTGAGATGCAGCGCACCATGCAGGCGGATGCAGCGGTGTTCCGGACCGACAAAACGCTGAAAGAAGGCGTTGAGAAGATGACGGCGATTGCGGCGAAGATCGATGATCTGCACGTGACCGACACCTCTCTGGTGTGGAACAGCGACCTGATGGAAACGCTGGAACTGACCAACCTGATGCCAAACGCGCTGGCGACGATCCACGGTGCGGAAGCCCGTAAGGAAAGCCGTGGCGCGCACGCGCATGAGGACTATTCCGAGCGTGATGATGAGAACTGGCGTGTGCACACTGTAAGCCGTGTCGATGGCAACAAAGTGGACCTCAGCTATCGTCCGGTGATCAAAGATCCTCTGACCAATGAAGACGAGGGTGGCATCAGCCTGAAGAAGATCGCTCCAAAAGCGCGGACCTTCTGATGAAAGCGCTGGGTTTTGGACTTTGTATGGCTGTTGCCGGTTTGGCGACGCAGGTTTCGGCAGAGACCTCGGTTGTTGTTGAGCAGGTGCAGTCCTGTATGTCCAAAACCCGTGCGCCTGGCAGCTATTTGGTGGCGGTGCACAAAGAGGTGCCAACTGTCATGGCCGCCACAGGCGGCACCGAGACAGGCGTTGTGAAAATCAACGACTGTCTGGCGGACACCTATGACGTGCAGTTCAGCGCGGCGCTGTCCACGAGCAATGCGGCGAGCAAAGAGCTCGTGGCGCAATGCCATCGCAAGGGCAACGCGCATTTGATCGTGGGCACGATTGTCACGGCTGCGACATTTGCCGCCGTGGGCACCGCCAACGAATTCTGGCTGCTGTTTGGGGCCGGTGTTGGTGGGGCGTCTATTGGCCGGGGGATCAAGTACAAGATGTCCTGTAACCAATTGGCAGACCCGAATTACCAGAGCGGCAAGCAGATTGATGTCGCGACCGGCTGTCCCAAACATGCGGACGTGATGCACGGTGGGAGCCGCTATTGCCGGTAAGCTGTTTGGCATATGATCTGCACGCTGTGCTGCGGGAGGGCCTGTGATGTCATCGCGTCGCGTAATTGTGCATATTGGGGCCCAGAAGACCGGCTCCACCTCGTTGCACCGCTTTCTGGCGCGCAACCGGGACGCATTGGCCGAACGGTTGGACATTCGTGTTCCGTCCAAAGGCTCTCTGACGCGGGAGTTGGGGCGGACCTGCACGCTTTACAGTATGCGGCCCGCGAAACATGAGGCGGA
Source organism: Shimia sp. MIT1388 (assembly GCF_047124445.1). Lineage (GTDB taxonomy): Bacteria > Pseudomonadota > Alphaproteobacteria > Rhodobacterales > Rhodobacteraceae > Shimia. The sequence goes on along the minus strand of NZ_CP138921.1, from coordinate 1,844,173 downwards.
CCTCGTTGCGCTGATAACGCAGGTGCGCGATGAGCTCGACGGTGACGATCGGGTCTGTGTCATCAGCCACGAGAACATCTGTGGCGCGATGATGGGACGGTCGGATGTGCGGGATGTGTTCCCGCGTTTGTCAGATATCCTGCGTTTGTTTGAGCAGCATCTTGCGCCGTTTGTGCCGGACTACGTGCTGTACACCCGCGAGATGCAGGGCTGGAAGCGCAGCGTGCACAATCAGGCAGTGAAGTCTGATGGCTATGCAGGCACGCAGGAAGTTTTCCTGGCGGAGACCGCAGACAGCCGTGGCTGGGAGGCGGTGCAGGCTGAGATGGAAGGTTTGGTGGGGGCGGGCCGCGTGCGTGTGTTTGCGTTGGAAGACGAGACCACACCAGAGCGCCCGGGACGGCAGCTGTTGCGTTTTGCTGGATTGACCGATGCCGAGATCGATACGCTAGAGCCGCTGGCCGGGCGGTCCAATCAGAGCCTCAACCCCGGGGCCTTAGAGTTTATGCGTCAGCTCAATGAGTTGGCGCTCGCGCAGCCCGCCCGCAAACAGGTGGCCGAGCTGATTAAGAACAATCAAACGCTTTTTGCTGATGGTCCGATGCCGTCACAGAAAGCCTGAACAGGAACGAAGGTATGCGCATCGCGCGCGCCCACGTATAGGAAGGAAAGACCATGGTCGAATTTGCCCTCCCCAAGAACAGCCGGATTGTGACTGGCAAGACCTGGCCCAAGCCAGAAGGTGCGACCAACGTGCGCAAGTTCCAGATTTACCGCTGGAACCCGGACGACGGTAAAAACCCGCAGATCGACACATATTTCCTCGATATGGACAAATGTGGCCCGATGGTGCTGGACGCGCTGATCAAGATCAAAAACGAGATTGACCCAACGCTGACGTTCCGCCGCTCTTGCCGTGAAGGCATCTGTGGTTCCTGTGCGATGAACGTAGACGGGATCAACACGCTGGCCTGTATTTATGGTCTGGACGAGATCAAGGGCGACGTGAAAATCTATCCACTGCCGCATATGTCGGTGGTGAAAGACCTGATCCCGGATCTGACGCACTTTTATGCGCAGCACGCGTCGATCATGCCGTGGCTGGAAACCAAGACCAACCGTCCGGCCAAAGAGTGGCGCCAGTCCATCGAGGACCGCAAAAAGCTGGATGGTCTGTATGAGTGTGTGATGTGTGCGTCTTGCTCTACCTCTTGCCCAAGCTACTGGTGGAACGGTGACAAATACCTCGGCCCAGCGGCGTTGCTGCACGCCTATCGCTGGATCATTGACAGCCGTGATGAGGCCACTGGCGAGCGTCTGGACGAGTTGGAAGATCCGTTCAAGCTGTACCGCTGCCATACCATCATGAACTGTGCCAAGACCTGCCCGAAAGGTTTGAACCCGGCAAAGGCGATTGGCGAGATCAAGAAGATGCTGATCGAGCGCCACGTTTAAAACGACGTTTCAGAGATTTCAAAAGCCCGCCTGTTTCAGGCGGGCTTTTGCTTTGGGCAAAGATGTATCCCACCGCATACATTTGCAATTTTTGCATAGCGTCGTTGCAGGATCGACGGTTTACGGGCGCGTAATCCAACTTAAATTGGCGGGCGAGGGAGGACACCGGATTTACATGGAGTACCCCAATGTCCGCGTCTAAAAACGAGAGCCCTGAAGATTTTGCCGTCCGCGCGCAGGAAGCACTGGAACAGGCCTATGGCTATTACACCCAGCCACCGCGCATTGCAGAGGTGAAACCGTCTAGCGAGACCTATTACGAGTATGTGAAGGCTGCCTAAGCCGCATATGCTTGAGATGAGGAGCGCTCCGAGTTTTCGGGGCGCTTATTGTTTGCCGCAAGGCTCTGACGTTAGGTCTGGCTTGTTGCTGTGGGGCGGCTGCGGCTAGCCTTTCTCGAAACAGGGGAGGATGAGCCATGACCGATGTGATCATCGTGGGCGGCGGCTTGGCAGGGCTTGTGGCGGCCAATGAGGCGGCAAGCCGCGGGCGCAAGGTGCTGCTGCTGGATCAGGAAGGTGAGCAGAGCCTGGGGGGGCAGGCGTTTTGGTCGCTGGGTGGTTTGTTCATGGTGGATACGCCGGAACAGAGGCGTATGGGGATCAAAGATACACCGGAACTGGCCTATGCCGATTGGATGGGATCGGCGCAGTTTGATCGGCCTGAAGATGACAATCCACGCAGGGTGGCGGAAGCTTATCTGGAGTTTGCATCGGGCGAGATGCGTAGCTGGCTGCAAAGCATCGGCATGCGCTGGTTTCCGATTGTTGGATGGGCCGAGCGCGGCGGGGAGATGGCGCATGGGCATGGCAATTCTGTACCGCGGTTTCACATCACCTGGGGGACGGGGCCGGGCGTGGTTGCGCCGTTTGAGCGGCTGGTCAGGGAGCATGTGTCCGGGGGGGGGATTGAGCTGGCATTCCGACGCAAAGTCACTGAGCTGATTGTGGAAAATGGCGTCGTGAAAGGCGTGCGCGGGCAGGTGCTTTCTCAGGATGACGCAGAGCGTGGGCGCTCGACGACTCGGGAAGTGGTCGGCGACTTTGAGCATCGCGCGGAGGCGGTGGTAATCACCTCCGGCGGGATTGGCGGGGACCACGACATGGTGCGGCGCTATTGGCCGGAGGAGCGGCTGGGAAAAGCGCCAAAGCTCATGGTGGCCGGGGTGCCGGACTATGTGGATGGACAGATGCAGCGGGTGGCAGAAGGGGCTGGGGCAGGCATCATCAATGGCGACCGGATGTGGCATTATACCGAAGGCTTGGCAAACTGGGACCCGATCTGGCCAAACCACGGCATTCGCATTTTACCAGGGCCGAGTTCGATGTGGTTTGACGCCTTGGGTGACCGTATGGAAGCGCCATATCTACCAGGATTTGACAGTTTGGGGACGCTCAAGCGGATACTGTCGACAGGGCACGAGCACAGCTGGTTCATTCTGACGCAGAAGATCATCGAGAAAGAGTTCGCCTTGTCGGGCTCTGAGCAGAACCCAGACTTGACCTCCGGCAAGTGGTCTGAAGTGCTCAAACGGCGGGTGATGAACAAAGGTGCGCCGGGGCCAGTGGAGGCGTTTAAGGACCATGGGGAGGATTTTGTCGTGGCTGGTTCGCTGGAGGAACTGGTTGCCGGCATGAACAAGGTCACGCCGGATGTGCCTGTCACACTTGAGAAAATCCGGTCACAGATTGAAGCGCGGGATGCGCAGATTGACAACGCATACTGCAAGGATGCGCAGGTGACTGCCATTCGCGGGGCACGAAACTATCGCGGGGATCGGTTGATCCGCACAGCCAAGCCGCATCAGATTTTGGACCCGAAGAACGGTCCGCTGATTGCAGTGCGCTTGAACATCCTGACGCGGAAGTCCCTTGGCGGGTTGCATACCGATGTCACCGGACAGGTGCTGCGGCCAGATGGGAGTGCGTTTGAGGGGCTGTTTGCGGCTGGAGAAGTCGCTGGCTTTGGCGGTGGTGGGTATCACGGCTACAACGCTTTAGAGGGGACATTCCTTGGCGGGTGTATCTTCTCCGGAAGAGCGGCTGGACGGAGCGTCTAGATCGGAGTCTGATCTGTGTTATCCTCCCAATATTGTTAAAAAGTTGGGAGGAAACGTTATGAAGAAACTTGTGGCCGCATTGGCGATTATGCTGAGTTCTCAGGCCTTTGCAGGGGAAACGCCGTCGCCGGATGGAGCGAAGGTGTATTTCATCAACCTCAGTGATGGCGATTCTGTGGAGGCGCCGTTTGTGGTGAACTTTGGCCTGTCCGGCATGGGGGTTGCGCCTGCGGGGACGGAGAAAGAGAACACCGGACATCACCATATTTTCATCAACCGCCCGCCGCTTGGTGAAGGTACGGACGATGCGGAGCTAATGGAGAACGGGGTGCCAACCGACGACAACCACAAGCATTTTGGCGGTGGTCAGACCGAGGTGACGTTGGATTTGCCCGCTGGCACGCACACGCTACAGCTGGTTTTGGGGGACGAGTTTCACGTGCCGCACAACCCGCCTGTGGTGTCTGAAGTGATCACCATCACTGTGAAATAACACGGTTTTTTGCATTGCAAGACCGTCTGGTCGGGGGCAGGATCGGGGCATGACAGATATGCCTTTGCCCCCCGCCGATGCAGCCGAGCGCCGCGCCATCAAGCCGGTTATCTGCTACCCAAATGAGACGCTGCCGGAGGCGCCGATGGCGCTTTATAAGGCGGCGTGTGAGACTGCTACGAAGGTTGATGAGGTGCTGATACCGGCGCGGGATGCGCGGTGTTTTGAAGTGCCTGCGGGGCAGTTTTTTCGGGTTTCTTCCGTGGAAGGGCCGCAGGTTGGGGACTTGAATCTGTGGAATTCCAAAGACCTGAGTGAGAGGTTTTTCTCCGGTAAAACAAGGGCTTTGCACGGTACGCACATCACCATTGGGGAGCGGATGTGGAGCAGTCTGCCAACCCTGCGACCTATGGCGACCATCGTGGAGGATACGTTGGGCTGGTACGGCATCGATGCCTATGGCGGCTCGGTGCATGACGTGATTGGCACGCGGTGCGATCCGTATACCGGCAACCTGTTGGCGGGGGGGCATTACCACTATTGCTGCCACTCCAATCTGACGCGGGCTTTGGCGGCGCATACGGGCATGTCCTTGCAGGAGGCGGAGCCCTATGTGCATGATGTTCTTAATGTTTTCATGTGCACAGGCTTCACGCGGGACACGGGGCAGTACTTCATGAAAGCCAGTCCGGTGCGGCCGGGGGACTATCTGGAGTTCTTTGCCGAGATTGATCTTTTGGGGGCGCTGAGCGCCTGTCCGGGGGGCGATTGTTCCAGTGAGCACAGCTCTGACTCGGCGGCGTGTTATCCGATGCTGGTGGAGGTGTTTGCGCCGGAAGAGGGCGCTTTGGGGGACTGGAAACCACCTGCGGTCAACGGCTACGACGGAAGCCATGGAGTGCCGCGTTAACCGTCAAAAACCACGTCGGTATTCTGTCGGTATCACGACTGTTTCGCGGAGGTGCGCGGTTTTAGGCGCAGATGCGCGTTAAGACTACTCACGGGATGTGTCATGCGTCGAGCTCTGCGTCCCAGTAGAGGTAGTCCATCCAGCTGTCATGCAGGAAGTTGGGCGGGAATTTACGGCCGATGTTGCGAAGTTCTTCCGATCCGGGCTGGCGCGGCGGTTTGCGCAGGCTCATGCGGGCCTGCCGGAGGCTCTTGGAGCCTTTTTTGAGATTACAGGGGGAGCAGGCCGCAACCACATTCTCCCAACTGGTGATCCCGCCTGCGGCGCGAGGGATCACGTGGTCAAACGTCAAGTCACCTCGTGAGCCACAATACTGGCAACAAAAACCATCCCGCAGAAAAAGATTAAAGCGCGTGAAGGCCACGCGCTTTTGCAATTTCACATAGTCTTTGAGCACCACGACGGAAGGGATCCGGATTTCAGTGGAGGGGCTGCGCACCACATGGTCGTATTCGGCCACGATATCGACCCGATCCATGTAGGCGGCTTTGATAGCGTCCTGCCAAGGCCATAGCGACAGCGGGTAGTAGGAGAGGGGGCGGTAGTCTGCATTGAGAACCAATGCCGGATGATGCTTCAATCCGCCGGGATGTCGCGTGAATTCCGTCCTAAAATCGCCGTCCATAAGGGTACTCCCTCGCTGCGTTCGTGCCGCAGTGGCACGAGGCCTATGACCACTATATCTCGTGTCTCAACTCTGACAAGCCTCACAATATGCGTGATCTGCATTTGTGATAAGGCAGGTGCAGAGTTTCATGGATGGGTGACGGATTTATGACGGCAGATGCCTAAAACGCACTCACCCCACCTGTTTTACGGGCGGGGTGAGAGAATGGTTTCGAATGTGCAGGCTGAGGTTACCAGAACTTGGCGCCTGAGACGTCAAAGGTTTTGGAGAGCGTGAGGGCAAAACGGGTGTCGTCCTGAGCGATCATGCCACCAATGCCGTGACGGCCAATGGCGTTGGTTGCCTGCGCATCTACGGAAAAGCCGGAGTTGCCAAGGTGATAGCGTGCGCCAGCGGCCCAGGTTGTGTCATTGCCGTCCCGGCCAATGGGGGTGACTTCTGCCATCAGCTCGAGGCCGTTGTCAAAGTTGTAGCCAATGCCCATGCCAAGCCCGACCAGCTCGTTGCTGCCCCAGGCGGCAATCTTGGGGCTGGCGGTGAAGGAGAACCCATTGCGTGCGCGATAGTTGGCGGTCAAGTCCGTATAGAAGACGCCCACTTTTTGCGAAGCGGAGCTGATCTGGCGACCGTAGAGCATGCGGCCCGCGAGTGAAAACGCATTGCCGTTGTTCTGATCCATCAGGCGCAGTTTCGGGCCAATCATGTAGCGCACGTTGGTGGTCGGCACGAGGTTGGCGTTTGCCGTGGCGTTGTCTGCGAACTGTTCAAAGATGAACTGCAATTCGATGTCGCGGTCCGGGCTGAAATTGATCGAGGCACCGGCGTTGTTTTCGCTGCCATACCAGAGGTCGGCGCGCATCAGACCGGGGTCCAGTGTGGCTGCGGAGCCAAGCGTGAAACCGTCCTGTTGAGCGTTGAGCTGTGGTCGGGTCGTTGGCAGGGACAGGGTGCGGTAGCTTTCATCCCGCTGGTCGCCCGGGGTGTAGATCAGGCGGCCGCCAACCATTAGGTGATCGCCGTCCGGCCAGAAGGTCCAGGCGCTTGTCGCAGGGGAGACGCCAAAGCCGTTGGTCACGTAGCCTTCAAAGGCAATACGCGGCGTGACGTTATAGCGGCCACCGGCGGACCAGACCGGTTGGGTGACCCATTCGCCGCTGCTGGCGATTGTGTTGGGGCTGCCGACGGAGGATTCGACGGTGCCAAACAGGGACAGGCGGGGGTGGGCCTTATAGGACACGCCGGCGCCCATGGTGACCATGTTGCCGTAGAATTGACCACCGTCGATTTCATCCGGACCCAGTGTGATGCCGGGGGTGAAATGCACCTGCAGTTTTGGATTTACGGTGTAGGTGACCGGCATTTTGAGCGCGCCGATGGCGACGTTGGATTGCGGGCGGAACCAGTTGCCCCAGAGGTCGGTCTGCATTTTGGTGAAGACCTCAGCCGATCCAAGGGCGGCGATGGCCCAGCGGTCATCTTTGTAGAGCTGATACTTGCCCCAAAGCGCGAGCTGGTTGGTTTCGAGCTGTGGAATGCGGTCTGGACCGACGCCCGGGAAGCCGTTGATCGGGCCGCCCACCGGGTCGATGTAGTTTTGCAGCTCAAACCCGAGGTTGAAGCGGTCTGAGAAGGCGTAGACGCCGCCGCCGTGGTAGTTCTGATTACCGGTGCCTGCGCGGTCGCTTGGGCTGGTCTGGCGCGCGCCAACGGTCAGCTCCAGAGTGCCCTTCGGGTAGAGGTTGCCGGTTTCAAGCGACACAATGCGGGTTGGACCGTTGTCCAGCGGATTAACGCTTTGGGCCAAAGTCGTCGCTGGGATCAACGCGGTGGCGCAAAGAAAACCGGCAAGCTTGGCGCGCCCGGAGGTCAGGCGAAATGCGGGTGTTTTGGGGCTGTCAGAGTGCAACACGGTGAAATCCAATACTTCAAATCTTAGGTTTTCTTACCGCAGGGGGGCGACAGCGCAAAAGGCTTTTGCGCTCCCGGGGCTGCGTTTGCTGCGAATATGCGCAGGCCGTGGCCTTAAAGGCCCAGTTTGTCGCGCATGAAGGCGAGCGCCACACTCAGGCCGTCTGGCGCGATGCCGTGGGCGGTGCCTTTCATGATGTGGGCGTAGACATCGGTGAAGCCGGCCTCTTGCAGGGCTTCGGCGGCCTGGGGCAGGGATTGCGGCGGCACCACATCGTCCTGATCGCCGTGCACCAGCAGGATGGACGGTTTGCTGATCGCTTCGTCCTTGAGCAGGTCGGGTTGCAGCAGGCGGCCAGAGAAGGCGACGATGCCTGCGAGTTCGTCTTCACGGCGGGGGGCGACGTGCAGGCTCATCATGGTGCCTTGGGAGAAGCCAAAGAGCACAACCTGTTCCGGCAGGAGGTCTTCGTCGACCATCACGGCATCGAGGAAGGCGTTGAGGTCTTCGACGGCGGCCATCATGCCGCGTTCGCTTTCCTCCTCAGAGGAACCGTCGATCCAAGGGATCGGGAACCACTGGCGGCCCATGGGCATGCCGGGGATTTCTTCAGGGGCGTCGGGGGCGAGGAACAGCGTATCTGGCAGGTGCTCAGCCAGTGGATCGGCCAGGCCCATCAGGTCCGCGCCGTTGGCGCCATAGCCGTGCAGGAAAATCACCGCAGAGCGGGTTTCGCCGGAAACCGGTTCCTTGCGTTGAGCTTGCAATACACGTGTCATGGAGGGCCCCTTGTCTGTGGTTGCTGCAACTGCAGCGGTTGGGGGCGTGTGTGGCATGTCAGGCGGCCTGTCGCAAGATGTGCGTGGCCGCCTGACGGGATGTGTTGCCGATCAGGCGAAAGCAGCTTCGAGCGCGATTTCCACCATGTCGCCAAAGGTTTTTTCACGGTCTTCGGACGGTAGGGCCTCGCCGGTCAGCAGGTGGTCAGACACGGTGAGCACGGCCAGCGCGCGACGGCCGTGGCGGGCGGCGAGGTTGTAGAGCTCGGCGGCTTCCATTTCGACACCCAGGATGCCGTGGCGCACCATTTGCTCGTTCAGGTCCGGACGTTCGTCATAGAAGACGTCGGAGCTGTAGATACCGCCCACGTGGGTTGCGGTGCCTTTGGCTTCGGCTGCATCGGCGGCGGCGCGCAGAAGGCCGTAGTCGGCGCAGGGGGCGAAGTTCATTTCTTTGAAAATGCCGCGGGACGGGGTGGAGAGCGTGGTGGCGGTCATGGCAACAATCACGTCACGCACTTTCACGCTGTCCTGCATACCGCCGCAGGAGCCAATGCGGATCAGGGTTTTGGCGCCGTAGTCCTTGATCAACTCGTTGACGTAGATCGACAGGGACGGCATGCCCATGCCGGAGCCGTGGATGGTGACGCGGTTGCCTTTCCACATGCCGGTGAAGCCAAGCATGCCGCGCACTTCGTTCACCAGTTTCACATCGGTGAGGAAGGTCTCCGCCGCCCATTTGGCGCGGTAGGGATCGCCAGGCAGAAGAACGGTTTCTGCGATGTCTCCGGGTTGGGCTCCGATATGTACAGTCATGGCAATTCCTTTTTGTTGTTCTATGGGCGGAGTTGGTTGCCCTTTGGGCAAACGTATAAGAGTGAATCAGATGGTCAAAATTCTAGCGCGGTACAAGGCAAAAATCTGAAAAACATCTGCTGGAAAAAGCAAAAGCCGAAGCGGGCCTGATGGCGCACTTCGGCTTTTTCCGTTGGCTCGGAAACCGGGATCAGATTTCCATGGCGTCCGGCGCAATGCCTGCCGCCAAGGCTTCGTCAAACCACTTGGGTTTGCGGCCTTTGCCAGTCCAGGTTTTGGTTTTGTCTTCGGGGTGGGCGTATTTTGGCACGCCTTTCATCAACCCACCGCGCTTTTTGCCGGTGACGCTGGCCAGTTCTTCCAAAGAGAAGCCGTATTTTTCGGCCGCTTCCTCGATCGCTTTCAGCGCATCGGTTTTGCGTTGGGCTTCGCGTTTTTCCAGTTGAATATCGATCTGTGCACGCAGATCAATCAACGCTTCGCGGCTCATATCTTCCAAATTCATTTTGGACCGTCCATTCGCTTATTCCGTTTGATCTGCATTTTCGCAGGCGGAAATAGGGATATGCAAGGCGGAAGACTATTTTTGCGTGATAGGGTCTGAATTTGGCAATTATAGGTTGCGGGTAAGGTTTTCCTTACCCGCAAAATCTGCGCTGGTCTCATTGTTTGAGACCGGTTTCCTGTCGGCGAAGGCTTACTCCGCGGCCACAGCGTCGGGATTCGCCAAGGTGACAATGTCGCCCATGATGGTGTTGAGCTCGAAGTCTTTGGGGGTATAGACCCGCGCCACCCCCATGGCGCGCAAGCGGTCTGCATCTTCGTCCGGAATGATACCGCCGACGATTACGGGCGTGTCACCCAATCCGGCATCTCGCATGCGTTGCATGAGGTCTTCAACCAGCGGGATGTGCGAGCCCGACAGGATCGACAGCCCCACCACATGGGCCTCGTCTTCAAGCGCTTTGGTCACAATCTCTTCGGGTGTCAGGCGGATGCCGTCATAGGTGATGTCCATACCGCAGTCGCGGGCGCGGAAGGCGATTTGCTCGGCACCGTTGGAGTGGCCGTCAAGTCCCGGTTTGCCAATGACAAATTTCAGGCGGCGGCCCAGTTTGTCAGACACGGCGTCCACGGCGTTGCGGAGATCATCCAGACCTTCGGTTTTGTTGGATGGGGCGCCGGACACGCCGGTGGGGCCACGGTATTCGCCATGCACAACGCGCATTTGTGCAGCCCATTCGCCGGTTGTGACACCGGCCTTGGCGGCGGCAATGGAGGCGGGCATGACGTTGTCGCCATTGGCCGCGGCGGCGCGCAGATCCGCGAGGGCCTTTTCTACGGCGGCGCTGTCGCGCTGATTGCGCCAGTCCGCCAGGCGGGCAATCTGTTCCTGCTCCACAGCCGGGTCCACCACCATGATGCCGCCGTCGCCCGTCATCAGCGGGGAGGTTTCGCCTTTCTGGAATTTGTTCACACCCACAACCACGGTCTCACCGGCTTCGATGCGGTTGAGGCGTTCAGCGTTGCTGTCCACCAGGCGGGATTTCATATAATCGATCGCGCCAATGGCGCCGCCCATGCTTTCCAAATTGGCCAATTCGCGGCGCGCGCCGTCTTTTAGCTCTTCGACTTTCGAATCTACCGCCGGGTTTCCGTCAAACAGGTCGTCGTATTCGAGAAGATCGGTTTCAAAGGCCATGATTTGCTGCATCCGCATGGACCATTGCTGATCCCAAGGGCGTGGCAAACCCAGCGCTTCGTTCCAGGCGGGCAATTGCACGGCGCGGGCGCGGGCCTTTTTAGACAGGGTCACGGCCAGCATTTCGATGAGAATACGGTAGACGTTATTCTCAGGCTGTTGTTCGGTCAGGCCCAAGGAGTTGACCTGTACGCCATAGCGGAAGCGGCGGGATTTGGGGTCGGTCACCCCATAGCGCTCAACTAGGATTTCATCCCAGAGGTCCACAAAGGCGCGCATTTTGCACATCTCAGTCACAAAGCGGATGCCCGCGTTCACAAAGAAAGAGATACGGCCACAGAGGCGTGGGAAGTCTTCTTCAGCCACGCGGGGTTTCAGCGCGTCGAGCACAGCAATGGCGGTGGCCAAGGCAAAGGCCAGTTCCTGCTCCGGCGTCGCGCCCGCTTCTTGCAGGTGGTAGGAACAGACGTTCATCGGGTTCCACTTGGGCACGTTGGTGTAGCAGTATTCGGCCACATCGGCGATCATCTTCAGGCTTGGTTCCGGCGGACAGATGTAGGTGCCGCGGCTCAGGTATTCTTTGATCAGATCGTTTTGCACCGTGCCCTGTAGCTTGGTGACATCGGCACCTTGCTCCTCGGCCGTGGCGATGTAGAGCGCGAGCAACCAAGGCGCGGTGGCGTTGATTGTCATGGAGGTGTTCATCTGTTCCAGCGGGATCTGGTCAAACAGAGTGCGCATGTCGCCCAGATGGCAGACCGGCACGCCGACTTTGCCCACTTCGCCGCGCGCCAGGATGTGGTCGCTGTCATAGCCGGTCTGGGTAGGCAGGTCGAAGGCCACGGACAGGCCGGTCTGGCCTTTTTCCAAGTTGGAGCGGTAGAGCGCGTTGGAGGCCTTGGCGGTGGAATGGCCGGCGTAGGTTCGAATCAACCACGGACGATCCTTGGCAGGTTTATCGGCGGGCTGGTTTTGCTGCGTCTGCGACATGTTTCATTCCTCTGCTGGGGGTCATACGTGGACCTAGCAACAATCTTTCGTTTGAGCGTATGTACGCGAAACATCCTTTGCAAGTCAATTCGCTGCGTTGCGGCAAAAACGTTCTGTTGGTGGGGAGATCACAGGAGTACGCGTGCGCGAAGTCTATTGCGCCCACGCGCGCGGTGTAGTCAGAGTCATTTCATGACATCGACGATTGAGCTCCCCCTTTGGCTTTTTGTGCTGATCCTGCTGTTTGCGGTGGTCACGGCGGCAAGTCACTTGCTGTTCCCCTCGGTGCGCTGGTTCTTCCGGCGGCGGATGGAGCGCGTGGTGGCGCGGTTAAATGAGCGGTTGGAGCGGCCCATTGAGCCGTTCAAGCTGGCACAGCGCCATGACATGATCGAGCGGCTGATCTACCAGCCGGATGTGACGCGCGCGGTGGCGGAACATGCGGCCGAGGAAGGGATTCCCGAAGCGGTGGCCTTTGAGACGGCCAAGCGCTATGCGGGCGAGATTGTGCCGTCGTTTTCGGCCACCATGTATTTTGGCGTGGCGATCAAGATTGCGCGGTTTCTGAGCCGGGCCTTCTATCGCGTGCGTCTGACCCATGTGGATGAGGCGGCGCTGGACGTGATCCCGCAGGAGAGCACCATCGTTTATGTGATCAATCACAAGAGCAACATGGATTACGTGCTGGTGACCTATCTGGCCGCGCGGCGCGGGGCGTTGTCTTATGCGGTGGGCGAATGGGCGCGGGTTTGGCCGCTCAGCCGGTTGATCCGGGCGATGGGGGCGTACTTTATCAGGCGCAAGTCGCGCAACGATCTCTATCGCAAGGTGCTGGCGGCCTATGTGCGGTTGGCGACCGAAGCGGGGGTGGCGCAAGCGATGTTCCCGGAGGGGCGGCTGTCGCTGACCGGGGCGCCGCAGGACCCGAAGCTGGGGCTGATCAAATACATCACCGATGCGTACCAGCCGGATGGGCGGGACGTGGTGTTTGTGCCGGTGGCGATCAACTATGACCGTGTGCTGGAAGATCGCATCCTGTTGGAATCGGCGGCGCGGGGCGGGAAAGGCTTCCGGGCGCGGATTTCGGTGATTGTGGGGTTCTTCTTCAAACAGCTGTTGTTGCGGCTACGCGGGAAGGTGCATCGCTTTGGCAACGCCACGGTGCGCTTTGGCCGGCCTGTGTCACTGACTGAGTTTTCCAAAGACGTGACCGGTGATGTGGCCAAGCCGCTGGGTGTTGAGCTGATGCGGCGCATCAACGGGGTGGTGCCGATCCTGCCGGTGCCGCTTATGGCGTATATTTTTGAGCAGGCCGCCGGGCCTCTGTCGCAGAAGGATGTGAAAGACGCGTTCGCAGCGCGACTTGCGGCGCTGCCACCGTCTCGGGCACGGTTTATGCGGGAGGCTCCGGAGGAGGCGATAGACAGCGCGCTGAAGACTTTGGTCGGGCGGCGGGTGCTGTTGGAGAGTGACGGCACGTTTTCTGTGAACAAGGACCAGGCGGAAATCCTACGGTTTTATGCCAATTCCATAAGGCATTTGATGGGGTGATTGTGCAGTTGCAGCAATTCATGCTGCGGCTGCTGGGTCATAAAATTACAAAAACACCTCTTTGAAGGTTGCAATGTTACCTCGTCATCCGTATCACGGTGGCAGGAACGCGATTCTGCATCGCGGCGAAACGACCAATCAGGAGGCGAAGATGGCTCTGGATACTGAAAACGGCATTGCGACCTACGACGCACCACAGAAAGACCTGTACGAAGTGGGCGAAATGCCTCCGATGGGACATGTCCCAAAACAGATGTACGCGTGGGCGATCCGTCGCGAGCGTCAAGGCGAGCCGAACCAGGCGATGTTGCAGGAAGTTGTCGACGTGCCAACGCTGGACAGCCACGAAGTGCTGGTTCTGGTGATGGCCGCGGGCGTGAACTACAACGGCGTTTGGGCCGGTCTCGGTGTTCCGATCTCCATGTTCGACGTGCACAAGCAGCCGTATCACATTGCCGGCTCCGATGCGTCCGGCATCGTTTGGGCCGTAGGTGACAAGGTGAAGCGCTGGAAAGTGGGTGACGAAGTTGTGATCCACTGCAACCAGGATGACGGCGACGACGAGCACTGCAACGGCGGCGATCCGATGTTCTCCGACAGCCAGCGCATCTGGGGTTATGAAACGCCTGATGGATCCTTCTCTCAGTTCACCCGTGTGCAGGCGCAGCAGTTGATGCCACGTCCAAAGCACCTGACCTGGGAAGAGAGCGCGTGTTACACGCTGACGCTGGCGACCGCCTACAGGATGCTGTTTGGCCACGAGCCACATGATCTGAAGCCGGGCCAGAACGTTCTGGTATGGGGCGCGTCCGGCGGTCTGGGCTCTTATGCGATCCAGCTGATCAACACCGCTGGTGCCAATGCGATTGGTGTGATTTCGGACGAGAGCAAGCGTGACTTTGTCATGGGGTTGGGCGCGAAAGGCGTGATCAACCGCAACGACTTCAACTGCTGGGGTCAACTGCCGACTGTGAACACGCCGGAGTACAACGACTGGCTGAAAGAAGCGCGCAAGTTTGGCAAGGCGATCTGGGAGATCACCGGCAAAGGCGTGAACGTGGACATGGTGTTTGAGCACCCGGGTGAGAAGACATTCCCTGTGTCCTCGCTGGTCTGTAAAAAAGGCGGCATGGTTGTGATCTGCGCCGGTACCTCTGGCTTCAATTGTACGTTTGACGTGCGCTACATGTGGATGCACCAGAAGCGTCTGCAAGGCTCCCACTTTGCCCACCTGAAGCAGGCCGCGGCCGCCAACCAGCTGATGGTGGAGCGTCGTCTGGACCCCTGTATGTCTGAAGTGTTCCCTTGGGCCGAGCTGCCGGAAGCGCACATGAAAATGTACCGCAACGAGCACAAGCCGGGCAACATGTCGGTGTTGGTGCAGGCGCCAAAGACCGGCCTGCGCACGCTGGAAGATGTGCTCGACGCGGGTAGATAACACTCACGGATCATAAAACGGTTTCCCCCGTTTTCCTCCAGCCCCCGGAACCGCATGGTTTCGGGGGTCTTTTTTGTTGGGGCGGTTTAGTTAGGCGTTGCTAGATTGACCTTGTTTGGTCTTTCTAAAACGGTGCTGTGGCACTGCCAGACTAGAAAGCGTTTTGTATTCTGAGAGCCATGTTGTCCATGTCCGAAAAGCTCAGAATAGAAAAGTGGAAGGCGGCAAATGTAACCGTTGTGCCAATTGCAAAGAACAATGGCGTGCGCCAGGCGACTCGTCTTTGTTGAAGCAAAATGGCGACGGGTCTTTGTATCGCCGCGAACAGTTGCAGAAACACCAACAAGAGACAGTACTTCGCGAAGAGCTGTAGAATTTGCGAGCTAAACTCGGCGGCCCTGACGGACAGCCCGAAGTAAGAGACTGTTGCGATGCCCAAGAGCAAGCCAACGGCGCTGTCGGAGTATTTTCTGCGTTCAATGCGGCGCGCGATACTTTCTGGAGACATCTCACTTGGTTTGAGTTTTTTCTTGGAAATCCGATAAATTGCGTAGGCTTCGATGACCGTGAAAATGGATATAATGGGGAGACAAATCAAAATGGCGGTAGAAAAGCTAGAGAACGTGGCCTCTGCGAGGTTCTTGGGGAAGGCGTTGCCCAATGCAAAGATGGTGTCTAGTTTGTTCGCAATGGCGAACAACAACGGCACCAGGCAATTCACGTATAGACCCAAGCCAACGATGTCGGTCCTGCGCGGCTTATATTTGAAGGAGGTATCAGCTTGCGGCTTCTCTGGCGCATTTGCTTTGATACGTTCAATGCGCGATGAAAAATCGGTTTGAGACATAAAACACCTCATTGAACTCCGTTTAGGCACGGGGTTCGATTGGATGACGCCCAGACTACTTGAAAAGGGCAGATGGGGGACTGAAATGGTTCCGTCAGCTTGGTTTGAACTGTCGCCAAACTGCGCGCAGAAATAGGAGGGAGCCGAAAAGCAAAAGCGCCAGCGCCGCACATCCGACCAGAAGTGCGCCTTCTACCCCATTGGACGCTTTGATCTCGTCGTAGTGTATGTTGGCAAATTTGGCGGCCTGACTTCCTGCGAAAGTGAGCGCGAGAGCAATCAGCCAGCTCAGTGTAGTTGGGCGTGTTTTTCCGGGGTTGGGCGCTTTTCCTCTGGGCAGGTCGTTGGGATCTGCTGAGGTGCCTTTAGTATTGAGAGGCTCTTGGAAGCCACGTTGGGTTTGATGGAGCGGTGCGCCTTTAATTTGTTTCCAGAGTGCGCGCAGAAACAGGAGAGTCCCGGTAAGCAAAAGTGCCAGCGCTGCACTTCCGACCAGAAGTGCGCCTTCTACCCCATAGGACGCTTTGATCTCGTCGTAGTGAATATTGGCAAATTTGGCTGCCTGACTTCCTACAAGAATGAACGCGAGCACTATCAGCCAGCTCAGCTTAGAGGGGCGCGTGATGCGGGGTGCGGGCGTCTCCTTGTTGGTCGGGGGATTGGTATCAGGTGAAGCGCCGTTCAAATGGAGACGATTGAGACGTGCTTGGAAATCTGACTGGGACATAAAGCGACACACACTTACTGATTGATTGTTCGGTGTATTAAATCCGCTTTACGTGGCAAAAATAAGACGCGGAAAAAGTGGTTTTGGGGCCGGTTTTGGCGGCGCAATGAGTGTCGCAACGAGCGGATTCTCAGAAACCGACTGGCCCCCAATCGCTGCCCGCTATAGGGTCGCGCCATGAGCAGTACCTCCATCACATTCAGCCACGATCAGGCCGAGGCCTTTGACAATATCTCTGCCCTTCTCAAGGGGCTGGGGGTGGACTTGGACGAGGGTTTGTTGACGCCCGCGACCGAAGGCAAGCAGGCGATTGCTGCGGTGACCGGCAAGGCCGGGTCGGGCAAGACGTTGTTGCTGTCGGAGATGGTGAAGGCGCTGGAAGGCGCGGGGGTGGATATTGTCTCCGGTGACTATGAAGGCAAGCGCAAGAAGGATCACCGCACGCTGGCGATTTTGGCGCCGACCAACAAGGCCGCAAGTGTGTTGCGGATGCGGGGCGTGCCGGCGACGACCATTCACCGGATCATCTACACGCCAGTCTATGATCCTGAATATGAAAAGATTGCTGAGTGGCTGGCGGACAATGGCGAGCGGCCGGAGATTGAGGGGCTCACAGATGAGGCGCTCGATCGGGCGTTGGAGTTTTACAAACTGCACAAGTCCATTCCGGGCGCGTTGGCGGCGGCAGGGCTACGCGGCAGTGATTTCATCACCGGCTGGAAGCGGCGGGATGATCCGCTGGACATCGGGTTTATCGACGAAAGCTCGATGCTGGATGACAAGCAGTTTGACGACCTGAAAGAGATTTTCAGCACGTTGGTGCTGTTTGGCGATCCGGCGCAGTTGGCGCCAGTGAACCAGTCGGGCGCGATGGTGTTTGATAAGCTGCCTGCGCCTGCGGTCTATAACCTGGAGCGTATTCACCGCCAGGACGCGGACAACCCGATTTTGGATTTGGCCCATGCATTGGCCGATCCGCAGCTGGAGTTCCATGACTTTGAGCGCATGGTCGAGGATACTGCGCGCAAGGATGATCGGGTGCAGTTTGCCCAGCGGGTGGAGGTCGACCTCATGGCGCGCTCGCCGGTGTTGGTCTGGCGCAACGCGACGCGTATCCGGCTGATCAACGCGTTTCGCATGGTGCATGGCGCGCCGGAGGATGAGCTGCTTGAGGGCGAGCCGCTGATCTGTGATGGGATTGAGCTGCCGATGAAGCACCGTAAGAAGCGGCTTGATCTGGAGGCGCGGGGGCTGATCAAAGGCGCGCAGGTGATTTATCTGGGCCCGGGCCGTAAGCCGGGATTCTCGCGGCTGCACGTCATGGGCGCGGAAGATCCGCGCGTGTCGGCGGCGTCGATTGTGAAGATCGAGATGCCGGATGAGGAAGAGCCGTTTATTCCCTATGCGGCGCGCATGGGGGCGACGTTCTTGCATGGCGCTGCGGTGACCATTCACAAGGCGCAGGGCTCTCAGTGGGAGAATGTGCAGGTGTTTGCCCCGGACCTTTATGTGGCGGCGCGGATGAATCGCAGTGAGGCAGGGCAGCCGTTGTGGAAGCGGCTGGCTTATGTGGCGATTACACGGGCGAGCGAGCGGCTGCACTGGGTGGTGCGCAATCGGTTGGCAAAGCCGTCGGGGCCGCTGGACGTGAGTGATTTGACGGTGGCCCCTGCGCCGCTGGAGTTGATGGCGCAGGAGGAAAGCGCGTGAAAAGCATCATTGTAACCGGCGCGAGCCAGGGGATTGGCAAGGCGACAGCGGTGGCGTTTTTGGAAGCCGGTTGGCGGGTTGGCCTGTTGGCGCGTGGCGAGGAAAAGCTGCAGGCGATTGCCGATGAGTATGTGAACGCGGTGCCGCTGGTGGCGGATGTGACCGACGCGGCGGCGATGGAGAGCGCCTTTGCGCGGTTTGTGGCGCGCGCTGAACGGCTGGATGCGCTGTTCAACAATGCCGGTATGTTTGGGCCGGCGGGGTCGATTGACGAGATCGATCTGGGTGGCTTTGATCAGGTGCTGGATGTGAATGTGCGGGGCATGTTTATTGCCGCCAAGTTGGCCTATGCGCAGATGCGGCGTCAGGTGCCGCAGGGCGGGCGGATCATCAACAACGGCTCATTGAGCGCGCATGTGCCGCGGGAAGGCTCGGTGTGCTACACGCTCACAAAACATGCGGTAACGGGGCTGACCCGGACGTTGTCGCTGGACGGGCGGCCGTATGACATTGCCTGTGGGCAAATCGACATTGGCAACGCGGAGACCGATATGGTCGCAGATTTGAACGCGCGTTTGCAAGCCGATGGCAAAGCGCCCAATGCCACCATGGATGTGCAGGATGCGGCGCGGTCAGTGCTGCATATGGCGGAGATGCCGCTTAATGCAAATGTGCAGTTCATGACCGTGATGGCGACCAAAATGCCTTACATCGGGCGCGGTTAAGCGCTTCCGTTTTGAGAAGAAAGCCCCCGACCAGGGGGTGGTCGAGGGCCAAAGGATTGGTGCTAAAAAGCGGACTATAAAAAGGTATTTAGGTAGTCAGAATTTGCGTCGTCGTTATCCGATCAGGCCGCCGTCTGTGCGACGTACCGCGAAAACACCAGACCGTGGCACGGAGGTGCCGCCATCCGGGAAGTGGGAGTTGCCTTTTTCGCCCGGGTGCTGAATGCCGACAAACATGGTGCGGCGATCCGGGGACCAGCAAACTCCGGTGACTTCACATTCTTTGGGGCCAACCAGGAAGCGGCGGATTTCACCGGTGACGGTGTCGCCCGCAAGCATCTGGTTGTTGCCCATGCCCGCAAAGTCGCCTTCGTTAGAATATTTGCCGTCGGTCTGGATCCACAACAGGCCGGTGCTGTCAAAGGCCATGCCGTCCGGCGAGTTGAACATATTTCCGGCATTGATGTTCTCACTGCCTGCGTATGCATCATCATGCACATCCGGGTTGCCAGCCAGCGCGAAGAGGTTCCAGCTAAACCCGTTTGCGCTGTGGTCTTCGTTGTCCGGCATCCAGCGGGCGATCTGGCCGTAGTGGTTTTCGACACGTGGGTTTGGCCCGTTAGCCGAGGTGTCATCGCCGCCAGCGTTTGGCTTTTTGCCCCGGTTCTTGTTGTTGGTGAGCGCAACATAGGCTTCTGCCTTGGTTGGGTTCACCGCCACCCATTCTGGGCGGTCCATCGTGGTTGCGCCAACTTTGGACGCAGCCTGACGGGTATGGATGCGGATTTCCGCGTCGGACATGCCAGTGGTTTCTGGCGTTAGGGCCAGCCACTCGCCGCGCATGTCATCGTTGAATTTGGCCACAAACAGGTCGCCACTTTCCAGAAGATCGCTGTTGTCGCCGGTGGCGGAGTAGGTGCCATGGGAGACAAACCGGTAGAGGAACTCGCCGCGTTCATCGTCGCCGAGGTAGACAACCGTTTTGCCGTTGGCCGCCAACACTACGGCGGCGTTTTCATGTTTAAAGCGGCCCAGAGCTGTGCGTTTCTTGGGCGTGGAGGTTGGGTCAAACGGGTCGATTTCGACCACATAGCCCGCGCGGTTTGGCTCATTTGGGTTTTTGGAGACGTCAAAGCGCGGATCCACTTTGGCCCAGCCATAGCCCCAGTCTTTGGAAGACACGCCATAACGCTTTAACTCGGCGGAGACTTCGTGGGCCTCATCCTCGGCAGAGAAGTAGCCGTTGAAGTTTTCTTCGCAAGTCAGGTAGGTGCCCCACGGGGTTTCGCCGTTGCCGCAGTTGTTCCAGGTGCCTTTGGTGGTGGTGCCGCTAGGATCTGCCTCGGTTTTCAGCAGGTCGTGGCCAGCAGCAGGGCCGGTCAGGTCCATATCGGTTTGCGGTGTGATGCGGCGGTTCAGGTCGCTGTCGACCACCACCTGCCAGTTGCCGCTCTCGTCGCGGGCCACTTCGAAGACAGACACGCCGTGGGCGTTCATGCCTTTTTGCACATCGTCGTCGGACACCCACTTGCCCTCGGGGTTGTTGCCCCAAAGGATTTTGCGGTTGGTGTATTCGTTGTTGATGGCCATGACGGTTTGGCCATCTTTGGTGAAGATCGACATGCCATCGTTGTTGTCGCCAAAGGCGCGCGCCTGAGAAGCCGCAGTGCCGAGGGTGGCTTCATCAAAAACTGGGGCGTCGGAGAAGAGCGGATCGCCCCAGGTCACAACCTGTTCCCATTCAAAACCGTCTGGCACGGTGATGGTGTCCTCCGTGTTGGCTGCAACCTGGGTGAAGCCAAAACGATCGCCCGCAGCCACAGCTTCGCGGGTCAGGGTGGTGGTTCCAACCAGGAAGGAGCCGAGGCCAAAGGTCATCACACCGCCCAGGAAGCCACGGCGGGACAAGGCGGTTTCCACGATGCGGTCAAAGTCGGTTTCTTCCGCACGTGGCGAAATCAGCTCGTCAATTTCGTCAAATGACAGGTCGTCAATTTGGTGGTCAGAGGACATTCCTGGCTCCGTAGGCTTGGATCTTTGGTTGATGCCAAGACTAGGAGGTCGCTGAATCAGATTCGTGACAAGCCGTTTGCAGTTTTGTGACGCTGTCCGGCGTTAAGCCGCCTCTGCGAGAAGGGCTTCGAGTTTCAGCGGGCGACTGTACATTTGCAGGCTGCCGTCGTCGTGGCGTGGCCATTCGGCTGTGTGGCGGTCGCGGTAGAGTTCGACGCCGTTGCCATCGGGATCGTTGAAGTAAATGGCCTCGGACACGCCGTGGTCTGAGGCGCCCAGCACAGGATAGCCAGCGTCAATGACCCGTTGCACAGCGGTCGCGAGATCCGCGCGGGAGGGATAGAGGATGGCGGTGTGGAACAGGCCGGTGTGGTGTTCCGGCGCGGGGCCGCTGCCTTTGCTGCGCCAGGTGTTGAGGCCGATGTGATGGTGGTAGCCATCAGATCCTAGGAAAACGGCGTCGTTACCGAGGCGGCTTTGGACCTCAAAGCCCAAGACATCGGCATAGAAGGCGATCGCGCGGTCAAGGTCGGCGACTTTCAGGTGCACGTGGCCAATGCGGGCGGAGGGGGCGTAGGACGCGGTCATGAGAGGTCTCCTTTGTTGGCAACAAAGGTAGGCAGGCGGCGGAGCGCTGAAAACTTGCGATTTGGCGCGGATTATGTGCGGAAATGCGGAGGGAGGGCGTGGCTGCGGACTATTTGCAGGGCAGGGGCGCGACCATCCGGCCATTTGGCAGGGGTTTTGACGGGGCGTGGCAAGAGATGCGCCCGAGGCCATCACGCCAAAAGTAGTTGGGATCAATGTGGCACGTTGGCCAGTCGTTGCAGCGGCGTACGGCAAAATGCACGTGCGGTGTGTCGCCGATACTCGGGCGGTTGGCTTTTTGTACGTGGCCGACAAGTTGTCCTGCGGAGACTTTCTGCCCTTTGCGCAGTCCCTGAATAGGCACAATATGCACCATTTCCACAAAGATGCGCTGTTTGCTTTTGCCGGGAGACGGACGCATGGAGAAGTTGGATGTGATGCCGACCACGCCGCCCCAGGACGCGTTGTCTTGTTCAATGAAACGAATTTTGCCGTTCAGCGGTGCAATCACGGGCGTGCCGGCCCGTCGACAGAAATCCATGCCTTCGTGGCGCGTGATAGTGCGGGCTGGCTCCACGACGTGATAAGGTGCGCCGTTGCGGAGGCGCGATTTTCCGTAGTCCAGACAGAGGCCAGCTTTGCGTTTGAAGCCACGTGCCACGCCAAACACTACGGGTTTGCCGTTGGCCGAAACCAGAGCGGTCTCTTGCGCTGCAATTGGGTGGCTGGAGACAAGCGCCACTCCCAGAACAGCGGCCGTACATACTTTCTTCAATGAGACAAACCAAACCATGGCTTATGGTTGAGCAGATGATAGGGTCTGTCAAGGTTGGGCCGGATGTGGCGGATCACCAAGATACGTAGGGAAGAGTGTAGTGGCGATAGAAGTTCCAAGGCTTGAAACGGATCGGCTGATCCTGCGCGGGCATGAGCTGGCAGATTTTGAGGATAGCGCGGCGATGTGGGCGGATCCGGAGGTTGTGGCGCGGATTTCGGGTGTGCCGTCGACGGCGGCGGAATCGTGGTCGCGACTGTTGCGCTACATAGGCCATTGGCAGGCGCTGGGCTATGGCTACTGGGCGCTTGAGAGCAAGGTTGATGGCGCGTTTGTGGGCGAGGCCGGGTTGGCGGATTACCATCGGGACTCTCGGCCAAGTGTGCATGGCAAACCGGAAGCCGGTTGGGCGTTAAAAACTTCGGCGCAGGGGCAGGGGCTGGCAACGGAGGCTGTGACGGCGGTGATGGCCTGGGCGGATGATGTGCTGGCCAAAGAGTTTGCGGTGGCCTGTGCGATCTTCGATCCGACCCATGCGGCTTCTGTGCGGGTTGCGGAGAAGGTTGGGTTTGGCAATCCGGTGAAAGGCACGTTTGGGGACCAGGAGGCGCTGTTTCTGGAGCGGGCGTTGGGGCGCTGATCGTTGCCTATGAGCCAAGGATGTTCTTAGAGGCCGGCTTGCGCGATCCACTCTGAAATGTAGGCGTGATGAGTGGCGTAGTCCTGCCATGTCGCCTGCGCCCATTGGCGGACTTTGGCGCTGTGCTGCGTGGTGCTGGCATGGGGCGCAATGTCCGCGACGGTCAGGGTGAACTGTGCTGGAGGGGCCAAGGCGACAAGGCTGGATTTGTGCTCCGACAGGCCGAGCATCACGTCGTTGGTTTCTTTGGGGGGCAGGTCCTGCGCGAGTTGTAGGTTCAGGCGGGCGAGGTGCAGGCCTACCGATTGCACTGCGCGGCGGTCGTTGGGATCGCCGGGGTGTTGCACGGCGTAGGTGTCGACCGTGAGCCGGTGCGTGGGCAGCAGCGCAGGGTCGGTGTACTCAGCAGCCAAGAGGCTGTTGAACGCGGCGAAGCAGCCCGGAGAGGATGTCATATAGGCGTGCGTGGGGCCGGTGATGGCGTCAAACGGGCTGCCACATCCGGGGCAGGTGGTTTGCCTGTTGGGCGTCATAGGGGGACTTCAGCATATGAAAAAGCCGCCCCGAGGGTGGGGCGGCTTTGGAGTTTTGAGGGATTAGGCGCCGACCATGCCGACAATTTCGTAGGTCTTTTTCAGGATTGGCGCGGCGATTTCGCGGGCCTGACCTGCGCCGTGGGCGAGGATCCTATCGATCTCGTCCTGATGCTCCATCAGGCGGGCCATTTCCGTGCTGATCGGGGACAGTTTGGATACAGCGAGGTCAGACAGCATTGGTTTGAACTCGGAGAACTGCTTGCCGCCAACCTCGGCCAGAACCTGATCTACGGTCAGGCCAGACAGACCTGCGTAGATGTTGACCAGATTGCGGGCCTCTGGACGCTCTTCCAGACCTTTGGCCTCAGACGGCAGCGCCTCCGGGTCGGTTTTGGCCTTGCGGATCTTCTTGGCGATGGTGTCCGCGTCGTCGGTCATGTTGATGCGGGAGGCATCAGACGGGTCGGACTTGGACATCTTCTTGGTGCCATCGCGGAAGGACATCACGCGGGTGGCAGCGCCTTCGATCACCGGTTCGGTGATCGGGAAGAAGTCCACGCCGTAGTCGTGGTTGAACTTGGTGGCCACATCACGGGTCAGCTCAAGGTGCTGTTTCTGGTCCTCGCCCACCGGCACGTGGGTGGCGTGGTAGATCAGAATGTCCGCCGCCATCAGCGCCGGGTAGGCAAACAGGCCCAGCGAAGCGTTCTGGGAGTTTTTACCAGCTTTGTCTTTCCATTGGGTCATGCGCTGCATCCAGCCCATGCGGGCGACGCAGTTGAAGATCCATGCCAGTTGGGCATGCTCAGGCGCGGCGGATTGGTTGAACAGGATCGATTTCTTTGGATCGATGCCTGCGGCAATGAAACCGGCGCAGAGTTCGCGGGTGGCGCGTTGCAGCTTGGCAGGGTCTTGCCAGACTGTGATGGCGTGCAGGTCAACCATGCAGAACACGGTCTCATGGGTGCCGGCCTCTTGCATGTCGACAAAGCGCTTCATCGCGCCGAGGTAATTGCCCAGCGTCAGACCGCCCGAGGGTTGAATCCCGGAAAAGACGCGTGGGGTAAAGGTGGAGGACGTTTGGACCGCCTCGTTCATTGGAAATACTCCATCTGGATTTGTTAGCTTGCTTGGCTTATCTCCGAGGCCAAACACCGTCAAGCCGGACCGGCACGCAGGGCGGGTAAGGAGTACAGGCATGTCGCACCCAGATGATCAGAGCCCCGTGAACCCGTTGCCACCGGTGATCACCGCGCTGTTTTTGTTCCTGCTGGGCGTGGAAGCGCTTTTTAGCCTTGGCGCGCGGGGCATCATTGGCGGGGACGCGGCGGCCGGTTGGCGCTTGGCAGCACAATACGACTATGGCTTCTTTGGCGAGATTTTTAACATCATGCGCGAAACGGGGCATTGGCCGCCGGAGCATCTGATCCGCTTTGTCAGCTATCTGTTTGTGCACCACAACTTCACCCATGCGCTGTTTGGTGGCGTGCTGCTCCTGGCGATGGGGAAAATGGTGGGGGAAGTGTTCACCGGCTGGGCAACCCTGGCGGTGTTTATTCTAAGCGGCGCAGTCGGGGCGCTTGGCTATGCGGTCATATTAAACTCGCCGGTCCCGCTATTGGGCGCTTTCCCCGGAGTGTACGGGATGATCGGCGCCTTCACATTTCTGTTGTGGGTCAGTCTGGGCGCGGTGGGAGCGCCGCAAGCGCGGGCGTTTTCGCTGATCGGGATGTTGATGGCGATCCGGTTGGTGTTCAGTCTGATTTTTGGCGGGACGCCGGTTTGGCTGGCGGATCTGCTCGGCTTTTGCACCGGCTTTGCCCTGTCGTTCCTGTTTGTTCCCGGAGGGTGGCAGCGGATCCGCGAAAAGATCCGCCGCCAGTGATATGACCGATTAGGCGGCGTCTTCTTGTGGGGCGTCCGCGTTGTTGGCGCTGCGCACAGCGAAGGCCAGCGCGATGGCGCTGATGCCGTTGGATAGAAGCTCGATGGCCAACAACACGCCCAGCAGCACGGCAGCGGATTGCGGGAAGTTGTTGAGCACCATCAGGCCCAGGATCACCGAGACCAGACCGGACAGCAGCAAGGCCCAACGGGCGCTGCCTTCGAAGTTGGAAAAGCCAAACACGCCCTTGAACACGCCGGACACCAGGAACAGAATGCCTGCGGCAAAGGTCAGAGACAGCAGGCCCTGAAGCGGTTGCGCGATGATGTGTACCCCGATGACCAAGGCGAGCACACCCAGGATCACACCGGCGATTTTTGCGCCTGTGGACGGTGCGCTAAAGGCGGCAAAGGTTTGAAATGCGCCAAGGAAAAGGAAGCTCCAGCCCGCAAAGACTGTGGCGGTTACCGAGGCGGCAAAAGGGTTGGCCAAGGCCAAAACACCCAAGACCACGGCAAGAATGCCGACGATCAACATTACGATCCAATTATTCATGTCTCACTCCCGAGATTAAAGAATGCCTAAGGTTAACGGCACATTAGGGTGCGGGAGCAACTGGTTTCTGAGTCTATTTGTCGGTTTGTGCCCGCTCAACCACGGCGGGCAGCGGCCTTCAACTCGCTGGGAACATAGGCGCCGATGAGGCGGCCAACGGCAAAATACACAACCGCGCCGAGCGTCAGCAGGATCAGCAAAGCCACGTAGCGCCAGCCGGGCAAGCCGAACCATGGCACCAGAATGACCCAGGTCACCCAGAGCGCGCCGCCCATGGCGGCGGAGGCCAGACAGATGCGCCAGAGGCGTTTGCGCAGGCGGGTGTCAAACTTGGCAACTTGGCCGTAGCCGCGCGCGCCAAAGCCGAGTTGAGCCACCATGATCCAGGCGGAAACGGTGGCGGCAATGGCGGGGGCCATCCATTGGATGTAGGGCGCCAGACCAAAGGCCAGCGCGGCGTTCACCACCATGGCCCAGACGGCGTAGTGGAACGGGCGTTTGGTGTCTTCGCGGGCGAAATACAGCGGTTGCAACAATTTTTGCAGCACGAAAGCTGGGAGGCCAAGGGCGTATATCGCCAAGGCGACCGAGATGGCGGCGGTGTCGTCAGAGCCGGTTGCGCCACGTTCATAGAGCACAGAGACGATGGGCAGGGGGATCACCAAAAATGCCACGGCGCAGGGGAGGGTCAGGAACATCGCAAACTCGCTGGCCCGCGAGAATGCGTTTTGGGCGCCTGCGTCGTCGTTGGCTTTCAAGCGACGGGAGAGATCCGGTAGCAGAACAATGCCAATCGCGATGCCAATGACGCCAAGGGGCAGTTGATACAAACGGTCGGCGGCATAAAGCCAGCTCACGGCGCCTTCGGTGTTGGAGGCCACGATTTGCCCAACCACAAGGTTGATTTGCATGACGCCGGAGGCCAGGGCTGCGGGCACGGCGACGCGCACCATGCGCGCCATGTCCGGCGTCCATTTGGGCAGGCGCAGGGAGATACGCAAACCGGCGCGACGAGTGGCAATCCAAACCAGACCCAACTGTGCAACACCGGCGACAGGAATGGTCCAGATCAGCCAGGTGATAACTGCGCCACCGGAGACGTGGCCAAAAATCAGCGCTGGAATAATCAGGATGTTGAGCAGCACTGGGGCGGCAGCTGCGGCAGCAAAGCGGCCGGTGGCGTTGAGCACGCCGGAGAACAGCGCGCCCAAGGACATGAAAAAGATGTAGGGAAACACAATGCGGCCATAGCCGACGGTCAGGTCAAAGCGCGCGTCCCCGGCAAAGCCTTCCGCCGTAAGCCAGACCAGCGCTGGCATGAAGATCATGCCGAGGGCGGTGAGGGTCATCACAGCGGCGAACAGCAGGCTGAGGGCTTCGCTGGCAAAGTGTTCGGCGTCTTCCTCGCCCTCCAGTTTTTTGGAGAACATCGGCACAAAGGCGGCGTTGAACGCGCCTTCGGCAAAAAAGCGGCGGAACATGTTGGGCAGGCGAAAGGCCGCCACAAAGGCGTCCAACAGAGGTCCGGGGCCGATGTAGTTCAGGATCAGAATTTCGCGCACAAAGCCCAGAACACGGCTCATCAGCGTCCAGAAGCCAACGGTCAGAAAGCCGCGCATCAGGCGGATGGGCTTCATGCGCTGGCCCTTTCAGCGCCTTGCTGGATGGCTTCTCGCAGTTTTTTCTCCAGCGTTTTTTGTTTGCCTTCTGCGTGGAACTTCAGGCCAAACATGTCTTTGACATAAAAGGTGTCGACCACCTGTTCGCCAAAAGTCGCGATCACGGCGGAGGCGATATAGACGTTGTTGTTGGCCAGAGTGCGGGTGAGGTCAAACAGCAGGCCCGGACGGTCGCGGGTGTCGACTTCGATGATCGTGTAGATCTCCGAGCCTTCGTTATCAAACAGGATGGTCGTTGGCACCTTGAAAGCGCGTTCCCGCTTTTTGATTACGTCGCGGGATTTGATTGCCTCGGTGGTGACAACTTCGCCTTTGAGGGTTTTTTCGATCATCTGCCGCAAGCGGGGCAGGCGGGCGGCCTCATACGGTTTGTCTTCCGCGTCCTGAATCCAGAAGGCTGCGGTGGCGTAGCCGTCTTTGGAGGTGAAGGTGCGGGCGTCGACGATGTTGGCGCCCACCAGAGCCAGCGCGCCACACATGCGGGAGAAGATGCCGGGGTGGTCCGCCATGGCAAAGCAGACGCGGGTGGCGTCGCGGTCATCGTCCGGGTGCAGGTCGATGCGGACTTCGTTGTCCGGAATATCGCGCAACAGGTCCGCAAACACTTTGTGGGCGGTGATGTGCAGGCCCTGCCAATACGGCTCATAGTGGCGCGCGGTTTCTTTCTTGAGGTCTTTGCTGGGCCAGTCGGACAGTTCTTCGCGCAGAAGTTTCTTGGCCTTGGTGCCGCGGTTTTCGCGGGTGATGGCCTCCATGCCGTCCTCAAGTACAAGTTTGGTTTGACCATAGAGAGCGCGCAGAAGGACCGCTTTCCAGTTGTTCCATGTGTCCGGTCCCACGCCGCGGATGTCACACACGGTCAGGATGGTCAGCAGGTTCAACCGATCCACGGTTTTCACGGCTTTGGCAAAGTCGCGTACGGTGCGCGGGTCGGCAATGTCGCGTTTTTGCGCGGTGTCTGACATCAGCAGGTGATAGCGCACCAGCCATTCCACGGTTTCGCTGTCCGCTTTGTTGAGGCCCAGGTTTGGTGCGACCTTGCGGGCGATTTGCGCGCCGAGCACGGAATGGTCGATGTCGCGGCCTTTGCCGATGTCGTGCAGCAGCATGGCGACCATGAGGACTTTGCGGTTGATGCCGCCGGAGGCAAGGATTTCGGAGCTGAGCGGCAGCTCGTCCTCTAGGTCCTTGCGCTCGATGTCCATGAAGTTGGAGATCACCTGAATGGTGTGCTCGTCCACAGTGTAGGAGTGATACATGTTGAACTGCATCATCGCCACGATGGGCTCAAACTCCGGAATGAAGGCTGAGAGCACGCCCAGCTCATTCATGCGGCGCAGGGCGCGTTCGGGGTTGCCGTGTTTCAGCAGCAAGTCGAGGAACAGGCGGCGCGCCTCTTTGTTGGCGCGGAAGTCGTCGTCGATCAGGTGCAGATTGGCCGTCACCAGGCGCATGGCATCTGGGTGGATCAACATGCCGGTGCGCAAGCCTTCTTCAAACAGGCGCAGCAGGTTCAGCGGATCGTCCAGGAAGGTCTTTTCGTCTGCCACATCGAGCCGGTTGTGCACCATCTTGTAGCCCGGCTTCATGCGCGGTCGGCGGCGGAAGATGCGTTCCAGCAGCGGTTCGGCTTTGGCGTGATTGGCTTCCAGCTTGGTGAGCAGGATGCGGGTCAAGTCGCCCACCGCGGTGGCTTGGCGGAAGAACTCCTGCATGAAGTGCTCCACCGCGCGGCGGCCACCTTTGTCAGTGTAGCCCATCTGATCGGCGATCTCGACCTGCACGTCAAATGTGAGCTGTTCCATGGGGCGACCGGCAGTCAAATGCAGGTGACCACGCACGGCCCAGAGGAAGTTTTCGGCTTCAATGAAGCGTTCCAGTTCGTCTTGCGCCAAGACCTCTTTCTCAACAAGTTCAGAGACTTCGGAGACGTGATAGACGTATTTCGCAATCCAGAAGAGAGATTGCAGGTCGCGCAGGCCCCCTTTGCCTTCTTTGACGTTGGGCTCCACAACGTAGCGTTGGCCTTGCTTGTTGTGGCGTTCATCCCGTTCGTTGAGCTTGGCTTCGATGAACTCCTGCTCGGTGCCTTTGAAGAGCTCCTCTTCGAGGCGGGTATTGAGCTCCTCATCCAAGGGCTCGTGACCGCGCAGGAAGCGGTTTTCCAGAAGGGCGGTGCGGATGGTGAAGTCTTCACGGCCCAGGCGCAGGCAGTCTTTTACGGTGCGCGAGCTGTGGCCGACTTTCAGGCGCAGGTCCCAGAGCAGATAGAGCATGGATTCAATCACGCTCTCCGCCCATGGGGTGATTTTGTAAGGTGTGAGGAACAGCAGGTCGACGTCGGATTGCGGCGCCATTTCACCACGGCCATAGCCGCCTACGGCAAACAGAGCGATGCGTTCGGCTTCGGTGGGCGTGGCCAGCGGATAAAACCTGACAGTGGCGACATGAAAAGCGCAGCTGACCAAGCAGTCGGTGAGCCAGGTATAAGAACGCGTCATGGCGCGGGCGGCGCGCGGTTGCTCTCGGAACGCCGTAGCAATCTGGGCCATGGCGGCTTTGCGCCGAGCCATGAGAAGCGGCACAATCTCTTTGCGCAGGTCGCTTTCCTTGCCGCCCTGTTTCAGGATTTCGGCAAGTTCCGCCGCCACTTCGGCACAATTGAAAATCTCGTCAGCTGAGCAGATCAGCCCCGCGCTGGGCGGGGCTGGAAAGATGTCGCTGGCCTTAGCTGCCAGCGCCTCCAAATCGGGTTGGGGCAGGGTCAATGATTACCACCTTCTTGTCGCGGATCGTGGCCACGGCCAGCCCGCGTTCGTTTGTGCCGTCGGTGCGCAGGCGGAAGATGCCGTTCACACCCTGGAAGCCTGCGCCTTGTGTCAATGCGCCTGTTGTCAGTGCATCAGATTTGCCTTGTTTGACCAGCGCGCCGATTGCCGCAATGCCATCATAGGCCAGCCCGCCAATGGAATGGGGCAGACCGCCGTACGCCTGGGCGTAGCGGGTTTGGAATTGGTTGGTCAGGGTTGGGTCGGGCATCGCGTACCAGCCACCTTGCACGCCGGGCAGTTCCAGCGTTTGTGCGGGGATGTCCCAACGGGTCAGACCCATGTACTGGATAGTTGCCGGGCTGAGGCCTGCTTCAGGTAGAAGCTGGGTCAGCAGTGGCAGTGCGCCGGAGGTGTTGGCGGTGAGGAACAATGTGTCAGCGCCGTTTTGCTCTGCGTTCAGCTTGATCTGGCTGACAGCGGCAATCACGCCTTCCTGCGAGAACTCATAGCCCACCGCGCCGGCGTTGTTGGCGCCCTTGCGAGTGATGGCGTTGGCGATGGCGGTGTTGCCCAGCAGACCAGCCGAATTGTTGGCGTGCACCGTCATGATGTTGCCTTTGCCCTGACCTTTGGCGAAACCCACCAGCCGGTCGGCGGTGTTGTCAAAGGTTGGGCCAAGCACAAACAGGTTGCCGCCTGCGATGGTGGTGTTGTTGGAGAAGGACAGAACGTTCACGTTGCGGGCTGCCACGGCTGTGGCGGCGGCGTTGGCGGCTTCGCCAAACACAGGACCAAGAATGATTTTGGCGCCTTCGTTCACCGCTTGGACGGCGACGGCTTGGGCGGTGTTGGGATCGCCTGCCGTGGCGTAGACACGCAGATCAATCTTCACGTCGCCGAGATCTGCGATTGCCAGTTTGGCTGCGTTCTCAAGGCTTTGCGCCAGAAGGGCGTCACCGGAGTTGCTGGAGCCTTTGGGCACCAGAAGCGCCACAGGCACGGGTGCTGAGGCGTCGATTTTTGGACCGGAGCTTCCGGTGGTTTCCACACAAGAGACCAGCGCCAGCGTGGACAGCCCTGCGACCGCCCCTTTCACAAAGCGTTGGGCGGGTTTAAGAAAAGACAACATAGGTAAGCTCCACTCCCGTTGGGGTCACGCCCGTGATTGAGGTCCGGCCGCGTTGCTGCCGAATAATAAACGAGTGAAAAGGCGGGTCCAGCTATGAATCACCAGACCGTGAAATTGCAGCCCGGTTTGTACTTTGTCGCCACACCCATTGGCAGTGCGCGCGACATCACCTTGCGGGCTTTGGATGTGCTGGCCAGCGCCGATGTGATTGCGGCGGAAGACACGCGGTCGATGAAGAAACTCCTTGAAATACACGGGGTGCCGCTGAGTGGGCGGCCCGTGCTGGCCTACCACGATCACTCCGGCGAAGGCGCACGGGGCAAGCTTTTGGGCTATCTCGAGGCCGGTAAAACGGTGGCTTATGCCTCAGAAGCCGGTACGCCATTGATTGCCGATCCGGGCTATCACCTGTCAGTTACTGCGGCGGAAGCTGGCCATCTGGTGACCAGTGCGCCGGGGCCAAGTGCGATCATCACGGCTTTGTCGCTCGCTGGCCTGCCAACGGATTCGTTTTTCTTTGCAGGGTTTCTGCCAAACGCCAAAAAGGCACGGCAGACGGCCTTGGAGGCGGTGCGGGAGGTGCCGGGCACGCTGGTGTTTTACGAATCGCCCAAGCGGGTGGCGGCCATGGTGGCGGATGCGGCAGAGGTGCTGGGCGGTGGGCGTAAGGTGGCTGTGGCGCGGGAACTGACCAAGAAGTTTGAAGAAGTGCTGCGCGGATCGTTGGATGAGTTGGCAGCAGAGTTGCCGGAGCGCACGATCAAGGGCGAGATTGTTGTGTTGATCGACCGACAGCGGGGAGAGGCGGCCAGCGAGGATGACATCGAAGGGGCTCTCAAAGAAGCGCTGGAGACTTTGTCGGTGCGGGATGCCTCGGATGCGATTGCCAAGGCTTATGGCATCAACCGGCGCAAAGTGTACCAATTGGCCTTGAAGTTGCAGAAGGCGGGGTAGGCCGCCGGAGGTTAGGCATAGGTTTGGTATGAGTGACAGGCGCAGGGAAGATACCGGGCGCAGCAATTATCTGGCCGGGCAGGCCGCCGAGGACGCGGCTTTACGTCATTATGAGGCGCAGGGGCTGACGCTGGCGAAAGCGCGGTGGCGTGGCAAGGCGGGCGAAGTGGACCTGATCCTGCGCGATGGCGACGAACTGGTGTTTGTCGAGGTCAAGCACAGCCGCAGTTTTGACAGCGCGGCGGCGCGGCTGCTCCCAAAACAAGTTGAGCGGCTGATGCGCGCGGCGGAAGAGTTTGCCCGTGGGGAGCCCAAAGGCCTTCTGACCGAGATGCGGTTTGATGTGGCCCTAGTGAATGGGCAGGGCGAGGTTCACATCCTTGAGAATGCGCTTTGGTAAGATCATGCGCCCCATTGCAAGCGGGGGTGGCATGGGCCATGTAAGTGTGGACTTATTATCAGGGTGCGCACATGAAAATCGCCTTTCAAATGGATCCGATCACCTCGGTCGACATCAATGCTGACAGCTCTTTCCGCATCGCCGAAGAGGCGCAGGCGCGGGGGCATGAGCTGTTTTATTACTCGCCCGATCATCTGGCTTATGAAGAAGGCGAGATCACTGCTCGGGGTCATTCCATGGTGGTGCGGCGCGAGCAGGGCAACCATGTGGACCTGGGGCCGTTTGAGCGGGTGAACCTGAAGGATTTTGACGTGGTCTGGCTGCGCCAGGACCCGCCGTTTGACATGCACTACATCACCAGCACGCATTTACTGGACCGGCTGGCGCCGGACACGCTGGTGGTGAATGATCCGTTCTGGGTGCGAAACTACCCGGAGAAGCTGCTGGTGTTGGATTTCCCGGATCTGACGCCGCCAACCACAATTGCGCGGGATCTTGAAACGATTAAGGAATTCAAAGCCAAGCATGGCGATGTGATCCTGAAACCGCTGTATGGCAATGGTGGCGCAGGAGTGTTCCGTCTGGATGCCAATGACCGCAACCTGACCTCGCTGCATGAGCTGTTCACGGGCTTCAGCCGTGAGCCGCTGATTGTGCAGAAATTCCTGCCGGATGTGAGCAATGGCGACAAGCGGGTGATCCTTGTGAACGGCGAACCTGTGGGCGCAATCAACCGTGTGCCAGCGGCCGGGGAGACGCGGTCGAACATGCACGTGGGTGGACGTCCAGAGAAGATTGGGCTGACCGAGCGCGACTTGGAAATCTGCGCCGCGATTGGGCCGCTGCTGCAGGAGAAGGGGCAGATTTTTGTCGGGATCGACGTCATTGGCGACTATCTGACGGAGATCAACGTGACCTCACCCACCGGCATTCAGGAGCTAGAGCGGTTTGACGGGGTGAACATCGCCGAAAAAATCTGGGAAGCGATTGAGGGCAAGCTGGCCTAAACCTCTTGCGTTGTGGTGAGGCGGAAGCTGATGGCTTCTGCCAGATGGGGGCGGCGGATTTGTTCGGCGCCCTCTAGGTCCGCGATGGTGCGGGCCACGCGCAATACGCGGTGATAGCCGCGTGCGGTGAGGCCAAAGCGCTCTGCCACTTGTGAGAGTAAGGCGCGGCCCTCGGCGTCTGGTCTGGCGATTTCTTCCAAAGCTTGGCCGTGGGCGTCGGCGTTCACGCGGATGCCGTCGAGGTTTGCGAACCTCTCTGTTTGGAGGGCGCGGGCGGCAGCGACGCGATGGGCAACTTGCTCCGAAGTGTCACCATCGTTGGGCAGGTCGAGGTCGCGGAAGGCCACCGGAGGCACCTCGATGCGCAAGTCCAGTCGATCCATGAGGGGACCGGACAAGCGGCCAAGATACTCCTGACCGCAATCCGGCACACGAGCGCAGGCTTGGGCGGGGTCATACATGTGGCCGCAGCGGCAGGGATTTGCGGCGGCGATCAGCATGAATTTGCAGGGGTAAGTGACGTGCGCGTTGGCGCGGGCGATCATGACCTGGCCGGTTTCAATGGGCTGGCGTAGGGTTTCCAGCACGGGCCGCGAAAACTCCGGCATTTCATCCATGAACAGCACGCCGTTGTGGGCGAGGGAGATTTCACCGGGCTGCGCACGTCGACCACCGCCTACTATGGCGGCCATGGACGCGGAGTGATGCGGTTCCCGAAACGGGCGGGCACGGGAGATGCCGCCTTGCTCTAATATGCCCGCCACGGAATGGATCATCGAGGTTTCGAGCGCTTCGGCAGGGCTCATGGGAGGCAGGATGGTGGGCAAACGGGCCGCCAGCATGGATTTGCCAGAACCGGGGGAACCCACCATAAAAAGATGATGGCGTCCGGCCGCCGCGATCTCCAAAGCGCGTTTAGCGCGTTCCTGGCCTTTCACGTCACGCAAGTCGAGAGAACTGCTTTCGCCTTGAACTTCTCCGGGTTGGGACGGGGCAAGTGGGGACTGGCCGGTGTAGTGACGCACAACGTCAGCCAAGGAGGCCGCGCCAATCACTTGGGTGGCGGCAACCCAAGCGGCTTCGGGGCTGCTGACCGCGGGGCAGAGCAACATGCGGTCTTCTTCCGCCGCACTCATGGCGGCGGGCAGCGCGCCGGTGACTCCGATAAGAGAGCCGTCGAGTGACAGTTCGCCGAGGCTCACGGTGCTTTCTGACGCGTCTTCGGGGATGATGCCAAGAGCCGCCAATAAGGCCACGGCGATGGGCAGGTCAAAA
This sequence comes from Shimia sp. MIT1388, assembly GCF_047124445.1. Taxonomy (GTDB): domain Bacteria; phylum Pseudomonadota; class Alphaproteobacteria; order Rhodobacterales; family Rhodobacteraceae; genus Shimia. Next base: position 1,809,107 of record NZ_CP138921.1, on the reverse strand, counting down.
TGGCTGCCCTCCTTGGGAAGGTCCGCCGGGGACAAGTTGATGGTGATGCGTTTGGAGGGCAGGGCAATGGCCATCGCTGCGAGCGCAGCGCGGATACGGTCGCGGGCCTCAGAGACAGCTTTATCCGGCAGGCCGACGATGGAGAAAGCGGGAAGGCCCGGCGCAAGGGCGCATTGCACCTCTACCTGATGCGCCTCAACCCCTTCAAAAGCCACGGTGTAAGCCCGTGCAACCATGGCAAAACCCTCGCCAAACAACCGATTAACAAACGTTAACTATTTGTAGCGAGGGTTGGTTAGCGAATGGTTAATGCGCCTATAGCAGCGCCATGAAGGCGGGCCAGGCCTCTGGATCAGCCACGGTTTTGTCGCGGCAGAAAGCGTTGCACATGCCAAAGATGCGCCCGTTGAGTTCCATCAGATGGGTGGAGGGCTTGCCGGAGTAGGGGCAGTTTGCGTTCTCTGGCGTGCCTTCCTTGAGGGGCTTGGCTACGAGGGGTTTGGGGCCGGGCCAATCGCGGGTTGGATAGTCTTTGGCGTACCAGGGCAAGGTTGCACCGCGTGCAAACCCCATGGCGCGCCAGCGGCGGAACGCCGGGTCGGCCAGGTGGGTGTCGACATAGGCTTGGGCGACCTCGCCCACAGGCAGATTGTAGCCGGCAATGCGGGCCGCGACTGGGGCGTAGAACACATCCGCAACGCTATAGGTGCCGCAGAGCCATGGCCCATCTGCGCCGTAGGTGGCACGGGCGTGTTCCCAAATGGTTTCAAGGCGTTGGACGTCCTTGAGAAGGTCCTCAGAGGGACTGCTGTCTTCATAGGACAGGCGCAGGTTCATCGGACAATCGTTGCGCAGGGTGAAAAAGCCGGAGTGCATTTCGGCAGCCAGATTGCGCGCGGTAGCACGTGCGCCGGGATCATTGGGCCAGAGACCCGCATCCGGGTGGCGCGTGGCCAGCTCTTCAGCAATGGCAAGACTGTCCGAAAGGATTGCACCTTCGGGGGTTTTCACCGCGGGCACCGTGCGGGCTGGGGCGATCTTGGTGAGCTGTTCCGCCACGGATTTGTCGGAGAAGTCCACCAAAGTGGTGTTCCGGGCGAAGCTGAATTTTTCAAACAGAAGCCAGCCGCGCAGCGACCAGGAGGAATAGGCGTAGTCGCCGATGTATAAATCGTAGGTCATGACGGTAGAGTAACACGCCACAGTGCATCACGAAATTAAAACATTTTGACCAAATTCATCACGGAATGTGATTAATTGGATTTGCAGTCCAGCTCGTGTCGTCGATTTTGATGGAGGTGACCGAGAGGTTGTCAATCCGGTGGGCAAAGACCTCCTCGGCGGTTAGCTGCTCGGCGCGCTGGATTTGCGTCAGGATCACGCCAAAGTGCACAACCACGATCAGTTTGGCACCACGATGCGTGTCAATCAAGCGGTCAATTGCGCCGTCCACACGGGACGTGACCTCGTTCCAGCTTTCCCCGTTGGGCGGGCGCACGTCTCCCGGGGTTTCCCAATAGGCGCGGATGCGGTCTGGATCAGCGGCCTCGATTTCGGCGAAGGATTTGAGTTCCCAGTCTCCAAAGTGGATTTCGCGCAGGGCTGCATCGTGTGCCAGCCGATGGCGATCGCGTTGGATGGCGTCTGCGGTGGCGACACAGCGTTGCAGGTCGGAGCTGATCACAATGCCGTCCGTGGGGAGGTGGTCTGCGAGCCGGGCGACTTGGGCTGTGTCAGACAGATCGGCGGGCAGATCAGACCAGCCTACCATGGTTTTGGCATGGGTCGGGCCATGGCGCACAAGGTGCAATTCGGTCATGGCAACTCTCCTTTTAATACCATCGGCAACCCGGCAACCACGAGCACGGCCAGATCGGCCTGTCGCGCGATGGCTTGGTTGAGGGCGCCTTGCGCGTCCCGGAAGCGGCGGGCGAGGGCGTTTTCCGGCACCACGTCGAGGCCAACTTCGTTGGAGACAACCACCACATGGGCCCGGCAAGCTTGCAGGGCGTCGAGCAGATTGGCTTGTTCCACCGCGAGGTCCTTTTCGGCAAGCATTTGATTGGACAGCCACATTGTGGCGCAGTCCAGCAGCACAATGGCGTCTTTGGGCAGGTCAGGCAAAATGTCGGCGGTGTCGAGCGGTGCTTCGATGGTGCGCCAGTTCGGGCCCCGTTGGGCCAGGTGTTTTTGCACCTTTTGGCGCATTTCATCGTCAAAGGCTTGGGCGGTGGCGACATAGATGCGTGGCAGCGGGGAAGCCATGACCAGCCCTTCGGCAAAGACCGATTTGCCGGAAGCGGCGCCCCCCAAAATCAGGCTGAGTTTTGGCAACATGATTGTATCCCTAACGCGTTGGCGGGCACCCTGCGGCATTCACGCAGGGGGGGCAAGCGGGAATGGTGCCTGCGACGTAGGGTGGGCTTGCATCTCTTGGACGGGCGCGATTTGGTGGCGGCATGAAACAGACAGTTGCAGCTCTTACTTTCTCGCTTTTGGCCAGCGCAGGTTTTGCCCAATCGGTGTCTTACGATCTGTTCAGAGACGCGGATGTGGTGTTCCTCGGCGAAGTGCACGACAACCCGGTGCATCACGACAATCAGGCGCAGGCGATTTTGGCGATTGGACCAAAGGCGGTGGTGTTTGAGATGTTGGTGCCAGCGCAGGCAGAAAAAGTCACTCCGGAGTTGTTGGATGACGGCCCTGCGTTGGAAGTGGCACTGGGTTGGAATGACAGCGGGTGGCCGGATTTTTCTATGTATTATCCGGTGTTTGCCGCGCTTGGGGATGCCAAGATCTATGGCGCGCAAGTGTCACGAGAAGCCGCTGGGGTTGCGTTTAAAGGCGGAGATATGAGCAGCGTTCTGAATGGGGCCGGTGCGGAGTTCGGCTTGACGCTCCCCTTGCCAGAGGCGCAGCAGGAGGCGCGTGAGGCGCTGCAATTGGCGGCGCATTGTGATGCGTTGCCTGAAGAAATGTTGCCCGGCATGGTCATGGCGCAGCGGTTGCGGGATGCGCGTCTGGCGCAGGCGGTGACCGAAGCTTTGGCGGAAACCGGTGGTCCGGTGGCGGTGATCACCGGCAATGGACATGCCCGCATGGATTGGGGCGTGCCGGTCTTGTTGCCAAAAGAGATTGCCTCCATGTCCTTTGGTCAGCTTGAGGCGGAGCCGGAGAGTGAGCCGCCCTATGATCTCTGGATTGTGACAGAGGCTGCGGAGCGGGATGATCCCTGTGCGGCGTTCCAATAAGCATGCTTGCCCCTTTGGCCCATGCGGCCTAGGTTTGGGCACCTTAGCGTGAAAGAGGTCTGCTAAATGCTGACAGACAAACGAATTCTCCTGATCATAGCCGGTGGAATCGCGGCCTATAAATCTTTGGAGCTGATCCGGCGGTTGCGGGAGCGCGGCGCCTGGGTGACGCCCGTGTTGACCCGTGCGGCGGAAGAGTTTGTTACACCTTTGTCCGTGTCGTCTTTGGCGGGGGAAAAGGTTTATCGCGATTTGTTTGACCTGACCGATGAAGCGGAGATGGGACATATCCAATTGTCGCGCTCGGCGGATTTAATCGTGGTCGCGCCGGGCACGGCGGATTTGATGGCAAAGATGGCCAACGGCATGGCCAATGACATGGCCTCAACCCTGTTACTGGCGACGGACACCCAGGTGCTTGTAGCGCCGGCGATGAACGTGCGGATGTGGGATCATCCGGCAACGCAGCGCAACCTGGCGCAGTTGAAAGGGGATGGCGTGAGTTTTGTTGGCCCGAATGAAGGCGACATGGCCTGTGGCGAGTTTGGGCCGGGGCGGATGTCGGAACCAATGGAAATTGTTGAGGCGATTCAAGGCGCTCTGTCCGAAGGCCCGTTGCAGGGGCAACGTGTTTTGGTGACGTCCGGGCCAACACATGAGCCAATTGATCCCGTGCGTTACATCGCCAATCGGTCGTCAGGGGCACAGGGCACAGCGATTGCCAATGCGCTGGTGAAACTAGGCGCGGAGGTGGTGTTTGTCACAGGACCGGCGGATGCGGCGCGGCCGACGGGGGCGCAGGTGGTTGAGGTGCAGACGGCGGCGGAAATGCTGGAGGCTGTGCAAGGGGCGTTGCCGGTCGATGCGGCGATCTTCTGCGCTGCAGTGGCCGACTGGCGGGTTGCAAGTGCTTCTGACAGCAAGATAAAAAAGACCAAGGGCGGCCTGCCAACCTTGGAGTTTGCCGAGAACCCAGACATTTTGGCAACTGTGAGCCAGATGGCGGATGGGCGCCCGGGGTTGGTCGTGGGCTTTGCGGCGGAAACCGATGATGTGATCGACAATGCTACCGCCAAACGTATCCGGAAGGGATGTGACTGGATTGTTGCCAATGACGTGAGCCCCGCGACCGGGATCATGGGCGGCAGCGAAAACGCGGTGACGCTGATTTCGGACGCGGGATCAGAGGCTTGGCCCCGTATGGGCAAGGCAGACGTGGCGGAGAAACTGGCCGCGAAGATCGCGGATACGCTGGCGAAGTGACGCGCGTTTGCGTGCTCTTAAGCGGGAAAATTGGGGTAAAGAGAAGACATGACGGCGGTGCCAATTAAGCTGAAGTGGTTGGAGGATGCGGACCGGGAGGTTGCGTTGCCGTCCTATGAGACCGCAGGCGCTGCCGGAGCAGATGTGCGAGCAAATTTTCCTGCAGATCAACGGGATGGCGTGACTTTGGAACCCGGCGCGCGGGTGTTGGTGCCAACCGGGCTGTCGCTGGAAATTCCGCAGGGCTATGAAGTGCAGATGCGGCCGCGCTCTGGGCTGGCGCTGAAGCATGGGATCACCTTGCCAAACAGCCCGGGCACCATTGACAGCGACTATCGCGGGCCGCTTGGGGTGATTGTTTTGAACGCCGGGCAGGAAGCGTTTGAAATCACTCACGGCATGCGCATTGCGCAGATGGTTGTGGCCCCGACTGTGACTGCAGAGTTCACATTAGATCAAGAGCTTAGTGAAACCAGCCGCGGGACAGGCGGGTTTGGCTCGACGGGAGTCTGCTGATGCTTCTGGTGTTGGTGATGGCCGCGGGGCTGTGGGGCATTGGCATGGTCATGGGCGCGCCAAAATCGGCGCGGTGGACCATGATTGGCTTGCTGTATCTCGCTGTTGTTGGAGTGCAGGCGGTGTTTCCGCCGGAGCATCAATTGGTGATCGCGACGGGTGGCAGTCTGGCGATGTGGCTGATGATCGGCGGCGCGGTCGCGGTGGTCTTGGCCTATTCCAGCATGCTGCAAAAACTACGTCAGAAAGCGGACGCGAAAGCCGAAGATGAGGCGCAGGAGAACGCGGCGCAGGAGCTGTTTTCAGAGACCGAGTTGAACCGCTATGCGCGCCATATTGTGCTGCGCGAACTTGGCGGATTGGGGCAGAAAAAGCTGAAAGATGCCAAGGTGTTGGTTGTTGGGGCTGGTGGGCTTGGATCGCCGGTTTTGCTCTATCTGGCGGCGGCTGGTGTGGGGCGCATCGGCGTGGTGGACGACGATGTGGTCGATAACTCCAATTTGCAGCGTCAGGTGATCCACAAAGATGAGGCGATTGGCACGCCGAAGGTGCTCTCGGCGGCAGAGGCGATGACGGCGCAGAACCCGTTTGTGACGGTGGTGCCATACCCTCGCAGGCTGACCGAAGAAGATGCGGCGGAGATCATTGGCGAATACGATCTGGTGCTGGATGGCACGGACAATTTTGACACGCGCTATTTGGTGAACGAAGTCTGCGTGGCGCAGGGCAAGCCGTTGATTTCCGGCGCGTTGTCGCAATGGGAAGGGCAGTTGAGCGTGTTTGACACGGCCAGCGGAACCCCCTGTTATCAATGCATTTTTCCAGAAGCGCCCGCGCCGGGTATGGCGCCGAGCTGTTCGGAAGCGGGGGTTGTCGGCCCGTTGCCGGGCGTTGTCGGCACGATGATGGCGGCGGAGGCCGTGAAGGTGATTACCGGTGCCGGGGCAGCCTTGCGCGGTGAGATGATGATCTATGACGCCCTGTGGGGAGAGACCCGCAAGATTGGGCTGAAGCCGCGTTCGGATTGCCCGACGTGTGGTGGCAAAAACGGCTGATTTCCACGTCGGTAATGCGTCGGTATCGCGGCTGTTTTGCGACTGTGGCGATGGCTGCACATGACCGTCTAACCTGTGCAACTGTGCACGGATTGGTGAGGTGGATTGCACCTCCTTTGAGCGCTGCCTAGGGTGGGGCAAAGGAGATTCATCTGATGACAAATCCGCTGCTGTCCGCGTGGGACACCCCGTTTAAACTCGCCCCATTCGACAAGATTTCTGACGACGATTTTGCGCCTGCCTTTGAGGAGGCTTTGGCTGCGCATAAGGCAGAGATTGACGCGATTGCTGAGAGCACCGAGGCGCCGAGCTTTGCCAACACCATTGAAGCCATGGAAGTGGCGGGTGAGGGACTCGACAAGGTGCTGTCCGTGTTTTTCTCGGTGGCCGGGGCCGACAGCAATCCGGCGCGGGAAGAACTGCAGCGAGACTTCTCGCCCAAACTGGCGGCGCACTCTGCGGAGATTTCGGCGAACAAAGCGTTGTTTGGCCGGATCAAAGCTATTTGGGATGCGCGAGACACGTTGGATCTGACGGAAGAGCAGCAGCGGGTGTTGATGTTGACACACCGTGGCTTTGTACGCGGCGGCGCGGCGCTGGAAGGCGATGCGGATGCGCGCATGAAAGAGATCAAAGGTCGTTTGGCCGTGTTGGGCACGGAGTTCACGCAGAACCTGCTGGCGGACGAACGCGCGTGGTTCATGCCGCTGGCGGAGGAAGACCTGGAAGGGTTGCCTGCCTTTGCCGTGGATGCGGCGCGGGCGGCTGGCGAAGAAAAAGGTGCAGACGGGCCGGTGGTGACGCTGTCGCGCTCAATCATTGTGCCGTTTTTGCAGTTTTCGCCGCGCCGAGATCTTCGGGAGAAGGCGTTTGAGGCTTGGGCAGCGCGTGGGGCCAATGGCGGCGAGACCGACAACCGCGCGATTGCGGGGGAGATTCTGGCGCTGCGCGAGGAGCGGGCGAAGCTCTTGGGATATGCCAGCTTTGCGGACTACAAATTGGAAACCGAGATGGCCAAGACGCCGGAGGCGGTGCGCGGGTTGTTGATGGATGTCTGGGCACCCGCCAAAGCGCGGGCGGAGGCAGATGCCGCCGTGCTGACTGAGATGATGCATGCGGATGGGATCAACGGCGATCTGGCGCCTTGGGATTGGCGGTACTATGCGGAGAAGCGGCGCAAGGCGGAGCATGATCTGGATGAGGCGGCGCTCAAGCCTTACCTGCAGCTTGATCGGATGATTGAGGCGAGCTTTGCCTGTGCGACCAAGCTGTTTGGGTTGCAGTTCAAAGAGTTGGATGTGCCGCTGTATCATGAGGATTGCCGCGCCTGGGAAGTGACACGCGACGGGGACCATGTGGCGGTGTTCATTGGGGATTATTTTGCGCGGGGTGGCAAACGCTCTGGTGCGTGGTGTTCAGCGATGCGAGGGCAGGCGAAATTCCCGGAAGTGCAGGGGCCTGTTGTGATTAATGTCTGCAATTTTGCAAAGGGAGACCCGGCGCTGCTCAGCTATGACGATGCGCGGACCCTGTTCCATGAGTTTGGCCATGCGCTGCATCAGATGCTGTCCAATGTGACCTATGAGAGCATTTCCGGGACCTCTGTGGCGCGAGACTTTGTAGAACTGCCCAGCCAGTTGTATGAACACTGGCTTGAGGTGCCAGAGGTGCTGGCGGAGTATGCGACCCATGCGGAGACCGGGGAGGCCATGCCGCAGGCGATGTTGGAGAAGGTGCTGGGTGCGGCGAACTTTGATCAGGGCTTTGCCACGGTGGAATATGTCGCCTCTGCGCTGGTCGATCTGGCGTTCCACGAGGGTGCAGCCCCAAGCGATCCGATGGCGAAACAGGCAGAGGTTCTGGCGGAGCTGGGCATGCCTGCGGCGATCACCATGCGCCACGCAACGCCGCATTTTGCCCATGTGTTTGCCGGGGACGGCTATAGCTCTGGTTACTACAGCTACATGTGGTCTGAGGTGATGGATGCGGATGCGTTTGAGGCCTTTGAGGAGGCGGGGGGCGCGTTTGACCCGGAGACGGCCAAGGCGCTGGAGCAGCACATACTGTCGACCGGCGGATCGGTGGAGGCCGATGAGCTGTATAAGCGGTTCCGCGGGCGTTTGCCGGGCGTTGAAGCGCTTTTGAAAGGGCGCGGCTTGGCAGCCTGAAGCGCACTTCAGTTGCAAGAGAAAACACCCGCAGGCGGAGGACCCCTGCGGGTGTTTTTGTGTGCTTAGCCGATCACGTCGTGGCCGCGGTTTTGCATGCAGCGGATCAGAACGTTGCGGCGTTCATCATTCACTTTGGACGCATTTTCGGCTGCACCGATAGCGCCGCCGGTGATTGCGCCAACCACGGCACCTTCCCATTCATCATCCGCCTCAATGGCGCCTACGCCTGCGCCAATTACAGCTCCGACCGCAGCGCTTTCGGCCCCGGCGCCGTTGGTGAAGGAAGCTGCCTGTGCGTGGCAGGCGTTGTAATCGCTGTCAAAATTGGCGTTGCGGGTGCCGTCCACTGTCAGCGGGCGATCCACTGGGGCGGTGCAGGCGGCCAGAGACAGGGCGGCAATCAGGCTAAGCATCAATGTGTTGTGTGTCATTTGGGTTGGTCCTTTCAAAATGAGTCCGTCTTGGGATGAGCGACATTTAGGAGGGTGGGGTTTTCATTTCAAGGCAAAAGTTTTATGTTTTGCGTAAAAGCTTGCATGAAAAACGTAATTGGATTACTGAAAGGCAACAACTTATGGAGCAAAATCATGAAGCTAGTGGCCCGTCTCGCCATGCTGATCACGCTGGTCTATTTCACCTTTGGTTGGGCGGTGTTGTGGATATCCGCCTTCCTTGGCACGGGCGAAATGCTCGCCGATGCCTTTGATTTGCCTTTGGATATGCCTGTGCCGCCGCTCTGGGCGATTCTGGTTGGCATGGGGATGATGTGGCCCGCGTTGATCAGTCTGGGCGTCGGGTTCTGGGCGCTGGACCGAATCCTGCTTTTGAAGAATCCGCAGGACTTCGCGCAGTTGGGGAGGCACCTTCGGCTGTGTGCCTACGCGTTCTTGGCGTTTTGGCTGCTCAACGCGTTAAATGTGTCGATGCAACCGGTGGTGTTGAGCGCCCATTTGGAACCAGAGTTGCGCCCGGAGTTTGTGTTGATCGACATCGATATTGATGTGGTTTTCCTGGTGCTTGGGGTGGTGTTTTTTGCGATCAGCCGGTCGCTCTCTCAGGCGCAAGAAATTGCTGACGAGAACAGCCAGTTCCTGTAGGAGGCCCTATGCCCATACGCATCAACCTCGATTTGGAACTGGTGAAACGCAAGATGACCTCGCGCGAGTTGGCGCAGGCCATTGGATTGACCGAGACCAACCTCAGCCTGCTGAAGTCCGGCAAGGTGAAAGGCATTCGTTTCAATACGTTGGAGGCGATCTGCGCCCACCTGGGATGTCAGCCGGGAGATATTCTGGAGTATGTGCCGGAGGAAGAGTAGGGGCATCAAAAAAAGGGCGCCGCAATTTTGCGGGCGCCCTTCATTTGTTGCTTCCTAGGTTTGCTTAGATCGTCTGATCGTAGTCGCCTACACCCGGTTCGGTGCGGATCACCGCGTCGATTTCGGCAAAGATCTGGCGCATTTCGGCGTCGCTTTCGTTGCTCTCGATCACCACAACCAGGTTTGGCGTGTTGGAGGACGCGCGTACGAGACCCCAGCTGCCGTTGTCCAAAATCACGCGGGCGCCGTTCACGGTCACCACTTCGCTGATCGCGCGACCGGCGATTTTTTCACCACCCTCGTGCATGGCGGTGAGTTTGGCGACGATACGCTCGAGAATGTCGTATTTCTCGGTGTCGGCCGCATAGGGCGACATGGTGGGGGTGGACCAGGTTTTGGGCAGGGCCTTGCGCATGTCCGACATTTTCATGTCCGGGTTGCGGTCGAGCATTTTGCAGATTTCCACAGCGACGCGCATACCGCAGTCATAGCCACGGCCCACGTCACCCGCGAGGAAGTAGTGGCCGGATTTTTCAAAGCCCGCCAGTGCGCCGAGTTCGTGCACGCGGCGTTTCATGTGGCTGTGGCCGGTTTTCCAGTAGTCGGTTTTGGCACCGGTGGCCAAAAGATCCGGGTCGGCGGCATAAAGACCGGTGGATTTCACATCGGCGACAAAGGTGGCGTTGGGGTAAAGCTTGCCAAGGTCCTTGGCCATGATCACGCCGACCTTATCGGCAAAGATTTCCTCGCCTTCGTCATCCACCACGCCGCAACGGTCGCCGTCTCCGTCAAAGCCGAGCGCGAGGTCTGCGCCGGAGGCTTTCACGCTGTCAGACATGTCGTGCAGCATTTCCATTGCTTCGGGGTTGGGGTTGTAGTTGGGGAAGGTGTAGTCGAGCCGGTTGTGGCTATCGACGACTTCCACGCCCATACGTTTGAAGATTTCCGGGGCAAAGGCGGCAGCGGTGCCGTTGCCGGTGGCGCAGACCACTTTCAGCGGGCGGGACATTTTGAAGTCGCCAACCAGGTCGTCAATGTAGGCTTCGCGCACGCCGTCGATGATCTCGTGCTTGCCGCCGTCGTGCGCGTCAAAATCGCCGTTGAGCACGATGTCGCGCAGTTCAGCCATTTCGTCCGGGCCATGGGTGAGTGGCTTTTCAAAGCCCATCTTCACGCCGGTCCAGCCGTTGGGGTTGTGAGACGCGGTCACCATAGCCACGGCGGGCGCGTTGAGGTGGAACTGGGCAAAGTAAGCCATCGGGGACAGGGCAGGGCCGATGTCCTTCACGTGGATGCCAGCCTTCATCAGGCCAACAATCAGCGCCATTTTGATGGACACGGAATAGTCGCGGTAGTCGTTGCCCACGGCAATGACCGGCTCAATACCACGGCGTTGCATTTGGGTGCCAAGGCCAAAGCCAAGCGCGGTCATGCCCGGCAGGTTGATCGCCTCCGGGAATTGCCAGCGGGCGTCATATTCGCGGAAGCCCGTGGGGGCGATCATCGGGTCGCGCAGGAATTCCCAGGTATTTGGGCGCACTTCGGGCAAAGGTTTTTTCATAGCAATGTCTTTCTAAGTCTAAAGTAGTCGGTCAAATCGCGATTGGGTTGGCTTTGGCCAGCGCATCAAACTGCATCAATGTGTCAATCAGATGAGACATTTGGTCAAGCGGGATCATGTTTGGGCCATCAGAGGGCGCATTGTCCGGATCCTGATGCGTTTCGATGAAAACGGCGGCAGTTCCAATAGAAACAGCGGCGCGGGCCATCACGGGCGCAAATTCACGCTGGCCGCCGGAGCTGCCGCCCTGACCGCCGGGTTGTTGTACCGAGTGGGTGGCGTCCATCACCACCGGGTAGCCGGTTTTGGCCATCTGCGGCAGGGAGCGCATGTCCGCCACCAGCGTGTTGTAGCCAAAGGAGGTGCCGCGCTCGGTCAACAGGATGTTGGTGTTGCCGGTGCTTTCGATTTTGGTGACGATGTTGCCCATCTCCCAAGGGGCCAGGAATTGACCCTTCTTCACGTTCACAGCAGCGCCGGTTTTGCCGGCTGCCAAGAGCATGTCGGTTTGGCGGCACAGAAAGGCGGGGATTTGCAGGATGTCGACGGCTTCGGCGGCCAGTGCGCATTGCTCTTCGGTGTGTACGTCGGTCAGCACCGGCACGCCAAAGTCTTTGCGGATGCCGTCCAGAACAGAAAGGCCCGCGTCCAAGCCGAGGCCACGAATGCCGGTGAGCGAGGTACGATTGGCTTTGTCGTAGCTGGCCTTGAACACATATTGCGCGCCAGCTTTGGCGCAGGCTTCTTTCATGGTGCCTGCGATCATTTCGGCGTGGTCTTTGCTCTCCAACTGGCACGGGCCCGCAATGACCGTCAAAGGAAGGTCATTGCCGATGGTGAGAGCACCAACATTTACATGTTTCATTACGAAGACACCTGTTCTCTGAGGATGGACGCGGTCAGCGAGATCATCAGATAGATGCCCGAAAAGATCAGGAAGGCCAAGATCGTGTTTTCAAAGCTGCGCGGGTAAGATGGGTCCTGCGCGGAGACCGGATCCACCGAGGTTGTCAGGTAGCGCACCTGACGGTTGGCTTCCAATTCGGTCTGCTTCAGGGTCTGCAGCGCGGTCTGCATTTGCAGGTCGGCGGCAGCGAGGTCGGCCTGTGCAATCTGGATTTGCGAGGTTTTGGCGGCGAGGGATTCCTCACCGGCGGTGGCCTCTGTCATGCGGGCGCGCTGGGTGGCCAGAGCGGCCTCCAGCCGGCGCACGTCGCCTTGCACACCTTCGACGCGGGCCTTATTGGGGCGGGCGTTGTCTTGCAGCGCGGCGAGTTGCAATTGCTTCTCTTGCAGCTGGATTTCCAGATTGGTGATCTGTTGGCGCAGGGAGGCGATCACGCCTTCGGGGTCGAGCACGGTGCTTTCTTGCAGGCGCACAAGTTGCACCTGCGCGTTGCGGCGCTCTTCTTTGGCGGTTTCCAAACTTTTGCGCGCGTCGCGCAGCTGGTCTTCGCGTTTGCGTTGGGAGAGGTCATCCACCCGTTGTTCGGCATAGGAAATCAGCGCTTTGGAGAACTGCGTTGCAATCTCCGGGTCAGCGGCGCTGACCTCCATGCGGATGGAGCCCTCGGTGGGGTCGTAGCCGATTTTTACAAACTTCTTGTAAACCTTGTAGGCCTTTTCGTTGGACGGGTTTTCGTCCAACCGCTGGATCGGGTCGATGTTGGGATCGGAGAAGTGCCCCTTAAAGCCCACATCGCTGTCCAGCCGGATCATCGCGTCTTTACTGGTGAGATAGCCCTGAACCGCGATGGCGTCCTGGTTGGAGTTGAGCTGGGCAGGCAGCAGGCCACCAAGACCACTGCCGCCGGTGCTGTCGGCCTGTTGAACAAGGAACGCCGATTTGGTGGAGTACATCGGGGTGGCGACGGAATAGAAGTACCAGCCGGCAAAGATGGTGGGCAGGAAGACAAATGCCGATAGGCGCGCCAGCAGCAAGAGCAGGCGGCGGCGGCGACGGCGGGCGATGTCTTTCTGGATTTCGCCAATCTCGAGCGCGCGCATTTCCGCCGGAGACATGGTCTCGGTCGATGGCAAGTTCGCTTTGCCCATGGGCATGGTTTGCGGCAGCTGCACCTTGCCCGCTTTAGCTGGTGGTTTGCCAGCTTTGTCCGAGGGCATCAGGTCCAGCATGTTGGTGCGCTGGAACGGATCGATGCCCGCCTCGCGCAGCAGGCGCACGGCGTCATAGTCGGAGGTTGGCGCCAGATTGTTTTTCTGCGCCATCCGGCGGGCCATACGCAACTGGCGACCGGTGAGGCCTTCGCGTTTGATCGCGTCAATCGCGGCCTCTGCACCTTGCGGCGTGGGCTGCGCTGTGTTGGCGGCAGCGGGCTGCGGCGTTGGTTGCGGCGCGGCTTGGCCCTGCGGCTGAGCGCCCGGATTGGGCAGGTTCACAGCGCGTGGACGTGGTTGCGGCTCGCCCTGAGAGGCGGGCGCGGCACCGTCCGTCGCGGATTGCGCAGGCGGGGTCTCGCTGCGGCGGACGCGGAATTTCTTAGCCTTGGGTTTGGTAGTCATAGAGCTGCTTGGCCTCTTCCAAGGTGTCGAACATATAGAGTTTGCCGTTCAGCAGCACCGCCGCCGATCTGGCAAATTTTTCCAGCACTTGCGGCTGGTGTGACACAATCACAATTGTGGTGGTGCGCAGGCGTTCGCGGAGCACCTCACCGGCTTTCTTGTTGAAATCCACATCGGTGGAGGAGGGCATGCCCTCGTCAATCAGGTAGATGTCGAAGTCCAGCGCGAGCATCAGCGCAAAGGTGAAGCGCGAGCGCATACCGGACGAATAGGTGCCCAGCGGCTGATCAAAATATTCGCCGAGGTTGCAGAGCCAGCGGCAGAAGGCCTCGACATAATCCGGGTCCAGCCCGTAAAGGCGGGCGATGTAGCGGCTGTTCTCAACGGCGGTGTGTTTGTTCACCACGCCGCCCATGAAGCCCAGGGGGAAGGAGATGCGGCAGTCGCGTCGGATGGTGCCTTCGTCAGGTTTTTCCAGCCCCGCCATCATATTGATCAGCGTGGTTTTGCCGGTGCCGTTGGGGGCAAGGATGCCAAGCGAGTTGCCCAACTCGACACGAAAAGAGACGCGCTCAAGGATGACCTTGCGCTGCGTGCCGGTCCAGAAGGACTTACTCACATTGTCGAACTCGAGCATTACCTGCTCCTGAAACTGCTCTCACGTGCCGTTATAGCACATAACTATACACCATAGTGGTTAACGCTCTGACGGCGTTTTGCCCAATATGTCGGATTTGTCAGGCAGATAGCAACTGTCTGGGGCGGGAATGGGGCAAGAAATGCAAAAAATTGAAACGGAATGCGGAAGTCTCGGGGAAATTTGAGGAAATTCAGTGTTTCCAGTTGCTTTGTTAAGCACTGGTGCAAAAAACCACCGATGCGTTGGGCACCGGTGGTTTCGATGGATTTTGGTTAAGACCTTGGCTTACGCAATCGCTTGCCAGACGGTGCCTGCGATCAGCGCGCCGGTCAGGGCAAAGGTGAGGTAGGCGGCAAAGATGCGCGGTTTCACCAAGGCCCAGACTGCGATGGCAGCGGGGATGCAGCTGACGCCACCGGCGATCACAAAGGACATGGCGGCGCCCTGAGACATGCCTTGCTCCATCAGGCCGCTGATAAAGCCCACGGCGGCAAAGCCGTTGAGGTAGGCGGGCATGCCGATCAAGGCTGCGATCAGGATGGTGCCAAAGCCTTCGCCGCCAAGGAACTGACCGACCCACGCTGTGGTGTCATAAACCACCATCAGGGCTTCGAACATATAGGCGATCAGCAGCCATTTCACCAGGAAGAGCGCATTGTCCACCCAGGTGGTGCGGAAAATGGTCCGACGATCCGCGTCGCCCCAGAACTGCCAGACAGGTTTGGCCGAGAAGGGCGCTTTGGTGCCGCAGCAGCCGCCGACCTGCGGCTTCTCGCGCAGAGGCTCGGCAAAGACCGCGGTGTTGGAGAAGGTCATGGTCAGGAAGCCACCCATCATGCCGATGCTTACAGCCGCGACGGTTTTTGCCAGCGCAAAGTCTAGGCCCAACTCTCCCCAAGTGATTGTAAACATGGCGGGATCCATCAGAGGCGACGCCAGCCAGAAGGCCATCACGGCCCCCAATGGCGCACCAACCGCGAGCAAGGCGGCGATGAAAGGGATGACTTCACAGGAACAGAACGGCGACATGCCGCCCATAAAGGCTGCGAGGATGATCATGCGCACCTGATTGCCTTGGAACGCTTTGGCAATCAGGTTGTCCGCGCCGCTGGCTTTTACAAAGGCCACCAGCGTGATGGCGATGATGATGAAAATGCCGGTGTGGCTCATCGCCTCAAAGACGATCTCGGATGCGGGCAGGAATTTTTCTGGCGCGACCAGCAGCAGGATCAGCGGGATGATCCCCACCGCCAGCCAGGCTTTGTCGAGCTTTTTCCATCGAGATCGCCAGGGGGCGGGGGCGTTTTGAGTTGTGTCAGCCATGGTCGTGGTCCTTGTGTGGGCTGTCGCTGTCAGCGCAGCATTCGCGCAGTAGGAAGCTCGAGAGATCGCGCACCGCGTCATAGGCAATCGCCGCGCAGATGATCGAACGTCCTTGTTTTTCCTGAGTCACCAGCCCGGCCTGGGCGAGGATCTTCATATGGTGGGTCAAGGTGGAGCCGGTCACGCCGCTGCGTTTGCCAAGCTCCCCGATGGAGAGGCCCTCATGGCCGGCGCGCACCAGGCAGCGCAGAACCGAGAGCCGTTGTTCCGATCCAAGCGCCGCAAAGGTGGAGGCGGCCACTTCGAGGGAGATGTCTGTTGGGTCATTGTGTTTCATATTTCTAAAAATATCGAAATGAATGAGTCGCGCAAGAGTTATTTCGAATATTGTCGAAATAACTTTGGGCGGCTATCAGGGGGCATGTCATTGCGCCAGGAAATACAGGGCTGCCAGATCTGTGCAGACCGGTTTGCAGCCACCGCGACGGGCCACTCCCCACGGCCTGTGGTGTGGTTTGAGCCAAAGCCCAAACTGTTGATTGTTGGTCAGGCACCCGGCGCACGCGTCCATGAAAGCGGGCGGCCGTTTACCGATCCCAGTGGGGACAGGCTGCGAGATTGGATGGGCGTGGATGAGGCTGTGTTTTATGACACATCCCACGTGGCGATTGTGCCGATGGCGTTCTGTTTTCCCGGCTACAACGCGGCTGGCAGCGACCTGCCACCGCCGCCGATCTGCGCCAAAACCTGGCGGGGACGGGTGATGGATGTGCTGGGAGAGGTGCCTCTGACCCTGGTGGTGGGAGGCTATGCGCAAAAGTGGCATCTGGGCTCCAAGGCGGGGGTGACGGACACGGTACAAGCCTGGCGCGACTTTGCGCCCAAGGTCTGCCCCTTGCCACATCCGTCCTGGCGCAATACGGCATGGCTTAAGAAGAATCCCTGGTTTGAGGCTGAGCTGCTGCCAGCGCTGCAAACCCGCATCAAGGAGGTGCTGACATGAGTGACCTGACCCCATTGGACCAAGCCCATGCGGCGATGGACGCGGCACCGGAAGATGATGCCGCGCGGCTGCGGTTTTATGAGCGTCTGGCGGATGCAGAGCTGTTCTTACTGCTGGAAAAAGAGCCAGAGAATGAGCGCATCGCGCCGGAGATCTTTGAAACTTCTGATGCCAGCTTTGTGCTGGTGTTTGATACCGAAGACCGGCTGGCGCAGTTTGTCGGGCGGGTGGCGCCCTATGCCGGGCTGTCCGGGCGGGTGATTGCCAATATGCTGGCGGGGCAGGGCATTGGCTTGGCGGTTAATCCTGACGTGGCGCCGTCCTCGATCCTGATCCCAAATGAGGCGCTGGGCTGGCTGGCGGACACGCTGGAGCATGCGCCCGATGAGGTTGAGGCCAAGGTGGAGAGCTTTGAGCCACCTGCAGGGTTGCCAGAAGTGCTGATCACCGCGCTGGATGCCAAGCTGAGCACCGCCGGTGGGCTGGCCAAAATGGCCTATTTGGTGGGAACGACCTATGAGAGCGGCAGCCGCTCACACATGCTGGGCTTTGTCGATGTGGTACCCGGTGCGGATGGGGCGCTGGCGAAAGCGGTGAACGAAGCGCTGACTTTCTCCGGCATCGAAGCGGGCGCGCTGGACGTGGGCTTCTTTGCCGTCAGTGATCCAGTGGCGGCGCAGCTGGCGCGGGTTGGATTGCGGTTTGATCTGCCAGAGCCGCCAAAAGCCGAAGACCACGTACCCGTGACACCAGGCAGCAATCCAGACAAACCACCGATCTTGAGGTAAATTTCCGTTTTCACAGTCGCCAAATATCCCGGGGTGAATGGCGCAGCTTGCTGCGCCAGAGGGGCTGGCCCCTCCGGCGGTCGCTCAATACCCCGCGCTGCGGTCGACGACATGCACAAACGGTTCGCCCGCTTCCCCCCGACGCACGTTTTCAGCGACC
Source organism: Shimia sp. MIT1388 (assembly GCF_047124445.1). Lineage (GTDB taxonomy): Bacteria > Pseudomonadota > Alphaproteobacteria > Rhodobacterales > Rhodobacteraceae > Shimia. Next base: position 1,791,535 of record NZ_CP138921.1, on the reverse strand, counting down.
ACCTCGCTTGAGGTTTTGACGCGGGTCTCTGAGGCGATGTGTGGCGTGACGGTGACATTGGGATGCGCCCAATAAGGGTGGTCCTTTGGCAGCGGTTCCACACGGAAGACATCCAATGTGGCATGGGCGATGTGACCGGCATTGAGCGCGGCCAGCAAGGCGTCATCGTCGATCAGCGGTCCGCGGCCCGGGTTCACAATCATCGCGCCTTTGGGCATCCAGGACAGGCGCTCTGCGTTGAGCAGGTTTTCTGTGGCGGCGGTTTTGGGCAAGAGCAGCACAAGGATGTCGGCGCGTGACAAGGCGGTTTTTAACCCGTCGTTGCCATGCAGGCAGGTGACACCAGCAATGTCTTTGGCGCGGCGGCTCCAGCCCGCGACGTCAAAGCCCAGATCGCGCAAGGCTTCGGCGCAGGCGCTGCCCAATTCGCCAAGGCCCATTATGGTCACGCGGCGGTCTTGCGCCAACGGCGGCACATGCGGGGTCCAGTCACCGTTTTGGCCAAGGATATTGCAGTCCATGCCAAGGTGATGACGCATCACATGGCCCACCACCCATTCTTTCATGCCCTGGGTCATGCCGGGATCGACCATACGGCAGAGCGGCATGGTCAGGGTTTTGTTACCGACAATGCTCTCCACACCGGCCCAGAGGTTGAGCACGGCTTTGCAGCGGGTGTAGGGCGTGAAGTCCTGCACGGGGCTGTTGGGAGCGTAGACGATGTAGTCGACGTCTTCAGGCGCGCAGTCCGTCTGCAGGTTGGCGTCCACACTGGCGGCTTTGAAGGCTTCCTTGAGCGGGGCTTCATATTCCACCCAGCGCTCTGGCTTGGCGGCAAAGAGGACGTTGATCATGTGGCAAACACTCCGGACATGTCGGCAAAGCCTTTGATTTCGATAGGGTTCCCGAAGGGATCGTTGAAGAACATGGTGCTTTGCTCGCCCGGTTCACCGGCAAAGCGGGTGAAGGGCTTGAGCACGAAGTCCAAACCCGCCTCGGCTAGGCGTTGTGCAAGCGCGTCCCAGTCTGCTTTGGGCAGGATCACACCAAGGTGCGGCATCGGCACCATGTGCTCGCCGACCTTGCCGGTGGCAGCGGTGGCGAAGGGCTCGCCGATGTGCAGCGAGAGCTGATGGCCAAAGAAGTTGTAATCCACCCAGGTGTCGGTGCTGCGGCCTTCGGAGCAGCCCAGAAGATCGCCGTAAAAGGCGCGGGCTTGCGCGAGATCGCGGACGTTGTAGGCGAGGTGAAAGATGGTCATGCGCGGCTCCTTTGCGGGGCAGAATAGGGTCTGCGTGCATAGGTAGAAGCGTAAAGTGAAGAAGGGTAGCTTGTTTTTACATCTTCAGACATAAGGAAAACTATGGATGTAAGGTTTGTGGAAACATTGCTGGCGGCGGTGGAAGAGGGCTCTTTGGCGGCTGCTGCGCGGCGTCAGGGCATTACAGCTGCGGCGGCGGCACAGCGGATTGCGGCGTTGGAAGCAGGGCTAAAAGTACCGCTGTTGGTGCGCGATGGGCGGCATATGGCGGCGACGCCGGATTGTGAGGCGTTGCTGCCGGATTTGCGGCAGATGGTGGCGCTTAAGGCTGGGCTGGCAGGGCGGTTGGCACAGGAACAGTTGGGCGGGCGTTTGAGGCTCGGTGCGGTGTCGACGGCTTTGAGTGATTTTGGCCCGACGGTGGTGCAGCGCTTGGAGGCGGAGGCGCCTGCGGTGGAGCTGGCGTTGATCCCGGCGGCCAGTGAGGCGGTGTTTCGTCAGTTTGAGGAGGGCGGGTTGGACGCGGCGCTGATTGTGGCGCCGCCGTTTGCTTTGCCCAAGACGATGCAGTTTGACGTCTTGGCAAAACAACCGATTGGCCTTGTGCGGTCTGAGGATCAGGGGCAAGGCAATGACGTGCCTTACCTTGTCTACAGTCGGATGTCCTGGGGCGGGGCGGCTTGCTGGCGGGCATTGACGTCGCAGGTTTCAGAGCCACAGGTGCGCTGTGAGATGGATGCCGTGGAGATCATTGCGCAGATGGTTGAGGACGGATTGGGGCAGTCGGTCTTGCCGCAATGGGGCGGATTGGCCCGGCACCACGACGGGCTCAGCTTCGAGGCCATTCCTGGCGCAGTGCGTGAGGTTGGCCTGCTGACATGGCGACGGGAGGCGCGGCGGCCAGTGATCAAGCTGCTGCGGCGGTGTTTGGGTGTTGAGGCGGCTTAGTTAGCGTGGACGGTGCACGTGAGCGGATTGCACAAGGCCAAAGCCCGCCATCAAAACCAACATGGCGGAGCCGCCGTAGCTGACCAAAGGCAGCGGCACGCCGACCACAGGTGCGAGGCCCATGACCATCGACATGTTCACCGCGAAAAACAGGAAGAACGCGCCTGCGATGCCGAGGATCAATAGCGACGAATAGCGGTCTTTGTTGGAGATGGCCGAGGCGATGCAGAACACCACGATGAGGGCGTAGAGCGACAGCAGGGAGACCGCGCCAACGTAACCAAACTCTTCGGCCAAGGTGGTGAAGATAAAGTCGGTGTGTTTTTCCGGCAGGAAGTTCAGGCGGCTTTGGGTGCCTTGCATAAAGCCGCGTCCAGTCCAACCACCAGACCCAAGGGCAATTTTGGATTGAGTGATGTGGTAGCCTGCGCCGAGCGGATCAGAGGATGGGTCCAGGAAGGTGTCGATGCGGCGGTATTGATAGTTTTTCAAAAGCTGCCAGTCCGTGCCGCGCGATTGGAACACGGCCACCACCAGTCCCACAACCATGCTGATCACAGCGGCGAAATAGCCCCAGTGTACCCCTGCGAGGAACATCACGATGGCGCCGCCGGTCAGCAGCAGGATTGAGGTGCCAAGGTCCGGCTGGCGTAGGACCAGCATGGTGGGGATGATGATGAGCAGGACGGGGATAAGCACCCAGAGCGGCTTGCTGGTTTTCTCTGTGGGCAGCCAGTCGTAATAGGCGGCAAGGCTCATCACGAGGGTGATTTTCATCAACTCTGAAGGTTGCAGGCGCATAAAGCCCAGGTCGATCCAGCGCTGGGCGCCCATACCGACGCTGCCCATGACCTCCACCAGCACCAGCAGAACCAGCGTGACCAGATAGGCAAAGCCCGAGATCGACCGCCAGAACCAGATCGGCACCATGGCGACAAAGAACATGACAAACACCCCAAGGGCGTAGCGCTTCATTTGCGGTTCTGCCCAGGGGCGGAAAGAGCCGCCCGCCACAGAGTACAACATCAGGAAGCCGACACCGGCCACAGCGGTGATCAGCAGCAACAAGGCCCAGTTGAGGTGCAGCACCTTGCGCAGCCCGGTTGGCACATGTTTGACGTTATATTCGAGGTAGCTCATCTACGCCTCATGCCCGGTTGCGGCGCGTGATTTCGCGGCCTGGTACCAGTTTTTCCAGCTCTTCCTGCTGTTTCTCGATGCTGTTGCGGTCTTTGGTTGGGTAGGCGGATAGCGGCGGTGTGCCGCCGTAAAGCGCCTGAAGCGTGATGTCGCGGCCAATTGGCGTGGCGGCTTTGGAGCCGCTGCCGTGTTCCACCACCACGGCCACCGCGATCTTCGGGTTTTCAAACGGGGCGTAGTTCACAAACAGGCCGTGGTCACGGCGGTTCCATGGCAGGTCTTCGTTGCGGGTCACACCGCGGGCACGCTCGGCGGCGGTGATGTTGCGGACCTGAGAGGTGCCGGTTTTGCCCGCCATGCGGTACTCATCTTCGATGATGCGTTTGCTGTAGGCGGTGCCTCGTCGGTGGTTGGAGACCGCATACATGCCGCGTTGCACCTCGGCGAGGTGGGTGGGGCTGATGTCCAGAAGGGGCGCTTCAGCGACCGGCTGTTCGACGCCGTTGATGGATTTCACCAGACGGGGCGGTACAGCTTTGCCGGTGGCAAGGCGCGCGGTCATCACGGCAAGTTGCAATGGCGAGGCGAGGACAAAGCCCTGACCAATCGAGGCATTGGCGGTGTCGCCCACCACCCAGTCTTCGCCGCGTACGGAGTTTTTCCAATCTCTTGATGGGTTTAGGCCGCGCGCGACGCCGGAGAGCGGCAGATCAAACTTTTCACCAATCCCAAATCTCGCGGCGACTTCGGACATTTTGTCGATGCCGACCTGCAGTGCGATGTCGTAGAAATAGACGTCGCAGCTTTCGCGCAGGGCCTGCACGAGGTTCATTTGCCCATGTCCACCGCGCTTCCAGCAGTGGAAGCGGCGGTTAGAGATTTCCATGTGGCCGGGGCAATAGACGGTGTCGTCAAAGCCGATGATGCCTTCTTCCAGAGCCGCCAAGGCGGTGATCATTTTGAAGGTGGAGCCGGGCGGATAGGTGCCTTGCACAGATTTGGCCGCTAAGGGGCGATGGTCGTTGCCGGTGAGCTCGCCGTAGTCTGCAACCGAGATGCCCTCGACAAAGAGATTGGGGTCGAAGGTGGGGGCGGAGGCGACCGCCAGCAGGTCGCCGGTTTCGCAGTCCATTACCACGGCGGCGGCGCTTTCCTCGCCCAAGCGGGCCTGGGCATAAGATTGCAAGCTTTGGTCAATGGTGAGCTGAATGTCGTCGCCTTGCTCGCCTTCGCGGCGGTCAAGTTCGCGCATGATGCGGCCGACGGCGTTGACTTCGACCCGTTTGGTGCCCGCCACGCCGCGCAGATCGTCTTCCATGCGGCCTTCCAGCCCGACTTTGCCAATCTGGAAGCGCGGGATGCGCAGCAGTTGGTCAGGGTTGTCGATCTTGGAGAGATCGTAGTCGGAGACGGGCCCGACATAGCCCAACACGTGAGCCAAGTCGCCGCGCAGCGGGTAGTAGCGCGATAGGCCGACTTCAGGCGTGATGCCCGGCAAGGACGGGGTGTTGACAGCAACGCGGGAGAGTTCGTCCCAGCTCACGCGGTCCGCAATGGTGACCGGCAGGAAGGGCGGCGAGCGGCGCATCTCGGTGACGGCGCGGTCCAGCTCGTTGGGGTCAAGTTCCACCAAGGTTGCCAGCTTATCGATCACGGCGTCCACGTCGCCGGCGTCCTCGGGCACCAGAGTGACGCGGTAGGACGGCTCGTTACGGGCCAGCACGATGCCGTTGCGATCAAAAATCTCACCACGGGCCGGCGGTATCAGGCGGATGTTGATGCGGTTTTCTTCGGCCAGTAGGCGGTATTGATCCGCTTGGTCCAATTGCAAATGGCGCATGCGGAAACCGAGACCGGTCATGAAGGCGAGCATGGTGCCGCCAAGCAGGAGCGCGCGGCGGGAGAGGCGGCCGTGGACTTCGGTGACTTCTGTGGGGGTCTTGGCGCGCATCAGTTGGCCCCCAAGGCGTCATGGGCCGTGGCGCGGCGCACGCCAAACAGCAGGTGAGACAGGAAAACCACGCCGGGATAGATGGCGATGTTCATGATGGTTTGCATCAGCATCAGGCCGAGCGACGGCAAGGGCAGCAGGAAAATGGTACCGATCAGGCGGTATCCCACGGTGATGGCCAGCATGATGGCGGCGGCTGTGAGCCATTCGGTGGCAAACGTAGCATCGCGCAGGCGGGGGGCGCGGCTGCGTTGGATTTCGCAGGCAAACACCATGATCGCGGCGGCCAATCCCGGTGGGCGTAGCAGCAGGAAGTCGGCCAGCAGAAAGACGCCGGCAACCAGTAGCGGCGGGGTGTAGTCTGGCTGGCGCACGGCCCAGGCCAATGCGAGAACCACCATGAATTCCGGCCCGGCCCAGCGGCGCGGGGTGGTTTCCAAAGGTAGAAGCTGTGCAAAGACCAAGAGCAGGCACAAAAGCGCAAAGACAAACCGCATCAACCACTTATTGGACAGTGCTGCGTCAGCCATCGGTGGTCTCCGAGAAGGCTTCGGGGCTGTCCGGCGCAATCACGGTGCCGGGACTGTCGAGGCGTTCTTGGCCGTGGTGGCGCAAGACGCGCAGGAATTCGAGGCGTTCATAATCGGCGGCAAGGCGCATGCGTAATCGGCCAGAGGGGTCCACCGCAACCTGGCCAATCAGCAACCCGCCGGGGAAGACGCCGCCGTCACCGGAGGTCACAACCCGATCACCGGGGCGTACGAGGTCCGGGGTTTCAAGGAAATCCACGTGTGGGGCAACGGAGTTATCGCCGACGATCAGGGCGGATTGGCCGGACGGCTGGATACGGGCAGGGATGCGGCTGGAGCTGTCGGTGAGCAGCATCACGCGGGAGCTGGATTGGCCGACGCCGGAGATGCGGCCCACGAGGCCGATGCCGTCCATGGCGGCCCAGCCATCGATGATGCCATCGCGCGCGCCGATGTTGAGCAATACGGATTGGCGGAAGGGGGAGCCGCTGTCGGCCAGTACCACACCGGTGACATAAGTCAGACGCGGATCAAGGCGTACGTTGTTGAGATCCAGCAGGCGCGCGTTTTCCTGTTCCAGCTGCAGGGCGGCCTCTTTCCAGGCTTTCATGTCCTGAAGCTCGCGGCGCAACTCGCGGTTTTGTTCGACGATGCGGGCGTAGCTCTGGAAGTTGCGCATCATGTTGACCGCGCCGGTGACCGGCGCCATGGCCCAGTCAAAATTGGGCACCACCGCGTCGGTGATCTGTGCGCGGAAGCGTTCCACGCGTGGGCTGTCGATACGCCAGATCAGGAAGATGCCAAGCAAAAGCAGGATCAGCACACCCAGAAACAGCCGCCGTAGCGGTGCGGAGAAATCCTCGCTCTGGGTGCGATCTTTGGCCAAGGTGCCTCCGGATCAGAAGGGGTGGGCGCTATGCTACACCGCCGGACGGCTGACGCCAAACCGGCGCTGAGAGGCCGGGTTAGCTGTCGTAGTCAATCGCGTGGCGCAGTTGCTTCTCATACTCCAGCGCTTTGCCGGTGCCCATGGCCACACAGTTCAAGCTTTCGTCAGCGATGGACACGGCCAGACCGGTTTGCTCGCGCAGGGCCAAATCCAGCTCGCCCAGCAGCGCGCCGCCGCCGGTCAGCATCACGCCGCGATCCACGATGTCGGCCGCCAGATCCGGGGGGGTGGCTTCCAGCGCGGTCATCACCGCTTCGCAAATTTGCTGTACGGGTTCGGCCAGCGCTTCGGCGACTTGCGCCTGAGAAATCTCGGTTTCCTTAGGCACACCGTTCAGCAGGTCACGGCCGCGGATCTGCATGGAGGCGCCCCGGCCGTCGTCTGGCATGCGGGCGGTGCCGATGGAGGTTTTGATGCGCTCGGCGGTGGATTCGCCCACCAGCAGGTTTTGCTGACGACGCAAGTAGTTGATGATGGCTTCGTCCATGCGGTCGCCACCGACACGCACAGAGCGCGCGTAGACGATGTCACCCAGGGACAGAACCGCCACCTCGGTGGTGCCGCCGCCGATGTCTACAACCATGTTGCCGGTTGGGTCGGTGATTGGCATGCCGGCGCCAATGGCGGCAGCAATTGGCTCGGCCACGAGGCCCGCGCGGCGCGCGCCGGCGGACAACACCGACTGGCGGATCGCGCGTTTTTCAACGGGAGTTGCGCCGTGCGGGACGCAGACAATGATCTTTGGTTTGGAGAATGTGGAGCGCTTGTGCACCTTGCGGATGAAGTGCTTGATCATCTCTTCGGCGGTGTCGAAGTCGGCGATCACACCGTCGCGCATGGGGCGGATGGCTTCGATGCTGCCCGGCGTCCGACCCAGCATCAGCTTGGCGTCTTCGCCCACGGCGAGCACTTTTTTCACGCCGTCTTTGACGTGATAGGCCACCACAGAAGGTTCGCTGAGAATAACACCTTTACCTTTTACGTAGACCAGCGTGTTTGCAGTCCCGAGGTCGATGGCCATGTCGGATGTAAACAGGCCGCCCAAATTTCCCAGCATATGATTTTGTTCCCCAGAAATTCCCAAAGCCCGCGACTCTCTCAAGTCCGGGCGGCCTTCTTATAGGAACTCAAAGGCCGTTGTGAAAGACCCGCAGTAAATCAAAGGCGACATTCCGCCGCGAGGGGTGGCCACAGGGCAGCCACCCAGGCGAAAATGCCCGCTTAGAAGGCAAATTTCAGCATACCAACCACGCCTTCGTCGTCGCCGTCGCGGCCGTGGTAGCGCATGTCAAAGGAGATGTTATCGGTGAAGGCGTATTCCGCGCCCACATCCCAATAGTAGTCGCTTGCCGCGCCATCATCGACGCCGTAGCGGGCCGAGGTGTGCCAGCGGTCGCCAATGTCATATCCGACCTGTGCGTAGCGGTTGTAGTTTTTGTTGGTCCAGTCATAGGCGGCATAGCCTTTCACATACATGGCGTTGTCAAAGGTGTAGGTCAGGCCCACGGCGGCTTCGCTGCGGTCATAGCCGGTGTCATCATAAGATTTGCGCACCAGTCCGAGGTCATAAGCGAAGTTGTTGCCCAGATTGGAGCGATAGCCGGTGTAAAGGTTGTATTGCCATTTGTCGGCGGTGCCGATGTCGACGTTGGAGCCCCAGGCGCCAAAATAAAACCCACTGTTTTCGACTTCGACCCAGGGTTGGATTGCGAAGCCGTCCGATTTGGACACACCGGAGTCGATGTAGTCTGACGTCATGTCCGCCCCGTAGGACCAGTTCCAGCCTTGGGCGGCGGCGCCGGTGGCAAAGGCAAATGGAGCACAAAGCGCGGCGGCGCAGATGGATGTGCGATAGTTCATGGGTCTTTCCTCGCATGCGTGAGTGGTGTTCTTGTTTTTGTGAGACTTGCCTGTCTCGCGACCCATGTGGCAGGCGCTCACAAGGCTTTGAAGTAGGGCGCAAAAAGCCGCTTGGACTTGGGCAGGAAGTTGCATAATCTGACGGTTTTGGTGGGCCAAAAACTGCCGTCTGGGCTTTGGCGCTCGGGCAGGCTATTGAAAGCGGATGCTGAGTTACCAACACATCTTCCACGCCGGCAATCTGGCCGATGTTCAGAAACACGCGCTTTTGGCTGTGATGCTGGAATATATGGGGCAAAAGCCCAAGCCGAAGAGCTATTTGGAAACCCATGCAGCGCGGGGAGTCTATCAGCTCGATGATGCTGCGGCGGTGAAAACCGGTGAGGCCGAGGCCGGGATTGGCAAGGTGGTCGGTTGGTTTGCAGAGGATCACCCTTACAAGCGGGCCTTGAAAGCGGTGCAAGCGCGGCATGGGGACAAGGCCTATCCCGGCTCTCCGGCGATTGCGCAGGCGTTGCTGAGGGGCGAGGACAGCATGCAGCTTTGTGAGTTGCATCCCCAGGAAGCGACAGCTTTGCGGCAGGCGATGAAAGGCAGCGGCGCGAAGGTGCATCAGAAAGACGGGTTTGAGACCGTCATGGGGATTTGCCCGCCAACTCCGCGCCGTGGCCTGCTGCTGATTGATCCGAGTTACGAGATCAAGAGCGACTACAAAACCCTGCCGGGTTGGATCGCAAACGTGCACCGCAAGTGGAACGTCGGTGTGATTGCGCTGTGGTACCCGATCCTGCGTGACGGCACCCATAAAGCGATGGTGCAGGCATTGGAGGCGAAAAGCTTCCCCAAGGTCTTGCGGCATGAGGTGGAATTCCCCCCTGCAAAAGAGGGCCATCGTATGATAGGGTCAGGAATGTTCATCATAAACGCGCCTTATGGACTGCAAGCGGAGGCGCAGGACCTGACGACGAGGTTTGCCAGCCTCTGACCTCCGTTGACCCTGTGTCCCACGGCCAAATTTCGCATTCTCTAGGGTTGTGTTTCACATTGTGAAATCCACAAATTGTGGAGTAATTTCAATTGACAGTAGAGTGAGGGTTGCGCACATTTTTGGCGTGGCACCTGACGGTTTTTGTTTGCCAAGATTTTAGCCAAGATGTCTTTCAGGTGTGCTTATTTAAGGGAGTTTTGTTATGGGTCTGAACCCAATGAAGGCTGTCGTGCGCCTGTCAGCGGTCACCGCTGTGGTTACGACGGTTGCGACCGCACTGTCGGCGCAAGAAAAGCCCAACATTCTCGTGATCTGGGGTGATGATATTGGCCAGTCCAATATCTCGGCCTACACCATGGGACTGATGGGCTATCAAACGCCAAACATCGACCGCGTGGCCAAAGAGGGCATGATTTTCACCGACTACTATGGTGAGCAATCCTGTACCGCTGGCCGTTCGTCTTTCATCACCGGACAATCGGTGTTCCGCACCGGCCTGTCCAAAGTGGGCATGCCGGGTGCGCCTGAGGGCATGCAGGTGGAAGATCCGACCATTGCGGGTCTGCTGAAAGCGGAAGGCTATGTCACCGGGCAGTTTGGCAAAAACCACCTGGGTGACCGGGATGAGATGCTGCCAACCAACCATGGTTTTGATGAGTTCTTTGGCAACCTCTACCACCTGAATGCAGAAGAAGAGCCGGAGAATGAGGATTATCCTCAGGATCCGGAGTTCCGCGAGCGGTTTGGCCCGCGTGGTGTGATCAAGTCGTCGGCTGATGGCACAATTGAAGACACCGGCCCGCTGACCAAAAAGCGTATGGAGACTGTGGATGAAGAGACCGTTGCGGCGGCAATTGACTTCATCAAGCGTTCCAATGAGCAGGGTCAGCCATTCTTCGTTTGGTGGAGCGGTACGCGGATGCACTTCCGCACGCACGTCAAAGATGAGATGCGTCTGAAGGCGGATGAGATCGCTGGCAAACATATGGATGAGTACCAGGCAGGCATGATCGAACATGACATGCATGTTGGTCAGCTTCTGGATGTGCTGGACGAGCTTGGTATCGCCGACAACACCATTGTGCACTATTCCACCGACAATGGCCCGCATATGAACAGCTGGCCGGATGCGGCGATGACCCCGTTCCGTGGTGAGAAGAACACCAACTGGGAAGGTGGCTGGCGGGTGCCATCCATGGTGCGTTGGCCGGGCAACATTGAAGCCGGGTCGATCTCCAATGAGATCATGCACCACATGGATTGGCTGCCAACCTATTTGGCGGTTGCCGGAAAACCGGACATCAAGGAAGAGCTGAAAGCTGGCGGTGTTCAGGCGATTGGCCGTGAGTACAAGGTGCATTTGGATGGCTACAACTTCCTGCCGTACCTGACAGGTGAAACGGAAGAGACCCCGCGTCGGGAGATCTTCTACTTCTCTGATGATGGCGATCTGACCGCACTGCGGTACAACGACTGGAAAGTGATCTTCCTGGAGCACCGCTATCCGCAGACTCTGCGGGCCTGGGCGGAGCCATGGACAGAGCTGCGTATCCCGCTGTTGTTCAACCTGCGTCGTGACCCTTATGAGCGCGCCAACATCACTTCCAACACCTATTGGGATTGGTATCTGGACCGCGTTTATCTGCTGTTGCCAGCGGCGGGTTACGTAAGCGAGTTCCTCGCTACATTTGAGGAATTCCCACCACGTCAGAAGCCAGGCAGCTTCACCATTGGCGATGCCAAGGACAAGATCTTCAGCCAGATCGGCTCCAAGTAAGATCCTGACAGAGAAAACCCCTTCCGGCCGGTTTTGGCCGGGAGGGATATTTTTGATCTGGGGCGTGGCCCCGATGCAATTTGGATGGTCCTATGACTTTGTTGACTTCGTTTAAAACAACTTGTTTGTCTTTAGCTCTGGTGGGCGTTGCCGGTGTTGGTTTGGCCGATCCGTTGCCGTCCTGGCAGGGGGCATCCAAAGACCGGATCATTGCGTTTGTCGAAGCGGTGTCTGAGGTGGGCGGCGACGACTATGTGACGCCGGCGGACCGGATTGCGGTGTTTGACAATGACGGCACGCTTTGGGCCGAGCAGCCGATGTATTTCCAACTGTTTTTTGCGCTTGATCGCGTGGCCAAGATTGGCGCGGAAGACCCATCAAAGCTGACCAGCGATGTGCTGAAGGCTGCGGCCGCTGGCGACATGGACGGCGTTTTGGCCGGTGGCAAAGAGGGGCTGATCGAGATTTTGGCGCTGTCTCATGCCAACCAGAGCCTGGATGACTTTTCTGCTGATGTGGCGGCTTGGGTGTCAGAGGCAAAGCACCCGACCACGGGATTGGGCTATGATGAGATGACCTATCAGCCGATGGTCGAGCTGCTGCGGTATCTGCGGGACGAGGAGTTCAAGACCTATATTGTGTCCGGGGGCGGCATTGATTTCATGCGGGTCTTTGCCGAGGACGTTTATGGCATCCCGCCAGAGCAGACGATTGGCTCGTCGTTAACGTCTACCTATGAAGTGGTCGACGGGGTGCCGACGATTATTAAGAAGGACACGTTGTTCTTCAACGACGACAAGGCGGGAAAGCCTGTGGCGATCAATCACCACATTGGCAAACGGCCGATCATGGCGGTGGGCAACTCGGACGGCGATTTTGAGATGCTGGAATATACCACTGCGGGCGATGGCGCGCGGCTGGGGGTTTATATCCACCACACCGACAGTGAGCGGGAATGGGCCTATGACCGGGAAGGGCACATTGGGGTGCTCAATCGTGGATTGGATGAGGCCGAGGATCGCGGCTGGGTGCTGGTGGACATGAAAAACGAGTGGACGCGGATTTTCACCGGCGAGGCAGAGTGATGGCCGCACTGGACGAAATCAATGTGCTGCGCGACCGCATGGGCGAGAGCATTATTGGCCAGCGTGATGTGATTGACCGCTTGCTGATCGGGCTCTTGGCCAATGGCAACCTGCTGCTGGAGGGCCTGCCGGGCTTGGCAAAGACTCGCGCGGTGAAGGCTTTGGCGAAGAACCTGGAGTGTGATTACTCGCGCATTCAGTTCACGCCGGATTTGCTGCCTGCGGATGTGACCGGCACTGAGATGTATGTGCAAGGCGCAGCGGATGGGGACCAGTTTCGGTTTCAGCCGGGGCCGATTTTTGCCAACGTTGTGCTCGCCGATGAGATCAACCGGGCGCCTGCGAAGGTGCAGGCAGCGCTGTTGGAAGCGATGGAAGAGCGGCAGGTGACTGTGGCGGGGACCACGCACCAGATGGAGCCGCTGTTCATGGTGATGGCGACGCAGAACCCGGTGGAGCAGGAGGGGACCTATCCGCTGCCAGAGGCGCAGATGGACCGGTTCCTGATGCATGTGAACATCCTCTATCCACCGCTTGAGGACGAGATCGAGGTTATCCGGCTGGTGCGCGGCGAAGAACAGGCGCAATTGCAGGGGCAGGCAGCGGTGACGGCGGCAAAAGCGCCGCGTGAACCGATTTCGCAAGACGTGGTGTTCCAAGCGCGGCGCGAGATCGCGGGTTTGCATTGTGCCGAAGCGATGGAGGTCTACATGGCCACGATTGTGCAAGCCACGCGCACCCCTGCGGCATTCGGTGAAAACCTGGCCAAGTGGATTGAGCTGGGCGGCAGCCCGCGGGCGTCACTGGCGCTGGATCGGTGCGCGCGGGCGCATGCCTGGATGAAGGGGCGTGACTATGTCGACCCCGAGGACATTCAGGCGATTGCGCCAGACGTGCTTCGCCATCGTTTGGCGCTGAGCTATGAGGCGCAGGGCAGCGGGGTGTCTGCGGATGATGTGGTGGCCGAGCTGTTGACCTTGGTGGCGGTGCCGTAAGCGGAGGACGCCATGCGAAACCGTGCAGCATTGTCGCGTGCCGGGGTGGCCCCGGATCGGTCTCTGTCTGAGGCGGCGGAGGACCCGCGTATTCATGTGAGTTTGCAGGGGCTGCGGTCGTTGGAGGCTGCGGCGCGCGCGATTTCCTTTTTGCCAAGACAGCCCGCACGATCGGCGCTGCAGGGGCGGTATCGCTCGCGCATTCGCGGGCGCGGTTTGGATTTTGAAGAACTGCGGGATTACCTGCCGGGCGATGATGTGCGCGCGATTGACTGGAAGGTCACAGCGCGGGCGGGATCGCCCTATGTGCGGGTTTACACGGAGGAGCGGGATCGTCCGACCTTGATTGTGGTCGATCAGCGTATGTCGATGTTTTACGGCACGGTACACAATACCAAAGCGGTGACAGCGGCGGAATGTGCGGCGATTGTCGCGCATCGGGTGGCCAAACAGGGTGACCGTGTGGGCGGTGTGGTGTTTGGGGATGCCGACATTGATGAGCTGCGTCCCGGACGGGGACGGGCGGCGGTGACGCGGTTTTTGACCTGTTTGGAGACGGCTAATCATCGGCTCACGGCGGATGCGCCAAAGGTGACCCCGATGCCGTTTAACGATTTGCTGGCAGCGGTGGCACGGCTCGCGACGCGGGATCATCTGGTGATCGTGATCAGTGATTTTGACGCCTGTGATGACGAGACTGAGCGACGGTTAGGGGCAATTGCGCAGCACAACGATGTGGTGCTTGGACTGGTTGGGGATCCCAGTGCGGACACGGTGCCAGAAACTGGCGAGGTAACAGCCTCGGATGGGCAGAAACAGACCTTGTTGGACTTTCAGGCGGAAGACGTCCGTGCGGGCTTGGCGCAGGTGACCGGATCGCGGCGGGGGCAGGTGGCAGAGTGGCAAAAGCGGATGCGCCTGTCGGTGTTGCCTTTGACCACGGCTGAAGACACGCTGGCGCAGGTGGTGCGCTTGCTTGGGGGGCGGGTGCGATGAGCGAGGAAGTCACCGCAGCCGTGGACAATGATAGCCTTGTCGGGCTGATCAATCAGCTTGCCGAAGTGCCGGACCCGGCACCGGTGTCGATGATGCCGCAGACGGCCGGCTGGCTGGTGGTGGCAGGGATTGTCTTTGCTGTCGCGGCGTGGCGCGGCTGGCGGATGTGGCAGCACTATCGGGCCAATGCCTATCGGCGTGCTGCGTTGAAGGCTTTGGAGCGGGTCGCAGACGATCCGGCGGCTGTTTCGGGTATTTTGAAACGTGCGGCGATGGTGGCCTATGGGCGGCGGCGTGTGGCCGGGTTGAGTGGGCAGGCCTGGGTTACGTTTTTGAGCGAGACCGGCGCGGGGCAGTTTCAGGAAACGGCCTTGGTGAGTGCCGCCTATCAGAGCGGCCCAGCGGCAGCTGATCCGCAGTTGCTGGTCGCGGCGCGCCAGTGGGTCACATCCCATAAGGTGCCGGAGGTGGCGGATGTTTGAGCTGAGCCATCCTTGGGTGCTGTTGCTGCTGCCTTTGCCGCTGATCTGGCGGCGGGTGGTGCCGCCGTTTCGCCAACGGCAAGATGCGCTGCGGGTACCGTTCTTTGATCAGATCGCGGAGGCCGCCGGGCTGACCGTGCAGGACGGTGCCGCGATTGTTGCGCACAAGCGGCGCGCGCTGATTGGCGGCGGGATCATGTGGGTGCTGCTGGTGTTGGCCTTGGCAGGACCTGTGCGGCTGGGACCGCCGCAGGAGATCACCAAGGCGACACGGGATGTGATCCTGGCGATTGATATTTCCGGCAGCATGGACACGCGGGATTTCCCCGGTGAGGACGGCAAGCCCGTGCAGCGACTGGCGGCGGTGCAAGAGGTGGTCGAGGCGTTTTTGGCGGATCGCTCTGGCGACCGGGTGGCGTTGATCGTGTTTGGCACGCGGGCCTATGTGCAGGCGCCATTGACCGAGGATTTGGACACGGTGCGGGCGTTGTTGGCGCAGACCGAGGTGGGCATGGCGGGGCCGCACACGGCGCTGGGTGACTCGATTGGTTTGGCGATCAACACCTTTGAGGCCAGCGAGATTGAGGAGCGGCTGTTGATCCTATTGTCCGATGGCAACGACACGGCGAGCCGGATGAGCCCGGTGAATGCGGCCGAGATTGCGCGGGACAAAGGCGTACGCATGTTTGCGATCGGTGTCGGGGACCCGGAGGCCAGCGGCGAGGATCGGCTGGATATGGATTTGCTGAGCAACTTGGCGCAACGCACTGGGGGGGATGCCTATTTTGCCGCTGATGCGGAGGCGTTGGACGCGATCTATGAAGAGATAGACGCGCTCAACCCTCAAGACGTCGAGACCTTGAGTTGGCGACCGCAGCAGGACTTGGCGCATTGGCCTTTGATGGCGGCGCTGGCGATTGGGTTGGTCCTGTTGATGTCGCTTTGGTTGCGCGATCACGGGAGGGCGCGGGCATGACTGCGGACCTGTCGCTTTTCCTTGAGGCGTTTCATTTCCTGCGGCCTTGGTTGCTTGTGTTGGCCTTACCTGTGCTTGTGACCTGGTGGCGGTTGCGTCAGAGGCGTGGCGCAACTGGGGGCAATGATGGCTGGCTTGCACCGCATTTGGCCGAAGCTTTGACTGTGCCCGGGAATGCGGCTGGGCGGGTGCAGCCGTTTGATGTGATCTCATTGGTGCTTTTGCTGTTGGTGGTGGCGGTGGCCGGGCCAAGTTGGACCCGAGCGCCGACACCTTTTGCGGCCCAGACTGCACCGCTTGTGGTGGTGATGCAGGTCACGCCGTCAATGGAACAAACCGATGTGGCGCCGCAGCGGCTGGCACGGGCGCGGCAGAAGACGATGGATTTGCTAGCCTTGCGCAGTGGCGCGCGCACGGCATTGGTGGCTTTTGCGGGTTCTGCGCATGTGGTGGTGCCGATGAGTGAAGACCCCGGGGTGATGCAGCCTTATCTGGAGGGGCTGACCACGGCGGTGATGCCGATTGAGGGGCAGGACATCCAGGCCGGGTTTGCCACGGCGCAGGCGCTGTTGGCGCGGGAAGGCGCGCCGGGGGGCGTTGTGTTTATGGTTGATGAGTTGTCGACCAGCGCGGCGGCGGAACTGGCGGAGGCTTGGGGCATGGCTGGTTCTGATCTGGAGGGGGCTGCGGCTTCTGAGACCGTCGCGTCGATGAGTTTCCTCTTCTTGCTGCCTGAGGGCACAGACCTGCCACAAGTACCGGACGGGACATCGGCAACACGGGTGACGCCGGACAACCGCGATGTGGCGGAGGTGGAGCGCTCGCTGGCCTCGGCCTATCGGCGGGCGCAATTGGAAGACGAGGCGCAGCCGTGGGAGGATCGCGGCGCGTGGTTGGCGTGGCCGGCGTTGGCTTTAATGCTGCTGTGGTTCCGGCGCGGGATGGCGGTGCGTTGGGCGGGGCAGGCCGCGCTGGTGCTTTGGCTTTTGCAGCCGGGGCAGGCGCAGGCCGAGGGCTGGCGCGATTGGTTTTTGACGCCGGATCAGCAGGGCTGGCGGGCGTTTGAGCGCAAGGACTATGCCGAGGCCGCGGCGGCATTCGAAGACCCGTATTTGCGCGGCGTGGCGCTCTATCGCAGTGGGGAATATGAGACGGCGGCGCAGGAGATGGCGCGGCTGGACACGGCGGAGGCGGCGTTTTTGCAAGGCATGGCGCATCTGAAATCGCGCGGTTATCGCGATGGGGTGCGGGCTTTTGAACGAGCGCTGGAGATTGATCCGGAACACCAAGGCGCGCGGCAGAACTTGCCGATTTCTAAGGCCATAGTGGACTATGTGGAGACCACGCGGGAGCAATCGGACACAGGCGAAGATACCGGGATTGGCGCAGACGATGTGGTGTTTGACAATGAAAGCGGGCGCGGGGAAGACACGCAGATTGAGGTGCCGCAGGAGGATGCGCCGGCGCATTTGTCGACCGAGCAGTGGATGCGCACGGTGGATACGCGCACCGAAGATTTTCTTAAGCAACGGTTCCGGTTGGAAGCGGCACGGGGGGAGCAGCCATGAGGTGGTGTGTTGTCTTTGTTCTGTGGTTGGCAAGTGTTGCTGCGGTTTGGGCACAGGATGTGCAGCCCAAGCTGGAAGTGACCTTTGAGGAAAGCGAAACCGTGCCGGGGCAGCCGCTGACGCTGCGGCTGACGGTTTTGGTGCCCACATTTATGCCGGACCCGCCGGTCTGGCCGGATTTTGAAACGCCGAACCTGATGGTGCGGCTGCCGTCCAAGGCGAGCTCGCCGACCAGCAAGAGCATTGGCGGGGAGACCTGGTCCGGGATTTCGCGGCGCTATCAGATCACACCGGTGGTGCCGGGCACGTTTGAGATTCCGGCGGGAGAGGTGAAGGTACGGTATCGCGCGCTTGAAGGTAACGACGTGCTCGAGGCAACCTTGCCGGTCCCCGCGCAAACAGTGACAGGTGTCGTGCCGGAAGGCGCGGAAGGATTGGACCCGTTTGTAGCAGCTGAAAAGCTGACTTTGACGCAAACTGTTGAGGGGGAGACCACGGGGCTGGACGCCGGTGCAAGCTTTACGCGCGCGCTTGAAGTGAAGATCGAAGGTGTGTCGCCGATGTTTTTGCCACCTGTCACGCCGGAGGAGGGGCTTGCGGGGCTGCGCGCCTATCCAGAAAGCCCGGTGGTCGAGGAGACGGAAAACCGCGGTGTGGTGAGTGGTTCGCGCGTGGAGAAGACGGTCTATGTGGTGGAAGGCGGCGTGGAAGGCGCGTTGCCTGAAGTGCGTTTGCAGTGGTTCAATCTGAAGACTGGCAAAGTGGAAGAAGCCACGGCGGAGGCGATTGACGTGCAGGCGGATGCACCGGTTTTGGCGCCCAGTGCGGAACCAATGGATGTTGACAAGATCGTGCGGTGGGGCGCGGCTTTGGTGGCTTTGTTACTTGTTGCATGGGCTATTGTGCGTTGGGGTATGCCGGTTCTGCACGGGTCTTGGAAGAGAGCGCAGGCGCGGCGGTTGCAGAGTGCGGGTTATGCCTACGGCTTGTTGAAACAAGCGATGCAGAAACGGGATTTGAGTGCGGCCAAACAGGCCTATTTGCGTTGGGCGCCGAAGGTGCCGCGTGCCGGACAAGAGACCGAGAAAGCGATTGAAGAAGCCTTCTTGCAGATTGGCGCGGCGCGGTTTGGCACTGGCCGCGCGACCGAGGAAGCGCAGGCTTGGGCGCACCTCAAAACACTCTGCCATAGAAAACACCGCGAAACCCGCTATCGTCGCGACACGAAGACTCCGGATTTGCCACCACTCAATCCGGTCTCCACGCATCAAAACTGAAAGACAGCTGTATGACATTTAAGACTTTTTTCGGCATGGCCCTGGCGTGCGTGATGCTGGGTACTGCCGGAGGTGCGCAGACGCCACATGGCGCGGGTGTGCCGGATTATGTTGGCTCAGAAGCCTGTCGGGACTGTCATACAGAGGCGTATGACGCGTGGAAAACTTCGCACCATGGCGAGGCTTGGCGGATGCCGGGAGAGGACAGTTTTGTTGGGGCTTTTGCGGGAGAGAGCTTTGAGCATGACGGCATGCGCGCGACGTTTGACAGAGAGGGCGACGCCTATGTGGTGACGGTGCGCGAGAAGGATGGCGTGGAAGCGCGGTATGAGATGCATTCCGTGGGCGGGGTGCATCCGCTTGAACATCCTATCCTGTCAACTGGCAAGGGGCGCCTGCAGAGCTTTGATGTCGTTTGGGATGTGGAGCAGCGGGAGTGGTACCACCTCTATCCAGATCAGGACTTGCCACCCGAAGATGCCTTTCACTGGACCGGTGTTTACAAAAACTGGAACAGCCGTTGTGCGGAGTGTCACGCGACCGGGTTTGAGAAGAATTACGACTTTCAGACCAAGCGCTACGCCAGCCAGCAGGTTGAGATCGGCGTGGGCTGTGAGGCGTGCCATGGGCCGGGGGCGGCGCATTTGACCATTGTCGAGGGCGCCAAGCCGGAGAGTTTTGCGGTGGCTTTGGACGATTGGGGGTTCACGGCGACGATGTCGGAGCCTGTCGCTGCAATGGAACAATGTGCCGGGTGTCATTCCAGACGCGAAGGCTTTGGCAATGGCAATCCGCTGCCGGGCGAGGCCTTTGCCGATAATTACAACCTCGCGATGCTGCGACCCGGTTTGTATCACGCGGACGGTCAGATTTTGGATGAGGTTTATGTCTACGGGTCCTTTCTTCAGTCCAAGATGTCCCAAAAGGGTGTGACCTGCGCCAATTGTCATGAGCCACATTCGGCGGAGGTCGTGGCGGAAGGCAACGCGGTCTGCACGCAGTGTCACTCACCAGCGGGCAATCCTGAGTTCGAAAGCCTGCGGTTGGCAGACTATGAGGATGTGGCGCATACCAACCACCCAGAGGGCACCGAGGCGGCGCAATGTGTGAGCTGTCACATGGTGGACAAGGTCTACATGGGCACTGATCCGCGCCGCGATCACAGCTTTCGGGTGCCGCGTCCCGATCTGAGCGACGCGCTGGACAGCCCGAATGCCTGTAGCAGCTGTCATGACGACAAAAGCAATGAGTGGGCGGCAGGTAAAGTGCGCGCGTGGTTCCCCGATGGGCGCTGGCAAGAGCCGCACTATGGCGAGGTTCTGGCGAAAGGGCGCGCCAATCCGCGCCCTGCAGCGGGAGAGCTGATGGGGCTGGCGCAGGATGAGGCGCAGCCGGGATTGGTGCGGGCAACGGCGTTGTGGCTTTTGGGGCCGGGCGCGACAACGTTGGATTTGGAGGAGTTGGGGGCGTTTTTGCAAAACGAGGACCCGCAAATCCGGGTTGGGGCGTTGAATGCGTTGCGGGTACGGGCGGTTGTGGCCACGGCGCCGTATTTGCTGCAGGGCTTGAATGATGACGTGCGGGCGGTGCGTCTGGCGGCGGCGCGGGCGATCATGAGCCAGCGACCGGATCGTTTGCCTGACACTCTGCGGGCGGCCTTGGGGCAAGCCTATCGCGAGTTTGGCAACGTAGTACAGAACCAAATGGATTTTGCCGAGGCGCATTTGCAGGTGGCGGGTTATTCGATGGTCTCGGGCAATCTTCCGTCGGCGATTGCGGCCTTGTCTGAGGCGGTGCGGCTGAACCCGCAGAACCCGCAAGCTTGGAGCAGCTTGATCCGCATGACCGCGCAGGTCGAAGGTCGGCGTGCAGCGCAAAAGCGCATGCGACAGGCGTTGGCTTACAATCCAGACGATCCGGATTTGCGGCAGTTGGCCGAGCAATTCTGAGCCCGCCTGCGGCATCTGCGCACAAACCGCGAAAAACACGGAGTTTTTCTAAGGTATTTTGGGTAGACGCCGGTTGTTTTAGGATAGGCGGATGCTTATCAGTCTGGGGCAACGAACAGGAGGGCGCCGATGAACGACGGCAGTATTCTGGCTTTTATCGCCATTTTACCATTTCTTGGCGCTTTGGTGCCGGGGATCATGATCCGTGCCGGGCGCAATGCCTGTGCATCCTTCACCGCCGTTCCGACACTTTTGGCGTTGGTGTTGCTGGCCACGCAGGTGCCAGCGGTGATGCGCGGCGAAGTTGTCAGCACCACCATTGAATGGCTGCCGCAGCTTGGGCTTTCAGCAAGCTTTTTCCTGGATGGTTTGGGGGTGCTGTTTGCAGGCATGATCCTAGGGGTTGGCCTGCTGATCATCCTCTATGCACGGTTCTACCTCTCCGCTAAAGATCCGATGGGGCAGTTCTACACCTACCTGCTGCTGTTCCAGGGCGCGATGCTGGGCATTGTTCTGTCTGACAACATCCTGCTTTTGCTGATCTTCTGGGAGTTGACCAGCCTGTCGTCCTTCCTGTTGATTGGCTATTGGAAGCACCTGCCGGAAGGTCGTCAGGGCGCGCGTATGGCGTTGACCGTGACCGGCGCAGGTGGCTTGGCGATGATTGGTGGGATGCTGATCCTTGGCAATATCGTGGGCAGCTACAACCTGACTGACATTCTGGCGCAAGGCGATGTGATCAAGGCGAGTGAATGGTACATGCCCGCGCTGATCCTGATCCTGATTGGGGCGTTTACCAAATCCGCCCAGTTCCCGTTCCACTTCTGGCTGCCGCATGCGATGGCCGCGCCTACCCCGGTGTCGGCTTACCTGCACTCTGCCACCATGGTGAAAGCAGGGGTGTTCTTGATGGCACGGATGTGGCCTGTTTTGGCGGGCACGGATGCGTGGTTCTACATTGTTGCGACAACCGGCCTGGTCACCATGGTCCTCGGCGCGGTGATTGCGCTGTTCAAAGACGACCTGAAAGGCCTTCTGGCGTTCTCCACCGTGAGCCATTTGGGCCTGCTGACCATGTTGTTGGGCTTTGGCACCAAAGCGGCGGTGATTGCGGCGGTGTTCCACATCATCAACCACCTGACCTTTAAGGCGGCGTTGTTTATGACCGCCGGGATTGTCGATCACGAGGCGCACACTCGGGACATCAAGCGGCTGGGTGGTTTGGCAAAGCTGATGCCGATCACCGCGATCATCGGGACGATCACGGCGCTGTCGATGGCGGGCACCATTCCGCTCAACGGGTTTATCTCCAAAGAGATGATGCTTGAAGAAGCGGCCCATACAGTTTGGTACAACAATCCGTGGATTGTGCCGGTTCTGGCGACCTTGGGCAGCTGTTTCTCTGTGGCATACTCCTTCCGGTTTATCTTCCACGTGTTTGGTGGGCCGGTGCGCGATGATTATCCGTCCACGCCACATGATCCGCCCTTTGGGCTTTATGCTGCGCCGGCGCTGTTGACGGTGCTGGTGGTGCTGATTGGTGCGATGCCGTTTTTGGCGGAGCCGCTGGTGACGGTGGCGGCCAATGCTGTGACCGGGCTCGACACACATCCACATCTGAAACTGTGGCATGGCGTGACTCCGGCGCTGTGGATGTCTGTGATTGCCTTTGTGGTGGGCGGCGTTCTGCTGGCTGTGCATGGCAAGCTGGATGCGATCTGGCTGCGGGCACGTCGGCCTGAGGCGAAAGCGATCTTTGATGCGATCATGGACAGCTGCGTGGCGCTGGCCAAAGCCTTTGCCCGTGGCACCCACAATGGCGTGATGAGCCGCTACCTAGCGTTGCTGGTGGTGGCTGCTGTTGGGGTGGGGGCGCACGCCTATTTCACTGGTGGGATCAGCGCGCCAACGCGGGAGATTTTGCCGGTGCCGCCTTTGGTCTGGGTTGGTTGGCTGTCGCTGATTGCGGCCACGTGGCTGGTGGTGAGCCAGCACCGCAATCGCTTCCGTTCTTTGGTGTTTATCTCGATCATCGGCCTCGTGATCTCGGGCGGTTTTGTCTACCTCTCCGCACCGGACCTCGCGCTGACGCAGATTTCGGTTGAGACCGTGACCATCATGCTGTTGCTTTTGGCGCTCTACTTCCTGCCAAAGGACACCCCTGCGGAAAGCAGCAACGGCAAGCGCCTGCGCGATGCGGTGGTGGCGATTGCTGGTGGTGGCGCAGTGGCTGCGTTGGCGATGGCCTTCCTGACCCGCGATGTGGACAGCATTTCGGCCTATCACCTCGCCAACTCCTACAAGGGCGGTGGCGGCACCAATGTGGTGAACGTGATCCTCGTGGATTTCCGGGGCTATGACACCTACGGCGAGATCATCGTGCTGGGCATTGCGGGCCTGACGATCTTTGCGTTGATGGATGCGCTGTTGCGGGGCCCTGCGGCCAAGCGTTTGAGGGATCGGGCGTTTTCGCCAGATCGGTCACGTGACCGTCACCCGCTGATGATGGTGGTGGCGACCCGCGCCATGCTGCCGATGGCGGTGATGGTGGGGCTCTATATCTTCCTGCGTGGTCACAACCAGCCGGGCGGCGGCTTTGTCGCGGGGCTGGTGATCTCCATTGCCTTGCTGATGCAGTACATGGCCTCGGGTTTTGCCTGGGCGCAGTTGCGGCAGCGGATCGAGTACCACTCGATGATTGGCTGGGGCGTCATTATCGCCGGGTTGACCGGCGTGGGTGCGTGGTTGGCAGGCAAGCCGTTCCTGACCAGCGCTTATGGCTATTTGCATTTCCCACCGATCGAAGAGTTTGAGTGGGCCACGGCGATGGCCTTTGATTTGGGCGTGTTCTTGGCGGTGTTGGGCGCGGTGATGCTGATGCTTTACAGCCTGTCGCGGATTGCGCGGTTTGCCGGGGAAACCATCAACGTGACCCCTATGGATCACGACCCGTCTGAGGCGCCGGAGGATGGCGCGGGCGAGCAAGAACAGAAGGAGGGCCAATGACATGGAGATGATTGTTGCCAGTGCCATTGGCGTGCTGACGGCGGGGGGGATTTACCTGATCCTGCGCCTGCGGGCTTTCCCTGTGATCCTCGGGATGGCGTTGCTGTCTTATGCGGTGAACGTGTTCCTGTTTGCCACTGGCCGTCTGGCGGTGAACGCACCGCCGATCCTGAACAAATACGCTGATGTCAGCTATTCTGACCCACTGCCACAGGCCTTGGTGCTGACCGCGATTGTGATCAGCTTTGGCATGACAGCGGTGTTGGTGATGATCGCGCTGGGGGCCTATCTTGAGGCAGACAGCGACGAGATCAACCTGACTGACGAAGATGATGCACAGGACACAGAGGGGCAGGGCGTATGAACCACTGGATTATTGCTCCTGTTGTGCTGCCCGCGCTGCTCGCGCCGGTGATCGCCTATGTGATGCGGCACGACATCAAGCTGGCGCGCTATGCGTCGGTGGCGGGCACGGTGATGTTGGCGGCGATTTCGCTGGGCTTGCTGGCCATGGCTGCAGATGGCGAAACCCATGTCTACTACCTTGGCGACTGGCCTGCGCCCTTTGGCATTGTGCTGGTGCTGGATCGTCTGTCGGCCATGATGGTGCTGTTGACGTCGATATTGGCGCTGATTGTGCTGTGGCATGCGATTGCGACGGAGTGGGACAATCGCGGACGGCATTTCCATGCGCTGTTCCAGTTCCAGCTGATGGGGGTTTGCGGCGCCTTCCTGACCGGCGATGCGTTCAACCTGTTCGTGTTCTTTGAAGTGCTGTTGATCGCCTCTTATGGTCTGATGATCCACGGCGGCGGCAAGGTGCGCTTGAAAGCTGGCCTGCAGTATGTGGTGATGAACCTTGCCGGTTCCACGCTGTTCCTGTTTGCGCTTGGCGCGCTTTATGCCTCAACCGGCACGTTGAACCTTGCGGATTTGGCTGTGAAAGTGCGGGAACTTCCGGTCGAAGAAGCGGCCATTCTGCGGGTGTCGGCAGTGTTGTTGCTGATGGTGTTTGCCATCAAGGCGGCGTTGTTCCCGGTGCAGTTCTGGCTGCCTGCGACATATGCCAATGCGCCTGCGCCGGTGGCGGCCTTGTTTGCGATCATGACTAAGGTGGGCGCCTACGCGATCATCCGTTTCTACACGCTGGTGTTTGGTCCGGATGTGGCCGCAGTGGACGGGCTCATCGGCAGCTGGGTGATGCCCGCGGCGGTGATCACGTTGGCGGTGGGTGCCATTGGCGTGTTGGGCGCACGGCGGTTGATGCCGATGCTGTCCTTTGCGGTGGTAGGCTCCATGGGCACGCTGTTGCTGGCCGTGGCGGCGTTTACGCCTGAGGCAATTGGGGCGGGGCTCTATTACCTGCTGCACTCGACCTTTGCCGCGGCGGCGCTCTTCCTGCTGGCGGATCTGGTGGTGACACGACGTGGCAGCGATGCCTTGAGCGCGCAGCCGCCAATCTATCAGAACGGCCTGTTTGCGGCGTTCTTCTTTGTGGGCGCCATTGGCGTGACAGGCATGCCGCCGCTCAGCGGCTTCCTAGGCAAGCTGTTGGTGCTGGATGGTGTGCGGGATATGCCGTGGATGGCCACTGCCTGGGCGGCGATCCTGATTGGCTCGTTGGTGACCATCGTGGGTTTTGCACGGGCCGGCAGCGTTGTGTTCTGGAAAGCCACTGCCTTGGCCGATCCAGAGGCGGAGGAGCCAGAGGACGCGACGCCTATTGGTGTGAATGCGCTGACCGGCGTGAGCCTGTCTTTGGCCGCCTTGGTGCTGTTGGCGGCGTTTGCCGGGCCTGTGATGGGCTATCTGGAGCAAACCTCGGTGCAGCTGTTTGATGTGTCCGCCTACGTTGACGCGGTGCTTGGGCAGAACGGGGAGGATCTGAAATGAGACGGAAACTTCTACCACACCCGATATTGAGCCTGACCTTGTTGGTGATCTGGCTGATGCTGGTCAACAAGGTGACGGTTGGCAATGTGCTGTTGGGTGCGATCTTTGGGGTGATTGTGCCCATTCTAACTGCGCCCTATTGGCCGGGGCGTCCGCGTATCCAAAACTACTTCAAAGTGGTGGAATATGTGCTTGTGGTGCTGTGGGACATTGTGGTCGCGAACTTCCACGTCGCCGCGATTATCTTGTTTAAGCGCAACAAGGACATTCATGCAAAGTGGATCACGGTGCCGCTGGATGTCACATCGCCAGAGGCGATCACCATTCTGGCAGGCACCATCACCATGACGCCGGGTACGGTGTCAGCGATGTTGTCGGCGGATGGCACAAGCGTGTTGGTGCATTGTCTGGATTGTGAAGACCCGGATGCGGTGCGCGATGAGATCAAAAACCGCTACGAGCGCCGGTTGAAGGAGATTTTCTCATGATCACGATGGCTCTCTATTTTGGCTTTGCCTGCTTTGGACTTGGCATGTTGATGTGTGTGTATCGCATCGCAAAAGGCCCGACGGCGGCGGATCGCATTTTGGCGCTGGACACGATTGTGATCAACGCGATTGCGCTGTTGATCCTATACGGTGTGCACAAAGGCACGGCGATCTACTACGAAGCCTCCATGTTGGTGGCCATGGTGGGATTTGTGTCAACTGTCGCCTACTGCCGCTTTGTGCTGCGCGGCGACATCATCGAATAAGGGAGAGACAGATGTTTGCAGAAATCCTTGTGTCCTTCTTCATCGTGCTGGCGGGGGTGTTTGGGCTTGTTGGTAGTTTTGGGATGCTCAAGCTTAAAGACACCATGCAGCGGCTGCACGCCCCCACCAAAGCGACCACGCTTGGCGTCGGTGGCGTGTTGATCGCGTCGATGCTGTACTTCCTGCTGGTGAAAGGCACGCTGTCGTTTCACGAGTTGCTGATCACCATCTTCCTGTTCCTGACCGCGCCGGTGAGCGCGCATTTTGTGGCCAAGACTTACATTCAGGCGAAGATGAAGCCGGAGGAGCTGCCGGGCTCGGACGGGGAGTTTGGCTGGGCGATCTATGATGATCCGCCCGCCTATTACGACAACGACTGATCGTTTCAATCCCTGGAATGTTCTGAAAAACGCGCCTCTTGTCGGCGCGTTTTTGCTTTTTCTGCCAGATGCTTGGCATTTGTGGTTAACGCGCGCTTGCCGCTTGGGGCGGGCCATGTTTCTATGGCGTGAATTGTCATGTGATCACCGCCGTTTCCTTTGGCCCTGATCTCCAAGCTATTGGGATAAGACACCATGAAGTTTCCTATTTTCACCACTCTTTCTGCGGCCATGCTCTCGGTCAGTTTATTGGCGACCAGCGCAGCGGCGCAGGATGCGCCCGCCCCGAAAGTTGCCATTGCTGCCGCCTACACTGATGAGCTGGTCGATGAGGTGATCTTCATCGGTAAAGGCGAGGCGGTCGATAAGGTGGACCTCGTGGCCCGCGTGAGTGGCTTTGTAGAGAAAATCCACGGGCAGGACGGTGATGTGGTCTCAGAGGGCGATCTGTTGTTTGAGATCGAGCCGGAGGTCTATCAGGCAGCGGTGGATGCGCGGCACGCGGACCTCGCACAGGCCGAAGCCAATCTGCGACTGACCGAGGTGGAGTTGGTGCGCAAGACCGAGCTGTTTGAGCGGGATGTGGGCACCGAGGCAGATCGTGACGTGGCCGTGGCCAACAACGAAGTGGCCAAGGCGCAGGTGTCGATTGCCAAAGCCGCCATCGCGCAGGCGCAGCTGGATCTGGACTACACCAAAATCCATGCGCCGTTTGACGGGCGCATCGGCCGGTCCAATGTCAGTGTAGGTGAGTTGGTTGGCCCAACCACCACTTATCTGATCAATATCGTGCGCACCGCGCCAATTTTTGTGGAGTTCTCCCTGACTGAAAAGCAGCTGGTGGACGTGATGGAACATCACGAAGCTGAACTGGATGAGCTTTCTGACAAGGACAAAGCGCCGAAGGTCTATGCAATCTTGCCCAACGGCGATGAGCTGGATGAGATTGGCCAGGTGGTCTTTGTCGACAACCGGATCAATCCCGCGACCGGCACGATCACCCTGCGGGCGGAATTTGCCAATGAACGTGGGTTGTTGCTGGACGGGGCGTTCCTGAACATCCGCATTGCCAGTGCGGCGCCAAGTCAGGTTTTGATGATCCCGCAGGCCGCTGTGCAACGCGATCAGCGGGGCGACTTTGTACTGGTGGTAGGCCAGCAGCAGACTGTGGAACAGCGCTATGTCACACTGGGCCGTCAGGTTGAAACCGCGGTGGTGGTTGAGGACGGCATGCGCGAAGGCGAGTCCGTGATTGTCGAAGGTCTGCAGCGTGTGCGCCCCGGTGTGACCGTTGATGCGGTGCTGGCCGGTCAGCCGACAGAGGAGCAGTAACCCGTGTTTTCAGCGATCTTCATCCGGCGTCCGAAAACGGCGTTTGTGATTTCCCTGGTGCTCTCCATCATGGGGTTCATCGGGTATAACGCGCTCCCCGTGGAGCAATTCCCAGACATTACGCCCCCTGTGGTGACCGTGTCAGCCAACTACACCGGTGCGAACTCTGAAACCGTGGAGAACACCGTGGCCGCGCCGATTGAGGCGCAGGTGAACGGGGTGGACGACATGATCTATATGTCGTCTGACAGTACGGATACCGGCTCCTACAACCTGTCTGTGACGTTTGAAGTGGGCACCGACCCGGACATTGCCTCGGTCAACGTGCAAAACCGCGTGGCGCAGGCGACATCTTCGCTGCCAACCGAGGTGACCAACAGCGGGGTGGTGACGCAGAAGTCCTCCACCAACATGCTGATGATTGTCACGCTGGTGTCGCCCAACAGCACCTATGACGAGGTGTTTCTGTCCAACTATGCTTCGATCAATCTGCGCGATGCTTTGGCGCGTGTGAAAGGCGTCGGCAAAGCGGACGTGATGACCAACTTTGAATACTCTATGCGGATGTGGATGGATCCAGACCGTATGGCAGGCTTGGGGCTCACACCGGGGGATTTGGTGGCTGCCATTCGCGAGCAGAACCTTGAAGTCTCCGCTGGGCAGATTGGTACACCGCCGATCCCAACCGGGCAGCAGTTTCAATACACCATCAAATCCAAAGGTCGTCTGACCACGGTGAAGGAATTTGAGGAAATCGTTCTGCGGACCGGTGAGGCGGGCAGCATCGTGCGCATGAAGGATGTGGCACGGGTCGAACTCGGCGCGAACTACTACAACGCGTCCGGTCGTGCCGATGGCAACCCAGCGACGGTTCTGGCGATCTATCAGGCGCCGGGTGAAAACGCTTTGGCGGTGGCGGAGGCTGTGAAGGCGGAAGTGGAACGCCTGTCGAGCGCCTTCCCGGATGATGTGGAATACGCCATCCCGTATGACAGCACACTGTTTGTGGAGCAGTCGCTGAGCGATGTGGTCTCGACCTTGATCCTGACGTTCATCCTCGTGATCTCGGTGGTATTCATCTTCCTTGGCAATGTGCGGGCGACGGTCATTCCGGCGGTCGCCATTCCGGTGTCCTTGATTGGTGCCTTTGCCTTCCTGTTGCTGTTTGGCATGTCGCTGAACACGATCTCTTTGTTTGCTTTGGTGCTTGCGATTGGGATCGTGGTGGATGACGCGATTGTTGTGGTTGAGAACGTCGAGCGCATCATTGCGGAAGAGGGTCTGTCTGCAGCAGATGCGACGCGCAAGGCGATGGGGCAGATCACCGGGCCGGTGATTGCGACCACGTTGGTGTTGCTGGCGGTGTTTGTGCCGGTGACCTTTATGCCCGGCATCACCGGGCGGTTGTACACGCAGTTTGCCGTGACCATCTCCACCGCTGTGGTGATCTCCTCGATCAACGCGCTGACGCTGTCTCCGGCGCTGTGCTCGCTTATCCTGAAGCCGCGTGATCCAGGTGGTCCAAAGGGTCTGATGGCGACGTTTGAAAAGGGCGTGGATGGCGCGCGCGGAGTTTACGTGGGCGTTGTGCGGCGGTTTGTCCGTATCCCAATCTTGGCGCTGGTGATCATTGGCGCGATGATGGCGGGCTCTGGCACGTTGATCAAATCGATCCCGGCAGGCTTCATCCCGCTGGAAGACAACGGCACGCTGTTTGTGGATGTGCAGCTGCCGGATGCGGCCTCTCTTGAGCGGACCGAGAAAGTCACCACACGTTTGAATGAACAGCTGATGGAAATCCCTGGCGTGGCTGGCTCTGTGCTTGTGAACGGCTTTAGTTTGTTGAACGGGTCCGGGTCCAACGGGGCGATGATCATTCTCAACTTGGAGCCTTGGGATGATCGCCAGACAGATGAGCTGAGTGCGGACGGGATTTTGGCCAAGGTCTATGGTCTTGCGAACCAAGAGATTTCCGCCAGCGTGATCGCCTTTAACCCGCCACCGATTTCCGGCCTTGGCATGAGTGCGGGGGTGGAAATGAAGGTGCAGCAGACCGGTGGCGGCACTGCGCAGGACTTGGCTGCCGCTGTTGGTTCTCTGGTCTATGCGGCGAACCAACGGGACGAGATGGCGCAGAGCTATTCGACGTTCCGGGCCAATGTGCCAAAGGTTTACGTCGATCTGGATCGGGAGAAGGCGAAGTCACTGAACGTGTCGATTGCCGATGTCTTCACCACGTTGCAGGGCTATATGGGCTCGATTTATGTGAACGACTTCAACCTGTTTGGTCGGGTCTATCGTGTGATGATCCAGGCCGATGGCGAGTTCCGTTCGCAGGTTGAGGACATCAACGCGCTCTATGTGCGCTCCCAAAGCGGCGAGATGGTGCCCATGGGCACACTTGTGACTGTGCGCAATGAGTTGGGACCGGTGGCGCTGAACCGTTACAACATGTTCCGCTCTGCGACGGTGACCGGTGTGCCAAAAGAAGGCCTGTCGACCGGGGATGCGATCCGCGTGCTGGAAGAGGAAGCTGTTAACGCGCTGCCTCCGGGGTATTCCTTTGAATGGACCGGGACCGCGCAGCAGCAGCAGGCCGCAGGTGGTCTTGTGGTGCTGATCCTGATCATGGCGGTGGTCTTTGGCTACCTGTTCCTTGTGGCGCAGTATGAGAGTTGGACTATGCCGGTGGGCATTCTGCTCTCCGTGACGGTGGCGCTGTTTGGCGCGCTGGCAGCGGTGCTTGTGTCCGGCGGGGATGTGAACCTCTACACTCAGATCGGGATGATCATGCTGATTGGTCTGGCCTCCAAAAACGCCATTCTCATCGTGGAATTTGCGATGGAGCGGCGGGCTGCGGGGCTGAGCATCAAGGAGGCCGCAATCGAGGCCGCCAGCCAGCGTTTCCGCGCGGTGATGATGACCGCACTGTCCTTCCTATTGGGCGTGGTGCCGCTGTTGGTCGCCAATGGCGCCGGGGCGGCGAGCCAGAAGGCCATCGGTGTGGCCGTGTTTGGCGGCATGTTGGCGGCGACCGTGATTGGCGTGGTGATCGTGCCGATCCTTTACGTGCTGCTGCAAGGTATGCGCGAATGGGTCAAAGGCACCAACAAGAAGGCGGAGCCGTCTGAAGCTGCGTAAGGTGCTGAGACTAAAAGAGAAGGGCTGGAGGCAACTCCGGCCCTTTTTGTTAGTGAGGGATGGTTATGGGGAGGTGCTGAATGTTGGTTGACTTAGATCACCCGTTGGTAAGCTGTGTTTTGGAGAACCCGTCTATACGGCCTATATGGGACCGCTGGGACGAGTTAGCATTGCCGGATTGTTGGATCGTCGCCGGGTGTCTGGCCCAAACCGTTTGGAACACAAAGTTTGGCTATCCTTTGCGACGAGGCCTCTCAGACATAGACTTGGTCTATTTTGACCCAGAGGATCTAACAGAAAGCACCGAGCAATCACGGGCAAAACGTGTGGGAGACATGTTTCATGACCTTGGTGTGTGGATTGATACAAAAAACGAGGCTCGGGTTCATCTTTGGTATGAAGCGAAGTTTGGTTATGCCATTGCACCCTACACATCGGTGGTAGACGCGATTGAGAGCTTTCCTACTACAGCAACTTCAGTGGGCATTCGTCCAGCGGATGGTGGCGCCGAGATTGTGTGCCCTTTTGGGTTAGATGATCTGTTTGCGGGTATTGTGCACCCCAACAAAAGGCAGATCACGCGAGGTATCTATAGTTCTAAAGTTCAAAAGTGGCTGGTGCATTGGCCGAGACTTCAAGTGGTTCCGTGGGAAGATGCAGAGGACGTCTATGACTAGAGATCTTGTCGTTCTGTTTTTATCAAAATGAACCTGGCGAGTTTTGGGGTATGAGGCGATTTTTCCTTCTTTTTGTTGCAATATGGGTGTGCGCTTTGTCTGCGTTGGCAGAGGAGCGGCCGCAGGGGCTTATGTGGAACCGTTCAGGGCTTCCTGCGACGTTGCCGTTGCTGATCAAGACCAACGCCGGGGCGGACTATTTCCTGAATTTACGGGATGTTGAGCGCGATAAGGTGGTGTTGGCCGCCTATGTGCGGGGTGGGGAGTTCTTTCAGGTTTTGGTGCCGCCTGGACGGTTTGAACTTGTGTTTGCCTCTGGTGAAGATTGGCAGGGAGAGACGCGGCTGTTTGGGGTGCACACGCATTTGTTCAAGCTGGATCAGCCCTTGCGCTTTCGCGCAACGATGAGCCAGCGGCGGGGGCATATGATTGACCTCACACAGGCCAGCGGCACCACCATTAGCGACTTGGCGAAATGTCAGCGATTGGCGCTGGACCCGGAGAGTTTGCGCAACCGGAAAGGGCAGTTTGATCCGCTGCTGCGCGATCCAAGTGGGCCGCCGGAGGCTTGGCCAGAGATGCCCGCACCACGCTATGATGTGGAGACGTGGACCTGCCTTTGAGGGCATAGAAAAAGGCCGGAGCAAGCTCCGGCCTTCATTGTCATTTTGTGTGCCTTTACAGCTGGATGCGGAAACGGGCGAAGCCGTCTGGGCCTTCTCCTGCGGCCTCGATAGAGACGCCTTCCACGCTGTCGCTGTAGTCCGCAGCCTTAGGACCGGTGTCAAACAGGACCGAGGTGCCCGGCAGCGGCGCAAAGGTCCAGTTGGCGTCGGCGCGGGGACTGATGGTGCCTTTTTCCACGATGTAGCGCACGATCACGTCGCGGTTGGTGTCCGGGCCTTCAAACACGATGGTATCGCCCATGGCGCCGGGGAATTTGCCGCCGCCACCGGCGCGGTAGTTGTTGGTGGCGATGATGAATTCCGCGTTCATATCCAACGGCTTGCCGTCAAACATCAGATTGGTGATGCGGTTGGCATCGGCGTTGATCAAGTTGCCTTTGGGGTCAAACTTGGACGGTTGGGACAGGTCGATTTCATAAGTGACACCGTCCATGACGTCGAAGTTGTAAGACGGGAACTCGGGGTTCAGCAGCACCTGATCGGCTTTGCCCGCATCCACCTGATTGAAGATGCCTGCGGAGCGTTCCAGCCAGTCTTTGACCTCCTGACCGGTCACGCGCACCGCGCGCACGGTGTTGGGGTAGAGGTAGAGGTCGGAGACGTTTTTGATCGCCACGTCACCTTTGGCCACGTCGGTGTAATACTCCGGGCCACCACGGCCACCGGCTTTGAACGGGGCGGCAGCGGAAAGGATGGGCAGGCCTTCGTGTTCGGTGCCTTTCATCATCTGCTCGATGTACCAAAGCTGTGCGATGGAGACGATTTGTACGGATGGGTCATCGGCGACCAGCGCGAAGTAGCTGTGCAGCGGGGCGTCGGTCTTGCCAACCGCCCGGCGGACGTAGGCGAGGGTCTCGTCGTGCTCTTTCTGCACGCTAGCCAGAACGTCTGGCTGGTCTTCGACCAGCGCGGTGATGGAGCGGTCCTCGTTACGCTTGGAGATTGGGCGCGCTTCAGTGCTGTGAGAAACGATTTTCCATTCGTTTCCAGAGCGTTCCAGCATCAGGTCGATGAGACCCATGTGCGAGCCCCAGAAGCCGCCCATGGCCGCGGGTTTGCCCATGATGGTGCCGTTTGCCACGTCCACGCCCGCCATGCCGTCATAGGCGGAGGAGGGGAAGACGCGGTGGTGGTGGCCGGTGAGGACGGCGTCGATGCCCTCAACAGCAGCGAGCGGCACGGAGGCGTTTTCCATGCCGTCAGCGTGATCTGCCGCGCCAATGCCGGAGTGGCTGAGCGCGATGATGATGTCGGCGCCTTCTTCTTTCATCTGCGGCACGAAGGCTTTGGCGGTTTCGACAATGTCGCGGGCCTGTACGTTGCCTTCGAGATGACGGCGATCCCAGTTCATGACTTGAGGCGGGGTGAAACCAATCACACCAACCTTAATCATGTGTTTCTCACCCGCACCGTCGGTGAGTTCGCGCTCCAGAATGGAGTAGGGTTTGAACAGGGTTTTGTCTTCGCGCGCTGTCGCCCCTTGCTCCAGAGAGATGTTGGATAGCACGGTTTCAAACTCTGCGCCGGCCATGGATTTCATCAGGAAATCAATGCCGTAGTTGAATTCGTGATTGCCGATGGTGGCGGCGTCATAGCCCACCGCATTCATCGCGGTGATGATCGGGTGCATGTCGCCTTCTTTCATGCCGCGCTCATAGGCGATGTAGTCGCCCATCGGGTTGCCCTGTAGGAAGTCGCCGTTGTCGATCAGCATCGAGTTGGTGGCCTCATCCCGGATGTTTTTGATCAGCGAGGCGGTGCGGGCGAGGCCAACGGTGTCGCGGGGTTTGTCGGCGTAATAGTCATAGGGGAAGACGTGCACGTGCAGGTCCGTGGTCTCCATAATCCGCAGATGTGCTTGATTTTGTGCAGCATTTGCCGAGAAGGGGTGCAGCGCGATGAAGCCTGCGGTGGAGGCCAGGAAGTGGCGGCGGGACAGTGTAAATTGGGCCATTTGGGTGCTCTCTGTTGTAATAGATATTGCCCGCGCGGCAGGGCCAAAGCGGGTTTGTTTTCTGATTAATTCAGAGAGTGTAACAGCGATTTGACCGAGCGGACAAATTATTGCGACGTGGGCGGATGTCTGCGCGTTAACCGTCGGCCCTAGGGGCAAAATCTACGTCGGTATTACGTCGGTATCGCGACTGTTTTACGGAGGTGCGTTTTGGGGCGCTCAGACGTTAACGCACCGGGCGTTGCGGTCCCACAAAGAGGCCCCGGATCAGGTCCGGGGCGCGTGGTTTCTTTTTAGGGGGCGGTTAGGAGTTGCCGTTGCCGGTGAAGCGCGCGGCGTCGGCTGCGGCGCGGCGGATGGCGTTGGATTTGTGCACGGTCTCCATGTATTCGGCTTCGGGGTCGCTGTCATAGACAACGCCGCCTCCGGCCTGAATGTAGAGCTTTTGGTCTTTCACAATTGCGGTGCGGAGCGCGATGCAGATGTCCATGTCGCCACCGGAGCTGAAATAGCCCACACCGCCGCCGTAGATGCCTCGTTTCTCAGGCTCCAGCTCGTCGATGATTTCCATCGCGCGCACTTTGGGGGCGCCGGAGACGGTGCCCGCAGGCATGCCCGCAAAGAAGGCGTCCAGCGCGTCTTTGTCCTCGGCCAACTCGCCGACGACGTTGGAGACGATGTGCATCACGTGGCTATATCGCTCGATGATGAATTTCTCGGTTGGGCGCACGGTGCCGATTTTGGAAACGCGGCCGGTGTCATTTCGTCCCAGGTCCAAGAGCATGAGGTGCTCGGCGAGTTCTTTCTTGTCCGCCAAGAGATCCTCTTCGAGCGCCTTGTCCTCTTCAGGCGTGGCTCCGCGGGGGCGGGTGCCCGCGATAGGCCGGATGGTGACTTCGTCGCCAAAGACCCGCACGAGGATTTCCGGGCTGGCGCCGACAACCTGAAACCCACCGAAGTTGAAGTAGAACATAAACGGTGAGGGGTTGGTGCGACGCAGAGAGCGGTAGAGCGCAAACGGCGGCTGCGGGAAGTCCTGCGTCCAGCGTTGGGCGGGCACCACCTGGAAGATGTCGCCGGCTTTGATGTACTCCTTGGCCTTCTCCACAGCGGCCAGGTAGCCCTCTTTGGTGAAGTTGGAGACCGGCGGGGAGACTTCGTGTGCTTCGCCCAGATCACGCGCGGCCTGTGGCATGGCGCGTTCGAGATCGCGCACGGCGTCCATTACGCGCTCAGCGGCCTGCGCATAGGCGGCGCGGGCGGATTGGCCGTCGCTGACCCATGCGGGGGAGACCACGGTGACTTCGCCTTTCACGCCGTCGAGTACGGCCACCACAGAGGGGCGCAGCATGCAGGCGTCGGGCAGACCAAGCGGGTCCGGGTTGATGTTGGGCAGATGCTCCACCAGGCGGATCATGTCATAGCCGAGGTAACCAAACAGACCGGCAGAGGCCTGTGGCAGGTCTTCGGGGAGGTCAATTTTGCTTTCGGCAATCAGGGCGCGCAGGTTGGTGAGCGGGCCGCCGTCTTGCGGCGTGAAGCCGTCGGGATCAAACCGCGCGGTGCGGTTGATGCGGCTTTCGGTGCCGTGGGTTTGCCAGATCAGATCGGGCTTCATGCCAATGATGGAATACCGTCCACGCACTTCGCCACCGGTCACAGACTCCAGCATGAAGGCGTCCTTGTGGGCGCCGGTGAGCTTGAGCATGAGCGACACCGGAGTGTCGAGGTCGGCGGCGAGCCGCGTGTACACTACCTGATTTTCACCGGCCTCATAGGCTTTGGCAAAATCTTCAAACGAGGGAGTCAGGTCCACCTTGGCGGCCTTTCTTTACTGGAAGTTTGCGTGCACCGCGTTCAGTGCCTGCTGATTGATCTGGGTCGGGTACATGCCTTGCAGCGCCTGTGCGTAGGCGGCGAAGACGTCCTGAGAGATGCCGCTGGAGAGCTGTGCAGTGATCGCTGCCTTCAGCGAAGTGACTTCTGGATCGTCGGTCGCAGGCTCTGTGATCGCGTTCAGGCGCACCACAATCAGGCCGTCCGGGCTGTCCAGTGTGCGCAGCTCGCCCACTTCCATCTCAAAGATTTCGGAGAGGAATTCAGCAGGGGTGCCGGGTACAAAAGCGGCGCGGTCCATTTCGACCTCTTCGTTGGCGGTGAAGCCAAAGGAGGTGAAGCTGGTGCCGTCGTTCAGGCGCGGCTTCAGGGTTTCGATCAGACCTTTGAGCGCTTCGGTGGTGCGGGCGGCGGAGATCTGCGCGGCGGCCTCATCAGTCACATCTGCCAATGGGGCAGGCTGGCTAGGGGTTTCGCCTTCCAGACGCAGGGCAAAGATGCCGCCGTCTTCAAGCACTTCGATCTGTGGGAAGTCTTCGACAGTCACGGTGGAGGCGACTTCGCGGAAGCCTTCGTAGCCTGCGAGGTCATCCTCAGACAGCGGGTGCCAGTTGAGGGTGCCAAGCTCCATGTCGGTTTCGGCCACCAGTTCTTCCAGCGTGGCGCCACCGGCGAGCAGGTCGTCGATGTTGCCGATCTGGGTGTCGATCAGGCGACGGGCGCGGTCTGCGGCGAGTTCCTCGCGCAGCAGCTCTTTGGCCTCTTCAAAGGTGGTGGTCTGCGCGCCCAAGATGCCGTTCACGCGGAACAGGGCTGGGCCGAGGTTGGATGGCGCAGGACCGGCGATGCCGTTGGCAGGCGCGAGGAAGACAGCTTCACCAGCTTCGCCAAGGTCCGCTTTGGTCACGTCGCCCAAGTCCACATCAGACAGCGACAGGCCCCGGCCTTCAACCAGGCTGGTGAAGGTGGCGGTGCCCGCAGTGATCTGATCCATGGCGGCTTGCGCGGCGGCTTCGTCGGCAAAGGCCAGACGCTCGACCAGACGGCGTTCCGGGCGGTTAAACTCGGCGTCGCGCTCGTTGTAGAGGTTTTGCAGTGAGGCTTCGTCCACGTCCACCTGATCGATGATCATTTCAGGCGACAGCCACGCGTAGGTGATCTGACGGGTGGCGGGCAGCATGAAGCGGTCCTGATTTTCGGTGTAGTAGGCTTCGATCTCGGCCTCGGTGGGGGCGTCCACGGAGCGGGTCAGGTTGTCTGCGGTCAGCTTGGACCAAGTGAAGTCACGCTCTTCAGCGACAAATTTGATCACGGTGTCGGCGTAGACGTCGGGCATCACCAGGCCGGAGACCACGGCGCCCTGCAGCAGGGAGCGCACGGTGTCTTCGCGCACGCTGTCCTCGAACTGGGATTCGTTCATGCCGGCTTGGTCGATGGCAAAGCCGTAGGCGTCGCGATCAAAGGAGCCGTCGAGCCCCTGGAAGGACGGGATGTTCATCAACTCCTGACGCAGGTTCTCGTCGCCAATGGAGATGCCGAGGCGCTCGTTTTCCGCGTCCATAGAGCGGGTGGTGGAGAGGCGGGAGAGCACCATGCGGTCGATGCCAAAGGCCTGTGCCTGTACAAATGGCAGCGACTGGCCGGTTTGGGCCTCAAGCGCGCGAAGCTCTTCTTGCAGGGCGCGGGCGTAGTCATCCACGGAGATATCTTTGTCACCAACGGTGCCTACGGTGCGCACGGTGCCGGTGAGGCTGGTCGCGCCAAAACCGCCCAAGCCCAGAATGAGCAGGCCCATGAGAATCCAGACCGCTGTTTTGGAGGTTTTGCTCTGCGCCATGTCCGATGTCCGCCCTGTAATCGTTCAAGTTTCTTCTGCGAAGGTCTACGCGGTTGGGGCAGGGGGGGCAAGCATGATTGGCCTGTCCCGCCTGTGTTGTGTGTGCGTCAGGCTTTGACCGTGGCGAGACGGGCAAAGAGATCGCCGATTCCGTCGCGATCGACGTTGGCGAAGGCGATGCGCAGGGTGTCTTTGCCCGCCTGATCGCCCTCTGGCGTGAACATGGTGCCGGGCAGGGTCAGGATGCTGTGGCTTTGCACCAGTTGCTGCGCCAATTGGTCAGACGGCAGGTCAAACGGATGCTTCATATAGGCGAAGTAGGCGCCTGCGCCCTGCAGTTCCCAGCCCTGGTTGGTGAGCAGGGGCAGGTTGTCGGCAATGGCTGCGCGGCGGTCGAGGATTTCGGCGCGTTCGCCTGCGAGCCATTGGCTGAGGTTTTGCATGCCCCAGAGCGCGGCATGTTGGCCAAGCTGGTTGGGGCAGATGGTGACGGTGTCGAGGAATTTCTCTGCCTCCGCCAGCAACGCAGTGCTGCCGACCATGGCGCCGACACGGTGGCCGGTGAGGCGGTAGGCTTTGGAGAAGGAATAGAGTTGCACCAGCGTGTCCTGCCAGTCCGGGTCGCCAAAGAGGTCGTGTGGCGCGCCGGTGCGGCTGTCAAAATCGCGGTAGGTTTCATCCACGATCAGGCGGATGCCGCGGGATTTGGCAAGTTCATACATGGCGCGCACTAGATCGGCCGGATACTCGACGCCGCCAGGGTTGTTGGGGGTGACCAGCACAATGGCGCGGGTGCGCTCTGTGATCAGCGCGGCGGCATGTTGTGGGTCGGGCAGGAGATGGGCGTCGGTGGGCAAGGGCACGGCGGTGACGCCCTGCATGTCGAGCCAGATTTTGTGATTGAAGTACCACGGGGTTGGCAGGATGACCTCATCCCCTTCACCGGCGATGGCAGTGAGGGTGGCGCAGAAGGCCTGGTTGCAGCCGGAGGTGATGGCGACTTGGGCAGGGGCGATCTCGCCTGCGTAGGCGGCGGACCATTGCGTGGCGACTTCGGCGCGCAGCTCGGGCAGGCCTAGTACGGGGCCGTAGAGGTGGGCTTCGGGCTTGTTGAGTGCTGTGTCTGCGATGTGTTGCAAGAGGGGGGGCGGCGGGGCGGCAACAGGAGCGGCCTGACTGACGTTGATCAGTGGACGTTCCGGTGGGAACGTCACGCCCTCAAGCCAGCGGCGGGCTTCCATCACAGGTGGGGCAAAGGTGGCGGCGGTGCGGGTGAGGGTCATCTGGTCAATCTCTCAGGCAAAAGCGGGCAAAAGAAAACCGCAGCGAGGGGCCTCGCTGCGGTCCGAATTGGGCGGTTTGTGATGTGGGGCAAGCCCACCAACCGGTGCGATCAATCGGTGCCGCGATAAGGCTCGACGTATTGCAACGCCATGTCCCATGGGAAGAAAATCCAGGTGTCCTGGCTGACGCCGGTGATGAAGGTGTCGACCATCGGCTCGCCTGCTGGCTTGGCGTAGACGGTGGCAAAATGTGCCTTGGGGTACATCTGGCGCACCAGTTCCAGAGTTTTGCCGGAATCCACCAGATCGTCGACGATCAGGATGCCTTCACCGTCGCCCATCAGCTCCGCATCAGGGCTTTTGAGAACCTGCGCCTCGCGCTGCTTGTCCTGTTTGCCACCGCCGGAGTAGTAGGATTTTACGGAGATGGTATCGACGGTGCGGATGTCGAGCTCCCGGCTGACAATCATCGCGGGGGCCATGCCGCCACGGGTGATGGCCACAACCGCTTTCCATGCGCCATCATCAGGGCCTTTGCCGTCCAGACGCCATGCCAGCGCGCGGCTGTCGCGGTGGATTTGATCCCAGCTGATGTGGAAGCCTTTTTCGTGTGGCAGACGCTCGCTCATGTGGACTCACCCCTTTGTCGCAGATTTGGGCTGTTCTAGCAGACAGAAAGGGCGGCGCAAACTGTTTGCGTAGCTACCAAGCGGTGACGCGGTAATTGTCCCCGACAACCGAGATTTGAGGCGGGCGGCCGGTTTGCGTGAAGGCGTGGTAGGCGGGGACAAGTTGCTGCCAGAAGCCTTCCCATCTGTGACCGGAGGCCGCCGCCATGCGATGCGGCGTTGGGCGGAAGGGGAAAGCGTGTACGGGCACGGCGGACAAACCGTTGTTCAGGGCGGCCTCGACGGCGACGTAGATTTCCTCGATCGCGGGGTCGGTCATGGCGTAACAGCCAATAGAGACGCAGTCGCCGTGGACCATGAGGAAGCTGCCGGTGCGGTCATGTGCGCGGTCAAAGCGGTTGGGGAAACCCAAGTTGAAAGACAGGTGGTAGCTGCTGTTTGGGTTTAAGGCGGATTTGGTGACTGTGTAGAAGCCCTCGGGGGATTGGCGGTCACCCTCTTTGAGCTTGGGGCCGAGGTCGCCGGAGTGGTTGCAGATCGGATAGGTTTTGAAGAGGGCGTAGGTGTCGCTTGGGGTTTGCACCCAGAGTTCTAGCTCGCGTTCTTCTTTGAAAATGCGGATGTAGACCGGCGCACCGAGTTCGGTGTCGTGAGCAGCAAAACCCGCGTTTAGCACAGGTGTTTGACGGGCGCGCACCACGGCGATGCCATCCCGCGGCCAGATGACCTCTTTGATCGGCGGCGGAATGTAATGTGGACGGTAGAAAGCAAAAATCCCCAATGCGCTCGTGATGCAGAGCAAAAAGAAGAGTGCCTTGAGGAGTTTGCGCATGGTCCGAGCGCGGCTTAGGTGGCCGCGATCTTGACGCCCAGAGCCGCCAGAAGGCCGCCAAAGACGCGGTCAATCAGGTGCTTCAGGCCGATGTAGATTTTGCGGGTGCGGTCCAGAGAGAACAGCCGCGCCACGGAGGTGTTCCAAAGGAATTCACCCAAGAAGATGCACACCAGCAGCAGCGCCAATGCCAGCGGGGTGGCGTCGGTTGGTACGGTGCCAACAAAGACCGCGCCAAAGAAGACGGCGGGTTTTGGGTTGGCAAGCTGGGTCCAGATGCCGAGGCGCAGGGCGGACAAAGGCGTCATGGCGGCAACTTCGGCGTCGTTGTCTTCCAGTGGCTCATCCGCAGCACGCCACATTTTAAAGGCGGTCCAGATCAGGAAGGCGGCGCCGCCGATCTTGAGAACGGTCAGAAGGTAGGGCGCGTATTCAAACAGCAACGCAAGGCCAAAGAGGGCGGAGGCGGCCCAGAAGACCGCGCCAAGGCCGATGCCCACAGACAGAGCGGCACCGGTTTTGAGGCCCTGTTGCAGACCCACGCGGGCGGCCATGAGCACGGCGGGGCCGGGGCTGACGGCGGCCATCAGGCACAGAGAGACGGCGGCAACAAAGGCAGCGAGGCTCATTTGCGGCCCACCACGGCGTCGATGTCGGGTGCGTCGACGGCTTTCATGCCCACAATGTGATAGCCCGCGTCAACGTGCAGGTTCTCGCCGGTGACGCCGCTACCCAGATCAGACAGCAGGTAAAGCGCGGAGTTGCCCACATCTTCGATTCCAACGTTGCGGCGCAGTGGGGAGTTCAGTTCGTTCCATTTCAGGATATAGCGGAAATCGCCAATGCCTGAGGCGGCGAGGGTTTTGATCGGGCCTGCGGAGATGGCGTTCACGCGGATGCCGTCTTTGCCGAGGTCTTCGGCGAGGTATTTCACCGAGGCTTCCAACGCGGCTTTGGCGACGCCCATGACATTATAGTGTGGCATGACCTGCTCGGCACCGTAGTAGGTGAGGGTCAGGGCGGAGCCGCCGTCTGTCATCAGCTTCTCCGCGCGTTGCATCACAGCGGTGAAGGAATAGACGGAGATGTCCATGGTCATCAGGAAGTTGTCTTTAGACGTGTCGACATAGCGACCGCGCAGCTCGTTTTTGTCCGAGAAGCCAATGGCATGCACGATGAAGTCGATTTTGCCCCATTTCTCTTCGATCTCGGCAAAGGCTGCGTCGATGGAAGCGGCGTCAGAGACGTCACAGTCGATCAACGTGTCGACGTTGAGCTGTTCGGCGAGCGGGACCACGCGTTTTTTGAAAGCGTCACCCATATAAGAGAATGCCAGCTCGGCGCCGGCGTCGGCGCAGGCTTTGGCAATACCCCAGGCAATAGACTTGTCGTTGGCAAGTCCCATAATCAGACCACGTTTGCCTGCCATGAGTTGATTTGACATCCGGTGAACTCCGTCCCACTTGGTTATGCGTGACGTTTAGGCGATTGACCCTGTCGCATCAAGGTCTTCGCCAGCGTGGAATATGCCTAGCCTGAGAGGTTGGATGATGCATTTGGAGGCAGTGATGAGCGAGAGAACAGGGATTTTTGCGGGCGAGGACCCGTTTGAGATCGCGCGGGCATGGTTGGCGGAGGCTGAGAAGAGCGAGCCGAATGACCCCAACGCGATTGCGCTGTCCACAGTGGACGCGGACGGTATGCCAAATTCCCGCATGGTGCTCTTGAAGGACATCGAGGATGCGGCGTTTGTGTTCTATACAAATTACGGCAGCGCCAAAGCGCAGGAACTGGACGGCGCGGGTAAGGCGTCTTTTGTTATGCACTGGAAATCTTTGCGCCGCCAAATCCGGGTCAGAGGACACGTTATGCGGGAAGATGGTCCACAAGCGGATGCATATTTTGAGTCGCGCAGTTTGAAGAGCAAGCTGGGTGCTTGGGCGTCGGAACAGTCTCAACCTCTAAATTCGCGTACAGAATTAATGGCAAAAGTGGCAAAAATGACAGCCGCGCACGGCACCCACCCCAAACGCCCACCTTTTTGGGGCGGATATCGGCTTATTCCAGCCGAAATCGAGTTTTGGGCGGATGGGGCCTTTCGGTTACACGACCGGTTCCGCTGGACCCGTGAAGCCCCTGAAAAACAGTGGGAAATTCAGCGTCTTAACCCTTAATTAGTTAAAAATTTTCGTGGCAAGCGCATGAAAAGCATGGAAATTTTGCGCTTGCCGAAGTCGTCATGATGCAGCACAGTCACGCAGATCATGGGGATGATACAAACTAAGGTTGAGGCATTGAGTACTCTAGAAAATGACGTCACGCAGGTGATGGGCGTGGTGAAATGGTTCGATCCGGTCAAGGGATTCGGATTTATTGTGTCTGACGACGGCGGGCCGGATATTCTGTTGCATGCAAACGTGCTGCGCAATTTCGGTCAGAGCTCTGTGGCAGACGGGTCCGCGATTGAAGTGTCCGTACAAGTGACACAACGCGGCGCGCAGGCTGTTGAAGTGTTCAAGATCGACGCGCCGGAAACGGAGACGCCGGTGGCGTTGTCCGATTTTGAGGGCATGGATCTGGACGACATTCGCGCGACGCCGCTGGAGCCGGCGCGGGTGAAGTGGTTTGACAAAGGCAAGGGCTTTGGCTTTGCCAATGTGTTTGGCCGCCCGGAAGACATTTTCCTGCACATCGAGGTGCTGCGCCGCTCGGGTCTGTCTGACCTGCAGCCTGGCGAAGCCTTGGCGTTGCGTGTGATCGACGGTAAACGTGGTCGCATGGCAACCGAGGTATTGGCGTGGGAAAACGCAGTTTTGGAAAACGACTAAACTTCTCTGGCGCGGGTCGATTGATCGGCGCCGGATTTTTGTGGCTGGCGGCAGGGTTCGTGATCTCCTTGCCCGCCCAAGCCCAAGACGCCTGTGACGAAGACAGCCTGTTGATACGAGGCGACTTTGGTCAGGCGCGATTCTCCGTAGAAGTGGCAGACACAGAGGCCGAGCGGGCGCAGGGATTGATGAATCGCGCCCATATGCCAAGCAGTGCCGGCATGCTGTTTATCTATGAGACCACACGGCCTGCATCTTTCTGGATGCGCAACACGCTGATTCCCCTCGATATGTTGTTTGCCGATGAGCATGGGGTGATCCAGCACATCCACAGCAACGCCATTCCTCTGGACGAAACCCCGATTTTTGGCGGCAATGCCGTGCGTTATGTTCTTGAAATCAATGGCGGTTTGGCCAAGGCGATGGGGATTTCCATCGGCAGTGAAATGCGCCACCAAAATTTTTTACAAGAAATTGCAAACTGGCGTTGTTAGGGGGTTTTCATTCCCGAACAGTGGGGGTAAACCCTGCCTCACAAGTCGGGGCGTAGCGCAGCCTGGTAGCGCACCTGTTTTGGGTACAGGGGGTCGCAAGTTCGAATCTTGCCGTCCCGACCATTTTCCTCCCGGAGGAAAAGAAAAAAGACGTAGCCTTCGGGCTGCGTCTTTTTCTTTTGGGGGACTTGGCTGGCGGTTCAGCTTTTGGAAGTTGAGATTCGCCCGGCGTTAGCTTGCTTTAAGTGCTGGATGAACAGCTTTAGCGGCACCAGCGCTCGATATTCTTGGGGAAAATAGATGTGGACGCGGGGCATTGTGGCGGCGTGATCACTCAGGATTTCCACAAGTTCGCCGCTTGCTAGTGCATTGGCGCTGAATTCCCGGAAGGTGTAGCTGATACCAAGCCCTCGGGTGGCTTGCTCAATCGACACTGGTAGAGAATTAGCAATCAAGTTGCCACGAACCTCGACCGGATAGGGGCCATCAGGCCCGGAAAACATCCATGGTGCGAGCTGGCCAGAGCTTGGGAAGCGATAGTGAAGGCAATTGTGCTCGAGCAAGTCCAATGGGTGCGTGGGGGTGCCGTGTTTTTCCAGATAGGACGGGCTGGCCACCACAGCCGCCGTCATGGGTTCGGTCAAGCCCACCGCGACCATATCTTGAGCGATCACGCCG
Organism: Shimia sp. MIT1388; assembly: GCF_047124445.1. Taxonomy (GTDB): domain Bacteria; phylum Pseudomonadota; class Alphaproteobacteria; order Rhodobacterales; family Rhodobacteraceae; genus Shimia. Next base: position 1,746,563 of record NZ_CP138921.1, on the reverse strand, counting down.
CCGAGCCGAAACCCGGCGTGCAGCCCTTCTTTGAGAATGTCAGACCAAGCGTCCGCAAGCCGGAGTTCAATTTCTATTTCGGGGTAGCGTTCTTGAAAAGACAAAAGGGGGGCGCTTATCAGGAGGTGATAAACAAACTCCGGAATGGCAAGTTTCAGGGTGCCGCGTGTGCTTTGACCTGCTGCGCGCGCATTTTCGAATCCATTCGCCAGTTGCTCAAAGGCCGGGCCAGAACTCTGAGCCAAGGCGCGGCCTGCCTCAGTTAGGCTGATTGAGCGGGTTGTGCGCACGAAGAGGGCTGCACCGATCTGCGTCTCAAGGGTCTTTAGCTGGTGACTGACCGTGGAGCGCTTGATGCCTAATGCTATTGCGGCGGCGCTGAGGCTGCCTTCTTTGGCGATGGCATTGAAGACTTCAAGCGTGGCTAGAGGGAGGCGCATTTGTTGAATTCCATACAACAGAGTGATTGTTATTGGGGTAATTGTTGGCTTTGGGGTGGTTAGTTAGTTTTGGCTCACTTGTAAACGCAACACCTGAGGCCACCGATGACTACACTTGTTTTAACTGCGCATCCCAACCTTGGGAGCTCTACGGCCAATCGCGTGTGGCATGATGCCTTAAGCAATGTGCCCGGTGTCACGACGCGGGACTTGTCCGCTGTTGGTGGATCAGAAATGATGTTTGACCCAAGCTGTGAGCAGTCTCTGTTGCGCCAGGCAAGTCGGGTTGTGCTTCAGTTTCCGTTCTACTGGTATTCATCGCCGCCTGTACTGAAGGCCTGGTTGGATCAGGTTTTGCTTTTCGGATTTGCATACGGCCCGGGAGGGACCGCGTTGCACGGAAAAGAGCTTGGTTTGGCGATCACGACCGGCGGACCAGCAGGAAGTTATCAAGCGGACGGGCTAAACAGTTATTCAATGGATGCGTTCTTGGTGCCGTATGAACAGACCGCTCGTATGGTGGGCATGACCTATCTGCCTCCATTTGTGTTGCACAGCGCAATGAGCCGAAATCCAGATGCCCTTAATGCCAGCGTTCCAAAGCTGATTTCCTTCGTCACGGCGCCGCGAATTGCGGTCGACGGTGGCGGGACCGACAGGGCGTAACGCGTTTCAATCACACAATCTCGCGCTCTGTTGGCCTCGGCTAATCAGAGGTGATTCCCTCTATCCAGACACAGGAGAAACTCATGGAAAAATTCGCAAACAAAGTTGTCATTGTCACAGGTGGTGGCACTGGAATTGGAAAAGCCATTGCAGCCGCCTTTGTTGCCGGCGGCGCAAAGGTTCTGATCACGGGGCGCAGGCAGGCTGTACTTGAGCAGACTGTGGCTGAACTCGGGCCTAGGGCTGCATTTATTGCAGCAGATGTTTGTGAGAGTGGTGCGTCAGCGCGGATTGTTCAGGAGGCGGTCAGCACATTTGGTCGCTTGGATGTGCTGGTGAACAACGCTGGCACGGGCACAATGGGGCCGCTGGTCGAAACCAGCGACGCGGATATTGAAAGCACATATCGGATCAATGTGTTTGCGCCACTGGCGCTTGCCCGTGAGGCGATCCCTCATCTTGCGGAGACTAAGGGTGCCGTCATTAATATTTCATCCGTAACAGCGCGAGGCACTTTGCCGGGCGTGGTGGCATATGCGTCGTCAAAGGCAGCCGGAGAGCATGCGGTCCGATTGCTGGCTTCAGAGCTGGGTCCAATGGGAATCCGCGTGAATGCAGTGGCCCCTGGATTTACGGACACAGAGGCCTTGGCCTACGTCAAGACGGATGAAGCGATGATGGGAATGGTCATGGCCCAAACGCCGATGGGGCGACTGGGGAAGCCCGAGGACATTGCCAATGCAGTGATGCTGCTTGCGGATGATCGGGCGGGGTGGATTACGGGGCAGTCCGTTCAGGCCGGTGGTGGCTATATGCTTTAGGGCACTTAGGGCGGGGACCTTGTATCCACTTGTTCATCATGGCCTACCTGTTTTGACACATAAAAAAGGCGCCCATTGGGCGCCTTTCTCATGTCGGACCTGTCGCTCTCTTAGAGCAGGGCCAGATCTACGGCGCTTTCGCGGCCGTCACGGCCCGCTTGCAGCTCGTAGCTGACTTTCTGGTTGTCTGCGAGACCGGTCAGGCCGGAGCGCTCAACGGCAGAAATGTGTACAAATACGTCTTTGCCGCCTTCATCAGGTGCAATGAAGCCGAAGCCTTTGGTGGTGTTGAACCATTTGACGGTGCCAGTAGCCATCGTCGTTTCTCCATGTTTTGTGTCGCCCGCAACATGCGGCAACCCGGCGGGTATCTTGATCGAAAGCTGAGCCGGTTAGGAGCAGGGGGTCGAAAATAGAAACTGCGCACCCCCCATGTGATAACAACGCGGGCAGAAAACAAGGACTTTTTGTCCAATAAGTGTTTCAACCTGTAAGATTTCGCAAAAATTTCATGGCTTTGTTTCTGATGCGAAAGGTGCTGCGGGCCGGTGGGACGGTTTGCGGTGACTGGTGCCGGTTTTTGTGCAGGGCCAAAGTTTTAAGCAGGTTGCCTTCAGGCGCGCGTGTTGGGGCCGTTTGTCATCTTTTGACCATGTGGTAAATTTTTTTATTGATTGGTCAAAAAACCTGTGCAAGCCTGAGTGGGTAGCCAACAAGGTGTATGGGGAGGTCCTATGTCCAACACACCGTTCAGCGACGGCATCCAAGCGGGGCGTTTAGACTCTGCGGAATTGTCCGAGAATTTTGGGGATTTGCACCCTCGTTTTGACGATCACGAAGCCCTGGTGGCGGCGGATCGCTGTTATTTCTGTCACGACGCGCCGTGTATGACGGCCTGTCCGACAGACATTGATATCCCTCTGTTCATCCGTCAGATCGCCACCGGCACGCCGGAATCGGCGGCCAAGACGATTTTTGACCAGAACATTCTGGGCGGCATGTGTGCCCGTGTGTGCCCAACCGAAACGCTCTGTGAGCAGGTTTGTGTGCGCGAAACCGCCGAAGGCAACCCGGTCGAGATTGGCCGGTTGCAGCGCTATGCCACTGATAAGCTGGTGGATGCGGGTCTGCACCCTTTTGGCCGAGCCGACAGCACCGGCAAGAAAGTCGCCGTGGTGGGCGCGGGGCCAGCGGGTCTGTCCGCGGCACACCGTCTGGCCATGCATGGGCATGATGTCACAGTTTATGATGCGCGCGCGAAAGCCGGTGGTCTGAACGAGTTTGGCATCGCGGCCTATAAATCGGTTGAGAGCTTTGCTGAACGCGAGGTCGCATGGCTGCTGAAGATTGGCGGCATCACGGTTGAGACCGGTAAAAAGCTAGGCGACGGGCTGTCGCTGGACGGTCTGAAGGCGGAGTTTGACGCGGTGTTCCTTGGCATTGGCCTGGGTGGCGTGAACGCGTTGGGCGTCGACGGCGAGGACAAAGACGGCGTTGATGATGCGGTGGACTTCATCGCGGAACTGCGTCAGGCGGATGACCTTGGCAAAATGGCGATTGGCCGGGATGTTGTGGTGATCGGCGGCGGGATGACCGCCGTGGATGCTGCTGTTCAAGCGAAGCTGTTGGGCGCTCTGAACGTGAGCCTTGTCTATCGTCGCGGCAAAGACCGGATGAACGCGTCCGAGTTTGAACAGGATCTGGCGGCTTCCAAAGGCGTGCGGATCATCACCAATGCCTCGCCCAAGGCGGTGATTGGCAACGGCGCGGTGCGCGAGATCGAGTTTGAATACACCGATAACGATCTGAAACCAACCGGACAGACCATTCGTCTGGCAGCGGATCAGGTGTTCAAAGCCATCGGCCAGACACTGGAAGGTGAGGGCCTTCCGGAACTGGAGTGGGGCAAGATCAAAGTATCCGAAACTGGCCGCACGTCCGTGGATGGCATCTGGGCTGGTGGCGACTGTGCCACGGGCGGTGACGATCTGACCGTGACTGCGGTGGCTGAGGGTCGTGACGCGGCCGAAGACATTCATGCGGCTGTGAGTGCCGGTTGACAACATAGGGTCCCGTCCCGGGCTAGACCCGGGACCTCGTGCCGGGTGCGCGATGGCCAGAGGCCCCGGATCAGGTCCGGGGCGCGGCGGGACCAGCCAAAAAGGAGATAAGCATATGGCCAATCTCGAAAGTGATTTTGTAGGGATCAAATCCCCAAACCCGTTCTGGCTCGCCTCGGCGCCGCCAACGGATAAGGAATATAACGTGCGCCGCGCCTTTGAAGCGGGCTGGGGCGGTGTTGTGTGGAAAACCCTGGGCGCGGAAGGTCCGCCCGTTGTGAACGTGAACGGACCGCGCTACGGCGCGATCCACGGCGCAGATCGTCGGTTGCTTGGTTTGAACAACATCGAGCTGATCACCGACCGTCCGCTTGAGGTGAATCTTGAGGAAATGACCCGCGTGAAACGGGATTACCCGGATCATGCGCTGATCGCCTCGGTCATGGTGCCCTGCGAAGAGGAAGAGTGGAAACGCATCCTTCCGATGATCGCAGAGACCGGCTGTGACGGGTTTGAGCTGAACTTTGGGTGCCCGCATGGCATGGCCGAGCGTGGCATGGGCTCCGCTGTGGGGCAGGTGCCGGACTACATCGAAATGGTCGCGCGCTGGTGTAAAGAAGCCACTGACCTGCCGGTGATTGTGAAGCTGACGCCAAACATCACCAACATCCTGCATCCAGCGGAAGCGGCGCTGCGTGGTGGGGCGGATGCGGTGAGCCTGATCAACACGATCAACTCGATCACCTCGGTGAACCTAGATGCGATGAGCCCGGAGCCGATGATTGACGGCAAAGGCACCCACGGCGGCTACTGCGGCCCGGCGGTGAAGCCGATTGCGCTCAACATGGTCGCGGAGATTGCGCGCAACCCTGAGACGGCGAAGTTGCCGATTTCCGGCATCGGTGGTGTGACCACCTGGCGGGATGCGGCGGAGTTCATGGCGCTGGGCGCTGGCAACGTGCAGGTTTGTACGGCGGCGATGACCTATGGCTTCAAGATTGTGCAGGAGATGATCTCTGGACTGTCCCAATGGATGGACGAGAAGGGCTACACCTCTACGGCTGATTTTGTCGGCATGGCGACGCCAAATGTCACCGACTGGCAGTATCTGAACCTGAACCACGTCACCAAAGCGGTGATCAATCAGGATGATTGCATCAGCTGTGGCCGCTGCTATGCGGCGTGTGAGGATACCTCTCACCAGGCGATTGAGATGTCTGAGGACCGTGTGTTCACCGTGAAAGACGATGAATGCGTGGCCTGTAACCTCTGCGTCAACGTGTGTCCGGTGGAGAACTGTATCACCATGCGCACGCTGGAGCCGGGTGAGATGGATGAGCGCACAAACACACCAGTGGAGGCCGATTACGGCAACTGGACCGCGCATCCAAACAACCCGATGTCCACGGCAGCTGAGTAAGCTTCACACAGGGCCGTTTTGGCCCGCTTTTCAGGGATCTTCCCTTCCTGAAACTGACCGTCGCGGTGTCCCCCGCGACGGTTTTTTGTTTGTGCGACAGTTAGTTGAGTTGCGCCGGCGGGGTGAGTGTCGAGACGAGGCCGGTTTTTACATCGTAAATCATGGTGGACACGGTCAAATAGTCCGGCACGGCGGGGGAGGTGCGCAGCGTCTCGAGGTCTTCGCGCAAACTATCCTCATGGTCGTGGATGGCCAGTGGGGCCACATCGACGCCGGTTTTGGATTTGATCGCGGCCGCCAGATTTGGGTCGGTGAGCCGTTCGGAGCCGCAGTGGGTGTGCTGCATCAGGATGAGTTCAAACGGGGTGTCTTGTCCGCCGTTGATTTGGTTGATCATCACCGAAAGCGCAGCGATTTCAGCTATCACAGCCGGGGTGACGCGACCGCCGGTGTTGCGCACGACAACCGCTTCGCCGAGGTCCAGATTGAAGATATGGGCCGGGTCTACGCGGGCGTCGATACAGGCGATGATCATGGTGTTGAGTTTGGGGAAGACGGAGAGATCTGCCTCGGCAAAATTGGCTGCGAAGGTTTGGTTGCGGTCGAGAAGGGTGGATGTGTTGGACATAATTGCTCCTTGTTTTCAATAGGTCATCGGTTGGTCTTGGACCGATGAGAAGGATGTGGTAGTGTGCTTTAAAATTTAAAGTTAACGCTTTAAAAAATAAAGTAACGCTTTCGTGAGGTCGGAGATGGCAAAGGCGCGGTCGTATAAATTGCTTTGTCCCATAGCGCGGGCTTTGGACCGGATCGGGGATCGGTGGACGTTGTTGATCCTGCGGGATTTGCACGCGGGATCGATGCGGTTTGGTGAGCTACAGAAAGGCTTGCCGGGGATCGCGGCGAACCTGTTGACCGACCGACTCAATAAGCTGGTGGCGGATGGTTTGGTTTCAAAGGAAGAGAGCTATGCGTTGACGCCTTTGGGCGCGCGAACGCTGGATGTTTTGTTTGAACTGGCGGTGTTTGGCGCGGCGTTTGAACCGGAGGGGGCGGTGGTCAAGCCGGGCAACTTGCGCACGGTTGTGACCACGTTGCTGGCGGCAGCGCGGCGGGCAGAGCTTGGTGATATGGCGCTGCGCGTAGGGCTGGTTGTGGACGGTGAGATGATGCAGCTGGATGTGGCGGATGGGGCGGTGCGTGCCAGCTACGGTGTTCACGAGGCGCCGGATGTGGTTTTGACCACCGGGTATGAGGATTTGCTGGCCGTGTCAGAGGGTGACCTGCCGATGGAGACCTTCATTGGCGCACGGGCGGAAATACAGGTTCTCACGGCTGGAGCAGACGGCGCGTTTGCCCAGATGATGGGGGCCGTGATGGCCGTCCTGCACGGCGCAGATTAAGGCGTCAGCAGTTTGCGATACATCTGATCAAGAAAAGTGTCGGCGCCGTCAAGCACGTCGGTGTCGCGGTCGCTGAGCACCTGCACTTGCGCGTCAAAATCGGCGTAGTGCTGGGTGGTGGCCCAGATCGAGAACATCAAGTGACGTGGGTCCACATCGGCCAGTTTGCCCTGGGCGATCCATGTGCGAATGAGCGCGGTCTTTTTGTCGACCAGCGGCTTCAGGTCGCTTTCCAGGTGCGGCTCCATACGCGGCGCACCTTGCAGGATTTCATTGGCAAAGAGGCGGCTTTCGCGCGGGAATTCGCGGCTCATTTCCAGCTTGCGGTGCACGTAGCCGAGGATTTCTTCAAGCGGTTCGCCGTCCGGGTCCATGTGGTCCAGCGGGTCGAGCCAGGTTTCCATCAGTTGGTTGAGCAGGGTGACATGGATGTCTTCTTTGCCGCCAAAATAATAGAGGATGTTGGGCTTGGAGAGGCCAGCCTCTTCGGCGATCAGATCCAGCGTGGCGCCGCGATAGCCGTGGCGGGAAAACACTTCGAGAGCGGCGTCCAGAATGCGCTTGCGGTTGCGCTGCTGAATGCGGCTGGGTTTGCGCGTCGATGCCTCGGCCATAGGTAACGTTCCGTATTTCTTTGCCTTTTAGGCTAATGCAGCCAAAGGCGTGGGTCTACAGGGATTTAGGATAGGAAAGCCTTACTCAACGGCACCAATCCCGCGCAGGATGATGGTTTTGATATTGGTTTTGGCCGCTTCCCACTGCACATCATCCAGCGGCGCGCCGCCGTTGAGCGTCTCGATCTGGTGGCCGAAGTCGGCATAGTGCTGGGTGGTGGCCCAGAGCATGTAGAGGAGATGGCGCGGATCAATTGGCGCCATCCGCCCCTCGGCGATCCAGCGTTCGATCACCTCGATTCGGCCATTGGTCCAATCGGTGAGAGTGGTCTCCAGATAATCCTGAATCACAGGTGCTCCGTGCATGACCTCGCTGGCCCATACTTTGGAGCCATCCGCATGGCGGCGGGAGATCTCCATTTTGGCGTCAATATAGGCGCCGATGCCTTCTTCAGGTCCCTCGGCTTGGTCAAAAATATCCGCCGCCTGAAGCCAGATTTGGAAGATTCTCTGCACCACCTGCCGATAGAGTAACTCTTTGGTAGGAAAGTAATAATGCAGGTTCGCCTTGGGTAGTCCGGCGACGTCGGCAATGAGCTGCATCGTAGCGCCGCCAAAGCCTGCCTCAGCGAAGACTTTTTCTGCTGCTGACAAAATGAGCGCCTCTGCCTCTTGGCGGCGCATTTTTTTGCTGGTCGCTTTGGGGGATGCCGCTGTGGTCTCTGCCATCAAAAATGCCCTGATAAAAAATCTTGACCGGTTGGTCAGGGTGTGCTCGTCTGAATTTGACCATACGGTCAGGAAGGCCGTGAGATCAAGAGCCCCACCAGCAAGGGCAGCCCAATTGGGCGCAAGCCCGGGCCAGAAAATAGGGAGTAGATGCTATGGGTGCACCGGGTGAGAACCTTAAGGTGAACGCGGATCGGCTGTGGGACAGCCTGATGGAGATGGCCAAGATTGGCCCCGGTATCGCCGGTGGTAACAACCGCCAGACATTGACCGATGAAGATGCGGAAGGTCGCGCGCTGTTCCAATCGTGGTGTGAGGCCGCGGGCATGACCATGGGCGTGGACACGATGGGCAATATGTTTGCCACCCGTCCGGGCGAAGACCCAGAGGCGCTGCCGGTCTATATGGGCAGCCATTTGGACACACAGCCGACCGGCGGCAAATATGACGGTGTGCTGGGTGTGCTTGGCGGGCTGGAAGTGGTGCGCTCGATGAATGATCTGGGCATCAAGACCAAACACCCGATTGTGGTCACCAACTGGACCAACGAAGAGGGCACACGTTATGCGCCGGCGATGCTGGCCTCCGGCGTTTTCACAGGCCGTCACACGCAGGACTGGGCCTATGACCGCGTCGATGCGGAGGGCAAGAAGTTCGGCGATGAGCTGAAGCGGATCGGCTGGGTTGGCGACGAAGAGGTTGGTGCGCGCAAGATGCATGCGATGTTTGAGTTGCACATCGAGCAGGGGCCGATTCTGGAAGCGGAAGGCAAGGACATCGGGGTTGTGACCCACGGTCAGGGCCTGCGCTGGATTGAGTGTACGGTGACCGGCAAGGAGAGCCACACCGGCTCCACACCGATGCCGATGCGTAAAAACGCGGGCCGGGGTTTGGCGCGGATCACGGAGCTGGTGCATGAGATTGCGATGAAGCATCAGCCCAATGCGGTGGGTGCGATTGGCCATGTGGATGTCTATCCGAACTCGCGCAACATCATTCCGGGGAAGGTGGTGTTCACCATCGATTTCCGCAGCCACCTGCAAGAGGTGATTGACGCCATGCTGGCGGAGTTTGCCGAGAAGGCGCCGCAGCTTTGTGAAGAGATCGAAGTGGGGCTGGACTGGGAAATTGTCGGCCAGTTTGATCCACCCGCCTTTGACGAAGCCTGTGTCGGCGCGGTGCGCGAGGCGGCGGAACGTCTGGGCTATAGCCACATGGATATCGTCTCCGGCGCGGGGCATGACGCTTGCTGGATCAACGATGTGGCGCCGACCGCGATGATCATGTGTCCGTGTGTGGACGGGCTGTCCCACAATGAGGCGGAAGAGATTTCCAAAGAATGGGCCTCGGCAGGCACGGATGTGATGCTGCACGCGGTGCTCGAGACGGCGGAAGTTGTGGAGTGAGGGTGCACTTGGCCCCCGCCGTCCCGGGCTTGACCCGGGACCCCGCGCGTTTGGCACGTGAGGGGCGAGGCCCCGGATCAGGTCCGGGGCGGGGTTTACGATTTGGTAACCATGATGGCGCGAAGCTTGGGGATGTCCCACTTCGTCTACATTATGGCCTCCAGACCGGGGGGCGCACTTTACGTTGGACGCACAACGGATCTTCTGTTGCGCGTGCAGGCGCATCGGGCGGGGCTGTCGACGCATACAAACAAATGCAACATCAAAACACTGGTCTGGTTCGAAGTGCACGAGTCCTTCGAACCGTCTCTGCGGCGCGAGCGTGCGATCAAACGTTGGCGGCGGGACTGGAAAGTCAAACTGATTACAGATGCCAATCCAAACTGGCACGACATAACGGCGCTCGTTCCGGCGTGATTGCGGGCGAGGCCCCGGATCAAGTCCGGGGCGGCGCGCACTAAAAGGGAGCGAAGATATGGCGACAAAAGTCATTAAGAACGGCACCGTTGTGACCGCAGATCTGTCTTATGAGGCGGATGTGCTGATTGAGAACGGTCAGATCATTGAGATTGGCAAAGGCCTCAAGGGTGACGAGACGCTGGACGCGACCGGCTGTTACGTGATGCCTGGCGGGATTGACCCGCATGTGCACCTCGAAATGCCGTTTATGGGCACCTATTCCAGCGATGATTTTGAGAGCGGCACGCGCGCCGGGCTGGCGGGCGGCACCACGATGGTGGTGGATTTCTGTCTGCCCAACCAGGGTGAGAGCCTGCTGGATGCGATCAAGCGGTGGGACAATAAATCGACCCGCGCAAACTGTGACTACTCCTTCCACATGGCGGTGACCTGGTGGGGCGAGCAGGTTTTCAACGATATGAAAACCGTGATCGAGCAGCGCGGGATCAACACGTTTAAGCACTTCCTCGCCTACAAGGGCGCGTTGATGGTCAATGACGATGAGCTGTTTGCCTCGTTCAACCGTCTGGCCGAGCTGGGCGGGATTGCCATGGTGCATGCCGAAAACGGCGATGTGGTGGCGGAGATGACCGCGAAGCTGCTGGCCGAGGGCAACACCGGGCCGGAGGCGCATGCCTATTCGAGGCCTTCGCAGGTGGAAGGTGAAGCCACCAATCGGGCGATCATGATTGCCGATATGGCGGGCGTGCCGCTTTATGTGGTGCACACCTCCTGTGAGGAGGCGCATGAGGCCATTCGCCGGGCGCGCATGCAGGGCAAACGTGTGTGGGGTGAGCCGCTGATCCAGCACCTGACGCTGGATGAGAGCGAGTATTTCAACCCGGATTGGGACCACGCTGCGCGCCGTGTGATGTCGCCTCCGTTCCGCAACCAAAAGCATCAGGACAGCCTTTGGGCCGGTCTGCAGTCAGGCTCGTTGAGCGTGGTGGCAACCGATCACTGTGCCTTCACCACAGAGCAGAAACGGTTTGGCCTCAAAGACTTCAGCCAAATTCCGAATGGCACAGGTGGGCTTGAGGATCGGATGCCGATGCTCTGGACCCATGGGGTAAACACCGGCCGTCTGACGATGAATGAATTTGTCGCCGTGACCTCGACCAACATCGCAAAAATCCTGAACTGCTACCCGAAAAAGGGCGCAGTACTGGTTGGCGCGGATGCGGACCTTGTGGTCTGGGATCCGGAGAAGTCCAAGACGATTTCGGCCAGCAGCCAGCAGTCCTCGATCGACTACAATGTGTTTGAGGGCCATGAGGTCAAAGGCCTGCCACGCTTTACGCTGACACGCGGTCAGGTGGCGGTGCATGACGGTGAGATCCGCACGCAGGAAGGCCATGGCAAGTTTGTAGAACGCGAAGCCAACACCACGGTGAACAAGGCGCTTTCCACGTGGAAAGAATTGACCTCACCGCAGCCTGTGCAGCGCTCCGGTATTCCGGCGACGGGTGTGTGATGCTGGGCGCGATGCTCATAGCCTTGATCGGTTTTTCAGCGGTCACTGTTGCTCTTATCTGGGGCATCATGTGGGCCGCTGACCGATGGTTGCATCTCTATGCAGCTATGGGTGTGGGCATTGCTGCCATTTTGTATCTTGTGCAAAACATTGTTCGAGGTATCGCCTATTGCAATCAAGATCCGGTCTATGTCCCGCCTTCGCCGAGCGACGGTGGGGAAGGTCAGATTATTGCCAATTGCGACAGTGCAGGCGGCATACTGGACCGGATCTATCTATACATGGTTGGCCCTGCGGCTGTGCTATGTCTTGGATTAATCATGGTTCGGATCTGGCGTCGCCGCCGGGCGACGCCAGCTGCTGAGGCCACGTCATGAGGACGCTGGGGCATCAAATATTCAACGAAAAAAGTGGCCTCGTGATGCAGGTTGTTGAAGGAAAGGCCCGGCCTTTGGCCGGGCTGCCCCCGACCGCCCCCATGGGCGGGGGCTTTGCCCCCACCCGCGGTCGTGGGCTGGCGGCAGGTCTGTGGTCGATGAAGCTATTTGGGCACCAAATCCTCAAGCTCGGGCAAGAGGCGCACGCTTTCCTGTTCGTGCGGGTCAGTGCGGGCGATGACAGCAACCGCCTCAACCGTGCCGGTGTTGATCGGCAAGTGCGGCACGCCGGCGGGGATGTAGACCAGATCGCCCGGATCGGTGGACATAAAGTGTTCAAGCTGCTCGCCCCAAAACATCACGGCATTGCCCTCCATTACATAGATCGCCGTTTCATGGCTTTCGTGCAGATGGGCTTTGGCGCGGCCGCCGGGCGGGATGCGCAAGAGGTGCATGCAGATGCCCTGCGATCCGGTGGTTTCTCGGGCGATGCCTTGGAAATAGCTAAACCCTTGTTTTCCGTCATAAGTCTCGCCAAGGCGCAGCTTTTGACAGGTGGTGGGCATGGGGGTCGACATGGGGGCTCCTTCCCGCAATGGACAAAAACAATAAGACTATCAGAGAAGTGGAGAGCGGTGTGTCAAGCGTGATCAGCGCCAAGAACCTGAGCCTGACGTTTCAGACCAACGATGGGCCGGTGCATGCGCTCAAGGATGTGGACCTTGAGATCAACAAGGGGGATTTTGTCTCCTTCATTGGGCCGTCGGGCTGTGGCAAGACCACATTCCTGCGCTGTATGGCCGATCTGGAACAGCCCACGGCGGGGGAGATCACCGTCAATGGCGTGAGCCCGGCGGAGGCACGCAAGGCGCGGGCCTATGGCTATGTGTTCCAGCACGCGGGGCTCTATCCGTGGCGCACCATTGGCGGCAACATTCGCCTGCCGCTGGAGATCATGGGCGTTGATAAAGCCGAGCAGGACAAGTCTGTGAAAGAGGTGCTGGAGCTGGTGCATCTGGAAGGGTTTGAGAAGAAGTACCCGTGGCAGCTGTCCGGCGGGATGCAACAGCGGGCCAGCATTGCCCGGGCGCTGGCGTTTCATGCGGATATTTTGTTGATGGATGAGCCTTTCGGGGCGCTGGACGAGATTGTGCGCGATCACCTGAATGAGCAGCTTCTGGAGTTGTGGGCGCGGACCAATAAGACCATTGGCTTTGTGACGCACTCCATTCCTGAGGCGGTGTATCTGAGCACGAAGATTGTGGTGATGAGTCCGCGTCCGGGGCGCATTCATGATGTGATCGAGAGCACTTTGCCCAAAGAGCGGCCGCTCGATATTCGCGACAGCCCTGAGTTCATCGAGATTGCACATCGGGTGCGCGATGGCCTGCGTGCGGGGCACGGCGATGACTGAGGTGGTTTTGAGACGGGCCATGGAGGCGGATGCCGACGCTATGGCGCGGATCGTCTGTGATTGGGAAACGGCGACCGAGTGGATGGACTCGCCTTACACCGCGCAAGAGATTGCAGGACTTATTCGCGAAGCTCTGCCGGATCGCGAGATCTGGGTCGCGGGTGATCCCATTGAGGGCTATTTGTCGTTTGACCCTGCGGTGTCACGGGTGGGCGGGCTTTATTGCCGCACGACGGGCGCAGGTGTGGGTAAGGCGTTGATGGACAAAGCCAAAGCGGGGCGCGACTTTGTTTGGCTGCATACGCATGAGGCCAATGAAGCCGCGCAGCGGTTTTATAAACGCGAGGGTTTCCAAGAGGTGAGCCGTCACGACGGAGACATTCACGAAAGCCTGCGCGAAGTGCGGATGGAGTGGCGGGCATGAGGAATATCGGACCGATCCTGACCGTTGTCGCCGCGATTTTTGTGCTGTGGTATGCGGGGGCCGTCGCGCTTAATGCGCCTTGGGCCTATGACAAAGCCAAACGCGCCAATGTGGAGATCACTTTCTCCGAGATGGTGGCCGACACGATGCAGCAGAAGAAACCCAAGCTTCCAGCGCCGCATCAGGTGGGCAAGGAAATTTGGAAAACCACCGGTGAGATGGTCGCCAAAGGGCGCGCGTTTTCCAAGCGCAGCCTGATTTATCACAGCTGGATCACGCTCTCCGCCACGCTTTTGGGCTTTGCGCTGGGCACGGGGCTGGGCGTCGCACTGTCGGTGGGGATTGTTTACAACCGCACCATGGACATGAGCGTCATGCCCTGGGTGATTGCCAGCCAGACCATTCCGATCCTGGCGATTGCGCCGATGATCATTGTGGTTCTGAACGCGATTGGCATCTCCGGCCTGCTGCCTAAAGCGGTGATTTCCATGTACCTCAGCTTCTTCCCAGTGGTTGTTGGCATGGTGAAAGGCCTGCGCAGCCCGGATCATATGATGGTCGATCAGATGAAGACCTGGAGCGCCACCAAAGGGCAGGAGTTCTGGAAACTGCGCTTGCCAAGCTCGATGCCGTTCCTGTTCCCCTCGCTGAAGGTGGCTATGGCGGCTTCGCTGGTGGGGGCCATTGTGGGGGAATTGCCGACAGGGGCTGTGGCCGGATTGGGCGCACGCTTGCTGGCCGGCAGTTACTATGGACAGACGATCCAGATCTGGAGCGCGTTGATTACGGCAGCGGCCCTCGCGGCGGCGCTGGTGGCGATCATCGGCGTGATCCAGAAAGTGGTTCTCAAACGGATGGGGATGGCGTGATGGGTTGGATTGTTTTTGGACTTGTTGCGTGGCTGGTGGGCTGGCGGGTGAACTCTTACTTGTCCCATCGTCCGCGGACGCAGTTTAGCGCACTGGCGGTGCCAGTGATCTTTGGTCTGACCATTGTGGTGCTTTGGGAATGTGCGGTGCGCGGGTTTGAGATCAACCCTGTGCTGCTGCCTGCGCCCACGGCGATTGCGCTGAAGTTTGCCACGTCGATCCCGATCTTGTGGGAAGACTTTGTGCAGACGGTGATCAAAGGCGCCATGTCGGGGTACATTCTGGGCTGCGGCGCGGCCTTCCTGACGGCGCTGGTGATTGACCGCTTCCCGTTCTTGCAGCGGGGCTTGCTGCCGGTGGGCAACTTTGTCGCCGCGCTGCCGATCATTGGCATGGCACCGATCATGGTGATGTGGTTTGGCTTTGACTGGCAATCCAAGGCCGCCGTTGTCGTGGTCATGGTGTTCTTCCCGATGTTGGTGAACACGGTGGAAGGGCTCCAAGCGACGGATCATATGCAGCGGGATCTGATGCGGACCTATGCGTCCAGCTATGGTCAGACGTTGATGAAGCTGAGGCTGCCTGCGGCGATGCCGTTTATCTTCAACGGGTTGAAAATCTCCACCACGCTGGCCTTGATCGGCGCGATCGTTGCTGAATTTTTTGGCAGTCCGATCAAAGGCATGGGCTTCCGGATCTCGACAGAGGTCGGACGGCTTGCGCTGGATATGGTTTGGGCGGAGATTGTGGTCGCAGCCCTAGCTGGCTCGCTGTTTTACGGCGGTGTGGCCTTGCTTGAGAAGTCTGTGACCTTCTGGCATCCCTCACAGAGGAAATCGCGATGACGAAGAGGTAACTTCCTTTTCCCTCCGGGCAGGGGATGTGCAATCCTGTGCCCGGAAGATGCGGAGTTAGGCAAAGGCAAATTTGAATGAATTCATAGCAATCCCAGAGGGTTCTGCTTTGTGACAGGCACCACGGAGATGGTGCAGCAATAACAAACAGCCAAATACCAACAAGGAGAAAGCCAAAATGAAAACGATGATGAAAGCTCTGACCGCAGCAGCGCTGGGCGTTGCCGCCAGCGTGGCGCAGGCCGCAGATGATGTGACCTTGCAGCTTAAGTGGGTCACGCAGGCCCAGTTTGCGGGCTACTATGTGGCGCAGGACAAAGGCTTTTATGCCGAAGAAGACCTGAACGTGACCATCAAGCCCGGTGGCCCGGATATTGCGCCTGCGCAGGTGATTGCAGGTGGTGGTGCCGATGTGGTGCTGGACTGGATGCCGTCTGCTTTGGCGTCCCGCGAAAAAGGCCTCGCGCTGGTGAACATCGCGCAGCCGTTCAAAGCCTCCGGCATGATGCTGACTTGCCGTAAGGACGCGGGCGTGACCTCGCCGGAGGATTTTGCCGGCAAGACGCTGGGCGTTTGGTTCTTTGGCAACGAGTATCCGTTCCTGAGCTGGATGAGCAAGCTGGGGCTGGCTACAGACGGCTCTGACGGTGGTGTGACGGTTCTGAAGCAGGGCTTCAACGTGGACCCGATCCTGCAGGGGCAGGCGGCTTGTGTGTCGACCATGACCTATAACGAATACTGGCAGATCATTGACGCGGGTCTGAGCCCGGATGATCTGGTGGTGTTCAAGTATGAAGACCAAGGCGTGGCGACGCTGGAAGACGGCATGTACGTCATGGAAGAGAAGCTGGCCGATCCGGCGTTTGAGGACAAGATGGTGCGCTTTGTGCGCGCGTCCATGAAAGGCTGGAAGTGGGCTGAAGAGAACCCAGAAGAGGCGGCACTGATCGTGCTGGACAACGATGCCTCCGGTGCGCAGACCGAAGAGCATCAGGTGCGTATGATGAGCGAGATTGCCAAGCTGACCGCAGGCAGCAATGGCGCGCTGGATGTAGCGGACTATGAGCGTACCGTGGACAGCCTGATGTCCGGTGGGTCTGATCCTGTGATCACCAAGAAGCCAGAGGGCGCGTGGACCCACGCGATTACCGACAAAGCTCTGAACTAAGGTTCGTTTCAAGCGTAGGATAAGGCCGGGTTTTGCCCGGCCTTTTTCTTTGGTGACAGGGTTTCATTTCCGGTGTGCGCCACATATGTGGATTGCGGAATGTGACGGCGGAGAATTCTTATGAGCGGCAAGAAGCTGACCTGTTTTGACTGTGGCCAGGTGAACCGTGTTCCGTTTGACAAGCTGGGCGCGGGACCGAAGTGCGGCACTTGCGGCAAAGGCTTGATGAGCGGCAAGGTGGCGGAGGTTGATCTCGCAGCCTTTGAGAAGGCTGTGCGCACGGATGATGTGCCGCTGGTTGTGGATTTCTGGGCGCCGTGGTGTGGGCCGTGTCGGCAGATGGCGCCGCAGTATCAGGCGGCGGCGCAGGAGGTGAAAGGCGCGGTGCGGCTGGTGAAGCTCAACACCGAAGCGCATAAAAATGCAGGCGCGAAATACCGCATTCGTGGCATTCCAACCATGGCCGCGTTTACCAACGGCAAAGAGCGCGCACGGCAGTCTGGGGCGATGCCCAAGGCAGCGATTGTGAAATGGGTTAAGGCGTCCGTCTGAGCGCGTTGAGCAGGTAGCGGGGCAGGCGGGCCAGCACGCGGCGGGCCAGTTCCGGATATTCCACTTCGCCTGCCAGAAGCCGCATATACATCATGCGCACCGTGCCGGAGCGGCGGAAGGTGCCGATGAAGGCTTTCTGCCAGCGGGGCGCAAAGATGATGCGGCGCAGGTTGCGGGCGATGCGCAGGTTGCGGTGCATGTCTTTGAGCTCGGCTTTATAGAGATCGATGGCGGCGTGGGGCGCGTTGGCTTTGAGCGCGTCACAGGCGGCCTGTGCGGCGAGCTGGCCGCTTTTCATGGCAAAGGCAATGCCTTCGCCGGTGATCGGATCCACCAACCCGGCGGCGTCGCCCGCCAGCAGGATATGCGCGCGCCCCGGTGTGGGGCGGAAGTCTCCAAAGGGCAGGTGGTGGCCTTTGATTTTCACCGCCTCGGAGGGCAGGCCCAGCGTGCGCATGTAGCGCTGCATGTGGTCTTTCATATCCGGGTTTGGTGCCCGCAGACCGCCTACGCCCACCGTGGTGGAGCCTTGTTTGGGGAAGGACCAGCCGTAGCCCCAGGTGGCGGCGGCAAAGTCTATGCGCAAAGGCTGCTCGGCCGGATCTTGGGCCGACAAAGGCGCCTCGATTTCCAGACCAAAGCCGATGGTTTTGGTGTCAAAGGATTTGCCAAACAGCTGCTTGGCGACAATCGAGTTCACCCCGTCCGCGCCGATGATCACAGCGGCGGTCAGGGTGGTGCCGTTGCGCAATTTCACTGCGGTTTCAGTGAGTTCTGCGATGGCTTGCCCGGTGAAATCCTCAACACCTGCATCTAGCGCATGGGCGAACATTGCGGCATCAAGATCCAGCCGCATGGTCAGATGCAGCGGCGGGATGTCAGAGAGCACGGCCAGCTCGCGCCCCTCATGCCAGAAGGCAATTTCCTCGCGCGTGACGGCGTGGGCGAGGTCGACGTCTTGGCCAAAAATCTCGTGATAATAGGTCCGGCTGCGCTCGGTAAACAGTCCGCCGCAGAGCTTGTTGCGGGGGAAGGATGCCTTGTCGATCAGCGCCACGGAGCGGCCCTGTTTTGCTGCCCAGGTGGCCGCAGCGCTGCCGGCAGGGCCTCCGCCTATTACAATGATGTCAAACTGGGTCATGCGCGCGTCCTTCTGGGGCGGGTTTCTACCAGCTTTTCGCGGCGGCGCCAGAGGGTTAGGGTGGGGAAAGCCAAGAAAGGAAGCGCCATGAGTGACGAGAAACAACCAGACGGAGAAGCAACCCTGCGGGTGCTGGCGATGCCGTCAGATGTGAACATCAATGGCGACATTTTTGGTGGCTGGGTGTTGAGCCAGATGGACATTGCCAGCGGCATTGTCGCCGCTCAACGCGCCAAAGGGCGGGTGACCACGGTGGCTGTGGATGCGATGCAGTTTATTCGACCTGTTCAGGTGGGCGATGTGCTCTGTGTCTGGGCCTGGGTGGAACGCGTTGGACGGAGTTCTATGGGGGTCAAGATCGAGGCTTGGGCGGTGCGGCACCGGCGGGGTGTTTCGGAGAAGGTGACCGAGGCGGTGTTCACCTATGTGGCGATTGATGAGGATGGCAAACCGCGGCCTGTGCCAGAAGAAGATGCGGCCTGGCCGCCGCGCTAATTGGGGCGGATTGGCACGTCGGTATTGCGTCTGTATCGCGGCTGTTTTGCGGAGGTGCGTATTTGGGCACAGCGCAACGGCGGCGGGCGCTGGGGTTTTGCGGCTTTAACCTCTGATGGGCAGGGTGTGCTCTGAGGAGGCGCAGGATGTCTGAGGATCAGAGCGAAGAGTTACCGTTGTTTCAGCGGGCCGGCAAAGGCACGAAGGCGCAGCGCATGGCGCGGGAGGCGCTGGGGCGCAACCTGCTGGTGTTGACGTCTGAGACCTGGGTGACGGAAGCCTTGCGGGAGGCGGTGCCGGAGGCGTGGCACACGCTGGAGCAGGATCTGGATGTGGCGGAGCCGAAGGAGAAGGTGACGCTGTATCTGGATCGTTCGGTGGCGAAGTTTTACCGTGCCATGGGGCAGGGCTATCAGGCACGCATCAATCGGTTGCTGGCGACCTGGGCGCAGATGAAGATTGCAGAAGAGGTGCAACTGGACGCGCATTTGGCGGCACGGTTGCGCGACTAGGGGCGCTGCCCCGTCACAGCAGGCTGTGACTCCCCGAGGTATTTTGAGAAAGAGAAAGCGTTAGGCTTTGTAGAGGCCAAACTCGTCTTGTTCGGCAAAGCGGCCGCGCAGAGCGGTGAGCGTGAGGCCAATGAGGCCAGCGCTGAGCGGGAAGCCGAGGGAGAAACTCAGATAGGTTGTGAGGGCGGTCCAGACCGAGGCGTCCTGAAACATCATCTGAACGCCACCAAGCAGGATGCCTGCGATGCTGCCAGCAAAGATGAGGATGAGGGCCATGTCTGCGTCTCCGGTTAGTGTCGTTAACCATTACTAGGGTGAAATGGGGCGCAAATGTGGCACGGTTGGGGCTTTGCTGTGGGCGGTGGCTAAAACTTATCCGGGTTTGTTGGGGCGTCGGGTTTTGGCGAGGGCAGTGAAGGCGGCGGTGAGGGTCGCGGTGAGGGTGGCCCCTGTGGCGATCCAGCCGACATACCAGAGCTTTCCGGCAAATTGATCTTCGGCATAAGAGGCGGCGAATTGGGTTTGGCCGTATTTGGCGATGGCGAAGGCCAGCGCGGTGATGATGGCAAAGGTGATGGTCAGCGGGAGCGGGCGCAGTTTGAGGCCCGCGAGGGGGGCGAGGATCAGGCCGAAAAGCGCGCCGATCATGAGGGTTTTCTGGCTCCACCACGGGTGGGCGCCGAGGGGCCGGGCGATGTCTAACGCGATGAGCGCACCCATGAAGAGCGCGGCGATGAGGGCAGGGAGCAGGTGGCGCATGGGGTGATCCTCGTGAGTGGTGGTTTGCCGAGGATGGGGGCGCGGTGTGGTGGTTTTAAGAGGTGTTACAGGGGGATGGCGGGGGGGTGATGTTTAGTGTTGGTCGGTTTGCCAGTTAGCGAATTGTTAACCATGCCAGAACAGAGTGGAGGTATGTCCCGATACATTCGTCCCAAAGTGCCCGGCGCGACGGTGTTTTTCACCGTCAATCTGGCTGAGCGTGGTGGTGATTTGTTGGTGCAGCGTATTCATGCGTTACGAGAGGCTGTGTTCAAAACACGCGCCGAGCGACGTTTTTACATCGATGCCTGGGTGGTGATGCCCGACCATATGCACGCCGTTTGGACATTGCCGCCGGGCGATAGCGACTATGCGCGACGTTGGCAGGTGATCAAGGCTCGGTTTTCACGGTCCGTCCCGAAGGGCGTTCGGCGGGCGAGCCATGTGGCACGACGGGAGCGTGCCGTGTGGCAGCGGCGGTTTTGGGAGCATCATATTCGGGATGCGGACAGCTATGTCGCAGCAATACGGTATTGCCATTTGAACCCGGTGAAACATGGGTTTGTTAACACCGCGGAAGATTGGCCGTATTCGTCGGTGCATCGCGACATTGCGGCCGGGCGATGGCCGTAGGGTGCGCAATTTTGCGCACCGTTGTGGCGTGTGGAGGCGGAAGTGGTGCGCAGTGAATGCGCACCCTACGGGTAAGCAGCGCCGGAATGAAGGAAGGGCGGCGTTGCCGCCGCCCAACATCACAAGAAAAATCCCATGATTGTCAGCAAGAGTGCCACAGTACCGATCACATCGGCATATGATACTCGCCCTTCCAACTTGAATGAAAACCGCATGAAGTAACCCTCCAGCGATGCTCATCATGATGAGCGTTGATCTACGCTCAGAATTTGTATCCCGCCCCTAAGTTGGCGGCTTGGCAACCTCTATGATCACTTGAAGTTTCCGGTCGGCGGGTGGCCCACAACGTCACGTTGGAGGAGCGCCTTAGCCTAGTCCTCGCTAGAGTTTCGACATAACGCCGCTAAGCGCTGGCTCCCAAGTCAACTTCCAACGGGTGTTCTCAGCGTTTTACGCCCGCTGGTCGGCGCGCTGCTGGAAAGTGGATCGAGAACTTGCACTACTTCTACCGCGATTCGAGTAGTGCGTCAACTTGCCGCATGCATAATTTGCGCTCCATGATTGCGGGCGCACAAGATATTGCGATTTCTGCAGGGGTGAAATCCTGCGCGTCCGATCCGAGGGTGGGTGCGAACGCGCCCGCCCGTGGGGGCGGGTCGGACGCGTAAGCCCGCTCTGCGGGCTATGGGGTGGCAGTTTTTGATGTTGTAGAAAAAAAAGAACACCCGGGCCGGAGCGCGGGTGTTTTTGTTTGGTTACTCAGCGTTTGGGTGCCGTCTCACCGGGGCGCGTACGGGTTCTAGCTGCGCCAAAACCCTGCCACGCGCTGTAAGTGTTTTACGGGGTCAAACACTTACCGTGTAAACTTCTTATGCTTGAGACGTTTGGGCTCCAAGGCGTCTGGGCCTAGACGCCGTTTCTTGTCTTCTTCGTAGTCCTCAAAGTTGCCTTCGAACCATTCCACATGGGCGTCGCCTTCGAAGGCGAGGATGTGGGTACAGATGCGGTCGAGGAAGAAGCGGTCGTGGGAGATGACCACGGCGCAGCCTGCGAAATCCACGAGGGCGTCTTCGAGGGCACGGAGGGTCTCAACGTCGAGGTCGTTGGTCGGTTCGTCGAGCAGAAGGACGTTGCCGCCTTCTTTCAAGAGGCGCGCCATGTGCACACGGTTGCGTTCCCCACCGGACAGCAGGTTCAGCGGTTTCTGTTGATCGCCGCCTTTGAAGTTGAAAGACGAGCAGTAGGCGCGGGAGTTCACTTGGGCATCGCCCAGCTCGATGATTTCCGCGCCGCCGGAGATGGCTTCCCAGACGGTGTCTTTGTCGTTCAGGTCGTCTCGGGACTGATCGACGTAGGAGAGCTTCACGGTGTCGCCGTATTCCACGGTGCCTTCGTCGGGCTGTTCCTGACCGGTGAGCATTTTGAAGAGTGTGGATTTACCGGCGCCGTTGGGGCCGATCACGCCGACAATGCCGCCCGGCGGCAGGGAGAATTCGAGGTTTTCGATCAGCTGCTTGTCGCCAAAGTGCTTGGACAGGCCGTTGACCTCGATCACCTTGGAGCCCAGGCGTGGGCCGTTTGGAATGACGATCTGTGCGCGGCCAACTTTTTCGCGCTCAGACTGGTTGGCCATCTCGTTATAGGCGGAGATACGTGCCTTGGATTTGGCCTGACGGGCTTTCTGGCCCTGACGCATCCATTCCAGTTCGCGCTCCAGCGTTTTCTGCTTGGATTTGTCTTCGCGGGCTTCCTGCTCCAGACGTTTGGCTTTCTGCTCTAGCCATGCGGAGTAGTTGCCCTCGTATGGGATGCCGCGGCCGCGGTCGAGCTCAAGGATCCAGCTGGTGATGTCGTCGAGGAAGTAGCGGTCGTGGGTGACGCAGAGGATGGTGCCTTTGTAGTCGATCAGGTGCTGTTGCAGCCAGGCGATGGTTTCCGCGTCGAGGTGGTTGGTCGGTTCGTCGAGCAGCAGCATGTCAGGCGCTTCGAGCAGCAGTTTGCAGAGCGCGACGCGGCGTTTTTCACCGCCGGAGAGATCGGCGATAGCGGCGTCATCGGGCGGGCAGCGCAGGGCTTCCATGGAGATGTCGACCTGGCTGTCCAGATCCCAGAGGTTTTGGGCGTCGATGTCGTCCTGCAGCTTGGCCATTTCCTCGGCGGTTTCGTCGCTGTAGTTCATCGCCAGTTCGTTGTAGCGGTCCAAGATATCTTTCTTGGCTTTCACACCCAGCATGACGTTTTCGCGCACGTTCAGGCTTTCGTCGAGCTGTGGCTCCTGTGGCAGGTAGCCCACTTTGGCGCCTTCTGCGGCCCAGGCTTCTCCGGTGAAGTCCTTGTCCAGACCGGCCATGATTTTCATCAGAGTCGATTTACCGGCGCCGTTGACGCCGACGACGCCGATTTTTACGCCCGGAAGGAAGGACAGGTGGATGTTTTCAAAGCACTTTTTGCCGCCGGGATAGGTCTTGGAGACACCCTGCATGTGGTAGACGTACTGATATGAGGCCATTGGGACGACTCCGTTCGCCAGAATTCACGTTGGGAGGTGTGATAGCGGAGGGCGGGGGCGGGGGCAATGGAGGTTGGTGTTTCGGATGTCAGCTTGCTTCAAATCACCCGTACGCGTTGAAGCCGTGTGTGTCACTTGCTTTTGATGTGATCCAAAACAACGACCACAAACAGCAGAGACGCACCTAGTGCGATGGGTTCCCATGTCATGCCTGTGTTAATGCCGAACTGTAATAATACAAAGTTGGAGGACTGCGCGACAACGGCTGCCACAAGAAAGAAATTTCTCCAGAAATTTTTTGATGGTTTCAAATCTGTTTGCCTGAAGTGTTGGGACGTTGGGCTGTGCTTTTCAACACCCGAAAGACTAGCCGCGCGCGGGCAAAAGGGCAATGATCCGCGCGATCACGGAGGAGGAGTTTGCGATGTGTTGGGTGTTGGGTTACGCCGCCGTCACTTGCCGCTGTAGCTATGAAAACGCAAACAATCTTGAACTCCGTAGGCAAAGAGCCCCGCAAGGCAGAGGAAGATAATGGTCTTCACATGGCCTAGGGAGCGCCCATAAGTGTCTCGCATGGTGTCTTCGGTTGCAAAAAGCAGGGCGCAAATTCCTCCCACATAGATCACAAAAAGAACTACCGCTTTTCGTTTGCCGCCTGTTTGGCTCAGTCGTTGCTTTAGGTATTCAAAGATTTTGGCTTTGGAAAAAAGCGCTGTCTTGGTTTCGGTGGTCATTGAAGCTTCTTATTCGTTTTTAAAGGCATGTTGAGGCTAAAGAGAAAGTTCCGTTCAAATTCGTGCAGTCTATTTAGGGATGCTTACGTAGGAGCTTGCACAATGCAATTGGTGCAGAGGTCCCGGGTCCAGTGTGGCGTGGGATCTCCTATGATGGTGGCCCAATGAACGGTTCAAGGGACTTCCGAATTTGGTCATAGAACGCCAAGCACAGCCCGATCACGGTCAAGCCAAAAATGTCGAAAACGCTAAGGCGCCCATCGTCGAAATAGCCAACCAGCACAAAGACTGCAAAAACTGCAATGCGAGATAGGTAGTTCATTTCCCGTGCAAAGCTCCTCCGGCTAGTCTTCCCTTGAAAACATTGCAGGAAGGATTTTGGATATGAGAAGAATTGCCGAAAACAAACTTACCCAGAAAGCTGTTGTCATCGTCGATTCACTGTAAAGGTGCGTCTCATGCCGACCTTCCCAAATGTATGCCGCATAGAAACCGGCCAGGCAGAGCGCGCACAAAAAGATGATCATTAGGGCGCCTATCCTCTGCTTTTTCTTTCGATCGTCTCTAAGGTCAGACATTTCGTTTCTCACACTTTCGATGGCATTCGGGTCCCAATACTGGTCACCGCGATTCTAGGCAAAAATTTGGTTCAAGAAAGCCCTGAAGTCGCACGCAACTTAACACGTTCCATAGCTGTCGATCTTGCTTAGTCCACAAGTGATGAAGTGGCCCTCATATTGCCGGGACTGCGCAGCTTTGCTGAGCATTTGGTCGGAGGTTGACCTTCCCATCACAAAAGCCCACTAAACCCCGTGCCTTACGGATTGCCATATGTTGCGCGCGGCCAGCGGATTGGGTTGCTGGGGGGATCGTTTGATCCGCCGCACGCGGGGCATGTGCATATCACCAAAGAGGCGCTGAAGCGCTTCGATCTGGATCAGATCTGGTGGCTGGTGAGCCCGGGCAATCCGCTCAAAGATCGTGGACCGGCCAAGCTGGCGCGGCGCATGGCCGCGGCGCGGGAGATTATGGACCATCCGCGTGTGCAGATCTGTGACTTTGAGAGCCAAGTCGGTACGCGGTACACGGCGGAAACGCTCGCCGTGTTGCAGGACACATGTCCGCAAGCACGGTTTGTTTGGCTGATGGGCGCGGATAACCTGGCGCAGTTTCACCGTTGGAAAGATTGGCAGGACATCATGGCCCGGGTGCCGGTGGGCGTGTTGGCGCGGCCAGGCGATCGGATCGAGGCGCGCACGGCCAAGGCGGCGCAGGTGTTTCGGCACGCGCAATTACATCCGCGTCACAGCCGCGCGCTGAGTCGTCTGGATGCCCCTGTCTGGGCCTTTGTTAACGTGCCTATGCAAGACATCAGCTCCACGCAGTTGCGAAAAAATGGCGCTTGGCCAAAGGGTTAAAGTGTTTCTCCTTTATGTGTGAAATACTGTCGCACCCCGTAAGTCTCTATTAACTCAGCAGGTCTAGTTTGACCGAGGAACTAAAGGCGTCTCTGCGTCTTTTGGGCAGCCGAATTTGCGGTTTCCCCGTCAAAGCACAGAGACACACACAGAGGTAACGGTTTCTCATCCGGCGCTGCGTCGGCTTGGGAAGATGAGGCTTCCGGTCTGCGCAGTTGTCGGGGTGGAAGCGCGTAACAGATTGAAACTGCGCCAAAAAGCTGGCGCCTAATCAGGCCCCACCACAGGATGTGGCAACGGTCTGGCCGGAGCGAATAATGACTGGTGAGAAGAAGCGGTCCTTTGGGCTGTCGATCATGGGGCGGCTGTTGCTGCCGATCGTGGCCTGTATTTTGGTGTCCTTCATTGCGACCACCGTGTTTTGGGTGACCAAACAGAGCAACACGTTGATAAAGGCGTTTGAGAGCGAATTGGCGCTGTCGCAGACCTTTGTGGCACCGCCGGTGGCTGCGGCTGTATGGGACTTTAACACCGATGGCGCCGCGGGCGCGATTGCTGGTGTGACCCAAATGGAAAACGCATTGTTTGCCAAAGTCTTCGTGGACGGCGAGCTGTTTGCCAAAGTGGCCGTGGAAGGCGCGGATCAAACCGGCTGGGAAGACGGCGTGGCCGAAATCCTGGCGATGGAAGAAGCGGAAGCGCGGTTTGAAGCCAACCACGTGGCCTATGTGAAATTCCCGATCCACCACACCGATGGCACGGTTGTGGCCGAGATGGTCATGGGCTTTTACGACGGCGTGATCGCAGCGGTGGTGAATGAGCTGTATATGCAGTCGTTGATTGCGGTTGCGGTGATCTGTCTGGTGATGTCGGCGATTGTGTATTTCTCCGCTGCGGGTGTGACCCGTCCATTGGCGCGGATTGTGGCGCGGATTACGGCGTTGCGCGAAGGGGATACCGCAAGCGAGGTGCCGTCGACCGATCGTAAGGACGAGCTGGGCCGCTTGGCGCGGGCCGTGCGCGAATTTGTGGAGACGATCAAAGCCAACAAGGCAATGGAAGATCAGGCCAAAGAGTCTGCGCGGGAGCAATCCGAGGTTGTGAATGAGCTGGCCGACGGGTTGAACCATCTGGCGCAGGGGCAGCTGAGCCACCGGATTACGGCTGAGTTCAGCAGCGACTATGAGATGCTGCGAGCGGACTTCAACAAGACCGCTGAGGCGTTGGACGATGTGATTGGCCGCGTATTGGGCACCATTTCGCAGATCGAAGATGAGACTGGCGAAATGGCGGAAGGCACGCAAAACCTTGCCAAACGCACCGAGGCTCAGGCGGCAACACTGGAAGAGACCGCGGCAGCAATTGGTTCGATCACCGACGGGGTGCAGACCGCGTCCGACCAAACCAAGTCGGTCGAAAACACCGTGGACGCCACCAAAGAAGAGGCGTTGCGCGGTGGCGAGATTGTGAAATCGGCCGTGGACGCGATGCAGGACATCAAGGACAGCGCCGGTAAGATCAGTGAAATCAACCGCGTGATCGAAGATATCTCCTTCCAGACCAACCTGTTGGCGTTGAACGCCGGGGTTGAGGCGGCACGGGCTGGCGATAGCGGTCGCGGCTTTGCTGTTGTGGCGTCCGAAGTGCGTTCTCTGGCGCTGCGGTCGGCGACAAGTGCACATGAGATTAAAGAGTTGATCGACACCTCCTCGGATCAGGTGGAAGTGGGCGTGGACCTTGTCGATCAGGCGGGTAAGGCAATCGAAGGTATCATCACCAAGATCCAGGAAGTGAGCCGGTTGGCGGTGCAGATTGCCGACAGCTCGCGCGACCAGGCGACCGCGATCACCGAGATCAACTCCGGTGTGATGGATCTGGACCGCGTGACGCAACAGAACGCCAGCCTGGTGGATCGCTCCAGCGCGCAAGGCCGGGCCTTGCAAGAGGCGGCCCGAGAGCTGGCCGAACTGGTGGCAAGCTTCCGTCCGTCCTCGGTTGGAGGGGCGTCCTCTGCTTCTTATGAAGAGGACTACCGCCAGTCTGCCTGACGGGGTTTTCCAAGCGCAAAATTGACAAAGGCCGGGGTGCAGGGATCGCACGCCGGCCTTTGCTTTTGTGGGGAGGAAAGGCGGATTTCTTCACGCGGGCTTTACCGAATCCAGCCACGATGAAGGCACTCGGGGGAGTGGTGTCAGTAGAGGAATTGTGATGCAAAAACGCGCAATGATGTTTGTGACGCTGACTGTGCTGGCGGTCTCTGCCATGGCGGCCACCGGTTCTGCAGAAAAGAGCTTTGCGGCTTCCACCAGCCTTGGATTTCTTGGGAGCCGATGAGGTGACGGACCCGTTCTAGGGGACAGGTCGCAGGATTGGTTCCGGGGGGGAAACCTCGGCGGTGAGCGTTTCCAGCGGCGCAAAGGTCACTTCGCCAACAAAGGCTTGAGCGGTGGTGTCGTCCGCTGCGAAGCCTGCCCAGGATTGCACGGATTTGTCCACGGCCCAGAGATTGGCAAAAATAAAGCCGGGTTCCTTGGGCAGCCGAGCTTCTTCGTCTGTGACCTCAAAAATCAGATGATCCTCCACATACCACCGCAGCCGGTCCGGGTGCCATTCAAAGGCATAGCGGCGGGGGCGGTCCGCGGCATCAAACCCCAAGGGGATTTTATGCGCGGTCAGGCGGCCACCCACAAACCAGGCGACCTGTATTTTTGTGGTGTCCTGACCCAAAAACTCGATGTCGATTTCATCATGTTGCGTGCCGTAGTGCGGACCGGTGTAGGTGAAAAATCCGGTGACAAGACCGGCGCCTTTGGCCGGGCGCAGCAGGGCTTCATAGCGGCCATAGTGGCTGCGGGCCTGGCGGCGTATGGAGGCGCCGAGAAAACGGTTTTTGGCGGCTTTTTGCGGCGTCAGTGAGAAGTGTAGCCCCTGTTCAAAGCGCAGATTGTCCCGGCTCCAGTCCGTGTCAAACGCGGGGTGCGAGAAGGCATAATGCGCCACCTGCCACCCCTTGGGCTGGGCACGGTCAAACCGCTCTGAAAATCCGGTGATTGGATCTGCCACACCGGCGCTGCCCATGGTCAATGCCACGGCCAGGCCAAGACGCAGACGGCGTCCGCCCTCGAGTATCCCACGCATCAGGCCCCCACCCGATTAAGGTTAATGGATTATGTCCATACCTGTGAGAGCATCCTGTGGGGCAGGGGCGCAAGCCAAAACGCGCGTGATGGTTAACGCGCGCCTTGGTTAATATGTGGGGCTGAACGGCCTTAAATGGGTCAGGGGCAGGTCTTGGCCTGGATTTCCACGCGACGGTTGTGGACAGAGGTGCTTTCCAGTCCGGCAAGCGGGCGGGCCTCGCCCTCAGACATCACCACACGGATACGTGAGGGGTCTTTGAGACCATCGCGCAGCGCCGTTGCCACGGCCTCCGCCCGTTTGAGCGCAAGCGCCTTGTTGGCGGCGTCGCCGCCGCTGCTGTCGGAATGACCAATCAAGCGCAGGCAGGCCGGTTGCATCACTGAGGTGTCCAGTACGGACACCAACACGGCGAGTTGTACTAGCGCGTCCTCGTTAAGGGTCGCACCACCCTGAGGAAAGAAAACGTGGCTCTCCCGTATCTCGGCCGACAACGCGTTGGGGGCTGTGCCGGAGGGCGTGGTGGCAGTGAGCGCGGGCATACGCGCGCGGCATCGGGTTGGTTCCACGCCGTATTGGTCCAACGCACGTGCACAGAGGGCCGCCTCGTCCATCGCGAGGCCCGCGGTGGGGGACAGGGAAGAGGCCAGGGTCAAGATCAGCAAAAAGGGGAACCGAAAGATACACATAACAACGCTCCTAACCCGCTCAGGGTAAGAACAAACCGTTGCAAAGCGGTAAACGAGAGTGGAACAAAATAAAAACAAACGCGCAATTGTTCACTTTTTGTTCAGATTTGCCGGTGACACTGGTTGACGTTGTTTGTTTGGTAAATGGTGAACCGCATGGTTGCAGAAGGTCCTGACACGGGGCGGCAGACCTGGATTGACGCTTTGCGGTTGTTTGCAGGCGTGTCCATGGTGGGGCTGCATGTGACGGCGGATGCCCAGGGGCAACCGTTCCCGGAGGCGGACCCGGCGGCGCGCTTGGCGCCTATGGTGCTGCGCGCGCTGCTGTACACGGCGCGGACAGAGCTTTTCTTGATGATTTCGATCTTGCTGTTGTTGATGGCGCTGACGCGGCGACCCCGCAGCTATGCTTCGGTGATGGTGGAGCAGGCCCGCAGGCTGTTGATCCCCTTTGGGTTCTGGACGCTGGTCTATGCCGGCTACAACTTGCTGAAGGCCACTGCCTTTGGCTATGAGGCGCAGGTTGTGGCGGCTTTGACGCAGCCGATGACCTGGTTGGGATATCTGGTGTTGGGCGATGTGAAATATCACATGCATTTTATTCCGACGCTGTTTGCGTTGTTGTTGTTTTTTCCATTGTTCCGGTTGGCGGAACGGCGACCGGTTTTGGGGCTGACCATTGTTCTGGGTTTGCTGCTCAAGCAAGTGCTGGACCCGGTGATCTATCGCGCGTTGTGGGGCACCGAGGCGCTGGGCTATGTGGTGCGCGGGCTTAAGGTGCTGAGCTACCTTGGTTACGGCATGGCGGCGGGCGCGGTTCTGGGCCTGTGGCGGCGTAGCAGCGCTGAAGCGCGCTCTGGCTGGCTGGGGCCCATTGTGGTGATAGCTATGGCGCTGTTCACGCTTAAGCTTATGGCCACGGCGCAAGTGGTGGCCACGGGACAGTGGGTGTTTGACAACCCCTTCGCCTATTGGGCGGATTACCTGATGCCGGTGGCGCTTTTGCTGCTGTGCCTCTGTCTGGCGCATAAGGCTTGGCCGCACGGGATCTCGCGCCTGTCCAGATATGCTTTTGGGCTTTACCTGTGCCACCCGGTTTTTCTAGACCTGGCGGAGATGGCTTTGGCCGGGCGGGAGGTGAGCCCAATGCAGTCGATTGCGCTGGAGTTTGCCTGGACCCTGCCAACGACCACGCTGTTTGTCTGGGGGCTGAGCCGCCATCCGGCGACCGCCTGGACCGTTGGGTTGGGCCCTCTGCCGCGCTTGCGCATTGTGCGTGGGCTGCAAAAGGCTTGAGGCCGCTTTTGATCAAGGAGACTGTGATGCTTACCAACTCAGAAGATGTCGGCATGATTTCGATCCTGAAGATCGCCACCGCCAGGCTCACATCGGCGGATTATGCCACGCTCAAATCAGCCCAGGCGCGCTGTCTGGCGCGGGGGCGCTCGGCGATGCTGGTGGATTTGAGCGCGGTGCGGCGGGTGGCGCGCTCGGGGTTGGCAGCCTTGGTGGAGTTTCAAAGTGAGGCGCCGCAGGGGCTGGCGGTCGGTTTTTTTGGTGCGCGTGAAAAAGTGGAGCGGGATATTGCCCGCTGCGCACTGGCCTCGCTGCTGACGCTGTTCAGGTCCCGCAAAGAGGCGCTGGTGGCGCCGACGTTTCGGTCACGACAACTTGCCGGCGTGAAGGCGGTGATCCTTGTGGCCGGGGCGGGCAGCCGCATGGCGCCGTTGAGTGCGCAGACCCCAAAGCCGTTGCTGGATTTTCTGGGCCGCCCCGTGCTGGATCACGTGATGCGGCATCTGGCCGGCTTTGGTATCCGGGATTTTATCCTGAACCCGGGGCATCTCGCACCCCAGTTTCATGCCCAAGTGCGCAGTTCGCCCTTGCGCAGTGTCCAGTTCCTCAACGAAGGCGCGTGGCAGGACGGCGCGTGGCAAGCCGCGCCTTTGGGTTCGGCCAGCACGTTGCGCCATTTGCACCACAACCACAGCGCTTTTGACCAGGATTTCCTGGTGTTTTGCGGCGACGCGGTCACCGACATTGATGTCGCGGCCTTGCTGGAGCAACACCGCGCCAGCGGGGCGGATGTGACCATCGCCGCCCAAAAGGTGCCACCGGACCAGGTTCAGAAATACGGGATCATTGATGCCGATCGCGCGGGGCGCATTTGCCGGTTTGTGGAAAAACCAAACCCCTCGCAGGCGCCGTCGCGTTTGGCCAGCAGCGGAATATATGTGATGTCGCCCCGGGCACTGGCACAGGTTGCACCACATCCGGATCAGGACATTGCCAAGGACCTTCTGCCGCGACTTTTGGCAACAGGCGCGCATCTGCAGGTCTATGACGCGCCGTTTAACTGGGTCGATATGGGCTGTCCAAAAGACTATTTTGCCGGGGTGTCGCGGGGACTGCGCGGGTTGATCCCGGGGGTGATGCCGCTGGGACATCTGGTGCGGCGCCACGTCTGGGCGGCGGATGGGGCAGAGGTCTCTCCCCGGGCAGTGATCGTGGGGCCAGCGTTCATCGGCGCGGATGCGGTGATCGAGGCGGGGGCCAAGCTGGAAGGGCCGGTGGTCGTGGGGGCGGGGGCACGTGTTTGTGGTCGCAGCCTTGTACGCCGATCGGTGATCAGCGCGCAGACGCGGGTTGGCGCGGGCACATGGGTGGACGACATGATCGTCGCGCCGGATTGGGCGGTGGATCATCGTTTTGCTGATAGTCGGGTGCAGCCTCTGACACCGCTGGAAGGGATCGAGGTGGAAGCGCCGAACAGCGCAGGTACGTTGGTGTCTTTGCCATTTATAGATCAAAAGATCAGCGGGTCCGCACGATGAGCGCGCGGAAAGCCATTGGTGCAAGGGTTTGTGCGTTCTTTGTCGGGGTGGCTCTCCTATTGGGCAACATCGGTCACGCGGACACGTCCAGTGCAACCGCGGCGAAAGATCGGTTCTGGATCTTGTGGGAACGCGTGAGCTTCGTTGGCAGCCATTGCCCCGGTGGCGCGCAATGTCAGGAACGGCGCAGTTTTTCCAGCCGCCCGTTGGACACCAGCAACACCGGTTTCATCTATCGTTTGTTCGGGGTGCAAAACAGCGGCCAGCAGGCTGGCGCCTTGCCGCGCGATCATCCGGATGCACCGGTGATCTGTCAGAAAAATCAGGCGGCGCTGAGCCTTGGGTTTGACCCGCGTGCCTTGCCGCGATCAGAAAAGGGCGAGGTGTTGCGGGGGGTCAAACAGCTGCATCTGGATTTGACCACATTGAAACCGCCGCCGGGATTTGACGCCACTTTCGGCAGCCGGTTGCACAAGGCCTATGTGGGCCGCCTGCGGGAGGCAGGCATTCGGGTGGTGCCCAAAGACCAGCTGCATCTGGTGCCCGGGCAGCCGACACTCAACCTCTATTTTTCCTTTTCGGATCCCGATGACCTCTGCAAATACGAATATTCCGTGTTTGCCAGCCTGTCTCAGGAAGTGCTGCTGACCCGCGACTTGCGCATCAAAGTGGCGGCCGGGGTGTGGTCTTATTCCACCGGGTCCACAGCCAGAGACCATCAGGGCACCGAGGCCGACGCTATATTGCGAGTCCTAGAGGCCTTTGTGCGCGATCATCAGCAAGCAAACGCGCGCTGAAACTGGTATTTCCGTTGGAGAATTGTCTGTGATGTCCCAGCCGTATTTTGAGGCCTATTCCCATCGTCAGCCGCCGGTGTTTGCGCCTTTGGGCGCGGGGCGGCGGCGGATCTGGCATTTTTTGGCCGGGGCGACGGTGGCTGCGGGTGCCGTTTATTTGCAATGGCGTTGGACGGCTTCGCTGAACCCTGAGGCCTGGGTTTTTTCGGTGAGCGTTGCCGTGGCGGAGACGCTGTTCTTTGTTGGTACATTGTTGTTTTATTTTGATATTTGGGACGAAGGGGCGCGGCCAGTAATGCCTACGGAGACCGCGAAACTCCATGAGGAAGCAGCGGGGACCGCCACAACTGTTGATGTGTTTGTCACCACCTTTGATGAACCCGTAGAGTTGGTGCGACCTTCCCTATCGGCGGCAACAGAGGTGCTTGTGCCAAAGGGCGTGCGGGTGCGACTGTGTTTGCTGGATGACGGGGATCGTGCCGAAATGGCTCTGGAGGCGGAGCGGCGTGGGATCAGCTATTTTGCGCGCCGCACCAACGAGGGGTTTAAGGCCGGCAACTTGCGGCATGCGCTGTTGCGCACATCTGGCGACTTTGTGGTGATCTGCGACGCGGACACTCGGCTGCTGCCAACATTTTTGCAAAACACGCTGGGGTATTTTGAGAACCCCAAAGTGGCCTGGGTGCAGACGCCGCATTGGTTTTATGACCTTCCGGAGGGCGAAACTTGGGAAAGCTGGTTGGCGCAAAAACTGCCGCGCTGGGCCTTTGCGTGGCCCAAAACGATAGGGGCTTTGCTGCGAGGATTTGCGCGTGTCGCAACTTGGATCACCGGACGGACGCGTGTTGGCGCGGATCCGTTTATGTCCGACCCCAGCGTGTTTTTTGACGTGATTCAGCGGCGGCGCGATCGCAATGGCGCGTCGTTTTGTTGTGGTGCGGCCTCCATTCATCGCCGGGAGGCGGTGTTTGATGCGGCCCTGCGCGACAAGGCGCAGGTGGTTTTGGCTGACAAATCACCCCTGAGCGACAAGACACGTTTGGCCGCACATCCGTTGCAGCCCTATCGGTTTCATGTGTCCGAAGACCTCTACACATCGATTTTGGTGCATGCAGATAGAGAAGCAGATTGGACGTCGGTCTACCATCCGCAGGTCGAGGCGCGCATGTTGTCGCCCTGGAGCATGTCGGCCTGGGCGGCACAGCGGCTTAAATATGCGGGTGGCACGTTTGACATTGCGGTTTGGGACAATCCGATTTTCCGGCGCGGGCTGAGCTGGCGGCGCAAGTTGCATTATGGCGCGACCTTCTGGTCGTATTTCAGCGCGCTGTGGGCCCCGGTTTTGCTCTTGGCACCGGTGGTGTCCCTGTTCACTGGGCTGGCGCCGGTTCGGGCTTACTCATTGGAGTTCTTTCAGCATTTTCTGCCTGCTGTGATCCTTGGGGAATTGGCCATGGTTGCGTCCTGTAAAGGCCATGCCATCGGTGCGGGGCGGGTGATGGCGGTTGTTGCGCTGCCGGTGCAGTGGCGGGCGCTGTATTGTGTGTTGCGACGGCAGAAACCCCAATTTGCACCCACGCCCAAAGTCCCGGGGTTAAACGAAAGCTCTAGTCTGTGGATGGTGTGGCCGCATGTGGTCCTTTTGATGATCATGAGCGTGGCCGCCCTTTGGGGCATTTGGCAAACGGTTCTGAATACGCCTGGCTACAGCAGTGCGCTGTTGTGGGTGAACCTGTTCTGGTTGCTTATCAATATGCGGCTTGTGGCGCGGGCTTTGCACATGGCGCGTTGGCGTTCCCCTGCGCAGCTCAACGCACGCCACCTTTCTGTTTCTCAATCCAAATCCTCGGAGGTGCCCCATGGTGTCCAATTCCCCGCGGGCTGAGAGGCCCAATCGGAGCAACCGCGGCAGTTTTGCGTTTCTGGCGGGCCTTTTGCTGACCGCAGGCATTGCCACGCAGCAAGATACTTGGGGCCAGGTGATGCGGAACAGCAGCTTAGCGCAGCTGCCGCAGGCCGAAGGTCTGGCAACAAAGCCGGCACGAGGGCTGACCGAACAGGACTGGGCGGGCGCGGCGACCGCGTGGCGGTATTTTGAGAGTCATTACCGACCGGAAAGCGGCTTTGTGGATGCGATCCACGACCACCCGAGCGCCACACTGTGGGATCAGGGCAGTTACCTATTGGCGCTTTTGGCGGCGCGGGGGCTGGGGATCCTTGAGGAGGATGTGTTTACGCAGCGCAGTGCGGCGTTTTTGGGCGGGTTAGAGCGTTTGCCACTGTTTGACGGGCGGTTGCCCAACAAGGCTTACGACACACGCAGCCTTGCGATGGTGGATTATTCTAATGCGCCGGTGCCCGAGGGCATTGGCTGGTCCGCGCTGGATGTGGCGCGGTTGTTGATGGCGTTGCGGGTTTTGGAAACTCGCGAGCCAACCTATGGCCCGCGGATCCGCGCGTTGCTGGCGGATTGGGATCTGGCGGCGATGACGGCGGAAGGGCGTCTTTGGGGCAGCAGCCGGGAGGGCGGCCAGACGCGGTATCATCAGGAGGGGCGTATTGGCTATGAGCAATATGGCGCGCGCGCAGCGGCGCTTTGGGGCTTAGACGTATTAGACGCCAGCACCGCGCGGCCGATCATGGCATGGGAAGAGGTGTCCGGGGTGGAGGTGGCGGTGGACCGCCGCCGGGCCAAGGATTTTGGCGCCATCACCCCGGTGGTGAGCGAGCCGTATATTTTGCAGGCGTTTGAGACTGGGTTGAATGGTGAAGGGCAGCTATTGGCGAGCCGAATTTACCAGGCGCAGGAAGCGCGGGCACGGCATAGTGGCAAGGCCACAATGGTCAGCGAGGATCACATCGATCAGGCGCCGCATTTTCTCTATGGTGCGGTGTTTGGCAATGGCGCGGATTGGGCGGTGGTGGCCGAAGATGGCAGTGCGCATCCAGAGCTGCGCACGGTCAGTTTGAAGGCAGCTTTTGGCTGGGACGCGCTCTATGGGACCAAATACACGCAAGATGTCTTGGCGGACCTTGCACCATTGGCGGGGGAGCAAGGCTGGTACGCCGGGCGCTATGAGGCGGATGGGCGGATCAACATGGCTTTGACGCTCAACACCAATGCGGTGGTGTTGGAAGCGCTGCATTATAAGTTAAAAGGGCCGCTATTGACGGCGCGGTGAGGCTGTTGCGGTGTCGCCGTTGTGACAAAGACGGTCTGCGAGATAGGAAAAGGCTCCGGTGGTGTACCGGAGCCTTTTGATTTGGGCGGTTGGGCAAGAGTTTTTGGGCGTAGCTAGAAGGACCTTAGTAACCGGTCTGTCGCCCCCATTAAAATGGTGCCCAGCCGTTGGGCTGGTAGGTCGACCTGCATGGTGGACCGTGTGCCGGCAGACAGGCCGCGCAGGGCATTTTGCATTTGCGGACCGGGTGTTGTGAGGCGCACGTGTATTTCGCGTGCAGACGTGCCGTTGGTTTCAATTGGCGAGATGGCCTGAACTTTTGCGGGGAATTGGTTGTGCGGATGTGGCAGGCCGGCAAGAGTGACAAACAGCGGATCACCCACATGCAGAGACTCTGCCTCCGACACAGGCACGACAAAGCGCGCCGCATAGGTGTCAGGGGCGTCCGTGTGGATTTGCGCCAGGGTCACATCCCAGGCGCGCGCGGCGTTTTCCGGCAGGCGGCGCAGCCGTTCGATGCGGCCGTCGTTCGGTGCAAAAAGCCAGGGCGCGGCGGCGATTTCTTCTAGCTCCACCACACGGGTTTGCAGCGCGGCGGCTTCGACTTCCAGCGCGACCACCTGTGCAAGGCGATCAGCCTCCTGGGTTTGCACCAACTGTGCAAGTTCAAACTCCACATCCCGCACCAGACTGTTGAGGGTTTCGCGTTCCAGCGCGGCGCGCAGCATCAGGATCTTGCGCACGGATGGCGGGGTGTTTTCGGCCCGCAGCACCAACTCACGTACGGCCAATGCGGTTTCCCGCTGAAGACTTTCGCGACGATGCATGAGCTGCTCTCGGGCCAATTGGTCTTGCCGTTTGGCGTTGTGGCAGCTGTGTAGCACGGTGTCGATTTCTGCGTCGGTGGTTGCGGCGGGGCGGTCGGCTGCGCGCCAACAAGCATTGGCTTGCGCATTGAGGGCGAGGTCTTCTCGCAACGTGTGCAGCAGAGTGTGCAGCGCGGTTTGATCCAGACGGGCGAGCTTCTGCCCCGCGGCCACCTGATCTCCGTTGTCGATCAGCAGCTCTGCCAAGGCGACATCCGCTGGCAGAACAACTTCCATGGCGGGGGTTTTGCTCTCAAACGTACCGGCGACGGTGCGGGCGGCCTGAACCGGCAGGCGCGTGGCAAATGCCCAGGCGCTGATCATCAGGAGGCTGGTCGCCAGTAGCGCCCAGAGCACCCACATGCCTTGCAAAGGATTGAGGCTGCGCGGCGGGCGCAGATCAAGTTTTGGTCGAAACATCGGCAGGCCCTTTGCGTTTTTCCAGCAGCCGCGGATCGTAGGTTTTCATGGTGACTTGGAGATAGACCTGACCCTCTTCGCCGCCGGTTTGAACATCCAAACTGTCGCGCATGATTTTGGCCAGCGGCGACAGGCGTTCGCCTTCGACAGAAGTGTCTGCCGCCACCCTGGCTTTGTGCATCGCGCCAGAGGACAGGGCGAGCCGGGGATCCAGCATGCGCAGTTGGCATTGTCCTACAAAGTGCTTGAACTCAAAGGAAATGTCATCAGAGGGCGCGTCGCTGTCGGTGGGTGATTGGCAGGCCACAGCAAGCATTTCGTTGGCGACCATGCAGACCGCACGGCGGTTGCCTTCGTCGCCGTCACGCCGGAACTGGCTGCAGAGCCAGGCATCCAGTGCCTCCTCGTTGTCTAGTTCGCGGGTGGTGACAAAGCGGCTCCAGCCGGAGGACAGGCGCGCGCGGATTTCGGCGGTGGAGGCAAATTCGATCACACGGCCGTTTTGCATCATCAGCAGGCGGTCACAGCGTTCCAGCAGCTGGCGGTTTTCGGTGGCCAAAAGCGTGGTGTGCCCTAAGCGGGCCTCGGCGCGCAGGCGATCCCCAAGCGCCGCCAGAAGGCTCTCACTGGCGCCATCCTCAGGTCGGTCAATCAGGAACAATCCGGGGCGCAAAGCCAGTGCACGGGCCAGTGAGAGCGCCTTTTGCTCGGTGCGGGACAAGTGCCGCACATCCGGTGCAGACAAGATGCGGTCTACGGTGTCAGCGGTAAAAACCAGAGATTGCAGGGCTTTGCGCGCGCGCTCCAGTTGCGCCTCGCCGCTGAAGCAGCTCAGGTTGGCGGCGCCGCCGCCGGGAACTGCCAGGGTGTCTGGCGGGACCATAACGCTTTGAATTGGGCGCTCTTCGCCGCTGCGGCCCCAAAGTGGGGTGCCTTGCAGGGCCACAAAGCCCTCCACTTGAAGGCCTGTGAGATCGTGCGGGGCGTGGAGCGCCCTCATTAACAGGGATTTGCCCGAAAAACTGTCACCGGACAGGCCGATCACTTCGCCTGGGTCCACGCGAAAGGAAACGTCCGACAGCAATGGCGTACCTGTGTGCGCGCGCACCGAGAGGTGATGCACCACCAACGCGGTTTCATCGCCTTCGGGATCAGCGGAATAGGGCGGCGGCAAGAAGATAACTTCATCTGCGCGGCCCAAACGCTCCGGGTCGGCCACAGAGCGTTGCCGGAAATAGGCAAAGAAGGCGTCGACGGACCAATAGGTTACCAGCGCGATGGTGGCGATGGCCGCGGCGTTGATCACTTCCAGCGCGGTCA
This sequence comes from Shimia sp. MIT1388, assembly GCF_047124445.1. GTDB lineage: Bacteria > Pseudomonadota > Alphaproteobacteria > Rhodobacterales > Rhodobacteraceae > Shimia. The sequence continues at coordinate 1,707,966 of NZ_CP138921.1, read as the reverse complement.
GCCAGCTGGCGACGGCAAAGCCGGCAATCAACCCGCCAAACGCGAGGGATTTTTGCAATGCTTCTAAAAGCGCACTGTCGCCCCGCGCGGCGTTGGCCAGGTCGATTGCGCGCTGATCGCGACCACTTAGAAAACTGGTGGCTTCTTGCGGGAGGAACTCCCACATCGGCTCGCGGCGGGTCCAGCGGGCGGCGATGCCGCACAGGATCCAGCTCAACACACCGCCGACAGCAAAAGGCACGGCAACCAGCGGGTGCAAAAAGCCAAACACGCCGCCAGCCAGCACAGCCACCAGCGCTTGGCCGGTTACGGCGTTGCGGCGTCGGATGTGGCGATAGCCCGCAAGGGCGCGGGCGTGGCCCACGTCAAAAATCAGGATGCCAAGGATGGGAACAAGCGCGCCAAAGGCCAGGAGAGGCGCCAGAATGCGCTGCCCGTCCTGTGCCACCAGTTCGTAAAAGAACACCACAAAGACCGCGACCGCGAGCAGGCAGATCCCGCCGCCGAGTGAAAACAGAAAGGAGACCGCGTGAGTCCACATGGGAATGGTGCGGTCGCGAAATGGTAAAGGGCCGGTTGGCGCCGTGCCAATAGCGTCAATTGGCAGGTCAGGCAGCACGCGATCATGAGACATAGAAACAATACCCAGCGACACAAAGAACAGGGAAATGGTAGCGGCGGCGGGTTAAGAATGTGTTTTTGACTTTATTATTTGTTCTTATTTTGTCCATTTCCTATTTTTGAGACCTGATAATTTTTCAGTTGCCAATTCTTAACCATTTTGCGGTTTCATATTTGTGTTCCGTCTGGAGTGTGTTTGATGAAGAGTGCTGTTGGTTCCAGCAAGCGGGCACCGGTTCTGGGTGTCTTGATGTTCTGTGTTGTGGTCCTGGGAATTGCCGGGGCGAGCTATGCAGTCGGCATCACCGCGCGTCGTGTGTTTCTGGCGCAGGAAGAAGAGATTATTCCGATCATTGCCGGAGGTGCGCTAGACGAGATTCCGGCGCTGATGCGGGGCAATTTGCCCAGTGTGACCAGCAGTATGGTGCACGAGGAGCGGCGTCGGGAGAAGCCTCCGCGCATGTGTGAAATGCCGGCGGATTTTTTCGATGATCTGCCGCGTGGGACAAACGTGCCGCATGGCTATGACAAGCATAACGCCTATGTGCGCAAATATCGAAGCCGCCGCGGATTTTTGAACGAACGCGAATTGCGCGCGGCGCAGGTGGCGTGGCATTACTTTGAGCAATTTACCCAGGAAAGTACGGGGCTTGCCAATTCGGTGGGCAATTATCCGTCGACCACGCTTTGGGATACGGCGTCTTATATGGCGGGGTTGGTCAGCGCTTATGAATTGTGCCTTATCGAGAAGCCGGAATTTGACCGGCGGATCACGCAGCTTTTGACCACAATAAAGGGGCTAGACCTGTTCCGCAAAGAGCTGCCCAACAAAGTGTATCACACCCAAACCGGCGCCAAAGTGGACTATACCAACAAGCCCGGGGAAATCGGGTTTTCAGCGCTGGATATCGGGCGGTTCTTGGTGTGGATGCGGATCTACAAAAACCGCTACCCCTATTTGGCCAACACCATCGATTCCGTGTTGCTGAAATGGGATTTTCGCAATGTGCTTGACGAGGAAGGGCTGATGTTTGGCGCCTATGTCGATAAGGAAACGGATGAGACCGTTTATGCGCAGGAAGGCCGGCTGGGCTATGAGGAATATGCCGCAAAAGGCTTTGCGCTTTGGGGGTTCCGGCCGCGGCTGGCGCATCGGGCGGAGCCGTTTTTGACCGCGTCGATCTTTGGCATTCAGGTGCCTTATGATGGACGCGACCCGCGGATTTTCCACTCCCAGAACTACGTGGTGACCGAAAGCTACCTTCAGGATGGGTTGGAGCTGGGCTTTGACATGCCACATGACGACAGCAGCCCGGAGTGGGTGCACACCGATGGCTGGCGCGCAGAGTTTGCAGACAGGATCTACCAGGTGCAAGAAAACCGCTGGCGGCAGACCGGGTTTATGACGGCACGGTCCGAGCACAACGTCAAAGGCCCGCCGTATTTCACCTATGACACGATTTTCTCGGACGGCTATCCGTGGAACACGGTGACACCGCGGGGGGATTACGTGCCCGATCATGCGGCGGTGGCCGGCAAGGCGGCACTGGGCCTTTGGGCCTTGTGGGAAACTGACTACACCGACGTGCTCTATGAAGCGATGATCGAGCTCTATGATCCGGAAAACGGCATGTACGAAGGGCTCTATGAGCGCGGTCAGGGCCGGGTCAGCATTTTTACCGCCAACAACAATGGCATCATCCTCACCGCCTTGCTGCACAAGGTGCAAGGCACAATTTTGACGCCGTACACCGGCGACACTGAGGTCTGGTACACCGCGTTTCGCGATCAGGACATCCGATTGCTGCGCAAATATCCGGACCCTCCCCAGAAAGACGATTGGCTTCCGGCTTTGCGTCATTCGGTACAAGAGAAGGCTGATTTCTAATGCGATACTCCCTGCGAACTCTGTTTCTCTCCGTGGCTGTCCTGACAGGTGGTTGGGCGCCGGCAATCGGGCAGCCTGTCATCGCGGCCGACCGCAGCGCCGAAGCCTTTGCCTCTGAGAATGCGATATTGGACACGGCGATTCCCTTTGCCATTGGCGCCCGCGAGGCGCGCCAGGCTCTGCGCGGGGCCTTTGGTTGGCCCAGTTTCCAAGAAGGTCTGGTGGAGGGCGTGTACTTCCGGTTTGACCCGGATGGCTATGCGCGGTTTGCGCCCACGCCGCGGCTGGATGTGGATGTGTTTGAAGTTATTTGCCGCCCGCGCACCTACGCCTGTGCGGCGCGCAAAGACGGGCTGGAAGTGTTCTTGACCGACCGGGGTCAGCTGCAAATGCGGCTGGAAAATGCCCTTGCCGGTGACATGTTCTTTGTGTCCGAAGGGGTGTCGGAAATTCAGGTGCCTGAGCGGATCTTGCAGCCGCTGGATGTGCAATTGGAACTGCTGTTAGGGGCGGGCGGCGAGTTGAGCACACGACGGGGCGGGACCGAGGTCGCGCGCGTATCGTTAAAAGGGTTTTCTGCCGTCACCGCCTATTTGCGCTGGATTGCTGCGCGGCAGGACTATGCGGTGTTGCCAAGAGGCTGGCCGGTGCCAAATGCGGAAACCTCTGGCGGGATGACAAAGCCGGCGGCCTGGAACTCCCCGATGCCGCAGCCACAGGTGGTGGCCCCGGGCTATGGTGCCAACATGGCATCAGGCATCGCGCCTGCCACCACTGCGGCACCACTGACCTATCCGGGGCAGGCTGCGCAGAGCGCCTTGATGCCAGGAGGCACGATGCCGTCCGTACAGGTGCAGCCCTTGGCAATACAGCCGGTCCTGTCCCCTTTTGGGGCCGGTCCTTCGGATGTGCTGGATGCAGACACGTTGCGGCAAGAGCTGGCCGGGTTGAAGGACCTGATTGTGGAGGCGCAGGGCACGGGCGTTGGGGTGGCGCCTGCACCTAACGCGGGACCGGTGGCTTGGCGGGGGGCGGATGGCAGTTTTGTGGACAGTCCCTCCTCCGATGATTTGGCGTTGCTGTTGGAAACGCTGGAACGCTTGCAGGCTCAGGTGGCCCGCTTCCAACCCGTAGGCAGCGCAGCCCCCATGCCAACTGGGTCGGTCCAGATTGCGCCAGGTGAGGCCGCGGGTTTGGCATTGACTGGGGCTGGTGCGCTTGCAGCGCCTGAAGTCGATCAGACAAGCGATCGATTGGCCTATTTGGTCAAGCACTTGGGGTTTGATGCGCAAACTGCGGTGGCGATCTTGCAGGCGTCTCCTCACGGGACGACGGTACAACAACCAGGCGGGACCATGGTGACCGATATCGCGATGCAGCAGCCTGGCGTGCTGTATGAAAATGCCATGGTGGATCAAATCCTCGCGGAACTGGAAGCAGAGATGGCGGATGCGGGAAGTGCCCAAACGGTGATGCAAGCGCCGCAGCAGCAGGCTCAACGCGAGGAGTATCAACTGTTGTCGCGGTATTTTGCGTCCGTGGGGTTGCCTGCGCTTCTTCCACTGGACCATTCCGTCACCGATGAGCAGCGCTGATCCGGAGTGTGCAGCGAAGTGCGGTTCGGGCGAAAGGCGCAAAACGAGAAGGCTTTTGTCCGCGGATCACGGCGCTGTGGGGCGTTGGCAGCGGCGCGCTTTGCCAAAGCCCCTTGCGCAGGTTGGGGGTCTTTCGCTAGGCCTATGCAGACACTCAAATGACTTCTGACCAAAGGGCTCCATGCTGCGATCTTTTTTCTCTGCGATCTTGATGGGGCTCAGCAGCTTGGCGGTGGCCCCGCCTGAAGCCAGGGCCGAGCAGGTCAGCGTGTTTGCTGCCGCCAGTCTACAGGAAGCTTTGTCCGATGTGATTTCTGGATTTGAGGCGGCCAGCGGGCATGAGGTGGTCGCGTCTTTTGCGGGGTCGTCCGCCTTGGCAAGACAGGTGCAGTATGGCGCGCCCGCAGACGTGGTTATGTTGGCAAATGTCAATTGGATGACTTACCTTCAGGAGAGAGGTTTGCTTCAAAATGAACGGGGAAAATCTTTATTTGGAAACGGCTTATCTCTCGTAGTTCCGGTTTCGTCAGAGGCGACGTTGGAACAGGCGGATGTCGCGGAATTGTCTCAAATTTTAAACAGTGGACGCATCGCTATGGCGCTGGTCGAAGCGGTTCCGGCGGGGATTTACGGAAAAGAGGCGCTGACATCGCTTGGGCTTTGGGACACGGTACAGCCCAATGTAGTGGAGACGGATAACGTGCGCGCAGCTCTGGCGCTGGTGGCTTTGGGAGAGGTCTCTGCTGGGATTGTTTATACCACCGACGCCATGGTCGATGATCGCGTGCGGATTGTGGCGCAGTTTCCAGCGGATAGCCACAGTGAGATCGTCTATCCGGCGGCCATCGTGGCAGGGCAGGATCGGCCGGAAGTGGTTGAGTTTATGACTTATCTCAGCAGTCAGGCGGCGCAGGATGCTTTTGTGCAACGTGGGTTTTTGGTGTTGGAGGAGGCACAGTGAGCGACTGGCTGGGACCACAGGAATGGGCCGCGGTGGGATTGTCGCTCAAGGTGGCGTTCTGGGCGATGTTGGGCGCGGTGGTGCCGGGCGTTTTTGTGGCCTATGCGTTGGCGCGCTGGGAGTTTTTTGGTAAACAATTTGTTAATGTTTTGGTACATTTGCCGCTTGTTCTTCCACCAGTTGCGACCGGCTATTTGTTGTTGGTGACCTTCGGCACACAAGGTGTGGTTGGCGGTGCGCTCAAGGAGATCGGCGTGGTCTTTGCCTTTCGCTGGACCGGGGCCGCGCTGGCGGCGGCGGTGATGGCGTTTCCTTTGTTGGTGCGCTCGATCCGCCTGTCGATCGAGGCGATTGATCCCAAGTTGGAACAGGCCGCCGCGACGTTGGGGGCCTCGCGTATGCGGGTGTTTTTCACGGTCACGCTGCCGTTGATGTTGCCCGGGCTGTTGGCCGGGATGGTGCTCGCCTTTGCAAAAGCGATGGGCGAGTTTGGCGCAACCATCACATTTGTCAGCAATATTCCCGGCCAGACCCGGACCTTGCCCAGCGCGATTTACGCGTTCCTGCAGGTGCCTGGCGGCGAAACCGCGGCGATGCGGCTTGTGATGATCAGCATTATTGTCGCCGCCGGGGCGTTAATACTGTCTGAAGTGCTCGCACGGCGGATCGCGGCGAAGGTGGGGCAGACATGAGTGTTGAGGTGCACATCCGCCAAGGGTTTCAAGGGTTTGACCTTGATGTGAAGTTTGAGGCACCGGCGGGTTTGACCGTTCTGTTTGGCAGTTCCGGGTCTGGAAAAACCTCTGTGATCAATGCGGTAGCGGGTTTGAGTAGGCCCGCGCAGAGCCGGATTGTCGTCAATGAGGAGGTTTTGAGCGACAGTGCGACGGGCCGTTGGGTGCCGCCGCATCAGCGCGGCTTGGGCTATGTGTTCCAGGAAGGGCGGCTGTTCCCGCATATGACGGTGCGCAAAAACCTTTTGTACGGCAATGGGTTGGCCAAAGGTCGGGCGGAGGTCGCGAGCTTGGAGCAGGTGGTGGAGATCCTCGGGATCGGCAGCTTGCTAGATCGACGACCGGCGGAGTTGTCGGGAGGGGAAAAGCAGCGGGTGGCCATTGGCCGGGCGTTGTTGGCGCGGCCAAAACTGATCCTCGCAGATGAGCCTTTGGCGGCGTTGGATGAACCGCGCAAAGCGGAAATCTTGCCGTATTTTGAACGGCTGCGGGACGAATTTTCCCTGCCTATTCTGTATGTTACCCATTCGATTGCAGAGGTGGCACGGTTGGCGACCACTGTGGTGGCACTGAAGGATGGTAAGGTGGATCGGGTGGGGCCGGCGGCGGAGGTGCTGTCCGATCCGAGCTTTACGCCGATGGGGCCGCGCGCTGTTGGGGCGGTTTTGGACGCAAAAGTGGTCACACATCACGAAGATGGGTTAACCGAGTTGTCCGCCAATGGCGTGACTTTGATGTTGCCGCAGCTGCCCCATGCCATTGGCGATCAGGTGCGTGTCAGGGTGGCGGCGCATGATGTGATCCTGTCAAGAGAGGCGCCTAAGGGGTTGTCAGCGCTCAATATTGTGGAGGGTCGTGTGTGTTCTGTTCGATCCGGAGGCGGGCCCGGAGCCATTGTGTCGGTTGACACCAAGGCGGGGCGGATTTTGGCGCGGATTACACGGCGGTCGGCGGCGGCTTTGGCGCTGGAGGAGGGTGTGACCTGTTATGCAGTGATGAAATCCGTGTCGGTGGCGCCGCAGGATATTGGCGCGCGGTAGGGGCCGTTTGTTGGCGCGTTAACCAGTCAGATAGCGGCAAAAATCACGTCGGTTTTTTGTCTGTATCACGACTGTTTCGCGGAGGTGCGTTTTGCAAAGGGCAGGGGGGGGGCGCAACAGTTAACGCAACGCCCGTTGCATCGCGTTAGAGCACGCCAATTTCCGCCAATGCGCGGTTTAATTCGTCCGGGAGGACATCGTCATTGGCCCGGTTGGCGGGGAGGTCCGCAGGAGCGTCCTCAACCTTCAAATAGCGCCAGCCCTGAAATGGACGCTTGAGTGCAGCCTGGGTCAGGTGTACCTCCGGTTCGAGCACAATGGCACATCGGCGAATGCCGTCTGATCCAATCACTTCGTCGAGACGTAAGATACGCTGACGGCACTGGATGCTGCCCTTGATGACCCAATAGATTGAGCCACCGTTGAGGATTTCAGCCTCACGTTTAGGCCACATACGAGTGACATGGCGGGGCAGCCCATCCGGGAAGTGCGCTTTATTGGCCTCTTGCCAGGCGGCGAGGGTTTCGGGGCTCTCTGAGCCGACCGAAAGTTTCACAAGATGCACGGTTTTGCCCACAGGTTATCCACAGAATTATGCACGGAAGTCACAGTATATAGTGGGTGCGTTAACCTTCAACCCCAAAATAATGTGGTTCCTTCGCGGAAATTTCCATATTTGGCCGTTGTCAGATCACGCTGGTTTGATATAGATTAAAAAACCCTAAACAAACGCGCAGCACAAGCAAGGATGCCAACGATGAGTCGTTTCGCCGCCCCCATCGCAGAACAAATCTGGGACATGAAATACCGTTTCAAAGAGGCGGACGGCACGCCGATTGATTTGTCGGTGGAAGACAGCTGGCGCCGCATCGCGCGGGATCTGGCCAAGGTGGAAAAAGACCCGGCCAAATGGGAAGAGAAATTCTACGGCGCGCTGGAGGATTTCAAATATCTGCCAGCCGGTCGGATCACCGCCGGTGCGGGCACCGCGCGCAACGTGACCTTGTTCAACTGCTTTGTCATGGGCACCGTACCGGACAGCATGTCCGGTATTTTTGACATGTTAAAAGAAGCGGCGCTGACCATGCAGCAGGGCGGCGGTATTGGCTATGACTTCTCCACCATCCGTCCGCGCGGCGCGGACGTGAAAGGCGTGGCGGCGGATGCCTCTGGCCCGCTGTCCTTCATGGATGTGTGGGACGCGATGTGCCGCACCATCATGTCCGCAGGCTCCCGCCGTGGTGCGATGATGGCGACCATGCGCTGTGACCACCCGGATGTTGAGGCCTTCATCACTGCAAAATCCGATCCAGCCCGTTTGCGCATGTTCAACATGTCCGTGCTGGTGACCGATGCCTTTATGGAAGCGGTGAAAGCGGACGGCCCATGGGAGCTGGTGTTTGGTGATAAGGTCTATCACACCGTGCAGGCGCGCGATCTGTGGAACAAGATCATGCAGGGCACCTATGATTATGCCGAGCCGGGCGTGATTTTCATCGACCGTATCAACCAGCGCAACAACCTCTCCTATGTGGAAGAGATCGCGGCCACCAACCCCTGTGGGGAGCAACCGCTGCCGCCATATGGTGCTTGCTTGCTGGGCTCGATCAACCTTGCACGTCTGGTGACCGATCCGTTTGAAGATGCGGCAGAGCTGAACGAAGAAGCACTGACCGATCTGGTGGCGACGGCTGTGCGCATGATGGACAACGTTGTTGATGCGTCCAAGTTCCCGCTCGATGCACAGGCGCAAGAAGCCCAAGCCAAGCGCCGCATCGGCCTTGGTGTGACCGGTCTGGCCGACGCGCTTTTGATGCTGGGCCTGAAGTACGGCACCGAAGAGGCGGCGGCGCAGACCGAAGCCTGGATGAAGGCGATTGCACGTGCGTCTTACCTGGCGTCGGTTGATCTGGCCAAAGAGAAGGGGGCCTTCCCGCTCTTTGACAAAGAGAAATACGTCAACGGCGGTCTGGTTCAGGACATGGATCAGGACGTGAAAGACGCGATTGCCAAGCACGGCATCCGCAACGCGCTTTTGACCTCCATCGCGCCAACCGGCACCATCAGCCTCTATGCAGGCAACGTGAGTTCTGGCATCGAGCCGGTGTTTGCCTATGCCTACACCCGCAAGGTTCTGCAGAAAGACGGCTCCCGCACGGAAGAGGAAGTTGTTGATTACGCAGTGCAATTGTGGCGTGACAAGTTTGGCGACAAGGAGCTGCCAGACTACTTTGTGAACGCGCAGACTCTGGAGCCAGCGGCGCATGTGCGCATGCAGGCGGCGGCGCAGAAGTGGATCGACAGCTCGATCTCCAAAACCATCAACTGCCCGGAAGACATCAGCTTTGACGCCTTCAAAGACGTCTACATGCAGGCCTGGGACACCGGCTGTAAGGGCTGCACCACCTATCGTCCAAACGATGTAACTGGGTCTGTTTTGACCGTTTCGGAAAGCGACGAGAAGGCGCCAGGTGAACAGCCAGCGGATCACGTGGCGGATTCCGGTGAGGTCATCTATATGTCCGAGCCGCTGGAGCGTCCGCAGAGCCTGGAAGGCGCGACCTACAAGCTGAAGTGGCCAGACAGCGAGCACGCGATTTACCTGACCGTGAACGATGTGATCATCAACGGCCATCGCCGTCCGTTTGAGGTGTTTATCAACTCCAAGAATATGGAGCACTACGCCTGGACGTTGGCCCTGACCCGGATGATTTCGGCCGTGTTCCGTCGCGGCGGCGATGTGTCCTTTGTGGTCGAAGAGCTGAAAGCTGTGTTTGACCCGCGTGGTGGTGCCTGGATGGAAGGCAAGTACATCCCATCCATTTTGGCGGCGATCGGCGGCGTGCTGGAGCGTCACATGATTGCGATTGGCTTCATCGAGGGCGAAGGTATGGGCCTGAAGTCTGATCCACAGGCCGAGGTGATGGCCGTGGGCGGTGCACCACGTGGTAAGCCGTGCCCAAGTTGTGGCGATTTCAGCTTGCAGATGGTTGAAGGTTGCATGACCTGCAGCAGCTGTGGCCACAGCAAGTGCGGGTAGGCTTCTGACGGGATGTTTGTGTGACGGGCGGTGATTAATGGTCAGCCCCGTCAGCAGACATTCTGGTCGGGGCGTTGACTAAAAGGCGCCCAGCCGCAAGCAACCATGGCGTCGTGAGTTGCGCTGATTGAAAAAAGTAAACCCGGAATGGCGATGCAGTTGTGTCGCCATTTTTTTGTTGCGCGCATTTGGGGCGTCAACGCTGAGAAAGGGCCAGGCGGTGGCCGATACATTGGGCAGGGAGGCGGTCGCTCGCTACGGTGCAACCCAAATGCCTGATGGGCTCCGAGGTCGCTAATGCCTGAAGGGGGCTTAGGCAGTTCGCGTGTCATGCCGCCTGCACAAATTCTGCACAAAAGAACCTCAGCGTCTGCATGACCGAAGAGGTCGAACTGCACATTGACCGTCCATTTCTGTGCCGAGAAAACAATTTTCAAGGACAGACCTATGAGCAGACAATTAGAGATTGGCGGTGTGCCGGATTGTATTCGCCTGGATGGCTGGTGGCTGGAGAGCTGCGCGGCGGAGACAGCCGACGACATGCGACCAAAAAGGGAGGCAGGCGCTCGCGTCTCGCGCCTGCGTGATCCAAAAGCACTCGGGGTTGTGGCGGCTCTGGTTTTGTTGGCAGATTGGCTGTTTTGGCGCAAAACGCCGGGAATTTCAGTCGCGTTGTTCGTTATGGTCCTGTCGGTGGCCATTCTGGCGATGCGAGAAAAACGGACCACATGGAAAGAATGGTGTGGCGCGCTGGCCTTCCAATGGGTCTGCAACCTCCCGGTGATTGAACTGCTGCAACCACTGTCCCTGCTGTTTTCTGCCGCTGGGCTTATCGGGCTTGCCGTGTGGGCTTTTTACGGGCGGCTGGTTGAAGGGCGGCAAATGGCCTGGCTTATGATGCGTGTTTCGACCATCGGGGCGACCCTTCTGCCCAAAACTGTGATTGAAGATGTGCAGCCGGCGCAGATCAAGATGGGGCTCAAGCAGCGCCTGAACGCTTTGGCTTTGCCGGTGGGCATTGGCGGAGTGTTCTTGGTGCTGTTGACCGCCGCCAATCCTGTTCTGGAACAGTTTTTGACACAGTTCACGCACGTCGAGTTTGTTTCAGAACTGGAAGTGTTCCGGATGGTTTTTTGGGTGGTCTGCGCCTGTGTGCTGTGGCCCTATCTTCACCTGAACCAAGCGTGGATCGGAGGGATGCCAACACGGCCAAAAGCAAAGGCCGTGCCGGTGTCATGGGGATCGGCCTTGGTAAATGCGGACTCCGTGCGCAACTCGCTGTTTCTGTTCAACGGTTTGTTCTTGATCCAGACGATCATGGATTTGGGCGTGCTCTCCGGCGGTGTCGCACTGCCAGACGGCATGACCTACGCCGGATACGCGCATCGCGGGGCTTACCCGCTTGTGGCAACCGCAATTCTGGCGGGCGTGTTTGCCATCACCACGCGCTCCATGGTTCAAGGCGACCGCATCCTGAGAACACTGATGTATCTTTGGTTGGGGCAAAACCTGTTCCTGGTGGTGACTGCGGCGTTTCGATTGAGCCTCTATGTCGATGTTTACAGCCTCACTTACCTGCGACTTGCCGCCTTTATCTGGATGGGGCTGGTGTTTGTGGGGATTTCCTTGATCCTCTTTCAGATTTCTCACGCCAAAAGTGTTGGCTGGCTTGTGCGCGGAAACCTCGTCGCGTTGTCCGCAACGCTCTATCTCTGCTGCTTTGTCAATTTTGCCTGGGTGATTGCCGACTATAATTTGAACAGCAAAGAGAATTTGCACCAGCTTGATACTTACTACATCTGTGAATTGGGGGACTTTGCCCTGCCAGCCATTCGGGCGTTTGAGGGCGACCGCCAGACACAGCTCTGCACTTGGTACACGGCACAATCGCCACGGCACACTCTTATTGAAGACTGGCGTGATTGGGGCCTTCGCAAATGGCGGCTTCAGGTCTATCTTGCAGGATAATCAAGCAGGTATGTATTTGATGTCAGGTCACATTCTCATCGTCGACGACGACCCGAACATTCGCGAGGTGATTGGCTTTGCGGTCGAAAAAGCCGGGCTGGCCACTGAGTTTGCGGAGGATGGTAGTGCGGCACTTGCGGCCGCAACAGCCCGCACACCGGACTTGATCGTCCTGGACATCGGATTGCCGGAAATGGACGGGCTGGAAGTCTGTCGCGAGTTGCGAAAATCCTCAGATGTGCCGATCCTTTTTCTGACTGCGCGCGATGATGAAATCGACCGGATCGTGGGTTTGGAACTCGGCGGTGACGATTACGTGACCAAACCCTTTTCGCCACGGGAGTTGGTGGCCCGGATCAAGGCAATTCTCAAACGTACCCGGGTGGTCGCCCAGATCGACCCCCACGTTTTGTCACATGGTGATCTGGTGATGGACGCAGATCAGCACACTTGCACCTTTGCCGGACAACCTATTGGCTTGACCGCCTCCGAGTTCACTTTGCTCAAAGCTTTGGCGGCGCGGCCAGAGCGGGTGATGTCCCGGCAGTCAATTGTGGACGCTGTCTATGGTCACAATGTGCATGTTTCCAACCGGACAATTGACAGCCATATCCGCAACATCCGGGCCAAACTGGATCACGCGGGATGTACAGATAGCATCGTGACCGTCCATGGCGTGGGGTTGAGGATGGGCGCGTGCCGGAAAACGTGAGGCAAAAATGGCGACCACATTTGTGGACGGTGGTCGCGATCGTGCTGGGCGTGGTTCTGTCGTTGCCCTTTGCAGGCCTGTTCCTGTTCAAATTCTACGCCAACCAGCTTGTGCAACAAACCGAGGAAAGCCTGCTGGCGCAAGCAGCCATTATGGGCGCTGTCTACGCGCGATCTTATGAGGACGCAGAGGGCGACGAGACCCCGGTCTTGAAGGCTGAGCAGAGTTTTGACCCGACGTTTCCGTCTCTATCAATGAGTTCAGGCATCCTGCCACAACGCCCGGATGCGGTCCCCATGGCGGCCGCCCCGTTGTCTGTGTACCTCGAAATTGGGCCGGAGTTGTCCCAAATGGCCTCGGCGGCGCAAACCAATACCTTGGCTGGGTATCGTTTTCTGGATACCCGCGGAAATGTCATAGGTGGGAGTGCGGAAGTTGGACTGTCCCTGGCACATGTCGAAGAGGTGCAGCGGGCCCTTGACGGTGAAAACGTGTCCGTTGCGCGGTTGCGCATCAGAGATACGCCGGAACCGGCGCTGTACTCATTTAGCCGTGGGGCTCGTGTCAGGGTGTTTGTGGCAACGCCGGTGCGATCGGGCGATGAGATTATCGGTGCCGTTTACATCAGCCGCACCCCAAATCACATCTTCCGCTTCCTGTATGGCGAGCGTTTTACCCTCGTAAAAGCCACCCTGTTTGTTTTGATTTCCACCGGCCTGATCGGCTTTGTGTTCTGGCGCTTCATAACCCGCCCAATCCATGCGCTGATTGCGCGGACCCGGACAACAGGCAGCAATGGTCAGCGCTGGCAAGCTTTGGAGCATTACGGAACCCGTGAGATCGAAACGCTCAGTCTTAGTTTTCAATCTCTTACAGAGCGCCTCCAGAACCAGCAGGACGCCTTGAAAACCTATACCGCCCATGTAACCCATGAGTTGAAATCCCCCTTAACAGCTGTGAAAGGCGCGGCTGAGTTGCTTGCAGAAGAGGACATGTCGCCGTCCCAAAGGGCAAGGTTCATCGAAAACATCGCCCGGAATACAAAACGAATGGAAGAGCTGCTGGCGAGCATGCGCGCGTTTAGTCTGGCAGATCAAAATGCATTGGACGGAGAATCCCGTCTCAATGACATCCTTCCAGATCTCAGCAGCCGCTTCGTCCCGATGGCCATCTCTGCAAGCGGCGCTAACAGTGCCCTCCCGATCCATGCGGACACGTTGCGGATCATCCTGACGCACTTGCTGGAAAACGCCCAGCAACATGGAGCAACCGAGGTGTTGCTAGCAGCTAGCAGCGACGCCATTGGCGCCAGCCTCACCATCTCGGACAATGGAAATGGCATCAGCGACGGGAACCGAGACAAAGTGTTGACGCCGTTTTTCACAACCCAACGCGCGCAGGGAGGCACCGGAATGGGACTAAACATCGTGACATCAACTTTGGAGGCATTGGGGGGGGCGCTTACACTTCTGCCAACTGAGACTGGCACGACGTTCAAAATGTTTTTTAAGGCAAGGGGGAAGTAGCGAGGAAGAGGACGGAGACCCACTTTGGTTCAACAATCCTGCGGCCAGATCCGGCTCTCAACAGACCCGAGAAAACGATGCAAAGCATGGCACATGTAGGGAGCGGTGCAGCTTAGCTGTTTGTGCCATTGTCCCAGAAATGACTTGGCATGTCATGCAAAAGCTCCGCAGCCTTATCGTCTATCCAGTCTTGCTGCTCGTCGACGGGCCAATCCACCGCCCCCGGGATATCACGGATCATGCCGAGGGCTTTCGACTTGGCCTGCTTATACTTCATCGCATCTATTCGGTCGTCTGGAACAATCGCATAGACAAAGGTTCCGCCCATCGCTTTTGCAAGCTGTTCCATTTGCTTGAGCGAGATCGCTCCGTCTTTCTCACTGCGTTCGGCTTGATACACTGCGTTCCGACTGACGCCTTTCTGTCGGGCCACGTGGTCCGCGGACATCCCCAGGGCACGCCGCATCGTAGCGATCCATCCCTTTTGCGGCATTTCAACATCATCAAATTGCTTCGCGGTCCGATCAAGAAGTCGCGCCAAACGTCGTTGTTCCATGAAATCGGGCATTTGATTTAGCTTACCATAGGTGCAGATGTGCTTTTCAACATAATTGACCATCAAGAATTTTACAAATTCAAAAAATTTGCACATAAATACTTAAAATCAACCCGAGGATGCACTAGGTAAGCATTGAAAGGAAATTCATGTACGCACTTCTTACATCCGCGGGGGCTGTCCCGTTTTCTATCGCCCTTGCGGTGGTTCTGGGCCTGTTCCTGTTGGAAATTGTCACAGCACTACTCGGTGGGTCGATCCTGGGCATGGGAACCGACGCCCCGGATATCGATGCTGATCTGGACTTTGATTTTTCAGCAGAGATCGAGGCCGGTGTCGATATGGCTGACGGCTTTGATGGGGCAGATATCCCTGAAGCAGAAGGCACAAACGCGGGCCTATTTACATGGCTCGGCGCACGAGACGTACCGGTTCTGATCTGGCTCGTGTCATTCCTGACCATGTTTGGGTTGTTCGGGCTTATCCTGCAAGCGGTGGCAAGCAACCTCATGGGGGCACAACTCGCAACGGTATTGGCCGTCGTAATCGTGACAATTCCGGCGCTTGCCGTGACGCGTGTCATCGCAAATTGGGTCGCGCTGTTGATGCCAAAAACCGAGACCACAGCGTTGAGAGCCCGCCACCTGGGGGGATATCACGGGATCATCACACAAGGCACGGCCTCACGGGGTAAGCCTGCGGAGGTCAAGATCAAAGACCGTCACGGCAATGTGCACTACCTGCGTGTCGAACCCCTCAACGATGACGACCGTTTTGAAAAAGGCGCTGACGTCACTCTTATACGGAAACGCGGCGACAAGTTCTTCGTCATCTGAAGCCCGTTTTCCCACAACACTTAATCTTATAAGGAGTTCCCTATGGATCTGATTTCCATTGCAGTTATTGCTGGCGTCATTGTTGGCCTGCTCATCTTTATCGGCCTTATCATGGCTCGCCTTTACAAACGTGCGACACGTGAAACCAGTCTTGTCAAAACCGGGTCCGGTGGGCGTAAGGTCATTATGGACGGTGGCACGATTGTGGTCCCCTTCCTGCATGAGATTTCCAAGGTGAACATGAAAACGCTCCGCCTTGAAGTCGCACGTGTAAACGAACAGTCTTTGATTACCAAAGACCGGATGCGTGTTGATGTTGGCGTGGAATTCTATGTGTCTGTGAATGCCACCGAGGACGGCATTTCCCGCGCGGCACAAACATTGGGCGACCGGACGTTCCACGTCGAGCAGTTGCGCGAGATGATCGAAGGCAAACTGGTGGATGGTCTGCGGGCTGTTGCGGCTCAAATGAGCATGGATGAGCTGCATGAAAACCGCGCCAGCTTTGTGCAGGAAGTCCAGAATGCCATTTCCGAAGACCTGTTGAAAAACGGCTTGGAGCTTGAGGCCGTGTCCTTGACCGCCCTGGACCAGACACCGTTTGAATCACTGGATGAAAACAACGCCTTCAACGCAGTGGGTATGCAGAAGCTGGCCGCTGTGATTGCAACCTCACGCAAGCAGCGCGCGGAAATCACAGCCGAAGCAGATGTTTCTGTGGCTCAGTCCGAGATGGAAGCCGAAAAGCGCAAGTACCAGATCGAACGCGATCAGAAGCAGGCCGAAATCAAGCAAATCGAAGAGATTCAAACCCTGCAAGCGGAGCAGGAAGCTCAGATCGCCCGCAATCAGGAAGCGTCGGACCGCGCAAAAGAAGAGGCACGCATTCAACGGGAAAAGGCCGTGCGCGAAGCTGAAATTGCACGCGAGCGCGCCATCCGTCAGGCGGAGATCACCAAAGAGCGTGAGTTGGAAGTTGCGGATCAGGAGCGTCAGATCATTGTGGCTCAGAAATCCGAAGAAGAGAGTCAGGCGCGTGCCTCAGCAGATAACGCCCGGGCAGAAGCCAAAAAGGCATCCGAAGCCATCGAAACAGCGCGTGCTGTGGCAGAAGCTGAGCGTCTGAAGCAAATCGCCTTGATCGAAGCCCAGAAAGAAGCCGAGCGCCAGGCCACCGCCATCCGTCTGTCGGCGCAGGCGGAAAAAGAAGCGGCAAGCGATCGCGCGGCCGCGAAACTGGAAGAAGCGCAAGCAGACGCGGATGCCGTCACGGTTCGGGCGACTGCGAAGAAGGCTGATTTGCTGGCAACAGCGGAAGGGCAGACCGCGATTGCCAATTCCGAGAACGAGTTGAGCGCCGAAATCGTTGCGATGAAGATCCGTCTTGCGCAGCTCGAAGCCATGCCTGCCATCATTGCGCAGATGGTTAAGCCGGCCGAAAAGATTGACTCCATCAAGATTCACCAGGTGACCGGCATGGGCGGGGCAAATGGCGGAGACGCGGCAAGTGCCAGTGGTACACCGGTCAACCAGGCTCTGGATTCCGTTTTGGGCATGGCTTTGCAGATGCCAGCCATGCAAGCGCTGGGAAAAGAACTGGGCATAAGCCTGGAAAACGGACTGGGGGCTGTTGCCAATGACGTTTTGGATGTCCCCAAAGGCAATCCAGCCTCTGAAGACGAGACGGTCAAGCCCGCCGCTGAATAACCATGTCAATTGGCCTCGCCCATAAGGGGGGCGAGGCCTTTGATCCTCCACTCGGTGAATTGGTCCGCTCCCATAGTTGGGAAGTACTGGCCATCTCGGGGATGTAAGCCCGCTGGCCGAAGTGGTGGGACTGCTCGCGGGCGTAGGTCTGACAGGGCGACGGGGAGCCGCCCTGAGTTTTGCCAGAGACCGAAGTCTCTGGTTTGTGTTTTATTGAAGCGTCCTTAGTGGTCCGGGCGGGGCAGGGGCAGCCCAGCTGGGTTGTTGTGTTTAGGCCAACCAGGGTTGCACTTGCTCCTCGCGCAGGAAGGCGCCGACAGTTTGCTCGGCCTTGTTGTCCTGTTCGATTAATGGGCCGCGCGCAAAACCGGCGTCGACTCCGATGGCACGCAGGGCGGCTTTGACGCCAGGGATGACCCCGGTTTGCAGGAGAACTTCGACAAAGCGCTGGGACGTGTCTTGCAGTTGCCGCGCTTTTTGAAGGTCGGATGCCGTAACGCTTTTAAAGAGTTCCACGTATAGCTTTCCGAGCACGTTGTAGGTGGTGCCAATCCCGCCCTCACAGCCCAGGGCAGCGGCCCCGGCAAAGATCTCATCAAATCCGAAAAAGTAGATTTTGTCCGGGCGGCTTCTGCGCAGCATGGACAGTTTGAAAAGGTCCGTTGACGTGAACTTGATGCCCGCTACGTTTGGTAAGTCCAAAATGCGCTGCAGAAGCTCAAGCGGCAGCGGTCGGCCTGTGCGTACCGGCACTTCGTAGACAATCAGTGGCAGGGATGTCGCGGCGGCCAGCTCCGCGTAGTAGTGGAAGATTTCCTCATCGGAAAACGGGTAGGCGTGCGGGGGCAGGGCGGATAGAGCGTCAAAGCCCAATGTCGCTGCCGACTGCGCCAAAGCAATGGAATCGCGGGTGTTTGGTTGCCCGACATGCGCGATCACGTGGGATGTCCGGGCCGCTGGCATTGCCGCAATGATTTCTTGCTGCTCATGCAGCTCGTCGGTGGACATCAACCCCGACTCGCCGCTGCTGCCGCCAATGTAAAGTCCCTGCAATCCTTGCCTTAGGACATATTCGGTGATTGCCCGCTGCCGGTCCGCATCAAAAGCGCCGCTGTCAGAGAAGCCTGTCAACAGTGCGGCGTACATGCCTCCAAGTGAATAACCCATAATTTCCTCATGATTGCTGTGCGTTCATTGGGGAGGTCTGGTCGCCCCGATGACTCCATTTCGATGTTTTGGTATCCCAAAATGAATCCTTGGTAAAGTATGGTTTGACAAAAATGATTTTTGGAAATACCAAATGACACAAGTTGATAGCTCAGGTGGTGGTCCGGCGATCCTTTTGTTAGGTCGTTTGTCACTAAGACCCATCAGGCTCAGGAGGATTGGAATGTCGCCAGAAAAGGAAATTCGACCCGACACCCCAAAGCGGACCGCGGACCGGATCGCTGAAGCAATTATTGCTCAGATCAAGGATGGAACATTGTCGGTTGGCGATGCAGTGCCAACGGAGCGGGAGTTATGTGACCAGTTTTCCACATCCCGCCCGACCGTACGTGAGGCGCTGTCAAACCTGCATATGCGTGGGTTTCTTTCGACAGGCACAGGCAAGCGTCCGCGTGTCACGACGCCGTCTCTGGAGGATGTTTTCACGCTTGCCGGTGACCATATTCGCGAAATTCTCGGAAATGCCGAAAGTGCGGCTCACCTAGAGCAAATGCGTCAGTTTATTGAGGCCGGTGCGGTGCGGGTGGCGGCAGAAAACGCGTCCAACATCCAGGTGGCCAAGATGCAGGCTGCTTTGGAGAAGAATCTGGAATCGGTGGGGACCGACAACTTCCCTGCAACCGATATTGCGTTTCACCGCTCCATTGTTGCCGTGGTGGGCAATCCGATCATTTTGAAGCTGCACGACATGTTTGTGAGCACCATGTTGGCACATCGCCCCAACTCTCCAAGCCCCCGCCACATGGACGCGCTGGTCTATGAGGAGCACCGCGCGATCTATGAAGCGGTGCTGAACGGGGATGTCGTCGCCGCAACCAAGCTAATGGACAGCCATCTTGAGCGGTCCTACCGGTCTCGACTGGCTGCGCCCAAGTCGCTGCTCTCAGAGACGCAATCAATCGAGGAAGCCTAAAAAATGCGGCGCGAGGCCGCGAACACACAGCAAGGAGGATATGAGATGCTGAATAAACTAATCACCGGGACGGTTGTCTCTCTGTTGATGTCAGGTGCGGCCTTTGCCGAGAAAACCCTGACGTTTGGGATGCAGGACAATGAAGTGTCCAATGTGTACCAAGGTGCGCTCGCATTTAAGGAAGAGCTTGAAAAAGCCTCCGGCGGTGAGATGACAGTCAATCTCTTCCCATCCTCTTCGCTTGGCGATTTCAAAGCCATGGTGGCCCAGGTTCAGGCCGGCGAGCTCGACATGGTGATGACCGGTTATCCGGACATGTCTTACATCATTCCTGAGTTGAAACTGGTTGGCGCGCCTTATGTGGTCGACAGCTTTGATCACCTGCAGGAAATTGTGGCTGGCCCTTGGGGGCAGGACATGGCGACGAAGATGAATGAAGCCAACATTCATCTGCTGGACGTGTGGTACTATGGCACCCGCCAAACCACCTCCAACCGCGCGATCAACTCGTTGGATGACATGGCTGGCCTGCGTTTGCGGACGCCAAACGTGCCGTTCCTGATCGCCTATGCGGAAAACACGGGCGCCACACCGGCTCCGGTTGCCTTTGCGGAAGTGTATCTTGCGTTGCAAACCAATCAGGTCGATGCGGAAGAAAACCCGCTGCCAACCATTGAGGCGATGAAGTTCTATGAGGTGCAAAGCCACATCGCGATGACCAACCACTTCATTGCGTCGGGCGCCATTCAGATTGGGACGTCCACTTGGGACAATCTTTCCGATGAAGAAAAAGGTTGGGTTCAGGCCGCCGTTGCCAAAGGTGGCGAAGTGTCCGACAGCCTGACGTTTGAAGCCGAAGCCAAGCTGGTGGACACGTTCAAAGAGCGTGGTTTGACCATCACCGAGCCTGACACAACCCCATTCCGTGCGGCGATGAAGCCGTACTACGATGAGCTGGAAGGTGAGTTCGGCGCGGGCGCAATCGCAAAAGTGCGCGGCGAATAAGCCACGAAAAGCTGTTGGGGGAGGCTGCGACGCCTCCTCCAATTCTCTACTCTTGGGGCGGAAAGAATGAAAAGAAAATACGGTTTTGAAGCCTCTGTGGCCTCCGTTTTGTTTATCGTTCTGTTTTTTATCATGGTGTTACAGATTGTTGGCCGGACCAATTTGGTGGTCGGGCCAATTTGGACTGAGGAGCTTGCACGGTGGCTTTGGGTCTGGATGGCCCTGATCGGCATCGGCACGGTTGAGCGGGACGATGCGCATTTGCGCATGGGTTTCTTGATGGACCTGCTCCCGGCGATTGTTCAGAAAACCTGGGCGATCCTTGTCGACATTGTCTACATCGCTTTGGCCAGCCATCTTGTCTGGATCGCCTACAAAACAATCCTGCGCACATGGAACAATGAAACGGTGACGCTGCCGACAACGGATGCGGTTCTTTACGCCTCCGCCTTTGTGGCGCTTGTGTTGATTGTACACCGCATTTTCTGGCGCCTGCTCCAAAACATCACGTCATTCAATTCTGTCGAACAAGAGGGGGCCTGACCATGGTGCTATTGTGTGTTGTTGTGGGCTGGCTCCTGCTGGTCCTGCTGAATGTCCCGATTGGCATTGGCATGATTTTTGTGTCGATGGGCTACTTCTATTATTCCGGCCTTGGTCTGACCTTTGCCGCCCAACGCATGGTGGATGGGCTTAACAGCTTTCCCATGTTGGCGGTGCCGCTGTTCATTCTGGCTGCGGCCATTTTGAACTCTGCCGGGATCACCCATCATTTGTTTGGCTTTGCCCGTGCCTTGGTTGGGCATATCACGGGGGGGCTGGGCCATGTGAATGTTCTCGCCTCTCTGTTTTTCTCCGGCATGTCGGGGTCCGCAATTGCCGACGCTGGCGGCCTTGGCAAAATGGAAATCGAAGCCATGCGCAAAGCCGGTTATGACGATGAATTCTCCGGTTCCGTCACCGCAGCGTCGTCGATGATTGGCCCGCTTGTGCCCCCCTCCATCACGATGGTTCTGTACGGGGTGATTTCCAACACATCCATCGGACAGCTGTTTCTGGGCGGCATTGTGCCAGGTGTTATGTGCGCCGGGGCCCTGATGTGCATGGTCTATTTTATTGCCCGCAAGCGAGAATATCCGACGGATCCCGTGAAGCCCGCCGGCGAGATCGCAGGCATGTTTGTAAAGTCGCTCCCTGCCTTGCTTACGCCTGTTGTCATCGTCGGCGGCATTTTCTCCGGGTATTTTTCGCCAACCGAAGCGGCGGCGATCACCGTGCTGTATGCCATCCTGATCGACCTGCTGTTTTACCGCGAACTCACGTTCCGGCGGCTGTGGGATGCGATTTACGACACCACGGTGACCTCGTCCGCGATCGCCACGATCATTGCCGGTGTTGGGTTGCTTGGCTGGGTGCTGGCGCGCGAACAGGCGCCGCAGCAGATTGCCAGCCTGTTTCTGGCGATCGCGGACAGTAAACTGACGTTTCTGATTGCTGTGAACATCATGATCTTTGTGCTGGGAGCCTTCATCGAGTCATTGGTGATCCTGCTGGTGGTGGTGCCCATTCTGGTGCCCGTGGCCTTGGGCTTTGGCGTTGATCCGGTGCACTTTGGCATCATCGTGGTGCTTAATCTGATGATCTCGATCCTGACGCCGCCGATGGGGATGGCCCTGTTTGTGGTCGCTCAGGTGGGGGAGATACCCTATCAGCGCTTGGCGAAAGCCATTCTGCCATGGCTGTTGCCGCCGCTAATCGTCCTGATCCTAGTGTGTACCTTCCCGATCCTGGCCACTGGCCTGCCAAGTTTGATGAGGTAGGCATGACGATACTGAAACAACTGCAAAACGGGTTGGTGGTGTCCTGCCAGCCGGTGGATGACGGCCCGATGGACCGACCCGACATCATCTTGGCCATGGCCCAAGCGGCCATTGCTGGCGGGGCTGTTGGTGTGCGCATCGAGGGCGCGGACAATGTGGCGGCTGTGCGGGCCGGTATCACGCAGCCGATTATTGGCATCGTGAAGCGTGACCTGAATGACAGTCCGGTGCGTATCACACCATGGGTGCAAGACGTTGTGGATTTGGCGCAGGCAGGCGCCGATGTGATTGCCTATGACGCAACGGAGCGCGTGCGGCCCACGGCCTGCGCGGAGCTCGTGCAGGAGATTTCGGCGCGGGGATGCCTTGGGATGGCCGATTGCGCCACAATCGCGGATGCCAGAGCGGCTGTCGCAGATGGCGCGCAAATCCTCGGGTCGACGTTGTCGGGGTACACGGTGGAGACCGCAGGCGACAACGGGGCTCCGGACCTCAAGTTTGTTTCGGAGTTACGCGCCTTGGAGCGGTTTGTGATGGCGGAAGGGCGCTATGACACGCCGCAATGGGCCCGGATGGCACTGGACGCTGGCGCGGATTGTGTGACCGTCGGCACGGTTCTCACACGTCTGGAAGTGAATACCAACAAATTCCATGAAGCTTTGCAAAAGCGGGACCAAGACAATGGTGACATGCAGATTGGCTGATTTAGACGGATATGCGGTCGACCTGGGGGGAACCAAGCTGGCAGCGGTCTCGATTGTGGGTGGCGAGGTTCAGGACGTGCTTGTGCGCAAAACCAGAAGCGAAGACGGGCCTGATGTTCTGGTGCGGGACCTGGCGCATATTTCGCGCGCAATTGGGTATACGCCCGGTGCGCCGATTGGTGTGGCGGTGGCCGGAAAGCTTGACGATCATGGCCTATGGTCCTCGGTGAACCATGCCATTTTGAAGGACCTCGACAAGCTGCCTCTGGTGAAATTTCTGTCCGACGTGCTTGGGGCAGGTGTCGTTGCCTTAAACGATACGCAGGCAGCCGCCATTGGGGAATACCGATATGGGGCAGGTCAGGGCGTCCCGTCTTTAGCTTATCTTACTGTTTCCACAGGCATTTCGGCGGGGTTTATGTTGAACGGGCAACCACTGCACTCGGCAAACGGTATGTTGGGCCATGTCGGTGCCATGGTGAGCCGGAAAGGCGGGCGACACTGTGGGTGCGGGCGCGTGGGCACTTATGAAAGCATCGCGTCCGGCCGCGCGATTGAGGCTATGGCGGCTGAAATAGGACACGGAGATCTGTCGTGTGGCGCGGTCTTTGAGATCGCGCGTGCAGGGGAATCCTGGGCGCAAAAACTGTTTGAGGATGCCTGCGCTGCAATTGCGGAGCTTTGTGCCAACCTGGCGGCGGTATTGGGCGTTGAACGCATTGTTCTGGGCGGCGGTGTTGGCATGGCCGAAGGCTTTTTGGCCGGCGTTCGGCGGTATTTGTTGGAGGAACCCGCGCAATTTCGGCCGGACGTCGTGCCGGCCGGTCTGGGCAAGCACAGCGCGATGTTTGGCGCTTTGTCGGCTGCTGTTGGCAAGGGGGCGTTGTCTTGAAAACACTGACCGCTAAGACATCCTATGAGGGCAGCGCACATGCGTAAACATAGTGCGGTTATCCCAGATGAAGGCGCGACCTGGGCGCTGGCGTTTGGCGGATGCTATCAGCCGGTGCCCTCTGACGCTCGGGAAAACGGGATCTCGTATGGCTAACTCCGAGAACCAACTCAGTGTGTATGCCGATGTATTGTACGATGGCGTTTCGATGGCCGGAAAATCACAGACGTTGATTTGTGTGTCCGAGGGCCGAATTGCGTCAGTCTTGGAAGACGTGCCCGCAAGCGAGGTGCCCTCCGACGCACTTCATATTCCCATTGTGATGCCGGGCTTTATTGATCTGCAAATAAACGGTGCCGGAGACGTTCAGTTCAATTTTGACCTGTCCCTTTCGGGGCTTGAAACGATGGTGGCGGCGTCTGCGCGCGGGGGAGCAACCCACATCTTTCCGACCTTTACCACGGCACCGGGCAGCGATTACCGCCAAGCTCTTGATATTGCGACTGAGGCTGTCGCACAGGCGATGCCGGGAGTTGCCGGGCTGCACCTTGAGGGGCCATTCATTTCCCCGAGGCGGCCTGGCATTCATCGCCCGGAGTTCATTCGTCCCTTAAGCCAGGCCGATGTGGATGTGCTGCGCGAGGCCGCCGCGGCTTTGAAGATCGTTTTGACGATTGCGCCAGAGGAGCAAGAGCCGGAACTGCTGGAGCAACTCAGCAATAGCGGCATCATTCTTTTTGCGGGGCATTCAGAGGCAACGTTTGAGGATATGCGGCGCGCGCGCCAGGTGGGGGTTACCGGTGTTACACATCTGTTCAATGCGATGAGCCAGATCACACCGCGGGAGCCTGGCGTGGTGGGTGCTGTGATTGGCGGTGGCGACTTTTTCGCGGGCATCATTGCGGATGGGTATCATGTGCACCCGCAAAACCTGGACCTGGCGGTAAAGGCGCTGCCGGATCATTTGTGTTTGGTGTCAGATGCCATGCAGACAATGAACGGGGCGTCTCAGGAGATGATGCTTTACGGCACGCGTATCACGTTGGCCCAGGGGCGATTGACCGGGGCGGACGGCACCATTGGTGGCGCGCATCTGACGATGGCGGAAGCCGTGGCAAATGTGTCAAGCCTCGCCGGGGCGGCCTTGGGGACGGCTGCCAAGTTTGCGAGTGCGAACCCGGCGCGGGCGGTTGGACTTCAGGACACCCACGGGCAAGTCACCCCTGATTTCAACGCGTCCATGACGTTTTTGTCTGGGGAACTGGAATGTGTCGGGGTCATGCGCGACGGCGTCCCGGAGATGTTTGGTATGTCAGCTTGAATCCGACACACATGTGTCATCGGAGTCACGTTGCGCATGCAGAATTGTCCAATCAACCGTGGCGAAAACTAATTCCGCGTTGGAGAGATTGAATGTCAAAGCTGGTCATTTTTGACACAGAGTATTTGTCCCGCGACGGCGCCATGCATCGGCTTTGGTCTGCCGCGGAAGATCCAGACCCATTGCTGGTTCAGATTGGGGCCGTTTTGGTTGATTTGGACGATCCGGTCGAAGTCACCGACAAGCTTGAGGTGCTTGTGTTGCCCCGGAACAGGCACGGAGAGCTCTGCAAGCTTGATCCGTATTTCGTGGCCTTGACGGGCATAAGCAATGAACGCCTGCGATCAGAAGGCATGGAATTATCAGAGGCGCTGGAGGCCTTGGACAGGTTTTCACAAGGCGGTCACTTGTGGAGCTGGGGCAAAGACGAGCTTTTTGCCTTGGGCATCAGCTGTTTTGTGCAGGGTGTCACACCCAAGATTGCGGCTGAACGGTTTTCCAATTTGAAATCGGTCTTTCAAAAATCGGCCATGACGGAACAGGACATTGCAAGAACCAACAGTGCGGCACTGTCCGCATTTTTTGGCATAGACCAGGCAGATCTTCGCGATCACGACGCGCTTGATGATGCGATGTCGTTGAGTGCTGCGGTCTTGCATCTTCTGAAGGAAGGGATCATTTGCGCCGGGGATTTGGCGCAGGTGGACTAGGCCTGTGAGATTGACGGTTCATCACAGATAAACAGCTCGGATTGGGTGTCGCGCGCCATGGCTCGAGCGACAGATGAGGGAACGAAGGCGATCCATGGCGTGCCGGACAGGGTGCCGCGTCCGGCTTTAGGTTTGCGCTAGCCTGCACATTTCGAGACAGGAGCACGCTGTCGAAAGTTTTGCGAAAGTTCTTGGTTCGGGGCAGAGGTCGGCATACCGTGAGGCGCTGGCAACTGTTTTTAGGGGCTAAGAATGCGCTACATAAAGCTAAAATCTATTTTGTTATCTGTCATTTTGCTTACCCCGTCCGGGGCGGTCACGCAGTCTGGCGAAGACCAAGAGGGCGACCTACTGCGATCGGAAGAGCTTGAAACGCTTGTTGCGCCAGTGGCGCTGTATCCGGACACCCTGCTTATTCAGGTGTTGGTTGCCGCAACCTTTCCGCTGGAGGTGGTGAAGGCGGATATGTTCCTTGAGGACAATGCCGGCGTTTCGCAAGAAGAGTTGAAGCCGCTCATTGAAGCGGAGGATTGGGACGATAGCGTAGAGGTTCTGGCGACGGCTTTTCCCGATGTTCTCGAAGATATGGCAGCCCATATTGATTGGACGGAAACGGTCGGAAACGCCATGCTGGCACAAAGCGATGACGTGATGGCGGCGGTGCAAGTGCAGCGCCAAGCGGCAGACGAGGCTGGCAATTTGGTCAGTGGTGATGAGCAGACTGTAGAAGTGGTTCAGGAAGGAGACACCGAAACAATTGTCATTCAGCCCACGGACCCTGAAGTTGTTTATGTGCCGCAATATGACACGGAGACCGTCTATGTTGAAAATTCCTCCGATGTTGGCGATGCCGTGGCCACGGGATTGCTGATTTTTGGCGCTTTTGCTCTCATAGATGAAATCTTCGACGATGATGACCATTGGCATGACTATTGGGGGTGCCGAAACTGCGGTGGGTGGAATGGTCGGCCCATCATTCGAAATCCAGACATCGACATCGACATAGATGGTGACGTCAACATCGGGGACCGCAATACCGTTGGGTGGAAGCCCAGTGACGCGCGACAGAAAGAAGCGCGCGACACGATTGCACGCAAGCGCGGCAATGATGGCGCCACCTCTTTGCCGGTGGCCAAGCCTGATCGCGGTGACAAGTTGCGCTCTGACCTTGCCAAGAAAAGTGGCGCTGCGGATATTTCCAAGAGCAAAACTCCTCGCGCGGGTGTTGAGCGTCCTTCAAGCCCGTCCGCAGCCGACCGCAAAGCTGCCGTCGAACGTACCACCAACAAGACACCGCAGCGGGCCAACCCGCGGCCGAAAACGCCGCAGGCCAAGGCCAAAGTCGCGCCAAAACGGCAGGCAGCCCCCACCAATGGTGGGGCGATGAAGAAACGCGCCTCGTCTCACAGAGCGGGCGCTGCAGCGTCTCGAGGCCGCGCGGCGGCAGGCGCGCGTAGAGGGAGATAGGCAGATGACACACACCGTTGCTAAACAACTGGCTGGTTTTGCCTTTGGCCTGGCCGTTTCAGTGTCCGCTGAGGCTCAAACGGCCGCATCCTATGACACGCCTCAAGCTGCTCTTGAGGCAATGATGACGGCGCTCAAGGCCGGAGATCAGACTGCAATTTTGCAGGTTTTTGGGGCGGAGGCCCAAGATCTGCTGTCTACCGGCAGCCCTCAGCGCGACAGAGAGAATCGCGCTGAGATCCTGGGGCTGTTGCAGGGAGGATACCGCTTTCAATCGGATGAAAACGATGGGGTGGTCCTGCGTCTGGGTGCGGATGGGTGGCCTTTTCCGATTCCGCTCACCCGTGTGGATGCGAGTTGGCAATTTGACATCGACGCAGGACGTGACGAGGTTCTGTTTCGACGCATAGGTTTGAACGAACTGGATGTGATCGACTTTTTAAAGGTCTATGTCGATATCCAGGCCGAGTATCGTTTGGTAGATCATGACGCCGATCAGGTCATGGAGTTTGCGCCTGCGTTTTTGTCCAGCGAAGGTGTGCGAGATGGATTGTTTTGGCAGGGAGAAGACAGTCCTTTGGGGGTGCGGATCGCGCTGGCATCGCTTGACGGTTACTCTGACGGGCAAAGGGATATGGGGCCTGAGCCATTTGGCGGCTACTACTATCGCATATTGGACAGGCAAAGCGCTGCGGCTCCCGGGGGCGCTCTGAATTATGTCAGTGGTGGGAATATGGTGGCGGGTCACGCTTTGTTGGCGGTGCCGTCCGACTACGGCAACAGCGGTATTCACTCGTTTATGGTTTCTGAAAACGGTGTGGTGCTTGAGGCCGACCTCGGAGAAGACAGTCTGGAGCGGGCCTTTTTGCTCAGAAGTTTTGATCCCACATCGGAATGGCACCCCGTAGGGTTGCAGTGATCTTCGCAATCCGTTTCTTCTCCTGACTGACTGGGGATCGGCGGGCAAGGAAATAGCGCTGGCCGAATAGGTGATGGATGTCGTCACAGGGCTCACGCTAGTCGCTGTCCTTTTCCAGGTGAATAGCAACGCCCTGGACGGAAACCCTTGCGCCGTTTTTGTCGGAGATGGCGCTGCGGCTTCGCTATGTCATGCACTTGCATGTCATGAGCGGGCTGACCCGGGCATTGCTGCGGCCGACACCGGGCCAAACGCTGTGGCGGGGGCCGTGATCATGGAAACTGTGGATGCCGGTGACATCCTCGACGACGGTCAAACGGTGGGCGGGAACGCTCGGTTGAGCTATGACAGCAATGGCAAGACCTTTGGTGGCTCGACAACGGTTGCGGCCAAGTCCGGTAATTTTGAAGCGCTTGGCTACCTGCGGGCGGCTAAGGGCGATGACTACAAAAACGGCGACGGCGATGTTGTGCCCGGCACTGCTGCCAACTTTGAGTCCGGCTTGCTGAAGTTTGCGTTTGACGACCAATCCCAGCACCGCCTAGAGGTCTCGGCACAGCGGATCAATGACTCCGAGATGCGCCCCTACCGCGCCAACATCGGCGAAGTTGTGGGACGGCCCGCGCCGTTGCGCCTCTATGACACCCAGCGCAACAACTATTCGATCCGGTATGAAGACACGCGCAACATGGGCTATTGGGATCCGGAGGTCGTGCTTGGCTTTTCTGAAAGCCTTGTAAATGTGCCTGATCCTTATTAGAGTGAGGGGGATAGCTCCACATACTCCGGAAAAATCCAGAACACATTCCATCTATCCGCCACCAACACGGTTGTGGCCGGTGTCGACTTCTATGACCGCCAGTCCACGTATCGCGGGGCGGGCTCTGCGACACTGACCGAGAAGGCGGAGAATGTCGGCGTGTTTGCTCAGGCGCGGCTTGATTTGGGATCCAACTGGGAAGTCTCGACTGGCTTCCGCTAAGACTGGCAGGATTTTGAGGGGTTGGATGCGACATCTCGGAAATCAGTGGATGGGGCCAGCGGCAACCTGTCTTTGCGTTACCACTTCAGCGAGGCATTCTCGCTGCTCGCCGGGGCGTCCAACGTGTTTGGTGGCATCCAGTTGGAGGACAACTATCTGTTCGAGCTCCCTGGTTGGGACTACTCCAGCCTGGAGGCATCGCGGGCCGAAAACTACACGGTTGGATTTGATTGGGGCGCGGCCAACACCAAGATTGGTGGTGAGGTCGTCCTGACCCAGATCGACAATGTGCGCAGCGGCGGAGACAACTTTGACTTTGAAAGCAAAGGCTGGAACCTCGGTCTGACGCATGGCTGGGACAACGGCTCCATGCGGTTTAGTGTGTCGCGCAGCGATGTAGAGCGGGACGGCATCGGCTACGGCTCCTGGTATCTGCAAGACTACGGCGCGCCATTGGGGACCGTGGCAGCGTTGCAGGTTCAACAGTATCTGCCTAACCAAAATCTGTTGATTGGTGGCAGTGTGGATATGGCATTAGAATATGGCGATGATCTGGTCGACTCCGACGCAACCCTGCCTGGCTATGCCGTGGTCAATGTGTTTGCCGAGTACACGCCGAAGCAGATGCAGAACCTGACGTTGCGCGCGTCGGTCAACAACTTGTTTGATAAGCAATACGCGGATCGCGCGACCTATGGGCAGGACTACTCGTCCATCGTGCCGCTGGCAGAGCAAGGCCGGAGCGTGATGATTGAGGCGATTGCACGCTTCTAAATTGCGAAATTGAAAACAGAGAACGGCGGCCTCAATCCTGAGGCCGCCCTTTGTTATTCGTGGTCAGGGCAGCAGGCGCAGCAGGAAGCGGGCCAAATCGTAAGCCTCATCCGTGTCCAGCAGCGGCCCCATTTCGGATTTGAGGGTGTCGAGGTACAGCGGCCAGACAATTTTCAGGCGTCGGGCGCCTTCGTCTGTGAGAAAAAGTACCTGCTTTCTGCGACCATCCGAGATGTACTCCCGTCGCAGCAGGCCGGCTTTTTCCATGCGTGCGATATGACGGGACAGCCCGTATTGCGGCAGCAGCAGCCTGGGCTCCAGTTCGCCCATGAGTTTGCCATCTGGGCCAGCCTGGTCGATTTCATAAAGGATTTCGTACCAGACAGGATCGCCCAATCCCTGGTCTTTCAAGGCTTGGGAAAACTTGAGAAAGAACTTGCGCTGGCTTTTGAGGATATAGAACCAAACGCGGCTGTTGGCGATGTTTGGATCATCGTCGTTGAAGAAGGTCGCGTTGGGCGACCTGTCTTCATCCGGGGAAATTTTGTCACTCATTACAATACATTGGCCGTGAAACGAGCGCGTCGCAAGTTACGTTAGCTGGTCCAGTTCATGTTTTTGAAGTCTTCGCGGAAGGCAAAGCGCTCCAGATGCACGTCGATCACGTGTTTGACCTGCTTTAGCCCCTCTGCGTCGTTGACTTCGATATCCACACGCAATTGCTCAGGATTGGCAGTCATCGCGGCGGTGCCTATGGGGAAGGAGCAGCTTCCTTGGGTTTCGTCATAAGAAACGTCGATTTTATGGGCGAAGTGCTTGCACAGTTGTACAAGGTATTTCGAGGCGTTTTCAGTGGAAAAGGTGCCAGTGGCCGTCAACATCGGGCGGGTTCCTGAGTAAAATTATTTGTTACTCTGGACTCGCGCATTTTGAGCGGATAATCAAGCTGCAATCGCGTTCAGCCAGATAAATAGCCAGACGCCGTAAACTGGAGAATTCCATTGTTTAAGCGTATTTTTTGCGCGCTGGCTCTGAGCGCAACCTCTCTGCAGGCCGCAGAGGTGGACACCTATGCAGGTAAGGCACATGTAGAGGTCACACCCGCTAAAGTAGCGGTGTTTGACATTGCGGCCATCGACACGCTGTCGGCTTTGCAAGTGCCTTTGGCGGGTGTCCCGGAAAACGTCTACGTAGACTACTTGGTGGATGCCACCAAAGGCGCGGCCACGGTAGGGAACCTCTTTGAGCCGGATTTTGAGGCGATCAACGCGCTGGCACCGGATCTGGTTGTGGTCGGCGGACGCTCCTCCAAGCAGGCCAAGGCCATGGCAGAAATGGCGCCAACCATCGACATGACCATCTGGGAAGACACCGTTGGTCAGGGCCTCGAACGCCTGGACGCCTACGGTAAAATCTTTGGCAAAGAGGTGGAAGCGGCCGCTCTGAAGGCGGCGTTCATGGACAAGCTGGCGCACACCAAGGCCGCACTGGACGGCAAAGGCACCGCGCTGATCGTGATGACCAATGGCCCAAAGATCTCGGCATATGGCGCTGGGGGGCGGTTCGATTGGTTGCACACCAAGCTGGGTTTGGAAGAGGCTGTGGATGGCGTGGAGCAGTCGTCACATGGTGAAGCGATTTCTTTTGAATTCATCAAAGAGGCTAACCCTGACATCCTGATTGTAATCGACCGTCTGGCGGCCATTGGCCGTCCGGGCGAAAGCGCAGAGGCCACTTTGGACAACCCGCTGGTTGCTGAGACCACTGCCTGGAAAAATGGTGACGTTGTCTACCTGAATGCAGCGGACATCTACATTGCCGGTGGTGGCATCCAGTCCATGTCCCGCACTCTGGACGCGTTCCTGAGCGCCTTTACTTCGGGCTAACACTGAATGCGACGGCACTCCGCAGCACTCTTCTTGGCGGCTGGAACATTGGTTCTGGCCGCCATTTCCTTGTTTGTTGGGGTGATTTCCCTGCGACCAAGTGAGGTTTTATTCGACAGCGAGGCCTTTGGCCTCATGTTGGACAGCCGTTTGCCAAGGACTTTGGCCTCCTTGATTGCCGGCGCTGCGTTGGCCGTATGCGGGATGATAATGCAGATGTTGGTGCGCAACCGGTTTGTCGAGCCGATGACCGCGGGCACAGGGCAGGGGGCGGCGCTAGGTATACTGATTGTGGTCCTGCTGTTTCCGAGCGCGTCTATTCTTGTGAAGATGAGCATCGCCACGGCAACAGCGTTGATGTCGAGCATTGGATTCCTGCTGATTGTGCGGCGTTTGCCACCGGCGCAGCCGCTTTTGGTGCCTTTGGTTGCAATGATTTACGGTGGGATCATTGGCGCGGGGGTGACTTTTGTCGCCTACCAGTGGGACATGCTACAGTACATTGACACCTGGCTGAATGGCGACTTCAGCGGCGTCATGCGTGGACGCTACGAGCTGTTGTGGATTGCTGCGGTGATGACTGCGCTGACCTATGTGATTGCCGATCAGTTTGCGATTGCCGGGCTAGGGCGGGACGCGAGCATCAACCTGGGTCTCAACTATGATCAGGTGATGATCCTTGGATTGTTGGCGATTTCTGTGGTGGCGGCGCTGATCGTGATCACGGTTGGGGCCATTCCGTTTGTTGGTCTGATCGTGCCAAACATCATCAGCCGCCGGTTTGGAGACAACCTGCGCGCAACGCTGCCGCTGACCGCATTGTGCGGGGCTTCGTTGGTTTTGGTGTCTGACATCATTGGCCGGGTGATCCGGGCGCCTTATGAAATTCCGGTGGGCACCGTGCTCGGTGTGTTGGGCGCGGTGGTGTTCCTGTGGCTGCTTTATGCGAGGCCGAACCATGCGCGCTAAGTCGATGCTGATTTGCGGCGTGTTGCTGACCGTGTGCTGCGGGCTTTTCATGACGTTGGAGGCGCGTGGGAACTGGGACTTTGTGCTGTGGTTTCGTGGACGGAAATTGGCGGCGCTGTTGCTGGTAGGGGCGGCGGTATCCACCGCGACGCTGTTGTTTCAAACCATTTCCCGCAACCACATTTTGACACCGTCCATCATGGGGTTTGATGCGCTGTTCACGCTGATCGTCACGCTGGCGGTGTTCACGATTGGGGCGGCAGGCTACAACCATTTGCCGCCTGAGTTGGTGTTCTTTGTGAACCTGTTTTTTCTGATAGGCGCGGCGCTTTTGCTGTTTGGCACGTTGTTGGGGCAACATCGCGTGGATCTGATGCGCATGGTGCTGACCGGGATCATTTTTGGCGTCCTGTTTCGCTCGTTGACCTCATTTGTATTCCGGATGATTGATCCCAGCGAGTTCGCGACCATTCAGGTGAGTTCCTATGCGCGGTTTAACTACATTGAGCTCAACCTGCTTTGGCTGGCGGCTGGGCTGACTTTGGGGACGCTGCTGCTGTGCTGGCGTATGCGGAGGCAGCTGGATGTTTTGAGCCTAGGTTTTGAAATAGCCACCAACCTCGGTGAGCCCGTGGCGCGACGACAAAAACAGGCCCTGGTGCTTGTGGCGGTGCTGGTTGCGGTGAGCACAGCGCTGGTTGGTCCTGTGGCGTTTCTTGGCCTATTGGTGGTGTCGATTGCCCGTTTGATCGCGCCCAATGAAACCCATGCCGTGCTAATCCCGCTTTCCGCGTTGATTGCGGGCATTGTGCTGGTGGGCGGGCAGACCATTTTGGAGCGGGTTTTGGGCATGTCGACGCCTTTGGCCGTGGTCATTGATTTTGTTGGTGGCTTTGTATTTTTGGCACTTTTGCTGCGGAGAGGATGGACATGATTGTCGTTGAAAACCTGAACTACTCGGTGGCGAATGCGCAAATTTTGACCGATGTGTCTGTGACTTTGCCCAAAGGCGGCATCACCGCCCTCATCGGTCCCAATGGGGCTGGCAAGTCGTCGCTGTTTTCTCACATTGCGCGGCTGTTGCCGATGCAGTCTGGCCGTATCACAGTCGACGGCATGGACGTCGCGCCAGCCAATCGACAGGAGTTGTCCCGCAAACTGGCGATTTTGCCTCAGCAGGTGCATTTTGCCACGCGGCTGACGGTGAAGGAGTTGGTTCAATTCGGGCGGTATCCGCACTGTCAGGGGCGGTTGCGGGCAGAGGACCATGAGATGGTCGCGGCGTCGCTTACCGCCTTTGGTCTAACAGCCTTGGCGGATCGGTTTCTGGACACGCTTTCCGGAGGGCAGCGCCATAAGGCACATGTGGCGATGACCTACGCGCAGGACACGGATTATCTGTTGCTCGATGAGCCGCTGAACAACCTCGATATCGCCGCGTCGCGCGCGTTGATGGCGCTGTTGCGTCGGTTGGCGGATGAGGAGGGCAAGACCATTGTGATCGTTCTCCACGACATCAATTTTGCTGCGCAATATGCGGATCACCTGGTGGTGCTCAAAGATGGGCGCATTGAGCGGGAAGGCGCGCCCGTGGACATGGTCACGGGGGCGCTGCTGGCCGATGTGTTTGGTACAAACGCGCAGGTGGCTGTGGTAGGGGATACACCGTTTGTGATGCCGTAGGGCGGGTTATTTGATCCGCACAGGCAGGGTGAAGCCGTAGCTGCTTTTGGTGAGTTGCCTTGGCGCTTTGGCAAATTTTCCGATGCGGCGCACAGAGGTCAGCACGGCCTGATCCACTTTGGCGGAGCCAGAGGATTTGGCGACAGACGCGCTTTGCAACCGCCCATTTGGTGCAACTTTCAAGCGGATGACCACGCGATTTGACGCGCCTTTGATTTTGCCGATGCGCACGCCGCGTTGCAGGCGGGATTGAATTTTCCCGGCCCAAACAGACATCAGGCTGGCCTCTTTGCCTTTGCCTAGCGCGCTTGATTTTTTGGAGCTGCCTGCCTGAGTGCTTTTGCCAGCGCCGGCTGCTTTTTGGGTCGCGGCGCCCGCTGAGGCCGCGGAAGCCTTGTCCGCAACTTTTTTGTTTGGATCAGGCTTCTTTTTCGGAGTGGGTTTCGGTTTTTGTTTTTTGACTGGGTCAGGCGGTAGCTCCGGTGCCGGCTCAGGCGTGTCTATAGCCTGATCAATGGTCGGTTCTGGAGGCCGCAAAGTGGGGCGTTTGGGCGGCGTGACGGGCGCTGGGGCTGTTTCGCGAAGCTTCGGTGTTGGAGCGGTTTTTGGCACCTGGAGAGCAGGTGTTGTGGGCGCAGCGAGTGTTGGTTGTGCTGGCAGCGGCGTACGTGCCAGGTCCACATCTGGTTGATTGGGCAGGTCTTTGGGTTGCAGCGCTGCAATCTTGATGGCCGCGTTGGGTGCTTCGTGCAAAGCCATTGCCGGAGCGTTGATCGCATCGGCGATGTCGAGCTCAGGCTGTTCGATTTCCACGACCTGAGCTTGGTGCGTCGGGGCGGCTGTCCAATCCGCCAGGACCGTTTCGATTGACGCAGGCGCGCCTGTGATGGACACAAACGCATCGCCGCCGGCGCCGTCTGCATCGCCGCCATCTTCGGCACTGCGCATCGCCATCAGGACGTGGATGCTTAGTGCGAGGCTCAGGAATACAATAAGTTCAGTGATCTTTTTCATGGCGCTTGCACCACCACTTCAACGCGGGAAAAGCCGACAGCTGACAGCTTTTGCATGACCTGCGCCAGGCGGTCTCCATCCAGCGAGGCATCAATACGCAGTTGCAGGGTTTTGCCATCTCCGGCCGCGGCTGAAATGGCGGCATAAGCGGCGTCTCCCGCCGTGTCCTGGAACTGCAACGCGGCGTCTTTGCCCACGTAGAGGACGAACTCTCCATCCGGCTCGGCAGCTTTATCTGCCGTGGGCGGAGAGACCTCGAAAGGTTCTGGAGGGGCGATCTGGGCGGTCATCAGGAAGAAGATCAACAGCAGGAACACCACGTTGATCATCGGTACGATGCTTTCAGCGCGCGGTTTGCGGGGGGCGTTGTCAAAGTCCATGGCTATTCCACCAGCACAATTGAGGTGAAGCCGGCCGCGCGCAGGTGTTCGGAAATGGCCACGACCCTTTGCACTGTCGCACCGTCCGTACTGCGCAACACGATGGTTTCCGTGGGTTTTTCCATCGCTTCAGTGAGCGCTGGGATCAGGTCGTCGGCGGTACGTGTGATGCCGTTGAGGCGCAGCTCTTCGGGCAAGATGTCCACGAGTTTTGGGTTGCCGGTGAAATCCCCGCCGGACGACGCCAACGGGATTGGCAACACCTGATCCATGCCAAAGCGGGAGGCCAGCATGAAGAAGACCAGCAGCAGGAACACCACATCAATCATGGGCGTCAGGCTGGGTTTGCGACGAAACCGGCGTGATTCTGTGAACTGCATTGGGTTACTCTGCCGCCAAGGCCTGTACCGTGATGGCGTCCACTTCCTTGCGGGTCACAAAAATCCGCATGGCGGCATCTTCGACATCGCGGCGCATGCGGTCGATGACGGCCTCAAACCATGTCAGAGCTGCGGAGGCGGGAATGGCGACAGCCATGCCAGCGGCGGTGGTCAGCAGCGCCTCCCAGATGCCCCCGGCCAACAGGGAAGCATCGGCGCGGCTGCCACTTTCTTGCAGAGCTTGGAATGCCGCGATCATGCCCAGAACGGTGCCCAATAGGCCCAGCAGGGGGGCGATGGTGGCGATCAATTCCAACGCGCGTAGGCCCACAGCGGCTTCGCCGAGCTCGCGTTTGGCAACGCGTGCGGTTTCCTCACGTGCGGCGTCTTCGGTCAGGGTTTCGCGGGCAGAGATGGCCGCGCCAACCACTTTGGAGCGCAGACCTCTGCGGCGGGATACCAGCGCTTGTGCGGCATCGGTGTTGCCATCTTCGTAAAGGCTAACAGCCTTCTGCGCTTTGCCGCGTGCCCAAGCACCGATGAGCGCAAGGCGCCAGACTTTCCACAGAATGAGCGCGACCGTGATCACGGAGAGAGCCGCAATCGCCCAGATCGAAGGGCCACCGTCCTGAAGGAAAGCGGTGGCGCGTTTTGCGGCGGCTTCGACCTGCTGTGTTGTGGTTTGAGGCGGGGCGATTTGTTGCTCAGAGGCTGTTTCTGCGCCCTCGCTGGCGGCCAATCCGGTTTTGCTTTCAGCGCTCAGGTTTTCGGCCTCAGGGGCGGTTGCGCTCTCTGTTTCCACTGTTGGCTGAAGTGTCGACGTCGTGTCGCTGGACAACTGCGTTTCGGAGCTTGGGATGTTCAGGCTCTCGGGTTGGTTTGCGACCTCAAGTGAAAGGCCGCTTTCTTGCAGTGATTGCAGGGACGGGGGGGACATTTCTGTGGTCGGAGACGAAGGCAGTTGCGGCGCCGCGGGCTCCGTCTGCGCCATGGCTGTGGAGACACCAGCAAGCAAAATGACGCCGGACAGGGATGCTGCTTTCAGGAGGGAAGCGGACAAATGGCGGGACATGGCGACTCCAGTGAACTCATAGGCCAAAAGGTAGACGGAAAGCGCGCGCGTTTTGTCGTCCGACCACAGGCATTGCGGTGATGACTTCTTGGCGAGCCGCGTGGCGGAGCTTTGAGCATGGCTGGAAGCTTTGCCATGGGATAAAAATGTTGATTATTTTTGTCAAGTAGGGCGGCTCGCCGCTTTCGCTGGTTCAGCGGCGTTTTGCGGCAGAAGGGGAGATACCAAAAGTCCGTCGAAACGCGGTGGAAAAATTTTCTGGCGTGGAGAACCCTGCCACTTCAGCGGCCTGCGACACGGAGAGTGTGTTTGCCTCCAGGTGGTCTTTGGCCATGGCGAGACGGATCGCGCGGGCGTGCGCTAAGGGCGCGCATCCGTGGGCCTTTTGTATCAGCCGGCGCAGGGAGGACAGGCTCAGACCGCCGGCTTTCGCCAAGGCTGCCAGGTCAGGCAAGGGGCCGGGAGTCTGGATAAGGTCTTCGACACGTTTGAGTTGGGAGGTTTCGCGCGGCGTGAGGTTTGCGGAAGTGCTTGTGTCAGAC
Source organism: Shimia sp. MIT1388 (assembly GCF_047124445.1). Classification (GTDB taxonomy): domain Bacteria; phylum Pseudomonadota; class Alphaproteobacteria; order Rhodobacterales; family Rhodobacteraceae; genus Shimia. The sequence continues at coordinate 1,670,122 of NZ_CP138921.1, read as the reverse complement.
AGGCGTTCAAAGGTGGAGGCGACCAGTTCAAGCACCATGGCCTCTCCGTGAAGGCGCGAAATCGGGGTGTGAAACCCATCCATTGAAGCGAGGTTTTCCAAAACTTGAATGTCTCTCGGTGTGGCATTCCAGTCTGCGCGATAGTGCTTTTTGCTCTTAAGAACAGTTGGTTGAGGGAGCGAAAGACACTGCTCTCCGAGCCATTCATGTGACATTTGTATGCTGACTTTTCGCACGTATTCACCGGGGCCACTCCGGCGTTGAAAGCTGAGGGTTTCATCAATTGCGGACAGAGAGAACTTCACTGGCGCATGGTTTGGGCGACCCAAGCCCATCGGCATATCGTCTAGCCAGGCTTCGGTAGCACCCTCGAGAAAACAGTTCAGAATCACGCCCGGCACGCGCTGGGTTTTGGTTTCAAAGCTGCGTCTGGCGCGCGCGTTGAGCGTGTGCACACCCAAGCCTTCGCGAAACTCCGTGGCGGTGACCAGACCTTCAAACACATTGTCTTCTGGCAGGTCCGCACGGCGAAACCAGTTGATTTTGTCAGAGGGAGTCGCGCCTCTGTAGAAGGCGGTGCGGGGCTGCGCCATTGACAGACTTTCATATCAAAACGGTCCCGAAAGCTTGGCGGTTTTGAGTTTGCACAGCCTGCAAAGGTTTTTGAACAGGAGGCAAAGGTCGTCGTCTGGCGTGGGCCTGAGGGGCAGTTTACTTACCTGACAATAATAGTCAATAAATCGAAGAGACAAAGAATGACCCACCCGCTCCCGCGCCTGAAGCTGTTGACCACAACAGCGCTGTGTGCGCCTTTCCTCGCACTGCCGGCCTATGCCCAGGACCTGGCAGAAGATTACGAACTTGATGAAATCCGGATTGAGGCTGATGACGCGCAAACTGTGCTGGGCAACCACACAATTTCGCAGGAAGATATTGAGCAGCGCAATCCCGCGACTATCAGTGATGTGTTTGATGGCGAGTCCGCGGTGAACGCCAGCGGTGGTGCCGCCATTGCAAAGAAGGTTTACGTCAACGGTATCGAAGAAACGCTGTTGAACGTGACCATTGATGGCGCGCGTCAGAACAAATCTGCGTTCCACCACACGGGCAATGTATTGATCGATCCTGGCCTACTGAAGGCGGTTGAGGTTACCTCGGGCCTTGCCCCTGCAGATGGTGGTCCCGGTGGCTTGGGCGGTTCGATCGCCTACACCACAAAGGATGCGTCGGACATGCTGGATGAAGGGGACACCTTTGGAGGTCGCCTGACTTTGGGCGGCGGAAGCAACGGGTTTGGTTTGCGCTCGACCTTGTCGCTTTACGGCCAGTCCGGCGGTTTTGACTATGTCCTGCACGGCGCACGTCACAAAGGCGAAGACTACAAAGATGGTGACGGTGCCACTGTGCAAGGGACACAGGCGGATCTGACCGATTATGTGGCCAAGTTTTCCTATACCTCTGACGAAGGTCACCGCGTGGCGTTCTCTGCGTCTGACACGCGTGACACAGGCGACCGTGCGGCGCAATTGGGGCCGGGGCCGTTTGTGTTTATTCGCCCTGATTTCAGCGGGTTGAACACCGGGCCAAACATGATTGTCGACGCTTTGGCGCGGCGGACGTCTTACTCTTTGACCTACACCAAAGAGGACGCGCAGGGTTGGTTCGACCCATTTTTCCAGATTGCCTATAACGAACAGGAAATTGAAGCAGGCGATGGCTGGGGCGAAAACACCAGCCTGAGCGGGACGTTTAAGAACACCTTTCAGCTCAACAATGGCACTGTTTCCGCCGGTTTGGACTTCTTTGACGAAAAAGCAGAAGGCCGCACAGCAAGTTCGGTGGCGCCTTTGGCCTTTGGTGGCACGGAGAAAAACCGGAACATCGGTGTGTTTGCCCAGGTCCGTCAGGACCTCTCGAGCCGCGCATCCGTCTCCTACGGCGCGCGTTTTGATTTTCAGAACTTCACCGGTGCAGATGGATCGAAGTTTGATGACAGCGGTCTGAGCGCCAATGCGGCCATTGACTATGTTCTGACTGATTTCTGGACAGTGAATGCAGGGATTGCGTCGACCTTTGGCGGTTTCGAGCTTGGTGAGGCAACAATCATCAACTTCTTTGCACCGTGGGACTACACCGGTTTGGACACCTCTCGCAGCAACAGTGCGCGTCTTGGGCTCCGGTTTGACAACGGGCCGTGGGTTGCAAATGGGGCGCTGTTCTATACTGAGATCAACGACTATGTGTCCGGCTTCCCGCCACGCGGCGGCACACGTGCGACGGGCTCCGATATCACAACACGCGGTTTTGATGGATCGTTGGCGTATAACTGGGGCGAAGGGTTTGCCCGTCTGAACTATACCTACGCCGACGTCGAGGAGGATGGCGCAACCATCGGATCTACGGCGTATTATCGCGGCCGTCCAATGGGGCACATTGTGGCGCTCGAGAGTGCCTGGCAGCCAGGTGGCGGATGGACCCTTGGTGGTACTGCGGAAATTGCCCCTGAGTACAAGGACGCCAATATGGATTCTTACTCGGTTTGGAATGCCTATGCCGAGTATGTGCCACCAAACATGGATAACCTGCGCGTCCGCCTCGACCTGCGTAACCTGTTTGATGAAACCTATGTGGCGCGGGCCAGCGACTCGGCCGGCGATACCTCTGGGCGTCCCATCCCGATGAACGAACCGGGGCGCACCATTGCCTTGACCGCGACGTTGACTTTCTAAGCCACTTTGGCGCCCCGTCCTCCCTCGGGGTAGGGCGCCAGAATTCAGCCTCTTGCCAGTACCTGATTCTTTTTGTATGAAATTTGCATTGCAACTTTGGGGATAGTTATGCGTAGCGTGCAGAACGACTCCAGAGACAGAGAAGACCGCGTCCGGATGAGCCTTGCTGATCTGGTGGGGGAGATTCCCTGGCCGGACACCTGGTGCTCTGAAAGCTTCATTGACCGGATTGCTCAGACCCAACACCCACAGCGACACAGCTAAGGCGCACCAGAAGACTACAATGACATCCAAAGAAAAAATGGGAGGCTCCGACGCCTCTATTGCAGGCGTGGAAGGCGGCACCCCGGTTTACTCCGCCGAGGACCTCACAGCAGGCGGCAACCTGGCTCAGATCCGTCTTTCCGAAGCAGTCTATACCCTGCGGATTACCCGCCAAGGTAAGCTGATTTTGACCAAGTAGACCTCACCTGATTGGTCACAAGATTTTTCGAAACACCTATGAAAAAGGCCCCTTGCGGGGCCTTTTATTTGTTTGGAGCCTCGGCCTCAGAACTTTGCAGTCAGGAAAACACTCGCGTTACGGCCAGCGCCGGGAATTTGGTCCACAGCCTGGTAAGAGCGATCAAAGATGTTGCCAACTTCAAAGCTCATGCTCAGATTTTCGGTCAGGTCTACGGTGCCACGCAGGTTCAACGTGCCGTAGCCACTATAGCGTGTTCCGTCGGTTTCGGTGTTGCCGCTTTCGCCGCGCACGAAGATGTCCCATGTGCCGGAGGTGGATTGCAGCCCCCAGTCCCCGCGCAGACCAATGTCACCCGACCAGGTCGGCGTGCCGGTGTTCTTGGTGGAGGTGCCGTCAGAGTATTCAAAGGTGCGGTTGACGTTTGACAGGTTCACATAAGGGCGTACGCCGCCCCACCAGCCAGGATCAAACTCTGCCGCCACTTCAAAGCCCCAGGTTTGCGCGGCGTTCACATTTTCATAGCGTGATTGTCTTGGGATACCGGTGGCCATCGATGCGATGTAGTCTTTGGAATCCGTGTAAAACAGCGCCGTGTCCAGCACGAGGTTGCCGTTGTCGATCCGCGCGCCGATCTCATAGTTGATGGAAGTTTCCGGTTTCAGATTTGGGTTGCCGATCACCGTGCCGCCCGCGCCAACCGACGTCAGGAACAACTGGCTCAGCGAGGGATAGTTGTAGCCTTGCGAGATGTTGGCCCGCAGCACGGAGGTCTCGTTCAACTGATGCACCAAGCCAAGCGAGCCAAGCAGGCGGCTGTCTGAGTTGGATTGGGTGGGTTGGGCCACGCCATTGACCAAGTATCGGTTCAGCTTGCTGTCAACGTTGTAGTAGCGCAGGCCAAAGGTTGCGGCGGTCGCGCTGCCCAGCTCTGCTTCATGCTGTGCAAAAACCGAAGCGGTTTTGATGGTGGCATCGGAGTAGCGAGTGGTGACCGAAGGCGGGCCGCCGAAACTGCTGGTCGACACTTTGTCCGAAATCAGGTTGTCGTCTTCGTATTCAAAGCCCACCACGGTGCGGTGACCCGGGGCAAATTCGAAGTTGGCGGTTGCTTTGAAGCCGGAGGTGTTTTGGTCGTCGTCGGATGTCGAGTTGCTGAACATGCCAGGGCCAAAAACGCCGTTGCTTTCAAACGCGCGGTCAACGGTTTGCGTGTACGCGTCTAGTTTCAGGAGCGACATCCAGGGCGTTAGGTCTTCCCCTTCATAAAAGGCGCTGTATTTCCGAAGATCGCGTTTTGGGAGGTCAATGCTGAATGTCGGCGTACCAGTATAGACATCGGCGGACAGGTCGTAATCCTGGGCGCGCACGCCGAAGTAGTGATTGCCGGCGCGGTAGCCTGCAAAGGCGTGGATGTCACGGTCTTCGCTGCCTGAGGGGACAAGCTCCCCGTCTGCGGATTCGCGGTTGTCCAGATCGGATTTGGAATAGGACAGGCGGTAGTCGAAATTGCCAACGGTGCCAGCAAGGCTGGTGTTTGCACGATAGCCTTTGTTGGCGCCCAAATATCCTGCGGAGACAGTCGCTTCGACGGGTTTGTCCGCGCCGCGTTTGGTGATGATGTTGACCACACCGCCAATGGCTGCGTTGCCCGAGGTGACAGAGGATGGGCCGCGCACAACTTCGATGCGTTCGATCTCGGTTGGCGAAATCAGGATTGGCGTGCCGTAGTTGGTGTGGTCGGTGATTTTCTGACCGTCGATCATGATGGCGACGCGTTGGGCGCTTTCGCCTCGGATCTTGATGCGTTCGATGCCGGATTCTGTCACCCGAATGCCAGGCACGCCTTTGAGCAAATTGGCCACCGAGCTTGGGGGAATGCTCTTGATTTGCTCTTCGTCGACGACGGTTACCGATGACGGGCTGTTCATGACGTCGGTGGGAAGCCCGCTCCCGGTGATGGTGATGGCGTCCAGGGCATAGTCCGTTTCGACTTGGGCAAGGGCGGGGCTGGCAAACACCGCGCCCAACAGGGCGGCGGAGGCCGTCGATAAACAGCTCACACTATATTTCACAGGCATATTCCTTCCTTCCGGAGCGCAAGGCCCCATAGCAAACCGCGAGTGGCCCTTTGGGGGCCTGCGGTGTGTTTATTCCTGGCTGGAAGCTGGGTGGTTGCTCGCAAATAGACGTCAGAACGCGTCCGTGTTTCGAGTCGGAAGCGGCCTAAATGATCCGAAGGGCAAATACTATATTAATTTTGTCAGAAAAGTTGCGGCGGGTCTTGCAGTGCGACTTTTTTGCACTTAGTGCAGGAGGCACACATCAGCAGAGCATAGCCATTGCTGCCGATTCCCTCGGTCATAGCCACTGCCTCTTCCAAGCACATCGGAGGACGCATATGGTACGATCAACATCTCTTTCAGTTACGGAAATTCGGCAGGCCCGTCTGGACAATCCCAAAATGCGGGAACGCGAACTGGCAGATAAATTGGGTATTTCCGAGGCGCAGCTGCTTGCCGCACATTTGGGGCAGGGGGTGACGCGGGTCACTCCGGATATGGACGCTCTTATGCCTGCCGTCATGCGATTGGGCGAAGTGATGGCGCTTACTCGCAACGAGAGCTGTGTGATCGAAAAGACCGGCGTTTATGCCGACTACCGTGGTGGTCCACATGCGGCGTTGGTGGTGAATGACGAGATTGACCTGCGCATGTTCCCCGGGCATTGGAAGTACGCTTTTGCGGTTGTGAAGCCTTTGGAGGGTGGCGGCAAGCGTCGCTCGCTGCAGGTGTTTGATGCTGCAGGGGATGCGGTGCACAAGGTGTTCTTGAAGGACAGCTCTGTGCATTCGGAGTGGACAAGCGTGGTCGCGGAGTTGAGGCTTCCGGAGCAGTCCGGCGATCTTCCTATCCTTCCCCGGCAGAAGACAGAAGCCGCGGTTGGTGATCCTGCAAAAGCAGAGCGGCTGCGTGACGAATGGGACAAGATCACCGACACGCACCAGTTCCTGCAGATGGTAAAAAAGCTCAAGATGAATCGGCTGGGGGCCTACCGTGTGGCCGGCGCGCCATATGTGCGTCCTTTGCAGACATCCGCCGTTTCAGTCTTGCTTGAAAAGGCCCGCGATTTGGCGCTGCCAATCATGGTGTTTGTTGGCAATCGCGGGTGTATCGAAATTCACACCGGGCCAATTGAGACAGTGAAGCCGATGGGGCCTTGGATCAACGTGTTGGACCCGCGGTTCAATCTGCACCTGCGCAATGATCATATCGCCGAAGTCTGGCAGGCGACCAAAGCCACCCGCCGTGGAGACGCTGTTTCTGTGGAGGCGTTTGACGCCGAGGGCGGTCTGATTTTGCAGGTCTTTGGTGTTTTGGCTGAGCCTGAAGCCGCCGCAAAATGGAATGATCTGGTGGCGGCTTTGCCAAGCCTGAAAGAGGAGGCTGTGGCATGACCAAACTGTCTCCATTGAGCAAGTTGCAAGCGAGCATGGGCGTCGCACTGCTGGCGCTCTTTATGGTTGTGCTCGCAAGGGGGGCTGTTGCGGAGACCGTGCCTTCCCGAATTGTGTCTGTTGGGGGATCTGTGACGGAGATTGTGTATGCGCTGGGCCAAGAGCATCGGCTGGTTGCGCGGGATACAACCTCAAATTTCCCAGCGGAGGCGCGCCAGCTTCCGGACGTGGGCTATGTGCGCCGACTGTCGCCGGAAGGTCTGCTGTCGGTTGCGCCGGACATGATCCTGGCAGAAGAGGGGGCAGGTCCGCCGGAAACCTTTGATGTGCTGGCCAATACCGGGTTGCCGATTGTGACCATTCCGATGGGGTTTGACCTTCCTGCCGTTCAAAGCAAAATTCGTGCCGTTGCGGATGCGCTGGGTGTTGCGGATGCTGGTGAAGACTTGGCGGCTCAGGTGACGGCTGATGTCGAGGAGGCCACGCAGCTCGCCGGTTTACGCGATCAGAAAGTGCTGTTTGTTCTGTCGATGCAAGGTGGTCGGATCATGGCTGCGGGAGGGAATACCGCGGCGCAGGGCATCTTGACGTTGTCTGGCGCACAGAACGCGATTGCAGGCTTTGATGGGTATAAGCTGGTGTCTGACGAGGCGGTGTTGACCGCCGCGCCGGACGTGATTTTGATGATGCAATCGCACCGGCCCGGCGCTGTGACCGCTGCGGATGTGTTGGCGCATCCCGCCATTGCAGCAACACCTGCCGGACGGGCGCAGGCCGTGTTGCAAATGGACGGGATGTTGCTTCTTGGTTTCTCCGTGCGGACCGGGCAAGCGGTGTCCGAGCTGGCCGCTGGTTTGGCCGCTGCGGGCAGTTGATCCATGGTTGCTGCGACAACAGATTGTGCGCCGCGCCACAATGGGGATCGCACCTCGGCGGCACGTAAAATCACGGCAGCGTTATGCGCGCTGCTGATGTGCGTGTCGATTGCCGGGCTGGCTGTCGGGGCTGCTGACACCTCTCTTTGGTCCGGCCTATTGGCATGGGCGCAAGGGGAAGATCTAACGCTTCGTGATGAAATTGTCCTGCTGCATATTCGGTTGCCGCGATTGTTGACCGGACTTGTGGTTGGTGCTGCTTTGGCCGCATCTGGTGCGCTGCTGCAGGGGCTTTTTCGCAATCCGCTGGCGGACCCGGGCATCATCGGTGTGAGTGCTGGTGCGAGTTTTGGGGCGGTCTGCGCTATTGTGCTTGGGGCCGCCTTGCCATTTGCAAGCCTTCTTGGAGCCGCTCTCCTGCCGATGTTTGCTTTTGCAGGGGCATGGGGCGCGACCCTTTTGTTGTATGGCATCGCCACGCGTCACGGGCGCACGTCGGTTGCCACCATGCTGTTGGCGGGGATCGCGTTGTCAGCCCTGACCATGGCGTTCACTGGCGTGCTTATTTACATCGCGGATGATGCGCAGATGCGGGATTTCACTTTCTGGAATATGGGATCTCTTTCCGGTGCCAACTGGAGCAAGCTTGCGATAGCTGCGCCGGTTGTTTTGCTCGCTTTGGGGACGGCTCAATTCTTGGCAAAAGGCCTGAACGCCATGGCGCTGGGTGAGGCTGCCGCACGTCACATGGGGGTGCCCGTCCAATTGGTCAAACGGTTGACCATCCTATGTGTGGCCGCCGCGACCGGCGTGTCTGTGGCGATCAGCGGAGGCATTGGTTTTGTGGGCATCGTGGTGCCCCATGTGCTGCGGCTTGTGTCCGGGCCGGATCACAAGCATCTCTTGGTGAATTCCGCGCTTTTGGGGGCCTGTGTGCTTGTGGCGGCGGATGTTGTGGCGCGGGTGGTTATTGCACCGGCGGAGCTGCCTATTGGCATTATCACGGCCATCATTGGCGGGCCGTTCTTTCTGTGGATATTGCTGCGCCAACAGGGCGTGGTCGACCTGTGAGGCTGTAGGCGATGGCGTTGATTGCCCAAAACATCGGGGTTCACGTTGGAAAGAAAGCTCTGCTGCGGGACGTGACGTTTGAGGCGCAGCCAGGCGCGGTGACGGCCATTGTTGGGCCTTCAGGGGCCGGTAAGTCCACGCTGCTGTCAGCGGTGTCCGGGGATGTGTCCTACAGCGGCCGTGTGAGTTTGAACGGGCAGGATATCCAATCCATGCGGACCGCAGACTTGGCGCAACACCGGGCGGTTCTGGCACAGGCCACACCTTTGGCGTTCCCGTTCACCGTGCTTGAGATTGTGCGGCTTGGGTTGCAAAGGCAAACGGAGCCACACATTGCGGTGCGCGCCTTGCAAAAGGTCGGGATGGCGGGATTTGAAGGGCAGTATTACCAGTCTCTGTCAGGCGGTGAGCAGCAGCGGGTCCAGTTGGCGCGCGTATTGTGTCAGGTTTGGCAGCCGGTTGAGGATGGGGTGCCGCGCTGGTTGTTTCTGGATGAGCCTGTGTCCAGCCTCGATATTGGGCAGCAATTGCGCGTGATGCAGACGGCCCGGGACTTTGCCGATCAGGGGGGCGGTGTTGTGGTTGTGATGCATGATCTCAACTTGACTGCGATGTTCGCGGATCAGGTGGCCTTGATTGTCGATGGCGCTTTGGTTGTTCAGGACTGCGTTTCAAAAGCGCTGACAGCGGAGCGTCTTGCGGATGCCTATGGATGTGATCTGAAAGTCAATGAAGCTCCGGTGTCGGGGTTCTTCACGTTGCCTCAATTGGCGCGCGTTTCCTGATTTGAAAGCTTTTGCGGTGGATTGCACTTCCGCAGAATGCAGACCGGAGAGGTAGCTTTGCCCGTTGTCTCGGATGGTCGCCTTGGATGAGGTCGTGGAAACCGACAAGGCTCCAGCGTGCATGTCTGAGCGCAATTGCGCATGGTCGAAATGCGCCGCTGCTTTGTGTCGGGGGCGATGTCTGCGGGTCGATTGGAGGAAAAGCGGGCGTGCTTGGTGACGTAGCGAGGGAGCCTGAACTGGGCGGTTTGATGCTTGATGGCAGGTGCGTTTTAACGCTGAGCTCTTAGGTGTTGCATAACAAACCTCTTGACTCAAAGCGTTCAGTGTTTTCAAAAATGTCCAACATTTTGAGTTTTGGACAGCACAATGATCCTCCGGCGCGACACCAAGGAAGACGACACTGTCATCGCAATGCTTGCGGCTGCGTTGCGCCGTGACATTTCCTTTGGGGCTTTGTTGCCGGATCAAAAGCTGAAACTGCAAAGCCTGCGGGCGCGTTATGGCGGGTCTAACCATTCGATGCGCGAGACGCTGCGGCTGCTCACGGCGGAGGGCTTGGTGGAGGCCACCTCGCAACGTGGGTTCCGCGTGGCCTCTGCCACAGAAGATGATGTGCGCGACATTTTGATGGTGCGTACGGAGATCGAGAAACTGGCTCTGGGGCTGGCTTTGGAACACGGCGACGTGGCCTGGGAAGGCCGTGTGATCGCCGCACATCACGCGCTGCGCAAAGCCGAAACGCGAGTTGCCGAGACCACCGATGACTTGACCGCCATGGAGTGGGACGAAGCCTGCCGTGCGTTTTCCTATGCCCTGATTGACGCCTGCGGCAGTCCGCGCCTGATCGATCTGCAACGCAAGCTTTACAACCAAAGCCGACGTTTCCGTCTGGCGTTGTTGCGCGAACGCCGGCTCGATTTTGACGGCCGCTGTGCGCGGCAACAGACGCTTGTGGATGCGGTTCTGGCCCGCGACAGCAACGCTGCGCTTGCGGCTTTGGAAGACGACATCAAATCGGAATTACATCCGGACATTTAGCACAGATCATTGGGAGGATATCGTGATCAAACTTTCGCGCCGTAAGGCATTGGCCCTGATGGGCGGCACCGTGGCAGCCAGCGGCCTGGCCGCGCCAGCTCTGGCCATGAACAAGAAAATCAAAGTGGGCGCGCTGCGCTTTACATCCCACTCCGGCAACTTCGTGGCCTTTGAGCGCGGCTATTTTGCCGAGGCAGGGCTGGACGTGGAGTTTGAGTTCTTCCAGGCGGCGCAGCCTATGGCCGTGGCGATTGCTAGCGGAGACATCGATTACGCCGTGACCGCAATTTCCGGCGGCCTCATCAGCCTCGCAGACAAAGGTGCGATCAAGGTTATTGGCGGCGCGCTACAGGAAGAAGCGGGCATTGATGGTCAGAAATACCTGATCTCCGACGCGTCTTATCAGGCTGGCATCCAAAGTCTGAAAGATCTGAACGGCAAGAAATACGCCATCACCCAGGCCGGCTCGTCCTTCCACTACATGGGCGCCAAGATGGCCGCTGCCGAAGGCATCGAGCTGAGCTACACGCCGCTGCAAAAAGTCGGCGCGATCATCGGTGCGATGAAATCCGGCCAAGTCGATGGTTGGTCGATTGTACCCCATATCGCTAAGCCGCTTGCCAAAGCGGGTGCCTGGCACATCGTTGGCAACGTTGCGGACTACATTCCGGACTACCAGGTCACTACGGTCTTCACCTCCGCCAACAACGCCGCCAATGAGCGCGGCCAGACCGAGAGTTTCCTCGCCGGTTTCTCCAAAGGTGTGGATGACTATGCGGCTGCGATGATCGATGGCACCGCCGATCAGGACGAAATGGTCGATCTGATCCACAAGTATGTCTACACGGACCGCGAACGCGCCAAGGCCGCAGGCTCCATCATCAATGGCACCATGCGCATCAGCTCCGGCGCGGCATTGAACCTGGCTTCCGTTCAGGATCAGCTGAGCTGGTTCCAATCAGAGGGTCTGGTGGGCAAAGACATCACGCTCGACACCCTCGTGGACAGCTCCTACGTGAAAACCATCGGCGGCTAAAACCGCTCTATGGTGGGGCGGTCCAAACTGCCCCGCCGCAGACTATTTGAGGCAGACAATGGACATCAGGCTTGAGGGCATTGGCCATTCCTACGATGATTTTGAGGTGATGCGTGACATCACTCTCGACATCCCTAACCAACAGATCATCTGTATAGTTGGCCCGTCGGGATGCGGGAAATCTACGCTGCTGCGGTTCATTGGCGGGTTGGAACGCCCGCAGCGCGGCCAGGTGCTCCAAGTTGGCGATGCGCCCAAAGACTGCCTCAACCCGCTGACCTATATTTTTCAGGATTTTGCCCTGCTGCCGTGGCGCACCGTCAAGGGCAACATCTCGCTTGTGCTGGAAGATCACGGCATTCGCGGCGCAGCGGCGCGTGAGATCATTGACGATGTGCTTGCCCGTACCAAGTTGACCGATTTTGCCAAAGCTCTGCCCAAACAACTGTCTGGCGGCATGAAACAACGGGTCGCCATTGCCCGCGCCTTGGCTGTGAAGCCGGCGGTGATGTTGATGGATGAGCCTTTGTCCGCACTAGATAGCCAGACACGGGAACTGCTGATGGATGATCTGGTGAACCTCTGGTCGCGCCAACCGTTTACGGCGGTCTATGTCACCCACAATCTGGCCGAAGCCGTGCGTCTGGGACACAAGGTGGTTGTCCTGTCCCGTCGCCCGGGACAAATCCGGGAGATCGTCGAGATCGACAAGCCCTTGTCCGAGCGCGCCTTTGGCGATGCCGATCTGGACGCTTATCAAAAACGGCTATGGAATCTGATGCGTGACGAAGCCCGTGCGGCAGACGAGGAGCTTCTGCATGTCTGACACCTCCAAACGCACAGTTGCGTTCCGCGGCGGCGGATTTGCCCCCAAACCACAGGCCTGGATTGGTGTGATGGTGTTTGTTGTCCTCATTCTGGTGGCAGAATGGGGCACCCGCGCAGGCTGGATCTCTGCACTGACCCTGCCTAAGCCGTCCGACGTTTTGGAAACCTTCCGCCAGCTCTATTCCAGCGGATTGCTGTTTCAGCACCTCGGCCCATCTTTGGCCCGTCTCGCCGTGGGCGCCACTCTCGGGGTCAGCATTGGCATCTCGGTTGGCGTCTTGATCGGGCTGTTTTCCTACATCCGCTCCGGTCTTGTGCCGGTGATCGCGGCCATTTTCCCGATCCCGAAAATCGCGCTGCTGCCGCTGTTTGTCATCTGGTTTGGCATTGGCGAAGGCTCCAAATACGCGCTCATCGCCTTTGGCACCTTCACCCCAACAGTCGTGGCCACCTATGGCGCGGTCGACAACGTGGACCGCACGCTGATCCGCATGGGGCAGAGTTTTGGCCTGTCGTGGTGGTCGATTGTGCGCAAGATCATTTTGCCCGGCGCTTTGCCCGGCATCCTGTCAGGCCTGCGCATCAGCCTGTCGATTGCGATTATCCTGCTGGTCGCCGCCGAAATGCTCGGCGCGCAATATGGCATCGGCGCCTACATCCTGGAAGCCGGCTCGCTTTACGATCTGGAGCGCTTGTTTGCCGGAGTGGTGATCCTGTCGTTGCTCGGCGTGGTGGTCAGCGCAGTCATCAGCTTCATTGAACGGCGCATGTTGGGGTGGCGATCGTAGGGGCCTGTCAGGCGTTCAAGTTCCGGGGCGGTCGTATGGCGAAGGAATAAATCGGGTTTATTCTTTTCAAGCACAGATTAAAGTGGGCATCCCATGCCATGAGGATGCGCCTGCATGAAAACCGCTTTTCGGGATGTGAAAGAAGAGATCCGGCGCCGGATTGTCAAAGGCGTCTGGAGTGCCGGCGATCTGTTGCCCAATGAGGTGGATCTGGCTGCAGAGTTTGACTGTGCGCGGGCTACGGTCAATCGGGCGATGCGGGAATTGGCGGAAGAGGGCCTGGTGGAGCGCAAGCGAAAAGCCGGGACCCGTGTTTTGGCCTCGCCAGTGCGGCAGGCGCGGTTCAACATTCCTATCGTGCGTAAGGAGATTGAGGGGCGCGGTGCGATGTATCGTTACGCCTTGGTCAAACGCGACATTGTAAAAACGCCAGATTGGCTTCGGGCACGGTTGGGCTTGGACGCTGGCGGAGAGGTGCTGCACTTGACGTGTATGCATTATGGTGACAGCAACCCCTATCAGTTTGAAGACCGCTGGATCAATCTGGCGGCATTGCCACAGGCGGCAGGGGCGGATTTTGGCACCATTGGACCCAACGAATGGCTGATTTCCGAGGTGCCGTACTCCGATGCGGAGATCAGCTTTTCTGCTTTGACAGCGGAAGCGGAGATGGCAAAACACTTGGGCTGTGCCGAGGGGGATCCGCTGTTTCTGGCGGAGCGCTCAACCTGGTTTGAGACCCGCGCGATCACCTATGTGCGTTTGGTGTTCCATCGCGGGTATCGCATGACAACACGGTATTGACGTCAAAGGCCGTCACGCAGCGGCTTGACTGCTTTGCGGTAAGCCTTTGTAATCTCGTCACGATGGATGTGGCGACCCTGTTGAACCATGTGGCGCCCAGCAGACCAGACATCCGCGATCATAGTGTTGTCGCCAGCAAAAACAAAGCTGTCGAGTTGAGTGTCGCCTTGTAGCTCCGCAAGGTCGAAATGGCTTGTGTCCAAGGCCAGCAAGTCGGCCCAGGCGCCAACCTCCAGCCTGCCGGAACCCCGCCCGGCGGCCTGCCCGCCGCCGGCGGAGATGGCGTCTAACAGGCGGCGGCCGGTAGAATGCTCGGTTGTGGCCAGCGCGGCGCGGCTGTGGTCCCGTAGGCGTTGGCTGGTGTCGAGTTGACGCAACTCTTCGGCCAGCGAAATACGGATATTGCTGTCTGAGCCGATCGAGATGCGGCCATCAGCGTCCATCCAGCGCACGGCGTCAAAGATGCCGTCACCCAAGGAAGCTTCGGTCAGAGGGCAGAGCCCCGCGACTGCGCCAGTCTTGGCAAGGGCTTCGGTTTCGTGCGGAAGCATTTGAGTCAGATGGATCAGGCACCAGCGGCTATCTATTGGCAGATTTTCCAGTGCCCATTCAACAGGTCGAGCGTGCCAGTTGGCCAAAACTTCCTCAACTTCAGGGAGTTGCTCGGCGAGGTGCAAGTGCACCGGGCCGTCTGGCACCAAGTCCGCAGCCCCGCGCAAAACGTTTTGTCCAACAGCGCGCAGCGAGTGGGGGGCAACCCCCAGAACAGAATCCGCAGGCAAGGTTTCGAGTGCTTCGCGGGCTTCTCCCACAAGGCGTGCAAACTGCTCGGCATCATTGCCAAAACGAATTTGGCCTGGGCCCAGAGGACGTTGGTCGCAACCGCCAAACTGGTAATGCACCGGCAATAGGGTCAGGCCGATCCCACTGATCTCTGCGGCTGCAGCGATGCGTTCGGCCATTTCTCCCAAATTGTCGTAAGGCATGCCGCCGGGTTGGTGGTGCAGGTAGTGAAATTCTACATTGGTGGCAAAGCCTGCCTCCAGCATTTCCATTTGCACCAAGGCGGCGATTGCCTCCACCTGGTCCGGGGTGAGGGCGTCCAAAAATCGGAACATCAATTGGCGCCAGGTCCAGAAACTGTCGGTGACATTGGTCCCGCGGCTTTCAGTCAGGCCTGCCATGGCCCGCTGAAAGGCGTGGCTGTGGCTGTTGGCCGGGGCTGGCAAGAGCGTGCCCACCTTATGGCCGTCAGGGCGTTGATTGGTCTGTATGTCCGCGATCCGTCCATCCGTGCCAATTTCCAAGCGGACATCTTTAGCCCATCCTTCGGCGGTCAGTGCCTGTTCAGCCCAAATGATTTTCATGACGAATCCCCGCTTGACGGATTATTATGTGCAGACATAATGCAAATTAATCTGACATCGGCAAGGGATTCGTCGACATGCTGCTGACAAACGCCAGAGTGGCCACCATGACTGGAGCGATGCCTTATGGGCTTCTTGAGGATGGTGCGATTGCGCTGGAGGGTAATCGGATCGCCTGGGCGGGCGCTTTGTCTGACTTGCCAGAGCGATATTCGAAGTTGACCAAGCATGACCTTGGGGGGCGTCTGGTGACGCCGGCGCTGATTGATTGTCACACACATATAGTTGCGGGCGGCAATCGGGCACGTGAGTTTGAGATGCGGCTTCAGGGTGCAAGTTATGAAGAGATCGCGCGGGCAGGGGGCGGGATTGTCTCGACCGTGCAAGCCACACGGGCGGCGTCTGAGGATGAGCTTTTGGCGGATGCTTTGACCAAGGTTGACGCGTTGATTGCTGAAGGCACAACGCTGATTGAGGTGAAATCCGGCTACGGCTTGGACTTGGACACGGAACTAAAGATGTTGCGTGTGGCGCGTCGGATTGAGGCCGTGCGCCCGGTCCGGGTCGTGACCACGTTTCTTGGGGCACATGCCGTGCCGCCAGAGTTTGCAGGACAAGACGACGTCTACATCGACACAGTGTGCCTTCCGGCATTGCGGGCAGCGCATGAAGCAGGTCTGGTGGATGCGGTTGACGGATTCTGCGAGGGGATTGCCTTTCAGCCAGCGCAGATAGCACGCGTATTTGATGTGGCGCGTGACCTGGGGCTGCCGGTGAAGTTGCACGCGGAGCAACTGTCCAATCTTGGCGGGGCCAAATTGGCCGCCAGCTATGGCGCGTTGAGCGCGGATCACATTGAGTATCTTGACGAAGATGGTGTTGCGGCGATGGCGACGGCAGGCACCACAGCGGTGATCCTGCCGGGGGCGTTTTATACGTTGCGGGAAACGCAGGTGCCGCCAATTGAGGCATTGCGCAAACACGGTGTGCCTATGGCGCTGGCAACGGATGCCAACCCTGGCTCCTCACCGCTGACCTCGCTTTTGTTGACCATGAACATGGGCTGTACGCTTTTCCGCATGACGCCTGAGGAAGCTTTGGCCGGGGTCACCCGCAATGCTGCGCTGACGCTTGGCGCTACGGATTGCGGCACAATCGAAGAGAACAAACGGGCCGATTTGGCCGTGTGGGATGTCAGCCACCCGGCTGAGCTTGCTTATCGCATTGGGTTCAACCCGTTGCATCAACGTTTCTTTGGAGGTCGCGCATGAGCGTGTTGGAACTCACCCCCGGCGCGGTGACGCTCGCGCAGCTGGCGGATGTCTATTGGAATGAGCGTGCTGTGGCGCTCGATCCGGTGTGCAAGCCTGCGGTGGAAGATGCAGCAAAGCGCATTGATGCCGCAGCGGCTGGGGATGTTGCGGTTTATGGCGTGAACACCGGGTTTGGCAAATTGGCCAGCCTGAAGATTGCGCCGGAAGACACGGCCACGTTGCAGCGCAATCTGATCCTGAGCCATTGCTGTGGTGTTGGCGAGGCCGTGCCGCGACGCATGGCGCGGTTGATGATGACGCTTAAGCTTCTGAGTTTTGGCCGGGGCGCCAGCGGTGTGCGCTGGGACTATGTCAAACTGCTGCAAGGCATGTTGTCCAAAGGGGTCACGCCGGTGATCCCGGCGCAGGGCTCTGTGGGGGCGTCGGGTGATCTGGCGCCGTTGTCCCACATGACTGCGGTGGTGATTGGCGAAGGCGAAGCGGAGTTCGCTGGGGAAATCTTGCCCGGCGCCGAGGCGTTGTCGAAAGCCGGGCTCGCGCCCATTCAGCTTGGCCCCAAAGAAGGTTTGGCCTTTATCAACGGCACGCAGTTTTCCACGGCTTTTGCGCTGGCCGGGCTGTTTGAGGCTTGGCAGTCGGCGCAAAATGCGCTGGTGATTTCCGCCATGTCGACCGACGCGATCATGGGGTCGACGGCGCCGTTGCAGCCGGAAATCCATCAGTTGCGTGGTCAACGGGGGCAGATTGAAACGGCGGCGGCCATGCGGGCCATCTTGGCTGGCAGCGAAATCCGCGAAAGCCACCGGGATGACGACAGCCGTGTGCAGGACCCGTATTGTATTCGCTGCCAGCCGCAGGTGACGGGCGCGGCGATGGATGTGATCCGACAAGCTGCCACGACGCTGGAGATTGAGGCGAACGCAGCCACCGACAACCCGTTGGTGCTGACTGAGGCGGGATTGATTGTGTCCGGCGGCAATTTTCATGCGGAGCCTGTTGGGTTCGCAGGGGATATGATTGCCTTGGCGGTGTCCGAGATTGGCGCCATTGCGCAGCGGCGCATCGCTCTGATGGTGGACCCAACCCTGAGCCATGACCTGCCACCGTTTTTGACGCCGGAGCCGGGTTTGAATTCTGGTCTGATGATCGCGGAGGTCACCACCGCCGCACTGATGAGTGAAAACAAACATTTGGCCAATCCTTGTGTGACGGATTCAACGCCGACCTCTGCCAACCAGGAAGACCATGTGTCGATGGCGGCCCATGGTGCGCGGCGGTTGATCCAGATGGTCACCAACTTGAACCGTATTTTGGGGGTGGAGCTGCTCTGTGCTGCGCAGGGCATTGAGTTCCGCGCGCCTTTGGTGACGTCCGAGCCGTTGCAATCGGTCCTGCAGCGCTTGCGACAGGACGTGGCGACGCTTGGTGCGGATCGCTATATGGCGCCGGATTTGGAGGCAGCGGCCGCGTTGGTTGCAGCTGGTGCGCTGACCGAGGCTTGCGGCACAAGTCTGCCGGAGTTGAGCGCATGAACATCGTTGATGTGATCCACGGCGACAGCCCGATCATTCTTGGCCAACCGCACGGTGGCACCTTTGTGCCAGACGATATATTTGCGCGGCTCAATGCCAATGGGCAGGCGTTGGCGGACACGGATTGGCATATCACGCAGCTTTACGACGGGCTTCTGCCAGGTGCGACGGTGGTGGCATCAAACATCCACCGCTATGTGATCGACGCCAACCGTGACCCCGCCGGCGTTTCCCTCTATCCGGGGCAGAACACCACAACGCTGGTGCCGCTCACAGACTTTGACGGCCAAGCGATTTGGCGTGACGGGCAAGCGCCTTCTGAGGACGAGATCGTAAGCCGCCGTGATGCGTTTCACGCGCCTTACCATGCTGCACTGGCGGAAGAGATTGCCCGTGTGAAGGCGCACCATGGCGTGGCAATTTTGTATGATTGCCACTCGATCCGCTCCAACATTCCCTTTCTTTTTGAGGGGCAGCTGCCAGCGTTTTCTGTGGGCACCAACTCTGGCGCAACCTGTGACAATAGGATTGAGACTGTGGTGCGCAAAATCGCCTCTGCGGCTGACGGCTTTGACGCGGTTTGCAACGGTCGTTTCAAAGGTGGCTGGACCACACGCCACTATGGCCAGCCGCGTCGCAATGAACATGCCATTCAAATGGAGCTGGCACAGCGCACTTATATGCGCGAAGCGGCGCCCTGGACCTACCTGCCGGAGCGTGCGGCGGCACTGCGGCCCCATCTCAAAACCATTCTTCAGACCCTCAATGAACTCGCCTTGTCTGGCGTGCTGACTCGATAAGGAGACTTGCCATGACCGATCCACGCAAGAACACCCGTGACGTTTTCCCGCCAACTGGTGCCGAGCTGAATGCTAAGAGTTGGATGACCGAAGCGCCGTTGCGGATGATGATGAACAATCTGCATCCAGATGTGGCTGAGAATCCGCATGAACTGGTGGTGTATGGCGGTATTGGGCGCGCGGCGCGCACGTGGAAAGACTTTGACCTGATCGTTGACACGCTCAAAGACCTTGAGGGTGACGAGACCCTCATTGTGCAATCTGGCAAGCCTGTTGCGGTGGTCAGAACCCATGCCGATGCGCCGCGTGTGTTGATTGCCAACTCTAATTTGGTGCCGCACTGGGCCAATTGGGATCACTTCAATGAACTCGATAAAAAGGGCCTGATGATGTACGGTCAGATGACCGCCGGGTCGTGGATTTACATTGGCACGCAAGGCATTGTGCAGGGCACCTATGAGACCTTTGCCGAAGCTGGACGTCAGCATTACGGTGGTGATTTGACCGGCAAATGGGTTCTGACCGGCGGCCTTGGCGGCATGGGCGGTGCACAGCCTTTGGCGGCGGTGATGGCCGGGGCCTGCTGTCTGGCGGTGGAATGTGACGAGACCCGTGCCGACTTCCGTCTGCGCACGCGCTATGTCGATGAGAAGACCGATAGTCTTGATGACGCGCTGGCGATGATCGACCGTTGGACCAAGGCAGGTGAGGCAAAATCTGTGGCGCTGATTGGCAACGCGGCTGACATTTTCCCGGAAATCCACAAACGAGGCATTCGGCCTGATATCGTGACCGACCAGACCTCGGCGCATGATCCGGTCAACGGGTATCTGCCACAAGGCTGGACCGTGGCAGAATGGCGCGCCAAAGCGGAAACCGCGCCAAAAGAGGTGGAAAAGGCCGCACGCGCAAGTATGAAGGTGCAGGTTGAAGCGATGGTGGCTTTCCACGAGGATGGCGTCCCGACGGTCGACTACGGCAACAACATCCGTCAGATGGCGTTGGAAGAAGGCCTGGAGAATGCCTTTGCTTTCCCCGGGTTTGTGCCGGCCTATATCCGTCCTCTGTTCTGTAAAGGGGTTGGTCCGTTCCGATGGGCCGCATTGTCCGGTGATCCGGAAGATATCTACAAAACCGACGCGGCGATGAAGAAGCTGTTCCCGGAGAATACGCATCTGCACAATTGGCTCGACATGGCGCGGGATCGGATTGCATTTCAGGGCCTGCCGGCGCGGATTTGCTGGATTGGGCTGGGGGATCGCCACCGCGCTGGGCTGATGTTTAACGAGATGGTTGCGTCGGGCGAGCTGAAGGCGCCGGTGGTGATTGGTCGGGACCATTTGGATAGCGGGTCGGTGGCCTCGCCAAATCGCGAAACTGAGGCGATGAAAGATGGGTCTGATGCGGTGTCTGACTGGCCATTGCTGAATGCACTGATCAACACGGCTTCCGGGGCGACCTGGGTGAGCCTGCATCACGGTGGTGGCGTTGGCATGGGGTTCAGTCAGCATTCTGGCGTGGTGATTTGCGCAGATGGCACGCCTGAGGCTGCGAAACGGCTAGAGCGCGTTTTGTGGAATGATCCGGCGTCCGGTGTCTGGCGACACGCGGATGCGGGCTATGAGAGCGCGGCAGAGTGTGCGCGGGAGCATGGGCTGCGTTTGCCAGGGATCTTGGGTGTGTAATTGGCACGGAGCTGGCAATTTTGATTATGGGATAAGGGGAGCACAGAGGGTGGCCTGTGCAGCCCCTGTCGCCAAAATTGGAACCACAATTCAAATTTCCTATCGGGATATCAAGGATCTGGTGTAGGTTGGGCGTATTACACTTGTGAAGGATGCGCGGCATGACTCCAGAACAGATCGCTTTGGTACAGGGCAGTTTTCAGCAGGTGACCCCGATGGCGGCCCGCATTGCAGATCTGTTTTACGGGCGGCTGTTTGAGCTGGCGCCGGAGGTGCGGCCACTTTTTCCGGACGATCTGGCGGAGCAGAAGAAGAAGCTGATGCAGATGCTGGGGCTGGCGGTGACCGGATTGAACAGTCCGGAGACGCTGCTGCCAGCTGTCGTGGGTCTTGGCGAGCGGCACAGCGGCTATGAGGTGGCACCAGAGCACTACGCCTATGTTGGCGAAGCTTTGATCTGGGCCTTGGCCCAAGGTCTGGGGGATGACTTTTCCTCGGACGTGCAATCCGCCTGGACGGCTGCTTATGGCACGCTGGCTGACGTGATGATCGGGGCGAGTTCCAGCGGGACTTAGACAAAAAAGCCCCCGCTGTTGGGGAACAGCGGGGGAAGTCTCCTCACGGGTTAGGTGATCCTAGAAGAAGCCCAACTTGTTTGGGTTGTAGCTCATCAGGATGTTCTTGGTCTGCTGGTAGTGGTCCAGCATCATCTTGTGGTTCTCACGGCCAATACCGGACTGCTTGTAGCCACCAAAGGCCGCGTGGGCCGGGTAGGCGTGGTAGTTGTTGACCCAGACGCGACCGGCTTCGATGGCGCGGCCAAAGCGGTAGCAGGTGTTGGCGTCACGCGACCAGACACCGGCGCCGAGGCCATACATGGTGTCGTTGGCTATCGCGAGTGCCTCTTCTTCGTCTTTGAAGGTGGTTACGGAAACAACCGGTCCAAAAATCTCTTCCTGGAAGACGCGCATCTTGTTGTGGCCCTTCAGGATGGTTGGCTGGATGTAGTTGCCACCAGCCAGCTCGCCGTTGAATTTGGCCGCTGCGCCGCCGGTCAGAACCTCGGCGCCTTCTTCTACACCGATGGTCAGGTAGGAGAGAATTTTCTCTTGCTGCTCAACAGATGCCTGGGCGCCAACCATGGTTTCTGGGTTGCGTGGGTCGCCTTGTTTGATGGCTTCAACGCGGGCAATCGCGCGTTTGATGAACTCTTCGTAGATGTCTTCCTGGATCAACGCACGGGATGGGCAGGTGCAGACTTCGCCCTGGTTGAAGGCAAAGAGCACAAAGCCTTCGACCGCTTTGTCGAGGAAGGCGTCGTCCTTGGCCATGACATCGGAGAAGAAGATGTTTGGCGATTTGCCGCCCAGTTCCAGCGTGACCGGGATCAGGTTGTCGGTGGCCGCTTCCATGATCTTTTTGCCGGTGGCGGTGGAGCCGGTGAAGGCGATCTTGGCGATGCGCTTGGAGCTGGCCAGTGGGGCACCGACTTCAGCACCGTAACCGTTCACGATGTTCAGCACACCGGCTGGCAGGAACTCGGACATAATTTCCGCAAGGATCATGATCGCGGCTGGGGTTTGCTCGGCCGGTTTCAGAACGATGCAGTTACCGGCGGCTAATGCAGGGGCCAGTTTCCAGGCGGCCATCAGGATGGAGAAGTTCCATGGGATGATCTGGCCGACAACGCCAAGAGGTTCGTGGAAGTGGTAGGCCACAGTGTCCGCGTCGATTTCAGACATGTTGCCTTCCTGACCGCGCAGCACGCCTGCGAAGTAGCGGAAGTGGTCGGCAGAGAGCGGGATGTCCGCCGCCATGGTTTCACGGATTGGCTTGCCGTTGTCCCAGGTTTCAGCCTGCGCGAGACGCTCCAGATTGGCGTCGATGGCGTCAGCCACTTTCAACAGCAGGTTGGAGCGTTCTGCGGCAGATGTTTTGCCCCAGGCGTCTTTGGCGGCGTGGGCGGCGTCCAGCGCTTTTTCGATGTCGGCGGCGTCGGAACGGGCAACTTCGCAGACTTTCTCGCCGGTGATCGGGGTGACGTTGTCAAAGTAGCGGCCGTTGACCGGGGCGGTGAACTCGCCGCCGATGAAGTTGTCGTAGCGGTCCGCGAAAGGCGAGACGTAGGTGCCGGCCTCTGTGTGGGTCATATCGTTCATAGTTTCCTCCTCATATGCCGATCTCCTCCGATCGGATTGCGGGGAGGATGGCGCAGGCCCAAAAGGCGGTCACTGTGGGGAAAACGGTCGAAACCTGGATGTGTCTCAGAGGTGAGACACATCCGATTACGTTTCGTTAAGGCCGAGGCGTTTCATGCGGCGATAGAGCGTGGCGCGGCCAATGCCGAGTTGGCGCGCGGCCTGGCTGATGTTGCCGTCCGCGCGGGCGATGGCCCGCACCACGGCGGCGCGTTCGGCCTTCTCAAAGCCGGTGGGGCCGTCCTCGCGCCCCAAGATGTCCGCGGCGGGGCGCGGTGTGAGTGCGGCGCTGCTTTCCATGCCAAACACCCGGCGTGCTTCCCGAGTGGCGCCGACCACCAGATCATCGCCGTCGATGGCTAGCAGGGTGGCGGCTTCGGCGTCTTCGCTTTCGGCCACCACAATGCGGGCGTTGGGGAACGTGGCGCGGAAGTGGGCTTCCTCGATGGCGCGGGCGGTCTGGGCCACTTGAGCGGCGATCAGGCGATTGAAGGCTTCGGTTTGATCCGCGCGCGCGGAAGACACATCGAGGGCTGCCACAATCGAACCGTCGCTGCCATAAATCGGCGCGTCGATGCAGCTCATCGCGGTGTTGCGGGCAAAGAAATGTTCATCGCGGTGAATGATGAGGCGGCGGCCTTCGGTGAGGCAGGTGCCAATACCGTTGGTGCCCTCCTGAGCTTCGCTCCAATCCGCGCCGTTGCACAGGCCCCAATGGCCGAAGGTTGGCGCATCGGCGTCGCTGAGCCGTTGGTCGAGGATCACGCCCTTGGCGTCGGACAGAAATACGCCGCAACCGGATTGGCCGACCAGTGCATAAAGCGCGTCCAGGCGTGGGGCGGCTACGGTCATAAAGGTTTCGAGCGCCGCACGGCGGTCTTTGAGGCAATCCTGGGTAACGCGGGCCACGTCACGTTTGGAGGCCGGGTCCAGCCCATGTTTGTGGGCCGAACGGCGCCAGCTTGCGGCGAGGCGGGAGTGCGCGGCGGCAGAGGATGAAAAGGCAGCGTCCAGAACGCGGTCAACATGGGAAATGGGGCGCATGAGGGTCGCTCCGAATGTGTAACAAACAGGGGGCTGGCTGAAACTGGCTGCGGGTCTGGGTGGTAAGCTACTGGAAAGCGAGAGAAGTGCAACTGCGACCAAAGGCGCGGGGGCGTCACAAAGAAAGGGCGACATCTTTTGCCAGATGCCGCCCTTGGGGAGGTGTCTTTGGGATAGATCCGGTTGGCCGGATCTTAGGTTTCTGTGGTTGGGTCCAGCGCTGCGGGTAGGTTTTGGTAACAGACCGGGCGCAGGAAGCGGCGGATGGACAGAGTGCCTACGGAGGTGGCGCCAAAGTTGGTGGAGGCTGGGTAGGGGCCGCCGTGTACCATGGTGTCGCTGACCTCAACGCCGGTTGGGAAACCATTGGCCAGGATGCGGCCCGCCTTGCGTTCCAGAATGGGCAGCAGGCTTTGCGCCGCTTCTGTGTCGGCTTCGTCCATGTGCAGGGTGCAGGTGAGCTGCCCCTGAAGCTGTTTGGCGACAGCACGCATCTCGTCAAGGTTTTCCGCAACCAGGATCACACCTAACGGGCCGAAGACTTCCTCGCCCAGCACTTCGTTGGCAAGCCAGTTCTGTGCGGTGGTTTGGTAGAGATAAGGCGTGGCGCCGCGCAGGTCACAGCTGGTGTTTAGAAGCTCCTGAACGCCGGTGGTTTCGGCCACAAGCGTTTGACCTTTGCGGTAGGCTGCGGCGATGCCGTCGGTGAGCATGGTTTGCTCTGGCTGATCCGCCAGTGCGGCGATGGCTTCTTTTGCGAAAGATTCTGCATCTTTGCCGGCAAGGACCACGGCAATGCCGGGGTTGGTGCAGAATTGGCCCGCGCCCATGGTCAGGGAGCCCGCCCAGCCGGTGGCCAGATCCGCATGGCGGTTGGCTAGGGCGTTTTCAAAGATGAACATCGGGTTCACGGAGCCAAGTTCGCCAAAGAAGGGGATCGGTTCCGGGCGGGCGGCGCAGAGGTCAAACAGGGCACGGCCACCGGCGAGTGAACCGGTGAAGCCCACCGCTTTGATCAGTGGGTGCTGCACCAAGGCGGAGCCAACGGCGCGGTTGCCGCCCTGGATCAGGCTGAAAACGCCTGGATGGATGTTGCAGGACTTGATTGCGGCCAGAATGGCTTCGGCGATGATTTCGCCTGTACCAGGGTGCGCGGAGTGGCCTTTGACCACAACGGGGCAGCCAGCGGCCAATGCGGCGGCGGTGTCGCCACCGGCGGTGGAGAAGGCCAGCGGGAAGTTGGAGGCGCCAAACACGGCGACTGGACCAATCGGGCGCTGCATCATCTTGAGCTCAGGGCGGGGCAGGGGCGCTCGGTCGGGCAAGGCAGGGTCATGGCGCAGGTCGAGGTAATCACCTTTGAGGATGTGCTCGGCAAACAGGCGCAGCTGGCCGGTGGTGCGGCCGCGCTCGCCTTGCAGGCGGGCTTCGGGCAAGCCGGTTTCCTGCGTGCCAATTTGCGTGATCGCCTCGGCGCGGGCCTCGATTTCATCGGCTATGGCGTTCAGAAATGCGGCGCGATCGGCGCGGGTGGAGTAGCCAAAACTCCAGAACGCGTCTTCTGCTGCCTGCACCGCGGTGTCTACGTTGTCGACGGTGCCGACAGAGAAGTCATGTGCCGGGCCATGTGCCGGTTCAGAAGGGAATTTGGTGTCGCCCGACACCCAGGTGCCAGCAATGAGGTGGTTGCCGTGAGGAACAAAAGTCATGTGGGACTCGCTGTTTGAAAACTCAGTTATGGATATTGTATCCAATTTAGCGGCGCGTGCAAGTCCGATCCGGCAAAATGCGGCTATGTCTTAGGTTTCGATGGCGCGTTTGGCTTCGATCAGTTCCAGAAGCTCAGTTTTGGTGCGCTCGATATGGGCCGCTAGAAGATCACAAGCGGCGTCTTCATTCCGATCCCGTGCCAGTTTGAGCAGATTACGATGCTCTTCCTTGGCCGGTTCCCGTTGTTCCATGACGCTGAGGTGCAAGCGCACGTAACGGTCCGATTGGACGTTGATACGGTCCAGGATGTCTTTGGTCAGGCCCCGGCCCGCAGCGGCATAAAGCGCGCTGTGGTACTCGTGGTTTAGCGTCCCCCAGCGGGACACGTCATCCTCATCATAAGAGGTTTCCATTTGATCGAGGATTTTCTCACACAGGTTAAAATCTGCGAGAGACATCAAAGGGATTGCGCGGCGGAAGAGGTCGGTCTCGATCAGAATACGCAGGTCAAATATTTCACCGATCTCAGCAATGGAATGCTTGGTGACCGTGCCGCCGCGGTTGTTGGCCCATTGGATGAGGCCTTCAGCGTTAAGGCGTTTGAGGGCCTCGCGGATTGGCATGCGGGAGACGTCGTATTCTTCGGCGAGGGCTTCCTGACGGATTGGCTCACCTTCGGACATGTCGCCACTGAGGATTCGCTCGCGCAGATCGTTGGCGATCATCTCTGGCAGACTCTGTTTGGTTACCGCGCGCTTTCCAGCCATGCCGTATCCCTCGTTCTAAGGTGTGTTTTGGATACAACTACCGGCTGGGCGCTGATTTTCCAACAGGATTTGCAGGCAGCCCGTGGTTTTACGGCTTGAGAATAGAGAATAGTCTATTGTATCCAATATCCACAAACTTAGATTGGGAGACCTTGGAATGACGGAAATGGTTCAGTTGCCGCTGGAAGAGGTGCGTGCGCTTTCGGAGCAAACCCTTTCAGACGTGGGCTATGGCCCGCGCCATGCCGCGGTGATTGCCGAGATGCTATATCAGTGTCAGCGCGATGATTGTCAGTCCCACGGTCTGTTTCGTCTGTTCATGTGCCACCAGACCATGAAAGCGGGCAAGATCGACGGACATGCTTTGCCGCATATTGATCCGTCCGATGGCGCCATTGTGCGGGTGGATGCGCGGAGTGCGATGTCCATTCTGGCGGTGAACGAGGCGATGCCGCTGTTGATCGAGAAGGCGCGTAAATTTGGCATGGCGGCCATGGCGGTGAACAACTGTTTTCACTTTTCTGCCCTGTGGCCGGAGGTGGAGCGCTTGTCCGAAGAAGGGCTGGCCGGTCTCTCAATGGTGCCGAGCCATTCCTGGGTTGCGCCTGCGGGGGGCAAGCGTGGCACGTTGGGGACCAATCCATTGGCGTTCTCCTGGCCGCGCATGGGGAAAGACCCGTTTACGTTTGACTTTGCTACCAGCGGCTTTGCGCGAGGGGAGATCGAGCTGTATTTGCGCGCGGGCAAACCATTGCCGGAAGGCGTGGCTGTGGATTCAGATGGCAATCCCACCACTGATCCGCAGGCAGCGTTGGATGGCGCGATGCTGACCTTTGGTGGCTACAAAGGGTCTGCGCTGTCGATCATGATTGAATTGATGGCCGGACCACTGATTGATGATCTCACCAGTGCGGAAAGCATGGCGTTTGCCGAGGGACAAGGCGGTGCGCCGTATCATGGCCAGATCATTCTGGCGTTTGACCCTTACCACCTGAGCGGTGGGCGCATGGCGGAGAATGATGCGCGGGCGGAGCGGTTGTTTGCAGAAATTCTGGATCAGGGAGCGCGGTTGCCATCTCAACGGCGGTTTGAGGCTCGGGCGCGTAATTCAGAGCGCGGATATGTTGAGGTGCCAAAGGCGCTTTTGGAAGATCTGAAGAAACTGGGCGGCTAAGGGCCGCCCAGCCTGTTTTAGGCGCCCCAGGTGTCGCTGAGACGGTAGCCTGTGGGCCAGGGATCGTCCGGGTCCAACATGTGTTGATGGATGCCGGTCACCCAGCCGCGGCCTGAGATTTCCGGGACAATGGCAGGGCGGTCGCCCACGGTTGTGCTGTCTACGATGCGGCCAGAAAAACGGGAGCCAATGATGGACACCGCTTCGAAGGTTTCGTTGGGTTTCATCTGTCCTTTGGCAACCATCAGCGCCATGCGGGCGGAGACAGCTGTGCCTGTGGGAGAACGGTCCACTTTACCCGGTTGGATAGCCACGGCAGATTTGCCTGTGAAGCCGGTTTCTGTGCGAGAGAGGGGACCGCAGAATGCGCAGAAGGAGATGTGGTCCCAATCCGGATTGTCCGGATGCGTGAAACCAATCTGGTCGTTTGCAGCGTTGGTGATGGTCACACCCAGACGTGCGATGTCCTTGGCCTCGTGCTCAACAATCTCGAACCCGAGCGCCTGCGCGTCGACAACCACAAAGCTGTCGCCGCCATAGGCCGTGTCGACCGTGATTGTGCCGTGGCCCGGCACTTCCAGTGGCACGCCAATTTTGTCGGCAAAGCTGGGTAGGTTTTGCACAAAGATACGCTGTGCCTTGCCGTCTTTGCACTCCGCGCGGACTTTCACCAAGCCGCCCGGGGCTTCCAGCGTCATATGGGTCTCTGGTTCCTGCATCGGGATGATTCCGCCGTCCAAGAGCACGGTAGACACGCAGATCGAGTTGGAGCCGGACATGGGGGGCGTGTCCTCGGGCTCCATAATGATCCAGGCGGCGTCGGCCTCCGGATGTTTGGGCGGCACCAGCAGGTTCACGTGGCGGAAGACACCGCCACGCGGTTCATTCAGGACAAAGTTCCGCAGGGTTTGATCTTTGGCAATGAAGCTGCGTTGTTCCCAGATGGTGTCGCCCGGTGGCGGGGTCACACCACCGACAATCACGTCGCCCACTTCGCCTTCGGCATGGGCGGATATCACGTGGATGGTTTTGCTGCTGCGCATTATGTGGTCCTTCAGCGATAGGTGGCGACGGGCTCGCCGAGAGCGTCAAACACCGGTGTGATGCCAAGGCCGCGCGTGTCCGGCGCGGTCATGCGGCCGTTTTTGCGCTTCGGTGCACCCTCGGCGATGGTGACTGTGCCGTAAGAGTTGAAGTCTGTCGCGGAGAAAGTGAATTCCGCAGGCGTCGAACGGGCCAGATGGGCAATGGCTGCGGTGGTGATGTCGCCGCCCCAAGTGTCCTCAATCGTCATGGGGATGCCATGCGCGACGCAGAGGTCCCGCATCTGGCGGGCCTTGGTGAGGCCGCCGACCTTGGAGATTTTCAGGTTGATGGCGTCCATGGCGTCCTCAGCGATGCCTTTCACCAGAGTGTTGGGTGTGTCGATGACCTCGTCCATCACAAATGGCAGGGAGGTGCGGCGGCGAATAGAGACGCTTTCCTCATAGGTCAGGCAGGGCTGCTCGATATAGACGTCGAGATTGGCAACGGCGTTCACAACCCGGGCAGCTTCGTGGCGGGTCCAGCCGGTGTTGGCGTCCGCCACCAGTTGATCGGTTTTCTTCAACACGGCGCGGGTGGCGTGGATGCGGTCGATGTCGTCATTGGCTTCGCCGCCGACCTTGAGTTGGAACTTGGTGTAGCCCTCGGCGGCATAGCCTTCGATTTTCTTGGCCATGACGTCCGGGTCTTCCTGACTGATGGCGCGGTAGAGCACCACGTCGTCTTGTGCGGCACCGCCCAGCAGGGTGTAGACTGGCAGCAGGGTGGCTTTGCCCAGCAAGTCCCAGCAGGCGATGTCGACCGGGGCTTTGGCGTAGGGGTGACCGCGCAGGGCGGCGTCCATGGTGCGGTTGATGGCGCCGATGTTGAGTGGGTCCTGACCAATCAGGTGGGGGGCCAGTTCGGCCAAGCCGGCGCGCACGCCTTTGGCAAAGGATGGCAGATAGGCGGAGCCCAGTGGGCAGCATTCGGCGTAGCCTTTGAGGCCTTCGTCTGTGAGAATTTCCAGGACGGTGCTGTCAAAGACCTCGATGAAGTTGCCGTTGGACCAGTTATAACGGCCTTCTTTCAGAGGCAGGTCCACTTGGTAGACGTTGAAACCGGTGATTTTCATGAGGGCGCTCCTTTCAGAAACGGGTGGCTGCGTAGGCGGTGAGAGGAATTGTGGGGGTGGCGTTGTCTACGAGGGCTGCGATGAGTTCGGCGGTGCCCGCAGATTGGGTGAGGCCGAGGTGGCCATGGCCAAAGGCGTAGAGGATGTTGCCACTGCGCGGGGAGGGGCCGATGACGGGCAGGCTGTCTGGTAAGGAGGGGCGGAAGCCCATCCATTGCTTGCCGCCAGACGTGTTCAGCCGAGGCATAAACTTGGCCGCTTTATGCAGCAGTGTGTCGGCGCGTTTGTAATTGGGTTTGAGCGTGAGGCCGCCCAGTTCCACTGCGCCGCCGACACGCACACCGCCGTTGATTTTGGTCACAACAAACCCGTGCCCTCCAAAGGTCAGGTGGGTGCGCAGCGGGAAGGCGCCAGCGGGCAGCGTTGTGTTGTAGCCGCGCTCGGTTTCCAGCGGGATTTTGTCTCCTATTGTCAGGGCGAGGTGATGCGACCACGCGCCCGCTGACACAATCACTTTGGGTGCGGTGATGGGGCCGTTTTCGGTGTGCACAACGGCGGCGCTGTCATGGCATTTCAACGCGTGAATGTTGGCGGTGTCGATGCGTCCGCCAAGGGCGATAAACGCTTTGGCGAGGTGCTGTGTCCAGGTCTGTGGATCGACTGTGTTCATCCAGCCGGGTGTGAACACCGCATGGGTGAAGCGCGGATCAAGGCCGGGTTGGATCTCTGCGATGGCTTCGGGGCTTTCGAGCATTTGAAAATCGATGCCGTTTGCGCGGCGCAGCTCCCAGCCGGACAGGCTGGCGCGGAATTCTTTTTCGCCTTCGTAGAGCTGTAACTGGCCTTCGCGCTGCATCATGTCTTCGCCATTTGTGGCGGTGATCTGACGCTCCAGGGCGGCACGGGAATGGGTCATCAGCTGGGTTTGAGCCTCCACCGAGGCGGTGTAGCGGTCCTGCCAGCTGGCGCGCCAGAAGCGCAGCATCCAAGGGGCAATTTTCAGGGCGTAGGCAGGTGGGATCGACAGGGGGCCAAGCGGATCAAGCAGCCATTTGGGGGCTTTGCGCATGATGCCTGGGGTGGCAAGCGGGACAATGTCGGTGAAGGCAAAAGCGCCTGCGTTGCCCTGCGAGGCTTCCGCCGCAATGCCGCTGCGATCCAGTACACGGACCTGATGGCCGCGACGTTGCAGTTCCAGCGCGGTGGAGATGCCGATGATGCCGGCGCCAATGACGATGATGTCGTTTGTCATGCCTGTGACCTGTCGTGAGAGGGAGGGACCGGACAGGCACGGGGCGGGATGTCTGTCCGGAAGGCGCTAATGCGCGATGCCGTGTTTGAACGGGTCTTTGGTTTCAAACAGGATGGTGCTTTGTGCGGTGACAAAGGCCTGTCCTGTGATGGAGGGGATCACGCCACCGTGTGGGCCGGTTTGGTAGGACAAGGTGTAGGGGCTGCCGATCACACTGTGCTGCACGATCTCTTCCCCCGGTGCCAAGCGGTTGTCCGCAGCCAAACAGGCCAGACGAGCGGAGCTGCCTGTGCCACAGGGTGAGCGATCATAGGTGTCGTCCGGGCAGAGCACGAAGTTGCGGCTGTGCACGCCTTTCTCCGGCGCTTCGCCTTGAAAGATCACGTGGTCGATTGGCTCTCCGTTTTCCCCACCGGCATCAGCTGCGATGGCGGCTTCGCGGATGGCCATGCCCATATCGGTCAAGGCCCGAATGTTGCCGATGTTCACAGGCAGCGGGCTGGGGTCGAGGATGAAGAACCAGTTGCCGCCATAGGCCACGTCGCCGGTGACCGCGCCATAGCCAGGCACGTCCAATTGCACCTGTTTGCGCACCCGACGGCTTTCGACATTGCGCACGGTGACCGTGTTGGCGTCGCTCAGCTCCACCTCCACCACACCGGCCGGGGTTTCAATGCGATGCACACCAGGTGTGATACGGCCCAGATGGGCGAGCGTCACAGTGAGGCCGATGGTGCCGTGGCCGCACATGCCCAGCACGGCGCCCATGTCAAAATAGATCACACCGGCCACACAGGTGGGGTCCACCGGTTCCACCAGAAGCGCGCCGACCATGGCGGGTTGGCCACGCGGCTCGCGCATGACCGAGAGATAGAACTCTTCATGCTCAGTCGCGAGGCGAAGGGCGCGCTCAGCAAGGGAGCCGGTCCCCAGATCCGGCCCCCCGTCCAGGATCACCCGTGTGGGCTCTCCCCCTGTATGGCTGTCGATCACATGCATTCAGCGATGACTCCGCCTTGTTTGGACCAATCGGCAAACCAGGAGCGGAACAGGCTGTATTGCTGTTCGCAGTAGTTGCGCTGGGCGTCGCTCAGTACGTCTGTTTCGTTGAAGTGCAGGCGGTATTCTTCCTCGCCGTTCAGGACGAGCAGGTACTTGTAGTAGAGCACCAGATCGGTGCCTTCATCAAAGCTGGCCAGAACGCCAAACGCCTCTTCCAGTTCCTTGGCACGCATACGGGCTTCGGCGTGGCCTGCGGCAGCTTTCTGCGACAGGGCGGCGAGCAGCAGGGCTTCCTTGGGCAGGGCGGTGCCGATGCCGGTGATCGAGCCGGTGGCGCCACAATTGACAAAACCGTGGTAGACCTCGGTGTCGACGCCGACCATCAAGGTGACCTGATCGTCCTGCGAGGTGATGTGCTCTGCCGCGTAGCGTAGATCATCTTTGCCGCCGAACTCTTTGAAGCCAATCAGATTTTTGTGCTCTGCGCGCAGAGCGAAGAACAGCTCTGCGCGGGTGGCGAAGCCATAAACTGGGCTGTTGTAGATGATGGCTGGCACATCTGGTGCGGCTTCAAGGATGGCTTTGAAGTGGTTCTTCTGTGCTGCGATGGAAGAGCCGCGAGACAGAACCCGAGGGATCACCATCAAGCCAACGGCGCCAACTTTTTGCGCGTGCGCAGCGTGGGCAACGGCGGATTTGGAGTTGATAGCGCCGGTGCCGACCACTACTGGGATGCCTGCCTCAACCAGACGTTCCACGCCGGTCATGCGCTCCTCATCTGTAAGTAGGGGCCAGTCGCCCATGGAGCCGCAGTAGACAACGGCGGACATACCCGCCGCGATCATGTCGTGGCCTTTTTTGACAAGCGCGTCGTAATCCGGGGTGCGGTCGGCTTTGCACGGGGTCATGAGGGCCGGCATGGTGCCGGAGAAGATATTTTTGGTCATAGCTTGAGCCTTTTGGGTCTTGCGTGCGGGGTTAGCGCACGTTGGCGAGGAATTTTTGGGTGTGTTCAGATTGCGGGGTGCCGAAGATCTGCTCGGGTGGGCCGATCTCTTCCATGACGCCCTGGTGGAAGAAGGCGACGCGGTCGCTCACGTCGCGGGCAAAGCCCATTTCGTGGGTGACGCAGATCATGGTCATGCCTTCTTCAGCCAGCATGCGCATGGTTTCGAGCACTTCGCCCACCAGCTCCGGGTCAAGCGCGGAGGTGGCTTCGTCAAAGAGCATGTATTCCGGCTCCATGGCGAGGGCGCGGGCGATCGCCAGACGTTGCTGTTGCCCGCCGGAAAGCGCGGATGGGTAGACGTCGAGTTTCTCGCCCAGACCCACGTGCTTAAGCTGTTGCGCGGCGATCTCGCGGGCTTCGGCTTTGGATTTGCCTTTCACGATTTTGGGCGCGAGGGCGACGTTTTCCAACGCGGTCAGGTGTGGGAAGCTGTTCCATTGTTGAAACACCATGCCCAACTGCTGGCGCAGTTTATTGATGTCGGTGCTTTTGGCATGCACATCGGTGCCATCGACAACGACTTTGCCCTGCTGCACCGGTTCCAAACCGTTGATGCAGTAAAGCAAGGTGGATTTTCCCGACCCCGACGCGCCGATGACGGAGAGAACTTCGCCTTTCTCGACGTTCAGGTTGATGCCTTTGAGCACATGCAGGGAGCCAAAGTATTTGTGCAGGTCATGAATTTCGATCATTGGGCCCACTTTCTTTCAAGCGACGCGGCGTAGCGCGAAATTGGGTAGCTGAGCGCGAAGTAGAACGCGCCAGCGAGTGTGAGGATGAGGAAGGGTTCCTGTGTCCGGGTGATCAGGATCTGGCTGGCCTTGAGCAACTCGACGTAGCCAAGCACCGAGACCAGCGCGCTGTCTTTCATCACGCCGAGTGCCACACCGACCCAAGCCGGGAAGACGGCGCGGCCGCCGATGGGCAGCACCACATGGCGCAGGTCTTGCCAGTAGCTCATGCCCAGGCTGCGCGCCGCACGGCGCATGGATGGCTGCACGGCCTCGATCCCGCCTCGGGCGACGTTGGCCACAAGAGAGGCTGTGTAGATCGTGAGGATCACCACGCCAGACGCGAAGGGATCGAGGTTGAGCCCCACGATCGGCGCGAAGTTATAAAACAACACCAGTTGGATGATCAGGGGCACGGAGCGGAAGACGTCCAGGATAGGGGCAACGGTCAGGGCTGCGGCCCATTTGCCTTCGTACAAGATCCAGCCAAAGATCACGCCCAGCACCGTGCCGATGGAGATCGACAGAACCGAAATCCACATTGTGCGCAGGGCGGCTTCGCCAAGGAACAGGAGGTCTTTGGGAGCAAAGCCGCTGAAGAAGCTGACAGTAGGTTCCATGGGGCGCTCCTCAGTACCGGAAGAGCCGTGTCGCCAAGAGGCGGGAGGCTCCGAGGATGAGTTTCACGATCACGTAGTAGATGACCGCGGTGACGGCGAAGTATTCGAAGATCCGGAAGGTGCGGGAGGCAAAGAACTGCGTCTCACCGGAGAGTTCGCGAAAGCCCACCAGCATGCCAAGCGAGGACATTAGCACAGCCCAAACCATTTGGTTGGTGATCGGGTGGTAGACGATGCGGAACACCTGCGGGATCACGATGCGAGTGTAGGCCTGCCATGCGGTCATGCCGAGGCTGCGCGAAGCGCGAATTTGTGTGTCTGGCACGGCCTGGAAACCGCCGCGGAAGTTCTCTGCCAAATACCCAGCGCAGTTGAAGGTCAGACCGGCGAGCACAATCATGTACGGCGAGAGATGCAGGCCAAACGCGCCCAGACCAAAGCCGAAGAAGAAGAGTTGAAACAGGGCAGGGGTGTTGCGGGCCAGTTCGACCCAGGTGGAGGCGATCCAGCGCAGCGGGCCGCGCATATTGAGGCGGATGAGCGCCAGGCAGAGGCCGATGATGATGCCAAGGATCATGGCCAGCACCGCCACCTGCAAGGTCAGCAAAGCCGCCTCAAGCAGGTCTGGCAGGCTTTTCATCACCGGTCGCCAATGGAAGTTATAATCAAACATGTGGTTTGTTCCCATGGCCCCCGCCCAGCGTGGGCTGGACAGAGGCGGGTTTTAGGGAGTGGTGGATCAGTACATCACGCCGGGGATGCGCAGCTCTGGTGCTTCGCCGCCGACGTATTTGCCCCACAGCTCGCTGTAACGGCCAGAGCGCACCTGATGGGTCACAAACAGGTTGAGGTAGTTCAGCCAGGTTACGTCTTCACGCTTGCCCACAACGGAGGTGTAGTCAGTGGTCCAAGGCATACGTGGGCCAGCTACAACGGTGTCATACTGTTGCGTGATTGGCAGAACGGCGGTGTTGGTGGTGATGCCGATGTCGGCTTTGCCCTGTGCGACGGCCAGGAAGACTTCGTTCTCAGACTGGTAGCCCTGATAGTTGCCTTCTTCACCCCATTCCGCAGCGATTTTCAGCCATTCCTGCTCTGGCACGGTGCCGATGGCGGCGGCGACGCGTTTGCCACGGATGTCTTCAAAGGTCTCGATACCGCTGTCCGCGTTCACAACGCCTTGGGCGTAATAGATCGCGTAAGGGATGGTGAAGCCGACAGTGCGCGCGCGGGCGAGGCTGTCAGAGGTTGCGCCAAATACAACGTCAGCGCGGCCGGTGACGATCACTGGCAGACGCTCCGCCCAGGTCACTGGCAGCACTTCGGCTTCCACTTCCAGCGCGGCGGCGAGGTCGTTGCAGTAGTCGACGTCAAAGCCCGCAGGTTCGTTGTTGGCGTCACGGTACCCAATTGGCGGGAAATCCAGAACCACGCCGCAGCGCAGGGTGCCGCGATCGACGACGTCATCAAGAGTGTCCGCTTTGGCCGGGATGGCGACGAAGGTGGTGAGTGCCGCGATGGCAGCAAGTTTCTTAAGCATAGGGTCCTCCCAAAAGTTGGTGGACCGAGTGCTAAGATAAATTGGATACAAAATCCAATATAAAATTTGCGGGAGAGTGCATGAGGCGCGATAGATTGGAGGGTGGGTGGGTTTAAGGATATGAAAATGATCGATTTTCTATTGGGGAGGTGAGTTGAAGTTTTCACGTCGTGGGGAACGATGGACGCTCGAGAAGTGGGAAGAAGTGGATCAAATCCGCAGCT
This sequence comes from Shimia sp. MIT1388, assembly GCF_047124445.1. Lineage (GTDB taxonomy): Bacteria > Pseudomonadota > Alphaproteobacteria > Rhodobacterales > Rhodobacteraceae > Shimia. Next base: position 1,634,158 of record NZ_CP138921.1, on the reverse strand, counting down.
AGAAGCTGCTTGTTGGCGCGATTCCTTGGACCGTCGCGCAAGCTTGCTTATGGTGATTGTGCCCGGAGATCATTTAAGGATATTGTATCCAAAAATTCAGGCAATGCGCTGAATCGAGAGTTTTCAGGAGATCAAAATGTCAAATCTGTCCGAATACCGCCAAGTGGCGCGGGATCTGAATGTGGATGCTGTGGCGTTGGTACCGGGGCCTAATTTCACCCGTGCTTTCGGGAAGTCCTTCATGAGCCACGAACGCCCGTTTCTGGCAGTGATCCCTGCGGAGGGTACGCCAGCGGCGCTTGTGCCGAATCTGGAACTAGGCAGTTGGGCGTTGGTGGATTTTCATGGCGCGGTGTTTGATTGGCGCGATCAGGATGGGTACGACGCGGCTTTTGCCGCGTTGACCGAGCACCTCAAGATTGGCTCCCTTGCCGTGGAAGGTCAGGTGATGCGGGTGTTTGTGCAGGTGGCGCTGACCAAGGCGCAGCCGGGTTTGCAGATTGTGGATGGCGAAAAGGCGATTTCCGGACTGCGGGTGATCAAAACCGAAGCAGATGTGGCAGCGCTGCAATCTGCCATCGACGTGTCTGAGCGCGCATTAAGCCGGGTGCTGGACGGTGTGCGGATTGGGCAGACCGAGAAGCAGATCGAGAGTGCCTTGATCCAGGCGCTGTTTGCGGAAGGGGCGGATGATCTGGCGTTTTCGCCGATTGTTGTGGCAGGCGACAACACGGCGCGGCCACATGGTAAGGCGCGGGCCGATTACGCGGTGCAGGAAGGAGATGCGTTGCTGTTCGATTTTGGCGCGCGCAAGGATGGCTTTGCGGCGGATATCACGCGCACGGTTTTTGTGGGCAACGTGAGCGACGAGGGACGGGCGGTTTATGAGACCGTTTTGGCCGCCAACTTGCGAGGGTTTGAGGTGACCAAGCCGGGTGTGACCGCACATGAGATTGATGATGCTGTCACTGGTGTGTTAGAGGCCTCTCCCTTTGCGGATCGCATCCGTACCAAGACCGGACATGGTTTGGGGCGGGAGGTGCATGAGGCGCCTTACATCATGCGCGGAAACCACGAGGTGATGCGTGAAGGCATGGTCTGGACCAATGAGCCTGGGCTGTATGATCTGGGCAACTTTGGCGTGCGGATTGAAGACGATATGCTGGTCACGGCCGATGGTGTGCGGGCGTTGACGTCCTTTCCCAAGGAACTGCTGATTGTGGGGCGCTGAGGTGCGCCCCGTGACGGCGTCGTCTTAGGTGGTCGCGACAATCCAATCCGGTTGAATGCCAGACTTTTGGATGTAGGGCACAACGTCGAACCCTTTGAAGAGACCGTGATCGGTGATCAGGATGGTGCCGATGCCCGCTGCGGCACCACCAAGCACGTCGGTGTGTAACGTGTCGCCGACCATGGCGATGCGGTGGCGGGGGATGCCGTCCAGACGTGCCAAAGCTGTTTCGAAGGCGTTGTCATACGGTTTGCCATAAAACGCCGCATCTGTGCCGGTCTGCGCAAGAATGTCGTGGGCGATCATGCCGGGTTCGATGGTCAAGCCGTCTTCACGTGGCGCGACAAGGTCAGGATTGGCAACCACCAATGGGCGTGGATTTGCCTTGAGGGCTTGGCTCAAGGCTGTTGTGTTTGTGTCTTTCCAGCGTGCTGTGGAGAGGAACAGAAAGCCACCTGCGGTGTCAAAGAGATCCGGGTTCGCTATCAGGTCTTCCATTGTGGCTTGGTTTGGCGCGTCGCTGAAGTCATCTCCTTCCGCGGAGATAGCGGCCCAAACGTCATCGTCTGTCAGCTTGGGCAAGTTTGCGAAGGCCACATCGCGGCTTGAGACCACTTCGTCGGCGGTGAAGTCAAAGCCGAGACGGTGGTATTTGGCGAGGATGTCCACGCGCGTGTAGCTGGCGGCGTTGGTGAGAACGATCAGCCGTTTGCCCGAGGCACGCAGGTCCTCCATGCGTTCTACCGCGCCTTCGATGGCGGTTTCGCCTCGGTTCAAGACGCCAAAGGCATCCAGGATGTAAGCGTCATAGTGTGGGGCTGTGTCGCTGAGATCGCGGCCCGTTTGGGACTTGGGCGAAAAGGTTGCGGAAGGCAGCGCGTGGCGCAGGCTTTCATAGCGGTCAAACGCCGTTTGCGTGTCGATCATAAGTTGGGTCCGGAAAGAAAAAGGCGGCCGAGGGTGTCGGCCGCCGTTGTAAGGTCAGAGGATTTTCTTGCGCAAGTAGGAAGAGACGACTTCGCCAAAGACCACCAGCGCGAGGATGGTGAGCAACACCATAGAGACTTCCGGCCAGTTGAAGGTGTCGATCGCGCCTTGCAGGATCATGCCAATGCCTCCTGCGCCGACGAGACCTAATACAGTGGATTCCCGTAGGTTGATGTCCCAGCGCAGGATTGCGACGGCGAAGAAGGCGGGCATAACCTGAGGCACAATGGCATAGAGCACAATTTTGAATCGCGAGGCGCCGCAGGCTTCCAATGCTTCAACCGGTTTTGTGTCAATTTCCTCAATGGCTTCGCCTAGCAGTTTGCCCAGAAAACCGATGGACCGGAACATGATCGCGACAATACCCGCAACAATGCCGGGGCCGAAGATGGCCACAAACAGCAGCGCCCAGATGATGGTGTTGACCGAGCGGGACGAGACCAGGATGAAACGACCAATCCAAAGGCACAGCCGGTTGGGTGTGGTGTTCTGGGCCGAGATGTAGGCCACAGGCAGGGCCACCACCACGGCAAACATTGTGGCCAGCGTGGCGATGTTCACGGTCTGCCAGATCGCTTCCAAAATGGAGGGAAGGTTAGTGGGATCTGGTGGCATCATGCGGCCGAAGAGATCACCCATTTGGGCTGGCGCATCCCAGACCCATTCCCAGATCACATTGATGCTGGAGAGGGCCCAGGCGACCACAAGCAGGGTAAGGGCAAAACCACCGTAGCGCATGAGGCGTTGTTTCAGGGTGAAGCGGGACCAGTGGTCAAGCGAGTGTTGCATTGCTTGGCTGTTCATCATGCAATCCGTTTCCTGATAAAGCCGCTGATTGCCTCGGAGATGAGGATGACGCCGACGATGACCATGGTGATAGCAAGCGCGAAGTCATAGTCGTACCGGCCAAAGGCGTTGGCCAAGGTGGCACCGATGCCCCCTGCACCAACGATGCCGACAACGGCGGAGGCGCGCAGGTTGCTGTCGAGCTGGTAGATGCCAAGGCCGACAAGGCGGGGCATGATTTGCGGGAAGACTGCGTAGACAAGCGTGGCGAGGTAGCCAGCCCCCACAGAGCGCATGGCCTCGACCTGACCAAAGTCGATTTCCTCGATGCGTTCTGCCAGAAGTTTGGCAACAAAGCCGATGGAGTAGACCACCAGCGTGAGTGCGCCTGCAAAGGGGCCAAAGCCCACGGCTTTCACAAAGATGATCGCGACGATGACCGGGTGGAAACTGCGCGCGACAATGATGATGGCGCGGCCCAGAAAGTAGACTGGTTTGATGGCAATGTTACGAGCCGCCATGAAGGCCAGTGGCACCGAGAGTAGGATGCCGCCGACAGTGGCGAGGATGGCAATTTTCAGGCTTTCCAGAAAGCCGTCGATCAGCAGACCGGAGCGCTCAAAACTCGGAGGAAACGCCCCGCTGAAGATACGCTGTGCACGACGCATGCCGTCAGACACGCGGTCCCAGTCAATCGGCAGGGTGGTCAGAGTGAAAATGACATAAATCGCCACCGCACTGTAGAGCCCGTAGCGCAAGAGCGGGTTGGCTATGAAGGGCGGTTTGCGCCAGGTGTCTTTGACCGTGCTCATGCCACGGCTCCAACTTCGGCACGGTCCATCGCAGGCACGCCTGCGTAGATTTCATCCATTTCGGATTGGGTCAGCCTGCCGGGCAAGTCGTCAAAGATGATGCGGCCATAGCGCATGCCGACAATGCGGTCGCTGTATTCTTTGGCTTCAGTGACGTTGTGGATGTTGATGATCACCGGGAGCTTCAACTCTGATGCCAGATCGCGCAGGAGCGACATGATTTGTTCTGAGGTCTTTGGGTCAAGCGAGGCGGTAGGTTCATCTGCCAGCAGGATTTCGGGGCGCTGCATCAGGGCACGCACCACGCCGACCCGTTGGCGCTCGCCACCGGACAGCTCGTCAGCCCGGCGATCGGCGTAATGGGCTATGCCAACCCGTTCCATCAGTTCATAGGCGTGGCGGATGTCTTCGCGCGGATAACGCCGGGTGAGCGCGGCCCAGGTGGAGATGTAGCCAAGGCGACCGGATTGCACGTTTTCCATCACGGTCAGGCGGTCGATCAGGTTGAAGCTTTGGAACACCATGCCGATGCGCCGCCGTGCAGTGCGCAGCTCGCGCCCTTTGAGGGCGGTGAACTCTGTGCCATTCAGATCAACGGAGCCAGATGTGGGTTCAACCAGCCGGTTGATACAGCGCAGCAGCGTGCTTTTGCCAGCGCCCGACGAGCCGATGACTGAAGTCAGTTGATCGCCCTCGACAGTCAGGTCGAGTTCCTTGAGCACGGGATCGCCCGAGCCGTAACGTTTTGTGAGTTTGGATATTTTTAGCATTGCGGTCTCTCGGACATAGCGCGGCCCTGCCTGTGGCATGGTGCCTTGAGGCACGACGATCGCAGGGCCGAAAAGGCCCGGACAGCGATGCGCGCTATCCGGGCTTTGTTTGGTGATTGGGTTACTTACCTGCGAGCCCCTGCGGGGTGTATTCCACGCCGTTGGAACTCTGAATCTGACGGATGACCGCCCACTGATCCTTGTAGGTAATCGGGATGAATTTGCTCGCACCGGCAAATTCTTCGCCCAGTTTGGTGCCGGAGAATTCAAAGGTGAAGAAAGCTTCTTTGATCTTCTCGGACAGCTCTGGGTCCAGATTGTGGGCCACGGTGAAGGAGGTGGTTGGGAACGGATCGCTTTCCCAGACCATGCGCACGTCTTTGGGATCATAGAGACCACGTTCCGCCATGCGCTCCACAACTTCGGAAGCCACAGGAGCCGCGTCGTAGTCACCAGCCACAACACCCAGCATGGATTGGTCATGGGAGCCGGAGTAGGTCACTTCGTAGTCTTTGTCTGGCTCGACACCCAGAGATGGGAACAGGGCGCGGGGTGCCTGGTTGCCGGAGTTAGAGGTCGGCGACGTATGTGCCACGCGGCGGCCAGCGAGGTCCTTGACCGCTTGGATGTCGCTGTCGGCCTGCGTGAAGACCTGTAGTTTGTAGCCGAACTGGCCGTCCTCGGCGCCCATGATGGCAAAAGGCACAGCACCGGCGAGGTTCACCGCGAAAGGTGTCGGGCCAGTGGAGAAGCCTGCGACATGCAAGCGACCAGAGCGCATAGCTTCTACTTCGGCGGAGTTGGATTGCACGGCGAAGAACTGCACGTCTTTGCCTGTCACGTCTTCCATATGGGCAATGAAAGGTGCCCAGATATCGGCGTAAACGGCGGGGTCTTCAACAGGTGTGTAAGCGAAAACCAACGTGTCGGGGTTGCGAAGCTCGGCGGGATCGGTTGGCGTGTCCGCAACCAGATCGCCATTGGCGTCGCAGTAAAGCTCGTCCAAAGCGCCCCGGTCTGCACAATCGGCGGCTGCGGCAAAGGCGCTGACCGACAAGATGCCCAAAGCTGTCGCTGCGCGGGTAAAAATTGGTGTCATGGTATCCTCCCTTATAACGCTTGCCATGTGGAACATTGCCCCCAAGGCAAGGCGCTGACCAGATCAGCCTAGGAGAGCTGAGGGCAATCGTGCGAGCAGGCTTGTGTTAACGGAACAGACGAAAAGCGGGTTTAATGTTAACAATGTTACAAAGCCGCACGCGCGGACTTACAATCTGGCATGATCTGCGGAACTGATTCAAAACACTTGGTCAACGGGCACGCCTATTGGCCGCAAAATGCCGCAGGATAAGGTTTCATGAACACGGGCCAGGCTGAGCCACGCATTGCGATCGTGGATGATGACGAGAGCGTACGGGACACGCTGTCCGCCCTAATGCGGGACAGCGGGTTCGGTGCGGTCTGTTGTCCTGATATTGCGGCCTTCATGGCACTGGGAGATCCGCCACAGATTGACATGGCCCTCATCGACTTGCGGTTGCGCGGAGAGTCAGGCTTGACCTTGGCGATCCACATACGGGAACGCTATGAGATCCCGATTGTGATGCTGACCGGTGTGGGGGACGAGATCGACAAGATCATCGGGTTGGAAACCGGCGCGGATGACTATCTGATCAAGCCGTTTAACCCGCGCGAGTTGGTGGCCCGTATCCGGGCGGTCTTGCGGCGCTACGGACATGGCTCTGCCAAACCAAGTGTGGCAAGCGGGCGGGGGATTGCTTTTCGAGATATGCGGATTGATGTGCAGTCCCGTCGGCTCTTGGATCGGGAGGGCGAAGAGGTCCCATTGACCAACGCAGAGTATCGATTGCTGGAGTATTTTGCCCGCAATCCTAATCGGGTGATCCCGCGCCCGGAACTGCTTAAGGAGCTGGGCTCAGATATGGAGCGCTATGTGGACCGCACCATTGATGTGTTGATCCTGCGGTTGCGACGTAAGATTGAGCCCGTGCCATCAAAGCCTGTGCATTTGCAAACGCGGCGAGCGCAGGGGTACATTTTTAACCTTGGCGCGGAAACGTCGTGATGTCGGTTCTGGCGCGCTTGAGTGTGCGGTTTCGCCTGTCCGCGGCTATTGCCGTTCTGTTTGGGTTGATCCTGCTCGTTAGCTTGATTGGCGTTCTGGTGCTCAATCGTACTGAACTCTGGATGAACGTCTTACACAAGGAAACCCTGGCGGAGGTGTCTGACGCGCTGGACCTGTCGCGAGAATCCGCAGATCTCGCGACCTCTGCCCCCTTCCTGCATGCGTTGTTTCCTCCGTTTCAGTTGGCGCAGGAAAGGAACAAAGTTCTTGAAAACCTGAACCGGATTGAAGCTTTGTCGGCTGGCGATACTGCGCTGGATTTGCCAGTGGCACGGCTGCGGCTGGCAATCGATGATCTGACAAATGCATTGACGCCTCAGTCGGCCCGGCAGGCGGAATTGGCGGCAATTGACAGGGATATGGAGCGCTTGAACCAGCGGGTGCGCCGGTTGGCCAGTGACAAGGCGTTGCCTTTGGCGGAACGTGAAGTCTGGGCTGCGTTGCAGCAGTTGACGGCAAGCGCCCTAGGTGCCGGGCGGGCCACCGCCTTGATCGAACTTGGAGAGTTCAGCCGCCGGTACAGTAAGCAACGTGATGCCGCTTTGCGCACAGTGACGCCGATGCATGAGGCAACCTTGGCAGAAATTGAGGCGGCTACACGACGCAGCGAAAGCTTGTTTGTTTTAAAGCATCGTGATTTGGCCGCGCGATTGGACGCAGAAAACGCCCTGTTTCGTATTCGGCAGGAAGCGAGGCGAGTGAGCACCTTTGCCGCGGCACAGGTGCTCGAGGCGGAGGAGCGTTTATCGCAGGCGCGGCAGGAGACATCGAGCAACCTTGCCTTTGCCAAGAAAGCCTTTTTGGCGCTGACCGTTGCGAGCCTGATAGTGGCCATTTCCTCGTCGCTTTACGTGTCGCGTTACGTTGCGCGCAACTTGCATTTGATCGCGGCGGCAATGCGACGGTTGGCTGCGGGCAACCATCGCACTGACCTTCCCAAGGGGCCGGCGTCAGAGGATGAAATTGGTCAGTTGTATGCAGCGTTTCACGTGTTTCGGGAGAGCGCGCGCAAGTTGGAGCGGCGCACGCGGCAGGTTGGGCACCAGAACGCACTGTTCTCGCGTGTTTTTCGCAACATCAAAGACGGGGTGGCCATTGCCACAGCGGGCGGGTGGATCGAAGCAGAAAACGCCAACCTGCGTGCGCTTCTGAGATTGCCAGCGGCTCAGTCGGGTGAAAAAGCCAAAGTGGTTGACTTGATTGCGGAGTCGAGTTTTGAGCGCCAAACCTCCGCCAGCGAGCATGGCGGGTTTGAGGAGTATATCGATCCAGCAGGCAATGTGCTGGAGCTGCGCCGCTCGCCACTGCCCAATGGCGAAGAGGTCTGGCTTCTGTCGGAAACCACCGAGCGCAAGCGCATGGAGCAGCGGCTTGAGGAAATCCGGCGTGTGGAGGCATTGGGCAAGGTGTCGGGGGAAGTGGCGCATGATTTTGGCAATATTCTCTCGAGTATTTCCGGCAACTTACACCTTTTAGAAGCGGCGGACGCTGAGAGGTCCAAGGAGTTGCAGGCCCGCATCCGCTCTGCATTGGATCTTGGCGTGTCGCTGACGGAGCGTTTGCTGGCGTTTGCGCGCAAGCAACACTTGGAACCACAAGTCACCGATGTTGGGCAATTGGTTGAGGGAATGGCCGACCTGTTGGAAATCGGCATGCCGGAAACGGTGGACATGTCCGTTGACGTGCCGGACGAGCCTGTGTTCGCGCGGGTTGACCCAGGGCAGTTGGAGAGCGCGGTGCTCAATCTGTGTGTCAACGCTGGACAGGCGATTGACGGGGCAGGGGTGGTTAATGTTCTGGTACGGGCCACCGCGAGCGGCGGGGCCGAGGTGGTGGTGCGGGACAGCGGTCGCGGTATGAGCGAGGCTGTCCGCAGGCGTGCGACAGAACCCTTCTTTTCACAGCGTGCCGACGGCGGTGGTACCGGGCTTGGCTTGTCGATGGTCGACGGATTTGTGCACCAGTCAGGCGGCACCTTACTTCTGGAAAGCAATACCTGCGGTGAAGATCTCGGGACCACAGTGAGCATGCGCTTCCCGCCTTATCGGGAAGAGGCTCTTACAATAGATCAAGGTGCATCGGTTGGGTGGGCCTTGGTCATTGACGATGACGCAGTTTACCTGCGCACCACCGCAAGAGATTTGGCGAGGCTGGGGTATGAGGTGGTCACTGCGCAGACCTTCGCCGAAGGACGCAACACGTTGGATGAGTTGGCTGACTTGGCACTTCTGGTCAGCGATCTGAATCTGGACAGAGGACAATCCGGTTGGGACTTGTTGAACATGGGGTGCAACCGGTTTCCGGGGGCGAAGCTGGTTCTGATGTCGACACGTGACATGCCGCGAGGCGTTGCGCTTCCAAGTGGGCGGCAGCCGCGATGTGTGTCCAAGCCCGTGCAAGAGACAGATTGGCGGGGCATTCTGGAGTGAACTGCTTTTTGGGCCGGCGTTGTTGTAGGTTTAGCCTGTTGAAACTGAGCAAAATGAATGGCCCGGACGAACGCCGGGCCACTGCAGAGGTTGTGGACGGATGAGCACTGCCTAAAGCAACAGTGATCTGCTTGGTCTTTATCCGAGCGCGATGCCAAGATCTTCAAAATAGTCTTGTACATCTGCGAGGCTGACCCCTTCAAAGGTGACAGAGTCATTTAGGCCGATGTTCAGCACCGTGTTGCCGTTAACTTCGGTCACAAGATCTAGGCCAAAGGTCTCGGCGAACTCCAGATTGGCTTCCAGCCAAGCCTGAGAGTCCAGCCCGCCGATGATCAGGTCGTCAACACCCAGTTCAAAGTCTGTTATGACAACGTCGGAGCTTTTCTTGCTGGTTTGAAAAACAAATTCAAAGGTGTCCGCACCCGTACCGCCAGTCAGAACATGGTCACCGCCCTTTTTGAGACGGGCGACGATTAAATCATCGCCGGCGCCACCATTTGCGGTTGACGTATGGTCGCCGGTGTTGACGGTATCGTTGCCAAATCCGCCGGACAGGACATTGAACCCTTTGGCGCCAAAGACAAAATCGTCGCCTGATCCTCCGTTTATCGTGTCGTTGCCGTGTCCTCCGGCAAGGTAATCATTCCCTCCGGCGCCGTTGAGCAGGTCATAACCATTTCCGCCAAACACGGTATCGTCGCCATTGCCGGCGTTGACGATGTCATTTCCGTTGCCGCCAATAATGCGGTCGTGTCCTCGGCCGCCGAAGATCACATCGTTGCCATTGCCGCCGTTGATTGTGTCATCGCCACGGCCACCACTCAGGGTGTCATTTCCGTCGCCGCCAAAAATGTCCGCAAAAAGTGTTCCGGTAACGGTGACGACGTCATCGCCATCGTCGGCCAAAACCTGAAACCCTTCATAGGCGCCCAGAAAAGCGTCTCCGTCGATCAATAGCGTATCGGACAGGGTGGTTCCATCAATGTTCAGAATTGGCATTTCTTGCCTCCTTAAACGAGAATTTTGTCAAAATAACTGAGTCTAGTGTTTTGATATTTAATATCGCTAGCAAAAAAATGATCCAAAGTCGCCTAAAGTTTGCCGTATTTTGCTGGGGCGACAGTGAGTTTCCAATGGGGAAACACATGGGTAGGCTCAGTCTCTCCCGCACACAAGGGGAGACGACTTATTTCCACTAGCAGTGGATGTCATGGAGGGGCTCAAGAAGCACCGCCAACGGCGAGGGTATTTTTTGGGGGGGCTTAGGGGGGGGCAGTCTGGGTCTAGCTGCTTGCTTGAATCAATCAATGAAAAGTGGCTGGGGTGGTAGGATTCTACGTTTTGTTTCAGTAATTTAGGTAATTCAAATGAAATGGGTTCGTTTGTCAATCATGGGAAAGGTTTGTTCTTTGATTTTCCAATAGGTATTTGTCGGGTTGCGACATTCGAACTGAAGTCTCCAATCTGAAACTGCATTGGGCCGCAGTCTTTGCGCACTAATTCAAGGCAGCCACGAGCTCATTTGCCGCGGCAGAATACATTGTCTGTAAAGGTGGCAAGGACGCTCTCGCCCACTGAAACAAGCTTCTTGATGTTTAGTTATTGAACACTCCGTAAACACCTTTCCATCAGATGCCGACTAATTCGTGGACTCAACTATTCCAACCAGCAGCCACGAGTTGATCCAACAACCGTTCAACGTCTTCCTGGTTTTTGAATAGTTGTGTGAGCACACCTAAAACCCTGCTTTCCGGCCAAGTGTCTTTAAATTCTCGTAGCCTCTCAGCGGCTTCAGTGCTGCGACCAGAGGCTTGAAGTGACGCTATCAAATGAACGGAACTGACTTCGCTGACGGGCTCCCCAAGCGCGGCGGCCTCAAGAAGATATTGGACTGCATCCTCGTATTCTCCCACATAAAATGACGCATTTCCAAAGACACTACGCCATGGAAACCGGCCGCTTCGCGCCTGATGAATGTCAGGTGCTGAGCTTTCCAAGGCTCTTGCGAAATCTCCCGAAAAGAACGCGATTATTGCGTCAAATTCCAAAGCTGAAAGGTCACTCGGGTCCAGGCTAACAGCTTGCTGTGACCGCTTAACAGCCTGATCAAAATCTCTCTTGAACATCAAGAGAAGGGCCGCAGAAGAGTGACTCCATGACTCTGAAGGCGCCAGTTTCATGGCTTCATCAACGAAGGCTTGAGACTGTTTGAGCATCTGATCGCGTTGCGGGCCAAGTGGAGACAGGCCACCCAGCATTGATGTAGCTTGGGCGGCTCCCGAATACCCGCCAAAGTAGGTTGGGTCCAACTCTATAGCGGCTTCAAAAAGCAATAGTGTCGCTTGAAGGCGTCTTGGTTGTGTCGCCGGGAAGAACATTCCTCTTGCTTCATCAGCAATATTTCTTGCCTGCAAACCGGACGGAGAAACGTCAAACAGAATGGCGCGTTCCAATTGTTCTTGGGGTTGGCCACTTCGGGTGTCGTCATCAGTCGCAACAGATGGGGCGTTGAGGAAAGAATAAATCAAAACGGCGACTACTGTGGCGGCCATTCCAGCTCCAAATGACCACAAGGAGATTTTGAAGTTTTGAGGCCGTTCCAATGGTGGCGCAGGCTGGGAGCTTTTGTTGTCAGACGCGTACTCAAAAACCGGTGCATATCCACCTTTTGGTACGGTGATCCTGACTGCGTCCCCTGCACCTTCATTGGCATAGTAACTGTCTAACCTCCGCCTCAGTCGCCCGGCATCAACTCTAACAACATTAACGGTAGTCGCATCATGATCTGATGTCCTTCCGTAGACGTCGCTCACGATGTTCTTCCCTAACAACTGCCGCTCTCTACCCTCGAGGGTTTCAGTGACAACGTATTGAAGAAAGCTCTTCAGTCGTTCCGCCTCTTTGAATGAAGGGCTAATTAGAATGCGATTCAGCGCATTTGTCACATCCTCCGGTGAGACATCTCTATCATTCATTCCAAATAAGATCCTTCGAAATACATAGCAAAATCAGTGTTTTAATTGTGCTTGTAACCGTTACAAACGGTAGGAAACTGTCGCCGTACAGTCTCAATGCTTAACTGGCTGCACCCATTTTGAAAAGCTTCCTTAGCATCAGGGCGTAGACGGTTTGTCCCGAGACAGAGAAAACATGTTTGAGGCCGTAGAGCGAGAAATCTTCGCTCTAAGTCAGGCTGATGACGTCTTGTCTGAAATCTACCACGACTATCAAGAACTTCTCAACTTGGCGCAAACCGCTGCGACAATGGATGCAGATCTGGAGCGCAGCATTGATGGCCTGGAGAGCGAACTCCGCGCCTACCTGTCGATGCGAAACATCAAATTCGTAGGCGGCGTCAATGAAATGCAACAGGAGAAAAACCAAAGATGAAACGCGCAAAGTTATCAGTTTTGCCACTCATTCTGGCCGCTCAGCCACTATGGGCCGAAAGTGACCCGATCAAACACGACTCTGAGTACTACATTCTGTTCTCTCAGCATGCCGAGCAATGGGCTGATGATGACGCTGCTGTTGATCAGCGACTTGCTGAATTTAAAGAGAAGAATGGAGGTAAGCCCCCTAACATATTCAGTATTTTGATTGATGACCTTGGTTTTGGCGACATGGGGATCCCCGAACTTAATGCAATTCGAGGATATGATACACCTAACATCAACGACTTCTCGGACGAAGGTTTGCGCATGGTGCGTATGTACACTGAACCATCGTGCACGCCTACAAGGGTCGCGCAGATGACTGGCCGTTTACCTGTTAGAATGGGTATGGGGGATACGGCTGTTGATATCGCTGGGTTCGGATTGCCCGGCTCAGAGGTCATTCTGCCAGAGGTGCTTAAACAGGCCGGGTATGCGACCAGCCACGTTGGCAAATGGCATATGGGCGACGTGGCTGAAAGTTGGGCCATGAACCAAGGGTTTGATTATGCGCAGATGGCCGTGCATCAACAAGGGCAGCTCACCATATTCAATGATGATGCCATCAAGGAGCAAGTCTCAGTCGCCATTCAGGACTACGACGACAAATATACAATTGATGGATACTTCCGCCCGGACGCATCGACCATGATGACCGTCATCGAAGGAGAAGCCGGCGGTCCAATCAACGAAATCCGCATGGCGCCAGGCGAGCGCTGGAACGCACAAAAATACGACGAGATGAATCAAGCCTTCCAGGACAAAACAATGGAAGAGCTTCAGCGTCTTGCTGCCGGAGAAGAACCCTTTTTCCTGCAGTACTGGCCGATGATCCCGTTGGACAACACCCGTGCCGGACGAGATGGCCCCCAATCAGCCAATGGCGGTCTGTACGTCGACAAGATGCAGTTGCTTGACCAATGGCTGGGCGATCTCTTTTCGGAAATGGACCGCCTCGGCGTAGCTGAGAACACGATTGTCGTTGTGATGGGCGACAACGGCCATTTCACCAAGTATTCTCCCCAGTCGGGCTTTACGCCGATGATCTTTAAAGGGGGGAAAGCTGAAACCACTGAGGGTGGCGTTCGGGTTGATGCCTTCATTCGTTGGCCGGGCATGATTGAAGCTGATGGACTATTAAACAGCATCGTACACGTTTCGGATTTGTACACCACTTTTGCGAGATTTGCCGGTGCCGTCCAGTACATCCCAAGAGATCGTTTGGTAGATGGTGTCGACCAATCGGCTGCGCTTTTGTTCAGCGATGAAAGCAAAGCGCGCCGCGACAGTGTGATTATCTATTCGGCAGATCAGCCTAAGGCGATTGTTAAAGACCAACTCAAGCTGAAGCTTCCACCCAAAGGTGAAAACCCAATCATTGCGAAGTTCTACAACTTGTACCGCGACACGCGCGAAGAGTATCCGGTTTCAACCGAAGTAGGCGCTTGGGGTGGACAGGAGTTCGTACGCATTCTTTCGCGGCATCAGGCCCGGAAGGAACTTTTTCCGGACACCCCTCCCGCCTTTGGCTTGCCGTATGAGGGTGTAGAAAATATGCGCCCCGAAACCAAACAGGCTGTCGATGCGTTCATCGTGCGCCGGGACTCGCCAAAACAATAGTGTTTTAGTCGGGGCGCTTTGAGGCTTTCTGAGCGCCCACTTCGCACCTTTAAATTCTCTTTCAACCGTTTGTCGCTGCGGAAAACTCTGAGGAAAACCCGATGAAAAAAATAGTTCTCACCACTTCAATGGCCGCTCTGCTGTCTGCGTCTCCGGCGCTCTCGGAAGAAACACGGCAATGGGACTACCGGGCGTTCGTATACCTATGGGCGCCAGCCCTTGGTGGTACAACAACGACCGGCCAGGATGTTGAACTCAGCTTTTCAGACGTCTTGGACAATCTTGAATTTGGATTGATGGGCGCACTTGAAGCAAACAAGGGGCCAGTTTCTTTGTTGGGAGATTTTCAATATCTTGACTTGAAATCTGGCCAGAATGCAGCTGTCGGACCAGGTATTCCCGCGACTGCCGATGCGGACGTATCAGGTTTTGTATTCACTGGTTCGATTGGATACGATTTCCATCATCGTCCAGACAGTCGGCTGGTCGCTTATGGCGGGTTTCGCTACCTCGGTATGGACGCTGCCGCCAACTTGTCTGTTGGTGGAGGCTCTCAAAGGGTGTCGGGGCAAATCACAAACTTTGATGCGATTGTCGGCTTTCGAGGATCTCAACGTCTGTCTGAAAAATGGGCGCTATCATACATTGCAGATATCGGTGCCGGCGGTAGCGACCTGACTTGGCAAGTGGGCGCCTCCTTAGAATACCGTATCAACAATTGGGACCTAAGTTTTGGGTACCGGCATATGGAGTGGGACTTGGGAAATTCTTCTAACGTATTGTCCGACCTTTCGTTCTCCGGCCCAATTATCGGCGCCAAGATATCGTTTTGATCCCGTTCGCCAGGCAAGTTTCGCGGAAGTAGCTGCTTAGAAGGCTGCTGCCAGCACCTGCAAATTGTCTGAACAAAGGAGACCACCAGTGTTAATCGTTCTGGCATTATATTTCGGGCTAACGTGGCTTGTTTTTTACAAGCTAAAACTATTGCCCTGGAATGGGGCTTCTAAAACCGTGGTATACCTCGGAGCGTTGGTGATTACGCTGGTTGTGATTGGAGCGCTGAAGCGATCAACGCCATCTGGAACAGTTTCCGTTCAAGGGGCCGTAATCAGTGTCACGCCAAATGTTGCGGGTACTGTCACGGAACTGCTGGTAGAGCCGAATAAGCCCGTAAGCGCCGGAGACGTGCTCTTTCGGATGGATGATACAAAACAGGTTGCGGAAGTGGCTCGCCTTGAAGCCTCACTGTCCACGGCTGAAGCTACCGCCGATCAACTTCTCAATGACCTTGAGGCGTCTCAGGCCGAAATTGAATCTCTGGAGGCGCAATTAACGTTCGGAATTCAGCGTCGGGATGACATCATTCAACTGGCAGACCGCGGCGCGTCGGCGGAATTTCGGTTGCAGGAAGCAGTTTCCACAATTGAGCAACTGGATGCGAACCTAAGAGCGGCCACCGCGCGAAAAACGAGCCTTGAGCGTAGAATTTCCGCACAAATTGACGGCGTGGATGTAGGGATCGTTGAAACACAAAACCAGTTAAAGCAAGCCCGTTGGGAATTGGATCAAACAGTT
Organism: Shimia sp. MIT1388; assembly: GCF_047124445.1. GTDB lineage: Bacteria > Pseudomonadota > Alphaproteobacteria > Rhodobacterales > Rhodobacteraceae > Shimia. The sequence goes on along the minus strand of NZ_CP138921.1, from coordinate 1,618,365 downwards.
GTTCGAGCTCCCGCTGACGGCCAAGTTACAGGATTGACTCTCAGGGTTGGAAACCGCGTATCGACGCTACAAGGAGCTCTCAATTTTGTGGTTCCCGATGATCGGAAACTCATTGCGACTTTGCCTCAGAGTAGTTTGCAAAATGTGTCGACAGGCGACGAAATCAGGATCGCGCTCAGAACACTGCCGGGCCAGGAGTTTAAGGCAATTATTAGCGATATTCCCATGGTCACCGATGAGGGAGCCATTGATACCCGTAGCAGTTTGGCAAGCTTACGGGAACTCACAGGATCATCCGACTACATCGTGATTGCTGACGTTCCCGAGATTAATGAGGAACAATGGATCAAGTTCGGCGCGTCTGGGACAGCCTTGGTCATTTCCGAAGACGCTGGAGCAATCGCTGTACTTGCAGAAATACTTTTTTGGATAAGTAAAATGACAAACTACTTGTAGTGATTAATGGCTGGATCACCAAGTCTCAGGACTCGTCGACGACTGCGTTAGATCGTAAAGCAGGAGTTTGATGGGACCTTGGAGAATGGCAATCTTGGGCCGAACATTATTCTGTCAAAGGTGTGAGAGAAGATTGGTTTCTGGCGGGCCACTTGGATTTGAAGTGTTGGGACAGGACCAGGCTTTCTAAGGAAAGCCTGGTCCTGTCCCAACTTTCCGCAAAAAGTTTGTTTCCTAATATTCCCAACGAAACAACTTCCTTCTCGTAAGGGTGACATTGGGTCGCCCAGTTTAGGGAAATTGTACATCATGGGAAAACCAAAAAACAAAGCTACGAAAACAAAGACACTTGAAGACGTACTAACCGGCTTTGCAGCGGGTAGCTTCAGCAACGCAGCCGATCACAAAGTGAACCGTAAGGCAAATTACATTGTGAAGCACTTCTTTAAGCAGGGGCACACTGGAATGGTGGTAGCTCCGCCTGCCGCCGGAAAAACGGCAATTATTTCTTCGTTTTGTTCTCACATCGCCCAAGGCAAGTCGTTTGCGGGAACAAAAGTGCGGCGCTCGGTTGTTTACTATTTGGCGGCAGAAGACCCAGAAGGCGTGAAAGATCGCGCGTATCCATACCTGCACGAGGCACCGTCAGCTTCTACCCCTTTCGTAGTCGTGGAAAAGTGCCCGAACTTTCTCGATCCATCTCACATCGATGGAATTATAGAAGATGTACGCAACTACAAGAAATTTGCCGACACTAAGGGCGCTATGGTTGTTGTGGACACTACAAATTTGGCCATCGGAGACGCTGATGAAAACTCTTCCACAGCAATGGGGAGAGTTATCAGTAACGGTGAGGCCATAGCTAAAGCTGCGAACTGTTATGTTCTTTTTGTGCACCACACCTCGCACTCCAATGAAGGTCGAGCCCGTGGTTCCTCCGCCTTTGAAGGCAACACACATGATACATTCATTTTGAAGCGCTCTTCGGATGGCTTTGTGAGCCTGGTACCCAAAAAACAAAAGAACACTAAGCTGCAGGATCCGCTACACTTTGAAATCGAAACGTTGGACGTTGCTTTCGATGATGAGGGCGACATGATCACTGTGCCTAAAGCGGTTCCGTTGCATCAGTCAAAGTCATCTCTGATTGCAGCGAACTCTCGGAAGCCACCTCGCGGAAAATCCAAGGCCAATCAACGGTCTGAAGAGTTGCTTCGCGTACTCAATGATTTAAGCACTGTTGACGCAAATGCTTGGCATAACTCGGCCTCATTGCGAAACATCGTTGGCGAGCCCTTCAACGATGTCCGTGACGTCCCCGAAAATCTCAGGAAGGCGGTTAGCAGTGGGCTCTCAGATCTTCTGAAAGCAGGAAAAATTGAGGAAGAGAACAAGAGTTATCGCCTACAGTGTCCTTGAGACCGCTGATACAAGTCTATGTCAGAAGCGCTCCAGTAGAGCAGGCTTCTTTAGGCTCATTGGGGGCGATTGCTTTTTTTTATCGGCCTCAACGGCACTCTTTCCCGAAGGGCCCACCATTTTTGTTCTCAAAAATGGATTATGGGCAATCCATTTTTGAAAATGGCTCTCTGGAACTAATTCCGATGCATGACGAAACTTGTTTTCAACATCGAACGTGTGGGGTGGTCTGCCTTGGAAGGTCAGCGGAGGCATGATCTGCGGCTGGCGGGGGACCTCTCTCATGTAGATCTTAGTCGCAGCAAAGACAACTTCGTACTTCAGGGAAGCGGTGACCCAAAAGCGGAAGTGCAGGCGTGCTTGTCGGAATTTCAAGCAAATCCTCGTGCTGACAACGAGCGCCCATTCAATCGCTTTGTGATACAGCCGGGGGAGGGGTTTGATTGGGAAGACTCGCTCGCCATCGCAAAGTGGTTGTCAGACACGAAGCGCTTTCTGCGAGATGAGTATGGCGCGTGGTTTGTGTATGCCGTTTTGCACACCGATGAACAAACGCCTCACATTCATGCTGTCTGCGTCCCGCTGTACGAAAGCAAAACAAAAAAGGGCCGCAAGTGGAAAGTTAGTCACAAGCAACATCCGGCCACGAAGGGCAAAGACAGCTACGAGCGACTTCGTCAAAGATGTTCTGAGGCATTGGGTTTTGAGTACGGTGAACCTGGAAATAAACCGAAAACCAAGAAACAAAGGTTGGCCGAAGAGGCAGCGCTGCGCACACAAGAGGTAGCTAAAAAGCGGGCACAGTTGATTGTCCATGCTGCAGAAGAAGAAGCCAACAGCCTTCTATTGCGTGCGAGAATTCTGCTGAAGCGTGTTCAAAAGCTATTAGATCGGCTCCCAGCCCATTCGAGTGCTGACCAACGCTCTCAAGCAGCCAGTTTGCAGTCGTTGGCGCGGCAGTATTTGGCGCAGGAAAATTCCGAACGGGCAAGAGAAAGGTAGCACTTATGGCAATGATTTTTGGCGACTTTGACGCACAAACTGAAGAAATCCGGCAGGGCCTAATCGACTTGGTTTCACATGAAAATCGCAGGATACTCTATGGCGCTGGCACGCTGTTCCAAGAGGCATTGCGGAAAGAGCCCGGAGCTCACGTATCGACGTTCAGAAGGTCCATTTTTGAGCTTGCTAAGGAAGCTCAGATAAGCGGCTTCCTCGATCCTAATGAGACAAATGTAGTGACCAGCCACGTCAGTTACTTCATTGCACATCTGAGTAATTCCGGAGCGCTCCCGTCAGGACGCCGTGAACTTTTGAGTATGCAACTTAAAAACGTAGATAGTCGTTTTTTTGGCGTCAAATCGCGCCCCAATTGTAGGGGCGCGTTCAGGTAGGATGGAAGCGTAACGACAACGGCAATGCTTCACTTGCTTCCGGTTGTGGTCATTCCAAAAGCCATGAAATGATCGAACGCGTCACTTTCGACTGAGTTCCCCGGTTTGATAAATGAAAATTCGCTTGTCAAATCTTGGACTGCATTAGCCGCATGCTCTTTTGACAACGATTTTGCTGACGCCCACTTGGCAGAAGACGAAAAGTCATTGCATTGCACAGCGCAAGAAAAAATTTCGGTACTCGACGCTTCGTCGACGACCCTGATTGCGCCAACGTCGCCAATGGAGTTGAGTGCGACCTCAATTCGAGCTGGTTTACCTGAAACCAACTGGCAGTCACCGATGAGTGGACAGCTATGCTCTCGGGAATGGAAGATGCGCAGCTTGAAGTCCGCCCTGTCCATCAGAGCTTTCAATACTTTCATGTCTGGATCAGTATAGTGTTTCCCGATGGTTGTTGTTGACGCGTGCCCAATCACAATTTGCCGGTCAGATTCACTTACACCGCCGCGCCACAAAGCGGATTAAAGAGACATGCGCAAAGCATAGAAATCCTCGCTGTGACTCAGGATGTTGAGGTTCTTCCGGACCGTTTGAAAGCGTTTGGTAAAGGTTTGGTCGGTGTGCTTAGGATTGTTTTTATAGATCTCAGGAAACAGCAAGTTGTTGGGGTTGTGTCCTTTTTTCTTGATCCATTCGACAAATCCCAGTTCGATCAGAGCTTCTGGAATAGGAACTTCCCGCTGGCTTTCCTCAGTTTTTCCATCCTGTTCTGCCGACCAAGCCAAGCGCAAACAAAAAACTCCGTCTGAGTGGAGGATCAAGTCGCGGGCTTTGAGCTGAAGTACTTCAGTCAACCGAGTTCCCATGAACAAAACGATTAGAGGTACCCAATAAATCGCGTCTCTAATCAAGCGCTTGCCCGGCTGACTTCGACGGTGGGAAGACTTGCAGCCTCGATACACAGGTGATGTCAATAGCGTCTTCATTCGCTGATTGCTCCAACGCGTGCGACGTTTTGGGCGAGTAAGTCGGATGAAGAGCGGCTCTTCCTTGGCAAGTTCTTGGTCGTACGTCTTCATACGTCTCTTAAGTTCACTGTACCCCATTAGTTTAGTGGGACCCGTGTACCCCAAATGCGCGGCCGCATGTCGAAGCACGTCGTGAATTCGGTCCAAGTGACGTTCGAGGTTTGCGTGGGCCATTCTGATGGTCAGCAAATCTGGAAGTTCAGCCCTCTGCTGCTGAAGGCTTGTATTCGGAGTTGATCTGACTGCATCATAAAATTCTCTGTCGTGAGCATCGGCGGCATCAATTAGATCTTGTTTGGATTGGGCTTTGCTCTCCTGTATATGCCGGTTCTTGCCATGCTTTTGACCGTGATCTCTGGGCAAACGATGTAAGAACCGGAAGAACTCGCCGACATTTTGAGAAAGGTAGTCAAGGGAAACATCCCCAAAAAACTCCAGAAGAAGGCCGCTCGTTGCGTCGATCTTTCTTTTCATTTCTTCAGTTCGATTTGCTTTCGCGTGCTCCACCGCAGAAGAAATGGAAATGTAGGGAGGAACTTGGCCGTCACGCAAACAGATTTCGTATCGATCAAGCAAGCCGCGTGCCGAGAGGAGCGGATCTTCAAAATCCTCAAGTGATTTCAGTTCCGTTGTTAGAACAGCTTTAAGCGCTGTGGCGAACTGGCGATTTGCTCCTGAAGTAAAAAGGCCCTTAGTGGACATACCGAGTTTATTAGCTATGTCTTGAGCCAAATTTTGTGATCGAGAAAAGTCGCTCTTCTTCAGCTCGACCTTAAAATCATTGAGAGACTTCCGGAGTTCGTCAATCCTGGCGTCTGCGTCGAAGGCGAAGTCGTTGAAACTCCGGCTTAGCACCTCGAAGTGACTGCGTACCATCTCGCGGGAAATTGATTGAACGAACTGCGCGGGGACGGTGAGGTTAGCATCAATGTACATCGGAACTCTTTCTTCCTGCGGTCGCGCTAAGACGGGTTTGTCAGCGCTTGTAGGAAAAACGTGAGTTCGACTTTCAGACCCCAGAAATTCTGTGATTGGGTTTGAATCGATTTTTTTTGCGACTTTGAGTCTGACGTCAGACCGTAGTTGACGGTTTTGACGCCGCACAGGGCGGGACAATGCGCCGGATGCGCATTCATTGATTTTATTGGATTTTTTCATCTTAGTGGCTGGGGTGGTAGGAAGCCTTGCGTCTCGATGAAACGCATCGGCTTTCCCGAACCAACTCAAAAACTGGGGCACTTATTGGGGCACTTTAGCCTGTCCGCGTCCCGATCTTTTGGCCCACCGTGGAAGCTTAAACCACGGGTCCTTGGGCAAGCATTCAGCGACGTGATTGATCGCCAGCAGCTCCATCTCGTGAAGCTGACCATCCGCCTCAGCAATCTCTCTCAGCAGCGCCACGACCCGCTCACGAACCTTCTTATGGTTGCAATCCTTGCTCTCCAGCGTGAAGCGTCTGAGGCCCTCGGTAAGCTCCTGGAGAGTCAGTTGGTCGAGGCGGTCTAGGAAGAGAGTGAGGGCGGCATCAACGAACGCCGGGTCGTATCCCCAGTTATCAATGAAGTATCCGCGAATGACTTCCAGTTCCTCCTCAGACACCTTTCCGTCGGCAGCGGCAACCTTCAGGCTAAGCGGGGCGATGAGATCGAAGAGACCAATCGCAAGGACATCGATGGGCGAGTTGATGAAGGCAGGAACGACCTCAACTTTCCCGTCATCCATGCCTTTGAGCAATTTGATTAGGCCAAAGTATGCGCCACCAGATACGACACTTGCTCCGATAATCCACCCAATTGGTGTGACTGCCGTTGCCACGCCCAAAAAGCCCAGAATCCCGCCCGAAGTTGACGTGAAGAATGTGGAGGCAACTGTCGCGCTTCCCGCGAGCTTGGCTCCAGCCGACGCGGCACCTGCCACATCCCAAAACTCAAAGGCTTTGTTCCTCAAAGTCAGGGTCGTGTAGACTTGGTCACCGATTTCAAGTCTAGCTTTAAACCGCAATGGATCGGCTACTACCCTCTCAACTCCTTCTAAGAGGCGCTTGGACGAGAGGTCCTTACCCATCTTGGTTCGCCCCGTTAAACGCAAAGAAGGGCTCCACAGACGCCTTAACTCTGCTTTCCAGTGCCTTATCCAAGAAGTCTTGCTTGGCCCCGAGAACCAGCCCGAGCGCCATAAAAATCGGAGTGACCAAGGGACCTAGGACCCAACCAACCAGAGGAACACTGCCAACCAAAGTTCCCGCAATGGCACCAAAAATGAAACCAAACGTCGTGTTTGGATACTCGGAAATGACCCGTATTATGGTCTCTAAGATCTTCTGTCCGATTTTGATTACCTTTTCGCCGACGCGTACCGCCTTAGTCGTAAACTTGTAAAGCAGAGCCTTCACATCAGCAGAGACATCTAGGTTATCAATCTTTTGCTTCAGTTCGCTGGACGTAAACTCCAGTGAAGCCAGTTTAAATACTTCTTCTGTCTGTTCGTCGCTTAGCTCCAAAACCATCTGATCCCCTGTGTCAGACGAAACTCCGCTCGCTTGCATTAGTGTTCTCCTTAAATAGTCTTTGCTCGATCAATATGGCGCGTTTGAGTTGTATCTTCGCCGCGTAGTTTTGAAGCGACAAGAAAAAAGAGAAGTGAACCCCGGCCAGCGCGAAGCCAGCCGGGGTGAGTTTTAGGGCACCTTTCGGGTCGCCGCATAGTCTGCGAGCCATTGCCAGTAAGCATCTGCGCTTGCAAAGCCTTGCACTCGTGCTGCCAAGTTCTCCGCCTCCAAACGAGAAAGACCGCCATCGTGTTCAGCGATAGCGCCCCTCTCTTCGAACTCATCGATGTCTGCAATGATCATGGTGATACGCCTTTAGGAAGACGTATCTGATCCACGATACCTCGTTTTTGCTCATCCGAGATACCGGCGCTGTAGATGCCGTAGGTGATCCCGTTCTCAGAGCGGGCAGACTTATGGCCAACGATGCTTGCAGTAAAGTGCTCCGGCACACCGGTGCGTTCACATTGGGTGATGAACCATTTGCGCGTCGAGTGAAAAACCAGACGAGGGCGATCCATCTTCTTGGCCTGTCGCAACCGGGCGAACCGTTTGGTCACCTGCTCGACATTGGTCTCGGGAAACAGAGGTCCTTCGCTCGGAAGTGAACGAAACATCTCATCCAGCACTGGATGCAAAGGGACTTGCCGTTCAGCCGCATCGGTTTTGAGCAACCGCAGTTCATTTGGTCGCACATGGATGAAGCCGCCAAGATTTCCCTTCGAGATGAGATCCTCTCTGAGCAAACCAATCGCCTCTCCAGCGCGCATCCCCGTCAGCAGACATGTCAGCATTACGGGTCGTAACGCCTGATCCTTGGTCGTCAGAAGTTGGACCACCTCCCCATCCGTTGGAACGGCATAGGGCTGCGGCTTTATCTTCTGATCGAACAAGACCGTCTTGAACGGATTCTGCTCAAGATGCCCCTCATAAACCGTCCAATCTATGAAGGCGTTGACCTGAGCCCAGATCCGCTTCTGAGTGCGCGTGGTGATCCGGGCCGTCCCTTGAGAGGAGAAGGCCACCAATTGATCCAGCGAGAGCCCTCTGGTTCTCTCCGACTTACCAATGACCGGAGAGAGTTGAGCCACCAAACCAAGGAATTCGCGGCCCTCAGCTCTGGTAAGACTGCACAGTGAGCGATCGCCATACTTTGAGAGAAACAACCCGACAGAGTAGCGAACCGATTTAAATCCACCGGGCCGTAGTTCATTGGACCTCCGAGATAAATAGACGGCACCCTTATCTTGAATTGAGATCTTATCTCGTGGAGTCTGGCGCTCGAACCGCGACTGTTCTTCCAACTGCCCAGAGAGCTCTAGAGTGGCCCGTAGGTGGTCGAGGGCGGTTCCTGATGTAACCTCCCAATCGAGAGAGGCAGCGTTGCACTCTGGCACAGAGAGAGCCTCCTCGGCGCGATCCCGCACCTCAGAGACTGTCCTCTCGTAACGAAGATCGACCTCAGCGGCTCTTGTACGAGCAGTGTTGGTAGAGTTGGTCTTCAGCGATTGCTTTAGGGCTTGCTGACCAAAGACCATCGCCACGTCCTTGGGCCAGTTGCGTCGGTAGAGCCATGTGTGACCCTTCAAGTACGCATACTTGATATGAGCGGACATGTGTTTCCTCCTTTTCTGTTTTGGGAAAGAGCGGTCAGGTGCCGCGTTGGTGGACCCTGAGAATGAGGTCGAAGTCCGGCTCGCCGTACTCCCCCGCCAAAGGTCCAGTGATCGAGTAGCCACCCACACAGTCGTCAAAAACGAAATCGACCCGAAACAGATGTTCGGGCCAATCTTCGCTTGCGCGGATTACTACGATGTCATCGGGATGGAGCGTCAGCTCAGCCATCACTTGCGCCCTTTATCCAGGCGGCTAGGAAGACCAAGATCAGCATCATCGACACGGCAGGATGTGTGCGAGCCCCAAGCCAGAGGATCGCGGTCAACACGGAACGCGGTGGTGCGCTCATAAGAAAACCCCCGGCGGCATCGCCGAGGGTGCGAAACGATTTCATGATGTATCTCCTTACGTTGCTTCTATTTTAGATACGCAAGGAGGCTCGGTTTTGAGGGGGTCAGAATCCTGAACAAATCAAAATGCCTTTATATCCAACGTTCACTTAGGTAGAAGTGTGGCGCAATGAAATCTACCAAAAGGAGACATCAGGTGAAGGCCCGCACAAAAACTCCCACTGCAAACAAGGGTTCGGCACTGATTTGATACTTGGTAGTAACAAATGGCCCGCAACTGAAAACGCTGCCCGTTATCGACTGTTCTCTGAAGTGTTTTTGGAGTTAGTACAAAGATCGTCTTGGGAGAGTTACCGTAGCCATACCCTCTCGACGACTATGAAGGGAGAAGAGCTACTAACTTCGATCGAAAAAGTGAACAGAAAAGAAGTTGGCAAGCCTGCACTCGAGCCTCAGCTGGCTGAGCTTAGACATGCGATCGATCGTGACTTTGTCTGCAAAAGCATAATCAAATCGAAGAAACTTCCGAAGGAAGTTTTTTGTTTTGACGAGAATGAGACAACGGAACGTCTACGAACCTCCGCTGAGTTACTCTTTCATGCGATTGCCAAAGAATACCAGCGCTCCTGCGAAGACCAAATAGTTGGGATTTGTCTGACGCAGGGGTCCAAAAGCGACCTAATTTCGATCACCAAACTGTATGTTTCTCACGTAATCAACTTGGGCTTTAGTTCTGAATTTCTATACCGTTCCGCAAACAAGACCTTCTACACCCATGACATCAAGAGATGCACTGAAGGACTGCTTCGACGGTTTTTTAAGAACTTTGACGACGCTAATCGAAAATTCTACGTTCACGTATCAGCCAACACCACCTACTTGAGGTTTTTGAACGAGCAGTTCGGTCTCAGTATTTACAAGGATACTGGGGAGTTGCCAGGTTCTCCCAAGCACACAATTCCAAACAGTTTTGGTGAAGGCGCTCAAAAGGGGATTGTGAGACTCGATGACGTCCCAGCCAAAGACGCATTCTCTGCTGCTAAGACCGCCGAGAGTTTGTTTTCTCTGTCACGCTCGTTTCTTTATCTCCATCCGCGCAACGTCAAAGTAAAGACGGATGAGGTGGCGTATGTCGTACATGCCAAAAGTGGCGAAACAACCAAAGTTAAGATTGAAGAGAGCTTCTCTCCTAGACGTGCGGCTCCCAGCAAATCTGATCACTCAAAATCTGTCCAAGGTTTGGCGCGATATGTTTTTGCTGATCGGGGGCCGCGTAGTTCACAGAACGAAGCTCGTCGTAGAATTTTTAGCTCACTTAACTCCGCGTCCTTGGCCGCAAAAATTGGTGATCCCGAGTCCCAACTACTCTCAATCTGGTCGGCGTTTGAATCACTTCTTCCTGACCCAATCAAAGATGGAAAGGGAACTGTTAGAATTACCCATTTTACGCCCTTGATAACTCCATGTGCCGTTTTTGACTATTTGCCTGCGACTTTTTCGGAGTGCTACCGAAACTGCCATGCAGCTTTCGGTCAACCTTTCTTAGACGCGGTAAACGATCTGGGTGTCGGGGATACCGAGAAAGAGAAGTTCGCCAGTATTTTCACTTCGGACTTAGTGGCAAAAAAAGAGCTATGTGCGACTGTCAACCAAAGCCCACTAATGCTCATGCGCTTTCTCAAATTGGAAAAGTTGCTTGCATCTCCGAAGAATGCCGTTCGCCATCTTGAGATGCATGAGGAACGAGTGGGATGGCAGATCAATCGGATCTACAGGGAGAGAAATAGCCTCGTCCACAAAGCGCAAGCCAGCATATTTCTGAATGGGCTAGTTGAGAATGCATACTCATACTATCGATCAGTAATTCTGAGTTTGGAAAGAGTGGACGACCTTTACGAAATCTCCCATCCAGATCAAGGCTTGGAGATGGTTAAGGCACTGTATACGGACTATAAATCGCGGCTTAATACCATTAGCGCAAAAACAAAGGTAGATACCGCAGACAGAAATTCTGAGTTCGTAAAAGCGATGTTCTCTGGATCATTGTTTGCCTAGCTATTTGGTGATGAGACATATTCGGATTCTTTGAAAGCTTCGATCTCATCGCCCCGCTTAGCCTGAAGGTTGCCGCTGCCGACGGAAAGGTGTCTGAGGAGGAACTGGAAGTCATTCGCGGATACTTCATTGATAACTGGGGATACGACCCGGCGTTCGTTGATGCCGCCCTCACTCTCTTCCTAGACCGCCTCGACCAACTGACTCTCCAGGAGCTTACCGAGGGCCTCAGACGCTTCACGCTGGAGAGCAAGGATTGCAACCATAAGAAGGTTCGTGAGCGGGTCGTGGCGCTGCTGAGAGAGATTGCTGAGGCGGATGGTCAGCTTCACGAGATGGAGCTGCTGGCGATCAATCACGTCGCTGAATGCTTGCCCAAGGACCCGTGGTTTAAGCTTCCACGGTGGGCCAAAAGATCGGGACGCGGACAGGCTAAAGTGCCCCAATAAGTGCCCCAGTTTTTGAGTTGGTTCGGGAAAGCCGATGCGTTTCATCGAGACGCAAGGCTTCCTACCACCCCAGCCACTAATTCAGACATCAGTATTTATTAGCCTTCCAGGCCCTCCAGACATCAAAAATGCCCCTAAAAGTGCCCCTGCTTTAGGCTCTGTCTGAGTATAGTCAGCAAGGCCAACGATAGGGATAAGTAATGATGGCGCAGGATAGAGATGCGGAGAAGCCCGGAAGCTCCCCCGCCTTGCATGATCATCCCCCCAAACCCAAAGAACGAAGATAAGAAACTCTCTCTCCGAACAGCCTCTGACGGATACGATACTCAGAGCAGCGATCCCGATGACGGAACTCGATATAGTCTGCCACCAGCTCAGGACTATCCCGCTCCATCTCATCCAGACCCTGATAGTTGTTGGAGAGAGCTACTTGCCTCCCAACCTCGAACAGGCAGGCTCCCCGCATGACCGTCTTCAGCATGTTGGCGTGGCGGTAGTTGATGAGGAAGCTGTCATGAACACACAGAACTGGGATTTGCCTCTTCGTTAGGTAGTTGATGACACGAGACGCAATCCGACTGTCGATATTCATCAAGCGAATACCCTGATCCGAGCAAAGACCATCCGCCAAGAAAGGTTGTTTCTCCGAGAACGCATCAAGCACCCGAAGCAACTCCTTGTTAGTCATAGACTTCTCCTCCGAACCCGCAGGCGCATCTTGACGAAACGCCTTGCAGGCTGTGCCTCGGTCACGGGCATTTAGAGCCATCAGAACAAGAGACTTCACCAGCTTTCGCTGGCTCGGCGCATCAAGTCCTGGAACCAAACCCTCAGATAGCTCATATGGGTCTCCAGACAGATCAACTCCTTTCTCTGCTGCCAAAATCGCCACGTGAAGAGCCTGATAGTCCACCTCGACGGTTGGCTCATCGTCTAAGTGAATCCGCTTTCTGAATTCAGAGCCAACACTCTGCCACCATCCGCCATAGAACCGACCGCCAGACCTCCAGTCAGAACGATTGAAGATGCGCCGGATATGGTGATCCCAGCCGCAGATCGGAACTCGATTCAGTTCACCTTGGCGCGGACCAGACTTGATTGGTCGCTGAATGAACGTCTCAACCTGATCCGGAACATCGATGAAAGTCCGAGCGAGCAGTTCGTTATAGGCCTTCAGATCTGCCCGGATAGCTTTGGTAAAATCTGTGTCTTGGTATTCGGCCTCTTTTTTGCGTTCATCATGAAGCACAACACTCTCTTTGCCCGGAAACACAAAAATGTGCTCCCGACCAAATTTGGCTTCCCGAAATAGCTTACGAAGAGGCTCCGCTGCGATGATCCGTGCGGTTCGGTTGGTCTTCGCTCCTGAACCTGCGAAACTTCCCTTTGACAGCTCTATATAGCCTTGTTTCGCCAGCCTATGAACCAATCTCGGGATTATCCTCGAAAGGCCAATCGCGTTGTACCTGGAATTAGTGTTCCAAGCTGTGTTGGACAGATGAACCCCTATCGAAAGCTTAGGGTCCGTTTTCCAAGCAACATAGAGATCAAGGATCAGAACTCTCAATTGACCGCGATAGTTAGTCTTCGGACGAGCTCCCCCTCTTGGTTTGCGGCATGGCGAGAGATCCAAGCAACTTTTCTGCCAAATATGCTCCACCGTTTTCCCAATCTCTGAATGCTCCGAATACACGTGAACATCGAGTGGTCGCGAATACGAAGGGTCGAGCCCCATTGTGATAAGCTTGGTGCTTCTGTTTCTTGATCCGTTTCTTTCCATAGATCATTTCCTGACCTTTCAAGTGTTTCAAATGAAAGCATCAGGGAAGACCTCCCCCCCTGACGCAGAGCGAAAGGTGGGAATAAAAAAACGCCTCAGCGATGACGCTAAGACGTACGTACTCTGTTTGTTTTGTTTGTTAGGAAAAAGCCTCTCCCACCTAGAAGGCAAACATTGTTTCTAGATCAACTGGTGGGGATGGGCATGGGCTTTCCTTGTTTTGCCTATAGGGAACGTGGGAACGGTTCAGCTCATCCGCAAGTGGTTCGGCTGAAAAAAATCGGAGAGAGAGTTTCTTATCTTCGTTCTTTGGGTTTGGGGGGATGATCATGCAAGGCGGGGGAGCTTCCGGGCTTCTCCGCATCTCTATCCTGCGCCATCATTACTTATCCCTATCGTTGGCCTTGCTGACTATACTCAGACAGAGCCTAAAGCAGGGGCACTTTTAGGGGCATTTTTGATGTCTGGAGGGCCTGGAAGGCTAATAAATACTGATGTCTGAATTAGTGGCTGGGGTGGTAGGATTCGAACCTACGATGCGCTGTACCAAAAACAGGTGCCTTACCACTTGGCTACACCCCAACTGTGAGGCAGGGTTTACTTAGCAGCGCGGGGAGGTGCAAGAGCAGAAATGCATTTTTGGCAGAAAAAATTCCCCTAAAAATGCAGAAAAATTTTCGGAGTTTTTTAGGACTTCGCTAACCCCTGATTTTTAAGACCCTGCGTCATTTTCAATCCCCCTCGTGGACAAGTGGACCGCCCGCGCGACATGGTGGGACAAAGAGTTGGAGAGGAGTTGGGCGATGTTTCTGGGAATGCGACCTGAAAACGAAAAGCTGTTGGCGCAGGTGAAAGAGATGATCCGCGAGGAGGTGGTGCCTCTGGAGGAGGAATACCACGCGGAGATCGGCAAAGGTGACCGCTGGGCCTACACCGAGCGTCAGGCGGAAATCCTTGAGGGGCTGAAAGCCAAGGCCAAGGAGCGGGGCTTGTGGAACTTCTGGCTGACCGATTCCGACAAGGGGTTTGGGCTCTCCACCGTGGAATATGCCTTCTTTGCCGAGGAGATGGGCAAGACGCCTTTGGGGGCGGAAGTGTTCAACTGTTCCGCGCCGGATACCGGCAATATGGAGGTGTTTGAGCGCTATGGCAGCGACGCCATGAAAGACGACTGGCTGAAACCGCTGCTGAATGGGGAAATCCGTTCCGCCTATCTGATGACGGAGCCGGATGTGGCGAGTTCGGATGCGACCAACATCGAGATGTCCTGTGTCCGGGATGATGACGACTATGTGCTAAATGGCGAGAAATATTGGGCTTCTGGGGCCGGGGACCCGCGTTGCAAAGTCTATATCGTGATGGTGAAAACCGGCGGGGATGAGCTGCCTGTGCACAAACGTCAGTCGATGATTGTGGTGCCTGCTGGCACCGAGGGCATCGAGGTTTTGCGCCCCATGATGGTCTACGGACAGGACGACGCGCCGCATGGGCATATGCACATCAGGTTCAGCAACGTGCGCGTGCCGGCAGAGAACATCCTGCTGGGTGAGGGGCGTGGCTTTGAGATTGCGCAGGGGCGGCTTGGGCCGGGGCGCATCCACCATTGTATGCGCGCGATTGGACAGGCCGAGGCGGCGCTGGAGCGGATGTGCAAGCGCGCGCTGAGCCGGGAGGCCTTTGGCAAGAAACTGGCGCATCTAGGGGCGAACTACGACATCATTGCCGAGTGCCGCATGGAGATTGAGCAGGCGCGGCTGCTGTGTCTGAAGACCGCCTGGATCATGGATCAGGGCGACGCGCGGGCGGCGGCGCCGTGGATCAGCCAGATCAAAGTGGTGGCGCCCAACGTGGCCCTGAAGGTGATCGACGAGGCGGTGCAGATGTTTGGCGGCACCGGCATTTCGCAGGACACCCCGCTGGCGCAGGCCTGGACACACGTGCGAACGTTGCGTCTTGCAGACGGTCCGGACGCGGTGCACCGCCGCCAAGTGGCCCGCAAAGAGCTGCGCCAATACACGCAGGAAAAGGTCTGATTTTCACGTCGGTATGACGTCGGTATCGCGACTGTTTTGCGGAGGTGCGTATTTTGAGGCCCCGACTCGGTGAGCCGGGGCCTGTTTTTGTTGCATTGGGGAAGGGTGCAACAGCGGGCGGTGGTGTAGGCGAGAGTTAGAACTCTTCCTCAGAGCATCAGTAGGGTAAAGTCCTCTGCAGAGAAATCTGCGAGATCCGTACGCCTAAACTCGATGCTGATATTGTCCAAAGTGAAGATTACATCCTGACCGTCAACTGCAAGGTGACTATCGAGAATGTCCTGTGCTTCCATGCCGAAGTGGTTACTTGTATCAAGCTGAAGGACAATGGTGTCGCCTTCGTTCGGATCCCAGTCAGCAATGGTGTCATTTCCTGAAACGGAGTTAAAAACAAAACGATCTGCTCCACCATTGCCGGTTAGCCTGTCGCCGCCACGACCTCCAACAAGTTCGTCGTCGCCACCTCTGCCGTACAGTCTGTCATGATCGTCGCCACCGTACAATTTGTCGTCTAGGTTACCCCCCCAAATTCGATCTTCACCAGATTCCCCATGCAGGTGAAGATTTCCGCCGCTTCCCGCGCCCCCTATCGTATCGTTGCCGGTACCTCCAAAAATTGTGTCTTCGCCGTATCGAGATCGAATGCTATCGTTTCCGTCCCCAGCAAAAATTCGATTGGCTCCGTATCCGCCGTCGATTGTGTCGTTACCTACGCCGCCTTCAATCCAATCGTTTCCGTCGCCGCCTCCGATTAAGTCGTTTCCTTCGTCGCCGTAAAGGAAGTCATCATCTGATCCACCCCCAATTCGATCATTTCCTGCACCACCATAAATCGTGTCGGACTCACCAAAATCGGGATGACTGTTCGATCCACCTGTCAGACCGTCATCTCCGGAACCGCCAAAAATCAAATCGGCACCTTGGTCTCCTCGAATTATGTCGTGTCCTTCACCTCCGTCGATCGTGTCGTTTCCTTCTCTTCCATAGATCGAGTCGGCACCCTCAAGGCCAAAGATCTCCTCTGCTAAATCGGTTGCGATGATCTGATCGTTCCAAAAGTTTCCAATGATTGTGTTCATATTCAGACTCCAAAAAATTTGCTTTATTGGGTTGTGAGGTGTTCACCTTAAAATTGAATTAAACTTGGGCTTGTGCTGCATTGGGGTTGCTCGGTGGCGTTGCCAAGCGGCTGATTTATTGCCGCGGGCCGGCGCACGAACCGAGGGGCAGGAAGCGAAGCGCCCGCCCCGTCACGCCGGAGGCGTGCCGTTTTTTGATTTGGCGCACCTTTGGTGCGACGGGGCGGTTCGGCGCTGCCAAATCTTTGATTTGGTATAGGGGGGGCGGTTCACCTCTCGGGAGCTTGCCATGCAAGCCCCTGGCGGCCAGTGGGGCGCTGCCTATGCGGAGCATTGGCATAAGGAGGGGATAGGTTACCTTTGAGAAGTCTGATGCGCGATCCCCAGACGGCCGATGTTCAGCTTCAAAATAGCCGCGCGTGCTGGTCCCACAACAGGAGGGCTTCACGCTCCTCGTATAGACCGCGCATTTGTGGGGTTTCGAGGTAGGTTATGAACAGGCGTGTGACGGGGACGTGCTGCCAATAGAGCGCGGCGTGGCGTTTGGTTTGGCCGTCTTTCAGGAAGCGCAGGGCGACGTCGCGGCTGAAGGTTGTGGAGACAAAGCCGGTGTTACGCGGCGGTGTGAGTGGCTCATCGGAGTAGATCACGCGGTAGAGCGGTAGGTGGGTTTGTCCAAGTAGATCAAAGGCGGCGCGCAGGAAGGCGAGGCGGGCGAGGATGTGGCGTTGGCGATGGGCGGGGGATTTGGGGCCAGAGACCTCGGAGGTGTCGCGCAGGATGCGGCCCTCAAAAGGGCACAGGCCAAGGTCGGCGAGGGCAAGGCGGTGGGCCTTGATGGTTTCGCCCGCATGAGGATTGCTGACGTAGTGCGTGGCAAAATTGGTCTCTAGGGTGCTGACCTTCTGCAAGCTGAGCCAGTTGGGCAGGGCTGTCGGGTCTTGAAAGGCGCTGAAGGTGTCAAGAGGCTGGTTGGGCGTTGGGTGGTGGCCTGTGTCGTGCAGCCAGTCACGGGCCTGTTTGGTGAGGGTGTTCAGTTTGACGAGCGACGCGGCGCGGTTTTCTGGATCAATGGGCAGCTGTAGAGGTTGATCAAAGCGATCGCAGGCGGACTGGCGCGCGGCAATGATTGTGGCTGAGTGGGCTGGCGTGCCCGGGGAGCAGAGGAATTTGTCGGCTTGCCAGAGTGGATAGGTCCAGTGGGCGCCAATGTCTTCGAAGGCGCGGACTTCGACCGTGAAGCTGGCGATGTCTTCGTTGACGGAGAGGACGTGAACGGGGGTGCGGCGCGGGTCGCGCATCCAGAGCGGCGCGCCCACATGCAGCTTTGAGAAATGCGCTGTCTGGGCGTTTTCAGGAGGCGGGGAGGCGTGTGTCATGGTGCATCATTGCACCTTTGAGGCGCGCGTCAATTGCATGAAGGCGGGCGTTTCGGGCGACCCGCACCGGCCCCGTGCGGGCAGCTCAAAATGTGTGAGTTTGCAGTGTCAGTTCCCGCCGATGATGGCGGTGCGGCGGCAGGTCGCAGGTGTCTGCGCCTCTCTGCAAAACCGGACGTTACCCTTGTTTGTCTATGAAGGATGCGGTTTGGGTCCGGGACATGGGTATCAGGGCCAGTTTGAGATAGGGGTGCTCCGGCTTGCGGTTAATCAGTGATTGTGTCCGAGGATGTATTATCTTCACAGCGCTTGCGTTTTCCAGCATGGCAGAGGCAAAGGCCCATGACTGTGACCGTTTCAAGCCTCTTGCGGAACTGAATGCCGAAATGGGCACCGCGGCAGAGGCCAGATATTCTGCCAGCAGTTCGACCATGCAGCGTGTTGAGCTACACCTTCAGGGCATCAGTCTAAAGGCGATTGAACGTAAGCTCACGCGTTTGAACCTGATGTCGTACTATCCCAACGTGGAACACCTGTTGTTGCAGGCAAGCGCGTACGTGCAGTCCGGGGAGGTCTCTGCCCGATCCGAAGTGGAGGACACTGTCCGGAACATTGACCGTATGATCGCAAAAATCTGTGCCGGGCAGCTGAGTGGCGTTACCGGACCTGACGGACGATATGAGGGCGAAGCCGAGGGCGACGGTGGTTTCTGGGAAGATCAAAACGATTGGGTGCGCGCCACAGGCTTTACGGCGAGTGCCGGGGCGGTGCTGCTATTTATTGTCGGGCTGTTGACCGTTGTCCGATATGTTATCGGGCTGATTCAACACAAGAAAATGTGCTCGGTGCCTGCTGTGCTGATTGGCAATGGGCAGGACTTCCCGGGAAAACTGTCCCGCGCCGGGCTGCATGCTGTGCGATTTGAGCCTTTGAATGAAGCCGTTGCGGACCAGCTGACAGAGTTGATGGCCTGTCCTGCGTTCATACACTTTGACCTTCGGGTTGACGACGTTGATCGGCCGGTATTTGTGGATGGCTATCACACGTTCTATGCACCTTTGTACTTCTTTTCGAACCTGTCTCGAAAGGAGCTTTGGGCGCTGTTGTCATTGTCGGAGCGCCCCATTCGCAACGCGCCGTATATCGGGCACAGATCGACACGAAAGAAATGGCGTGCGCAGATCAAAGACAGAAAAAGACTGATCAAACAGGCAAATCCGGCCAACTGAGACGACATATTTGGCGTTTCCAGACAGGCTGTGCCGCGACTGTCTGGGAGGGCGGTCCGGCTGCGCTCACTGTTGTCGGTTTGAAGTTAGGACGCTGCTGAATCGGGTGGATTGCGTTTCACGGACTTGTTGCGCAGTCAATTTTGCCGCCGCTCTGCCGCAATCGCCAAACCGTCCGCGACCGCTGTGAAGACCTCAGAGACTTTGTGATCGGCCTGCGGGAAACGCGCTTTGGCGGTGTTTTGAACCACCGACAATAGGCTGGAGCCGCCAACGTAGACCACTTGGGTGACGTCCTGCGCGGCGGTGCCTGTGTCCGTCAGTATGTCCACCATGGCTTGATCGAGCTTGGCGGCGTGGCCAGCGAGGATGTCGGGCAGCAATGCGGCGGGCAGGGCTGGGGTCAGGGTGCTGTCGAGCACGGAGAGGTCGATTTTGGGGTTGGCGGTGCCCTTGCTGGCGGAGACTTTGCCGGCCTCCACGGCAAAGGCGATGTCGTGGCCGAGCTCATCGCGCAGGACCTCGGCGAGGCGGGCGATTTGCTCGGGGGCTTCGGCCTGGCGCAGCATGTCGTCTACGGCGCGGCGGGTTTGTGCGGTATACAGGAACGGGATTTTCTCCCAGGTGGCGAGGTCGTTGAAGATCGCCGCCGGGGCGGTGTGGGTGCCGCTGCCGAACTGGTTGCGTAGTTCGGTGCCGCGCCCCAGTAGGGGCATGACGCGGTCGATGCTGATGGCGCGGTCAAAGTCGGTGCCGCCGATGCGCACGCCGTGGTTGGCGAGCGTGTCGATGCCCGCGTTTGTGGTGCGAAACAGCGTGAAGTCGGAGGTGCCGCCGCCGATGTCGACGATCAGGCCGATTTGGCCGGGCTGCTCCAGCGCGCCGTTGGCGATGGCGGCGGCCTCGGGTTCGGCCATGAAAGTGACGTCGGTGAAACCGGCCGCGAGATAGCATGCGCGCAGGTCGGCCTCGGCCTGGGCCTCGCGTGGGTCGTCTGCGCCGTGGAAAACCACCGGGCGGCCGGAGAGGGCGTGGGCGAAGGTAAGGCCGGTTTGGGCCTCGGCGGTGGTTTTGATGTGGCGCAGGAAGCGGGCGATGATGTCGACAAAGGTGACGCGCTCGTTCAGGATCTGGCGCTTCTCATGCATCAGTGTGGTGCCGAGCACACGTTTGAGGGCGCGCATGAAGCGGCCTTCGAGCCCGTCTAGAAGCGCTTGGTTCGCCGGCGTGCCGAGCAGGGTCGCGCGGCTGTCGAAATCAAAGAAGAAGGTGGTCGGCAGGGTGGTTTCGCCGTGGGCGAAGGTCATCAGATGGGGCGCGCCGTTCACGGCCACACCTGCGGCGGAGTTGGAGGTGCCAAAGTCGATGCCAAGGGTGTGGGTGTGCATGGTCCGGTCTCCGCCACTCAAAACGAAAGCGCGGGTTTAGGGGCGCGCGGCTTGGTGGTCAAGTGGGGGATCGCGGACGTGGCACGCTATTGGGCCGGTGTTGGATGCGTCGCGACTGTCAGATGAAGGCATGCGTGGGGAGCATTCCAACTTCACTGGGTGTTTTGTCGGCATGTGCGCGCAGGACATGACCGGGCGCGCGCAGGCGGCGGATTTTGCGTATTTTGAGGTGACGAACCGAGAAGGATAACGTGTTTCTTGCCCGGGGCGCGGAGCGGCTCGGGCTGCGCCTGCCTGCCCCTCGGCAGGCGCATTTGCGCCCACCCAGGCAGGCACAGCCCTAGCGGTTTACAAAAAAAAAGGCGCCCGCAAAGGACGCCTTTTTCTGTTCTGAGACGAAAGCTTAGCCCTGCAGGCTGCGCACTTCCAGATCGCCTTCTTCACGCGCCTTCATGGCGCGGGCTGCGGCGTGGGACGCGGCGGCCGTGGTGAAGTAGGGGATCTTGTCATAGAGCGCGACCGAGCGGATTTCGCGGCTGTCGTTTACGGCTTGGGCGCCTTCGGTGGTGTTCATCACCAGAGACACGTCGCCGTTTTTCAGCACGTCCACGATGTTTGGACGGCCTTCATAGACTTTGTTGACCTTTTCACAGGCCACGCCTTGCTCGTTCAGCCATGCGGCGGTGCCGGAAGTGGCGACAACCGAGAAGCCCAGATCGATCAGGATGTTGGCCGCGTCCACCATGGTGGCGGTCTTGTCGTCGTCCTTGACCGAGATGAAGGCTTTGCCTTCGGTGGGCAGAACCATGCCCGCGCCCATCTGTGCCTTCAGGAAGGCGCGGGCGAAAGAGCGGTCCCAGCCCATGACTTCGCCGGTGGAGCGCATCTCTGGGCCGAGGATGGTGTCTACGCCGGGGAAACGAGCGAAGGGCAGCACGGCTTCCTTCACCGAGAACCAAGGCATGTTGGGGTCGGCCAGTGTCATCTGATCCGCAATCGGCTGATCCTTGGTGGCGTCCAGTTCCACGTAAGGGGCGCGTTTTGGGAAGTCCGCCAGTTTCTCGCCCGCCATGATGCGCGCGGCGATGGAGGCAATCGCGCTGTCGGTGGATTTTGCCACAAACGGCACGGTGCGCGAGGCGCGTGGGTTCACCTCGATGAGGTAAATCTCGCCGTCTTTGACCGCGAACTGCACGTTCATCAGGCCAACAACGTTGAGCGCGATCGCCAGTGCGTGGGTCTGACGCTCGATTTCCGCGATGGTGTCTTTGTCCAGCGAGTAGGGCGGCAGGGAGCACGCGGAGTCACCGGAGTGCACGCCGGCCTCTTCGATGTGCTGCATGATACCGGTAATGTGCACGTCGGTGCCGTCACTCAGCGCATCCACGTCCAGCTCTACCGCGCCTGCGAGGTAGCTGTCGAGCAGCACGGGGCTGTCGCCAGAGACCACCACGGCTTCGGCGATGTAGCGTTCCAGCTGTGCCATGTCGCGCACGATTTCCATGGCGCGGCCACCCAAAACGTAGGAGGGGCGGATCACCAGCGGGAAGCCGATGTCTTCGGCAATGGAGAGCGCTTCGGCGTCGGTAGAGGCGATGCCGTTCTTAGGCTGTTTCAGTTCCAGCTTGTTGACCAGCGCCTGGAAGCGTTCGCGGTCTTCGGCCAGATCGATGGCGTCGGGGGTGGTGCCGAGGATTGGAATGCCTTCGGCTTCCAGCGCGTTGGCGAGTTTCAGCGGGGTCTGGCCGCCGAACTGCACGATCACACCGTGCAAGTTGCCATTCTCCTGTTCCACACGCAGGATTTCCATCACGTGCTCAAACGTGAGCGGCTCAAAATACAAACGGTCGGAGGTGTCATAGTCGGTGGACACGGTCTCCGGGTTGCAGTTGATCATGATGGTTTCATAACCCTGATCCGTCAGCGCGTAGCAGGCGTGACAGCAGCAGTAGTCAAACTCGATGCCCTGACCAATCCGGTTTGGACCGCCACCCAGAATGACGACTTTTTTGCGGTCACTTGGGCGGGCCTCACATTCCACTTCGCCCATCATCGGGGTTTCGTAGGTGGAGTACATGTAAGGGGTTTGCGCTTCGAACTCGGCGGCACAGGTGTCGATGCGTTTGAACACGGCGGTGACGCCCAGACCGGTGCGGGCTTTGCGCACCTCGGTTTCGGACAGGCCGGTCAGTTTGGACAGGCGTGCGTCGGTGAAGCCGAGCATCTTGAGCTGGCGCATGGCCTTTTCATCGGTTGGCAGGCCGTTGGCAGCCACCTCAGCTTCAGCATCCACGATCTCGCGGATGCGATCCAGGAACCACGGGTCGAACATGGTGACGTTCTGGATCTCGTCGTTGGTCAGGCCGTGACGCATGGCTTGCGCGATGGTGCGCAGGCGATCCGGGGTGGCGGCGCTGATCGCTTTGATCACCGCGGCTTTGCCGGAAGACGGGTCGTCGGCGCCTTCGATGGCGATCTCGTCAAAGCCAGTCAGACCGCTTTCCATGGAGGCGAGGGCCTTTTGCATGGATTCGTGGATGGTGCGGCCAATGGACATGGCTTCGCCCACGGATTTCATCGCGGTGGTCAGGTTTGGCTCGGAGCCCGGGAACTTTTCAAAGGCGAATTTCGGGATCTTGGTGACAACATAGTCGATGGTTGGTTCAAAGGACGCCGGGGTCACTTTGGTGATGTCGTTGTCGAGCTCATCCAGCGTGTAACCCACAGCCAGCTTCGCGGCGATCTTGGCAATCGGGAAACCGGTGGCTTTGGAGGCCAGAGCAGACGAGCGGGACACACGTGGGTTCATTTCGATCACAACCATACGGCCGTCAACCGGGTTCACGGCCCACTGCACGTTGGAACCGCCGGTTTCCACGCCGATTTCACGCAGCACGTTGATCGAGTGGTTGCGCATGATCTGATATTCTTTGTCGGTCAGGGTCAGCGCCGGAGCCACGGTGATGGAATCCCCGGTGTGCACGCCCATAGGATCGACGTTTTCAATCGAGCAGACGATGATGGCGTTGTCGGCGCGGTCGCGCACCACTTCCATCTCGTATTCTTTCCAGCCCAGCAGCGACTCGTCCACGAGGATCTGGTTCACCGGGGAGGCGTCCATACCGGTGCGGCAGAAGTGGATGTAGTCGTCCCGGTTGTAGGCCACGCCGCCACCGGTGCCGCCCATGGTGAACGCTGGGCGGATGATGGCGGGCAGGCCGATGTCTTCGAGCTCTTCCAACGCCAGGCGGATGCCTTCGTCCAGATCAGCGGAGCCGTCGTCTTTCTTTGGCGCGGTCACAATGGAAGCGCGGGGGTTTTCGATGCCCAGACGGTCCATGGCTTCGCGGAAGAGTTTGCGGTCTTCGGCCATCTCAATGGCGTTGCGGTCCGCGCCGATCATTTCCACGCCGAATTTTTCCAACACGCCCATTTCTTCCACCGCCAGTGCGGTGTTGAGGCCGGTCTGACCGCCCATGGTGGGCAGCAGCGCGTCGGGGCGTTCCTTTTCGATGATCTTGGCCACGATCTCCGGGGTGATCGGCTCGATGTAGGTTGCGTCCGCCATGTTGGGGTCGGTCATGATCGTCGCCGGGTTGGAGTTCACCAGGATGACGCGATATCCCTCTTCTCGCAGCGCTTTACAGGCTTGGGCGCCGGAGTAATCAAATTCGCAGGCTTGGCCAATCACAATGGGGCCGGCCCCGATGATCATGATCGAGGAGATGTCGGTTCTTTTGGGCATGGTGGACCTCGGGCTGGTGGCAGCGATGTCTTGGCGGGCAGGAGTCGCCAAATACGCAAATTGTCGTGCGTTATACGGATCAGAAGGGCGGGCGCAAGGGGGATCGGAAATTTGTCGTAAAGCGCCGCAATTGACCACTGTTTTTTAATAAAATGCAACGTATATGGCAGGCAAGACTTTAACGCTGACCGGGGGGCGGACGTGCAGATTCGCTTTGACCATGGGCCAGACGGCGGCGCGACGCTGTTTCACAAGCCCGAACATGTGATCTCCATCACCGATCCCAATGAAGTGGGCATGGCGTTTGACGTGCTGACACAGGCGCAGGACGCGGGGTTCTGGTTGGCGGGCTATGTCAGCTATGAGCTGGGCTATGTGTTGGAGCCAAAGTTGCGGCGGTTGTTGCCCAAGACACGGCGGGTGCCTCTGATCAATTTTGGTGTGTTTCGCGCACCGGAAATGGCGGGCCGGTTGCCGAGTGGTGGTGAGTTTGAGCTAAACCCGTTTGAGCCACGCTGGAGCGCCGCCACCTATCGTGCGGCGTTTGACCGGGTGCACGGCTATATCGGGGCTGGCGACATCTATCAGGCCAACCTGACGTTTCCCATGGAAGCGAGGTTTGAAGGTGATCCGGTGGCGCTTTATGGCGCGTTGGCAACGCGGCAGGCGGTAGGGCACGGAACCTTTGTGCGTCAGGAGGGGCTACCAGACATTCTTTCTCGGTCGCCTGAGCTGTTTTTCCGCACCGATGAAAAAGGCCGGATCGAAACGCGGCCCATGAAAGGGACGCAGCCGCGCAGCGAAGACGCGCAAGAGGACGCGCGGCGGAGGCAGTGGTTGGCGTCGGATGAGAAGAACCGGGCTGAAAACCTGATGATCGTTGATCTTCTGCGCAACGATATCAGCCGGGTGAGCAAGCCGGGGTCGGTGCATGTGCCAAAGCTGTTTGAGATCGAAAGCTACGCAACCGTGCATCAGATGACCTCAACCGTGGCGGCCGAGTTGCAGGATGACGTGCGTTTGGCCGATATTCTGAAGGCGCTGTTTCCTTGTGGGTCCATCACTGGCGCGCCAAAGCTGCGCGCGATGGAGATCTTACGCGATTTGGAACCGTGGCCACGAGAGATCTACTGTGGCTCTATTGGTTGGGCCGCGCCGGACGGGCGGTCGGAGTTTTCTGTAGCGATCCGGACGGTGATGGCGCAGGCGGGGCAGGCGACATTGAATGTGGGTGGCGGCGTTGTCTGGGACAGCAAAGCGCCGGATGAATATGAGGAAGCGCTGTGGAAAGCACGGTTTGCCCAGTTCCAGCCGGAACCCGCCTGATCGAAACCTTTGCGTGGCGTCCTGAGGGGATTGCGCGGTTGGAGTTACATCTGCAACGGCTGGCGCAGTCGGCGCGGGCGCTGGGATTTGTGTTTGATCCTGTGCGGGTTGCAGAGGCGATTGACGCGCTGGGCGGGGATGTGTCTCTGCGCTGTCGGATGACACTGGGCGCGGCGGGGGATGTGGAGACCACGACCGCGGCGCTGCCAGAGGCGACGGCGCAGTGGACAGTGCGCATTGCGCCTGAGCGGCTGCGCTCTGAGGATGCTTTGTTGCGGCACAAGACAACGCGGCGAGAGGTATATGACCGCTGGCGCGCGGACTTGCCCGACGGCGTGCAGGAATGGCTGTTTCTCAATGAGCGGGATGAGTTGTGTGAGGGCACAATCACAAATGTGGTGCTGACCATGCCGGATGGTGAGCGCCTAACGCCACCGCTGTCGTCGGGGTGTCTGCCGGGCGTATATCGTCAGAGTTTGTTGGATGCGGGCTCGGTGCGGGAGGCTGTTTTGACGGAGAAAGACCTGCGGCATGCAAAAGACATCGTGCTCACAAATGCGCTGCGTGGGGAGATAGCAGCCGTTTTGTCCCACGCTTGAAGTTGTAGGGCTGCGCCTGCCTGGGGGAGGGCGCTTATGTTCCGGTCGAGTTTTGGGGGATGGCGGTCTTGGCAATACAGGTCGTCTGAGTGTGGCGTTGCCGCGCCTGCCGAGGGGCAGGCCCGCTCTCGGCAGATTGCCATTTTGGCAATCGCCTGCCGCGCCATGGGCGCAGCCCTCCCTGTGGTCGGGCGAAGAGGGTCCCTTTTTCATCGCAAACCCGCGCCGTTCTCTTGACTTTGTCGGCCCAAAAAGGTGTATCGGGCCGACTGTAGTTATTCACCCTGAAAGAGGGCCCGCACATGCACGCCTATCGCAGCCATTCCTGCGCCGATCTGAACAAATCCAACGTGGGCGAAACCGTCCGCCTGTCTGGCTGGGTGCACCGCATCCGCGACCACGGCGGCATTCTGTTTGTCGACCTGCGTGACCACTTTGGCATCACTCAGGTTCTGTGTGATCCAGACAGCCCTGTGTTCTCCGAGATGGAGAAGGTGCGCTCTGAGTGGTGTATCCGCATCGACGGCAACGTCAAAGCGCGTGATCCTGAGCTGGTGAACGACAAAATCCCAACCGGTGAGGTTGAGGTGTTTGTGCGTGATCTGGAAGTTCTGGGCGCGGCGGATGAGCTGCCACTTCTGGTGTTTGGCGATCAGGAATACCCTGAAGAGACCCGTCTGAAGTATCGCTTCCTCGACCTGCGTCGTGAGCAGATGCAGCAGAACATGACCATGCGCTCTGACGTTGTGGCCTCCATGCGCAAGCGCATGTGGGACAAGGGCTTCCGCGAGTATCAGACGCCAATCATCACCGCGTCTTCGCCAGAAGGTGCGCGCGACTTCCTCGTCCCGTCTCGTATTCACCCTGGCAAATTCTACGCGCTGCCACAGGCGCCACAGCAGTTCAAACAGCTGATGATGGTGGCGGGCTTTGACAAGTATTTCCAGATTGCGCCGTGCTTCCGCGACGAAGACCCGCGTGCCGATCGCTCCCCAACCGACTTCTACCAGCTCGACATGGAAATGTCCTTTGTGGAGCAGCAGGACGTCTTTGACACCATCTCGCCAGTGATCGCGGGCGTGTTTGAAGAGTTCGGCGGGGGCCGCAAGGTGGATGCACCAAACGAGTGGCCTCAGATTCCTTATGCGGAAGCGGCGCTAAAATATGGTTCCGACAAGCCGGACCTGCGTAACCCGATTGAGATGCAGGTTGTGTCCGAGCATTTTGCCGGGTCCGGCTTTGCGATCTTTGCCAAGCTGCTGGAGCAGGAAGGCACCGAAGTGCGCGCCATTCCAGCCCCAAAAGGTGGGTCGCGCAAGTTCTGTGACCGGATGAACAAGTTTGCCCAAGGCGAAGGCCTGCCGGGCATGGGCTATATCTTCTGGCGCAAGCAGTCTGCGGACACCATTGCGCAGGAGCAGGGCATCTCTGTGAAAGAGGTGAACGCGAAGATCAAAGCCGGTGAGATTGTTCTGGGCGAAGAGGCGGCCGGTCCGTTGGCCAAGAACATCGGTCCTGAGCGCACCGAAGCGATCCGTCAGCAGCTGGGTCTGGGCGTGGGCGACGCGGCCTTCTTCCTCGGTGGCAAGCCGAAAGCCTTTGAGGCGGTTGCTGGGCGTGCGCGCAACGTGATTGGCGAAGAGCTGGGTCTGATCGACAAAGACCGCTTTGCCTTTGCCTGGATCGTGGACTTCCCAATCTATGAGGCGGACGAAGAGAGCGGCAAGATCGACTTTGAACACAACCCGTTCTCCATGCCACAGGGCGGTCTGGACGCGCTGAACGGTGATCCGCTGGCGGTGAAAGGTTATCAGTATGACCTCGCCTGTAACGGCTATGAACTGGTCTCCGGTGCGATCCGGAACCACAAGCCCGAGGTGATGCTGAAGGCGTTTGAAATTGCCGGTTATGATGAGGCGGAAGTGAAAGAGCGCTTTGGCGCGCTTTACAAGGCATTCCAGTACGGTGCGCCGCCCCACGGTGGCTGTGCCGCGGGTGTTGATCGGATTGTGATGCTGCTCGCCGATCAACAGAACATCCGCGAAGTGATGATGTTCCCGATGAACCAGCGTGCGGAAGATCTGATGATGAACGCGCCAAGCGATCCATCCAGCGATCAGTTGATGGAGCTGGGCTTGCGGGTGATCCCGCAGGAGTGATCCTGTCGCGACATTACTGAGACTTTAGCCGCCTGCGACCCTGTCGTGGGCGGTTTTTAGTTTGGGGCAGGCGGGTATCGGCGGATTTTAGTCGATTTTTGGCAGCCTTAAGCAAGCCGCGTAGAACCGGATCGGCTATGTGATACAGTATAGAAAAGCGCGTAGAACGCGTGTGCACCAAAGGAGCGCGGCAGCAGTGGGTTTTGATCCTGATATAGCTCAGACACGATTTGGCTATGGGCGCTCGCCTGTTGTGGCGGGGCCAGACAGCGTGGATGAGATGATGCGCTGGCTGCGCGGGGCGGAGGTGACTCTGCCGGGGTTTGTTTTCCCCACAGATGCAGAGATGCGGGGCAAGATGGCCGAAATACGCAAAGCGCGCGGGCGCATTTCCAAGGCGGAAGCCGGGAGTGCTGAGCAGGAGCGGTTACGCAAAGCTCTGCGTAAGGCGCGTCGGGCGGCCAAACAGGAAGGGGCTGGGTGGATTGCCGGAACTTTGGTGCGGCGCGTCTGGAACCGGGACGCCCTGCGTGAACGGCTGGTGGCCTTTTGGGTGGATCACTTTTCCGCGCCTGGAAAAAATGACCGGTATCGCTATGCGGAGCCTTCCTACGCGGCAAATGCCATTCGCCCGCATGTGAATGGAAAGTTTGAGGATTTGTTGATTTCGGCGGTGCTGCATCCGCAGATGCTGCATTATCTGGATCAGAACAATTCGGTTGGTCCAAACAGTCGGTTTGCAGAAAGGAAACGGCCCACGAAAGAGCTGGGGCTGAACGAAAACCTCGCGCGTGAAATCTTGGAACTGCACACATTGGGGGTGGGGGGCGCCTATACTCAAGGTGATGTGCGCCAGTTGGCGGAACTCCTGACCGGGGTCACAACTGTGCAGAAAGAGGGCACGGTTTATATCTCCAAGCGCGCGGAGCCGGGCCCTGAGACGGTGTTGGGCAAGGAATACGGCACAAGACGTGCGCGGATGGCGGATGTGCACGAAGTCTTGCGCGATTTGGCGCGGCATCCGGATACGGCGCGGCATATTTCGCGCAAACTGGCTGTGCATTTTGTGTCCGACACACCGGATGAGGATCTGCTGGTTTCGATGGGCGCGCGCTATCTGGAAACGGACGGAGATTTGGCTGAAGTCATTGAGGCGATGCTGCGCCATCCCGCGGCCTGGGGGGCGGTTGGACCGGGTGTTGGCAACTTCAAGCAACCAGAGTTGTTTGTCAGTTCCGCCTTACGGGCTTTGGCGGTGCCCAAAAGTCAGTTTCGGGGTGTAAAAAGTAAACAGCTGGAACAGCTGTTGGGCACGCCTTTGCGCACAATGGGGCAACCGTGGCGGCGGCCCTTTGGGCCGGATGGCTTTGAAGAAGCGGATGGGCATTGGCTGACAGCGCAGGGCATGGCAGCGCGGTTGCAGTGGGCTTTGGGCGTACCGACGGCGGTTCTGGAGGCATTGCCGGACCCGCGCGACTTTGTGGAGAGCACATTGGGGCCGACCGCGCCCGCGTCGGTGCGATTTGCCGCGGAAGCTGCAGAGAACCGGCGTGAAGGCATTGCGCTGGTGTTGATGTCGCCCGCGTTTCAGCGGGTGTGAGGAGAGCTTCATGGACAACACAGTGATGGATCGGCGTGGGTTCCTTGGGCGTGGGCTGGCGGTGGGATGTTCGCTGGCTGCGAGCCCGTTGATGACGCCAGTGAGCTTTGCCGCGACCGGGGGCGAGAACCGGTTGGTGGTGATCATCCTGCGCGGTGGTCTGGATGGGTTGGATTTGTTGCAGCCGGATGATGCGGGATTGCGCCAACTGCGGCCAACGCTTTTGGCTGGCGCGCGCTCCGGCCAGGAACTCACAGATGGTATGATGTTGCATGCGGCGGCCAAACCACTGTGGCCGTTGTGGCGGGCCGGGGAGTTGGCCTTTGTGCAGGGCGTTTCCACGCCGTATCGCAACAAACGCAGTCATTTTGACGGTCAGGATTTGCTCGAAGCGGGCACGGCCAGCCTGCAACCCGGCACGGCGCGAGAGGGTTGGTTGAACCGGATGCTGCAACACATGCCCAACAGCCAGATGACCACGGCCTATGCGGTGGGCGCGGACCCGATGTTGCTGAGCCAAGGCGCGGCGGAGGTGGAGACCTGGTCGCCGGATGTGGGGTTTGTGCTGTCCAGTCAAGGCGCGCGCCTGTTGGAATTGACCATGGAACGCGATCCAGAAATGGCTTTGGCGATGCAGAAGGCCATGGTGCTGGCCGGTGACGACGGCGGTGGTGTGTTTGAGATAGCAGACAGCGGCATGATGATGGATGAGCTGGAAACCATGATGGAAGCGCAAATGAGCCCGCAGGGACGCGGGCGTGCCGGTGCACATGTGCGCGTGGCAGAGTTTGCGGCGCAGCAGTTGCGAGATGCGGCGCGTGTGGCCTGCTTCTCGATTGGAGGGTGGGACACCCATTCCCATCAGGCGCGTGGCCTACGCGCGCCTTTGAAGCGGCTGAGCGACAGCTTGTTGGCCCTGAAGGCCGGTGTTGGCGAGAAGGTCTGGGGCCGCACCACGGTCCTGGCGATGACAGAGTTTGGCCGCACGGTGGCAGAGAACGGCACCAGAGGTACGGATCACGGCACCGGCGGCATGATGGTTATGGCGGGCGGCGCCATTCGGGGGCAAAGGGTACACGGCCAACTGACCGGTTTTGAGGAAGCGGATCTGTTCCAAGGGCGCGACCTGATGCCGACCGATGATGTGCGTCGCTACGCAGCCTGGGCCATTCGCGAGAGTTTTGGCTTGGATCAGGCGGCCCTTGAGGGCGTGGTGTTTCCGGGGATGCAGTTGGGAGATGCGCCGGGATTGTTGGCTTAAGTTAGAAAGGCTTGGCGCGCGGGGCGTGCTGTGCCACTACTTGGCCAACTGAAGGAAGACCACTCATGCAAACATCCCGCCCTGTGGGCTTTGCCGTGCCTGATTGGACCGTGCCACCACGGCCATCGGGTGAGGTTTTGGACGGTCAATATGTGCGGCTTGAGCCGTTAAACGCAGAGGCCCATGCGGCGTTGTTGTACCGCGCGTATCAGGCGGATGACTGGGTGTGGGACTACATGCCATATGGGCCGTTTCATTCGGCGGCACAGTATCATCGCTGGGTGCGGGAAACGGTCGAGAACCAAGATCACTTCTTTTATGCGATCTACAGCAAGGCAGAGCGCACCTTCACGGGGGTGGCCTCATATCTACGCATCTATCCAGAGCGCGGTTCCATTGAGGTTGGCAACATCAACTTTGCGCCAATGATGCAAGGCACGCCTGCGGCGACCGAGGCGATGTTTCTGATGATGCAATGGGCTTTTGACACAGGCTATCGCCGCTATGAGTGGAAATGTGACGCGCTCAACGCCCCGTCCCGTCGGGCTGCGCAGCGGTTGGGGCTGAGTTATGAGGGCGTCTTCCGTCAGGCATTGGTCTACAAAGGGCGCAATCGTGACACGGCGTGGTTTGCGGCGATTGATCGGGAGTGGCCGGCTTTGAAGGCCGCGTTTGAGGTTTGGCTGTCATCAAGCAACTTTGATGAGGCTGGCCAGCAGCGGGAGCGGTTGAGCGATCTGACGCAACTTGTGCGCGCCGCGAGTGATCCCGAACAGGGGTGAGCCAAAAAGAAAAGGCGAGGCCAATGGCCCCGCCTGACTGTCCCGTGTCTTACGTCGTCGTTCCGGTAGGGTAGGTCTTAGATTACGGCCGCTTCGGTGAGGCGGCTTTCGACCACGCCGTTGAGTTCGGCAACATTGGCGCGCACGCCGGTGCCTTCTTTGCGGGCGCTTTCCACGGCTTTCACCGCGTTCAGCAAGCCTTTGTCGCCAGCACTGCGGGCCAGGCCACCGAGGAACTGCGCCACATAGTCGATCAGCTCTTCGTCGCCTTCTTTCAGGGTGTCGGCCGCATGCAGCAGGTCATCGCGGAAGGCTACAGGGTCTGGTTTGATTGCCTCGTTGTCGGCAATACGGGCCACAGTTGGGCGATAGGCATCCGGTAGGCGCCGTAGGATGGCCTGTTGGAAATCTGTAAGCGTCCCGTAAGGCTTGGCGATGAAACCGTCTGCGCCTGCGGCCAGCGCGGCCTCCTGGGCAAAGTCGTCGCCGGAGGTGCCAAGGATCAACTCGATGCGCGGGGCGGCTTTGTTGAGTTCCTCGATCAACTCGGCGCCAGAGCCATCTGGCAGGCCCATGTCCACAATCGCGACGGTTGGCATGTAGACTTGCAGGTGTCGTCGGGCGGAGGTCAAACAGTCGGCGCGGCGTATGCGGGCGCCAGAGCGCACACACATCAGGCGCAGCGCGTCAGAGGAGAAACGGCTGTCTTCCACCACCAGAACGGTCATGCCCAGAAGTGGGCGCGCGGCTGATGGGGTGGTCAGCGGGGAGAAAGGCGATTTGTCGTCCATGTTTGAAATCCTCAACGAAGCGAAAACTACAAGTACCGAAACGTGCAAACAGGCTAGGAACACATGCCTAACGAAACGTTAAAGGCAGCCGCGACGCCCTGTCGCTTGCGCCTGCGCATATCAGCGCACATAAGGACGGGGAGCGGGATCCATGCCCTTTGGAGGAGACAAAAATGATCGGAAGATTGAACCACGTGGCCATTGCTGTGCCGGATCTGGAAGCGGCAAGTGCGCAGTACCGTGACGCGCTGGGCGCGAAAGTTGGTGCGCCTCAGGATGAGCCGGACCACGGCGTGACCGTGGTGTTCATTGAGCTGCCAAACACCAAAATCGAGTTGCTCTATCCGCTGGGAGAAGACAGCCCAATCAATGGCTTCCTTGAAAAGAACCCGGCGGGCGGCATTCACCATGTGTGCTATGAGGTCGACGATATTCTGGCGGCGCGGGACCATCTGAAATCCACCGGGGCACGTGTTCTGGGCAGTGGGGAGCCAAAGATCGGGGCGCATGGCAAACCTGTGCTGTTCCTGCATCCGAAAGATTTCAACGGTTGCCTTGTGGAACTGGAACAGGTCTAAGAGGCCAACCCCAAAACAGACTAGGAATGGCGGGCCAACGGTGTCCGCCTTTTTTTCAGGAGCGCGCAATGACCATCACTTCAGCCCTCGTTCTATACGCCGTGCTTTGGTTCATGACCTTTTTGATGGTGATCCCGATTCGCCTGAAAACGCAGGGCGATATGGGTGAGGTTGTGCCCGGCACACATGCCAGCAGTCCTGAGCATCATTATCTCAAAACCAAAGCCTGGATCACCACGGGCGTCGCCGCGGTGATGTGGGTGATTTTGTACTGGATCATCACAACCGGCGTGATCACTGTGCGTGATTTTGACTGGTTTAACGTGATGGGGCCTGCTGAGGTGACGGCTCCAGCTGATGGTACAGATGGGTAAAGGTCGCCGCGCCTAGGATCGGGATCACCAGGTTCAGGATCGGCATAGACAGTGGGATCGCCATAAGTGTGCCGGCGAGCCAGATGGTGCCGATGTGCTTTTTGCGGAGCCTGCGGGCTTCTACACGTCCAACGCGGCGCATGGCAACCAATTGAAAGTACTCCCGCCCCAGCAAGAAACCGTTGAGCGCCCAGAAAATGAACAGCGCCAAAGGCGAGAGTATCAGGTATATCACCAGAGCGGCGATGTTGGCCGCCACGATTACACCGAAGTGGTTCACCGCATCTTTTAGTCCCTCCGAAAAGGAAACACCGGGCACTTGCAGCAGGTGGCTATAGTGTCTGTCTTCCACCGCTGTTGCGACTTCGTCCAGAAATATCGATGCAAACAATGAGGCCACGGGCATCATCAGAAAGAAGGACAGAATGATCATGGCGAAGACCGCGGTGCCCGTCAAAAAGTCCAAAAACCACGTGTAGCTGCCAAACAGCTCTTGCAATGTTGCGCCATTACCGAGCCAAGAAAGCAAGTGAAAAAAGCCGAAGTTCACAGCAAACAAGAGCGCAAAAGCAAGGCCAATGCCTTTGAAAAGGACCCGGCGAAAGCGCGGGTCCCCGATTTGGGTGAGTGTCTTGCCAAAAGACGAGATTGCTAGGCTGACAGCCATGTGACTTTGGTCTCCATGTTGGGGCGTGGGCGCTCGGGCGGCGCGACTTTTTCGGTGCCGATGTGGATGAAA
Source organism: Shimia sp. MIT1388 (assembly GCF_047124445.1). Taxonomy (GTDB): domain Bacteria; phylum Pseudomonadota; class Alphaproteobacteria; order Rhodobacterales; family Rhodobacteraceae; genus Shimia. Next base: position 1,584,204 of record NZ_CP138921.1, on the reverse strand, counting down.
CCTGCGACCCGCTCACGTGGGGTGAGGTCGAGGCCTTTTTCGACAAAGCCACGATCATGGCTGGCCCAACCGGACAGCCAGTTGGCGCCCCAGCCAGCGGCCAGTGCGGCGTTTAGCAGTTGCAGGCACACACAGGCGGCTGAGTAGGTCTGTTCGATCTCTGGGACCTTTTCGCTGATCACGGGCGCCTCGATCACGGCCACCACCAGATCCGCGCGGTCAAACTGATCGTGTGCCTTGGTGATCTTTTCCGGCTCCATGTCTAAGGCTTCGCCGCGTTCTTGGGCGAGCTTGGCAAGTTTGCTCAAGGCGGCGCCTTCCAGCACGATAAGGCGCCAAGGTTCGAGTTTGCCGTGATCCGGGCTGCGCAGGGCGGCCTCCAGCAGTGGCTCGAGTTCCGCGTGCGTGGGCGCGGGGCCAATCAGGGTTTTGGCGGGACGAGAGCGGCGGCTCAGCAAAAAATCCAGCGCGGCTTGGTTTGGTTGAGGCATTAGGTCTTCCCTCAGGAGTTGATTGGGTATGTTGGCGTGGCGCGGTTGGGTTTCAACCGGGCGGGCTTGCGAAAATCTCGGCCATCTCATCGACCAGCGTGGCAAAGAAGGCTTCGACGCGGGCGTTGGGCTGGCGTGCAGTTAAAGTGGCCGCCATCGGGTCTTCTGCCGTAGTGTCGGAGCCAGCAAGCGTTTCGATGGCGGCGTGGCCGCAGAATGGCACATAGGCTTCGGAATAGCCGCCTTCGTGCACGAGCACCAGCTTGCCGTCACAGAGCGTGTCCGCCGCCTGCATGACTTGCTTGGTCATCTGCCGGAAGGTGTCGGCGGTGGCCAGCATGCGGGCGAGGGGATCAAAGGCGTTGGCGTCATAGCCGCTGGCAACAATGATCAGGTCGGGTTTATGCGCCTGCAAAGCTGGCAGTACGATCTTTTCCATCGCGCGCAGGTACGTATTGTGACCAGCGCCGGGCGGCAAGGGGATGTTGATGTTCGCCCCCAGGCCTGCGCCTGTGCCGCGGTCGGGCACGTCGCCGGTGTCCATCGGGTAGTTGCGTTCCTGATGCAGCGAAATTGTGAGGACCTCGGCGCGGTCATAGAAAATCGCTTCGGTGCCGTTTCCGTGGTGTACGTCCCAGTCCAGAACCACAACCCGGCTTATGTGGCCTTGAGCCAGCGCCTCTTCGATCGCGATGGCGATGTTGGCGAGTAGGCAAAAGCCGTTGGGCCAATCAGGAAGACAATGGTGGCCCGGCGGGCGGGAGAGGGCGTAGGCGTTTTGCAGCGCGCCAGTGGCAACCGCGCGCAATGCCTCGACCGTGAGGCCCGCAGACAACGCGGCGATCTCGTAGCCCCCTTTGCCAAAAGGCGTGCGCAGGCCCAACTCACCGCCGCCTGTATCTGACAGGGCTTTGAATTTTGTGAGCAAGTCTTCGGGATGGACCCGCTTTAACATGGTCTCGGTTGCAGGTGGTGCGCTGCGCACGTCTAGGGCGCCTGTCAGGCCGGTGACGTCCATAAGGTTCTTAAGGCGGCGTTTGGTTTCCGGGCTTTCCGGCAGGCCACCTGCGGCCAGCGGCTGTACCAAGTCACCAACCGGCAAGGTCAGGGCGTAGTTGCCGCCGGCGTGCCAGAAGCATTTTTCATCAAAAAAGAAGCCAGTGGTCATGTGGCAAGTCTCCCCCTTTCGTCCTGCGCGGGCTACCCTATGCGGGGCGGTTGTGAAATGTAAATCACTGTAGGGGCAACGGGGGCAGAACCAGTGGGCGAAGACTTTTCAGATTTGGTCGATGCGGGAACAGAGATTGCGGTGCGGGTGACACCCAAGGCGTCCCGCAACAAAGTGGTGCGCGAAGAGGATATCTTGCGGGTGTACGTGACTGTGGTGCCGGAAGGCGGAAAGGCCAACGCTGCCGTGCAAAAGTTGCTGGCCAAGGAATTAGGCGTGGCCAAATCCCGGTTGATTTTGGTCCGTGGCGCGACTGCGCGGGACAAAGTGTTTCGCCTCGATTGAGGAACGCCTAGTCCGCAGTGCGTTTGAGCATGTAAACCCCTTCGGGCAGATCCAGTGCGGCGGTCAAATCTTGCACCTGTGTGTTGGACAGGGTGATTTTCTGAACTGTATCGGTGCGGGGGTCATATTGCTCGATGGTGACGCAGTCCTCAAACATGTGAATGACCACATCTTCCCCCAAGGGGGCGGTGCCTTCGTCAACCAGCGTCACAATGGTGGCGTCAAATTCGTGCTCGATGCTGAACATGTCCCCAGCGTAGCGCAAAGGGGAGGGGGTGCAAGCATTTCCCTCTGGTCTCCCGGGGCTTAGATGATAAATTTACGCCTGTGTCCTAGACTGGGCCGCTTGTGGGAGGGATGTCATGCGTCAGAAATTGCCAGTGAAAGCCAGCGTTGTCAGCGTGATGGCCGCCGTCGTTTTGAGTGGCTGTGTGTCCACCACCACCAGCTCGACGCCGCAGCCTGCTGTGCAGCAACAGCTAGCGCCTAAGATTTCCACCTCGCAGGCCACCTCGCGTTTGGCGCCGGTCAAAGCGCGGATGGAGCCTTTGGTGGAACGGGAATGTAAGGCGCGTACGCCTGCGGGCACCAACTGTGACTACAAGATTTATGTGGACCCGAAAGAGACCAAAATCGCCAACGCCTATCAGACGCTGGACAAAAATGGCCGTCCGCTGATTATCTTCACGGCACCTTTGGTGGCGGAGACGCGCAACAATCACGAGCTGGCCTTTGTCATGGGGCATGAGGCGGCGCACCACATCAAAGGGCATATTGCCCGCAGTCAGGGCAATGCGGCGGCCGGCGCGGCGCTGGGGGCCATTCTTGTGGCGGCAGCTGGTGGCAACTCGCAAGCGATTGAGGCGGCGATGGATTTGGGAGCAGGTGTGGGCGCGCGCAGCTTCTCCAAGAACCACGAGTTGGAGGCCGATCAACTGGGCACGATCCTGACCAAGAAGTCGGGCTATGACCCATTGATTGGGGTGAACTTTTTTGAGCGCACGCCGGATCCAGGCAACCAGTTTCTCGGCACGCACCCGCCCAATGCGTCGCGCGTGGCGATTGTAAAGCAGACGGCAGCAGGGCTGTGACGGCGTGCTGCAACTGACCAATGTTGTCACCGACCGGGGCAGCAAATATGCGGTGTCCGGGGGCAAGGTGACCAACCGCAAAGAAGCCGACGCCTTTCTCAAAGAGCTCAAACGCAACAAGAAATTTGCCAAGGCGACGCACAACACCTGGGCCGCTTTGATGGCGGACGGCACCCCGTTGAAAGGGGATGACGGCGAGAGCGGCGCGGGGTTGGTGATCTTGCGGATGCTGGAGCGGGAAGAGCTCACGGATCACATAGTGGTTGTAACCCGTTGGTATGGCGGCACAAAGTTAGGCGGGGATCGGTTCCGTCGGGTGCAGGACTGTGTGCGGGCCTATCTTGAGGCGCTGTCCTAAGCGCGAACAAATTCCTCTCAGATCGTTGGTTGATGCAGGTCAAGGGCGTCCTTCGGGCGGCCTGCTAGACTGCGCGGGTCAGCTATCAGAGAGGCGCCTATGACCATTGTGACGGATCGGACTACGAAGCTGCGCCATCATGCGGCGCTGCTGGATGACACGGCCAGCCGTTTGGGCATGGATTTGCAGGAAGCGGCCATTCGCGGCGCGCTCAAGTTTGAAGAGATTTCCGAGGCGGTTTTGCGCTGCACCACCTGCAGTGAACCGGAGGCCTGTGCCCATTGGCTGAAGGAGGAGGGCGCGGTGGTGGCTGCGCCGCATTACTGCCGCAACACCAAGCTGCTGAAGCGGCTGCAAGGGGCGCAGTAGACCACATAGAATTTGACAGGGAGTGAGAGATGAAACCGCTTGGCGATCGCACAGAACACTATTGGTTGGCACAGCGCATGGCGCAGTTGACGCAAACCGATCTGGTGGCGGCGATGGCGCAGGCGGAACTCTCGCAGGAGGATTGGGCTGAGATGGTGGAAGGCTGTCGCGGTTGTGCGTGGGACGCCGGATGCAGCCGCTATGTGGCGGCGCATGAGCGGGCGGCGCAGACCGAAGAGGTGGCGCCGGAGCCCTGTGTGAACAAAGACCGTTTTAAGCGGCTTAAGGTAGCGTTGGAGGCGCAGAACTAATGGGAAATATTCAGCCTCTTGGGGATCCGGTGACACATTTCTGGCTGACCCGCAGCATGGCGCGGGTGCTGGGTGTGTCGCTCAGCGAGGCGATGCTCGATCAGGCGCTGAGCGCCGAGGACTACGCCAATATGGTCACGCGCTGTCGCATGTGTCCGCACACCGAGGCCTGTCAGAGCTTTCTGGGCCAGCGCGCCGGGACCGCCAAAGAGGCACCTGCATTCTGCTGCCATGCGGAATTGTTTGAAAAACTGGCGGCAGGTTGAACTGCGCGACCGCAAAACGAGGGAAAGGAGCCAGCGATGTTTGAGAAAATGAGCCAGCACACCGATTTGGTCACGGGCATGTCCGAACGCGTTGGCATCGATTGGGGGGAGAGGATCATGAAGAACCCGGAAAATGCCAAAGAGTTCCGCAATGCGGTGATGCAATGCACCCGCTGTCAGGAACTGGGCGCCTGTCAGAAGTTTCAGGAGCTTAATGGCAAGGCGGCCAATGCGCCGGACTACTGCATGAACGCCGATTTGTTCAAAGAGATGCAGCAGGGCTGAGGCTTAGGCCGCTTTCGCCTTGGCCTGTCGCCGCAGGTGTTTGCGGTAGAGCCATGGGGCCAACGCGTGGTCGTAGGCGAGGCAGGCCAGTTGCTTGATGCCGGGCAGGCCAATGAGGCGCGCAAGCCAGCGGAAGCGCGGCATTTCCTGCCAGAGGATCAGGAACGCGGGGATGCCGGAATAGAGCTCCCCGTTGGCGGTGACATGCAGGCGCTTGGCCGCCGTTTCCGGATCAATGCCCCATTTTGAGAGGGCGTTAGAATTCAGATCGTCATAGGCGACCGGGATGTCACGCTGTTCGGTGTAGGACCGATAGTGGCAGATTTCTGCGTCACAGATCGGACACTCAGCATTGTAAAGCACGCGCGTTTCGTTGGACATGTGACGCTCCTGATGAGGGATGTGTCTCGGGCCATTTGTGGCTGTGAGGAGAGCCTACGCCGCCGGTGATGGGGCCTCAAGGGACAGGATGTCGCTGTTTTGTGTGTCGGTGCTTTGTCCGCCTACGAGCCGAACCTCGGGTTCGGCCGGCGCCCAGGGCTCCGCCCGCTTGCGGCTGAAAGGATCCCCCGGATCCTTTCCAAAGACGCCGCGCGCTCCCCACGGGAGGGCGTTTCCGGCTCCCAACCAGGGTCAGGCTCTGAGGCAGTTTACGCCTTTATCTGTCCCCACAAGTCATACTCCCCAGCCTCGTCCACCTCAACGGTGACAATGTCGCCCACCTTCAACCCATCAGTGCCTTCGTCAATAAACAGGTTGCCGTCGATCTCTGGCGCGTCGGCTTTGGTGCGGCAGGTGGCGATGCCGTCTTCGTCGATGTCGTCGACAATGACGTCCATGGTCTGACCCACTTTGGCGGCGAGTTTGGCCTCAGATATGGCCTGTGCCTTTTCCATAAACCGCTCCCAGCGCTCTTGCTTGACCTCGGCGGGGACGTGGTCTGGCAAGTCGTTGGAGCGGGCGCCGTCGACGTTTTCGTATTGGAAGCAGCCAACACGGTCGAGTTGGGCCTCGTCCATCCAATCCAGTAGGTGCTGGAATTCGGCCTCGGTTTCGCCGGGGTAGCCGACGATGAAGGTGGAGCGCAGGGTGATGTCCGGGCAGATCTCGCGCCAGGCGGCGATCTCGGTCAGGGTTTTGGAGGTATGCGCGGGCCGCGCCATGCGTTTGAGCGTGTCCGGGTGGCTGTGTTGGAACGGGATGTCCAGATAGGGCAGGATCAGCCCGTCCGCCATCAGCGGGATCAGCTCGCGCACATGCGGATAGGGGTAGACGTAGTGCAGGCGCACCCAGGCGTCGAACTGGCCAAGTTCGCGCGCCAGATCGGTGATGTGGCTGCGCACTTCGCGGTCTTTCCACGGATGCGTACTGTACTTGCGGTCCAGCCCATAAGCGGAGGTGTCTTGGGAGATCACCAAGAGTTCGCGCACGCCGCTGTCCACCAGTTTTTCCGCCTCACGCAGGATCGCGTGTACCGGGCGGGAGGCCAGCCTGCCGCGCATGTCCGGGATGATGCAGAACTTGCACTTGTGGTTGCAACCCTCTGAAATCTTTAGATAGCTGTAGTGGCGCGGGGTGAGCGACACGTTGTTGGCGGGCAGAAGATCGATGAAGGGATCAGGGCTGGGCGGCACGGCGCCGTGCACCGCGTCGAGCACCTGCTCGTACTGATGTGGACCGGTGACGGCAAGCACTTTGGGGTGGGTGCCGGTGATGTATTCCGGTTCCGCGCCAAGGCAGCCGGTCACGATGACCTTGCCGTTTTCCTGAATGGCCTCGCCGATGGCTTCCAGGCTTTCGGCCTTGGCGGAATCCAGAAAACCGCAGGTGTTCACGATCACCGCGTCTGCGCCGGAATAGTCGGGCGAGATGCCATATCCTTCCGCGCGCAGGCGGGTGAGGATGCGCTCGCTGTCGACCAAGGCTTTGGGGCAGCCAAGGGAGACCATGCCGATGGTGGGCTGGCCGGGGCGGGCTTCGCCGGTGAGCGTGGCGCGGGCGAGGTCGGGGCGGAGATCGGGCGGATTGCTGGACATGGGGCGCATATAGGGCAGCGCGCGTCGTTTGGCAAAGGGGAAGGGCGCTTTGATGCGGTGTTGTTGAATTGCCAGTTGCCCAATGGGGGCGCGTCTGCGTGTGGTCACCAAGCAGGATTGCTCACAGGGTTTGCAGGATCTCGGGGAGGCGGGCAAGGACGCGACGCCCTTTGTCCGTCAACAGCGCTCATGAATTGGCAGGTGCTTTGTGTCCTGGAGGCCTGAGACACCAAAAGTACCCGGGACCTCGCGGCCAAGATCAGAAAAGGTTCGGGGACTTGGGAAGTTGATCGCCTCAATCAGGTCGTTTCGTTTGACAGGCTTTCCAATCACACCGTCAACACCGGCACTGAGGCACAGGTCTACTTGTGATTTGTGCGTGTTTGCCGTCAGCGCAAAAATCTTACACGGGGCTAACCCAAGGTCCGTCTCAAGCTTTCGAATGTGGGCCGTTGCATCGACACCGTCCATCACAGGCATGGCAACGTCCATAAAGATCGTCGTTGGCCGCAGCGCCTTGTACACATCCAACGCTTCCAAGCCGTTGCTTGCAAAATCGACCATGACGCCGACTGTCTCCAGCAGTTTTCCAGCCACCAACCGGTTTGTTTTGTTGTCATCAACGACCAGCACCCGCCCGTTGCCAGAGCTGCTTTGACACGGTTTAGCGCTGGCTGCACATGCATTGTCGCGGTTCAGGCCAAAGTCCGAAGGCCGTTCGGGGAAGAGGAGCTGTTCGATTTCCTCACTTCGCACCGGCTTGAGCCAGGTGGCCGAATAGTCGGCCGCGTCTGTTTCAGCAGAGGCGTAGCGCAGAGGTGTTGAGACCATGAGGGCATGTGCGCACGGGCCGGCCGCGCGGTCCAACACTTGTTTTGCTGACGGTCCAAAGCAATCAACATGATCGCCATCCCAAATAACGGCCTGAAACTGATCAGTTTCCAGGAGAAGACGCTCTGCATCCTCAAATGCAACCACACGACAATTCAAGGTCTCCAGACTTCTTGTCAGGACCTTAGTGGACTCGGTGACGGGCCCCACAATCGCCACCTCACGCTGCCGGGTCGGCGGCTGCCGGTTTTGGGCTTTTTGCCTCGATACCGGACAGGCGGGCAGGGCAAGAGACACCGTAAAGCAAGAGCCTTCTCCAAGCGTGGAGGCAACGTCGATGGCCCCGCCCATCTGTTCGACAAGCGCTTTGGAAATCGCCAGGCCCAGCCCAGTGCCCTCCACTGCAGCCTCCGTGTCTTGGTGGGTTTGCTCATATGCTGCAAACAGCGTTCCCATCTGATCGTCTGGGATCCCGCGCCCTGTGTCCACAATCGACAGGGAGAGTTGCGCCTCACCATCAATGGTTTGGTACGTGGCACGCAGCCCCAAATGGCCGTTTTCGGTGAACTTCAGCGCATTCCCAAGATGATTGAGGAGAACTTGCCGGACGCGCGCGCTGTCCCCGAAGAAATGGGTGGGCACCGTGTGTGGATACTCAATCCAGAAGTCCAAGTTCTTGTCATGCGCAAGCGGCTGAATCAGGCCCGCGGCTTCATAAATGGTATCCTTTAGAGAGAACCGCTCATTGGCAAAGGTGAATTTGCCCTCGGTCGCTTTGGAATAGTCCAGAATGTCGTTGATGATGCTCAGAAGGCTGGTCGCCGACCCGGAGATGGTTTTCAGATACGACCGTTGTTGTGGGTTCAAGGCGGTGTGTTCAAGGACCTCCGTCAGCCCGAGAATGCCATTCATCGGGGTGCGGAGCTCGTGGCTCATCCGCGCAAAAAACCTGTCTTTGGATAGGCTTGCCGCCTCGGCCTCTTCGTTTGCCTTGGCCAGGTCCGCCGCCTTTTGCTCCAGCTCCTGCTGTTGTTCGTAGTATTGCGTCACGTCCGAACGTAAGCCAACAAGATCGCCGTGCTCGTTTTCGACTTCTTGGATGCGCAGGAACTTGCCGTCCGGCAATGCGCGCTCCACTGGGGCGCGTTTCCTGTTTTCTCGATCCAAGCGTTCCGCCAGCCAGGCCTCTTCCTGCCCTTCCGCTTCGGGGTATTGGCCGTGTTCCAGACCGTATCGCATGATCGCTTCAAATGTCGCCCCCACTTTGATGGCAGGGGCTGAGTGCTTATAAAGGTCCGCGTATTTTGCATTGAACGCCACCAGAATGTCGTCGCGATCATACATCGCAAAACCTTCTGGAATGGAACTCACCGCATGGTGGAAGCGGGCTTTTGCCGTTTCGGCTTCGGCCTGTGTTGCTTGCGCGCACGCACGGAGTTGCTCTCGTTCCGTGACGTCGACAAAGCGCCCATAGACGTGCGTGTCTTCGCCACTTTCGGGGGGGAGGTAAGTTACTTCGAGATCATACCAGAGTGCGTTTTGCGCGGTATCTTGCATGCTTAGAGCGTTCTTGAGCCGGATCGGCCCCGCCTGTTTCTCTACCAGGCCGTTTTGTACAAGATCCGCCGCGTCGGCATTGAGGAAACACAAGGGAGATTGGGTTTTCTTAGTCCCGTAGGCGTTCGAGAGGAGTTTGGACAAGGCTGCGTTGTCCCAGACAACCTTCGCAGAAGACAGGTTCAGCCCGTCTTCTATCCCCAAAATAAACGCCGGATCTTGCTGGGTCTGCAGAACCGAGAAAAGAAGATCTTTAACCGACACCAAAGCGCCCTCTCGAAACAACCCTTTGATTTTCGTCAGAACACCTTAAGAAACGGTGAAGGGGATTTTTCTGAAGGGGTTTCCCGCTTGGGTAATTCAAGGGGTTCCGCTTGTAGTCGGTTCTGGTTGCAATGTGACATGGACGGCCGCCACGCGGTTCAAGACAGGTTGGTGCAGTGTTTTAGCCCATTGGGGGGCATCTCACTTAACACTTGTGTCCATTTCTATTCGGCCATGATTGTTTGGCGGATGGTGCGCTGAAGTGCGTTGTGCTTGTTTGGCCACCGTTGGCTTTGAGAGCAGGGCGTTGTGTCACCAAGAAGCGGTGCCGGGGTGTTTGATCATATGCGCGATTGCACGTGTGTTCGTGCGCGCTTAGGCTTCGCTTGAGCAGTAAAGGAGGTCTCCGATGAAGATAATCCGGGGATTGGTGGCAGCGGTTTTGATTTTGGCAATTGGCGCGGTGGTGCTGGTTGTGGCGTTGCCAGGGGAGAAGATTGCCAAACTGGCGGCGGATCAGGTTAAGTCGATGACCGGGCGGGAGCTGACGTTTGAGGGCAAGGTCGGGATCAGCTGGTATCCGGTGTTGGGTGTGACCACCGAGAAGGTCAGCTTTGGCAACGCGGCGTGGTCAGAGCGTGGGCCCATGTTTAAGGCCGATAAAGCGGTAATTGGTGTCGACGTGATGGCGGCGATTGGCGGGGACATTCGGATCAAGACTGTCGAGCTGGTGGCGCCGGAGGTGCTGCTTGAGAAAACCGCTGATGGGCGGGTGAATTGGGATTTGAGTGATGCCAAGGCGGCTGTGGTTGGCGGAGCGAGCGCTGACGCGCCGTCTGGTGGTGCGAGCGCTCCGGCACCGGCGCCAACGACGGCTTCCCAGTTTGAGAGCTTTGCGCTGGAGAAGCTGGTGATCAGCGACGCACAGGTGCGTTACATCGAGCATGGTGGCGCGCGACAGGAGCTGTCTGGCGTGTCACTGGCGATGACTTGGCCGGATGTTGATCAGGCTGCGGATGTTTTGATTGAGGCCAGCCCATTTGGTGCGCCGATTAAGCTGGACGCTGTGATTGCGGCGCCTCTGGCTTTGATTGATGGCGATGTGTCTGCGGTGGAACTGGCTATGCAGGCGGGCGGCGGGACGGCCCGTTTTGCGGGCCGTGCCGGGATCGCGCCGGAGGTCAGTGGTCAGTTGACTGTCTCGGCATCGGATGCGGCGGCGTTTCTTGCCGCCTTGGGCGCAGGGGGGCTCGAAGGGCCGCTGGCGGTACAAGGTGATGTGACGTTGACCCGAGCGGGCGTGGTGTCTGTGCGCGGCGGGCATGTGAGTGCTTTGGGCAATGACTTGTCCGTGCAGGCGGATGTGGATCTGAATGGGGTGCGTCCGAAAGTGGCGGCGCAGGTGGCGACGCAGACCTTGCGTTTCGCGGCGACGGAAGGCGGCGAAAGCCCTGCAACGGACAGCGCTCCGGTTGGATGGTCCCAAGAACCGATTGATGCGAGCGCTTTGGGGTTGATGGATGGCACCATTAGCTTTGCCGCCGAGGCGATGGATCTGAACGGGATAACGTTTGGCAAGACCCGTGCCACTGTGGAGATAGACCGCGCCCGCGCTGTGGCCCGCATTCAGGAAATGGAGGCCTATGAGGGAGCGGTCACGGGGGTGTTTGTGGCCAACAACCGCAATGGTCTCTCGGTGCGGGGTGACCTGAACGTGACACAGATCGCTTTGCAGCCTTTCCTGGCGGCGACGGCGGATTTGGACAAGTTCAGCGGCACGGCGGATTTTGAAAGCCGGTTCCTGAGCTCCGGCGAGACGTTGGATGCCATCATGAACAACCTGAGCGGAGATGGCCGCGTTGATGTAGGACGTGGAACTATTGAGGGCATCGATCTGGACAAGTTGCTGCGTGGGGACGTCACCGGAGGCACAACCGTGTTCAACAGCATGGTGGCGAGTTGGACCATAGCTGATGGCGTGCTGAGCAATCGGGATCTTTTGATGAAGCTGTCGCGCTTGTCGGCGACGGGCAAAGGCACTGTGGGGCTTGGCTTGCGGACAATCGACTATGTGTTCTCGCCACAGCTGCACGGGCCGGACGGGCCGAGCCTGATTGTGCCGGTGAAGATCAATGGCAGCTGGAGCAACCCCAGCGTGGTGCCGGATCTGGAGGAAGCGGTGAAGCGCAGTTTTGATAAGGACATCAAAGCCGTGGAAGATGAGGCTAAGCAGAAGCTTGAGAAAGAACTGGGGCTGGAGAAGAAAGAAGGCCAATCCACGGAGGATGCGATCAAAGACAAGCTGGAGAAGGAGGCGCTGCGTGGCTTGCAGAACCTGTTGGGTGGCAATTGAGCGGACCTGAGCGGCGGACAGCGCCGCACCTCAATACGCTGATTTTGCTGACTGCGATGTCGGTGCTGACGCTCAACATGTTCCTGCCGTCGCTGTCTGCGATTGCTGCGGAGTTTGGCGTGGACTACGGCGTGGCCAACCTGTCTATGGGGGCGTTTTTGGCGGTTACCGCGGCGTTGCAGATCATCATTGGACCCTTGTCGGACCGGTTTGGCCGCAGGCCGGTGATTTTGGTTGGTCTGGCAGTGTTTGCGCTTGGTTCGGTGGGCTGTTTTTGGGCCCAGGACATTGTGTGGTTTTTGGTGTGTCGCATGTTGCAGGCCGCTGGCGTGGTGGGGATCGCGCTGAGCCGGGCGGTGGTGCGGGACATGCACGGGCCGCAACAGGCGGCGAGCACTTTGGGCTATATCTCCATGGTGATGGCAATTGCGCCAATGACCGGGCCCACTGTGGGGGGCGTGTTGCATGAAGCCTTTGGCTGGCGAGCGAATTTTGCGGCCTATTCGCTGATTGGACTGGGGTTGCTCTGGCTGACCTGGCGCGACCTTGGGGAGACCAATCAACATCCCTCTGCCACCATGCGGGAGCAGTTTGCCACGTACCCGGAGCTGCTCCGTTCGCGCCGGTTTTGGGGTTACACCCTGTGTGGCAGCTTTTCGGTTGGGGCGTTCTACATCTACATCACCGGCATTGTGCTGGTGGGCGTGGCGGTGTTTGGCATGAGCCCCACGACCGTGGGCATGGCGGTGGGCACCATTGCCATTGGATTTTCCTTGGGATCGTTTCTGTCGGGCGTCCTTGGCAAGAGGGTGGCGCTTTGGAAGCTGATGGTCGCCGGGCGCGTGGTGGCTTTGGCAGGGCTGTGTCTTGGGTTTGCCGTGGTTCTGGCCGGGATTGTGCATCCGGTGAGCTATGTCGGCACGGTGATATTTGTCGGACTTGGCAATGGTCTGACCATGCCGGCCGCCAACAGTGGCGCGATGTCAGTGCGTCCGCGCTTGGCGGGCAGCGCTTCTGGGCTGTCCGGGGCCATGAGCGTGGCTATGGGGGCAGCATTGACCAGCCTCACAGGGGCGGTTCTGACACCGGAGAATGGCGTGGTGCTGATGATGGCCATGATGATTGCGATCGTGGCGGTGTCGCTGTTTTGCGCCGTCTACGTGCGCTGGATTGACCTGGTGGATCCGCTGCCGTCCGAAGTGGGTTGACGACGCGGCGCGATGCGTGTCATCACATGCGCATGACCAAGAACACAATCTTTTTTGGCACTTATTATACCCTGACCACATAGTGGCGGGGTCTTTGGCATCTTCATCCGCTGCGTTTGACGGGGATGAAGACACAAAAACCTTCCAAGACACATAGTCCCGGCAAACGTGGCCTCACAAACGAGGTCCGCTATGGGACAGACACAAAACACAGACGAACAGACCACCATTGGGTTGGTGGGCTTTGGCGGCTTTGGCCGGTTGATTGCACAGGAGCTTTGGGCCGGGTGTCCAATTCGGATCTGCGATCCAGCTTACACCCGCGCGCATTTGCCCGATGGGCGCAAAGTCACCATGGAAGGGCTGGCCGAAGTGGCGCAATGTGACATCGTGATCCTGGCGGTGCCGGTGGCGCGCATGGCGCATGTCTGTCGAGTGTTGGCGCCGCATTTGCGGCCGGGTACTTTGGTGCTGGACGTGGGCTCGGTGAAAGTTGCCCCCATGCGGGACATGCGGGAGCTGCTGCCGCCGCATGTAGAGATACTGGGCACCCATCCGCTGTTTGGGCCGCAGAGTGCCAAAAACGGTGTGGTGGGGCGTAAGATTGCGTTGTGTCCGGAGCGCGGTGCGCGCTGGCGTAAGGTGGCGGCGTTCCTGAAGGCAAGGGGGCTGGAGGTGATTGTCACCACCGCAGAAGAACATGACCGTGAGTTGGCGATGGTGCAGGGTCTGACCCACCTGATTGGCAAGGTGCTCACTGACTTGGGGCCACTGCCGGAGCGGATGACCACGGCGAGCTTTGACTTGCTGCGTGAGGCAATTGAGATGGTGCAGGATGATCCCCCAACGGTGTTGCACGCGATTGAGGTTTCCAATCCTTACGCGACTGAGGTGCGCGATGCGTTCTTTGAAAAAGCGGAGGTGCTGCGGGATCAGTTTGAGCGATCCTCGTTGATTGTGCAGGGTCAGAGCGTGTTGCCGGCCGCGTAGATCGTGGCCCCGGTGACAGCCAAGGGACAGTCTTTCCACTCAGATAACGGTGTAGCCTGCCGTCGCCGCCATGGCGCAGGCTACGCCAATAAGAAAGGCGCGGACGTTCACACGCTCCCGTGGGGGCAGTTTCAGCCGGATGGACAGGATAATTATGATGCCGCCCACCACTGCGGTGGCGATAGATTGATAGTGGTGGCCCTTTTCGATGTGGTTGCCCAGCACACAACCGACATACATCGCAGCCATAAACAGAGGCGCCATCCAGCGGGAAAAGGCAGCGGGGTATTCTCGGTGCAAGAAGCTGTTCACGCCAAAAAGATGCACGGAAAAGACAAAGACCGCGACCCCGTAGGCCGCAGTGAGATTGCTTTGAAAATGCGTGATCGTGATGCCGATCAGCAGGTTGTAGGTGGCAAAGGACAAAGCGTTGAGTGTCAGCGCCGTTCGGGCCGGGCGGTTGTTGTCCTGTTTGAAATCCACCAGGTAGTAGATCAGGAAACCGACCATCAGATAGACATAGAGCTGATGTTTGAACAGCAGGCCGTGGTCAGGATATTGCGCGCCGACCAGTTGCGTCATGACGGCAATTTTGGGCAGCAAATAAAGAAAGGCGTAGCCAAGCCCAATGCCGGAGCTGAAATCCAGCAGCCAGCGTGACACAATGGGAAACCGTTTGATGAACGGCGCGGTGCCAACGTGGGTCAGCGAGATCAGAGCAACGGCCAGCACCTCGCGCCAGGTGATGTCGCCGTAAAGTGTTGCGGACATTGCGCCGGTCTCCCTTGTTCTGACTTGCAGTAGACACAAAGCCATTGACGGGACACAAGCAAAAAGCCCCGCACAGGGCGAGGCTTTTCAAAGTGTCTTAAGGGGCCGCTGCTTAGCGTTTGCGGTCGCGGCGCGCGCTCATCGGCTGAAAGGCCACGCCGACGTGGGCTTCGCAGTAAGGTTTGCCGGTTTGTACAGGCAGGCCGCAGAACCAGAAGTCTTCGGTGGCCGGGTCACCCACAGGCCATTTGCAAGTGCGCTCGGTCAGTTCCATCAGCGAGAGCTTCTTGGCGGTCTTTTCAACTTCGTTGACCTTGGCCAGAGCTTCCGGGCTGATCTCATTGGCGGACGGCTGCGGTGGCAGCGGCTGACCGGCCGGGATGATCTGCTTGCGCAGAGGCTGTGCCGGGCGCGCGGCCACGGCGGGCTCGGTTTTGGGTTCCGGCTTGGGCTCCGCCTTTGGCGCCGCTTTGGGTTTGGGGGCGGCCTTGGCCTTGGGGGCCGCCTTCGGCTTGGCATCCGCCTTTGGCTTGGCATCCGCCTTGGCGCCGCCGGTGGCGCGGTTGGACAGGCCCAGACGGTGCACTTTGCCAATCACCGCGTTGCGGGTTACCCCGCCCAACTCCTTGGCAATCTGGCTGGCCGATTGGCCTTCGCCCCAC
Source organism: Shimia sp. MIT1388 (assembly GCF_047124445.1). Classification (GTDB taxonomy): domain Bacteria; phylum Pseudomonadota; class Alphaproteobacteria; order Rhodobacterales; family Rhodobacteraceae; genus Shimia. The sequence goes on along the minus strand of NZ_CP138921.1, from coordinate 1,568,848 downwards.
ATTTTTTTCAACAGCTCTACGCGCTCGTCGGTCCAGGACATCCGTCACTTCCTCAGCTAAAAAGCGGCCTCCAACAAGGCCGCCTCTGCATTTCTTGGTCAGGCACCTATTCTAATCACCCCAGCCCGAGTTACAAGGCGAAGAATCACCCATCCGCGCGGCAAAGGCGTGAGTGGGGAAGGAAAACCACAGAGACACGGGGAAATCGGCAGCGATGGCACAGGAACAGGCAGTGGAAATGGGCGTGCGCCGCTTCGGTCGGGTAAACTGGCTAGGGCTTGGTACCTTGGCGAAACGCGAAGTTTTGCGGTTTCTGGCGGTGTGGACACAGACGCTTTTGGCGCCTTTGGTCACTGCAGGCTTGTTCCTGCTGATCTTTTCGATTGCCATTGGACCAAGCCGGGGCGCGGTGATGGGCGTGCCGTTCCTGACTTTCCTGATCCCGGGCATCATGATGATGACGGTGATCCAGAACGCTTTTGCCAATACTTCTTCCTCTATCGTGATCTCGAAGGTGCAGGGCAATATTGTGGACACGCTGATGCCGCCCTTGTCGCCTATGGAATTGGTGTTTGGTTATCTCGCAGGCGCGGTTGCGCGCGGGTTGTGTGTGGCCGTGGCGATCACCATCGCCTTGGCGCTGGTTCTGGGACAAGGCGTGGCGCATCCGCTCTGGGCGTTGGCCTTTGTGTTGCTCGGCGGGGCCATGATGGGCGCGGTGGGGATTGTGGCTGGGATTTTTGCCAATAAGTTTGACCAGATGGCGGCGATCACCAATTTCATCGTGACGCCTTTGGCCTTCCTGTCCGGCACGTTTTACTCGGTGGAGGCGCTGCCAGAGAGCCTGCAGAGCTTCACCCGCTTGAACCCGATCTTCTACCTGATCGACGGCACACGTTATGGCATGATTGGCGTGTCTGACAGCGCGCCGGTGGTGGGCCTCCTGGTTGTCAGCGCGGTCACCGCCGCCTTGATGGCAACAGCTTATGCCATGCTCAAAACCGGCTATCGTCTCAAAAGCTGACCTGGCTAAAATGCTGATCTTGGCTTCTTCTTACCAAAAATATCCTGGGGGAGCCCGTCAGGGCGGGTGCAAAGCCCCATTTCCTGGTTCACCGCCAGAACGCCAGCCATTCGATCAGCTCAAACAGCTTCTTGGCGAGCAGCAGGAATACGGCACTGTCATTGAACACCACATCGATCCCCAACAGTGCCAGCAGGAACAGAAATAGAAAGATGGCAATTTGGTTGGTCATGACGCACTGCGCCCCCGGATATGTCGTGGTCGGACCAGATATGCCCGACCCCATCCGAGGGCGCAAGTTTTTGTGATTTGTGAGGTGCTTAGGTGCGGCCCATCAGGGCGGCCACATCGGCCATACGCGCGGAGAAGCCCCACTCGTTATCATACCATGCCAGCACGCGTACCAGACGTTTGCCCAGCACTTTGGTCTGGTCGGCGGCAAAGGTGGCGCTTTCGGTGGTGTGGTTGAAGTCCACAGACACCAGTGGCAGGTCGTTGTAGCCCAACACGCCTTTCATCTCGCCCGCGGCCGCTTCGGCCATCACGGCGTTTACGTCTTCCAAAGTCACGTCTTTGGAGGCGGTGAAGGTCAGGTCTACAGCAGAAACATTTGGCGTTGGGACGCGGATCGCGGAGCCGTCCAGCTTGCCTTTGAGTTCCGGCAGAACTTCACCCAGCGCTTTGGCGGCGCCGGTGGAGGTTGGGATCATCGACATGGCCGCCGCGCGGGCGCGGTACAGGTCTTTGTGGCGACGGTCCAATGTTGGCTGATCGCCGGTGTAGGCGTGGATCGTGGTCATGATGCCTTCTTCGATGCCGAAGGCATTGTTCAGAACCTTGGCCACCGGTGCGAGGCAGTTGGTGGTGCAGGAGCCGTTGGAGATCATGTTGTCGTTGGCTTCGAGCTGGGTGTCGTTCACGCCAAACACGATGGTCTTCTGCACGTTCTTTGCCGGGGCGGAGATAAGCACTTTCTTGGCGCCGCGCTCCAGGTGTTTCTTGGCTTTCTCGCCGTCGTTGAAGTTGCCGGTGCATTCCAGAACCACGTCAACGCCGCTCCAGTCGAGCTCGTCCATGTCGTAGGTGGAATACATGCGCATCGGGCCCATGCCCACATCCATGGTGCCGTTGCCGGCAATCACTTCGTTGCGGAAACGACCGTGCACAGAGTCATAGCGGATCAGGTGTGCCGCGGTGTCCAGCGGGCCGGTGGCGTTGATTTTCACAACGCGGACGTCTTCGCGTGCTTCTTCGGCGATGTGCATGAGGGTCGAACGGCCAATGCGGCCAAATCCGTTGATGCCGACGGTAACAGTCATGAAGAGCTCCTGTCCTGTTCTGAACGGTGGAAAATATGGTCTTGGCTATAGAGGGGAAGAGGTCTTTTAGAAAGGTAAAATCCCAAGAAAAAACGGGATGTTAGCGTTAAAATTGGACGGTGTCGCTATCGGTTCCGCTGCCGGTAACGCTAACGGCTGGCGGTTGGTTTGCGCTGGGGCGCTGGGTTTTGTGCAGGTGCAGAAAATTGGTCTCCCAAATTGCGTGATCTCGAATCACGAATGGGCGGTTTCAATCAAGATTGGGGTCCGCGTCGAAGTGCACGGCCATTTTGGAAATTTGTCACAACATGCAGGTGGAATGGCGCGATCTGCGAGTGGATCGTTCGCAAGTGGGTTTATTCTCTCTGTGACAACGCAAATAGCGCGAAAGAACGGGAGGCAGCTTATGCAACTGATCGTGGACGGAAAATCCCATGAGGTGGATGTCGAAGAGGACATGCCGCTGTTGTGGGTGCTTCGGGATGAACTGGGGATCAAAGGGGTGAAATACGGCTGCGGGGTTGCGGCCTGTGGTGCTTGCACCGTGCATATTGACGGCGTGGCGGTGCGCTCGTGTCAGACACCTGTGGCGGATGTAGATGGCCCTGTGACCACCATTGAAGGCCTGGGTCAGCCAGAGGCGCTGCACGCGGTGCAGGAAGCCTGGGTGGAGCATCAGGTGGCGCAGTGCGGTTACTGCCAGTCGGGGCAGATCATGCAGGCGGCGTCGCTGTTGTCAGAAATCAAGATGCCGTCGGATGCAGAGATCGACGAAGCCATGAGCGGCAACCTGTGTCGATGCGGGACGTATCCGCGTATTCGCGCGGCGGTGAAGACCGCTGCCGCCAAGATGCAGGAGGCGTAAGGTATGGGCAAGGTTGGGAAAATTGCGCGCCGCACGTTCCTGTTTGGCGCTGTGGCGGTGGCCGGTGGCGTGGCTTTTGGTGTCTACAAAGTGCGCACGCCGTATGAAAACCCGCTCAAAGATGGGCTGGCTGATGGGGCGTCCACGTTTAATCCCTGGGTGGTGATTGATGGTGAGAAAATCACTCTGATCACGCCGCATGGCGACAAAGGGCAGGGCGTGGCGCATGCGCAGGCCGCACTGATCGCAGAAGAGCTGGACGTGGAGTTTGGTCAATTCGAGATCGACTTTGGCAAACCTGACAAAGCCTATTGGAACCGCGCCCTGGCGGGTGATGGTGCGCCGTTTATGGCGACAGATGAGAGTTTCACAGCCGAAGCCACCCGCAGCTTTATGGGCGGTATGATCAAGCTGTTGGGCATGCAGATCACTGGCGGCTCCACGGCAATGCCGGACAGCTATGAGAAGTTGCGTGAGGCGGGTGCCGTGGCACGGGAAACTCTGAAGTTGGCAGCGTCTAATTTGAGCGGCGTGCCGGTGGCGCAATTAAAAACCGCAAATGGGGCGGTGCAGCTGCCGGATGGCACAGAGCTGGCCTATACGGCCTTGGCTGGTGAGGCGGCGAAGGTGGAACCTGTCACCGAGATCGCGCTGCGCAAGCCATCAGAATGGCGGTTGATTGGCAAGCCGATGCAACGGCTGGATATGGTGGCGAAATCCACCGGCACGTTGGACTATGGCATCGACCTTGAGGTCGACGGCATGGTGCATGCGGCAGTAATGTGCAACCCGCGTCAAGGCGGGGCGCTGAACGGCTACGACGCCAGCGCTGCGGAAAGCATGCGTGGTGTGCAAAAGGTTGTTGAGGTCACCGGCGGTGTCGCAGTGGTGGCCGACAATACTTGGCGGGCTATTCAGGCGGTGCAGGCGATTGACTTTGACTGGGGCGCGGCGCCGTATCCGGCAGAGCAAGACGGGCATTGGGCCGCGATCGAAGAGTCTTTTACTGAAGAGCAATTGGACAAAGAGTGGCGCAACGAAGGGGATGTGACCGCCGCCCTGGCTGGGGGCAAGGCAGTGGAGGCCGCGTACCGTGTGCCCTATGTGGCGCATGCGCCGCTGGAGCCGCTCAACGCCACGGTGCTGGTTGAGGATGACAAGGTCACGGTGTGGACCGGGCATCAGATCCCGCGCATGTTGCAGGATCAGGTGGCGAAGGTCACGGGGCATAAGTCCGAACAGATTGAGCTGGTGAACCACTTCATGGGTGGCAGTTTTGGGCACCGGTTGGAGTTCAAACACGTGGAGCTGGCGGCAGAGATTGCCAACCAGATGCGCGGCACGCCGGTGAAGCTGACTTACAGTCGCGAAGAGGACTTTGCGCATGACTTCCCGCGTCATATTGGCATGGCCCGTGGCAGTGGTGCGGTGAAAGACGGCAAAGTGACGACGATGGACTTGCAGGTGGCAATGCCGTCGGTGGTGGGTTCGCAAATGGGTCGTGCAGGCCTGACTGTGCCGGGACCCGACATGCAGATCGCGGCGGGGGCTTGGAACAACCCTTATGGATTGGAGAACTTCCGCATGCGGGCTTACCGCGTGCCGGAGCTGGCGCCTGTGTCAAGCTGGCGGTCCGTTGGGGCTTCTGCCGGTGGGTTCTTCTTTGACAGCCTGCTCGATGAGTTGATCCATGAGGCAGGCGCAGACCCGTTAGAAGAACGTATACGGCTGATGCAGCACGACGTGAGCCGCAAGGTGCTTGAAGCAGTTGGCGAAATGTCCAACTGGGGCAGCCCATTGGGGCCGAACAAAGGGCGTGGTGTCGCCTTTGTGGAGAGCTTTGGCGTGCCAACGGCGGAGGTGATTGAGGTCACCGATACCGAGGACGGCATCACCATCGACAAGGTTTGGGTCGCAGCCGATGTCGGCACGGTGATTGATCCGGTGAACTTTGAAAACCTTGTTCAAGGTGGTGTCATCTTTGCGCTCGGCCACGCGATGAACAGCGAGATCACCTATTCTGACGGGATGGCGGAGCAAGCCAACTATTGGGATGCGGAAGGCATGCGCCTGAAGCAATGTCCGGAGATCATGGTGCGTGGCTTGGAGAATGGCGATAAGGTGCGCGGCATTGGTGAACCGCCGGTTCCACCGGCTGCACCAGCCTTGGCCAATGCGATTTTTGCGGCCACAGGGCAACGCATTCGCGAGTTGCCGCTCTACCACCACATAGACTTCGCCTGAATCAGAAAGGCCCGCCAAGTTGGCGGGCCTTTTGCTCAGCTGGGTTTGAAGTTCGGCGGGCGTTTCTCAAAGAATGCGGTGCGGCCTTCTTTGGCGTTATCGCTGCCTAACAAAAGTGGTTGCAGGTCGCGCTCATAGTCGATCGCACGATCCATGCGGCCACTGTCAAACGCCTTGATGGCGCGCAGGGCCTCTGGCCCCAGTGTTTCGACGTGTTTGGCCAGCTCCAGCGCGGTTTCGAGTGCTTTGCCATCTTCAACCAACTCGTCCACCATGCCGATGCTTTCGGCTCGTTCTGCGCTGACAGGTTTGGCGTAGAGCATGATCTGACGGGCCCGGGCCTGGCCAACGCGAGCGGGCAGGGAGGCCAGCAGGCCGTAGTCCGGCATCAGACCGATTTTGGGAAAGGCGGCCATAAACCGCGCAGAGTGGCCTGCAATGACCGTGTCACACAACATCGCGACAGCCAGACCCGCGCCAGCAGCCCAGCCTTCGACAGCCGCGATCACCGGGACCGAGCCGCCGGTGATCTGATTTACCATGTGTTTGACGTGTTCAAAGTTGATGCGCTTGAGCCGTGCTGGCGCATCCATGGCAGCAATGTCACCGCCGGATGAGAAATTGCCGCCTGCGCCGGTGAGAATGATCGCGCGAATGGAGGTGTCCTCTTCTGCCTGTTCCAGAGCATTGGAAATCGCTTCACGGGTGGCCACGCGGATCGGGTTTAGGCGTGCTGGATCATTGAGCGTCAGCACCAGCGCGTTGTCGATGCGTTCTGACAATAGAGGTTGGTCTGACATGGCGGCTCCTCGGCAAAGTGTGTGGCGCGATTGTAAAGGGTGCGGTGGTGGGCTCAAGTGGACTTAGGGGAAATGACACGCGACGTAACTCGGTTGGTAAACGTGGAGACGGCAGTCTTCCCTTCGCATCTTTCTGACGCTAGTGTCGCGGCGTAAGGGGTTGAGGTGAAAAGAAAATGGCAGAAATCCGAAAGATCCTGCATGTCGAAGATGATGCAGACATTCGTGAGATCACCTATTTGGCGCTGGCTGAATTTGGCGGCTTTGAGGTGATGCAATGCGCCAATGGCATGGACGCAGTCAAGAAGGCGGCTAAGTTTGCGCCGGACCTGTTGTTGCTTGATGTGATGATGCCGGGGTTGAGCGGTTTGGAGACTTTGGCCAAGCTGCGCCGTCACGATGAACTGGCCGATGTGCCAGTGATTTTTATGACGTCCAAGGACGTCACCTCCAAACACCATTCTGACATTCGGGAAAACGCCGCGGGGGCGATCCAGAAACCGTTTGATCCGGTGGCGTTGCCGGATCAACTTCGGGCCATTGTAGCCAATGCGGAGTAAGCCTGATTAGGCGGTTTCGATCACACAGCTAAGCTCTTCGGTGAGCAGGTCTGTGGCGACCAGAATGTCTTCCATTTCTGTGTCACAGGGATCTTGAGACTGGCTGCGCTCCAGCAGGGCCTCAGCTTTTTCCGCCAGTTGGCCCAAGCGGTGCAGGCCGTAGGTGGCGCAGATTCCCGCCAGTTTGTGGGCGGCAAGATGTAGCCCTTCCAGCGCGGGACGGTCGGCGCCGTGTTCCAGAAGCGTGGCGGTATACTCTTCAATCTCCGCCTCACGTTGCGGCAAGCCGGACATGAAGTGGCGGCGGAGGCGGTCAAACTTGTCCTGATGGTCGTCTGGAAACATGGCGTGCTCTTTCTGGGGCTTACATTTGCGGCAGTTCGATGCTGATGTTGTCTTCTGTGTCACAGAGCGGGAACACGGCATAAAAGCGTGTGCCTTCGCCCAATGTGCTGTCAAAGTCGATGGAGGCACCGTGGTCCTCGATGATTTGACGCGCAATGGAGAGGCCGAGGCCAGAGCCGTCAAAATTGCGGCAGTCGGAGTTGTCGACCTGGGTGAATTTGCCAAAGATCTGGTTGCGCTCACCTTCGGGGATGCCAACGCCGTAGTCGCGGACTTCGAGCATGGCGCAGCCATCCACAAGGCGTGCGCTGAGTTCGACATAGCCGCCTTCGTGAGAGAATTTCACCGCGTTGGACAGCAGGTTGTCGAGCACCTGCATCATGCGCTCATGGTCGGCGCGGATGGTCAGCGGGAAGGGTGGGGGCGCGGTGCGCACCACAATCTCATATTGATCCGCATAGGGGGTTATGGATTGGGCTGCGTCGTTGAGCAACTCGCCAAGATCCACTGGCGCAAAGTGATAGACCATCTTGCGCGCTTCCATTTTTTGAATGTCGAGCAGGTCGTTGATCAGTTTGCTCAGGCGCTTGCTGTTCTTATGGGCAATGTCGAGCATCCGGTCCGCTTTCTCCGGATCTTTGGACAAGTTGGTTTCCCGCATCAAAGTGAGCGAACCGGTGATGGAAGTCAGCGGGGTGCGCAGTTCATGGCTGACAACCGAGACAAACTGGGATTTGATCTCATAGCTTTCTCGCGCCTTGTCACGTTCGGAGCGCAGTTCGTCCATCTGGTCCAGGGTGCGTTGGTACATGCGCAGGAAGATGGTGGAGCATTCCAATACAAAATAGAGCACAAACAGTGAGGTTGCGAAGTGCAGCCAGAGTTTGGACGTGAAGTGTGCGCCCTGCGAGAGGATGTCAGAGGCTGGGATAAAGATAAACAGCACGCCATAGATGACCAGGCGCAGGGCGAGAACTTGTTTAAGTTGATGATTGTTTACAGCCGCAAAGAGGCCAGCAGCAAACAGGAAAAACAGCGAGGTGAAATGCTCGCCAGGTCCTTCCAATCGGGCCAGTAGAAGCGTGAAGGTTGCAATTGAAATGGCAGATATGGCGTTTGAAGCAAAGAGCAGCTTCAACAGCCTGTGGCTGTGGCGCAACGAGTGGTCTGTGCGGTGGACCACTTTGTGGCAGACAATGCCGTCAAAAATGTCGCCCACCTGGATTAGCAGGTAGCACATCGCTGCTAGAGGCCAGGAGAAGTAGAAACCGCAAAGAAAGCCTGCCCCGGCGTAGATGCCCTGACGCTGCCAGAACAGCGCGGCGCCGCCACTGGCAAAATCGTGCATTTGTTTCTTGAGGCGGCGGGAGTGCTCGACCGGTGGTTGGCGGCGAGGGAACATCACCCGGAGACGACGGGCGATACGACGCAGTATCGGCGTGTCTAACCGGGAGCGGTTCGAGTGTTCAATGTGCATTCTGCGACATCCGGTAGTGATCGGTTGGTCGCCAAGTGGCAGCTTGGCGCGGTTGCCATCAAAAGAGCAGCAGAATGTGGCTCAAAGATGGTCCGCGTTCGGCCAGAAAGGGGATTTCCTAGCTGGGGCGGGCGTTTGTGTCAGGCTGAAACACGCGGCCGTCATGCTCAAGCTTGCCAACCGCTTCGGTTCGGACAAAGTCCAGCAGCTCGAACGTCGTGTCGATGTGGCCGCGATTGTGTGGCACGTAGCCGGACTGATCAAAGGTGCCGGTTGCCTCGATCACATCGCCCGGTGCAACGGTGTCGCGAAAGCGTGCAATCAGGTCTTGGTCGGTCACGGTGAAGCAGACGCGTTTGGGATAGCGAAAGCCCGGGGCTTCGGCCTCGGTTGCAGCTGTGGCGGATATATCAACCAACAGCTTTGGTTCCGGATCGGACAAAAGCAACGTATGGGCGATTTCACCTTTAACGTGAAAGTTGAGGAAGTATGGCTGCATCTCTTTCCCTGTGATCCTCTTAACGTGGCGCGTGACTGTTCTCTGCAGCTTTGGCGGCACAAGGTGGCATTTTGGTGTTTGAGGCTGGGAATTTTCACGAAGCCATTCGTTAACGACTCCCGCCGTTAATAAAGGTTTCGCCTTAATTGGTTGATAGAGAGTAAATTTTTTGCATAACATTCATATAAAAATGTGAAAACTGTGTTCTAGGAGCAGAAACAATCGACAAAATTTTAAAGTTGAACATTTTGTGTAGTGTTTGGCTAAAAATTGTGTCTCAATCGATTTGAAAGTGAATTTGGACCCAAGAGCTGTTGCGCGGCTAGGTTGTGTCGGGGAGAGGCGCTGGGGGTCCGAGTAAGGGTTTTCCGGTTGATGTGTGAACGGTTTGTGGGAGCCTGCTGAAGGGGCAGGTGGCCGTGATCTCCTGTGTGTTTTGTGTGTGGTGACGAGTGTTTTGTTGTGTATCCGGCGCGCGCCAGAATGGCCGTGTCACTGTGTGAGTGAGTTCATTTGGTACCTGGGGCAATGAGTATCCGGAGAAATTGGGGAAATGCTGACGACTACCCTGTCATTCGAGAACATGCACAAGCATGGCGAATTGATGGTCAATCTGCTGAGGGCGCGAAAGCAGTCCTTTATTGTGCAGAACAACTGGGACCTGCCCGAAGTGGCAGGCATGGAGTACGACCAATACGACACGCCGGCGTCAAGCTGGATTGCAGTACATGAAGGCGAGCGGGTGCTGGCCGGGGTGCGGCTGACGCCGACAACCGCGCGCTGCGGCATGTATTCATATATGATTCGAGATGCCCAGAAGGGCATGTTGGAGTCCATTCCAACCAACCTGCTGTATGATGAGGCGCCGATCGATCCGTATATTCTGGATGCAAGCCGTGTGTTTGTGGCCCGGGATGTGCCCGCGGAGGATCGCACTGAAGTGCAGACGCAGTTGATGGAAAAGCTGATCGAGACGGCAAGAGAGATGGGCGCCAAACAAGTGCTTGGTCTGGTGCCTGCGATCTGGCCGCGCTGGATACGCCGTTTGGGTCTGATTGCAGAGCCTGCGGGACCGGTGATGTTGGTGGATGGTGCGCCGGTGCAGGTGGCCCGTATGGATCTGTCCCATACCCACCACTAAAACCCCTTGTCGCGGTTAGCCAAACGCTGTCGCGACTTTGGGAGCCTGGCCGTCATCTTTTAAGGCGTCGTGCAGCAAGGATTCGTAAGCGCGGCGCTCCATCTCCGTTTGAAAGCCACACGCGGGGTGCAGGCGTACAGTTTTGCGCAAGTCCGCTGCGGGCGTGCCCGGAGTGCGTTCCATTACGCTTTCCGCGGCCTTTTGCAGTGCGTCCAATGCGCCGCCGCGGGTCAGGGTGCGCAGCTTGATGGCGTCGCCAAAGCACACATCGTTTTGGAGCCCGTCGATTTGCGTCGATGGGACATATTCGAGGCGGCTGTTGAGTTCTGCTTCCAGGCGCGCGCTGGAATATCCGGCACTGCGGGGTAGGGTGCCGACAAACACACCGTTCCCCTTGTAGGTCACTTGAGCGTCGTTGTTGGCCAGGACGGACAACAGCTCGCTGCCTATGTCGGTCAGGAGTTGGCGAAACGCCACTGCTGACAGGGAGGTATAGGCGCTTGCCACGGTGTTGATTTTCACAGCAAAGGCCTGAGTGCGCATGCGTTGGCGGCGCGGCATGTCCAGCACGTGTTTCTCAAACGCCATGCAGCCGACAAGCTGAGTGACGCCGGTGATTTCAATCGGTTCACTCAGGCTGTGAGCGGTGTTGAAAATCAGGTCTTTCTTCAGGGCGGCCATCTCCGAGACACTGGCGGTGAGTTCCTGTTGCTCGGAAACTTGACGCTCGGCGATGGTGATCCGTGTGAAGAGTTCCAGGAAGTCGAACGGTTTTGTGACGTAGTCCGTGGCGCCCGCTTCAAAGGCCGCATCGATGTATTTCTTTTGCGACATTGCCGTCAGCATCAGAATGGGCGTGCGCGTGTATGCTTTGATTTTGCGGATCTTTTTTGCCAGCGTGATGCCGTCCATGATTGGCATCTGAATATCCAGCAGAAAGCAGTCAAACGGCACTTTGGCTTTCGCAATGGCGCGAATGGCGTCCGGGCCGGAGGTTACGGTGACAATGTTATGATCGGTTTTGGCAGCGACAGCCTCTGACAGCAGTTCGCAGATGTGTTCGTCGTCATCAACGGCCAAAATTTTCATAGTCCCAGCCCTTTCTGGCGCTGTGCCTGTGCTTTGTACCTACCTAACTGTGTCACTCACTACTGCCGACGTTCTCATCGGTCCTATGGAAGTGAGTATGTTGGGAGAATGCGGTCAGAAAGGGGCGGGAATGGTGCCCAAGGGGGAAAATTTAGGAATTTATTAACCCAGCTTTTTATGGGGGAAATGGGCCAGGGTCTTGGAAATGCGGCGGGATTTCGGCGCAGGTGCGTCACCTTCAACTCAGGGGCGAGGGGCGGTTTTGTGCCTCGCGTTAGTCTGAGTTAGACAAACTTCCGGAAGATTTTTGTCTGGTCAAACATGTCTTCCAGCGCATGCATGCGGGACTCCGTCTGATCCCAGCGAGCTTCTTGAACGGCGGCGATCAAGGTTTCCGACAGCAGCATCATTGACACGGTTGAGTCCCAGGCAGACGGGGCTTCGATGCGACATTTCAGGGACACATCGGCGTATTGGCTGATCGGGCTTTGCCATTGATCGGTGATCAGAGCGATTTTTGCGCCGCGCTCTTTGGCAATTTCGGCCAGCCGCAAAGTGGAGTTTTCATACCGTCGAATGTCGTAGATCATCACCACGTCGCCCTCGGAGATGTCCAGCAAATCATGTGGCCAGGCATTGGAGGTAGAACGGATATGGCGCACCCGGGCGCGGATGACCTGCATGTGCAGATGCAGATACTCACTTAACGCATGGGTGATGCGGCCACCGGTGATGTAAAGCGCGCGCTTTTCGTCCGCGAGTAGGGCGGTCAATGCATCAAATTGGGCCGGATCGATGTTGGCCAGGGTTTGGCGAATGTTGCTCATAACCGCATCGGTGAAGCGGTTGAGAATATGGGCCTCCGGGGCGCTTTGGGCCCAGCTTTCATGTTTCGCGATTGGGTTAGAGAAGCGGGCTTCTACCTCTTGGCGCAGGGCGTCCTGAAACTCCGGGAAGCCTGAGTAGCCAAGCTTTTGCACCATGCGGGCCACAGTGGGGGTGGAGACCGACGCTTTCTCCGCCAGGCGCGTGATCGAGCCCATGCCCGACATCGGGTAGTTCTCCAAAATCACCCCGGCGAGCTGGCGCTCGGCGCGGGTCAAACTGTCATAAATCTTGTTTATCGTTTCCTGAGCGGTGTCGGCCACGGGATGTCCACTTACTAACTGCTACAAATGTAAGCATAGTTTCAAAGCTTCGACCTGAGAAGAAAAATTTTCAGAATAATTATTGACAGGATGGGTGACTCTGAAGAAGTTTGTTCACAAATGCGAATTGGCACGACAGGACCAACATGACTCTAGACGATTCAGAGGCAGTGATGATCGAGGGCGCGGTGGCGCCCTGTGATATTCTGTTTGTGTGCGAACATGCCTCCTGCCATTTCCCCGACGCTTTTGGGGACCTTGGCCTTGATGACGCGGTGCGCCGCAGCCATGTGGCTTGGGATCCCGGCGCGCTCACGCTGACCCGCGAGCTGGCCACGCGGTTTGATTGCACGCTGGTGGCCGGCGGCGTTTCGCGGCTGCTGTATGACTGCAATCGCCCGCCGGAAGCCAAGGATGCGGTGCCAGCCAAAAGCGAGATTTTTGAGATTCCCGGCAACGTGGATCTGTCCGAAGCAGAGCGCCGGGCGCGGGTGACCCAGATCTACCAACCGTTCAAAGAGGCGGTGGAGCAGGTGATCGAGGTGGTGCATCCGAAGGCAATTGTCACGGTCCACAGCTTCACGCCAGTGTATCACGGCAAGCAACGTGCGGTGGAGATTGGCATTTTGCATGATCGCGACACACGGTTGGCCGACAGCATGCTGAATTCCATGGCGGACGGCCCTTTTGTAACGCTGCGCAATGACCCCTATGGTCCTGAGCATGGCGTCACGCACTCGCTCAAGGCCTACGCGCTGCCCAATAAGCTGCCTAATGTGATGCTTGAGGTGCGCAATGACCTGTTGGCGGACGACGCCAAAGCGGCAGAGATTACCGACGCGCTGGAAGCCGCCATTGCCCAAGGCATGGCAGAGCTGCGCGCTGCGGGGGAGATCAGCTGATGCCCAAGCTCATTCGCTACTACATCCACGGCGTCGACTGGTTTAACCGCAAGATTGGCCGGTTTGTCATGTATGGCATCTTTGTCATGATGGCGATCCTGCTGTGGTCGTCGTTTTCCAAGACCTTCATGACACCGTCGATGTGGACGCTGGAAATGGCGCAATTTGCCATGGTGGCCTACTACATCCTTGGCGGGCCTTACGCGGTACAGATGGGCTCCAACGTGCGGATGGACTTGTTCTATGGCGAGTGGACGCTACGCCAACGTGCGATTGTCGACGCCATGACCGTGTTCTTCCTAGGATTCTATCTGGTGATCCTGATCCACGGGGCGGTTGGCTCCAGCGCCTACTCACTGGGGCACTTCGGGGTTGAGCCATACACCTTCTACAAGGACCTGGTTGTGGCCTACATCACCGGCGGCAAAGAGGCTGCCAGTGAAATCATCGGATACATCGAGCGCAGCCCGACGGCCTGGCGCCCGGTTCTCTGGCCAATTAAGCTGATCATGCTTTTTGGCTTTATTCTTATGCTCTTGCAGGCGATTTCTGAGCTCATGAAAGACATCGCGCGCATTCGTGGGGTGGACTACTAATGTCTTACGAAATGATCGCCATTCTGATGTTCTCGACCATGATGCTGATGCTCATGACCGGGCAGCGTGTCTTTGGCGCAATTGGCTTTGTCGGCGTGCTGGCAGCGGTATTGCTTTGGGGCACGGGAGGCTCCGATATTGGCTTCTCTGCCGCGATGAAACTGATGAAATGGTATCCGCTGCTGACGCTGCCGATGTTCATCTTCATGGGCTACGTGCTCAGCGAGTCCAAGATTGCCGACGATCTCTACAAGATGTTCCACGTCTGGATGGGGCCCGTCAGAGGCGGGCTGGCCATTGGCACCATTCTGCTGATGGTTCTGGTGTCCGCGATGAACGGTTTGAGCGTGGCGGGTATGGCAATTGGCGCCACTATCGCGCTGCCGGAACTGCTGAAGCGAGGCTATGACAAACGCATGGTCACCGGGGTTATTCAGGCTGGCTCAAGCTTGGGTATTCTAGTGCCGCCCTCTGTGGTTCTGGTGCTCTACGCCATGATCGCGCGCCAGCCGGTTGGGCAGCTGTGGCTCGCCGGGGTGTTCCCGGGCCTGATGATGGCGGCGATGTTCATCCTGTATGTGGTGATCCGATGCCGCATTCAGCCGGAACTTGGCCCCGCTCTGCCAGAAGCCGAGCGTAACATCAGCCGCGCCGAAAAGATGAAACTGCTGCGCGCCGGCCTGCTGCCAATTGTGATCTTCGCCACTATGATGATCCCCTTTGTGAACGGCTGGACCTCGCTGGTGGAGAGCTCGGCAATTGGCGCGATCACCGCTTTTGTCGCGGCAGTCCTGAAGGGCCGTATGACCCGCGAAGTGTTCGAGAAATCCGTGCGCAGCACGCTCGGTATTTCCTGCATGTTTATGTGGATCATTCTGGCGGCGCTGGGTTTTGGCGCGGTGTTTGACGGTTTGGGCGCGGTCAAGGCCATCGACAACCTGTTCACCGAGCAGCTGGGTCTGGAGCCATGGATGATCCTGATCCTGATGCAGTTGAGCTTCATCATCATGGGCACCTTCCTGGATGACACTGCGATGCTGGTGATTGTGGCGCCGCTCTATGTGCCGCTGGTGAAGGTGCTGGGCTTTGATCTGATCTGGTATGGCGTGCTGTACACGATCACCACACAGATCGCCTATATGACGCCGCCTTTCGGCTACAACCTGTTTCTCATGCGGGCCATGGCGCCCAAAGAAGTCACCCTACGCGACATTTATCGCAGCATTGTGCCCTTTGTGGCGGTGATGGTCCTGGCCTTGGCTTTGGTCATGATCTTCCCGCAGATCGCGCTGTGGCTGCCGAACTATGTTTACGGAAAATAACAACAGAAAAGAGCGCCGCAAACGGGGCCGAAACGCAACAAGGAGAGTAAGAGATGACGACAAGACGTAAGTTTCTTCAGACCGCTGGTGTTGGGGCGATGGCCGCACCACTGGCCACCCCGGCGCTGGCTTCCGGCACCATCAAATGGCGTATGCAGACCTATGCGGGTCCGTCGCTGGCAGCACACGTGATCGATCCGGCGATCAACATGTTCAACAAGATCGCAGGCGACCGCATGCAGATCGAACTGTTCTACGCCGACCAGCTGGTCCCGACCGGTGAGCTGTTTCGTGCGATGCAGCGCGGCACCATCGACGCAGTGCAGTCAGACGATGACTCCATGGCGTCCCCAACCGAAGTGACCGTGTTTGGCGGCTACTTCCCGTTTGGTTCGCGTTACAGCCTCGACGTGCCTGTGCTGTTCAACCAGTACGGCCTGAACGAGATTTGGGACGAAGAGTATTCCAAAGTGGGTGTGAAGCACATCAGCGCCGGTGCATGGGACCCATGCCACTTTGCCACCAAAGACCCAATCAACTCGCTCGCCGACCTCAAAGGCAAGCGCGTCTTCACCTTCCCAACCGCGGGCCGCTTCCTGAGCCAGTTCGGCGTGGTGCCAGTGACCCTGCCATGGGAAGACATCGAGGTGGCGGTTCAGACCGGCGAGTTGGACGGTATCGCATGGTCCGGCATCACCGAAGACTACACCGTGGGTTGGGCCGACGTGACCAACTACTTCCTGACCAATAACATCTCCGGCGCATGGGCGGGCAGCTTCTTTGCCAACCAGGGCCGTTGGAACGAGTTGCCAGAAGATCTGCAGACCCTGTTCCGCGTCTGCTGTGACCAGTCGCACTACTACCGTCAGTGGTGGTATTGGGGTGGCGAAGCCAACCTGCGTGTCAACGGCACCAAGATGCAGCTGACCACCATTCCGGATGATGAATGGGCACAGGTGGAAACCGCAGCCGTGAAGTTCTGGGATGAGATCGCAGCCGAAAGCCCAACCAAGGCGAAAGTTGTGGAAATCTTCAAGAAGTACAACGCGGACATGCAGGCGGCTGGCCGCCCATACCGTTACGGCTAAGATCCCTTAGTCTTGAGAACTGCGAAGCCCCGGTTGTTGTGCCGGGGCTTCGGTGACAAAACACGCCACGCGAAGGCCCGATACAAAGGAATGCGCATCAGATGTCTGGCAACCTGACCCTAGAAGAACTGGGCGCGCTGAGCGCCAGCGGCGAGATCGACACCGTTCTGGCCTGTATTGTGGACATGCAGGGCCGCCTGATGGGCAAGCGTTTTGTGGCGCAGCATTTTGTCGACAGCGCCTGGGAAGAGACCCATTGCTGCAACTACCTGCTGGCGACTGATCTGGAGATGCACACGGTGGAAGGCTACGCCTCCACCAGTTGGTCTGCGGGCTATGGCGACTACATCATGAAGCCGGACCTTAGCACGCTGCGTAAGGCGGCCTGGCTGGAAGGCACTGCTCTGGTGATTTGCGACGTGATGGACCATCACGGCCATCACGACATTGAACACTCCCCGCGCGGTATGCTGAAGAAGCAGGTGGCGCGGCTGGCGGAAATGGGTTTTGAAGCCGTATCCGCAACCGAGCTGGAGTTCTTTATCTTTGAGCAAAGCTTTGAAGAGCTGAGCAAATCCGGCTACCGCGATCTGACCCCGATCAGCGCTTATAACGAAGACTACCACATCCTGCAGACCACCAAAGAAGAAGGCGTGATGCGCACTCTGCGCAACGGTCTTTATGCGTCTGGTATTCCAATTGAAGGCTCCAAAGGCGAGGCCGAGACCGGGCAGGAAGAGCTCAATATCCGCTACGGCAGCGCGATGGATGCAGCAGAAAACCACACCGTTGCCAAACACGCCGCCAAGGAAATCGGCTGGCAGCAGGGCCACGCGGTGTCGTTCTTGCCCAAGTGGCGTCACGACAAAGTGGGCAGCGCCAGCCACGTGCACCAGTCGCTCTGGACCAAAGACGGGGTGCCTGCGTTCTATGACGCGGATGCGGATCTCGGCATGTCCGAGCTGGCGCGCCACTACCTGGGCGGCTTGCTGAAGTATGCCGATGATATCACCGTGTTCCTCGCGCCCTATGTGAACAGCTACAAACGCTTCCAGAAGGGCAGCTTTGCGCCCACGGCGAAGGTCTGGTCAGTTGACAACCGCACGGCGGCCTTCCGTCTTTGCGGGGACAGCACCAAGGCGGTGCGCGTGGAATGTCGCGTGCCGGGCGCGGATATGAACCCTTATCTGGCGATCGCCGCGCTGTTGGCCGCAGGCATCAAGGGCATTGAGGAAAAATGTGATCCGGGCGCGCCGTTGAGCGGAGATGCCTATGAGAACAGCAACGCGCAGATCCCAACCACATTGAAAGACGCAACCGAGGCCCTACGTGGGTCCAAGATGCTGCGTGAGGCTATGGGCGATGCGGTGGTCGACCACTATGTGCGCATGGCGGAATGGGAGCAGGAAGCCTTTGAGGCGGTTGTGACCGATTGGGAAATTGCCCGCGGGTTTGAGCGGGCCTAAGACCGGCGCGAGGGGGCTCCTCTCGCTACACCGGCATACTAGTGAACTAAGAAAAGCGGGGCAGGTGCCCCCTCTGGATGGAGTGTTGCCATGAGCGGCATGTTGACGTGTATTTCTCCGATCGACGGATCGGTTTTTGCAGAACGCCCTGTGCTGAGCGCGGATGAGGCCTTTGCCGCCGCGAAACGCGCAAAGGAGGCGCAGAAAGCTTGGGCGGCGCGGCCGTTGCAGGAGCGCGTGGATCTGGTGATGGCCGGTGTCGCGGCTGTTGGCGCAATGAACGAAGAGATCGTGCCTGAGATTGCCAAGATGATGGGCCGTCCGGTGCGTTATGGCGGCGAGTTTGGCGGCTTTAACGAGCGCGCGAGCCACATGGCATCCATCGCGGCGGAGAGCCTTGCGGATATTCAAGTTGGCGAGGACGCCACCTTCAAACGTTACATCAAGCGCCTTCCGCATGGGGTGGTCTTTGTCGTCGCGCCTTGGAACTACCCTTACATGACCGCCATTAACACTGTTGCGCCTGCGCTGATTGCGGGCAACACGGTGATGCTGAAACACGCGACGCAAACGCTGGTCGTTGGCGAGCGCATGGCGCAAGCATTCCACTCTGCCGGTGTGCCGGAAGACGTCTTCCAGAACGTGTTCCTGAGCCACGACGTGACCAATGAGTTAATCGCGGGCAATGCGTTTGATTTTGTGAACTTCACCGGCTCGGTGGGTGGCGGTCAGGCGATGGAGCGCGCGGCGGCAGGCACCTTCACCGGCGTTGGCACCGAGCTGGGTGGCAAAGATCCGGGCTATGTCATGGAAGACGCTGATCTGGATGCGGCCGTCGACACGCTGATCGACGGCGCGATGTTCAACTCCGGTCAGTGCTGCTGTGGCATTGAGCGTATCTACGTGCATGAGAGCCTGTATGACGAGTTTGTCGCCAAGGCGGTCGAGATTGTGAAAGGCTACAAGCTGGGCAATCCGCTGGACGAAGACACGACCATTGGCCCAATGGCCAACGTACGCTTTGCCAATGAAGTGCGCGCGCAGATTGCTGAGGCGCTGGAAGCAGGAGCAACTGCGCATATCGAGACTTTTGCCGAAGATGATGGCGGGGCCTATCTGACGCCACAAATCCTGACCGACGTGACGCATGAGATGCGTGTGATGCGCGATGAGAGCTTTGGTCCGGTTGTTGGCATCATGAAGGTGTCCTCCGATGAGGAAGCCATCGCGCTGATGAATGACAGCGAGTTTGGCCTTACAGCGTCGCTGTGGACCAAAGACGTGGAGCGCGCTGAGCGCGTGGGCAACGAGATCGAGACTGGCACCGTGTTCATGAACCGCGCCGACTACCTTGATCCGGGTCTGTGCTGGACCGGCTGCAAAAACACCGGCCGTGGCGGTGGGTTGTCGGTGATCGGCTACCAGAACCTGACACGACCAAAGAGCTATCACCTGAAAAAGGTGACTGTGTAAATATGGGGATCCGTTCTCTGTCAGTGCTATGAGAACGGGTAAACCGGGTGCCGGAGACAGAATGTCCCGGCATCCACATTTTGAGGAAGAACAATGACACTCACAGGAAACTGGTCTTATCCGACCGCGATTCGTTTTGGGGCTGGCCGCATTGGGGAATTGGCAGAAGCCTGTGCCCAGGCTGGCATGAAAAAACCGCTGCTGGTGACCGACAAAGGTCTTGCAAACCTGCCAATCACCGTGGCTACGCTGGACCTGATGGAAGCTGCAGGGCTGGGTCGTGGTTTGTTTGCCGAAGTTGACCCAAACCCAAATGAGCTGAACCTGACAGCCGGTGTGGAAGCTTATAAGGCGGGTGGTCATGACGGCGTGATTGCCTTTGGTGGCGGCTCTGGCCTCGACTTGGGTAAAATGGTGGCCTTTATGGCGGGCCAAACCCGCCCGATCTGGGACTTTGAAGACATCGGCGATTGGTGGACCCGTGCGGACGCCGACGCGATTGCGCCGATTGTTGCTGTGCCAACCACCGCAGGTACCGGCTCTGAAGTGGGGCGCGCCAGTGTGATCACCAACAGCATCACCCATGAGAAGAAGATCATCTTCCACCCGAAGGTGCTGCCCTCTGTGGTGATCTGTGACCCAGAGCTGACTGTGGGCATGCCACAGTTCATCACTGCTGGCACCGGTCTGGATGCCTTTGCACATTGTGTCGAAGCCTTCTCCAGCCCGCACTATCATCCAATGAGCCAGGGCATTGCGCTGGAAGGTATGAAGCTGGTGGTCGAAAACCTGCCACGCGCTTATGCCGACGGTCGTGACATCGAAGCCCGTGCGGAGATGATGAGCGCCGCAATGATGGGGGCAACCGCCTTCCAAAAGGGCTTGGGCGCAATCCACGCAATGAGCCACCCGGTTGGCGCGATGTTCAACACCCACCACGGCACCACCAACGCGGTCTGCATGCCAGCGGTTCTGGAGCTGAACGCGCCGGTGATTGCTGAGCGGTTTGACCGTGCGGCGGGCTATCTCGGCATCGAAGGCGGCTTTGACGGTTTCTGCGCCTTTGTGCAGGGCTTCAACGACAGCATGGGCATCCCACGCAAACTCTCTGAGCTGGGCGTGACCACGGATGCGATCCCTGAGCTGGTTAAAGGCGCGCTGATTGACCCGTCTTGCGGCGGCAACCCGGTTGAGTTGACCGAAGCCAACCTGACTGCGCTGTTTGAAGCGACAATCTAAGTCGTTTTGCGCAGCAGGTAGATATCCATAATCCACCCGTTAGAGGCCCGTGCATCCGCGCGGGCCTTTACGATTTGGGCGGAGACCTCGGCCAGGGGGCCTTCGATTAGGATCTGTTGATCCATGCCAACAAAGCCACCCCACCAGATATGGAGACCACTTGGGTCGAGGCTTTGGAACGAGCATTCGCCGTCCAGCATCACAGCAACCGTGGGTGTGTCGGCAGGCCAGCCTTCGTCACGCAGTTTGCGGCCAGTGGTGATCTGCACCGCGCCGCCGAGTGTGTTGAGCGGTATGGCATGGGCCGCCGTCAGCATTTGAAGTGAGGTGATGCCGGGGATGACCTGTACGTTTAGGTCAATACCGCGCGCGATCAGGCGATCGGCAATCCGCAGGGTGCTGTCGTAAAGCGAGGGGTCGCCCCAGACCATCAGAGCGACACTGCCGTTGTCTGGTACGTGGGTGGCAATCAGATCCTGCCAGATGGCGGCCAAGGCATCGTGCCAGGTGCTTACACCGTCGAGGTATTTCGGCGTGTTGGCGTCGCGCACGGGGTAATCAAATTCAACAATCGTGGGCGATGTGGAGAGCAACTCGCTGGCGATCATCCGACGCAGGTCGGCCAGTTCAGTTTTCTCGTCGCCTTTGCGGGGCAACAGGATCACGTCGGCGCCTTCCAGCGTCTTAATAGCTTGCAACGTCAGGTGATCGGGGTTGCCGGAGCCGATGCCGACCAAAGACAGTTGGATCATGCGCTTTCCGCCAACTCGCCAAAGAGGATGATGCCGGGGGCTTTGGTGATCTCTTTGCTGAGTTGCTCTGCCAAGGCTTCCATTGTGGTGCGGGTCAGGGTTTGATCCGGGTGAGACACGTTTTCCGCCAAGAGAGCCGGGCAGTCGCGGCGCAGGCCGGACGCGAAAAGCTTCTCGGCCAGTTCCGGGAAAGTGCGCTTGGGCATGAACAAAACGGTGGTGGCACCGGGGTCGGTCAGCGATTGCAGGTGCAGATCTCCGGGCAGGGCGCCAGCAACATCATGACCGGTCACAAACTGCACACGCCGCGCCACAAGGCGGCGAGTGAGCGGGATGCCTGCGGCAGCAGCGGCCGCGCTGGCCGAGGTCACGCCGGGGATGATCTCGAAATCAATGCCATGCTCTTTGAGCGCGGTGATCTCTTCTTCGAGACGGCCAAAAATGCCGCTGTCACCCGACTTCAAACGGACCACATGGGCGCCGGTCTTGGCGTAGTCCACCAAAAGCTGGCTGACATGGTCCTGCTTTGGTGACGGGCGTCCGGCGCGTTTGCCCACTCCCACCAGATCGGCGTCTTTGTTGGCGTGCTCCAGGATGGGACCGGAGGAGAGGTCGTCAAACAGAACCGCTTCGGCCTTGCCCAGGCGGTTGACGGCTTTGAGGGTCAAAAGCTCTGGGTCGCCGGGACCAGAGCTGACGAAGCTGACAAATCCGCTCATGAGGTGGCCTCTGCGATCAGGTGGAAGAAGGTGCCGGTGACATGGCCTTTGATGGAGCCGGTTTCCGGCACAGGGTTGCCATCCGCGTCGCCTACTTGAGCGAGCGGCTGATCCGGTTCTTCCAGAATGGTGGTGTAATGGAACTCATGCCCGCGTAGGCGCGCACCGGTGTCAAAGCCCAGCATTGGGGCGTTGAGTGTGGCTTGACGATAGCCGAGGTGGAACTTGCGTTTCTCGTAAGACGTCACAAGGCCGAGTAGGCCCGCCATCTCGTGGCGGGTGCCGTCTTTGTCGATCAGCGCAGTGCCTAGCGCCATGTAGCCGCCGCACTCGCCGTGTACCGGTTTGGTTACGGCGTGTTTGCGCAGACCATTGAGATAGGTCTGGTTGGCAGCGAGTTTGCCGGCATGCAATTCGGGGTAGCCGCCGGGCAGCCAGACCAGATCGGCGCTGGGATCGGGGGCTTCATTCGCTAGCGGGGAGAAGGGCAGAATTTCTGCACCGGCGTTGCGCCACCCGGTCAACAAGTGCGGATAAGTGAAGCTGAAAGCCGCGTCCCGCGCCAAGGCAATGCGCTGTGCGGGGGGCTTGGGCAAGGTGCCGGTTTTGGCGTCACCCGCACGGGCGGCGGCCTTTATCGCGTCAAGGTCGACGTGTTCGCGCAGGAAAGACGCGTAACCGGTGATGGCCTCTTCGAGATCTGGATGTTCCACCGCTTGAATGAGGCCAAGGTGGCGCTCCGGAAGGGTCAGGTCGCCGCGCCGGGGCAACACGCCAAGGACGTTCATGCCAGCTTTGTCCATGCCAAGCCGGGCGAGGCGCTCGTGGCGGGGGGAGGCGCAACGGTTGAGGATCACGCCGGCAAACGGCAGGTCGGGGTTGTAGGTTTTGAACCCCAACGCGGTCGCCGCAGCGGATTGCGCTTGCCCCCCGACGTCGATCACCAAGACCACGGGCCAGCCCATCATCAGCGCGGTTTCCGCCGAGCTGCCAAAGCCGTTTTCACCACGCGTGGCGACACCGTCAAACAGGCCCATGCTGCCTTCGGCGACCACAATGTCGGCACCTTGGGCTTGCTCAGAGATGCCCCCAGCCAGCGCAGGCGGCATGGCCCAGGTGTCGAGGTTGAAAGCTGGCCGGCGCGCAGCGGCGTGGTGGAAGGCCGGGTCGATGTAGTCTGGTCCGGATTTGAAAGGCTGCACTTTGAGGCCGTCCTCGGCCAAGGCGCGCAGCAGGCCAAGCATGACCGTGGTTTTGCCGGTGCCAGAGGACGGTGCGGAGATCAGGATACCGGGAGGCATGGTCATGTCAGTCATCTCTCTTTAGTCGTCGCCATGCTGCCAGCTGGACCACGGGCTGTCAGCGGTCTGCGGGCGGTAGCGGCGGTCATATTCGGTGGCGTAGAGGCAGCTTTCCTCAAAGCCTTCTCCAGCCAGCGCGGGTCCCACGAGGATCAGCGCGGTTCGGGTGATGTTTTCGGTTACATCGCCTTTCAGGCTGGCGAGCGTCGTGCGGATCACCTGTTGATCTGGCCAGCTGGCGCGGTAAACCACGGCGACAGGGCAAGTGGCCCCATAGGCTGGCGTGAGGTCTGCAATCACATTGTCCAGATTGCCAATCGACAGGTGAATTGCCAGTGTCGCGCCGGTGGCGGCAAAGTTGGTCAGGGTTTCACCTTCAGGCATGGACGACGCGCGGCCCGGTGTGCGGGTAAGGACGACCGATTGTGCGAGGCCGGGCAAGGTCAGCTCGGTTTGCAAGGCGGCAGCGGCAGCAGCAAAGCTGGGTACACCGGGGGTGACGGACACCGGGATGCCTTCGGCTTTCAGGCGGCGGATTTGCTCGCCCATGGCGGACCAGACGGACAGGTCACCCGAATGTAGGCGAGCGACGTCGTGACCAGCTTCATGCGCGGTCTTGCACTCAGCTACAATGGCGTTGAGGTCTAGCGGTGCTGTGTTGATCACGCGGGCGTTGTCCGGGCAGTGAGATAAGATGGCATCCGGCACCAAGGAGCCAGCGTAGAGGCAGACCGGACAGGAAGCGATCAGATCGCGGCCACGCAGGGTGAGCAGATCTGCGGCACCGGGGCCTGCGCCAATGAAGTGAACGGTCATAAAGGCTCTCCTTGCGCGATCGCGCAGGTGGCAAGGCGGTCGACGGAGACGACACGCGGGATTGTGAGTTTGGCGTTGTTGAGGGCTGCGAGCGCACAGGCCTCAGCCACCGATCCAGTGCCGCGTTTTTCGCGTACCGGTGCGGAGTCGGTCGGTGTCTCAACAGCTTGCATTGCGCTTGCGTCAATTTCCAGCACTGGCAAATTGTGTGTTTTGGCGAAGGTTTGCAGCGTGCCGCTTTGCGCTTTGTCCGTTGGTGTGGCAATGGCGTCGACATGCGCAACCGCCGTCAATGCGAGTGCATCGCTCAGGCTGTCCTCTGTGGCAGAGGCGCGAAATCCAAAGCCGGCGACGATCATTTCTGCACACTCCATTGCACGATGGGATAGCTGGATTTCCAGCCCCGCTTGCGGCCCAAAGGCTTAGATTGCGCCAGTTCGATGCGCAAGAGGTCGCCGCCTTTGTTCGCGTGCCAATTGGCGAGCAGAACTTCGGCTTCTAACGTGACTGCATTGGCCACAAGACGCGCGCTTTCCGGCAGTTTGTCCCAGACGGTTCGCAGCATCTCTTCGGAAATACCGCCGCCGATGAACACGGCGTCCGGCGCGGGCAGGTCTTCTAGGGCGTCCGGCGCTGCGCCAGTGACGACAGAGAGGCGGTCAGCACCAAGGCCGGCCGCATTTTGGGCAATGCGTTGTGCACGGGTTGGGTCAATTTCGACGGACGTCGCTTGTGTGGTGGGATGCGCCAACAGCCACTCGATGGCAATGGAACCAGAGCCGCCGCCGATGTCCCAAAGGTGTTCACCGGGCAGGGGCGCCAGAGCAGAGAGGGTCAGCGCACGGACCGGGCGCTTGGTGATTTGGCCGTCGTTGTCAAAGAAGCTGTCGTTCTTGCCCCCCACGGAGGTGAGCGCCGGGCCACCGCAGACATCGATGGCAACGCAGACGGGATGTTGGATGTCTTTGATGTCAAAGCTGTGCGCGCGTGCCTTTCGGATGCGTTGACGGGGGCCGCCAAGGGCTTCGAGCACATGCAGCGTGCTTGCGTCAAACCCAATCTCCGTGAGCCATGAGGCCAAAGCTGGCACAGCCTCTCCATCGCGTAGGGTAACAATGGCGCGTTGCCCTTTTGCCAAATGGGGGCGTAGGCGCGCAAAGGGGGCGGCGTGTAGACCAAGCGTGGTGGTGCTTTCTAGCGGCCAGCCCAAGGCGGCAGCGGCGATTGACATGGTGGATGGCGCGGGCAAAGTGAGCCACTCACCTCTGTCCAGGTGTTTGGTCAGTGAGGTGCCTGCGCCGTGCCAGAACGGATCGCCGGAGGCCAGCGCTACGGTTTTGCGGCCGCGGTTTTGCAGCAGCAGCGGAATGCCGTCAGTAAATGGCACGGGCCATGTGATGAGCTCTGCCGATGGGTCTGGCAACAGCGACAGATGCCGTTCTGCGCCCATGACCACCTCAGCGTCTTCAAGCGCTTTGCGGCTTGCGGGGGGCAGGCCTTCTGGGCCATCTTCGCCTAAACCGACAATGGTCAACCACGGATTTTCAGACATGGCGCCCAAACTCCTTCTTCTCGGTGGCACAACCGAGGCCAGCCTGTTGGCGCACGCCTTGGCGGAACGTGACGTGGACGCTGTGTTTTCTTACGCTGGACGCGTGGCCAGCCCCAAGGCGCAGCCGTTGCCCACGCGGGTGGGCGGCTTTGGCGGTGTGGCGGGATTGGTCCAGTTTTTGCATGAGCATAACATCACCCATGTGGTGGATGCCACGCACCCCTTTGCCGCGCAGATGAGCTGGAATGCTTTTGAAGCCTGTCAGAAGGCTGGCACGGAATTGATTGCCTTGACGCGACCTGCTTGGCGGGCGCAAGCCGGAGATCAATGGACGCATGTGGCGGACATCGACGGAGCGGTTGCCGCTTTGACCGGTGATCCCAAACGGGTGCTTTTGGCGCTGGGTAAGTTGAATGTACCCGCCTTTGCGGCGCAGCCGCAGCATCACTACGTACTGCGCTTGGTAGATCAGCCGGAAGTTGCCCCGGCGCTGCCCAATCACACGGTTGTTGTCGCGCGCGGACCATTCGATGTGGCGGGAGACCGGGCGTTGATGCAGGAGCACGGCATTGAGCTGGTGGTCTGCAAAAACGCGGGCGGTGTGGGCGCGGAAGCCAAATTGACCGCCGCGCGGGAACTCGGCGTCCCGGTGATCATGATCGATCGACCAAACTTGCCGCCACGGCCCGAGGTCGCAACTGTGGACGCGGTGCTGGAGTGGATTGCAAGCTAACGGGCGCAGTCCAGTTTGGATGCGCTTTGTCGCCGTCTGACCAGCAACCGAAGTCACTTAGCCCTCCACCGAGCGCGGGGTATAGACGATGGGTGCACCGTCACGTTCGATGATCCGAGTGTGGCTGGACCCCAAAAGAACCACGGTACGCATGTCGGCCATGTCCGGCGTGGTCTCTTGCAGCGGTACAATCTTGATCGTTTGATCCGGGCGGGAGACGTTGCGGGCAAAGATCATCGGGCGGTTGTCGCCGCAACTTTGCTTGAGTGTTTTCAGCGCCTTTTCAAAACCTTCCGGGCGGGACTTTGAGCGTGGATTGTAAAACGCCATCGCAAAGTCCGCTTCGGCAGCCAGACGCAGGCGTTTGTCGATCAGCCCCCACGGTTTGAGGTTGTCGCTGAGGTTGATGGCGCAGAAGTCATGGCCCAAGGGCGCACCACAAGCGGCAGAGGCTGCCAACATGGCCGTGATGCCGGGCAACACGCGGATATCTAGATCGCGCCACGCAGGATCGCCGTGCTCCACAGCTTCAAACACGGCCGCCGCCATGGCAAAAACTCCAGGGTCGCCCGAGCTGACAACCACCACGCGCTTGCCCTCTGAGGCCATCTCCAACGCATGGCGGGAGCGGTCGATCTCCACGCGGTTGTCAGACGGGTGCAGGGTCAGGTTCGGGTTTTGCGCCACCCGTTCCACGTAGGGAATATATCCGACCGCATCCGTGGCCTCGGCCAACGCGGCCTGTACCTGAGGTGTCACCAACGCGTCATCACCTGGGCCGATGCCCACAATCTGCACCCAGCCACTCATGGGCGCCGTCCCTGACCATGCACCACGATGATCGAGAAATAGGGCGTTCCGTGATCCGTCGTTTCCGATAGTTTTTTAACGCTCTGTTTTTGCATGGTGGCAAATTGCACCAACCAGGCTTCGTCATAGCGGTTTGACGCCTTCAGCGCCCGGATGACTTTGTTGTAGTTGGAGCCGATTTTCATAACCACCAACGCGTCGGTGTCGGCCATATGGCGGGTGAGCTTTTCTTCGTCCAACGTGCCCATCAGCACGGTCAGCACATCGTCGCCCCAGGTGATGGGGGCTTCGGTCGCGGTCCAGGCGCCGGACATGCCGGTGATGGCGGGCACAACCTGCGTTGGCACCACGTCGCGCACACGGGCATAGATGTGCATGAAGGAGCCATAGAAGAACGGGTCGCCTTCGCAGAGCACCACCACGTCTTCACCGGACTTGGCCAGCGCGATCAGGTGTTGCGTGACCTCTTCATAAAAGGCCGAAAGTGCTTCATTGTACCGTGGGTCATGCACGGAGATTTCCGTGGTGACGGGATACTCCATCGGAAACTCAATGGCCGTATCGGGCAACATGCCGTCGACAATCGCACGTGCCTGACCTTTGCGGCCTGCTTTGCGAAAGAAGGCCACATGCTTGGCATTGGTGATGAGGCGGTGCGAGCGCACGCTCATCAGATCGGGATCGCCGGGGCCAAGCCCAACGCCGTAAATCGTTCCGGTCTGGGTCATTCTTTGCGGCTCGCGATGGCGTTGATGGCAGCTACCGTCATGGCGGAACCGCCAAGACGGCCTTCCACGATCATGCAAGGCACCGGTTGATCGTTCCAAAGCGCATCTTTGCTCTCCATCGCGCCGACAAAACCGACCGGGCAGCCAATGATCGCGGCCGGGCGGGGGCAGTCCGGGTCTTCGAGCATGTTGAGAAGGTGGAAGAGGGCGGTTGGCGCATTGCCAATGGCCACGATGGCACCGCCCAACTTGTCACGCCAATGTTCCAGCGCCGCAGCAGAACGGGTGTTGCCGATTTTGGCCGCCAGCTCATAAATGCCTTCGGCGTGCAGGGTGCAGATCACCTCGTTGTCGGCAGGCAGGCGGGGGCGGGTCACGCCTTCGCTGACCATGCGCGCGTCACAGAAGATCGGCGCTCCATCTTCCATGGCTTTGCGCGCAGCGGCGACCATGCCGGGCGTGAACTTCACGTGCTTTTCCAAGCCAACCATGCCGGCGGCGTGGATCATGCGCACCACAACCTGTTCTTCGTCTTTGTCAAACCCGGCCAGATCGGCCTCGCGCCGGATAGTGGCGAAGCTTTCGTCATAGATCGCCTGACCGTTTTTTTCGTATTCGTAAGGCACTAAAGCTCTCCTCGGGCTTCAAGTAAGGTGCTCGGCGTGAGGCCGGTTTTCACAGGCGCATCCCATGGGCGGCCGTTTTCCACAAGATCAAATGCGCCGTCATTGCCGACCAACGTTGTCGCACATGGGCGCGGCAGGGCGCAGCCCTTGGCACAGCCGGAGACATGCAGGGGCGTCGGCAAGTGGTTCGCCAGTTGGCGAGCGAGTTTGCGGGTTTCCACAGTGGACGAGTCACAAAACGGTGCGCCGGGGCAGGCGTCTACTTGTAGTAATGGATCACGCGGGTCGGTAATGAACACATTTGTCTCCGCAATGTCTGCACCTTCCAGCAGGAACAACCGCCACGGGGTGACACGCATGGCCTCTGCTTTGGTTACGGCGATCAGGTTTGCCAGTTGCGCCGCTTCGATCTGACCAAACGCCACACCAAACAAAGCGCCCATTTCTGTGTCCCCGGGTGCAGGCGGCTTTTGCGAGGCTGTTGGCGGCACGGCTTGCCAATCCGCAGGTAAAGGCGTCAGAGCCACATGTGCGGCCATACGGCGGCGGGTCGGGCCATCGGTGTCGACAAACCAGTGTGCCATCTCCAGCAGCGCGTCAATGGCGGTGTCAACTGTCACAACGCGCCCACGAGACGCGCCATCGGCCCGCAGGATTAGGCCGCCATTGGCGTCGCGTTCAAAGCGGAAGTCTGCCGATTTATCAGAGAGTTGTGGTTCGCCTTGTAAGTCGATGGCGTAGCCCATTTTGGGTGGCAACTCTGGGAGTTCGCCAAGGCGCGCGACCAATTCGGAAGCCACGCGATGTGTGTCATCGTCTTTGTGCCACATCGGCGGGATCAGGATGTTGCGACGGCTCTCTAGAGCCGGATCGTCGGGCAGCAGATCGAGTTTGTATAACTCTGCCAGAACTGCCTCGTGATCTTCTTCTTTGACGCCGCGAATTTGCAAATTGGCGCGGCTCGTCAAGTCGATCAAACCCGAACCAAACCGGTCTGCTGTTTCGCACAAGCCCAAGACCTGGTCCTGTGTCAGGCGCGCCATTAATGGCCGCACACGCACCACCAGACCGTCGCCGGACATCATCGGCTTATAGGCGCCTGGGCACCAGCCTTTGGCATCGGGGCGGCTCATGAGGCGTGCTCCAGATTGGCAAGAATGGAGTTACGGCGGGTGATCCACAGGCCAGCGTCATGTAGCGCAGCAAAACGATCGCGCATCGCAGCCAGCGCTTGTGGGTTTTCACGCTCAAGGAACGCGACAATCTCGTCGTTGCCCAAGGTTGCGTCGTGGTAGGCGTCAAATAGTTGAGGTGGTACCGCGCCGGCCAAATTGGCAAAAGCACCCATGTGATCCAGCGTCGCGGCAATCTCGGCACCGCCACGGAAGCCATGCCGCATCATGCCCGCGAGCCAATCCGGGTTGGTTGCGCGGGCATGTACAACGCGCGCAATCTCTTCGGTCAGGCTGCGGGCACGCGGGTTTTCCGGATTGGTGTTGTCCATGTGATACAGGTTGGCGTCCCCACCGGTGAGCGCCTGCGCGGCGGCAAAGCCCGCCTCATGGGCCGCATAGTCTGAGGCGACTAGCACATCGGTTTCGGGTAGGTCTTGCAGGTGGACAAAGCTGTCCGCCGCGCCGACGCGGTCGCGAATGCCATCAAGATCTTTGGTGCCTTCGCCGGTGTCGAGCGCATAGGAGGAGGCGTTGAGCCAGGCTTCGCCAGCAGCATTGCGGCCTTCTTCGGAGTAGTTCTCAATCTCATGCCCCATGCCGAGGCCGTAGCTGCCTGGCGCAGGGCCATAGACACGTGGGGCTGTGATGCGGCCTGCAAAGGGGTTCCAGTCGGCGGCTTCGTCGCGTTCGGCCAGCGCTTTTACGGCTTGGCCAAAGAGCGTGGAGAGCGTCGGGAATACGTCGCGGAACAGGCCTGAGACACGTAAGGTGACGTCGATGCGGGGACGATCCAGCAAGGCAATTGGCAGAATTTCCACACCGGATACGCGCTCGCTGCCTTCGTCCCAAACAGGTTTCGCGCCCAACAGATGTAGCGCCATGGCAAACTCTTCACCTGCCGTGCGCATGGTGGCGGAGCCCCAGAGGTCCACGATCAGGTTTTTGGGGTAGTCGCCTTCTTCTTGCAGATGACGGCGCACCAGTTCTTTGGCGAGTTTCACGCCCTGTGCATAGGCAGACCGCGACGGGACCGAGCGCGGGTCTGTGGTGTAGAGATTGCGGCCTGTGGGCAGCACATCGTGACGGCCCCGATAGGGCGAGCCGGAGGGGCCAGCCTCGATGCGCTTGCCTTCGAGCGCTCTGATCAACGCATCACGCTCTGCATCCGCGGAAGGGGCAGCGTCAAAGCTGCCTTCGGTCTGCGGTGCGCGGCCATAGATGTGCAGCCCGTCACCAAACTGGCTTTCCTTGATGTCACAGACAAAAGTGTCGATGCGGGTGATGGCTTCGGCCAGAGATGTCGCGTCGTCCAGCCCCAACTCCGCTTGCAAACCAAGGGCTTCGGCCTCGTCGCGAATGTCGGTTTGCAGCCGGTCGCGGCGTTTTGGGTCCAACCCGTCCGCGTTGGAAAACTCATCAAGGATGGTTTCCAAACGGGCAAATCGCTCTGGCGTCGCAGATTGCTTGAGCGGAGGCGGCACATGGCCAAGCGTCAGTGCATTGATCCGGCGTTTGGCTTGCGCGGCCTCGCCGGGGTCGTTGACAATGAACGGGTAGATCACCGGCAGATCACCGATCAGCGCTTCGGGCCAACACTCAGCGGACAGCGCCACAGATTTGCCCGGCAGCCATTCGAGAGTGCCGTGCGCGCCTACATGGATCAACGCGTCGGTTTTTAGCGCGTGACGCAGCCAGAGATAGAACGCGACGTAGCTGTGGCGGGGCACGCGGGAGAGGTCGTGGTATTCATCTTCGCGTTGCCGATCGCTGCCACGTTCCGGCTGCAAGGCCACAAGCACGTTGCCGCGTTTGGTGGCTTTGAAGTGGAAAGCGCCGTCGGCAAATGTCGGATCGTTTTCAGGAGTTCCCCAAACCTCGGCAAGGTCGTCGCGTAGCGCTTCGGGGAGCGTTGCCATCGCGGCGTGGTAGTCCGCAAGAGACCAAGACAGGGTTTCCGTCAGTAAGGCGTCTTCGAGGTTGCCGGCGGTTGCTGCCTGAAACCCAGACGCTTTCAAATCCTCAAGAACCGCCTCAACGCTGGACAGCGGATCTAGGCCAACCGCATGTGCCATGTTCCAGTCTTTGCCCGGATATGTGCTGAGAACACAGGCGATCTGTTTGTCTGCATTTGCCTTCTGCGCAAGCGACACCCAGCCTTCAACCTTGTCGGCCACTGCGGAAATGCGTTCTGGCAAGGCCCGATGGGCAAAGCGGGAGTATTCCAGCGCTTGGTCTTTCTTTCCCGGTTCCTTGAACGAACTGACGCCGGCGAACAGACGCCCGTCCACTTCCGGCAAGACCACATGCATGGCGAGGTCAGCTGGCGCCAAGCCGCGCTCAGACTCTGCCCAGGCCTTTTTGCGTGAGGTGGCAAGTGCGACCTGAAACACTGGCGCATCGGTGGCATCCAGCGGGGAGGTGCCATTGTCACCTTTGCCGGAGAACGACGTGGCGTTCACGATGGCGGCGGGGGAGAGTTGTTGCAGCGTCTCCGCCAGCCATGCCGCAGAGGCGGGGACCTTCAGAGATGGCGCAAACAGGCCAACCACGTCAAAGCCACGTCCTCGGAATTCATCAAACAGCGCTTCGATTGGGGCCGTGTCAGCGGAACTGACATAAGCGCGGTAAAACGTCAGCGCGATCAGAGGTTTTTTTGTGTCGCGGTCCGCTAGCGGATCACAAAGGCCGCCTTCAGGCGTCCAACCACCGTGATCGGGCAGGGCCTTCGACCCCATGACGGGTTTTGCGTAAAGCCCTGCCGCCAGTGCCAATTGTGCCAACGCTGCCTGCGCCGCAATTGCGCCGCCGGTGTCGCACAGATGGGTCAAACGGTGCAGTGTGGAAGCGGGCAGGGTGGAGACTTCGTCCAACCGCTCATCAGGCCGTCCGTCCGCAGGCAGCACCGCCAGCGCGATGCCTTTTTCCTGCGCGAGTGCCTGCACCTGTTGGATGCCATATTGCCAGTAGGAAATCCCGCCAATCAGGCGGATCAGGATGGCCTTGGCGCCCACCAATGTCTGTTCGATGTAGGTGTCCACCGACAGCGGATGTTTGAGCGCCGTCAGATTGGCCAATCGCAGCGTGGGCAGGTCGCCTTGGCTGCGGTGCCAGCCTGCCGCGAAAGCCCCGAGGTCACTGTCAGAGAAAGACAACACCACAAGATCGGCCGGGGTTTGACCCAGGTCCATTGGTGTGTCGGCCTCGTCCAGACCATGGCTTTCGCGAAAGACAACGTGCATGAGGCTTAGTCTACCAGAGCTGCGCGGATCGCTTCGACGTTTACGTCACCCTGTTCGGCAATCACGACCATGCGGCCTTGGCGACCTTCTTCGGGTTTCCACGGACGGTCGAATTGATGCCGCACACGCGCACCCACCGCTTGTACCAGCAGGCGCATCGGTTTGCCGGTCACGGCCGCGTAGCCTTTCACGCGCAAGATGTTCTGTTCCTTGGCCATTTTTTCGATCTTGGCCGCGAATGCCGCTGGATCAGCTTGCTCCGGTACATCCACCACGATGCTGTTGAACGCATCGTGATCGTGGTCATGGCCGTGATGATGGTGGTGATCATCGTCGTGATCATGGTCATGATCGTGGTGGTGATGATGGTCCTCGTGATGGGACGGACGCGCATCAATGTCGTCTTCCGCCGCCGCTTCCAGACCTAGAATCACACGTGGGTCCACTTCACCCTCGGCCACTTCCACAACGGGCAGCGCGCGTGGGGCGGCTTTCAGGACAATCTCTTTGGCTTTGGCTGTGCCTTCCGGGCCAGCCAGGTCCGGTTTGGTCAACAGCACAATGTCGGCGCAGTTGATCTGATCCTGAAACACTTCGGACAGTGGTGTCTCGTGATCCAAACCCTCGTCAGCTTCCCGCTGCGCGTCCACAGCCGCAACGTTGGTGGCAAAACGACCATCAGCCACGGCTTCGGCATCTGCGAGTGCGATCACACCGTCGACAGTGATCTTGGAGCGGATATCCGGCCAGTCAAACGCCTTCAACAATGGTTTTGGCAGAGCCAGGCCGGAGGTCTCAATCAAGATGTGCTCTGGACGTGGCTCTAACGCCATCAACGCTTCGATGGTTGGGATGAAGTCATCCGCCACGGTGCAGCAGATGCACCCATTGGCCAGTTCCAGAATGTTCTCAGCTGGGCAATCCGGAATGGCGCAGGATTTCAGGATCTCGCCATCGACACCGACATCGCCAAATTCATTCACAATCACCGCGAGGCGTTTGCCTTGCGGCTTCTGCATCAGGCCGCGTACCAAGGTGGTTTTGCCGGAGCCTAGAAAGCCGGTGATGACGGTGACGGGGAGTTTTTCGAGGGTGCTCATTCTTCGGTCTCCAGGGGCGGAATGCGGGCGATGCAGTTTTTGCGGAAATGGGTGGAACGTTCGCGCCAAGGCACAAGCCCATCAGCGGTTGCAGCATATTTGGTCACGCCATCGGCAACCAATTCCGCGTCATCCGCGCCTGTGAAATTGCCGTAGACATAGGTCCAGCGGTCATCGCCCCCCCGCAGGGTGATCGAACAGCCGAAATCACAGTTGGAAAAACACTCCACGCCTTTCAGCGTGACGTTGTCTGGCAGCTTGGACGCATCGAGTGCGTCATAAAGCTGGGTGCCGGGGCGTGGGCCCTCGACGTCGGTTGGCTGGCCGGCACGACAAGTGGTGCAGACAAGCAATTCGACTGGAGCAGAAGCATCAGCCATCACATTTGGTCCCTTTTCAGGGACGGGGGAACACGGGACACTTGGAAGAGAGCCCGACACCGAAACACCCCGTCCGGTTCATGTCATTTTTGCTGGCAGGTCTCCCGGCTTGCGGATCTCGACAAGGTGTCTGCGGTCCTCCTG
This sequence comes from Shimia sp. MIT1388, assembly GCF_047124445.1. Lineage (GTDB taxonomy): Bacteria > Pseudomonadota > Alphaproteobacteria > Rhodobacterales > Rhodobacteraceae > Shimia. The sequence continues at coordinate 1,534,176 of NZ_CP138921.1, read as the reverse complement.
CCTTCCCGGATTGCTCCAGTGGCTGCGGTGGACCTCTCCGGTCACGGTCGCGGGGGCGGCTGCGCTTTGGGCCTTGACGTTGGGCCCGTTTCACATTCCCTTTTCACCTGCTCAGAAGAGCAGGAACCAGCGACACCCCGAATGGGCAATCATCGCGGCTGAGTCAAGCGGGAACGGAGAGGCAGATGTCTGATAGCGTCGAACAAAATGAACGCCACAAGGCCAAGATGGCGAAAATCAAGGCAGCGCGGGACCGGATGATGGCCACGAAGACCGAGGAAAAAGGTCTGATCATGGTGCACACCGGGCCGGGCAAGGGCAAATCTTCGTCCGGTTTTGGCATGATCATGCGCTGCATCGCGCACGGCATGCCAGTGGCCGTGGTGCAGTTCATCAAGGGCGCGATGGCGACTGGAGAGCGGGCATTTTTGGAAGAACATTTTCCAGAGGAAGTGAAATTTCACGTGTCCGGAGAAGGCTTTACCTGGGAAACGCAGGATCGCGAGCGCGACATTGCCAAAGCCGAAGCGGGCTGGGAGTTGGCGAAACAGTTGATCCGCGATCCAGCGAACCGCTTTGTGATGCTCGATGAAATCAACATCGCCCTGCGCAATGACTATCTGAACATCGACGACGTGGTGGATTTCCTGCTGAGTGAAAAGCCGGAGATGACCCATGTGCTGTTGACCGGGCGCAACGCCAAACCGGAGCTGATCGAAGCGGCGGATTTGGTGACTGAGATGACTTTGCTAAAGCACCCGTTTCGCGATGGAATTAAGGCACAGGCTGGAGTGGAATTCTGATGGCCGTGAAACGCCTACTCACCGAATTTGGCATGGGCTCGTCGCTGCGGCGGCAGGACTATACGGAAGCCGCAAGCCGCGCTGTCAAAGACGCATTGTGGCACAACTCGATCAATCTGGCGGAGCTGTTTGGCAAAGACAAATCTGAGATGATCATCACGGTGGAAGTGGCTGTACAGCAGCCTGAGAAAGTCGACGCTGACTCGATTGCAGCGGTCTTTCCTTACGGGCAAGTTACTGTAAAGCCTGTGAAAGGCGGCTTGGATGTGCCGCGCGCAGATGGCGGCAATCCAACGGTGATTGCCAATGTGGCGATCTCGGTTGCGCTGGATGTGGAGGTTGCGGCATGAGCGATCAGCGTTTCATCATCGAAATGGGCATGGGCAATGACCAATATGGTCAGGACTATACAAAGGCCGCCGCGCGGGCGATTGAAGATGCGATCCGCCATTCCGCGATCCCGATGATTGCCGCGTTGGGCAAAGACCCCAAAGAGATGCGAGTGCAGGTGACGGTCGGCGTGCAGGAACCAGAGAAGGTGGATTGCGTCGCTTTGGCAGAGAAGTTGCCGCGTGGGCGGGCTGAAGTCAAAGCTGTGTTCGGCGGTATGAACGTGACCAATCCGGATGACGGCAACGTGTTGGTGATCGCTTCCGCAGCCGTTGAGGCGTTTTTGCCCAAGCAGGTGTGACGTGACCAAAGCGCTTATGATTCAAGGCACTGGCTCCAATGTCGGTAAGTCGATGTTGGTGGCTGGGCTGTGCCGGGCGGCGGCGCGGCGAGGGCTGTCTGTGGCACCGTTTAAGCCGCAGAACATGTCCAACAACGCCGCTGTGACCAGCGATGGTGGCGAGATTGGCCGGGCGCAGGGGTTGCAGGCTTTGGCCTGTGGCAAAGCGTTAACGGTGGACATGAATCCGGTGCTATTGAAGCCGGAGACCGATGTGGGCTCGCAGGTTGTGGTGCAGGGCAAACGGCTGACCACGGTGAAGGCGCGGGAATATGCGAAGTTAAAACCACAGCTGATGGAGGCTGTGCTTGAAAGCTTCAACCGTCTGAAATCAAAAAATGATTTGGTGATTGTGGAAGGGGCGGGTAGCCCGGCGGAGGTCAACCTGCGCAAGGGTGACATCGCCAATATGGGCTTTGCACAGGCGGCGGATGTGCCGGTGGTTTTGGCTGGCGACATCGACCGGGGCGGCGTGATCGCGCAGATCGTTGGCACGCAGGCGGTGATTTCCGAAGAGGACGCGGCGCTGGTGGCGGGTTTCCTTGTGAACAAATTTCGCGGTGATCCCAGTTTGTTTGATGATGGTTACGAGCTGACTAAAGACACGACCGGCTGGGCGGGCTTTGGGGTGTTGCCGTATTTCGGTGAGGCCTGGAAATTGCCCGCCGAAGATGCGCTCGACATCAAGAACGCCAAAAAGGCTGGCGGGTTGAACGTGGTCTGCCTTGGCCTGTCGCGGATTGCGAATTTTGATGATCTGGACCCGTTGGCGCAGGAGCCGGGGGTGTCTTTGACCATGCTGGGGGCAGGGGAGCCGATTCCGGGCGACACAGATGTGGTGATCATTCCGGGCAGCAAATCCACGCGCGGTGATCTGGCGTTTCTGCGGGAGCAGGGCTGGGACGTGGACCTTCTGGCGCATGTGCGTCGCGGAGGGCATGTGCTGGGGATTTGTGGCGGATATCAGATGCTTGGCCGAGAAGTGCGCGATCCAGACGGCATCGAAGGCCCGGCTGGCACGACGGAAGGTCTGGGCCTGCTGGACGTGATTACCGAGATGACGCCGGACAAGCGGTTGACGGAAACCGCCGCGCTGCATTTGGCCTCCGGTCAGGCTTTTCGGGGCTATGAAATCCACATCGGGCGCACCGATGGCGCGGATCGGGCACGGCCGTTTGCCACTGTGGATGGGCGTGATGAGGGGGCTGTGTCTGCGGATGGGCGGGTGTCTGGCAGCTACCTGCATGGCATGTTCCGGGACGACGGGTTTCGGCGGGCGTGGCTGTCTGCATTAGGCGCAGAAGTGGGCAACGAAGGCTATGACGCCACCGTGGAAGCGGTGTTGGATCGGTTGGCCGATCACATCGAGGCCCATCTGGATGTGGACGGCTTGTTGGCGGTGGCGCGCTAGAAGTGCATAAAATCAGCGGCTTACTGTCGTTTGTTGCGTAGGGATCGTACAGAGGTGCCATGCGCGGCTTTGAAGGCGCGGGCGAAGCTCGTGGGGCTGTTGAAGCCTGTGGCAAGAGCGATGTCGCGCACCGGGATTTGCGTGTCTGTGGCGAGGCGCAGGGCTTCCTCCAGGCGCATGGTCAGGTAGACCGCTTGCGGTGAATTGTGCAGGTGGGTTTGGAAGTTGAGTTCCAATGTGCGTGTGGAAAGCCCTGTTTTTGTTGCAATTTCCGGGATGGAGAGCGGCGCGTCTAACGTCTGCCCCATGAGGTCCAGCGCTTTGATGACCTTTGGGTGATGGTGGATCGCGCGAGGGATGGAAAAGGGGCGCTGGGCGCTGGCGGGCATGGGGTCGTAGACAAAGGCGCTGCTGACGCGGAGGGCCAAATCCGCGCCGTAGCGGGTCTCAATCAGGTAGTGCATCATGTCGATGCAGGGGCTTGCGCCGCCCGAAGTGGCGATGCGGTCAGAGATGCAGAACCGATCTCTGAGAGTTGTAACCCCGGGGAATTGTTGGGAGAATTTCTCGATATCCTCCCAGTGGGTGGTGGCGTTGTGGTCGTCCAGCAGGCCGGCTTCTGCCAGAAACCACGGGCCGCCGTCGATGGCGGCGATGGTGGTGCCGGTGGCATAGAGCCGTCGCAGAGAGGCTGATAAGCGTGGTGTGGCTTGCTCTTCCAATCGAAAGCCGGCCACGACCAACAATAGGTCGCAGCGCAGCAGTTGATCGATCGCTAACCCGTTGATTTGTAATCCGCTTGTGAGCGCAGCGGGGGCCTCGGTGGCGGTGTAAAACTGCCAGTCAAACAGGGTTTTTCCGGCGCGGCGGTTCGCGGCGCGCATCGGATCCACGGCGGCGGCGAAGCTGAGCGTATTGCAGTCGTCCAACACCAGAATGGCGACGTTCAGAGGCGTCGGGTCGTGGCGGAAAACGCTGGGTTCTGCGGAAATAGACATATTGATTTCGTATAATGAAAAGTGTTGCGCGGCAAGTGCGGTACGGTCGGGCAAGGAACACGAAAGGAATCGCCATGCCGCTCTCAATGAACCGCGAGGTTTTCATCACCTGTGCCGTGACCGGATCGGGTGGCACGCAGGACCGCAGCCCGCATGTGCCGCGTAGCCCAAAACAGATTGCCGACAGTGCGATTGCGGCGGCCAAAGCCGGTGCGGCGGTGGTGCATTGCCACGTGCGCGATCCGGAGACTGGCGCACCAAGTCGCGACCTAGGTTACTATCGCGAAGTCACGGATCGCATTCGCGACAGCGAGGTGGATATGGTCCTCAACCTGACCGCGGGCATGGGGGGGGACATTGTGTTTGGCGGCGTGGAAAGCCCGCTGCCCACGGTGGATGGGACGGACATGGTGGGCGCCACGGAGCGGGTCGCACACGTGGCGGAATGCCTGCCGGAAATCTGCACGTTGGATTGTGGCACGATGAATTTTGCCGAAGCCGACTATGTGATGACCAACACCCCCGGCATGCTGCGCAGCATGGGAAAAATGATGACGGATCTTGGGGTTAAGCCAGAGATTGAGGCCTTTGACACCGGACATCTGTGGTTTGCCAAGGAGCTTGTGAAAGAGGGCGTGCTGGCACCGGATGCGCTGGTGCAGTTGTGCATGGGCGTGCCGTGGGGCGCGCCGGATGACCTCAACACCTTTATGGCGATGGTCAACAATGTGCCGGATGAGTGGACGTTCAGCGCGTTCTCGCTGGGCCGCAATCAAATGGCTTATGTGGCGGCAGCGGTGCTGGCAGGCGGCAATGTGCGCGTGGGGCTTGAGGACAACCTGTGGCTTGGCAAAGGGGAGTTGGCGCAGAACTGGCAGCTTGTGGAGCGTGCAGGCACAATCATTGAGAACATGGGCGCGCGGGTGATTGGGCCTGCGGAAGTGCGTGAGAAACTGGGGCTGGTGAAGCGGGCACCCAAAGGGTGAGCGTTGCGGCAACCGCTGCGCATGTAGGCTTTAGAACCGGTGGTTTGAGGCGATTGCACAGAGGGGCGCAACACGTCGGTAGGTTGTCTGTATCGCGACTGTTTTGCGGAGGTGCGAAAAATCGACCTCCGCAGCACGTGTTGTGCGTTAAGAAAGCCGTTGGATCACGTGGCAGGCTTAACCCGGCACAAAAAACAGTTGTTGGACGCGCTGCGCACATCAACAAAGGCTATGTCGTCGCGCGCAAGCAGGCTTTCGGCGTAGCTCGCAATGTCCGCGGTCGGGGTCACTTGCCCCGTGCCATAGACAATGCGTTCGTTCGCCGAATAGCCGCGCACGATGTAAGTCGGGGCAGTCAGGATGGCGGGCAGCGTACTGGACGGCGCGGTGGCAGCACAGTCTTCGCAGAGAAAGATCGGCCCGGTTTCGGTGTAGGCGTTTTGGCTTTCAAACGGGCGGTGCGCGAGGATCAGAAAGGGCCTGCCTTTGGGCGTGACCTTCAGGCAGGCGCGGCAGGGAATGCCGTCCCCACTGCTGATCGCGACCTCTACGGCGTTGCCATAGGCGTCGGTGCGGCTTTTGCGGATGGCGTCGACGTGATCGGCGGGCAATGGGTGAAACTGTATGGTCATGTAAGCTCTCCTTTTGAGGGGACGCTATGATGTCGAATGGGCGTGCGGCGACCCGTTTCCTGCGGAAAGGGAAGAGGATGACACAGAGATTTGGAACTGCCCTACTAGCGATTTTGGCAGCGACACACTTGGCGGCAGAAGAGCGCCCACTCTGGGAAGGCTATTGGACCGGCAACGCCTCCTGGTGCGCGCGGGCTGGAGATGTCGGCGACGAGACACCAACCTGGTTCGGGCGTGATGGCTTCTTTGGCATCGAGTGGAGTTGTGACATTCGCACAATCCAGCCCACCGGCATGGCCAACAGCTGGGCGCTGACCACGGAGTGTCTGGATGCGGGCTATGCCTACAGCGAGACGCAGATGTTCCTCGTGACCTATGAGGATCGGCTTTTGATTTTGAATGAAAGTGGCGTGACCGCAAATTTGGTGCGCTGTGAAGAAGGAAAGAATTAAGCATGGCAACGGCAGCGATTATTGGCGGCGGGGTGATTGGCGGCGGCTGGGCCGCGCGGTTTTTGCTCAATGGCTGGGATGTACAAGTGTTTGACCCGGACCCGGAGGCGGAGCGCAAAATTGGCGAGGTGATCGTCAATGCACGGGTGTCTCTGCCGGGGTTGAGCGATACGGCTTTGCCCGCTGAGGGCACGCTGAGCTTTCATGAGACCATGTCGGAGGCCGTGGCTGGGGCAAGCTGGATACAGGAGAGCGTGCCGGAGAGATTGGAACTCAAGCGTAAGGTTTATCAGACGCTGCAGGAGCATTGTGACCCCGAGGCGATTTTGGGCAGTTCGACCAGCGGGTTTAAACCCAGCGAGTTGCAGGGTTGCGCGACGCGGCCCGAGCAGATTGTGGTCACACATCCGTTTAACCCGGTCTACCTGATGCCCTTGGTGGAGCTGGTGCCGACGGAAGCAAACCCGCCGGAACTGGTGGCGCGGGCCAAGGAGATTTTGACCGGCGTGGGCATGTTCCCCCTGCATGTGCGCAAGGAGATTGATGCCCATATTGCCGATCGCTTCCTTGAGGCGGTGTGGCGTGAAGCGCTTTGGCTGGTGAAAGATGGGATCGCCACCACAGAAGAGATCGATGAGGCCATTCGTATGGGGTTTGGCATTCGCTGGGCGCAGATGGGGCTGTTTGACACCTATCGCGTGGCCGGAGGCGAGGCGGGCATGAAGCACTTCATGGCGCAATTTGGCCCCGCATTGGAATGGCCCTGGACCAAGCTGATGGATGTGCCGGAGTTCACCGACGAGTTGGTGGATCTGATCGCTGGCCAAAGTGACGCACAGTCCGGCCATTTGACAATCCGCGAAATGGAGCGGATACGGGACAACAACCTTGTCGCCATGATGCGCGCGCTCAAAGCGCAGGATTTTGCATCTGGCGCAGTGCTCAACCAGCACGACGTCAAGCTCTCAGCGGCGGCTGGTATGGTGCGAAGGGCCAGCGACATAGCCAACCCGACGCAACCCATCGGTACAGTGCGCCGTGCGGTGCCGGTGGATTGGTTGGATTACAACGGGCACATGACCGAGAGCCGGTATTTGCAGGCCTTTGCCGATGCCAGCGACCGGCTGATGGAGATCATTGGCTGTGATCAGGACTACATCGCGACCGGGGGGAGTTTTTTTACGGCAGAGACACATATCCGGCACATTGATGAGACCCACCTGGGTAGTGTGATTGACGTGCGGACACGTGTGCTGATGGCGGAGGGCAAGAAGATGCACCTTTGGCATGAGATGTTTGCGGGTGAAAAGCTGCTGGCCACCGGGGAGCATATTCTGATCCATGTGAGCCTTGAGACACGGCGACCTGCGCCGTTTAGTCCGGAAATTGCCGCCAATCTGAAGATGATCAGCGAGGCGCAGGCCGATTTGCCCGCGCCGGAGGGGCTCGGGCGCTACGTCGGGCAGCCACGGTGAGCCGGCGTGTTCTGATCACCGCAGGAGCGTCCGGGGTTGGGCGCGCCATGGCGGAGGTGTTTGCGCGGGACGGCTGGCGGGTCTGGGTGGCCGATGTGGACGCGACGGCTTTGGTGGGCGTCCCTGAAGGTTGGCGCAGAACACAGTTGGATGTGACCGATGAAGAGGCTGTTGCTGCGCTGTTCTCAGAGATCAATGATGCGTGGGGAGGGCTGGATGCGCTTTGCGCAAATGCCGGTGTCGCCGGACCAACTGCGGCCGTGGAAGATATAAACCTGCAAGATTGGCAGGCCTGCGTGGCGGTCAATCTCGAGGGCGCGTTTCTGGCCGCCAAATATGCCGCGCCGATGATGAAGACGGCAGGGCAGGGCGCGATTGTGGTGACAAGCTCCACGGCCGGGCAATATGGCTATCCCTACCGCGCGCCTTATGCGGCGGCGAAATGGGCCGTCATCGGTCTGACCAAAACGCTGGCCATGGAGTTGGGACCGCATGGCGTGCGGGCGAATGTGATTTGTCCCGGCGCGGTGGAAGGGCCGCGCATGGAGGGCGTGCTGGAACGCGAAGCGGCGGCCAAGGGCATGACGCGGGATGCGGTCTATGAGGGCTATGCCTCCGGTACGGCGCTTGGCTCCTTTGTGGAGGGGCACGACGTGGCCGAGATGGCGGTATTTTTGTGCAGCGACAAGGCGCGGCTGGTGAGTGGGCAGGTGATTGCCGTCGATGGGTTTACGGTAAACCCCGACCCGAAGGTCTAGGCGCGGGTCGCGAGAGGGCGCGAGGGGACTTTGCCCCCGTCACAGCGGGGCTGTGACTCCCCCAGGATAATTTTGGCAAGAAGAAGCGGGGCGGGGGCGCGTTTATTGGCTGGACTACCGCGTGGACTTACAGGGCGGATTTGAGGGCTGCGACGTGATCCGGGATTTGACGGGCGGTGACATCTGCCTGGCGGATCAGGTCGTCAAAATGTTCGGTGAAGCTGGTGACACGTTCGCGGTCGCGGAAGGCGAGGTAATTGCGGCCCAGGTAGAGCACCGCGAGCAGGGGGCCAAAGACGGTGATCGGGCTGGAGTACAGCCGACGGGCGTCAAACAGGTAGAGCCGCAGGCGCGGGTAGAGCTGGCTGCTGAGATCGGCGAATTGATCGAGTTGTTGCGCGCGGATGTCCTCGGGCAAGCCTGCGTAGTAGCCCTCGCCGCGGGCAAAGGCAGCCAGCTCGTGCATGGGCAGGGCAATTTCATAGTCAGATTGGGATTCGCGCATCCAATTGAGGCGGTCACGCGAGGCGTTGATAGCCTGTTCCGTGGTCCGACCAAGGTGCGGCGCATATTCCCAGGCCAGCATTTCGTCGGTTTTGAGCATGTCCGGCAGGCCCGCTGGCACGTGGCGGATCTTGTAGCCCGCCGCCTCCTGATGCCAGGCGAAAATCTGTTCATCCACCAGCGCGCGGGGGGCCTCCGTAACCGTCAGAGCGTTGGCGAGGATGTCTGCCGTGTTTTCAGGACGGTCGGTGAGTGAGAGCAGCCAATCCGCAGAAACCCCAAGGGCGGCGGCGCATTCGCCCACCACCTGTGCATTGGGCAGTCGGGCGCCGGTGTCTTTCAGCAGTTGGCTGATGGTGGAGCGGTCAACGCCAATGCTGCGCGCAAGAGCGGCTTGGGTCACGGCCTGATCTTGCATGGCGCTGGCCAGGCGCTTTCGGAACTGATCTGCTCGCAACCGTTTGTCGATAATTTCACTCATGTGGGGATAAATATCACATCTGTCGAGTTTTGTTAATCAGATACAGAATTCTGAAACGCCTTTTTTGCCGGTAACACATCTGTGAAGACAGACGCACGGGACGGCGCAATGGACACACAAAAACGCTCCATCGTGAAAGCGGTGATTTGGAATGTGATCGGCATCATTTCGATGTCCGTGGTGGGAATTCTGGCCACCGGATCGGCAGCCCTTGGGGGGAAGATGGCGCTGATCAACACCGGATTGGGGTTCAGCATGTATTTGATTTACGAGCGGGTGTGGTCCCGTGTGCGCTGGGGGCGGCAACATGGCTGAGCGGCGTCTGTCCAAAGTGGAGTGGCCCACGCTACTCTTAGTGGCAGGTTGCTACGGGCTATATGCATTGGGCACGGTTTGGGCGGCTCAGTTGTGGCTACCATTGGGCATGGTGCTAACGATTGTCGCGCTGGCATTGCACAGCTCGTTAAGTCATGAAGTGCTGCATGGACATCCTTTTCAAAACAAAGTGGTAAACGCCGCGTTGGTGTTTCCGGCAATTGGGCTGTTTGTGCCTTATCTGCGCTTCAAAGACACCCATCTGGATCACCATTTGGACAGCCGTTTGACCGATCCTTATGACGATCCAGAGAGCAATTACCTCTACGCCGAAGACTGGCAAGCTTTGCCCAAATGGCGGCAGGCTGTGCTTCTGTTCAACAACACGCTTGTGGGGCGGTTGTTGGTGGGGCCGCTGGTGGGGCAGGTCTGTTTTATGGTGAGTGATTGGCGGGCGATCCGGCACGGAGATCGTCGGGTTTTGACCGGGTGGCTGTGGCATGTGCCTGCGGTGATACTGGTCATTTGGTGGATGCACGCCTTTGGACGGCTGCCGATCTGGGCCTATCTGATTTGTGCCTATGCCGCCCTGTCGATCCTCAAAATCCGCACTTTTTTGGAGCATCAGGCGCATGAGCGGGCGCGGGGACGCACGGTGATCATTGAGGATCATGGGCCGCTGGCGTGGATTTTCCTGAACAACAATCTGCATGTGGTGCATCACATGCACCCCAAGATGCCGTGGTATCGCCTGCCGGAATTGTTTCGCAGCAATCGGCAGCGCTACCTGTCGCGCAACGACGGCTATTATTTTGCCTCTTATGGCGAGGTGTTTCGGCAGTTTTTCTGGCGGCGCAAGGACCCGGTGGCGCATCCGCTTTGGAAACGGGATGGCTGACAGCGGCGCGTGTAAGGGTACAATCTTTCTCGTGACTTCCGAGGTTTAGCTCGGCATCAAGGCGGTCATGGAACTTTGGATCATCGCCTCCATCGCCGCTGCCGCCTTTCAGACTGTGCGCTTCATGTTGCAAAAACATCTGGCGCAGGTGTCTTTGTCCGCCGCGGGCGCGACCTTTGCGCGGTTTGTCTATTCCGCGCCCATCGCTGCGGCTGTGCTAGCGACGCTGGTGGCCACGGGCCGTGTGACCCTGCCTGATGTCACACCAAGTTTCTGGCTTTTGGGGGCTGTGGGTGGCGCGGCGCAGATCACGGCGACGGTCTGCACCGTGATGCTGTTTGGGCGGCGCAACTTTGCCGTCGGCATGGCCTTTATCAAAAGCGAAGTGTTTTTTACGGCGTTGATTGGCCTGGTGCTGCTCTCTGAAACTATCTCGGGCGTGGGGCTGATAGCGATCACCATTGGCGTGGGTGGGGTTTTGGTGCTGTCCGGCCCGATTGAGGCCGAGGCGACCGGCTGGCGGCGGGTTTTGACACCCTCTGCGGCGCTGGGCCTTGTGGCGGGGGCGCTGTTTGGGGTCTCAGCCGTATGTTATCGCGGCGCGTCGCTTGAGGTGGTCACCGATGCGCCGATGCTGCGTGCCTTGGTGACCTTGGCGGCAGTAACCCTGATGCAGATGGTCAGCATGTGGCTTTGGCTCATGGTGCGCGAACCGGGGGAAGTGGGTCGGGTGTTGTCAGCCTGGCGCAGCGCGGGGTTCATTGGATTGACCAGCATGGCGGGCACGTTTTGTTGGTTCACCGCCTTCACGCTGCAAAATGCGGCTTATGTGAAAGCGGTGGGGCAGATCGAACTGGTGTTTGGCATCCTCGGCACCGTGTTGATCTTCAAAGAGACCATCAGCCGTCGCGAATACCTCGGCATGGCGCTTTTGGCGGTGTCGATCCTGACGCTTGTTTTGCTGGCCTAGTCGTCCCGCCCGTTCAGATCCGGCAGGCGGCCCTTGAGGCGCAAAAACAGGCTCTCTTCGTCATCATTGCGGAAGAACGGCACGGCCTCGGGTGGGGTGCGGTCGGTCACACGCGCCTCGATCTCGGCCAGCACCACCTCGGTGATGAACGGCAGGTCAAAGCTGCGGGCTTCTTTGAGGGGGATCCACTGCAGGTGGGAGAGCTCTTCGCAGGCAGCTGAGAAATCATCCAGATCGGTGGTGATTTCGTCTGCATCCAACAGGAAGAAACGCGCGTCAAATCGACGTGGGCGGCCCGGTGGTGTGATGGCGCGGAAGACAAATTGCAGGGCTTCTGCGGTGGGCACATGGCCGGTGGCGGCGTAGGTTTCCCAATCCGCAGGCGGGGTGATCGACCACTCGCCTTGTGAGCCAAGGATCAGGCCGGTCTCTTCCCAGAGTTCGCGGATGGCAGCGACGGCCAGCGCATGTACGATGCTTTCACTTGTGTCTTCGCGCCGGTCTTCCAGCAGACGCTGGCTGCAAAAGTCGGAAATTGGCGCGGCTAGAGGAATGTCGGCATCTTCTAGGTCCACAGCCCCGCCGGGGAACACCACCTTATTGGGCATAAACGCTGCTTTGGCGCCGCGCTGGCCCATCAGGATTTGTGGATTGCTGTCACGATCCCTGAGCACAATCACCGTGGCGGCGTTGCGGATCGCGGTTTTGTCCACTGTGGTGGCGTTGGTCATGCTGTGCTCCCCTCACAGGATGGGGTGGCCGGGCTCTATTTGAACCCGTGCATCCGGCGCGCCCATTGGAAGGCGACCACACACCCCTTCAATCTCGGCAGAAGGTAGAGCGAGAGCCCGACGCAGCCAACCGAAAAAACGGTGAAAAGAATGAGCGGGTCCGGACGCCAATGCACAAAGGCCACGTGCAACAGCGGGGCCAGCAGGTGGCCAACCACAAGAATCGTCAGATAGGCCGGGCCGTCATCGGCGCGGTGGTGGCTCAAGTCCTCTTTGCAGACCGGGCAATGGTCGCGGACTTTTAGATAGCCCTTAAGCATTGGGCCGGTCCCACAATTTGGGCATTTCCGACGCCATCCCCGGTACAGGGCCTGCTTCATTGGGCGGTCTTCTTCAACCATGACCGCATCTGACATATTGGTTTCACTCATCACGTTTCCCCTCGGTGCTCGCGTGGCCAAGATGTGTCGGTTTGCGCAAACATGAAAGGGGGCAATCTGACTTGCGTCGCGATGTCGCAAAGGCCCCCCTTATTCTGCCTTGCCAAAAAAAGATTGAGAAAGTGCGACGGAAACCCTGGGACGCCGCGTTTTACCATCACTGAACAGGCAATGAGCCGACGCAGACAACCATGAGACAGGCCCAAAAGGAGACCACCATGAAGAGCACAATGATGATCAGCGCCGTAGTGATTGCAGCCCTGGGTGTGACCGCCGTGTCCGCTTCCGCCAAAGAAGGCGGCAAGATGCGCCACATGCGCGGGCAGATGCCCAGCTTTGAGCAACTCGACACCAACGGCGACGGATTTATCACCGCCGAAGACCTGCAAGCGAAGGCCGCAGAGCGTTTTGCTGGCATCGATGCCAATGGCGACGGGGTGATCACCAAAGAAGAGCTGACCGCACATGCCGAATCCAAAGGCAACGACCGGATGGTGAAAAAGCTGGATCGCATGATCAGCCGGATGGATGCCAATGGCGACGGGCAGCTGAGCGTGGATGAGCTGAAGTCCAAAACGGATCGCTCGGCTAAGATGATCGAGAAGCTGGACACAGACGGCGACGGCAAGATTTCCAAAGCCGAATTCGAGGCCGCGCAGGCGGAGCGCAAGACCAAGCGCTCCGAGCGTAAGGCGGAGATGTTCAAGAAACTCGATACCAATGGCGACGGCACAATTTCTCAGGAAGAATGGGATGCCGCCAAAGAAGCGCGTGGCTTCAAAAAGCGTGGCGACACGCAGGAAAACTGATCCCACTCACGGGGGGGCGGCTTTCGGGTCGCCCAACTGAGACAGATTGCACAACCGCCCATGAGAGGCTAGCCATCGAGACTATGACGATGCCTTACGATCAACAGGAGGACACGCCGGACGACGCTTTGTTGGTGCTTTATGCCAACGGCGACGGGGCGGCGGCGCGCACTTTGACGCTGCGGTTGACGCCGCGCGCCTTTGCGCATGCCTTTCGCATGTTGGGGGATCGGGCAGAAGCCGAGGATGTGGCACAAGAGGCCATGATCCGGCTGTTCAAACAGGCGCCTGACTGGCGGCAGGGTGAGGCTAAGGTGACAACCTGGCTGTATCGCGTGACCGCCAATCTGTGCACGGACCGGCTGCGTAAAACCAAAGGGGTGGCGTTGGACGCGATCCCCGAGCCGGAAGACGGTGCCAAATCGGCGGCGCAAGAGATGCAGGACCGCGCCCGTGCGGATGCCTTGCAGAGCGCGTTGGCAACGTTGCCGGAGCGGCAACGGCAGGCGGTCGTGTTGCGGCACATAGAAGGTCAAAGCAATCCGGAGATTGCGGAGATCATGGAGATCAGCGTCGAGGCGGTGGAAAGCCTCACGGCGCGGGGTAAACGGGCGTTGGCAGAGGCTTTGGCCAGCCAGCGCGAGGCACTGGGGTATACCGATGGCTGAGAAGTTTGACGACGATATGCTGGACGATCTGTTTGCAGCGGCCCGTAGCGACAGCCGCGCCACCCCGTCGCCGGATTTGCTGGCACGGGTGTTGAGCGAGGCGGAAGGCCTGCAGATGGCAGTGCCAACGCCGGTGCCGCCACAGCGCCGCAGCCTATGGGCGGCTTTGATGGCGGCAGTCGGCGGCTGGCCCGCACTTAGCGGCGTGGCCATGGCCGGTGTGGCTGGTGTCTGGATCGGGGTGGCCGCGGGCACAACCCTGATGGAAGACACCCTTGGCCTTGATCTTTATGGAGAGACCGCTCAAAGCTACCTCTCCGATCTGGATGACATCTATGCCTTTGATTTTACGGCGGAGGAATGAGCATGACTGAGCCAAATAGCACAAAGCCCAGCCCAAAGCCCCGTCGTTTGACCCGTGCGCTTCTGATCGGGTCGCTGGCCTTAAACGTTCTGATTGTGGGCATTGTCGGCGGCGCCGCGATTGCCATTCGTGGGGATGGTGACAAAGGACCGGTTAGTGACCGGTTTGGCTCGCCGCACATCAAGGCGCTGACCTTTGATGACAAGCGCGAAGTCGGTCGTGCCATTCGCAGCGCCTATCGCAAGAGCAACGTGGATCACCGCGCAGATCATCAGCACTACCAAGAGGCTTTGGCGGTGCTGCGATCTTCGCCCTTAGATGAGGCGGCGCTGCGGGATCTGGTCATGACATTGGATCAGGCGGGTGAACGCCGCCGCGCCATGGCGCGGGATGTGTTCCTGGCCAAAATCCTGTCGATGAGTGATGCGGAACGCGCCGCTTATGCCGACCGGTTGGAAGAGGTGCTGGAACGTGGTCCCAAGGACAAGAAACATCCGTCCAAGGATGGCAAACCACGTCCGCCCAAACAGCCCTGATCTTCATTTGTCCGTAAATATCCCGGGGGAGCCCCATCAAAAGATGGGGCGGGGGCAGCGCCCCCTATATCGCTCGCGTTAAGCTGCAGTGAACGACAGCAGGATCTTGTCGCGCCCGTCTGCCTTGGCGCCATAGAGCGCCTGATCCGCCTGATCGATCAGGGCGCTGGCCAGGCTGTCTTCGCCACCGCCAAATTTGGCTTTCTTGGCTTCCAGCATGTCGCTGCCCATGGCGACCCCGATGCTGACGGTCACAGGGATCTGGATGTCGCGGCCCCGCAGGTAGACGGGTTCTGCGCGCACCACATCACAGAGGCGCTGGGCCACTTTGGCGGCGCTTTCGCGGTTGTCGGTCTGCACCACCACAAGGAACTCTTCGCCGCCCATGCGGGCAATCAAGTCGGCGGATTTAATGTTGGCACGCATGCGGCGGGCAATTTCGGCCAGCACAATGTCGCCAGCGGCATGGCCGTATTTGTCATTCACCTCTTTGAAGTGGTCGAGATCGGCCAGCATCACGGCAAAATCGCCGGTTTGGTCGCTGTGTCCGGTGGCGCGCTGCGCCATGTTGTCCAGATGGGGCATGGCATAGCGGCGGTTGAACAGGCCGGTCAGCGGGTCGGTGACAGAAGCGGTCAGACCGTCTTCGACTTTCTGGCGCAGACGGTCGGTCAGGCGCTTGCGGGCAATCATCTTATCGAGCCGCAGCACAGCCTCTTCGGCATGAAACCCTTCAGCAATCACGTCATTGGCGCCAAGGTCCAGCGCGTTGATCCGCGCGGTGTCGTCGTTTTCATCCAGCACCACCAGCACAGCGGCCTGGCGGGTGGCGGCACGGGCGCGGATTTCCGCGAGCAGGCGCAGGGCTTCTTCGGGCGCGGCCACGGCCAGGGAAATGATGATGGCATCGGGGGCGGTGAACTGCCCCATGTTGCGCATGATGTCGGCTTCCATCTGGTGGCGCAGGGCAAAGGGGGCGAGCTTGGATAGTTGCGCTTGCCAGCGCGCACCTTCGGTTTCATTGCGGGCGGCAATCAGCACGGAAGCAGGGGAGTCAAGCGCAGCGGCGGTTTCGGCGAGGCCGGGAATATGGCCGGTGCTTTCGCGCAGGCGTAGTTCCTCAAAGCTGTTGCGGGCGCGCACGATTGAACGGATGCGGGCCAGTAGCGCGTCGGTGCTGACCGACATGTCAAAGGCGTCTTCCGCCCCCATGCGCAACGCGTCAATTAAGTCGGTGCGATGGCCGTCGGTGTGCACCAGTAAGACCGGCAGGTTGGCCAGCTCGGGGCGCTTCTTGATGACCGAGCATAGCTCAATGGCACTCATATCCACGAGGTCGCCACCGAGCACCAGAAGGTCGGGCGTGACCTCGTTTTCGAGGAGGTCCAAAGCCTCCCCTGCGCTGGCGGCCTGCTCAACCTGAGCGAATGCGCCGGCAAGTTTGACTTTCAACAAAATACGGTTCGCCGAAATGCTGTCGACGATCAAGACACGAGCTGCCATAGAGAAACCTGAAACTGTGGAAAGAAGGGACACGTTCATAATGTGGTATGAATGGTTAACAAACCCTTTCGAAAGTGAGAAAAAATGAGTGTTTCTCAGGAGGTCGCAGAGACCACCGCCCTGAATGCCTTGGCCTGGCTGGTCAACAACGAAGAAGTGTGCTCTGTGTTTTTGGGTTCAACCGGTGCGTCAGTAGAGGATCTGCGAGCCCGGGCGGCAGAGCCTGATTTTCTGGGCTCTGTGCTTGAGTTTATCACTATGGACGACGCCTGGGTGGTTGAGTTCTGCGACAGCAATGCACTCGCCTATGAAGTGCCGATGATGGCGGCTGCGACCTTGCTTGGGACCGCCCGAACTCATTGGACCTGAGCCTAAGATTGGGTTAACGGCGCAGATCCGCTTGCACTGAGGATGGGGGCAGGGCAGGGTCTGCGGCAGGACCACAATGAGGCAAGGCAGATCAAACATGCGCGTAGACGGACTTCTGTTTGACAAGGATGGCACCCTGTTTGATTTCGGGGCGACCTGGAACGGCTGGGCGGCGAGCATGATTGACCGCTTTGCCCAAGGCGACGGGGTGGTGTCGCAACGGATTGCCGATGCTTTGATGTTTGATCTGGCGGCCAAGGCGTTTTTACCGGAAAGCTTTGTGATTGCGGGCACCAACCGCGAGGCGGCAGAGGCGGTGGCAAGTGCATTGCCGGGCTCTGATGTGGACGCCATTGACGAAGAGCTGATGCTGGCCGCCGCAGAGGCGCCACTTGCACCGGCCGTCCCACTTGCGCCGTTGATGGACGGGTTTCGCGAGGTGGGGCTGAAGCTGGGTGTGATGACCAATGACACGGAATACGGCGCCAAGGCGCATTTGACCGAAGCGGGCGTGATGGACCGGTTTGATTTTATCGCCGGGTTTGACAGCGGCTTTGGCGCAAAGCCAGAGCCCGGCCCGTTGCTGGCCTTTGCGGAACATACCAAACTGGCCCCGGCGCGGGTGGCGATGGTGGGGGACAGCACCCACGACCTGATCGCCGGGCGCCGCGCGGGGATGCAGACCGTCGCCGTGCTGACCGGTGTGGCACTGGAGGCAGAACTGGCCCCTCATGCGGATGTGGTTTTGCCCAACATCGGGCATATTCCGGCGTGGATGGCGGCCTGACGTTAAAGTCGCCTAAAGCACTGGAACGCCTTCGTCTGAGTGACCTGTCGCTTGAGAAAACTGAGCAGCTATAGAGTTTGGTTCGCCTGATACTGCGAAGATGTATTGATCAAGCGCGTTCGTACTAGGAGCGTGACGGCTGCCAGTGCAATGCCCAAGAGCAGACACAGGCCAAATTCGAACCATTCCATTCGGTAAAAACCTATAAGCCAAAATGCGACGCAGAACCCGCAAAACAGTGTCGTCATAAAATCGATGATCCGCTCCGGCTTTGCCTGCATCGGGATTGCTAGCGCCAAAACCATGCATCCAAGTGGGACTGCGGCTGCAAAAAATCGGTCCAACTTTGTCGAGAGTTTGGTTCCTTCGTCTGAGCCGATACTTTCAAGGGCCTGTTTTTTGATTTCGGCATCTTTGGAAAATGTGAGGTCTATGATTTTCACGGCTTCATGGAACGCCTCAATCCGCATTGAGGAGGTTGCCACTTCGAGAGCGACAGCCAGCATTGTTGGAAGAATGAAGACCAATAGGTAGCGAAAGGCAATCATGGGTTCGAGTTCTCATTTGAAGTTATTGATGAATATCGGTGGTCAAATGCGCAGGGTCAAACGACTTCGATTATCGATGCTGGGTCGCTTTTTCAGAGTGACACTCAAAGGTCCTGTGGCAAAAACGACAGCTTTTGTCGTAAACGCGCAGACTCGGGCGCAGCGATCGCTTTTGCTTTTCCCAACACGAAGGGGAGGCAGCGATGTCGGACACAGACAGCAAACCCAAAGGGCGGCGCGGCGGAGGGCGCGCGGGCAATGCGGCGCGGCGCAAGAGATCCGGAGTGATCGAACAAATGCCCTGGCGCTTGCCGGTCAACACGGATCGCCCGACGGAACCTCTCTCCGCAGACGGGGTGCAGGCCATCCATGAGGGCGCGATGCGCATCCTCGAAGAGATTGGCATCGCGTTTTACAACAATGAGGCTCGGGACATCCTGAAAGCTGCCGGCTGCAAGGTGGTGGACGATCAGGTCTTCTTTGATCGGACCTTTGTGATGGAGATGGTTGGCAAAGCGCCCGCGCGTTGGACCATGACCCCGCGCAATCCAGAGCGCCAGCTGGTGATGGGGGACAATCATATCCTGTTTGGCAATGTCTCCAGCCCGCCAAACTATTGGGATCTGGAACTGGGGCGTAAAGTGCCCGGTACGCGGGAGCAGTGTGCCAACCTGCTTAAGCTGACGCAGTATTTCAATTGCATCCATTTCACTGGCGGCTATCCGGTGGAGCCGCAGGACATCCACCCCTCGATCCGGCATCTGGATGTGTTGTTTGACGCGCTGACGCTCACTGACAAGGTGGTGCATGCCTATGCCTTGGGCCCAGAGCGGGTTGAGGACGCAATGGAGATGGTGCGGCTGGCAGGGGGGCTGAGCCATGAGGCGTTTGAGGCCAGCCCGCGCATGTTCACCAACATCAACTCGACCTCGCCGCTAAAACACGATCACCCGATGATGGACGGCTGGATGCGCATGGCGCGGCGCAATCAGGGCCTTGTGGTCACGCCGTTCACCTTGGCGGGGGCGATGGCGCCTGTGACCATGGCGGGCGCGGTGGCGCAGTCGCTGGCCGAAGCCTTGAGCGCGGTGGCACTGGCGCAATACATCCGCCCCGGCGCCGCCTGTGCAATTGGCACCTTTACCAGCAACGTCGACATGAAGTCGGGCGCGCCGGCTTTTGGCACGCCGGAATATATGCGCGCCACACAGATGACCGGGCAAATGGCGCGATTTTACGGCTTGCCGATGCGCGCCAGCGGTGTCTGTGCCGCCAACGTACCAGACGGGCAGGCGATGTGGGAGACCTGTAACAGCCTGTGGAGTGCGGTGCAGTCTGGCACCCATATGGTCTATCACGCAGCGGGCTGGCTCGAAGGCGGGTTGATTGCGAGTCCTGAGAAATTTGTCATGGATTGCGAAGAACTACAGATGATTCAGCGCTATCTGGCGCCGGAGATATGTGCCACGGGTCCAGAGGAAATTGCCTTAGATGCCATCGCCGAGGTCGGCATCGATGGGCACTTCTTTGGCATCGATCACACGCAGGAACGCTATACCACAGCCTTTTATCAGCCGTTTGTCTCTGACTGGCGCAATTTTGAGGCGTTTGAGGCTGCGGGCGGCACGTGGACGGCGGAGCGGGCGCATCACCTTTACAAGGATATTCTGGCCGAGTTTGACGCCCCGCCCATGCCGCCGGAGCATCGCGCGGCCTTGGTGGAGTTTGTGGCCAAACGCAAAGAAGAGGGCGGTGCCCCCACGGATTTCTGAGGCGTTTGTACAATTTGCGCCGGGCGCGCCTGCCAGAATTGTCACATGCGACCTTTGCTATAAATCATTGTTTTTGAAACGCTCCCCGCTATAAACGCCGCACAGGGTTGCAGGAGGGGTACCATGCACACTCAGGGCGGGCGCACGGTGACAGGGCGCGCGGAGATGGCTGTTGTCGGGTCTGTTGCAGGCCTGGCGATCTGGGCATTGGTGGAGCATCTCCCCGATGTCATCGACCATCCGCATGTCTATTTGGCCGTGACCTCTTTTGTGGCGGGCTTTTTTGCCGTTTTGATGGGGCTGAGCGGTCCGTACCGCGTGGCGCGCGCGGCGCTTCCGGCCCTCTGGCTGTCCGCGTTGGCGGCGCTTCTGGTGACCTGGGCGGGCTGGCGCTTTGACACGCTGGAGGCTTTTGCCGAAGCCGGGCACCCGATCATGGCCTGGGGGGTGTTTGTCACCATTGGCACGCCGTTTGCGGCCGCGCTGCTGCGCGATCATCACAGCTTGCGCGACTACGGTCACCTGTT
Source organism: Shimia sp. MIT1388 (assembly GCF_047124445.1). Lineage (GTDB taxonomy): Bacteria > Pseudomonadota > Alphaproteobacteria > Rhodobacterales > Rhodobacteraceae > Shimia. Next base: position 1,513,709 of record NZ_CP138921.1, on the reverse strand, counting down.
TGACGTGAGTTGGAGCATTCTGGTGCGCTACTCAGCCGGTTGGCTATTTGCCGGGCTGTTTTGGGCTGTGCTGTTCATGAGCCATGCGCTTTTGGAGATTGTCGGCCTCACCATCATTGAGGACATCCTCGACATTGACGGCGTGCCTTACGTGGTCACGGGCTTTGCGCTGGGGCTGGGGCTGTCGGTGGTGCATGAGATGCGCGAATACCTGTCACCTTTCCTGGTGCTGCGCCTGTTGCGGCTGTTGGTGCCGGTGGTGCTGGCGGTGGTGCTGATCTTTGTAGTGGCGGCGCTGGCGCAGGATCCGGGCAATCTGTTTGGTTCTTTGAGCCGCACGGCGGTGCTGTTGTTTGTGGGGCTGGCGATGATCTGCCTTGTGAGCATTTCGTTGGACCGTGGCGACGCGGATGCGGTGCGCTCGCGGTGGATGCGGCTGTGTACGGCGGCGCTGGCGCTGTTGTTGCCGGTGATTGCCGGGTTGGCGATATACGCGCTGTCGTTGCGGGTGGTGCAATATGGCTGGACACCGGCACGGTTGGCGGCGGCGGCGACCGCTGCAATTGTGGCTCTGTATGCGCTGACCTATGCAGTGGCGGTCGTGCTGCGCGGCCCTTGGATGGCGCGCATTCGTCAGGCCAATATTCTGGTGGCAGTGGTTGTGCTTGTGACTGCAGCGGCCTGGCAAAGCCCGCTGCTGAATGCGGAGCAGATCTCCACCACGTCGCAGGTCGCGCGTATCGAAAACGGAAGTGTGCCGGTGCCGGATATGGCGCTGTATGAGCTGGCCCATGATTGGGGCAAGCCGGGGCAGGCGGGGATCGCCCAGCTCCAAGAAGGCGCGGCGCAGACAGACACGGCCCTTCAGGCGCAGGTGACCAAGGTACTGGCAGCCGACAGCCGTTGGCAGTTCGAGCGCGGACAGGTGGACCGCCGGTTAGAGACCCAGGCGGCGGAAATCCACGCGAATTTGACCGTGTTGCCGCAAACGGCCGCAGTGACTGTGAAGATGCTGGAGGACTGGCCAAGCTACAGGCTGCGAGAATGGTCCAAAAGCTGTGTAAACAACCCCGATCCGGGCTGTGTTTTGCTGCTGGATCAGTTCGCACCGGAGCAGGGCGCGCAGCAGGGTGTGCTGTTTATACCGGCTGAAAACCGCAAATTTGACGTATTTAGCGTGTTTGTTGATGGGCAGTATCTCGCCATAGGTGCAAATCTGACGCCATTTGGCGGCAAAGAGGTGACGGTGGTGGAAGTCCGCTCTATATTGGAGGGGCGCTATGAGGTTGCTCCCAGCAGCCGGCGCTCACTCTGGATCGGGGACGTGGAAGTGTTCCCGGAATTCTGAGGCTGTTGGGAAAATCTTAAGGTGAGTCTGGTCTTATGGACCACGACGAATGAGGTGACGTTATGCATGGGTTGGTCAACAGGGCGATACAATGCTTTGTCCGTGACAGTTATGGGCTGTCGCGCTGGCTCGAGGTGACTCGCCGCGCGGGTGTCGAAGTCACGGATTTCGAGGCCATGCTGCACTATGATGATGACATCACCGACAACCTGATTGCTGCGGCCAAGGACGTGATTGGCGTGCCTGAGGAAACCGTGCTTGAGGACATCGGCACCTATCTCGTGACCCATCCCAATGTGGAGGCGCTGCGTCGGTTGCTGCGCTTTGGCGGGGTGGATTTTGTCGATTTCCTGCATTCGCTGGACGAGTTGCCGGATCGCGCCAAATTGGCGGTGGATGATCTGGACCTGCCGTCGATGGAGGTGCGCCAGCATTCCGCCGAGTCCTTTAGCTTGACGTGCAAGGGCGACCGCCCGGGGTTTGGTTATGTGATGATTGGCATTCTGCGGACACTGGCGGATGACTATGGCGCACTGGTGTTTCTGGAGCATCGCGGCGGCCAGGCGGATTCCGAAGTGATTGACATCACCCTGGTGGAGCAGGCTTTTGCCAGCGGGCGCGAGTTTGAGTTGGGAGCACGGGCCGGATGACTGAGGTTCAAGACTGCTGCGATATTCTGGACACGCTGGACGTGCTCTGCCCGATGCATGTGCGTCTGGACAAGTTTGGCAAGATCACCCACGCGGGGCCAACCGTGACCAAGCTTTACGGCGATCAAACCATTCTCGGAAACCGGTTTCTGGAAGCGTTTGAGCTGAACCGACCACATTCCATCACCTCGATGGACACGCTTTTGGCGGCGGCAGGGAAGAAGCTGCACTTGAAAAAACGCGTGGAGCCGCAGACCGGCCTCAAAGGCGTGTTGATGCCGTGCAGCGATGGCGGTGCAATTGTGAACCTGAGTTTTGGCATCTCCATTCTGGACGCGGTGCAGGAGTACTCCCTGAACGCGTCGGACTTTGCCGCAACGGACCTGACCATCGAGATGCTCTATCTGGTGGAGGCGAAATCTGCCGCCATGGAAGCGCACCGCAAGCTGAACCAACGTTTGCAAGGCGCCAAGATTGCCGCCGAGGAGCAGGCCTATACCGACACGTTGACTGGTCTGAAAAACCGTCGTGCGCTGGATCACATCCTGCCGCGCATGGTCGAAGACCGCACGCCGTTTGGCTTGCTGCATGTGGATCTCGACTTCTTCAAAGAGGTCAATGACACCAAGGGCCACGCGGCCGGGGACGTTGTGTTGCAGCATGTTGCCAAGGTGTTGGTAGACAGCAGCCGTGGCGACGATGTGGTGGCGCGGGTTGGCGGCGATGAATTTGTGCTGGTGATCAATGGCACCATTGATGAAGAAATCTTGGGGCGGATCTGCACCCGGATCATCAAAGAGGTGGAGCGTCCGGTCGCTTACAAAGACAGTCTGTGCAAGATCTCGGCCAGCGTGGGCATTGCGATCTATGACGGTGAGGGCGATGCCTCTGCCGAGCAATTGATGGATGATGCGGATGTGGCGCTTTATGCGTCCAAGCATGACGGCCGCGCGACCTATACGCTCTACACGCCGAAACTGCGCGAAGACAGCCCGCTCGCCATCAATCACTAAGTGCCTGAAACCAGGGTAAGGTCAAAGCTGCGCGATGCGCTGCTTGCTTTCGCTTGCGACAAAATCCACAAACAGGCGGATTTTTGGGTCCTGCAATTTGCGGTGTGGATAGAGGCATCCAAACGACGCGGGCAGAGGCGGGGTGTTGGACAATACTTCCACCAACGCGCCACTTTTTAGGTGTTGTGCCACGTCAAAACGTGGTTTGTTGGCAATCCCAGCCCCTTCCAGCGCCCACTGAGTGAGCACGTCGCCATCATCGGCATCATAGCGGCCTTTGGCCTCGATCTTGCGCAATCCAGCCTCAGTTTGCAGGGTCCAGAAATACTCCGGGCTGCGCGGAAACCGCAGCAACAGGCAGTTGTGATCCCCCAGTAGATCATCCGGCGTTTGCGGGGTGCCATGCGTCTCCAGATACTCTGGCGCGGCCACCAGCACCCGGTCACAATCGGCAATTTTGCGCAGCTTCAGATTGCTGTCTTTGAGTTCGCCCAACACAAAGGCCACGTCCAGCCCGTCTTCAAACAAGTCCACCTTTCGGTCTGACAAGCGCAGCTGCACATCCACATTGGGGTATTTGTCAGCAAAAGCCGGAATGAGCGGCGCGACAATGCGACGGCCCACGCCAAGCGGCGCGGTCACGCGGATGGTGCCGCGCGGCTTGTCGGAAAACCCGGCCACCACCGCCTCGGCCTCATCCAGGGTCTCGATCACCTTGCGGGCGTGATCGTAAAACACCTTGCCCACCTCAGTCGGGGAGAGGTTGCGGGTGGTGCGATTGAACAGGCGCACGCCCAAGCGGCTTTCCAGTTCCTTCACGCGGTTGGAGGCCACAGCCGGGGTCAGGCGCAAGTCGCGGCCGCCCGAGGTGATGGAGCCAAGTTCCACCACGCGCACAAAGACTCGCAGGCTTTCCAGATAGGGCATGAGAGCACCTCCTTAAGGGATTGTGCCTCAATAGCGCGCGTTTGGGAATTTGATTTTCAATAAATCATTGAAATAGATTTGCCAAAACCCCCGTTTCATTGAAGGCTAGGCGGCAGGTAGAGTGGATCAAGGCCACTTCCGTGCCGACTCCCAGCAAGAGGTCAGGATGCAGCACCGCAGCGAAATTCGGTTTTTACTCAACGGGCGCAACATTGCGCTTTCAGACGTTGGAGCAGATGACACGCTCCTTGATTTTTTGCGCATTGATCAACGGCTTACCGGCTCCAAAGAGGGTTGTGCCGAGGGCGATTGCGGAGCCTGTACCGTCTTGGTTGGGCGGCTGACGGATGGCGGGCTGGTCTATGAGACCGTGAATGCCTGCATCCGTTTCCTGGCCTCGTTGGATGGCTGCCACGTGGTTACCATCGAGTACCTTGGTGGGCCGGAGGGCCGTCTGTCGCCGGTGCAACAGGCGATGGTGGAGCATCACGGCAGCCAATGTGGCTTCTGCACACCGGGCATTGTGATGTCGCTCTATGCGCTGTGGATGCAGCATGAGCACCCAACTGTGAAGCAGGTGGAGACCGCGTTGCAGGGCAACCTGTGCCGCTGCACCGGCTACGCGCCCATCATCCGCGCCGCACAGGAAGTGACCAACTATGGCACGCCTTCTGCGGAACACCTCGCGACTGAACGAGAAGGAGTTGTGGCCTCCCTCAACGCTCTGCGCGATGGCAAGCGGGTTGAAGTTGCCAAAGGCGACAGTCGCGCCATTCTGCCAGCAGATGTGGATGACCTTGCCGCTGTGCTGGAAGCCGAGCCTGAGGCGACCATCATTGCCGGCTCCACCGATGTAGGGCTCTGGGTGACCAAGTTTCTCAAGCGGATTTCGCCGGCGGTCTTCATTGGTCAGCTGGATGGGCTGAAGGCCATCTCAGTCTCTGAGAATGCCGTCACCATCGGTGCGGGCGTGACTTACACCGAAGCACAGGATGTGATTGCGGAACATTACCCACACCTGAGCGACTATTGGGACCGCATCGCCGGCTGGCAGGTGCGCAACATGGGCACCGTGGGCGGTAATATTGCCAATGGCTCACCGATTGGGGACACCCCACCAGTGCTGATCGCTTTGGGCGCCTCGATCACGCTGCGCAAAGGCGCGACCCGTCGTGTATTGCCGCTTGAAGAGTTTTTCATCGCTTATGGCAAGCAGGACCGCGCCGCCGGTGAGTTTGTCGAAAGCATCACAATTCCGCGTGTCTCCACCGGCCTCCATGCCGCCTACAAGATTTCCAAACGCCGGGATGAAGACATCTCTTCTGTGGCTGTGGGCATGACTGTGCAGGTCGAAAATGGTATGATCACCGCAGCTGTGCTGGCCTTTGGGGGCATGGCTGCCACGCCAAAACGTGCCGCCGCCGCCGAAGCCGCTCTTGTCGGCCAGCCATGGAGCGAAGCCACTTTGGTGGCTGCCGCAGACAAACTGCCAGAAGACTTCCAGCCGCTGACCGACATGCGGGCCAGCGCGGACTACCGCATGAAAGTTGCGCAAAACCTGTTCCGCCGTTTCTGGCATGAAACCAATGGCGACACCGCCCGTCTGGCCAGCGCGTAAGGAGAAAAAACTATGAAACAGACCGTCTCCATTCGCGGTTCCGCCCACACCGATCTGATCCACGACAGTGCGATCAAACATGTCTCCGGCGCGGCAGATTATTGCGATGATATTGCCGAGCCGATTGGCACGTTGCACGCCTATTTTGGCACCGCCAAAGTGGCCCACGCTGAAATCAAATCGATGGACCTCTCCGCCGTGCGCGCCGCGCCCGGTGTGGTTGGGGTTCTGACCGCCGAAGATGTGCCGGGCGTGAACGACGTAAGCCCCACAGGGCGTCATGACGAGCCGCTGTTTGCCACCGAGAAAGTCGAGTTCTGGGGGCAGGTGTTGTTTGCAGTTGTGGCGGAAAGCCGCGACATTGCCCGCCGTGCCGTGGAACTCGCAAAGATCGACTACATGCCGCTCCCGCATGTGATTGAGGCTGACGAGGCGGTGGCCAAAGGCTACCCGCATGTTACGCCTCCGATGACTCTGCGCCGTGGCGACGTGGCGGAAGGGCAGGCTGAGGCGGCACACCGCATTCATGGCCAAATGCGCATTGGTGGTCAGGACCACATGTATCTGGAAGGCCATATTGCCTTTGCCATGCCTGGCGAAGATGATGATGTGATCGTGCATTCCTCCACGCAGCACCCCAGCGAGGCGCAGCATATGGTGGCCCATGTTTTGGGCGTGCCCTCCAACGCCGTGGTGGTGAACGTGCGCCGCATGGGCGGTGGATTTGGTGGCAAAGAAAGCCAGATGAACCAGTTCTGTGCGGTGGCAGCATTGGCCGCGAAAAAATGGAACCGCGCGGTGAAAATCCGCCCGGACCGCGATCAGGACATGGAAAGCACCGGCAAGCGGCATGATTTTGTCGTGGACTACGACGTGGCCTTTGACGATGAGGGCAAAATCCAGGCGGTGGACAACACCTTTGCCGCGCGTTGTGGCTGGACCTCCGACCTATCCGGGCCTGTGACGGACCGCGCGCTGTTCCACGCGGACAACGCCTACTTCTACCCGCACGTCAAACTGCAAAGCCGCCCGATGAAGACCAACACGGTCTCCAACACCGCCTTCCGTGGCTTTGGTGGCCCGCAGGGTGTGGTTGCCGCAGAGCGTATGATGGAAGAGATTGCCTACAAGCTCGGCAAAGACCCGCTGGAGGTGCGTAAGGCGAACTTCTATGGAAATACTGACCGCAACGTGACGCCCTATCACCAGACGGTGGAAGACAATGTCATGCCGCGGTTGGTGGAAGAGCTGGAGCAAAGCTCGGATTATCAGGCACGGCGCCAAGCTGTGCTGGCACACAACGCCAAAGGCGGCATCATCCGCAAGGGCATCTCGCTCACGCCGGTGAAATTCGGGATCAGCTTCACCGCCACCTGGTACAATCAGGCCGGAGCGCTGGTGCACATCTACAATGACGGCTCCATCATGCTGAACCACGGTGGCACCGAGATGGGGCAGGGGCTGAACACCAAGGTGGCGCAGGTTGTGGCCGAGGCCTTCCAGGTGGATTTCGACACCATCAAGATCACCAAGACCACCACAGAGAAAGTGCCCAATACCTCCGCCACGGCAGCGAGTTCCGGCACCGATCTGAACGGCATGGCGGCATTGAATGCCTGTGAGCAGATCAAAGAGCGCCTGATCCGCTGGGCCTGTGACCACTTTGGCGTTGATGCGTTGTTGGTGAAATTTGCACCAAACGAAGTGCACGTCGGCGATCAGGTTTTTGCCTTTGGCGACTTCATAAAGCAGGCCTATATGGCGCGGGTGCAGCTCTGGGCCGCAGGCTTTTATAAGACGCCAAAAATTCACTGGGACCGCGAAAAGGGCCAGGGCCGTCCGTTCTACTACTACGCCTACGGCGCGGCAGTGGCCGAGGTCTCTGTGGACACGCTGACCGGCGAATACACCGTGGATCGGGCCGATGTGCTGCATGATGTGGGCAAGTCGCTGAACCCGATTTTGGACAAAGGTCAAGTTGAGGGCGCCTTCATTCAAGGCATGGGCTGGCTCACCACCGAGGAACTGAAGTGGGATGACAAAGGCCAGCTGCGCACCCATGCGCCGAGCACCTACAAGATCCCGCTGGCGGGGGATATCCCGCGCGAGTTCAACGTCAATCTGGCCGATTGGTCAGAGAATCGCGAGTTGACCATCAAGCGCTCCAAAGCGGTGGGGGAACCGCCGTTTATGCTGCCAATCTGTGTGTTTGAGGCGCTGGGCATGGCGGTGGCATCGGTGGCGGATTACGCAGAGTGTCCGCGTTTGGACGCACCTGCGACGCCAGAGTGCGTGCTGATGGCGGTGGAGCGTTTGCGCGGATGAAAGCGGCCGACCTCATAGCATTTTTGCAGCGTGAAGCGCGGGCCATGCGGGTGGAGATCACCCGCGTGCGCGGCAGCTCTCCGCGTGAAGAAGGCGCTGTGATGGTGGTGTCGCCCACGGCAATGGTGGGTACGATTGGCGGCGGACAGTTGGAGTATATGGCTTTAGATGAGGCGCGTAAGTTGCTGAAACTAAGTCAGTTCTCCGGCTTCATGGATGTGCCATTGGGACCGGAGATAGGCCAGTGTTGCGGCGGGCGTGTGGAAATCACGCTCACTGAAATGGACAGCACGGCGCGTGCAAATCTGGTGGCTGAGGTTGAGGCGCAAGAGGCCGCGTTGCCCCATGTCTACGTCTTTGGCGCGGGGCATGTTGGCCGCGCGCTGGCGAACTTGTTCCAGCATTTGCCGGTTCGTTGCCTTCTGGTGGACAGCCGCACAGAAGAGTTGGGGCTGTCGCTGGCCAATGTAGAAAAACGCCTGACCGCCTTGCCCGAAGCCGAGGTGCGCGGTGCGCCCGCGGGCAGTGCCTTCATTGTGCTTACCCACGATCATGCGCTGGATTTTCTGCTGACCGCAGAGGGGCTGGCCCGCACAGATGCGCGCTGGGTCGGCATGATTGGTTCGGCCACCAAACGGGTGAAATTTGAGCGCTTTGCTCAAAGCGAATGTGACGGTTTGAGTGCGGCGGCGCTGCAGTGCCCAATTGGGGCTGGCGGCAGCACGGACAAACGCCCCGAGGTAATCGCGGCGATGGTGGTGGCCGACGTGATGACGGCCTTGACCACCGCGCCGGCGGATCAATTGGTTGAGGCTCGGACGTAACTCAGCCCTTTCGCTGATGGTAAGTCAGCGCCATCACCGCCATGATGTGCAACGCCTCTTCCGGCAGGTGCTTTTCGAGTGAAATGTGCACAGCGCGTGTCCCGTCGTAGTCGAACAGATCGCCAAACCTGTGCCGCCAGGCCTCCACCAGCGTTGTCTGGCAATGCACCAACATCTCGACCCGCTCTGGCGATTTTTGTGACCAGCTTAACCGGATCGGTGTGCCTTTGCGCTTCGGGGGCGCAAAGCTGGGTTGTCCCCATTTAAGGTTTTCCTCCAACGGCGCGGCGTTGCTGGCCTCCGCCGCCGCACGGATGATGTCGCGCAGGTTTTCCAAATGGATGCGCGCGCCTTGCGGAAGGCTGGCGAAGTAGGGTTCCACGGACATGGTGATCTTTCTGCGAATGGTTTGGTCACAAAACAGGAGCTTGCGGCGATGAACAAGAGGGGAGGAGAAATTCACAGGTTAGAAATTTCAAGCTTGAAGTAAATTGCGACTCGTCCTAGCGTGAAGACAGCGACGGGGCGCTTGCGGCTCCGCAGGTCGACATTGGAGGGGATGATGCGAGTTGCGTGTTTGGGCGGTGGTCCCGCTGGACTTTACTTTGCCATATCAATGAAGCTGCGCGACCCGTCGCACGAGATTGTGGTGATCGAGCGCAACCGCGCCAATGACACCTTTGGCTGGGGCGTGGTGCTCAGCGATGACGCGCTGGAAAACCTGGAGGTCAATGATCCCAAATCCGCACAAATGATCCGCGATCACTTTGCCTATTGGGATGACATCGCGGTGGTGCATGACGGTGTGCGTACGGTGTCCGGCGGCCATGGATTTGCCGGCATTGGCCGTATGCAGATGTTGCTGCTGTTGCAGGAGCGCGCCCGCGAGTTGGGTGTCGAGATGCGGTTTGAGACCGAGTTTGACGACATCGAAGCGATCCGGGCGGAGTACGACTTGGTGGTGGGCTGTGATGGTTTGAACAGCCGTGTGCGCGAGGCCTACACAGACCATTTCAAACCAGAAATCGACATGCGCGCATGTAAATTTGTCTGGCTTGGCACCCATCAGAAGTTTGACGACGCCTTCACCTTCATCTTTGAGAAAACGCAGCACGGCTGGATCTGGGCGCATGTCTATCAGTTTGATGACGAGACGGCGACCTTCATCGTGGAGTGCGGGCAGGAGACCTGGGACAACTTCGGGTTCGAAGACATGTCCAAGGAAGAGATTGTCGAGACCTGCCGCGTGGTGTTTGCCGACCACCTTGGTGGGCACGAGTTAATGAGCAACGCAGCACATCTGCGCGGCTCCGCTGTGTTCATGAATTTCCCACGGGTGCTGTGTGAGAAGTGGCACCACGAAAATGTCGTGCTGCTGGGCGATGCCTCCGCCACGGCGCATTTCTCGATTGGCTCCGGCTCGCGACTGGCGTTTGACAGTGCCATTGCGCTGGCGGAGTTCCTGCATTCCGAGCCCACCATGGAAGGCGCGTTTGAACGCTATCAGGAAGAGCGGCGGCTGGATGTGTTGCGGCTGCAGTCGGCGGCACGCAACTCGCTAGAGTGGTTTGAGGAGGTGGAGCGTTACCTGGACCTGGACCCGGTGCAGTTCAACTACTCGCTGCTGACCCGCAGCCAGCGGATCAGCCATGAAAACCTGCGGCTGCGCGATGCAGACTGGCTCAAGTCGGCGGAACAATGGTTTCAGGATCAGGCGGGCGCGCCCGCGGATGCACCGGTACGTGCGCCGATGTTTGCGCCTTACAAGATGCGCGACATGGAACTGGCCAACCGCATCGTCGTCTCGCCCATGGCGCAGTATAAGGCGCTGGATGGCTGTCCAACCGATTGGCATCTGATCCACTACGGCGAGCGCGCCAAAGGCGGAGCGGGGCTGGTCTACACTGAGATGACCTGTGTCAGCGCTGAGGGGCGGATCACGCCGGGCTGTCCGGGGCTCTACGCGCCAGAACATGAGGCCGCTTGGCGGCGGTTGACGGATTTTGTTCATGGCGAGACAGACGCGAAGATTTGCTGCCAGATCGGCCACTCCGGGCGCAAAGGCTCCACGCAGGTTGGCTGGGAGGTCATGGACGCGCCGTTGAAAGACGGCAACTGGGACTTGGTCTCGGCCTCCGCAGTTCCCTGGAGCGCCAACAACGCCGTGCCACGTGCCGCGACGCGCGAGGACATGGATGCAATCAAGGCGCAGTTCGTGGCGGCGGCGGAAATGGCAGAGCGCGCAGGCTTTGACATGATCGAGCTGCACGCGGCGCATGGCTATCTGATCTCAAGCTTCATCTCACCGGTGAGCAATCAGCGAGACGATGCCTATGGCGGCAGTCTGGAAAACCGCCTGCGCTATCCGCTGGAAGTGTTTGAGGCGATGCGCGCGGTTTGGCCAGCAGAAAAGCCGATGTCGGTGCGGATTTCGGCCAATGATTGGGTTGGCGAAGATGGCGTGACCCCGCAGGAGGCGGTGGAGATTGCCCAAGCCTTCCGTGCCGCTGGCGCCGACATCATCGACGTAAGTGCGGGGCAAACGAGCACCGAGGCCAAGCCGGTCTATGGCCGCATGTTCCAGGCGCCGTTTAGTGACCGGATCCGCAACGAGGCGGGCATTCCGACCATGGCGGTGGGCAATATTTATGAGGCGGATCACGCCAACTCGATCTTGATGGCAGGGCGGGCCGACTTGGTGGCCGTAGGCCGTCCCCATCTAGCCGATCCTTATTGGCTGCATCACGAGGCGGCGCGGATTGGCGACCGCCACGCCACTTGGCCAAAGCCCTATGAGGCAGGACGCGATCAGGCCTGGCGTTTGGCAGACCGTGAAGCGGAGATGATCCGAGTATGAGTGTTGCGGGCAAACATGTGGTGGTGACCGGCGGCGGCACCGGCGTTGGCGCTGCGATTGCCGAAGCCATGGCGCACGCCGGTGCCAAGGTCACCGTGGTGGGCAGACGCGAGGGGCCATTGCGCGAAGTGGCGGGCAAACACAAATTCATCGGCTGGAAGGTCTGTGATGTGACCGATGCAGACGCTGTGCGGGCGGCCTTTGCCGAGGCGCGGGCTCTGGACGGGCCGATTGAGATTGTCGTTGCGAACGCAGGCGCGGCGGAGAGTGTGCCTTTTGCCAAGATGTCGCCGGATCATCTGACGGCAATGTTGAATGTGAACCTCGCTGGTGTGGTCAACGTATGGCAGGCGGCGCTGCCGGATATGCAGGCAGCAGGCTGGGGACGGCTGATCGCCGTGGCCTCCACCGCAGGTCTCAAAGGCTACCCTTATGTCAGCGGCTACTGCGCCGCCAAACATGGGGTGGTCGGGCTGACCCGTTCCGTGGCCATGGAAATGGGCGACAGCGGCATCACCGCCAATGCGATTTGCCCGGGGTTTGTCGACACGCCGATGCTGGATCGCTCGATTGAAAACATCATGGCAAAGACTGGCATGAGCGAAGAAAAAGCCCGCGCCAGCCTCACGCGGGGCAACCCACAGGGGCGGTTTATCGAGGTGGATGAGGTCGCAGGCGCCGCGCTGTGGCTATGCGATGACGCGGCGCGTTCGGTGAATGGCCACGCCATGACCCTGTCGGGAGGGGAACTATGACCGAGACACAAATTGACCTGAGCAAAGAGCGGCTGCGGCTCTGGCTGAAGCTTCTGAAAGCCTCGGGCATGATCGAAGATGAAATCCGCCGGCGCCTGCGTCGGGAATTTGACAGCACTTTGCCACGGTTTGACGTGATGTCTGTGCTGGCGCGCTTCCCGGAAGGGCAAAAGATGAGCCAGATCAGCGAGTTGCTGCGCGTTTCTAATGGGAATGTGACCGGCATTGTTGACAAACTCTCCGACGAAGGCTTGGCGCAACGGGTTGCGGTTCCCGGAGATCGCCGCGCCTCGCTGGTGAAGTTGACCGACAAGGGCATTGCCGCCTTTGCAGACCATGCCGCGACCCACGAAAGCTGGCTCAACGAGATGCTGGGTGGTCTTGGCGCGGACGACGTGGATGGCATGGCGATCCGTCTGGAGCGGCTGATTGAGACATTGGAAGACAGGGAGATCTGAGCGATGCGCACGGATGTGGAGCACTTTTTGTGCAGTGTTGTGGATGGCATCGCAACGGTGCAATTGAACCGCCCGGAGCGGAAAAACCCGCTGACCTTTGACAGCTATGCCGAGCTGCGCGACTGGTTCCGCGATCTGAGCTATGATGATGAGGTCAAGGCGGTGGTGTTTGCCCCCAACGGCGGCAATTTTAGCTCTGGCGGCGATGTGCATGACATCATCGGCCCGCTGACAAAGATGACCATGAAAGAGCTGTTGGCCTTCACCCGCATGACCGGTGATCTGGTCAAAGCCATGGTGAACTGCGGCAAGCCGATCATTGCCGCCGTGGACGGGGTTTGTGCGGGCGCGGGGGCGATCATTTCGATGGCGTCTGATTTGCGCATTGCCACGCCAGAAGCGAAGACGGCGTTCTTGTTCAACCGCGTGGGCTTGGCGGGCTGCGACATGGGGGCCTGCGCGATCCTGCCGCGTATCATCGGACAAGGTCGGGCGGCGGAACTGCTGTATCTGGGCCGCGCGATGACAGCGGGTGAAGGCCATGCCTGGGGCTATTTCAACCGCGTGGTTGTGGCGGATGCCCTGATGACGGAGGCGCAGGCTTTGGCGCGGCGCATCGCTGACGGGCCGGGCTTTGCCAATATGATGACCAAAACCATGCTAGCGCAGGAATGGTCAATGTCGATTGAGCAGGCCATCGAGGCCGAAGCACAAGCGCAGGCGATTTGTATGCAGGGGCAGGATTTCCACCGCGCCTATCATGCCTTTGTCGCCAAAGAGCGGCCGGTGTTTGAGGGCGACTGAGGGTTTCTTGGGGGCCAGCCCCCAGACCCCCGAGATATTTGACGAATGAGAAAGCAGGGGAGGCTTTCACATGGCGGATCAAACTTTTTTGGACTGGCCTTTCTTTGAGGAGGGCCATCGTGCACGGGCCGCGGAACTGGAGACCTGGGCCGAGAGCGCCTTGGCGTCGGTGAGCCACAGCGACGTGGATGGCACCTGTCGCGATTTGGTGGCGCGTTTGGGCGAAGCGGGGGTCCTGCAGGCCACGGCGTCAGAGGAAGGCACGTTGGATGTGCGGACCCTGTGCTTGAGCCGGGAGATTTTGGCGCGCCACGATGGTTTGGCGGATTTTGCCTTTGCCATGCAGGGGCTGGGCACCGGGGCGATCTCGTTGTTTGGCACGCAGGCGCAGAAAGCGGCATGGCTGCCGTTGACGCGGGCGGGCAAGGCGATTGCGGCCTTTGCGCTCACCGAACCGCAGTCTGGCTCTGATGTGGCGAACTCCACCATGACCGCCACGCGGGATGGCGATCACTTTGTGCTCAATGGCGAAAAGACCTGGATTTCCAACGGCGGCATAGCCGATGTCTACACGGTTTTTGCCCGCACAGGCGAGGCGCCGGGGGCCAAAGGTCTGAGTGCTTTTGTGGTGCCTGCGGACACGCCTGGCCTATCGGTGGTGGAGCGATTGGAGACCATTGCGCCGCATCCGCTCGCGACGTTGAAGTTTGAAGACTGTCGCATTCCAGCGGACGCCTTGATTGGCGAGGCAGGGCGCGGCTTTGCCATCGCCATGTCGGTGCTGGACGTGTTCCGCTCCACGGTTGCGGCGGCGGCGTTGGGTTTTGCGCGCAGGGCGTTGGATGAGGCGGTGGCGCGGGTGCAGGCGCGGGAGGTCCAAGGCGCGCCTTTATTTGAATTGCAGATGGTGCAGGGGCACATTGCGGATATGGCGCTGGATGTGGATGCGGCGGCCTTGCTGGTCTACCGCGCGGCTTGGGCCAAGGACAGCGGCGCACCACGGGTGACGCGCGAAGCGGCAATGGCAAAACTCTTTGCCACCGATCACGCGCAGCAGGTGATCGATAAGGCCGTCCAGCTGTTTGGTGGCGACGGGGTGAAATCCGGCGAGGTCGTGGAGCGGCTTTATCGCGAGATCAGAGCTTTGCGGATTTATGAGGGCGCCAGCGATGTGCAGCGCGTGGTGATTGCCCGCCAGACATTGGCAAATGCAGCAGCAGAAGGAGCAGGAAAATGATGGGCGCAAGCGCACATGAGGACAGCTTCACGCGGGACAATCTCCCCCCCAAGGAGATGTGGCCGGACCTGTTGCTGGCGGGGTTTGACTATCCGGAACAGATGAATGCCGGGTGGGAGTTGACCGATGGCATGGTCGCCAAAGGCTTCGGCGACAACACGGCGCTGATCGGCAATGGGCGCCGCCGGACATATAAGGAATTGACCGATTGGACCAACCGGCTTGCGCATGTTTTGGTTGATGATCTGGGTGTAAGGCCTGGAAATCGGGTGCTTATTCGTTCGGCCAATAACCCGGCGATGGTGGCTTGTTGGTTGGCGGCGACCAAGGCGGGCGCGGTTGTGGTGAACACCATGCCGATGCTGCGCGCGGTGGAACTGACCAAATATGTGGAGAAGGCGGAGATCAGCCACGCGATTTGTGACACGCGGTTGATGGAGGAAATGAGTGCCTGTGCGGAGGCCTGTGACGGGCTGAAAGTGATCGGCTTTGACGGCACGGCCAACCACGATGCAGAGCTGGACCGGCTGGCGTTGGAAAAGCCCGTGACCTTTGAAGCAGTGCCGACGGCGGCGGATGACGTGGCGCTGATTGGCTTCACCTCGGGCAGCACGGGTGAGCCGAAGGGCACCATGCATTTCCACCGCGATCTGATGATCATTGCCGATGGCTATGCAAAAGAAGTGCTGGACGTGCAGCCGGAAGACGTCTTTGTCGGCTCCCCACCTTTAGCCTTTACCTTTGGTCTTGGCGGTCTGGCGATTTTCCCGCTGCGCTTTGGCGCGGCGGCGACGCTGCTTGAGCAAGCCACACCGCCCAATATGATTGAGATCATCGAGAAGTATAAGGCCACCGTCTGTTTCACCGCGCCAACCGCCTATCGCGCCATGCTGGCGGCAATGGACGAAGGCGCGGACCTGTCGTCTTTGCGCGCTGCCGTGAGTGCAGGGGAGACCTTGCCCGCGCCGGTATATGATGAATGGCAGGCCAAGACTGGCAAGCCGATGTTGGACGGTATTGGCGCCACCGAGCTGTTGCATATCTTCATATCCAACCGCTTTGACGATCACCGCCCGGCCTGCACCGGCAAGCCTGTGACGGGCTATGAAGCCAAAGTGGTAGGCCTTGATGGCGCGACCTTGCCGCGCGGCGAAGTTGGACGTTTGGCCGTACGCGGGCCAACCGGGTGCCGCTACCTGCGCGGTGAACGGCAGGACGAATATGTGGTGGACGGCTGGAACATCTCTGGCGATGCCTTCTGGCAGGACGAAGACGGTTACTTCCACTTTGCCGCACGCAATGACGACATGATCATTTCGTCCGGCTACAACATCGCGGGGCCTGAGGTGGAGGCCGCCTTGCTTGCGCATGAGGCGGTGGCGGAATGCGCCGTGATCGGCGTGCCGGATGAGGCGCGTGGCGCGATTGTGGAGGCGCATGTAGTCTTGGTCAGCGGGGCCGGTGATGAGGCCATGAGCAAAGCGTTACAGGATCATGTGAAAGCCACCATCGCGCCCTTCAAATACCCGCGCTCGGTGGTGTTCACCGACGCGTTGCCCAAGACGGAAACCGGCAAAATCCAGCGGTTCCGCTTGAGGCCAGAAACTTAAGGACAGCCCAATGACCGATAAAGCTTATGATCCGTCAACCGACGGCGCCAAAATGTCCTTCAAAGATGCCATGTCTTATGGCGACTACCTGCAACTGGACGGCATTCTGAACCAGCAGCACCCGCAGTCTGAGGCGCATGACGAGATGCTGTTTATCATCCAGCACCAGACGTCTGAGCTGTGGATGAAACTGGCGCTGCATGAACTGGGCGCAGCGCGGGAGGCGCTTATAGCAGGGGATTTGAGCCATATGTTCAAGATGCTCGCGCGGGTCAGCCGGATTTTTGAACAGCTCAACTCCGCTTGGGATGTGCTGCGCACCATGACCCCGGCGGATTACACCACTTTCCGCGAGGCTTTGGGGCCTAGCTCCGGTTTTCAGAGCCACCAATACCGGCTGATTGAATATGTGCTGGGCAATCGCAATCCCAATATGGTGAAGCCGCATGCTCATGTGCCGGAGGCCAAGGCTGCGCTTGAGGCCGAACTGGCCCAGCCGAGTTTCTATGACGAGGTGATCCGCTATCTCTATGTCTCTCTGGATGGGGACGACAGCGCCATGCCTGCGCCGCAACTGAACCAGCCACATGCGGTGGTGCCAGAGGTTCAGGCGCGCTGGAAAACCGTTTATGAGGATGTGGACACCCATTGGCGGCTCTATGAATTGGCCGAGAAACTGGTTGATCTGGAGGATTACTTCCGCCGCTGGCGGTTCAACCATGTCACAACCGTGGAGCGGGTGATCGGCTTCAAACGCGGGACCGGCGGCACGTCGGGCGTGCAGTATCTGCGCAGGATGCTGGACGTGGAACTCTTCCCCGAACTTTGGCACCTGCGCGGAGATTTGTAAGCATGGGCGTTTCGCTTCCGAGAAAAGAGCTGTTTGATGTGCCAGACGGCGTGATCTACCTCGACGGCAACTCGCTGGGCGTGCTGCCCAAGGGCGCGGCCGAGCGCGCGCAGAAAACCATCACTGAGGAGTGGGGTGGGCAACTGATCAAGGCATGGAACACTGCCGGTTGGATGGCCTTGCCGCAGGTTGTGGGCGACCGTCTTGCGGACCTGATTGGTGCGCCCGGGGGCTCTGTGGCCACAGGCGACACGCTGTCGATCAAAGTCTATCAGGCCTTGGCGGCGGCGCTAAAAATGCGCCCGGACCGCAAGGTGATCCTGTCTGACAACGGCAACTTTCCCTCCGATCTCTACATGGCAGAAGGGCTGATCAAGACGTTGGATCAAGGCTATGAGCTGCGCACACCGGCACCTGAAGATGTGGCGGACGCGATCACCGAAGAGGTCGCCGTGGTGATGCTGACACAGGTGGATTACCGCTCTGGCCGCATGCACGACATGGACGCGATCACCAAACGTGCACATGAAGTGGGTGCGGTGATGATCTGGGACTTGGCGCATTCCGCTGGCGCGGTGCAGGTCGATATGGCGGGCAGCAATGCGGAGTTTGCCGTCGGGTGTACTTACAAATACCTGAACGGCGGTCCGGGTGCGCCTGCGTTTATCTATGTGCGCCCTGACATTGTGGAGAGTATAGAACCGGCGCTCTCTGGCTGGTTGGGCCATGACGCGCCCTTTGCGATGGAGCTCAATTACCGTCCGGCCTCGGCCACAGAGCGGATGCGGGTGGGCACGCCGCCGATCCTGCAACTGGGCGTTTTGCAAGAAGCGCTCAAGGCTTGGGATGGTGTCGACATGGCGGAGCTACGGGCCGCGTCACAGCGCCTGTCTGATCTATTCATCAAGGAAGTCGAGGCGCGCTGTCCGATGCTGACGCTGGCAAGCCCACGGGATGCCAATGCGCGCGGCTCGCAAGTCTCTTTTGCCTTTGAGCACGGCTATCCGGCGATGCAGGCGATCATTGATCGTGGCGTGATTGGTGACTTCCGCGCGCCCAATATTATGCGCTTTGGATTCACGCCGCTGTATCTGGACGATGCGGACATCATCGCGGCGGCAGAGATCATCGAAGATGTGATGGCCAATGAACATTGGCGCGCAGAAAAGTACAACGTGCGCTCACGCGTGACATGAGGCGAGGATCATGGGTTTGAAAACAATACATCCTGAGGGCTGGGCGCCCGCGTTGGGTTACGCCAACGGCATGTTGGCCGAGGACGGCACGCTGCACATTGGCGGGCAAATTGGCTGGAACAGTCAGAAGGTCTTTGAAAGCCATGATTTCATTGGCCAGATGACGCAGGTTCTGCAGAACATCCGTGAGATCGTCGAAGCGGCTGGCGGGCAACCCAGCGACATTGCGCGGCTCACATGGTTTGTGAAAAGCAAATCTGAATACCTCGCGCATCAACGCGAGGTAGGACAGGCCTACCGCGCCGTGATGGGGCGACATTTCCCGGCCATGTCTTTGGTGGTCGTTGCTGATCTTGTGGAAGACGAAGCGCTTTTGGAGATCGAAGCCACGGCGCACATCGGCAGGGGTTAACCTGCCGTCATTGCCTTGCGGTCCAAAAGCCTCAATGGTGACAGTAGCTTGCCCAACGGTGGCCACCAAATCCAACTGCCGCCTAAGGGCCGCAGGGTGGCGCCGGTACCCAGTTTAAACCGCGCCAATCCGGCGGCTTTCTCGGTGTCCACCTGGCCCAGTTCCAGCATGGTCACGCCTTTGTTGGCCAGCCAGGTCATGCCTTCCCACAAAAGCAGGTTGTGCGCGCTGGCCGCGCGGCCCGCTTCGGTGGTGTGGCTGATGTGATAGGTCGCGCTGTCGCCGTGACACAGGAACAACATCGCCGCGACCGGCTCTTTGCCGTCAAAGGCGGTGAACAGTTTTGCGCTTCCACGGTTGGCCTTGCTGTAGGCCAGCGTCAACGCGTCTGACCATGTCGCATAGCCGCGCGATGCCTGTTGCTGCGCGTCCTGCTGCAAAATCCAGTTGTCAGGTTTGATCGGCAGGTTCTGTCGCGTCACGCGCAGACCTTGTCCTTCGGCAAACACCAACCGGTTGCGCCATTTCTGATGCAACTGTCCGCGCAGATCTCCGGTCAGGTCCAGTTCCGCCACATGGGGTGGCGTCATGACTGGCACCGCGCCCAGATTGCCCAACCAAGGCGCGGGATGATCCGGGTTGATCACCAACACCTCGCGCAGCAAGCCCGCCTCGCGGATCAGTCCGGGTAGGGTGGCTTTCTCAATTGTGGCGCGCGGCAGCATGGCGATATTCACGCCGCCGATCTTGCGGCGCAGCACCAAGGTGCCGTCGCGCAGCGTCTTGGTCTGCGTCTCGGTCAGCGACAAAGCCTGACGGTATTCATCACTTTGCTGCAACGGGCGCGTGGGGAGGGGCAGGGAGACATCCAACATGTCCCCATTAACGCATCTGAAACCTAATTCATGGTTAATGAAAGAATGAGAAAGTCAAAACAATCCGCCGTAATGGGGCACTTTGCGCCCACCGTGAAATGGACCAAGGCCAGCGCCGTGCTTCTGGCCACCGTGATTTCGATCCCGGTGTTTCTTGTGCTGACGGCGATTGACTTGCTGTTCCTCTAAAGGATGTCGCGGCCCAGCCCTTGGGCCGCCAGCAACACGCGCAGCCGCGCCAATTCCAGCGCGTCACCGCTGAGCCGTTCTAAAGGCCCAGACACCGCCAAAGCCCCGTGAAACTGCCCTGTGGCATCCACAACCGGCGCCGCGGCTGAGGCAATATGCGGATTGCGCTCGCCCGCCGAGGTGCAACTGCCATCCGTCTTGAGACGTACTTTCGCCGCAGCCTCTTGCAAACTATGCGCCGCCAGCACATGCCCCGCCGCCCCGGCGCGGAGCGTCAGCCGCGCGCCTTCGTCCAAATGGTGGCGCACCGGTTCTGGGGAGTTCTCCCGATAGAGACACAGCCGCTCGTCCTGATCGAGCACATAGAACGACGCTGTCTCTGCGGTTTCCACCACCAGCTGCCGCAACACAGGCCGTATGGCATCCCCCATCTCAAAATTGCGCCGATAGAGCGTGCCCAACCGCCACAACGCTGGCCCGAGCCGAAACCGCCGGTCCGCATCGCGTTTGAGGTAGCCATAGCGCTCCAATGACGCTGCCAGTCGCGAGACATTGCTTTTGTACAGCCCGGTTTCCTTGGCGATTTCCGTTAGCGTGAGTGAGCGCCGTTCAGCTGAAAACGCTTCCAGGATCGAAAGGGCCTTTTCAACGGACTCAACGCGGTTCTCGGGCATGTGTTCCACTCTGCGCAACAACTTTGCCTATCTGTTGCACTGATTGGGTCACACGTCTAGCTCCCAAGGCGAAAGGACATCCCATGAAACCACTCACGGACATTCGCGTTCTGGACCTTACGAACGTGCTCGCAGGCCCTTTTGCCTGTCACCAACTGGCCCATATGGGGGCAGAGGTGATCAAGGTCGAAGCGGTCGGGCGTGGCGATCTTGCGCGACAATTGGGGGCCGATCCCGAGTTGAGCCAAAACAACATGGGGGTGTCCTTTCTCGCCCAAAACGCTGGGAAAAAGTCGGTGACGGTGAACCTCAAAAATCCTGATGGCAAAGCGCTGTTTGAAAAGCTAGTTGCGACCGCCGATGTGGTGGTGGAGAACTTCCGCCCCGGGGTGATGGATCGGTTGGGCGTTGGGTATGACCGTCTGAAAGAGATCAAGCCGGACCTGATCTACTGCGCCATTTCGGGCTTTGGCCAAGACGGCCCGTGGAAGCACCGACCGGCCTACGATCAGATCATCCAAGGCACATCTGGTGTGATGTCGGTCACCGGCGATGCGGACAGCGCGCCACTGCGGGTGGGCTACCCGATTGCCGACACAGTGGGGGGCATCACGGCAGCCTTTGCCATCGCCGCCGCGCTCAACGCCCGTCCGCGTGGCACGTTTATTGATGTCTCCATGTTGGAAGCTGTGTTGGCCACCATGGGCTGGGCCGTGTCCAACTATCTGATTGCTGGCGTCACGCCACAGGCCAATGGCAACGAAAACCCCACTTCCGCGCCCTCCGGCGCGTTTGAAGCTGGCGGCGGCTTGATCAATATTGCCGCCAATAAAGACGAACAGTGGGTCCTTTTGACGGATCACCTTGGCCTCGCAGCCCTGCGCGACTGTCCAGAGTACGCGACGCGCGAGAGTCGGAAGGCAAACAGAATGACGCTGAAGGCGGAGCTGGAGGCGGTTCTCAAAACCCGCCCGGCGCGCGATTGGGCGAAAGAACTCAACAAAATTGGCGTGCCTGCAGGCGCCGTTCTGACCGTGCCAGAGGTGCTCGACATGCCGCAGATCGCCGACCGAGGCTTTCTGCACTGCTTCCCCGATGTGCCGGGTGTGGGGCGGGACATTGACGTCGTCACCACCGGCGTGAAGCTGGATGGCTTGCCGCTGACGGTCGATAGCCCGCCGCCGGAATTGGGGCAGGACAACGAAGCTATCTACGGCAGCCTCGGACTTTCTGAAGCTGACGTCGAAACTCTGAAACAAGGCGGTGCGATATGACAAATCCTAACTCTGATGTGTCCGATTGGTGGTCCACCTCGATCATCGACATGGCCCCCGGCCAGATCCGTTTCCGTGGCCATGACATTCAAGACCTGATTGGCAATGTGACCTTCCCGCAAATGATCTGGCTGATGACGCGCGGCGATCTGCCAACGCCGGAACAAGCGCGTCTACTGGAATGCGCGTTGGTCGCTGCGGTGGATCACGGCCCGCAAGCGCCCTCGATCGCCGCCGCACGTATGGCGGTGACCTGTGGGTTGGGGCTCAACGGTGCGATGGCTTCGGCGGTGAACTTTCTGGATGACGTGCACGGCGGGGCCGGAGAGCAAGCGGTTGAACTCTACACATGGATCGACGACGCGGTGCAGCAAGGCGCGGGCTTACAAGCCGCCACCCTGGAAATGATCGACAGATGGCAGGCAGAGCGCGGTAAGTTCATTCCCGGCTTTGGCCACCGCTTCCACAAGCCCGAAGACCCACGGGCGCCGCGCTTACTTCAACTGGTTGATGAAGCCGCCAACCAAGGCGTGGTCTCGGGGCGCTTTGCCACCATTGGTCGCGTCCTGCAGACGGAACTCAACATCCGCAAAGGTAAGCCGGTGCCGATGAACATCGATGGCGCCACGGCGGTGGTCTACGCCGAGTTGGGGTTTGCCGGACCCTTGGCGCGCGGGTTGTTCTGCTTGTCGCGCTCGGTTGGCGTGATTGCCCATGCCTGGGAGCAAATGGGGCAGGGCGGGCGCAACAAGGGGCCAACCCCGCCGCACTACCGCTGGACCTACACCGGACCAAACCCGATCGAAGACGAAACAGTTTCCAAGGAAAGCTAAAGCCGCGCGGGCCAACCTCCCGCCCATCAACAAAAATCGCCCAAGTTGCGGGAAACGCTGCGAACCCACTTGACCTCCCCGAGAGGCTGAAATACATCAAGCAAACCTCGGGCGGGTATGGTGAAATGGTATCATAAGAGCCTTCCAAGCTTAAGGTGCGGGTTCGATTCCCGCTACCCGCTCCAAGGTCAAACTTCCTGACAATTCAAGCTTCTGGCACGCCCTGCTATGCCATGTCGCAGGTCTGCATGGGCCTTATGCATATCTGACGGCTTGACCCGCCCGCGCGCTGCGTCCACTAACGGCTAACACCAAAGCCAAGGACCCGAAGATGGCCAGACAACCGCAGCAAGCAAACGCGGAACTTGACCGTGAGAAAAGCAAAAACATCGGCGCTCTGCGGGGATTGCGCCCGTTTTTGGCCCCTTACCGGTTGCTGGTGGTACTGGCGCTTTGCGCGCTGACGCTGACTGCCTCTGTGTCCTTGATGTTGCCGGTGGCCGTGCGCCGCGTGGTGGACAACTTTGGCACCGAAAGCGACGCGCTTTTGGACAAGTATTTCCTCGCCGCGCTGGGTATTGCCGCAATGCTCGCCGTAGGAACGGCGCTGCGCTATTTGCTGGTGACACGGCTTGGCGAGTTGGTGGTGACCGACATCCGCAAGGCCGTGTTTGCGCGGGTGATCAACATGAGCCCGGCGTTTTTTGAAAACCTGATGACCGGCGAAGTGCTCAGCCGGATCACCACGGACACCACGGTGATCCAATCCGTCATCGGCTCGTCGATCTCCATCGCTCTGCGCAACGTTCTGCTGTTCCTTGGCGGGTTGGTTCTGATGCTGTTCACCTCCACCAAATTGACCTTGATGGTGCTGCTGGTGGTGCCGTTGGTGATTGTGCCGATCATGGTGTTGGGCCGCCGCCTGCGCAAACTCAGCCGTGAAAACCAGGATTGGATTGCGGAAAGCTCCGGCAATGCGTCAGAGGCCCTGTTGTCCGTGCAAACCGTGCAAGCGTTTACCCATGAGGCGCAGTCTCGCACCAACTTCAACCGCGTGACCGACCTGTCGCTCGGTGCAGCCATGCGCCGGATCAACACCCGCGCCCTGCTGACAATGATTGTGATCTTCTTGATCTTCACCGGCGTTGTGGTTGTGCTCTGGATGGGCGCACGAGACGTGCGCGCCGGCGGCATGAGTGTCGGCGTTCTGGTGCAGTTTGTGATCTATTCGGTGATGGTGGCAGGCGCCGTAGGGGCTTTGTCTGAAATCTGGAGCGAGCTGCAACGCGCCGCCGGGGCAACCGAACGGCTGGTGGAATTGCTGCATGCCGAGGATACCGTGAACGATCCGGCACAGCCTATGGCGCTGACCGAACCGGTCAAAGGTGAAATCGCCTTTGAAGACGTGTCGTTCCAATATCCGTCGCGTCCGAATATTTCTGCGCTGGATAACGTGACCCTGACCATTCAACCCGGCGAGACGGTTGCGCTGGTTGGCCCATCCGGCGCTGGCAAAACCACGATCATCCAGATGATCCAGCGCTTCTATGATCCGTCCAAAGGGCAGGTGAAGCTCGATGGCATGGCGCTTGAAACCATGCAGCGCGATGACTTCCGCCAGCACATGGCGCTGGTCCCGCAGGACCCGGTGATCTTTGCGGACAGCGCGCGGGAAAACATCCGCTTTGGCCGTCTGGACGCCACCGATGCTGAGGTGGAAGCCGCTGCCAAAGCCGCCGCCGCGCATGAGTTCATCACCGCGCTGCCAGAAGGCTACGACAGCCCGCTCGGCGAACGCGGCGTGATGCTGTCTGGTGGTCAGAAACAGCGCATCGCCATCGCCCGCGCCATCCTGCGCGACGCGCCGGTGCTGCTCTTGGATGAGGCCACCTCAGCCTTGGACGCGGAAAGCGAGCGTCTGGTGCAGGCGGCAGTGGATGAACTGGCCGAGAGTCGCACCACCATCATAGTGGCCCACCGTTTGGCCACCGTGAAAAAAGCCGACCGCATCATCGTGATGGAAGAGGGGCGCATCGTGGCCCAGGGCCGTCATGACGACCTGGTGGCCGAAGGCGGTCTCTACGCCAAACTGGCGCGTCTTCAATTCACCGCGGGCGCTGCCTAAATCAGTAAGGTCGCGCCGCGCCAAAGCGCGCGCGACCACAGGCTGATTTTGAGGTGGACTGCATCCCTTTTACGGTTAATCTGACGTAACGTTTCAGGTCCGCTTGACCTTAGGTTCGGCTGGCCTTGAACGGGGCGCAGGGTGTTTTTGGGATCATCTTGACGGAACGCGTCCAACGTGGGTCGGACTGGCGGAGGTCCGGCGGATTGGGGCAAGCAACCCAAGGGGGGAGAATAGACTATGAGCTTTGAATCTTTGGCAGACCTGAAAGCCATCGAGAACGAAAAACCGTGGGATCAGCGGGACAACCCGACCACGGTTTATGAGATGCTGACCAACACCAAGGACAAGTTTCCAAACCGTCCGGCGGTCAGCTATCAGATCTTCTCTGGCCCCAAAGACAAAGCCGAAACCGTCACCTGGTCACAGCTGCACGCCAAGACCACCCAGGCGGCCAATATGTTCCGCGATCTGGGCGTGGGTGAGAAAGACACCGTGGCTTTTGTGCTGCCAAACTGTAACGAGACCATGTATGCGCTGCTTGGTGGCATGGTTGCGGGCATTGTGAACCCGATCAACCCGCTGCTGGAGCCGGAGCAGATCTCCGCCATCCTGCGCGAGACTGACGCCAAAGTGGTGGTGACTCTCAAAGGCTTCCCCAAAACCGACGTGGCCCAAAAGGTGGCCGAGGCTGTGCGTCACGCGCCGCATGTGCACACGGTACTGGAAATCGATCTGGTCAAATATCTGACCCCGCCAAAATCCTGGATTGTACCTTTGATCCGTCCCAAGGTTTCCGGCCCACAGCACGCGGACTTCAAAGACTTCAACAAGGAACTGGCGAAGCACCCAACCACGCTGCAATTCGCGGATAGCGAAGGCGACCGTGTAGGGGCTTACTTTCACACCGGTGGCACAACCGGCATGCCGAAAGTGGCACAGCACCTCTATTCCGGCATGATCTACAACGGCTGGCTGGGCGACCGTCTGCTCTTCACTGAAAAAGACAACATCATGTGCCCGCTGCCGCTGTTCCACGTGTTTGCCGTGCACGTCATCATGCAAGCGGCGATCAAATCCGGTGCCCACGTGGTCTTCCCAACCCCGGCGGGCTATCGCGGCGATGGCGTGTTTGACAACTTCTGGAAGCTGATCGAGCGCTGGAAAATCTCCTTTATCATCACCGTGCCAACCGCCGTGTCCGCGCTGATGCAGCGTCCGGTGGATGCGGATATTTCCTCCGTGAAAACCGCCTTCTCCGGATCCGCACCAATGCCGATGGAGCTGTTCAAACGCTTTGAAAGCACCTGTGGTGTGGACATTGTCGAAGGCTACGGCCTGACCGAAGCGACCTGTCTGGTGTCCTGCAACCCGCCCTCGGGTGCCAAGAAGGTTGGCTCTGTCGGCCTGCCGTTCCCCTACACCGACGTGCGCATCATCAAGAACACGCCGGACGGTCCTGTGGAATGTGCCGCGGATGAAGTGGGCGAAATCTGCGTGTCCAACCCCGGCGTTTACGCGGGCAACACCTACACCGAAGCGGACAAAAACGTTGATCTGTTTCACTACGGCACCCATCTGCGCACCGGCGATTTGGGGCGTCTGGACGAGGACGGCTACCTCTGGATCACCGGTCGTGCCAAAGACCTGATCATTCGTGGCGGTCACAACATTGACCCGGCTGAGATCGAAGAGGCGCTGTTGGCGCACCATGATGTGGCCTTTGCCGGCGCAATTGGCCAGCCTGACGCGCATTCCGGTGAGGTGCCCTGTGTCTATGTTGAGCTGGTGGAGGGCGCGACCGGGACAGTTGAGGATTTGATGAGCCACGCCAAAGTGCACGTGCATGAACGCGCCGCACATCCAAAGTATGTGGAAATCATGCCAGAGCTGCCGAAAACCGCTGTTGGCAAAATCTTCAAGCCGGACCTGCGCAAAGCGGCCATCACTCGCATCTATAACGCGGCCCTTGAGAAAGAAGGCGTGCCAGCGCGGGTCGACTTTGTCCTGGATGACAAGAAGCGTGGTCTTGTGGCACAGATCAAAAAATCTGGCGATGCCACAGACGAGGAAGTTGGCAAAGTGCTTGGCGATTTTGTCCGCCCATGGGAATGGGCCAGCGACGAATCGCCGGCCTGATCCGGCGCAGAGGGGAGGGGGCCAGCCCCCTCGTCACCGCAGGGCGGTGCCTTCACCCCCGGGATATTTGGGGACCATGAAGGACATCTACGAAAAAAATAGTAGGGCGCGGCGTCAAGCGGCGCCCTTCCTGATTGCGGTAACAGTTTTCCGTGCCTACTGTGCCTGCAACAGAGTTCAGGGAGGGGACAGATGACCCATATTCTCGCCATTGATCAGGGCACCACATCCAGCCGCGCAATTGTGTTTGACGGAGACATCCGCCCGATTGCCAGCGCCCAGTTGGAGTTTGAGCAGCACTTCCCGCAGTCGGGCTGGGTGGAGCATGATCCGGCGGACATCTGGGTCACTACCGTGGAAACCTGTTCTGGTGCTTTGGCGCGTGCCAAATTATCCGCCAAAGACATCGATGCCATCGGCATCACCAACCAGCGCGAAACCACGCTGGTCTGGAACAAGACAACCGGCGAGCCGGTGCACAACGCCATTGTCTGGCAGGACCGCCGCACCGCCGCGATCTGTGAGGAACTGAAGGCGGGCGGCCATGCGGAAATGGTACAAGCCACCACCGGCCTGCTGCTGGATCCCTATTTCTCCGGCACCAAGATCAAGTGGATTTTGGACAATGTCGAAGGCGCCCGCGCAGCGGCAGAGGCGGGAGATCTGTTGTTTGGCACGGTAGATTGTTATCTGATCTGGAAACTCACCGGCGGCAAGGTGCATGCCACCGACGCCACCAATGCGGCGCGCACGCTGATTTATGACATCCACAATGGTGTCTGGAGCAAGGACATCTGTGCGCTGCTGGGCATTCCGATGGCGATGCTGCCCGAGGTCAAAGACTGTGCCGCCGACTTTGGCGAAACTGATGCCGATCTGTTTGGCGCGGCCATCCCCATTCGCGGCGTGGCCGGGGATCAGCAGGCGGCGACCATTGGGCAGGCCTGTTTTGAGGCCGGCATGCTGAAATCCACCTACGGCACCGGCTGCTTTGCGCTCTTGAACACCGGTGACACGCCGGTGACCTCGCAAAACCGCTTGCTGACCACCATCGCCTATCAGCTCGACGGCAAGCCGACCTACGCGCTCGAAGGCGCGATCTTCATCGCAGGGGCGGTGGTTCAGTGGCTGCGCGACGGGCTGGGCATCATCAACGACGCCTCTGAAACAGCTGCTTTGGCCGATGCCGCAGACCCCGGACAGGAGTTGATCCTTGTGCCTGCTTTTGTGGGCCTTGGCGCGCCTTACTGGAACCCGGAAGCGCGTGGTGCGGTCTTTGGATTGACCCGTGGCTCTGGTCCAAAAGAGTTCTCCCGCGCGGCGCTGGAAAGCGTCGGGTTTCAAACCCGCGACCTGCTTGAAGCGATGCAGGCAGACTTTGACTTCACCGGTGACACGGTGCTGCGGGTGGATGGCGGCATGATTGCCTCTGACTGGGCCATGCAGTTCCTCTCTGACATCCTTGGCGCACCGGTCGACCGGCCTGTGGTGGCGGAAAGCACCGCTAAGGGGGCCGCCTGGCTCGCGGGTATGCAGATCGGGGCCTATCCGGACATGGCAGGCTTTGCCGCGACCTGGGAGAAAGAGAGCCAGTTCACGCCAAAGCAGGATGACAGCTGGCGCGAAGGGCGCTATGCGGGCTGGCAAAAGGCCATCAACGCCACGCTGGCGATGACCGAGTAACCCTCAAGCGCGGAGCGCTCCATGTCCTCTTCCTGTGCTCTTTGCGGCGCCTCTGGCGCCGTATCTCCCGTGGCTGTCGCGCCGCTGGATGTCTCTGTTGATCTCTGCATCTCCTGTGAAACCGGTGTTTCGGATGGCCCGCAGGACGGTCCCCATTGGCAGTGTCTTCATGAGGCGATTTGGAGCACGGAACCTGCGGTGCAAGTCCTGGCGTGGCGTCTGCTCAAAGCGCTGCCGGAGGCCCCTTGGGCGCGGGACTTGCTCGACATGGCCTATCTGGAACCAGAAGTGCAGGGCTGGGCAGAGGCTGGTCTGAGTGTGGGGGAGGATACGGTCATCCATCGCGACAGCAACGGCGCGTTGCTCACTTCGGGTGACACCGTGGTGCTGATCAAAGACCTGCCCGTAAAAGGCGCTGGTTTCACAGCCAAACGGGGCACCGCTGTGCGCAACATCTCTCTGGTGATGGACAATCCCGAGCACATCGAAGGCCGGGTCGAAAGCCAGCGGATTGTGATCCTGACCAAGTTTGTGAAGAAGAGCTGAGGCAGGTCGGCCTCAGACTTCCATCCAGATGGTCACCGGCCCGTCATTGGTCAGCGAGACCTTCATATCGGCGCCAAATTCCCCGGTCTGCACCGGCACCACCTCACCAAGCTTTTGGGCAAATAACTCATAAAGTCGTTTACCGTCTTCCGGCGCAGCTGCGGTGGAGAATCCCGGCCGATTGCCGCTGCGCGTGTCCGCCGCCAGTGTAAACTGGCTAATCACCAAAGCACTGCCGCCAATATCGGCCACCGACTTGTTCATCTTGCCGTTTTCATCGTGAAAAATCCGGCATTTGGCCACTTTGGCAGCAAGCTTCTCCACCTGTGCTTCGGTGTCGCCTTGCATCGCACAGATCAGCACCATCAATCCCTGCCCACATTGGCCAATCACGGCGCCATCCACGCGCACCTGCGCCTCACTCACCCGTTGCAACAAAGCCCGCATGTCACCCTCCCAATTTTGCGCGACCCTGCGACAGGCGCGCAACCGGTGCAACCCCGCTTTCTCATTCCAGAAATATCTCGGGTGAAGGGGCAGCTCTGCTGCACCGAGGGCAGAGCCCTTCTGCGCGACTTTTTGGCTGTGCTACCGCTTGGGGCCTTGCATGACGATACAGGTGGTCGAACCGGTGGCATAAAGCTTGCCATCTTCAACCCCACGCACCTCGCCTACGGAGATCCCTGTAGAGCGTCCGACATGCTGCACTGTGCCCACCGCATGCACCGTCATGCCAACCGGGATCGAGCGCAGAATGTTGATCTTGTATTCCAGCGTTGTGTAAATTTGCCCGGGCTGCAGCATCGTCTGCACCGCGCAGGCCATGCAGCTGTCCAAAATAGTCCCGTACCAGCCACCATGCACCGTGCCGATGGGATTCATGGTGGAGAACTCCGGTGTGCCTTCAAAGGTCACCGTGCCTTCATCCGCCACAATCGGTTTGAACCCCAGCGTCTGGCCAATCGGTGGCCCCGCCAACTCACCGTTGATGATGCCGCGCATAAACGCCAACCCGCTCATCGACAGGATGGTGTCCATCGAGGCCAGTTGTTCAACAGATGTGGCGTAGTGATGTGCGGTCATAAAAACGGCCTCCTTTGACAGTGCAAAGAAGGCCGCAAAATTGTCTGCGTCTCAAGAGGGGCAGAGCGGCTGTTACGCCACGTTTTCCAGTTTCACCGCCGGGGTCACGCCCAAAGCGTGGCACACATCGCGGGTCAACTCAGGCCGGTTCAGCGTGTAGAAGTGCAGGCTGTCCACGCCTTCGTCCAACAGTTCAGAGCACATTTCGGTGCAGACCGCGGTGGCTAGCAGGTCTTCGCGGTTGTCCCGTTCTGCCTTCTCAAAAGCGTCGATCAGCCAGGCCGGGACAGAGGTGCCACAGCGTTCGGCAAATTTGCGCACGCCTTTCCAGTTTTCAATCGGCAGTACGCCGGGCAGGATCGGTGCGTCGATACCTGCTTTGGCGCAGGCATCGCGGAAGCGCAGGAATGTGTCTGCCTCAAAGAAGAACTGCGTTATCGCCTCGTTTGCACCCGCGTCGATCTTGCGCTTCAGCCACTCCACATCGGCTTGCATGTCCGCCGCTTCCGGGTGCTTCTCCGGATAGGCGCCCACGCGGATAGTGAACTTGCCAGTGTCGGCCAGCGCCTCGATCAGCTCCACGGAATTGGCAAAGCCCTCTGGATGCGGCACAAACCCGTTGCTGCCTTTGGGCGGATCACCACGCAGCGCCACCAGCTCAGACACACCCGCCGCCGCAAAGCCTTCCGCAATTTCCAGCGTTTCTGCCTTGGAGGCATTCACACAAGTCAAATGCGCCGCCACATTCAGGCCGGAGGATTTGTGCAGGGTCGCGACTGCCTCGCGGGTCAGGTCTCGGGTGGTGCCGCCAGCGCCGTAAGTCACGGACACAAAACGTGGATTCAGAGGGGCCAGAGATTGCACCGTGTCCCACAGCCGGAAAGACGCCTCCAGATTTTGCGGCGGGAAGAATTCAAACGAAACTTGAGGCGTGGTCATAACGGGCATCCTGTAACTTGCGGTTGTCCTCATGTCCCACACATGGCATCTTTACGCAAATTCATAATACTCAAGAAGGTCATGAGCCGAACATGAAGATGCACATTGAATTCCGCCACCTGCGCACCGTGCGGGCGATCCACGAATGTGGCGGTCTGGCCCGTGCCGCCGATCAGCTCAACATCACGCAGTCGGCTTTGTCCCACCAGATCAAAGGTTTGGAAGAACAGGCGGGGGTGGAGCTGTTTGTGCGTCGCTCCAAACCGATGAAGCTCTCCGCCGCAGGGTTGCGTCTCTTGCGGCTGGCCAATCAGGTGCTGCCGGAGGTCGAAAAACTTGAAGCGGAATTTAATGGTTTGCGCGAAGGCAGTTCTGGTCGCCTGCATATCGCCATTGAATGCCACGCCTGTTTTGAATGGCTGTTCCCTGTGTTGGAGCAATTCCGCAAAAATTGGCCAGACGTGGATGTGGACATTCGCCCTGGTCTTGCCTTTGACGCCATGCCCGCGCTGCAAAAGGAAGAGGTCGATCTGGTGGTAAGTTCCGACCCGGAAAACCTGCCCAATGTGTCGTTCAGCCACTTGTTTGACTATGCGCCGGTGTTTGTGGCGTCCTCTTCGCATCCTCTGGCGCAAAAGGCCTATGTCGAGGCTGAGGATTTTCGTGGCGAGACCCTGATCACCTATCCGGTGGAACGCTCGCGTCTGGATGTGTTTTCGCAGCTGCTCACCCCGGCCAAAGTGGAGCCGGGTTCGGTGCGACAGGCCGAACTCACCGCCGTGATCCTGCTGCTGGTGGCTTCAAACCGGGGCGTGTCGGTCTTGCCGGACTGGGTGGTGCGCGAGGTTAAGTATTCCTCGGACTATGTGACCCGTCCAATCACGGACAAAGGCCTGACCCGCGCGCTGTTTGCCGCCACGCGCACCGAGGATCTGGACAAGCCATACATGCAGGATTTGATTCAATTAGCAGGCGAAGAAGCGCGCCGATTGCAATCTGCATAAACCATCTGGTGAGACCTTTCTGATATTTCTCCCCCTGAACAATCTGGGCCGTCACGTCCATGTTGTTGTGTAACGGTTCATCAGTTTAGGGGGTGGAGTTTCTCCCAGCGCGCATTTGATCCCTGCCAGGGTCGCGGCGCGGGCGGCTCCAGATTTGTTCATGCCGACTACGTTTAATGCGATCTCTGTTGGTCAACTGGCTGACATCGACACCAACGAAGGCAATACCACCGCAGAAAATGCGTCTGCGCTGGTTGGGCTGACCTTTGGTGGACCCGGGGACGCCCTGGTGAACGACTTTGTCGAGGTGTCCTCTGTTGGGGATGTTGGCTCGTTTTACGACATGGACAACAGTCCCAACGATCGCTTCACTGTCGACGGCGGCAGCCCGCAGACCTTTGACGGCACCGCCGTCTACAATGCCACAATCACCTATGTGGATGGCACCACCGCCACCTATACCGCCGTTCTGTTTCAGGACACCAACGGCAACGCCTATTTGGCGCCGGAGTTTTCGGACAACGCGGATCAAGCGGCGCTGGAAGCGGGGCCAATCCAATCGATTAGCCTCGATAGCCTGCTGGGCAACCGCTATTCCGGTCTAACCTCAAGCCGCGAGGAATGGGACTTTGTGCCATGCTTTGTCGAAAGCACCAAGATCATCACCCAGAAAGGCGAGCGTCCGGTGGAAGAGCTGGAGCCAGGCGACATGATCCTGACCATGGACCATGGATTTCAGCCTCTGCGCTGGATTGGCCGTCGCACCGTGCCCGCGCGCGGTGCCTTGGCGCCCATCCGCTTTGCACCGGGCGCGCTTGGCAATGACGTGGCGCTCATGGTGTCCCCGCACCACCGCATGATGTTGCGCGGCTGGCGTGTGGAAGTGAACTTTGGCGAAAGCGAAGTGCTGGTCCCGGCGCAGGCGCTGATCAATGGCGACACGGTTGTGCAGGTCGAAGGTGGCGACGTCACCTATCTGCACCTGCTGTTTGACTGCCACGAAATCATCTACGGCGGCGGCATTCCCAGCGAGAGCTTTATGCCGGGCGAACAAGGCCTCTCCTCCATGGCGCAGGCGGTGCAGGATGAAATCTACGAGCTGTTCCCCGAGTTGCTGAGTGAAGGCCTGCATGTCTACGGCGAGGATGCTCGCCCGTCTTTGAAAGCCCGTGAGGCGCGGTTGCTGGTGCATTAACTCGCCGCACCTTGTGTTTACGCGGGGCAGGAGCACAAAACCCCCACCTCCGCGAAACAGTCGTGATACCGACACAATACCGACGTGGTTTTTGGCTTCTGCCAATTCTTAATCACCGCCGTTGCGCCGAAACGAAGTCAGATCAGTTTCACCAGCTGTTTGCCCTTGTTTCCGCCTTTCAGCAGGGAGCGGAACGCTGCAGGCGCATTTTCCAGTCCTTCGGCAATGTCCTCGCCATAAGCAATTTCTCCGGCGGCCAGTTTTGGCCCGACGTCGCGCAGGAAATCGCCATAGCGGTCATAGTGGTTGGAGATGATAAAGCCGTTTACGGACAGTTGGTTAACAAGGATTGTGCGCCACAAGCGAGGCCCTGTCAGGCTCTCCATCGCCGCGTCCGCCCCCAGCCCGCCAGCGTTGTACCAAGCGATCATGCCACAAAGCGGGATACGCCCGCCGACATTCATCAACGGCAGCACCGCATCTAACAGCTTGCCGCCCACGTTTTCGAAATAGATATCAATGCCTTGCGGGCATTCCGCGGCCACCGCCTTGCGCAGGTCGCTGGCGGTCTCATAGGCCTTGTGATCAATGCAGGCATCAAACCCGTAAGTCTCTGTCGCCTTTGCACATTTTTCAGCACCACCGGCAATGCCAACCACGCGCAGCCCCATGGATTTGGCAATCTGCCCCACCATCGACCCAACCGGTCCCGTTGCCGCACCCACAACCAGCG
The DNA here is from genome assembly GCF_047124445.1 of Shimia sp. MIT1388. Lineage (GTDB taxonomy): Bacteria > Pseudomonadota > Alphaproteobacteria > Rhodobacterales > Rhodobacteraceae > Shimia. The sequence continues at coordinate 1,479,533 of NZ_CP138921.1, read as the reverse complement.
TCTCGCCTTCTTTGGGTTTGCCCAATTCGGTCAGCCCGTACCAGCCAGTGAAGCCGGGCATCCCCATCACGCCAAGCGCCGTGGTGATCGGGGCCAAGTTAGGGTTAAGCTTTTGCATTTCATGGCCTTTTGCCACGCCATGGGTAGCCCAGCCAAACATGCCAAGGGCAAAATCACCGGGCGCAAAGTCTTTATGGTTAGACGCGATCACCTCGCCCACAGCGCCGCCGCCCATGGTCTCGCCAATCTGCACTGCGGCGGAGTAGGATTTCGCATCGTCCATCCGCCCACGCATATAAGGATCAAGCGACATATAGTGCACTCGCACCAGCACTTCTCCGTCGCTAATCTCGGGGACATCCACTGTTTCTAAACGGAAATTCTCGTCCTGCGGTTCACCTGTCGGGCGGCTGGCCAGCACCATGCGCTGCATCTGATCTGTCATTTGGGTATCCTCCAAAGCTTTGACGTCAGCTTGGTCGGCACACCGCTCTCTGGCAAGGGGCGGCGGTTTTTAACCAGTTTTTGTGACGCGGCGTTTCCTTACCGGCGCAATAGGCCCTATAAGGCCTTGGCAAAAAGGGATTACGGGCGTATACGCGCGCTCTGTGTCAAAAGGAGCCGTGCCATGCCGGGCAGCGCAAATCTGAACATCATGATGAAGGCCGCTCGCAAAGCGGGGCGGTCGCTGGTCAAAGACTTCCGTGAAGTTGAAAACCTCCAGGTGTCGACCAAAGGGGCAGGCGACTTTGTCAGCCGCGCCGACATTGCGGCCGAGGAAATCCTGAAAGAAGAGTTGCTGGGCGCGCGTCCGACCTATGGATGGATTGCCGAGGAAGGTGGCGAGATTGCGGGCAAAGATCCAACCCGCCGCTGGATTGTTGATCCGCTGGATGGCACCACCAACTTCCTGCACGGTCTGCCGCACTGGGCGATCTCTATCGCTCTGGAACATAAGGGCGAAATCGTCGCGGGTGTGGTGTTTGACGCCGCCAAGGACGAGATGTTCTACGCTGAAAAAGGTGAGGGCGCCTGGCTGAACGACAGCCTGCGGATGCGTGTGTCTGGCCGTCACCGCATGATCGAGTCGATCTTTGCCACTGGCCTGCCATTTGCTGGCCGTGCCGACCTGCCGGAGACCCTGCAAGACCTCGCACGGATTTTGCCCGCGACCGCCGGTGTACGCCGCTTTGGCGCCGCGTCCCTGGATCTCGCCTATGTGGCTGCGGGTCGCTACGAGGGCTTCTGGGAGCGTAAGCTGCAGCCATGGGATGTGGCCGCAGGTCTGCTGATTGCGAAAGAGGCTGGCGCATTGGTTGAGCCAATGAACCCGGAAGGCAACATTCTGGAAGATGGCGAGATGATCGTGGCCAACGAGCCGATCTTCTCCACCTTCGCAAAAGTCATCCGCAACGGGTAACGTACGCTACCCTTACGCGGCTTTTGCACCACTGTGAAATTGAGAAACCTGGCCCCATTGGGTCAGGTTTTTTTGTCGGACGGATGATTTATCCCGTCGTGCCAGCCAAAAGGCGCAAACTCGCTGGGGTTTACGCCTTCCAGCGCGCCAATATTGACGCCGTAGACGTCCGGGCGTGAGCGGCGCTGGTGATGCGTGTAGATGCCACAGTTGCGGCAGAAGTAGTGTTTCGCGGTGCCGGTGCCCCAAGTGTACTGCGTTAGGCATTCATGACCTTTGACGACTGTTAAGTCTTCAAACTTTACATCCACATTGGGTACGGCCCGTCGGCGGCAAAAGGAACAGTCACAGAGCATGGCCTCGCTTGGGTCTTGGGCCAGCGTAACGCGCAGTTCTACAGAGCCACAGTGGCAGGTAAGTTTCTGACTCATCGACGTTTTCTCCTCACTCGGGGCACGGAACTCTGGCTCAATTTGTATTTGGCTTCGGGGTGTGGCGGATGGCCATGGGTCAGTTGCCAATAGCTTGTGCCGCCGCGTTTTAACCACGCAGGGATCGCAAGAACCGCCCCGACCACAAAACCACCCACATGGGCCCAATGCGCAACCCCGCCCCCCGCAGTGTCCACCGCCACGCCGTTAAACACCTGAAGCGCAAACCACAGGCCCAGCATGACCCAGGCAGGTATGGTGAAGATGCGGAAAATGATGATCAATATCAGCAGGATATCGACTTTTGCTTTGGGGAAGAGCAAGAGGTAGCCGCCCATCACCCCGGCAATGGCGCCGGAGGCGCCCACCATTGGGATTTGGCTGTCGGGATCGGCGGCAATCTGGGCAAAGTCCGCGCCGAGGCCCGACAAGAGATAGAAGATCAAAAAGCCGAAGTGGCCCATTTCGTCTTCGAGGTTGTCGCCAAAAATCCACAAAAACAGCATGTTGCCCAGCAGGTGCATCCAGCCGCCATGCAAGAACATGGAGGTCAGAAGCCCATGCAATTTGCGTCCTTCGGTGACTTCACCAGGCAGCAAGGCCCAGTCCTGAAAGAACTGGGCCAGCCGGAAGTTGTCCCCCATAATTGGCTGATAACTCAGAAAGATCCCGACGTTCAGGAGGATCAGCGCATAGACGACGTAGGGCGTGCGTCCGGAGGGATTGTGGTCGCGGATTGGAAACATGGCGCCAAGCTGCGGGGATTTGCGCGGAAGGTCAACTGCTCCCGCTCAAAAGCGCGGCGTTGCCACCGGCCGCGGTGGTGTCCACACAGACATGCCGTTCGCCCAACACCCGCGCTGCGTCTGGCCGTCCGGTGATCAGGGGTAGGATAGGTCCATCACGTCGTGCCAAGGCTTGATCGTAAGACCGTGCCTGGTCTGTGTCTCCCCACCAAAGCACGCCTGCGAACCCTTGTAACGTGGTGAGTGCATCTTCCGGAAGTTTTCCTGTGCACACAACCGCTTGCCCGCCAAGGCTCTGTACAACCTCGGCCTGCGCTTTGGCTGTTTTCTCACCTGGGCCCATGCACAGCAAAGGCTCTCGCGCATAGCTGGTCAAGCGGTTGGATTCACCGGTTGGCCCTGGCAGGGAAATGGTTGTGCCTTGGGTGCTCGCCTCTCTTTTGGCCTTGTCCAAAACAGATTGAGCAACATCGGCAGGCATAACGCCGTCCCATTTCCTTGATTGTTCAGTTGGCACCGCTGCAAAACGCGCGAGGTAGTGTGGGCCACCTGCTTTTGGGCCGGTGCCGGAAAGCCCTTCGCCCCCAAAGGGTTGCGAGCCAACAATTGCACCAATCTGGTTGCGGTTCACGTAGATATTGCCTGCTCTCACCCGATCGGCGACATGCTGCACCCTGTCATCAATCCGGGTCTGGAGGCCAAAGGTCAGCCCGTAGCCGGTGGCGTTGATCGCATCAATCACTGCGTCCAGTTCATTGGATTTGAAGGTGGCAACATGCAGAACTGGACCAAAGATTTCCCGCTCAAGATCGGCAATGCCATTCACCTTGATCAAGGTTGGCGCAATGAAGGTGCCGGTTTGTGGCGTGGGCAGCTGGAACATCACGCGCCCTTCGGCCTGGGCTTGTGCGATATGGTCGGCAATACCGCGCCGCGCGGTCTCGTCAATCACTGGACCGCTGTCGGTTGACAGCAACCATGGGTCACCCAACGAGAGTACTTTCATCGCGCCGGTCAGCATCTCCAGCAAGTTTTCGGCAATGTCTTCTTGCACATAGAGGCAGCGTAAGGCCGAGCAGCGCTGGCCTGCAGATTGGAACGCGCTCTCAATGATGGCTGTCACCGCTTGTTCGGGCAGGGCGGTGCTGTCGACAATCATAGCGTTCAGACCGCCAGTCTCGGCAATTAGCGGCGCACCTGGGACCATGTTGTCCGCCATTGTGGAGCGGATACGCAGCGCGGTGGCAGTGGAGCCGGTAAAGGCCACGCCATTCACTCGTGGGTCAGAGGTGAGCGCGGACCCAACAGTCGCGCCAGAGCCGGGCAGAAGTTGCAGCGCATCACGCGGCACACCAGCCTCATGTAGCAGCTTCACGGCCTCATGAGCGATCAGTGGCGTTTGGTCTGCAGGCTTGGCAAGCACAGCATTGCCCGCGGCCAGAGCGGCGGCCACCTGACCGGAGAAGATCGCCAGTGGGAAGTTCCATGGGGAGATGCAGGTAAAGATGCCCGCCGCTGGTGTGCTCGGTGCGTTGGCGCCGTAATAGCGCAGGAAATCAACCGCTTCGCGCAATTCCGCGACCGCGTCGTTGGGCGTTTTGCCCGCCTCGCGCGCCAGCAGGGCAAAGAGCGCACCATAGTTTGCCTCATATAGATCAGCGGCTTTTGCCAACACGGCGCCACGTTCCTCTGGAGATGCGCTCCAAGGCTTGGCCGCGCTCAAGGCGTTCTCTACGTCCGCTACGCTGGCATGCGCCACGGTGCCCGGGCTATCGGTTGGCAGAAATGGGTTGTCTACGGGCTGCGCCGCCTCCGGAGCGGGATCACTCGCCAACAACGGTGCGGCATTCCATTGCGTGTTGCGGAACGGCTCTCGCGCCGTATCTACTGCATTCAGCGTTGGTTTGTCGGTCAGATCGAACCCCTTAGAGTTCACGCGCTCCGGTTCAAAAAGTTCCGGCCCACGCGGCAGCTGCCCTTCGGTGGATTGCACCTGATCAAATGGATCGCTGGCGACGGTTTCGGCAGGGACCTCTTCATCAACAATTTGGTTAACAAAGGAGGAGTTCGCACCGTTTTCCAGCAGGCGTCGTACGAGATAGGCGAGTAGATCGCGGTGTGCACCCACAGGGGCATAAATCCGGCAACGGGTGCCTTGATCGTTCAGGACAATGTCATGCAGCGCTTCGCCCATGCCGTGCAAGCGCTGGAATTCAAAGGCAGATTTGTCCTCGGCCATATGCAGGATAGCTGCCACCGTGTGGGCGTTGTGCGTGGCAAATTGCGGGTAAATGCGGTCTGTCATACCGAGCAGCTTGCGGGCGTTGGCAATATAGGACACGTCGGTTGCGGCTTTGTTGGTGAAGACCGGGAAGCCGTCAATGCCTTCGACCTGTGCGCGTTTGACTTCGGTGTCCCAATAAGCCCCCTTCACAAGACGCACCATGATTTTACGGTCCAATTTTGCGGACAACTCGTAGAGATAGTCCAACGTCGCGCTTGCGCGTTTGCCATAGGCCTGCACCACAACGCCAAAGCCATCCCAACCGGACAGGGCAGGCTCGCTGAGCACGGTTTCAATTACATCTATGGAGATCGCCAGTCGGTCGGCCTCTTCGGCGTCGATGTTGAGGCCCATGCCGGCGGATTTCGCCAACAAGGCAAGAGAGCGCAGGCGCGGCACCAGCTCTTCCATGACACGCTGTTTTTGCGCAACCTCATAGCGTGGGTGCAGGGCGGAGAGCTTCACGGAGATACCAGGGTTGTCGCGTGTGTCCGCATGGGTGCAGGCAGAGGCAATGGCTGTGATCGCGCGGGAGTAAGCGAGGTGATAACGCATGGCGTCGGCGTCGGTTTTGGCCGCTTCTCCCAGCATGTCGTAGGAGTAGGTATAGCCCTTTTTCTCCATGCCTTCCGCACGTTTCATAGCAGATGTGATGGACTCGCCCAGCACAAACTGACGCCCCATTTCCTTCATCGCGCGGCCAACGGCGGTGCGGATCACCGGCTCTCCGAGGCGTTTCACAGCGCCACGCAACGTGCCGATCAGCCCAGTGTTTTGGTCATCCATAACCTTGCCGGTTAACAGAAGCGCCCATGTGGAGGCGTTTACCAAAGAAGAGGTGGACTGGCCGAGGTGCTTGCCCCAATCGGAGGGGGCAATTTTGTCTTCGATCAACGCGTCGATTGTATCTGCATCCGGCACCCGCAGTAGAGCCTCGGCCAAGCACATCAGCGCCACACCCTCATCGGTCGAGAGACCGTATTCCGCGAGAAAGACTTCCATCATGCCGGGGCTGGTTTCTTCGCGGATTTCGCGCACCAGAGAAGCCCCTTTGGCACAAATGGCGATGCGGTCCGCGCCGCTCAGGCCACTTGCCGCCTTTAAGTCCTCCACCAAAGGGGCTTCTTTGCGGTAAGTGCTGGTGTCGATCAGATCGCGCGCTGTGGTCATGGTGGTCTCCTGTTCTTTGCTCCAGTATACCTTTGCATTCGCGGGCCATTTGACTGATTGTTGGCTCATGGTTCATCATTGTGGCTGAAATTTTGGGTGTAGGCTGTGCAAAACGATAAGTTTGAGCTGGATCGGTATGACCGGTCGATTCTGGATGTTCTGGCGCGGGACGGCCGGATTTCGATTACCGACTTGGCAAAGGAAATTGGCCTCTCCAAAAGCCCAACACAGGCGCGTTTGCGGCGGTTGGAGAGCGAAGGGGTGATCACCGGTTACCGTGCTCTTCTGGACCCAATACGTCTTGGTCTGGACCATGTGGCCTTTGTCGAGGTGAAACTGTCAGAAACCCGCGAGAAGGCGTTGCAGGCGTTTAATGCCGCGGTGGCAGAAGTTCCCGAGATCGAACAGGCGCATATGATCGCCAGTCATTTTGACTATTTGCTAAAGGTCCGGACCACTAATATGGCCGCCTATCGTCATGTTCTTGGAGAGAAAATCTCTGCATTGCCCTATGTTGCCAGCACGTCGACCTACGTCGCTATGCAGGCGGTGAAGGAAACGGGCCTCGCGGAGATGTGACTTTGTTGGGATGCTTCCGCCGTGTCAGCATGAGGCATGAAACTCGCTCTTGCCCTTCTGTTTTCTGCCAGTACAGCCTTCGCTTCTGAGTGCCCGCAGGCGCCGGATCATTCTGATGCGGTTGATGCTTTGATTGCGCAAGTCCAAGTCGCGGACAACCAGCTGACCGCGCAGGAGCTTTCCAATGACATGTGGGCGTTCTGGGCAGATGCGCCGAACGAAACCGCGCAGGAAATTCTCGACCGCGGGATGCAAAAACGGTCTTCGTGGGACTTGCTGGGAGCGCGCGAGGATTTTGATCGATTGGTGACTTACTGTCCGGACTACGCCGAAGGGTATAATCAACGGGCGTTTGTGAACTTCCTGCGGCAGGATTTTGAGGCTGCTTTGCCGGATCTTGATCGCGCGATAGAGCTGTCTCCACGCCATGTGGCTGCCCTATCTGGCAAGGCGTTGACCCTTATTGGGCTGGGGCGTGAGGCGGAGGCGCAGGATGCTTTGGCGGCTGCGCTTGAACTCAATCCTTGGCTGCCAGAGCGCAGTTTGTACAAGCCGCCGCCAGTGAAAGAAGCGCCGGGCGAAAAGCTCTAGTCTTCCGCACTTTACACCGGACGCAAAGCGGCTATTGTCGCGCCGCTGACCTTGGTTGGCGTGTTGGTTGCCCGCGTGGTGGAATGGTAGACACAGGAGACTTAAAATCTCTAGGCCGATTATGGCCGTGCCGGTTCGAGTCCGGCCGCGGGTACCAGTAACCATCAAAAAAATGTAGAATTTCGGTCGGTTAGGTCCGGTTTTCTTTGCCGGATGCAATGCTGGCCACGATGAAACCCAGGATGAGCGCGACAAAAACACTGATGCCCAACATCAGCAGGGACGCGGAAACAACCGGGGGGAGCGCTTCAATAATGCTCCAGAATACGTTCAGAATGGCTTCCATTGATCAATCTCCTTTGGGTGCAACGCTTAGTGCACATCTTCATCTTGACCAATGAGGTAGCCTGAGTCGAGGGTTTCGACTTTGATCTTGGTCAGGCAATTGGGTGTCGAGTGGAGGTTGGAAGAAAAAGCGCGGCCGATTGACCGCGCTTTCTGATGTTTAGCTCTCGCGCTTGCCAGCGAATTTCTCTTGCCACTCTTCGCGCTCGTCATCGCTGATCTTGCGGAAGGTGACGTCTGGCACCGTGAAGGCATGGCCTGGCTGCAGCGTTTCCAGTGCGGCGGCAATGTCGTCTGGCCAACTGGTGTCATCAGACTGCATAGCCGCCATCAGTGTTGCGGAGGCATCCGGGATGAAAGGCGCTGAAATCACGGCATAAATCCGGATCAGATTGAGCGCGAGGCGGATTTGTGTAGCGGCTTTCTCCGGGTCTTCCTTGAAGGTGGACCATGGGGCCGCGGACTGCAGGTATTCGTTCCCGGCCACCCAGATCGCGCGCAGCTCCTGCGCCGATTTGCGCACTTCCATGGCCGTCATGTGGTCTTCGTAGGCGCGCATGCGGGTGGTCAGCTCGGCAATCAGGGCCTGTTCGGTTTCGCCAAATTCACCGCCTGCTGGCACCTCTTCGCCAAATTTGGAGCGGCAGAATTTTGTGACGCGGCTGACAAAGTTTCCAAGCACGTCTGCAAGGTCTTTGTTCACAGATTGCTGGAAGTTTTCCCAAGTGAACTCGCTGTCGGAGCTTTCTGGTGCGTGGCTTAGCAGCCACCAGCGCCAGTAGTCGGACGGCAGGATTTCAAGCGCCTGATCCATAAAGACGCCACGGCCGCGGGAAGTAGAGAACTGGCCGCCATCATAGTTCAAGTAGTTGAAAGATTTGATGTAATCCACGGCTTTCCAGGGTTCTTCGGAACCGAGAATGGTGGCTGGGAAGGAGAGCGTGTGGAATGGGACGTTATCTTTGCCCATAAATTGGGTGTAGGTTACGTCGTCTGCGCCTTTGTCGGTGCGCCACCAGCGCTCCCAATCTGCGCCTTTTCCAGCTTCAACCCATTCCTGGGCGCAGGCGATGTATTCGATGGGGGCGTCAAACCAGACGTAGAAGACCTTACCTTCCATGCCGGGCCAGTCCTCGCCGCCTTTCTTAACGGGCACACCCCAGTCCAGGTCGCGGGTGATGCCGCGGTCTTGCAGGCCGTCGCCGTCGTTCAGCCATTTGTTGGCAATCGAGGTGGTCAGCACGGGCCAGTCGGTCTTGCTGTCGATCCAGGCCTGCAGTTTGTCGCGCATTTGCGACTGACACAGGAACAGGTGTTTGGTCTCGCGTTCTTCCAGATCGGTGGAGCCGGAGATGGTCGAATACGGGTTGATCAGATCGGTGGGGTCGAGCTGCTTGGTGCAGTTGTCACACTGGTCGCCACGGGCGCTTTCAAAACCGCAGTTTGGGCAGGTGCCTTCGATGTAGCGGTCCGGCAAGAAGCGGCCGTCCGCGTTGGAATAAACCATCTTTTCAGAGACTTCACGGATCAGACCCATGTCGGCCAAGCGGCCTGCGAAGTGCTGGGTCAGCGCGTGGTTTTCCGGGCTGGAAGAGCGGCCGTAGTGATCAAAAGACAGGCGGAAGCCTTCGGCAATCTTGGTTTGAACGGCGTGCATTTCGGCGCAGTAATCGGCGACATCTTTACCCGCTTTGGCAGCGGCCAATTCAGCTGGGGTGCCGTGCTCATCGGTGGCGCAGAGGAACAGCACTTCGTGGCCGCGCGCGCGCATGTAGCGGGCGAACAGATCGGCTGGCAGTTGGCTGCCAACAAGGTTGCCGAGGTGTTTGATGCCGTTGATATACGGCAAGGCCGAGGTGATCAGATGGCGCGCCATGTGGGTGTCCCTTAACTGTTTCAAACCCCATTAGCCCAAAGAGTAAGCCAGTTCCACAGGCGAATTTTCACGTCGGTAATGCGTCTGTATTGCGACTGTATCGCGGAGGTGCGTTTTTGGCCGCTATTTGACCTCGTTTGGGGACGTTTCTTCTGTGCGATTGGGCTTCTCACGCTGACGTTTTGTGATGCGCCCCACCGTGAAGGAGGTGCGTGGCGCGTAGACGTATCGGGTGCGGTGCTCGGCGGTGGGGCGGGCCAGCATGCGGGTCAGGCCAAAGACAATCAGCAACGCGTGACCAGCGGCAATCATGATGAATAGCGCGGGAGGGCCAAAACGCTCGATGAGACCAGAGGCAAATAGCGGTGTTCCAATGGCGCCGACCGCAAAGAAGAACATGAGGGCGGCGGAGAGTTCGACGCGTTCTTCAGATGTGGCAAAGTCGTTGGCGTGGGCGGCGGAGACCGAGTAGATCGGGAAAGAGGTAAAGCCAAAGAAGGCTGCGTTGAGCATGATCATCGTGGTGCTGCCAGCGCCCATGGCGACGGTTGTGCCGCAGGAAACAACAGCGGCGGCGGAGAGCCAAATCAACACCCAGCGGCGGTCAAATTTGTCGGCAAGCCAGCCAACGGGATATTGCGCGATCGCGCCGCCTAAGACAAAAGCCGCGAGGAACCAGGCGATCTGTCCAATTTGCAGACCGACCTCCGTGCCATAGACCGGTCCCACCATGCGGAAAGACGCGGAACTGAGGGCGGCGACAATCACACCGGCAACCGCCAACGGCGAGCGCGCGTAAGCCAAGCTGGGGCGCAAACGCGGGGCTTTTGGCGTTTTTGGTTGTGGAGACGTGGTTAGCGTGATGGGCAAAAGGGCTGCGCAGCAGAGCAGAGCGAGCAGGTTGTAGGAAACATAAGAAGCTGGCTCCAATACGCTGATCACCAGTTGAGCACCCAGCGAGGCGATCATGTCGACCACCCGATAGGTGCCCATGGCGCGGCCACGGGTTTCGTTGGTGACTTTGGATTGCAGCCACGCTTCGACGACGGTGAAACAGCCCGCCACACAGAGGCCGGACGCCACACGCATCAGGGCCCAGGCGTAGGGATCAACGATGATAAAGTGGCCCAAGAGGCCAATGGCGCCCATGGCCGTAAAAGTGGCAAAGGCGCGGGAGTGACCGACACTGCCCATCAGGCGCGGCGACCACCAGCAGCCAATGAAGAACCCAAGAAAATGCGCCGAGCCCAAAAGGCCAATCTGTTCCGTGGTGAAGTTCAATGCGATGCCGGAGAGCGCGTCCAGTGGTCCCACGCCCCCGGAACTGAGTTGCAAGAGTATGACCGAGAGGAACAGGGCCGAGAAGGTGATGATCATGCGCATGGGGTCAGCATGGCGGTTTGGGGCGCAATGACTAGAGGGAATTCGACTTGGGCGTGTCGTTTTTGCGCTTGGCTATCGTAAAATACGTGCTGCCAATGCTGGGCTGACCCGGTTGATGCTGCGCAGTAGACGGGCAGCGTCAGGCGATCTCGGCATCGCTGTCCTGTAGGCTCAGTTTGGGGGCATCGGGCAGGCCGGTGAGCCGCCAGCTTTGCGGGGGCGCGCTGCGGGCGCGCAGGCGGGTGAGGGACCAGGCGTCGGTGTCACCGCAGTGGTCCGGTGCCATGTGCCAGCGGCTTTCGATGCCCTGTGCACCGCCGTCTCCGGGGGTCAGGATCAGCCCCAGCGGCGCCATGCCGCTGGCCTTGGCGCCGGTTTCGGCCGCGAGATGCAGGCGGCGCACCGGGGTGAGTGCGGGCGGGCCGGGCAGGTCGGCGACCACCAAGGGCACGGTGCCGGCGCGCAGAACCTCCTCCATGGTCCAGAGCACTTCCTCGGGGCGGCGCGGGCTGACAAAGGTCACGCTGCCAGGGTTGAGGAAGGGGGCCATGCCTGCCGGGTTGAGCGGGGCCGCACCCCAATCCGGGGCAATCCAGAACAGCGGGCCTTTGGTTTGATGTGCCAGCCACAGTGCAAAGCTGTAGCGCGCCGGGCCGCAGGCTTCATGCAGGCGGGCCAGAGTCAGGGCCACCTCGGGCAAAGGGGCAAGGGCATCTGCCGGGCGGGAGGGCGCGCGTTTGAGGAGGTGGGTGGCCATGACATCAAAATAGCATGTTCCTTTTTTGTTCTCAATATCGAGAATGCTTTACGGCAGGGCAAAAATCCGTCACCGTCGCTGCAAACAGGGAGATGATGATGGCAGGGCATGGCTACGAGGGCGGGCGGCTGGATTTGCCGTTTGTAGGGATTTCGACCTTTGGCAAGCGGCCGTATCAGCCGGATTGGGCAGCCATCGAGGCGGATGTGGCCGTGATGGGTGCGCCGTTTGATTTCGGCACGCAATGGCGCAGCGGGGCGCGGTTTGGGCCAAGGGCGGTGCGCGAGGCTTCCACCCTGTTCAGTTTTGGCCATGCAGGCGCCTATGATCATGAGGATGATGCCACCTATCTACCCGGCTCGGTGCGGATTGTGGATATTGGGGATGCCGACATCGTGCATACCGACACTCTAAAAAGTCATGCCAATATCGAGGCCGGCGTGCGGGCGATGCTGAAGGCGGGGGCTTTGCCGGTCACCATTGGCGGGGATCATTCGATTAACATCCCCTGCATCAACGCGTTTGACGATCAGGGACCCATCCACATTCTGCAGATTGACGCGCATCTGGATTTTGTCGATGAGCGCCATGGGGTGCGCTTTGGGCATGGCAATCCGATGCGGCGGGCGGCGGAGAAGGACTATGTCACCGGTCTGACGCAGGTGGGGATTCGCAATGTCAGTTCGACCGCCAAAGAAGGCTATGAAGATGCGCGGGCGATGGGCAGCGATATCCTTAGCGTGCGGCAGGCTCGCAAGCTGGGGGCAGAAGCACTGATCAACCGTATTCCCGAGGGCGCGCGGGTTTATGTGACGGTGGATATTGACGCCTTTTGCCCGTCGATAGCGCCGGGCACGGGCACGCCAAGCCATGGTGGGTTTCTGTATTACGACGTGCTGGAGATGATGCAGGCGCTGGCCAAGCGACATGAGGTGGTGGGCATCGACTTGGTCGAAGTGGCTCCGGACTATGATCCCACAGGCTCCACCGCCATTTTGGCGGCGCAGCTATTGCTCAACACTCTAGGCTTTATTTTCCACGCGCGCGGGGCGCGCTGATCCAAGTCTTCACAGTCTCCAAATATCCCGGGGGAGACTTGGCGCAGCCAAGCGGGGGCTGGCCCCCGTGTCCCCGCTTGCGATCAACGCCACAGACCCTAAGTTAAGCGCAAAGATTTGCGACAGGATGAGCTTCCATGAAAATGAACCCTTTGGGCCGCACCGGCATCGAGGTGTCTGAGTTTTGCCTCGGCACCATGACTTTTGGCACGCAAACCGGCGAGGCTGAGGCGCATCAGCAGATTGATATGTCACTAGACGCGGGCATCAATTTTGTCGATGCGGCGGAGATGTATCCGGTCAACCCGATCAGCCCGGAAACCCAGGGGCGTACCGAGGAAATCATCGGCACCTGGTTTGCCAAAACCGGGCGGCGCGAAGACATGGTATTGGCGACGAAACACTCCGGAGCAGGGTTGGCGCATGTGCGGGATGGGGCGTTGATTTCAGCCAAGACCATTCCCGAGGCGATTGAAGGGTCTCTGAAGCGGCTGCAAACCGATTACATCGATCTTTATCAGTTTCACTGGCCCAACCGTGGCTCTTACATGTTCCGCCAGAACTGGGATTTCGATCCGTCGATGCAAAACAAGGCGGACACGCTGGCGCATATGGAAGAGGCGCTGGAGGCCTTGCAGAGGGAGGTGGATAAGGGGCGCATTCGGGCTTTTGGTCTGTCCAACGAAAGCACCTGGGGCACGGCGCAGTGGTTGCGGACGTCCGAGGACAAAGGCGGGCCACGGGTGGCCTCGATCCAGAATGAATACTCTTTGTTGTGCCGGATGGCGGATACCGATCTCGCGGAGCTCTGCGTCAATGAGGATGTTGGCATTCTCGCGTTTTCACCGCTGGCCACCGGCCTTCTGACCGGTAAGTATCAGGGCGGCGTTACGCCGGATGGGTCGCGAAAGGCGATCAATGGCGATCTTGGAGGGCGTGTGAGCCCTCGGGTGTTTGAAGCGGTGCAGGCTTATTTGGATATTGCCGAAAAACACGGGTTGGACCCGGTGCATATGGCGATGGCTTTCACGGTACAGCGGCCGTTTATGTGTTCGTCGATCTTTGGCGCCACAAAGGTGGACCAGCTAGACCACATTTTGGCAGGGGCCGATTTGCGGCTCAGCGCAGAAGTGCTTAAAGACATCAGCGCCGCGCATCGCGCGCATCCGATGCCGTATTAACTCCGTCAGGACAGACATGACCACGCAAGACACTTCGGACCTCCCAGAGGTTCTGGCCACCATCACCGCTTCCCCCATGCGCCGCCTGTTTGGCATGGCGACGCTGTTTTTGCTGGGGGGGGTGGTGATCTATATCGCGCTGACCACGACGCCGGCGCTGCACTGGCGGTTGTTCCTGCTGGTCATTGGCGGATTGACGCTGTGGTTGGCCGAGGCGACGCGGCGGGCCACCGAGCACAGTATTGAGCTGACACGTGTCGGTATGCGCAGCACCTCTGGTGAAGAGATTGCGGCGCTGGACGATATTGCCGCCATTCGGCGCGGTATGTTTGATCTGAAGCCGTCCAATGGTTTTACGGTACACCTAAAAAAGCCCCGGTCGCGCAGATGGCAACCGGGGCTTTGGTGGGCGTTTGGCCGTCGGGTGGGCATTGGCGGCGTCACGCCCGGGTCTGAGGCCAAATCCATGGCCCAGATCATTGAGGCGCTGCTGGCGGAACGGGGCCAAACCGAGGGGTAAAGGCTCCGTCTTTCAGCAACGCCCCGGTCTTAGCTGCTGCTCCAGGCCAATTGCGGCGCAAAGCGGGGACGGGTGAACACAAAAGTGTCGATGTCCATGTTCAGCGCGCTTTCCTCGCCATAAGGACGTTGGCCATTCCAACCTGCCAAAATGGGCGGGGTGTATTGCGCCGACGTTTCCACAACGATCAGGCTTTCCCCATCCACAAGCACGGGGAGCTTGTCTTTCATCGCTTCAAATTCCGTGCCGGTGATGCCGCTGCCGCCGCCGTTGCTGTGAGACCAGGCCAGCACGTAATCGTTAGAGGATGGGCTCCAATAGATGTGGCTCACGGTCAGGGAGTGGCCGCTGCGCACTGTGGAGATCTCCTCCAGAACAGCGTGCACACCATCGATATAGTCCGCGTTTACCGCCATGGTCTCCCGCGACAGCATGTCAGACACGGCAAAGGCGGCTTTCTCCGTGGTCGATTTGGCGCGGTAGGCGTCAAAGATGTTCATCATCACAAACAGACAGAACAACAACGTCGGGAAAATGATCGCGGATTCAACGGCGACGGAGCCGGTGGAGTCCTTGCGGAACGTCGCAAGCGTTTTGCGTAGGTTCAATACAGACATGGATCAACGAGGCTCCTGAACAAAGGTGTTTTCAACAACCAGGGCGTATTCACCGTCCGTGTTGCGCACGGCAACCGGCACAAACAGGGCGCCCGGGAAGATGGCCCGGACTGAGGCGCAGGCCCGCAGGAACATCATCTCGTTGGCCGCACCGTCGTCAAAGCGCACAACCGGATCAACGGTCGCATCATCTTCGTGCAGGGTGCCACAGGTGTTGGCCGCCGGGACTTCTTCCCAGTTACGTGGATCACGCTGGAACATCTGCAGCGACAGGTTGGTTGTGCAGTCCGGGATCACGCTGGCCTGATCACAGATTTGCTGGACCAGATCATCGTGGGACGGCACATGGCCTGTGGAGAGGCGGATGTCCCGCACGGCCACGTCCAGAGATCTTTCCAGGTAGGCGTAGCGCAGCGACATCAAGCCAAGTTCCGCGGAGGCCAGGAACACGCTCAGATAGAACGGCACCATGATCACAAAGTCGACTGTGACAGCGCCGTCTTCCTTGCGCAGGATTGCGCGGGCTTTTTTGAGAACCGAATGGATCATTGGATCAACCTCAGCTGACGGATGGAAGTTGCGATGGCAGCGAAGGCGTCGCGGATTTCGAGGCCCTGCACATCGAAGTAGTGGCTGTCAGAGCTGGCACAGTCCTGCAGCACCACGCGTGCGGCGTTTGGCGCCTCAAAGCCGATGGTGTAGACGATGATGCCGTTGTCTTTGGCGGCTTCACAGACACTGCGGGTGCGGGCGTCTTTGGTGCCGTAGCCCACATCATCAATGACCGGATAGTACCAGGCGCTGCGCGCGGCATCCTGACCCATCAGCGGGGCATAGAGCTCGTCAGCCACGTATTTTGGCGTGGTCCGGGCCCAAAGATCGGCGTAGGAGATCACCTTGGCTTCGCCCGGTTCGCTCACCGTGACAGTCTTTTTGATCTTCTTATAGCGCTTACAGGATCCGTTTCTGCGATAAGACTTACACTCGTCTGTCTTGACGGTTTCGGTCACCTCGTAGGTGCCTTCACCATAGGCGTGATTGCGGAAGACACCGTTTTCAGGCCAGTAATAGATTGGCTCATCGGTGATGCCATCGCGATCGTCGTCACCTTCGTCCTGGCCCAGGTACAGGGAATAGAAATCCTCCTGGGCGTTATACCAGACGTTGGAGTTGCCCAAACGGTAGTTGTCGGTCACGAAGTGTTGACGGGTGTTTTGACCATCCGACATCAGAACCACGATCTTGAGCGATTCATTGGTGCCGTAGTCGTAGGGGCGACCTTCAAACACGTTGGAAATCGTTCCGGTGTCGCTGGCGGAGGGGTCGATCATGCTGGACACAACCGGCTGGAAGGCCGGGTCAAGCAGGGCAGTGCCCCATTTCATGCCGGTGTCGATCGAGGTGTTGCCGCTGCCGAACATGTTGTCGATGTAGGTTTTCAACGCGTCGGTGTCGTTTTGCATCAGGGTCAGCTCGCGGGAGCTTTCTGCGCGACAGTCGGTGTTGTAGTTGACCGTGACATAGCCGTCGCTGGGGCGGCGGTCATAGCTGCTGCTGCTCCAGGTGGCGTGCAGGGTTTGGTCGTATTCCCGATAGGGGTCGATGAAGGCTTCGTTATAGTCTGCCGAATGGAAGTTCAGACAGTTGGCCAGCGGGTTTTCCCCGTTGGTGGTCAGGGCGTTCATCAACTCGTCCGGTGTAGAGACCTGCGCCGCGTAAGGCACAATGGAAATCGACATGGTGCCGTCTTCCGTGGTGTCATCCATGGTCTGGACAAACTCTTTTGCAGCCACTTTCAGATTGCTCAGGCGGCTGTTGTTGTTCATCGATCCGGAGACGTCGAGCACCATCGAAATCTCGATGTTGCCAATGCGCTCTTCGGCGGTGCCGCTGGCACCGATGGTCAGGCTGGTGCGGGCGGGCAGCTTTCCTTTCAGTTCCTGCACTTCGGCACTGGTATAAACTTCGCCGTCCGGTGTTTCGGGGGTCAGGGTTTTGAAGTCGCGGCCAACGGTGCTGTAGACAAGGTTGGACTCGATTTCCGCTGTTGCGCTTACGCTGCGGTGGTTGAGCGACTCTGACACAGTGACTTCGTTGAGCGTGTGCGCCACGCCCGCCTTGTCAAAGTAGTCCGCCACAACCACATCTGCGGCGCGGGTCTGGTCCAGATCTGCGGCTGCCAGAATGGCGCGGTCCAGCGTGTGCTGGAGCTGGGTGCGGCGCATTTCTGCCAGCATGATGTCGGCGCCGATGCCGCCGATCATGATCATCATAATAATAAGAATAACGCTGAAGCCGACCATCACACCGTCTTCGTCCTTGCGGAAACGGTGCGCGCCAAGCCGCCAAAGAGCCCTTGGCCGCGGCGTTACAGGTGGCCTTAGCGGTGCCTGAAACTGTTTCATTTTACATACCTCTCTGCGACGCACCCGACATGGGACTCCCCGCCTCCAGACGGTCTGCGTCGCAAATCTTATTTCAACGGATTGGGGCGTAATTGGGGCAAAAGCTGGCAGTTCGTTAGGCGATGGTTAAGATTTTTGTCAATTATTGCAGGTAGTTGGAGACAGTCTTGGGCGCGCGGGTCGTTCTGTTTCCGCTGCGGCAACGACAGCAACTCAGAGTGTTGTGCATTTTCACCTGTTATCTTCGGTGGCGTTATGACCTTACTCATACTTAAGTCGGTAAATGTGACGGTGAGTCGCAGTGTGTTGCTTGTCGGGAGGAAAATTGATGAGCGCTATTAAGGAACCGAGTTTTCGGGAAAGTGTTGACCTGATGTTCAATCGCGCGGTGGCGCTGATGGACTTGCCGCCGGGGTTGGAAGAAAAGATCCGGGTGTGTAACGCGACTTACACCGTTCGATTTGGTGTGCGTTTGCGCGGCCAGATCCAAACGTTCACTGGTTATCGCTCGGTTCACTCCGAACACATGGAGCCCGTAAAAGGCGGTATCCGCTTTGCCCCCAGTGTGAACCAGAACGAGGTTGAGGCGCTGGCGGCGCTGATGACCTACAAATGTGCCCTGGTGGAAGCGCCGTTTGGCGGCTCCAAAGGCGGGCTTTGCATTGATCCGCGCAAATATGACGAACATGAGCTGGAGCGCATCACCCGTCGCTTTGCCTATGAGCTCGCCAAGCGTGACTTGATCCACCCGTCCCAGAACGTGCCTGCGCCTGACATGGGCACCGGCGAGCGTGAGATGGCCTGGATTGCGGACCAATATGCGCGCATGAACACCACGGACATCAATGCGCGCGCCTGTGTCACCGGCAAACCGCTGAACTCCGGTGGTATCTCTGGCCGCGTCGAAGCCACCGGGCGAGGCGTGCAATATGCGCTGCAGGAGTTCTTCCGCGATGCACGTGATGTTGAGAAGGCGGGCCTGGATGGCACGCTGGATGGCAAGCGCGTAATTGTGCAGGGCTTGGGCAACGTGGGTTATCACGCCGCCAAGTTCCTGTCGGATGAAGACGGCTGTAAGGTTGTGGGCATCATTGAGCGTGATGGGGCGCTCTTCAATGAAGACGGTATCGACGTGGATGCGGTGCAGCAGTGGCTGGCCAAACACGGTGGTGTGTCCGGCTATCCGGATGCGACCTACACCCGTGAAGGTGGCGCTGTGCTGGAAGAAGCCTGTGACATCCTCATTCCGGCGGCGCTGGAAGGGGTGATCAACATGGAGAATGCCGCGCGCATTCAGGCACCGTTGATCATTGAAGCTGCAAACGGTCCTGTTACGGCCGGAGCAGATGAGATCTTGCGTAAGAAGGGCACCGTGATCATTCCGGATATGTATGCCAACGCCGGTGGTGTGACCGTGTCCTACTTTGAGTGGGTCAAAAACCTCAGCCACATCCGCTTTGGCCGCATGCAGCGTCGTCAGGAAGAGAGCCGTCACCAACTGGTCGTGGATGAACTGGAGAAGATCAGTGCCGCGCTGGGCACCCAGTACAGCCTGACCGACAGTTTCAAGCAAAAGTACCTGCGCGGTGCCGGAGAGCTGGAGCTCGTGCGCTCCGGTCTTGATGACACTATGCGCATTGCGTATCAATCTATGCGAGATGTGTGGCACGACCGTGCCGATGTAGAGGATTTGCGCACAGCGGCCTACCTCGTGTCGATTGACAAGGTGGCGGCCAGCTACCGTGCAAAAGGGCTTTAATGGTTGATGTCGCGATCGGCTGCCGCTGTGGGCAGTTTGGTGCAAAGCTAAAGAATGTGAGCCCGAAAACGGGCTCACATGTGCAGTGTTACTGCAAAGATTGTCAGGCGGGCGCAAAGGCGCTGGGCGCGGAAGACACGTTGATGCCGCGCAATGGGTCGGACATCTATCAGACCATTCCCTCCAATCTGGAACTCACCAAAGGGCAGGAGCATCTGGCCTGCTTGCGGTTGTCTCCGAAAGGGTTGATGCGGTGGTATGCGAGGTGTTGTGACACGCCGGTGTTTAACACGCTGGGTGGCACCAAACTGGCCTTTATTGGCGTGTCGGTGCCCGCGATGCAGGGTGATGCGATTGATAAAGCCATCGGCAAGGTGATTGCCGTGGTGCATACCAAAGACGCGCCGTTTGGTACTGAGCCCCTCAAGGACTACGGGTTTAACAAGGCGGGTTTCAATGTCTTGGCCCGGCATTTTGGCGCGCTGATGCGCGGGCAGGTGAAGGACAATCCTCTGTTTGAGGAGGGCGCGCCGGTGGTGGAGCCGCGCGTTTTGAGCAAAGCCGAGCGTAAAGCAGCAACGCCATAAGTGTTGCGCCTGAGAGTCAGCCCGCGCTTTTCTCGTTTTGAGTGATCCTTGCAGATGCTGGTCGCGTACGATGTATGGACCAAACATTTCGAGGATTTTCCGTGATGCGTATTTTGACAGTTGCCGCGATGAGTGTTGCGGCTAGTGCGGCCTCTGCTCAAGCGCCTGAGGGCTGGATCTTCAGCATAGATGGCGCCTACCTGAACCAAGACAGCACGGATACCAACAGCGGCGGGAGTTTCTCGTCGGATCGTGTGTATAGCCGCGTCGGCGCGTTTCACCGCAATCCGGATGGGATCAGCTACGGCGTGTCTGCGACCTTTGGACAATCGGACTATGACTTTCGCGGAACGCCTGCGCTTTGGGACAAGGTAGACGAGCGTTCGGTGACAGTCTCCTTGGCGGGGCGCACGGAAAGCGGGATGCGTTGGTTTGTGGCGCCATCTGTGCGCAGTCGTTATGCCTCTGGCGCGTCGGCAAGTGACGGTCGCAGCGCGGGTCTGTTTGCCGGTGTCAGCTGGGAGGTGGGCGACAATCTGGTGATTGGTCCTGCGTTCGGGGCGTTTGAAGGGCTTGGCGGCGATGACTATGACGCCTTTCCGGCGCTTCTGCTGGATTGGCAGTTTGCCAATCGTTGGAGTTTGAGCACCGGTCCTACTCTTGGGGCCAGTCAGGGGCCGGGCCTGTCGTTGCGGTATGACGTGAGCGACACTTGGGGTTTGACCCTGTCCGCCCGGCAAGAGACCAACCGTTTTGCGCTTGCAGGGGGCAATGTGGGGCAGGACAAGAGCGTGCCCGTGGTGGTGAGCCTTTCCTATGACCCAAATCCAGGCATGAGCTTTGTGCTGTTTGCCGGCGCGGAAGTGGATGGCAGCCTAGCGGTGGAAAATGCGACTGGTACAACCCTGTCCAAGCAGAGCTATGACACCGCGCCGCTGCTGGGCGTGGCGTTTTCCCTATCGTTTTGAGGGCTTGAGAGAGCCTGATTGCAATTGTGCGTTTAGCGACGCATTCTGTCGCTAAGCGACCATCCTTGCATGTGTTTTTTGCGCCTGATGTCAGGAGGTCGTGTCGAATTTAATGACACGCCTAGAGCGGGCATTCAGGGGGCAAAAAGATGCGGTTTTCCGGCCTCAAGGTTTTGGCAGAAGGACTGACCGGCAACAAAGGTTGGACGGGTCATTGGCGCGATGCGCAGCCCAAGCCGGAGTACGACATGGTGATTATTGGCGGGGGCGGACATGGGTTGTCGACGGCCTATTACCTCGCCAAGAACCATGGCATGACCAATATCGCGGTGCTGGAGAAGGGCTACCTTGGTGGCGGCAATGTCGGGCGCAACACCACGATTGTGCGCGCCAATTACTTCCTTCAGGGCAACAGCGAGTTTTACTCCCATTCGATGAAGCTCTGGGAAGGGCTGGAGCAGGAACTGAACTACAATGTGATGTTCTCCCAACGAGGATTGATCAATCTGTTCCACAGCGACGCGCAGCGCGATGCCTTTGCGCGGCGTGGCAACATGATGATCAATCAAGGCGACGATGCGCAGCTGCTGGACCGCGAAGGCGTTCGCAGAATGCTGCCTTTTCTCGACTTTGAGCAGGGTCGGTTTCCGATATATGGCGGGTTGTACCATCCGCGTGGAGGCACCGCGCGGCACGATGCGGTGGCCTGGGGCTATGCGCGCGGCGCGTCGGACCGCGGTGTTGATCTGGTGCAGAACTGCGAAGTGACCGGCATCGACATTGAGGGCGGTGTTGTGAAGGGGGTGCAGACCACACGCGGTTCTATTCGGGCCAAGAAGGTTGGCATCATCGTGGCCGGGCGGTCTGGTCTGGTGGCGGGCATGGCGGGGCAGCGATTGCCGATTGAGAGCCATGTATTGCAGGCCTTTGTGACCGAGGGGCTGAAGCCGGTGATCGATCACGTGATCAGCTTTGGCATGGGGCACTTTTATATCAGCCAGTCAGACAAGGGCGGTTTGGTCTTTGGCGGGGATCTGGATTTCTACAGCTCCTATGCGCAGCGGGGGAACCTGCCCATGAAAGAGCACGTCATGGAAGCAGGCATGACGTTGATGCCGATGATCGGCAAGGCCAAGGTGCTGCGTTCTTGGGGTGGGATCATGGATATGACGCCGGATGGATCGCCGATCATTGACAAGATGGAGGGCATCGAGGGGCTCTACATCGATTGCGGTTGGAACTACGGCGGCTTCAAAGCAGTGCCCGCAAGCGGTTGGTGCATGGCGCATTTGATGGCGACGGATCAGCACCATGATTATGCCGCTAAGTTCCGCATGGATCGGTTCCGCACCGGTGTCGGCATCATGGATGAAGAGGGCACCGGCTCTCAGCACAACTTGCATTGAGGGGGCGGCGATGAAGAGCGTTTTCAAGAGTGTTCTGTTGAGTGGTGCTTTGATGGCCGGACCTGTCTTGGCCGAAGGACCACCGGAAGGGTGTTATGTGCGGGATTACACAGATGCACATCTCGCGGGCCAACCGGCGCAGGTGGTCGATTGGATGCAGCTGTGGATCTACAGCGATGAGAACCAGAACAAACTGGCCAACATGCTCATTGGGTTTACCAACCAGGGGCACGTTGCGGGCACTAAGTTTGCAGACCAAGTGTTGGACCAGTTTCTGCTGTGTTTTGACAGTGGTGGGCGCAAGGGCTGCACGGTGGAATGTGACGGCGGCAATTTCTTTGTGACCCGCGACAGCGGTGAAGCCATGACGATTGAGACCAGCTATCTCATGGTGGGCGAGACCGACAGCTGTGGCGGCGCGGTGGATTTGGCGGAGGTGCCGGGCAAGGCCGTGAAATACAAGCTGTTCCGTGCGGACGCACAGCACTGTGAGGCGGCGCGGTCTGTGTATGGCGTATCTGATGCGGCCATATTTGAAGGCCCAAGCGGTGATGGTGATAGCAAATGAGATTGACTTGTCCGCACTGTGGCGAGCGTGATCGACGCGAGTTTTACTACATGGGCGATGCGGTGGTGCTGGACCGTCCCGATCCTGAGGCAAGTGACGTTGTGTGGGATGATTACCTGCACAACCGCGACAACCCGGCAGGTGTGACGCGGGACCTGTGGTACCACGAAGGCGGCTGCGGTGTCTGGATTGTGGTGACCCGCAACACGCTGACCCATGAGGTGCTCGCAACCGAGCTGGCGTCTGACGTGAAGGAGGCCAGCGCATGAGGGTTGCAGGCAAGGGGCAGGTGGACCGCAGCACGCCGGTCAGCTTCACCTTTGATGGTCACACTGTGCAAGGGTTTGCGGGGGACACGGTGGCCTCGGCCTTGCTGGCCAATGACATCAAGCTGGTGGCGCGCTCGTTTAAGTATCATCGGCCACGGGGCGTGATGGGGGCTGGCTCGGAGGAGGCCAATGCGCTGGTCACCGTCGGGCGCGGTGCGCATCAAGAGCCCAATGTGCGGGCGACCATGCAAGAAATCTATGACGGGCTGGAGGTGCGCAGCCAGAACCGGTGGCCCAATCTGGACTTGGACCTGTTGGCGATCAATGATCTGGCGGCGCCGTTTCTTGGGGCGGGGTTTTATTACAAGACCTTCATGTGGCCCAAGGCGTTTTGGGAGCGGGTGTATGAGCCGATCATCCGCCGCTCGGCTGGTTTGGGCGCGCTGTCAGGGGAGCACAACGAAGACCTCTATGAAAAGGCTTTTGCGTTTTGCGATGTCTTGGTGATTGGCGCGGGGGCTGCGGGCCTTGTGGCGGCGTTGACGGCGGCGCGGGCCGGGGCGGACGTGCTTCTGGCCGATGAAGACAGCGTGCTGGGCGGGCGTCTGAACGGCGAGCGTGAAGAGATTGATAGCATTCCGGCTGCAGAATGGGCGGCGGATGTCGTGGATGAACTGGCAGCCATGCCCAATGTGCGGCTGATGCTGCGCACCATGGTGACGGGTGCGTATGATCAGGGCACCTTTGGCGCGCTGGAGCGGGTGAGCCATCATTTGAATGGCGCCAATGGGCGACCTTTGGAGTGCTTCTGGCGTATTGTGGCGAAGCGCACGATCCTCTGCGCGGGTGCCATAGAGCGGCCGATTGCGTTTAAGAACAATGACCGGCCTGGGATCATGGGTGCGGCGGCGGTGCGGACCTATCTGCATCGCTATGGTGTTGCGCCGGGGCGGGCGGTGACTGTGTTCACCAACAATGATGACGGCCATCGCACTGCGCGGGACCTGAAAGCTGCGGGCGTGCATGTGACCGCCGTGTTGGACAGTCGGAAAGGTGGGCCAGATGGGCAAGGCTATCCGGTGATCTACGGGGCCGAAGTTTGTGACACCGGCGGGCGCAAGGCGCTGGAAAGTGTCACCTACCGAACGGTCAGCGGGGAAGAGAAGCTTGGCACCGATTGTCTGGCTGTTTCCGGCGGGTGGAACCCAACGGTGCATCTGACCTGTCACATGAATGGGCGTCCTGAATGGCGCGAGGATATTCAAAGCTTTGGCCCTGTGGACGGTATGGTGCCGGGTTTGACCACGGCGGGGGCCTGTAACGGAACGTTCTCTACTCAAGGCGCGTTTAAGGAAGGCGCTGAGAAAGCAAAAGAAGCTGTCGAGGCGCTGGGCTTTGAGGTGGGGGACGCGGACCTGCCATCAGCGGAGGATGCGCCTTACAACATGGAGCCGCTTTGGGCGGTGGCTGGGCGCGGGCGCGCCTGGTTGGATTTCCAGAACGATGTGACCGTGAAGGACGTGAAGCAGGCGGCGACAGAGAACTTCCGCTCTGTGGAGCATATGAAGCGCTACACCACACAGGGTATGGCGCCGGATCAGGGGAAGAACTCCAACATGGGCGCGCTGGCTGTGCTGGCGGATGCGACAGGGCGGGGAATACCAGAGACTGGCACCACTACCTTCCGCCCGCCGTTTGTGCCGGTGAGTATTGCCGCGCTGGGTGCAGGTGGGCAGGGCATTGGTTTTGCGCCGGAACGGTTTACCACCAGCCATGACGCCAGCGTCACCGATGGTGCGCCGATGATTGAGGCCGGGCTGTGGTATCGGCCGAGTTTCTACCCAAAGGCAGGCGAAACCAAGTGGCGGCAGAGCTGCGACCGTGAGGTGCAGATGGTGCGCAATGCGGTTGGCGTGTGCGACGTGTCCACGCTCGGCAAGATCGACATTCAGGGCCCGGATGCGGGCGCGTTGTTGGACTTTGTCTACACCAACACCTTCAGCACGTTGAAGGTTGGCAAGGTGCGCTATGGTCTGATGCTACGCGAAGATGGCACCGTCATGGATGACGGCACCACCGCACGGTTGGGCGACACGCATTTTGTCATGACCACGACCACGGCAGCGGCGGGGCCAGTGATGCGGCATCTGGAGTATGTGCACCAGTGTTTTCGGCCGGAGCTGGATGTGTCGATGGTACCGGTGACCGAGCAATGGGCGCAGTTTGCAGTTGCGGGACCGAAGTCGCGCGAGCTGCTGTCTGGTGTTGTGGGCGAGGAGATCGACAGTGAGAGTTTCCCGTTCATGGCTTGCGGCGATATCACGGTTGGCGGCGTGCGCGGGCGGTTGTTCCGCATCTCGTTTAGCGGGGAACACGCCTATGAGATTGCGGTGCCGGCGCGCTATGGCGAGAGCCTGTACCACGTGCTGGTGCAAAAGGCGGAGGCGCTGGGCGGTGGGGCCTATGGCATGGAGGCGCTCAATGTGCTGCGCATCGAGAAAGGCTTTATCACCCATTCGGAAATTCATGGGCGCACGACGGCTTTTGACATTGGCATGGAGCGCATGGTGAGCGCCAAGAAAGACTGCATTGGCAAAACCATGAGCGAGCGGCCGGGGCTGTCTGGTGCGGAGCGGGAGCAGTTGGTGGGCTTGAAGCCTGTGGGCGCGGTGAAACAACTGACCGCCGGGGCGCATTTGTTTGAGGTGGATGCGGAGCCGGTGCGGGAGAATGAGCAGGGGTACACCACCTCGGTTGGATTCTCGCCGACTTTGGAGAGCTTCCTGGGATTGGCGTTTTTGCGCAATGGCCGCGCACGTCATGGCGAGCAGGTGATGATGGTGGATCATTTGCGCGGTGTCACCGCGCGCTGTGAGGTCTGTGATCCGGTGTTCTTTGATCCAGAGGGAGGGCGGATGCGTGGTTGAGTTGCTTGCAAAGACGCCGTGTGAAGGGCTGTTGCCGATCACCGTGGGCGATGTGTCTTTGACCGAAGATCTGCCGGTGAGTCTGACGATGTTGACGGCGCGCAAGGGGCGGCTTGAGGCTTGCTCCGAGTTGCTGAAATCCGCACATGGGATGGTGATGCCAAAACCCAATCGCGTAACGGGCACGGCGGCGGCGCGGGCGGTTTGGTTCGGGCGGGATCAAGCCATGCTGGTGGGGCCTGCGCCGAACTGGAGCCTCAAAAACGAGGCCACTGTGGTGGACCAAAGCGATGCTTGGGCGGTTGTGAAGCTGGAAGGCGCTGGTGCAGAGGATGTGTTGGCGCGGCTTGTGCCTGTGGATGTACGGACGGCTACCTTCAAGCGGGGGCATACGGCGCGCACCATGCTGGGGCATATGACTGTGTCGATCACACGGGTTGGGGAGCAGGCGTTTCAGATCATGGCGTTCCGCTCCATGGCAAAGACACTTGTTCACGATTTGCAAAGGGCCATGGAAAGCGTCGCCGCACGGGGGTAGTCTCGCTGGGTCTAAAGTGATTCAGGAGGCCTTGATGGTCCGTTATACTCTCGTGGCGCTGATGCTGAGCAGCGCAGCAGCCTATGCCGCCGATGGCAAAGAAGACACCTGCAAGTACCAGGGTCAGGTGATCAAAGCTATTCAGGACGCGCGGCTCGACCGTGTGAAGGCCAAGGATCTTGAAGAGTATCTGCTCGCCAATGAACCGACCTGGCCAGAGAACTACAACGCGGCGATCACGCATTTTGCGCCTGTGGTCTATGGTGCCAAAAAGCGCGACCTGAAAAAGATCGATCTGGGCGCACAAGTTGAGCAACAGTGTCTGGACAATTGGGACCAAATTCAGGAAATGCAGAAGTCCGCTTCAAACTGACCTGATCGGATTGCCATGTCCCTACCGCCCGGATTTCTAGATGAGCTTCGCAGCCGCACCTCCATTGTTGACGTGGTGGGGCGCAAAGTCATGTGGGATCCGCGCAAGTCCAATCAGGGCAAGGGGGATATGTGGTCGCCATGCCCGTTTCACCATGAAAAAACCGCGTCTTTTCATGTGGATGACCGCAAGGGTTATTACTATTGCTTTGGCTGTCAGGCCAAAGGGGACGCGATCAAATTCGTGACCGAAACCGAGAATGTGGGTTTTATGGAGGCGGTAGAGATCTTGGCCGAAGAGGCCGGGATGACCATGCCAAAGCGCGACCCGCAAGCGCAGCAAAAAGCGGATCGGCGCACGCAACTTGCTGAGGTCATGGAAATGGCGGTTCAGCATTTCCGGCTGATGTTGAATGCCGGAGCAGGTGCGGAGGCGCGGGCTTATCTGGACAAGCGCGGCATGGCGCAGGACACGCGGGATCGATTTGACATCGGCTTTGCGCCGGATGGTTGGCAGGGGCTGTGGGATGCGCTGACCGGTAAAGGCGTGGCCCCGGACCTGATTTTGGGTGCTGGGCTGGCAAAGCCCTCTAACAAGGGCGGCAAGCCTTATGACACCTTCCGCAACCGGATCATGTTCCCGATCCGTGATGCGCGCGGCAAATGCATTGCCTTCGGTGGTCGCGCGATGGACCCCAATGACAATGCCAAATACCTCAACAGCCCCGAGACCGAGCTGTTTGACAAGGGGCGCAGCCTTTACAATCACGCACCAGCGCGTGAGGCGGCGGGCAAAGGCCAGCCGTTGATTGTGGCTGAGGGCTACATGGATGTGATTGCGCTCTGTGAGGCCGGGTTTGGCGCGTCGGTGGCCCCCTTGGGTACGGCGGTCACAGAAAACCAGTTGCAGTTGCTGTGGCGCATTTCCGACGAGCCAATCATTGCGCTGGATGGCGATAAAGCGGGCATTCGCGCCGCAATGCGGGTGGTGGACTTGGCCTTGCCGTTGCTGGAGGCCGGCAAGTCGCTGCGCTTTGCAATTATGCCAGAGGGGCAAGACCCGGACGACCTGATTAAGGCCAAAGGGGCTGGGGCGGTGCAGAAGGTGCTTGATGCCGCAATGCCGATGGTGAACCTGTTGTGGCAACGCGAGATAGAGGGCAGGGTCTTTGACAGTCCCGAACGCCGGGCCGCGCTCGACAAGCTGCTCAAGCAAAAGATCAAATTGATCCAAGACCCGTCGATCCGGAGCCACTATGGCGAGGCGATCAAGGAACTGCGCTATGAGTTGTTCCGCCCGCAACGCGGTGGCGGCGGTGGCTTCTCGGGTGGGCGCCGAGGCAAGTGGAATGCGCAGCCAACGGTGCAGGTGCACACTAAGACGTCGATGCTGGCCGCGAGCGAAGGCCCGGTAGAGATGCGGGTGCGCGAGGCGGTGGTTTTGGCGGTGGCTTTGGTCAATCCGGAACTGCTTGACGATTTCGAATATGAGATCGAAAGCATGGAGTGTCTGGACCAGGACAACGCTTATCTGCGCGATGTATTGTTGCGTTATGCCAACACGCCGGACCCGCGCAGCAATGTGGAAATGGCTTTGGGGCCGGAGATGGTTGAAAACCTGCTGCGCCAACCCCATGTCGCCATCACCCCCGCCGTACGCAAACCCGGCGACATGGCGCTTGCGCGCATGACGCTGACCGAGGAGCTCGCAAAGCTCAAAACCGTGCGGGGCTTGAGCGAAGAAATCGCCGAAGCGGAAGAAGACCTCATGAGCGTGGCTGATGAGGCGATGACCTGGCGTTTGGGCCAGGCCGCAGAGGCGCGAAACAAGGCAATGCAAAGCGGTCTCGACGATGAAGGCGGGGGCGAATTTGCTGTTGGCGACAATGGGGCGCCAATTGACAAGGATGAACGCGCAGCGTTGGATGCGCTACGAGATATGATCGATTTTACAAGGGGCGGGAAGCCGCCACGCCGGAGTTAAGCCTCCAAGGCGCAGCCTTGTAAGCAACACATGAAGAAAACGGGCGCGGTGGGGTTGCGAATCACCCTATTGCGGGGTTGATTCGGAGCCAGCGAATCACCTTCAGCCCGAACTTGCAGGAGCACTTAATGGCCGCCAAGGACAACGACGACCAGAAGCCCGCCGATCAGGACGCCGAAATCTCGCTCGATATGAGCCAGGCCGCCGTCAAGAAAATGATCGCAGAGGCGCGCGAGAAGGGCTACATCACCTACGATCAGCTGAACCAGGTTCTGCCCCCGGATCAGGTGAGTTCCGAGCAAATTGAAGACGTGATGTCGATGCTGTCCGAAATGGGCATCAACATCATTGAAGACGAAGAAGCCGAGGAAGAAGAGGCAAAATCCACCGCCGTTGTGGACACGTCTTCTGCCAACCGTGGCGTGGCGATTGCCTCAGGCAACAACGAGAAACTGGATCGTACCGACGACCCTGTGCGGATGTATCTGCGCGAGATGGGGTCCGTTGAGCTTCTGAGCCGTGAAGGCGAAATTGCGATTGCCAAGCGCATCGAGGCTGGTCGCAACACGATGATCGCCGGTCTGTGTGAAAGCCCACTGACCTTCCAGGCGATCACCATCTGGCGTGACGAACTTCTGTCAGAAGACATTTTGCTGCGGGACGTGATTGATCTGGAAACCACCTTTGGCAACCAGATGGGTGAGGACGGCGAAGAAGAGGGCGAAGAAACCCCTGTGGCCGAAGCGGCCAATGTGACCTCTGCGCCCAAGAAGGAAGCCGAGCAGGAGCTTGATGCGGACGGCAACCCGATTGCCAAAGACGACGATGATGACGAAGACGAGCAGGCCAACATGTCCTTGGCTGCGATGGAAGCTGCGCTAAAGCCGCGGGTTCTGGAAACGCTCGACATCATTGCACGCGACTTTGCGATGCTCTCGGATATGCAGGACGCGCGTATCTCGGCAACGCTGAACGAGGACGGTTCCTTCTCTGAAGGGGATGAGGCGACCTATCAGAAGCTGCGCTCCGAGATTGTCGAACTGGTGAACGAGCTTCACCTGCACAACAACCGTATCGAAGCGCTGATCGACCAGCTCTATGGCATCAACCGCCGTGTGATGCAGATCGACAGCTCCATGGTGAAGCTGGCCGACCAAGCCCGTATCAACCGTCGTGAGTTTATCGAGGCTTACCGTGGTCGCGAGCTGGACCCGAACTGGCTGGACGACATGTCCGAGAAGTCCGGTCGTGGTTGGCAGATGTTCATGGAGCGCTCTGTCGACAAAGTGACCGAGCTGCGCAACGACATGGCGCAAGTGGGCCAGTATGTCGGTTTGGACATCCCGGAATTCCGCCGCATTGTGCAACAGGTTCAGAAAGGTGAGAAAGAGGCGCGTCAGGCCAAGAAAGAAATGGTCGAGGCCAACCTGCGCCTGGTGATCTCGATTGCCAAGAAATACACCAACCGCGGCCTGCAATTCCTTGATCTTATTCAGGAAGGTAACATCGGCCTGATGAAGGCGGTGGACAAATTCGAATACCGCCGTGGCTATAAGTTCTCCACCTATGCGACCTGGTGGATCCGTCAGGCGATCACCCGCTCGATTGCCGACCAAGCGCGCACCATTCGTATTCCGGTGCATATGATCGAAACGATCAACAAGCTGGTCCGGACCTCACGTCAGATGCTGCATGAGATTGGCCGTGAGCCGACGCCGGAAGAACTGGCCGAGAAGTTGCAGATGCCTCTGGAGAAAGTGCGCAAGGTGATGAAAATCGCCAAGGAGCCGATCTCTCTGGAAACCCCGATCGGGGATGAGGAAGACAGCCAGCTGGGCGATTTCATTGAGGACAAGAATGCCGTGCTGCCACTGGACAGCGCCATTCAGGAGAACCTCAAAGAGACCACCACCCGTGTTCTGGCGAGCCTCACCCCACGTGAGGAGCGGGTTCTACGGATGCGCTTTGGCATTGGTATGAACACGGACCACACCCTTGAGGAAGTGGGGCAGCAGTTTAGCGTGACCCGGGAGCGTATTCGTCAGATTGAGGCGAAAGCACTGCGCAAGCTGAAGCACCCAAGCCGCTCGCGCAAACTGCGCAGCTTCCTGGATCAGTAAGCCATGTCGTTCCTGAAGAAGCTTTTTGGTGGCGGTGCCAAAGATGCCGCTGCTGAAAAGGCAGCCCAACCGGTGGAATACAAAGGCTACCAGATCACCCCGTGCCCAATCCCGGATGGCGGTCAGTTCCGCATTTCCGCGCGCATTGACGGTGTGGTGAATGGCGAGGCCAAGAGCCATACGTTGATCCGGGCTGATGTGCTGCGCGATCAGGGCGAGGCCGCGGAGGCCTCTGTTGGCAAGGCTAAGCAGATGATTGACCAGATGGGCGATCAGATTTTCTGAGGCACTCAAGCTCCATTTACGGAAGATGAAAAAGTGAACGGGCCAGCAGCTTTGCTGGCCTTTTCTCTTGGATAGATTGCAGGTAGTCTGGCTCTGTCTACCATGGTGGGTGGGCGTAGATTCCTGAGATTATTGATGAAACAGCTTTCTGCTTTGGCATTTCTGGCTTTGGCCGCCTGCTCCGAAGGGGGCGGTTTGGGGACGAGCGATTTTGCGACCGTGGGCAATATCCGTGTGAACCAGGCTTCTGCCGATGTATTTGAGGTGATCTCCAGGCCGGGCGGCAACCCGATGGCGCAATACTGGTGTGGGGCCGGGAACTATGCAGCACAGGTGCTTGGTGCGCCCGCAGGAGCGCGGATTTATGTGGTTGGAGAGGCCGGCCGGGCGGTAACTACAAACAGTTTGGATGCGGCACAGTTCTCCTTGAAGCCAGACGGGCAGGCAAGCGGCGCAACTGGTCACAAAGGCACCTATGGCCCCCGAATTGGCGAAGATGAGTTTGTAGCGGATGCGCGGCGTTACTGCCGCATTATTGGTGATCCCTTCGCGTTCTTTTGACGCGGGGCGCAGGTGGCATTGAAGCCGGGGCATGGGCGTGATTTGATCGCCAACACGGTCCGGCACCTGAAAGAACTAGGCGGCAGTGTCGTAGGGCTGGGCAATGGAGGCTCGAATGAAGACGGTAACAATTGGGGTGATGGCTGGTGCGTTGGCGCTGAGTGCTTGTATGAGCACAAGTTCCGGCGGTGGGTTCGTGTCCCGAGGCGGGGTACGTGTGACCCCGGTGAATGCGGATGTGTTTGAAGTTGGTGTACGACCAAACGCTATTGAAGCTGAGTTTTGGTGCGGCGCCGGTGACTATGCGAGCCGGCAGTTGGGCGCGCCAAACGGGGCGCGCATTTATGTTGTTGGCGGGACCGGGCCTGGAACTGTGTCGTCAAATCCTGACACTGCACAGTTTTCCCTGAAGCCACCGCAGGCGGTACAGGGCGCAACTGGGCGCTCTGGTCGTTGGGGGCCGCGATTGGGCTCCAGCAAGTCGGTGGGCGCAGCGCGTCAGGATTGCAACATAGACCGCAACAACTTCTGGGCGTGACTTAAGCCCGCTGGAGGCCATATGAGACTGCCTGCTTCCAAATTTGTGTCCGCCCTCTCCTTGATGGCTTTGGTGGGCTGTCAAACCGGTGGCAGCGCGGCGTTCACAGCGCGCAATGGCGTGCGGGTGAACCCGGTCAATGCCGATGTCTTTGAGGTGATTGCGCGACCAAATGGCCGTAAGTCGGACTTTTGGTGTGGGGCGGGGTCTTACGCCAGCCGCCAACTGGGGGCGCCGGACAGCGCGCTGGTCTATACAGTCGGTGGCGCAGGCCGAGGCGTTACGATGAACAGTCCCGACGCGGCACAGTTCTCGCTCAAGCCGCCGGAGCAGGTGTCTGGTGCCACGGGGCGCGCCGGAAATTGGGGGCCAGGCGTCGGGCAAGCCAACAGCGTAGGGCGTGCGCGCAACAGTTGCGCCCCACCAAAAAACAGCGACACCAGTTAACAGGCCCAATACAATGCACACTGAGTTTCACGTCTCCACGCGTGGCCCCGGGCTCTATGAGTTCACACGAGATGTAACACGTTGGGTGACACAAAGTGACCGTACGGGACTGCTGACGCTGTTCGTGCGGCACACCTCATGCAGTTTGCTCATTCAAGAAAACGCGGATCCGGAAGTGCAGACAGATTTGCAGAACTTCTTTCACCGGCTTGTGCCGCCAACAACTGATCCGTCGATGAACTACCTGACGCACACCTACGAAGGGCCTGATGATATGCCGGCGCATATCAAAGCCGCGATGATGCCGGTGTCTTTGTCCATTCCTGTGACAAACGGGCAGTTGGCGTTGGGAACTTGGCAGGGGATTTATCTGTTTGAACACAGGAATGCGCCGCACACGAGACGTGTGACAGCGCATTTAGGTGCATGAATGGAAAGACCGTTGGGCCTTTGATTTTGAGATAAGGGCGTGGCGGAAAATCTTCAGGGGGAAAGCGGAATGTGTTTTCCCAGTACCGCCCATCTTGGGGTGTCTTTTTGCCACTACCCAAAGACTTGTAGCTCTCCTATAGTGCCTGTGGATAACTTGGGAAAATACCCAACCCACGCCGTAACTTATTGCGGCACAGGCAAAGAGCAGATGAAACAAGGGGAAGTCTATGCGCTGTCCGTTTTGCGGAAACATCGACACTCAGGTGAAAGATTCGCGGCCTGCGGAGGATCATGTGTCGATCCGTCGTCGTCGGTTTTGCCCCGCGTGTGGCGGGCGGTTTACGACCTACGAACGTGTGCAGCTGCGCGATCTGGTGGTTGTGAAATCCAACGGCCGTCGCGAAGACTTTGATCGTGACAAGCTGGAGCGCTCGATCCGTATTTCCATGCAGAAACGCCCGGTGGAGCCGGAGCGCATTGATCAGATGATCAGCGGCATTGTGCGGCGTTTGGAGAGCATGGGCGAGACCGATATCCCGTCCAAGACCATCGGTGAGATTGTCATGGAAGCGCTGGCGCGGATTGATACCGTGGCCTATGTGCGCTTCGCCAGCGTCTACAAGAACTTCCAAGCCGCCGACGACTTTGATAAATTTGTAAGCGAACTGCGTCCCGACCCATCTCCTGAGGAGTAAACGTGACTGATCGCCGTTACATGGCGTTGGCCCTGTCATTGGGCCGACGCGGTCAGGGTGTCTGCTGGCCAAACCCGGCTGTGGGCTGTGTCATTGTGAAAGACGGGCGTGTTGTCGGGCGGGGCTGGACCCAGCCCGGTGGTCGGCCCCATGCGGAGCCGGTGGCTTTGGCGCAGGCCGGGGCGGCGGCGCGTGGTGCGACAGCTTACGTGACGCTTGAGCCTTGTGCCCATCATGGACAGACACCGCCCTGTGCAGAGGCGCTGATTGCGGCGCAGGTGGCGCGTGTGATTGTGGCCGTCGAAGACAGTGATGCCCGGGTGTCCGGGCGTGGCTTGGCGATGCTGCGCGAGGCTGGCATCGAGGTGACTACGGGCGTTCTGGCAGATGAAGCGGCGCGTGATCTCCAGGGGTTCTTTCTGAAAACCGATCTTGGGCGTCCGTTTCTGACCTTGAAATTGGCAACTACATTGGACGGGCGGATTGCCACGGCCACAGGCGAAAGTCGTTGGATCACCGGGCCGGAGTCGCGCCGGGCCGTGCATGGCATGCGTCTGCGGCACGATGCCGTCATGGTTGGTGGCGGCACGGCGCGAGCAGATGACCCATCGCTGACTGTGCGCGGTTTTGGTGAGGTCGCGCAGCCGGTGCGCGTGGTTGTGTCGCGACGATTGGACCTGCCATTGATGAGTGTTCTTGCGCAGACGGCCAAAGATGTGCCGGTCTGGATTATTCACGGCAGCGACGCAGATACATCCCTGCAACAAACGTGGCGAGACCTCGGGGCGACGTTGTTGCCATGCCCGCTGGAGGGCGTGCATTTGTCTGCGAAAGGCGTGCTGGAAGCGCTTGGTAAACAAGGGCTAACGCGGGTGTTTTGTGAAGGCGGCGGGGCGCTGGCGGCGTCTTTGTTGGCCGCGGACATGGTGGACGAGTTAATCACCTTCTCTGCCGGCGTTGTGATTGGGGCCGAAGGCCATCCGGCGATCGGCGCCATGGGTTTGGCCCGATTGGGTGAGGCACCGCGGTTTGACTTGGTGTCGCAGCAACGCATGGGACAGGATGTGATGAGTGTGTGGCACCGCATCGAGGCGCAGCGCCATCCGCGATAAACCTCACCGCCAGAGCGATTGATAACTGGCGAACCGGCCTTGCAGTTTTGACAGCAGACGGTTGCCCCAACCGGGGTGGGGGATGTCTCCGGTGGCAAGTCGCTCCAGCGCCACTTCTACAGGACAGGGCAGGCCGGACACGGGGTCGCGATAACGCGGGTAGTCGATCAGTGCAGCGTGTACCAAGCCTTCGAGTCTGAGCTGGGCTGTGCGGCGCGCGGGAATATCACCGCGATCATCTGTGAGGCCCCAACCTGCGTAGAACGGCGCACCCAATGTGGTGACTTTGCAGCCGTGCAGCAGCGCTTCGAACCCCGTCAGTGAAGTCATGGTCCAGACTTCATCAACCTCTTCAAGTAGCGCCGCCATGTCGGCCTGAACCAGCACCATGTCGGCCAAAGCCTCTGCATCTTCGCGGGCAATACGGCCTTTGCGCAGGCCGGCTTCGACATCGGGGTGGGGCTTGTAAAGAATGCGCGCAGTTGGGTTGGCGGCACGGGCGGCTTTCAGCAGGGTGAGGTTGTTCGTGACACCAGTGGTGCCGGTGAGGATGGAGGCGTCGTCCTCGACCTGGCCAGGCACCAGAATGCGGTGACCATCGGGTAGATCGAAGGAGGTGCCACCAAGGTTGTACTTGGTAATGCGATGTTTTTTCAGGGCTTTGATCAGCCGTTCGGCACGGAGCTGTTGATCTGGACGCAATGTCGCGCGCTTGGCGATGAGCGTTTCAAGGCGGCTTTGCTGCGTCGGGTTGTAGTAGATGCCGAGGTCGTCGCAGACCAAAGACAGCGGCGGCACCAGTTCTGCGCCAAGACCACGAGACCGTAGGAAACCGTCTTCGATCCGTGTGGCACCCTCCGGCCCGGGTTTACTGGCCCAGACCATTGTGGGGCAGGAGTTGCGCGTTTTGTCGAAGGTCAGCGCCTTATGTTGGCCAAAGAACTTTTGCAGCGGTTTGCGTTTCCACAAGCGCATGCCATAGGCATTCCAGCCGTGGCGATCCTCGCGCCACGTGCGGGATTGGGCGGCGAGTTGTTCGAGGCTGTCTTCGAGTGCGCAGAGCTTGTCACGGCAGGGATCATACCATGTTGGGTAAAGGATCATTGCGGCAGCAAAAAGTTGCGCGCGGGTCAGGCGGCGTTGGCGGCGGTAGAGCGGGAACTCGTCCTGTGTAAGCTCCCAGCCGGCGTAGAATGGTTGGCCAAAAATGCGCGGTTTGTGACCGGCGAGAATGGCTTCGAAGCCAAGTTGTGAGGAGACCGTGTAGACGGCAATGGCACCGTCAAGCAGTATCCAGGGGCTGATAGGATCGGTGTAGAGCGCGACGTTGTCGCGGGTGTCTTTTTCACCGTAGTAACCCGCGCGGGCGCCGTTCTGGGTTTCTGGGTGGGTCTTGATCAGAATGCGCGCGCCGGGGTTTTCTTCTTGCGCCATCACCAGCATCTCTTGGAAGCGCAGATCATTGGCTCCAGAGGCCGTCACGGCGGCATCATCACGGGTTTGGTCGATCACCAGCACATAGCCCGGATCAGGCGCAGGCAGGTCCGGATCAACCGCGGCGTACTTTGTGAGGTGGGTTTCCTTGAGCCGTTCAATGGCGCCACGGGCGCGGTTCAAAAGGACCGTGTCGTCCAGCGGTTCGTGCTTGAGAAGGCGTTCTAGGTCAGAGGGTTGGCTTGGGTCGAAATGCGGACAGGTGCCATCGATCATCAGGCCGATCGGGGGCTCTTTGCCAGTGCGTCCGGGGAAGAGGGAGCGTAGGAAGGCGTCTTCGACATAAAGTTGCGATGCGCCGGTCTTTTCCGCCATAGCGTGGCCACGATGGGCCGTGGGGCTGTTGCCCCAGATCGCGATCAGGTCGTCGGACGTGGGGCGGCCAAAGCGCAGCTCATAGCCCGCGAGCGACAGAATGCGCCGTAGGCGTTTCTGGAAAAAGAAACCGCCATTGAATGCAAAAAGCCGCCGGGGATTGGTGTTCCCGGCGGCTTCTTCGGTTGTGGAGTCAAGCAAGGTTAGCCACCTGTGCTGATGCCGCCAACGGCCAGCAATGTGTCAGCCGAGGTCAGCGTGCCGGTGATGGCCGCAATGGTTTTGTTCCATGTGGTGATTGGTGCTTCGGTCACGTAGAGCGTATCGCCGTCGCGGACGATGAAGTCACGGGCGGTGAACATGCCGTTTGGCTTGGTCAGGTTCAGCACGTAGACCATGCGCTGTGCGCCATCGAGATCTTTGCGGCCCAACACATTGTTGGCAACCACGTCCGCTTCGTTGCGGAAGATGAACACGCCGGTTGGGTCACTGGAGGTGGCAAGCAAGCCGCCCACCTGAGCAATGGCCTCAATCGCGGAGAGGTCTTTGGTGAAGAAGTTCACGCGGCTCTGGGTGCCTGTGGCACCAAGGGCGGTGAAAGCGCGGGTGTCTTCTTCGACCAGAATGCGGTCGCCGCCGCGCAGGGCGATGTCGAGTTCCGGGTTGTCATACAGGTCCTGGAACCAGATTTGGCCGGTTTCCTTACCGCGCAGAACAGTGATCTGGGCGATCTCCGGCACGATGGTCACACCGCCAGCCTGCGCCAGCATGGTGGACAGTGTGCGGGTTGGGCGTTCGATGGGGTAGACGCCTTGCGCGCCCACGGTGCCCACCAGCGAGACGGTGGAGCCGTCACCGGCAGCGCGGCGGACTTCGACCTGTGGGTCCGGGGTCTGCTCTTCGAGTTTGGCGGAGATGATGCGGCGGATGCCTTCGGGCGTGTTGCCAGCGGCGCGGATGCGGCCGGCGTAGGGCACAAAGATAAAGCCGGCGCCATCAACCTGAACTTCTTCAAGCACCGCAGCCACTTGGCCCTCAGGACCGAGAAGCGGTTTGTCGACGTTTTCCCAAATCGTCAGGGCCAAGATGTCGCCAGGGCGAATCGTATCGGAGCCAAGTTGGCCGGCGTTTTTGAAGCTGTCGGAGAAACCAAGCGCAGGCACCACGGCGGTGGCGCGCGACACGCGGTCGTTCACTTCAACAATAAAGGCATCGCCTTCTTTCTGCACGGAACCCGCGTAGATTTCGCTTTTGTTGGGGCCGGAGCGCGGCACAAGGTTACACGCTGCAACGGTGCTCGCCAGAGTCAACACTACGGCGCACTTCCCCCATCGGGATGCAAAGGATTTCACTGCTCGGTCTCCTCGACCTGATTATTCTGCCTCAGTTTTTTGAGACAACTTACAGAAATCCTAACCAAAAATCCAGCGCTAGACCTTGTGGTCGCTACTTCACCAGACGCAACTGTTGCCGTGGTGCCGCTGTGCCGGCCGCCAACGCCTGATACGGGTCGTGGTCCGACAGCATCATGTCCACCACCTGGCGCATCAAACGGCGGCGGCCACGCGCGGAGTAAAAACCGCCGGGAACCTGACTGGTTTCAAGCAGATAGCGGCGATAAGTTTTGTAGGCGCGGTTGTCGGGCCGCATGGCAGCGGCGAAAAATTCCGGCAAAGACTGCGTGCTGACAAACTCGGGCTGGTTGAACACCGCGTCGCCAAAGGCCTTGATCGGAATGCCACGCCAGAGCACCTGTTGGGCGGCGGTGGAGTTCACGGTGACGGCGGTGCGGGTGTCATTCAGGAGCTGCGCAAGCTTGCCGCCGCGCACGTAGTGCACACGTTCGGACACGCCGAACTGCGCAGACAACTTGCGGATTTCTTTGCGTAGGGGCACGCGGCCATCCTCAAGAGGGTGGGCTTTGAACACCAGATGGTGATGCTGTGGCGCTCTTTCTGCGAAATTTTCGATCACCAGCGACAGAAAGTCGGTCATCGTGTCAAACGGTGAGTGCTTCTGAAAACTGCTGTCGTGTTCGAGTTGCAGCAATGCCAGATGATACGGGAATCCGCCGTAACGGATGCGCAGCGTGGCGATGCGGCGTTCGATGGCGTGAAACGGCATCAGCAGAAGTCGTTGCAAATACAGCTGAAATTCGCGTGTGACCGAAAGGGATCGGTGCGGTTTGAAATTACGGAACTTGCGGTTGGTGAACATCACAAACCAATGGTAGAGCGCGCCGTAGAAGACGTGGTGGCGCATGTCTCCCCAATGGCCCGGCGGCATCGGCGTTTCCATATCCGAGCCTTCCAGCGCTTTTTCCATCTGTGCGATGTCCATGTTCATCAGGCGGGAGTTGCCGTTGGAGCCGCCGCGCTCATAGGTGACCCAATAGGGGCGCAGATAGCCCTCTTCAAAGACATGCACGCGGATGCCAGCGGCTTTGGCGATTTCCACCGCCTGTGCATGGATCGGGCGCACGTCGCCATAGAGCACGATGTCGGTAACACCTTTGCCCGTCAGGATCTTTTTGTAAGTCTCCGGCCAGGCCTCGGGTGTGTCCAGATAAGGAATGAAGCTTTTTTGATGCGGCCAGAAGGCGCGATCCCCGGCGTTAAACCCAACTCGCCAGACTGTGGCGCCAGAGCGGCGCAACATACGTGCCAGCGCTGCAAAAAACGGCCCATGGGGGCCTTGCAGGAACAGGAACACTTTGTTGTCGCCGGACGGAATTGTCATAACGGTCAAACCTATACGCCTTCTCTTAAGGGAATGTTAGCCCAGCGGCGTGGCAAAAATATGGTCATGACTTGCTGCGGCTTGGGCGGCTTGTCTTGGGGCGGTTCGGGCTGTAGGTCTTAGGCCGATCACAGCTATGGAGCGCGGCCCGTGTTTACCGGAATTATCACTGACGTTGGCGAAATTGTTGCCCTGGAGCAGCGCGGCGATCTGAAGGCGCGCATCAAGACGGCCTATGACACCAAAGGCATTGAGCTGGGCGCATCGATTGCCAGCGATGGGGTGTGTCTCACAGTGATTGCCCTCGGGGATGACTGGTATGATGTTGAAATTTCAGCGGAAACCGTCTCCAAAACTAATCTTGGCGATTGGCGTGAAGGCCGGCTGGTGAACCTGGAACGCGCTTTGAAAGTGGGCGACGAGTTGGGTGGGCATATCGTGTCCGGCCATGTCGATGGCGTGGCGGAAATTGTCGCTATGAAGGACGAGGGTGACAGCACGCGGTTTACTTTCAAAGCCCCGGAAAGCCTGGCAAAATTCATTGCGCCCAAAGGCTCTGTGGCGCTGAATGGCACGTCTTTGACGGTGAATGAGGTCGATGGCTGTGACTTTGGCGTGAATATCATTCCGCACACCAAAGAGGTCACCACCTGGGGGCATGCCAAAGTCGGCGACAAGATCAACCTCGAGATTGACACCTTGGCGCGCTATGTGGCGCGGCTTGCGGAGATGTCGTCTTAAGCCATCGAACGGTGGAGGCAACACGTCGGTATAGCGTCTGTATCGCAGCTGTTTTGCGGAGGTGCGTTTTTGGCGCCTGTTGCATCGGTGGCTGGCGTTAAGATTTTGAAGGCCGGGGGCCAGCCCCCAGACCCCCGGGATATTTTGGGACTGTGAATGCTGGACCGTGCATTTAGAGGCGGGTCTTGCAGTCTGTCATTCAACGCCCCAATTTTTGGGGGAGCAATGCGCGGGACAGGTGAGATGCAGCTGGATCAGATTTGGCAGAACTACAGCGGTGCCTTGCGGGGCTTTCTGCGCAAGCGGGTGGCCAATGAGGCGGATGTGGATGACTTGCTGCAGGACATCCTGATCAAGACCCATGCGCATTTGTCTGACGTCCGTGATCCGGCGGCGCTAAGGGCCTGGCTGTTTCAGGTGGCACGCAACGCGACGGTGGATTTTTACCGCGCGCGAGGCAAGGCACAGGCGGTGAATGCGGATGACCTTTGGTACGGCGACGCTGAAGAAGCGGGTGCGCTGCGGGAGTTGGAGGGCTGCGTGCGCGTGTTTCTATCTGCGCTGCCTGAGGAAGATGCGGAGCTGCTGCGGGCGGTGGACTTGGACGGGCGGCGTCAGAAAGAGGTCGCCGCTGAAATGGGATTGGCCTACAGCACGCTCAAATCCCGCGTGAAGGCCGCGCGGGAGAAGATGGCGGAGCAGTATCGGGCCTGCTGTGCGTTAGAGCTGGGCGCCAAGGGAGAGATCCTGGAGGCGACGCCCAGAGAAAAGCGTTGTGGCGGGTGTTGAGCCAGATCAGCGGTTGAAGAACTTGCCTTCCAACTCCTGACGCAGGCGCAGGCGTTCGGGATATTCTTGCAGGAACTGTTCTGGTGGTTTGCCTTCCCAAACCTGGGCAAAGACGCGCATCTTGTTGCCGCCGTAGATTTTGGCGAGGTCTTCGTTGGTGTAGCCGCGCCCCCAGAGATCGTCGGTGATGGCGGCGAGGATTTTCGCGAGTTCGCCGTTGCCGGTGGCGCCTTTGTTAAACGCGTCGATCATATAGCCGCCGTCGTTGTACATGTCAGCGTTGGCTTTGGCGAAGTCGACCACCAGCTGGGTGGAGAACATGTCATCGGTGGCGATGCCGACGTGGTCCACGCCCACCAGCTTCACATAGTAGTCGATCATGTCCGCGGCCTGTGTAGGGGAGATGTTGTCCGGCCAGATGCCGTCCATCATCCATTCCGTAAATGTGGGCGAGATGTAGCCGCCGGATTTGGCCGCGCGCAGGGCTTCGTCATCGGGGATGGTGCGGTAGCAGCCTTGCGGCGTGGCATCGGGTTCATTTTTGTAGAGACCCGCCGGGACGGAGTGGGTGTAAACGTAAGGCACGCCGGGGTAGGTTTCATCCATGTAGTCCATGGCGTCATTGGCGGTTTTGGACCCGGTGTGGCTGAGATCCAATAAGATGCCAAAGCGCACCATTTCATCGATCACCTTTTTGCCCCACGGCGTGAGGCCAATGTCGCGACCATTTTGGGCGGCCAACTGGCCAGAGCCAGTGCGGAAGATGTCGTTGTAAGCGAGGATCATGGATTTTATGCCAATGTCCTTGAGGGCCGCCATCTTTTTCAGATCGCCGTTGAGGATGGTGGCGGTCTGGCTGTTCCAGATCACCGCGGTTTTGCCTTGAAGATGCGCGGCCTCGATGTCGCGGGTTTCGTTCACAATAAGGTAGTTTTCCGGCTGCTGCGCCATGGCGGCGCGGAAGTGGTAGTGCTGCTCCAGAAAGGTCTCCCAGGACATGTCGGCGGCGGCGAGGGTCATTTCATGGCCGGTGATGCCGTTGTCTCGCGCCCGTTGGAAGTAGCTGTGTAACTGCTCATATTCGGTCCAGCCGGTGCCGTAGGGGCTGGCCAACATGCCAAGCACAATGGTGTCTTTCACAAACTGCGTGGCTTCCGGGCTGGCCTCCCAGGTTTTACTTTCTTCGCTGCCAAAGGCAGGCAGGGCGAGGCAGGCGGCGGCCAGGGCGGCAAAAGATACAGTGCGCAAAGACATGGGGCTCTCCAAAAAAATACGTGAAATTTAAAGGCAGTATGCGGAGGGATCGCAGAAAAACCAAGGCTGATGAGAAAAGTTTGAGAAATCCGTCGTCTTTTCCCGGTCCCGCGCGTCTTCAGGTCAAAGAGATCAAAAGGACAAAGACAATGATCAGAATTGTAAGCTTCAAAATCTGCCCGTTTGTGCAACGGGTCACGGCGCTGCTGGAGGCCAAAGGGTTGGACTATCAGGTCGAGTACATCTCGCTGTCGGACAAGCCACAGTGGTTTTTGGACATCTCGCCCAATGGGCAGGTGCCGGTGATGGTGACCGAGGGTGGCGTGGCGCTGTTTGAGAGTGAGGCCATCATTGAGTATATCGAAGAGGCGTATGCACCGCTTCAGGCGAATGTCTCGCTGGAGCAGAAGGCGTTGAACCGAGCGTGGAGTTACTTGGCGGCAAAGAATTACCTTGTGCAATGTGGCACCATGCGCAGCCGGGATGCGGAAACCTTGGCGGAGAAATCGGCGAAACTTGGCACAGCCTTTGACAAGATCGAAGAGGCGCTTGGCGAGGGGCCGTTCTTCGGCGGTGAGCAAATCGGTGTCGTGGATATTGCCTGGCTGGTGCTGCTGCACCGGGCGCAGATCATCACGGATCACACCGGCTATGATTTTCTCGAAGGGCGTCCCAAAACCCAGGCCTGGCAGGCAGCGATCATGGAAACTGGCCTGGCGCAGAAAGCGGTTTCCGAGGACTTTGAAGAGGCCTTCACCAGCTTCTATCTGGCGGATGTGACCTATCTTGGGCGCGGGATGAAAGACGAAGCGCCGCACGTGGCCGCGGTAAGGGGCTGCGGAACCGCCGCTTCTGGGTGCTGTTAAGTCTTCTCCTTCCCCAAATATCCCGGGGATGAATTGGCATCGCCAAGAAGGGGCAGCGCCCCTTTTCAGGCTCAGCACAGGCTGAGCCTGACTGCCAACCCAAAAGTGAGCGCAAACACCCGCGTGCTTGCGCATCCGCGCACAATGCCGTTGCGTTTTTGAGCGCCGGGGCGTCGTGGCTGCACTGGCAATCGCTTGCCGCATAGTCTATCTCAGCCGCAACCAAGCGGAGAGACCTTATGTCCTTTGAACAGCCCGGACCCGTTGAGCAGAGCCTGCGCGACGCGATCAGCCCAATTGAAGAGATCATTGCCGACGCCAAAGCGGGCAAGATGTATATCCTTGTGGACCATGAAGATCGCGAGAACGAAGGCGATCTGATCATCCCGGCCGAATTTGCCGACGCGGATGCGATCAACTTCATGGCCACGCACGGGCGCGGGCTGATCTGTCTGCCAATGACGGCCGAGCGCATTGACCGTCTGGGCCTGCCGATGATGGCGGTGAACAACTCGTCCCGTCACGAAACCGCCTTCACCGTGTCGATTGAGGCGCGCGAAGGGGTGAGCACCGGGATTTCTGCCGGCGACCGCGCGCTGACCATTGCCACGGCGATCAACGAGCAGAACACCATGGCGGCAATTGCCACGCCGGGTCACGTGTTCCCGCTGCGCGCCAAGCGTGGCGGCGTGCTGGTGCGGGCTGGGCACACCGAAGCGTCGGTGGATATTTCCCGTCTGGCCGGCTGTCACCCCAGCGCGGTGATCTGTGAGATCATGAACGAAGACGGCACCATGTCGCGTCTGCCGGAGTTGGTCGAGTTTGCCAAGAAGCACGACATGAAGATTGGTACGATCAGCGATCTGATCGCCTATCGCTCGCGCAACGACAATGAGGTGGTTGAAACCTCGCGCGAAACTGTGACGTCTGAGTATGGCGGCGACTGGGAGATGCGGATTTTCACCGACC
This sequence comes from Shimia sp. MIT1388, assembly GCF_047124445.1. GTDB lineage: Bacteria > Pseudomonadota > Alphaproteobacteria > Rhodobacterales > Rhodobacteraceae > Shimia. Next base: position 1,435,435 of record NZ_CP138921.1, on the reverse strand, counting down.
AGATCCACGGCATTGAGCACGTTGTGATGATCAAAGGCGACATTAGCACCGATGCACCGGTTCTGGCGCGGACCCATGCGTTGCATGAAGCGAGCGATGTATTGGGTTTGGGCCCGAAGTCTGTAAACGAGTTGCCTGCGGCGATGCGCAAGATTGCCGAAGAGGGCCGGGGCGTTGTCTGCCTGTTCCGCGAAGTACGCCACAGCCTTTATGCGGAAGAGGACGAAGGCCCACGCACGGTGAAGCGCACCGGTCTGGGCGCGCAGATCCTGTCCAATCTGGGCTGTTCTGAGCTGATCCTGCTGACGGACAGTCCGCAAACAAAGTATCTTGGTCTGGACGCCTATGGGCTGTCCATTGTGGGCACACGCCCGATCCTGACGGAGGAATAAGTCATGGCTGGCGCTGAAAAACACTACATCATGCCGCGTGCGGAATTTGATAAGCCGGTGAAGCTGGCGATTGTGATGTCGCCTTATTACAAGGACATCGCCGACAATATGCTCGCCGGTGCTGTGGCCGAGATCGAAGCGGTAGGTGGCACCTATGAGGTGGTTGAAGTGCCCGGCGCGCTCGAAATCCCAACCGCAATTGGCATCGCCGAGCGCATGAGCAACTTTGATGGCTATGTGGCTTTGGGCTGTGTCATTCGGGGTGAAACTACACACTATGAAACCGTGTGCAACGACAGCTCGCGCGCGATCCAACTCTTGGGCCTGCAAGGTCTGTGCATTGGCAATGGCATCTTGACCGTGGAAAACCGCAAGCAGGCCGAAGTGCGTGCCGATCCTAAGGATCAAAACAAAGGCTGCGGCGCGGCGGCTGCGGCCTTGCATCTTGTGGCGTTGAGCCGTAAGTGGGGCGCTCAGCGCAAGGGAGTCGGCTTTATGCCCGCTTCTGAGGAAATCAAGATCGCTGGTGAACTCAAGGACAATCCGACGGCATGACCCTATCCGGTAACCAGAAACGCAAGATGAAATCCGCTTCCCGCCTTTATGCGGTGCAGGCGCTCTTTCAGATGGAGCACTCCGGCCAGACCGTGGATCAGGTGCGGGTGGAGTTTCTGGATCACCGGTTTGGTGCCGAGGTGGACGATGGCACTGACATGATCGAAGGCGATGTGGATCACTTCCGCAAAACCATCGAAGATGCGGTGAACTATCAGGCGCCGATTGACCAGATGACCGACCGCGCTCTGGTGGCGAAGTGGCCAATTGATCGGATCGACCCAACCCTGCGGGCGCTGTTCCGTGCGGCGGGTGCCGAGCTGTTGCAAAGCGACGTGCCAGCCAAAGTGGCGATCACTGAATATGTGGCGATTGCCAACGCCTTCTTCCCGGACGGCAAAGAGGGCAAATTTGTGAACGCGGTGCTGGATCACATGGCGCGCGAAGCCAAGCCAGAGGCGTTTTAGGGCGGTTTATCCTCCGTTAACTTTGCTAAGTCACTGTGGCGCGCAATCGGAAGGTTGCGCGTTTTTTGCGCTTTGGCCCAGGTGCGGCCAATGTGTCGCGCAGCTGTGACTTGCCGTTTTGAAACGGCTGTCGTTTAATGGTGTGTGAGGAGGCACTGCCATGCCAAAGCTGATTTCACTCTACATCCGTCAGGTGGCCATCGGGTTCGCCATTTCCGCCGCTTTTGTGGCGATGCTGCTGTATTTTAACGTGGCCAATCTCTGGCACCTGGTGAGCAGTAGCTCTGAAGGCATTTTGGCGGTGATCGTCATGTGGGTGCTCAACGGCATTGTCTTTGCCGGGGTGCAGTTTGGCATTGCGATCATGCGCATGAAGGATGACAGCCAGCCTGGTGGTGGCAAGCGCAGCGCGCTGCCGGTGATGCTGGCGGAGCCGGTGCCGGTCAAGATTGACCGCCGCACCCGGCAACAGCGTCAGATCCGTCGCTGATCACTCCCAGACTGTCAGGATCTCTTCCAAAGGTTTTTTGATTTTCGCGACCGCGGGTACTTGGGCGTCTGCGCGTGCCTTGCCAACGGCGAGGATCATGATTGGCTTTTCGGACGCTGGGCGGTTCAGCGTGCCGTTGAGAAATTTCATCGGGTTGGGCGTGTGGGTCAGCACCGATAGGCCCGCGTGGTGCAGGGCGGCAATCAGGAAGCCGCAAGCAATGCCGACGCTCTCCGGCACATAGTAGTTCTTGTAGCGGGTGCCGTCCTCAAACTCGCCATAGCGTTGGGCAAAGACCACAATCAGCCACGGCGCATCTGTCAGATGGGGTTTGTGGTCGTTGGTGCCGATGGGCTCGAGTGCTTTGATCCATTCATCCCCGGCGCCGCCGTCATAAAACTTGCGCTCTTCTTCCTCGGCCTCCGCCCGGATGCGGGCCTTGAGCGCTGGATTGGAAATTGCGGCAAAGCTCCACGGCTGGTGATTGGCGCCAGAGGGCGCGCGGCCAGCGGTCTTGATACAGGTTTCGATGATGTCGCGTGGGATCGGTGTGGTGTCATAGTCGCGCACGGTGTGGCGCTGTGCCATGACATCAAAAAACGCCTGCGCCGCTTTGCGGGATGCCGCGTCATCCAAGTCAACATGATCGGGCAGGGGGATCGGGTCATAGGCGAGGGCGTCGCGGGAAAACATGGCTGGCTCCTTTTAGTTGCCAGCGAGCTTAGGGATGTGGCGCGGCGGCGCAAGGGCCGCCGCAACCGGGGTCATTCCATGCTGTGCAGATTGGACAGGAAGCCGTGCCAGCCTTTATCCAGAGCCATGACAAGGCCAAATCCATCCACGTCGGTAGGCAGGCCAGAGTGGATCAACGTCAGGCGGGTGCCGCCGGGGGCCTCAGTCAGTTCCCACTCCACAGTGCTCATGCTGCCGTTCATCGGGCCAACGGTGAAATCCCACTTCATGTAGTCATGCGGGCGAGCTTCGACCACTTTGCCCCAACACATGCGGTCGCCGTCTTTTTGCGAGCGCAGTGTGTAGTCTTCCCCCTCAGCAAGGTCCTGTTCCGCGGGGTGGAACCATTCGTTGAGCAGGTCCGCTTTGGTCAGGAACTCCCAGACGCGGGCCTTGGGCGCAGCCAGAAAGACCGATTTGCGAATGGTGGTGTCCTGAGAAAGTTCAGCCATTGTTGTGTCCAGTGTCATCTGTCGTTTCCTTTTCAATTGCAGTTTTCAATGCGTCGAGACGGTCGTCCCAGAACTGGTCAAACCAGCCCATCCACTCCAACGCAGGTTTGAGCGCCAATGCGTTGAGAGAATTGACTTTTTCCCGGCCGCGCGGGGCAACGGTGATCAACCCACCGTCGCTGAGCACCACAAGGTGTTTCTTCACGGCGGCGCGGGTCATGGCAAAGTTGTCGGCCACCTCTGCGATGGTCATGGGTTCCTGGCCTAACAGGCGCAGGATGTCGCGACGGGTAGGGTCGCCAAGGGCGCGGAACACGGGTTGTAAGGCGTCGGGCATAGCTGTCTCGCTCAAGTGATACCATTTGGTATCTCAATATATATGATACCATTTGGTATTGAGTCAAGCATGTTCAGGGGTTTTGGGGGAAGGGTGTCGCAGGTGTCACCTCGCGGGTTGTGCGACACCTCAAAGACGGGCAACAGTGCAGGAGACGTTAGAAATCCAAAAATACAGGTGTTTTCAGGCTCGTGGCACGTAGACTTTCCTCTCAGGCTCTGGCCACGGGTAGCATCCTTGTCGCGCTTGCTGTGCTTGCTATGAAAATCGTCGCCTGGCGCCTCACCGGGTCAGTTGCTCTGTATTCCGATGCGATGGAATCCTTTGTGAATGTGGCCGGGGCCGTGTTGGCTTGGGGGGCAATTTGGTTTGCGGAACGGCCGGCGGACAAAGGGCATCCCTTTGGGCATCACAAGGCAGAGAATTTCTCTGCCATTGCCGAAGGCTCGCTCATTGTGGTGGCGGCGGTCTTGATTTTGCAGGAGGCTGTGATGGCCCTTGGTGCGACGGCCCACCCGGAGATCGGTGCCATTGGTTTGGGCGTGAGCGGTGTTGCTCTGGTGCTGAACTTCGTTTGGGCGCGGGTCTTGATTGGGGCAGGGCAAAAGCGGCGCTCGCCTGCACTGGAGGCCAACGGGCGTCACTTGATGACAGACGTTTGGACCACGGCAGGTGTTTTGGTGGGATTGATGCTGGTTGCTGTGACCGAGTGGCACATCCTGGACTCACTTCTTGCGGCTGTGGTGGCGCTCAACATTCTCCGAGAAGGCTGGAAAGTTGTGGTCTCCTCCGCCGGTGATCTGATGGATTCGTCGGTGGCGTCCGAGGAACGTGAGGTGATTGAGACCGCTGTGCGAGGGGCCTCCCAAGGTGCTTTGCAAATTCATGACCTGAGAACACGGCGCGCTGGTCGGGTGGTGTTCATCGAGTTTCATCTGGTGGTTGATGGACACATGACCGTGCACCGCGCCCATGAGATCTGCGACGCGATTGAGGACAGCATTCAGGCGCAAATTCCCGAGGCACGCACGACAATTCACGTGGAGCCGGATGACATGCTGGAGGCAAGTGGGCTAGAGCCGGAATGAGCAAGAGATTTACTTTGCAACGGGACAATCAATAGCTGCATTCTAATTTGAATTTGTGAGGATTGATTGACGCGGGGTTGTGTCTGTCTATCGTGCAAGAGATTTGAAATACAGGTGCACAACATGCAATGGGTGCTGCAAGATTTTGAAGACACACGGAAACTTGGGGATGCGCTCACGTCATTGGGGCGAGATGTCAGTTGGCACAAAATTGTACCGTTTGTAGGAGAACTGGCGCCTCCGCCGGTGATTAAGGATCCGCAGGCCGTGGTCTTGTTCGGGGCTTATAGTATGTGGAAATATGCTGAAGCACAGGGGTTAAAACCTGGAGTATTCCGTATCGCACCGTTTCTTCAGCAGTCTGTTTGGCATCCGTTTTTGCTAAATGGCGCGGATGCGCAGGTGATGCCGTTTGGCGAGTGCGCAAGTCGTCTCGATGGGGTGGACAGGCTTTGGTTTTTACGACCGGTGGAAGATAGCAAAGAAATCCCTGGGCGGGTGATGGCGGCTCAAGAGATTGCGGATTTGTCGGCGCGCGTAGCCGCCTTGCCAGAAGATGAACTGCCGGTTGGCTCCCTGCGGGCGGACACGATGGTCATGTTGACAGAACCGCAAGCCATTGACGAGGAATGGCGCCTTTGGGTGGTTGCGGACTGCATTGTCACCTACTCGCGCTACAAGCAGTCGGGGCAGGTTGGCTATGTGCATGACATACCGGAGGACGCACTTCGTTTTGGACAGAAGATGGCGCAGCTTAACAGTGGGTATGCGCCTGCTTACGTGATGGATATTTGTCGAACAGAAAGAGGACTGCGTATTATCGAGACAAACGGCATCAATGCCGCCGGCTTCTATGCAGCGGACTTGGAGCCTTTGATCCATGCAATAGAGCGACTGTGTGAGGTGTAAAGTGGCGGGCCCGCAAACGCAGCCGTGTGGTTATCTCATTCCCGAGGACCTGTATATACAGGTGGGCGCCAGGTAACCAGGCCAGGACCAGGACAGAGCCAGCTCCCTCGGAATTGCTTAAGGCCACCGGAATGCAACCGTATCACGAGAAGGGCAGCACCCGCCGACCCTCTATCTAGGCGCAGCGCAGGGACGGTGCAAGGGGCAGGGGGCGCAAATCGCCCCTTGCAATTTGTTCTCCAAATGTTCACGCTACCCTCATGGAAGACACATCCCTCATCGCCTTGCAGCCCGGCCAATTGCTTGCCCGTGGAGTTAGTCGCCACCTGCGCAGCCATGGCTATGTCTCGATTGAGGAGTTTGTGCCGGCGCGGGGCTTGCGCGTGGATGTGATGGCGCTGGGGCCCAAAGGCGAGCTTTGGGTGATTGAATGCAAATCCAGCCGGGCCGATTTTCAATCTGACAACAAATGGCAGGGCTATCTGGAGTGGTGTGATCGGTATTTCTGGGCGGTGGACACGGAGTTTCCGACCGATTTGTTGCCGGAGGGCACGGGGCTGATCTTTGCAGATGCTTATGACGCGGAAATCATTCGCATGGCGCCGGAGGACAAGCTGGCCCCGGCGCGGCGTAAAAAGATGATCCAGAAGTTTGCCACCGACGCGGCGCGGCGTCTTCAGCGCTTTCGCGATCCCAAGCTGTCGCCGATGCCAAATGAGGAGGACGGCCTATGATGGTCAAGTTTTACTATCCGGATGGCGATTGGTGTTACCGCGCGATCCATACCGTGCATGCGGTGTTCCACAACACAGAAGGCAAACTGATTGCGCGCGCAGAAAAAGGCGACCGCAACGGGTACTATGAATTTGAGATCACCGGATTTGAACTCAAAGGGCCAGGCGAAATCCTCACCTGACCCTGAACATTCTCAGTCCCCAAATATCCCGGGGAAGAGGTGCAGCGTGCTGCGGCGGAGGGGCTGGCCCCTCCTGTGCGTTTACTTTGCCATCTGGCGCGCGGTGGCAGCGGCCGCACGGATTTCTTCGGCAATTTCTTCGGCTTCTTCGGGATCAAAATCCATTGGGATCTCAATGCCTGCCCCTTCGATGTAAATCCGCACAAAGCCCTGATCTGTCGGGCCGATTTGCAGGTTGGCTTCGATGTCGCTTTCGGTGTTGATGCCCATGTCTGTCTCCTGGCGGATGTGGGGCCCCGCGGGGCGCGTTCTCTTACGTTGGGAAATCGGGTATCGTGATCGGGGACCAAAGGCAAGAATACTGCGGTTGGTGGTGCGTCCAGAACGGACGGGGGAGCGATCATGATTGGCAATATCACGCTGCGTCCCTTTGCGGAGGCGGATCTCGATTGGCTGGTAGAGGCCCATGCCACGCTCTATGCGCGGGACGAGGGGTTTGACGACAGTTTTGGACCCTTAGTGGAGACCATTCTGCGCCGGTTCCTGCTGGAACATGATGATGTGCGCGAGCGCGGCTGGGTGGCGGCGCATGACGGGCACCGGTTGGGCAGCATATTCTGTGTGGAAAGTCCGCAACCGAGCTGGGCCAAGCTGCGTCTGTTTCTGGTGCTACCGCAGGCGCGGGGATTCGGCCTGGGGCAGCATCTGTTGGACACATGTTTGGGGTTTGCGCGGGGCGTGGGCTATGACGGGATGACGCTCTGGACCCACAAAAGCCACGCCGCAGCCTGTGCGCTTTATGAAAAAAACGGCTTTGCGCTTGAGGCGGAGAAGCCGGTGACAAGCTTTGGGTGCAGTCTGATCGAACAAACCTACAAAATTACATTTTAGGTGCTTGCATCCCCCGAACGGGGACGGTAAACCGCCCTTGTTGCCGCCTTAGCTCAGTTGGTTAGAGCACTGGTTTGTGGAACCAGGGGTCCTCCGTTCGAGCCGGAGAGGCGGTACCACCCCCCCCCTTTTATTCTTCTCGCCAAACTTACTGCGCTGCTGTGCGGGGCTTTGTCCTGTGTCGGAAATGTGGGGCGGTTGAGGGAGGACAGACCCTGCAACCACCCCGAAGATTGACGCACCTATGGGGATGTGAGTGCGTCAATGGATGTCGATGGGGGGATGACCCATCAACAAGACGTGTCCGTCGGCTCTCGGACCTAGGCGGTCACACAATAGCCGCGGGCTCGGTAAGCTTCGGCGATGCGGAAGCAGACCCCTCGGAAGGTCACTTCTTTGGTGAGAATGTCCTGATCTGGCACGGCGCCGTCGCGCAGGAACGCAGAAGAGGCGAGCACTATGGCGTGCAGCGCTTCTCCGGATGTGCCGTAGCCGAAGTAGTCGGCAACCGCGTCTTCGATGTCGAACGGGATTTGGGCAAACTCGGGGTGCTGTGCCAGCATGGTGTTGAGAAACTCGGTCCAAATGTTGCCCTGCACACTGAAAATGCGGCTGGGATCCCCGACAGTTTGCGGGGCAAAGGCTGCGGCCGGGCGCATCATACCTGGCACCATGTGCAAGGCGGAGACGGATTTTGCGGCATCGGATGGGCCTCCGGTGGCAGAGTTTAGATCACAAAGTGTGGCAAGCCGCAGGTCCAGACGTTCCATCACCCGATCCATATGACAGGCTAGCGCGCAGTCTCCCCCGGGCCAGTCCTCGCCTTCGCCTGCCATATGCAGACCAACCGCATCACCTGTGTCCGGGTCAATCCAGCAAGCGCCGCTGTCCCCGGGCAGGGTGAGCGTCGCATGCGGGGCGGCGAGGTCTTGCGGGATCAGTCGGAAGCCGTCGATCTCCACGGTTTTGCTGCGGCCGTTGCGCTGCGTATGCACCACCTTGTAGGTGCCAATGCCGTCCACCCGCGCGCGGGTCAGGCCGGTGGTACGGCCGAATTTGCACAGGATTCGCCCCAGTGCAGTCGGTGCCACGCCGGTCAAAGGCAGGTTGAGCTGTTTTAAAGTCGGATGCCATGGGGTCGCACCGGTGAGCGTGGCAAAGGCGGCATCGCCGTGGCGCGACAACATGGATTTGTTCAGCCGCGCGATCGGCAGATCAGCTGTGCTGTGCCCATAGACCAGATCGCTGTCGGCGCCTTCCGGGGAGGACAACACGTGCCAGTTGGACAGGATGCCGGCTTTGCCACTGGCGCGGTCAATGGCAATGGCACCTATGGTGCCGGCATTGGCGCCGCGCCGTTGGCAGGGGCTGCCGGACAAAAGCGTGGCGGCGTAGGTGTTTTGGCTGTCGCCCTGATCCCGGTGCACCTTGTAGGTGCTGGTGACCACATCCACCGGAAATCCATTGATGCGACGCACAATGCGTTTGGCGGGGTCCAGTTCATCTTCCGGAAGTTTGGAGGTGACATGCACCCGCAGGCAGACTTTGGTGGTGGCCAGACCGCCAACCCGCTTGAACCCAATGTCATAGCCGGTCACATCGGCGCGGTCTCGGTACATCTCGCGCAGGGCCTCCAGTGCGTCCTGGCGGGCGTCGATGGCGGCGGTTTGCGCGGCGGATGTGCTCTCTGTTGGGCGGGGGCGGGACATTGGAACCTCCTCATTTGTCGTCTTTGAAACAAACTTGCCAAACCCACCGTTATTCTTGCGTGATTTGCGTTAATCGCCTTGAATTGTTGGCTGTGAGGTAGTGGGATTTGTGTGGGAAACGGCGCGCTTAGGGGGAATCGGGGTAGAATGTTCACGGCGTTGCGTGAGTTTGAACGGCCATTGGGCGGAGAGATGGCGCTGCCTGAGGAAGTCCCGGCGTTTTGCCGCGGGGTGTTGGCGCAGTTGGACTATGTATTTGTCGGTTGCCCCAAGGCGGTGCCTAAGATGGTGGTCGCGGGCGGTGTGTTGCCGGATGGCACGCCGGTGTCTGGTGCTGGGGCTAGCAGCGAAGATGCGCTGGTGCGGTTGGCCGGGGAGGCGGCGGAGCAGTTGGGACTGCGGCAGGCCGTACTGAGGTTGCCATGCGACAGAGATATTCCAGCGTTGGACTTGGGTGGATCCGAAGTTGTGCAAGTGGCGCGGGAGGTCTTGCCGCTGTCTTCCTCGGAGACCGCGGGCTTTTCGGAAGGGCTGGCGGCGCATACGGATTGGGAGACTGCGGTTTTACACGGGGCGCTGGAGTTGTTTGAGCGCGATGCGGCAGCGCATTGGTGGGGCGGGGCAACACAGGCAACGTTGTTGACGGAGGCTGATGCGCAGGTTTTGGAGGCGCTTGGAGCGCGGCCGGAGCGGCAAACGCGGGTTTTGGATGTGACCTGTGATACCGGCGTGCCGGTGGTTGTGGCTGTCTCCTTTGACCTGAGTGGAGGCGAGTTTTGCTTTGGGGCGGCGGCGGGCGCCTCGCTGGAAGGTGCGCTGGGATCAGCGTTGCGTGAGCTGGGCGCGGCTGAGTTTGGCCGCGTGTTGGAGCGTTCCCGTGGTGGTGAAAGCGATGATGCGGGTTCAAGGCGGTCAGTGGACACGCTGACTTTGCAGCTTCTGGAAACGCAGATGGTTGGTCAAAGCACCCCACTCAGAACGCAAGTGCTGGCACGCAACGCTATCGCAAGAGGCGAGTGGCCCAGCCTTATCCAAGAGAATGGGATTGGTATTGTTGATCTGGGTTGTGTTGGCGGGCAATTTCGGGTCATCAAAGCAGTGAGTGCGGCGTTGCAGCCAGGGCGGGAAACTCATGTTTGCCCCAGGTTTCAGGCGGCGCTGTTGGGGACAGAACGACGGACGCAGGGATCTCTGTATTAATGGAGCGGGACCAGACCAATTCTGCGACGCCGGACAGGGCGTTGCAGCGGCTTCGGATTGATGTGATTGGCGGGTTTCAGGCCCGCTGTGGTGACGTGCGCGTTGACATCAAGAAGAAGAAAGCAGCGGCGATTTTGGTGTTGTTGTCCCTGTCACCAGACTTGCGGATGACTCGGGAGAAATTGCGCGGAGTGCTGTGGCCGGACAGTTCGGAAACAGCGGCGCAAACCAGTCTGCGCAACGCGGTCTGGGCGTTAAAAGCAGCGCTCACTGATGCTGGTTTTGACGGCGTGTTCACCGATCGCAGTGACATCTGGCTGGCGCCGGAGCGGGTGTCAGTGGACCTAGATGAGCTTCTGGATGCAGCGGAGCAGGGGAACATGGCTGCTGTGATGCAGATCGATCCGCAGAAGTTGGCGCAGTTTGACCGCGATCAGGTGGAAATCAATGACGTATTTGCCTCCCGTGTGAGTGAGGCCGTGCAGCATGTTTGCGGCTTGATGCGCCATCGTCTGAACGCAGCTGCGGATCGGGCGGGCACGCAAGAGGCGCGGTTGGAGGTCTTGCAGTTTGTTGCAGGCATGGATCCGGCGGATGAGGGCGCGGCGCGGCGGTTGATCAAGGCCTATTGGAAAAGCGGGCAGCTGGCGAATGCGCTGACCGTGTATCAGTCGCTGTGGAGCCTGCTGGATCAGGAGTATGGCGAGGAGCCATCTGAAGAAACGCAGCAGCTGGTGATTGACATCAAGTCACCGGAGAAATCACAGGCGCCCAAGACCTTGCGGCCAGTGATTGTAGTGGCGCAGCCCAACTATGCGCATCTCTCCGCAGAGCGCGCGGGGGAAGCGGAGGCATTGCGTCAGGCGCTCTGTGCAAATCTTTCGCGCTTTCGGGAATGGCAGATTTTTGATGCGGCGCTGATGGCAGAGCAGGCCCAGGTGGGGGAGCCGGGCGCCGCGAGTTATGCGTTGGTGTTGCAGCCACAGGATCGGGGCGGCGCATTGGCCTGCCGCGCGGTGCTGTCCGATCGTGGCACTGGTGAGCTGCTGTGGTCAGAGGCGCTGACCGATGCGGGGCAGATCACCTTAGTGGAAGGCCCGGGGGCGGCGGAGCGCCTTGCGGTCGCGTTGAACCTGCATCTGTCCGCCTTCAAAGGCCCGTTGATTGCCACCAATACGACTGCGCCAAGCGCCTATGAACGTTGGGTCGAGGCGCAGGGATATATTTTGCAGTTCACCTTGGAGGGCTGGAATACGGCGGAAGGGTTGCTGGATGACTTGATCCGGGACTATCCGGAGTTCAGTCGGGCCTATTCCAGCCGCGCGTCTATTGAGAACATGCGGCAGATTTCCTTTCCGGGGCTGTACAGTTCACCGGACATGCATGTCGAAGGGCTGCGCTTGGCACGGCGCGCGATTGAGTTGGACCCGATGGACAGTCGGGGGCAGTTGGCCATGGGGTGGTCCGCAGCCATGTCGCGGCAGTTTGAACAGGCGGAATTGGCCTTTGATCTGGCGTTTCAATACAACGAAAACGATCCCTGGACGATGACCTCTTCGGCGGTAGGACTGGCGTTTTGCGATCAGATGGAGGCCTCAAGCCGCTTGCTGGATTTGCTGTTCAAGCTGAAGTTCCGGTTGCAACCCTCGCATTGGAGCTACGTTGCGGCGACGCGGTTTATGGCCGGGGATTACGAAGGCTGTATTGCGGCGTCCGAGAAGTCTGAGGAGATTTCCCACGACGTGCCGGCTTGGCATGCGTCCGCGTTGGGGCTGGTGGGGCGGTTGCCTGAGGCCGCTTCGGTGGCGCGACGGTTTGAGAGCATTGCGCGGGCCAATTGGGTGGCGGAAGGGCCGCCGGAGCGGGCGGAGATCACGCGCTGGCTGGTGTCGGGCTTCCCAATCCGCAATCGCAAGGTCTGGCTTGCGCTGCGGGACGGGTTGCGCTTGGCGGATATGCCGGTGCCTGATTTGATTCAGGGCGATGAAATTGTCCTTGGATATCAAGTGGATCCCGGCACATCCTGATGCATTAATACGGTGTTACACGCATTTGCGCAGCGCATAGTCGGCGATGCGCTTGGAGCGGAAGTTGTGCTCTTCCTCCGGCGGGGTGACCAGCGTTGCGTCATAGGCTTCGTCGTAGAAATCCGGCAAGGTGTAGGGGCTCGGCGGTGGCAGATCGAGGTCGTCCGGGTGCGGCAGCATGATACTCACCACCTTCTGATCCGGCGCGTTGAAGATTTGCAGCGGATCTGCGTCTTTGAACTCTTCGGCCAGTTCGGCCACGTTGCTGGGCACCTGCGCCCGGAAGTCGCCCACGGTGGCAGGGACCGTGTCCGCATTGCGCGCCCAGCCTTGCAGGATTTCTCCCATCTTCAGGTAATTTTTGATTTTGATCTCATAGGGATCCATTGGTTGTCCTCCTTGTTTAGACAGTGGTGTTCAGGTGATGTTGGTGGTTGCTACCAACGTGGGCATGTCACGGATGGGCGTGGTGCCATAGGCGGCTTGTTCAAGCGCCAAGGCGATGTGGGCGTCCGTGCTTGTTGGTGTGTCGTCGGTAAAGACTGGCCGGAATGCCGCGCCGAGGATCAACCCGCCGAGCGGGCCGTAGGTCGCGCCGTTTGAGCCGTCGATCTGCGCCTCAAGGGCGAGGAAGGTCACAAGCGGCAGGTTGGCGGTGATGGTGGCTTTGTCCGCATCGGACATGGGCGGTTTGTGGCCTGGACGCACGGCGGCTTCGAGCGCGGCCATGCCGGTGGTGGCGATGCGGTCATAGTGGGTGGCGGCATCAAAGGGCACTGCGAGGCCCTGGGCGGTGAGCGCGGCAGCGGCGGATTGGATCAGGTCCTGCACGCGGCCCAGGCCAATCCATTTTTCGCGCACTAGATCACGCATGGCGGTGCCTGCGGGGTAGGTGGCTTTGGTGGGTTTACCAGCGGTGGGCAGTGTCATGCCGTCCGCTGTGTGCGGGCCAAAGCGGATCGCCCAGTTGAAGTTGTCTGCCAAAGGCGCGCCGGTTGCGGTGAAGAATAGGTTCCAGTCAATTTTCCAGTCAATTGGCGTGGGCACCATGCCGGGTTCATGCAGGGAGGAGTGGTTGATGATCTTGCGCAGATCAACCTCGCCAAGGTCATGATCGCCAACGCCGTTGTTCAGCATGTATTCCGGGCGCACCATGCTGTGAGCCATGCGGGCGATGCCGTAGGCAAAGAGGTCGTTTGTCTCTGAAGCATCGCGGCCGAGCGGTTCCAGCGTTGGATCGCTGTCAAACAGAGCCAGCACATTGGCGGGCATGATGCGAGGCAGCAGGTCGTGGCGCAGGATACGGCGGTAGATGCGTGCGGTCGCGAGGCGCGCCACGCGGGAGCGGTGGTGCGGCGGGATTGGGTCTTGCGTGCCCGGCATTGGCACGGTTGCCGTTTGCGCCACAAGCGTGTTGTAGACCGCGTGAAAGAAGGCGGTGAGCTGCGCCAGGATGTTGTTGTCGTCATTGCGGGAGTCCGGAATCAACACATCGGTAAAGGGGCCATCTGCGTCCGGGGTGTCCGAATTGTAACGATTGCGGGGCAGGTCGGCGGCCGGTGCCAGGCGGTCATCGGACATGCGGCCTGCGGGGCGGAACTTGCCAAGACGAAGCCGATGGGTGCCGTCGCTTTGGTTCATGTCAAAAGCGTGCGGGCAGACAATGGGACCGCCGCCAAACAAGGTTTCCAATGCGAGCTTTTCCTGACGTAGGTTTTGGGAGCTGCCGCCGAAGTCATCAAAGCTGCGCGGGACCAACGAACTGAACACCAGGTCATGACCGGCGAGTTGGAACAGATAGGAATAGCCAGCCGGGACACCGAGGTGGCTACCGTTTGGGGTGTTGAGGAAGCCCTTGGACGCATTGGTCGAGCTGTTGTTGTTGTTGAGCAGGGTCGCGAGGTAGATCGTCATCTCTTCGGTAAGGGGGGAGGCTTGGGGGGCTTCGCCTGAGGCGGCGAAGACGTCGTCAACTTCGAGATCACGGTGCGACATTGGCTCAGTCCTTTTGATTGCTGAGACCACTCTAACGAGAAATTCGAATTTGAGATAAATTGTATCTGGCGCGCGCAGTTTCGCACTGTAGCGAGGAAAATAAGGGGGAAGTGCGGTGTGGTGTGTCACATGTGACAAGGTCACGTTAGCGGAATCACGATTTGTTAACGCCTGAATGCTGCGGCTTTCACCAAGTCAGGCTGCTGCTATTGATAGGTTAGGACCCGGTTTTCTGAGCCAAACCCCATTGGAGAATTGGAGCAAAGCGCGTAGTCTGTTTCCGAATTGAGGGGAATGCCCCAGAATTTGGCGTCTTTGTTTCCTTTAAGGCGCCAATGGATGTTCCACACGGTAAAATTCTTGCGCGGCGTTCCAAGCTGTAGAACGATTAAACGACCTATTAACCATAATTTCTTTTCACGGCCCTTTTTGGGAGTGCAGGCATGTGTGTTCCTGCGGACGACCAAAACCCTTGGAAGACAATTGTGCGTTGGTTTGGCCTGCTGGCCGCCTGCGTGGTGGGAACTCTCGCGCCGGTGGTATCGGCAGACGTGGACCCGTTGGAGGTGCCCTACACCGAAGTGGCCTATGACGGCGATGAGACCCTACGCGATTTTGTGGCGCGGCATCTCAACGATCCTGACCTTTGGCCGACGGTTTTGCAGATCAACAAATTGGCCTCACCTGCGGACCTTGTGCCGGGTGCGGTGTTGCAGATACCGGTGGCGCAAGTGGCGGCAGCGGATGCGGCGCTGGCCGAGGCTTTGGTGGCGATCCAGAAGGCCACCTCAGAAGGCGCTCGGCTGTTTGCGCCAGAGGAGATTGGTGCGGCCATTGCGGATCGAGAGTCCGCGATCGGCGCGCGTGGGGACGGGGCCTGGCGCAAAGTGGTGCGCTTTGCGGCCTCAGCCACGGGCCACGCCACCGAGGCGTTTGAAATTGCGCTTGCGCAACGGGACCGCGCGGCGGAGGCGCTGATCACCGACATTCATGGGCGTGTGGAAGGGCGGGAGCCTGCGGAGGCGGCTTGGTCGGATCGGGACTTGAATGATGTGCTGATTGAATTTGAGAAGCTGCGCACGCTGACCAATTCTACCACACAGGTGACTTTCCGGGATCTGAGCCGGCTGCGCCTGAACCCCAACTCCAACGCCACCATTCAACGGATGCGCTCTGACCCTCTCACGGGCAAAGAGGTCACCAAAGTGTCGCTGGCGAATGGGGATTTCTATGCGCTGCTCAATCAGTTGTCGGATCGCGACAGTTTTGAGATTGATGTGCCGGGCATTCAGACCACCACCGACAGTGATGATTTCTGGATCAAGAAAGAGGCCGATAAGGCGCTGTTTGTGAACTACGACACAGCGTCGCTCGACATTGAAGCCGACGCCACCAAAGTGTCGCTGGGCCAAGACGAGGGGGTGGTGATCACCGAGGACGGCGTGGCCACGCGGGCGCAGGTGCTGGAGTGGCCACTGTTAAGCGCGCCGATGGATCGCGCGGATGTCTATGGCGCAGGTGTGCAACTGGCGTGGCAGGAATACCCGGAGGCCAGTGGTTATTGGTTTGAGGTGGCGGGGGATCCGGCGTTCAACCAGATGATTGCCACCGAGTGGGGCGTGAAAGACCTGAGTTTTGACGTGGCAGGGCTGGCGCCCGGTGCGCACTATTGGCGGGTCGCGGCTCTGGATGGCCTTGGGTTGCCCGGCAAGTGGAGCGAAGTGCGCCGGTTTGAATTGCGCCAGGACAGCACGCCGCCGTTTCTGACCCTGTTGGCACCGTCGGACGGCGTGTTGGTCGAGGTGCCAGAAGTTGCGGTGCTGGGCGCGTCTGAGGCGGGCGTGGCGCTCACGGTGAATGGCGTTGCGGTGGATGTGGCTGCGGATGGGGGATTTGAAACCACATTGGCGCTCATGCCTGGGGCCAATCAGATTTTGCTGGTGGCGACAGATCCCGCGGGTAATGTCTCGGAGAAGCGCGGACAGTTGCGCTATGTGCCTCGGGTGGCGACGACGATGACGCTCAACCCGGATTTGGCGCGGGATGGCGACGGCCATTTGGTGAGCCGCAATGCCGAGATGACGGTTGTGGCCGCCACTTCGGCCAAGCCGGGGCAAGAGGTGATCCTGCGCGATGCGGCGGGGAGCGAGGCCGGGCGCACACGCATTTCGGCGGGTGGGGTTTTGGCAATCACGGTGCCGGTGGAGGAAGACCCGCGCGGGTTCAGCGTGGAGGTGTTGTCCGAAGGCGGGGTGTCTACGGGGATGTTGGCGTTTGATGTGGTGCGGGACAGCGCCGCGCCGGAACTGGTGCTGGATGTGCCGCCGCCACGCGCCACCACGGACAAAGCCATCGACCTGACCGGCACTCTTGGGGATGCTGTCACGTTGGAACTCAATGGCGCAAAGCAGGACATCTTTGATGGCAGCTTTGCAATGCAGGCGGCGCTTACGGAGGGGCAAAACCTGCTGGAACTGCGGGCGGTGGATGCGGCGGGCAACGTTGGGGTGCTTGTGATTGAGACGCTTCTGGATCTCACACCACCAAAGATTTTGGACGCAGGGTTGTCCCGGCCACAGGGCGAGGGCGGGCCGGTTGAGATTGTTGTCACCGCACAGGATGTGAGCGGGTTGCGTCAGGCGGCGCCGTATCTGGTTGAGGTCGGGGACGAAGAGTTTGAGGGCTACCTGCGCTGTGACAGCGCCCGCGGCATATGCCGGGCAAGCCTGCCACCGACACCGGGAGAGATGCGTCTGATCGAGGTGGTGGTGCAAGACTACGCTGGCAATGAGGTGATCCGATGAAGAGGAGCGCGCGCATGACTTGGCTGAAACTGATGGTGGCAGTTTTGTCGGCTTGGGGGCTTTGGCAGGCACAGGCCAAAGCGCAGGACATGGCGCCGCCTGCAGATCATGGTCAATTGGTTGTGTATGGCTCCGCTGCACCGACGCGGGAAGGCGACATTGATCACCGAGAGGTGATACTTTTCAGCGTTCCGAGTGAGTTGCGCGATAGAGTTTATGTGCGCGTGTTTGACCCTGAAATGCGTGGGGAGCATGATTTTCGCTACGGCGGCGGGGGCAATTCCCGCACGTTCTATCGGGTCTATGGCGGTGACGGCGCGCGCAGCGGGGTGCCCATGCCCGTGCCGGTTGCGGATGGCGAGACGCCCACCAAGATGACGCGCGACGCGGTTTTGGCTGCGCGTGCTGGGGAGGTCTTGCGGGAAGCCGAGTTTGGGGCCGAGGAAGAAACCGATCAGCAGTGGGTGTCGCTGGGAAGTGTGCGGGCGCGGCAAGGTGAGGTGATTGGCGACCGTGCGTGGTTTCGGCTGGAAGTGCTTGGGGCGGACGGGGATGATGGCAATGGGTTCAACGTGGATGTGAGCCTTCTGAGAGATGCGCATCGGCGGCCTGAGGGGCTGGAGATGATCGCCTATCAACCCACCATCCGCTGGCCCGGCTCTGGGCCGGGCACACGCGTGGAGTTTCTGGCCACCACAGGGGATCTGACGGTGCAGAACTTTGACGGGGCGCGGGGCGATCTACGGCTCAACCGGATGTATTCGGACTATGCGCTGCGCGCCTCGGGTCAGAATGTCTGGGCCAGTGAGGTTGTTCGTGCCGAAGAGCTGGCGGGCGAGGACATTCTGTCTCTGACGCTTCAGGGAGGGTTTGAGACACCCAATGATGTGACGCTGAGCCTGTTTGACGCGGACGGCCAGGCGGTGCCGATGCTGATGCCGCCACGTTTGGCACCGGAGCCTGCGCGGCCCGAGGCGCTGCCACGGGCGCGGGAGCTGGCGGATTGTTCCAGCGTGGCGTTTGACGGCAGCTTGACGGAGGGCGATCCGTTGTTGGCTTACCGTTGGGACTATGGTGACGGGGCCAGTTCGGAAGAGCCGGTGATTGTCTACAGCTACGGCGCGCCGGGGCGGTATGATGCACGGCTGCGGGTGCGCTTGCCGGGCACGCGGGCGGCGCGCGGGGCTGAGGCAGAGGTGCCGGTGCATGTGCGTGTGGCGCCACGGGCCGTGGCGGGCAGTGCGATCACGGTGGCGCCGGGCGATGTGGTGCCGTTTTCCGGTGCGGGATCGTTGCCTTCAGACAGTCCGATCACCCGCTACCTGTGGAGCTTTGGCGATGGGGCGGCTGCAGACACGGTGGAGGCCAGCCATGTCTACACCGAGCCGGGCGACTATCGCGCGGTTTTGCGGGTGAGCGATGATGCGGTGCATCCCTGTAACTTTGGCGTGGCGACCCGTTTGGTGATGGTGAATTTCCCGCCGGTGGCCGAGGCGGGTACGGATGTGAGCACCATCGTGGGGCGGGCGGTCACGCTCGACGGGGCGGCGAGCTATGACGTGGATGGGGCCATCACCGGCTATGTTTGGGACTTGGGGGATGGCACAGAGCGCGACGGTAGCCGTGTGACGCATGTGTATCAGCAGCCCGGGATCTATCAGGTGGCCTTGGCCGTGCGCGACGACAGTGGCGTGGCCAATGCGACAAGCACCGACCGGTTGATCATTCGTGTGAACGCCCCCCCGGTGCCGGAAATCGAAGGGCCGGAGGCGCCGGTGGCCGTTGGGGAGGCGGTGATTCTGGATGGTAGCCGCTCCAGCGATGCAGATGGGGTGATCCTGTCGCACCTCTGGGACTTCGGCGATGGGGCCATGGGCGAGGGGCCGGTGGCGGAATACGCCTGGGCGACCCCCGGTGTCTATGAGGTAACCCTCACCGTGATTGATGACAGCGGCACGCAATCGGCGACCCAGCGCACCCGGTTTGAGGTGGTCGTGAACACACGCCCGGTAGCGGAGGCCGGGCCGGACCAGTTTGTCACCGCATCAGAGGTTCAGTTTGACGGCAGCGGATCGCGCGACATTGACGGGCAGATTGCAAGGTATGTCTGGGAGTTTGGTGATGGGCGCACGGCAGAAGGTTTGAGACCGCTGCATTTTTACGAAATTCCAGGGGCTTACGAGGTGGCCTTAACAGTCACAGATGACAGCGGTGCGCCGCAAAGCAGCCATCGGGACACGATGCTAGTTGTGGTCAATAGCCGACCCATTGCCGACGCGGGGCCTGCGCTGACCGTCGCGCCGGACGAGGAGTTTGTGCTCGACGGTGGGGCCTCGGTGGATCCGGATGGCGCGGTGGCGCAGTATCTCTGGCTGTTTGAGGATGGCAGCACGCAAGACGGCGTGCGGGTGGCGCAGCGCTTTGAAACGCCGGGGCTGCATCGGGTGCGCTTGCAAGTGACCGATGATTTTGTCGGTGGCGGCGCGGTGGATGAGAGCGAGGTGCTGATCACCGTGAATGCGCCGCCGGTGGCGCAGGCGGGGCCGGATCTGCGGGTGGCACCAGATGACACGGTTCGGTTTGATGCGCGATCGAGTTTTGACAAAGACGGGCTGCTGGCTGGCTACCGCTGGGAGTTTGACGACCTGCAGGCCCCGTTGGAGGCCGCGGTGGTGGAGCGCGCTTGGCCAGCGGCGGGCGTGTACAACGCGCGGCTTGTGGTGCGAGATGGCAGCGGCGTGGCCAACTCCACGGCGCAGGACAGCGTGACCATCCATGTAAACCACCGTCCTGAAGCAGAAGCAGGTCCAGCGATTGATACGGACCGGTTGTTGGTCACGTTGGATGCCGGAGGCAGCAGCGACGCGGATGGAGACGCGTTGATGTACCTCTGGGATTTTGGCGACGGGTCAGCGCCGGTGATTGGTAAGACGGTCAGCCATGTGTTCCCCAAAGCGGGCAGCTATCCGGTCACGTTGCGTGTGGATGATGGCACCGGCCTAAGCAACGCACGCGATGTAGATGCCACCACGGTGATCATCAACGCCGCGCCGGTGGCGGATGCCGGGGGCAACAAAGATGTATGTTCTGGCCAGTCGATTATCTTTGACGCCTCGGCCAGCGCGGATGAGGATGGCGACCTGCTGAAGTACCTCTGGGACTTCGGCGATGGCACGTTGTCTGAGGTGATCAATCCCACCAAAACCTACGAAATGCCAGGCACTTACCCGGTCACTCTTCAAGTGGAAGATGAAAGCGGCAGCACACGTGGGTCTGATCTGGACCGGATCGCGGTGATTGTGCGCGAGGGACCGATTGCCAATGCGGGGCCGGATATGACGGTCTGCGTCAATCAAGAGGTGCGCATGGATGGCGGCGGTTCCACCGATGCGGATGGGTCAGTGAACGGGTTTGAGTGGACCTTTGGCGATGGCAGCCGGGCCAGCGGCGCCACGCCGATCAAGAGCTTTGAGCGGGCGGGCGATTATGCGGTCACACTCACCATCACTGGCGATGCGGTTGGAGAATGCAGCCCGCTGGATACCGACACTGTCAATGTGAAGGTCTTGCCTGCGCGCAGTCAGCGCATTGAAGCGGTGGAGCGTGCGCCGGTGAACAGCGCCGTGTCCTTTGCCGCTGTGTTGGGCGATGAGGCCGGAACAGGCGAGCCGGTGCGGTATGACTGGACCTTCTCGGATGGCGGCACAGCCGAGGGGGCGGAGGTGTCCCATGCGTTTGTCGAGCCGGGGGCTTATTTGGCGACACTGACCACAACACTGGAAGGCGGCACGCAGGACTGCGGGCAATTGGTGACCCGCCACAAGATCCTGATCAACGCCGCGCCAACGCCAGAGGTGGACGCACTTGCACAGGTGGCGGCGGGCGTTTTGACGCGGTTTGACGCCACTGGCGCGGTGGACAGCGACGGGGTGATCACCCGCTACCTCTGGGACTTTGGAGACGGTCAAACGGCGGAGGGCGTGTCGGTGGTGCATCGGTATGAAACGCCGGGCGTCTATGCCTTGTCGTTGGAGGTCACGGATGATGCGGGGGTAGCCAACAGCAGCGCCACTTGGACTCGTGAGATGCAGGTGAACCCGGCGCCGCTGACCGGCGTCGATGTAGCCGGGGCGCTGTGCGCGGGTGACGACAAAGCCTGGGCGCTATCGGTGGGTCCGGGGGTGGCGGTAGCTTGGGACTTTGGCGACGGGGGCACGGGCAAAGGCGCGGCGGTGACCCATCGTTATGCTACGCCGGGGCTGTATCCAGTCACGGTGTCCACAGATGATGGCAAAGGCTTGGAGAACTCCAGCCAGTTGGAGCAGGTCTATGCACGGGTGAACGCGCCGCCGACCGCCGACGCGGGGCCTGACCGTGTGGTTTGTCCGGGCGAAGAGGTCTCGTTTCGGGCTGGGGCTTATGATCGGGATGGCAAAGTCACCGATCTGCTGTGGCGGTTCTCTGACGGTGTGGAACTGTCCGGCGCAGAGATCAGCCGGCGGTTTGATGCTGCAGGGCCTGTGACCGCGACGTTGATTGTGACGGATGACAGCGGTGCCAGCTGTGCCGTGGGGCAGGACACGGCGGAGATTTTGGTGAATGCCGCGCCGGTGATCAGCGCGGGTCAAGACCGCGAAACCCCGGTGGGGGCGGCGCATGATGTGCTGCGCTTTGACGTCAGCGATGTGAGCGATCCAGATGGGCATGGCGTGGAGGTCAGTTGGCAATTTGGCGACGGCGCAGGCGGCTATGGTGCCGTGACCCGCCATGCCTACGGCGCGCCGGGCACGTACACGGCCACGGTAACCGCGCGCGACAGCACCAGCTTGGCCTGTGGCGTGTCCACTGACAGCGTTCAGGTGCTGGCCGTGGCCCGGGGTGAGGGCAATTGATGCGGTTTCCGCTGCCGCTTAAGTTCTTTCTGTTTGCGGCATTGATCGCCGTGGTGCCTTTGGCGCTGGTGGGCAATAACCTAGTGCAGATTGCCCGCGAGGAACTCAAAAGCGCGGTGAATGAGGACCTTACCGGCGTGGCCGGTCAGCTGCGCAGCGAGTTTGACAGCCTGTATCAAGGGCGTTGGCTCGCGCCGTTGATGGTGATCCGCTCTGGCGTGGACAACCCGGAGCTGGACGTGGCCCTAAAGGTGGCGCTGTTGACCGAAGGCATGGCGCAATTGCCGGATGTGGTGTCCTTGCAGCTGAGCGTGGAAGGGTCCGACATTCCGGTGTTGGTGAGCAATGAGGATTTTGCTGCACAGCTGGCTGAGGTTGGCCTTGATCCGGTGCAGACGCTCTCCATCAGTAATGAGTTGCTGGCGAATATCGAAGACACCGGTCAGTTTGGGCGGCCACTGATCAGCCAATTGTCAGAAACCGGAGATTGGTTGGCGACCTTGGCTCTACCGTTGGAGAGCACTATTGCCGGGCGCAAGCTCACGCTTGGTGCGCGGATCAACCTCAGCATGTTGCAACGCAGCGTGTTGCGCCATCCGTTCACCGCACGAGGAGAGATCACCATAGTGGATCACGCTGGCCGGGCCGTGCTGGTAGAGGCCCCGGAGGTTTTGGCCGACCGGGCTATTGTCGCTTCTGCCATGCCGTTGATTGTGGCGGGGGCGCGGGCGGATGCGTTGGAGGCGTATGCGCGGCCGGATGGCACGGCGATGTTGGGGGCCTATGCCTTTCCGGATTGGTTCCCTTTCGCGGTGATTGCCGAGCTGAGCGAAGAGACGGCCTATGCCGTGGTTACACAGATGATGCAGCGTATTTTGATTGTTGGCAGTCTGGGATTCGCTGCGGCCTCCGTCGGGGCGCTGATTTTCTCGCGTCGGCTGACACGCCCGATCTTGAAAATTGGCCGGGTGGCGGATGCTGTGGGTGAGGGAGATTTCTCACAACGGGTGGAGGGCGTGCGCTCTCGCGACGAAATTGGCGATCTGGCCGGGCGGATCAACGTGATGGCCGGGCAATTGGGCGAGCGGCTGGAGCTTATGAAATTCGTCAGCCACGAGACCGTGTCGGCCATTCAGAACCGGGATGGCGACCGGATGCAGCGCGGCGGAGAGCGACGGGAGGTGACCATGCTGTTCTCTGACATTCGCGGCTATACCGCGTTTTCGGAAACCGTGTCGCCCGAAGAGGTGATCGACGTGCTCAACCGCTATTTTGAAATCCAGTCAGAGATTGTCGAGCGCCATGGTGGCGATATCGACAAATTTGTCGGGGATGAGCTGATGGCGATGTTTGTCGGCGAGGACAAAGAGGATCGCGCCGTGCGCTGTGGCGTGGAAATTAAAGAGGCGCTGGCGGCGTCTTTTGGCGCTCAAAGCGCGCGCGAACTGGCGGTGGGCGTGGGCATCGCCTCAGGTGACGTTGTGCTTGGGGCCATGGGGGCACGCGACCGGATGGACTATACGGTCCTGGGCTCTACCGTGAACCTGGCGGCACGGCTCTGCGCTAAGGCGGGCCCGTGGCAGGTGCTGGTGGATCGCGACACAAGCGATCTGGTCGATGAAGGCGTCATCTTGCAAGACCTGCCAGCTGTGCGCCTCAAGGGCTACGCCGCGCCGGTGACCGTATTTGCGGCCCAAAAAGAGGCATCGCCGTCGCCCTCAAACGCGCTTTCTTCTTCCTGAAATACCTTGGGGGAGGCGCAGCCTGCTGCGCCGGGGGCAACGCCCCTTTTTATTCGCTAACTGACGCGCCAAACGCGCCCGGAGACAGCACCACTTCTTGACGCAGCGCGCCGGTGATGCGGTCATGGATCAGGATGCGGTTGTCCTCGGTCACAATCGCCACCCAGCCGTCGCCCATGGTGACCGCCTGCGCCACCGCGCCGTCTTCCAGCACAAGGTTTTCCGGCAAGATTGGCCCATCGTCACGGAAGCGCATGACAAGCAGGACAACCAAGGCTAAAAGCCCGACAACCATCACCACCGTCATGCCCGTCACCAATAGGCGCAGGAAGCGCAGGTTGGCGGGTTCAATTGGTTCCGGAGAAGAGTCCATGGCTGAGGCCCTTGTAGAATTTGTGATTGCGGACAACCCGCCCAAACGTCTTGATAAGGCGCTTTCGCGCGATGTGCCAGTGGAAGCCAGCCTGAGCCGCACCCGTTTGGCGAAGCTGATTGCGGAGGGCAGTGTGACGCTGGACGGTGCGGTTGTGACCGATCCCAAGCTCAAAGTTGCGGGCGGCGAAACAGTGGTGATCACGGTGCCGGTGGCCGAAGAGAGCCACATCGGGCCGGAAGACATCCCGTTGGAAGTGATCTGGGAAGATGATGATCTGATTGTGATCAACAAGCCGGCGGGCATGGTGGTGCATCCGGCGCCGGGCACGCCCAATGGCACGCTGGTGAATGCGTTGCTGCATCACTGCGGCGACACGCTGTCCGGGGTTGGCGGCATGAAGCGGCCCGGGATTGTGCATCGGATCGACAAGGAAACCAGCGGGTTGCTGGTGGTGGCCAAAACCGACGCGGCCCACCAAGGGCTGGCGGCACAGTTTGAGGCCCACACCGTGGAGCGCTATTACCGGGCGGTGTGTTACGGCGTGCCGGATGCCAATGATCCGCGTCTGCGCGGCGTGCGCGGGGTGAACTTCGAGCCCGGCAACATCATGAAAGTCACCACTCATCTGGCGCGACACAAGACCGACCGACAGCGGCAGGCGGTGTTGTTTGAAGGTGGGCGTCATGCGGTGACAAGGGTGCGGATTGTCGAACCTTTTGGCAACCCTGCGGTGGCCTGTTTGGTGGAATGTTGGCTGGAAACCGGACGCACACACCAAATCCGCGTGCATATGGCCCATGCAGGCCACGGGCTGATTGGCGATCCGGTTTATGGCGGGCGGCGTAAGCTGGGCGAAAAGGCGATTGGTATAAAAGGCGCGGCGGCTGCCAAAGCCTTTGCGCGGCAGGCTTTGCATGCGGCTGTGTTGGGTTTTGAGCACCCGGTGACCGGTGAGGATCTGCGGTTTGAAGCGCCGGTGCCCGCAGATATGGCGCAGTTGATTGCCGACCTCGGCGGGCAATAATGCGCGAAAACCTGCCTGTAACAATCTGCACGTGGCTGTGAGAAACCGCGTCAGCCATGGAAACACCGCGGCAAAAAACTTACTGTGAGAGTCAGAATTTTGCGCGCCGAGGTTGAAACCTTCCGTTAGCGCCCTACATGGATGTTAAAGGTTTAAACATACGCGCAGTGAAGCAGCGTAAGACAGACAAGGGAGGCATCAGCCATGAGCAACTACAAAAATCTGCCGGCACCCACACCAGAAGGTGGCCTCAACCGGTATCTGCAGGAAATTCGCAAGTTCCCGCTTCTGGAGCCAGAAGAAGAATACATGCTGGCCAAACGCTGGGTCGAAGAGCAAGATGCTGATTCCGCGCATAAAATGGTGACCTCTCACCTGCGCCTCGCGGCCAAGATTGCCATGGGCTATCGCGGCTACGGCTTGCCGCAGGCCGAGGTGATTTCTGAGGCCAACGTGGGGCTGATGCAGGCGGTGAAGAAGTTTGACCCTGAAAAGGGCTTCCGTCTGGCGACCTATGCCATGTGGTGGATCCGCGCGAGCATTCAGGAATATGTGCTGCGCAGCTGGTCCATGGTGAAGCTTGGCACCACCTCGGCGCAAAAAAAGTTGTTCTTCAACCTGCGCAAGGCGAAAGCCCGTATTGGCGCGTTGGAAGACGGTGATCTGCGTCCGGAAAACGTGCAGCGGATTGCCACCGACCTTGGCGTGACCGAGGACGAGGTGATCTCGATGAACCGGCGCCTGTCCGGTGGGGATGCTTCGTTGAACGCGCAGGTTGGCACCGAAGGCGAAGGCACCATGGAGTGGCAGGACTGGCTGGAGGATGAAACCGCCAATCAAGCTGCGGACTATGAGGCAAAAGACGAGCTGGACGCCCGTCGCGAGCTTCTGGTGGAGGCCATGGAGGTGCTGAACGACCGTGAGAAGGACATCCTGACCCAGCGCCGTTTGGCGGAGAAGGCGGTCACTTTGGAAGACCTGAGTGGTCAGTATGATGTGAGCCGCGAGCGGATCCGTCAGATCGAAGTGCGCGCTTTTGAGAAGCTGCAGAAGCGGATGCGCGAGTTGGCGGCGTCTCGCGGGATGCTGGCGGCGCATTAAACGCTTCGCAGATGAAAACAGAAACCGGCCCCATAGCGGGCCGGTTTTTTGTTGTCCGCGGGGGCGGAGCCGCTAGGGTGGGCGCATCAAATGGGAGCGCTATCATGACCACCTCACCTGTCCGTTGGGGCATCCTCGGAGCCGCCAATTTTGCCAAGACCACTATGGGCCCTGCGATCCATGCCGCCACTGGCGCAGAGCTTGCCGCCGTGGCCTCGTCCAGTGCCGAGAAGGTGGCTGGTTTTGCCGCCTTTGCGCCTGGTGTGCGCCACCATCAGAGCTATGAGGACATGCTGGCCGACCAGGAGATCGACGCGATCTATGTCCCGCTGCCCAACCATCTGCACGTCGCGTGGGGGATCAAGGCGCTGGAGGCGGGCAAGCCTGTGCTGATCGAAAAACCGGTGGGCATGGATGTGGCGGAGATCGACAAATTGATTGCCGCGCGGGATGCGGCCGGGTTGTTGGCGGCGGAGGCCTATATGATTGTGCACCATCCGCAATGGCAGCGGGCCAAAGCGCTGTTGGCCGAGGGTGCCATTGGCAAATTGGTGCATGTGAATGCGGCGTTTTCGTTTTTCAACGACGACACGGGTAACATTCGCAATCAGGCAGCGGCCGGTGGAGGCGGGCTACGCGACATTGGCGTATACGTGATGGGTGGTGTGCGGTTTGCCACCGGGCAGGAACCGGTGCAGCTCGACTATGCGCGGCTGCAATGGGAGCACGGCGTCGACACATTCGCCGATATGGGGTTCACCTTCGACGGCTTCACCTATCAGGCCTACACATCGATCCGCTCTGCGCCGCGCCAAGAGGTGCATTTCCATGGGGAAAAGGGGCTGATGACGCTGACCTGTCCGTTCAACGCGGGCAAATTTGATCAGGCGGAATTGCACATGTCGATGCCGGATCAAACCAAGCGGATCGAGCGCTTTCCGGTGGTGAACCAATATGTGCAGCAGGTGGAGGCCTTTGGCCGCGCCATTCGGGAGGGTGAGACCTACGCCTGGCCGCTGGAGCAGGCGCGCGGCACGCAAGCTATGATGGATCAGGTGCTGGCGCAGGGCTGACGCCGCGCAGTCAGGCACCTATCAGACAAAAGAAAACCCCTCGCAGGCCGGCGCTTGCGAGGGGTTTGTTGTTTGATCAGCAAGCCGGATTATTCGGCGGCGTTGCTCTCTTCCGCGGGCGCGGCCTCCGCAGAGGCTTCGGCCTTTTTGGAGGAACGGCGCGGTTTCTTCTCAGACTTTTCCGCAGGTGCGTCGGTCTTGTCTTCGGCCTTTTTGCGCGGTGCCCGTTTGCGGGGCGCTTTCTTTGGCGCAGGCGCTTCGGCCTCTGGGGTCTCCACCAGATTGCTTTCGGCCACGTCCACGATCAGGTCGGGCTGATCCGCCTCGGAGGGGTCCACAACGGGCTGCGCGTCAGCTTCCACAGGGGCAGGGGCCTTGTCGCGGGAGCCACCGCCATTGCCTTCACGTTCCTGACGTTCCATGCGCTCGCGGCGTTCGCGGTCGCGCTCGGCTTGACGCTCACGGTTCTGGCGGTCCTGCTCTTCGCGGCGCGCTTCTTGTTCGCGCTGCGCTTCGTTCAGCATGCGCTGGTAATGCTCGGCGTGCTGTTGGAAGTTTTCCGTGGCAACCCGGTCATTGCCCAACTGGCTGTCGCGGGCGAGCTGGTTGTATTTGTCGATCACCTGCTGAGGGGTGCCGCGCACCTTGCCCTCTGGGCCGGAGCTGTCAAACACGCGGTTGACGATGTTGCCGGAGGGACGGTTGCGGTTAGATTTATTCCGCGAACGTGACTTCGAAGATCTCATTGTTTTTGTAATCCAGCCTTGGTCAATGGCAATCGCTCATCCCGTTTCACGCCTCGTGCGCTCTGTCTTCCGGGGGCGACAATTTATGGCTTGATGTCCAATCGGGACCGCCCGCTAACGGGGCATCCACCAAAAGGACACGAACTTGATATTGCGCCTTGGGCGTTCGCACAAGTGCTTTTATCGCGCCAAAGCTTGCAAAAAGGAAAATTTGCGTGGGTTTTAGGCCTTTTGCCCGATCACCACGCGGTCGCGTCCGTCCAGATCGGGCTTGATGGCGACGTTTGTCAGGCCCGCATCCTTAAAGAGCGCAGCCACGTCTGGACCTTGTTGCCAACCGATCTCCACCATCAGCCAGCCACCCGCATTGAGGTGCGCTGGCGCGCCAGCGGCGATCTTACGATAAGCGGTGAGACCGTCGGCCTCATCTGTGAGAGCCATGCGCGGCTCGTGAGCGAGTTCCGGAGCGAGGAAGGGCATTTCATCGAGCGCGATGTAAGGTGGGTTGGAGACGATCAGGTCGAAGGTGCCCCCGACGACGGCATACCAGTCGCTTTCCTCAAAGTGTAGACGCGGCAAGACGCCGTGGCTGTCGGCGTTGCGGGCGGCCACCTTCAGAGCATTTGGCGACAGGTCGGTGGCGATCCCCAATGCGCTGGAGCGTTCAGTCAGAAGGGTCACAGCTATTGCGCCCGAACCAGTGCCGAGGTCCAAAACTTCAGAGAAGGGTTTTGTCAGGGCTTGGGCAATCAGGGTTTCGGTTTCGGGGCGGGGATCAAGCACATGTTTGTTGACCTCAAACCGGCGGCCATAGAACTCGCGATAGCCAAGAATATGGCTCATCGGTGTATGGTCAGCGCGGTCGACGGCAAGGAGATAGGCACTTTCCAGTTGGTCCCAAGAGAACTCCTCACGCAGGTGCAACGTTAGGCGGCTTTTGTCCACGCCAAGAACCTTCGAAATGATCAGCCTTGCATCCAAAGCTGCGCTGTCAATCCCGTCTCGACGTAGGTAGTCGGTGATAAAGACGATGCCGTCCTGAACCGTCTGGCTCACCCCTCCATCTCCGCCAGTGCCGCCGCTTGGGCGTCTGCCGTCAGAGCGTCGATGGTTTCATCGAGATCGCCTTGCATCACCTGATCCAACTTATACAGCGTGAGGTTGATGCGGTGGTCGGTCATGCGGCCTTGGGGGAAGTTGTATGTACGAATGCGCTCGGACCGGTCGCCGGAGCCCACTTGCCCGGCGCGCTCGGCGGCGCGTTCATCGGCCAGACGTTGGCGTTCCAGATCAAACAGACGGGTTTTCAGGACCTGCATCGCGATCTCACGGTTGCGGTGCTGGGACTTTTCGGAGCTGGTCACGATGATGCCGGTGGGCAGGTGGGTGATGCGCACGGCGGAATCGGTGGTGTTCACGTGCTGACCGCCAGAACCGGACGCGCGCATGGTGTCGATGCGGATGTCGTTGGCATCGATCTGGATATCCACGTCTTCGGCTTCGGGTAGTACTGCGACGGTGGCGGCGGAGGTGTGAATGCGCCCGCCGCTTTCGGTGGTGGGTACGCGTTGTACGCGGTGCACGCCGGATTCGTATTTCATGCGGGCGAAGACGTTTTCGCCTTTGATATGGGCCACAACCTCTTTGATGCCGCCCAGTTCGGTGGCGTTCTCTTCGAGGATTTCCAGCTTCCAGCCGCGGGTTTCGGCATAGCGCTGGTACATGCGCAAGAGATCTCCGGCAAACAAGGCCGCTTCGTCGCCGCCAGTGCCAGGGCGGATTTCCAGAATGGCGGGGCGGGCATCTGCGGCGTCTTTGGGCAGGAGCGCGAGTTGCAAGGCGTGCTCGGCTTCCGGCAAAGCAGCGCGCAACTCTGGTAGTTCTTCTTCGGCCAGATCCTTCATGTCTGGATCCGTCAGCATCTCTTCGGCTTCTTCGATGTCGCTGAGAAGCTTTTGGTACGCCTGCACCTGCTCCACCACAGGTTTGAGATCGGAGTACTCTTTGGCGAGCGCAGCAATATCGCCGCTGCCCTCGGCCATTTGGGCCTCAAGGAACTCAAAACGTTGGGTGATCTGATGCAGTCGTTCTATCGGTACCATGCCGCTAAGT
Organism: Shimia sp. MIT1388; assembly: GCF_047124445.1. Classification (GTDB taxonomy): domain Bacteria; phylum Pseudomonadota; class Alphaproteobacteria; order Rhodobacterales; family Rhodobacteraceae; genus Shimia. The sequence goes on along the minus strand of NZ_CP138921.1, from coordinate 1,405,405 downwards.
GGGACAATACGCGGGTTTGGTCAAGGGCGGGGTTTGCGCTATACTGAGCGTATGAAACAGCTGACCCTGATATTTGCCCTTTTGGCGAGCACGGCCACAGCGGATGGCATGATCAACGGCGTGCCGGTGGATTGCTACTGTACCGACAAACAAGGCCAGCGCATCGAGATTGGCGAGACCATCTGTTTGCAGGTGGATGGGCGCATGTTTATGGCGCAGTGCCAGATGTCGCTGAATGTGCCGATGTGGCGGGAGATTTCGCCCGGATGCCTGAGCTCCAGTCTGAATGCGCCGTTACAGAGCGTCGATCCAAGCCTCGACGCGGTTGGCGTTCACGCCAAAATCCTTGCGTCCAAATCGTGAGCGGCCAAAGACCTTGAGCATGTCACCGTCCTGATAGGCGGTGGTGTAATCGGGGTAGGCCAGGAGCTTGGAGCGGGTCACATAGGTGACCATGCCCTCGTCGACAGAGCCGGCAAGAACGGTGGTGCGCGGCGTACCGACCGCCACTTGATGAAAGCGGGCCAGACCGTCGCGGCCTGACATCACCAACCGCCGGACGGAGTTCTCGTTGTCGCTGTCATGGGCGACCTGCGGCTCCTTGTGCCATTTGGCGGTATCGCTTGGCGCCACGCGCACGTAGATGGCAAAGCCAATGGCCAGCACAACGATCAACCATAGAAATGTCATTTTCCGCACCCCACTCTCACAGGCCGAAGCGCTGCGCCCCCGTTTTAGAGATCATACGCTTTGGCGCGCCGGGTGGATCACCCGACGCCTGCAACCTAAGCGGCGCCTGTGCTGGTTTCCAGAGGGGTGCGAATTAACGCCGCGTCCATCCCCAGAGGCAGATCAGTTCCAGGGCAATATGCGCGCCGGCCACGGCGGTGGCGCCGGTGGTGTCAAAAGGGGGGGAGACCTCGACCACGTCGCCGCCCACCAGATTGATGCCGGCAATGTCGCGCAGGATGATGCTGGCTTGTCCACTGGTGAGGCCACCCCAGACTGGCGTGCCGGTGCCAGGGGCAAAGGCCGGGTCCAACCCGTCGATATCAAAGGTCAGATAGGTTGGGTGGTCGCCCAGAATTTCGCGGATTTTTTGCGCCACAGCCACCGGGCCAGTCTCATGCACCTCGCGCGCGTCGATGATGTTGAAGCCAAGCGTGTCCGGGTTTTCTGTGCGGATACCAACTTGCACGGAGCGTTTGGGGTCGATCAGACCGTCTTTAACGGCCTTGTAGAACATGGTGCCGTGATCAATGCGGTTGGGTTCGTCATCGGCCCAGGTGTCGGTGTGGGCGTCAAACTGCAACAGGCTCAGTGGGCCAAATTTTTCGGCATAGGCCTTGAGGATCGGGTAGGTGATGTAGTGATCGCCGCCCAAAGCAATGCTGGCTGCGCCACCCGCGAGAATACCGCGAATGTGGTTGGTCAGAGCTTCGGGGAAGTCGGCCACGCGGGCGTAGTCAAAGGCCACATCGCCGTAGTCCACGATGTTCAGTTCGCTCATCGGGTCGTAGCCCCAGCCATAGGGCGGATCAAACGCCTGAATGGCGCTGGCCTCGCGGATGGCGCGCGGGCCAAGGCGAGTTCCGGGGCGGTTGGTAACGGCTTGATCAAAGGGGATGCCGGTCACGGCAATATCGACGCCGGTGAGGTCTTTGGAATAGCGGCGGCGCAGGAAGGACGTGGCCCCGCCAAAGGTGTTTTCAAAGCTCAAACCGCGCGGGTCGTCGCGGGTGAAGGCCATATCAACTTGGGTTTTGGCATCTTCCAGTGCCATGGGCGTGTTCCTTCCTGCAGAATTTGATCAAATTTCGCAAATTCACCGGAAAGGTCAAGCCTGAAGACGCTGTGCGGGCGATCTTGTGACAAGACCGCCCGCAAATTGCTTACAGCGGCTGCGCTGTTTCCACCAGACGGGCGAAAAACGAGGCGCCGATTGGGGAGATATCGTCGTTGAAATCAAACGCCGGATGGTGCAGGCCAGCCCCTTCGCCTGCGCCCAGGAAGAGGTAGGCGCCGGGGCGGGATTCGAGCATGTAGGAAAAGTCCTCTGCGCCCATTTCCATTCCTTGATCCGCGTTCACAGCCACGTCGCCAGCGATGTCGCGCGCCACGTCAGCGGCAAAGGCAGTTTGCGCTTCGTGGTTCACGGTGGCGGGGTAGCCCACGTCGATGTCCAGCACGGCCTCAAGCCCATAGGCGGCCGCGGTGCCTTTGGTGATCTCGTCCAGACGGCGGTGGATCATGGCCTGCACCTCTTTGTCAAAAGTGCGGATGGTGCCGTTGATGAAACCGCCATCAGGGATCACGTTGTCGGCGGAGCCGGCGTGAATCTGGGTGACAGAGACCACACATTCGTTGCGGGTGTCGTGGTTGCGGCTGACGATGGTTTGGATGGCGTTGACCATGGCCACTGCGGCCACCACCGGGTCGATGGTGTCTTGCGGGTAAGCGCCATGGCCGCCTTTGCCTTGCAGCTTGATGGTGAAGCTGTCCACAGCCGCCATGATCGGGCCGGGCGTGGTGTGGAACTCGCCAAGTGGCAGACCAGGCACGTTGTGGATGGCGTAGATGTCTTTCACGTCAAAGCGCTCCATCGCGCCTTCTTCGACCATCACACCGGCACCGCCGCCGTCTTCTTCGGCAGGCTGGAAGAACAGCGCCACGCGGCCGGAGAACTTGCGGGTCTCTGCGAGGTATTTGGCTGCGCCGAGTAGCATGGTGGTGTGGCCGTCATGCCCGCAGGCGTGCATTTTGCCGTCCACAGTGCTGGCGTGCTCCAGACCGGTGATCTCATCCATCGGCAGGGCGTCCATGTCGGCGCGCAGGCCCATGGTGGGGCCGTCGCCCTGACCGTTGATGATCGCAACCACGCCGGAGGTCGCAATGCCTTCGTGGATTTCGTCAACGCCAAACTCTTTCAGACGCTCGACCACAAAGGCGGCGGTGTCGTGGCAATCAAACGCCAGCTCGGGGTGGGCGTGCAGGTGGCGACGCCAGCCCTTCATTTCGTCGGAAAAATCGGCAATACGGTTTACAACAGGCATGGGTGGACACCTTCTCTGAATGGTCGTTCAGTTAACATCAAAAGCAAATTCCGGAGCGCGACGCAATGGCCGAAGATCCCCTTATTCTCAATCCCAACGGCGGATTGCCGCGACTTCTGGAGATCATGCGGCGTTTGCGCGATCCGGAGACCGGCTGCCCTTGGGATATTGCGCAGGATTTCGCGACCATTGCACCTTACACCATCGAGGAAGCTTATGAGGTGGCGGATGCGATTGAGCGCGAGGCCTGGGACGAATTGAAGGGAGAACTGGGCGATTTGCTGTTCCAGTCGGTGTTTCACGCACAGATGGCGACGGAGCGGGGATTGTTCACCTTTGACGAGGTGGCGGACACGATGTCGGACAAGATGGTGGCGCGTCATCCGCATGTGTTTGGCGACGAGAGCCGCGATAAGTCTCCTGAACAACAGACCCGCGACTGGGAAACCGTGAAGGCGGCGGAACGGGCAGGGAAGGCGCAGCAAGGCACGCTGGATGGCGTGGCGCTTGGGCTGCCAGCGTTGCTGCGCGCGGTGAAATTGCAGAACCGCGCGGCGCGGGTGGGGTTTGACTGGCCGGAAATCTCTCAAGTGGTCGACAAAATCGTTGAGGAAGCCGGAGAACTGGCTGAGGCACGGGACACGCTGTCGCAGGCGGAGATCGAAGAAGAGTTTGGCGACATGCTGTTTGTGATCGCCAATTTGGCGCGGCATTTGAAGATCGAACCCGAGGCGGCGCTGCGGGCCACAAATGCCAAGTTTGTCAGGCGGTTTGAGGGGGTTGAGGCCAAGCTCAAAGCCCGCGGAAAGACGCCTCAGGAGAGCGATCTTGCCGAGATGGATGCGCTGTGGGATGAGGTCAAAGCAGAAGAGAAGTCACGGAAAATTAATCCTGAATGAATTATTCAGGTATTGACCTGATTAAAAAACTCGGATTAAAGCGGCGTCATCGAAACCGTGACACCGTGAGTGATGACATGACCAAATTCCTTTCCACGTCGATCTTCTTTACAGCCGCTGCAGCCGTTGCCGCGCCAGTTCTGGCTGAAGAAGTCAACGTATACTCCTATCGCCAGCCTGAGCTGATCAAGCCGCTGACCGATGCTTTCACCGCTGAAACCGGCATCAAAGTGAACGTGGCATACCTAAAAAAAGGCATGATCGAGCGTCTGGAAGCCGAAGGTGAGCGTTCCCCTGCTGACCTCGTGCTGACCGTGGACATCTCCCGTCTGGCCGGTGTTGTGAACGCAGGTCTGACCCAGCCGGTGGAAAGCGACGTGATCAACGCCAACGTCCCAGCGCAGTACCGTGACCCTGGTAACCAGTGGTTTGGTCTGACCACCCGTGCTCGTATCGTTTACGCATCCAAAGACCGCGTGGCGGACGGTGAAGTCACCACCTACGAAGATCTGGCTGACCCAAAGTGGGCAGGCCGCATCTGCACCCGTTCCGGCACCAACGCCTATAACGTGGCGCTGACCTCCGCAGTGATCGAGCATCACGGTGAAGAGGGCGCAAAAACCTGGCTGGAAGGCGTGAAGTCCAACCTCGCACGCAAGCCACAAGGCAACGACCGCGCGCAGGTGAAAGCGATCTGGGCTGGCGAATGCGACATCTCCGTGGGCAACACCTACTACATGGGCAAGATGCTGGGTGATGAAGAGCAGAAAGAATGGGCCGACAGCGTGCGCATCGTGTTCCCGACCTTCGAGAACGGCGGCACCCATGTGAACGTTTCCGGTGTGGCGCTGACCAAATCTGCACCAAACAAGGACAACGCCATCAAGATGATGGAATTCCTGACCTCACCAAAGGCGCAGGAAATCTACGCGGAAGCCAACTTCGAGTACCCAATCGCACCGGGCACCGAAGCCTCTGATCTGGTGAAAAGCTGGGGCGCGTTCACCGCAGATGACGTGAACCTGATGACCCTCGCCGGTCACCGCTCCCAGGCGCTGAAAATCACCGAGCAGGTTGATTTCGACGGCTAAGCTGGCTGTTGAGAGAGACGAAGAAGGCGGCCTTTGGGGCCGCCTTTTTTACGTTTGCAGTAAACGTCCGCTTTTGTGGTGCAAATGCTGAGAGATATTCGAACGAGAGATCAGAGTTTCCCCCTTGTGCGTTCAAAAAAGTCCGTTTTGTTTACCGGAACTGGTAGTAAAAAAGGTACGCGGTATGCCCAGACGGACAATCAAAGACACGGATAAATCTCGCAACATTCAAGTTGAAGTCACAGGTGAGTTGAACTTGGACGCCATGGAGGAAGCTTTGATAGATGCGGCTTCGGCGCTGGGGTTGACCATGTCACACATCACCACATTGAGCCGCAAAAAGTACCCTAACAACCGGCATTGGCATTTCAAAGAAGACCTCAAGGCGAAGGGGTGTTTGGATGTGACTTATTGGCCGGCTGGACCGTTTTTTTGGATCACCATCAGGAACTATGAACCAGAGTGGGTTCATCGGTCGGGCAAGAGGTTGGCGTCGTTGATGGAAGAGCGGTTGGCGGAATTCTGACTAAGGAGTTCACCAGCATGAAGCGTGTGTAAACACCGCACAAGCTCCCAAATGAACGTTCGGGAACTTCTCTTTTTGGAAAAGTTAATCCAACCGCGCCCGTAGCACCCGCAGCATGTTCTCGCCCATAACCTTACGGATTTGCATCTCGCTCAATCCCGCGTCCATCAGCGCTTGTGTCAGGGCGGCCAGTTCTGACGTGTCAAACGCCGTGCCAACGGAGCCGTCAAAATCCGAGCCCAGCGACACGTGGTTTTCGCCCAACAGGTCCACCGCCGCTTTCACGGTTTTGGCCACACCCGCCGGGCTGTCGTCACAGGTTACATCCGCCCAATAGCCGATGCCCACCACGCCGCCGCCCTGGTCCATGCCGTTTTGCACAATGGTCTGCATCAGCGCGTCTTCATAGTTCCGTTTGACCGGACAGTTGCCGTAGATGCCGGTGTGGCTGACGATCATCGGCATATCGGTCATCTCGATCACCTCGCGCGCCACCTGTGGGCTGGAATGGGCCACGTCGATCACCAGATTGCGGTCTTCCACGGCTTTCACCACTTCGCGGCCAAAATCCGTCAGGCCTTTGTTGCCAATGCCATGCAGCGAGCCGCCCAGTGCGTTGTCAAAGAAGTGCTGTAGGCCAATCACGCGGTAGCCTACGTCTTGCAGTTTTTGCAGGTTGTCGAGGTTGCCTTCCAGCGGGTGGGCGCCTTCGATGCCCAACATGCCCGCAACCACGGTTTTGCCCGCGGCGCGGTCGGCCAGTACGGCGTCGAGTTCGGCTTTGGTGCGCACGATGCGCAACTGACCGTCAGAGCGGGCCTCCGCGTCATGCAGACGTTCGGCCTGATACACTGCGCGCTCAAAGATGCTGTCCCAGGTGCGGGGCGGCCACATCTGGCCTACGGCCAGAAGTGTGATGTTGTCGCGCGCATCAGCGGAGTTGCTGTCGTAGTTCTGGCCTGCAGGGGATTTGGTCACGGCGGTGAAGACTTGCACGGCCACGTTGCCTTCGATCAGGCGGGGCAGGTCGACCTGACCGCGATTGGCGAGCTCCAGCGGGTCGCGCTTCCACAGCAAGGTGTCGGCGTGCCAGTCGCCCACGGTGAGGCTGGCGTGCAGGTCTTTCGCGGCGTCGCTGACCTCATAAGGCGCGTGGTCCTTTACGGTGTTGCGCGATTTTTCCACGTGGCCCGGCGCAAGGATCAGAAAAGCAGCCACCGCCACCACAACAACCAACAACAGGCGTCCCAGCCATTTCCCCAACGTGCGCATGTGCTCTCCCCCAATGCGTGTGCTTGGTCGCAGCCTAGGAGCCGCGGCGTGTTTGTCAAAGGTTGACGTGGCGAGAGCGGTTTTTTGCGTGGGCTAGAGGTCGGGCTTTGAGATTGGGGTCAATCGTGAGAGTGTTCTTGGCATTAGAGCCTGTTGAGAGGACATAGGATGATTTTGAAGCATGTTTTGACAGCGGCCTTTGCGGTGTCCGTGAGCCTGTTTGCCGCCGATATGGCCCTGGCCAAGGACAAAGGGGGGCAAGGTAAAGGCAACAAGGTGAAGATCGACAAACCGGGCAAGGGCAATGGCAAGGTGATCCCGCCGGGACAGATCAAGCGCTACACGCGTGGTGCGAAACTGCCAACCGATCTGAAATGGGACGATATCGGCGATCTGGACAAATGGAACCTGAAGGCCCCGGGCAAAGGTAACCGCTACATCCGCGTGGATGATGAAATCCTAGAGGTGACCGATGACCTGTCCACCGTGGTGGATGCCGTGGGTATTGTCGGGGATCTGCTGAAGTAAGGCGCGGGTTTACATGCGGACGCAGTTGATCGGCGCTGTGTCCGCAGACAGGATCATGTAGCGGTCCGAGGTGAAGGTCACCTTGGCGCTGGCATCGCTGTTTTCCAATAGGGCTTGGCGCAGGCTTTCGGCGTGCTCGCTGCGCCGGGCGTCTTGCCCGTCGATGGTGAGTTTGCTGACGTAGGCAGAGACCGGCGTGTCGCTGAGCGTGTTGTTGACCAGTTGATAGTCGGACCGATAGCGCGCCTGCGCGTTGACCTCTTGGCCCAGTCCGAGGAAGTCGATGTTCACCAGGGCGTCCAGGCGGCCTGAGTCCGTGAAGGTCACGTTGGACACGGCGTCGTTGTCTGCGGTGGATCGCACGCAGGTCCAGGTGCCGACAATGGACTGGGCCGAGGCCAAAGGCGCGGTGCAGAGGGCAAGGGCTGCGGCGGCAAACAGGGTTTTCATATCGGGTCTCCTATGGGGCAACAGGTATGGGACAACAGGCGCACAAAACACGCAGAGACTGGTCCTGCAAAGCGTAGAGCAGGAGGTGGCGTGCTTCAATCGTTGAGTGTGATTGTTTCGGGGGCCGGCGCGCGGCTATGGTGGCGGTGATCCAACGACCAAGGGGCGGACATGGCGCAGGTTTTGATTGTCTATCACTCCCGCACAGGGGGCAGTCGGCAAATGGCAGAGGCGGCTTTTGCGGCGGCGCAGGCCGAGGGAGAGGCGCGGCTGTTGCGGGCGGAAGAGGCCATGCCCGAGGATCTTTTGGCGGCGGACGGCTATCTGTTTTGCGCGCCGGAAAACCTCGCCGCGCTGTCCGGTGCGATGAAGGAGTTTTTTGACCGATGTTATTATCCGGTGCTGGGGCAGATCGAGGGGCGGCCCTACGCGCAGATGATCTGTGCCGGGTCTGACGGTGACGGCGCGGCGCGGCAGTTGGCGCGGATTGCGACGGGGTGGCGATTGAAGGAAGTGCAGCCACCGATGATTGTCTGTACTTTTGCACAGACGGAAGAAGAGATTTTGGCGGAGAAGGTGATTGGTTCCGCCGATTTGGAGCGCTGTACAGTGCTGGGCGCTGCGCTGGGTGCCGGGCTGGCGATGGGGGTGTTTTGAGGCCTTATGAGCTCGGTGGGCTACCAACGCGCTTGCATTTTGTGTCTACGCCTTCGGTTCGTACCACCAGATTGGATTTGGTCAGGGACACAATTTCGCTTGGCGTCTTGCTGGCCTTTTTCAACTCCTTCTTGACGAGCCAAGCAATTGGACCTTTGGAGATGTCTATTCCATCCATCGTCAGGGAGTTGATTTTGATCTTTTGGGGCTTGTCCCAGATTTTGGTCCCCTTCAGTTTATAGGTGCCATTCGTCACGATATCCCCAACAATTGTTGTGCCTTCTTCCTGCACATCAAAACGCACTGTCCAATAGCTTTTGCCGTCGTCTGTCATCCGAACGGTTGAGTGTGATGTGCCGTCCGGCGCGTTTTCTGTGCAGGTCCAATCACCTACTAGGGATTGCGCGTGAAGCGGTGCAGCGAGGCCAAACGTAAGGGGTAAAATGCGAAGAATGGGTAACATAAATGCAGACTTTCCAATAGACTTTGGGGAAAGTGAAGCAAAGAGATGTTTCCCGCAATACTTGTTTCGTGATGCGATGAAGTTTCTGAAGAAGAGTGACACCTTTGGATGCCATCGGGATGCACAGACGCAATTGAGAGTCTGTGGACCCACAAACCAAAATAGCGACTTTGGCGAATAAGGCGATTGGCGCTGCGGAATTGGTGCGCTGTGCTGAATTGGGGACCGTGCTGGGTGCCGGACTGGCGATGGGGGTGTTTTGAGGCCTAGTGCACCAAGGCCAGTGCCAAGTAGCTGGCCATGCCAAACAGCGACACCAGACTGAGACTCATAAAAATACCGCGCAGACCGTCTTTGCCACTCAGGTAGGCGTAGGCATGGCCAAGGCGGCCCAGAGCAAATCCAATCATCCAGATGAACGCCAGGCTTTCTGTGGGCGAGATCAACATCATCGCCGGAGCAAGGATTGCGAAGTGGAGCGTGTTCTCGGATGCATTGTTATGGGCGTCATGGTGGCGCTTCACTTCCCGCGTACCAATCGGGTCGGCCTCGGTTTCCACTTTGCCTGCTTTGGCCCATTCTTCCGGCGTGGCCTGTAGGCCAAATTTGAGGCGGGTGAGTTCGGTGCTGGTCATCAGCCAGACATGGTTGGCCAGCAACATTATAGCGCTGACGGTGAGGGCGATCAGAACGGGTTTGGTCGGCAAGGCCGGGACAGCGGGCGAGACGCCGAGCAGCCAGTTGAGCAGGAGGGCCGCCACAATCAGCGCAAAGGGGTAAGCGATGATGATGCGGCGGACGCGCTGAATTCGCGCGCTGTTGGTCTTGATCTCGGCCATGGAAAATCCTTCGCTCTTCACCCCTGAGTGGTAAATGACATGGTCCCCTTCACTTTAAATGACAAGTGGCGGGCACGGTTAGCCCACTCACCCCTGTTTTTGTGTGTAGGATTTTTGCGCCTGCTGGATGTCTGCTTCGTGCTCCAGTGCCCAATTCGCAAGGCCGGTGATGTGGACCAGCAGAGACTGTCCCAAAGGGGTCAGGCTGTACTCCACCGAAGGCGGGCGGGTGTCAAAAACTTCGCGATGCACAAGGCCGTCGCGTTCCAATCCTCGCAGAGTGACCGTCAACATGCGTTGCGAAATGCCATCGACGGCCCGGAGAAGCGCACGGAACCGTTCCGGCCCGCGCCCCAGACGCAGCACAATCAGCACGCTCCATTTGTCGCCAACACGATCCAGTACATCGCGCACCGGACAGGTGCCACTGAATTCATTTGCCACCCATTCATCGACACCGTCATTCATCGCCTGAATGTCAGAGGCGGTTACTTCTGTGTGCCTATCCAATGAATTAGTGCCTCCTTTTGCCGTCAATCCAAGTCTCCTAAGTGTGGTTCTCAACAGTAACCACCATACCATGGAGAACCACTATGAACCAGACCGTTGCAATTTTTGGCGCCACCGGCGCGCAAGGTGCCCCTGTTGTGCAGGAAGCACTTGCCAAAGGATTGACTGTCCGTGCGGTTGCGCGTGATGTTGCCAAGATTTCCGAGATGCATGGCGCTGCACAGGCCTTTGCAGCCACTTTGGATGATGTCGACGCCATTGCCCGTGCTCTGGACGGTGTGGATGCCGCCTTCCTGCACCTGCCAGCACCCACCAATCCGGAGGATCCACAGACATGGATGACCGCGTTTTTTACCGCGGCGCATCAAGTTGGCTTGCCGCTGCTGGTGTTTACAACTGGCGGGACAGCCGGTGACCGATACCCGTCTTCTACGATGATTGATGGCATGACGGGCGGCATGATGGGCGTTTTGAACAGCGGCATTCCTTCCATTGTCTTGCAGCCCACCATCTATCTGGAAAACCTTCTGCCGGGTTTCCTGACCCCACAGCTGAAATCCGAAGGCGTTCTGGCCTATCCGCCGCTGCCGGAGACACTGAAGGTCACCTGGACCTCGCATTTTGACCAAGCGCGTGTGGCGGTGGCGGCGTTGACCCGTCCCGATTTGGCGGGGCAGCATTTTGAAATTGGCACGCCCGCGCCGCTGACGGGTGGGCAATTGGCGGAATTGCTGTCTGGCTGGGTGGATCGTCCGGTGTCCTTTGCGCCGCAAACCCCGGAAGAACTGGGGGCGCAGGTGGCGGAAGCCTTTGGCAATCCGGGCATGGGGCACATGCTGACCGACATGTATGGTGCTTTGGCCAAAATGGGGGATGACGACATGTGCATAGATACGCGACACGTTGAGGAGACCTTTGGCGTCACCCTGTCCACTGTCGAAGAGCACATCAAAAGCTGGGGCAAGGCTTCGGCGGCGGCCTAGACAAGCACACTGTGACGACGGCGCGATTCTGCTCGGTCGTCACGACCCGCTTGTTGGGAGCGCTCTTCGGCCCGAGAGTGCTCCCAATTCCGAGATCACCCGCTCAAAATGCTTCCAGATCTTGCGCGAGTTTGGCGAACGATGTGTGTTCGGGCAGGAAGATACCCGGTTCAACTTCCTTCAACTTGGGCCACTTATTTTCGCTCAGGTAATAGGCCGATCTATCACCAAAACTTCTGGCTCGAAAAAAGGGACGCGGCGTCCCGAAAAATCCGCCTCTTGCGAAAGTTTTACGCAGATATGTCGTGAAGGGAAGCGCGATGCCTTCAGCAAACACCATTGGATCCACGCGATAACTCGGGAGTCGTAGGTTGGGGTTCCATGCGCCGCTGATGTTGGCTTTGTGTTCAAAGCTGCCAGCGAAGGCGGGTTGCAAGGCAAGGCCACCTTCCGGCAGCGGATGAAGCTCGGCTTCTTCCTCGCCGATCTCGTATTGCAGAAAGTCAAAATCAACTTCCAGAGGGTCCCAATCACCCAGTGTTTTCAGAATAGGATCCGAGGGCTCGTCGAGCTGATCGTCGGTCACATGCTGCCGAAGGTCGACGCTGCCAACCAGCTCCGCAAACAGTGAGAGGGCAATGGGAAAGGGGCCACTGCCAGTTACTTCAAGGTCGTCAAATCGCTCCAGAGAGTTGGCGCGGGCCAGTTTTGCAGCTGCGAGCGCAGGCCTGCGCGGGGGATGCGGGGATTTCGCCTCTGCCTCGCAGGCAAATTGGTAACCAATGTCGCGCAGGCGCGTCACCAGCCGGTCCACGTTTCGCGCCACTCTTTCAAAGGTCAGTGTGATGACTTCGTGGGTTTCTTCCTGACTGGGATGAGCTCCAAATCCGAGTTCAAACTGTTCTTTGATTGGAAGGAGAGCAAAGTCCAGCTCGCGCCAAACTTGTTCGTGCTCTCCTTCCTGGTAGCGTTTAACGAGTGACTTCGTCACTCCATCGCCTCAAGCTCGTCGATCATCGACGAAATCATGCTTAGGCCTTTGTCCCAGAACTTTGGATCGGAGGCGTCCAGACCAAAGGGCGCAAGCAGTTCGGAGTGGTGCTTGGAGCCGCCCGCCTTGAGCATCTCGAAGTATTTGTCCTCAAAGCCTTCATCGCCCTCGGCATAAACCGCATAAAGCGCGTTTACGAGACCGTCGCCAAAGGCGTAGGCGTAGACGTAGAACGGCGAATGCACGAAGTGCGGGATGTAGGCCCAGAAGGTCTCGTAACCGTCCATGTACTCAAACGCTTCGCCAAGGCTTTCGGCCTGCACCGACATCCACAGGGCGTTGATGTCCTCCGGCGTCAGTTCGCTTTCGCGACGGGCGGCGTGCAGTTTGCATTCAAAGTCGTAGAACGCGATCTGGCGCACCACGGTGTTGATCATGTCCTCCACCTTGCCGGCCAACAGGATTTTGCGCTGCTCCTGGGTTTCGGCCTTGTCCAGCATGGCGCGGAAGGTGAGCATTTCGCCAAACACAGACGCGGTTTCAGCCAGTGTCAGCGGGGTGGAAGACAGCATCTCGCCTTGCTCTGCCGCCAGCACCTGGTGCACGCCGTGACCCAGTTCATGCGCCAAGGTCATCACATCGCGGGGTTTGCCAAGGTAGTTGAGCATCACATAGGGGTGCACGTTGGTCACGGTGGGGTGCGCAAAGGCGCCGGGGGCTTTGCCGGGTTTCACACCTGCGTCGATCCAGCCTTTGGTGAAGAATGGTTCGGCCAGTTCGCCCATGCGCGGGTCAAACGCGTTGTAGGCGTCCATCACGGTTTTCTGCGCGGTGTCCCAATCCACGGTGGTGGGGTCTTCCATCGGTAGGGGGGCGTTGCGGTCCCAAACCTGCATCACGTCCAGACCGAGCCATTTGCGCTTCAACTCGTAGTAGCGGTGGCTGAGTTTGGGGTAGGCGGCCACAACCGCGTCGCGCAGGGCCTCAACCACTTCAGGTTCCACATCGTTGGACAGGTGACGGCCGGTCTGTGCGGTCGGCATGTTGCGCCAGCGGTCGATGACCTCTTTTTCCTTGGCAGCGGTGTTGTGCACACGGGCGAAGATTTTGATGTTTTCGGCAAAGACTTCGGCCAATTCCCGCGCCGCCGCTTCGCGTTTTTCGCGGTCCGGGTCGGTCAGGAAATTCAGCGTGCCTTCGATGTTGAGCTCTTCGCCGTTCACGTTGAAGGTCAGGCCCGCGATGGTTTCGTCAAACAGGCGCTCCCAGGCGTCGCCGACCACGCCAAGATCGTGCAGGAACTTCTCCAGCTCGTCAGACAGCTGGTGCGGTTTCATTGCGCGGATGCGGCGAAAGACCGGCTCGTAACGGGCAAGCTCTGCGTTTTCTGCAAAGGCAGCGGAGAGCTTGTCGTCTTCGATGCGGTTGAGTTCCAGCGTGAAGAACACCAGCGGCGTGGAGAAATTGGTCAGCTTTTCCTGCATGTTGGCCATGAACTGCGCGCGCTCGGCGTCGGTGGTCAGCTGGTAATAGCGCAGGCCGGCGTAGGACATGATGCGGCCGGAGGTCTGGCTGATCTTTTCGTTGCGCTGCACACAGGTCAGCAGGTCGGCTGCAGACAGATCGGCCAACTTGCCTTCGTAATCGGCGGCAAAGGCGGCACATTCGCCTTCAAGCCACTCCAGATCAGCGGTCAGTTCTGGTGCGTCGTCACCTGTATACAGGTCGCTCAGGTCCCACTCGGGCAGGTCGCCAAACTCATTTGCGCCGGAGGAGGCGTTTGCATCGCGCAGAAGTTCAGGGGCGGGGAAGGGAAGGTTCAGCATGGAAGCGGCCTTTGTTCAGAAATCTGTTGGGGATCAGATAGGCAGAGCGGGGCGGGAGGTTCAAGAGGGGGTTGCACTCCTTTGCGCAGCGCGGGAGCATGGTGGCAAGTCAAAGACGGAGGATTGAGATGCGGTTTGTGCGGTATGGCGAACGTGGGGCGGAGAAGCCCGGCGTGTTGGACAAAGCAGGACAGGTGCGGGATTTGTCCGGCGTGGTGGCAGATTTGGCTGGCGACGTGTTGGCGGACCTGCCGGAGGTCGACCCGGAAAGCCTGCCCTTGGCGGAAGGGGACCTGCGACTGGGCGCGCCGGTGGGGCAGGTGGGCAAATACCTGTGCATTGGCCTGAATTATTCCGACCACGCCGAAGAAGCGGGCATGGACATTCCCAAAGAGCCCATTCTGTTCATGAAAGCCACCAGCGCCATTGTGGGCCCGGACGATCCGGTGATCTTGCCGCGCAGGTCGGAGAAAGGCGACTGGGAGGTGGAGCTGGCCGTGGTGATTGGCAAGGCGGCAAAATATGTTTCCAAAGAAGACGCATTGCGCCATGTGGCGGGTTACACCATCGCCAATGATGTGTCCGAGCGCAGTTTGCAGATCGAGCGTGGCGGGCAATGGACCAAAGGCAAAAGCTGCGACAGCTTTGGACCGCTGGGGCCGTGGCTGGTGACGCCGGAGGAGGTGGGTGATGTGCAGGATCTTGCGTTGACGCTGGATCTGAATGGGGAGCGGGTGCAGACCGGCTCGACCGCGTCGATGGTGTTTGGGGTGGCGGAGATTATTTCGTATCTCAGCGAAATGATGACCTTGCATCCTGGCGATGTGATTGCCACCGGCACGCCGCCCGGTGTGGGTATGGGATTCAAGCCGCCGCGCTATTTGCAAGCGGGGGACGTGATGGAGTTGAGCATCGCGGGGCTGGGCAAACAGCGTCAGCGGGTGATGCGCGACGGGTAATGTCGGCCAAAGGAGGGACGTGAGGGGCTAGCCCCTCACACTCCCCGAGATATTTATCGAATGAGAAAGCTAGACGTTGTGCCTACCGTAGAAGGCGGCGCAGGCGTCAAAGATGTGATTGCGCGTTTCCGGCACTTCCATCAGTACTTCGTGTTCGCCGTCCTGGATGAGGTCGAGGGTGCCCTTGGGCCAGCGCGCCATGCGTTTGTGCACATCACCAGTGTTCACAATGCGCTCGTCCGTGCCCAAGAACGTCAGGCAAGGGATGTCTGGCGAAGGGCGTGCGCGTAGGCGGCGACTTTCTTTCAGCGCTTCATAGACCCAGTTGATCGCAGGCCCGGCCAGCGCGAGATCGGGCTGACCGGTCATCTGACGCTGCATGTAGGCGTACATGTCAGGATCCTTGGTCAGGGTGTTGTCGTCAAATGGTTTGTCGAGCACCAGGGTGACCGGCGAGGTGGAAGGTGCGAGACGACCGTGCAGTCCCAAAGGTTTGCTGACGGCGCCAACAACCCAGGCGGCCGCGCGCAGATACGGCGCGAGGCCAATGCCCCACATTGGGGCGGAAAAGGAGGCGGATTTAACCGGCAGGCCTTCGTGCAGGGCGCGCAGGCCGATGCAGCCCCCCATAGAGTGGCCCAGCAGATGCCAGGGTTGCGGCAGGTCGAGCTCCGACAGGGCGGCCAACACTGCGGCCACATCCCTTTGGAAATCGTCGAAGGTCTCAACATAACCCACATAGCGTGGGTCGACCATGCGGTCTGCCAATCCCTGGCCGCGCCAGTCGATGGCAATCATCGCGTAGCCGCGCGCCGCAAAATCTGCGGCGGCACGGCCGTATTTTTCGACATATTCTGTGCGGCCGGGAAACAGCAGCACAGTGCCTTTTGCAGGACCTTGTTCGGTGTCCAAAGGCCAGTGAGCAAAGCGCAGGCGCACCCCATCATCCGCTGTGACCCAGTAAGCGTTTGCCTCCGGGCCCTCGGCGACGTCGTGATGGAACGGTGCGCTTTGCAGGGACATTAGGCCAGTACGCCGCCCAGTTTCATCGCCGCGCCCATATCGCCGTCGATGGTGAGCTTGCCGGACATGAAGGCCGCTGTTGGGTTCAACTCGCCTTCGAGAATCGCCTGGAAGGTGTCGACATCTGCGGTCATGGTCACATCTGCGTCGTCGTCGCCAGCGCGCACGCCGTCCGCGTCGATGATGATCGCGCCTTCGCCTTCGATGGCAAATTTGGCAGAGCCGTCAAAGCTTTCGCCACCCAGTTTTGCGGTCAGGGCCTCTACGGCGGAGGAAATGATATCGCTCATCTTCTTGATCCTTCAAATTCTTGTGCACATCTTGGGAATCAGACAGGCACGGGCTACACTGATTTACGTTATGGTCAACTTACGACATCTTCTCAAACCTACCGTTGCGGCATTTGTGCTCTGTGTCACGGTATTTCAATCGCCGGTTGCGATTTCTCAGGAAAGTGACGCGGTTGGGACGGACCTCGGCGATGAGTTGCCGCGCCTGATGGCAGAGCTGCGAGCGGCGGAACCGGCGCGCGCCGAACAGGTGGCGGGGCAGATCCGGCATTTGTGGGATGCGTCCGGCTCAGCGACGGCGGATTATCTGCTGCGTCGCACCCGCAAGGCCATCGACATATCTGAGATGGACGTGGCGGTGGAACACGCCACGGCGCTGGTCGATCATGCGCCGGAGTTTGCCCAAGGCTGGGCGGAGCGCGCGCGGGCCTATTATGCGCTGGATCTCTATGGACCGGCGTTGAGTGATCTGGAGCAGGTGATTGCCCTGAACCCAACGCATTTTGACGCCATCATGGGCCTCGCGGTGATGCTCGATGAGATGGGCAAACCCAAAGATGCCTATGAGGCCTATCAACAGGTCGAGGCTATACATCCCCATCAGGCGGGCCTAACAGAAGCCTTGGAGCGACTCGCGCCGCTGGTGCGTGGGCAAGAGCTCTAAGCGACAAATACTAAGCCAGACGGGGCAGACAGATGGCCGGACAGCGGCAAATCACGGCGGTGTTGGGCCCCACCAACACAGGCAAAACCCATTACGCCATTGAGCGGATGCTGGGCTATCGCACAGGGGTGATTGGCCTGCCGTTGCGGCTGTTGGCGCGTGAGGTTTATGACCGCATCGTTGCAGCGCGGGGGCCGTCTGTTGTGGCTTTGGTCACCGGCGAAGAGCGTATTGTACCGCCGCGGGCGCAGTATTGGGTGGCCACGGTGGAGGCGATGCCCGAAGGACTTGGTGCGGATTTTGTTGCGATTGACGAGATCCAACTTTGTGCCGATCCCGAGCGGGGGCATGTGTTTACCGACCGCTTGCTGCGGATGCGCGGCACGCATGAGACACTGTTTTTGGGCAGCGACACCATGCGCGGCACCATTGCCGAGCTGGTCCCCGAGGCCCAGTTCATGCGGCGTGAGCGGATGTCGACGCTAAGCTACTCGGGCAGTCGCAAGATCAGTCGGATGCAGCCGCGCTCGGCTATTGTTGGGTTTTCGGTCGACAATGTTTACGCCATTGCCGAACTGATCCGCCGTCAAAAAGGCGGCGCGGCGGTGGTGATGGGGGCGTTGAGTCCGCGCACGCGCAATGCCCAGGTGGAGCTCTATCAGAATGGCGACGTGGATTATCTCGTGGCAACTGATGCCATTGGTATGGGGTTGAACCTCGACATTGATCACGTGGCTTTTGCCTCCACCACCAAGTTTGACGGGCGGCGCATGCGGCCTTTGGCACCCAATGAACTGGCGCAGATCGCGGGCCGAGCCGGGCGGGGCATGAGCCACGGCACCTTTGGGGTGACCGGCGAAGCGCCGCCGCTGGATGAGGGCGTGGCTGAGGCGATCATGGAGCATCGCTTCACGCCGGTACGCAAGCTGAACTGGCGCAATGCGGCGCTGCAATTTGGCACTGTGGATGCGCTTATCAAATCCTTGGAAATGGGCTCGGATGATGAGCTGCTGATCAAAGCGCGGGAGGCGGACGATCTGCGCGCGCTGAAAACCGTGTCGCGTGAAGCGGAAGTCATGGCGCGGGCCAGTGACGGGCGTTCGGTGCAGTTGCTGTGGGATGTGTGCCGCATTCCGGATTTTCGCGGCATCAGCCATGCGGAACACGCGCAGCTGATTGAGAATATTTTTGGCTTCCTGCACGAAAAAGGCAAAGTGCCGGATGATTGGCTGGCGCGGCAGGTGAAACGGCTGGATCGCGCCGATGGCGACATTGACACATTGTCGAAACGTCTGGCGTTTATCCGGACGTGGACATATGTCGCACAACGTAAAAACTGGGTAAGTGACGAAAACCATTGGCGTGGGGAAACCCGCGCGGTAGAAGATCGCCTATCAGATGCTCTGCATGAGCGTCTAACCCAAAGATTTGTGGATCGGCGCACATCCGTTTTGATGCGCCGGCTCAAGCAGAAGGAGGCCCTTTTGGCCGAAGTGAATGATAAAGGTGAGGTGACCGTCGAGGGCGAATTCGTCGGTCGTCTTGAAGGATTCCGTTTTATTGCGGACAAAGAAGCCAGCGGTCAGGAAGCCAAGACGCTGAAATCAGCGAGCTTGCAGGCACTGGCACCGCAGTTCCATCTGCGCGCGGATCGGTTTTACAACGCGCCGGATACGGAAATCGACTTTACCGAACAGGGTGGCCTCATGTGGGGCGAGCACGCGGTTGGCAAATTGGTTGCTGGCGCGGAACCTCTGAAGCCGATGATCGACGTGTTTGTCGACGAAGAAGCCGGTGCCGATGTGGCCCAAAAGGTGGAACGTCGTCTGCAGCACTTCATCGACCGCAAGATCGCGGCCCTGTTTGAGCCTCTGCTGAACCTGAGCAAAGATGAAGAACTGACCGGTCTGGCGCGCGGCTTTGCCTTCCGCATGGTTGAGAACCTCGGCATCATTCCGCGGGGCGATGTGGCCACCGAAGTGAAAGAGCTGGATCAGGACGCGCGCGGCACGCTGCGCAAGCACGGCATCCGCTTTGGTCAGTTCACCATCTTTATGCCTCTGCTTCTGAAACCAGCCCCAACCCGTTTACGTCTGGTGCTGTGGTCGTTGGCGCAAGGGCTACAGGACTTCCCTGAGTCGCCGCCCCCCGGTTTGGTGACTGTGCCAACCGTCAAAGACGCGCCACGTGGCTACTACGCCATGTCCGGCTACCGTGCGGCAGGCGAGCGGGCGATCCGCATCGACATGCTGGAACGTCTGGCAGATATGCTGCGCAGCGAAGACAGCCGTGGTGGCTTTGAAGCCAAAGCGGATATGCTGTCGATCACCGGCATGACGCTGGAGCAGTTTGCCGATCTGATGCAGGGCCTTGGCTATGCAGCGGAAAAAGGCGAGCGCGCGAAGGTGAAAGCCGCGCCAGAAGCGGCTCCAGCTGAAGAAGCGGCTGCTGAAACACCTGCGGAAGCGACTGACGCACCTGCGGCGGAAGAGGCACCTGCGGAAACCGAAGCGACACCAGTAGCTGCTGAAGCCGAAACGCCTGCGGAGGCCGCACCAGCCGAAGAGGCTGCCGAGCCGGAAGTGGAAGTGTTCTATACCTTCACATGGGCCGGCCGTCAGGGTGGCAACCGCAACCAGCAGCGTCGTGGCGGTGGCCAGGGCCAGCGTCGCAACGACCGTCAGGGCGACAAGCCGCGCGGCAAGGGTGGCAAGCCGAAAGGCAAAGGTGGCCCACGTCGTGACAACGGCCCCAAACAGTTCCAGGCCCGTCCTCCGAAAAAGGAGAAGGCGATTGACCCGGACAACCCATTTGCCGCAGCGCTTATGGGGCTGAAAGGCAAGGACTGAGCGCGTGAGCGCTCCGTCCCCCAAACTTCGGGCTGACAAATGGCTTTGGCAGGCGCGGTTCTTCAAGACCCGTAGCCTGTCGGCCAAAGTCATCACCGGCGGGCATCTTCGCGTCAACGGACAGAAAATTGCCAAAGCCAGCCATGGTGTGACAATTGGTGACGTTTTGACCTTTCCACAGGCCAAACGTGTGCGGGTTATCAAGGTCTTGGCGCTTGGCGAACGACGTGGTCCAGCGCCGGAAGCCCAAACATTATATGAAGATTTGACGCCTGAGGAGAAACCTGTTCCGCGTAGCCCCGGCTCCGACGGAAAAGGGCGTCCGACCAAGCGTGATCGCCGCAATCTCGATCTTATGAAGTCTTCCCCGCTTGAAGATTGAGCCGCGCTGTTTTAGGCAGTTCGTCAAAGCTGATGTGAAAGACTGAGCCATGACCTACGTCGTTACCGAGAACTGCGTTGCCTGCAAATACACCGACTGTGTCGAAGTATGCCCGGTGGACTGTTTCTACGAGGGCGAAAACTTCCTTGTGATCCACCCGGACGAATGCATTGACTGTGGTGTGTGTGAGCCGGAATGTCCTGCGGATGCGATCCGTCCGGACACCGAGCCAGACATGGAGAAGTGGGTCGAGTTCAACCGGAAGTACTCCGAGCTGTGGCCGGTCATCATCACCAAGAAAGACCCGCTGCCCGAAGCCGAAGAGCGTGACGGTGAAAGCGGCAAAATGGAGAAATATTTCTCCGAAGCACCGGGCGAAGGCGGGTAAGCTACCGGTGCAGGCCGATTCGGTCTGAAAAAGGGACAAGAGTGCTGTCCAAGCTGCATATCTCAGCCCTAAGGGGCTGATTGATAAACACAAAATGCCTGTGAAAGTCTGTCGCGCTTTCAAGGGGGCGTTTTTTGTGTTATATTGCTGTTACAGAGGACATAACTGCCTGAGAGCCATCCCCGCATTTGCTGAGGGTGGCTTTTTCTACCAGAGGACATTCCGCATCGGGAAACACCCTTTCCCGAGCGCAATTTTTGTCTGGCAGGATGGGGGCTCACAAAGGAAGTACTGCATGAGCAAATCCAAGAAGAACGAGTTCAGCCCGAACGAATACGTTGTCTATCCGGCACATGGCGTTGGGCAAATCATTTCCATCGAAGAGCAGGAAGTTGCGGGGATGCAGCTGGAGCTTTTTGTGATCTCGTTTGAAAAAGACAAGATGACCCTGCGGGTGCCAACCAACAAAGCCACTGAGATTGGCATGCGGTGTCTGAGCAGCCCGGACGTGATTGACCAGGCGATGAAGACCCTGAAGGGTAAAGCCAAGGTCAAACGCGCCATGTGGTCCCGCCGTGCGCAGGAATATGAGCAGAAGATCAACTCCGGTGATCTGATCGCGATTGCCGAGGTTGTGCGCGACCTGCACCGCACCGACGATCAGCGTGAACAGAGCTACTCCGAGCGTCAGCTGTACGAAGCCGCGCTGGAGCGTCTGACCCGCGAAGTGGCTGCTGTGGCTGATGGTGACGAAGCTGCGGCTGCCAAGAAAGTGGACGACGTGCTGGTGTCCCGCGCCGCATAAGCGTACTTTACGACCTTAGAAGGGATCGCGCCTCGGGCTGCGGTCCCTTTTTTGTGCGCAATCAAACCGTTGCGCGGCTCTCTGTGTTGGCGTTTACTGCCTCTAAGGAGAGAGGCGACATATGGAAAACCTCAAGGAAACGGTGGAACGGCTCTACACGGATCACACGCCGGGCGCGGTGAAGTTCCGCTATGCGCTGATCATCTTCGACTTTGTCACCATCCTGTTTTTCATTGCCACAGCCCATGTGCCCTACGGCCCGGGCCTGATCCTTGCCAGCCGTTTGACCGGGGTGATTATCTTCCTCGACTTGGTTGCCCGCTGGTGGGTGGCGGAGGACCGGCGGTTTTTCCTCACACGGATTTACACGATTGCCGATGTGGTTGTGATCGGCTCGCTGTTCATTGATCCGTGGCTGCCGGGTGATCTGGCCTTTCTGCGGGTACTCCGCGGCCTTCGCCTGATCCACTCCTACCATCTGCTTTATGATCTGCGACGAGACAGCCGCTGGTTCCGCACCCATGAGGATGCGGTGATTGCGACCATCAACTTGTTTGTGTTTGTCATGGTGACCTCGGCGTCGTCGCTGGTGTTTTTTATCGACAAAGAGGCCACAGCCACGCCTTTTATTGACGCGATGTATTTCACAGTGGCGACACTCACGACCACAGGCTATGGCGACATCACCTTGGACAGTCCTGGCGGCAAGCTGTTTTCGATCTGCGTGATGGTGGGCGGCGTGGCGCTGTTTGTGCAATTGGCGCAGGCGATCATCAAGCCGCAGAAAGTGCGCCACAAGTGTGAAAGCTGCGGTCTGCTGCGCCACGATCCCGACGCCGTGCATTGCAAGCACTGCGGCGCCACAATCTGTATCGAGACGGATGGCGCTTAAAAATACTGCGCCAGGACCACGAGGGTGAAGAGCAGGGTGATTTCGGTGATTTGCTGGGTTGCGCCCAAAACATCGCCGGTCTGACCGCCAATTTTCACACGTGCCGTGGCGGAACACAGCGCCGCCATGACAAAGGCCACACCCGCGAGGATCACGCCGGGCACACCGACACAGCCAAAGGCGGTCACACCGGCCAGGGCAAAGCCGGTGAGCGCGCCTGTGCGAGGCGCGCGGCCCTGCGAGTGGCTCAACCCGTCGCTGCGGGCATGGGGCAAGGCGGCCATCACCAAAGTCATATTGGCGCGCGACAGCATCGCCACGGCCAGAAGGCCAAACAGCCAAACGTCCGCTTCCAGCAGGATGGCAATCGCGCCCCAGCGAGCGGCAATGGACAGGCACAGGGCTATGACACCGTAAGCGCCAATATGGCTGTCGCGCATGATCTCCAGTCGCCGGGCTTTATCCCAGCCACCCCAGAAGCCATCTGCGGTGTCCGCCAGACCATCTTCATGCATGGCGCCACTCATCACAATCATGGCGGTGAGCCAGACCACGGCGGCCAAGACCGGTGGCAAACCGATGAACAGAAGCGCGGCGGTGGGCAGGGCTGCGAGGAGCGCCAGAGCCGCACCTGCGATGCAATAGGCCCAAGCGGCGCGCGCACCACGGGAGAAATCCGCCTTCACCGGCAGGCGCGTCAGAAGCGCCAAAGCGGTGTTGATGTCGCGGGGGCGAAACGGTGACGTGTCGGAACTGGCCATACCTGCGTCTTTTTCCTCACTTGCCGGGGGCTGGATATGAGGTAAACAGCGCTAACGTTAAAAATTCAACAGGAGCCCGGCCAATGTCCGCAGAATTCACCTCTTTGGCAGAGTTTCAACAGCTTGTGGCGGCGGCGCCCGGCGTCGATCAGCAGGCCATGGGCGAGGCCGAGGCGCGCAACGGTCAACTGACCAAACCACCCGGCGCTCTGGGCAGTCTGGAAGATATGGCGATTTGGTATGCAGGCTGGCGTGGCAACCCGCGTCCCAGCATTGAGGCGCCGCAGGTGATCATCTTTGCAGGCAACCACGGCGTGACCGCGCAAGGCGTGTCGGCTTTCCCGGCCGAAGTCACAGCACAGATGGTTCTTAACTTCCAACATGGCGGCGCGGCGATCAACCAGTTGAGTAAAGCCGCCGGGGCCGACCTCGATGTGATCGCGCTGGATCTGGACACGCCGACTGCGGACTTCACCGAAGGTCCGGCGATGAGCGAAGCGGAGGTTGTTACGGCCCTTCAGGCAGGCTGGAACGCGGTGAAGGATGGCGCGGACCTGCTTGTGGTTGGCGAGATGGGCATTGGCAACACCACCAGCGCCGCCGCTATTGCGCATGCGCTTTATGCAGGCGAGGCGGAAGAGTGGGTGGGTCGCGGCACTGGCGTGGACGAAGCCGGTCTGGCGACCAAAGCGCGTGTGGTGCGCGAAGGCGTTGCGGCCAACAACACACCCAAAGGTCTGGAGGCGCTGCGCTGCCTCGGTGGGCGCGAGCTGGCCGGTATGGTGGGCGCCATGGCGCGCGCGCGCGTGCTGCGCATTCCAGTGATCCTGGACGGCTTTATTGCAACCGCCGCTGCTGCCACCCTGGGCGAAGAGGTGGATGACGCATTGGATCACGTGATTGCTGGCCATGTGAGCGCGGAAAGCGCACACCCCGCCTTGTTGGCTCAGCTTGGCAAAGAGCCGATCCTGAGCCTCAACATGCGTTTGGGTGAAGGCTCTGGTGCCGCCGTGGCAATCAACATCCTGAAGGCCGGTGTGGCGTGCCATTCTGGCATGGCGACCTTTGCCGAAGCTGGTGTGTCCGACAGCTAAATCAATTGGATCGGAGCGCGTCTAGGCGCGCTCCTCCGGGTCGCTGTCCAGTTGGGCCAGCAGCACATCCTGCAGCTCTTTCTCCAATGACCGCGCGCGCTTTTTGTAGGCCTCGTTTTTGGACAACGGCACGTCTTCGCTCCAGAGCTGCGCCAACTCCTGCATGGCAAAACGGTCGTGTTTGTAAAACGCCTGTTCGGCCTGTGCGGCCTCATATTCGCTGAGGCCAATGTTTTCCAAAACATAGCGACCGGCGCGCAGCGAGCTGTCAAACATCTCCCGCACAATGTCATCTGCGCCCGCTTTGTAGAGGCGATACACGTTGCCGCGATCGCGCGCACGGGCGATGATGTGCAGGTCGGGCCGCTCGCGGCGGGCAAAGGCGACCAGTTTGAGTGACGCCTCCATATTGTCCAGCGCCACCACCAGCACGCGCGCTTCGCGCAGGCCTGCGGCGTGCAGGATTTCCGGGCGCGTCGGATCGCCAAAGAAGCCTTTCACGCCGAAAGAGCGCATGTTCTCGATGGCCTTCATGTCGTTGTCCAGAACCACGGTCTGATAGCCGGACGAACGCACCAGACGGTTCACGATCTGACCAAAGCGGCCAATCCCCGCGATGATCACGGGCCCGGTTTCATCCACCTCATCATGTTCGTGTTGGTCTTTTTTGTCGCCGCGATCTCCGATCCGTTTGGACAGTACATCGTGCAGGATAAACAGCAGCGGCGTGACCAGCATAGTGAGCGCCACGATCAGCAGGTATTTCTCTGCCGCCCAGGCGGGGATCACATTTTGCTGCTCCGAGAATGTGATGAGAACAAAGCCAAATTCACCTGCCTGCGCCAGGCCGAGCGTGAAGAGCCAGAGGTTGCGGTCTCGCAGGCCAAAGGCACGGCCCAGCAGGTAGAGGATCAGCGCTTTGATCGCGATCAGGCCCAGCGTAAGGCCAATGATCTGTCCGGGGGCGCGGGCAAAGACATTGAAGTCGATCTGCGCGCCTACGGTGATGAAGAACAGCCCAAGCAGCAGGCCTTTGAAAGGCGCGATGTCGCTTTCCAGTTCGTGACGAAATTCAGAGTTTGCAAGCAGCACGCCCGCGAGGAAGGTGCCAAGGGCAGGGGAGAGGCCCACAAGCTCCATTAACAGCGCAATGCCCACCACAATCAGCAGCGCCAGCGCGGTGTACATCTCCGGCAAATGCGCAGCGTGTATGAAGCGGAACACCGGCCGCATCAGGTAGAGACCGCCAAGCACAATGGAGCCCACGGCGCCAAGCGTCACCAGCGTCACGCCCCAGCCGGGCAACCCGTCTACCAGCGACATGGCGTGTTCGTCGGTGTGGCCGCCTTCGGCAATCGCGCCGCTGGTGGCAATCTCCATCGCTTCTGGCATCGCCAGCAGGGGCAGCAGCGCGAGCATCGGGATCACCGCAATGTCTTGGGCCAGCAGAACCGAGAAGGTCGAACGCCCACCGCCGGTTTGCATCAGACCTTTTTCGGCCAGTGTTTGCAGTACAATCGCGGTGGAACTGAGAGCGAAGATCAGGCCAGTGGCAATGGCCACGTTCACGGAGAAGCCCAGGAAGATACAGGCTGTGGCCACCGCACCGGTGGTCAGGCCAATCTGCAAGCCGCCAAGCCCCAAGAGCTTGTCTTTCATCGCCCAAAGCGCGCGCGGGTCCAGTTCCAAGCCAATGATGAACAGCATCATCACCACGCCAAATTCAGCGTAATGCAGCAGTTCATCCGCCTCATGTGTGCCAACCAGCCCCAAAACGGGGCCAATCAAAATACCGGCTGCCAAATATCCCAGCACCGACCCCAGCCCCAAGCGGGAGGAAATTGGCACTGCGATCACCGCGGTGATCAGGAAAATAGTGGCGGTATAAAGGGCGTCTTCCATACGTCCTGTGTCCTGTTCTGTCGCGGCGCTTAGGTGGGCAGCGGGGCGTCTCGTTTGAGTTGGTCCATGACAATCTGGCTTTGCACACGGCTTACCGCCGCATGTGGGAGCAAAACCTCATGAATCAAGCGGTTAAGCGCATTAAGATCCTCACAATATGCGCGCAGCAGATAGTCTGCATCCCCGGTCAATGTCCATGCGCTGACAATTTCGGCACGGGTGCTGATCAAAGTGGCAAAGCTTTGCGAGTTCTCCGGCCCATGGGTGCCCAGTTGCACCTGAATAAAGGCCTGCACCGACAGGCCCAGCTTTTGTGGGCTCAAACGGGCGTTGTAGCCCTCGATATAGCCATCCGCCTCCAGTCTTTGCCGTCGTCGCCCCGCCTGACTGGGCGAGAGGTTGAGGATCTCGCCCAACTCCTGTGCGGTGAGGTGGGCATTTTTCTGAAGCGCGGAGAGCAGGCGCATGTCGATGGTGTCCAGCATCTGCGTATCTTTCGCGTAAATGGTAAACTTTGTGCGTAGACTACGCGGATTTTGTCGGAATTGCACGTCACTTCGCGGCATTTCCGCATGATTGGCGGCGTATTCTTGCCTCAGCGAACATCAACATCCAAGAATCCCCAAAAGGAGACGCGACATGGGTCCTTTCCCACATGATGCGCCACGCGCCGAGATTTCCGATTTCAACCCGGCTGGCACCGACGGCTTTGAGTTTGTCGAGTTTGCCCATCCCGAGCCGCAGGAGCTGCGCGATCTCTTTACCAAGATGGGCTATGCCCACGTCGCCAACCACAAGACCAAAGCCATTGAGCTGTGGCAGCAGGGCGATGTGACCTACATCCTGAACAACGAGCCAAACAGCTTTGCCTCCCGCTTTGTGGAAGAGCACGGCCCCTGTGCTCCGTCCATGGGCTGGCGCGTTGTGGACGCACAGAAAGCCTATGAGCACGCGGTGTCCAAAGGCGCGGAAGCTTATGATGCAGACGATAAAACTCTGGCGTGGCCTGCGATCAAAGGCATTGGCGGTTCGCTGATCTACTTCACAGACCAATATTACGACACCTCGCCCTTCAACGAAGAGTTTGACTGGCTGGTGACCTCCAAGCCGGAAGGTGACGGGTTCTTCTACCTCGACCACCTGACCCACAACGTGTTCAAAGGTAACATGGACAAGTGGTTCAAGTTCTACGGTGATCTGTTCAACTTCCGTGAAATCCGTTTCTTCGACATCGAAGGCAAGTTCACTGGTCTGTTCTCCCGCGCGCTGACATCGCCTTGCGGCAAGATCCGCATCCCGATCAACGAGGACCGCGGCGAAACCGGTCAGATTGTAGCTTATCTGAAGAAATACAACGGCGAAGGCATCCAGCACATCGCGGTTGGCACCAACGACATCTATGCCTCCACCGACAAGATTGCTGACAAAGGCATCAAGTTCATGCCTGGTCCCCCTGACGCCTACTACGATCTGTCCAAAGAGCGTGTGGTTGGCCATGACGAGCCCATCGACCACATGAAAAAGCACGGCATCCTGATCGACGGTGAAGGTGTTGTGGATGGCGGCGAGACCAAAATTCTGCTGCAGATCTTCTCCAAAACAGTGATTGGCCCGATCTTCTTCGAGTTCATCCAGCGTAAGGGTGACGACGGCTTTGGCGAAGGCAACTTCAAAGCGCTGTTTGAATCGATCGAACAAGAGCAGATCAACAACGGCGAAATCGAGGCCGCCGAGTAATCTGTCAAAAACTATCCTTCCAGCCTAGGTTGGAGCGAGGGAAGCGTCGTCCATTTATGTGATGGGCGGCGCTTTTTTGTGCGCGAAAGTCTGTTGTTTTGTGGGGCCACACTTCTAAGGTGAACTCAGAAGTCCTTTTGAAAGAGTGGTTGCATGTTGAAATTTGCCCTTGGCGCCGTGGGCGCTCTGCTTGTGTCAACCGCGGTTCAGGCCGCTGACATGACAATTTACACGGCGCAGAAAATCATCACGATGGAGACCAATATTCCCGAAGCGACGGCGGTGGCTGTGGCAGAGGGGCGGATTGTCTCGGTAGGTAGCCTGGACAGCTTGAGCGACTACGTCGAAAATCACGGGGCTGTGGTGGATGAGCGCTTTGCCGACAAAGTGCTGATGCCAGGTTTCATTGACCCGCACATTCACCCGTCTTTGCCGGCGGTTCTGACCCAGTTTCCGTTTTTGGCGCCGGATGATTGGCATTTGCCAACCGGTAACTTTCCGGGCGCGAAGACCCATGACGATTATGTGGCGCGCCTGAAAGAGTTGGTTGCGGCCCATGAGGCCTCTGACCACGATGCGTCTGTGCCGTTCATCGCCTGGGGCTATCACCAGCTGTGGCACGGGGAGGTAAAACGTCCGCTGCTCAATGAGCTGTTCCCCGACACGCCGGTCATGCTCTGGCATCGCAGCTTTCACGAGGTGATCGGCAATGACGCCGCGCTGGACCTGCTTGGCATCACCGAGGCGGATGCGCAGGTCTATCCCGAGGAAGCAAGCTGGGAAGACGGCCACTTCTGGGAAAACGGCGCCAAGGTGCTTGTCGCCAAGATGCCCTTCCTGTTTGCGCCGGACCGGTATGGCAAGGGCATGGAGAACTTCTATGAGATGCTGCATCAGGCCGGTGTGACCTCTGCCCTGGACATGGGCACAGGTATTTTTGGGGACCCTGAGGGGGAGATCGCGCTGATCCGTAGCACTGCGGAGCGTGTCCAACCGCCAACCCGTTTGGTTCTGACGCCGTTGATCACGGATTTTCTTGCACGGAAGAAGACACCCGAAGAGGCGTTGGCGGAGATCGAAGGCTGGCGTGCAGGCAATACCGATCTGGTGGCGATCAAAGATCATTTCAAAATCATGATGGACGGGGCAATCTTCTCCGGCCTCAGCCAATATGGTTTCCCAGGTTACAAGGACGGCCACGAAGGCATCTGGATGGCGCCGCTCAGCGAGACGGAAAAATGGGCGCGCTTCTTCTGGAACCAGGGGTTCCAGATCCACGCCCATACCAATGGCGACAAGTCGGCTGAGGCGTTGATTGGCATCGTGCAACGGGCGCAGGCGGAAACCCCGCGGTTTGACCACCGCACCACGCTGGAGCATTTTGCCTTTGCCCATGAAGAGCAGCTGCGCCAGATGGGTGCGCTTGGCATGGCTGTTTCGGCCAACCCTTATTACCAGTACATTCTGGCGGATATTTATGCGCAAAACTGGCTTGGGGAAGACATTGCGCGGTACATGGTGCCTCTGGGGGCCGCTCGCCGACAGAACGTGACGGTGGCGTTGCACTCGGACAATCCGATGGCACCGCTCAGCCCGCTGGTACTGGCGGATGCAGCGGTGAACCGGACCACCATCAACGGCATGCAGAATGCGCAGGTTGAAGCTTTAACGGTGCATGAAGCGATGCGCGCCATCACCATTGACGCGGCTTGGGTAATGAAGCGGGAACATGATCTCGGCTCCATTCGCGCGGGCAAACGTGCGGATTTTGTGGTGCTGGAGGCCAACCCCTATGAGGTGCCCACCACGGAAATCAAAGACGTGAAGATCTGGGGCACGGTCTATGAAGGCACCGTGCATCCTGTGGTCGCAGAGTAGAGTAAAGAGGCGCCGGAGGGTTAGCCCTTCGGCATCTTCAGCACCACTTTGCGCTTGCCTTTGGTGTAGTGCAATTCGTCCTGGCTGATGGCGGAAACGCGGCCACCATCAATGCGATCGCCAACCTGAACCTTCTTGTAGCGCCCGCTGGACAGGCGCACCAAGGCGCGGCGGTTGGAGGAGGTGCCATAAACGCCAATCAAGTTCACTTTGTTCAGGTTGATTGCGTTTTTGATGGTGGCCTGACGTGCCACAGAAGCGGTGGTTGGAATTTCGGGGGCTACCGACGCTGCTGCAGGCACCGCCGCCGCTGTTGTGGTTGTCGCTGCGTTGCTTTCGGGTGCGGCACGGGCGGCCAACTGCGCAATATTGGCAGGCTTCAGACGCGGGCGCGGGGAGGCTTTGACGGCAAACTGCGTCGGTGTGGTGTCTTTCTCATCCGCCAGCTTGGCGTTCGCCGGGCGCAGCTTGGGGCGGACCGCGGCCAGTTCTTCACGGGTCAAGCCGCCAAAGTTGGCGCGTTCGTTTTGTTCTTGCAGGTCACCGGGGCGCAGTTTTGGGCGTAGGGCGGCCAAGCGGGTGCTGTCGGCCTCGCTGATCTGCGGTTCCTCACCCACCTTGATGCGTTTGGGGTAGGCCGCGGGAACCACCGCCGGGCGTCCGGCAAAAACCATCACGCCTTCGGGGTTCAGTGCGCCCTCTGCGGTGGCAATCACAAGGCCACGTTCATCCAGATCAAAGGTCGTGTCTGCCGCCACCGGGTTCACTTGTGCCCTAGCGGGGCGGTCGGTGTCCAGTGCTTCCGGCGCGGGCAGAGCCACGGCGTCAAAGCCCATGGTGTCGCGGTCCACTGAGGCGATGTAAATGTCGTCACTGCTGTCAGACGTCAGTTCAAAAGGCTGCTCCGGCGCGCGCTGCCAGATACCGGTCACCGCATAGCGGGCCTCGGCTTCTACAGGGTCAACGTTGCCATCGCCCACATCGTCCAGCATGGCCTCGATCTCGGCGCTGTCAGTGATGCTTTCCGGTGTGAGTGGCTCCAGAAGCGCGGTGTCCACATCCTCTGTGGGATTGGGCGTCATGCCATCAGGCACGGTCACCACCATGGGGGCGTCCGCTGCGGGCAGCTCCGGTTCCGGGGCCAACTCTGCGTCTGTCGAAGCCACATCGTCTGGCGCAGTCTCAGGGGCGGGGGCCGCGGCGCTGTCTGCGACAGCGGCGGTCTCATTCGTGGTCTCGGAGGCAGTGGTGGTGGGGTCTACGGCAACTTCAACGGTTTCTGGCTCGTCCGCTCCAAACAGACCGGCCAGCCCATCCTCCGTGGCATAGGTCGCCCACAAGGCCACAATTGCCATCAGCACCAGCAACAGCGTGGTCAGGATCAGCCCCAGATGTTTCGGCTTGCCGCGCACTTCCTGTGGACGCGCGCCAAACATGGTCATCTTCTGCTTTTCTTTGGCAGAGGCGTCTTTGGCGGCTTTCCGGGCCTTGGACTTGGACGGTTTCTTGCCAAGCTTCGGCGCAGGCCCGGCCACTTTGGTTTTGCTGCGCGCGCTGGCAAAGGTCGCGGCCTCGGCATCAGACGCGTCGTCGGTGTCTGCTGCAGCATCCTCGGGAGCATCATCGTCTTTGCCGGTCTTCAGTCCAGCCACAGCTTTCGCCGGATCAAACCGCAGCGGTGGGGTCTTGTCGTCGCCGGTGCTGGTTGGAATGCTGGGCGCGTTTGTACCGCTGACTTTGCGTGTGACCCCGCTGAGTTCCGGCGCAGCTTTGGGGGCCTCCTGCGCGGCCTTTTGCGCCCGGATAGAGGCAAACGCTGCCGCTGGTTCTTCTGGTTTTGCGTCTTCTTTGGGCGCGGCTTTTTCGGGCGCGGATGGTTTCTCTGGCGCAGCCTCAGGTTTGGTTTCGGATTTGGGCGCGTCTGATTTTGCTGCTGACGTTTTCTCAGGCTCCGTGGCCTGCAGTTCTGTTGGCTCAACTGGTTCCGAGGCGGGTGCAACCGGTGTCTCGACTTGCGTCTCAGAGACAGTCTCTTGCGGCTTCGCCGGCGTCTCTTCAACTGGCGTTGGCGCGGACAGCTCTTCGGCCGTCGGCTCCACCGGGGCAGGCGGCGCGGGCGGGATGTCCAGCTTCAGCTCTGCCTGTGGCGTTGGCTCCGGTTTGGGTTTGGGCTCAGGCTCTGGCTGAGGTTCCGGCTCTGGCTCCGGTTCCGGCAGCGGCCCTTCGCCCACAACCAAAATGGCGGTCTTGTCAGCCTTGACCTTGATGCCTGCTGCACGTGCCCGTGCCGTGTCGCCAAAATCCGGCGCGGTTACAAAGCTGTCTTCTGGGGGAATGGCGCTGAACCCCACGGGATTAAACGCATGCTCCACGGCAAATGCCTCGGCTTCGTCCAATGTGTCCCGCGCCACGGCGGCCACTTGCGGGGTTCGATCCCGCATGGCGATGTCAAACACCAGTTGATCTGCGCGGTAGGGCGTTTCCGCTTCCAGCGCATCCTCGGCCTTTTGTCGGCGCTTTTTCTCGCTCATCCGGCCCGCAGGCAGGGTCAGATATTTGATCTGATCGTTCGGCAGCACCAGCGTGGTGGTGAAGTCTTCGCCACCCACGGCCACAGCCTGCGCCCGCAGTTGCGCGAGATCACCCGCTAGATCTGGGCTGTCGAGCCCCACTTCTCCCAGCAAATGCCAGCCCCCCGGCACGCGGGTCAAAAGGCCAATGCCTTCAAAGGAAAGTGTAAGCGCAAGATCCGGAGTCATGCATCAAGCCCTAGCATGCAAGTGATTGGCAAGGCGCGACCTTGCTCAGAATTGTAGGATTTATAGCAAGTTATCGCCGAAGGGGAAGGAAAAGCCGCCTTGATTTGCGCGGGGTTCGGCGGTTTGCGGCCACAAAGTGACCCTATGGTAAACAAAGACCGCCCCAAACCTGTGTTCGGGGCGGTCCTCCAATACGTTTAACGGAACCGTCAGGTTCAGCTGTGGGCTTTCTTCAGCGCCTGATCCAGATCGGCAATCAGGTCTTCGCTGTTCTCGATGCCAATCGAAATCCGCACCACATTTGGCCCTGCACCCGCCGCTTCCTGCTGCTCCGGTGTCAACTGACGGTGGGTGGTGGAGGCCGAGTGGATCACCAGGCTGCGCGCATCGCCGAGGTTGGCGACGTGGGAGAAGATCTCCAGGCTGTCAACAAACTTCACGCAGGCGTCATAGCCGCCCTTGAGCGCCACGGTGAACAGACCGCCGGCGCCTTTTGGGCAAATCCGCTCGACACGATCATGATACGGCGAGGACGGCAGACCGGCGTACGTCACATAATCCACATGCTCATGGCCTTCGAGCCAACCGGCAACGGTCTTGGCATTCTCCACATGGCGCTCCATGCGCAGCGATAGCGTCTCGATGCCCATCAGCGTGTAATGCGCCGCCTGCGGGTTCATGGTCATGCCAAGGTCACGCAGACCAATGGCGATGCCATGGAAGGTGAAGGCCAGCGGGCCAAAGGTCTCATGGAAGCGCAGGCCGTGGTAGGCTGGTTCAGGTTGGCTCAGGGACGGGAATTTGTCGCTGGCAGACCAGTCAAATTTGCCGCTGTCGACAATACAGCCGCCGGTTACGGTGCCGTTGCCGGTCAGGTATTTGGTGGTGGAGTGCACAACCAAAGTGGCGCCCAGCGCAATCGGGTTACACAGGTACGGTGTGGCGGAGGTGTTGTCCACGATCAGCGGCACACCGGCGTTGTCGGCCACTTTGGCCAGCGCTTCGATGTCGCTGATGTAGCCACCAGGGTTCGCAACTGACTCGCAGAACACCGCGCGGGTGTTTTCGTCAATCGCAGCCGCCACCGCGTCCAGATCGTCGGTGTCCACAAAGGTTGCGGACCAGCCGAAGCGTTTGATGGTCTGGCTGAACTGGGTGATCGTGCCACCATAGAGGCGGGAAGAGGCCACCACATTGCAGCCCGGCTGCATCAGCGGGAACAGCGCCATGATCTGCGCTGCGTGACCGGACGAACAGCAGACCGCGCCCACGCCACCTTCCAGGGTCGCAATGCGCTCTTGCAGCACGGCCACGGTTGGGTTGGTCAGGCGGGAGTAGATGTAGCCCACTTCTTGCAGGTTGAAGAGGGCGGCTGCGTGCTCGGCATCGCGGAACACATAAGCGGTGGATTGGTATATCGGCGTCTGCCGCGCACCGGTGGCCGGATCGGGCCGCGCGCCGGCGTGAATTTGCAATGTGTCAAAACCGTATGTCGCTTCAGACATCGTGTGTTCTCCCTAAAATTATCGCGCCAAGTGTTAGGCAGACCCAAGGCATCACGCAACCAAAGTTGGCGCCTTAGGTTGCCGAAAGGCGCATTTCCTCAAAAATCCGCAATACCAGAACACATTGGCCGCCAAAAACGCGAGGCCCTGAACACCATTCGGCCTGCTTCTTCTAACCCAAAACATCCCGGGGTGGGGGCCTCGCAGTGGACCCAGGGGCAGCGCCCCTAGCATGTGTCCGCCGCTAGCGCAGCCAATAGCCGTTTTTCTTCAACGTGTTGCGAATGGCTTGCTCTTTGCGCGGCAGATGCGCTTGATCAAACAAAGCGCGCGCCTTGTGGCCGCGGTTCTGATAAATCATGCGCTTGAACGGATCGTACTGCTTCAGCACCTTTTTGATCTTGTTGGGCGCCGTGACTTCTTCGAGCACCTCTACGACCGCATCACTTTCCCGTGCATAGAGTAGCGGCATCAGCCGGTAGTGACAGCTCACTGAGCCATCCAGAAAGCCTTCCGGCAGCGCATCGCGCCCGCCACCCAGACCGTGGATCACCAGGGGCAAGACAATCTGGTCCAACCAAGGATAAATCGCCTGACAGGCCAACTCTTCCGGTGGATTGTCACTGACGCTGCGGGCGTACTCAAGGAACAAGTCACCAAACACTTTGGGGCAGCGGTAATAAAAGAACCCGGCGTTGAAATAGAGGTAGCGCCGCCAGTATTCATCAGGCTGGCTCAGATCCAGAGAGCTTTCGAAGTCCAATTCAAAGCGGTCATAAAGCGCCTTCCAAATGCCGGTGTATTGTGGCCCATAGAGCGGCGGGATTGGCCAGGTGCCTTCCACCCGCAAACTCGCCGAAGGACGGTCAAAATCAAACGGCACCGTGCTCAGCTCATCCATGATCAGCGTGTCGGTGTCAAAAAACACAAACGGCTCACCAGCGGGCAAGGCGGACAACAGCTCGATCTTATTCCCATAAGCGTACGGCTCGCCAAACACCGGCGTCTCAAACGGCAAAACCTCTGCGCCAAGGTCTTCCAGCAGGGCGCGTACATCCGGATTGCCGATGCGCGGGTCTTTTTCCCAGCGCGGTCCCGGCACTGGCTCGGCCACAAACAGCTTGCCAGAAAACTTCGGCGACTTGGCGCGCAGTGAGGCCGCAAACAACGCCGCCTCATACATCAACCGGCCATTCTGGCCCACCACCACGACGTTGAATACCTGCGATTTCAGCGCTTTACTTGTCATTCTTCTATTGCCCTGCACGATGCTTGCGCCGACTATACGTGGCATAAGCCCGTGGCAAAAGCGGGCATTACACTTTTTGAAGAAATCATAGAAAGGCGTTCGCTTATGCAACTCTTTAAGCTGGCCACTCTCTGTCTAGGCGTGTTGGGCACCGCTGCTCTGGCGGAAGACCGCGTGGCCGAAGATCAAACCCCCACCGGCAAATTCCTCACCGCAGGCGAAGTGCGTCCCATCTTGGAGGCGACCAAAACCAGCTGGATTGGTGTGCGCGAATTTGACGGGCAGGATCTGGTGTATTTCACCCATCTTCTGGCTTGGCGCTGCGGGCTGTATGAAGTGCAATACGTGATCAACGGCGGCCCGGCGGAGGTCTTCCCGATCCCGGAATGCCCGCCGGATATCGAAAATGCCATGACCATTCCCGAGGACACGCAAATCTTCATCACGCAGCCGCTTGGTTCGGTCAAAACCGTTGAGGTGACGCTGCTCTATGATGATCTGGGCACTGACACGGTCGCCTATGAGCGTGCCGCTGTGATGACGCCCTAAGAGGCGAGTACCAACCCTACGCCTTTTGTGCCGCGGCGTTGATCCCGGCGGTGCAAAAGGCCACCAATTCGTCGAGATGGTTGGCGACGCTTGAAGGTGCGTCACTTAATACATCCATGCGCCATTGTGAGGTGATCAACGCCAACATGCCCGCAGCCGAGTAAACAAAACTGTTGGCGATGGCCGCCCGCGCCTGCGCCGGGTAAAGCGCCGCAAGCTCCTCGACAAAGCGGTTGGCGGTTGGGTCGAAGCAAATCGCCGCCAGATCTTTCCAGCGCTCATCTGCCGACACAAAAGCCACAATCCGCGCGTAGGCCACCCATTGCGGCCCGCCCACGTCGATGCGCTCAAAAAACGGACCAAAGAAACACTCCAAAATGGCGGGCACGGTCAGTGGTCTTTGCGCCTTTCGAGCTTCCAGCGCGGCGACACGGGCCTCGCCCAAGACATCAGCCCGCCGTGCCACCACACGCCAGAACAGTTCCTCTTTGCTGCCGCCATGGTGGTTCACCAGCGCGCCTTGTACCTCGGCCTCTGCGGCGATGTCTCGAATCGAGGCCGCGTCAAATCCGCTCCGGGCAAACACCCGCTCTGCCGCATCCATAATGCGCGCGCGGGTTTCCAAAGCCCGTTTGGACGGGGCTCTTTGTCGTTGTTTTTCTTGAGGAATATCTTTCAGCATAAAAAGAGCTTGCCTTATTTTTAACGGATGTTCAATTTAAAACTCTCTTGGGGAGAGGAAGCAGATGCACACAAGCGACAAATTTGCGCTGATTGGGGCGGGGCCGATGGGGCTGGCGATGGCCAAGGTTCTGAAGGAGCAGGGCATCGCCTTTGACGGCTTTGAGCTGCACAGCGATGTCGGTGGCCTTTGGGATATCGAGGCGCCGCGCTCCACCATGTATGAAAGCGCGCATCTGATCTCGTCCAAAACCATGACCGAGTTTGCCGACTTCCCGATGGAGGCGGAGGTGGCAGAATACCCGTCCCATCGTGAGATGGCGCAGTATTTTCGCGATTTTGCTGATCATTTTGATCTTCGCACACATTATCGGTTCAACACCGAAGTGGTGCAGGTGACGCCTGCCGGGGAGAACGGCGAGGGGTGGAAGGTGATCACCCGTCAGGAAGGGCAGCAGAACGAGGCGGTTTATGCTGGCGTTCTGATCGCCAACGGCACGTTAAGCGAGCCCAACATGCCGCACTTCCCGGGCCAGTTTGACGGCGAGCTTATACACGCGTCGCAATATCGTCACCCAGAGCAGTTTGCCGGGAAACGCGTTTTGATCGTCGGGGCGGGCAACTCTGGCTGTGATATTGCCGTCGACGCTGTGCACCATGGCGCAAGCTGCGACATCTCCATGCGGCGCGGCTATTACTTTGTGCCGAAATACGTTTTTGGCAAACCGGCGGACACGATGGGTGGGGCGATCAAGCTGCCGATGTGGCTCAAGCGCCCGATCGACAGTCTGATCCTGAAATGGTTTGTGGGTGATCCACAAAAATACGGTTTTCCCAAACCTGACTACAAACTCTACGAAAGTCATCCGGTGGTGAACTCGCTGGTGCTCTATCACGCGGGCCATGGTGACATTGCCATTCGCGGTGACATCGCGGACATGTCGGGCCACACCGTCACCTTCAAAGATGGCACGGCGGCGGACTATGACATGATCCTCTCCGCCACGGGCTATAAGCTGCACTATCCGTTTATCGATAAAACGCTGCTAAACTGGCGCGGGGACGCACCGCATCTTTACCTCAACGCCTTCCATCCGGCGCGGGATGATCTCTTTGTGCTGGGCATGGTGGAGGCCACGGGCCTAGGCTGGCAAGGGCGGCACGAACAGGCCGAAATGGTGGCGCGCTATATTGCTGGTCTGCGGGATGGTTCCAAGGCCGCCAAAAAACTGCAGGCCGAGAAGTCGGCGGGCTTTGATCGTGCCACCGGCGGCATGGACTACCTCGATCTGCCGCGCATGGCCTATTACGTGGACAAAGCCACCTATCGGGGCGCGGTCACCGGTTGGATCAAATCGCTGCAAACAGGGCAGGGCTGATGGACGTCACCGCCATAGACAGTGTTGCGCTCAATTTCAGCGCCACCTCGATGACCGTGTTAAACGCGGTTCTGGCGGTGGTGATGTTCTCCATTGCCATCGATCTCACGCCGAGTGATTTTCGCCGTCTGCTCTACACGCCCCGCGCCTTGCTGACCGGGTTGGCAAGCCAGTTCCTTCTGCTGCCATCGTTGACGTTTTTGTTGGTGCTGGTCACACAGCCGCAACCGTCTATCGCGCTGGGGCTGATGTTGGTGGCGGCCTGTCCGGGGGGCAATATCTCCAACTTCATCACGCACCGCGCCGGCGGCAATGCGGCGCTGTCAGTTTCGATGACGGCTTTTGCCACCGTTGGGGCGATCCTTTTGACGCCGCTCAACATCGCACTGTGGGGCGGGCTTTATCCGCCCACGCGAGATATCCTGCAAGCGACGAAGATTGATCCGGTTTCTGTGGCCATCACGGTTGGCTTCATGCTGGTGCTGCCGCTCATTTTGGGTGTCACCTTACGCGCAGCAAAGCCTGCGCTGGCCGCCAAACTGCGCGGTCCGCTGCAGACCCTGTCGATGGTGATTTTTCTCGCGTTCATCGTCTTGGCGCTGGCCAACAACTGGCAGAATTTCAAACTCTTCGCAGGCGCGGTGGCTCTCCTTGTGGTTTTGCACAATGCGCTGGCCTTGGCGGGCGGCTATGGCCTTGCGACACTTACGCGCCTATCACCCTACGATCGCCGCGCGGTGACCATTGAAACCGGTATCCAGAACTCGGGCCTTGGCCTGATCCTGATCTTTGCCTTCTTTGGCGGGCTGGGAGGCATGGCCGTGGTCGCGGCTTTCTGGGGTGTCTGGCATGCGATCACTGGCCTGGGTTTGGCCGCTCTGATGAACCGGACAAAGGCCGCACGATGACACGCATTTTGATCACTGGCGCCGCTGGTATGGTGGGGCGCAGCCTGTTGGCCGAATTGGCAAACACAGAGCACGAGGTCATTGCCTGTGATGTGGTGGTGCCCGAAGGTCTGCCGGACAATGCGCGGTTCCGTCCGATGGATGTGACAACGGACGCGCCCCTGCGAGTCATCGCGCGGCACCAGCCGGATGTGGTTGTGCATCTGGCCTCCATCGTGACCCCGCCACCTGGCAGCGGCCGCGACTTTGCTTATGATGTCGACGTGACCGGCACCAAAAACGTGGTCAACGCTGCGCTCGCCGCAGGCACCAAGCGTTTGGTGGTGACCTCATCGGGGGCGGCTTACGGCTATCACGCCGACAATCCGGTGCCGCTCACCGAAACAGACGCCATCCGAGGCAACGAAGAGTTCGCTTACGCCCATCACAAGCGGTTGGTGGAAGAATTCCTGGCCGACACCCGCCGCAATGCGCCGCACCTAGAGCAAGTGATCTTGCGTGTCGGCACGGTCTTGGGCCGCGAGACCAACAATCAGATTACCGACCTGTTCCACCGGCCGCGCCTTTTGGCGGTCAGCGGCAGCGACAGTCCTTTTGTTTTCATTTGGACCCGCGATCTGGCCCGCATTCTGAAGCGTGCAGCAACGGATGGTCCGGCGGGTATTTTTAACGTGGCAGGTGACGGCGCGCTTGGGGTGCAGGACCTAGCTGAGATCCTGCAAAAACCCATCCTGCGCCTTCCGGCTTGGGTGTTCAAAGCAGCGCTGGCCATCGCGCGCCCGCTGGGCCTGAGCCAATACGGTCCGGAACAGGTGCGCTTTCTGCAGTACCGACCTGTGCTGTCCAACGAGGCACTCAAACGCGACTTTGGCTACACGCCGGAGAAAACCAGCCGTGAGGTGTTTGACCATTGGCTCAAGGCGCAGGACCAATGACCATGTCTCCTGAAACGTTGTCTCCAAAAACCGCTGTGATTTCCGGCGGGGCAGGCGGCTTGGGCACGGCTTTGTCGACGCAGTTGCAGGCCGAAGGCTGGCGTGTGGTTCTGCTGGATCTGAACGTCGCGCATCTGCCTCACACGGCCACCCAGTTGCCGATGAAATGTGACGTCACTGACTCCCGCGCACTGAAAGACTGCTGCACCAAAATTCTCGCCTGCCATGACAGCATTGATCTCGTGATCTACGGGGCAGGGGTGACCGCCATTGCGCCGGTTGAAGACCTGCAGGAGCAGGCCCATCGCCGCCTGTTTGACATCAACTACTTTGCCGCTGCCGCCATGGCCAAAGCCTTCCTTCCTGCGCTGCGAGCCTCCAGAGGGACCCATCTGGCGATCACTTCGGTGGCAGGCTTCGCCCCATTGCACCACCGCGCCAGCTACGCCGCCTCCAAACACGCCATGACCGGCTTTTTTGCCTCTCTGCGGGTGGAAGAGGCGGTCTACGGCGTGAAAACCGTGATCGCAGCGCCGGCCTTTGTTGCCACCAATGTGGGCAACCCCGATTCGGACACTGACGGGCTGACCCGCCCCGGTGCGGCGCAAGATGCGGTGGATGTGGTCACGCCGGTTCAGGCCGCAGACATTATCCTGCGCGGGCTTAAGCGCGGTAAAACCGACATTTTTGTCGGCCGCGTCGCCAAACTGTCAGATGTGATGATGCGCCTGTCGCCACGGCTGTACGATTGGGTCATGGGCCGGGCGATCAAGGCCGACAGGTGATCCCAACAAGAGCCACCTGTCGCGCATCTCATCAGGAGGCGTAATTTCCGACCCAGCGGTTGTTGAGGCCTTCCAGCTGCTGGGCAGTCACACCTTCCAGGAACACGTCGAAGTTGCCATTGACCTGTACAAACACGCCATTGCCCTCCGGATCGTCCGTGAGGCGGACAAAGGGCGAGGAGAACACGTCCACGGGCAGCGGATCGCCATTGACGTCGACAAAGGTGATGACGTCTTTGATTTGACCGTATTGTGTTGTCGGCTCAAAGTCCCGGATGTGCACGACGCCACCGGCATCTGCGTGGGCCACCACTTCAAAGTGATCATAGCCTTCGCCGCCTTCCAGAACATCGCCGTTGTCGCCGATCAGATGGTCGTTACCGTTGCCGCCTATCAACGTATCGCTGTCTTCCCGATCCTCTTGGTCGTCCTGACCGTTCAGGAGATCGTCCCCACTGCCGCCTTTGAGCAGGTCGGTGCCTTCACCGGCGTCCAGCGTGTCATCGCCAAATTTGCCCAGCAGGTAATCATCGCCGTTGCCCCCTTCCAGCAGATCGTTGCCGTTGCCACCGCGCAGCGTATCCGCCCCGTCGCCGCCCGAGACGCTGTCATCGCCGTCACCGGCAAACACCAAGTCATCACCGCCCGCAGCGTCCACGGTGTCATTACCGCCATAGACACGAATGACCTCGGCGTCGGCCGTGCCAGCAAGGGTGTCGCCAGCGCCGGTGCCATGTGTGGGTTCAACCGACGGCACCGCAAGGTTGCCAAGCCAGCTGTCGATGTTGTCTTGCATGTCGCTGGCGCTGACGCCGGAGACAAAGGCCACATCCACACCGTCAAGATGAAGGATCGCACCGCTGCCATCCTCGGCATCATGAATGCACAAGGTGGTGGTGTCCGGATTGGAAAATTCTGACGCTGGCAACGGCTGTCCGTTTTCATCCAGCAAGGTGATTGTCTCGGCGTCGTCACCGTCCCGCACGGTTGGATCAAAATCGGTGAGTTGCACGACCTCCGCGCCGTCCGGGTCGACCACCACTTCAAAGTCGTCGATGCCCGCGCCGCCGGTCAGTTCATCGCCGTTGTCCCCAATCAGACGGTCGCTGTCATCCCCACCTTCCAATGTGTCGCTATCCGCACCGGACACCGCGCCGTCACGGCCATCCAGAAGGTCGCTGCCAATCCCGCCTTTGAGCACATCAGTGCCGGTCCCGGCCAGCAACGTGTCATCGCCGGATTTGCCCAGAAGGTAGTCATCTCCAGAACCACCTTCCAACGAGTCATTGCCATCCATGCCGCGCAGCACGTCATTGCCTGTGCCGCCATAGACAGTGTCGTCACCGGCGCCCGCCAGCACACGATCGTCGCCGCCGTTGCCATCAACAAGGTCGTCACCGCCATAAGCACGGATGGCATCGTCGCCTTGGCCGCCGGTCAGTTCTTCCGCACCGCCGGTGCCAAAAATCGGCTCAGGCGTGGGCACGGAAGTGTTGCCAAGCCAGCTGCTTGTGTCGTTGAGCAAATCGCTGGCGCTCAGGCCTTCGACCAAAGCCACATCCACATCGTTGAAACGCAAGAGTGCCCCGGTGCCGTCCTCGGCGTCCACGATGGTCAACATCGGCGCGTCGAGTTGAAGGAGGTCCTGCAGCCGGATCTGATCGCCGTGTTCATCCAGCAGCGTAATCGTTTCCACCGCTTCGCCATCAACCGCGGTCAGGTCAAAGTCCCGGATGTGCACCATGGAGTCACTGTTGGGATCAACAATCACCTCAAAGCTGTCCACGCCCGCGCCGCCGGACAAAACGTCGCCATTGTCGCCATACAGCAGGTCATTGCCATCGCCGGCTTTCAGCGTGTCACTGTCGGTGGCATCTTCGACACCATCGGTGCCGTCGAGCACGTCATCGCCACGCCCGCCTTTTAGCAGGTCAGTGCCGGTGCCGCCGCTCAGGCTGTCATTGCCATCTTTGCCAAGCAGGTAGTCGTTGCCTTGCTCGCCAAACAGCCAATCATCACCGGTGCCGCCGCGCAGGGTGTCCTCGCCCTCGGCGCCGTAAAGTTCGTCATTGCCGTCTCCACCAAACAGCAGATCGTTTCCGGCAAAGGCTTGCATCAGGTCGTTGCCACCATAGCCACGCATCACCTCGTCTTCGATGGTGCCGTGCAGAATGTCGCTGCCGCCGG
Source organism: Shimia sp. MIT1388 (assembly GCF_047124445.1). Lineage (GTDB taxonomy): Bacteria > Pseudomonadota > Alphaproteobacteria > Rhodobacterales > Rhodobacteraceae > Shimia. The sequence continues at coordinate 1,362,756 of NZ_CP138921.1, read as the reverse complement.
TGCCGGTCTCAGATGTTGGTTCCAGCGGTGGGGTGGTCGCATCCGGGCCTTCAACATCATCGTCGCTCTGCGGGGTGGCAACCATGGCGCCCAGGGCCAATGCGGATGTGCTCAGCAACAGTGTAAGTAACATGGAACGACGGTCCTCCTAACGCACGAGACAATGATTTTGTGGAAATCATAGGTTTGTCCTTACACGTTAAACGGTTGCTTTCAATCAATGGATCGCCGTTAACCTTTAATTGCATGGAAACAGTGTGTTTCCCTTAGTTTAGCTCAGAAAACTGTGGTTTTGGCGCACTATCCCACGGATGGCTCGCGGCCTGTCTGGCGGCACATATCGACATCGGAAGGGAAGAAAGTGGTGGGCGACCTTGGAATCGAACCAAGCGTGCGTCTCCGCGAGGGAGTTACAGTCCCCTGCCACACCTTGCGGCCTGTCGCCCACTTTCTTGAGGCCCGCTGGCCTCGGTGTGAGGGGGTATTTATTGGCAGTTGTTGGGGGCGTCAACCAGAAAATACCTTGCAGAGCCCGCTTCTTTTCCGCATTGGTGAACCCTCTATATTTTGAAGGTGTCAGAGCGATGAAAAAACCCAAATGGGTCGTGCAGAAAGAGCAGCAGAAACGCAAAGATGCGGCGGAAACCGTCTGGTTGTTTGGCCTGCACGCGGTGCGCGACGCTCTGGCGAATCCAAAACGTGAAAAATTGCGACTCATCGTGACCAAAAATGCTGCGGACAAGCTGGCAGAGGCCATCGCCGAGTCGGGCATGACGCCGGAGGTGGTGGACCCGCGCAAGTTCAACGCGCCGCTCGATCCACAATCCGTGCACCAGGGCGCCGCATTGGAAGTGAAGCCGCTCAACTGGGGTAAACTCTCGGATGTGGCTATTGCCAATGATGACCGTCCGCAACGCTTGATCCTGCTGGACCGCGTGACCGATCCGCATAACGTGGGTGCCATCCTGCGCTCCGCAGAAGTGTTTGGCGCCTTGGCGGTGATTGGCACCCGCCACAACTCCGCGCCTGAAACTGGCGCCTTGGCCAAAACCGCCAGCGGCGCGCTGGAACGTCAGCCCTATCTGCGCCTGCGCAACCTGGCGGACACGATCACCGAACTGCAGGCCATGGGGTATATCGTGTTGGGCATGGACGGTGAGGCGGAGGAGACCATCGAAACCGCCTTGGCAGGCCGCCACGATGCCCCCATCGCGCTGGTTCTGGGGGCCGAGGGACCGGGCTTGCGTCAGAAGACAAAAGAGACCGTGGATCAGCTGGTGAAGATTAACTTCGCAGGCGCCTTTGGCTCCCTCAACGTGTCCAATGCCGCCGCCGTGGCGCTCTATGCCACGTTGCCGCGCTAGGCACCACAAAGCCTTCTCCTTCTACAAATATCTCCGCCGGAGGCTCCCATCCGTGCCTCCGGATGCCTAGATGGGGTAGGCAGACCATCACTCAGAGGAGCGCGCGGTGCCCCATCCCTCCAAAATCGCCACCTGTTGCTATTGCGGCGCGCGGGCCGCGCTTGTGCTCGCGGGGGACACCCGTCACGAGCTCGCCTGCAGCAGCTGCGGCGCGCCTCTGCACAATCTTAAACAAATGCCTGTGCCGGCGCGGGGCAAAGAACCGGCACATTTTTCTCATCCGATACGCACGCCAAAGTCCAAGGGCAAACCTGCGCATAAGTCGGACAAACGCGCCGCGCACCCCAAGAAAACCTGGCACGACGCGCCTTACGACAAGAAGAAAAAAACCAAGAAGAAACGCGGTAAATGGGCCAAGGATCTGTTTGAGGATGTGTTTGACGTGATTGAGGATATTTTTGATTGAGCGGAAATCTGCCCAATCCGTTAACCACTTGTTCATGAGAATCTCGCACGCTCTTGTCATCCAATTCTGCGAACATACGTAGTGATGTAAGAGACACGGTTTACGGAGCTTCCGTGTTTCCCTTCACTGTCCCTCGTTCCGAACCTGCGCCCAAGATTCCCTCTTGGGCGCTTTTTTTGCCTGTTGTTCCCTGCGGGCTGCGCTAGGGTGCCGCCACCACTTGCTGACCGGGGCACACCATGACTGACACCGACGTTTTCCTGCGCGACATTCTCAAGCGCACCAAGACCATTGCCGTGGTGGGCGTGTCGATGAACCCGGTGCGGCCCAGCTATTATGTGGCGCGGTACCTGTCGCTTAAGGGCTACACCGTCATTCCGGTCAATCCCGGGCATGCAGGCAAAGAGCTGTTCGGCGCCACGGTGATGCCCAGCCTGAGCGCCATCGAGGCGCCGGTGGATATGGTCGACATCTTTCGCCGGTCCGAGGCGGTGCCGCCCATTGTGGACGAGGCGCTGGCGCAGTTTCCTGCCCTACAAACCATCTGGATGCAGATTGGCGTGGAACATGCCGAGGCGGCCGCTGTGGCGGAGGCGAAGGGCGTGGACGTGGTGATGAACCGCTGCCCCAAGATTGAGTATCAGCGTCTGTTTGGCGAGCTGCGCATGGGTGGTTTCAACACTGGCGTGATTTCGTCCAAACTTTAGGCGGCAGGTTTGCCCACCTTTGGACCCTTTACCAACTCGCCCATGATCTTGGACAACTCGTCTTTGCGGAAAGGCTTGCCCAGACAGGCGTTCATTCCGGCTTTCAGGTAAGCGTTGGTCTGCTCGGGCAGGATATTGGCAGAGAGCGCCACAATAGGCGTGCGCTGATTGGGCCCGGGATGCCCGCGCAGGATTTCCGTGGCCTCCATGCCGTCCATATCCAGTAACTGTATATCCATCAGGATCAGGTCATAGCGTTTCGCGGCACAACGCTGCAGAGCAGGGCGACCATCCTCCACCATGTCGACCACCACGCCCATGCTTTCCAGAAAGCGGCGCACAATCATCTGATTGGTGCGGTTGTCTTCCACAACCAGCACCTCAACGCCGTCAAAGCTCTCAGGCGCAACTGCGGCCATCTGGGGCGGGCTGGTTTCGGGGGGCTCGGCTGGCACCAGCGGGACGGTGAACCAGAAGGTGCTACCTTTGAACGGCGCGCTCTCCACGCCAATCTCCCCCTCCATGAGCTCCACCAGCTCTTTGGAGATCGACAGGCCGAGCCCGGTGCCGCCATAGCGCCGGTTGGTCGCCGAGCTGGCCTGTTCAAACTTGTTGAACACCCGCGCTTGTGCCTCTTGCGTCAGGCCAATGCCTTGGTCGCGCACGGCGACATAGAGCAGGCTGTCCCGAACGGACATCTCGAGCGTGACGGCCCCATCCTGAGAAAATTTGATCGCATTGCCCACAAGATTGGTAACCACCTGATTGAGCCGTGTCGGGTCGCCGGAAATCCAGGCGGGCACATCGGCGGCAATCTCGATGTTCAAAGACAGGTCTTTGGCCTTGGCCGCGCCAGATTGTCCGGCGGAAATCGCGGTTAAAAACTCGCGGGTGGAGAACGGAATGCTCTCGATGCTAATGCCATGGGCCGCGATCTTGGAATAGTCCAGAACATCATTGATCAATGTCATTAGGCTGCGGCCAGAGCTGCGCCCTGTGGCGACCAGTGACTTTTGATCTTCGGTCAGATCGGTCTCGTCCAGCAGCTGAAGAATGCCGGATAACCCATTGAGCGGTGTGCGAATTTCGTGGCTCATCTTGGCGAGAAATTCGCTCTTCTCGCGATCCGCGCGTTGTGCTTCATCCCGCAGCTCGATCAGGTGCAGCTCTTTGCGTTCGATCTCGTTGTGAAACAGGGTCAGGCCGGTCATAAGGGTCACCGCAACGGCGGCCACCACAACCATGGACCCAAGTGGCAGGTGATCCTGCCACAGCGCCGCAAGGATCAGGTTCACACTGATCACCCCGGTCGCCACCCACGCGGCGCGTTTGCCAACCAGCAGCAGCGCCAGCACGGGCGGACCAATCAGGAAGATTTCCTGGCGCCATTGGTACTGGGTGTCATAGGCCATCTGGATGTTTGTGTGGAACAGATAGAGACACACAAGTGCACTTGTCGCCAGCACCTTGCTTTTGGTGCGATGCCAGATGAGCGGCACAAAGAAATAGGCCAGCACACAGATCAAGGAGGCGATGGTGACCGAGGTGGAGAACTGACTGTCCGTGCTCAGAATATGCGCATTGTGCAGTGCCGCCACCGACCCGATAATGCCAGAGAACCCGCACAAAAGCTTTGCGCGCGTTTCCTCAAAACTGTGGTCCTGTTCCTGCTTCGGCCAGAAGTAATCCTGTAGCCGGGCAAGAACCCCATGTGGCGGTTTGCTGTTCATGACATGTTTGGTCTGGTTGCCTTGCTTCCTGTCATGCGGTTCCAAGTGTTAAATTTACCTGAAATCCGGCCGCCGCTTGCCCTTGTTTCGTTAAGAAATATCGGCATTTTTACTGTTTTCTGTCGGCCTGCACGACGTGGCGCTCCTCCCAGTTGTATCGGCTGTCTTCCAGTACCGGAGACCAGAACAAATAGCCGCCATAGCGCCAGGGGTCCAAAACGATGCCATCGCGCATCTTGCCCCCCTTGGCGCTCATCACAACGGTGCTGTGCTCGATCAGGATGGTGTCATGGTTGGCGATGGCGCGGTGCATGTCCAGCGTCTGAAACCCTTCCTGACGCAGGCGGGTTTGCAGATCATCCGCCCAGTGCCAGCACAACCCACGCGGGCGTAGGCCCTGATTGACCTTGGCGTTGTGCATCAGCGCGCCGTCGGTGACGTTGTAATCCTGCCGCAAGACCAGCGAGTAATTGTAAGCAATCTCCGCCGCCCGCGCCGCCTCGGCAGGGTCCACAACCGGATCAAGGGAGATCAACGCTTGGGTCAGGCCCGCGACATCGGCTGGCGCCTGTTTCTGAGGCGCGCCACACGCCACCAACACCACTGCCGCCAAAAGCGCCAGTCCCACCCGCAATTTTGCTATCATCTGCTCGCTGCCCCTTGGGTTTTTGCGCGACTATAATCGGAGGTGCGCAAATGCCCAAGTGTTTGCTTAGCCTTTGGGGCGCGCGGCTTTCTCGGCCACACCGCTAATGCCCTGACGCCGCGCCAGTTCCGCCAGCACATCGTCCAGCGCCACATCGCGCGCTTCCAGCATCACTAGCAGGTGATACAGCACATCCGCCGCCTCGTAGGTCAGCTTGTCCTTGTCACCTTTCACGGCTTCAATCACCGCTTCAATGGCTTCCTCGCCGAACTTCTCGGCGCATTTTTCAGGCCCTTTGGCCAGAAGTTTGGCGGTCCAGCTGCTTTCCGGGTCCGCCTTGGCACGCTCGGCAATGGTGATGGCCAGATCGTTTAGAACACTCATGTCAGCCTCATCGGAATACCGGCGTCATGCATATATTGCTTGGCTTCTTGCACGGTGTATTCGCCAAAGTGGAAAATCGACGCCGCCAAAACCGCGCTGGCCCCGCCTTTGGTCACCCCTTCCACAAGGTGATCCAGGTTGCCCACGCCGCCGGAGGCGATTACCGGCACATTCACCGCGTCGCTGATCGCTTTGGTCAAAGGCAGGTTGAATCCCGCCTTGGTGCCATCGCGGTCCATCGAGGTGAGCAGGATTTCCCCGGCGCCTTTGGCCACCACCAGCTTGGCAAACTCTACCGCATCGATCGGGTTGCCATCTTTATCCAGGGCCGCTTTGCGTCCGCCATGGGTGAAGATGCCCCATTTGTTAGGCTCGCCGTTTTCGTCATGTCCAATGGTCTTGGCGTCAATGGCACAGACAATGCACTGGCTGCCAAACTGCGCAGAGGCCTCGGCAATCACATCCGGATTGGCCACCGCCGCAGAGTTGAAGCTCACCTTGTCCGCCCCTGCAAGCAACAGGCGACGCACATCGGCCACGGTGCGCACGCCACCGCCCACGGTCAGCGGTACAAAACACTGCTCCGCGCAGCGTTGCACCATATCAATCATCACACCGCGATTGTCGTGGGTCGCATGGATGTCCAGAAAACAGATTTCGTCGGCGCCAGCGGCGTCATAGGCGCGGGCGGCCTCCACCGGATCACCAGCATCGCGCAGGCCAACAAAATTCACGCCTTTGACCACACGGCCATCAGCGACATCCAGACAGGGAATGATACGGGTCTTCAGCATATCGGAGCTTTCTCAAAGCGTTGCGCCTCTCCTTAGCGTGGCAGGGCGCAACGTGCAATCTGAGACAGGTACCACAAGCCGGGTTCAGGCCGCCCGTGCCACTCGCACCAGCGCATCCCGCGCAATCAAAATGTGAAACGGCATGATTGTCGCCAGATACATCCGCCCAAACAAGTTGTTGCGGTGCACCCAGGTGGCGACAAACACCTTGCCGCCTTCGGACAGCACCGACACGCGGAAATTCAGGTGGCTGTCGTCAAAGCCGGCAATCACTTCGGTGTCGCTTTCACTCTCCACTGGAAAGATGCCTACACAGTCTTTTCCTTCGGGAGCCTCGGTGCGCAAGCCAAAGGGCTTGACCAAAACGGTCCGCAAGTTGGCCAACATCTGCGCCCAGCCGGGGAAATTTGTCACAATCTCCGCAGCCTGGCGCGGCGGCATATCGCTGTCGATGCAATAGCAATCCAGAAAGTCCTTCGCACCTATGCGCGCGTGCAGATCGCTGCTTTCCGGAAGCGGGGTGGCGGTGACATCAAAGAATGAAACGGACATCGGCGTCTCCTGAGTTGTTCGCGCACTCAACTTGGGAGCCACAACAGGAAACGCCAAGGCGTCAGAAGGTCACGCCTCTCCGTCAGAGGGTGCGTGTTTGCGCCGCATGTCTTGGGCAACCATGACCAACAGTGTCAGCACAATCACAAATCCCACCGGCATGGTCAGCAGCACGAATCCAGCATTGGAATAGGCGGCGTTGAGTTGGCTGCCGATGTTCTCGCCATCGACCCAGCACCCGTCGGTGTGCATCGCCATGCCAAACTTGCAGCCATGGGCCTCCGCCGTGCTTTGGGCCCACCACACCAGATAGGCTGGCCACACACAGGCGGCCAGCAACAGGCTCAAGACGCCATAGGCAAACTTGCGCCGCAGTCTCACGCTTTCAAAACTTTGAGCGCTTCGCCCAGATCAATCGCGCCATCATACAGCGCACGGCCGGAAATCGCGCCGTTCAGCTCTGCGCCACAACTTTTTAACGCTTTCAGATCCTCAACAGAGCTCACGCCGCCGCTGGCGATCACCGGGATCGACACCGCTTTGGCCAGTGCCGCAGTGGCCTCGACGTTGGGGCCCTTCATCGCGCCGTCGCGCAGGATGTCGGTGTAGATGATCGCGCACACGCCATCGTCCTCAAACGACTTCGCGAGATCCACAACGTCCACATCGGTTTCTTCCGCCCAGCCTTTTGTTGCCACTTTGCCGTTGCGCGCATCAATGCCCACGGCGACTTTGCCTGGGAACTCTTTGGCCGCCTCACGCACCAAGTCCGGGTTCTCTACAGCCACGGTGCCGAGGATCACGCGCGACAGGCCTTTGCCAATCCAGCGCTCAATGGTGGCCATGTCGCGAATGCCGCCGCCCAGCTGTGCAGGTACGTTGGTCTGCTTGAGGATCTCTTCCACCGGCGTGGCGTTGATCGGAATGCCGGCAAAGGCTCCGTTCAGGTCCACCAGATGCAGCCACTCACAGCCCGCTTCGACAAATTCCAGCGCCTGCGCGGCCGGGTTCTCGTTGAACACGGTTTCCTTGTCCATGTCGCCATGCAGCAGGCGCACGGCATTGCCATCTTTGAGGTCAATTGCGGGATAAAGGATCATGGAGCAGGGGCCTTCTTATCATGTCGCGCCGAAACCGGCTGTTAAGATTGGTTTTGCATGGTGCCGTCAAAATTGCAACGCGGCGAGACATCTCCACCTGACCCAAAGTCAGGGTTGATGCGACTCATAGGCTTGCCGCAGAGTTTCGGGCAAATACACGGGAGGAAAATCATGAAAAAAACGCTAATGGCTGCGGCCATGACGCTTGTTGGGGCCACAGCGGCCTTCGCAGACCCAATTTATGGCACCTGGAAAACCATTCCGGATGACAACGGCAACTACGGCCTGATCTCTGTCGCCGCTTGCGGCAGCAAGATTTGCGGCACGCTGGCCAAATCCTTCAACCCGGATGGCAGCGAGCTGAACTCGCCCAACAACGGCCGCAAGATCATCTGGGATATGGTTAACGACGGCGGCGGCAACTACAGCGGCGGCAAAGTCTATTCGCCGGATCGTGACAAAACCTACAAAGGCAAGCTGGTGCTTTCCGGCAATTCGCTGGCCGTCAGCGGCTGTGTGCTGGGCATCTGCCGCAGCGGTGGCAGCTGGAGCCGCGTGAAGTAAGCGGCCTATCAAACACAGGAAAGGCGCGGCAGGACCGCGCCTTTTTTTGTTCGCTTTGAGGCTGGTTACACCGCGCCGGTGTATTCGCCGCGCGCCGGGTAGTCGTTCTTGATCGCAAAATCCAACGCCCCCAGAAGCTCGCTGAAATGCGGACGCACAAACGGCATGGTCTGCACGGAGCCATAGTACAGCGCCTGTTCCGGGCTCACCATGAACAGACCCGGCTCGCTGAACAGCGCAGGCTCTTCAATGCCAATCGAGGTTTTGCCGCGCGAGGTGGAGATATACAGACCCCAGTCCTTCGCCACATCCAGCGGCAGGTCATAGGCAATGCGCAGGCCGGTGGCACCGATTTTCGCCGCCATGTCCTTGGCGCGCTCTTCGCCATCGCTGCTCACGGCCACACAAGTCACACCGCGCTCGGCCAAGGCTTCCACCAGCTTTTCCAGCTCTTTCAGGTAGGTGGCGCAGATCGGGCAGTGCAGGCCGCGATAGAAACACACAACCGTGCCGCGTTCAGAGCCTTCCGCGGCCAGGTCAAAGGTGCCGCCGCCCACCAGTGGCAGGCTCAGGTTGGGAGTTTTTTGACGGGGGATCAGCATAGGATTGTCCTCTTGTTTGTGCTTGCTGGACATATTGTCGGTTTTTGTGTCAAGTAAATCCGATTGATCGTGCATAAAATCCGGAATCCCCACATGGACCGCCTGACGACACTTGTTGAGAAGTTTCACCTCACCGTGCATCCCGCCACGTTGGCGGATGCCAACCTTATTGCCAAAGCAGGCGAGGATGGTACCCCGGCGCGGGTGGTGTTTCTGACGCGCGGTACCTGTACGACGTCATGCGCAGGCGAGGTGCTCTTTGCCGCGCATGTGGATTGGATGGGGTTGACCAATCCTTTGATGGCGGCCCTGCCGGATGAAGTGCGCTATGACCTCAGTGGCGAAGAAGACAGCCGCGCCCTGGTACGCCTAATGGCAGAGGAAACCACCGCCAACCGTTGCGGTGCGCAATCGGTGATCAATCGCCTTGGCGAAGCCCTCATGGTACGCTTGCTGCGGGATCAAATTTCCCAAGGCACCACCGATGTTGGCCTGCTGGCGGGTCTGGCGGACCCGCGTCTCAGCCGCGCTATCGTCGCCATGCATGATTTTCCAGGCCGGGTCTGGAGCAACGCCGACCTCGCGCGGGAAGCGGGCCTGTCCCTGTCACGGTTTGCCGAACTCTTTGCCCAAACGGTGGGCGAAACCCCGATGGGCTACTTGCGCCGCTGGCGGCTTATTCTAGCGCATCAAGACATCACCCGCGGCGACCGCGTCGATGCGGTGGCCCGCCGTTATGCCTACAACAGCCCGGAAAGTTTCACCCGCGCCTTTCGCAAAGCCCATGGCGTCGCCCCCACCGCCCTGCGCGCGGCCTGACCTTCATTTGGCCAAAAATATCCCGGGGTGAATTGCGCGTCAGCGCAAGAGGGGCTGGCCCCTCCTGCATTCCAGCTTAGGGCGCCCAGGTCAGAAAGTTGCCAATCATGCGCAAGCCAATGTCCTGACTCTTTTCCGGGTGGAACTGCATGCCCACCATCGTGTCGCGCCCAATGATGGCGGTCACATCGCCACCATAGTCCACATGCGCCAACCGCTCCTCTGGCTTGGTCACGTGGAACTGGTAGGAGTGCACAAAATAGGTGTGGTCACCGCTTTTGATGCCATCAAGCAGCGCGTGCGGGTGGTCGATCACCAGATTGTTCCAGCCCATGTGCGGCACTTTTAGGCTGGCATCACTGGGTTCAATCTTCTCAACATCGCCTTCGATCCAGCCCAGCCCCTGGGTCAGCTCATATTCATGACCGCGCGACGCCATCAACTGCATGCCGACACAAATGCCCAGAAACGGTCGGCCTTTGCCTTCGACCGCCTCCACCATCGCGTCATAGATACCTTTGTGCCCACGCAGCTCTGCGGCGCAGGCCGGAAACGCGCCGTCGCCTGGCAGCACCAAACGGTCCGCCTTGGCCACCACATCCGCATCCGAGGTCACAACAACCTCGCCGCCATGCACCTCTGCGGCCATCCGTTGAAAGGCTTTTTCGGCAGAGTGCAGGTTGCCGCTTTCATAATCGATGATCGCTGTGAGCATGATCTTGGTCCCGTTTTACGTGTCGCTTCCAAGTGAAGCGAAACGCCGCGCGGGTCAAGAGGCTGCGGGGCAGGGCGGCGCTTTAGGTCTTGGCCTGTGTGCCAATCCGGTCAACCAGCGCCATGACCGCCTCAAACGGGCTGTCCTCAATTGGCATGGAGGTGCAACCAAACTCGCCGCCAATATAGAGCAGCGTAAAGCCGTGAATCAGTGACCAGACCTGTGCCTCCACGAGATGCGGGTCTTCGCCGTCTGGCACAAACGGCGCGCAGACCCCGCGTAAAATTAGGTAGGCCTCGGCTTCTTCGCGGTTGTCTTTACGCGGCGCATGGATGCCCAGCCCATGTTCGCCAAACATCACCTTCAACAGACCGCTGTGGCTCAATCCAAACTGCAAATAACCGCGACAGATGCTGCGCAGACGTTCGCGGTCAGTCTGCTCTCCTGCTTCAATCGCGTCCGTCATGTATTCGGAAAATATATCAAAACCTTCTTCAGCGATGGCAGTGATCAACCCCGGTAAACCAGCGAAGTGATGTGCGGGGGCCGCGTGGGACACGCCAGCGCGGGCGGCACATTTGCGCAACGTGAGCGCTTCCAGCCCGCCTTCTTCCAGCAGGTCAATGCCCGCCTGGATCAGCGCGCGTTTGAGGTCTCCGTGGTGGTGGCGGGTTTTTGCTGTGCTCATGGCCACAAACTAATCTGTGACTTGACAGTGTCAAGCAGCTCTGGTTTTTACAGTGTCAAGATTAACTTTACAGTGTCAAATTTGATCGGAGTGTCCCATGTATCCCATCCCCAAACGCCCACTGTTGCCGCGCAGCCTGCCGCTGATCTGGTTCTTGTCGATCGCCATTGCCTTGGCTTCCATGCGGTTTCTGATTGCTGATATCGCTGTGGTGATGCCGATCATGCTGCATCACGCGTTGGAACGGCCGATCCTGCTTTACGGTCATATCGCGCTCGCCCCTGTGGCCTTGGCGCTCTTGCCTTTGCAGTTCAGCACCAAGCTGCGCCTGCGCCGCCCGCACCTGCACCGCTGGCTTGGACGGCTCTACGGGCTGATGATCCTGCTCTCCGGCCTGTCTGGTTTCTTCCTGGCGTTGCGCACCGAAGAGGGGCCTGTCGCAGCCTCTGGCCTCGCCGCGCTTGCAGTGGCCTGGCTCAGCTCCACTGCCGTGGCGGTCTACCTGGCCATCCAGCGCGACATCCCAGCCCACCGCCGCTGGATGATCCGCTCAGCGGCGCTAACCCTGTCCGCCGTCACTTTGCGGCTCTACCTGCCAATTGGCGAACTTACAGTGGGGTTTGACAACGCTTACCCGCTGATCTGCTGGGCCTGCTGGGTGCCGAACATGTTCATTGCCGAATGGCTGATCCGACGGGACGTCCCCCATAGCCCTTTGCAGCCCGCCTAGAAAAGCAAAAGCCCGCGCGAGGCGGGCTTTCTCACGTCTTCGATTGTAACCTGCCTTACAGCGCGCCTTTGGTGGATGGGATGGCATCCGCCTTGCGCGGGTCCACTTCCACCGCCTCACGCAGCGCACGGGCGACGGCCTTGAAGGTGGCCTCGGCAATGTGGTGGCTGTTGAAGCCGTGGATCTGATCCACGTGCAGCGTGATCCCGCCGTGGGTGGCAAAGCCCTGGAAGAATTCGCGCACCAGCTCGGTGTCAAATGTTCCAATCTTTTGGGTGGGCATGTCTAGATTCCAGATCAGGAACGGACGCGCGGACAGATCAAGGCTCGCCCGCACCTGCGCATCGTCCATTGGCAGGTGGCAAGTGGCATAGCGACGGATGCCTTTCTTGTCGCCCAAGGCCTGCGTCAGCGCCTGACCCAGCGAGATACCCACATCTTCCACCGTGTGGTGGTCATCGATGTGGTAATCGCCCTCGGCACGGATGGTCATGTCAATCAGGCTGTGGCGCGACAGCTGATCCAGCATGTGGTCAAAGAAGCCCACGCCGGTCTGGTTGTCATAGGTGCCGGTTCCGTCGAGATTGATCTCCACGGTGATCTTGGTTTCCGCAGTGGTGCGGCTCACGCTTGCCTGACGCATCTGGTCATCCTTCGCTGATAGTCGGCCACCTTATAGGCAGCCCTCCCGCGCGGGCCAAGGGGGCGCAGTTTGCGATTGTGGTCAGGGTGGCATTTGTGCCAGCTTACACCCAAACCGACATGAGGGCTTTTATGACCACCTGCGTCTTTATCCAGATCCGCTGCAAACCCGGCACCACCTACCGCGTGGCCGAAGAGATCGCACTAAAAGAAATCCACTCCGAGCTGCACTCCACCAGCGGCGACTATGACCTGCTGATGAAGCTCTACATCCCCGAAGGTGAGGATGTGGGCAAATTCATCAACCACCATATGCTCGACATTCCCAACATCGAACGCACCTTGACGACATTGACGTTCAAAGCGTTCTAGACCCTGCCATACAGGAGACCGCCATGGCCGATTTGGAAACTAACAAAGCCAGCGCTATGGCGCTCTACGATCTGATGTTCAATCAGAACAAGCCACGTGAGGCCGCAGAGGCTTACCTTGGCGACGAGTACATTCAGCACAATCCGCATGTGGGCGACGGCAAAGAGGCTTTCATCGCTTACTTTGAGCGTATGGCGGCAGAGTATCCCGGCAAGAAGGTGCACTTCAAACGTGCTATTGCTGAGGGCAACATGGTGGTGTTGCACTGCCATCAGGAATGGCCGGGCGACGAAGACTACGCCGGCATCGACATCTTCCGCTTTGACGACAACGGCAAGATTGTGGAGCACTGGGATGTGTTGCAAACCATCCCAGCGACGTCTGCCAACGATAACGGGTTGTTCTAGACGGGGGTCCCGTTGATCCAGGTGGCGGCGATGGCGCGGTCATCGCCCATCATGATGGTTGGGAAGAGCGCTTCCCAAATGTCATTGGCCCGCGCGGACCGCTGCGCAATCTCCGGCGTGCTTTCCAAGTCCAGCACCACCAGATCGGCCTCCATGCCGACAGCCAGATTGCCAATCTTATCTTCCATATGCAGCGCCCGTGCGGAGCCCTGTGTGGCCAGCCACATCAGTTCTGCCGCGTGCAGAGGGTTGTGCCGCAGCTGCCCAACTTCATAGGCGCTCGCCATGGTGCGCAACATCGAAAAACTGGACCCGCCGCCGGTGTCACTCGCCAGACCCACGCGCTGACCTGCTGCCATCAGCCCGCCCATGTCAAACAGGCCGGACCCGATGAAGGTGTTAGAGGTCGGGCAGTGGATCAAACCAGCCCCAACCTCGCGCAGCCGATCCCTCTCGCGCTCTTCCAAATGGATGGCATGACCATAGAGGCCTTTTTCGCCCAAGAGACCAAATTGCTCGTAGGTGTCCAAGTAATCCCGTGCATCCGGGAACAGTTCCGCCACCCAGGCAATCTCGTCGGTTTGCTCACTCAAATGGGTCTGCATCAAGCAGTCCGGATGCTCTGCCCAAAGACTGCCAAGCGCCTCCAACTGTTCCGGTGTGGAGGTCGGCGAAAACCGGGGTGTGATGGCGTAGCTGATCCGGTCCACGCCGTGCCAGCGTTCAATCAGGGCTTTGCTGTTGTCATAGGCACTTTGCGGCGTGTCACGCAGTCCTTCTGGCGCGTTGCGATCCATACAGGTCTTGCCCGCAATCACGCGCTGACCCCGCGCTTGGGCGGCCTCAAAGAAGGCGTCGACCGATTCCGGGTGAATGGTGCAGTAGCTCGCCATGGTGGTCACGCCGTGTTTGGCGGTGAGGTCGAGATAGGTGTTGGAAATCTGATCCGCATAGGCCCGGTCGCCAAAGCGCATCTCTTCGGGGAAGGTGTAGCTGTTGAGCCAGTCAATCAGCCGTTTGCCCCAACTCGCAATGATGCCGGTCTGCGGGTAATGCACATGGGCATCGACAAACCCCGCAGAGATCAGCTTGTCGCCATAGTCGACAACTTCCGCAGTGGGGTAGGCCGCGCGCATCGCGTCCGCAGTGCCAACCGCGACAATGCGGCCTCCCTCCACAACAACCCCACCATGTGTCTCATGCCGAGCGGCGTCGACACCGGCCTCAAACGGATTGGCGGCAAAGCTCAGCGTCTGCCCAAGCAGTAGGGTCTGTGCGCACATAATTCTCTCCAATCTCTTGAGGGCGGGTCTTTTTTCGGCCCCAACCGGTCGTGTCCCATTGAGTCCCAGCTTTGATTTAATCTATGGTCCGCAGCAAGTCCAAGACCACAAAAACTGGTCTCTCGCCAAAAAAGGAGCGCGTCATGTCCAACACAGAGTTGCAGACCGCCCCCGAATTGGACGTGGAAGACTACACCCTGTCCAAAAAACTTGTGGCCGGCGTGCTCTATGCATTGGAAGCACAGGACCGCGCCACGCTGGTCGAACTGACAGAGCCTCTGCATCCGGCCGACATCGCCGACCTTCTGGAACAGATCAACCCCTATGACCGCCGCCGCCTTGTGGAGCTGTACGGCGAAGAGTTTGACGGGGACATCCTGTCGGAACTTGACGAAGGTCTGCGCGAAGAGGTCATGGGCATCCTCAATCCTGAGGTGTTGGCCGAGGCGGTGCGGGAGCTGGAAAGCGACGACATCGTGGATCTGGTTGAGGATCTCGATGAACCGGCGCAGGAAGCCATCCTTGAAACGCTGGAAGATGCCGACCGTGTCGCGGTGGAGCAGGCGCTCAGTTATCCGGAGAACACCGCTGGCCGTTTGATGCAGCGTGAAACCGTCTGTGCGCCTGAGCACTGGACGGTGGGGCAGGCGATTGATTACCTGCGCAATGCCGAGGAACTGCCGGAGCAGTTCTATCACGTGATCCTTGTGGACCCGCGTATGAAACCCATCGGCAATGTGACTTTGGGCAAGCTGATGTCGTCCCGTCGGGATCTGCCACTCACAGACCTGATCGAAGACGTGTTCCAGATCATCCCGGTGACTCAGGACGAAGAAGACGTCGCCTACGCCTTCAACCAGTATCACCTGATCTCCGCCCCTGTGGTGGATGAGGACGACCGTCTGGTCGGGGTGATCACCATTGATGACGCCATGGTGGTGCTCGATGAGGAGCACGAGGAAGACATCTTGCGTATGGCGGGGGTGAGTGACGAGGCCAGCCTGTCTGACACCATCGTTGATGCCGCCAAAGGCCGCGCGACCTGGCTGTTTGTGAACTTGCTGACCGCCGTTTTGGCCTCCGGCGTAATCAACCTCTTTGCCGATACTGTGGATCAGATGGTGGCCCTTGCTGTGCTGATGCCGATTGTGGCCTCCATGGGGGGCAATGCAGGCACGCAGACCATGACTGTGACGGTGCGGGCGCTGGCGACCAAAGACCTCACCGCGCAGAACGCCTGGCGGGTAATCCGGCGGGAGGTATCTGTTGGGGCGCTCAATGGCGCGCTCTTTGGACTGATCATGGCGGGGGTGGCCGGTGTCTGGTTTGGTGTGCCGATGTTGGCGCTTGTGATTGCTGTCGCCATGTTCCTCACCCAGATTGCCGCGGCGCTGGGCGGGATCCTGATCCCCATGGCACTGGAACGCATGAACATCGACCCGGCCTTGGCCTCTGGCCCCTTTGTCACCACGGTGACCGACGTGGTGGGCTTCTTCCTCTTCCTCGGGCTGGCCGCCCATGTGCTGCTTTAGTGTGGAGACATTGCTGATGGACCTGACAGAACAAAAAGCTGCCGCGCGCAAAGCCGCCTTCGCCCGCCGCAAAGACGCCTTTGCCAATGCGGGCCCGGGACAGTCCGCGCATCTCTCCGAAGTGCTGGCAGGCTACCGTGGTGTGCCCCTCGCAGGCTACATGCCCATCCGCACAGAAATCTCTCCGCTCGCAGCCATGGCCGAGGCCTCAGCCCACGGCCCAGTCGGGGTGCCCGTGATCCAGGGCGAAGCCATGCCGCTTGAGTTCTCCATCTGGGAACCGGATGGCGCCCTGCGTGACGGCCCCTTTGGCGCAAAAGTGCCTGTCGAGGACAACTACTTTGACCCGGAGATCGTGATTGTGCCGCTGGTGGCCTTTGACATTAAAGGCGGACGGCTTGGTTATGGCGGGGGGTTCTATGACCGCACACTGGAGCGCCTACGGTCTCGCCGCGCCACATTGGCAATCGGCTTTGCCTTTGACGCACAAGAGGCTGACCATTTGCCTTTGGAAGACACCGATCAGCCTCTCGATATCATGATCACGGAAACCCGCATCATCGAGTTCTAAACCTTAGAGGTCCGGGTTCGCCCCGGTCGCATTGGTGCGGAAATACTCCCAAGCATCCTGCTCGCCGCCACCTTTGAACTTACAGACACCGTATTCGTTACCTTCGGCATCCTTGCGGATCTCATAGCCGTGCCCCTGGTTGATACAGAAGGTTGCGGCGGGGTTAGCCGCATCCGCCGCTTGGTTGGGGGATGAATAGTCGTCACAGGCGGCCAGCGTTGCCAGCGCGCTCACCGCGGTCAGGGTCAAAATTGGTTTCATCAAAAACATCCTGTGTTGTCGGGTCTTGCCTCAATCTATCGCGCAAATGGTGTGACACAAGCCTTTGGCACACGTCACCTTGCCGCGTTACGCCACATTCCGCCGGTCGCACTCTTGCCAAGCGCGACAACCCGCCCTAGGACCAAGCCCATGAAGATGCTTTTCCTCGGTGATGTGATGGGTCGCGCCGGACGCGCGGCTGTGGTGGAACGCCTGCCCAAGCTGCGCGAAGACTGGCGGCTGGATTTTGTCGTGATCAACGGCGAAAACGCCTCCAACGGCATGGGGCTATCTGGCGCCCACGCCAAGGCGCTGCTCGATGCAGGGGCTGATTGCATCACGCTGGGTGATCATGCCTTTGACCAGAAAGACATGCTGCAATTCATCCAGAATGAACCGCGTGTCATCCGCCCATTGAACTACGCCCGCGGTGATGTGCCGGGCAAAGGCTTCCGTGTATTCAACGCCCAAGGCGGTCGCAAAGTGCTGGTGACCCAGGCGCTGGGCCAGGTGTTTATGAAACAGCCCTATGGCGATCCGTTTTCGGCCGTGGATCAGGTGCTGCGCTCTCATCCGCGCGGTGGACTGGTGCAGGCGGCGATTGTCGACATGCATTGCGAAGCCACCTCTGAGAAAATGGGCATGGGGCATTTCTGTGATGGCCGCGTCAGCCTTGTGGTGGGCACCCACACGCATATCCCGACAGCAGACACCCAAATCCTGCCCGGCGGCACCGCGTTTCAGGCGGACGCCGGCATGTGTGGCGACTACAACTCGGTGATTGGCATGCAGAAAGAAGAGCCCATGCGCCGCTTTGTGACCGGCATGCCAAAATCGCGCTTTACGCCTGCGCTGGGCGAAGCCACGCTGTCCGGAGTCTACGTGGAAACCGACGACCGCACCGGAGCGGCGACCCGCATCGAAATGGTGCGCCAAGGCGGTCGGTTGAGCCAGTGTGGCCCTTCCTAAGGTGCCACCGGTCTACTGGATCTTTGTTCTTTTGGCGATTGGCACCGGCTGGGGCCTGACACAGCCCTTGGCCAAAATCGCCGTTTCAGAAGGTTATGAGCCGCTTGGCCTGATTTTCTGGCAACTTGTGATTGGCGCGGCGTTCCTGTTTGTGCTGAGGCTGGTCACGGGCAAATCCGTTGCCCTGCCGCGAAACAAGCTGTGGTTCTTCACCTTGATCGCCTGCCTTGGCACCATCATTCCCAACAGCTTTTCCTACCGCGCCGCGGCGGAGTTGCCCTCCGGTGTAATGTCGATTGTGATCTCGCTGGTGCCGATGTTTGCCTTTCCCATCGCTCTGCTGATGGGCACCGACCGGTTCAATTGGCTTCGCCTTGGGGGCTTGGTGGCCGGCCTCATTGGTGTGATCATTCTTGCCGAGCCCGAAGCTTTGCCAGACCCGGCCATGGTGGCCTTCCTCCCGATCGCTGTGGTTGGCCCGCTGTGTTATGCCTTTGAGGGCAATGTGGTGTCCAAATGGGGCATGCACGGATTGGGCGCGGGCCACGTGCTCTATGGCGCTTCTGTTGTCGGGGCCGTCCTCGCGCTGCCGCTGGCTTTGGCCTCTGGCCAATTCATTGACCCGCGCACCGAGTGGAACGCGCCCGAATATGCGTTGGTCTTGTCGTCCGTGATCCATGCCTGTGTTTACACCGCCTATGTCTGGCTGGTGTCCCGCGCCGGTGCCGTCTTTGCCGCGCAAGTCAGCTATGTCGTCACCGGCAGCGGCGTTCTCTGGGCCATGCTGCTGCTCAAAGAACAGTATTCGCTCTGGGTCTGGGCGGCATTGGGGCTGATCCTGGTGGGCATGACATTGGTGCGGCCACGTATCCAAGCCGAAACCGCCTAAAATCTCTTGCCCGACAGGGGCTTCATGGTAAATGTTGGCCGCTGGTAAAGACGGAATTGGTATGGATCTTTTTGCATTTTCGCAGACCACTCAGGCGGTGCTTGCGCTTTTGACCGTGGCGGGCATGTTTGTGCTCTTCCTGCGCGAGGCCTACCCAACCGAAGTGGTGGCCATTGGCGGCGTTGCCGTACTGCTGTTTCTGGGGGTCCTGCCGTACCAAGCCGCACTAAGCGTGCTCTCCAATCCCGCGCCCTGGACCATTGCCGCGATGTTCATTGTCATGGGGGCGCTGGTGCGCACAGGGGCCCTGTCCGCTTTCACGGCACTGGCGGACGGGCAGGCGCAAGAACGCCCGCAGGTGGCCATCACCGTGCTCTTGTGTTTTGTGATCCTGGCCTCGGCTTTTGTGTCTAACACACCGGTGGTGGTGGTGATGATCCCGGTCTTCACCCAACTGGCGCGCACTTTGGGAACGTCGGCTTCCAAGTTGTTGATCCCGTTGAGCTATGCCGCGATCATGGGCGGAACTCTGACACTGATCGGCACCTCGACAAACCTCTTGGTGGACGGGGTTGCCCGTGACCAAGGTTTGGAGCCGTTCAGCATCTTTGAGGTCACGCCGCTGGGCCTGATCATTGTAGTTTGGGGCATGGCCTACCTCTACTTCGTTGGACGGCGCCTGCTGCCAGAACGCGCCAGCATGGCAGACCTGCTGTCCAACCGCAGCCAGATGAAATTCTTCACCGAAGCGGTGATCCCGCCGGAAAGCAACCTGATTGGTCGTGAAGTCTCCGGCGTGCAGCTGTTTAAACGCGATGGCGTGCGCCTGATCGACGTGATCCGAGGGGACACCTCGCTGCGCCGCAACCTCGGAGCGGTCACGCTTCAGGTTGGCGATCGTGTGGTTCTGCGCACCAAGATGACAGAGTTGCTCAGTCTTCAGCGCAACAAATCCCTGAAGCGACTGGATCAGGTGGGCGCCGTCGAAACCACCACGGTGGAAGCGCTGATCACGCCGGGCTGTAAGATGGTTGGTCGCCGTCTTGGCGCTCTGCGCCTGCGTCGTCGTTATGGCGTCTATCCACTAGCGGTGCATCGCCGGAACCAGAACATCGGCCAACAGCTGGACCAACTGGTGGTGCGTGTCGGTGACACTCTGCTGCTGGAAGGGGCACCAGAGGACATCCAACGTCTCGCCTCTGATATGGATATGGTTGACGTGTCGCATCCGTCAGAGCGTGAGTACCGCCGCGGTCATGCCCCGATTGCCCTCGGATGTATGGTGGGCATCGTGATCTTGGCCGGTATGGGCGTGGCGCCCATTCTCTACTTGGCGATCCTTGCCGTGGCGGTGGTCCTGTTGACCCGCTGTATCGACGCCGATGAGGCATTTTCATTTGTCGATGGCCGTCTATTGTCGCTCATCTTCTCCATGCTCGCCATAGGGGCAGCCTTGTCCCATTCCGGCGCCGTCTCGCTGATCGTGAACAATCTGGCACCAGCTTTGCAGGGCCTGCCACCCTTCCTGCTGATCTGGGCCATCTACCTGCTAACCTCGGTGCTGACGGAGCTTGTGTCCAACAACGCCGTGGCCGTGGTGGTGACTCCCATCGCGGTAGGACTGGCGCAAGCTATTGGTGTGGACCCGCGTCCGTTGGTGGTCGCAGTCATGATTGCCGCCTCTGCCAGCTTCGCGACGCCGATTGGCTATCAGACCAACATGCTGGTCTTTGGTCCGGGGGGCTACAAGTTCACAGACTTTATGCGCGTCGGCATTCCGCTGAACCTGTCTATTGGTATTCTTGCCTCTGCGTTGATCCCGTTCTTCTGGCCGCTGTAAGGCTGTTGAGACGTTGCGCAACGCACGGTGCCTTTACTGTTGCGCGTTTTGTGGGGATGGAAAAACGCACCTCCGCGAAACAGTCGTGATACCGACAATATACCGACGTGATTTTGAGGCCATTTGGGCCGGTTAACAGCCCAACAAAAAAACGCGCCGCAGAGGTCTGCGACGCGTTGAATTTTGATCAGGTGTAGATCACTTCTTTTTGCGCGGCGGCATAAGGTCCGTGATCGTGCCTTCAAACATTTCTGCGGCAAAGTTCACCGTCTCAGACAAGGTCGGGTGCGGGTGAATGGTGTGGCCCAGATCAACCGCATCCGCGCCCATTTCGATGGCCAGCGCGACCTCGGCGATCAAGTCACCGGCGTTGGGTCCAACAATCCCTGCACCAATCACGCGCTCGGATTCTTCGTCGAAAATCAACTTAGTAAGCCCTTCCGAGCGGCCCAGAGAGAGCGAGCGACCAGAGGCAGCCCAAGGGAATACACCCTTGCCAACCTTCATGCCCTCAGCCTTGGCCTGGGTCTCCGTGACACCCACCCAAGCAACCTCAGGATCGGTGTAAGCCACAGACGGGATCACCCGCGCATCAAAGTGGCGTTTGTGACCCGCAGCGACTTCCGCAGCCACCTTGCCTTCGTGCACGGCTTTGTGCGCCAGCATAGGCTGACCAACCACGTCACCAATGGCAAAAATGTGAGGCACACCAGTGCGTTGCTGGCTGTCGACCGCGATGAAGCCACGCTCATCCACTGCCACACCAGCCGCTGCTGCATTGACCTTCGCCCCATTCGGGCGACGACCCACTGCAACAAGCACTTTGTCAAACGTATCAACCACTTCGCCTTTGGGGCCTTCCATGGTGACCTCAAGACCAGCGTCCGTTGCTTTAACCGCAGTGACTTTGGTTTTGGTTAGGATGGCCTCATACCGTCCTTCAATCCGCTTGTGCAGCGGTTTCACGACGTCTTTGTCCGCCCCAGGAATGATCTGATCCATGAACTCAACGATGGTCACTTTGGAGCCCAAGGCATCATACACAGTTGCCATTTCCAGGCCGATGATGCCACCACCCAGAACCAGAAGGCGCTCAGGCACATCTTCCAGCTCCAGCGCTCCGGTGCTGTCGATCACGCGCGGATCATCGTGCGGGATGAAGGGCAGGGTGACTGGCTCAGAACCGGCCGCGATGACACATTGGTCGAAGCTGACGGTGGATTTTTCACCGTTGTTGTCGACCTCAATCATGTTGGGGCCAGTGAAAGTACCATAGCCGTTCACAACCTGAACCTTGCGGGCTTTTGCCAAACCACCAAGGCCACCAGTCAGTTGTTTTACAACGCTTTCTTTCCAGCCACGCAGCTTGTCGAGGTCAACCTCGGGCTTGGAAAAGCTGATGCCGTGCTCCGCCATTTCCTCGGCTTCAGTAATCACCTTGGCAGAGTGCAGCAGTGCTTTGGATGGGATACAGCCCACGTTCAGGCAGACACCACCGAGAGAGCTGTCTTTCTCGATCAGCACGACCTTTTTGCCAAGGTCGGCCGCACGGAAGGCTGCTGTGTAACCACCAGGGCCAGAGCCCAAAACTACCACTTCGGCGTGCACATCACCAGCGCCGGACGCAGTGCCGGTTGCCGCCACAGCCTGTGGGGCTGCTGGCGTTTCTGGCGTGGTCGCTTTTGGGGCTTCTGTAGCACCCTCCGCTTCCAGCACAAGGATCAAGCTGCCTTCAGAGACATTGTCGCCTTCGGCCACTTTGATGTCCTTGACCACACCATCGGCGGGCGAAGGCACTTCCATGGTGGCCTTGTCGCTTTCAATCTCGATCAGCGGGTCTTCTGCGGCGACGGAATCGCCGACAGAGACCAGAACGGAGACCACGGGAACTTCGGAAAAGTCCCCAATATCAGGTACTTTGACGTCCATCTTAGCTCTCCTTACCACATCAACTTGCGCATATCGCCAAGAAGGGTCTTGAGCGTCACGGTGAACCGTGCAGCCAAGGCCCCGTCGATGGCGCGGTGGTCATAGCTGAGCGACAGCGGTTGCATCAGGCGCGGCACAAACTCTTCGCCATTCCAGACCGGCGCCATTTTGGAGCGGGTCAGACCAAGGATAGCCACTTCGGGTGCATTCACGATTGGGGTGAAGGATGTACCACCAATGCCGCCGAGGCTGGAAATGGTGAAGGTCGCGCCCTGCATGTCGCCACTTTTCAACTCACCGGCGCGGGCTTTGCCGGACAACTCCATGAGATCTTTGGAGATGTCCACAATGCCCTTGCGATCAGCGTCTTTGATCACCGGAACCACAAGGCCGTTTGGCGTGTCCGCCGCAAAGCCGATGTTGTAGTAGTCCTTCTTGATCAGCTTGTCGCCGTCCGGATGGATCGACGAGTTCACTTCCCAATGCTGTTTCAGCGCAGACACGGATGCTTTGATCACAAAGGACAGCAAGGTCACGCGATAGCCGTCTTCCTTGGCCATCGTGTCCATTTCCTTGCGGTACTTGTCCAGATCGGTGATGTCCGCTTCGTCGTTGTGGGTGACGTGCGGAATGTTGAGCCAGCTGCGGTGCAACGCCGGACCGGACAGTTTCTTGATGCGTGGCATCTCGACATCTTCCACCGGACCAAATTTGGAGAAGTCGACAGCCGGGATTGGCGGAATGCCCATGCCACCTTGCGCTGCGCCACCGGCGGTAGGCGCTGCGGCTGTAGAGCTTTTCAGGAAGGCTGTCACATCTTCTCGCAGGATACGGCCTTTGCGGCCGGAGCCGTTCACCTTGGCTAGATCCACGTCCAACTGGCGCGCAAAGGCACGCACAGAAGGGGACGCGTGGGTCTTGCCAAACCCGGCATCGGTCACCGCCGCCGGAGCAGGGGCTGCAGCAGGGGCAGGGGCAGGTGCCGCGGCAACAGGCGCAGCAGTTTCTGCTTTAGGCGCAGGGGCCTCTGCTGCGGTGTCGCCTTCTGCTTCCAGCATCAAGATCAGCGAGCCTTCGGATACGGCGTCGCCCTCGGACACTTTGATCTCGACCACTTTACCAGCCGCAGGGGACGGCACTTCCATGGTGGCCTTGTCGCTTTCCACTTCGATCAGCGGGTCTTCGGCCGCAACCACGTCACCGGCGCTGACCAGGACGGAAACCACTGGAACATCAGTGAAATCGCCGATGTCGGGAACTTTGACTTCAATTGCCATTGCTAATTCTCCTCTCTTCCCGATCACACCAGGCGCGGGTTCGGCTTGGCGCCGTCGATGTCGTATTTGGCCAGTGCGGCCTCAAGGTCTTTCTTGGTCACTGCGCCCTCTTTGTAGAGGTCCACCATGGCCGCTGCGGCGATGTGGTTGGCGTCCACCTCAAAGAAGCGGCGCAGGTTCACGCGGCTGTCGGAGCGGCCAAATCCGTCGGTGCCTAGCACGGTGTAGCTGCCTGGCACGCAGGTCCGGATTTGCTCCGCGTAGTTCTTCATGTAGTCGGTTGCCGCAATCACAGGGCCTTTGGCCTTGGCAAGCTGCTGCGCCACAAAGGACGTTTTTGGCTCTGCCAGAGGATTCAGGCGGTTGTGGCGGGCCACATCCTGACAATCCCGTGCCAGTTCGTTGAAGCTGGTGGCCGACCAGATTTCGGATGTCACACCGAAGTCCGCTTCGAGCATCTCAGCTGCCTGCATGGCCTGCACCAGAATGGTGCCGGAGCCCATCAGCGTGACATGCTTCTTGGACGGTTTCTTTACCTCTTTGAAACGGTAGAGACCTTTGATGATCTCGTCTTCCACACCCATCGTCATATCTGGATGGGCATAGTTTTCGTTCATCAGTGTGAGGTAGAAGAACACATCTTCCTGATCTTCATACATCCGCTTCATGCCGTGCTGCACAATCACCGCCACTTCGTGTTGGAAGGTCGGGTCATAGGAAATGCAGTTTGGAATGGTGCCAGCAAGGATGTGGCTGTGGCCGTCCTCGTGTTGCAAACCCTCGCCGTTCAGCGTGGTCCGGCCAGCGGTGCCGCCCAGCATGAAGCCACGTGCACGGCTGTCGCCTGCAGCCCAGGCCAAATCGCCAATGCGCTGGAAGCCAAACATGGAGTAGTAAATGAAGAACGGGATCATCGGCACGCCGTGGTTGGAATAGGCGGTGGCCGCCGCAATCCAATCCGCCATGGCGCCGGCTTCGTTGATGCCTTCCTGCAGAACCTGACCATTGGTCGATTCCTTGTAGTACATCATCTGATCGGCGTCTTGCGGCGTGTATTTCTGCCCTTCCGGATTGTAGATGCCCACAGAGCGGAACAGACCTTCCATACCAAAGGTGCGGCTTTCATCCGGTACAATCGGCACGATGTTTTGTCCAATCTGCTTGTCCCGCAGAAGGGTGGTCAGAATGCGCACAAAGGCCATGGTGGTGGAAATTTCGCGATCCCCAGTGCCTTTGAGCTGCGCCGCAAACTTGTCCAAAGCTGGGATTTCCAGCTTAGGCGATTGGCTCTCACGTTTTGGGAACTCTCCACCGAGCGCTTTACGTCGGTCCGCCAGGTAAGCTTTCTGTGCGTTGTTGAGTTTCACAAACGGCGCGTCACCCACATCTTCGTCGCTGACCGGGATCTCAAAGCGGTCGCGGAAGGCGCGCAGCTGATCCTCGTTCATTTTCTTTTGCTGGTGGGTGGTGTTCTGGCCTTCGCCAGCGGTGCCCATTCCGTGACCTTTGACGGTCTTTACCAGCAGGCAGGTTGGCTGACCTTTGGTGTCGCTGGCCCGTTTGAAGGCCGTGTAGACCTTTTGCGGGTCATGGCCGCCACGACGTAGGGACCAGATTTGCTCGTCGGTCCAGTCTTTCACCAGCTCGGCGGTCTCTGGGTATTTGCCAAAGAAGTGCTCGCGAATGTAGGCGCCGTCTTTGGATTTGAAGGTCTGGTAGTCGCCGTCGACGGTTTCGTCCATCAACTGGCGCAGTTTGCCGGAGGTGTCTTTCTCCAGCAGTTCGTCCCAACCTTTGCCCCACAGCAGCTTGATCACATTCCAGCCCGCGCCGCGGAAATCACCTTCGAGCTCTTGTACGATTTTATGGTTGCCGCGCACAGGGCCATCCAGACGCTGCAGGTTGCAGTTCACCACAAAGATCAGGTTGTCGAGGCCTTCGCGCGCAGCGAGGTCAATGGCGCCACGGCTTTCCGGTTCGTCCATCTCGCCATCGCCAAGGAAGCACCAGACCTTGCGGTCGGCCATGTCGATCAGGCCGCGGTTGTGCATGTATTTCATGAACCGCGCTTGGTAGATCGCCATCAGCGGGCCAAGGCCCATGGAGACGGTCGGGAACTGCCAGTAGTCCGGCATCAGCCAGGGGTGCGGGTAAGAGGACAGGCCGCCGCCATCCACTTCAGAGCGGAAGTTTTCCAACTGCTCTTCGGTCAAGCGACCTTCCATAAAGGAACGCGCATAGATGCCGGGGATCACGTGACCTTGGAAGAACACAAGGTCGCCGCCATGGATCGCAGATTTGCTGCGCCAGAAGTGGTTCAACCCTATATCATACATCACCGCAGAGGAGGCGAAGGAGGCAATGTGGCCGCCATATTCGCTGCTCACTTTGTTGCGGCGTACCACGGTCGCCATGGCGTTCCAGCGGTTGATGGTGCGGATGCGCCATTCCATGTCCAGATCGCCAGGAAACTCTTCCTGATCGTCGGTTGGGATGGTGTTCTGATACGGCGTGGTCGCCGAGAAGGGCAGCGTCGCGCCAGCCGCGCGGGCTTGCTGCACCGCTTTATCGAGCAGGTAATGCGCTCTGTCTGGTCCGTCCCGCGCGATGACATCCTCAATGGCGTCCTGCCATTCTTGGGATTCTACCGGGTCGATGTCTGGAAATTCATTCGCCATGCGGCGTCTCCTCCACTGAAATCCGCGTTTCGATCCTTATAGTTTAATATTAAACAATTAAGCTAGTGCGCCAAATGCATGGGTCCCATGCGTGTGGCGCAAGGCTTGGTCAAAAGGATATTGTGGGAGTGTAGCGCAGTTTGAAGACAAAAAAACAGGGACCCGAAGGTCCCTGTAAGTCACTTGAATTAAAGAGTTTGTCAGTCTTCGTGAGGAAGAACCAAGTTCAGCACAATCGCGCAGAGCGCGGTTGGTGCCACAGCCGAGGTCATCAGTGTTTTCACAACACCCGGCAGGTATTGCACGGCGGTTGGGACAAGGTTCAGACCCAGACCCACAGCGAGCGACACAGCGATGATCACCATGTTGCGGCGGTTCAGTTCCACTTCGGACAGCACGTTCAGGCCGGCAGACGCCACCATGCCAAACATTACGATCACACCGCCGCCCAGGACTGGCAGGGGCATGGAGGCGATCACGGCACCCACTTTTGGCATCAGACCACAGAGGATCAGGATGATGCCACCGATGGTCACCACGTGGCGGCTCATGACGCCTGTCATGCCGACAATACCGACGTTCTGTGAGAACGAGGTGTTTGGCAGACCGCCAAAGACACCGGCAATGGCCGTACCTAAGCCGTCCGCATATGTTGCGCCCTGAATCTCTTCGTCGGTCGCATCGCGGCCAGCACCAGCTTTGGCGGTGGCAGAGGCGTCGCCCACGGTTTCAATCGCGGAAACGATGGAGACCAATGTCACGGCAATCACTGCGCCGAGGCTGAATTCAAAGCCGTAAGGCAGAGGCTTGATGCCAGTCACCCAAGAGGCTTTGGCGACGGCGCCAAAGTTTACCATACCGGACAGATACGCCACAACGTAACCTGCGATCAGGCCAACCAGAATGGCCGCGCTGGACAGGGTGCCTTTTGTGAAGAACTTCAGAACCAAAGCCACAACCACAACGGTCAATGCCACAGTCCAGTGCTTC
This sequence comes from Shimia sp. MIT1388, assembly GCF_047124445.1. GTDB lineage: Bacteria > Pseudomonadota > Alphaproteobacteria > Rhodobacterales > Rhodobacteraceae > Shimia. The sequence goes on along the minus strand of NZ_CP138921.1, from coordinate 1,335,255 downwards.
AAAGAGCCGAAGCTTTCTGCTTCCATCTGGAATTGCGCGGCGCCACCTGCGGCGTATTTGATCGCAACCGGAATGAGGTAGAGACCAATGGCAAGGATCACCAGGCCGGTCACCAGTGGCGGGAACAGCCAGCGCAATTTGCCAATCACAGAGCCGAGCGCGAAGTGGATCACGCCGCCAATGATACAGGCAGTCAGAGCGACGCTGAGACCTTGGGTGGCAGCGACGCCAGCCAGCACGCCAACAAAGGCAAAGCTGGTGCCTTGCATGATTGGTAGGCGTGCGCCAATTGGGCCGATCCCCACGGTTTGGAACAGAGTTGCGATGCCGGCAAACAGCATGGCCATCTGGATCAGATAGACCTGTTCAGCGCCGCCAAAAGCGAGGCCAGCCGCGCCGGCCACAATAATGGATGGGGTAACGTTTGAGGCAAACATTGCCAGAACGTGTTGGAATCCCAGAGGGATTGCCTGCCCCAATGGGGGCGTGACGTTTGGGTCGGAGTATTGTCCGGTCCCTTGTGTTTCCTGAGCTGTCATAGTGTCAGCCATGTCCTTCTCCTGTCGGTCGTAAAGCCCTGCCGCTTCATTTGGCGAGCAGCTTCGGGCGGTTTGGTCAGGGGATACCTGACCGTTGGTTTTGGTCCGCCACCACTTGGTAAGCTGTGTTGAACCAAAATTCTTCGAGGTTGGCGCCGTCGCCAATGCGGTCCACCACGGCAAAAAGGCCGGGGGCTGCAAGCGGGGTCAAAACGCCGTGCCATGTGTTGCGATGGAAGTTGATGGCTTGTCCCGGCTGCGTCTGAAACGCCACGGGGGTATCCGGCTTGCCGCCCAAATCTTTTGCAACAATCACAAGGAATGCGTGTTCCGTCATCGGAATGAAAGCCTGACTTCCGTCCGGATGGCGCTCAACCATTTCTAGCGTGTAGGGCAGGCTGCGCGGCTGTGCGTTAAACAGGCTGATACCCGCGCGCCCATCGGAAAAATCCATCTCTGCCAGGTCGTGATGTCGGCCACACATGCCTTGGTTGATGATCTTATCAGCCTCAGGTTTGAGGGTGATCACGTCGCCATATGGCGCGAAGGCCTCTGCTGTCAGGGGCTGGATGGTGATGTCAGTCACGGCAAAAGATCCATCAGGCGGAATTCGGCAATACGCTCAACCTGTTTGCACGCCTCTGCAAACTCGGTGGCGCTGTCATTGCCAATACGGCGCTCAAAGGCGGCCATGATCGAGGCCTTGGTGTGGTCACGCACCGCAATGATAAACGGGAAGCCGTGTTTGGCGACATAGTCGCTGTTCAATTGGGTAAAATTGGCACGCTCTTCATCCGTGAGCATATCCAGACCTGCGCCAGACTGTTCCGAGGTGCTTTCGGCGGTTAGGCGACCGGCTGCAGCCAACTTGCCTGCAAGATCCGGGTGGGCGTTGAGCACGCCAAGCCGTTCTTCGTCGCTAGCAGTACGGAAGGTGCGGCAGAGGGCGTTGTGCACGCCAGCGGCACAATCGTGGGCAGGTCCGAGTTCTAAGTCATGGGCACGTTCCGCAATCCAGGCGGAGTGCTCAAAGATGCCGCCGTAGAGCTCCACAAATCGGGGTTTTTCCATGGCGCTTGGGCGCTCGAAGCGTTTGTGCGGATGCGTTTGTGCCCAGTGCTCGGCAATCTCAACACGCCGCGGGGTCCAGACGCCCTCAAAGCCTTGAATGTACTCGAGGAACTGCGCCAGTCCGGCTTGTTTTCCCGGACGGCCAATCAACCGGCAATGCAAGCCGATGGACATCATCTTGGGCGCACCTTCGCTGCCTTCGGCATAGAGCACGTCAAAGGCATCTTTGAGGTAGGTGAAGAAGTCTTGCCCTGTCACCCAACCCGGGGCCGTGGCAAAGCGCATGTCGTTGGCTTCCAGCGTGTAAGGAATGATCAGTTGATCCTGATCGCCAAATTCACGCCAGTAAGGCAAGTCGTCATCGTAAGTGTCTGAGATATAATCAAATCCACCCGCTTCGGCGACGAGCCGGACAGTGTTTTCAGAACAACGCCCCGTGTACCAACCGCGTGGGCGCTCGCCGACCACTTCGGTGTGCAGGCGGATGGCCTCAGCGATGGAGGCGCGCTCCTCCTCTTCCGGCATATCCTTGTGCTCAACCCATTTCAGGCCGTGGCTGGCGATTTCCCAATTCGCGGCCTTCATAGCAGCAACTTGTTCCGGATTACGCGCCAACGCGCTGGCCACGCCGTAAATGGTCACAGGGATGTCTTTGCCGGTGAACAAACGATGCAAGCGCCAGAAGCCTGCGCGCGCGCCGTATTCGTAGATCGACTCCATATTCCAATGACGCTGGCCCTGCCATTGGGCGGCACCTGGAATGTCAGAAAGAAACGCCTCGGAAGCCGCATCGCCATGCAGAACGCAGTTTTCGCCACCTTCTTCGTAGTTCAATACAAACTGAACGGCGACTTTGGCGTCATTTGGCCATTGTGGATGTGGTGGCTTGGGGCCGTAGCCCCGCATGTCCCGTGCGTAACGCGTCACGACAAAACTCCCCTGGTTCGTGATTGCTTCGTTTTAGCTTAAAAAACGCCGGGTGACTTTCCAATTTTTCTTGAAAGAGTTGTTGTCGTGGAAGGCGGCTTGAAGCTGTGCCGTGAATTGTCAGTGCTGGTTAGGTCTTTGCCCCGGCTTGGTTTTCTAGCAGTGCGGCCTGAACACGCGGGGTCATAAACTCGATCAGCAGCCGTGTTTTGGGATCCTGATGGCGACGATGCGTGTACAGCAGTGCCATTTGAATGGGCATTGGGGGCGTCTCGGACAGAACAGGCACCAATGCGCCAGAAGACAGATGTTCTGCAATTTCGAACACCGGTTTGAGAGTGATGCCGTAGCCTTCTAGCGCCCAGTCTGTCAGCACATCGCCGTCATCAGACTCAAACGGGCCTTTTACGGCAAAGCGGCGGGTGCCTTCATCTGTTTCTAGCGGCCATTGGAACTCTGGCGCACCAGGGTAGCGCAGATTGAGGCAGTCGTGGGTGCCGTTGGTCAGTTCTTCGGGAGAGATGGGCGTGCCGCGCTCGGACAAGTATTGCGGCGCGGCACAAAGCACGCGGGGACAATCTGCGATCTTTCGAATACGAAGGGTGCTGTCCTCCGGAACGCCCAAAAAGAAAGCCACATCAAGGCCTTCGGCGGTCAGGTCGAGTTTGCGGTCTGACAGACGCAAGCGTAGATCGATGAGGGGGTACTCCTTTTTGAATTCCGGAATCAAGGGCGCAATCAGGCGACGGCCAACCCCCAGAGGGGCAGCGATATGCAGAAGGCCGCGTGGACTTTGCGTGATGGAATTTACCGCAGCTTCGGCTTCATCAATGGTTTCAAGGATTTTGCAGGCGCCTTCGTAGAAGGTGTTGCCTTGCTCGGTTGGATTGAGTTGCCGCGTGGTGCGGTGAAAGAGGCGGACGCTAAGGTATTCTTCCAATTGAGAAATACGTGAGGAGGCCACGGCCGCGGAAATCCGTTGGTCACGGGCGGCGGCGGACATGCTGCCAAGTTCGTAAACGCGGACAAAGGTGCGGATGTTGTCGATGTAGGACATGGCGATCTTCAGGCATTTCTTGAAGCTGGAATTGTATTCCACGGTATCCCAAAACAGTCGCCAGCGCCAGAGTGACCGAGGGTCGGAAGATTTGGCGCTTTTCATTGCCTGCCGTGCGTGCTTGAAATTCGCCAAAGTTTTTGACGCGGGAGCAGCACGACATGCAGACAGTGATCTTTGATTTGGACGGCACATTGGTTGACAGCGCGCCGGATATCCGCGCCTCTGTGAACAAGATGCTTGCCGAAGAGGGCTTGCCAGATCTGGATCTGCCCACTGTGATTTCTTTTATTGGCAATGGCTTGCCGGTTCTGGTGCAACGGGTGATGGCGCATTTTCAAGTGGCAGAAACGGAGTTCCCTCGACTGAGCGCGCGGGTGCTGGAAATCTACAATGCGTCCACCTCTGAGTATACGGTGACCTACGACGGGGTTCGCGAAGTGCTTGATGTGTTGAAAAAACAAGGTGTGCGGATGGGGGTTTGCACCAACAAACCCAAGGAACCGGCGATGCATGTTTTGGAGGGGCTAGACCTGAGTAAATACTTCGATGTGGTTATGGGGGGAGACAGCTTTGACAAGCGGAAGCCCGATCCTTTGCCGCTGCTGGAAACGATTGGCGAAACGCCTTTGAAGGACGTGCTTTATGTTGGCGACAGCGAAGTGGATGCAGAGACGGCAAAGCGGGCGGGGGTGACTTTTGCTTTGTTTACAGAAGGTTATCGTAAATCGCCTGTCGAGGCTATTCCCCATGATCAGCAGTTTTCGACTTGGGGGGCGTTCCTTGCCTTGCTTGAAGATGTGCAGCCAGCCTAATCCAAAACGCGCGAGTTCCCTCTTATCCGCGGAACTGTGACTTGCTCATTGGGGGTGGTTGGACTTAGGCTGTCCCCAAACGCCATGATGCGAGGAGTTTGCTTGTGAAATCTTTTATTGTCAGTGCTTTGGCCGCTGTTTCCATTTTCATCGGGGGGGCTGTGTCGGCGCAGGTGATTGAGCTGACGCCCGCCAATCCACAACCAACCGGCGTGAAACAAGGCCTCAAAGTCAATTACTTCACCGGGGAGCGCAATGTGCGCAACCTGAATCAAGCGAAGTCGAAAATTAAGTGGTCCAAGCCGGGTAAGCCCTTGCCTGGATTGAACTTTCCAGACAAGGGGCAGGGCGCGCCGGTGCTGACGTCGGGCAAGCCGATGTTGGTGGTTGCGGACATTAACGGGTATATCAAGTTTGATAAGCCCGGGGTCTATGACCTTGAATTCTTTAGCAATGATGGCTCTCAGGTTTGGATCAGCGGCAAGTCGGTGGCGAAGCTGAACAAGATCACACCATGTGCCAGTGCAGGGCGACCTAAGGTCAATGTGCCAAAGGCAGGATGGTATGATTTCAAGGTGCTCTACTGGCAAAAAGAGGGAACCGCGTGCCTCGAAAGCGAGTGGAAAGCACCCGGTGGGAAGCGCCAGCTGATCCCGAACAGCGCGTTTGGCTATAAGTAAATGCCTGTTCAGCAAGGTTAATTGGGGGCTTCGGCCCCCTTTTTTGTGGGCAAAATCCACGTCGGTATTCTGTCGGTATCACGACTGTTTTGCGACTGTGGCGATTTTTGCACCGATTAGCGGCAGATATTCTTAACTTGTGCGTCCTTCCACGGCAGCACCACCGAGTCCGGGCGGGGCAGATTTTCGACCGGGAAATGCGGTGAGAGCAGAGATTTGAGCCGCGCGGTGCGCGGTGCTTCGGGATCGAGCAGGGAACAGCAGAGGTATTCCTCCACCACGGCGGCCTGCTGCTCATATCCGTAATCCAGGAAGGTCGCGGCGGAGGCGCTTTCGAACTGATAAGGATCCGCGCCGTTCTTGTGTTCTTGGGCGGCCTTGAAGGGCGTGTAGCCGGTGATCTCACGGTTTTGCCATTGCCAGACGTGCACCATTTCATGGGCAAAGAACATCGCTGCTGTCAGGTGCAGCTTCTCAGGGTAGCTCGGCACGTAATCCGGCACCGACCAATCGCGGGAGGTGTAGACGTGCTCATAGAGCACAACACCGGCGGCGGTGGCGGTGATGGTTTCCTCTTTGGGCTCCGGATTGATGCGCTCGCGACAGGCAAGGCGGGGGCGTTTTTCATACTCCCACGTCTGGATGCCGAGCGGTGCGTTTTTGGTGATGCGGATCGGTTTGGTGTCGATGGTGTCGCCCAAAACGTCAGCGGTAAACGCCTGTTCACTTTCGGTCAGGGACCGGCCGCAGGAGATCAAAGCGAGACAGAAGAAAACGGGCCAGATGCGCATGAGGGGGAGACTAGCAAAGCGCCTTGTGGTGGCAAGGTGGGAAATCACAGAAGACTGTCGATTGTGCGGCCCAAGCGGAAAGGTGCCGCAAAGGCGACGAGGCAGAGGGCGATGATTTGCAGGATCAAGAGGGCGCGGCCGGATTGCAGGCGCCGCCATGCATCACGCAGTGCGGTGATGTCTTCGATCAGCGTGTCATAGGTGAGCGCCAGCACGCGGTAGTCGGCGGCGATCTCCGGGCGGGTGGGTGCGATGTTTTCCACCGCCATGATGGTGGTTACGTCGCGGGTGTCAAAGGCGAGGAACTCGGCCATCTCCAGTTCGGCGGCGGCTTGGGACATCTCTGCGTGGTCGCGAGCGCTGCCAAACAGGAGGGAGATGCCTTCCAGTGGGGCGGCGCGTTCCGTGATGGTGAGGAACAGGGGTAGGGCGGTGTTTTCCGCTGAGGACGCGGAGAGGAATTCGACCTTTTCGCAGAGCGTGGTCAGGTCTGCGTCGCTGGTTTCTGCGCAGTAGCGCAGGCGGAAGCGGGCGGCGTCGGTGTCAAAGGCGCGGGACGCGGTGTAGGCGACGGTGATCTGTCGGTTGAGCGCGGTGCTGTCTTCTTGGTAGATGCCCGCCGCTATGGCCACCACGGCGCCAACCCCGCCCAAGGCAACCCAGATCACGTCCGCCAAAAGCCAGGCTTTGGTGTCTTCCGTGCGGCGGAAGAGGGTCAGCGCGCCGAGGCAGCCCAGCAGGAAGCAGGCAAGGATCAGGGGCAGTTGGTAGGTTTGCAAAAACGCGGCCATGGGGGCAGCTTAGCGGCGAATGGCTGAAACAGGGATCACGTGTGCTTCAGATCGTGTTGCGCAAAGCCACCGGAATGGTGCGCTGTGAATGCGCACCCTACTTGGGTGTGGTGACCAAACGGCCGCCGTTCATACATTCGGTGAAGTGGAAGTCATAAAACTTCTGATCCTGCGCGGCCCCGGCGGCGGAACCGATGGCGCCGCCAACCACGGCGCTGCCAAGCGCGTCGCGGTGATCGCGGGTGCCGATGTAGCCAAGGCCGTAGCCCAGTTGCGTGCCGGTTTGTCCGCCCTGCACACGGCCGCGCATACCGGCGGCGGCGCGGGCGTATTGGTCACAGAAGAGCTCTGTGCGCGGTTGCTTTTGCCCCCACTGGTGCGTGCCTTTGTTGGTGTTCAAAGACGGCTGATTGGAGCGCTGCTGGCTTTCCGGGGACATGAAGTTGTTCTGATGCCGCGCGGAATCCTTGCGGGCTTGGGCCATGGCGTCGGGGACGGGCAGCAAGAGAGTGAGGGTTAAGGCAAAGGCGGGGCGCATGGGGGGGAGTTTGGCAGGGGGACCGATGGCCGGCAAGATGTAGGGTGCGCATTTATGCGCACCGGTATCGCGTGTTGCGGGTCTTGGAAGGTGCGCAGTGAATGCGCACCCTACGGCGTGTGATTTGCAGACCAATGCGGAATGCCTTGCATTCCGCCGCGCCCGACCGTTCAGAGCGCTTACGCCGCGCCACTGGCGCGACGGTCACTCTTCACCCCATGAGAGGGCGCGTTCCGCACCCACCCTCGGGTCAGGCGCTGACTAACTTGGTCTGTCTCTTCAGTTGTTAGAAGAGATGTGCGTAGGCCCAACTGTAGACGGAAAACGAGCCGGTCAACAGCATGGCGCAAACATCCAAACAAGCAACGACAAAGAAGGCCAAGGCAGTGAGAGTTCTGCGTTGAGGAAAGTCCGTCATCCAAATCAGCAGTATGACCTTCGTAGCAAAAAGCGGGTATGCGAGGTTGACGCCGCCTACCGTGAGGGGCAGGAGAACTTTCAGAAGTGCCGATGCGCCGATGTTGCAGAGTTGAAAGACCCAAAAAACTTTGGGATCGGAACCTTGGAGTTTGGGCATCTCAGTATCTTGGAAGCGAAGCGTTAAGCCTCAAACATCCAACTCCTCCACAAACCGGGCGTTTTCCTGAATGTATTGGAAGCGCTTCTCCGGCTTTTTGCCCATCAGATCACCCACCAGCGCGTCTGTTTCGCCGGGCTCGTCTTCGTCAATCGTCACACGGATGAGCTTGCGGCTGCCCGGATCCATGGTGGTTTCTTTCAGGTCTTTCGCGTCCATCTCGCCCAGACCTTTGAAGCGGGAGACGTCGATTTTGCCTTTGCCGCCAAGGCCTTTTTCCAGCCATTCGTTTTTCTCGGCCTCATCCACACAGTAGACGCGTTTGGCGCCCTGGGTGAGGCGGAAGAGCGGGGGGCAGGCCATGTAGAGGTGGCCGGCGTCGATCATCGGGCGCATTTGGGTGTAAAAGAAGGTCATCAGGAGCGCGGCGATGTGGGCGCCGTCGACGTCCGCGTCGGTCATGATGATGACCTTGTCATAGCGCAGGTCGTCGACGTTGAATTTGGTGCCAAGCCCGACGCCAAGCGCCTGGGTCAGGTCGTTGATTTCCTGGTTGGTGCCGATCTTGGAGCTGGCCGCGCCCAGTACATTGAGGATCTTACCACGGAGCGGCAGGAGGGCCTGGGTCTTGCGGTTGCGGGCCATTTTGGCAGAGCCGCCCGCGGAGTCGCCCTCCACGATGAAAAGTTCGGTGCCGTCGCGGTTGGTGGCGGAACAGTCCACCAGCTTGCCGGGCAGGCGCAGCTTTTTGGTGGCGGTTTTGCGCGCGGTCTCTTTTTCCTGACGGCGACGCAGACGCTCTTCGGCGCGAAGGACCAAGAAGTCGAGGATGGCGCCGGCGGACTTGGTGTCTGCGGCCAGCCAGTTGTCAAAGTGGTCGCGCACGGCGTTTTCCACCAGACGCTGGGCCTCGACAGTGGCTAGGCGGTCTTTGGTTTGGCCAACAAACTCAGGCTCGCGGATGAAACAGGAGACCAGCGCGCAGCCGCCAGTGATCAGGTCGTCACGGGTGATCTGCGCGGCCTTTTTGTTGTTGATCAGTTCGCCGTAGGCCTTGATGCCTTTGAGCACAGCGGCCCAGAAGCCGGAGACGTGCGTGCCGCCTTCGGGCGTGGGCACGGTGTTACAGTAGGACTGGATGAAGCCGTCGCGGGAGGGCGTCCAGTTGATGGCCCATTCGACTTTGCCGGGGACGTTGAAACGCTCCTGGAAGTCCACGGTGCCGGAGAAAGGCTGTTCGGCGTAGGTGGTCGCCTTGTCCATGGTTTCTTTGAGGTAGTCAGACAGACCTCCGGGGAAGTGGAAGGTGGCCTCGGTTGGGGTTTCGCCGTCGTCGATGGCGGTTTTCCAGCGGATTTCGACGCCGGAGAAGAGATACGCCTTGGAGCGGATCGATTTGAACAGGCGGGCCGGTTTGAAACGGTGGGAGCCGAAGATTTGCTCATCCGCGTGGAAAGTGACTGTGGTGCCGCGGCGGTTGGGGGCGGCGCCAACTTGTTCCACGGGGCCTTGTGGCAGACCGCGGGAAAAGCGTTGTTCAAACAGTTTTTTGTCGCGTGCAACTTGCACCACCATCAGATCCGACAATGCGTTCACAACCGACGCACCCACGCCGTGCAGACCGCCCGAGGTCTGATAGGCTTTGCCAGAGAACTTACCACCTGCGTGCAGGGTACAGAGGATCACTTCCAATGCGGACTTGTCAGGGAACTTGGGATGGGGGTCCACAGGGATGCCCCGGCCGTTGTCGCGGATGGTGATCGAGTAGTCTTCGTGCAGCTCGACCTCGATGCGGTTGGCGAAGCCTGCAACCGCTTCGTCCATCGAGTTGTCGAGCACCTCAGCGACCATATGGTGCAGCGCGCGTTCGTCCGTGCCGCCGATATACATGCCAGGCCGTTTTCGGACAGGTTCCAGCCCCTCAAGGACTTCAATAGAGGAGGCGTCGTAATCGGTCGGCTGTGTTTCGGCCAGAAGGTCGTTGGGCATTCGCGGGCTGCTCTTGTTGGTGTTGCTTGGCGCGCATTATGGCAGGGGTGCGCGGCGGGGGGAAGAGGCAGGTCGCAAGAACCGTAAAGCCGCCTGTGATAAAACAGGCGGCTTATGGAGAGAGGGGATGTGCGGTGCCCGGATGGAAGGACAAAGACTAGGGAGTTACCCGGATACCGCGAGATCACGTAAGGCCGTGACAGAGGGGCTGGCGGTCACATGGACAGATAGTTGTCCGCCAGCGAGTCACGGTATTTGTCGATCCACTTGGTGTTGATCGCCGCGATGGTTCCATCAGCTTCCAATTCGGAGAAGCAGCGGTCAAAGGCCACGGACATGTCCGGATTGCGGAAGTTCATGGCGTAGTTTGAAGGTTCAAAGATGGCGCGGAACTCAAGCGGTTGGCTGGCGTCTACGCCTGCGGAGGAGCCGGCGTCGCGCAGGCTGGCGGCGTAGGCGGCAAAGAGCATGCCGTCGCCCAGGATGCCGTCAACGCGGCCGCCAAACAGCAGTTTGGATTGAGTTTCCTGGTCTGCCATCTCGCGGTAGGAGCCAAAGGAACCTTGGGCGTCGGACAGGCCCGGCAGGATGCCGGAAGCGCCTTCAAAGGCGGCGATGCTGAGGCCGGCGAGGTCGTCCAGCGCGCCAAAGTTGTTGCCGGAAGAGGCGAGGTAAGACACGCCGTTCTGATAAGAGATGTAAGGCGCGCTTTGAGCGCCGTCCATCGGCATGCCAAGTGGGACAGTCATCACCGCGTCGCCCGTGCCGCCTTCGTATGTGGCCCAGTGGCGGGTGAAGGGTTGCACCACATAGTTCACCTCGTGGCCGCAGTGCTCCATCACTCGGGTGACAATTTCGGCCTCACGACCGGAGCCGTCTGCATACACCATGGGCGGCAGATCTGCGGCCAGGATGGTGACGGTGTCGGCGATGGCAGCGCCGGTGGAAACGGTCAACGCAATGGCAGAAACCGTGGCAGTCATGAATTTCATTTGGGTAGCCTCCTCGCAATTCCTGCAGCAGCCTAGGCACCCAAGTCTTAACGACACCTTAGCGTGAAATAGGTTTTATTTCGGGCGGTAAACTTATCTAAGTGTCTGTTTTATATCGGCAGTGCAGGTATTGTTTCGTTAGGGCCCTTTGTGACAGTTGGAGACAATTCTAAACAATGCAGGCGTAAAAAAAGGCGACCGGAATGGTCGCCTTTTTTGGGGGATTTTGCTTACTGCCCCTTGAGGAGGGTCTCAAACCGCAACCCAACTGCGGTGCGGGCCGGGAAGCCTTGCCAATAAGTGTGGTCCGGTTTGAAGCTGCCGTCTTCTTCTGCGGAGAACAGGCCGTCTTTGGCGTTGGGGACAAGGTCGAGATAGGCAGCTTTGTTGCTGTCGCCTTTCAAGTTAAGGTCCAAGAATGCTGTGGCGAAGTGCTGGGTGATGTTGTTCATGCGGGTGGTGTCCCAGACCGCGTCGGCATAGTGGTCAAACGGCGGGAAACCGAGGGTTTCGGACGGTTGCCAGCTGGCCATGGGCGCAGGGATGGGCGCGGCGGCGTTGTGGTTGGCGTTTTCAAAAGTGAGCAGGTGGCGGTCCGTGCCTGTGGCGTGGTCGAAGATTTCGCGCATGGCGGGGTAGATTGAGACGTCATCCACTTCGCCCGCCATCAGGAGGGTTGGTTTGCGCAGGCCCGCGAGACCTGCGTCATCCCAGAGGCCGTAGTTGCGGCCCCAGGGGCCAATGGAGATCAGCGCCTTGACGCGCTCATCAATCAGCGCCTCGTGGCTGTCGGTATTGCGTACGTTGTGCAGCAAAGTGCCTTGCGGCGGTGCGAAGGGCGAGGCTTCGACACCGGGGGCAAGGCCCGCGCCGCCGAATATCAGCGCGCCGTAGCCGCCCATAGAGTAGCCAATCACTGCCGCAGTGTTGGCATCGGTGATCGCGCCAATGGGGCCCTCGAGCGTTGCCATGCTGTTGAGGACAAACTTCTGGTCAATGGGCCGGTTGAGCAGGGTGGAGCCAAAGGCGGCTTGATCAGCGTAGGTGCTGTCGGTGTGGTCGATGGAGGCGACCACATAGCCCTTGGAGGCGAGGTTTTCGCCCAGATGGGAGAGCAGGAGGCGGTTGCCGGGGTAGCCGTGGGAAATCACCACCAGCGGGAAGGGGCCTTCTGCTTTGGGCGTGGCGTCGCGCGCGGCGCGGCCGGTGAGGGTTGCCGAGAGGGACGGGTCACGCAGCACGGTTTCATAGGTGCTGCCCGGAGGGGTGCCAGCCGCGGCAGGATACCAGATCTCAACGGTCAGGGCCCGGTCGTAGCGTGCCAGTGTGCCCTCGGTGGAGTTGAGCACGTCGAGCTGGTCGGGGTGCACAAAGGTCCGCGTTGTGACCCCAACCGGCAGGTCGCCATAGGGGGCCAGGGCTGGGGCGTCGGGGCGGATCAGATCAATGCGGTCCTGAGCGGAAAGGGATGTGGCTGCGAGGGTCAGTGACACGGCAAGCTTTCGAGCGAGGGAGAGAGAAGTACCAAACATAAGCGTCCTCCAATGACTGGGGAAAGTCTAGGGGCGCGAGGGGGCTCGATCTACTGCAGTGTGCAGAACGGACGCGAGGTCATCGTGTACTGAGGTGCACCGAAGAGCGGGGCAAGACTCCATTTTTATTGGGAATTTGGTGCAAAACAGAAGATTCAGTTGACGTGCATCAAAGAGGATTTTTGCGCCGCGTGGTAGGTCGGTGTCATCACGAGAAAAGCAAGAAAGGAGACGCTTATGGATGACCAGTTGGATGGTGTGGCTCAGGTAAATGACGGTGAAATCAAGGACGTTGCCGAGGCAGCGGACACAGAGGTGAAGGGTGCCGAAAACGAGCCAACGGCGGAGGAGTTGCGCCGCGCGTTTGAGAAGGGCGAGTACCCTTACGCGACCAAACTGTCCCGCCGGTCATACGAAAAGCAGAAGGCGCAGTTGCAGGCAGAGCTGCTGAAGGTGCAGCTTTGGGCGCAGGAAACCGGGCAGAAGTTTGTGATGCTGTTTGAGGGGCGGGATGCGGCCGGGAAGGGCGGCACGATCAAGCGGTTTACCGAGCACCTCAACCCGCGCTCGGCGCGTGTGGTGGCCTTGAACAAACCCACCGATGAAGAGCGCGGTCAGTGGTATTTTCAGCGGTATATCGACCATCTGCCAACGGCGGGGGAAATGGTGCTGTATGACCGCAGCTGGTACAACCGCGCCGGTGTGGAGCGGGTGATGGGCTTTTGCGAGCCGGGGGAATACCTGGAGTTCATGCGGCAAACGCCGGATCTGGAACGGATGTTGGTACGCTCGGGCATTCGGCTGTACAAATACTGGTTCTCGGTCACTCAAGATGAGCAGAAACGTCGGTTCGAAAGTCGGGAAACTGATCCTCTGAAGCAGTGGAAACTGAGCCCAATTGACAAGGCGTCTTTGTCGAAATGGGACGACTACACCGAGGCCAAGGAGGCGATGTTCTTCTACACCGATACGGCGGATGCGCCGTGGACCGTGGTGAAATCCAACGACAAGAAGCGCGCGCGTCTGAACTGTATGCGGCATTTCCTGGCCTCGCTGGAGTATCCCGGCAAGGACCACAGCATAGTCGAGCAGGCGGATCCGCTGATTGTGAACACCGCAAGTCATGTGATCCATCAGTCCGATCACATTCTGGGCGCGGCGTTGCACCCGGATACCCGAAAGCCGCGCTAAAGCGTGGCAAGCAGTTGCGTGAGCGGCTGTAGGTTTTGGAAGGTGGTCTCAAGCTGTGGCACGAGGCCGCCTTTTGTTATGTCGCTTTCTTCATAGTCAAACCAGACGGTGCAGCTTTTGCGTTTGAGCAGGGCGGCTTGAGGATGGTCTTTGTCAAAAGGGGCAGGGACACGTTTGAGCTCCGGGTCGTCCATGCGGGCGCCTTGGGCTTGTAGGTCAGCGATAGCATCAAAGAGCTGTGCACCCTTGGGGCCGTCGACGGCGGCGCGCCAGTGGGTCAGCCGGTCCTTGTCAAACCCCATGATGCCGCCGCCCACAGACAGATAGTCCCGGCCAATGCCAAAGAAGTACCCGACCGGTGGGGTCGACCACAGCATGTGCAGATGCAGGTGGTAGGGTGTTTTATCCTTGGAAAAGCGCACGTCGCGGTGCGGGCGGAAGAGTTTGGTGGAGGGCACTTGGCCGGTTTGCTTTTCCAGCGAGGCCGCCATCGTGTCGAGCAGAGCCAGCGCTGGTGCTTTAAGCAGGGCCTCATAGGTGGGTTTGTTTTCGTTAAACCAGTCTTTGGTGTTGTTGTCGGCCAGCGAGTTCAGAAAGGCGCGGCTGTCGGAAATCAGTATGGCAAAGGGATCGGAGGACATGGCAGGACCTTGTGTAATCAATGAGGCCCATGGTGGCAGAGGGCGGATTTTGGATCAACGCAAAGGCGGGCCTTGCTCTGCCTAATTAACAAGCTTACTGCTTGGGCATGACACCTACACAATCGACCTCCCCAATGCGGACGTCTGACCACGTTCGCGCCCTTTTGCGCATTGGCCTGCCGCTGATTGGCGGCCATGTGGCGCAGTTTGGAATCGGTTTGACCGACACGGTCATGCTCGGCTGGTACTCCGTGGAGGCGCTGGCAGCGGTGGTGCTGGGCAGCACGTTTTTCTTTGTGATCTTCATTCTGGGATCGGGCTTTGCCATTGCGGTCATGCCTTTGGTGGCTGAGGCCGATGCGGAAGGGGACGAACAAGCCCTACGGCGCGTGACACGTATGGGGCTATGGCTGTCGGTGATTTTTGGCGTGTTGGTACAGCCGTTGTTTATGCTGTCCGGCCCAATCCTGTTGTCGTTGCAGCAGGCCCCTGATGTGGCAGAACTGGCGCAGGCCTATTTGCGGATTGCAGGGCTTGGGCTGGTCCCGGCGCTTTTGGTGATGGTGCTCAAGTCCTACCTGGCGGCTTTGGAACACACCCGCGTGGTGTTCTGGGTCACGGTTGCCGCTGTGCCGGTGAACGCAGTGGTGAACTACGGGCTGATTTTTGGCAACTGGGGGTTGCCGGAGATGGGCGTGCGGGGGGCGGCGATAGCCTCGATCTTGGTGCAGTTTGTGTCTCTGGCGGGGGTGATCCTCTATGCCATCAAGGCGTTGCCGCAGCATGATCTCTTTGCGCGCATCTGGCGGCCGGATTGGGAGGTGTTTGCCAAAGTGTTCCGTTTGGGGCTGCCGATTGGCATCACCAACCTGGCGGAAGTGGGGCTGTTCTCGGCCTCCTCCATTATGATGGGCTGGCTTGGCACGGTGACGCTGGCGGCGCATGGCATTGCGCTGCAACTGGCGAGTCTGGCGTTTATGATCCACTTGGGTCTGTCCAATGCGGCCACAGTGCGGGCAGGCAACGCCATGGGGCGCAAAGACGCGGATCATATGGCGCGCGGTGCCTGGGTGGCGATTGTGGCCTCTCTGCTAACAGCCTTTATCGCTGTGGCGATTTTCCTGATCTTCCCGGAGCAGCTTTTGGGGGCCTTTATTGATCCCGAAGAGGTGCAACGTGAGGCGATCATCGCCACAGGTGTGACCCTTTTGTATGTCGCGGCGCTGTTCCAGGTGATGGATGGGGCGCAGGTGATGGCGCTTGGGCTGTTGCGTGGGGTGCAGGACACCCGCGGACCGATGGTGATTGCTGCGGTGAGCTATTGGATCATTGGCGTGCCAAGCGCCTATGTGCTGGGTTTCACCTTTGGGATGGGCGGCGAAGGTGTGTGGTTGGGGTTGGTGTGCGGTTTGACTGCAGCAGGCATCCTGCTGATGTACCGCTTCTGGGTCACCGATCTGAACCGCCTGCGCAAAAGGTTTGAAGAGCAAAAGGCGTCGGCTTAACACCGACGCCCCACATTCTCATTCCACAAATATCCTGGGGAGTCCCATCAAGGATGGGACGGGGCAAAGCCCCTCTTACTTTTTGCCTTTGAGCAAACGGTCCGCCTTTTTGCGCACCAATACGGAGCGCAGATCATGCATCGCCAACAGCAATGTGTCGGTGATCTGCTCCAGCTGATCCGGCGTGGCTTTGGATTGCACCCATTGTGAGGTCAGGTTCAAGTGGTCCACCGTGCGCAGGATGTCGTCCACGGTGCGCTGTTCCAAAAGCGCGCGGCGTTCGGCCATCCAGCCGTTGATCTCGGCCTTGTCTTCCTTGGTCAGCTTGGTGTCACCATGGGGTTTCACATCGCCGTTCTTGATGTTGACGACCGCGATCTGATCCATTTCGATCCGGCGCTGGCGGTTCTCCGTATCGACACGGAACACCACAGCGCCGTTTTCGCGGACGCGGAAGTAGTAATCTGGCAGGTCACTGCTCATGGGCCACCTTTGTGTCTGTTGTCCGCGATCAGGTCAGCGAGGCGCAGAAGGTCTGAATGCGCGTGCAGGCGGTTTTGAGGGCTTCGTCCGAGGTGGCGTAGCTGACCCGGAAGTTGGGCGACAACCCAAAGGCCGCGCCAAAGACCACGGCCACATCCGCCTCTTCCAGAAGCGCATTGGCAAAGGCTTCGTCATTCTCGATCACGGTGCCTTTGGGGGTGGTTTTGCCAATAAGTCCCGCGATGGACGGGTAGACATAAAACGCGCCTTCCGGTGTCGGGCAAGAGATGCCGTCGATCTGGCTCAGCATCTCAATCACCAGATCGCGGCGGCGTTTGAAGACCACGTTGTTGGGCGCCAGAAACTCTTGCGTGCCGGTGAGCGCCTCAACGGCGGCCCACTGGCTGATCGAGCACGGGTTGGACGTGCTTTGCGATTGCACCTTGCGCATGGCGGCGATCAGCTCGACAGGACCGGCGGCATAGCCGATGCGCCAGCCGGTCATGGCGTAGGCTTTGGACACGCCGTTGCAGGTCAGGGTGCGCTCATAGAGGGCAGGTTCCACTTCCGCTGGGGTGCAGAACTCAAAATCGTCATAGGCGAGGTGCTCATACATATCGTCGGTCATCACCCAGACATGTGGGTGGCGCATCAGCACGTCAGTGAGCTCTTTCAGTTCTTCGCGTGAGTAGCCTGCGCCGGTCGGGTTGGACGGCGAGTTGAAGATCAGCCATTTGGTTTTTGGCGTGATCGCGGCCTCAAGCTGATCGGCGGTCAGTTTAAATTTGGTTTGCAGCGAGGTCTCGGCAACCACCGGTGTGCCACCGGCAAGCAGCACCATGTCCGGGTAGCTCACCCAATAGGGGGCCGGGATGATGACTTCGTCGCCTTCGTTCAATGTGGCCATCAGCGCATTATAGAGCGTCTGTTTGCCGCCGGTGCCGACAGATACCTGCGGCGGGGTGTAGTCCAGACCATGGTCGCGCTTCATCTTGGCACAAACGGCCTGCTTCAGTTCGGGAATGCCATCCGGCGCGGTGTATTTGGTTTTGCCCGCCGCAATGGCAGCCACGGCGGCGTCTTTGATGTTTTGCGGCGTGTCGAAGTCAGGCTCGCCGGCGGAGAGGCCAATCACGTCGCGGCCTGCGGCCTTCAGTTCGGCGGTCTTTGCTGTCATGGCGATGGTCGGGGACGGTTTCACGCGGGACAGGGTGTTGGACAGGAAAGACATTTGGGCCTCGTTTGTAATCACTGGCTCCATGTCTTAGGGTGCGCGCGAATACCGTTCAAGGTAGAAACCAAAGGAATGTAGATGTCACAAGACCAAGTAGAGCCGCTGACCGACGAAGGCTGGTATGGCGAGGATGTGGCGACCTTTGGTGATCGCCTGGCGGCGGCGCGTGAGGCGGCGGGGCTGAAGCAGGGTGAACTGGCCAAGCGGCTGGGCATCAAGCGCGGCACGCTGGCCAACTGGGAAGGCGATTTGAGCGAACCCCGAGCGAACCGGTTGTCGATGATGGCGGGATTGTTGAATGTCTCGGTGGGCTGGCTGCTGACAGGGGACGGCGACGGCGTGGAGATGCCCGGTGACGAAGAGAGCACCGACACGGATTTGCTCGCGATCGTGCAGGAAATCCGCGTGATCCGCAGCCGTATGAAAAATGATCTGGAAAAACTCGCGCGTCTGGAAAAGGCGCTGCGCAACAAAGTGTGACAACGATGGACATCCCCAAACCTGCTCCGAATCCGGAAAATGAGACCCATGAGAATCGTCTGAAACGCATGCAGATGCGCTCAATGCGGCGTGGGATCAAAGAAATGGACATCATTCTGGAGCGCTATGCGGCGGACAATTTGTCCAGCATGGATGCGGCGACGCTCGATCTTTATGATGCGCTGCTGCATGAGAATGATCAGGACTTATATCAATGGGTTACGGGGCAAAAACCGGCGCCCGATCACTTTTCCGCGATGATTTTGGACATTTCCAAAGCCATCAGTGGCCCAAATTGACGCGAATTTGTGACGTCTTTTGGACGGTTTAACCTCTTGTTGGGCTTTTTCGGTCAATCTGTTTGCTAGACAAAGCTGACGGAGAACTAGAATGAGCTTTCATTCATCTATGGAAAGCGGGACAGAACAGTCGTTTATGGCTGACTATCTGGACTCGCTGGCGCTTGTCGAGCGCCTGCACCGGTTGTTGCTGGATGTGATCAAAGACGAGTTTGAGCGTGTTGGGGTTATCGAAATTAACGCGGTACAGGCGTTGCTGCTGTTTAACATTGGCGACAATGAAGTGACTGCGGGCGAACTCAAGACACGTGGGTACTATCAAGGCTCCAACGTGAGCTACAACCTGAAGAAGCTGGTGGATGCGGGTTATATGCATCATCAGCGTTGCGAAATTGACCGCCGCTCTGTGCGCGTGCGCCTGACCGACAAAGGCCGTGAAATCCGCGATGTGATTTCCAAGCTGTTTGCGCGCCACGCCGAAGGTTTGCAGGCCAAAGGTGTGCTGGGCGACGACGGGATTGAACAGATCACACACGCATTGCGCCGTGTGGAGCGTTACTGGACCGACCAGATCCGCTACATCTACTAACATCCCCGGACACCCTAGAAAGGGGAATCCGCGGCTTTTGCGCGTCCGCCTAGAAAGGCTTGGCGCGCTTTTCCTTTTGTGGGTGTCCAGTTTGTTGCCTTTCCTGCGCGACCATTTGCGGGGGAGGCGTTTAGTCGTGGGCCTGCACCAGTGAGAGGCCTTCCAGTTCGCGCAAAAGCTTGCGTGTCATGGCGGCTTCGTAATCCTCAAACCCATTGGCCATTTCGACAAAGGCGTCTGCGCCCCGGATCACGCGGGCCTCGAAATAGGCGACGAGGCCGGTGGTTTCTTCCTGAGACTCGCCCAGCGGGCGGGTGTCCCCGGGCCCAATGACCAGTGCATTGACCGTGATGTGGTCAGGTAGGGAGATATCGCGTGGCAGCGGCCCTGTGTTGGCGATGCCATCGCCGGAGATGTCCAAGGTCCAGCGCCAGCAGTCGGGTTGAATGCGCAAAAGCTCTGCACCAAACAGCATGGCCGGGCCAAGGCCCGTAGACACATCCATTTTGGGGCGCGCGTGGTGGCGCAGAGTGGTGGTCAGATCGGACAGAGCTGTTTGAGAGGTAATCCGCACCCATGGCGCGATTAGGTTCTGGTGGTCCGGTCCGCTCCATTCATAGACCGCCAGATGCACGGGCGCGGCGCCGGGTTGCAGCAGTGCTGTGACCACGCTGTGATTTTCCAGCGCCGCAGCCAGACCATTGAGTTGCATCTGGTATTCTGTGCCATCCACGGAGCCGGAGACATCCAGCCCAAGCGCCAGAGCCTGACGGCAACTGGCCTGCGCCGAGGACGCACTGACAAGGAGGGCAGTGGCGCCGAGGCAGCGCAGGAGGGGGTGAATCACGGGCGCAGGTCCAACTGTCCCAAGACCGTGACCGAGAGTTCCCGCGATAGCTTGCGGCGCATGGCGTTCTCAAAGTCGTCAAAACCATCGGCGACTTCGACAAAGGCGTCCGGTCCCCGGATCAATTCGCGGGTGTAATAGGCCACCATATCGCCCGGTTGTGCGGCGAGGTCCGCGGCTTTTTCACCAAAGGTTTCAATGGCCAGCGCGTTCACGATCACGCCGTCGAGGGGGAAAGCGTCATAGGCTTGTTTGGGGGTGAACCCATCGTTGTTTTCTCCGTCACCACTTACGTCGAGAACTTGCACATCACAGTCCGGTGCGTCGCGAAACAGGCGGGCCGCATGGCCGACGGCATGCCCCAGTGCGGTGGGGAATTCGGTGGTCGACCGTTTGGAGAGGGCCAGCTTGGCGGCGCTCTCCAGCAAGGTCTGGCGGCTGTCGATCACCGTCCAGTCGAGCAGAGTGCTTTGCTGGGTGCGGCCGCTCCATTCATACACCGAAAAAGCCACGGATTGCGGGCTGCTGAGAAAGGCGGCTTGAATTTCGGGGGCTGTGAGCGCGGCGGCAAGGCCGCGGCGTTGCAACATGTCCTCATGGGCATCAACGGAAGAGCTGACATCCAGCGCCAGAAGCAGGGCGATGCGGCAATCAGAGGGGGTGTTGGCGTCAGAGGGGGAAGGGGAGGCCCAGAGGGCCATCCCCATAAGCGCGACAGAGGCCGCGCGGCCGATCACCAGTGACCGGTGCTCTCCATGCTGGCCCAAGGCTCAGCTGGTGCAAGGGCGTCGCCTTGCTGGAGCAACTCAATTGAAATGTTGTCAGGAGAGCGCACAAAGGCCATGCGGCCATCACGCGGCGGGCGATTGATCACCACGCCGTTGTCGGCGAGGTGCTGGCACATCTCGTAGATGTTGCCCACTTCATAGGCGAGGTGGCCAAAATGGCGGCTGTCAGAGGGCAGACCCTCGTCACCGTCCCAGTTGTAGGTCAGCTCCAGCGGTGCATCATGGTCGCCGTCTGCGGCCAGATAGACCAATGAGAAGCGACCTTCCTCACTGTCATAACGTTTGATTTCTTTGAGGCCAAACAGCGCATAAAACGCCATGGAGGCTTCCAGATCCGCGACGCGGACCATCGTGTGCAGGTATTTCACGTGCATCTACAGTTCCCTTTTTGGTGTTGGCGCTATCAAAACACAGAGTGGGGCGGAGAATCCAGAACGAATTCTGGCCTCACAGGGCTGTGATGGCGCGCCTGTTGCCGGGCGCCTGATTTGGAGGTGCTGGTGGGCAGCTATCTCGTTGAATTTGGCGCACGGTTGCGGCACGATGGCGGGACCACAAGCAGAATAAGGCAGAGCAGACCTTGCAGCAGTATCACGACGCGCTTCGCACCATTCTGGATCAGGGCGAAGAGTCCACCGACCGCACCGGCACCGGCACGATTTCTTATTTTGGCATGCAGGCGCGCTATTCCCACGCGGATGGCTTCCCGCTGGTGACCACAAAGAAGCTGCATTTGCGCTCGATCATTCATGAGCTGCTGTGGTTTTTGTCTGGCGATACCAATATCAAGTACCTGAAAGACAACGGGGTACGGATTTGGGATGAGTGGGCGGATCAAAACGGCGATCTTGGGCCAGTCTATGGCTATCAATGGCGGTCGTTTCCGACGATGCAGGCGTCTGGCATTGCCCACGAAGGTGAGCCGCTGTTTGTGAAGACAGGTGTGGATCAGATTGCCAATCTGGTGGAGATGATCAAAACCTCGCCCGATAGCCGTCGTTTGATTGTGTCGGCCTGGAACCCGGGCGATGTGCCACAGATGGCGCTGCCCCCGTGTCACACCATGTGGCAGGTGCGGATCATCAACGGTAAGCTGCATCTGCAGCTGTATCAGCGCAGCGCAGATATGTTCCTTGGGGTGCCGTTTAACATTGCGTCTTACGCGTTGTTGCAGGTGATGCTGGCGCATGTGACCGGTTATGAGCCGGGGGATTTTGTGCATTCGATTGGTGATGCGCATATCTATTCAAACCACTTGGAACAGGTGAACTTGCAGCTGTCGCGCACACCAAAAGCGCTGCCGCAGTTGCGGTTGAAACGCGATGTGAATTCGATTTTTGACTTCACTTATGATGACTTTGAGTTTGTGGGCTACGACCCCGATCCAACCATCAAAGCGGCAGTGGCGGTGTAATCATGATTTCACTGGTTGTAGGACGGGCGCGCAACGGGGCGATTGGGCGGGATGGCGACATTCCGTGGTTCTTGCCGGAAGATTTGAAGACATTTCAGCGGGAAACGCTCGGCGGGGCGATCATCATGGGACGGGCCACCTGGGTGAGCCTGCCAAAGAAACCGCTGCCGAAGCGGTTCAATATTGTTGTGTCTTCTCAGCCAGATGCGGCGGATGTGGTGGTGCCAAGCGTGGCGGAGGCGGTGAAGCTGGCCTATGCGGAAGGCTATCATCGGGTCTATGGTATTGGCGGGTTTGGCATCTACTCAGAGATGCTACCTTTGGCGGATCGTTTGTTGATTTCCGAGGTGGATATGGACGTGCCAGATGCGGACACGTTTTTCCCGGAGGTGGACCTGTCGCAGTGGCGTTTGGCGTCGTCGCGGGTGCTGCCGGGCGAGGGGCCAAAGTGTGAGGTTTGCGAGTATCTGCGCCGCTGACGGCTGCGTGGATGATGCCGAAACATATTGTTTTGCAGCAGGAAATTGACAGTTTCCGCGTCTTGGCAGTAGGTTAGCAGAAGTTAACCACGTTGTTTCAGCATTTGGAGCTTGGGCCTTATGACGCGTATTTCTTTGATTGCAGCCGCAGTGACCTTGTCCGTAGCCGCGCCGGTGGCGGCGCAAACCTGGAGCAGCAATGCGCCAGTGATTGGCCCAGTGAACCAGCCTGAAGGGGTGCTGATGCATCCGTATCCGGCGGCTGCGAATTATTGCCCGAGCGGGCTGCAGCCGGTGACCATGGGGGGGGTGATCTGCTGTGGCAACCCGACAACCGGCGAAGTCTATTACAACGCTGGCGGCAGCCGTAAGCGCAGCTATAGCATGAGCTGCCCGCCCGGCACCAAAGGCTGTTCCTAAGCCGCACCGAAACACAACGCGCGCCACAGGGGCGCGCGCTTGATGCAGAAAGGGGCGCGTAATGGCGCCCCGATCTTGTTATAAAAGTTTGAGTTCACCCGCCATGTCGCGGCCGTCCCGACCTTGGGTCATTTCAAATTCAACTTTTTGATTGTCCGACAGGCCTTTCAGCCCGGAACGTTCAACAACGGAAATATGGACAAAAACGTCCTTTCCGCCTTCTTCTGGCTCAATGAACCCGAAGCCTTTGGTGGTGTTAAACCACTTTACGGTACCGCGTGGCATACCGTTCTCCTCTATATTCACTTTTAGTCGATCCGGGCTGGGGCCCGGAGGCGCAAGAAATCACTAGATCTGAAAGCACGTTTTCAGAGGCACGAAAAAAATTGCACCACCTAGAGGATTGCATGGCTCCCGCAAAAATCAAGGAAAACCGCCGTGAATTTTGAAATCAGTTGGTTTAAGTCTCAGAAGACACAGGAAAAAGGGCACGAGATGACGACGCTTTATGGACTCAAAAACTGCGACACTTGCCGTAAGGCTTTGAAAACATTGGAAGGTGCTGAGTTTGTTGATGTGCGGGCCGACGGCGTGCCGCAGGTGACGCTTGAAGCGGCATTTGAAACGTTCGGGGCGGCACTGGCGAACACGCGCTCAACCACATGGCGAAACCTGAGTGAGGAAGAGCGGGCGAAACCGGTTTTGGAACTGATTGCTGCGCATCCGACTTTGATGAAGCGGCCGCTGATTGAGCGCGACGGCGCGCTCTATCTTGGCTGGGGCAAGGACACGCAAACAGCCTTGGCATAATCAAAAAAGCCCGCGCTGGGTTGGCGCGGGCTTTAGCGGGTTGGGAGTGAGTTCAGGCGGGATCGCGGCGCTTGAAGATCGCATCGATCGAGATTGGCCCGGCGCCCTTCAGGACTAAGACGGCGAACAGGAAAACCCACATCATACGTTGGTCAATCAGGGCTTGGGCGCTGTCAAACAGGGATCCAAGCGCCACACCGTGGCCGGTAACGTCGACGATGGTCTGCACAGCGACAAAGCCAATCATGCCAATGGCAGCCAGGCGAGTCAGCAAGCCGAGGATGATCAGCACAGGCAGGACAAATTCCGCAATGGTACCCGCCAGGATCACAAGGCGCTGGAAGACCGTCATTTGTGTGACATCCCAGACCACGGCTTCGGCGGCTTTGGGGAAGATTTGACCAAAGGCGCCCGCAGACGGCGAGAAGATCGAGCCGTCGATTTTCAACATGGCAGAGTTCCAGAAGTAGAAGAACAGCACCATTAAGAAGGTCAGGCGGGCCAGGGTCGGCACAAGCCAGTCGAGCCGATCCAGACGGTCGATGAGGTCTTGGTAAAGTGCGATCAGATTGGACATTTAGACCTCCGGGTTTTGCGGAATAGTAAGGGATGTCAGGGCGTTGCCTGACAGGAGTAAAGTAAGTATGGCGCCCAAATCGAAGGCGGCATCCGCCTCTGTGGCTTTGGCGGCGGCACTGCCCAGTGGGTCACCGGCCATCAGGCTTTCGAGACATGCGAGGCCGCCTGGCGGCAGGGCGTGTGGTTCCGGGTCAAACTCGGGGCGTAAGATGACCACATCCTGAGCGACGGCTTCGGGTTTGGGCCCGTTTTGCATGTTGAACGCCCAGATGGCGTGCAGCGGCCAAGGAGAGCTCAGAAAACTGACGGCGGGAGCGAAGGTGAACGTGACCTCACCGAGGTGTTCGGGCGGCACACCCGCCAGCGCATCGGGGGCAATGGGAGACGCATCGGCGGCGTGGTAGCTGCGGCGCAAAGCCAGTTCGAGCTCCGCCACGTCGCCGAGGTATCCGAGATGGGCGAGTGGTTCAAAGCTGCGGAGGAAGTCTGGAAACCCCGCGCCGTAGTGCATCATCAGCGGCGACGCGGGCGGCGATTGGCGCAGGAAGATGCCGGCAATTGCGTTGAAGTTTTTCTCGCCGATCAGTTTAGCAATGGTCGGAAACCCAGTGGCCAAAGCGTCGGTTAGGGAGACGGCCACGTTGTTGCGATAGACGTCGAAGCGGCGGCCAGCCGGGCGACCTTCGGCGTCTGACAGGCCCAAGGGGCGGTCTTGTTGACCGTCCAAAATGGCGCTGCGGAAGGTGGTTTGGGTGACGGTCATGCGGTCACCTTTGACAACGCGGTTTCGGCGCGTTCTGCCTCGGCGTGCAGGAC
Source organism: Shimia sp. MIT1388 (assembly GCF_047124445.1). Classification (GTDB taxonomy): domain Bacteria; phylum Pseudomonadota; class Alphaproteobacteria; order Rhodobacterales; family Rhodobacteraceae; genus Shimia. The sequence continues at coordinate 1,310,381 of NZ_CP138921.1, read as the reverse complement.
GGGCCATTCCGGCACATCTGTGTCCCATTCGATGAGAATGGGGCGGGGGCCGGAGAGGGATAGCGTGTGATCCAGCAAAGCCCAGACCGGGGCCACAACATGTGCACCGTGGCTGTCGATCAAAAGCGGCTTGCCGTGGTCGTCCTCATCTTCGTCATGGCCGCCGAGGTGAATTTCGCCCACATGTTCAAGCGGATAGTCAGCGATGTATTGTTTTGGATCGTAGTTCAGGTTGGTGGCAGAGACAAAAACGTTGTTCACGTCCAGAAGCAGGCCGCAGCCTGTGCGTTTGGCCACTTCGCGCAGGAAATCTGGCTCCGACCAGGTGCTTTCGTCAAAGGCCAGGTAGCTTGACGGGTTCTCCAGCATCATCTGGCGGCCAATGGTATTTTGCAGCTCGTCAATATGGTCGCTGACGCGGGAGAGCGTGGCTTCCGTGTAAGGCAGTGGCAGAAGGTCGTTGAGGAAGGCACCTTCGTGGGTGCTCCATGCGAGATGTTCCGAGAACACGGTGGGGTTCAGCCAACCAACCAAGTGTTTGAGGCGGACGAGGTGCTCTGGATCGAGGCGACCTTCAGCGCCGATGGATAGACCAACCCCGTGCACAGAGATGGGAAAGCGTTCTGTGAGTTGGCGCAGCTGTGCGATGGGGCGGCCACCGTCCCCCATGTAGTTTTCCGCGTGGATTTCGAGCCAGCCGACGGTGCCGGGGTTATCGATCAAGTCGCTGTAATGCTGTGGCTTGTAGCCAACGCCGGGCAGGTTTGGCAGGCCTTTGGGGGAGGGGGGCGCATCATACATGTGAGTGGTCCTTAAGACGGCAGGTCGCGAGGCAGGGCCTCAAGCGATGGGGTGCGCGGCGTGCCATCGGCCATGTCTGGCAGGTTGATGGACAGGCAGGTGCCGGCTTCGACAAGGCTCCAGGCGTTGCCTTGGTAATCTACGGTTGAAGTACCAGCGCAGGTGGTTCCGGGTCCAGCGGCACAGCCGTTCTCGCCAGCTTTGGCGACGCCAAAACACTTCTCTTTCTTGCCTGCGTCCGCGGGGGCGGCCTGTAGGGCAAGTGCGGTGGCGACGGCGCCAAGGAGGGGAAGTGTTTTGGAGGAATGGGTCATGGTTTTTGGTCCTGAAACAAAGGCGTTGCGGGCAACGAACGTGCGCTCAGGGACAGTATGGCATTTTTTGTATGTTTTGGGGAGGTTAGGTGAAGCCCCGGAGTCCCGGGGCTTCGAAAGTCTGGCTTAGGACTTTGGCAGGTCGCGGTCCAGTGCTTCCAGGGAGCCCATGCGGCCTTTGCCGTCTGCCATCGCAGGCAGTTCCATGGAGGCGCAGGTGCCTGCGTCAACCAGTTTCCAAGCGTTGCCCTGGTAATCAACAGTGGAGGTACCGGCGCATGTGGTGCCTGGGCCTGCGGCGCAGTCGTTCTGACCGGCGAGGGAAACGCCGTAGCACTTCTCTTTTTCAGCGGCCACTGCGGTGGTGGCGTGTGCGGACAGGGCTGCTGCTACGGCGCTTGCGACTGCGAGGGTTTTTACGGTGTTGGACATTGGTTCTCTTCCCTTGTGAATGTCTAAAACTCGGCCGCCTTGCTGATCTGTATGTGATCCGTTGCTCGGCGGCATGAGTAGAGATTAGGGGGAGGGCGCGCTCAAAGGCCAATCACGGGGCTGTGTGTCACAGATGCGTTAGATGGCGTGACGGTTTCGTGAAGATTCCAGCGCTGGAAGGTTGGTTTTCCGCTCAAATTGAAACAGGCGCGCCCGGTTTCCCGTAACGCGCCTGCTCAAATGTTGCAAAAGCCGTTAGGCCAAATCGGGCGGGGTCGCCTCTTGTGACAATTGGCTCACGATTTCGTCCAAAGACTGGACTTTGCTCTGCTTTTCGCCAAGGCGGCGGGTGGAGACTGTGCGCTCCTCCACCTCTTTCTTACCAATGGCCAAGATCACTGGCACTTTGCCCACAGAGTGTTCGCGGACTTTGTAGTTGATCTTTTCGTTGCGCAGATCCGCCTCGGCGCGCACACCTGCGGCTTTCAGCGCTTCGACCACTTCCAGACAGTAATCATCTGCGTCCGACACAATGGCGGCGACAACAACCTGACGCGGAGCCAGCCAGAACGGCAGTTTGCCGGCGTGCTCTTCGATCAGAATGCCGATGAAGCGCTCAAAGGAGCCAAGCGTGGCGCGGTGCAGCATGATAGGGCGGTGCTTTTCGCCATCCGCACCAATGTAAGTTGCGTCCAGACGCTCCGGCAGGTTTGGGTCCACCTGAAGCGTGCCACACTGCCAGTTCCGGCCAATGGCGTCAGTCAGGGTGAACTCAAGCTTTGGACCGTAGAACGCACCTTCGCCTTCGAGGATCTCGAACTGGTGGCCCGCCGCGTTACAGGCGTCGCCCAGAGCTTTCTCCGCGTAGTCCCAGCTTTCGTCTGAACCAATGCGTTTTTCCGGACGGGTGGACAGCTTGATGGTCCAGTCGTTGAAGCCCAGATCCGAATAGATCTCGGAGAGGAAGTCGATGAACTTCTTGGTTTCCGAGGTGATCTGATCTTCGGCACAGAAGATGTGGCCATCATCCTGGGTAAAGCCGCGCACGCGCATGATGCCATGCAGAGCGCCAGACGGTTCATAGCGGGCGCAGGAGCCAAACTCGGCCATGCGCAAAGGCAGGTCGCGGTAAGACTTCAAGCCCTGGTTGAACACCTGCACGTGGCAGGGACAGTTCATCGGCTTAAGCGCGTTCACAGCCTTTTCGCGGGCGTGGTCTTCGTCCACTTCCACGATGAACATGTTTTCCTGGTATTTGTCCCAGTGACCGGAGGCTTCCCAGAGTTTGCGGTCCACCACTTGTGGAGTGTTGACCTCGACATAGCCGCCGACTTCTTGTTTGCGACGCATATAGTCCTGAAGCGTGGTATAGATTTTCCAGCCGTTTGGATGCCAGAAGATCTGGCCCGGGGCCTCTTCCTGCATGTGGAACAGGTTCATTTCGCGGCCGAGTTTGCGGTGGTCGCGTTTTTCGGCCTCTTCCAGCATGTGCAGGTGGGCTTTGAGGTCTTCTTTGTTCTTGAAGGCCACGCCGTAGATACGTTGCAGCATCGCGCGGTCGCTGTCGCCGCGCCAGTAGGCGCCGGCCACGGACATTAGCTTAAACGCATCCGCTGGCACCTGACCGGTGTGTTGCAGGTGCGGGCCACGGCATAGGTCTTGCCAGTGGCCGTGCCAATACATGCGCAGCGGCTCGTCGCCGGGGATGGCGTCGATCAGCTCTACTTTATACGGCTCGTTGTTGGCCTCGTAGAATTTCACCGCGCGGTCGCGATCCCAAACCTCTGTGGTCACGGGCTCACGCTTGTTGATGATCTCTTTCATCTTCTTTTCGATGAGGCCGAGATCCTCTGGCGTGAACGGCTCTTCGCGGTCAAAGTCGTAGTACCAGCCGTTTTCGATCACCGGACCGATAGTGACTTTCACGTCTGGCCAGATTTCCTGGACAGCGCGCGCCATGATGTGGGCGCAGTCGTGCCGGATCAGCTCGAGCGCCTCTGCCTCGTTGTCTTTGATCGTGTTGATCGCAATGGTCGCGTCCGCATCAATCGGCCATTGCATGTCCCAGTGCTGACCATCCACAGTTGCGGAAATGGCCTTTTTGCCAAGGGAGGTCGAGATCGACGACGCGACCTCGGCTGGAGTTACGCCGCTCTCGTAAGAACGTGCATTACCATCAGGAAAAGTAAGGGAAATTTCGGCCATCAGCCTCAAGCTCCTCGTCAGTTTGGCGCCCACGGAACGCCCGGTTGCGGGTATATGGTTCGCGGACTTCATGAACCTTGCGGCAGGGCAAGTCAAGCGGGGTTTATCCCGTCTGCGCAGAGGGTTAAGGTCACATCAAATTAGGGAGAAACAATAAGCCATGAGCGTCACGCAGTTTTTTGACACGCCGCAGGGACGGCGCATTGCCTATCACAAAAGTGGCGACACAGGCCCAACGGTGGTGTTTCTGGGCGGGCTGAAATCCGACATGGAAGGCACCAAGGCGGTGCAACTGGAAGCCTGGGCGCAGGCGCGTGGGCAAAAATTCTTGCGGTTTGACTACTCCGGTCATGGCGAGAGCAACGGCAAGTTTGAGGATGGCTGTATTGGCGATTGGCATGAAGATACGGTTGCGGCGATCGCCGCGTTGACCGAGGGGCCGCTTATTGTGGTTGGATCGTCGATGGGCGGCTGGCAGGCGTTGTTGCTCGCCAAGGCAATGCCGGAGCGCATAGCCGGGATGGTGACCATTGCGGCCGCGCCGGATTTCACCGAGGACAGCTATTGGGCCGGGTTCACACCAGAGCAGAAGGCGCAGCTTGAGGCGGAGGGGCAGGTTGCGCTGCCGTCTGATTATATGGAGCCCTACATTATCACCAAGCGCATGATTGAGGATGGTCGCGATCGGCTGGTGTTGCGTACGCCTTTGGCGTTGCCGTTTCCGGTGCGGTTCCTGCAAGGCACAGAAGACACGGCGGTGGACAGTTCCGTGGCCTATCGCTTGCTTGATCACGCGGAAGGAGATGACATTCAACTGCTTATGGTCAAAGGCAAGGATCACCGCTTCTCCGATTCAAGTTGTCTAAAATTGATTGAAAGTAAGGTTGAGGAGGTGATTTCAGCCCCTCAAGTTTCACAATGAGAACATTTGGGCGCTTTTTAGGTCGGTTGCTTCTGGTTGTGCTTTTCTGCGTGGGGGCGGCGTTTTTTTTGGGCCCCTATGAACAAATTTCCCTGACGCCCACAGTGCAGGATGCCGACATCGGCGCGGATGTAGATGCGTATTTCGCTGCGCAGGAAGCGCGGTTTGAGGACGTTACGCCAGGCACGGAAAAGCGGGTGATTTGGCATTCGGAGCCCGGTGAGAAAACGCCTTTGGTGCTGGTTTATGTGCATGGGTTTTCGGCCACATCAGAGGAAATCCGTCCGGTGCCGGATCGGGTGGCTAAGGCGCTTGGCGCAAACCTAGTTTACACGCGGCTGCAAGGGCACGGGCGTGATGGGGCGGCATTGGCAGAGGCCACGGCGCAGGGCTGGGTCAATGATCTGACGGAAGCCCTGAATGTGGCGCGCCGAATTGGCGACGAAGTGGTGGTTATGGGCACATCTACCGGAGGCACTGTGATGGCTGCGTTGGCGGATCAGCCCGACGTTATGGCAGATGTTAAAGGCATGATCTTTGTGTCTCCGAACTTTGGGATCAAATCGCCTGCAGCCAAAATGCTAACGTGGCCTGCTGCGCGTTATTGGGTGCCTGTCGTGGCCGGAAAAGATCGCTCTTTTGAGCCGGCAAACGAAGCCCACGCGACCTATTGGACTCATGCGTACCCAACAGTGGCGGTTATGCAGATGGCGGCGCTGGTGAAAGAGGTGTTTGATAAGGACCATGGGAAAGCGCTGGTGCCAGCGCTGTTCTGGTTCTCTGAAGGTGATCAGGTTGTAGAGGCAGCCCGCACGCAGGACGTGGCGACACGCTGGGGACAGGAGGCCACTGTGGCAATTCAAAAACCGATGGCGGGGTCAGATCCTCAGGAGCATGTGATTGCTGGGGACATTCGATCCCCTGCCGAAAACGAACGTACGATTGAGGCTTTTGTGCAATTTATCAATGGATTGAAGTGATGAGTTTAAGTGGTCAAAAGCTGGGCCAACGGGTGAGTTTGATCACTCTGGCTGTCAAGGATGTGCAAGCTTCTGCGCGGTTTTATGATGCGCTTGGCTGGCAACGGGCCACCGGTCCGGATGATCCGGAGGAGGTGGTGGCCTACAACCTGATTGGTCAGACGTTGGGTCTCTATTCCAAAGCGATGCTGGCGGCGGATTTGGGCATTCCGGAAGACGCCATCGGTGGGTTTTCCGGAATGACGTTGTCGCACAATGTGCGCACCAAAGAGGAGGTTGCGCCGCTTTTGGAGCTGGCTGTGACCGCGGGTGGGCGCATTCTGAAGCCCGCAGGTGACATCTTCTGGGGTGGGCACATTGGCTATTTCTGTGATCCGGATGGCCATGTGTGGGAAGTGGCGTTCAATCCGTTTTCGCCGTTGGCCGAAGATGGCGCGTTTCGTTGGGGCGGATATGGCGCTGAGGCTTGACCTAGAGGGCCGCTCTGTCACAGTTACGGACAACAAAAAGACCAGATAAGGGGTTGAGCATGCAGGAACCTATCGTTCTGCTGCCGGGGATGATGTGTGATGCGCGGTTGTTTGCGCATCAGGTCGCGGATTTGTCGAAAGATCACATGGTGACGGTGGCGCCGATCACGCAAGGGGAGCGGATCAGCGAGATTGCCTCGGCTTTGATCCCGCATCTGCCGCCCAAGTTTGCGCTGGCCGGTCTGAGTATGGGCGGCATTGTGGCGATGGAGTTGCTGCGCAAGATCCCGGAACGGATCACACGGATCGCCCTTATGGACACAAACCCTCTGTCCGAAACCCCAGCGACGGCGGCCACGTATGAGCCTATGATTGTGGGGGCGCGGGCCGGGCGGCTGGACGAGGTGCTGGCAGGCTTTATGCGGCCGGAGTACCTAGCGCCGGGGCCACAGCGCAACGAGGTTCTGGGCAGGGTGCTCGAGATGGGCCGCAGCCTAGGGGCGGAGACGCTGGTACGGCAAGCGCGGGCGTTGCAGCGGCGGCCGGACCAGCAGGGCGCCTTGCGGCGGTGTAAATGCCCGGCGCTGGTGCTGTGCGGGGAACACGACGGGCTGACGCCCGTGAAACGTCACAGCTTTATGGCGGAGCTGATCCCCTATGCCGAGCTGGAGATCATTCCGGGCGCGGGGCATTTGCCGACTTTAGAACAGCCAGAGCTGACCACGCAGGCGCTGCGCAAGTGGATGGAGCAGCCACTGGTGTTACGGTGAGCCGCGCGCCGCGTGATCTCAAAGCCAAGCTGCAGCGGTTTCGCGCCTGGGTGCGTTTGCGGGTGCCGCCGGGCTTTCGGTTGCTGCTTGGTATCCTGTTGATTGTCTTTGGAATTTTTGGGTTCTTGCCGGTCTTAGGCTTCTGGATGCTGCCGCTGGGTGTGGCTGTGGCCTCGCTGGACCTGCGGTGGTTGCGGCAGACATGGAGCCGATTGCGGGGCAAGGACCGTTAGGGTGTCATGTTGCGCAGGATGTCTGCGGCCATCTCAAAAGACTTCAGGCGTGCGGCGTGGTCATGGATCATGCCGGTGAGCATGAGTTCATCCGGTTGATAGGTGTCGATCAAGTCACGCAGTTGCGTGGCGACGGTGTCTTTGGTGCCGATGGCTGTCACACGGAGCGCTGCATTGACCAGGCGCGCTTCGGCGAGGCTGGCGACGTCTTCGAACTGAGCGACAGGTTTGGGCAGCGGGCCGGGGGTGCCTTTTCGTAGGTTGAGGAAGCCTTGCTGTGGAGAGGTGCGCAGGCGGCGGGCTTCCTCCTCTGAGTCGGCCACAAAAACATTCACGGCCATCATGAAACGCGGCGTCTGGGTTTTGCCAGCGGTGAAGCGGTGGCGGTAGAGCTCGGAGGCTTCTTCCAGCGCGTCGGGGGCGAAATGGGACGCAAAGGCATAAGGCAGGCCAAGTTGCGCGGCCAATTGCGCGCCAAACAGGCTGGAGCCCAGAATCCAGATAGGCACATGGGTGCCGTCGCCGGGGATGGCGCGCACGGGTTGGTCGGCGGTTGATTTTTGGAAAAGCCCAAGCAGATCAATCACATCTTGCGGGAAGTGGTCTGCGCTGGTCATGCCGCGCCGCAGGGCGGCGGCGGTTTTCATGTCCGTGCCCGGTGCGCGTCCAAGGCCCAGGTCCACGCGATCCGGATAGAGTGTCGCCAAAGTGCCAAATTGCTCTGCCACGATCAGCGGGGGGTGGTTTGGCAGCATGATGCCGCCAGAGCCGACGCGCATGGTTTTTGTTGCGGCCAGAATTTGACCAATGAGTACAGCTGTGGCGGAGGAGGCGATGCCCGGCATGTTGTGATGCTCTGCCACCCAGTAGCGGGTGAAGCCCCACTCATCCGCGTGGCGCGCCAGATCAAGCGTGTTTTGCAGCGCGTCTGACGCGGTGCCGCCTTCAGGAATGGGCGACAGGTCGAGCAGGGAAAAAGGGATCATGGGGCGCTCCGGCTTTCACAGGGTTCCCAGCATATAGAAAGCCAATTCCGGAAAGCTAGGGGGCAGGGCGCGTAGACAAAAGAAAAGCGGGCCACAGGGACCCGCTTCTCCGTAAAATTGTCGTGGTGTGTCAGGTGCCGTAGGCCTGCACCGCGCCCATCACATCTTCGGCGGCCCCGGTGAGGGCGCCCGCGATCAGGTCAAGCTCGTCGCGTTTCAGACGCGCGGGCAGGCGCACGTCACAGGCGGACATCAGCATCGCGCGGGTCTGCGGAAGCTCCTGTTTTTCCGGCACAAACTGCCAGTTCCAGAAGGCGCGGGCGTTGTCGGTGGATTGGCCAAAGACCTGCACTTTGATGCCGCGCGCATTGGCCGCTTCCTGGAAAGCCAGGATCTGTGTGTTGTCCATGCCTTCGAGGTTGAATTGAATGGAATCTGGCGCGCGTTCTTCTGGTGCCAGCTTCTCTGGAACTTGCAACCAAGGTGAGGCATTCAGAAGACCGGCGACATAGTCGTGGTTGGCGCGGCCATCGCGCACGCGGCGGGGGACTTCGGCCAACTGCGGGCGGATGATGGCGGCGGCAAGGTTGGAAAGGCGCAGGTTATAGAGCGGTAATTGGTTCTGCCAGCGGGCAAAAGCGGTTTCCAACTCGCCGGTGTTGTCGCCTTCGGGCGCTTTGTGCTTTTTCCAGTTGTGCTCATAGGCACCGGACATAATCACCGCGCGGGCGATCAGGTCGGCGTCATCTGAGACCATGATGCCGCCTTCGCCGGAGTTCACCAGCTTGTAGGATTGGAAAGAAAAGCAGCCAACTTTGCCGATGGTGCCGATGTTGCGGCCATGCCATGTGGTGCCAAGGCTGTGGGCGGCGTCTTCGATCACTGGGATGTTGCGCGCCTCACACAGCGCCATGATGGCGTCCATGTCAGAGGTGTGGCCACGCATGTGGCTGATGATCACGGCGGAGATGTTGTCGTCCAGGCGCGCTTCAAAGTCAGCAATATCAATGCGGTAGTTGTCGCCCACTTCACAGAGCACAGGCACCAGATCGGCATGTACCACCGAGGAGGGTACCGCGGCGAAGGTGAAGCCGGGCAGAAGCACGCGGGCGTCGCGTGGCAGATCGAGCGCCTTCAGCGAGAGAAAGAGCGCGGCGGAGCAGGAGGATACGGCCAGCGCGTATTTGCTGCCCAGCATGGCGGCGAACTCCGCTTCCAGCAGGGAGACCGGTGCGTTTTCAGCAGCGGTGTAGCGGAACAGGTCGCCGGTTTGCAGGAGGCGCTCGATTTCCTCACGGGCGGACGCCGGAATTGGTTCGGCGTCATACACATTGGGTGGCAATGTCATAGTTTTCAACTTTCTTAAGTTGGGTTTTCGAAAACATAAAACAATGTGCCGTGACAAGGAAGGGTAAACACAGATGCGGGTGTGAAACTTCGATGAAAAATGTCGCGGTGGGATCAGACGCCAAGCCGGTCGCGCAGGGCGTACCAGGTCATTGCCAGTGCCAGCAGAGGACTGCGCATTCTCGCCCCACCGGGGAAGGGTGTCGCGGGCACGCGGGCCATGGTGTCAAAGCCTTCGGCCTCTCCGCCAAGCGCCATGGCAATCAACTGTCCTGCGTGGGTGGCGGTGCCGACGCCGTGGCCGGAATAGCCGGAGGCGGAAATCACATTGGGAGCCAGGCGGCGCAGATAGGGCATACGCTTCATGGTGATCGCGAGAGTCCCACCCCAGGCGTAGTCGATGCCGATATCTTTGAGGTGAGGGAAGATCTCAACCATGGGTTTGCGCACGGTGGCGGCAATGTCGGTGGGGAAGGTGTAGCCATAGCTTTCGCCGCCGCCAAACAGCAGGCGATTGTCGTGGCTGAGGCGGAAGTAGTTGATGACAAATTTGGTGTCCGCCACGGCCACATCGCGCGCCAGAACTTTGGCAACATCTGCGCCCAAAGGTTCCGTGGCGGCGATGAAGTTGTTGATCGGCATGACGCGGCTGGCAACTTTGGGCTCCAGATCGCCGAGGTAACCATTGCACGCCAGCACAAGGTGATCGGCCGTCACGGTGCCTTTGTCCGTGGTGACGGTGACTTTGCTGCCGCGGTCAATTTTGGTCACGCGGGAGGTTTCGTGGACGGTGGCACCTGCGGCCGCGGCGGCTTGGGCAAGGCCAAGCGCAAAGGCCAGCGGGTGCAAGTGGCCAGCGCCCATATCCAGTGAGCCGCCGACGTATTTGGGGGAAGGGCAGATCGCCTGGAGCGCGTCGCGGTCCAGGGTTTCGATCTGGTCATAGCCATAGCGGGTTTGCAGGTGTTCAGCATACTCGTGTTCTTCGCGCACTTCTTTCGCGGAAAAACAGGCATGGGCGATGCCTGGTTTGTAGTGGCAGTAGATATTGTGTTTGGAGATCAGACCTTTGACGAGGTCTTTGGACTCTTCTGCCAGCTGCCAGAGCTTGGTGGCATTGTCCTGCCCAACCAGTTTTTCCAGCCCGTCCTGTTCCATGCGCTGGCCGGAGCCGAGCTGCCCGCCATTGCGCCCGGAAGCGCCAAATCCCACGCGATGGGCTTCCAGCAGGACCACGTCAAAGCCGCGCTCAGTCAGATGCAATGCCGTGGAAAGACCGGTGAAGCCGCCGCCAATCACGCAGACATCTGCTGTGCGCGCGCCTTCCAATGGGGCAAAAGGGGGCAGCGGCTTGGCCGTCGCCGCATACCAACTGTCCGGATAGTGACCTGTGCGGTCATTGGCATCGAGCAGGTTCATCGCGCCCCTCGCTTTCTCTTTCTGAAAACACCTCCGCCGGAGGCAGCAGGTTGGCCAGTGGACAACCGCTTGGCTGTTACACGTTCAGCAACAGGTGCTCGCGCTCCCATGGGGAGATGACGGCGAGGAACTCTTCGTACTCCGCACGTTTCACAATGGAGTACACGCGGGCAAAGTCCGGTCCCAGGATGTCGTGCAGACCTTTGGCTTCGTCAAACAGATCCAAAGCGCCGCCCAGGATACGTGGGATGGCTTCTTCACCGTCGTAGGCGTCGCCCTTGAATTGCTTGTCGGGGCGTTCCTGTTCCAGCAGGCCAAGATAACCGCAGGCCAGCGAGGCTGCGATGCCCAAGTAGGGGTTGCAGTCCATACCGGCAATGCGGTTTTCCACGCGGCGGGCTTGCGGCGAGGAAATCGGGATGCGGATGCCGGTGGTGCGGTTGTCTCGGGCCCATTCCAGATTGATTGGGGCGGCATGGTCGCGCACGTAGCGGCGGTAGGAGTTCACATAGGGCGCCATAACGGCGATCGCTGCGGGCAGGTGGTTCTGTAGACCGGCGATGAAGTGGAAAAACGCGTCCGTCTCTCCACCCTGTGGGCCGGAGAAGATGTTTTGACCGGTTTCCGTATCCACAACAGAGTGGTGGATGTGCATCGCAGAGCCGGGCTCGTCTTCGATCGGTTTGGCCATGAATGTGGCGTAACAATCGTGGCGCAGTGCGGCTTCGCGGATCAAGCGCTTGAAGTAGAAGACTTCATCCGCCAATTTGAGTGGATCGCCGTGCACCATGTTGATTTCAAGCTGACCGGCACCGCCTTCTTGCGTGATACCGTCGATCTCAAAGCCCTGGGCTTCGGCAAAGTCGTAGATGTCGTCGATCACCGGGCCAAATTCGTCCACGGCGGTCATGGAGTAGGCCTGACGCGCGGCGGCGGGGCGGCCAGAGCGGCCCATCATCGGTTTGATTTCCTGACGTGGGTCGGTGTTGCGCGCCACTAGGAAGAATTCCATTTCCGGCGCCACAATGGGTTCCCAGCCTTTGTCGCGGTAAAGCTGGATCACGCGTTTGAGCACGTTGCGCGGGGAGAATTCGACCGGGGTTCCGTCCAAATTATAGGCGTCGTGGATCACTTGCAGCGTCCAGTCTGCGGTCCAAGGCGCGGCGGTGGCGGTGGACCAATCCGGGCGCAGGATCATGTCTTTTTCAATGAAGCCTTCGTCCCCGGCGGCTTCACCCCAACCGCCGGTAAGCGTCTGGTAGAAAATGGAATCCGGGAGGTGGAAGTATTCCTGGCGGGCAAATTTGGTGGCCGGTACGGCCTTGCCACGGGCAATCCCCGGAAGGTCGGAGATGATGCATTCTACTTCGTCGAGACGGTGGCCCTCCAAATAGGCGCGGGCGGCGTCTGGGGTTTGGGAAAGCCAGTCGGATTTGGGGGCGTTCATCGGGGGCGCTCCTGTCGGAAGAAGTCTGCAAATTGATCTGCAATGGTTTGACTGTTGGTCGGCTCATCAAGGTCGTCGATGGCGGCGTCGAGGATGTCGTCCGGCACCACGCCACGACCGCGGGTGTTGATCAGGCCGTCGACAAAGTCGGCGGAGAATTCCGGGTGGGCCTGTACGGTGAGGGCGCGGTCGCCATAGAGGATGGCGGCGTTCTCGCAGAAATCGTTGGAAGCGATGGTCACGGCGCCGGGGGGCAGTTCGGTCACCTGGTCCTGGTGCCAGGCGTTCATCGACAGTTCAGTGCCGGCGAAGTCATAGGTCTGATGGCCCACAGCCCAGCCGCCGTCGAATTTTTCCACTTTGCCACCAAGGGCTTGGGCGATGACCTGGTGGCCAAAGCACACGCCGACAATTGGGATGTTTTGTGTGACGGCTTCACGGATCAGATCCTCCAGAGGAGGGATCCAGGGGTGGTCTTCGTAGACGCCGTGTTTGGAGCCTGTGATGAGCCAGCCGTCGGCGTCGGTGACCGCATCTGGGAATTCGCCGTCCACAACTTTGTAGCCTGCAAATTCAAAATCCTGCCCTGAAAGCAGGGACTTAAACATCTCGATGTAGTTGCCGTAGTGCGGTTCAAGCTCTTCGGGCGCGTGGCCGGTCAGAAGGATGCCGATTTTCATGTGTCACCAGAATTTGATCAAATTTATCGTAGCGGGAGACAGGCGCTCGCGCAAGCGTGTCATACACGCTCCAGATAGGTTTTCCAGCGCTCCGCTGCGTCGATCTCGGCGAGTTTTCGCGCCTCTTGGCGTTTGGTCATCACCAGATTGTCGATCAGCTGCTTTGGCAGGCAGCGCGCAACGAAGGCGTCACTTTCAAACAGCGCAATGGCGTCCTCCCAGCTTTTGGCCAGTTGCGGCAAATTCTGCGCATATGCGTTGCCGGTGGTGGGCGCTGGGGGCTGCAAACCTTCCGCAATGCCTTCGATGGCGGCGCCAAGGATGGCGGCGAGCATCAGGTAGGGGTTCACATCCCCCCCGGAGACCCGATGTTCGATGCGGCGGGCGGCGTTGGGGCCGCCTGGAATGCGGATTGCGGCGGTGCGGTTTTCATAGCCCCAGCACACGGTTGTGGGTGCGTGAGCGCCGGGGGCAAAGCGGTCATAAGATGGGCCGTGGGGGGCAAAGATCAGGGTAGAGGCGCGCATGGCTTCCAAGCAGCCTGCCACTGCGGACTTCAGCAGATCGGAACCTTCGGCGGTGCCATTGTCAAAGACGTTTTTGTCGTTTTCATCCACCACGGAGAAATGCACGTGCATGCCGTTGCCAGCGTCATCGCCGTAGGGTTTGGCCATGAAAGTGGCGGCAAAGCCGTGGTTGCGGGCGGTTTCTCGCAACAACTGTTTTATCAGCAAGGCATCGTCGGCGGCTTTCATCGCGGTTTGGTGGTTGAGCGTGACCTCAAATTGCCCCACGCCGCCTTCGCAGGTCATGGTTTGCAAGGGGATGCCCATGGCCGCCGCGCCATCGTAGATGTCGCTGAAAAATGCGTCAAAAGCATCCAGTTCCGAGACGCTGAGGATTTCAGAGGCGTCGAGCTGGCGGCCATTGCGGGGGTGCTTTGGGGGCACAAGCTGGTCACCGCTGTCGTCCACCAGGGTGAACTCCATCTCGGTGGCGGCGACCACGGTCCAGCCGCGGGCGGCGTAGCGTTCCAGAACGGTGGCCAGAGCCTGAATCGGGTCGCCCATGAAGGGGCTGCCGTCTTCGTTGGTCATGCCCATCAGGACCAATTGGGATGGTGTCTTGAGCCATGGCATCGGCACGGCGCCGCGGGGGGACGGGGTGAGCACGCCATCGGCATCGCCGCTTTCAAAGACCAGCGGGCTGTTCTCGATATCACAGCCCCAGATGTCTAGATTGAGGGCGGAGAGTGGCAGGCGTGCGCCGCCTTTGTCGAGTTTTGCGAGATGTTCAGACGGCAGTCGTTTGCCGCGCAATTGGCCGTTGAGATCTACTGCGCCAATCCGGAAGGTTGCGCTTTGTGCCGGGTCCATGGGTCACCATTTCGATAATTTGATCAAAATATCGGGGGCGCGGGATGAATTGTCCAGAAGAATTTTCGATAGCCATTTTCCACGCCGGTATTGCGTCTGTATCGCGACTGTTTTGCGGAGGTGGCGTAAATGCAGAAACACCCGCCAAATTTTGGCGGGCGTTTTGCAGATTCTCACGTGGTGGACCGCAATCAGCGGATCAGATTTGGACGCACCCGAAGCTTTTTCACTGAAGCCTGAGGCAGGTGTTTGTTCAGGCGTTTGTTGACCAGGCCGAAGATCCAGATGATCACCAGTGTGAGCATGATGAAATACATCGCCAGGATTGGGTAGGGCACAAACGGGTTGTAGGTTTTGTCCGCAAAGTAGTTTGCATAGTAGAGCGCGTCGCCCTGTTGCCGCCAAGCCGGGAATCCGGAGAAGAACACCAGCGTGGTGGCGTGGAACAGGAAGATGGCTTCGTTGGTATAGGCCGGCCACGCTAGGCGCATCATGGTTGGGAACATGATGCGGCGGAAGCGAAACCAGCCGGTGATGCCATAGGCGTCGGCGGCTTCGATGTCGCCTTTCGGGATCGACCGCAGAGCGCCGTAGAAAATCTCTGCCGAGTAGGCCGAGGTGTTCAGGAACAGCACGATAAGCGCGCCCAGTGCCGCCGAAGACAGTGGGTTGAAGATCGGCGACACGCCCTTGAGCGAGAGGAACAGGAAGTAGCCAAAGAAGAACTGGATAAACAGCGGGCTGCCCCGGAAGAGGAAGATGAACCACTCTGCCGGTTTGCGGGCCCAGAAGTTGTTGGAGTTCTTGGCCACCGCCAGAAGGTTGGCAAAGAAGAAGCCTGTCAGCACGGCCAGCACGCCATAGTAGACGTTCCAGATCAGGCCGGAGCCGATCAGGGTGAAGTGCTCACACAGGGTGAAATCCGTGCGGGGCAACATGCGCTCGCCGTAGCCCAGAGAGCGGAAGGCGTAGTTCTGAATGGTGTCGATACAGCTCATGCCGCGCTCCCTGCTTTGCGTTGGGCTTCGCCGTCGATGGTGGCCTGACCGTGGGACAGGCGCTTGGTGATGCGTGCGAGGACAACCTCGGAGACGCGGGTGAAGAGCAGGTAGAAAATCAGCAGCGCAAGGAAGTACCACATGCGCCAGTCGCCGTGTGGATAGGCGGTGAAACGGGCGGTCTTGGACGCGCCCAGATCACGGGCCCAATAGACGATGTCTTCGACGCCGAGCAAGAACAGCAAGGGGGTGGCCTTGATCAGCACCATCCAGAGGTTGGACAGGCCGGGCAGGGCGTAGATCCACATTTGCGGCATCAGGATGCGCCAAAAAGTCTGGCGCGGTGTCATGCCATAGGCTTCGGCGGTTTCCAGCTGTGGCCGGGGCACGGCCTGCATGGCGCCAAACAGGACGTTGGCGGCAAAAGCGCCAAAGACGATGGCAAAGGTGAAGACCGCCAGCCAGAAGCCGTAGATTTCGTGAATCCACTGGGGCGAAGAGCTGAGCGGCATTTTGGCGATGTCACAGACGAGGAACTCGCCGCCTTGGCGGACCGGTTCCGTCCAGTCGGGACATTTGACCTTGTGCCGCATCCATTCGATCGCTTGATCGAGGGCAATCACAAAGAAGAGGAAGAAAGCAATATCCGGCACGCCGCGCACAATGGCGATGTAGCCCTTGCCAAACCAGCGCACGAGGAAGAAGCGCCCACGGGCGGCCATGGCGCCACCTAGGCCAAACAACAACGCGGTTGGGGCGGTGATCGCCAGCAGCAACAGCACCGTGCCAAACGAGGCGTAGAAGGCCATGTGCTTCCCGGTGGTGAGATAGCAGCTAAGCCAGGACAAACCTTCTAGGACCGAAGGATCTGAGCAATAGGCAAAAATGGCTGGCCTCTTTCGTCTGATCTTGGGGGCAGTGTGGCCGCGTGGGGCGGTCCGCCGGGTGGGAAAAGGGGGAGCCAATGCCCCCCCTTAAATGATTTGCAAATGGGGAAGGCTTAGAACTTGCCTTCGATTTCCCACTTGTCCAGCAGGGCGTTCAGGGAGCCGTCTGCTTTCATGGAAGCGATGGCTGCGTCGAACTTGCCGCGCAGTTCGTCGTCAGATTCGCGGAATGCCATGCCGATGCCGCCGCCGAGGTATACGTCCTCGATGAAGGTCAGGTCGGTTTCAGCCACAAATGGCGCCAGGAAGTCTTTGTCCGCCATCACGGCGTCCACTTCGCCCGCGTTCACAGCTGCGATGGTTTCATCCGGGGTGTTGAATTCCACCAAAGTTGCGCCAGTGGTGGCCACGTGGCTGGACTGGATGGTGCTGGTCTGTGCCGCAACGATCGCCTTGTTCACGTCCACGTCGGCAGACAGAGCTGCATATGCGGATGGGGATGGGCGGGTGTAACCTTGGGTGAAGTCCATGGTCTCTTCACGCTCATCGGTGATGGACATGCCTGCAATGATGGCGTCGTAGTTGCCGGACTGCAGGTTAGGAATGATGCTGTCCCAGTCGTTGGTGACCCACTCGCAGGTCAGCTCCGCGCGTTTGCAGAGCTCGTCGCCCAGCTCACGCTCAAAACCGTCTACTTCACCAGCGTCGTTGATGAAGTTGTATGGAGGGTAGGCGCCCTCAGTGCCAAGGCGCACGGTGTCGGCCATGGCGAAGCCTGCGGTCAGCGCCAGTGCGGCGGTGCTCAGGATCAGGTTTTTCATAGTATTGCTCCCTATGGTTGGTTGTTTTTATGCGGCGGTTGAAGACAGGAACTGTTTCAAACGCTCAGATTTTGGGTTGCCAAACAACTCGTCCGGCGCGCCTTGTTCTTCGATCAGGCCTTGATGCAAAAACACAACGTGATCAGACACATCGCGGGCCATTTTCATGTCGTGGGTCACGATCATCATGGTGCGGCCTTCTTCGGCCAGCGCTTTGATGACGCGCACCACTTCCTGTTCCAGCTCAGGGTCGAGCGCCGAGGTGGGCTCGTCAAACAGCAGCGCTTCGGGCTCCATCGCCAGGGCGCGGGCAATGGCGGCGCGCTGTTGTTGGCCACCGGAGAGTTGCGCCGGGTAGGCGTCGTGTTTGTCGGCGATGCCCACTTTGTTCAAATACGCATGCGCGGCTTCTTCCACTTCACCCTTGTCGCGGCCAAGCACGGTGACTGGCGCTTCCATCACATTTTGCAGGATGGTCATGTGGGACCACAGGTTGAACTGCTGAAACACCATCGACAGGTTGGTGCGGATGCGCAGGATCTGTTTGGGATCAGAGGGCTCACGGCCATGGCCGGTGCCTTTCCAGGTCACGGGCTCGCCTTTGAAGAGGATTTCGCCCTGCTGGCTGTGCTCCAGAAGATTGGCGCAGCGCAGGATGGTGGATTTGCCGGAACCTGACGAGCCAATCAGCGACACCACATCGCCGCGGTGCGCGGTGATGTCCACGCCCTTGATAACTTCGAGATTGGCATAGGCCTTGTGCAGGTCGCGGATTTGCAGAACGGGCGTGGCTTCGCTCACAGTGTCCCCATCAGTATTGGGTTAATCATTGGTTGCCCAATAGGAATGAAAATTTGCGCAATTGCAACTTTCAAAAGGGCGGCTGAGCCCCCAGAAGCGACATTTTGGTCAAAGATTTGGCCAATTGGTCAGGGGGCTGGCGGGTTTGGCACAGCCTCATAAGAGCTTTGCGGCAGGGTCACCAGACCTTGCAGAAACAATTCCTCGCGTTGACCCCGCGTCAGATTTTGGATGGCGTTATGTAACGCTTTCTGGAGGCGAGGCGCATCTTGGTAACGTGCGGAAATAAATGGCAAAGCTGGTGTGGGCGTTGTCAGATCGACGACAACAAGGTCCTCGGCAAACGCGTCATGGCGCTGCATCAATTTCCAGCTGATCACATCTAATGCGGCGAAATCCGCCGTGCCATCGGCCACCAGCCGGGCTGATTCCCGATGGGCGCCGCTTTGATGGCGGGTGCCGATTCGTAAAGCGCGTTCGTCAAAATGACGCCAGACGGCGGCCCAACCAGATTGCGAGAGCGGCTCGTTGTAAGCGAGTGTGGCGCCGCTCAACGCAGACAGGTCGCGGCCTTCAAACCGGCGATGTGCGACAATCACGGAACAATAATGCCCGGCCGAAGCCTCCGGAATGCCGTGATCTGGCGCGCCAATCAGGGTGACCTTGTCCTTGAGCCGTGTGCGATAGGGAAAGCCGCAGGTTTGGGCCAGCAAAAGGTCCGGGCTTTGCCAGATGTCCCAGAGACCGCCGTCGCGTGTCAGCGTGCTTGGGCCATCTCCGTAAGCGTCGCGAAACTGATGCAGAAGCCGATCCCATGTCGCGGCCACCTCGGGCCGGTCATACATGGGAAAGGCGGCGATCATGCCTGCGCGGCCATACGTTGGCGGGCGAGGGCGCTGTCGCGATCCGAGATGCCCAAAAGATTGGCCGCCAGTCGGATCAGGCTGTCTTCTTCGGCGTCGCGTTCTCCGTCCGCCAGCACCACCTGCCACATCGATTCGATCACCTCGATGCGGGCCTCCAGTGGCACCGCGTCTTTGATCGCGCGGGTAAAGCGCACGGTGTCGGGGGCCTCGGACTCCAGTGTTTCGGCCTCTTTGCGCAGGGCGGTGGCTTCAAACGGGCTGAGGCCATAACGACTGGTGACAATACGTTCGATGCGCTCGGCTTCGGCCGGATTATAGACCCCGTCGGCGCGGGCAATACGCACCAGCAAGGCACTCAGCGCCAGGCGGGCATCAGCGTCATCCAAAGTTTCAGGGGCGGGCGCCGTCAGGCGTTTGAGAAAATCTGCAAACATAGGCAAAGATGTAGGTCGCGCAGCAAAGTCTCGCAACCACTCATTCTCATTCCACAAATATCCTGGGGGAGGCGCCGTGTGCGGCGGCGGGGGCAAAGCCCCCAGAATCCCGTTTCCAAGCGCGCGGCATTGGCCTAGCCTGCGCCAACTTATGCAACTGTGCCCGGCCCAATGTCTCGACGTCCCCTGATCCTCTCTGCGATTTTGACCCTGATGGTAGGCTTTGTGGTGCAACGGGCGGCGTTTGACTATTTTGCCCAGGAAGAATGGAGCAAGGCGCAGGGGCAGCTCTCGCTATATCGCAGCACAGTTGTGGCGGAATTGGAGCAGCACAGTCATCTGACGCATATTCTGGCACGGGACACCTTTGTGACCGAGGCGGTGGCTGGCGGTGGCACAGGGCCGTTGAACGCACGGCTTGAGGATTTTGCGCAGCAATCGGGGCTTGAGGCGATCTATTTGATGGATGCAAATGGGGTCACCATTGCCGCGTCCAACTTTGCCACAGAGACCAGCTTTGTCGGTCACAACTACGGGTTCCGCCCCTATTTCAAAGACGCTCTGCAGGGCAAACACGGGCGGTTCTATGCCATTGGCATGACCACAGGTCTGCCGGGGCTGTTTCTGGCAGATGGCGTGGTGGTCGAAGGCCACGAGGTGGCGGGCGTGATCGCCATCAAGAAAGGCTTTTCCGTTTTGGAAGACAGTTGGCGGCGCGCCGGGCAGCAGGTGATCCTAACCAACAGCGACGGCGTGGTGCTTTTGGCCTCTGATCCGGCGTGGCGCTATCGTGCGCTGACACCTTTGACAGAGACACAAAAGCAAGAGATTGGCGCGGTAAGGCAGTTCTCCGGACAGCCATTGGACCCTCTGCAATGGCGTGTGAAAGCCAACAGCCGCGCGGTGATTGGCGGGGACGAGCGCATGCATCTGGTGGCGGATGATCTGCCGGATGGCTGGCAGCTGCATTATTTTGCCGATGATGACCGCGCCGTGGCGCGCAGTTGGTTGGCGACGGCGGCGGTGGTGTTTTTGGCGGGCGCGCTGATGATTGTGTTTCAGGTGCAGCGGGCGCGGCGTGTGGGGCGGGCGCTGAAGCGAGCGGAGAAAGAAGAGGCGCAGCTGCGCAGTTCCAACCAAAAGCTGGCCGTGGAAGTGGCGGAACGTAAGGCAGCTGAGGCGCGCTTGCAGAAAACCCAGAAAGAGCTGGAACAGGCCAGCCGCTTGGCGGCGTTGGGGCAGTTGTCGGCCTCGGTCACTCATGAGTTAGGGCAACCAATTGCCGCCATGCGCAATCATCTGGCGGCAGCGGAGATCAATCCGCAGAATACGGCGCGGCTGGGGGGCGAGATCAGCGGGCTGGTGGGGCGTATGGAAGGCATTACCCGGCAGCTGAAGTTTTTTGCCACCAGCAGCGAGGAAGGCTTTGAGGTGTTTGATCTGCGCGCAGCGATGCAAGCGGGTTTGACGTTGTTGGCACCCAACATCGAGAAAGGTGCTGTGCAGGTGGATTTGCAGCAGCCGGACGGAGCGATTTGGGTGCGCGGCAACCGGTTGCGGCTGGAGCAGGTGATCACCAATGTGCTGCGCAATGCTTGTGATGCAATGGAAGAAGAGGACGCGGTGTCGCGCCTGTCTGTGAAGGTTGGGCAAGTGGATAAGGTTGCGTACTTCGAGGTGGCCGATACAGGGCACGGTTTAGGCGCTGCGAGTCTTCCGGATTTGCAGGAACCGTTTGTGACCACGCGTGCCAGTGGACGCGGCATGGGGCTGGGTCTTGCGATTTCTGCCAGCATTATCAAGGATCACGACGGCACTATGAGCGCGCAGGATCGGCCCGAAGGGGGCGCGGTGTTCCGCGTGGAGCTGCCTGTAGTGCCTGACAACAATGAGCAGATGACATGAGCGACGAGCAACCCTTCAGCCTTTTGATTGTCGATGATGACAAATCCATGCGCCAATCCTTGCTGGCCTTGATGGAAGCTGCAGGATGGCAGGCGGAGGCCGTGCCACGGGCAGATCGTGCGCTCGATAAACTGGGCGAGATGCACCCGGATGTGATCCTGTCGGACGTGCGGATGCCGGGGATGAGCGGGTTGGAACTGTTGGCGCAGCTGGATCGAGAAATGGCACCGCCTTTGGTGTTGATTTCGGCCCACGGCGACATTCCCATGGCGGTAGAGGCGATGCAGGCGGGGGCCTATAGCTTTGTTGAAAAGCCCTATGAGCCGCGCCGGTTGCTGACCATCCTGACCCATGCGGCGGAGCAAAGCCGGATGAAGGCCAGCAATGCGCGGCTGAAGGAACGGTTGTTTGCGCTGTCCGGTCTGGATCGCGTGTTGCTGGGGCAGACGGCGGCGGTCGTGGCCTTGCGGGAAGAGGTGCTGGACCTGTCGGGGCTGGACGGTGCGGTGATGGTGCTTGGCGAGACCGGCACCGGCAAAGAGTTGGTGGCGCGGGCGCTGCATGATCTGAGCGCGCGATCGGACCGACCGTTTTTGGCAGTCAACTGCGCGGCGCTGCATCCGGACAGTTTTGAAGCGGAGATGTTTGGTGTTGCCGGGGGCGCGGAGGGGCGTTTGCAAGCGGCTTCTGGCGGGACGTTGTTTCTCGATGAGGTCAGCAGTTGCCCACCGGTGGTGCAGGCCAAGCTGCTGCGGGTGATCGAGGACCAGCAGGTCTATCCGGTCGGGTCCGGCGTGCCGGTGAAAGTGGATCTGCGGATTGTCTCGGCCACCAACGAGGATGTGGATCAGGCGGTGGCGGATGATCGGCTGCGCGCGGACCTGCTGTTTCGCCTGAACACGTTTGTGTTGCAGGTGCCGCCTTTGCGGCAGCGCCGCGATGACCTCTCATTGCTGGCGGGGCATTTCATGAGGGAATATGCCCAGATGCATGAAATGGAGGCGCCAGAGTTAAGCCATGAAGACATGGCGGCGCTCTTGGCGCACGACTGGCCGGGCAATGTGCGCGAGCTGCGCAACGTCTGCGCCCGGCGGGTGATGGCGGCGCGGCGGGGTGGCGGTTCAATGGCCGCGGCTTTGGCCGGGGATTTGGGATCTGAGGATGTGCCGGACACCTTGCGCGAGGCGGTGGCGGCTTTTGAACGCGAGCTGATTGGCAAGGCAATCAAGGCGCATCAGGGCCGCATGGATGCGGCGGCCGCGGCGTTGGGCATCGGGCGGCGGACGCTCAACGAGAAGATTGTGAAGTTGGGGCTGAACAAAGACGCGCTGTTGTAGCTTAGACTTCACCCTGCGGAAATCCGCAGGGCAGGGGCGTTGGCCTGCGCAAATTCTCTCATTGGCATTTGACGCGCCTTTGCGGCATGCTCCCTCCAGAAAAACGCAAATGGGAGGAAATCATGCGTAAGATTTTGAGCCGGACGGCTGTGGCCGCTCTGTCGATGGCCTTTGTGACCGAAGCAATGGCAACCGAGTGGAACGTGTCTTTGTGGGGCAAGCGCCGCGCGTTTACCGAGCATGTTGAGAAGCTGGCGGAGCTGGTATCTGAGAAAACTGGCGGCGAGTTCACCTTGAACATCAGCTACGGTGGCCTGTCCAAGAACCGCGAAAACCTCGATGGCATTTCTATCGGCGCGTTTGAAATGGCCCAGTTCTGTGCCGGTTACCACCGCGACAAAAACCCATCCATCACCGTGTTGGAACTGCCGTTCCTGGGTGTGAGCTCGCTGGAGCAGGAAATCGACCTGTCCATGGCGGTCTATCAGCACCCTGCGGTTGTCGAAGATCTGGCCCGTTGGGACGCAACCCTGCTGATGCCGTCGCCGCTGCCACAGTACAACCTCGTGGGCATGGGCGATGCGCCAGCCAAGCTGGATGACTTCGCAGGTCTGAGCGTACGTGCCACCGGCGGTATCGGCAAAGCCATGGAAACTGTGGGCGCCGTGCCAACCTCCATGTCTGCGACCGAAGTGCGTCAGGCGATGGACAGCGGTGTTGTGAAAGCAGTGGCCTTCGCACCGCACGCGCATATGTCCTACGGCACCATCGAGAACGCGACCTGGTGGACCACCAATCTGAACCCAGGCACCGTGAACTGCCCGGTTGTGGTGAACACCGAAGCGCTCAACAGCCTGTCTGACGCGCATCGTGAAGCGCTGCTGGGGTCCGTGGAAGAGTCGCTGGATCACTATGTGACCACCTACAACGGCAAAACCATGGACGCTTGGGGCCCAGCTCTGGACGAGCGCGGCATCACCAAAGTCTCTTTCACCGATGAAGAGATTGCGGCGTTCAAAGAAGCCGCTGCAGCACCTGCGGCCAAAGCCTGGATCGAAGAGAACACCGCACGCGGCCTGCCTGCGCAGGAACTCTACGACATGGTCACCGGCATGATCGCAAACGGCAGCTAAGCTGACCGGTAGGCGGGGGCGCTGCCCCCGTCTCACACCATTTTGGTGTGAAACTCCCCCGGGATATTTTGCGAATGAGAAGCAGTATGTACCCACATATCTTGTTTCTCATTCTCACAATATCCCGGAGCGCGAGGCAGCGCCTCGCCTAGGGCGCATCACATGATGCGCAAATCCTGTGCGCCGCAGGCGCGCCTCATGAAAAGCGGGAGGTTTTATGGCCAGCGCAACTTCGGTGCTGACGGACAACAGCACCCTCAGCAAAATTGACACGCAATTCTACAAAATCGAAAAAGCTCTGGCTTTGGTGAGCGGATTGGCGGTGTTTTCTCTGATGCTCATGGCGGTTTTCTCCGTTGCCGGGCGGAATTTTTTCAACTCACCTTTGCCGGGCTATGTGGATTGGATCGAGCAGGCGATGCCGCTGATTGCCTTTATGGGCGCGTCTTATGTGATGCGCGATGGTGGGCACATTCGCATGGATATTCTGGTAGGCCAGCTCAAAGGCCGCGTGCTCTATCTGGTGGAATTCGTCACCACCAGCGCGGTGTTGTTCCTGATGGTGCTGCTGGTTTGGGGCACCTGGGCGCATTTTGATCGCAGCTTTGACTTTGGCGCGCCGCTGTGGAGCCGGGACAGCTCGATGGATATTGCGTTGCCGTTGTGGCCCGCCAAGCTTTTGGCACCGGTGGCCTTCTCGGTGCTCTGTGTGCGGCTGGTGTTGCAGCTCTGTGCCTTTGCCAAAGCCTTTGTCACCAATGCCACCACCCCGGTGGCGGTGCCGTTGGTAATCGATGCAGCCACTCAGGCGGCGATGGAAGCGGAGCATGTCTCCGGCCATGATTCCTAAGAAAGAACAAGAACATGGAACCGATTGATATTGGATTGGTGGTCTCCGGCGGCTTGCTGGTGATGGTTGTGTTGGGCATGCGGGTGGCCTTTGCTGCCGGTTTGGCCGGGATGATTGGTCTCATCTGGATTTTCTGGGCCAAGTTTGGCTACGCGCCAGAGCGGTTTGGCAAAGCGTTGACCGTGGCGGTGAAGACCGCCGGGCAGGTGCCGCATTCCAAAGTGTCGAGCCAGGCGCTGAGCCTGATCCCGACGTTTATCCTGATTGGCTATCTGGCCTATTACGCCGGGCTGACCAAGGCGCTGTTTGAGGCGGCCAAACGCTGGCTGGCCTGGGTGCCGGGTGGTTTGGCGGTGTCCACAGTGTTTGCGACCGCGGGCTTTGCGGCGGTATCAGGTGCCTCGGTCGCAACTTCGGCGGTGTTTGCGCGGATTGCGATTCCGGAGATGCTGGCGATTGGCTATGACAAGCGTTTTGCCGCGGGCGTTGTGGCCGCCGGCGGCACCTTGGCGTCGTTGATCCCACCGTCTGCGATCTTGGTGATTTACGCCATCATCGTGGAACAGGACGTGGGCAAGCTCTTGCTTGCAGGCTTCATTCCCGGCGCGTTTTCCGCGGTCATTTACGGCCTGCTGATCATTGGCATGGCGATGACCATCAAAGGTTTTGGCCCGCCCGTGAGCGGCTTCACCTGGAAAGAGCGGTTCACGTCTTTGCCACCGGCGTTGCCGATTGTGTTTGTGGTCGTGACCATCATCTTCTTTGTCTACAACCCATTTGGCGGCGACGCCTGGGGCACGCCAACCGAGGGTGGGGCGATAGGGGCCTTTGTGGTCTTCCTGATGGCGCTCTATCGCGGCATGCGCTGGTCTGAGCTTAAAGACGCGTTGTTGGAAACGGCCAAGCTCTCGGTGATGATTTTCACCATCATCTGGGGCGTCTTGATCTACGTGCGCTTCCTGGGATTTGCCGATCTGCCAAGCGCGTTCTCGGATTGGATCACCTCATTGACCATGTCGCCAATGCTGATTTTGATCTGCATCCTACTGGCCTACGCGGTGCTGGGCATGTTCATGGACGCGATTGGCATGCTGCTTTTGACCCTGCCAGTGGTCTACCCGGCGGTGATGGCGCTGAACGGTGGTGAGTTTGTCTCTGCAGCCGACAGTACCTTTGGCATGAGCGGGCCGATGTGTGCGATCTGGTTTGGTATTCTGGTGGTGAAGATGGCGGAGTTCTGTCTGATCACGCCGCCGATTGGCCTGAACTGTTTTGTTGTGGCCGGTGTGCGCGATGATCTGAGCGTGCAGGACGTGTTCAAAGGGGTGACGCCATTCTTCATCGCCGATGCGATCACCATCGCGCTGCTGGTGGCCTTCCCGGCGATTGTGCTCTGGCTACCAAGTCTGGCGTAAACAAAAGCCTGTCGGCCCTGCCTAGGAGGCAGGGCCGATTGGGGTATCCTCGGGCTTGATGCCCATCAGCTTGGAAATTTCCAACAAGCTGGCGTCCTCAGCCGGGACGTGTTTGCCATCCGCTTCAATCACATCAACCATCTTTTGTGCCACTTCCAAACGGTGAGGGTAGTCCACGTTTTCGCGGATCAGCAGCGCGAAGTCTGGCGTG
Source organism: Shimia sp. MIT1388 (assembly GCF_047124445.1). Classification (GTDB taxonomy): domain Bacteria; phylum Pseudomonadota; class Alphaproteobacteria; order Rhodobacterales; family Rhodobacteraceae; genus Shimia. The sequence continues at coordinate 1,284,341 of NZ_CP138921.1, read as the reverse complement.
CCAGGGGCGTTGTGTTCCAGCTTTTCACAGGTGGCGCGCAGTTTGGCGGCTTCAATCGGATTGAGATCAAAGGTGGTGGCGAGAATGCGGTCGATCTCGCTGATTTCCAGCGCGTGGTAGTTGTCATCGGATTTGGCAACCCGCACCAAGAGCGCGCCAAGGGCGAGCTTCTCGTCCGGTTCCGGCAGTGGATCGGCATTAGTTTTGCCGCGCAGGCGGTCGAGCAGGTGGTCCCAGATCATGGATCGTAGCCCTCGATGATGACGATGTCGCCGGTGCTGACCGGATCACGCAGGGCTTTGGCGGCTTGGTAATCGGCGCTTTTGTAGCAGTCGAGTGCGGCTTGGTAGCTGGGGAATTCAATGACCACATTGCGGCTGCGGGCGCTGCCTTCGGGGTTTTCGAATTGCCCGCCGCGGATTAGGAACTTGGCCCCGAAGTCCGCAAACGGTTTGGCGTTGGCCTGTACGTATTTCTGATAGCCGTCGATGTCATCCACGTCGACGCGACCGATCCAGTAGCCTTTGGCCATTCTGGCCTCCCTTGTTGGTTTTGTTGTCCTGCAAGGTGCCAAGCAGGCGGGCGGTTGGCAAGCGGTGTCAGGTCGGTTTTTTGTGGCGCAAGCGCGCAAGAAGGCGACCGTCCAGCACGATGAGACCAAGGGTGAGCAGGGCAAAGCCGGCAAAGGCGCGCGGGGGAAGCGCTTCGTTGAGGAAGGCGGTGCCCAGTAGGATGGCAACAGGCGGGATCAGCAGTGTGACCACCAGCAGATTGCCGGAGCCAGCGGCCGCGAGGACGCGGTAGTAGAGCAGGTAAGCGGCGGCGGTGCCGAGGATGGCGGCGTAGGCGATGGCGACCCATGTCGGGGCGGACAGGCTGAGCGTAAAGGGAGACTCCGCGACGTGGGCCAAGGGGAGGGCCAGGAGGGTTGTGCAGGTCAGCATGCCCGCAGAGGCCACCAAAGGAGAGCAGCCGGCGAGGTGTTTGCGGGCCCAAACACCAGCGAAGCCGTAAGACAGCGTAGCGATCAGGGCAGCGATTTGGGCGAGGGAACGCGGGTCCAGCGCGGTGAGGTGGCTGAGGCCGATGGCGGTGGCGACACCGAAGAAGCCGAGGCCGATGCCGAGGGTCTTTGCCAGCGTCAGGCGTTCGTCAGGAAGGAAGAGCGCGGCGAGCAGCACGCCCCAGAATGCAGTCGCGGCGTTGAAGATCGAAGCGAGGCCACTTTCGATGGTGAGTTGGGCGAAGTTGAGCAGGCCGAAGGGGATCAGATTGTTGAGCAACCCCATCACCAGAAAGGCACTCCAGAGACGCGGACTGCGTGGGAGAGTGGTTCGGGTTGCCAAGATTACGAGCCACAGCAGGAGCGCTGCCCAGAGGGTTCTATGCGCCACCAGCGTGAGAGGGCCGATCTCATCGAGAGCGATGCGGTTGGCAAAGAAGACCGCGCCCCAGAGGACAGCCAGCAGGAAGAGTTCGGCCCAGACGCGAGGCGTGAGGTGTTTTTGTGTGCTCATGGGACTGGTCTAGCCGTTCATGCGGCGGCGCTCACTCCGAAACCTGCGCAAACGAAAAAGCCCCGCCGAAAAAGCGGGGCTTCGCGTTGTATCTGGCGCTCAGCTTAGAAGCGGTAACCGATGCGGATACCTGCACCCCAAGCGGAGTTGTCGTTGAAGTCGATGTTTGCGCCTGGTGCCATCTGGAAATACTGGTCGCCAGGAATCGCGTAGGTCAGGCCGCCAGACACAGAGAGTTGCTCGTTGACCTGATAGGTTGCGCCCAGACCAATGCTCTTGGAGCCGGTTGTCGGGGCCAGAGCGGTTGTGGTTGGGCGGTTGCCCGCTTTCTCATAGCCAAGTTGTAGTGCCAGAGACAGCTTGTCGTTGATACGCTGACCAACACCCAGGGTGTAGGTGGTGGTGTTGTTGTCAAAATTCACCCAGGAGCCTTCCGGTGTGGTGTCGAGGCTAAAGCCATCCCAACCGACCCAGCGCACCGAACCAAATACCAGCGTGTTCGCGGCAACGCCGGTCTGGAAGTCGAGGTTCACGCTTTCAGGGAATTCGACGTCGAAGGTGCGGGCCTGTGCGCCTGCCGGGAACGCCGAGTTTGTTCCTTCAAAACCGTTTTTGATGCCGCTGGCGTAGGTCAGAGCAACCCGCAGGGCGATATCAGGCTTTTCATAAGCCACACCAACAACACCGCCGAAGTCATAGCTGCTCTTGGAGTTCAGAATACCGTTGCCAGACTGGATTGTGCCACGCGCTTTGAGCGCACGCGCACCACCGTGAATGCTGAAGCCGTTGCCGAAGTTATACTGCAGAAGGGCGGTCAAAGCGTCGGAGTTGATCTCGGCCAGACCATTATAAGGCAGACCAGCGGCGCCGCCTGCGGACAGTGGGCCATCGGTGTAGTGGATATGCGCGCCATATGGCTGGTCATAAATCAACGCGAGATCCCAGTTCTCGTTGATTTCGTGCTTATAGCCAAAAGACAGGTTGTTGTAGGACGGCGCCACATCGTTGGATGTTGGCAGTACTGTGCTGGTGCCGGTCACGCTTGGGTCAGCGTGCTGCCAGGTAAACTGAACGTAGTTGCCTTCTTCAAAGAGGATGTTGACCCCTTGGCCGGAGCGGTCGATGCCGCCCGCAAAAGACGTGCTAGCGACCAAAGTCAGTGCAGTGGCTCCCCATAGCGCTTTTTTCATCTTCATGTGTCCCGTGTTTTTTTGAGTGTTATTTTATTTGTGACCATCAGGCTATTCGGGCAACTTTGTTTAAGTCAACGTTGACGTAAGCCGGAACAAAGCATGACTTTGCGTCACTTTGGCGCAGGCTTTAGGCGCAATTGGGACAATATGTTCAGGTAATTGCCCGCAAAAATCACTGCTGCTCCGACCAGCACCCAAACATCGATTTGTTCTGCGTATAGTGTCATTCCTACAACAGCAATAAGCGGCAACCGAATGAAGTCGATGGGCATAACAACCGAGGCGGGTGCGAGTCGCAGGGCCGTGGTCAGGCAGTAGTGTGCCACGAGCCCGGCACAGGCGATCAGCACGATCCACGGCAAGCTGTTGGCCGAGGGCAAGGCGATGTCGCCGTCAAAGCCTGCAAAGACCACCCCGAAGGCGGCCTGCATGACGGTCAGGTAGAACAGAATGCAGGTGATGCTTTCTGTGCGGGTCAGTTTGCGGGTGAACAGCGCAGAGAGGGCGAAGCCGATGGCGGCGCAGGCCGCGGCGATCTGGCCAACGTCGAGCGTCTGAGGGTTGGGACGGGCGACGATCAGGATGCCAAAAAAGCCAATCAGGGCGGCAAGTAACCCAATTGGGCGCAGTTTTTCTCCCAGGATCAGCGGGGAGAGCAAGATGGCCCAGATGGGGGAAGTGAACTCCAGCGCAAAGACCTGAGCCAAGGGAATTACCGTGAGTGCATAGAACCAGAGGTTCTGACCGGCGAAATGGCTCAGGTTGCGGATGAAATGCAGGCCCATATTGCGACGTGTGACCTGGTTTAAGGTGCCTGCCAGTCCGGCGACCACGACAACAAGCACAACACCAACAAAGCTGCGATACATCATGATCTCGAAGGTATCGAGTTCAAAGCTCACCGCACGGCCTGCAATCGCCATAGAGGTGAAAGACAGAATTGCGCCACTCATCCAGAAGGCGGCTTTAAGGGTGTCGTTCATTCCGTCAGGTCTTCGATTTGATAGCTGCGGGGGATGCCGTCCGTGATTTTTGCCCATTCGGAGGCTTTTGTGCGGGTTTGATGGGCGTCAAAGGTCGCGCGATCTACAAAGAGTTCGGAAACCTGGAAGCGTCCGGCATGTGCCGTATCAGGTGTGACCTCAAACGAGAGGCAGCCCGCTTCGGCGCGGGTTAGCGCGATGTGTTTGGGCAGCGCCTCTGAGACGGCTGTGAGGCGGTCGGCAGGTACGTCGATAAATCCGGTCAGTTTGATCATGCGCGGACCGTGGCAGGTCTTGCTCAGAGGAACAAGTGCGCTTGTGTACTAATTTCGCGACGTTCAGAGCTGGCGGCAGATCACTCCGCGATGGTGCAGCAGCCAGAGCGTTGACCAAGGCCAAGCGTGTTGAGCGACACAGAGAGTGGAAAGGTGCCGTAGTCGGTTTGGCAGGTGCCTTCGGAGACCAGCAACATATGCGCACTTGGCGGTTCTTGTAGTAGCCAGACGCGGGGCCAGCCCTCGTGATCTTGTGGCAGGGCTTTTGCGGGTAGGGTGCGGGATTTCTCGCCGGTGCGCATGTGCACGGCTTTGTCGGTGACCGTGAAGACCAATGGGGAGTTGCGCATTTCACAGGCCAGCGGTGGCGCGGCAAAAGCTTGGGGCGTTGCAAAAGACAGAAGTGTGAACGTGAAGAATATGCGCATGTCCCGGTCCCTTTGGTTGGGAAAGTGTCGCGTGGATGCACTCAAATGGGAAATCGAAACCTGGCGAAAGGTTAATCGAAAATTCTAATTAACTTTTGCTCGAATGTGGGCAGAAGAATGTTTCAAGTGGTCCATTTAGAGGCTGATTTTCACACGGTGGCTGAACTTCATGTGAGCCAACAGGCACCTTTGCGTGAGGCAATCGTCACATGCATTGACGAAGTCCTTAGGCGTGCCCTCATGACAGTGCAGGAGGACCACGAACTATGACACAGACTGCCCCATACCAAGATTATGTTGATCGGTTGATCGAGCTGCGGGAAGCGCAAAGCGAGGAGGCGTCGGCCGCAGATCAGCTGTTGTGTTTACGTGATGCTGCCTTGGCTTATCCGGATGGGACATTCCTGGAGTTGGGCACGTGGAAAGGGCAGGCAACAAAGGCGATGCTCAACGGGTTGCATGGTGGCGATGGGGTGCTGGTGTCTGTTGATATCGAGGACTGTTCCGCGGCTGGCGGTGGGCCAAACTGGCGGTTTGTGCAATCAGACAGCAAGGATGCGAATGCGGTGGTGTCGGCAGCGCCGCGGCTTAATGACGGGATTGATTTGGTTTATGTGGACAGCATGCACACGGTGGCGCAGGTCTATGCCGAGATCATGGCCTGGTTTCCCAAGGTGCGACGCGGCGGGCGGATTGTGTTCGATGACGTGGACCCGGTGCCCTACATGTATGGCAACCGCAAAGACAGCGCGCGCAAAGAGATGATCAATCGCGCCTTGCAGCAACTCATTCGCGAGCTGTTTTATGCCAATTTGGATTGCCTGCGCATGGAAATGAAGTTTGGGTCCACTGGGCTGGCGATCTGGACCAAGACGTCGGATTTTGGCACGCAACTGCGTCCCTATGCGCCGATGGCACCGGCCAGACAGGACACCCAATTGGCGGATCTGCATGACCAGTTGCGAGGGCACAGTGCTTATAAGAACAGTGAGACAGCGCAAAGCGTGATGATACCGTTAGGCGTGGCGGCTGAGTAAAGAAATGCCGCGCACAAGGCGCGGCATTCTTTGAAAGCTTATTCCCACTCGATGGTGCCTGGAGGCTTCGAGGTGATGTCGTAGGTACAACGGTTGATGCCTTTGACCTCGTTGATGATCCGCGTGGCGGTCTCACCAAGGAACTCGTGGCTGAACGGGTAGTAATCCGCGGTCATGCCGTCCACCGAGGTCACTGCACGCAGGGCACAGGCGTAGTCGTAGGTGCGACCGTCGCCCATCACGCCCACGGTGCGCACAGGCAGGATCGCAACAAAGGCTTGCCAGATGTCATCATAGAGGCCGTGCTTTCGGATCTGGTCGATATAGATCGCGTCGGCTTCGCGCAGGATCTCCAGCTTCTCGCGGGTGATCTCGCCCGGGCAGCGAATGGCCAGGCCTGGTCCCGGGAAGGGGTGGCGGCCGATGAAGTGCGCAGGCAGGCCCAGTTCGTGACCCAAGGCGCGGACTTCGTCTTTGAACAGTTCACGAAGGGGCTCGACCAGCTTGAGGCCCATTTTTTCTGGCAGGCCACCGACGTTGTGGTGGCTTTTGATGGTCACGGAAGGACCGCCGGAGAAGGACACAGACTCGATCACATCCGGGTAGAGCGTGCCTTGTGCCAGGAATTCGGCGCCTTCGATCTGGTCGGCGTATTTCTGGAACACGTCGATAAAGAGCTTGCCGATGATCTTGCGCTTGGTTTCCGGGTCGGATTGACCTTCCAGTTCGCCAAGGAACAGTTCGGTTTCATCCGCGTGGATCACCTGCAAGTTCATGTGGTCGCGGAACATGCCGACCACTTCGTCGGCCTCATTCTTGCGCAGTAGGCCGTGGTCGACAAAGACACAGGTGAGCTGATCACCAATGGCTTCGTGTAACAGGGCTGCGGCCACAGAGCTGTCCACGCCGCCGGAGAGCGCGCAGATGACTTTCTTGTCGCCCACTTGTGCTTTGATCTTCTCGACCATCTCAGCGCGGTAGGCGCCCATGGTCCAGTCGCCTTTGAAACCGGCCAGTTTTACGAAGTTCTCATAGAGCTTTGCGCCGTTTGGCGTGTGGTGCACTTCGGGGTGGAACTGCACCGCGTAGAAGTGGCGCGAAGTGTCCGCAGTGATGGCGTATGGCGCGTTTGGTGAGGTGCCGTAAACCTCAAAACCCGGTGCAATTTCAGAGACATGGTCGCCATGGCTCATCCAAACTTGCTCGTCGCCATCGGCAAACCAACCGTCCAGAATGTCCAAGCCGTCTTTGGGGGTCACATACGCGCGGCCAAATTCCGCGGTGCCGTGGCCGCTTTCGACCTTGCCGCCCAATTGGGTCATCATGGTCTGCTGACCGTAGCAAATGCCAAGGATTGGCACGCCGTAGTCAAAAATCTCTTGCGGCGCGCGTGGGGATCCCTCGCGGGTCACGCTATCTGGGCCGCCGGAGAAGATCACAGCTTTCGGCGCATAGCTGCGCACGAAGTCCATGTCGACGTTCTGATACGGGTGGATTTCACAGTAGACGTTCAGCTCGCGCAGGCGACGGGCGATCAGCTGGGTGACCTGGCTGCCGAAGTCAATGATAAGAAGGCGGTCGTGGGATGTCTGGGTCATGGCGGACGCATAGAGAAGAGTGGCGTTTTTCGCAAGATCGTTCGCACCTTCAAATCAGGGTTTTTGCCACAAGAGGCAAACAACCGCAGGAGGGCGGAGAGGAAGGGCCTAAAACGACTGGTCAATGTCGCATTTTTGTTTCAAAGGACGCTAACCAACCGGAGAGGACTTGGTGTGAGGGGTAATTCTTTCACAAGGAAACCAACTCAGCCTGTGAGGATAAGTCATGGCAGAAGCAGCGACACGGCGTCGGGGACGCGGCGGTGGAGGGGCGGCACGGCGCGCGGCTCGCACCGGTGTAAAAATCGAGGCCGCAAAGTTCATTGAACGCAACATGCCGCTGTTGGAGGTGCTGAACGAAGAGGCGCTCCAGATCATCGAAACCAATGCCGACATTCTTCTGGAAGAAGTGGGCGTCAACTTTGTGAACAACAAAGCGGCACTGGACCGGTGGAAAGAGGCCGGCGCCGATGTCGATTATCAGGCCGAGCGTGTGCGCATCCCCAAAGGCATGGCGCGGGAGCTGTGCAAGACCGCGCCGTCGCGGATCACTCAGCACGCCCGCAATCCTGAGCGCAATGTAGAGATTGGTGGCAACACGTTGGTCTGTGCGCCGGTCTATGGCCCGCCGTTTGTGCGTGATGCCGAAGGTGGCCGCCGCTATGCCACGATGGCGGATTTCGAGAAGTTCGTGAAGCTGGGCTATATGTCCAAGTGGCTGCACCATTCCGGCGGCACCGTGTGTGAGCCGACCGATGTGCCGGTCAACAAACGGCACCTCGACATGTTGCTGGCCCACATGACCCTGAGCGACAAGCCGTTTATGGGCTCTGTCACTGAACCAAGCCGGGCACAGGACAGCGTGGAGATGTGCGAAATCCTGTTTGGCAAGGAGTTTGTGCAGAACAACACGGTGATGACCTCGCTGATCAACATCAACTCGCCGATGACGTTTGACGACATCATGATGGGCGCGTTGGAGGTCTATGCGAAGAACAATCAGGCCTGCATCGTGTCGCCGTTTATCGTTGGTGGCGCGATGGCGCCGGTGAGCGTGGTTGGCACGTTGACGCAGGTTTTGGCGGAAGTATTGGCTGGTATCGCCTACAGCCAGTTGATCCGCCCGGGCGCGCCAGTGATCTTTGGGGCTTTTGTGACTTCGATTGACATGAACTCTGGTGCGCCGACCTTTGGCACGCCTGAAGCGAGTCAGATCCTTTCTGGTGCAGGTCAGTTGGCCCGTCGCATGGGATTGCCGTTCCGCTCCGGTGGTGGACTGTGTGGCTCCAAGATGCCAGATGCGCAGGCGGCTTATGAAACGGCCAACACGTTGAACGCGGCGCTGACCGGTGGCGTGAACTTCATGCTGCACAGCTGTGGCTGGCTCGAAGGCGGATTGGTGTCCAGCTTTGAGAAGTTTGTGATGGATGCGGATCAGCTTGGCGCGCTGCACAAGATGGCGGCAGGCGTGGCCTATGATGAAAACGCGCAGGCCATGGATGCGGTGCGAGAAGTTGGTCCGGGCGGGCACTACCTTGGCTGTGCACATACGCAGGCAAACTTCAAAGACGCCTTCTGGCGGTCCGAGTTGCTCGACTATAAGCCATTTGAGACCTGGTCTGACGAAGGTGGACGGGATACGCAAGCGCTGGCCTCGGCACGGGTGACCGAGCTGCTGGATGCGTACCAACAGCCGGCGCTTGATCCGGAAATCGAAAAGGCGCTGCGGGCCTATGTGGCTGAGAAAAAGGCCTCTATACCGGACAGTTTTGTCTGATCACAGATGATGCGATTGCGTGGCCCGCAACAGGTGGGCCTCGCTTTGCATGGCGATCAAAAGGTCGACATGTTTCCCTATCGAGTAAGCCGCCACGCCTGTGGGCCGCTACTGCTTGAGGGTGCTTTCCAAAGAAAAAAGGTACAACATCTCTTCTCTCTATGAGGGTGGAGGTGTGCGTGAGGTCCGTCTCTTAAGGCATTGATATCTAATTTATTATGCGAGCCGTACTTTGGTCGCACGGATGAGAATTCGCGGGCGGTTGAGACGGTCCAGTTTGGCAAGGCACGCCTGCATGGAATCACCCCTTCTTCTCTGAGGGCAAGCAGTGGAGCATAATTTTTCGCCTGTTGCGTGAATTCGTTTTCAGCGTTCGCTGCAAGAGAGTGCTGTTCACGATTTCAAAACAATCCTTAAGGGCAGCGACACCAGATGCGCTCGCCTACACAGCCCCAAATCGCTGTGCAAAACTTTTTGGATAACCCTGTGGATATGTCCGTCAGTGGTTGTGACCCAAGGACTTTGTAAGGAGTAACGAGAGATGCAACCGGAACATGTAGTCCCAAAATTGCCTAGCTGGCTGCCACAGAGCGTGGCGCGTTACGTGGCACACACGGAACAAGGCCTGTCGATCCGGGAGTTGGCGCGACGAGACGGGTGCCACGCTTCAACTGTTAGCCGTCAAATTCATAAACTCGAAGCGATGCGCGATGATCCCCTGGTGGATGCCGCGTTGAAGACTTTCCGGCGGAAATCGCAAGCAAAGGGGACGGGCGCGCCTTTGCTGGAATGTGCAGAGGGTCTGCCAGATGAAAGCGTGGTGCAGGAAGAAGGGCTGCGCGTGTTGCGGCGCCTCGTTGAAACCGGCGCGGTTTTGGCGGTGGCGAGTGACATGGATACGGCGGTTGTGATGCGCGACGAGACCACGCGCACCGCAAGATTGACGCGGCCGGTGGCGCAGGCGATGGCCCTCAAGGGCTGGATCACTTGTGTGCAGGCGGGACGGGTGAGCCGCTATGTGATTTCGGCGCAAGGGCGGGGGCATCTGAGCAAGATGGTGGCGGCGGCGGAAAACCAGGCTCAGGAACGCGCGCAGGGATTTGCAGAACTGCAGACAGTGTTTGGCCGGTCATCGTCGGAAACGACCAAGGGTCAACTGACGGCGCATGGTTTGTCACCGCAAGGGCGGTTTATGGCCTCTGAAAGTCCGTTGTCCATTTTGGCGCGCCGGAAGGATCGCGATGGTCACCGGTTTCTGTCTGAAGACCTCGTTCACGCGGGAGAGCGACTGCGCGAGGATTACGAGTTGGCGCAGATGGGGGCGGACCAAGGCGCGTGGCGGCGCTATCTGAAGGCGCCGAATGAAGAGGTTTACGTTGGCGTGGCAGAGGAAAAGTGCGGGGCGGAGCCTGCGCGGGCACGGGTCGTGGCGGCGTTGGAAGCGTTGGGGGAAGGGCTGACCGATGTGGCGCTGCGCTGTTGCTGTCAGCTTGAGGGGCTTGAGGCGGCGGAGAAGCATCTCGGCTGGTCGGCGCGATCCGGAAAAGTGGTGCTGCGGATTGCTTTGATGCATCTGCGGGATCACTACCAAGGCGAGGCTGGTGGCGCCAGGGACTACATCGGGTAAACGAAAAAGGCCCGCCGGATAGCGGGCCTTTCGGAATGTCTGCGGGCCTGAATTAGGCTGCGGATTCGGCTTTGGCGGTTTCCAGATACTTCAGCAGGTTCTCTGGGGAGCTTTCGCCATATGGGTCTTCGCCGTGGTTGTCTTCCAGACCTGGCTCTTCAAACCATGCTTCAACAACACCGTCGTTGATGATGGCGGCATAACGCCAAGAGCGCAGGCCGAAGCCGAGGTTGTCTTTGCGCACCAGCATGCCCACTTTGCGGGTGAATTCGCCGGAACCGTCAGGGATGACGTTTACGTTTTTCACGTCCTGCGCTTCGGCCCATTTGTTCATCACAAAGCTGTCGTTTACGGACATGCAGTAGATGCCGTCGATGCCGTTTTCCTGGAACTTGGCGAAGTTCTCTTCGAAACCTGGCAGCTGGTAGGTGGAGCAGGTTGGGGTGAAGGCGCCTGGCAGCGAGAACAGGATCACACGCTTGCCTTTGAAGTAATCGTCGCTGGTCATGTCCTGCCAGCGGAATGGGTTCGGGCCGCCCACCGCTTCGTCACGCACACGGGTTTTGAAGACAACATTGGGGACTTTGACGCCAACTTGCATTGAAGATTTCCTCGGTCAGATTTTGTTCTGGCGTGATCTATAACGATTCTAAAAAACAGTGCAATGCTGCAAAAGCGAAACATCTTTTGAGGGTGCAGGAAACCGCTGATCTGTCAGGGATTTGACCACAAATGCATAGCTGCCTTGCAATTCTGGTAGTGGCGGGCGGGATCACTTATGTTAAAGAGCGCAAACCCAAGTTGGCCGGAGGACCATCAGTTGCGTGATTTGAAGTTGCCAGAGCAGCGCCACCCTGAGAAGGCGCACCGCAAGGACAATGCTCAGCCCAAGAAACCCAAATGGATTCGCGTGAAGGCCCCAACCGGGGATGGCTATAACGCCACGCGCAAAATCATGCGTGAAAACAACCTTACAACGGTCTGTGAAGAGGCGGCCTGTCCTAACGCGGGCGAATGCTGGAGCCAGGGCCACGCCACCATGATGATCATGGGCGAGATCTGTACCCGTGGCTGCACCTTCTGCAACATCGCGACGGGTAAGCCGGACACGCTGGATGTGTTTGAACCTGGCCGGGTGGCTGAGGCGGTGAAAAAGCTGGACCTGAACCACGTGGTGATCACCTCGGTGGATCGGGATGATCTGGAAGATGGAGGTGCAGAGCATTTTGCGCAGACCATCCGGGCGGTGCGGCATCGCTCGCCGAAGACCACAATCGAGATTCTGACCCCGGACTTCCTGAAGTGTAAGCCTGAGGTGCTGGAAGTGGTGGTTGAGGCGCGTCCGGATGTGTTCAACCACAACCTCGAAACCGTGCCGGGGCTCTACCCGCAGGTGCGCCCCGGTGCGCGCTACTTCCACTCTCTGCGTTTGTTGCAGCGGGTGAAAGAGCTTGATCCGTCGATCTTCACCAAATCCGGCATCATGGTCGGCCTGGGCGAAGACAAGCAGGCGGTGCATCAGGTCATGGAAGACATGCGCGCGGCGGACATCGATTTTCTGACAATCGGTCAGTACCTGCAGCCAACGCCAAAGCACCACGGTGTGGACCGATTTGTGACGCCGGAAGAGTTCAAGAGCTATGAAACCGCTGCTTATGGCAAAGGCTTCCTGATGGTTTCGGCAACGCCGCTGACGCGTTCGTCTTACCATGCCGGGGACGATTTCGCGAAGCTGCGCGATGCGCGTGAGGCGCAACTGGCAAAAGGCTAGGCGCAGGCGGGTCGCATGGGGGCGCTGCCCCCAAACCCCCGAGATATTTAGAGAATGAGAAAGCAGGCGCCGCGGGTTGAGCGGCGCCTTTTTGTTATTGCGGTAAGTGTATGTTGAAGCGGGCGCGCAGCGCTTTATCCAGATCGGGAGCGAAGCGAGCCGCCGAGGTCTGAGACAGAATTTCTGCTTTTCGGGTTTTGGCTTTCTCCACCAGATCGGGTTTGTCGATTTCCGCCCATTCCTTAGGAGAAGTTCGGTCACCAAATGTCGGATAGACATGATCTTTTTGCATGCGGCTCAGTGTGGCGTCGGTGCCAAGGTAGTGGCCCGGCCCACCCAGGCAGACGTCGCGGATTTGGTCGAGTGCCAGTGTTTCGTCATCCACCTCGATGCCGCGCACACAGCGCAGGGCTTGGCCAATCAGGTCGTCACCGAGGATCAGGCTTTCGTGGCAGAAACCCAGAAGGGAGGCGTGCATTCCAGCGGCTTCATAAACCATGTTTAGGCCGGACAGACCGGCCATGACATTGGAGCACATCTGCTCCCATCCGGCCTGCATGTCCGGCAGTTTGGAGTCGCTTGCCCCTGCAGCCGCGCCGCCGGGCAGGCCGTAGAACTTGTGCATCTGCGCGCAGCCGGCCGACAGCAGTGCCTGTTCGCCTGAGCCGACGCTCATAGCGCCGGTGCGCAGGTCGAGACCAAAGGGCCAGGTGCCAAAGATGGCGGGGTGGCCTGGGGCAATGGCGTTTACATACACAATGCCTGCGAGACATTCGGCTGTGGCCTGCACAATGGCGCCGGCAATGGTGGAGGGGGCGGTTGCGCCAGCCATGCCAGCGGAGAGCAAGAGCACAGGCATGCCGCCCCGGATGCACTGCTCCATGGCTTCGCAGCTTTCGGTGGCAAATTTCATCGGTGGGACGACAAAGCAGTTGGTGTTGCTCACAAAAGGGCGTGCGCGCCAAGCGTCTTCGCCACCCGCAATCATATAAAGCATTTCCAAGCCGTCTTGCACGTAGGCTGGGTCGGAGAAGGAAATGCCGATGTGTTTGGTGGTGCCTGTGCAGCAGGCGTAGATGGAATTGAGATCCATTTCCCGGTTGTCGGTGATGTCGCGCGCCACCATCGGCCGTTGCAGGAAGTGGATGTTGTCGAGTTGATCCGCAATGCGGGCGGCGTCGTGCAAATCTTGTAGCGTGCTGTCGCGGTATTCCTGTGTGTCGACGTCCACCATGTGCACGGCAGCACCAGCGGTGCCGAAATGGACGCGGTTGCCGGACAGATTGAGATCATGCTTGGCGTCGCGACCGGGTAGGGTGACGTCTTTGTTGGCCTTGGCCAGCATGTCCTCAACGAGAGCACGGGGGAAGCGCAGGCGGCCGTCGTCGCCCAAGATCGCGCCTGCAGCGGTCATGATGTCGATGCCGGATTGCGGCGCGTCCGCGAGGCCAATTTGTTCCAAAGCATCCAGCGCGGTCTCGTGGATGCGCATCATGTCGCGGTCGGTGAGCGGCTTATACTGGCCGCCTTCCAAACCGGCGCGGATGGGACGCACGTCTTGAGACAGCGGTGCGGCGCGGGCGGCACGACGGGCGGAACGGCCGCCGGAACGGCGGGAAACAGGGGCATTCATAGAAATAGGGTCCTTTGCGTGTTGATGAGAGATGAGGTCACATCAACAGGCAGGGCGTCCCCGTGCGGCGCGTCCGCGCTCTGCGCCGATGGTGAGCACCACCAGCTGGATTTTGCTGCGTATGGCTTGCATGTCGCACTCCTTGTTCTTGGAGTGTGCGACTCAGTTTTGGCGGCGTCATGTCCAATTGCGACAGATGTCGTTTTTGGAGCATGACGCCAGCCGCAGGGTCAGTTGGTCGATTGTTTGGCCAGCTTTTCTGCATGATCCACAAGGGCTTGCAGGGCTTCCTTGAAGCGGTCATCCGCCACGGTCATCGCCACGCGAATGTGACCATGGGCCGATTGTCCAAAGCTTTCACCGGGCATGGTGGCGATGTGGTGCGTGTCCAGTAGTGAGTTGGCAAAAGCCTCACCGGACAGTCCGGTCGCGCGGACGTCGAGCATGATATACATCGCGCCCTGCGCTGGAATGAGACCGACTGTGTTTTGATTGGCCAGGATGTCTTTGGCAATTTCGCGACGGCGCTGGAAGGGCGCGGCAATCTCACCTTCCAGACCTTCACCTTGCGCGAGCGCAAAAACAGCGGCGTCTTGAATGAACCCGGGCACACCGTAAGTGGTGTGGGTGGCGAGGTTGATCAGGTGGGTGATGACTTCTTTTGGCGCGGCAATCCAGCCAATGCGAGAACCGGTCATGGCGTGGGACTTGGACATGGAGCCCACCACAAGCGTGCGCTCGGCCATGTCAGGCAGGGCGCGCGGGCTGATGTGCTCACCTTCCCAGACCTGAGTGTCGTAAACTTCGTCGGAGATCAGCCAGAGGTCATGATCCTTGCAGACCTGCGCGATGCCGTTGAGCGTGTCGCGGCCATAGACGGTGCCGGTGGGATTATTTGGCGAGTTGATCAGGAGCGAGGCTGCGCCATTGGCGGCTTCTTCGGCAATTTCGTCAGCGCGCGGTTTGAACGCATTGGAAGCGTGGGTGCGGATCGGCACAGGTTCTGCGCCAACGCTGCGGATGGTGCCGGGGTAGGTGGCATAGTAGGGGTCGATGTAAAGCGCGCGGTCACCCGGTGAACAGGTGGCGACATGAGCGGCAAACAGCGCAGACTGACCACCCGGCGTGATCAGGATGTTTTCATATGTGGTGGGCACGCCGGTGCGTTCCGTGAGGCGGGCGGCGACGGCTTCGCGCATTTCTTGTGTGCCGGGCACCATGGCGTAGCCGGTGTGGCCGCCACGGGCGGATTGGTCCATGGCGCCGAGGATAACCGGATCGGTGCGGATGTCGTGTTCGCCGATGGTCAGCTCGGTCACGTCCACGCCCTCGGCGATCATGCGACGGGCTTTGTAGAAGACGTCCCAGCCGTCAGAGCCGCCGCCGGTGATGTTGGTGATGCGCTGCGAAAGTTTCATGTCCCGCACTCCGTTTAGGTCCTGTGGGCTTCAGGTGGCAGAGCGGGCGCAGACAAGTCAAATTCAATGTCGTGATGTGGGGTATTTCCGTCGCGGCTATGTCGGGAACGTAGGTCAGAGTGTCGGATTTGTTGGTTGGGATGACGCCTTGAGGTGTCGGAAATTGAACGGAGGGCGCGTCAATGCACCTGCCACAAAAGCCGGTGGCGCGTTTGAGGCACTGGCCGCGCTGCGTGCCAATCTGGAGATCTGCTTGACGGACAAACCAGCGCGCATGGAGAATTCCCCATATGTTTTTTGTCCAGCACCCCAGATATTCAGCCGCTGTTCCCAACAACTGGACAAACACATAATGAAAAAAACACTTTCTCTGGCAGCGCTCTCGCTGTCCTTGGCGGCGCCATCTTTTGCCGGTGAGGCCGATAATTCAAAAGCCCCCTCCGCATCGTCCGATGTGACCATTCAGGAGCGTGCAAGCTCGGTTGGTCGGGGCACCCGGAACACGGCAAGCACGACACGTTCCAAAACCACGTTGCTCTAGGACTTTCTCAGCCAACAGAAAGGGACCCGACACGCGCAACTCATTTACCTCGTGGGCGCGGGCCGGACCCTTGCACGGTGGCACAAGTCAATTCGTAATCAGTTTGCTGCTTGTGTGGGCCCGGAATTAGCCGGGCAAAGCAGCGTGTATCAGTATTTCAAAAAAGAGTTTTTCAGCGCCAGCCCCCCACCCCTTGAAATCGATGTCACATAAAACGTCCGCGTCACGCCGGAAGGAACAACCAGGTTATTTTGTCCGGGTTGTGCCTGATCCTTTTAGCACGTTCGCGGTCTGCCCGGTGGCAGCGGTGTCCGGAATCCCCGCCGGAATAATCGCTGCACCACCAATCGATTTCCTGGGTGGGGGTATTTCCGCAAGCTCCCCCGCTGAAACACAGTTCGGCATAGACGGCACGGATGTGTTAAACATTGCCGCCTCAACCGGCAAAGTTACTTTTGTTGGTAGACAAGTCCTTGTATTTTCAACCTAAAGACCTAGATCATGGCGTCACTAGTTTCTTTAAGATTGAAGTATGTCCATTCCTTTTGACCTTATGGCCCAAATTTCGGAAGCGCCGACCCTTGATGCAAAACACCAACTGTTTGCGCATATTGTGGAAGCTGAGTTTGGTTACGTCGGGGTAAATTACGGGCTGTTTCTGGACACACGTTCTGTACAATCCATTCGGGTAAACCACATTTCAAAACGTGGCGGTTTGCCGGAGGAATGGCGCGAAATCTATCATCGCAACAAATTTGCGCCGGATGATTACGGCATGTTGATGGGCGCGCTCAGCAACAAACCCATCCTGCAATCCCAGTTCTATAGCGCCCTTGATGACGAGGAGCTGCCCTGCAACTTTGCGCGGGTCGTCAAAGGTGTCCGGGAGTTTGTTGCCTCCGGTGTGGTTCTGCCGCTTGAGGCCAACGGCGTGCGCGGGATTTTGGGGTTGTTCCGGCTCACCGATGATGTGGTCAAACACGATGCGCAGTTTGAACGCGACCGGCAGGCGATTCAGGCCCTGGCCAATCACCTGCATCTTAGCAGCGATTGGTCGCAAGAAGTGGTGACCCAGAAAGGCTTAAGCGACATGAACCTGCTGGTTCTGCGGTTGAAAGCGCAAGGGCTGCGCGTCAAAGAAATCCTCTACGAGATCAATCGGGACAATCCCAAGACCGTGGACAATCACATGTTGCGCGTCCGCAAAGCCCTCGGCACCCGCAATGATATGGAAAGCATACACCGCGCGGCAAAGCTGGGATTGCTGCAGGAAAACAGCCTCCCTAAAAGGGACATGGAGACCAACTGGTCAAAGGTCTTGCGCGCAGGTTGACTGCAAAATGGGGTATTCGCCTGTAAAAGCAGACTTTTGCGCCCGCTTTCGGACTTTGCCCCCATTCGAGGGAAGAAGGAAAAGCCGGTTCCGTTTCCAAATCTGTGGTGGTGTTGCGTTGGTGCAATTTGAGCTCCAAGTCCTTTTGATGGGACTGCCTAGGGCGCACTCAGGGTAGGGGGACCGTCAAAAGTTGATCCGCTACGTCGATGCGCCTAAGACTATTACGTGACCTGACAGAATGTGTTGTGTTCGACGGAGTGTTTCACTGACCTGTTGGTTGAATGGGGGACTACATACTTGGGCAGCTCACCGATCCGTCTGGCCGTAATTGACGACCATGCTTTGTTTTTGCAGGGCCTCGCCTACGTTTTTGAGAACTGTGCGCTGGATCTTGAGGTGCAGAGTTTTACTACCGCGACCGATTTTCTGAAACAAATCGATGAGGAACGGGAGTGGGATGTGATCGTCACAGATCTGGCGATGAAACAGATCAATGGCATCGCGCTGATCGGCGCGTTGCGTGCCCGCAAAATCGGAACACAGGTCATTGTTTTGTCCGCCTCCGAGGATGCCATAACCCGCAGCAATGCAGACGCGGTTGGTGCCTTTTGTTTTGTGCACAAATCCAGCGAGGAAACCGTCCTGCTGGAGGCCATCGAAGCGGCTCACAAGGCCGGGCCGTTGCCGCCACGATCGGTTCAAAATGGCGCGCGCCGCATGATTTTCCAACCGGACGGTACTGACACAATCGTGCGGCCAAAACTGGGGCCGCAACAGCAACGCATCCTGTCAATGATGGCGGAAGGCGCCACAAACAAGGACATCGCCCGCGCGCTTTCTATCAGCGAAAACACTGTAAAGACCCACGCAAAAACGATTTTTCGGGAGCTCTCCGTGGGCAGCCGTGCCGCTGCGGTTCAAAGAGCCCGCGAACTGGCGCTGTTCTGAAGGTGACGCTCTAAGACGCGACGCAACTCGGTTTCCTGGTCCGGCAACGCGAGGGTGTCCATCTCTGAAAAAGGTTCTTGCGGATGTGACGGACGTAGCAAGTGCAGCACTGGTGCCTGCTCGCAAAGTGCGCGCAAATCACCTGCCTCAAAAGTCTGGCCCGCGGCAGGATCAAGCACTATCAGATCCGGGATTTGCCCCAGTACCGCAATCATCTGCGAAGCTTCGGCACAGGTGTTTGCATGGGCAAACATCCACACCCACGAAGAAATCAAATCAGCCCAACGGCCCATGTTCGGCAAGGTTTCCTGCCCAATGACCAACACCAATGCTTGCGCGTTTAAGGCTTGAGGCACTGTGTTTGGAAGGCGCAGCTCAACGCTTGTGCCAACCTCTTTGGCGGACGCAATGTCAACAGATCCGCCTATCTCCTGAGTGAGCTGATGCGCGATGCTGAGCCCCAAGCCGCTGCCGGTGGTAGAGGCCGGAAGCGACTCTCCTTTCTGCACCATCACTAGCTGTTCCGCGGTCATGCCCGGCCCCTTGTCTGTGATCTGCCAAACACTGTCCTTGCCTTCAGCAAAAACCGAGAGATCAACCTGCCCTCCAGCTGCGCCATATTTTACCGCATTGCTGAGGAAGTTGCGCAGAATGCGCTCGAGTTTTGCGCGATCACTTTCAACCTCGACGAGGTCTTCGTGGATGATAAAATCACAGCCCAGCGCCGCAAACTGCGGCTGGAACTCACCGTGCAATTGAGCAAAAAGCGCGGACACGTCAATCCTGTCCTTGGCCGCCTCCGCTACGGGAACTGTGACGTTTGCGAGTTCGTCAACCAGCGCTTCCTGGCTAACCAAGGCAAGCCGAATTTGGCGCACCAGCACCGCGTGCTCGGGCGAGGAGGCCTTGCGGTCCATTTCGGCCAGGAAATTTCGCAGGGCCAGCAAAGGCTGCGCCATGTCGTGGCGAATGGCCTGTAAGGACCGCTTGCTCGCGCGCTGGCGTTTGGCTGCTTCGGCAAACTCTTTGAGAGCCACCTCCGCCTTCCGGCTTGTCAGCTTTGCGGCCAAAGCGTCGCGTGACTTCTGGCTGGCGGTCTTATTGGTGGTGAAACAGAAGCTCAGATAAAACAGGAGAAAGCCGCCGTATATTCGCTGCACACCTTCCATGGCGATCAAAAGGTACAGGCAAAACGGCAGAATCGCACAGAGTGCGAGCGCCAGATATCCCGGTCGGTACACGGTGCCCGCCATCACCCCTCCGGCGGTGATCGATGTCAGAAACAGCCCCGCCAGAAACGTTTGAAGTTCGGAGTCAGGGCTTGCGAGTTGCATGGCGCCCATCGCCCACAGCAGACCGGTGCACGCCGATATTGCAATGTGCCCCATCAGGTAGCGGTCCACCTGTTGCGGGTCGGCCTCGGAAAGCTGCGAATACCGCGCGTACAGAACGGTGACCGCAACCATCGTCGAAGCCAGACCGGTCCAGAGCAATGCCTCCCGATAGAGATGCACCGAAGCCAGGCTGATCGCAATCAAACCGATCAGCATTAGCACCGACCGGGCAGACCCCATGGCACGCGCGCGTAACATCCGCGCCTCTTCCGCCCGAATTTCGAGCGCTGTTGGCGGCGCAAGGGCCTGGCTCATGGTGCCAGCGCCGCCATAGCGGTCTCCCCCTCACGTCGCGCGCCAATACAGAGAAAAGACCAGCTGTTCAGGGTCTGATTGTGTGATGTCATGCGTATTCCCCAAGTCCCCAACAGCATCTTGACCGCATTGCTGTTTCCAAAGAAACAACTTTCTGTTTCGTCGATGACAATCACCCGTTTGGGCGATTGTCGCTGCGGCACTCAAATTCCTAAAATTTAATCTGTTTTTGCGATTTCCGCCCTGGGTCCGGGCACACACATCTGTTAGAGGGTTGGGGCGCGCAAGCGGTCCCGTGACAAATTTGGAGGGGTATCATGGGATATCGTGGTCGTGGCTATCTGAGAAACAAAGACATGGAAGTGGATGCCTCCGGTGCATCCCACGGACAATTTATCTGGACCCGAAGAGGGGATGATGACGTCACGGGGTCTGACCATGGCGATTTTATCTTTACGGGCCGCGGGGACGATACCGTTGAAGGCGGCGGCGGCAACGACGTGATGTTTGGTGGCCGCGGCACCGATACCGCAATCTTCTCTGGCTCTATACTGGATTATAAAGTGCTCAGCTTTGGATGTGGGCGCTGGAACCTTGTCCAGGGGGCCGACGGCTATGATTTCTTGCACAGCTTTGAGGTCCTGCAGTTTGACGATTTCACGCTGGACCTGAGGTCCAACAACGATCCGCTTGTCATATTGCGAGATGACGGTCTGGAGACGTCGCAAGGCGAGCCCTTGAGCTTTCAAGTGGATTTTTATGATCTGGACGGCTCCACCGTGGAGCTGGTTTCGGCCAGCGTCACCGGCAGCGGCACCCTGACCACGCAGAACAGCGGTGTCAGCCAGGTTGGGCAGATCGGTGTCGGCGGCGGGACAACCGTCACCTTTGATCCCGGCAGCGCATATGACAACCTTGGCGCTGGCGAAAGCACCACCGAAACGGTCACGCTTGTCATCTCTGATGGGCAAGGCGGCACCACCACGGTGACTTATGACATCACTATCGAAGGGCAAAACGACGCCCCTTTAGCTTTGGCGGTTTCGGCGACCGCGACAGAAGACAGCCCGATTGTCGTGACCGCGGACTACAGCGATGTTGACACCAACGACACGCATAGTTTCTCCATCGATACGGCCGGCACTCTGGGCACTGTCACAAACAACGGGGATGGCACCTTCAGCTATGATCCGACCGCGGCATTTGACAGCCTTGCTGCCGGAGAAACCGCCACAGATACCTTCACGTACACAGTGGATGACGGCAATGGCGGCACGGCTACTGAGACGGTGACAATTACAATTCAAGGTCAAAATGACGCCCCAATGGCGCTCGCCGTGAGTGACTCCTCCGACGAAAACGGCCCCGCAATCACCGTGGCGGCTGATTATTCGGACGTGGATGCTTCCGACACACACACGTTTAGTGTTGATACCACCGGCACGTTGGGTGCTGTGACCAACAATGGCGATGGCACCTTTGACTATGATCCCAACGGGGCCTTTGAGAGCCTGGCCGTTGGGGAAACGGCCATAGACACCTTCACTTACACGGTGGACGACGGCAATGGCGGCACCGCCACTGAGACCGTGACCATCACAATTCAAGGCCAAAATGACGCCCCAGTGGCGCTTGCTGTGGGTGCCGTGGTTAGTGAAGACGGACCGGCAATCACCATTGCGGCCAATGTCTCTGATGCAGATATCTCCGACACCCATACCTTCACCGTTGACACAACTGGCACAGTTGGGGCGGTGACCAACAATGGCGACGGGACCTTTGACTATAACTCCAACGGCGCCTTTGAGGATCTCGCAGTTGGGGAAACCGCCACAGACACCTTCACCTACACGGTGGACGACGGCAACGGCGGCACTGCGACGGAGACTGTCACGATCACGGTAACGGGCGCAAACGACGCTCCTGTGGTTTCGGCGAGCTCTGATACGTCCGGAACGGTGCGCGCGGGTTTCAATTTCGGCGACGAGCTCTCTGCGGCGGAAATGTTGACGCTTTTTGATGGCACCGCCGGGACAGCCTCTCTGGTCACAGTGAATGGTGAGGAGGCTCTGCGCGTTGGGCCGCAAGGTGTGAACCGCGTGCCGCACACGGAAATTGACCTGTTTGCCGCCGGGGATCTGGCCTCTGACGACGTTGTCATCGTGAATATCACCAGCTTCAACACACGTACGGGCGGAGATCAGGATATTCTGATTGGGTTGACCGATGGGGAGCGCCATGTTTCGATCTTCACCATAGACGGCGGTGGCGTTGGTTTCTTCTCCGACAGCGTGTTTGCCAGCGGCGAATTTGGAGTAGGATTTCCGGAAACTCCGCCGCTCAACGACCGAACCTTCTTCAGTTTGGGCAGTGACCTTGACAATTTCTCCGTGCGCATCGTTATTGACCGCGCAAACGATCAGATCACCCTCCTGGCGGGCGGACCTGGAGCGACCAACGTGATCGGTACAACCTCCCTGTCCGGAGACGCCGGTGAATGGCTTGATCCCTCACTCGGTCTTAGCCTGGCGGTGTCCAATGATAACCCAGGGGAAACGTTCTACTACAACAGCCTTGAGTATGACGTGACCGTGGCCGCGCGCAGCGCCTCCGGACAGGTGGTGTTTGAGGATGTGGATGTCACTGACACGCATGTGGCCAGTGTATCTGGCGTGGCCGTGTCTGGCACGGTGGGGACATTGACGAACGGGGACGTACAGGGCCTTCTGGGCCTGACGGTCAACTCCACGAACACCGCATCAGGCGGGAGCGTGGATTGGAGCTTTGACGCTCCCAGCAGCGTGTTTGATTATCTGGCAAACGGAGAGACATTGGAGATTGCTTACACGGTGACCATTGATGACGGTCAGGGCGGCACCACCGATGAAGTTGTGACCATCACCGTGCAAGGGACGAACGACGCCCCCGTGGCCTTTGCCATATCGACGACGGCAAGTGAGGATGGTCCGGCGGTCACCATAGCGGCCAATGTCTCTGACGCAGATACCTCCGACACGCATACCTTTACCGTTGACACAACCGGCACAGTTGGGGCGGTGACCAACAATGGTGACGGGACCTTTGGCTATGACACTAACGGCGCCTTTGAGGATCTCGCAGTTGGGGAAACCGCCACGGACAGCTTCACCTACACGGTGGACGATGGCAATGGCGGCACTGCGACGGAGATTGTCACGGTGACCATCACCGGCCAGAATGATGCGCCGGTTGCGGAGGCGGTGACAGGCGAAGTTGCCGAAGACCCTGCGGCCTTCAGTTCGGCCAGCGTCGGAGCCTACACGATCCCCAACTACGGGCGTTTTTATGTCTATGACTTTGACACTGGCACCGCCATTTCGATCCCGCGGGACGGCGGTGCGAACAACACCTATGACCAGCTTGCAGCCCAGCACCTGAGCGACGGCAACGGCGTGGTCATGCAAGCCAACCCCAACAATGTGGGATGGGGGTTTGCAGCTGTTGTTTATGTGGACGGGGTTGGAGACTTCGTTGATGCCTCGACCTTTGATGTTGTTGGCGGCAACGGCGATGAAGACCGGTCAAATGGCGACTGGATCGCGTTTGGCGACAGCAACCAGAACATTTCCAGCATCGGATTTGACATCGTTAGCCTTGATCTGGGCAATGGCTACTCGGTAGATGCACAGGTTTCGATTGGGCCATTGAACTACGAGTATTTCACGACGGACGACCTGCGCGTTGATGGCGCCCAGTTCAGATCCACACTGAATGGTCCCAGCCCGTCTGTCACAGTCGCGGCGGACGTCACAGATCCCGACAGCGACACCTTTGTGTTTACCGTTGATGACAGCGGAACCCTTGGGTCCGTTGTCAACAATGGCGATGGTACGTTCACCTATTCGGCTGACGGCATGTTCGAACATCTGGATAACGGCGAAACGGCCACCGACAGCTTCTCCTATACGGTTGATGACGGTGCTGGCGGTTTGGATGCCGAATTGGTCACCATCACCATCACAGGCTCTGACGACTTCGTGTTTGTCTAGGAGGCAAAGACACGGTTTGAGGCAGGCGCTTGTTCAGGCGCCTGCCTTTTTTTGTCACTAAACCGGGGCTCTGGAGAGCGCGTTTGGTAAAACCAAGAGGATATAAGGCAGGTACCGCGCGTTTAACGCAAAATTCTATCAAAAACGGCTAGGGCAAATGGGCGGTGCGCGGCACCACCTGCTTTTGGAGCAGCGTGTTGCGACGCTCGCGGGACGATAGATGCAAGAAGAACATTGAAGTTACAGGTCTGACGGGGTGTCGCCCATCAGATAGCGCGGGCCGGTGCCGCGGGTGCGGGCGCGGTCATCGGGGTTGTAGAGTTTGCAGTTGGACAGGCTGAGGCACCCACAGCCGATACAGCCGTCGAGTTGGTCACGCAGTTTGGTCATTTGTGCAATGCGGGTGTCGAGGTCTTTGCGGAAGCGCTCCGAGATGGCTTGCCAGTCAGCTTTGGTGGGGGTGCGGTTGGAGGGGAGGCTGTTTAACGCCTCCCGGATCTCGGCAATCGAAAACCCCAAGGATTGGGAAATCATCACAAAAGACAGGCGGCGGATGTCGGCGCGTTCATAGCGGCGTTGACCGGTGTCCGTGCGATGCGGATGCACAATGCCTTCCTCTTCGTAATATCGGATGGCGGAGGGCGCGAGACCGGTACGCTCGGCGATAAATCCGATAGTCAAGCCAGTGGGGCGCAGACGAAGTTTTTGTTTTGGTTTCATTAGGTGTCTGTTTTTATTCAAAAAGAAGTTCTTGTGATGAAGTTAACTTGAAGAATTAGTCTTAGTCCATCGAGAAATTCAGAGGAAGGACCTAGAGCAATGAAACTGGAACATGTGAACCTGACTGTGCGCGACCCAAAGACCACGGCGGCAATCCTGTGCGAGCTGTTTGACTGGCAGGTCCGCTGGGAAGGGGACTCGATTTACGACGGCTACACCGTGCATGTGGGGGACACGGAGAGCTATCTCGCGCTTTATGCGCCGCCCATCGACATTCAGAACGCGGAGACGAGCTACTACCGCAATGGCGGACTGAACCATATCGGCATTGTGGTGGCGAATCTGGACATGGTGGAAGCGCGGGTGAAGGCGGCGGGCTATGTGCCCAAAAGCCACGCGGATTATGAGCCGGGCAAACGGTTCTACTTCGATGGACCGGAAGATATCGAGTATGAGGTGATCAGCTATGCCTGAGTTGCAGAAAGCCGGACCGATTGGCTTGTTGATTTGGTGTGGCACCTTGCTGGGCGTGGGGTTCCCGCTCAGCAAGCTGTCCGCGGCGGCGGGGGTGCCGCCCATGGTCTGGGCGCTTTTGGTGTCCGTTGGGACCTGTACGGCGCTGTTTCCTTTTGTGGCGTTGCGCGGGCAGCTGCGCCTGCCGCGAGGACAGTTGCTGCGCTATGTGTTGGTGACCGGATTGGTGACCTCTGCCGGGATCAACGTGATGATCTTTGGCTTGGTGCCTAAGTTGGGCGCGGGGCAGGTGGGCATGATGTTTGCCTTGTCACCGGTGGCGACTTTGGCGGTGTCTTCCCTGTTTGGCTTAAAAACGCCATCGCGGTTGGGCCTTTTTGGCATTGGCTTTGGTCTGGTAGGCGCCTTGATGGTGGCTTTTGGCCGGGGCGGTGTGCATGGCACGTTGATCTGGTCTTTGGTGGGGCTGACCATTCCGCTGATCCTGGCGGCGGGGAATGTCTATCGCACATTGGATTGGCCGGAAGGTGAACACCCAATTGCTTTGGCGTTCTGGAGCCAGATGGTGGCGATTGTGACGCTGGTTGTGGTGATGGTTGCGCGCGGCGACGGGATTGCTCTGCATAGCGTGGCGGAGGTGCCCTGGGCTGCGGCGGCGCAGATGGTGGCTGCGGCGCTGACCATTCCGGCGTTTTTCCAGCTACAACGCGTTGGCGGGCCGGTGATGTTGAGCCAGATTGGTTATGTGGCGGCGGCAGTGGGGTTGATTGTTGGTGTCGCGCTGCTCGGGGAGCGGTATGGGCCGGTGAGTTGGCTCGGAGCTGCGATCACAAGCCTTGGCATTGCGCTGACCATTCTGGCGCAGACGGGCCGGGCGGTTCAGTTGCCAAAAGCGCTGCCGCTGGGCCGTATGACGCGGGCGCGGATGTGGTCGGGTGAGTGTGAAAGTGAAGTGCGCGTCCCGAAACAAGCGACCTTACTCGCCGCGCGGCGGCAGGCTGTTCTGAAGCTTCTTCGTCAGGCCTGAGCGCACAATATCGTAGGACACTCCCAGACGGTGGCGCAGTTCTTCTGCGTCGCCGTCAAGCGGCATGTGGATCCAGCTGCGGTGAAAATAAGGGGCTTTGATGCCCACACCGGCGTTAATCAGCATCTGTGCGGTTTCAATACTGTCCGTTTTCACGGACACACCGGTTTGTGAAGCACCAATACAGGCAAACATTTTGCCGCCCACTTTCCAGGCGTCATGTTCTCCACTGGATGGGTCGGACAGTTCGGCGCCAGGGAAGGCGGCGCAGATGGTGTTGATAGTGTCGCGGCTCATGTCGGCACAGTGCGTCACTGTGGCGAATTGGTCAATTCAGAGATGTCAGGCTTGACCGCCGTTTGCGCCGCGCATAGGGTCGCCGCCATGAACACTGTACGCACCATTATTATTTGCTGCTGCATTACCTGCTGACATCGTCAGGCGGGCCGTTCTTCTATTTCAAACATGTTTGAGAATTGGTAAGCCCGCCACGGACCAACCGTGTGCCGAGGAGCCACTTATGACTGAGATCAAGCTGCACAACACGCTGAAACGCCGCAAAGAGGTGTTTGAGCCGATCGATCCTGGAAATGTGCGGATGTATGTCTGTGGGCCAACCGTTTATGATCGCGCGCATATTGGCAACGCGCGGCCTGTGGTGGTGTTCGATGTGCTCTACCGTCTGCTGCGCGAGGTCTATGGCGCGGAAAAGGTGACCTATGTGCGCAACTTCACCGACGTGGATGACAAGATCAACGCACGGGCGGCGGAGAGCGGGCGCGAGATTGGGGACATTACCGCGGAAACCACACAGTGGTATCTCGATGACATGGGCGCGCTGGGGGCGATGGAGCCCAATCATATGCCGCGCGCCACGCAGTATATCGGTGAGATGATCACCATGATCGAGAAGCTGATTGCGGATGGCTTTGCCTATGCGCACGACGGTCACGTGCTGTTCCGGGTGCGCAAGTATGACGACTACGGCAAGCTCTCGGGCCGGTCTGTGGATGACATGATTGCCGGCGCGCGTGTCGAGGTGGCGAGCTACAAAGAAGATCCGATGGATTTTGTGCTGTGGAAGCCATCTGATGCGAACATTCCGGGCTGGGACAGCCCTTGGGGGCGGGGACGCCCAGGCTGGCATATTGAATGCTCGGCGATGTCTTACGAGCTGCTGGGCGCGCATTTTGACATCCACGGGGGCGGCAACGATTTGATGTTCCCGCACCACGAAAACGAGATTGCACAGAGCTGCTGCGCAAATGGCGGTCAGCACATGGCGAACTACTGGCTGCACAATGAAATGCTGCAGGTGGAAGGCAAGAAGATGTCCAAGTCTTTGGGCAACTTTTTCACCGTGCGCGATCTGCTGGATGGGCATGACGGCAATCCGGGGGTGCCGGGCGAGGTGATCCGCTTTGTCTTCCTGAGCACGCATTACGGCAAGCCGATGGACTGGACCGCGAAGAAGGCGGCTGAAGCTGAGGTTACGCTGCGCAAATGGCGAGGTCTGGTGGAAGGATCAGAGCCGATTGGCGTGGATCAGCAGGTGCTGGACGCGGTGGCGGATGATTTGAACACTGCCGGGGCGTTGGCGCGGTTGCATGCGATGGCCAAGGAGATTGCCGGCAATCCGCAGAAGGATTGCTTCTATGAGAAAGGGGTTTTCCTGGGGTCGGCGCAGTTGCTGGGGCTGTTGACGGATGAGTTGGCGGACTGGGTGCAAGCCGGGGATGTGGATCTGGGCGCCTTGGTCGACAAGCTATCGGCGTTGCGGGCTGCGGCCATGGAAAGCAAGGATTTTGCACCGGTTGATGCGCTGAAGTCAGCTTTGCTTGAGGCTGGTGTCGAAGTCCGCATGAGCAAAGCGGGTGTGGAGCTGTCTCCAGCGGCGGGCTTTGATGAGAGTAAACTGGCAGGACTGCTGGACTAAGACAAACAGGCGTGCGCAGGAAAGCGCGCGCCTTTTTCGTGTGGGCGATCCGGCCTGCATTTGAGACACAGCGGAAGGCCAAGCTATGCGCAAGGAACGCCTCTATCTCTACGACACCACGCTGCGGGACGGGCAGCAGACACAGGGTGTGCAGTTTTCCACCGGCGAAAAGGCGCAGATTGCGGCGACCTTGGATGCGATGGGCATCGACTATATTGAAGGCGGCTGGCCCGGTGCAAACCCAACCGACAGCGCGTTTTTTGAGACCAAGCCAAAGCTCACCGCAACATTCACAGCCTTTGGCATGACCAAGCGCGCGGGCATGTCGGCGGAAAACGATGATGTCTTGGCGGCCGTGATGAATGCAGGCACGGAGGCGGTGTGTCTGGTGGGCAAGACACATGATTTCCACGTCACCACGGCGCTTGGCATCACCTTGGAAGAGAACACCGACAACATCGCGAAGTCTGTGGCCTACATGGTGGCGCAGGGGCGTGAGGCTCTGTTTGACGCGGAGCATTTCTTTGATGGCTACAAGGCCAATCCGGCCTATGCGCTTGAGGCGGTAAAATCGGCCTACGCGGCAGGGGCGCGGTGGGTTGTGTTGTGTGACACCAATGGCGGGGCCTTGCCGCGCGAAGTTTATGAGATCACCAAGGCGGTGATCGCGGCGGGTATTCCCGGCGATCATCTTGGCATTCACACGCACAATGACACGGAACATGCGGTGGCGAACTCTTTGGCAGCCGTGGATGCCGGGGCGCGGCAGGTGCAGGGCACGCTGAATGGTCTGGGTGAGCGCTGTGGCAATGCGAACCTGACAACGCTGATCCCGACGCTGCTTTTGAAAGAGCCTTATGCCAGCACGCTGGACATTGGGGTGAGCCTTGAGACGCTGGAAGGGCTGACCCGGGCGAGCCGGATGTTGGATGACATATTGAACCGCGTGCCGATGCGGCAGGCGGCCTATGTGGGGGCCAGTGCCTTTGCCCATAAGGCGGGGCTGCACGCCAGTGCGATCCTCAAAGATCCAAGTACTTATGAGCATGTGGACCCGTCGGTGGTGGGCAATGAGCGGGTCATTCCGATGTCCAACCAAGCCGGGCAGAGCAATCTGCGCAAACGTTTGGCGGATGCGGGGCTGGAGGTCGAGAAGGGCAATCCGGCGCTTGGCGACATTCTCAACAGGATTAAGGACGCTGAGGACAAAGGCTATTCTTACGACAGCGCGCAGGCGAGTTTTGAATTGCTGGCGCGGGATGCTTTGGGTCTGAGCGAACGCTTCTTTGATGTGGAACGCTATCGGGTGATTTCCGAACGTCGGCGCAATGCGCGTGGGCATCTGGTGGTGGAAAGCGAAGCTGTGGTGACTGTGCAGCTTCCCAATGGCGATAAGACCACCAGCTATTTCAAGAACGATCATGCAGATGAGATGAGCGATGAAGGGCCGGTGAACGCTTTGTGGCAAGCGCTCAAGTCCGATTTGGGTCCCTACCAGAGTGTGATAGATGACGTGCGGCTGGTCGACTTTAAGGTGCGGATCACGAATGGCGGCACCGAGGCCGTCACGCGGGTTATCATAGACTTTGAAGACGACAAAGGCCGTCGCTGGGCCACGGTGGGCGTGTCGGCCAACATAGTGGATGCGAGCTTTGAGGCGTTGTTGGACGCGCTGAACTGGAAGCTGGTGCACGATGGTGCGCGGGTGGTCCATTAATCAGCGTGAACCGTAGTTCGTGAAACGTAACTTTGAGGGCGAGACGTGAGCCAGCAAGACCTGAATGCCTGTGCCGAGTTGGTGCAGCGTGGTGATCCGGATCGGTTTGCCGCCGTGCTGGCGGCGAAACCTGCGGCGCGGGACAAGCTGCTGCCGATTTATGCGTTTAACGTCGAAGTGGCGCGGGCGCCCTGGGTGACGCAGGAAACCATGATTGCCGAGATGCGCCTGCAATGGTGGCGCGATGCGCTGGATGAAATCCGCGAAGGCAAGCCTGTGCGGCGGCATGAAGTCGTAACGCCTTTGGCGGGTGTATTGAGCGTTGAGGATGCAGAGGTTCTGGACCGTCTGATCGAGGCGCGGCGGTGGGACATTTACAAAGATCCGTTTGAGGACCTGGCGCATCAGACGCGGTATTTGCAGGACACCGGCGGAGCGCTGCTTCTGGCGGCGGCGCGTAGTCTTGGGCCGTGCGACGAAGATATTGCCCTGGATGCGGGCTATGCGCTGGCGCTGGCGAATTGGTTGATGGCGATCCCGGCGCTAGAGGCACAGAAACGGGTGCCGTTGGTTGATGGGCGACCGGCGGCTGTGCGGGAGTTGGCGCAGTATGGATTGGCGCGGCTTGCCTCGGCGCGGGCCAAACGATCACAGGTGTCACGGGCGGCGTCGCAGGCCTTCCTGAGCTGCTGGCAGGTGGACACGGTGTTGTCTCAAGCGGCAGCGGAGCCAGAGCGCGTGGCGCAAGGCGCGCTTGGCATGAGTGAGTTTGGCAAGCGTGTTGGCTTGCTGTGGCGCGGCATGAGCGGGCGCTGGTAAACGCCCGTCAGTTTGCTTAGGCGGCTTTTTCGTCAGCAGGGCGGAACATCAGCCAGATGAGTGCGCCACCGGCCAGCATCAGGAACGGCGCCATGGCGAGGTTCACGCTGGTCCAACCGGTTACCGCATCGCCGCCAGAGCAGTTCATCAGACCACCAGAGGCCAGTGAGGCCACAGTCACACCACCAAACACGATCACGTCGTTCATGCCTTGCATGCGACCGCGTTCTTCGACGGTGTGGGCACCGGCAAGCATGGTGGTGGCGCCGATGAAGCCGAAGTTCCAGCCAAGGCCCAGCAGGATCAGGGCGACGAAGAAGTTCTCCAGCTCGACGCCTTGCAGAGCCACACCGCCAGCAGCTGCGAGGATCAAGATTCCCAACGCGAGGATCTTCTCAACGCCAAATTTGGCGATCAGGTGGCCGGTGAAGAAGGACGGAACAAACATGGCCAGCACGTGGGCGGTGACCACATCGGCAGCGTCATTCTGTTCAAAGCCACAGCCGACAACCGCCAATGGGGTGGAGGTCATCACCAGGTTCATCAAAGCGTAAGCCACCATGGCGCAGATCACCGACACAGCGATGCGCGGGCTGGTGATCAACTCCCAACGGGTTCGGCCTTTGGGGGCGTCTGCTGAGGGCGCAGGGGGCTTGGGAATGTCGATGAACAGGAACAGCAAGGAGCCGATCACGTTGATACCAATCACGGCAAGGTACGCACCCAGAAACGGAACCACCATTGTGTCGGAGGTAACTTTTACAAGCTGTGGGCCGATGATCGCGGAAAGCAGGCCGCCAGCCATAACGTAAGAGATCGCTTTGGGGCGGAACGCCTCGGAGGCCGTGTCGGCGGCAGCAAAGCGGAAGAAGCCTTGCGCGGACATGTAGACACCGGTCAGGAGCGAGCCAAACAGGAAGACCGGGAAGCTGTTGAGAAAGAGACCATAAGCGCCAATTGCGCCGCCCAGAGCGCCGCCCATGGCACCAACCACAAAGCCTGCGCGACGGCCGTATTTCTGCATGATCGACGACAGTGGTGTTGCCGACAGCATTGAGCCCAATACGATCAGGGAAATTGGCAGTGTGGCGAAACACACATTGGAGGCCAGAGATTGCCCTGCGAGGCCGCCGATGGTGAAGATCAATGGCATCTGCGAGCCCAGGAATGCCTGCGCCAGAACCAGAATAAACACGTTGCGCTTGGCGCGGTTGTCATCAGCGGGGAGGGTCATGGTATCACTCATGCGCCAAGCGTTAGCTTGTTAACGAGCGGAGGTCCAGTGCTTGGAACCTCACCATCGCGCGACTATGGTGGCGGCAATCAGGGAGGCGCGTGTGGACGTAGGGCGGATCATCAAAACAGACGACTGTGTGGCGGAGGGCGCAGATTGGCTTGCGGCGCGAGATGCGCGTTTTGCGCAGGCTTTGGAGCTGACCGGCCCCTTGCCGTTGCGGCTGCGTCCTGACGGGTTCGACCAGTTGCTCAGTGCGATTGTCAGCCAACAGGTGAGTGTGGCCTCGGCTGCGGCGATCTGGCAGCGGATGCAAAACGCGAGGCTGGTGTCGCCGGAGGCTATTGTGGCGGCGTCCGAGGAGGATTTGCGCGGGGCAGGGCTCAGCCGGCAAAAAATGCGCTATGCGCGAGCTTTGGCGGAGGAAGGCATTGATTTTGAGGCTTTGAGAACGGCCCCCAATGAGGAAGTGTTCAAGACCCTGACCAAGGTCAGTGGCATCGGGATCTGGACGGCGGAAATCTACGCGATGTTTTCGCTGGGACGGGCCGATGTGTTCGCGCCGGGTGATCTGGCGCTGCAGGAAAGCGCACGGATGCTGTTTGATCTGGACGAGCGCCCCAAAGAGCGCGCTTTGCGCCAGATGGCGGAAGATTGGTCACCCTGGCGATCCGTGGCGGCGCGGCTGTTGTGGGCCTACTATCGGGTAGATAAGGGGCGGGAGGGCGTCCGCTAGGCGCCTTTTGACGATGAGGCGCTGGCCTTTGCAGAGCCAGCGCCAATTGTTTTGTTTTACAGGATGAAATCTTCCACTCCGAGGCCGGTTGTGCCGCTGAGGTCGATGCGCATGTCGGCACCGCCCAGTCCGTCGAGATCAATGAAGATCTGCGTGCTGCTGCCGATTTCGGTGGTGCGGACACTGGGCGCACCGCCATAAGAAAAGGTGCTCAGCAGGTTGATGTCCTGGATGCCGAGGGGCGAGAGGTCCAGCCGGTCTTCAGTGACGTCAAAATCGAAGATCCGGTCGTGGCTGCCAATCTTGCTGTCTCCTTGCAAGCGGAACAGGAAGACGTCTCCGCCGTTGCCGCCAGCCATCATGTCCTGACCGGTGCCGCCAATCAGCAGATCGTCGCCGTTGCCGCCTTGCAATGTGTCGGCGCCTTGATTGCCCAGCAACGTGTCTGCGCCATTGCCGCCAGTAACAAGGTCGTTGCCCAAACTGCCTTGCACAACATCGTCGCCATTGCCGCCGATGCCTTCATCATTGCCGGTGCCCAGCGAGATGCGGTCATTGCCGTCGTCGCCGTTCACGCTGTCGTTGCCGGTGCCACCCATAAGCGTGTCTGCCCCGCCGCCGCCGGCGATGGTGTCGTTGCCACCGCGACCGCCAAGCCGGTTGTTGCCGTCGTTGCCGAACAATTCATTGCCGAGACTGTTGCCAAATCCGTTGATGTCATCGCTGCCAAGCAAAACCAGATTTTCAATGTTCGGAGCAAGCGTGTAGCTGCTGGCGGCACTATAGACGAGGTCGGTGCCGTCGTTGAGGTACTCAAAAATATTCACGGTGCTCTGGTCGATGAAAAAGACATCATTGCCTGATTCACCAAAGATGGTGTTGGTGATGGTGCCTCCGCGTGTGTCCAGGACGTCGTCGCCAGCGCCCAAGTAGACTTCCCCCTGTATCAGCCCGGAATTGACGATCCTGTCATTGGCGACGTTGAGCGTGACATCCCCAATAATGTCGCCTGTGTTGACGATGTCCATTTCGCTGTTCAGTGAATAGATGGCGGAACTGCCTGCAGAGATCGTTCCGGCGTTTAGAATTTTCGCGGTTGTGTTGCTTCCGCTGACTGCAACTCCATATCCGTTACCCGCAATTGTGCCCGTGTTTTGCAGGTCAAATTCAACACTCGTTTCATTGGCGGAATAGGAGTAGATGGCTGTGGCGGATGATGTCACCGTCCCCGAGTTCAAGAACTCGGTGAAGGATGTTTCGCGGGCGCGAATGTAGACCCCCATGCTGCCTGCATCAATGTGTCCGCTGTTTCTGATGTTGGCAATGCCGTCAATGTCCAGAGACACAGCGTGCTGAGCGGAGATTGTGCCTGTATTTGTGAGGTTTAGGACTGCGTTTGCAGATGTCTGATTCACATGAATGCCATACCACGTGGCTGATATGCTGCCGTGGTTGATGATCATTGAGCGATCCGAGACGTCCATCATCAAGCCGTGTGAATTGTTCGACCCTGTAGAGGAGACCGATCCTGAAGCCCCGATTAGCACGTTGAATTCTGCGCCGTCGAAGTCAAGGATACGGGCGTTGCCAATTGCCACGTTGTTGATCACCCCGTAGACAGACATGCTGCCAATTTCAGAGCCGGAATTTGTTGCGGTAACGCTGGTGCCTGTCGAAGTCTGGAGAAAGCCACTCTGCGTGACGGTGAGGAATTCGCTTCCCGTGAGGCTAGGGGAGAAAGTGGCATAATCGTAAACGATGACGGAAGTCATGGCTGGCTCCTTTTATATGCGTTTGACAAAGGTTTGGTTTTGAAATGCGAAGGGGCGCCGCTATCAATTGCGCGCGGTGAAAGGTGTTTGGATTGTGTGCGACAGGCGGATTTTACCGCCGCGGAGTGGAACGGGGCTGCTCTTGAACTGTGTTGGAGCTTTTGGCCCTTCAGTGGAGCAAAACATACAACTTGGCCGAATCTACTTGTCTACAACTTTTGAGTGTTGTGACGTCGAGAGGCATTGAATATCCCCAATTGTAGGTAAAATGGTGTTTTGCTTGTCACAAGAGCCAATTCTGGCAACAAGTGCGGCGTGTGCAGCAGAGGCCGGGGGGCAAAGCAAGGCGCTCCGACCTCGGAAGGGCGGAGCGCCAATTGTTTCGTTTTACAGGATGAAATCTTCCACTCCGAGGCCGGTTGTGCCGCTGAGGTCGATGCGCATGTCGGCACCGCCCAGCCCGTCGAGATCAATGAAGATTTGCGTGCTGCCCCCGACTTCGGTGGTGCGGACACTGGGCGCACCGCCGTGAGAAAATGTGCTGAGCAGGTTGACGTCCTGGATGCCGAGGGGCGAGAGGTCCAGCCGGTCTTCGGTGACGTCAAAATCGTAGATCCGGTCATGGCTGCCAATCTTGCTGTCGCCTTGCGAGCGGAACAAGAAGACATCGGCACCGGCGCCGCCGGCCATCATGTCCTGACCGTTGCCGCCAATCAGCAAGTCGTCGCCGTTGCCGCCGCGCAGACTGTCATTGCCCTGATTGCCCAATAAAGTGTCCGCGCCATTGCCGCCAGTCACCAAATCGTTGCCCCACATACCCTGTACAAAATCATCGCCGTTGCCGCCGTTGCCTTCGTCATTGCCGATGCCCAGAGAAATGCGGTCGTTGCCGTCTTCGCCGTTCACGCTGTCGTTGCCGGTGCCGCCCAAAAGCGTGTCCGCGCCGCCGCCGCCAGCGATGGTGTCGTTGCCACCACGGCCGCCAATCCGGTTGTTGCCGTCGTTGCCGGTGAGCGTATTGGCCATGCTGTTGCCAAACCCGTTGATGTCGTCGCTGTCGAGAAGCGTCAGGTTTTCAAAGTTCGCAGTCAACACATGGCTGCTTGCCAGACTGTAGACATAATCGGTGCCGCCATTCAGGCCTTCAGACAGGTAGGGCATGGGGCTATCAATGATATAGACATCGTTGCCTGTTCCGCCGCTTACCAATCCTGTGATTGTGCCGCCGCGCGTGTCCACGCGGTCATGGCCGTCGCCCATAAATATGTTGCCCTGGATCAGGCCGGTATTTGTGATTTTGTCATCGCCACCCCCAAGTGTGAGGTCCCCGACAATTTCACCGGAGTTCTCGATAACGTCTCTGCCACCTTCGCCCCAAATTGCGAACCCCTGGGTGACGATCCTGCCAGCGTTGATGATTGAACCAGTGTATTGAGTGCCTGACAGTTGAATGCCTCTGTTCTCGGCCGCAATGGTGCCGGTGTTCATTAAGTGAAAATGGACGTGTGCGTTTGCAAATGCGTCAAAGTAAATCGCTTGAGATGTGGATTGGATAGTGCCGGTATTGGCGATTTGTGTCAGTGATCCGGTTTCGGCAATTATGCGGAATGCATTACTCGTTGCGTTGATCAAGCCGTCGTTCCGTGTATAGGCGCCGCCATGCACGGATTGAAAAATCCCGATGTCCCCGGTAATGGTACCTGTGTTCACCACAAATTGGGAGGCGCCACTGCCTTGTGACAGAGACAGAGCATTTCCGTCGGCTGAGATTGTCCCGTGATTTGTGATGTTGGAGGTTTCTTCAACGTTTAGGGCCAGGCCGATGCCATTTGTCCCAACAGCGGCCAAGGTCCCGGTTTCCCCCACAAAGACATTAAACTCGTCGCCGGAAAAATTGAGAATGCGGCCGGTGTTGTTGCCGTGGTTTAGGATCGTCCCGAACACGGAAAGATTGCCCGTGCCAAAGGTGTTTGTTGCCGTGATGGTGGTGCCGGAATAGGAGTTGATAAAGCCATTTTGGGTAACAACAACATCTTCGTTGTCTGAAAGCGTGTGAGAGCTGATGTCGTAAGCGTCAATAACTGCGTAAGGCATAGGTGGTTCCTGTCAATTTTGGGTGGTGTCGGGCGGCGACGTACAATTTTGCCATCCGATGGTCGGGTGAATTGGAGTGGCGACTATCTGAAAAAATTGAATTGGGCTGGAGAAAGCGAGCCCTGTGGGCGGTGGTTTTTGTGTGAGTGTCAGCGTAAATAATGCAACTTGAGAGAATCTATTTTGACTTTATCACAAATCAAATTCACCTTTTCAATTCTGAGATGTCTCTCAAAGTGGGCGCCGCGTCTTTGACAAGGGGGCTACAAGCTTTGATTGATTGAATGACGGGTGGCGTTCGCGGGCCAGCACGCCCCACGAAGGCGAACAGGCCCCGCCCATGACAGGGCGGAGCGAGACTTGTCAGATTTAAAAGATAAAGTCTTCGACCCCGAGGCCGGTTGTGCCGCTGAGATCGATGCGCATGTCGGCACCGCCCAGTCCGTCGAGATCAATGAAGATCTGCGTGCTGCTGCCGATTTCGGTGGTGCGGACACTGGGCGCACCGCCATAAGAAAATGTGCTCAGCAAGTTGATGTCCTGGATACCGAGGGGCGAAAGGTCCAGTCGGTCTTCGGTGACGTCAAAGTCGAAGATCCGGTCGTGGCTGCCAATCCTGCTGTCTCCTTGCAAGCGGAACAGGAAGACGTCTCCGCCGTTGCCGCCAGCCATCATGTCCTGACCGGTGCCGCCAATCAGCAGATCGTCGCCGTTGCCGCCTTGCAATGTGTCGGCGCCTTGATTGCCCAGCAACGTGTCTGCGCCATTGCCGCCAGTGACAAGGTCGTTGCCCAAACTGCCTTGCACAACATCGTCGCCATTGCCGCCGATGCCTTCATCATTGCCGGTGCCCAGCGAGATGCGGTCATTGCCGTCGTCGCCGTTCACGCTGTCGTTGCCGGTGCCCCCCATAAGCGTGTCTGCCCCGCCGCCGCCGTAAAGGGTGTCGTTGCCGCCACGGCCGCCAATGCGGTTGTTGCCGTCGTTGCCGTTCAGCTGGTTGCCAAGCTCGTTGCCAAAGCCGTTGATGTCATCGGCACCGTCCAAAACGAGGTGTTCGAAATTGCGCTGAAGCGTGTGGTTGACCAAACTCCGAACCACATCGGTCCCAACAGACGAGAACTCAACTATCCGTACGCCTTGCTGGTCAATATAGTAGGTGTCATTCCCGGAGCCTCCGTATACGGTTCCAGTGACTGTGCCGTGTCGCAAGTCGACAACGTCATTGCCGGCGCCCATCGAAACGCTCCCCTGAATTAGTCCGGAGTTGACCAGTGTGTCATTTCCAGTGCCAAGAGTGACTGTCCCGTGGATGTTGCCTGCGTTTTCAATCTGATGACTGTTGGAACCCGGGCTATAAATTGCATACCAGTCCCCAAAAATTTCGCCGGAGTTGAGGAGCTTTACCCGGTTGTCGTCCCCCCCAAAGCGGAGAGCCATTCCGTGTGCGGAAATTGTGCCGGAATTCAGGATGTCTACATCGGGAGCGCTCGTGGAGGTGGACGAAAAATAAAGGCCATCACCCTTTGAGTAGATTTCGCCCGAGTTGGTCAGGTCCAAAAACGTGGAGCTGGAGGTGGAAATATCAATCGCTCTATAGGTCGCGTGGACGGTGCCTGTGTTGTGGATGTAGGCAAAACGCGTGAGGGCGATATCCATGCCTGATGCACCAAATATTTGCCCGGAGTTGTAGATGTGCTGAATTGCGGAAGAGCCGCTTTGTGTGATGTCTATCGCTGCACCTGTCACGGAAATGACGCCGTGATTCACAATCCGAGAGGATCCCGTGATGTCAAATTGGAAGGCGGAAGAACTGTTTCCCGTACTGGACAACGTGCCAGTTTGACCGATGAAAACATTGAAGTTTTGGCCGTCGAATTCCAGAATGTCGCCATAGAATGAGGAGTTGTTGGTCACCGTGCCCAAGACTTGAAGTTGCCCCAGCTCTCCATTTGTTTGAGTTACGGAAATGGAGGTGCCGGAGAGAGTCTGAAGAAACCCATCCTGTGTGATTGTCATGGTGTCTGAGCCAAACATGGCTTGCGGCAAAGTTGTGTAGCTATCAATGAGGAGAAATGCCATGGCAGTGATCCTTATGCTGAGGTGTCTGCTCAAACGGGGGCCAAACGTGGATATCTACGAAAGGGGGCATGACGGAGCAGGCGCGGACTAAATGAAGTTTTTGGTACGTTTCAGTTGGGGTTTACAGGCCGGGAAATACGGGCCGTTTGGAGTTCAAAATGGATTTCAGTTTTTGCGCAATCACGATGAAAATTGACGCGAGCACGCCTGTGCAGCCTACTCAAAAAAAGAAGTCTGCATATCCCTTATTTTGGCGAGTTTTGGCAGGAACCCGAAAAGCTTTTTGAAGAAAGGGGCTTAGAGTACGTTTTATACTGCGTCATCAGGTGATCGCACAAAGCTTGTTCCACAAACAAAAAAGGGCGCTCCGGAGAGCGCCCTTTGGTGTGTGATCCAACCCGGATTTAGCAGCTGTAGTACATGCCAAACTCAACTGGGTGTGGGGTGTGTTCGTAGTGCTCAA
This sequence comes from Shimia sp. MIT1388, assembly GCF_047124445.1. Classification (GTDB taxonomy): domain Bacteria; phylum Pseudomonadota; class Alphaproteobacteria; order Rhodobacterales; family Rhodobacteraceae; genus Shimia. The sequence continues at coordinate 1,245,508 of NZ_CP138921.1, read as the reverse complement.
CTTCGCCCATCTTCAGCTCGATGTAGCCTTCGATCTGGTCTTTGGTGAACACGTCGCCAGCCAGCAGGAAGTCGTGATCCGCTTCCAGGCTTTCCAGAGCTTCGCGCAGGGAGCCACATACGGTTGGGATGCCAGCCAGTTCTTCAGCAGGCAGATCGTAGAGGTTTTTGTCCATGGCTTCGCCTGGATCGATCTTGTTCTTGATGCCGTCAAGGCCAGCCATCAGCAGGGCTGCGAAGCAGAGGTATGGGTTCGCGGATGGATCCGGGAAACGAGCCTCAACGCGCTTGGCTTTTGGGCTTTCGGTCCAAGGAATACGAACACAGCCGGAGCGGTTGCGTGCGGAGTAAGCGCGCAGAACTGGTGCTTCAAAACCCGGGATCAGACGCTTGTAGGAGTTGGTCGATGGGTTGGTGAAGGCGTTCAGGGTCTTCGCGTGCTTCAGGATGCCGCCGATGAAGTACAGAGCTTCGTCGGACAGGTCGGCATATTTGTCGCCCGCAAACAGTGGCTTGCCGTCTTTCCAGATGGACATGTTCACGTGCATGCCGGTGCCGTTGTCGCCGTAGATCGGCTTTGGCATGAAGGTGGCGGATTTGCCGTAAGACGCGGCCACGTTGTGAATGATGTACTTGTACTTCTGCAGCTCGTCAGCCTGCTTGGTGAGCGTGTCAAAGATCAGGCCCAGCTCGTGCTGACAGGACGCCACTTCGTGGTGGTGCTTGTCTGTTTTCATGCCCAGACGCTTCATGGTGGAGAGCATCTCGGAGCGCAGGTCATGGCTGTCGTCGGTTGGGTTCACCGGGAAGTAGCCGCCTTTGACGCCAGGGCGGTGGCCCATGTTGCCCATTTCGTATTCGGTGTCGGTGTTCCAGGAACCGTCGATTGCGTCAACTTCGTAGGACACTTTGTTGATTTTGTTCTCGAAACGAACGTCGTCAAACAGGAAGAATTCTGCTTCCGGACCCATGTAAGCCACGTCACCGATGCCGGAGGACTTCAGGTAAGCTTCTGCTTTTTCGGCGGTGCCGCGTGGGTCACGCTCATAGGCTTCGCCGGTGTCTGGCTCAACGATGGAGCAGTGCAGACAGATGGTTTTTTCGGCATAGAACGGATCAACGTAAGCAGAGGTGGTGTCTGCGATCAGTTTCATGTCGGAGTTTTCGATGGATTTCCAGCCTTCGATGGAGGACCCGTCAAACATGAATCCTTCTTCGAGGAAGTCTTCGTCTACGAGATCCACGTCCACGGTCACGTGCTGCAGCTTGCCGCGGGTATCGGTGAAACGGATGTCGACATAGGCCGCATCTTCGTCTTTGATCAGCTGGAGAACTGCGTCTGCGCTCATTCCCTTAGTCCTTCTGATTGCTTTGAATTCTGGTTAAACTTACAGCGCGTCCGGGCCGGATTCACCGGTACGGATGCGGATGGCTTGCTCCACTGGGGAGACAAAGATCTTGCCGTCGCCGATTTTGTCGGTTTTGGCAGCGCCCACGATAGCCTCAATCGCGCCGTCAACCTGATCGGCCTCAAGCACAACTTCGATTTTCACTTTAGGCAAGAAGTCCACAACGTATTCCGCACCGCGATACAGCTCCGTGTGGCCTTTCTGACGGCCGAAACCTTTGACTTCGACAACGCTCAGACCCTGGATGCCAAAATCCTGCAGGGCTTCTTTGACTTCATCAAGTTTGAACGGCTTGATGATGGCTTCGATCTTTTTCATGTGGAGGCTCCTCCTCAGGTGCGTTCTTGAAACCTGACAGACCACTTTCATTGGGAGGTCACAATTGGATAGGGTGACGCAGGGCACCCTTGGTTGGCGGATTTTAGGGGTGTGCTTAAAAATTAGGCAATGTGGCGCAGGAATGCGCTGAAATGAATCGCGGGATGTTTCACAAATGAGCGAATTGTTAACCGCTGCCCAAATGCGCGCCATCGAGCAGGCCGCAATTGAGTCGGGCGAGGTGACTGGTCTGGAGCTGATGGAGCGGGCCGGGCAGGGCGTGGTTGAGGCTATTTTTAAAGAGTGGCCGGAGCTTGGTGCTCTGGATAATGCGGCTGGGGGCCAGCCCCCAGACCCCCGAGATATTTCTGGAATGAGAATGCGGGCTGTCGTGCTGTGCGGGCCGGGGAACAATGGCGGTGACGGTTTTGTCGTGGCGCGGCTGTTGCATGAGCAGGGGTGGGATGTGGAGGTGTTTCTTTACGGGGATGCCGAGAAGCTGCCGCCGGACGCGCGGGTAAATTATGAGCGGTGGTTGGAAATCGGTAAGGTTGCACCGCTCACAGATACTGAGATTGAAGGTTATGCTGAAAGTCATCCCGGCACAGTGTTGGCTGTTGATGCCATCTTTGGCACGGGGCTCACGCGCCCCTTTCACGACCTCGGTCGAGTGCAAGATGAATTGAATTGGTGGTCAGCGGCTTCAGGCAGAGAAGATAGGCCAAAAGTTGTATCGGTGGACATTCCAAGTGGTCTGTGTGCCGACAGCGGCTCTTACTTAGGCTACGGCGCAAATGATGAAAACCCGTTGGATAACTGCATTGTCGCGAACCTTACTGTTTCGTTCCATTCAGCCAAGGTGGGACATGTTTTGGCTGACGGCTCAACTGGTTCCGGCAATTTGGTGGTTGCGGACATTGGGTTGGGGACAAAGAGCGAAGGCGGTCAACTTGGCGAAGCTCAACCGAGTACGTTGTCTGCCCCTAATAGCTTTGTTTTCGGCTCCGTCGTACGGCTAGAGCCGCCAAAGTCCTGGGGTCTTTTAAAGTCCAAAAGGTGGCAGAAGTACAATCATGGCCATGGCTTTCTTCTTTCCGGAGGGGCGGGCAAAACCGGCGCCGCACGGCTGGCGGCACGGGGGGCTTTGCGCATTGGGGCGGGGCTTGTCACGCTGGGCGTGCCACCTAACGCGCAACAGGAAGTCGCCTGTCAGATCACCGCATTGATGTTGCAGCGGGTCGCGGATGCTAAGGCACTAGAGGATGTCTTGCAGGATGACCGCCTCAACGCTCTGTGTCTGGGGCCGGGCATGGGGCTGGAACGGGCGCGAGAATTGGTACCTGTGGCGTTGGCCTCCAAGCGTGCAGCGGTGTTGGATGCGGATGCGCTGAGCGCCTATGCCGATGATCCTGCAGCGCTCTTTGATCTTTTGCATGAGAACGTAGTGTTAACGCCGCATGGCGGCGAGTTTGCGCGTCTGTTTCCGGACATTGCGGCGAAACTTGCGGAACCACCGAATAACGGCCCGGCCTATTCCAAGGTGGATGCCACCCGAGACGCTGCCGCGCGGGCAGGGTGCGTCGTATTGTTAAAGGGGCCGGATACTGTGATTGCTTCGCCAAACGGACAATGTGCGGTGAATGCGGCGGTCTATGAGCGCGCGGCGCCATGGCTGGCAACGGCGGGTTCAGGAGATGTTTTGGCAGGGTTCATCACTGGGCTGCTCGCACGTGGGCTTTCGCCACAACAGGCCGCGGAGACGGGGGCGTGGCTGCATGTGGAGTGCGCACGGGCGTTTGGGCCTGGGCTGATCGCGGAAGACCTGCCGGAGATGCTGCCGCAGGTGTTGCGCTCTTTGGACAACGCGCGGCGGTAACTTGCGCTGGATTGCTGGTCTTTGCTTCAAATTTGACGTAGCCTGATTGCAACAACAAAAACGCAGGTCGGGCAGGTCTGTTCCATGGCAAATTATTCTTTCTGGGCGTTGGGCGAGTCCCATGTCTCTGTCTCCAGTGGCGTTTCGCTGGACGGGATCACGCAGGGTGATGGCAGCCACCTTGTGGGCGAAACCATCACGTTGACGGACAATGCCTGGGAACAAATCTCGGTGCGCGATCGCGGCAGCGACACCAACTTTGACGACAATGACGGCAATCAAAGATTGGCGGGATCTCAAACGTTTGACGGCACCACCTACGGCAACAATACGCGGATCGAAGCGGAATACGAGTTTGTCCTGTTGGACCCCAACACGGGGCAGACCTATCGCGTGCTCTCGGTGAACTTCAACAATTCCTCTCCGGCCTACGGCACGGTGGAGGGCTTGGCGTTTGTGGACGAATTCCCTCCGGTTGGTGTGCCGTTGACGGTGATTTCGGCCCGAGAAGGCCCCACCGGCGGCACGGCGGTGGACCAATCCAACATTGCAGCGCCGCCGTGTTTTACGCCTGGCACCATGATCCGGGTGCGCGGCGGGGCCAAGCTGGTGGAAGACATTGCGGTTGGTGATCTGGTCAAGACACTAGATCGCGGGTTTCAGCCGGTGCGTTGGGTGGGGTCTGTCAAGCTCGGCCGCGCGGTGTTGCAGGCAAAACCATCATTCCGGCCTGTGGTGATCCGCAAAGATGCGTTTGGAGAAGGGCGGCCGAGCCGGGACTTGACGGTGTCGCCGCAGCATCGCGTGTTGCTGGATGGCTGGCGGGCCGAGTTGATCTGTGGCGAGTCTCAGGTGTTGGCCGCGGCGGCGCATTTGGTGAATGACCGTACCGTGCGCGTTGCGGCGCTGACGGGCGAGGTAACTTACATTCACCTGCAGTTTGAACAGCACGAAATTGTCGAGAGTGACGGGCTGTTGTCCGAAAGTCTGTATGCGGGGCCTATGGCATTGAAGAGCTTGCCAAAAGAGAGTCGTGCAGAGTTGGAAGCGCTGTTTCCTGATCTGACAAACGGGGAGTGTGGCAGCCTTGTGCGGCCATTGGCGCGCAAACAGGAAGTGCAGGCTATTCAGCTGGCCGGATGACAGATGTGCGAGAAATTGCGCTGGGATGCACTTTACCTCTCGCATCCCGCAAAAAGCTTTGCTAAGACGCGCGGACCATGCGGGTGTGGCGGAATTGGTAGACGCACCAGATTTAGGTTCTGGCGCCGCAAGGCGTGGGGGTTCAAGTCCCTTCACCCGCACCACATTGATTTTATTGAATAAAATCAATGTTCCATGTTCGGATGCGTTCAAGAAATTGTGTGAAATCAGTTGAGTTTCACAAATTTTTCTCAGATTCCTGAAATATTCACCCTTTGTTCGATCCGATTTCTGGGCGGCAAATTGCTCGATTTGGCTTGGCGAATCCGAGATGTAGGTCGGCCAAAAGGCGCCGCATCAATGGCGCGATTTTGGAACTTGGTGCAGGTAAGACTGCACAGGGTCTTATTGCCGCTAGCGGAAGCCAGGTACCGCTTTTTGCCCAATGCAAACCTGGACGTAGGAGAAATCTAACTTTGCGCCCACAAAGCCGGGTGCTGCACCGGTTAAAAGTTTCTACTTTGTACAGAGAGCAGGCTTATATAGGTCTCCCTCCGAACCGCGCGGTTCTGCCATTTTCCGGAATTGATGCATAACTTGATTGGAAGTTGGCAAACGCCAACGAGGCGCGACAGACAAGCCTCACGCCTCGCAAGTTCTATCAAGTAGATTTGGCGTAGTTACTGAACCAGTTGTGGTTCTGGGAATGCTGTCTTTTGCTTCCCGCCTGCAAGATCATCACAGGTGTTTGGTGGGTTATCGACAACAGAAGCAACTTCCACTGTGGAAACGATGTCGATGCAGATTTCCACAAGGGGATCGCTCTGCATGAACCCAGGCACTTGCTGAAGCTTTGTCAGCCAGCGTTGCACGTCCTGCATGTGTATGGCGACATGCTCGTCTTCATGGTCTTCAAGGTTAGACATTGGGACCTCCTGCTGCTTGCGCAGCAAATACTCGTTACGGATACTAAGGTTCTTCAAGTGACTTCAGTGAGTTTGGCTTGATAAGTTTAGTGCCGCTCGACAAGAACAACCCTGGCGGATCCTGGTTAATTTTAGATTAACTGTACGCACTATGTTCTATTGACGTTCACGTTATGTAGTCAGGGTTTCCATACCTACTAGCGTTTTCACTTTTTCCGCTACGCCCAAACACCATTTAGCGAAGTGGGGTTAAGTTTGAGGTTGGCCGCTAGCCGGTGAATGAAGGGCCTCAGCTTGGTCCGGCTAAGGCGCCAGTCATACCCCAGCTTTGCAATTCTCGCTTCCTGCGCCTTGCGCCCATTCGAGTCCTATGAAGTTGGTTTTAGGAGTTCGCAAATCCGTTTCACATCTTCCCTCTTTGTTCGCCGTTTGTCTTGTGAAAATCTACGCTTAAGTCGTTGATATAATGTGATTTTCGCTAGTTTTAGGTTCTGGCGCCGCGAGGCGTGGGGGTTCAAGTCCCTTCACCCGCACCATGGTACCTTCTCAGAAAAATTTGATATACTTTCTGGTTTTTCAGCGGGTTATGGTTGAAACCTAAAGTGCGTACCCGTAGTGCGTAATCCAATGCCGTAAACGTTCTTTGCAGGGGGACAACTCTGTTTCGTATTGGCGCCAGCGTTCTTTGGATGTGGCATACAGAGGTTGGCTGACCTGCGCGTAACTTGGTGTGTTGATGCGTCCGCGTGTCGTGGCGGTGCCGACATTGTCCAAAACGCTGTTGTCCCACGGAAGGTTCAGGAAAGATAGGAGCGTGCGCAGCGTGTCTTCCGGCGCATCGATCAACGTTTCGTATTTGTGGCGATGTACCGCAAGCCCATACGTGTCCGCGGCGCGGTGAAACTGCTGCATTCCGGCATCATACAACTCGGCAGCGGTTTCGGTTGAGAGCATGGCGGCCATGGGCAGGTTGAGTTTGAAATTCTGCATAAAGCAGCTCAGGACGCAGTCCAATGGGTGGCGTAGGGCGAGGATAAATTTGGCGGTGGGAAAGATGCTGTGCAGCAGGTGTAGGTTCAGCAGATTGAGCGGCATTTTGTCGATAACAACACTTGATGTGGGGGTGTCCAGATACCGGTTGGCGATTTGCCAATAGGCCGACTGCAAAGCGCTTTGTTGTGGTGGCGTCAGAGTCTTTGTGGGCGTCCAGTCCAGGATTTCAGGAAAGTCCTTGGCCAGTTCCGCGATGATCTCGATCTCTTCCATTACGGCAATCTCTGGGTGCCCGCGCAAACAGGTGTCCAACAGCGTTGTGCCGGACCGCGGGAAGCCGACGAGGAAGGTCGGGGATTGAGTGTTTTTTGCTGCGTCTGGCGCTGGCGCCGGAATTGCCGCTGAGGTGCTATCGGCCTTGGTCCGTTGTGTCTCCAGATAGGCTGGCACATCCGCGACAAAGGCGGGATGGGCCTTGGCCGCGGCAGTGTTCATAGCGGTGAACCGCGTGAAGGCGTCCTGCGTGTTGCCAAGCTTGTCTGCAATGGCGGCCTGAAGCCAAAGATGGGAGGTTTGCTTGTCGGGGTGCAGTTTCGACACATCCACGTCGTGGGCAGCCTGTTCGGCGGCTGTGTAGTTTTTGGTGCGGAAGTGCAGGAACGCGGTGAAATGAGCCAAGGCATCCGTGGCAGTGGGCGCGAGGGTTGAGACCGTCGTTAAGCGGGCCTCCAGGTCCGTGAGCCTGTTGCGCTTTTCATAAAGCTCCAAGAGGCTCCAGGCTGCGTCGTGGGTTTCAGGGGCCAGTTCCAGGCAGCGGTGATAGGCGGCGTCCGCATCGGCGATGGCTTCCAGGTCACCCAGCAAGTTGCCGAGATTTTTCCAGAGAGCCGGGTTCTCCGGCGCGACAGACTGGCCTTGCCGATAGGTTTTCAGGGCGGCCTCAACTTGGCCCATGCCGCGCAACAAGGCGCCAAGGTTGATAAAGCCATCTGGGCTTTGTGGGGCCAGAATGGTTACCTTTCGAAACGCGGTCTCAGCAGTTGCGATATCGCCCAGAGCTTTTGCTGTCATGCCCCTCAGATTCCACAGAAACGCGGAGGAGGGATATTCCGCCACGGCCATTGCCAGCACCGGTGACAGATCCGGAAATTGGCTGGCATGAAACAGATTAAGGATCTGCTGCTTCAGGTCTTTTGGCGGCTGAGCCAAACTTGGGTGGCTGCCTTCTAGGGTGGAAAGCGCGGATTTTGCGCGTGCGTTTTTGGGAAATTGGTTCAGCAGGGTGCGATATAGGGCGCGGGCCGTACGTAGCTCGCCAGACTTTTCCAAACGCTTGGCGTCGGCCAGCGTGCGTTGAACATTGAGTGCGCCCATTCTGGACCTCTGAACTGTTGTTTTTCCCTGATTAGACAAAGAGGTTGAAAGAAGTCTGAACAGGGCGAGCATCCTTTGTGGTGGTACGGTGCAAATTTTGCTTTGTTTGCTCCGTGGGATGCAGTACTAATTTTCTAGTAATCAAACACGGAGTGGCCACGTTGGCACGTCGACGCAGTGAGATGCTCACGGATGTTGAGCTGGAATTTATGATCGCCCTTTGGGAGATCGGCACAGGGTCTGTGCGCGATATTATGGGGGCGCTGAAAGACGATCAGCAGCGCGCTTATACGTCTGTCGCTACCGTGATGAAAATTCTAGACGACAAGGGGTTTGTGACCTCGGACCGCAAGGACCGGGCACTGGTGTATACCCCTGCCGTTCAGAAGCGCGACTATGAAGGTCGCAGCCTGAAAAATCTGTCTAAAACCTTGTTTGGAGGAACCCCGACGGCGCTGGTGGCGCGACTGGTGGATAATGAGGACCTGACAGACGAAATGATCCAGGAAATCAAAGAGATCATCGACACAAGGATCAGAAAGGATGACGGTTGATCAAATCGTAGGGGGGGCGATCTGGGTTCAGCTACTGATCCTGTTAGCCGCGATTGTTTTTGCCATCTTTGAGGGCCTTTTTGTGCTGACCGGCGGGCGGCGCAGTTTTTCAACGCGACGACGATTGGGCATGGCCGCGATCGCCTCCTTGGCGGTGGTGCCTGTGGTGACGCCGTATCTGATGACGACATCTTATGCAGCTTCTGTGAACGCCACAGATGTTGTGGTGTCTCAGGTGCTTAACGGCAATATTGCCTTGTCTGCGCAAGAAATGTCGGCGCTGTTGGCGATGAAGACGCAGTGGCTGGATCAGATGTCCACCGGCGGATCGATTGTGGCGCAAGGGCTGATTGCGGCTTTTGCGGCCGGTTTTGTGGTGCGCGGTATATACCTGTCGATCAACATCGGGCGTATTCGCCGAGCGATCAACGCGGGCCGCGTGGTGCAGCGCACGAAGTGGGTGTCCGTGGTGGTATCGCCAGCGGTGGAGGTGCCGTTCTCGACGCGTGGCTTCTTGCGCTATTATGTGGTGCTGCCGACGTCGTTGTTCCGCGATGGGGCGGGTGTCGAGATGGCACTGGGCCATGAAATGCAGCACATCCGCCAAGGCGATGTGGATGCTGAGGTGTTACTCTCATTGATCTCTCCTCTGGCAGTGCTCAATCCCGGTTTTTGGTTTCTTTCCAGCCGCTTGCGTAAGTTGGGTGAGCTGGCCTGTGACCGGGCCTATCTGGCGCGCAAGGGCTTTGATGCGCATGGCTATGCGTTGCGGCTTTTGGAGATTGCGCGGTTTTCGCAGTCGCAGGCCAAGGCGCAACCCGCGGCCTTTGGCGTGCCTCTGGTGGGGCGCAAAATCCCTTTCTTGTCACGTCGCTCTATGTTGAAAGATCGGATTGTTGAAATCGCGCGGGATCAGGATGATCCCGCCAAAGAAGCCCTGGTTTTGGGCGCTGGCATGTCGGTGTTGATGGCTGGTGTGGTGTTGCTTGGCGCGGTGTCTTTGACCGAGCCGGAGGACTGGAGCCACGAGCGGATTATGCTCAGCACGGTGGCCAATCTGGACCGTTTGAACGAGCTCAACACACTGGCGCAGCGCAACTGGTAAACCCGTCAGGTTCTCAATGAAACGGCCCCGTCGCAGAGCGCTGCGGCGGGGCCGTTAACCTTAAAAATCCACATCGGTATTGCGTCGGTATCGCGGCTGTTTTGCGGAGGTGCGTTGTACCGGATCGCAAGCACATTAAAGAAGGTTGCTAGCGCTTAAGGTTTGGGGGCGCTGCCCCCGTCGCCGAGGGCGACTCCCCCGAGGTATTTCACGAAGGAGAAGCAGATGCGCCTCTGCTTCTTCTTGCCCTAAATATCCCCGCCGGAGGCATCCAAACGTGCAGTTCGGAACAGGTGGTGCGGCTCTTGCCCAAGCAGAAAGGGCAGCGCCGTGTTTTGCGCTGCCCTTTGACGGTAGTTTGACGTTGAGGTCAGACCTTCCAGAAGCAGAAGGTTCCCCAAGCAATTGCCAGTCCTAGCGGCCACCAAAGCGGTTCGCCCATCAGGCCGAGCCAGGCAAGGAAGATGAAGCTGCCGCCCAAGCAAGTGAGGAACAGCCGGTCGCCGCGGGTTGTGACAAGGCCAAGCGCGCCTTTGCGCTCAGCTCCGCCGGGGTATTTGATCTCAAGAACAATCAGCAGGCCAATTGTGGAGAACAGGCAGATGAAAATTGCGGCCGTGGGCCAGGTCCATGCCATCCAGCTTAGCATATCAAACTCTCCCCATCGCGAAGCCCTTCGCGATGTAGTTGCGGACAAAATAGATCACGATGGCACCTGGGATGATGGTGAGCGTGCCGGCGGCGGCCAGCAGGCCCAGCTCATATCCCGCAGAAGAGGCGGTTTTGGTCATCGTGGCGGCGATGGGTTTGGCGGCCACCGCGGTAAGGGTTTTGGCCAAGAGCAACTCCACCCATGAGAACATGAAGCAGAAGAAGGCAGCCACACCCACACCGGCTTTGATCGTTGGGATGAAGATCGTCAGGAAGAAACGTGGGAAGGAATACCCATCCACATAGGCGGTTTCATCCAGTTCCTTTGGGACGCCGCCCATGAAGCCTTCCAAGATCCACACGGCGAGCGGGATGTTGAAGAGGCAGTGCGCAAGCGCCACTGCGAGGTGCGTGTCAAACAGGCCCACAGCGGAGTAGAGCTGAAAGAAGGGTAGAGCGAACACGGCCGCCGGGGCCATGCGGTTGGTCAGCAGCCAGAAGAACAGCTGTTTGTCACCCAGGAAACGGTAGCGGGAGAAGGCGTAGGCCGCTGGCAAGGCCACGGCGATGGAGATCACCGTGTTCAGCGACACGTAGATGATCGAGTTGATGTAGCCCCAATACCACGTCGGATCGGTGAAGATCGTGATGTAGGCCTCCAGCGTGAAGGTCTGTGGGAAGAGCGAAAACCCGGAGAGGATCTCGTTGGTGGTTTTGAAGCTCATCGCCACCAGCCAGTAGATCGGCAGCATCAGGAACAGGATGTAGAGGATGGGGACAAGAGAACGTTTGCGCATTGTCCTGTCCTTTCTTAGTTCAGGTCGTCTTTGGTCATGAGCGTGTAGAACAGCCAGGACACAAAGAGGGTGATTGCGAAGTAGATGAGGCTCATCGCGGCGGCGGGGCCGAGGTCAAACTGACCCAAAGCGATTTTCACCAGATCGATCGAGAGCAGGGTTGTCGAGTTGCCGGGACCACCGCCGGTGAGCACGAAGGGTTCCGTGTAGATGTTGAAGCTGTCCATGAAGCGCAGAAGGATGGCGATGGTCAGAACGTTCTTCATCTTGGGCAGTTGGATGTAACGGAACACCGACCAGTTGGAGGCGCCGTCGATCTTGGCCGCCTGATAATAGGCATCGGGGATCGAGACGAGACCCGCGTAGGCCAGCAGTACCACCAGTGAGGTCCAGTGCCACACATCCATGGTGATGATGGTGATCCAGGCCGCAACAGGGTCCTGTGTCATGTCGTAGTTGATGCCCAGCACGTGGTTCAGGAAGTAGCCCAGCAGACCAATGTCTGGCAGGGCGAAGATGTTCCACATCGCGCCCACCACGTTCCACGGGATCAGCATGGGCAGCGCCATGAGCACGAGGCAGACCGGCACCCAGAAGCCTTTGCGCGGCATGGCGAGGGCAATGGCGATGCCGAGGGGGACTTCGATGATGAGGATCATGAAGGTGAAGAAGAACTGACGTCCCAATGCGGCGTGGAAACGTTCGGAGCGCAGGATCTGTTCAAACCAGGTGAGGCCTTCCCAGAAGAACAGGTTGTCGCCGAAGGTTTCCTGCACCGAGTAGTTGACGACAGTCATCATCGGGATGATGGCGTTGAACGCCACGAGGATCAGCACCGGGAGCACAAAGAACCAGGCTTTTTGGTTTTCGGTTTTCATGCGGCGCTCTCCTTTTGAGCGGGCGTGGTGGCAATCCAGCCGTCGGCGTAGAGCCGGGTTTGATGCGGCGTGAACTGCAGATGCACGGTGTCGCCCATGGCGGGCGGGGTGTCATTGATGATGGCGGCAACTTTGCTGTCGCCAACGGAGACCTCGACCACGGCGTGGCGGCCGACGTCTGCGACACGTTTGACGGTGCCAGCGATGCCGCTGTCGCCAAGGGACACAAACTCCGGACGAATGCCGATTTCCAACGTGCCGCTGGTACCTGCTGCGATGGGGCCTTCGAGGGTCACGGGTTGGCCATTGAAGATCGCCTGACCGTCTTTGACTTCGGCGGGCAGCACGTTCATGCCGGGCGAGCCGATGAAATGGCCGACGAAGGTATGCGCGGGGCGTTCAAACAGCTCTTCGGGCGTGCCGATCTGCACAACTTCGCCAAGCTGCATGACCACCACCTGATCGGCGAAGGTGAGTGCTTCGGTCTGGTCGTGGGTTACGTAGATCATCGTGTGAGAGACACGCTGATGCAGCTCTTTGAGTTTGGTGCGCAGCTTCCACTTAAGGTGGGGGTCGATCACGGTGAGTGGTTCGTCAAACATCACGACGTTCACGTCATCGCGCACGAGGCCGCGGCCCATGGAGATTTTCTGTTTGTTGTCAGGCGACAGGCCAGCGGCTTTGCGGTCCAAAATGTCGGTGACCTCAAGCATCTCGGCAATCTCGGCCACGCGCTTTTCGATGATCGCGGGATCTACGCCACGGTTCTTGAGTGGGAACGCGAGGTTCTGGCGCACGGTCATGGTGTCGTAGATCACCGGGAACTGGAACACCTGCGCGATGTCGCGCTGATCCGGGGGCAGTTTTGTGACGTCTTGGCCGTCAAACAGGATTTGTCCTTCGGACGGCTCCAAGAGGCCGGAGATGATATTGAGAAGCGTGGACTTGCCACAGCCAGACGGGCCAAGCAGAGCGTATGCGCCGCCGTCCTGCCAATCCAGATCGACTTCTTTGAGGGCATAGTCTTGCGGGACTTTGGGGTCCGGGAAGTAGCTGTGCCGCAGGTTTTTGAGTGTAATTTTCGCCATTGATCTGTGCCCTTTAGCCGACGCGGGCGCCGTCGGGCGCGAAGTAGAAGCAGGTGGTTGGATCAAGGAAGAAGTTGTGATCTTCGCCAATCCGGTAGGGGTGGGTGCCATGGGCGAGGCTGACCCAGCTGTTGCCGGCAAACTCAAAGTGGGCCGAGCTTTCGGAGCCGGAGAGTTCGGTCACACCCACATGGCCGGTCAAGGACACGTCAGAGCCGTCGTGCGCATGGGGCAGCACGTGGTGCGGGCGCACGGCCATAATGTAATCGCCATCGGTCAGGCCAGCGGCCTCGCCAGACGCGGTCCAGCTGAGATTGCCGAGATGCATGGCGTCGCCGCGTTTGGTGACCGGGGCATGGTTGATGGGTGGGTCGGAGAACACGCGCGCTGCGGTCAAAGATGCCGGGGCGCGGTAGATGTCGGCGGTGGGGCCAAATTGGGCCACGGAGCCATCGACCATGAGTGCGGTTTCGCCACCAAGCAGTAGGGCTTCTTCAGGCTCGGAGGTGGCGTAGACCACCACGGCACCGCGACCGGCAAAGAGTTCGGGCAACTGCTCGCGCAGTTCTTCGCGCAGTTTGTAGTCGAGGTTGGCCAACGGCTCGTCCAGGAATACAGCGCGGCTTTCCTTGGCGATGGCACGGGCGAGGGCGCAGCGCTGTTGCTGGCCGCCGGAAAGCTCATGCGGACGGCGGTGCAGCATCGGGCCAAGTTGCAGAATATCTGCGGCCTCGGCCACGCGGTCGTTGATCTCGGATTTGGCCATGCCTGCAACCTTCAAAGGTGAGGCGATGTTCTCAAACACTGTCATGTGCGGGTAGTTCACAAAGAACTGGTGCACGAGGCTGATCTTGCGTTTTTGGGTGGTGAGGGCGGTGACGTCTTCGCCCTCCATGAGGATCTGACCGGAGGCGATCGGGTCAAGCCCGGCCATCATCTTGATCAGAGAAGTTTTGCCAGCGCCGGTTTCGCCCAGCAGCACGTTGAAGTGGCCTTTTCTCAACGTGAGGGTCGTGGGTTTGATGTGTGTCACACCCTGCACGACCTTCGTAATATTCTTTATTTCCAGTGCCATGGATGCACCTTTTGATCCTTGTGTCGCCCTGTGGAGGAGGGACCCGAGTGGGTGGGGAGTTGGGCAAGTTGGCCGGGGCTTAGAGGGTAAGCCCCGGCCAGTTCGACCAATTTCACGGGGAGTGAATGGTCTGGAGGAACTTTAAGTTGCCGCTTGTTTGGGGAGCGAATGCCCGCTCCCCAAATTTGCGCGACAGCTTTTAGTTAGAGCTCCAGCGGGCTACGAGGTCGTCGTAGTTGACGGTCTCGCCCTGTGGCTTTTCGTTGTCCAGCTTTGGCTTCGCGCCGCCGTTGGCAAACCACCACTCTGCGTCTTTCTCTTCGTTCAGACGTGGGCCGCAGCCGCCGTAGACATTCTGGGCTTCGTCTGCGCGCTGCATACGGGCCATGGTGATGTCCATTTCTTCGGCGAGACGGTCCATCGCTTCCTGCGGTGTAAAGGCACCGGAGTTCACGTCACCGATCTGCTGCCACCAGATTTGCGCCAGCTTCGGATAATCCGGCACGTTCACGCCGGTTGGGGACCATGCCACACGATCAGGCGAGCGGTAGAATTCCACCAGACCACCCAGTTTCGGGGCGCGCTCGGTGAAGCTTTCGTGGTTCACAGAGCTGTCACGGATGAAGGTCAGACCCACGTGGGACTTCTTTACGTCAACCGTTTTGGAAGTCACGAACTGAGCGTAGAGCCATGCGGCTTGTGCGCGGTCCGATGGGGTGGACTTCAGGAAGGTCCAGGAGCCCACGTCCTGATAGCCAACCTTCTGGCCTTCTTCCCAATATGGGCCGTGTGGGCTTGGTGCCATACGCCACAGTGGGTTGCCGTCGCCGTCCACGGTGTTGTTGCCTTCAGACTGAGGCTTCACCATGTCTGCGGTAAAGGCGGTGTACCAGAAGATTTGCTGGGCCACGTTGCCTTGTGCCAGGGCTGGCAGTGACTGGTAGAAGTCGTAAGACGCCGCACCGGGAGGGGCGTAGTTGCGCAGCCATTCGTCCCATTTGCGGATCGCGTAGACCGCGGCTGGACCGTTGGCGGCACCACCGCGGGTGACGGATGCGCCAGCCGGGTTACAGGAGCCTTCTTCCATGCGGATGCCCCATTCGTCGATCGGAACACCGTTTGGTTCGCCTTTGGAGCCTGCGCCCGCCATGGAGAGCCATGCGTCGGTCATACGCCAGCCAAGGTCAGGGGCGCGTTTGCCGTAGTCCATGTGGCCGTAGATGTCGACGCCGTCGATGTTCTTCACGTCTTTGGAGAAGAACTCTGCGATGTCCTCATAAGCAGACCAGTTGACTGGCACGCCCAGGTCATAGCCGTATTTGGCTTTGAAGGCGTCTTGCAGGTCTTCGCGGTCAAACCAGTCTTTGCGGAACCAGTAGAGGTTTGCGAACTGTTGGTCTGGCAGCTGATACAGATCCCCATCCGGGCCGGTGGTGAACTGGGTGCCCATGAAGTCATCCAGATCCAGAGTCGGTGAGGTGGTGCCGGACCATTCGCCTGCCATCATGTCGGTCAGGTTGTAAGCCAACTGCAGGCGGGAGTGCGTGCCGATCAGGTCGGAGTCGTTGACGTAGCCGTCATAGAGGTTCCGCTTGGTCTGCATCTGTGTCTGAACAGCCTGAACCACTTCGCCCTCGCCGAGGATCTGGTGGTTGACCTTGATGCCGGTGATTTCTTCAAAGGCCTTGGTCAGAACTTCGGCCTCATAGCCGTGGGTCGGAATGCCTTCCGACAGCACGTTGATTTCCATGCCCGCATAGGGCTGTGCAGCGGAGATGAACCACTGCATTTCGCTCATCTGCTCGTCTTTGGACAGCGAAGACGGCTGGAACTCTGCGTCGATCCAGCGCTTGGCTGCCGCTTCGTCGGCATAAAGCGATTGTGTACCCGCAATCACGGCAGACGCCGCGACGGCGGAGATAAGATACTTCCGCATCTTGTCCTCCCAAATGTTTGTAGACCAGCCTAGCAGACCGGATGCCTAAAGGTGTCAAATGCGCTTTTTTCAGTCAACTAATAATTTAGTAGATGGCTCGAGTGTCGGCGCTGTGTGGCTTTAAGTAATTGCAAAATATTGTGAAAATGCAAACGCTAACTTAGCGGAAGTGAGAAGGTCTGTCACGAAATTGCGTCAGATTTGCGATTCTGTCTATGTTCGATTTGTTCGCAGAAGCGCGCAAATGCTCGCTGGCCTCTTCGGATTCGTCGGTGGATTTGAGGAGCCGGCTCAGGATCGCGGAGATGTGATTTTAGCCGTTTGGTGCTGAAAACGCGCCCTTGGTGCGCAACTGTTCCGGATATGGAAACAGTTCGTATAAAATTTTTCTTAACCACCGCACAATTTTGGCGATAGGCTGGAGGGGCTGGCACTATCTCCGACTACTTTTTCAATTACCGACAAATCCTGTGGGGGCAGTCTATGTTTTTTTTGAGCGTTTTATTGCCTTTGTTGGCTGGCGTGGCTGCGGCCACTGTTGATGGCTCTACCGGATCGGGCGGGGACGGCAGCGGCGATGGCGGGGGGGATGGCACTCCGGACACCCGTGATGACACCGTGACCGGTGGGGATACCACGGGGGATGCGCCGGGCGACTCCGTTGGAGATGTGGTGCGCGACATTGAAGACATTCTTGTTGATCTTGGATGGAGTGATGCAACGTCCGCAGATGAGCCGCTTGCGGCCAATCCCGGTGAAGAGATCTCTGGAACTGAGGACGATGACACGCTGATGGGCACCGAGCGCGACGACACGATGTCGGGCGCGGGGGGGAACGATCGTCTGGATGGTGGCCACGGCAATGATCTGATCGACGGCGATGCGGGCGACGATGTTGTGCTTGGCCGGCACGGCGTGGACGTGATCAGTGGTAACGACGGCAATGATCTGGTCAAGGGCGGCAAGGGGGACGACTTCCTGTTTGGCAATGCCGGTGATGATACGTTGATAGGCTCACCCGGTGATGACGTGCTGGTTTCCGGTGGCGGGGTTGACTACTTGCGCGGCGATCAGGGGGATGATCTGCTGATCGGGCTGGATGAAGAGTCCGAAGATGGGGCGCCAGATACCCTTTTGGGCGGCATCGGAAACGATCGGTTGGTTGGCGATGATGGCGACATCCTGACCGGCGGGGAGGGCGTGAACCGTTTTGGCGTTGTTGTGGGCGGTGGTGCGCCTGTCACCATCACGGATTTCCAGTTGTTTCATCCACCAGGCGCCGAACTGGCCACGGATCTTTTGTCCTTATTGGACGAGAACGGCGAGTTGATCCCAAGCTACGATCTCCTTGAGAATGGCGGTCGGCTTGAAGACAATGAGGACGGCACTGGAGTCAATATTTTCTTCAATGATCAGTTGGTTGTGGTGATTGAAGGGTATGAAGCCCAGGACTTCCGGTCCGACTCAAATTGGCTTGGGAACTTCTCACCAGAGTTGACGGGGCGTCTGGATGGGGACGATCTGTTGACCGGCGATGCCGGAGACGTTGTCCGCAACGACGACATGCATGGCGGCTTGGGCGATGACACGCTGATTGGCGGTCTTGGGGGCGACACGTTGGATGGCGGGGAAGGCGACGACGTGATCAACACTGTGGACAGTGTGACTGGAGCTGAAGGGCAGGACATTGCCCTTGGTGGTGCCGGGAATGATCACTTTACAGCGGATGGGGGCGATATTCTTGCCGGCCAGGAAGGGCGGGATGCCTATGACATCTATGTGCCCACCGAGGACGGCATGGCACCGGTGGAAATCTATGGGTATCAGTTCTCTACCGCTAATCAGGAAGTGGAATTCCTGACGCTTTTGGGGCCGGATGGCACGCCGCTGAGCGCGGAGGATGTGGCGGACAATCTCGTGATTTATCAGGATGAAAACGGCACCGATGCAATCCTGGAATATGACGGCCGGATGATGGCGGTGATGCACGGGATTGATGCCAATTTGATCGTGGATCACACCCTGTGGATTGGCAATTTCAACCCGTCTCCGACCACCACTGTGGCCCCGACCAGTGGCGGCAATGATGCCACGCAAATTTCCATGACGCTGCAAAGCTCGTCGGGCACTGGCATGTATGTTTCCCAAGAGATGTTTGGCGCCAATGCGGTGTTCAGCGTGAACACGGATATGGGCGTGCCGCTGGAGAACTATGTGGAAGGTGCGCGGGCGTTGGATATCGTGAACTTCCGCTTCCCGGCCGGTCAGGGCGACTCGCTGGATGGCGAGAATGAAGGCATCGACTGGCTCAATGTGATTGAGCTGGAGGAAAATGAAGACGGCGAGATGGTGCTGCGCGAAGAGGTGCGCAATGCGCTGGATGCGGCAATTGCGGCGCATGACAACGGCACCGACGTAAAAGTCACCATGGTGATCGCGACCAAGCTCTATTCCATTGAAGAATATGAGGACAAGTACGACGACATTGCCCGCTTTGCCGAGATTATGGTCACTGACTATGCCGATCAGATCGAAGCGATCGAGATTGGTAACGAGTATTGGGCCATTGGCGAGACCTCTTATGGCACCAAAGCCGATATTGCCGCGCGGGCTTTGGCCGAAGGCATGGAGCGGGCCGGGGTGTCTGAGGACGATCAGCCGAGCATTATTGTGCAGATGGCCACACCAAATGAGGGCAGTGAATATCACGAGTCTGTGGATGATCGCCCGTTTGGCGAGCGTCGCGATGATGCCAACCAACACATCATTGACCTGTTGTCAGAGGAAGCGCGGGAGGCGATTGATGGTGTGGTGGAACATTATTACTACCGTCGCGACTATGATGAGTTCACCGGTAACGGCAACGAGCAGGGATTTATTCCCAATGACTACGCCATTTGGGAAGCCGACTTTGACAAAGAGCTCGATCTGCATGTGACGGAATGGAATATCCGGACCACCAATCTGGAGCAGAACGGTATCCGCTCGTCCGGTATTCTGCCGGAAATGATGGAGTATATGGTCAGCTGGGGCACAGATGCCGCGCATGGCTGGCCGGTGGTGCACAATACCACTTCGATGCTGGCCGGCACCCGCTCGGATATGCCAATCCTGAATGAGGATGGCTGGGTTGTAAACTCAGTGCGCGGCGCGACCTTTGATGTGATGTCTTCGGAAATGGTGGGTATGCAACTTCTGGAGACCAATTTCTCTAATGACGACGGTCGTATGGAGATTCAGGCCTATCAGGAGGATGGCAAGGTTGTGGTGCAGGTGGCCTCGCGGACCGGAGAGGCGGTGGACCTTGATCTGGATCTGTCCAGCCTGGTTTCTGGGTATGAGAACGCCTATGGCGTGAAGGTGGGATATGACCGGTCCGCTGACAGTTCTGACGGGGTGTATCGCGACAACGGTGAATATGTGCAGGCGGAAAGCACTATCATTGATGGGGAGCCTTATTATTTCAACGAATATGACGTGCGCGCCACTGTGACCGATGTTGATGTTGATGGGGCGGATCTCAATCTGTCATTGAACCCCTATGAGATGGTGCAGCTGGTTTTCGAATTTGGCGACAATCCTCCACCGCCTGCAGAGGAAGGGCGTCAGGTTGTTGGCACCTCCGGGGATGATGAAATTGTCACCGACAACGGCAATGACTCCATTTTGGGCATCGAGGGCAATGACAACATCATCGCCAATGGCGGGTTTGACACAGTACGTGGCGGGGAAGGCAATGACCGCATAGAAGGCGGCAAACAGGATGACTTTGTCTATGGCGATGAAGGCAATGACGCGCTTTATGGCCACGCAGGCGACGACAGCCTCAAAGGCGGCGAAGGCAATGACAGCATCTCTGGCAATCAGGGTGCCGACACGCTTTTGGGCAACGAAGGCGATGATGTGCTGCGTGGTGGCGACGACAACGACAGCATGAATGGAGGCCAAGGCAGCGACACCCTGAAAGGTGGTAGCGGTCGCGATACTATGACCGGCTACAACGGCGCGGACACCTTTGCCTTTGAGCTGGAAGACATGATGGATGGCGACATCATCACAGACTTTGAGCCGGGCCGCGATGTGATCTCTTTGGACTATGATGACATCACCTCGATTGATGACCTGACGATTTCCGAGGTGGAGCAGGGCATTGTGATCTATGTGGGCGATCATGGCGGCATGTTGTTGCAAGGGGAGCTGTCGTTGGCACAGGTGGCTGATCCCAGGAACTTCCTGTTCACATAACACCCTAGTGAGGCAGCTTCCTTCTGGCGTTTGATAGCGCTAAAACAGCGTATCCCTGCTGCCTTTGGCAGGGAGGCTGTGGAGGAAGATTATGCGCTACCTGTTTGACCCATCAGAGGTTTTTGCCATTCCAGTGAGGGGCGAAACCGCGCGTTATCCCGTACGGCGGATTTTTTGTGTCGGGCGCAACTATGCGGCGCACGCGGCTGAAATGGGCGGACAAGTGGACCGCGAAGCACCGTGGTATTTCACCAAGTCTGTGGCCCATGCGGTGTTGAGCGGCGCGAAACTGGCGTATCCCGCGGGCACATCCAACTATCATCACGAAATGGAACTGGCTTTCGCCATAGGCGCCGAGGTGTTTGAGGCCGATGAGGCGGAGGCTGCGGCAGCGGTGTATGCCTATGGATGTGCCTTGGACATGACGCGGCGGGATCGGCAGCAAGATGGCAAGGATCATCGGCGGCCGTGGTCGTTGGGCAAAGATGTTGAAGGGTCAGCGGTGTTCGCCGAGCTGACGCGAGCCGAAGATTTTGGCGCATTGGGCGATCAGGAAATTGTGCTGTCTGTGAACGGGGCACCGCGTCAGTCTGGCAAGTTGAGCGACATGGTTTGGTCGCCAACCGAGATTGTGATGCATCTGTCGAAATTCTATCACCTAGGGCCCGGGGACGTGGTGATGACAGGCACGCCGTCTGGCGTGGGGCCGGTTGTCGCCGGGGACGTCATCCGCGGCACAATTGAGAGGCTCGCGCCGGTCGAACTGGCGTTGATGGTTACAAAAAGCTGACGTACTGAACCTGTTAAGAACTGTTGCGCCGGGGATGGCGTGGCAGACGAGCGCGAAGGACGATTATGGGGATCAAGTTTTTTTCCGACAAGGCGCGGCCAGTGCATCTGGGCCCGTACCCATTGGAACGACTAAAGCGGCAGGACACTGCTGCATGGCGCAATGTGCCTGATGACCCCGTGTTGACCTTCCATCGCCCAGAGCAGCCCGAGAGCATCGTGAACGCCATGGGAGAATTCCAGGCGATGATGGATGCGCTGCGCGATGGGATGGTCAATGGCGTGCAGTCGGAGATTCCGAGTGACCCTGTGGAGCGCGCAAACCATCTGAAATCATTCGGGTATTTCAATGATGCCTCGATGGTGGGTGTTGGGCCGCTGACCGATGCCGCGCGGCTGGATGTGCAGCGGCGCAATCCGGATATTGATCGGCTGGCCGAGGCGCTGCGCACGCGGCAGATCAAGTCTCTGGCGGCGGGGATCGACCTGATTATGGCCGATCTCAAGGATTCCATGGAAATGCCGCCGAGCTCGATTGAAAGCCACAAACACGCGCTGGTGTTTTTGATTGAACACCACCGGGATCCGGAGCGGGGTGAGCCGGGCAGTGACTGGATTTTGGACGCGCAGGACCATCGGGCCTGTTTGCGTGCCACCGAGGTGGCTGTGGTTATTGCCAATTACATCAGACTGTTGGGCTTTGGCGCCAAGGCGCATACGGCGACGTCCTCTGACGTGGATTTGGGCAAGGTGGCGCTGTCGGCTGGGTTGGTGTCCTGCGAAGATGGCACCTTGGTGGCGCCGTGGTTGGGCACGCGGTATGGCTTGGCGGTGATCACCACCGACATGGAGCTGGCGCATGATGGCGCGTTGGCGCCAATGGCAGAGCAGCCATGGTTCAAGACGCAGGGACCGGCGTGGTGGCTGGGAAAAGGCTTTGCCAAATCGGCGATGAACCAAGACCCGTTCCGCAATCGGGATTACGTGAAAGGCGCGCAGCCGTTTGAGCGGCTGAAGCGGGTGGAGACGCCGACGACCTACATCGATGAGGCCAATGTGGCGCGGGTGCCGAAACGCGCGGATATGTTTGCGCGGGTGCAGTTTGGCGACATGGGTAAATCGCTACAGGATGCAGCCAAAGGCGGTTACTACGTGCGTAAAGCCGCGCCAAGCATGGCGCAGCGGCGGGCCTTGGGAGCGTTTGTGTTGCTGCAAGATGGCGCCAGCGCAGAGGTCAAAAAACCAACGGATTCAGAGCGTAACGCGGCGAACCTAAAAGCGGCGACCTACTTCCTTGGCGTGGATGCGGTGGGCTTGAGCCGCTGTCCGGAGTGGGCGTGGTACAGCCATGACGCGACGGGCACGCCGATCAATCCGGTGCACGACAATGCGATCAGCATGATTGTGGATCAGGGCTATGAGACCATGGAGGGCGCCAGCGGCGATGACTGGATCAGCGTGGCGCAGTCCATGCGGGCGTATCTGCGGTTTTCCCTCCTTGGTGGGGTGATTGCGCAGCAGATCCGGAACTTGGGCTACAAGGCCAAGGCGCATACGGTGATGGACGGCGAAGTGCTGCAGCCGCCTTTGTTGTTGCTGTCCGGTTTGGGCGAGGTCAGCCGGATTGGCGAGGTGATCCTGAACCCTTATCTGGGGCCGCGCTTGAAGTCTGGGGCGGTGACCACGGACATGCCGATGGATCACGACCAACCCATTGATTTTGGACTGCAAAACTTCTGTGAGAACTGCAACAAATGCGCGCGGGAATGTCCGTCTGGGGCGATCACGGCTGGCCCGAAACTGATGTTCAACGGCTATGAAATCTGGAAGTCGGACAGCCAGAAATGTGCGACCTATCGGATTTCCACGCCGGGCGGATCGATGTGTGGGCGGTGCATGAAGACCTGCCCTTGGAACCTAGAGGGGCTGTTTGCCGAGGCGCCGTTCCGCTGGGCGGCGAGCAATTTCCCGAGCCTAGCCAAACCTTTGGCCAAATTGGACGACGCGGTTGGCAATGGCGGTTTGAACGACACCAAGAAGTGGTGGTGGGACATTGAGCTGGAGGAAGACGGGGCCTATCGGCCGACGCAGCACCCGCTCAACCGTCGGGATTTGCAGAAAGATCTGGACCTGAAATATGAGGATCAGACGTTGGCGGTCTATCCGGCGGCGCTGGCCCCGCACCCGTGGCCCTATCCGTTCCCGATGGATCGGGAGGCGGGGATTCAAGCCTATGAATCAATGGTTTCTGCTGATGAATACAAAGCGCGCGTGGCCTCGGGTGATGACAGTGTGGTTGACCGCTACGTGGTTCCGGATGCAGAAGATGCGCCGGTATTGCAGGTGCAGATTTCGCATGTGGAGCCGATGACGGCGGATGTGACCAAGTATGAATTCCAGACTTTGGACGGCACGCCGTTGCCGGAATGGACGGCTGGCGGGCATTTGGATGTGTTGGTCGCGCCGGAGTTTTTGCGCCAGTACAGCATGTCTGGAGATCCTAAAGATCGGTCAAAGTATCAGATCGGTGTGTTGCGCGAAGACGAGGGGCGGGGCGGAAGTGCCTTCCTGCACAGGATTTTTCGCGAAGGGCGCAAGGTTTTTGTGTCTAAGCCCATCAACCATTTTGAGCTGGTTGAGGACGCCACAAAGAGCTTCCTGATGGGCGGCGGGATCGGCATTACGCCGATGATTGCCTTTGCCCATCGCCTGCATGATCTGGGCCGGGATTTTGCGTTGCATTATTCAGCAAGCCGCGAAGATGGGGCTGGATATATCAATGATCTCAAAGCGATGCCCTGGGCGGACAAGGTGGTGTTCCACTTCTCCGACAAAGGCACGCGGGCGGATTTGGATGCGGTCCTTGGTGGCTATCAGGAGGGTTGGCATGTCTATACCTGTGGGCCGGATCGGTTCATGGACGGTGTGATGCAGGCTGCAGAGCGGCAGGGCTTCCCGGAAGAGGCGCGGCATTTGGAGTATTTCAATGTGCCGGAGCAGCCGGAATATGAGAATTTCGACTTCACTTTGAAACTCAAGGACGGGCGGGAACTGCTTGTTCCGGCGGATAAAATTGCCACTGACGTGCTGCTGGAAAACGGCGTGCATGTGGATGTGAAATGTGCCGACGGGATTTGTGGCGTTTGCAAGTGCGGGCTTATTTCTGGTGACGTGGAGCACCGCGATTTTGTGCTGTCCAACAAGCAGCGTGAGAGCGCTGTGATCCTCTGCCAAAGCCGGGCAAAAGAGGCCGGTGGGGTGATTGAAATCGACCTTTAGGGCGGTGCGTTAACTGGTGAGAATACCGGCGTTTGGCGCGTCGGTATTCTGTTGGTGTTACGGCTGTTTTGCGGAGGTGCGTTTTTTGGGGGGTGATACGTTAACGCACCTGCGCCATTCTTAGAGTGATCCGGTTTTACTGATTTCAAGCGCCGCGCCGATCACGAGGTCTGCGGCCACAGACGCGAGGATCATGCCCATAACGCGGCTGACAATGGCGGCGCCGGAGTTGCCGATCACACGAATGATGGGGCCAGCGGCCAGCATGCAGAGGTAGGCAATGGCTAACACGGCCAACATGACCACCGCGGTGACGGCTTGATCCGGGATGGCTACATAGTTGTTGTCCGTCAGCAGCACGATGGCCAACATTGCGCCGGGACTTGCCAAGGACGGTACCGCGAGCGGGAAGACAGCGGGTGAGGGTTTTTCGGCCAGTTCAGCGTCCGCGTCGGCTGCGTGTTTGTCGCTCTCCGGCTTGCTTTCGCCAAAGATCATGGTGAGGGCAAAGAGGAAGAGGACAATGCCGCCCGCGATTTGGAAGGACAGCAGGCTGATGCCAAGGCCGTCAATCAGCAGTTGGCCGAAGATCAGGAAGAAGAGCAATACGCCAGCGGAGACAGCGGCGGCGAGGAGTGCGGTTTTGCGGCGCTCCTGCGCAGTCATGGTGGCGGTCACGGCGATGAAGACGGGGATCGTGCCGATGGGGTCGATCACAACCCAGAGGGTGACAAAGCGTTCAAAGAGTTCCATGGGGGCAGGCTAGGATTTCTCGAGAGGGAAGTCATTAGGGTTGTGCTGAAAAGGCCACCCGCCGCGAGAGCGACGGGCGGAGTTTATCAGACAACCAAGCGTTGGGTTTCGCCGGCGATGATGCCTTCTTCGTCGGTGGGGATAACAAAGGCGGCGAGGCGGCTGTCTGCGGTGGTAATGCGGGCGGTGCCCGCCGCGTTGGCTGCGTCGTCGAGGTCGGCGCCAAGCCAGGCACAGCCTTGCAGGATGCGGGCGCGGATGGCGGCGGAGTTTTCGCCGATGCCACCAGTGAAAACCAGAGAGCCAACGCCGCCCATGGAGGCGGCCAAGGCGCCGATTTTCTTGCAGGCCTGATAGACAAAGAGGTCCACGGCCTCGGCGGCCGCCGGGCTGTCAGAAGCGAGCAGGTCGCGCATGTCGGAGCTGATATCGGAGACACCCAACAGACCGGATTTAGTGCCCAATGTGTCTTCGATCTCTGCCACGGACATGCCGCGATCGCGCAGCATGTGGAAGATTACACCGGGGTCGAGTTCACCGCAGCGGCGGCCCATGACCAAACCGTCGAGTGCGGTGTACCCCATGGTGGTGGCGACGGACTTCATGTTTTGCATCGCACACATGGAGGCACCGTTGCCGAGGTGGGCCACGATGACTTTGCCATTGGGTTTGTCCAAGTGGTGCGGCAGTTGGGTGGAGATATAGTGGTAGCTCAACCCATGGAAACCGTAACGCAGGACGCCGTCGTCAGAGAAACTGCGCGGGATGGCGAAGAGCTGTGCGATGCGCGGCTGGGTGCGGTGGAAGGCGGTGTCAAAGCAGGCGACCTGCGGAATGTCAGGCCAGCGGCGGGCGACGGCCTCGATGCCGGCGAGGTTGTGCGGCTGGTGACCGGGGGCAAGTGGGGCAAGGGTGCGCAACTTGGCGATGACGTCGGAGGTGACCCGTGCGGGGGCGGCAAAGTCTTGACCGCCATGCACCACGCGGTGCCCTGCGCCGATGATGCGCAGGTTGTCGGAGAGGCCTGCGATATGGGTCAGAAGCCAGTCGAGAATTTCGGCGTGGGTGGCGTTGTCCGCCACCGGCACGTCGATGTGTTTGGCGCCGCCGTGGTATTGTGGGTCCAACCCGATGCGGTCGACCTGACCGTGTAATATCTGTTTCAGATCAGCGCCATAGACGGCGTATTTGATTGAAGAAGATCCAGCGTTCAGGACCAGAAAGGCGTCTTGTGACTCTGCCATCACATCAGGTCCCGACCAAGGTTGTGGTGCACCATGAGCTGCGCCAGTGCGGCGGAAACCAGACGGCTGAGCGTGCCGTCAGCGCGCGAGGTCAGCATGATGGGCACACGCGCGCCCAGCACAAGCCCCGCGCTGTCGGCACCGGCGAGGTACATCAGCTGTTTGGCGATCATGTTGCCGGCCTCAAGGTCTGGGGCGACGAGAATGTCGGCCTCTCCCGGCACAGGAGAATTGATGCCTTTGGCGTCCGCAGCCTTGCGCGAAATGGCGTTGTCAAAGGCCAGGGGGCCGTCTAGCACGCCGCCGGTGATCTGGCCACGGTCAGCCATCTTGCAAAGTGCTGCGGCCTCTACGGTGGAGGGGATCTTGGGGTAGATGGTTTCCAGTGCGGAGAGGATGGCCACTTTCGGCTCATCCACGCCAATCGCGTGCGCCAGCTCGATGCTGTTTTGCACGATGTCGGCTTTGACCATCAGATCGGGGAAGATGTTGATCGCGGCGTCGGTGATCAGCAGCGGTTTGGGATAGGTGGGCACGTCGAGCACAAACACGTGGCTCATGCGGCGTTCGGTGCGCAGGCCGGTGACCTTGTCGACCACGGCGCTCATGACCTCGTCGGTGTGCAGCGCGCCTTTCATCAGGGCCTGGGCCTTGCCTTCGCGCACGAGACGTACGGCGGCCTGGGCGCTGGCGTGGCTGTGTTTGGCGTCGACGATTTCCAACCCGTCGATGTTGAGGCCTTCCTCGGCTGCGACAGCTTTGATGCGGTCTTCAGGCCCCACCAGAATGGGGGTGATCAGGGTTTTGTCGCGGGCTTCGAGCGCGCCGATCAGGGAGGCGGCGTCACAGGGGTGCACAACGGCGGTGGCAATCGGGTCCAGCGGCGCGGTGGCGGCCAGCATGGCGTCAAAACTGTTCACGTGGGGGGCGGACTGTTCCAAGGGAGGCTCCAGTGCTCAAAAGGGTAATCTGTTGGCGCGTTATGCTCCCAATATGGAGGGCCCACTTTGATTCACAACAAAAATAGTGGGGAAAAGCCATGCGAAAGGCGCAACCCTGCGTTACCTTGAGCGGGGCTGTGTAAGGCGCTGAAATTGTAGGGCTTAGGCGTTGGGGTCAAAGCAGCCGAAGTGGGATTGGGCAAAGACCAAGGGTTTGCCTTCGCCAATCCAGAGGCGTTCTACCTGTCCCACGACGATGTCATGGTCGCCGCCATCGTGCACCGCATGGGTGCGGCATTCAAAGCGGGCCAGACAATCCGGCAGCAGAGGCACGTGATCGGCGTTGGTGCCATGTTGCAGCGTGGCGAAGGGATCGCCATTGCGGGCGAAGTCCATGGCCAAAGCGCTCTGATCGTCGCGCAGCATGTGGATGGCAAAGTGGCTGGCCCCGGCAAAGAACGGGTGACGCTCAGAATTGCGGGCCGGGCACCAGAGCACCAGCGGCGGATCAAGCGACACGGAAGAGAAAGAATTGGCGGTCATGCCAAGCGGCCCCTGCGCGGTGGGGACGGTGACAACGGTCACACCGGTGGCAAAGCAGCCCAGAGCGTCGCGGAAGCGGCGCTGGTTCTCAGCCGTTGGGGCAAAGGTTTCATCCGTCATATGCAGGTTATCTCTCATGTCGCGCATCCTAGCGCAGCAATGGGCCGAAAATAGGGCGGGCGCAAGAGACAGATTGTTCTGCCTGAACGCGCGCCAAGGTCCTCGACCGCAATGGCTGCGGGCTCTCCTTATATATACATCGCTTTTTACGCAAATTGAGGCGTGTTGGATTTTAACGACTGCCTTGTTTTGGCCCCAAGTCGAACACCGCGCGCCCCAGAAACAGACCGCAAATGGCACCGATTTGGTCCGAATGCTGCCCCAGATGCTTGTTCAAGTGATTTCAAGGATTTGAGGGAGGCACCATGCGGGCCATTAAACTACTAGCCACACTTGCGATGCTGCTTCCGGGCGTTTTGCATGCTGAAGCAAACGTAAGAGGGAAGCTGCCGGGCGAGGCCGCGGTGGGACGCTTGATGCTCAAGGGCAAAGCCATGTGTACGGGGGCGTTGATCTCACCGGATCTGGTGCTCACCGCTGCGCATTGTCTCTATGACCCGCGCTCTGGCAAAAAGCTCCAGCCGCATCAGATCGAGTTTCAAGCCGGTTTGAAGCAAGGCAAGGCCAAGGCGGTGCGCAAGGTTTCCGTTGCCACGGCGCACCCGGACTACATTCACCGTCACAAAGGCAAGGCTCAGGTGGGCAGCGACATTGCGCTGCTGAAGCTGGGCACGCCAATTGCAAAGAACTCTGTGCTGCCCATGCGGTACGGCGCCAACCTTTCCAGCGGCGATATGCTGGGGGTGTTGAGCTACACCATCAGCAACCGCACCGATCCGATCCTGGAATATCCCTGCCGCGTGTTGGCCCGTCAGCAGGAAACGCTGGTGATGAGCTGTGAAGTGAACTTTGGCGCCTCTGGTGCGCCGGTGCTGGCGCTGACCAATGGCAACAACCCTGCGGTGGTCTCTGTGGTGTCTGCCAAGGCGGCGATGGGCGGAAAGAATGTCTCTGTGGGGACGCTGTTGAGCGCGGACACGCTCCGGCAAATGATTGCGGGTGGGTAAGCCTCCTGCTCTGGCTTACTTGTCCAACTCTGGCGGCCCTCGGGCCGCCATTTTTTTGCGGAGATCACAGAATGTCGGGCAATTCCGCTTCGGGTGTTGCTTCAGCAGGAACAAATTGGAAGCCGTGCGCCAGCACCTTCCGGGGGATATTCGGTGAATACCCCAAGGTAGGTGAGGTCCTGATAGAACCGTGAGGCGTTGGGGGCTGTGTTTTGCAATTCAGGTTGTTTCTCGCAGGATATGCTTTCAGTAGTTTGGAACGTCAGGGGCGATGTTTCGAAACCAAAACAGCCCATTTGCCCCTCGTGAATAACATAGGTTCCTGAAATGTGCCGATAAAGATGCGAACCACGCCACCATCCTGTGTCACCAAAGAGGTCCTGTTCGATCTCTTCGCCTTTGTGGGAGATGGAAATTGATCTGTGCCAATCGCTGTGGAAACCAAACAAAGTTGTCAATTCCATAGTGACTGTGAGGCCCTCCTCGGGTGACGTACTTGCGCTGTATGAGGAGGGGTTGCAGCCCGCAACAAGGCAGACTGAAACAGTTGCAATTATTGGCTTGAGCATTGCGATAAGTTACCGACCAAACAGAAGGCGCAGGCCGAGGGCAGAGAGTACCACGGCGGCGATGCGGTCGAGGTAGGTCTTAGCGCGCAGATAAGCGGCGCGGGCTGTGGCGGTGCTCATGCCAAACGCCAGTAGGCTGTAGAAGATCAACTCGATCACCAGATGGTTGGCGAAGATGAAGCCTTTTTCCGAGAGCGTCATATTGGCCGGGAAGATCACCACCAGCACGGCGGCGGCAAACAACACCGATTTGGGGTTCATCAGATTGATCATCAGCCCTTGCCAGAAAGCGTGATGGGCCGGTTTCACATCGGTTGGCGCCAAAGGATCACGTGCGCCTTTCCACATGCCGTAAGCAATATACATCAGGTAAAGCGCGCCGATGGTTTTCACGGCGACGTAAGCCCATGGGAAGGCGGTGAAGATCACTTCGAGGCCCATGAGGGCGGCAAGGGTCCAGAGCGCAGCCATGAGGCCAAGTCCGGCCCCCACAGCGAGACCAGCACGACGGCCCGCGGTGAGGGTGGTTTTTACGGAAATCAGGAAAGCCGGACCGGGACTGGCAATGGCGGCGGCCAGTGCAAGGTTGAAGGTAAGGATATGAGTGAAGTCCATGGGACGCGGCTCCTGTTGCTGTGCTTTAGACGTACGGGAGGGCGCGGGACAAGTCACGGCATAGTTGCGGGGAAAAAGAGAGGTGGCGCTGGCGGTGCTGATAAATTGTGCGGCGGGAATGTGGCGAGGGCCTGAGAGGCCGGTAAGGCGCACAAAATAACAAGGATTTGCGCGGGGGCTTGCCTTTGACTCTAAGCCCTATGTGCGACCGAAAGGTCTTTGGGCCTCAGTTGCGCTTCATCTGAGGCCCGAGGGTCTATTCTACGCTTGCAGACGTGGTTTTGGTCTTGGAAGGTATTCTGACTCCGCCGTCTACCATCACCTGGTTCCGGCCAGAGTTTTTGGCATCATAAAGCAACTCGTCCGCGCGCTTGAGGAGGGCCGCGGCATCACTAGCCTGTTCGCAGATCTCGGTGAGCCCGATGCTGACCGTTAGGCGGATCTTGTTTGTGTCCGCGACAATTTCGCTGGATTGGATTGTCGCCCGTAGCCGCTCACAGGCGGCATAGGCGCCGAGCAAGTCGGTTTCTGGAAAGACCAGCGCAAACTCTTCGCCACCGAGCCTGCCAACAAGGTCGATGGAGCGGAACTCGCGTATCAGCATCCGGGACAGCTGTTGCAGGGTCTTGTCGCCGGCGTCGTGGCCATAGGTGTCGTTGATGCGTTTGAAGTGATCCACATCGAGCATTGCGACCGACATGGGTGTGCCGTCTTGCCGAGCGCTGTCAAATTGCGTTTCCAGGGTTTTTAAAAACGGGCGTCGGTTTGAAACCTGGGTCAGCGGGTCGGTGTTTGCCTCGATCTGGAGGAGTTCATAGGCTTTGGTCAGCTCGCGAATGCTCAAAATGCCAATGAGTTTGCCGTCTTCAAGCACAGGCATATGCCGGATGGCGTTTTCATTCATCAGGTGTAGCAGGTAGGAAATTTCGTCGTCCGGACCGCAAGATATCACCGAAGAGGTCATCACGTCCGACACCAATGCCTCGGCGGCTTTGGGATCGCCACTTGCCACCACAGGGAGGAGATCCCGTTCGGAGATTATGCCGACCATAGTATTGGTTTCGTCGGTCACCACCAAGGCGCCAAGCCTGAGCTCCAGCAATGTGTGGGCCGCTTGCCGGAGCGTTGATTGCGGTCGAATGCCTTCAACCTTGTTGGTTTTTTTTGCGTTGAGTAACTGTGAAACTTTCACCCTAAATGCCCCCTGAGCAACTGTACGTAGTGGGGGAGCAGTAAGGGGGGAGCGGTTAAAAGGTTCTTTCGACATGCATGTTTGGTGGTGAAATTTTTACTCAACTATCAATGGTTTGCGCCTCAAACAAATGTGGAGTCGTGGGCAAAAACGGTTAGTCGACGGCACGATTGAAGGGCGGTCTGTGTCGGCGATTTTACGGACCTTCAGACTTCAGGCGTTTCACCAAGACCAAACATAGCGCCGCAGCCAGAAGCAGAAACACTGCGCCGAGGCTCCATGCTATGGAGAGGGAGTAGAGCTCTGCGACGGACCCGACAAGGAGCAGGCCCAACGCTGCGCCGAGTTGTTGGATCAGGGAGCGCAGGGACAGCAAGGTGGAGCGCTGATGGTCCGCGACGCAGCGATGCAGGAT
This sequence comes from Shimia sp. MIT1388, assembly GCF_047124445.1. GTDB lineage: Bacteria > Pseudomonadota > Alphaproteobacteria > Rhodobacterales > Rhodobacteraceae > Shimia. Next base: position 1,213,674 of record NZ_CP138921.1, on the reverse strand, counting down.
GCTGCTGGCCGGGGTTTCGCAGATGCCGAGACAGATAGAAAACAGGATGAAGACCGCCGCAAAGGCGAGGATGGTGCCTTGATGGGCAAGGGCGATTTGAACGGCGGCGAGGCAAGTGAAGGCCGCTGCAAGCGTTTTGGCGTGGTGGCGTTTGAAGAGTTTGCTGACGTGCGGAGAGAGAGCGGCGCCAAAAGCGATGGCGAAGAAATAGGTGGCGGTCAGGGCGCCGATGGCGGTGTTGGCGTAAGTGTCGTCCAGCATAGGCTTGGCGAAAGTGGGCCAGAGCACTTCAACCGGGTTGGTGGCCATGAGGAAGACCGCCAGTGCGGCCAATAGCATGGAGAGTGTGGGGTGTTTGAGGGCCAGTAGGCCGGCGTCTTTAACCACCAGCGGCACCTTGGCAAAGCCTTGTTTGAGGGTGCCTTGGCTCTTGGGGCGGGGAGCTTCGATGATGGCGCGTTTGGTGAAGGCAAATACGCCGAGCATTACGAAAAAGCTGGCGGCGTAGGAGGTGTCATAGGGGCTGAACCCAAGGGTTTGCGCGACCGGGCCGAAGATATCGGGGAGCAGTCCGCCGAGAATGGCGCCTATCGCCAAGCCGATGGCATTGGCGGATTGCGCTTTGGCGAGCGCGGGTTGCACGTCGATGTTGGAGGCGGTGGTTTTGAAGGTCTCGACGAACCACGCGTCCAGGGTGCCGGATCGCAGGGCGCGGCCAAAGCCAATGAAAGCAAAGGAAAAGGCCAGCACATAGAGATTGCTGCTGGAGAGAAACAGCGCAAGGGAGATCAGGCTGGCGATGACGGCTGTGAGGAAGACCGGCTTGCGCCCGATGCTGTCGGCCAAGCCGCCGAAGGGCAGTTCCATCGTCATGGTTGTCAGGGAATAGACCCCGAAAAGCAGCGAGATTTGGAAGAGATCCATGCCGCGATCGGTGAGGGCCAGCGCGACCACGGCCACCGTGAGCCCCATGGCAAAACGGTCCAGAAACTGGTGGATCTGGAACACCCGAATGTGGCGTTGTGCCGAGACGCTGAGGTCAGAAAAGGAAAACGCGGTTTCTGGTGTCATAGGGGCACCTTCGACGTTGCGGTCAGGTTGCGCAACAGTTTGATCGCGCGGAGGTTGCGCCTAAGGCTCGCGGAAGGCTTCTTTGCTCTTGTAGAGTGGCTTCATCAGGTAGCGCAGGACGGTTTTGGAGCCGGTGTGCAGTTCCACGGTTGCGCGCATGCCGGGGCGGATTTCGATGGCTTTTTGACGCTCGGTCAGCGCGTCGGCGTTCACGTTCACGGTGACCTTGTAGTAGGGCGGCGCAGAGGGATCGCGTTCGTCTTCAAAGGTGTCAGCGGAGATGAAATCCACCTTGCCTTTGAGCGAGCCATAAATGGTGTAGTCGTAGGCGGTGAGCTTGATAGAGGCGTCCTGGCCCGGCTCGACGTTGGCGATGTTTTCCGGGCGAACCTGCGCCTCGACAAACAGCTCTTCGCCCAAGGGGATGATTTCAAAGATTTCTTCACCGGGGCGCACAACGCCGCCGATGGTGGTTACGGCGAGGTTGTTGACGATGCCGCGCATGGGTGCGGTGATCACGGTACGGGAGAGCTGGTCCTGCGCGAGGCGCATTTCCTGCTTGAGCGAGGTGATCTCTTTGAGGGTTTCGGAGTATTCTTCCGCCAGCGCCAGCTCGGCCTGGGTGAGAATGTCCATGTAGCGGATTTCGGCCTCGGAGGCTTTCTCGCGGGCTTTGTTGACCTCCAAGAGGGCGACAAACTCTTTCTTGTAGAGACGCTCCATGTTGGAGAGTTCTTCCTGAGCTTGTTCAAGCTGCGTAAAGGCGCCTTCGCGGCGGCTGTCTATGTCGGTCTGGCGGGCTTCGATCAGGGCTTTCTCAGAGGCCAGAATGCGGGGGGCGCGTTTGGCAAGGTCTTCGGGCACGTCGAAGGTGAATTGGCCGTCGATCTCGGCCTCAAGGCGTAGGCGGCGCAGTTCCAGCGCATCGATCTGGTCTTGTAGGTCATCAAAGGCAGAGCGGAAGCGGGTGTCGCTCAGGGTGGCAAGCACCTGACCGGCTTCGACCAGGTCGCCTTGTTTGACAGCGAGGTCGGCGAGGATGCCGCCTTCGAGGTTTTGCACGGATTGGGAGCGCGAGGAGGACACGACCTGACCGTCGGCGCGCACAATTTCGTCGACCCAGGCAAAGGCGGACCAGATGACAAACAGCCCGACTGCGGCGGCAATCAGGCGGATGGTGAGGCGGGAGGCTTTGAGTTGCTCGTCGAGGCCGGTTTCGTTGTCGAATTCGGAGGCCGTCATCTTGCTGACCCTTCGGCGAGGTGGGCAAGAACTTGTTCCCGTGGGCCATCCACCACGAGGCGGCCGTTTTGAAGGATCAGTGTGCGGGTGGAGAGCGCAAGGATCGGCGTGCGGTGGGTGGCGATAAGGGCGGTGCGGCCTTCCAGCCAAGTCGACAGGCGGCTGACCAGCGTGCGTTCCAGGGTTTGGTCGAGTGCGGCGGTGGGTTCATCCAGCAGCACGATGCTCGGGTTTTGCAGCCAGAGGCGGGCCCAGCCGATGGATTGGCGCTGGCCGATCGACAGGCCTTCGCCGCCGTCGCGAATTTGCAGATCCAACCCCTGCGGATGATTGCGCAGGAAGGGGCCAAGGCCGGCAAAATCGAGCGCCGCCATCAGGCGGTCGTCGTCGCGTTCAAGCTGTGTCAGGTTGAGGTTGTCACGCAGAGAGCCCGCAAACAGGCGTACGTCCTGGCTGAGGTAGCCGATGTTGCGGCGTAGGTCGCGTTGGTCGATTTGGCCCATGTCGGTGCCGTCCAGAAGCACGCGTCCTTTGGTGGGGCCGTAGAGACCGGCCATGAGTTTCAGCAGCGTGGATTTTCCGGAGCCGTTGGCACCCAGGATGGTGACACGTTGGCCCGGTTTGATGACCACGCCGGGCACATCAAGGGAGGCGCCGCTGTCTTCGTCATAGGCAAAGGACAGCTCGCGCAGCTCGAACTGGCCTTCGAGTTTCTCGCGGCGCAGGTATTTGCGTTCGCCGTCTTTCTCTTGCTCAGAAAGGGCAATGGCATCAAGGCTTTCCAGCGCGCCTTTGACGTTGGACCAGCGCGCCAAAGTGCCGGCAAATTGGGTCAGTGGCGCCAGCGTGCGCGAGGTGAGGATGCCGCAAGCGATGATGGTGCCGACGGTGAATTCGCCCGCAAACACCAGATAGGTGCCGATCACCACGGTGGCGATGTAGGTCATCTGCTGCACGCCTTGGGACCAGTAGGTCAGGGCGGAGCTGAGGCGGCGCTGTTCGGCGGAAGAATGGCTGGAAACGGCGTTGAGTTCGTCCCACAGGCGCAGCACGCGGTCTTCGCCGCGCTGGGTTTTTACGGTGTCGAGCTCAGTGATGACCTCTTGCAGGAGGCGACCCACTTTGGCCGAGGCGCCTTGGGTTTCGCGTGAGAGGTTAATCATGCGTTTTTGCAAGACGTAGGCGGGAAGGACCATAAGCACGCCGCCGAGCATCAGCACCCAGACGAGGTTGCCTGCAATCGAGGCCACCAGCGCGAGGAAAATGAAGATAAAGGGCATGTCCGCCAGCACCGAGATGGTGGTGGAGGTGAAGAAGTCCCGCACAGCGCCGAAGTCGCGCATCGCGGCAAATAGGCCGGATGGGGGTAGGGGCCGGCGGTCCGAGCGCATCCCAAGCAGGCGTTTCATCAGGCGGTGCTGGATGGAAAGTTCCATGCGGCGGCCAGCGGCGTCGCTCATCTTGGCGCGGGCAAGTTTCAGCAGACCTTCGAGCCCAATGGCGAAGATCGCACCGACGGCCAGCACCCAGAGCGTGGCTTGCGACTGGTGCGGGATCACGCGGTCATAGACTTGCAGTGAGAAGAGCGCGACGGCGACGGCCAATAGGTTGGCAACCAGCGAGCCCAGCATGATCTCGCCCATGTGGCGGCGGTATTTGGTGAACTCACCCCAGAACCAGTGGCCGGACATGCCGTCCGCGATCTGCGGCACGTGGCGCTCGGCCAATTGGCGCAGAGAGACTTTGGCGCGCAGGGCTGTGCCTGAGAAGAACGGTTCAAACTCGGTTACAGGCACTTCGGCTCGGTTGTCGGCGCAGCTGTCGTCATAGACGTAGAGCGTGTCTTCGTCCTGAGACAGGACCAGAATGGCCTGCCCGTTGTTCATCATCGCCACGGCAGGCCAAGCGGCGGCGGTAACCTTCATCTTGTGATGAATTTTGGGTTCCACACCGGCGTGGGCCAAGGCGCCGGAAAGCGCTTTGACAGAGACGTCACCGGGCGCGTTGGTCCACATGTGTTCGGCGACATCGGTGACCGGCACGTCGACGCCGTTGAGCGAGGCGAGTGTGGAGATCAGCGTGGCACGGTGTTGGATACGGGTGGCGGTGGCCTCAACCAGATCGTGGATGGCATCTGACGGTGCAGGCGCTGCCGCAGGTTTGGCAGGCGCCGGTGCCGCGACGGTTTTGGGTGTGATTTGAGCCACTTGCGTGGGGGCGGGCGTTTGGGCAGGCGCGGGGGCTTTGTTGGCGGCTTTGGTGGATTTCACGGCCGCAATCGAGAGCACCACCGGTGCTTTGCCTTTGGGTGTCCCGTCGCTCAAATTGCGTCTCCGTCTGCCAGCAAGCCCAGATCGCGGGCGAGCTCTAGTTGCGCCAGCAGCTTGTCGTATTTGGCGTCGACGCCGTCAAGGGAACGCAGCACGGATTGTTCGTAAACATCGACCACTTCGAGCACGGAGCGTTGGCCAGCGCGGAACTGGGCTTCAAACAGTTTGTAGGTGTCACGGCCTTCACGGGCGAGTTGATTGGCCTCGCGTTCTTGGCGTTCGAGGCTTTGGATGTTGCTTTCCAGACGTTTGCGGTCGCGCGCGCCGTCCTCGCGGGCTTCATCCACCTGGCGGGCGGCGATGTCCTTGGAGGCCTCAATGGCCTTCAAACGGTCGCCGGTGCCAAGGCCCAGGCCAACGTCGTTGGAAAGGTTCAGGCCCGCGCTGTTGCCGCGGTTGGTGGTGCGGGCGGACGCCTTGAGGCCGGGCAATTGCGCGGCGCGTTCCACAGTGGCTTGGGCGACGGAGCGTTCGGCTTCGGCGCGGGCGCGCAGCACCTCAAGCGGTTCGACCGCCGGATAAGACTGGGCGGAGAGGGCGGAGACCGGCTTCAGCGTGAAGGCGGTGCCGGTCATGGCCTTGAGTTCGGCCAGAGCGGTGCCCGCGCTTTCAGAGGCGGTTTCGCTTTTGGTTTCCAGCGTCTGGATCTTAGTGCGCACCATGCGCAGGTCGCCTTTGTTGGAGACACCACCGTCCACACGGCCCTGCACAATGCGCTCAAAGTGGTGCAACTGGGCGAGGCCCTTGTTGCCGACCTGGGCTTTCTCCTGGCCGCGCAAGCCTTTGATATAGAGCGCCAAAGCGGTGTAGGTGCGCTCGTTCAGATCTTCGGAGAGGGTGACAGCCGCGACTTCGACATCGGCGGCGGCATATTCACGCTCCGCCTTTTTACGGCCGTGGTCAAACAGCACCTGTTCAAACACCAGACCGGCGATCACGTCGCTGAGGGTGTTGAGCGAGATTTCGGGGCTGAGGGTTGGGAGCCAGTTTTTGTTTTCCGCCTGGGCGCGCAGTTTGGCGGTTTGCAGTTGGGCCTCGGCGGAGCGGCGCGAGGAGGTCAGCGCCACGTCGGCGACATGGCCCATGGCGCTGTCGTTAGGTATGACGGAGCGGCGAGCCAGAAGCGTATTGAGAATTTCGCTTTGGGTTTTGGCGTCCGCGTCCTGCTCAAAGCTGGTGCGTTTGCTGACTTCGGCGGCGCCTTCGGGTTTGGCTTTCAGCAGGCCCATGGGCTTGCTCATGTCCGGCAGGTGCTCGCTCATATTGGCCATGCAGCCACTCAGAAGCGTGGCTCCCAGGAGGAGGGGCAAGCAGGTGGTGAGATGGCGGCGGGACATGGTGGCAGCGATATTCCGGAGCTTTGGATTTGCGAGGGGCGGCCCGTGGCCGCCCCAAAGCATCATCAGATGATGACGTTGATGTCTTGGTCGACGATCAGGGTCACGCCGTCATTGCCAACGGTGTAGACGTCATAGGCTTCGCCTTCGATGTCCACGGTCTGGTTGGTTTTGGTCGCGTCGGTGACCGTGATCTGGTCATCGGAGCCGCCGTGGATCGTGAGCGTGTCGGATGTGTCAGACAGCTCTTTGATCTGCGCCTCTGTTAGGGTCAGGTTTGCGTCAGACGCGTAGTCCAACTCGATGCCTTCGATGTTGAAGTTGCCTGCGGCGGCGTGATCCAGCGTGCCCGCGTTGGTGACGTTGTCGTCCAGCACCAGCAGCGTGTCGGACTGGTTGCCCGCGTCATCCGTGGAGGCAATCACCAGGTGAGTGCCATCGGAGGCTTTCGGGTTCAGCACAAACAGGGATTCATCTGCGCCCAGAGCCACTTCGGTAGTGGCCAGTTCGGCGGTGGAGCCGTCCTGGTTCAGGGCGTGGATTTCATAGTCCTGATTTTCGGTGCTGAGCGACAGAGAGGTCACATCGTCATCCGCGAAGGTCACGGATTGCACAACAGGGTTGGTGATTTCGGTGTCGACCTGGAAGCCGGCGGAGGCGGTAGCGGTGTTGCCCGCCGCATCGGTCACCGAGAGGGTGGCGTTTGCGGTGTAGGTGCCTTCCGGCAGGGAGCCGTTTTCGTAAGTGACAAACCAGTTGCCGGAGGCATCCGAGGTGGTGCTGCGCACCACGCCGTCCACAGTGACAACCACCGAGGAGTTAGGCTCGGTGGTGCCTTCCAGAACCACGCCGCCCTGCATTTGTGCGGCGTTGACCGGAGACCGGAAGACGCCAGAGGACAGGTCCACGTCAATCGAGGTGGTGGTGTCTACATGGATGGTGGAACTGGCGGTCGCCGTGTTGCCCGCAGCATCGGTTGCGGTCACATTCACCGGTGCGTCGTATTCGCCTTGCGGGATTTCCGCAGCGGTGAAGTTGGCCACCCAGGTGCCGTTTGCGGCGGCGGTGACGGTGCGGGAGGCACCGGCGATTTGCACAACCACGTTGCTGCCCGCGTCGGCGGTGCCGGTGAGGCTCAGGCCACCGGCCACTTCCGCGGCGTTGGCGATGTCGTCGCCGCCCGCCTGGCCGGTGTTGATGCCTGCGGACAGTTCGGTGTCCACAGCCACAGTACCGGTGGTGGTGGCGCTGTTGCCTGCCGCGTCGGTGGCGGTGATGGACACAGTGCTGTTGTAGGTGCCTTGCGGGATTTCACCGCCTGCGAAGGTCGCCGCCCAGGTGCCGTTGGCCGCAGTGGTCACGGTGTGGGTCACGCCTTCCATGGTCACGGCTACGGAAGATCCAGGCTCTGCAGTGCCGGTCAGGGTGAAACCACCGGCCACTTCGGTGGCGTTGGCGGTGTTGTCGCCACCCAGCTGACTCGGATTCATGGCCGCCGAGATTTCGGTGTCCACGCGGAAGCTGTCAGACGTGGTGGTCACGTTGCCCGCGAGATCGGTTGCGGTCACGGACACGGTGGTGTCGTAGGTGCCCTGTGGGATTTCACCGGCGGCAAAGGTGGCCGACCAGCTGCCGTCGCCAGCGGCGGTCACGGTGTGGGTCACGCCTTCGACGGTCACAGCAACAGAAGAGCCGGGCTCGGCGGTGCCGGTGAGGGTCACGCCCGCAGCGGCCTCGGCAGCGTTGACAATATCATCGCCCGCAATCGGGGAGGTGATGGTCGCAAGGCCGTCGGTGTCGATGTGCACCGTGAAAGTCTCGGTGTGGCTGTTGCCAGCCAGATCGGTGGCGGTGATGGACACGGTGGTGTCGTAGGTGCCGGTGCCAATCGCAGAGGCATCAAAGGCCGACGACCAGGTGCCGTCATTTGCGACGGTCACGGTCTGGGTCACACCTTCGAACAGGATCGAGAGCGAAGAGCCAGGCTCACCGGTGCCGGAAAGTACAACGCCATCAGAGGCTTCCACGGCGTTGATGATGTTGTCACCTTCCACGATACCCATAGCGACGCCGGGGGCAATGGTGTCCACTTCGAGCGTGTCGGTCACGGTGGTGACGTTGCCGCGCTCGTCGGTGGAGGTGATGGTGATGCCGGTGGTGTACTCGCCGGTGGAGAGCGAGGATGAGTCAAAGGTCACAGACCAGGAGCCGTCACCCTGCACAGTGGTGCTCTGGGTCACGCCGTCGATTTCCACGGTCAGCGCTGCGCCGGGTTCACCTGTGCCGCTGATGACGTGGCCGGTGGTGTGATCATCCTCGTTGACAATGTCGCCGGTGGACACGGTGCCGTCCATGATCGAGACGTCCGGCGGAGTGGTGTCGATGTCAACAGAGGGGCCGTCCAGATCGTAGACGGTGCCATCCGGGCCTTCGACAGTCACTTCGACGTCATAGTCGCCATCATCAGGCAAATCGCCGGGCACAAAGATCACCTCGTAGGTGCCGTCGTCGCCCACGGTGCCTGTGCCGGTTTCGTCGCCAATGGTCACGGTCACGGTCGAGCCGGGTTCCCCGGTGCCGGTGATGGTCACGCTGTCGTCGCCGGTGCCACCCACAAGGCGAGGCACATCGGCGTCGTCTACGGTTGGAATGATGGTGTCATCCCCATCGTCTCCGTCGTCGTCGTCGTCATCACCGCCGCCGCCGTCACCACCATCGCCGCCACCATCGTCTCCGCCGGTGGTGTCGTCGTCATTGGGCTCTTCGTCGCCGCCGTTGTCGTCGTCGCCGGTGCCATCGTCACCTTCGCCACCATCTACCGTGTCTTCGCCGTCGCCGCCGCCAAGGGTCGAGGCCACTGCGGCTGCGCCGCCCAAGCCAAGAAGGCCAGGCACCAGGCCTGCGACGGGCGCCACCAGCGGGGCCACAACAGGCTCAACCCGCTCCAGATCGAGGAAGGCGAGTTGATCATACTCGCTCCATTTGTCGGTCATGGATACCGACTCATATTGGGCAAAATACTGATCGTTGATCGGGTCTCCGAGCTCGACCACCTGAAGCTGGCCGTCTTTGGACAGGAGCAGTTCACGCTCGTCGCCGGAGAAGTAGTTTTCAAGGGTGATGGTTTCGCCGCTCACCAGGTGAATCACCAGATCGCCGCCGTCATTTACATAACCGGCCACCTCTGCGGGGGTGAGATTCAGGGAGACTTGCGAAGCCTGCTGGGTTGCGATGACGCCACTGGCAGCTTCTGCCGTTTGACCACGTACAACAACTCCGTCCGTACCGCGGACGGCATAACTATAACTACTCATGTATTCTACCGCTCTAGGTTGTTCGGGCTTAGGCCCTTGTTTGATTTGTTGTGACTATAAATGTGACGGGTACGTAAGCCAATCACTTTTTTGCCATATTTTCTTAAAATTAAGGGTTTTCGTAGTTTTGGGAGCCGGTTCGCGGCGGTTTTTGGATAAGCTTCCGTGTTTGAAGGGGATTCTCGGTGCGGTGTTGATGCGGACTCTATGGGTTGTGGTTCGGGAGCGACGCGCGGGCAGAGCTTGGGTCTTCTTTCTGCCATATTTGTTAACGGATGTGAGGTTGGCGGGCAGGTCTTATGAAAAACACGCTTAGGTTGAGTTTTGGTTGGGGATAGTTGAGTGTGGCGCCACGCGGTGTCTGGTATGGTCGTTTGTATGCAAGCGGTTGAGGGAGTGCGTTGAACGGCTTCCATGTGTTGGCTTTAAGCGCGGGCGGGAGGTGGTGGACGCAAACCGGCGGGAAATGGCCGAGTCCGGGTGGTTAAGTATTTTGCTGCCGCCACTTGAAATTTAGCTGATTGAAATTCCACATGAAACGGGAAGGGGGTGCCATTTTTCCCCCTTTGGGATCGTGGTGTAAGCTGTGGATGTGCGCCAAACTGATGGGCAAATCGGTCAACTCGCAAAAAAGCGCTTATTCTCGGCCAATATCAGCCGGTTGACGGGTTTGTCATTTGGGTGTGAGCGGCCTAGACGCCAGATGGTCTTTTGTTGGCCTGCGCCGTGACAGCGTGACGGAGGGAGCGGGGAGCCGCTTTCGGGTTGGCAGAAGACACATGAGTGGATGCCTGGGTTTAAGCTGGTCGTGCGGCTTGGGTCAGGTGATTAGCAAGCCCCCACGACGAGCAAGCGGGGGCATATGGAGACAGAAGATGGTTGTAAAAAAACACTCTGTATGGGTCGCCCCAGCGGCCTTGGTTGTGGGCAGTGTTGCGATGACGTCAGCGGCGTCGGCGCAAGAGGGCTTTCGGTTTTATGGGTTCCTGAACGGCGCTGTGACCAGCGTTGACGATGGTGTGCAGAAGCGCAACGAGTTCAGTGACAACAGCAACGCACCAAGCCGGATCGGGGCCTGGTATGAGATGGGCACGGGGGCCGGCACCCTAAAGTTTAACTTTGAAACCGCATTGGGTCTGCGGGGCACATCCAGCCTGAGCGCGACCTCCAATGATGACTTCTTTGATTGGGACAAGACCGACCTGCGTAAGTTTGAAGCCATCTATGAGACCGATCGCTTTGGTACATTCTACGCTGGTCAGGGCTCCATGGCGTCTGATGGCATTTCTGGCGGCACAGATCTGTCCGGGACCGATCTCTCCGGTACGGTTGCCGTAGCCGATACCGCGGGCGGCTTTGCCTTCCAACCGGTGGGCGGCGGTGCGGCAGGTCCAACCATTGGCGACGTGTTCAAGGACTTTGACGGCAGCCGGAAAGGCCGCGTGCGTTATGACACGCCAAGCTTTGGTGGATTTGTGGTGTCGGCCTCGGCAGGGACCGAGATCTTGAAAGACAATGATGACACCAACTTCTACGACGTGGCGCTGCGCTATGGGGCGGATCTTGGTGACACCACTCTGCGGGCAACTTTGTCCTATGCACAGACTGATGGCGCGGTTGATGACTCCAAGTCGGTGGTTGGCTCGGTCGGGGCGCTTCATAACCCAACCGGGATCAGCGGCACGGTGACGCTTGGTCAGAATGATCGCGATAGCGGTCTGAAGAGTGATTACGTCTACGCCAAACTTGGCTATCAGCGTGATTGGTTCAGCTTTGGCCGCACCCACCTGTCGATCGACGCCTATCGCGGCAACGACATGGCCGCACTTGGCGACAAATCGGTCAGCTACGGGTTTGAAGCGGTGCAGAAGATCGACAACGCCAATGTGGATTTGTTCTTCAGCTATCACCAGCACGGCTATGACGTGACCACCGGCACCACCTACAACGATGTGGATGCCTATATGCTGGGCGCGCGCTGGAGCTTCTAAGCTTGTAGCGGCGTAGGAATTACGGGAGGGGCGGCCGGTTTGGTCGCCCTTTTTGCGTTGCTTTGCGATGTCTTGGCTGACAGCAGCAATTTGATGCCAGATCGGCAAGGCCTTTTTGCTGCCTTTGCCCTTGCGCAGGGGCGCGCGTGGCACTAGAAGAGCACAAATTTTTCTCGACTGCGCGCGGACTCATTGTGCCGCGCGCCGCTACTTATGGGGATACCCGATGCAGGTTACTGAAACGCTGAACGAAGGTCTGAAGCGCGGCTACACCATCAAGGTGGAGGCTTCCGAGCTTGAGGCAACTGTAAACGACAAGCTGAAAGAAGCGCAGCCGGAAATCGAAATGAAAGGTTTCCGCAAAGGCAAAGTGCCAATGCCACTTCTGAAAAAACAGTTTGGCGAGCGCCTGATGGGCGAAGCGATGCAGGAAACCATCGACGGTGCGATGAACAAGCACTTCGAAGAGTCCGGTGACCGCCCTGCGCTGCAGCCAAAAGTCGAGATGAAAGACGGCGAAAACTGGAAGCCAGGCGACGACGTTGAAGTCGAGATGTCCTATGAGGCGCTGCCAGAGATCCCAGAAGTTGACCTGAAGGGCATCAAGCTGGAGAAAATGGTTGTGAAAGCAGCCGAAGCGGATGTGGACGAAGCGCTGGCCAACCTGGCCGAAACCGCGCAGGACTTCAAAGCCCGCAAGAAAGGCTCCAAAGCCAAAGACGGCGACCAGGTTGTCATGGACTTCGTTGGCCGCATCGACGGTGAAGCGTTTGACGGCGGCGCCGGCGAAGAGTTCCCACTGGTGCTGGGTTCCGGTCAGTTCATCCCTGGCTTTGAAGAGCAGCTGGTTGGCGTGAAAGCCGAAGAAGAAAAAGACGTGACCGTGTCCTTCCCAGAAGAGTACGGCGCTGAAAACCTGGCTGGCAAAGAAGCTGTGTTCTCCTGCACCATCAAAGAGGTGAAGGAACCGGTTGCGGCAGAGATCAACGACGAGCTGGCGACCAAATTTGGCGCGGAAGACCTCGCAGCTCTGAAAACTCAGGTATCCGAGCGTCTGGAAGGCGAATACGCCGGTGCGGCCCGTGCCGTAACCAAGCGCGCGCTGCTTGACGCGCTGGACGGTCTGGTGTCCTTCGACCTGCCACCTTCCTTGGTGGAAGCGGAAGCCGGTCAGATTGCACACCAGCTGTGGCACGAAGAAAACCCAGAAGTTGAAGGCCACGACCACCCAGAGATCGAGCCAACCGACGAGCACAACAAGCTGGCCGAGCGCCGCGTGCGTCTGGGCCTGTTGCTGGCAGAGCTGGGTCAGAAAGCCGAGGTTGAAGTGACCGACGCGGAGATGACTCAAGCGATCATGAACCAGGCGCGTCAGTACCCGGGTCAAGAGCGTCAGTTCTTTGAGTTCATCCAGCAGAACGCACAGATGCAGCAGCAGCTGCGCGCGCCGATCTTTGAAGACAAAGTTGTCGACTATGTCTTTGAACTGGCTGAGATGACCGAAAAAGAGGTCTCCAAAGACGACCTGCAAAAAGCCGTAGAGGCACTGGACGACGAATAAGTCCAACACCCGTTAACGGGACAGTGAGAGGCCGCTCCGGATTGGGGCGGCCTTTTTTGTTGGGGCGGTGACGGGGCGGCAGAGTTGACCTTGTCGCGTTTCGTGGTTTGCTTGTCCTCACGTGAGCGAGGAGCACCTATGGGATACACAAAATTCGACAAAGCCGGATATGACGCGTTTAAAGCCAATGATCGGGCAGGGCCGGTGCATATGCTGAACCTGGTGAAGCTGCGCGATAGGGCTGAATATGCGGATGGGCGGGAGGCCTCGGGCGCGGAGGCCTATGCGGCCTATGGGCGTGAGAGCGCTGCGACCTTTGCCAAGCTCGGCGGCAAGATCATCTGGCGCGGCGAGATGGAGCAGATGTTGATTGGGCCGGAGAAGCAGTGGGACCTGTGTTTTATCGCGGAATATCCAAGTGTGGAGGCTTTTGCGTCGATGCATAAGTATCCGGAGTATCGCGCGGCGGTGGAGCATCGGCAGGCGGCGGTGGCGGACAGTCGGTTGATCCGCATGGCGCCCAAGGATTTGGGCGGGAATTTTGGTGATTAAAGAAAAAAGCCCCGGCGATTGGCCGGGGCTTTTGGTTTTGAAGCTGGGTTTAATCAGTGACCGCCTGAGAACACCAAGAGGCGGAAGGGCATCATGATGGCGCGGAAGCGCAGGATCAGGGCGTGGGCGTAGCCGACTGTGTCGATCACATGCAGAGCAACAAATTCGCCGGTACCGATGTCGGGATCCTGTAGGCGCTCGTGGTTGTTGGTGTAGGCGTTGACCTCACATTTGCTGCCCGGCGGCAGGTGGTCGGTGCCGCCTTCATAGAGCGGTTCCATATAGGCAATCACGGTGCCCGGCTGGCGGTCATTTTGCGGATCGCGCAGCGTGTCGGTTGGGCGGATTTGGCCTGAGGGGATCACGTCCTGAATCTCCACAATCACCATGGGGGTGACGCGCATCGGGCTGGAAATACAGGACATTTCGGCCAGCATACCCGGCTTGAGAATCTGCGCGGTCAGCTGGCTGAACCCGGCCTGGAAGCGGCCACGGCCGGTGTCCGCGGGCACCAGAATGCCTGCAGGTCGCAGGATCGGGTTGATGTAGTCGCCGACGCGCAGGTCAAATTGCTCGATGCGGCCGGTTTGACCGGCGTAGATGCTCATTTTGCCAAGTTCAACTTCGGCTTGATGCAGCGCGGCGCGGGCGCTGTCCTTCTGCGCAGGCAGTTGGATTTCAACCCGGTGTTTGGCGGATTCCACGGCGGAATGCGCAGCGTCCACGGCGGCGAGGCGTTCCTGGATCAGGTTTTCAAGCCGCTCGACTTCGCGCACGGTCACGGCGGGCGAGTTTTCCTGATAGAGTGTGTTTTTGCGCTCAAACTCGTCTTTGGTTTGCTCAAAGGCGGCCTCGGCGGCGTCGAGATTGGCTTGCGCCACGCGCAGATCGTCGCGGGCCAGCAGTTCGCCAGCATCGACTTCGACCATGGCGGCGCGGGCGGTGGCGACGGCGGCGCGTTGGCGGCTGTCATCCAGACGGAAAATCAGCTCTCCTGCTTCGACGTCCTGATTATTTTCCACGTTCACTTCGACCACGCGGCCAGAGAGTTCCGGCAGGATGGTGACGGTGCGGAAATAGGACGACGCGTTGGTGGTGGACGGGTGGAAGTAGAAGATCAGGGTGATCAGGCTGACCGTGAGGATGAAGCAGGCGCTGAGACCGTAGCGCAGCTCGTACCACATGGAGAACAGGGTGATCTCTTGTCCCAAACGTTTGCCCTGCCAATAGCGGCGGAACAGGAAGTCGGGGAAGATGGTGAGCATGGAGCAGGCGAGGAATTCCAACATGGGTTAGGCCTCCGCGTCTTTGGTTGGGGTTGGCGCGGGCGCTTCGATTTCGGCCGCTGGCGCTTCAGCGACCGGTTCCGCGAGAGGTTGCGGGGCCGCTTTGAGGCGGTCGAGCGCGTCGGCGATGCGCTGCAGCGGGGTCTCATAATCCGGGATTTGCACAAGCGCGAGCAAGAGCGCGGCGACCCAGTAAAGATTGTTGTGCGTGAAGAGCGCAATGAGGGCGAGCACGCCGACCATCTGCAACTGATTGGCACCAACCTTGTGGGCGAGCTTTTCCGGCAGTGAGTGCAGGTGCAGGAAGAAAGTGGTGATGATGAACACCATGACAGCGACAAAGATCGCGACGTTGGTCATCATCGGATCCCCACCGGTGCCGTCAGAGATGAAACTCGGCAAGTGGTGGGGGGCTAAAGGGTGCAGGCTGGCTGCGGATTCAGAGCTCACGAAGGGGCCTCAATTACTGGTCAAAATCTGACGCCAGAATAGAGGTGGGCGGGGAAACTGCCAAGTCAACTTAGGGGCGCAGACCGGTTTCTTTCAACAATCCTGCGGCCTTGGCTTCGGGGTAGTAGCCTTTAGCGTAGAGGAAAACGGAGCGGTCGTAATTGCCTTCGGCGACCATATAGGCGCCGCGCAGGTATTTCACCGCGTAGGTGAGGTTGGTTTCGGCATTCAAAAGACCTTCGCGGCCGCCGGTGTAGCCCATGCCGCGGGCGGTTGGCAGTTGGATCTGCATCAGGCCAATATTCGGCCCGTTGGTGGCCCAGGGGCGGTGGGTGCTTTCGCGGATGATGACGCGCTGCACCAGATCGCGGGGCACCTCGTAGTGGTCAGCCCATTTGTTGATCAGCGCGCGCAGCTCCGGCGTTTCGTTGGGATAGAGCGGCGGGTCAAACGGGCTGACGTCTTTGCGCTTGGAGCGGCCGCAGGCTGCCAGAGGTAGGCTGGCCAGCATGACGAGCGCGGTGCGGCGGGAAAGGTGCTGTGACATGGGGCCTCCTGACGGTCTTGGCGTCAGTATGGCTTTTGCGGCTGTGAAGGGAAGGGCGCGCGTTGGGATGCGCGGTATCTTGCGGATAGGCAAAGAAAAAGCCGCGCCCAGGTGCACCCGGGCGCGGCTCTGCGAGTTCTTCGCGGTGAAACGCTTACTGCTCTTCGGCAGGCGCTTCTTCGGCGTCGGCAGCTGCCGGTGCCAAATCGTCGTCGTCGTCAGAGGCTGCAGCACCGATATCGTCGAACAGTTCGGCGATTTCGAATTCTGCTTCAGCTTCTGCTTCCGCGGCCAGTTCCTGGATGGATTTGCCGGAGGCCTGAAGCTCTGCTTCTTCCTCGGAGCGCGCCACGTTCAGGTCGATGGTCACGTCGACTTCTGGGTGCAGCAGTACGTGTACGGCGTGCAGGCCCAGGTCTTTGATTGGCTTGGCCAGAACAACCTGTTTCTTGTCCACGGTGAAACCAGCGGCGGTGGCGGCTTCTGCGGCGTCACGGGTGGTGACGGAACCGTAGAGGGCACCAGCGTCGGACGCGGAGCGAATCACGATGAACTGCTGTCCGTCGAGTTTCTCTGCCAGCGCTTCGGCTTCTTTCTTGGTTTCCAGGTTACGCGCTTCGAGCTGCGCTTTTTGCGCTTCGAAGGATGCGATGTTGGACTTGGAAGCGGTCAGTGCTTTGCCCTGAGGCAGCAGGAAGTTGCGGGCGTAGCCCGGCTTCACGTCAACCACGTCGCCCATTTGGCCCAGCTTGGCCACACGTTCCAGAAGGATAACTTGCATATCAGTCTCTCCTTACTTCACGGCGTATGGAAGCAGTGCGAGGAAGCGCGCGCGTTTGATTGCACGGGCCAGCTCACGCTGTTTCTTTGCAGACACTGCGGTGATGCGGGACGGCACGATTTTGCCACGCTCAGAGATGTAGCGCTGCAGCAGCTTGGTGTCTTTGTAGTCGATTTTCGGCGCGTTCTCACCCGAGAAAGGGCAGACTTTGCGACGGCGGAAAAATGGTTTTGCAGCCATAACTTAATGTCCTCTCTTAAGGTGATTAGTTGCGGCGTTCGCGACGGTTGTCACGCTCGTCACGTTTCTGCATCTGAACCGATGGACCTTCGGCGTGCTCGTCGACCTTGATGGTCAGAACGCGCATCACGTCATCATGCAGGCGCATCAGGCGTTCCATTTCCTGAACCGCAGCGGAAGGTGCGTCGGTCTTCAGGAAGGCGTAGTGGCCTTTGCGGTTCTTGTTGATTTTGTAGGCCATGGTTTTCACGCCCCAGTACTCGGACTCTACAACGGACCCGCCGTTGTCAGAAAGAACGGTGCTGAAGTGCTCAACGAGGCTTTCGGCTTGCGCGTTGGACAGGTCCTGGCGCGAGATGAAAACATGCTCATACAGTGGCATGTGCTCTCCATTCATTTATAGGCGCATTTCAAAGAGCGGGGCGTCTTTCACCTTTTGCACCCCACCCACGAGAGACTGCGCGGTTCAAGCTTTTGCAAAAGGATGGCGCTGTATAGCCGAATTTGGGGGGAGCGCAAGCCTTGTGTGCAAAGGGGCGGCAAGGTTTTTGCGTGGTCCCCTTTGTGGTCCGAAATTCCGGATACCTTAAGGCAAAAGGGCACGAGGTTTTCCTCAATCCGCCGCATTCCTGCCCGATTTCAACCCGAAGGTCTGAGCAACCGGTGGAGAAGCCGTTGGACTAAAGGCCGTTGAGGGGCCAAGTGGGAGAGTGGGAATATGGTGGCGCTGACCAGTTTTGCAGAAGATACACGGTCCTGTGTGACGCGGGTGGAGGGCAAACGCCCGTCACTGTCTGTGCGCGCATCCTCGGCGGTGTTTGGTTTTGCCTTCATTCTGGCCGGTGTGGGTCTTTGGCTGATGCCGGGGCTGGATCTGACTCCGATGATCCTGCTGGCAAAGATGGGGGTGTCGATCCTGTTGGTGACTGGCGGCGTTGGTATGACCCAGATTGCCACCGACAAGCCCCGCAAGGAGTTGCACTTTGATGAGCGCAATGAGCAGCTTTTGGTGTACGAAGGTCTGCCACGGGGCCGCAAACATGTGCTTCAGGCGATCAACTATGAAGACATTGGCCGCGTGGATGTGAGTGCGTCCGCATTGGTGGTGAAGGATGAGGCTGGCGAGGCCATGGTGACGCTGCCGATTGATGGCAATCACGCGCGGCTTGATGCCATTGCCCAGCTGCGCAGCCAGTCGATTTTGCCAAGCTAAGCAAAAGCTTGCCAATCCAGTACGAAAGGTCGCCGATGGGCGGCCTTTTTTGTGTGAGATCACGCGATTGTTCACCACTGCACAGAATATGTGGGTTTACTGCGAATTGCCGCACAGCGTTGAATGGGCACATTGGTTCCATCAGAAATTAATCTTGTCCTCAGGAGACACCCAATGAAACGCACCCTTCTTGCCGCTGGTTTTGCTTTTGCTGCCGCTGCTGCCACCTCCGCTGTTGCGGCGCCGGAAAAATACATGCTGGACGCCAGCCACAGCCAAATTCTGTTTTCTTACAACCACCTGGGCTACTCCACGACCTGGGGCATGTTCTCCGGCTTTGAAGGCGAGATTATGTTTGACCAGGAAGAGCCAGGCAACAGCTCTGTGTCCGTCTCCATGCCGCTGAAGTCCATGTGGACCGGTTGGGAAAAGCGCGATGCGCACATCATGAGCCCAGATTTTTTTGACGCAAGCGATGATGAACTGGTGAGCTTCACCTCCACAGGCATCGAGGTGACCGGGGACACCACCGCTCTGATCACCGGCGATTTGACAGTGAATGGCGTGACCAAGTCGGTTGTTCTGGACGCGCAAATGAATGCGGCAAGCGAGCATCCGATGGCGAAAAAGCCATGGGCGGGTTTCAATGCAACCACCACACTGAAGCGCACCGACTTTGACGTGGGCAACTTTGCGCCGTTTGTTGGTGATGACGTGACTGTGCAGATTTCTGTTGAGGCGATGAAGGCTGAGTAAGTCTTTACGCCCATCACTCACGGAAAGGCCGCCCGATTTGGGCGGCCTTTTTTGTTGCGTTGAAAGGGGGATCAGACGTGCTGGCCGCCGTTGATTTCGATTTCTGTGCCGGTCACGTAGGAGGATTGATCGGAGCAGAGGTAGTAGATCACGTCAGCGACCTCGGAGGGTTGGCCAAGACGTTTCATAGGTAGGCCGTCGACAATCTTGTCGGTGCCGGGGGATAGGATCGCGGTTTCGACTTCCCCCGGTGCGATGGCGTTTACACGGACGCCCAGAGGGCCGAAGTCATGCGCCATTTCGCGGGTGAGGGCGGCGAGGGCGGCTTTGGAGGTGGCGTAGGCAGCCCCGGCAAAGGGGTGCACGCGGGAGCTGGCGATGGAGGTGACGTTGACGATGGAGCCTTTGGCGGCGGCCAGTTCGTCGCGCAGGCCGCGGGCCAGAACAACGGAGGCAAAGAAGTTCACGTGAAAGACCTTGCCCCAGTCCATCAGGTCGGTGGTGAAGGTGTTGAGACGCTCGCCATTGGGGCCCTTAGGAGAAATGCCTGCGTTGTTGGCAAGGCCGTGCAGCGGACCGTCGAGGCGTTCGCGGATCACTTCTACGGCGTTGATGGCGTCGGCAGGATCTCCAAGGTCGAGTTGAATGTGGTTCTCTTCGCCGTCCGGCCAGGGGCAGCGCGGATCAAACGGTTGGCGGGAGCAGGTGAGCACGCGCCAGCCTTCTTGCGAGAAACGCTTCACGGTGGCGTGGCCGATGCCCCGGCTGGCGCCGGTGAGGAGGAGCGTTTTCTGCATCTGAAGAAACCTCAATAAATGTGAAGGGGTTAGCTGGCGAAATGGGCTTGGCTGCGGTGAAGTTTAAGTTGTTGGGGGGAATTGGCAAGAGCACAAAGGCCGCACCAAATGTTGCGGCCTTCGCGTTGGTGGTTTGGCTGTTGGCGGGCGGGTTATTCGCCGCGGGTTGCGGTCAAGGCGACGTTTACGTCCACGCCGAAGCCGAGAGAGCTTTCGTCTGTCATGTCGTCACCTACGTGGAAGGCGCGGCGGTCCAGGGACACGGTGCCGGTCATGTTGGCGGTGTTGCCGTCCAATGCGAGCGAGAAGGGCAGGTCGATTGGCGCGGCGTGGCCGTTGATGGTGAGGTCCCCTTTGGCCAGATAGCCGGTGTCCGCTGGCAGCAGGTCCGCGACAAAGGTGGCGGCCGGGAATGCGGCAGCGTTCAGGTAATCCGCGCCCAGAGCTTGATCCGTGACAGAGCCGAGGGTGAGGGAGCCAATGGCGATAGTTACAGTGACGGTGCCATGTTTGCCGTCGGTTGGCTCTTCGTTGAAGGCGATTTCTGCGGTCCAGTCGGCGAAGGTGCCTGTGACCTCGGCGCCAAATTGTTGCACAGCGATGTCCAATGTGCCGGATTGGACCTGCCATTCGGAGGAGACCTCGGCGAGGGCGGCGGTCTCCGTGCGTTCTTCGGCGGCGAAGAGGCCAGCGTTTGCGCCGATCACAAGGGCGATGGCCCAGACGGCCAGCGCGGTGAGGGCCGGGCGCAGGTGGCCGGGTTGGTCGGCAGGGGGCTCCGGCAGATCGGTATGGCCAGGCAACATGCGTTGCAGGGTTTTGTCGCGGTCAATGACGAAGTGTTTGAGCGCGCCGCCGATGTGGGCCAGTAGGGTCAGGACCAGCACGACCATGAAGAGGAAATGTGCGCCACCAAGGATTGCGGCGACAGTTGGATCTTTGGGGACAAAGAACAGAGACTGACCAAACGGCCACCAGATCGGGGCAAAGCCTGTGGTCGCGGCGTGGTGCATCCAGCCGGTGAGTGGCACAAGCACCATGGAGCCGTAGAGCACCCAATGGGCGGTTTCGGCGGCCCAGGCTTCCAGGCCGTGATCGCTGTTGAGCAATTTGGGACGTGGCTGGGTGAAGGCCCAGAGGATACGCAAAAGCGCTGTGAAAAAGGCGGCGAGTCCGACGGTTTTGTGGACAGAGAACAATGTGGCTTTGAAAGCGAGCTGGGCGCTGTCCTCATAAGGTGCGCGGTAGGCGACAAAACCCAGGATCAGCGCAGAGAGGATCAGCAGGGCGGTGAGCCAGTGGAAGGTCTTGGCGACGGAGCCGTAGCGGGTGGCTGTGTTGCTGCGGGGCATGGGAAACCTCTTGAAAGTGTTGGGGAGACTTTGGGGTCTGTGGCGAGGCAAGGCAACTGGCGGTGGTGCACCCGCGTTGTGCATGGATGCGCAGTGCGGCGTGGTTTCGGCGGATTGTTGCGCGCTGGTGCGGTGTCTGAAGCGAGGCCTTATCGTTCTATTGACGTTGCGTGCGCTGGCCGTGCGCGCTATGCCAAGCCAAAGATTTGCAAGGAGAGCCAAGAATGAGCCGTGCATTTGTGTTTCCGGGACAGGGTGCCCAGACCATTGGAATGGGGAAAGCGCTGGCGGAGGCCTATCCAGAGGCCAAAGCGGTGTTTGACGAAGTTGACGCGGCTTTGGGCGAAAGCCTGAGCGGGTTGATCTGGGACGGGGAGCAAGAGACGCTGACCCTGACCCAAAACGCGCAGCCTGCGCTGATGGCGACGTCGCTGGCGGCGATGAAGGCGCTCGAGGCGGAAGGCGTGACCATTGCGGCAGCGTCTTGCGTGGCGGGCCACTCGCTGGGCGAATACTCCGCTCTGGCAGCGGCTGGTGCGTTGAGCATCGGTGACACGGCGCGCCTTTTGCGCACCCGTGGCGAAGCGATGCAGGCGGCCGTGCCTGTGGGCGAAGGTGCGATGGCGGCCATTTTGGGCCTGGATTTTGCGGCGGTGCAAGAAGTTGCGGAAGCGGCGGCGCAGGGTGAAGTCTGTCAAGCAGCGAACGACAATGACCCAACGCAGGTTGTGGTGTCCGGTGCCAAAGCGGCCGTGGAGCGCGCTGCCGAGATTGCCAAAGAGAAGGGCGCGCGTCGTGCGGTGATGTTGCCGGTGAGCGCACCTTTCCACTGTGCCCTGATGCAACCGGCGGCGGATGTGATGGCCGAAGCGCTGGCTGGTGTGGAGATCAAAGCACCTGCGGTGCCGGTGATTGCCAACGTGCGGGCGGCGGCTGTGTCTGACCCTGATGAGATCCGCAAGCTGCTGGTGGAGCAAGTGACCGGATCGGTGCGGTGGCGCGAATCGGTGCAGAACATGTCAGGTGACGGCGTGGCGGAGTTCTGGGAGGTTGGCGCAGGCAAAGCGCTGTCCGGCATGATCCGTAAGATTGACCGCGCTAACGCAGTGCGGCCCGTGGGCACACCAGACGATGTCAAAGCGGCGGCGGAGAGCCTGTCTTGATCCGACGCTTTGTTGCAGCCTGTGGTGGCGTCGCCCTTGGGGCGGCGGTGCTGGCGGGCTGTGTGCAAATGGAGGTGGCGTATCTGAATGCCACCGACACCATCGCGTTTGAGGCGGATGGGCGTGATTTGTTGGTGAATGGCACGTTGAACAGCCGCAGTCTGGCGGCGTTTGAGCAGGCCATGATCAACAATCCGGATGTGACGCGGTTGGTTTTGTTGGAGGTGCCGGGATCGGTGGACGATGAGGTCAACCTGCAACTTGGCCATCGTGTGCGCGACTTGGGACTGGACACACATGTGACGGCAGACAGCGACATTCACTCCGGCGGCACGGACCTGTTCCTGGCGGGCGTAGAGCGCAGTATGGAAGACGGCGCGGTTCTGGGCGTGCACAGCTGGGCGGTGGGCAACCTGCAGGGCCGGGATTTGCCAAAGTCGGACCCGGAACATGCGTCCTATGTCAGCTATACCAAGCGGATGCTGGGCAGTGACGCGTTTTATTGGTTCACCCTAGAAGCGGCGCCGGTGCAAGAAACGCATGTGATGAGCGCCGAAGAGATTGCAAAATATGGGCTTTTGACTAAGCCTGTTGTGAGAAACTGAGAGAGACAAACATGTTTGATCTGACTGGAAAAACCGCACTTGTGACAGGTGCATCGGGTGGCATTGGTGGCGCAATTGCAAAGGCGCTGCATGCTGCGGGCGCAACTGTTGGCCTGTCCGGCACCCGTGTGGAGCCGCTTGAGGCGCTGGCGGCGGAGCTGGGCGAGCGTGCACATGTTCTGCCATGTAACCTGAGCGATGCGGAGGCTGTAGATGCGCTTCCTAAGCAGGCAATTGAAGCCATGGGCAGCGTCGATATTCTGGTGAACAACGCCGGTATCACTCGGGACCAGATTTTCATGCGCATGAGTGATGAGGAATGGCAGAGCGTGATTGACGTGAACCTGACCAGCGCGATGCGTCTGTGCCGGGGGGTGATGCGTCCGATGATGAAATCCCGTTGGGGCCGGATCATCAACATCAGCTCCATCGTCGGCGCGACCGGCAACCCGGGTCAGGTGAACTACGCGGCCTCCAAAGCCGGTATGGTTGGTATGACCAAGTCTATTGCTTATGAAGTGGCGAGCCGTGGCATCACCGCGAATGCGATTGCGCCAGGTTTTATTGCCACTGCGATGACAGACAAGCTGAACGACGATCAGAAAGAGACCATCAACAAGCAGATTCCAGCGGCGCGTATGGGCTCCTCAGAGGAGATTGCAGCAGCTGTTCTTTATCTGGCCAGCCCGGAAGCGGGGTATGTGACCGGCTCCACCTTGCATGTGAACGGTGGCATGGCCATGCTTTAAACTGAACTGGAGTGATCTCAATGGCAGAGACGTTGGCTTCCGCTTTCCAAGCGAGTGAAACGGGGAACTCGATTGAGCAGGCCTATGCTCAAGTCTACCCGTATCTCTTAATGGGTTTGCTTGTTTTGGCTTTTGTCTTTGTCATCGGAGGGCTCTTCCAGAGGTTCAAGTCCGAAAAAAGTATCGGGTGGCAGTTTATTCGTTTTACGGTTCTAGGTACCGCGTTGCCGTTGATAGCAATACTCGCGCTAACCGATAAATTCGGAGCTGAAACAGCCGGTATTTTTGGGGCTGCGATTGGCTACTTGTTTGGTAAGGAAGACAAAGAAAGCTAAGGCATCCAAGGTTTCACCATACCACCTGCGCCGGGCGGTCTTGTTAGTTACGGACGCCGTGGTCATGTTGTAAGGACCAACTAATGCCGAAACAATTGTCGCTGGGGAAAGCGTTTGCGTTGTGAAGCGGATGTGTTATAGGCGGCGAGTATTTTCCGGGTGCCTTGAGGGGTGGACGGAGACCTTCCGGTTCAGCCGGATCAAAACCGTCCCGTCAAAGGGGCACAAACCAAACCTGCCCGGGTGGGTGGGAGTTCAAACGGGCCATGCGCCCAAGACGAATGAGGAATTGACATGAGCGACGTCGCAGACCGCGTGAAAAAGATCGTTGTAGAGCACCTGGGTGTGGAAGAAGACAAAGTTGTTGAAGCAGCTTCCTTCATCGACGATCTGGGCGCAGACAGCCTCGACACCGTGGAACTGGTAATGGCTTTTGAAGAAGAGTTCGGCATCGAGATCCCAGACGATGCAGCCGAAACCATCCAGACCTTCGGCGACGCCGTCAAGTTCATCTCCGAAGCTTCCTAAGCCGGAGAACCTGCAATTTGCAGGGGACTGAGAATTGCAAACGTCCGTCTCTTTGATGAGGCGGGCGTTTTGCGTTGAGGGCAGCGGGGAGGCTGCCGCAAGGAAACGGCCCAAAATTGGGCGCAGAAGCGCGCAACGGGCCAAGCTGTGGGTTGGCCGCTCTTGCCCCTTGGGGGCGAAGCGGGGTATGAACCCGCAAAAGACTTCTGAGGAAGGGCATAGAAAATGCGTCGTGTTGTTGTCACCGGGCTTGGGCTCGTCACTCCATTGGCTTCCGGTGTTGAGGAAAGCTGGTCTCGTATTCTGGACGGTCAGTCCGGTGCAGGCACCATCACCCGTTTCAATCCTGAGCGTGTGACCACCAAATATGCGTGTGAAGTGCCGTATGGTGATGGCACCGATGGCACCTTCAATCCGGATGACTGGATGGCGCCAAAAGAGCGCCGCAAGGTGGATGACTTTATCCTTTACGGTCTGGCGGCCTCTCAGATGGCGGTGGAAGACAGCGGTTGGAAACCAGAAGACACCGAGTCGCTGGAACGCACCGGTGTGATGATTGGCTCGGGCATTGGTGGCCTGCAGTCGATTGAACAGACCACGCTGTTGATGGCTGAAAAAGGCCCGCGTCGTGTGTCGCCGTTCTTTATTCCCGGTGCGCTGATCAACCTGATCTCCGGTCAGGTGAGCATCAAGTACGGCTTCAAAGGTCCAAACCACTCGGTTGTGACTGCCTGTTCCACAGGCGCGCACGCGATTGGTGATGCGGCCCGACTGATTGCGTCTGATGATGCGGATGTGATGGTTGCCGGTGGTGGCGAAGCCGCGATCTGTGAGATTGGCATAGCGGGCTTTAACGCCTGTAAAGCGCTGTCGACGGGTTGCGCAGATGATCCAACCAAAGCCAGCCGTCCGTATGATGCGGATCGTGACGGCTTTGTCATGGGCGAAGGCGCCGGCATTGTGGTGCTGGAAGAATACGAGCACGCCAAGGCGCGTGGCGCGAAGATCTACGCCGAAGTGCTGGGCTATGGCCTGTCTGGTGATGCGTATCACATCACTGCGCCTGCCGAGACCGGCGAAGGCGGCGAGCGCTCCATGCGGGCGGCGCTGAAAAAGGCGGGTCTTGAGCCAAAAGACATCGACTACATCAACGCACACGGCACCTCGACGATGGCTGACACCATCGAGTTGGGCGCGGTTGAGCGTATGATGGGCGAGCACGCCAGCAAAGTTACCATGTCCTCGACCAAGTCGATGACCGGCCACCTGTTGGGCGCCGCGGGTGCGATTGAGGCGATTTTCTCGATCCTGGCGATCCGCGATCAGGTGGCACCGCCCACGATCAACCTTGACAATCAGGCGGTGGAAACTGCCATTGATCTGGCCCCGAACAAAAAGGTGGAGCGCGAGATCAATGTGGCGCTGTCTAACAGCTTTGGCTTTGGCGGCACCAACGCATCCGTGATCTTCGGAAAGGTTGATTAATGTGGCGCGCAGTTGCGTCTAACGCACTCACTCTACTTATCGTGGCGCTCTTCCTGTTGGGGGGCGTCATCCTTTTTGGGCAGTCTACCTACCGCGCAGAAGGGCCGTTAAACGAGCCTGTTTGCGTGCGGGTGCAACCCGGATCCAACATGAACCGCGTGTCGCAATACCTTGAAGACAAAGGTGCAATTGCCAGCGGGACTTTGTTTCGGTTGGGGGCTGACTACTCGGATAAGGCGGACAAGCTGAAAGCTGGTGCTTTCCTGGTGCCTGCGGGCGCGTCGATGGAAGAGATTGTCGACATTGTCACCCGTGGCGGCGCGAGCACCTGTGGCACCGAGGTGGTGTATCGTATTGGTGTAACTCGCAAGACCGTGCAGGTGCGCGAGCTTGATCCGGCGACGGGCAGCTTTGTCGAAGTGGCCGCGTTTAACCCGGCCGAGGACGAGGCGCCCGCGGATTACACCCGTGTGCGCGGCGAGGCGGATACGCGCTATCGCATTGCCGTGGCCGAAGGTGTGACCAGCTGGCAGGTGATGGACACGCTCAACAGCATTGAGTTGCTGAGCGGGGACATTGAGCGGCCGGATGAGGGCAGCCTGGCACCGGATAGCTATGAGGTGCGTGTCGGTGACACCCGTCAGAGCGTGATTGATCGGATGCAGGAAGCGCAGGAAATCCTCGTTTCTGCGGCGTGGGAAAGCCGGGCTGCGGATGTGCCGCTGTTGTCACCGTATGAGTTGCTGATCCTGGCGTCGATCATTGAAAAAGAGACCGGCGTGGCGGAAGAGCGGCGTCAGGTGGCGAGTGTGTTCACCAATCGTTTGAACCGGGGAATGCGCCTACAAACAGACCCGACCGTGATCTATGGCGTGACCGAAGGTGTGGGTGTCTTGGGCCGTGGGCTGCGTCAGAGCGAATTGCGTCGTGAAACCCCATGGAACACCTATGTGATCGATGGGCTGCCGCCGACACCGATTGCCAACCCGGGCCGCGCTAGCCTAGAGGCGGCGGCCAACCCGGATACGACGCCATACATCTTCTTTGTGGCAGATGGCACCGGGGGCCACGCCTTTGCCGAGACATTGGCCGAGCACAATCAGAATGTGGCGGCCTGGCGTAAGATCGAGGCGGAGCGGGCCAACCAGTAAGCTGGTCCACATGTGAAACACAAAACGCGGCGCTTTGGGGCGCCGCGTTTTTGTTTGGGTTGGTCTGTGTCAAAGCCGTTAGTTCGGCAGCACCTCAACGAGGATTTTGGCAGGCAGTTGAAACGTCGAGCTGGCGCTGTCAGAGGCGGGGCCGGCTTGCACCGTGCCAAAGAAGCAGGCGGCGGCAAGTGACAGTCTTAAAGTCCAGGACGGCGTCGTATTGGCAGCGATACGCATCTTGGTCACCCTTCATTTATCCAACTCAACCCCACCACAGAAAGGTTTAGTTTTTGATAAGGGCGCAATTGGGGCGGTAAGGTTCCAGTTTGGAAACATTGCGTTTCGACACCTGTGCAACATCTGCGCACTCTCGGTTAATCCCCTGAAAATAAATGTAATATTGATTTTTTCCATGAGTTTGTGTTAAGCCTGTTTGAGCTGGAACCACGCGGGTGAAAGGCTGAACGCCGGAAGATTGGGCGGGAGAACTCGCGTGTGGCTTGTGCGGAGGGGCAACTGCGCATGAGAGGCAAAGAGCAGCAATGACACAACATTTCACGCCTTCGGGTGGACGCGTACTGGATCAGGAACTGGACGCGCTGCAGCTATTGTTGCGGCGGATGACCGATGAGTTGGAGCGGGTGAAACACGCGTTGCAACAGGAGGGGCCGCAGGCAGCCGCAGCGGGGCGTCGGGTTCTGGCAGAAGTGCGACAGTGCATGCGATTGGCGCTATTGGTGGAGAGAGACATTGACCAGCGCACCGCAACAGACCGTCCGGCAGGACATTCACAGCTTGACCTCGACGCCGCGCGATCTTCGATCGGGCGCCGCCTGGATCGCCTCCGAGCCGCACGCGGTGCAGAGTGAGTTTTTGGACAGCCTGACGGAAGGGGAGCTCTTGGCGCTCCCCTTTTTGTTTGAGTTCTGGGCTATGCCGCATCAGTTGCCGCCAGAGGGCGACTGGAAGACCTGGGTGATCTTGGGCGGACGCGGCGCGGGGAAGACCCGTGCGGGTGCTGAGTGGATTCGATCCATGATTGAAGGCGCAAAGCCGCGGGATGAGGGAAAGGCGCGTCGGTTGGCCCTGGTGGGGGAAACCATCGATCAGGTGCGTGAGGTGATGATTTTTGGCGAAAGCGGATTGATTGCCTGTGCGCCACCGGATCGGCGACCTGTGTGGGAAGCGGGGCGTCGGCGGTTAGTTTGGCCCAACGGGGCTGTGGCGCAGGCGTTTTCGGCGCATGATCCGGAGAGCTTGCGGGGGCCGCAGTTTGATGCCGCGTGGGTGGACGAGCTTGCGAAATGGCGAAAAGGGCAGGCGACATGGGACATGTTGCAGTTTGCGCTGAGGCTGGGGGACAATCCACAACAGGTGGTGACCACAACGCCGCGCAATGTCAGCGTTTTGAAGCGGCTTCTGAAGAGTGAGAGCACGGTGCAGACCAGTGCGCCCACAAAGGCCAACCGTGCCAATTTGGCAGCGAGTTTTCTGGCCGAAGTGGAAGCGCGCTATGCGGGTACGCGGTTGGGACGGCAGGAGCTTGATGGTGTTCTAATGGAGGACGCTGAGGGGGCGTTGTGGACACGGGCGCAGTTGGATGCGCTGCAGTCTGAGGATTTGCCGGATATGGATCGGATAGTGGTGGCGGTGGATCCACCGGTCACCGGTCATGCCGGCAGCGATGAATGCGGGATTGTCGTGGTTGGCGCGATCACCAAGGGGCCGGTACAGGACTGGCGGGCCTATGTGTTGGATGACGCCACTGTGCGGGCGGCCACGCCGGATGCATGGGCGCGGGTGGCGTTGACGGCGATGGAAAGCTGGGGCGCGGACCGGCTGGTGGCGGAGGTCAATCAAGGCGGAGACCTAGTGCAGTCGGTAATCAATCAGGTGGATCCGTTGGTGCCCTTTAAGGCGGTGCGGGCCAGTCGGGGCAAAGTGGCGCGGGCGGAACCTGTGGCGGCGCTCTATGAGCAGGGACGGGTGTCGCATCGCGCGGGGCTGGGGGACCTGGAAGATCAGATGTGCCTGATGACGGCGCAGGGTTTTGTTGGCGCGGGCAGTCCGGATCGCGTGGACGCATTGGTCTGGGCGCTGCATGAGCTGATCGTGGAACAATCTGCGCATTGGCGGCGCCCGAGGCTTCGGGAGCTGTGACGCAACAGCTGCGTACGGTGAGAAAGCTGCAATTTAAGACAATTCCTTCAGAACTGTATGGGTCCAAAGCGGACGGACCAAGTTGAGC
This sequence comes from Shimia sp. MIT1388, assembly GCF_047124445.1. GTDB lineage: Bacteria > Pseudomonadota > Alphaproteobacteria > Rhodobacterales > Rhodobacteraceae > Shimia. Next base: position 1,184,590 of record NZ_CP138921.1, on the reverse strand, counting down.
GGGTCGCCAAAGCGGCGGCGCAGAGATCCGGGAGCGGCAGAGCATGCTAGGGAAGTTTTTGCAGAAGAAGACCCCAGAGGCAGTGCCTCAGGTAAAGGCTAGCGCAACAGGCAAGGTGGTGAGCTATCACAGCGCCGGTCGCGTGGCTTGGAGCCCGCGCGATACGGTGTCACTGACCCGTACGGGGTTTGCCGCCAATCCGGTGGGGTTCCGCGCGGTGCGGATGATTGCAGAGGCGGCAGCGGCGTTGCCATTTGTGTTGCAAGATCAGCGCCAGCGGTTTGAGACCCATCCGGTTTTGAAGCTGTTGACCGCGCCAAATGGGGCGCAGGGGCAGGCGGAACTGTTTGAAGCGCTGTACGGCCAGATTTTGCTCTCTGGCGATGGCTATATGGAAGCGGTTGGCGGCGACAGTGGCACTCCGGTAGAGCTGCACGTGCTGCGCTCTGATCGGATGAGCGTTGTGCCCGGCGCGGATGGGTGGCCGGTGGGCTATGAATATGCGGTGGGTGCGCGCAAACATCGGTTTGCGGTTGGGGAGATTTCGCCGATTTGCCACATCAAGACGTTTCACCCACAAGATGACCACTATGGGCTGTCCCCAATGCAGGCGGCAGCGATGGCAATGGATGTGCACAACAGCGCTTCGCGTTGGTCCAAGGCGCTGTTGGACAATGCAGCGCGACCGTCCGGGGCGATTGTCTATCGCGGCCATGATGGGCAAGGCAGCCTGTCATCGGATCAATACGACCGATTGGTCAGTGAGATGGAGAGCCATCATCAAGGCGCGCGCAATGCAGGACGTCCGATGTTGTTGGAAGGCGGGTTGGATTGGAAACCCATGGGGTTTTCGCCAAGCGATATGGAGTTTCACAAGACAAAGGACGCGGCGGCTCGGGAGATCGCGCTGGCCTTTGGGGTTCCGCCGATGCTGCTCGGCATTCCGGGTGACGCGACCTATGCGAATTACCAAGAGGCCAATCGGGCGTTTTATCGGCTGACCGTGCTGCCGCTTGCAGCGCGGGTGACGGCGGCGGTGGGCACGTGGTTGGCGAAATACGTCGGCGAGGAGCTCACCTTGAAACCGGATTTGGATCAGGTGCCGGCCCTGGCCACAGAACGCGACGCGCAATGGGCGCGGGTGGCGGGGGCAACGTTCCTGTCGGATGCGGAGAAGCGGCGGTTGTTGGGGTTGCCAGCGGAGCCGGATGAGGGCGCCCATGGGTGATCCGAGATACGGGTTTGAGAGTTTTGATTGTGCGCCGGGGCTGCGGCTGGAGGCGCATGAGAGGGTGGCGAAGTTGCAGTTTGAGAGTTTGAACCGGCGTTTGGACAAGATCGAACAGTTGATTGAGCGGTTGGAGCGGCGGTTGTGGCTGACGGTCTATGGCGTGGTCGGGGTGATCTTGGCGCAGGCGTTTCAGTCGGTTCTGAGTGTGACGCCATGAGTGAGGAGTGTGTGATGCAAGACAGCGGTTTGGAGCGGAAGTTTGCGCGGTTCGGCGATGGATTGAACGTCGAAGACGGGCAGGTGATCAGCGGATATGCGAGCTTGTTCGGCACGGCGGATCGAGGTGGCGACATCGTGCAGAAAGGGGCCTATGGCGCGTCCTTGGAGCGGCTTTCTAAAGAGGGGCGCCAGGTGAAGATGCTGTGGCAGCATGATCCGGCGCAACCCATCGGCCTTTGGGAAGAGGTGCGGGAGGATGACCGGGGACTTTGGGTCAAAGGGCGGTTGCTCGACAATGTGGCCAAGGGGCGCGAGGCGGCGGCTCTGATTGCGGCGGGGGCGATTGACGGGCTGTCGATTGGCTACCGCACCAAGAAGGCCAGCAAGACCACACAGGGCCAGCGGCTCTTGATGGAACTGGAGCTTTGGGAGGTGTCGCTTGTGACCTTTCCGATGCTGCCCAGTGCGCGGTTGACCGCAAAAGAGGACGCTCTGCTGCCCTTGCGGGAAGCGGCGGCTTATCTGCGGAGCATCAGCCGCGGGATGGCGGCGCAGTAAGCGCCAGAACAAAAACGGGAAGTCAGTGATGAGTAAGACCGAGACAGAGTCTCGGATCGGGGAAGGCGTGTCTCCGGTCCAGGAAATGAAATCTGCCGTGGCGGAGTTCGTCAGCAGTTTCAACGCCTTTCGAGGTGACATTCACGCGGAAATCAAACAACAGAAAGAGCGATTGACCATGCTTGAACGCAAATCGACACAGGCGGCGCGGCCGCATTTGGCGGCGGCAACGGATTTTGACGCGCCACACCAGAAAGCCTTTGATGCCTATCTGCGCACGGGTGAGGATGACGGGCTGCGTGGGCTTGAGTTGGAAGGCAAAGCCATGTCCACTTCGGTGAACAGCGACGGCGGCTATCTGGTGGACCCGCAGACCGCGGAGACCATCAAATCGGTGCTCAACAGCACAGCCAGCATCCGCGCGGTAGCCAATGTGGTGACCGTTGAAGCGGGGTCTTATGACGTGCTGATTGACAGCTCGGAAACCGGCGCGGGGTGGGCTGATGAGACCAGCGCGACCACCGAAACCGGTACGCCGACCATTGAGCGCATCGCCATTCCGCTGCATGAGCTTTCGGCGTTGCCCAAAGCGTCGCAGCGGCTGTTGGATGACAGTGCATTTGACATTGAGGCCTGGCTGGCGGGGCGCATTGCCGACAAGTTTGCGCGCGCTGAGGCGGCGGCTTTTATCACCGGCGATGGGGTCGACAAGCCAACCGGCATTCTGACCCACACAGCAGTGGATGACGCCAGCTGGAGCTGGGGCAACATTGGCTATGTGCCCACGGGCGTGGATGGGGATTTTAACGGCGGTGATGCGCTGGTGGATCTGGTTTATGCCTTGGGCGCTCAATACCGCGCCAACGGCAGTTTTGTGATGAACTCCAAAACAGCCGGCGCGGTGCGCAAGCTCAAAGACGCGGATGGACGGTTCTTGTGGTCTGATGGGTTGGCGGCAGGAGAACCTGCGCGCTTGCTGGGCTATCCGGTGCTGATTGCCGAAGACATGCCAGACATTGCCAGCGGTGCCGATGCGATTGCCTTTGGCGATTTTGCGGCTGGGTACACGGTGGCGGAGCGGCCGGACCTGCGCGTGCTGCGTGATCCGTTTAGCGCCAAGCCGCATGTGCTTTTCTATGCCACAAAACGCATTGGCGGCGATGTCAGTGATTTTGCTGCAATCAAGCTGCTGCGCTTTGCGGTGAGCTGATTTCCTGGGTGGGTGGGGCGCACAAGCGCCGACATCCGGGCGCGCGTCGGACTACACACGTTGTCTGGCTTACCCCCTCCGTTGAAGCGACGTGAGGACGCGCGCCCAACAAAGACCATCGAGAATTTTGGAGTTGTTCCATGATGTTAGTCGAAGAGACCTCGGTGCCGACGGAGGCGCTGCCGGTTCAAGAGTTTCGAGATCACCTGCGGCTTGGAAGCGGGTTTTCTGACGATACGTTGCAGGACAGCGTTTTGGAGAGTTTTTTGCGCGCAGCGATCAGCGCGGTGGAAGCGCGGACCGGCAAAGTGATGTTTCAACAGACGTTTGGCTGGACGGTGTATGGCTGGCGCGATGGGGCCGCGCAGGGCTTGCCGGTGGCGCCGGTGTCTGAGGTTGTGGAGGTAACGCTGGAAGATGCGCAAGGGGCGGTGGTCGCGGTTGCGTCCAGTGCTTACCGGTTGGTCAGTGATGCGCATCACCCCTGTTTGAAGGGCGTTTCCGGGGCATTACCAAGCATTCCGAGGGATGGAAACGCCACGGTGCGGTTTGTGTCCGGATACGGCGCGAGTTGGTCGGACAGTCCCGCGGACATGCGCCAGGCGGTGCTGTTGTTGGCGGCGCATTATTACGAGTTCCGCCATGAAACCACTTTGTGCGAAGGTTGTATGCCTTTTGGCGTGGTGAGCCTGTTGGAGCGCTATCGCCCAATACGGCTGAGCGCGGGGGCGGTGTTATGAGCGGGGCGGTGACGTTGTCTCGGCGCTTGCTGCTGGAGCGACCGTTGGCGGCGCCGGACGGGGCGGGTGGATTTGCCCAGACCTGGGAAACGCTTGGCGCGGTCTGGGCCGAGGTGGTGGCGCGCGGCGGGCGTGAGACGGACGGCGGGGTCATGTCGCTTGCGGCGGCCAAGTATCGGATCACGCTGCGTGGTGCGCCTGTTGGCGCAGAGCAGCGGCCAACGCCGGAGTGTCGTTTTCGTGAAGGGGATCGGGTGTTTGCCATCGATGCGGTGACAGAGAAGGACGGGCATGGGCGGTATCTGGTCTGTCACACCACGGAAGAGGTGGCGTCATGAGTTATGGAGTTGGGGCGGCGCTGCAAGAGGCGGTCTATGCTGCATTGCAGGCGGACGCCGCGCTGAACCCTCTGGTTGGCAACGACATTTTTGACCAGTTACCGGATGGTAAGGTGCCGGATTTGTTTGTGTCTCTTGGTCCGGAAACGGTCTTGGATCGGTCCGACAAAGATGGTGACGGGGCAGAGCATCGCTTTGTGGTCTCGGTCATCGGCGAAGCAAGTGGCTTTGCCAAAGTGAAAGCGGCGGCGGCGGCGGTGAGCGACGGTTTGGTGGATGCGGACTTGAGCCTGAACCGAGGGCGGTTGGTCTTTCTGCGGTTTGATCGGGCGGTGGCCAAGCGGGACGGGCGCAAAAACATGCGCCGTGTGGATCTGCGCTTTGTGGCGCGGGTGGAAGACAATCATAGCTAGTTTGGAGAGAGATCATGGGTGCGCAAAATGGCAAAGACCTTCTGATCAAGGTGGATCTGACCGGAGCCGGGGCGTTTGAAACCGTGGCGGGGCTGCGGGCCACACGCATCAGTTTCAATGCGGAAAGTGTGGATGTGACCTCGCTTGAGAGCCAAGGCGGATGGCGCGAGTTGCTGGCTGGCGCGGGCATGAAATCGGCCGGGATCAGCGGCTCGGGCGTGTTCAAGGATGCCAGCACGGATGAGCGGGCGCGGCAAATCTTCTTTGACGGGGAAACGCCGGACTTTCAGGTGATTATCCCGGATTTCGGGATTGTTGAAGGTGCGTTTCAGATCACGTCGATTGAGTATGCGGGCAGCCACAATGGAGAGGCGACCTATGAGATGGCGATGGCCAGTGCCGGGGCGCTGAGCTTTACCGCGGTGTGATCATGGCCAATCCGTATGCGGGCGAAGTTGCGCTGACCATTGATGGGCGGCGGCATGTGTTGAAGCTCACGTTGGGGGCTTTGGCCGAGCTGGAAGCCGGGTTGGGCGAGGACACGTTGGTGGCACTGATCAGCCGGCTTGAGAGGGGCCAGTTTTCTTCACGCGATGTGCTGGCGTTGATTGTGGCGGGGCTGCGCGGCGGTGGTTGGCAGGGGGCGTCAGACTCGCTTTTGCAAGCGGAGATTGCAGGGGGCGCAATCGAGGCGGCCCGGGTGGCGGCGCAGTTGTTGGTGCGGGCATTTGGGCCTTTGACGGCGGCAGAACATGACAGCGTTTGATTGGCCGGTTTTGTTGGCCGCGGGCGTTCAGCGGCTCGGATTGCGGCCACAGGATTTTTGGCAACTCACACCGGCGGAATTGGCACTGTTGCTTGGGCAAGGCGGTGCGGAGACCTCACTCGCGCGGGCAGGGTTGAAACAGTTGATGGACGCATACCCGGATACGGAAGGAGCGGCAGGTGATGGAAGAGATTGACAGTTTTGAAGGACAGCTTGACGCGCTGGAGATGAGCCTGGGACAGGCCACGGATATGATGGCTGGCTTTGACGGGGAACTGAGCAACATGCGTAAGGTGCTCGGTGCAGCAGGGCAGGACGTGGCTTCTCTGGAGAAGAGCCTGAGCAAGGATTTGCGCAAGGCGTTCAGCGGTTTGGCCTTTGACGGTGTGAAGCTCTCGGATGCGCTAAAGACCCTGGCGTCGTCCATGATGGACACGGCATTTAATGCGGCGATGAAGCCGGTGACTGACGGGCTTGGCAAGGTTGTGACCTCTGGGATTGGTGGCCTGATGGAAGGGTTGTTGCCTTTTGCCGACGGAGCACCATTCACGCAGGGACGGGTGATGCCGTTTGCTAATGGCGGTGTGGTGAGTGGACCGGTCAGTTTCCCGATGCGCGGTGGGCGCGGGTTGATGGGCGAAGCCGGGCCAGAGGCGATTATGCCGCTGGCGCGCGGGATGGACGGCAAGCTGGGTGTGCGCAGTCAGGGCGACAGCCGTCCGGTGCAGGTGGTGATGAACATTTCCACGCCGGATGTGGATGGATTCCGCCGTTCACAAAGCCAGATTGCAACCCAGATGAGCCGCGCCTTGGGGCGGGCCAAACGCAACCGATAGGAGGCGACGATGAGTTTTCACGAAGTGCGATTTCCGGCCAGTTTGAGTTTTGGGTCTCTCGGTGGGCCTGAGCGCCGGACCGAAGTGGTGACGCTGGTCAACGGTTTTGAAGAGCGCAACACGCCCTGGGCGCATTCGCGGCGACGCTATGATGCCGGGGTTGGTATGCGGTCTCTGGATGATATTGAGACCTTGATTGCGTTTTTTGAGGCGCGACGTGGGCAGTTGCACGGGTTTCGCTGGAAAGATTGGGCGGACTTCAAGTCCTGTGCGGCCTCCAAGGGCATCGACCATCGGGATCAGGTGGTTGCCACGGGCGACGGCGCGACCACGGAGTTTCAGTTGATGAAGACCTATCAATCTGGCGAACACAGCTACGCGCGGCCCATTCGCAAACCGGTGGACGGCACCGTCACGGTGGGGCTGGAAGAGGTGTTTTTGCAGGAAGGCGACGATTTTGAGGTCGATCTGACCACTGGGATCGTGCGCTTTGACACGCCGCCGTTTTCCGGAGCGCAAATCTCAGCGGGGTTTGAGTTTGACGTGCCGGTGCGGTTTGACGCGGACAGCATTCAGACCAGTCTCGCGAGCTTCAAGGCAGGGGATCTGCCGAATGTGCCGGTGATTGAGGTGCGGATCTGATGGCGTTTCAGGCGGAGTTATTGGCGCATTTGCAGAGTGGCGAGACCACTGTGGCGCGGGCCTGGGGCATCACGCGCAAGGATGGCGTGAAGTTGGGGTTTACCGATCACGATCAGGATCTGAGCTTTGACGGGTTTGTGTTCAAAGCCGCAACTGGGTTGACAGCGAGTGCAATTGAGCAGGGGACGGGGCTGTCGGTAGGTAATGCCGAAGCCATTGGCATGTTGTGTGATGCGTCGGTCACGGATCAGGACATTGAGGCCGGGCGGCTAGATGACGCCGAAGTTGTAGCCTGGATGGTGAATTGGGCCGATGTCAGTGAACGCAGTGTGGTGTTTCGCGGTTCTATCGGGGAAATCCGCCGTACGGGCGGTGCCTTTGTCGCGGAACTGCGCGGGCTGGCAGAAAAGCTAAATGTGCCACGCGGTCGGGTCTATCAGCGCCCCTGTACCGCCGTCCTTGGGGATGCCGCGTGCCAGTTTGACGTTTCCGATACTGCGTTTCAGGTGCAGGTCTCCGTAGCGCAGGCGGATCAAGGTCGGATGTTTGACCTCGGTGCGATGTCGGGTTTTGAGGAAGGATGGTTCTCGCGCGGGCAGTTGCAGGTGGTTAGCGGCGAAGCGCAAGGTTTGAATGGCCTGATCAAGCGGGACTGGATTGCGGCAGATGGCGCGCGACAGATTGAGCTTTGGGAAGCGCTGCGAGCTGATGTGAGTGTGGGCAATGAGGTTTTGCTCACTGCAGGCTGCGATAAACGGTTTTCGACCTGTCGTACAAAGTTCTCCAATCATCTGAATTTTCAAGGGTTTCCGGACATCCCGGGCGAAGACTGGATCAAGAGTTATCCCAAAAAGAGTGGCGGGAACACCGGTGGGAGTTTGCGCTGATGGCCACGTATGGAGAGGCGGTTGTTGCAGAGGCGCGGCGTTGGATAGGCACGCCCTACGTGCATCAAGCCAGTTGTTTGGGCGGCGGCACAGATTGTCTTGGGCTGATCCGCGGCGTGTGGCGCGGGCTTAACGGCGCGGAGCCGGAAGTTGTGCCCGCCTATACCAATGATTGGTCTGAGGCGCATGGCAATGAGGTGCTGTGGCAGGCCGCAATGCGCAACTTGGTTGCCAAAGGCCTAGAGGATGAAACCTGTGGTGATGTGCTGCTGTTTCGGATGAAAGCGGGAGCCGTGGCGAAACACTTGGGGATCGTTGGGGAGGCCGGCAGGGAGCCAACTGTGATCCACGCTTATTGCGGGCATGCCGTGGTGGAAAGTCCCCTAAGCGCGCCTTGGCGGCGCCGGATCGTGGGGCGGTTTGCCTTTCCGCAAGACGTTCAGAGTACAGTTGGTAAGAGAGGGTAACGCGTTATGGCGACGTTGATTTTGGCGGCCGCCGGCGCGGCGGTTGGCGGTGCAGTGGGCGGTGGATTGGTCGGGGTGTCCTCGGTTGCCATTGGGCGGTTGGCCGGGGCCACGCTGGGGCGCGTGATCGATCAAAAGCTGATGGGGGGTGGCGCCGATGTTGTGGAAACCGGTAAGATCAACCGATTCCGGCTCACCGGCTCTGCGGAAGGCGCTGCGCAGACCCGGGTGTTTGGGCGGGTTCGCGTGGCGGGGCAGGTGATCTGGGCCACACGGTTTTCGGAGACTTATGAGGAAACAGGCGGGGGCAAAGGCATGCCCCAAGCGCCCAAGACCCGTGCTTACAGTTACTCAGTTTCGCTTGCGATTGCCCTGTGTGAGGGGGAGATTTTGCGGGTTGGACGCATTTGGGCGGACGGTGACGAGATTGGTCGCGAGGAGCTGAACCTGCGAGTCTATACAGGCTCGGACATTCAGATGCCGGACCCCAAAATGGAGGCGGTTGAAGGAGCAGGGACTGTGCCAGCGTATCGTGGCACAGCCTATGTCGTGATCGAAGACCTCGAGCTGGGACGGTTTGGCAACCGCGTGCCGCAGTTCAATTTTGAAGTTGTGCGGGCAACGCCAAGGGACGTGCCTGAGGGCGCGGCCGACTACAGTGAAACTGTGCGGGCCGTGGCGTTGATGCCGGGTACAGGGGAGTATTCTTTGGCAACCACGCCGGTCTACTGCCGCCAGGCGGATGGCGAAACAAAGGTGGCCAATGAGCACACGCCGTCTGGCCTGACCAACTTTGTGACCTCTCACCAGGATTTGCAGGAAGAATTGCCTAAGTGTGGCGCGGCCTCGTTGATCGTGAGCTGGTTTGGGGATGACCTGCGCATGGCGGATTGCCAGCTGCGCCCCAAGGTTGAGGATGCTGAGGTGGACGGGGACAACATGCCGTGGCGCGTATCTGGAGTGGCGCGTGGGGAGGCTGAGGTTATCGCCAAACTGGATGGGCGGCCCGTCTATGGGGGAACACCGGCGGACGAAGCCGTTGTTCAGGCCATTCGTCACATGGATGATCAGGGCACTAAAGTGACGTTTTACCCCTTCATTCTGATGGAACAGATGGCGGGGAACGGGTTGCCAAACCCTTGGGACGGTGGAGCGGACCAGCCGGTGTTGCCGTGGCGGGGGCGGATTACAACTTCAAAAGCACAGGGGCAAAGTGGGTCTCCTGATGGGACCGCGCAGGCGGATGCCGAGGTGGCAGCGTTTTTCGGTACGGCCACGGCGGCGGATTTTCAGGTGGGCTCAGACAGCGTGACGTATTCCGGGCCCTCTGAGTGGTCTTACCGGCGTTTTATTCTGCACTATGCAGCGCTTTGTGCGGCTGCTGGCGGCGTGGAAGCCTTTTGTATCGGATCTGAGATGCGCGGCCTGACGCAGGTGCGCGGCGCAACGGGTTTTCCGGCTGTTCAAGCACTAAAAAGTCTGGCGCAAGAGGTGCGCACTTTGTTGGGCCCGGAGGTAAAACTCGGATATGCGGCGGATTGGTCAGAGTATTTTGGCTATCAACCGCAGGATGGCTCTGGCGATGTGTATTTCCACCTTGATCCGCTTTGGTCGGACCCAGAGATCGATTTTGTCGGCATCGACAACTACATGCCGCTAACGGATTGGCGGGACAAGGAAGTGCATTTGGACAAGGAGGATTGGCGCGGGCCTCAGGATATTGCCTACCTGAAAGCCAACATCGAAGGGGGCGAGGGGTTTGATTGGTATTATGCCTCGGCTGAAGCGCGTGCGGATCAGGACCGCACAGCGATCTCCGATGGCGCTCATAATGAACCATGGGTGTATCGCTATAAAGATTTACGGAATTGGTGGGGGCAAGCGCACCACGAGCGGATTGGTGGCGTGCGGCAAACCTCGCCAACAAATTGGCAGCCGCAAAGTAAGCCCATTTGGTTTACAGAAATAGGCTGCGCCGCTATCGATAAAGGCGCCAATCAGCCCAATAAGTTCCTGGACGAGAAGTCCTCGGAGTCCGCAACCCCGTATTTTTCCAATGGGTTGCGAGAGGATGCCGTGCAGCAGCGATATTACCAAGCGCTTCACGAACATTACGCGGATCCTGAGATGAACCCGGTGTCCGCTGTCTATGGTGAACCTATGGTGGACCGCGATCATATGTTTGCCTGGGCCTGGGATGCGCGTCCGTTTCCGGCTTTTCCCAATGAGCGAGACCTTTGGAGCGATGGAGGCAATTTTCACAAAGGCCATTGGATCAACGGGCGTGTGAGTAATCGCACGTTGGCTTCAGTGGTGGAGGAGGTCTGTTTGAATGCCGGCATTGTGGACTACGATGTGTCTGGCTTGACCGGCGTGGTTCGCGGCTTTGAGCAAGGTGATGTGTCTGATGGGCGCGCTGCCTTGCAGCCGTTGATGTTGCGACACGGGTTTGATGCGGTTGAGCGGGACGGTGTGCTGCGCTTTGTCATGCGTGGCGATCAAACAAGATGTTTGGTTGATCCGGAAGAGTGCGCGGAAATTAAAGAGATCGAGGGGGATATTGAGTTCACGCGGCAATCAGATGCGGAATTGGCAGGCCGCGTACGCTTGAACTTTGTGCAGGCGGAACGGGATTTTGAGGTCGTGTCCGAAGAGGCCATTCTACACGACGAGGCCACTTTTGCCGTTGCACACAGCGAGGTCGAAGAGGTTCTGACGCGAGCCGAGGGGCGGCAGACTGCCGAGCGGTGGCTGGCGGAAGCACGAGTTGCGCGGGATCGCGTGAAACTGGCCTTGCCCCCTAGCAAAATGAACATAGGGGCGGGTGATCTTGTCGAGGTACCGTCGGCAACCGGGGAAACACAGGCGTATCGGATGGATCGGCTGACCCAACAGGGCGCGCAGGTTTTGGAAGGCGCGCGCACAGAACTGGCGCTGTATAAAACGGCTGAAATGCCGGAGGATGTCGTGCGCAAAAACCGGATTGTTCCGCCTGTGCCAGTGCAAACACTGTTTTTGGATTTGCCTTTGATCACAGGGGACGAGCAGCCCCACGCGCCGCACATTGCAGTAACAGGACGCCCTTGGCCGGGCGCTGTTGCGGTGTTTGCCAGTGATCGCGATGAGGGGTACGCACTGGATACTTTGGTTGAAGGCAGTGCGATGGTGGGCGTGACGGAAACGCCACTTTTGCGAACCGGTGCTGGGATTTGGGATCAGGGTGACCCACTGCATGTGCGCATGGTGAACGGCGCGTTGCGCAGTGTGAGCGCGCAGGACGTGCTCAACGGGCAAAACCTGGCGTTTATCGGCGGTGGGGCGCCTGGCAATTGGGAGGCTATACAGTTTCAGAATGCCGAACTGATCGGGGAGGATCGCTTTGCTTTGTCTAAACGGCTTCGCGGGCAGTTGGGCACGGATTCTTTGGCGCCTGAGGTTTGGCCAGCAGGTAGCTGGGTTGTGTTCAGATCATCTCAACTGACACAGTTGCCACTGGCGCGTCATCATCGCGGGCAGGTAAGGCACTATCGGATTGGGCCAGCGCAACGTGGGTTGAATGAGCCGAGCTACACCCATCGCGTGGAGAGTTTTGATGGCAACGGCCTGCGGCCCTATGCCCCTGTGCATTTGGCCCAACGGACGCAAGCCTCTGGTGACATAGACATCAGTTGGATACGGCGGGCGCGCGTAGATGCGGACAGTTGGGACGGGTTTGAGGTGCCGCTGGGCGAAGAAAACGAGCGTTATCTGCTGCGCGTTCGACGGGAAGATGTTGTCGTGCGAGAGGTACAAGTATCAGAACCCAAATGGCAATACCGCGCAAGTGATCAGACTACGGATGGTGGTGTCGCGGGCCTCGCGGTTGATGTGGCGCAGATTTCAGCAGTGTTTGGGTCGGGGCCGTTTCGATCCATTTCACTGGGGGGCTGAGGCCAAAAACCCCCGGGCTTCACCAACTTGTGTTTCATTCGATTTGCTTTTTGGGGTCTTCACACCTTTGAATTTGCGGCGCTTTGCCTAGGTGGTGTAGACTGGCAGGGAGAAAAGGGGATCAGGATGGCTGAGACGCAACCCAAAGTGACCGAACTTGACCCGGTCTGGCAGCGCATTACGCGAGAAGCGGAAGAGGCGGTAAAGGAAGAGCCGTTGATGGGCGGCTTGGTGCATGCCTGTGTTTTGCACCATCGCACCATTGAACGCGCGTTGAGTTATCGTTTTGCCGCTAAGCTATCGTCCAACGAGATGTCGATGGTGATCCTGCGGGAGATCGCGGATGAGGCCTTTGCCTCTGATCCTTCGATTGCGGAATCCGCGCGGGCGGATTTGAGTGCGATCTATGACCGCGATCCGGCGTGCCATCGTCTGTTGCAGCCGATCCTGTATTTCAAAGGCTATCAAGCCGTGCAGGCCTATCGCATTGGCAATTGGCTATGGCGTCAGGGGCGTACGGATTTGGCGTACTTCATCCAGATGCGCACCAGTGAGATCTTTGGCATCGACATTCATCCGGCTGCCAAGATTGGCAAAGGCATCATGATCGACCACGCACACTCCATCGTGATTGGTGAAACCGCTGTGGTGGGTGACAATGTGTCGATGCTGCACTCGGTGACGCTTGGCGGGACCGGCAAAGAAGAAGAGGACCGCCATCCAAAAATTGGCGATGGTGTGTTGATTGGCGCTGGAGCCAAGGTGCTGGGTAACATCAAAGTAGGGCATTGCAGTCGTGTAGCCGCTGGTTCGGTTGTGCTACAGGAAGTGCCGCCATGTTCGACCGTAGCCGGTGTGCCGGCCAAAGTGGTTGGCGAGGCGGGCTGTGATCAGCCAGCTGTGAATATGAATCAGGATATTGGTGACTGTAGCAAAGGCTGACAGTCCGTTGATTAAAAAGAAAAAGGACCGCTTGGTGCGGTCCTTTTTTGTTGTCTGACGCCTAGGCTCAGGCCAGCATTGCCATTGGGTTTTCCAAATTGTCGACAATGGAGTTGAGCAGTTGCGCTCCCAAGGCACCATCAATCACGCGGTGATCGACGGACAGGGTCACGGACATCACAGTTGCGACTTCGAGGTCACCGTCGGCGTTCACAATCGGTTTTTTGGTGCCTGCGCCAACCGCGAGAATTGCGCCATGTGGCGGGTTGATCACCGCATCAAAGTTGTCGATGCCGAACATGCCGAGGTTGGAGATGGCAAAGCTGCCGCCTTGGTACTCATGTGGGGCCAGTTTGCGATCTCGGGCACGAGTGGCGAGGTCTTTCATTTCCGCTGAGAGCGCGGAGAGCGACTTCATCTCGGCGTCTTTGAGCACTGGCGTGAACAGACCACCTTCGATCGCCACAGCAACCGCTACGTCAGAAGGCGACAGTTTCAGGATGCGGTCGTTGGCCCAAACGGCGTTAGCTTCTGGCACTTCTTGCAGAGCCAGCGCGCAGGCTTTGATGATGAAGTCATTCACCGACAGCTTGGCACCGCGTTTCTCCAGCTGTTTGTTGAGCTGGCTGCGGAAGGCCAAGAGGGCATCCAGCTTGATGTCCCGACGTAGATAGAAATGCGGGATCGACTGTTTGGCCTCGGTGAGCCGGGCGGCAATGGTCTTGCGCATCCCGTCCAGAGCAACTTCTTCGAAATTGCGGTCCGCGTACATTTTGAGGACTGTGTCGGTGTCCGGACCGCTGGGCAGCTTGGCTGCTGACGCCGGTGCGGAAGGTTTAGCCGCAGTGGCCATTGGCTGAGAAGCTGGGGTAGCAGTTGCGCCTTCAACATCTGCCTTAACGATGCGTCCCCGTGGGCCAGACCCCTGAATGGTCGCGAGGTCCAAGCCTTTGTTGGCTGCAATGCGGCGCGCGAGCGGTGAGGCAAAGATGCGGTTCCCGTCTGCGGCCACTGGAGCGGCGGGCGCTGCGGGGGCAGGAGCCTGCGAAGTCTCGTTTGGTACGGCTTCAGGTGTACTCGCGGTCACTGAGGCAGGCGCGGCAGCCGGTGTGGCACCGATATCATCTGCGCTTTCGCCGTCTTCGAGCAAAATGGCGATGGGCGAGTTCACCGCAACGCCCTCAGAACCTTCCGGCACCAGGATTTTGCCGATCACGCCGTCCTCGACGGCTTCAAACTCCATCGTGGCCTTGTCGGTTTCAATCTCCGCCAGCAGGTCACCAGAGGACACTTCGTCGCCTTCTTTGACCAACCATTTGGCCAGAGTGCCCTCTTCCATGGTGGGCGAAAGTGCGGGCATGAGGATTTCAGTGGGCATTTATGAATCTCCCTTCGGTGCACAGTCTTTTGACGAGAGACGTGCGCAGTGGGTTTGAATTTCTGTGACGATGCCGCCGTCCGTTCTCAAGAATACGGGACCAGCTGCCAAGCCTTCAGTACCTTTGGCAAAATCAAAAATGCCAAGGTCTTTAAGCTGTGATTGCGCGGTTGATGCGTTGAGGTTGAGCCAATGTGGCTCAACCATTGCTTTGAGAACATCGCTTTCTTGGCGCAGAGCGTCTTGTTCCGCATGGCAATGAGTTAGGCCAATACCATGATCTAGGGCGTCGGCCGCTTCTGTTGCCCAAGTAAACACAAAAAAGCCAGTTGCACCAATGGCGATACCTAATGTCACGCTAGGCCAATTCATCACCGATAGGTCACTTGTTTCACTGCCGCGATGACCTCATCTGTGGTCGTCAGTGCCAGTTTTTCGAGGTTGGCCGCGTAAGGCATCGGGACGTCTTTGCCGGTGCAGTTGATCACCGGGGCGTCCAGATAGTCAAATGCGCGCTCCATGATGGTGGCCGAAAGATGGTTGCCGATGGAGCCCACTGGCCAGCCTTCTTCCACGGTCACACAGCGGTTGGTTTTCATCACCGAAGCAATCACTGTGTCATAGTCGATCGGGCGCAGGGTGCGCAGGTCGATGACCTCGGCGGAGATGCCGTCTTCTGCCAGCTTATCAGCGGCTTCGAGGGCGTATTGCATGCCAATGCCGAAGCTGACGATGGTCACGTCAGAGCCTTCGCGCCAGATGCGGGCCTTGCCGAAAGGAATGGTGAAATCATCCATGGCAGGCACTTCGAAGCTGCGGCCGTACATGATTTCGTTTTCTAGGAAAATCACAGGGTTTGGATCCCGGATTGCGGATTTGAGCAACCCTTTGGCGTCCGACGCCGAGTAGGGCATCGCCACCTTAAGGCCCGGTATTTGTGCATACCAGGCTGCATAATCCTGACTGTGTTGCGCACCTACTCGGGCGGCGGCGCCATTGGGACCACGGAATACCATGGGTGCGCCCATTTGACCGCCGGACATATAGAGTGTTTTGGCGGCGGAATTGATAATTTGGTCAACGGCTTGCATGGCGAAGTTGAATGTCATGAACTCGACAATTGGCTTCAAGCCGCCAAAGGCTGCACCCACTGCTATGCCTGCAAAGCCATGCTCGGTGATCGGCGTGTCGATGACCCGCTTGCTGCCAAACTCGTCCAGCAGACCCTGGCTGACTTTATAGGCGCCTTGATACTCTGCGACCTCTTCGCCCATTAGGTAAACGTCTTCGTCACCGCGCATCTCTTCGGCCATGGCGTCCCGCAGTGCTTCGCGCACGGTTTGGGTCTTCATGGGGGTGCCTTCCGGCCAATCGGGCGTCAAATCCGGCGCTGGCGCGGCTTGTGCCGGCACAGAAGCAGGGGCTTCGGCGGCAGGAGTTGGTGCGCTGGCATCAGACGCTGCTGGAGCTGCCTCAACAGCGCTGACGTCTTCGCCCTCTTCAGCTAGAATGGCGATGGCTGTGTTGACGGCCACACCTTCGGTGCCTTCAGCCACCAGGATTTTGCCAATCACACCTTCATCGACGGCCTCAAACTCCATTGTGGCCTTGTCGGTTTCGATTTCGGCAAGGATATCACCGGATTGCACGGTGTCGCCTTCTTTGACTAGCCATTTGGCCAGTGTGCCTTCTTCCATGGTCGGAGAGAGGGCGGGCATGAGAATTTCTGTTGCCATTTTTGTGTCCTCTCGTTGGTTTACGCGTAGATGTCGGTCCAGAGTTCGGACTCGTCTGGCAGGGGGCTTTCCTTGGCGAAGTCCGCCGAGGCATTCACGATGGCTTTGATCTCTTTGTCGATTGCTTTCAGATCGTCCTCGGACGCGTGTTTGCCGGTCAAGAGCATCTGACGCACGCTTTCAATCGGGTCACGTTCTTCACGCATTTTTTGCACTTCCTCGCGGGTGCGGTACTTTGCGGGATCGGACATCGAGTGGCCGCGATAGCGGTAGGTTTTGACCTCAAGGATGTAGGGGCCCTTGCCGGAGCGGCAATGCTTCACGGCACGCTCACCAGCATCTTTGACGGCCAGAACGTCCATGCCGTCGACCATTTCTCCTGGAATGCCAAAGGCTTCGCCGCGTTTGTAAATGTCCTGTGAGGAGGTGGAGCGGGCTTGTGCAGTGCCCATGGCGTATTGGTTGTTTTCAATCACGAACACCACAGGGAGGTCCCAGAGCGCGGCCATGTTGAAGGTCTCGTAAACTTGACCTTGGTTGGCAGCACCGTCGCCGAAATAGGTGAAGGTCACGCGGCCGTTGTCCTTGTATTTGTCTGCAAAGGCAAGGCCAGCGCCAAGTGGAACCTGCGCGCCGACAATGCCGTGGCCGCCGTAGAAATGCTTCTCTTTCGAGAACATGTGCATGGAGCCGCCTTTGCCTTTGGAGTAGCCGCCCTCGCGGCCAGTCAACTCAGCCATCACACCGTTGGCGTCCATGCCGCAGGCCAGCATATGGCCGTGGTCGCGGTAAGATGTGATGCGCTTGTCACCTTCTTCCGTTGCGGCCTCAAGGCCCACAACCACGGCTTCCTGGCCGATGTAGAGGTGGCAGAAACCGCCGATTAAGCCCATGCCGTAGAGTTGGCCGGCCTTCTCTTCGAAGCGGCGGATCAACAGCATGTCGCGGTAGTATTGCGTGAGTTCTTCGCCCGAGACGTTGGGCTTCTTTGCAGCACGTTTTGCCGCCATGGTGGCTCCTCCCAAAGACAAAATGGTTTAGTATTAAACCATACTTGCAGGAAGGGTAGCGGATCACCGCATGGGTTGCGAGTGGAAAAAGGTCTGTATTGTCAGGATGTTCGCGGATTTAGCGAATGACAAGCTCGTCGGCGCGGATCATGCCAAGCACGTCGCGGGCCTGTTGATCCAGCAAATCAAGGTCCAGATAGCTGTCAGACAGACGGCGGGTGAGGTTTTCCATATGGGCCACTTCCGCCTGCGCCAGAGCCAGCTCTGCTTCAAGCTGCTGCTTTTCCGCCAGGATCTCCACACGACGGAACAGGCCGTAGTCCCCTTGCACGGCGGCGAAGGTGAAATAGGTTGCCAGCGTGAAAGCGATGCCAAAAAACGCAAGCGCGCCAAGGGCCGGTTTGGTGGATGATGCTGTCATTTTTGCCTCTGAGTGCGGCTTTGCGCCGTCTGATTTCTTTATATCTTAGGTGATTCGCTGTGTGAATCCCTTAACGACAAGTTTTTTCATTTATTTTTGTGACGTGACGGGAATGTTGGCAGGGCGATTTTCTCCGGTCAGGCTGGCTGTGGGAGGAGCCAGAAATGACCACATCACAGCCGGTGTCACAGTTAGGATCGCATGAGGTTTTTAACCAACCTGAACCGCAGCGGGCGGTGGATCTTTGGGGGCAGGATCTCGTGCTAAGAGAGCACGCCGCGGCGGCGGGGGCACGGGCGGATCATCTGGCGCAGGTTGGGGCCCATTGGGGTGGCGAAACCTTGCGGCAGGCGGCGGAGGATGCGCGGCGGGATTTGCCGCGATTGAAGACGTTTGCTAGGTCCGGGCGGCGCGTGGATGAGGTGGAATTTCACCCCGGATACCATGCGGTGATGCAGGCTGGATTGGAGGCGGGCTATGCCTCGGCGGCTTGGGATGGACAGCCCGGGGGACATGCGACCCATGCGGTTCTGACATACTACATGGCGCAGCTGGAGCCCGGTGTGGCTTGTCCATTGACCATGACCTATGCGGCGGTTCCGGCGCTGCGCCATCAGCCGGACATGGCAGAGGTTTGGACGCCACGGTTGACCTCCGGTATCTATGAGCCAAGCCTCACGCCGATTGGTGGCAAAAAAGGCGCGACGTTAGGCATGGCGATGACCGAAAAGCAGGGTGGCAGCGATGTGCGGGCCAACACCACCAAGGCCATAAGGGACGGTGACGCTTATCGGCTCAACGGGCATAAGTGGTTCTGTTCCGCGCCGATGTGTGACGGGTTCCTGACGCTTGCACAGGCCGAGGGTGGGCTGACCTGTTTTCTGGTGCCTCGCTGGCTCGAAGGAGAGCGCAATGGCGTTCGGATTCAACGGCTTAAGGATAAGTTGGGCAATAAGGCCAACGCCAGTTCCGAGATTGAGTACCATAATGCGCTGGCCTACCGCGTCGGCGAAGAAGGTGCGGGCGTGCGGACCATTATCGAGATGGTGCACCACACGCGGTTGGACACGGTGTTGGCCCCGGCGGGGTTGATGCGGGCGGCCTTGCAGGAAGCGCATTGGTGGGTGTCTTCGCGCTCCGCGTTTCAGAAGCGCCTCATCGACCAACCGCTGATGCGGTCTGTGTTGGCCGATTTGGCGGTCGACACAGAGGCGGCTTTGTCGGTCGGGATGTTCCTGGCCAGTGCCTTTGATCGCGACGATGCGGAGAGCCGCGCACTGGCGCGGATTGGCGTGGCGCTGGCGAAATACCTCAACAACAAACGCTGTATTGGCGTGATTGCCGAAGCGATGGAGATGCTGGGCGGCATGGGATACGTCGAGGAAACACCGATGCCGATGCTTTATCGTGAGGCGCCGCTCAATGGCATTTGGGAAGGGTCTGGCAACGTGATCTGTTTGGATGTGTTGCGGGCGCTGGTGAAAGAGCCAGAAGCGGGTGAGGCATTACGCACTGTGCTGACATCAGTGACCGGAATAGATGCGCGGTATGATGCGGCTTTGAAGGCGCACTTTGAGCGCTGGCCGGGTCTACCACATGAGGCGGAGGCGCGGTGGTTCGTGGAAAGCTTGGCTGCGCTTTTGACAGCCGCAAGCCTGATGAAAACTGCCCCGTCGGTGGTGGCGGAAGGTTATGTCAGCTCGCGCGTTGCAGGCGATCGCGGGGCGTTTCCCGGGGCCGTGCGTCACATGGATGTCGATGCCATCATTGCGCGGTTGGGGTAGGGCGTTAACCTGCCAAATTGTGCCAGATTTCACGTCGGTATTTTGTCTGTATCACGACTGTTTTGCGGAGGTGCGTATTCTGCGCAGGCAAAACGTTGCGTTTGTGAAGGCTGCGGGCGGTGGGCTAAGCGGATTGAAACGGTGCTCTCCGCAGAGAAGTGTTTGGCGGATACCTTCTGCGTGATGGACCGGTTGCAAGGAATGCTCTACCCTAACAAGAAATTTACCTTCAACGGGCTGTGCCTATGCTTGGCCCAAATCGCATTTTTTGAAAGGAATATCCCCCATGAGCCTGTTTAACCCTGCTCGGACTTTTGTTACCGGACTGACCGCCGTGGCGGCAGTTCTCACGGCATCGATGAGCTTTGCGGCGGATGACACCGTACTGCCGACCTCTGGTGACAATGTGGAGACCTATCTGAGTTCAAAATACTGGACGGTCTTCAAGAACAACACGCGGCAGTCCTGTTTCATTGAATGGCGCAGTGAAAACAGTGTGGTGCAGGCGGGTCTCACCAAGGCGCAGGACGCTGCCTATCTGGGAGCTTTTGTCAAAGGCGAGGCGCCTGCGGATGGGGACCGCGAGATTGCGATTGTGGTGAATGGGAACATCTACTCCGGCACGGCGTCGTCTGTGTCCCAGACCGTTTCTGGCGGCTTCACTGGCGGTTACATCGTTTTTGACAACCCGCAATTTGTGGTCGATCTGGAAAAAGCCCGCGAGTTTGTGGCGTTCCAGGGCTCGCCGCGTGCCGTGACTGTGAAACTCAAGACACCGAAAAATGCGATTGAACGGGCGCAGGAGTGTATGGCGAAGTTTTAAGGCTGGATGTCACAACGGCAACTGTCGTTTTGGGGCTGTCTGGCAGAGGCGCGTAACGCAGCGCGGGTGTGACCTCAGTCGGTCGCGTGATGAGCGACGTTGATTGGTGTTGGGACCGAAGTTGTCATGGCGAAAGCCAGCACTTTGGTCTCAGTGCTGTGACTTTGCATTCTTGCAAAAGTTGTGTCATTTGCGGGTCAACTTCAAACGACTACACGACCCCAAATGACCAACGAATTTCTGTCCGACAATGTTCAAAATCTTGCTGGCACCCGGACGGTTCCCCCGCCCAAACAATCTTGGGCCAAAGCCATTTCAGAGGCTTTTATTCAGAGCCGATTGATATTGCTGGGTTTGTCCGCCGTGCCTGCGGCGTTGTCTTTTCTGGTGTTTGGTGCGGGCGTTTTGTTTTGGATCTTTATGATCTTTCCGGCGCTCATTCTGGATTCGTCTTTGCGCCGGAGCCGATATGCCGCCACGCGAGAAATCAAACGCTATCATGCCGCGCGGGAAAATGAGCTTCTGTCTGTCGAGGAGCTTCAGGCGCTCAACCTGTGCGCGCGTTTCACCTATCGTGACAGCGGGTGGTATCACACTTACGAAAATTCGCCTTATTGGGATCGCAAGGCGGGGTTCGATGACCCTGCGTTTTCCGAAACACGGCCCTATTTGCATCAGAAATTTGACTACTCGGAACAGTTGGCGCACGGGTTGAAGCGGGATTGGGGGATTACGTCGAAGCAGAGCGCGTTTTCCACGATACGCGAGTTGCGGGATGGCCAGTATCACCGGTGTTCCATTGTGAACCTGATTACGCAGGACGGGTTTGAAATCGTCTATGGCATTCTGTCCAAGCTGACCGGCGCACCAGAAGGCAGCTTTCATCCGGTGTTTTTCCCGGAAGGAGAGGATGCGGCGCAGGAGGAGGTCGCCGGTGGGTCGCTTGTGGCAGCCCTGGACCAGTTTGGGTTGGACGAGGCCACCTTTTTTCAGGCGATTGACGAGAAACGTGCCGAGCTGGATGATCCATACACTTTGAGTGTGCACGGGACCGCGCGGGATCAGATGTTCCAGATAGTGCGCCACATTGGCCGACTGGCGTTGCGCAATGATGTGCGCAACATGTTCCTGTTTGACGTGCAAGCCATCGGTCAAGTGCTTTACCCGCAAGGGGATCAGGATCTGCTGGCGTTGGGCTGGGGATTTGATTTGAGCCGCGGCATGTTCTTGCTGCGGCGGTGTTACGCTGCGGGGTTCCTGTCTCGCGAGGAGTTGCAGGCAGAGTTGCCCGCGTATCGGCAGATTGCTGCTGCGGCCTTTCCAGATTGGACATCTTACTTTTGCAGTGAGGTCATTGGCTATTTGTCCTGGAAAGCGGCCAAGGTGGAGTCATCTGAAGCCTACGCCTCTGCGTCGACGACGGCGCGTGAGTGCCGTGACGCTTTGGAGCAGCAATTTCCCATTGGGCAGCAGGTGCCTTGGCCGGAAGCGGATGACGCGGCGCGCGGGCGATTGCGCGAGGCCCTGGAGGGCGGCGATGTGAACCCGTTTTTCAAGCCGGAAACGCTTGGCGCCAAGGTAGCGAAGCCGGCCCTTGAGAACATACCCCAACCGGCCGGCGCTATGTTGCATTAGCTTGGCCAGGGGAGATTTCCCTCTCGCCCCTTGTGGAAATCTCTGCCACACTTCTTGGCAATGAATTTGGCACGTAGGCCGGACAGCAAGAGGCAGTTGGTATGAGTTTTTCACGTCGGAATTTTCTGGTGGGGTTGTCGTCATTGGCACTGGCGGCCTGTCAGGGCACATCGACCACACCGTCTCGGCAAACCGCGTCGATTGCGCAAGGGTTGCCGGTGGATTTACGGCCCACGCCCAATGGTGCTTATGACGCCTGGGTGGCAAGCTTTCGGGGGCGGGCTTTAAGCGCGGGGATCAGTGAGGCCACACTAAACGCCGCGTTTCGCAACACCGGGTATTTGCCCGGGGTGATCAAGCGCGATCGTAATCAGACCGAGTTCACCCGCACGCTGGAGGATTACCTGTCGATTGCCGCGTCTGATGAACGGATTGCAAAAGGCAAGGCGGCGTTTTCGCGGCATGGCAGCACGCTGCGCAATCTCGAACAGAGCTATGGCGTGGATGCAGAGATCATCTGTGCGATTTGGGGGCTGGAGAGCTACTATGGCGAGCGCAAGGGTGACATTCCGGTGATTTCGGCGACCTCGACGTTGGCCTTTGATGGACGGCGCGGGAGTTTCTACGAAAAGCAGCTGATTGCGGCGCTAAGGATTTTGCAGAATGGCGATATCACGGTGGACCGCATGACCGGCAGTTGGGCCGGGGCGATGGGGCACACGCAGTTTATTCCGACCAGTTATCAGGCCTTTGCAGTGGATTACACCGGCGACGGCCGGCGGGATATTTGGTCGGATGATCCATCGGATGCGTTGGCCTCCACGGCGGCCTATTTGCAGCGCAATGGCTGGGCACGCGGGGTCTCCTGGGGGCGGGAACTGCGGCCTGGTGAGAGCGCGGGGCGGGTGATCCAACCGCAAGCCGGTGGGCCGCGCTTTGGCGTGAGTGGGAATTTCTCGGCGATCAAGCGTTATAACAACTCGGACAGCTACGCGATTGGCGTTGGGCATCTGGCGGATCGGATTGCTGGCGGCGGGCCTTTGCGCACCGCTTTCCCACCGGATCAGTATGGGCTCACCAAGGATGACCGGATTGCCTTGCAATCGCGGCTGACTGCCCGTGGATTTGATACCGGTGGGGCGGACGGTGTGCTGGGGCCGAAGTCTCGTGCCGCGATTGCCGACTATCAGCGCAGTCGCGGGTTGCAGCCGACGGGTGATCCATCTCAAGCCTTGTTGGCCTCATTGGCCTGATAAGAAAAAGGCGCCCCGCGAGGGAGCGCCTGTTTTGAAGTCTGGTGCCAAAGCTTAGCCTGCGATGGAGGCTTGATAGATGCCTTCGATGCTGTCTGCGATGGTGGCGGCAAATTCATCGTCGCTTTGTTGCGCGGAGAGGCCTTCAGTTAGCGCGCGGGAGAAGCTGGCGATCATGCCGGTGTTTTCCGCCAGCTTGGCGTTGGCTTCTTCACGAGTGTAGCCGCCGGAGAGGGCCACAACCTTCATCACGCGGGGGTGGTCGACCAGAGATTTGTACTGGTTGGCTTTGGAGGGCAGGGTCAGTTTCAACATGACCTGCTGATCTTCGGGCAGGATGTCCAACGCGGCGGTGAGTTCAGCCAGGAGGATGTCTTCGGCCTCGGCTTTGTCTGCGATGGAGATGGTGACCTCCGGCTCGATGATCGGCATCAGGCCGTGGCCGATGATTTGCTCACCAACCATGAATTGCTGTGCGACAATGGCGCGGATGCCGTCGGCGTTGGCGGCCGAGATCACGGAGCGCATTTTGGTGCCAAACACACCTTTGGACACTGCGCGCTCACAGAGCGTATCGAGCTCTGGCATGGGTTTCATCATCTGAACGCCGTTTTCTTCAGCTTCCAAGCCTTTGTCGACTTTCAGGAAGGGCACAACGCCGCGCTGTTCCCACATGTAGGTGGGGGTTGGGGTTCCATCGATGTCGCGGTCCATGGTCATTTCAAACAGGATCGCGCCGACCACTTTGTCGCCGGTGAAGGCGGGAGCTTGGGCGATGCGGGAGCGCATGCCGTGGATCAAGTCAAACATCTCTGCGTCATTGCTGTAGGCGTCTTCGGGCACACCGTAGAGGCCAAGCGCCTTTGGAGTGGAGCCACCGGATTGGTCTAGTGCGGCGATGAAGCCTTGGCCGTTGGAGATCTTTTCTGCTTGAGCTTGGTTTGACATATCTGTCCCCATCGAAAAAATGGTTGTGAATAAAGGGTTAAACCCCCGTTGCCCTTGCTCATAGAGGAGCCGGCCAACGGGTGCAATTGTGGTGGCGCTATCGCTCATTAATTTGAGGATCGGATTAATTTTGCGCCTTTGTTTTGCGCGGTTTGCGCAAACCTGGTGTTACTGGCTTAGTGCTGCTACGCCGGGCAGTTCTTTGCCTTCCATCCATTCCAGGAAGGCGCCGCCTGCGGTAGAGATGTAGCTGAAGTCAGCCGCAGCGCCGGAGGCGTTCAGCGCGGCCACGGTGTCACCGCCGCCCGCCACAGAAACCAGCGCGCCGGATTTGGTGAGCGCGGCGGCTTTGAGCGCAGCGGCATCGGTGGCCGCGTTGAACGGTTCGATTTCAAAAGCTCCCATGGGGCCGTTCCAGATCAGGGTTTTGGAGGCTTCGAAGACTTCAGAGACTTGCGCGACAGTGGCGGGGCCAGCGTCCAGGATCATGGCGTCGGCGGGGCAGGCATCGGCAGCCACGGTTTCATTGGCGGCATTGGCGGCAAACTCACGGGCCACAACCACGTCGGTCGGCAGCACAATGGTGCAACCGGCGGCTTTGGCCTTGGCGAGGATTTCAGACGCGGTGTCGGTCATGTCGTGCTCGGCCAGAGATTTGCCGACGTCGATGCCTTGGGCCGCGAGGAAGGTGTTGGCCATGCCGCCGCCGATCACAATGTTGTCGACCTTGGAGACCAGATTGCCGAGCAGTTCCAGCTTGGTGGAGACTTTGGCACCGCCCACAACAGCGGTCACCGGGCGCACCGGATCGGCCAGCGCGCTTTCCAGCGCGGAGAGTTCGGCCTGCATCAACCGACCGGCACAGGCGGGTAGGGCGTGCGCCAAGCCGCAGGTGGAGCTGTGGGCGCGGTGGGCGGCGGAGAAGGCATCGTTGCAGAAGATATCGCCCAGTTTGGCCATGGCGGCTGTCAGGTCGGCGTCGTTCTTGGTTTCGCCTGCGTGGTAGCGGGTGTTTTCCAAAAGCAAAACATCGCCGTCTGCCAGCGCGTTCACGGCGGCCTCGGCGGCAGGGCCAACACAATCTGCGGCAAACATAACATTGGTGCCAAAGGCAGTTTCCAGCGCGGGGACCAGTTGTTGCAGGGACATTTCTGGCACACGCTCGCCTTTGGGGCGGCCAAAGTGGGCCAGCAGGATTGGTTTGCCACCGGCGGCGAGAATGTCCTTCACGGTAGGGACAATACGGTCGATGCGGGTGGTGTCGGTGACCACGCCGTCCGCAACCGGCACGTTGATGTCCACGCGGGTCAGCACGTTTTTGCCGCTCAGCTGCATTTCATCGAGGGTCTTCCACGCCATGGTCTCAATCTCCAAAGAAAATCCGTTGCCGCATTCCTAGCGCACTGGGGCACGGGGTCAACGCTCTCTTGGCAATCGCCGTAGGGATGTTTAACTACGGGGCAAGAATTTACATTGAGGAGCGCCGAAATGGCTGAGATCAAAGATCCTGAGAACACAATCCTGATGGAACTGACCGGTGGCACGGTTGTTATCGAGCTGCTGCCGGATGTGGCACCGGGTCATGCCGAGCGCATGAAAGAGCTGGCGCGGTCCGGTCAGTACGACAACGTGTGTTTTCACCGTGTGATCGACGGCTTCATGGCGCAAACCGGCGACGTGGCCAACGGTAACATGGAAAAAGACTTCAACATCCGCATGGCGGGTACCGGTGGCTCCGATCTGCCAAACTTGAAGGCGGAATTCTCCAAGCTGCCACATGACCGTGGCACCCTGGGCGCCGCGCGCAGCCAGATGCCGGATTCCGCGAACAGCCAGTTCTTCATCAACTTCAAGGACAACCACTTCCTGAACGGTCAGTACACGGTTTATGGCCGCGTGGTTGAAGGTATGGAGCATGTGGACGCGATTGTACGTGGCGAGCCACCTGCGAACCCAGACCGTATGATCAGCGTAAAGGTGGCCGCAGATGTCGATGCTTAAGCTTGCAGCGGCGTTTGCCGTGATGGCCGGCCCGGCGCTGGCCGCTGGTCTTCAGATTGAGGTGGAAGGTGAGGCCAATGGCGTCATCACCATCGACCTGCTGGAAGATGTGGCCCCAAAGCACGTGGAGCAGATCACCGCGCTTGCGGCAGAAGGTCAGTATGATGGCGTGGTGTTCCACCGCGTGATTGACGGCTTCATGGCGCAGACCGGTGACGTGCAATACGGCAAAATGGGTGGCGACATGCGCATGGCGGGCCGGGGTGGCTCCAGCCGTCCGGACCTGCCTGCGGAGTTCTCTGACATCAACTACGACCGTGGTGTTGTCGGCATGGCGCGCAGCCAGAACCCGAACTCGGCCAACAGCCAGTTCTTTATCATGTTTGCACCGGGTCCGTTCCTGAACGGTCAGTACACCGTTGTGGGGCAAGTGACCGATGGCATGGATGTGGTGGATGCGATCAAACGCGGCACTGGTCAAAACGGCGCCGTTGTTGGTCAGCCGGACATGATGAAGAAAGTTACGGTGACCGAGTAAGGCCACGACTTTGACACACCGGACCGGCTATCACCCGCTGAACACCCTTAAGCTGGTGGCTCAGGATCTTTGGGTGATTGATGGTCCGGTGATCAAATTTTACGGTCTGCCGTTCACGACACGCGCGACTGTTGTGCGTCTGAGGAACGGCAGGCTGTTTGTGCACTCCCCGACAAAATTGACCGAAGATTTGGTGTCGCAGATCGCGCGGCTTGGGGAGGTGCGCTATTTGATTGCACCCAATTGGGTGCATTATGCCTATCTACAAGAATGGCAGCAGACGTTTCCGGATGCGGAGAGTTGGGTGGCGCCTGGGGTGACAAAACGGGCAAAGTCTCGCGGGATTTGGCTTGAGGCTGATGCTGTTCTTGCGAGCAAGCAATCGACGCCGTGGCAGGACGAGATGCACCAAATGGTGGTGCCAGGCAGTAAGCTGCATCGCGAGGCGGTGTTTTTTCACAAAGCGACACGCACTTTGATCCTGACGGATCTGATACAGAACATCGAAGGTGACACGGTGCCTGTCTGGATGCGGATTTTGACGCGGGTGGCAGGGATCTCCGCGCCTCGTGGTGGCATGCCGCCAGATTTGAAACTCACCTTTGATAAGGCGCAGTTGCGACCGGCTTTACAGGTCTTGGTGGACTGGGCGCCGGAGCGGGTGATTTTTAGCCATGGCGCCTGGTTTCAAGAAGATGGCACCGCCGCATTGAAACGTGCGTTGAGGCGATTGGTGCCGTAATCACGAGCCCATCAAAAAGGCCGTTGCCTTTGGGGGCAACGGCCTGAGATTTGCAAACACACTGCGAGATTAGTGCATT
Organism: Shimia sp. MIT1388; assembly: GCF_047124445.1. Lineage (GTDB taxonomy): Bacteria > Pseudomonadota > Alphaproteobacteria > Rhodobacterales > Rhodobacteraceae > Shimia. Next base: position 1,157,063 of record NZ_CP138921.1, on the reverse strand, counting down.
GGATGCTCGGAGGCGGGTGTCTCCTGTGTGTCTGGTACAAACCACGACGGTGTTGCCTCGGGCACCGGTGCGAAGGTGCTGCGGTTGTTCACGCCACGCTGCCAGATGATCGGGCGCTCTGCCGGGGTTGTGTCGTGGATCGACACGCTGAGTTTGGTGGCGTCGTGTTGCGCGGTGATGGTGACCTGCGAGCCAACATTGACCGGCGTGGACTGGTCCAGCAAATAGGAGAAACGCCCCCAGTGGCCGTCGGTGTTCAGATCGTTGGAGACCGAGATGCCGGGCGCCAGCACCATGTCAAAGCTGACCACAACCGCGTGGGCGGTGCCCATGGTGGTGCAAAACAGCGGCAGGGTGGTTTTGCCGTGGGACATGTCTGGCCGGGTGAAGTCGAAGTGGAACAGCTCGCTGGTGGGCCCCAAGGGACGCAGGCCGCAGGCTGCGGAGTCGTTGGGGGTGACCTGCGCGACATTGGCAAACTTGTGGAAGGCTGAAAGGTCAAAGCCCTCGGCCTCAAGCGGGCGGTATTGGTTGCGCAGGGCAGCGCTTTCGACCAGTTGTGCTTTGAGGGTGCCGCTTTCGGGAACGGCACGGGCGTTGGGTTTGGCGAGATGCTCCATCGCGTGGGTCAGCGTGGCTAGCGCGCCTTCGCCCAGCAGGTTGCTGTCAACAATTTCAGAGACCACAACGTCGGCACGCTCTGGCAGGTCTTCGCCGATGACCAGCTCATGGGACCATTTGGACAGCACGGTGATTTTTTCGCTTAAGCCATTGTCGGCGATCACCTGTTTGGCGGCGGCTGCAATCAGCGGCTGGCCTTCGATGGCGTAGACATGTTTGGCACCAGCGCGGGCGGCGAGCATGGCGGTGAGGCCGGCGCCGCAGCCGATGTCGAGCACAATGTCGCCCGGTTGCACCTTGGCAGCGATGGCTTTGGCGTAGGCTTGGTTGCGCACGGTGTCGGCGAGCATTGGGAAGTGCCAGCGGGGCACAAACATCTGATGCAATTGCTCTTTCAGGAGGTGCGCCGCGTGGTGATGCGGGTCTTTTTCCAGCGCTTGGGCCAGCAGGTTGGAGGCGTGTACGCCACCGTCGCCCAGTGGGGCGTTTTCGGCGAGGGCCACAAGGCTGTTGGCGTCCAGCATCTCAAAACGGGGTTCAAATTCGGCAATGAGATCGAGGTCGGCGGCAGAGGGTTGTTCTTCTAACAACTTTAATTTTCCTTTTTTGAGGCAAATGCTGCGGGCCTAGCTATGCGGCAGAGGAATTGAGGATTGGTAAAGGCGTCTCACATCTGCGTGTGAGGGCTGGTGCGGGGGCGGGTTTCGGCGCAGGCTTTTGAGAAGCGCGGGAGGGTAGGGCTATGGCATTGAAACAATTGGGACGTTTGGCGGCGGTGGTTGCGGCGTTGGCTCTTGGTGGGACGGCTTGGGCCGATCCGAGTTTCTGGAAACACGAGTGGCCGGAGACGGATTTTTCCAGAACCAGTATCCCCAATTGGGTTGAGATCATGAGTGGTGGGCCGCCCAAAGATGGGATTCCGGCGCTGAGTGATCCGCAGTTCATTCGCGTGGGGGATGAGAGTCGGATTGGGGAACGCGAGCCGGTGGTGACGGTGGAAATGCCCGGAGAGCTGCCACGGGCTTATCCGATCCGTTACTTGACTTGGCATGAGATTGTGAATGATCAGGTGGGGAAGACGCCCATCGCGGTGACCTTTTGCCCGTTGTGCAACTCGGCGATCACCTTTGATCGGCGTGCCAAAGGCAAAGTGCTTACACTTGGCGTGTCCGGCAAGCTGCGCAACAGCGATATGGTGATGTATGACCGCGAGACCCAGAGCTGGTGGCAGCAGGCGATAGGCACCGGGATTGTGGGCGAGATGACAGGGGTGAAGCTAAAGGCCTTGCCCACCTGGATGGAGAGCTGGGCGCAGTTTAAGGCGCGGCATCCTGAGGGGCTGGTGATGGCGGAGCCGCCGTTTGGCCGCGACTATGGCCGCAACCCTTATGTGCGCTATGACAGTTCGGCGCGGCCGTTTTTGTACAGCGGGGAGAACCCGCCACATGGGGTGCCGCCTTTGGTGCGGGTTGTGCGCGTGGGCGATCGGGCCTGGCCGATGACACGTCTGGCCGAGGAAGGCAAAGTGTCGGAAGCGGGGATCACGATCTCCTGGCAGGCGGGGCAGGCTTCGGCGTTGGACAAGGCCAATATCGGCAAGAGCAAGGATGTGGGCACCATTCGAGTGAAGGATGCGCGTGGTAAAGATGTGCCGCATGATGTGCTGTTTGCTTTTGCCTTTCACGCGTTTTGGCCGGACGGGCAGTGGATGTTGGGGAAGTAGGTTTGCCGTCCAGTCTGTCAGAACCGTTGATTGAAACCGGTTTTCCGCGTTACGGTTGAAGTTATTGGGATTTCAATAGCTTTTGGAGAGGCGCGAGATGGACGCCGAACTACCGTTTTTTGTCGTTGCGCCCGGTGGCACGGATTTTTTGATGCTGGGTATCGGCATCTTCTTGATCGTTGTTTTGCTGGGCCTTGGGGCGCTGTATTTCACAGTGCAGGCCATTCCGGACCGGATGGCCTCTGGCAGTCACAAGATCCAAATGCAGATGGTTGGCATTTTGGGCGTGATTTCGCTTTTCACCATGAACAACGCGTTTTGGATCGCGGGCATATTGCTGGCGGCGATCCCGTTTCATGAGCTGTTCCCGGATCATTTTGCGCGGGTAGATCAGGCATTGGCTGCGGCGGAGGTGCCACCGGAAATCGAGGAAGAGGTGGTGGAACCTGCCGAACTGGAAACGGTCGAGGAGGCACAGGACAATGCTTGAACTCATGCTGAGCTGCCTTGTCACGTTGGTTCCAGATATCCTGTATCGCCGCTATGCGCAGGGCAAACGTCTGGGACATGAGATTACATTTTTTAACGTCTGGTATGAGTTGCGCTGGGGCATAACGTCTTGTGGGATTTTGGCGGTGTCTCTGATCACGCTGATTTTCTATTTCCACCCGACGTCAGATAAAATCACCTCGTTTTTTCGCACGGTAACTATTCTGTCGGAGGACGGAGGGCGCGTTGCGGAGGTTTATGTGGCCAACAATTCGCGCGTGTCGGAAGGGGACCCATTGTTCCGGTTGGACACGTCACGCCAAGAAGCAGCGGCGGAGACGGCGCGGCGGCAGATGGTTGAGGTCGACGCGGCACTATTGTTGGGGGCAGCAGAGATATCCGGGGCGCAGGCGCAGTTGGATGCGTCTGAGGCGCAGCTTGTTCAGGCCAAAGATGATCTGCAGCGGCGGCAAAGCATTGCAGCGCGCAACAGTACTGTTGTGACTGAGCAGGAGTTGGAGCAGCTCGCGAACGCGGTGGCTGTGGCCGAAGGGCAGCGCAATGCAGCGATTGCGGCGGTGCAGGCGGCAACCCTGCGGGTGAGTGACACCTTGCCGGCACAGCGTGACAGTGCCGAGGCAGCTTTGGCGCAGGCGGAGACGGAGATTGCTTTGTCGACGGTTTATGCTGGGGTCAGCGGGACCGTGACGCAGTTTCAATTGAAACCGGGTGACATCATCAACCCGATCTTACGGCCAGCCGGCGTGTTGGTTGCGGATATGGCGGGACCGCGGCGATTTATGGCTGGGTTTGGCCAAATTTCCGCGGGCATTGTGAAAGAGGGCATGTTGATTGAGATGACCTGTCCGGCGAAGCCGTTGACGGTGATCCCGATGCGGGTGGTGCAGGTGCAGGACACAATTGCCGCCGGACAGTTTCGGCCCGGCGACAATTTGATTGATATTCAGGATCGATTAAGACCCGGGACACTGTTGGCGATCATGGAGCCCATTTTTCCGGAGAAAATTGAGGGCGTACCGCCAGGCAGCCGTTGCGTTGGCGTGGGCTTTACAGACCACTCCAAGTTCATCGAGGAGAACGGGCTCACCGGCCTTCATGCCTTTATGTATAAAGCAATTGACGGGCTTGGCGTGACAAACGCGGTGGTGATCCGCGCCATGGCGATTGTCATTCCGGTAAAGGCGCTGGTGTTCAACTGACCCTAGGCTGCGTGGGTTTCCAGTGAGACGTAGGTGTCCATTGGCGCCTCCGGGTCAAAATCGGTCAGGTCCATCACGGAAAAGAAGTCGGCGCAGGCTTGCGATTGCATTTCTTTTTCGATGACGTCTGCCATATCGGCCTCGCTGCGGAACTGAACGATGTCCAGATAGGTGCCGTCTTGGGCGCGGACCAGCTCGCGGCGTAGCACGCCCGGCTCATGGGCGACAAACTCGGATTGGAATTTGGCGGAGGCTGCCAGAAGGTCGGCCTCAGTTTTGTTGGGGGCCAGTTTGATCGGGGCCAGAACGGTGATGGGTGTCATAAAAGTCTCCTGTAGCTGTGACAGGGACGGGATATTGAGTAATGCGCCGTTTTATGTCCTATTTGTTCCATGACACAGAAACGTTCGCGTGCAGATGCACAAACCCGGATGATGCGGTTGGATCAGATCGCGGCCCAGCTAAAGGGCGAAGAGCCCTGTACGGTTGAGGATCTGGCCAAGACCCATGGGGTGAGCCGTCGCACCATTGCGCGCGATCTGGAGATCATGCGGGCGCAGGGGATGCCGATAGAGGCGGAACGCGGCCGTGGTGGCGGTGTGCGCATGGATGTGAACTGGGGTGTGGGGCGGCTCAACCTGTCTTATGCCGAGAGTGTGGACCTGTTAATCAGCTTGGCGGTGGCGGAGCAGATGAACTCGCCGCTGTTTCTGGCAAAGATGGGGTCTATTCGGCGGCAGTTGATTGCGTCGTTTTCCAAGGAGAAGCGGCGGGCCGTGGAGGGTATCAAGAAACGGATATTGATTGCGGAGCAGGCGTCTTTGCCGGTGCAGACATCCATGGGGGAGCCAAAGCCGCGGGTGGTGCAAACATTGCATCAGGCGTTTTTGAATCAGAAACTGGTGGAGATTACCTATGTGCGGGAGGACGGGACGAAGTCAAAACGCACGATAGCGCCGCATTACCTGCTGCTGTGTTCGCCGGTGTGGTATGTGCTGGCTTGGGATCATCTGCGGGATGCGCCGCGCACGTTTCGCTGTGACCGCATCCAAAGCGCGACCGAGGGGTTCGAGAAGTTTTCCCTGCAGGACGCCAAAGTGTTTGAGCCCGCCGTAGAGCACTACAATGTGTTGTGAGGCGGGCTCAGGGGCGGGTTAGTCGGCGAAGGTGTAGCTGCCCATTTCGCAGAGATCGAGGTTGTAGTCTTCTAGGGTGGCGCCGTCGGCAAATTCTGCCAGCACGTCGTAGACACAGGTGGTTTGACCGTCCGCGATCAGCACGTTGATTTCATAGCCGGAGTCCAAGTAGCCGCCGTCAATCAGGTTTTCTTCCCAGCTGTCAGACGAAGAGGTGCTGACGTGGAAGGCAGTGACGGCAGCGCTGGACTCGTTGACGAGCAGGAATTGCAGGTCTTCAGCGGTGGCAGCGGTTGCGGTCAAAAGCGCCGCAGCAAGTGGCAGAGTCAGACATTTCATTGTGGGGCTCCCCGTGATTGGTTTGGTCCTATTGGGTCACCGTATCCTTGCCACTGGTACCAAAGAGCGAGGGCTGTGCGCCCTCGCAGTGCTTTACGGATTACTCGTCAGAGCCGATGACCTTCCACAGAATGCCACCAATAGCGCCTCCAAGCAAAGGGGCTACCCAGAACAGCCAGAGTTGCGCCATGGCGGGGCCGTCGGCGAAGAGCGCGACACCTGTTGAGCGGGCTGGGTTCACCGAGGTGTTGGTGACCGGGATGGAGATCAGGTGGATCAGGGTCAAGCCCAGGCCAATGGCAATAGGGGCAAAGCCAGCGGGGGCGCCAGAGGAGGTGGACCCGAGGATGATGAAGAGGAAGGCGGCGGTCAGGACCACTTCGATGATCAGGGCAGACATCATGGAATAGCCTTGCGGAGAAGCTTCGCCGTAGCCGTTGGAGGCAAAGCCGCCGACACCGGCAAACTCAGGCGCGCCAGAGACAATCAGGTAGAGCACAATCGCTGCGGCGATGGCGCCGGCGACTTGGGCCACCCAATAGGGGATCAGGTCCTTGGCCTCAAACCGTCCGCCGATCATCAAGCCAAGGCTGACGGCGGGGTTGAAGTGCCCACCGGAAATGTGGCCGACCGCGTAGGCCATGGTCATCACTGTGAGGCCGAAGGCGAAGCTGACGCCAAGCCAGCCGATGCCGACATCCGCCACACCCGCGGCCAGGACCGCACTGCCACAGCCGCCAAGCACCAACCAGAAAGTGCCGATGAATTCTGCGCCGAGTTTCTGAAACATTTTATATCACTCCCAAATATACCTTTGAGGAGCGTAGGAAGCGAATTTGGCTCTGCCTAGGGGAGAAAATCGGGAGGTTTTGCAGGTTTGAAGGTGGGGCGCGTACTGCTTGGACGATGACTTGCTATCGGTTTTGTCGTGTTTTCAGACGGTTGCCCAAAAGAAAACCGCCGCGCCAGGGGCGCAGCGGTTTCGCATGTCTGTGGCGATTTTGTCGCTTATTTTGCTGGCTTTGCAGCAGCGGCTGGCGCGGCAGCAGGGGCTGCGTCCTTTGGCGCGGCAGCTTTGCCAACGGTCAGTGGATCGTCCTGACGCTGTACGGAGCCTTCAAAGTGGGCGCCGCTCTCGATGGCGATGGTCTTGTGGATGATGTCGCCTTCCACACGGGCGGTGGAGGTCAGGCGCACTTTTAGGCCACGCACGCGACCTACGATGCGGCCGTTGATGACCACGTCGTCTGCGATGATCTCACCTTTGATGGTGGCGCTTTCGCCAACGGTCAGCAGGTGGGCGCGGATGTCGCCTTCCACAGTGCCTTCGACCTGAATGTCACCGGTGGTTTTCATGTTGCCGGAGATGTGCAGGTCAGAAGACAGCACAGAGGCAGGTGGCTTGGCTTTTGGGGCCGCTGCGCTTTTGAATTCGCTGGCCTTGGACGGAGCCGCCGGGATCGGGGAGGCTTCGGCGGCCGCAGGCTTGGCCGGAGTGTCTGTAGTCGGTGCGGGGTCGTTGATTTTGCTCTTAGAAAACATCTCTTCCAGCCTTGATAAATGTCATCGGGTTCACTGCGCGACCATTGACGCGCACTTCGTAGTGCAAATGCGTGCCGGTCGAGCGTCCAGAATTGCCCATATCACCAATATGGTCGCCGCGCGAGACTCTTTGGCCGACTTTTACGCGGATTTTCGCTTGGTGGGCGTAACGGGTTTCAATTCCATGGTCATGTTTGATTTTGACGAGGCGTCCATAGCCTGACAGCCAGCCTGCGTGGGTGACCACACCGTCGGCTGTGGCGTAGATCGGCGTGCCGTATTTGGCGGCAAAATCGGTGCCTTTGTGCATCCGGCCCCAGCGCATGCCGTAACCCGAGGTATAGCGGAAGGCGGATTTGATCGGGTTGTCAAACGGCACGGTTTCTGCGGCGATGCGGTAGACATTCAACTGGTCCAATTGCTCCAGCAGGCGGTTGGCGCGCAGGGTTTCTTCTGAGATCTCCGCTCCTTTGGTGGAGAAGCTGAGCGGCATCATCGGGCCACCCTGGCCCTGATAGCCACGGCGGACCTCGTCCATCAGGCTCTTGGTGTCCAGACCGGCTGCGGTGAACATTTTGGTCAGCGGCTCCACAGAGACGGTCATGGCATCTTCGAGCTGGCGGAAGATTTTGTCGTTCTTCTCTTCCATCAGTAGGAGCTCGCGTTCCATTTCCTCAGCGGCGCGCACGGCCAGTTGGGCATTGGCAACCACTTCGTCCCGCTCGGCGGCGGTTTCATTGAGCGCTGTGGACAGCACGTCGAGCATGTCGTTGCCCAGAGGCGAAGAGCCGATAAGAGCCGTTTGGGTCTGGGCTTGCGCCTGATCGCGGGCGACCACTTCGGCGCGGGCGAGTTCCCGCTCTTGCATGGTGCGGCGCAGGGTGGCCTGGATCACCTCGATACCGGTTTCCAATTCTTTGCGGCGAATTTCTGAGGCCAGCAGTTCGGACTGCATGTCGGAAATCTGCGCTAGCGCGGAGTTGAAGCGGGTCTGTGCAGCCAAGGCTTCTTCGGTGCGCATGTCGCGTTCCGAGGAGAGGTCGTTCAAGCGTTGCTCATAGGTGAGTTGGTCGCGCTTGGCCTGTTCGCGGAAGTTTCCTGAGCCGATGCTGTCCATCAAGAGGATCGCGGTGGCGATGATGGCCCAGGCGACGATGGCAGAAGAGCCGACAAAAGCAACAAGCTGCGTGCTTGGCTTCAGACGAATGAAGCGGGTGTCTGTGTCTGACCGAAGAAAGAGCCTGCGTTCCGGAAAGAAGCGTTCCAGGATCGCGTGCGCGCGGATCGCGAGTCGTGTTCTCACGGAAGAATTCCTTGTTTAGTCCCATCCCAGAGTACGCCACCCCCGGCGCAACCCTTTGTCCCCAACGCCTTTTGATGGCGCCTTGGGGCAGTGTTTTAGCCGCATGGGCCATGTCCGGCAAGGTTTTTGACCTTTTTAGGCGGGTATAGCGCGGATGTGGCGCAGAGATGGGCGGTTTGCCGCCGATGTTTAACGGGCGTAGGCGGGTGGTTCTTCGTCTGCAAGTGGCCAATAGAAGTCCGGTGGCAGGCCCGCGTCGGCGCGTTTTTCTTCATTGAAAGGCGGTTTCAGCGCGCCATGGAAGTATTTTTGCACCAAGCCGTGGAAGGTGGCTTTGGGGTCGAGCGCGTGGCGGCCGCAGAGGAAGTTGAACCATTTGGAGCCGTAAGCGACGTGGCCCACTTCTTCGGCATAGATGATACGCAGGGCTTCCAGTGTTTGCTCGTCTTTGGCGTTTTCAAAGATGCGGATCATGCCTGGGGTCACGTCCAGGCCACGGGCTTCGAGCACCATGGGCACCACGGCGAGGCGGCCCATAAGATCGTCCACTGTGTCCTCTGCGGCGCGCCACATGCCGGCGTGCGCCGGGAGCGCACCGTAGAAGCTGTCTTTGGCTTCAAGACTGTCGCATATCAGGTTGAAATGGTTCGATTCTTCGGCCGCGGATTTGACCCAGTCATCATAGAAGCCAAGCGGCATTTCAACGTCGGTGAAGCGGGCGATGATGTCCCAGTGCAGGTCCACGGCGTTGAGCTCAATATGCGCTACGGCGTGCAGCATGGCGATGCGGCCCTGCGGGCTGCCGGGTTTGCGGCGGGGCACGTCGCGTGGGTTTAGCAGCTCGGGTTGATCCGGGCGAGCCGGTTGCAGAGGCGGATTGGCGGTGCCTATGGGCAGAGGGGTGCCTGCCTCGCGGGCGGCGAACCAGGCTTCGGCGTGTTTTTTGGAGATCGCGGTTTTGGTCCGGCCGTCGGCGGTGGTGAGGACCTCCACCGCCATTTCTGCAAGTGTCTGTGCCATCAGAGTGCTTTTGCTGCCTCCAGAACTTCTTCGGCGTGGCCGTCGACTTTGACCTTTGGCCAGGTGCGGGCGATGTTGCCGTCTGCGTCGATTAGGACGGTAGCGCGGACGATGCCCATAAAGGTTTTGCCATACATTTTTTTCTCGGCCCACACCCCGTAGTCTTCGCAAACCGTGCCGTGTTCATCCGACAGAAGCGGCACGGTGAGGTCTTTTTTCTCAACAAATTTGTCGTGGCTCTTCATGCTGTCCTTGGAGATGCCAAAGACTTTCACGCCCGCCGCAACGAAGTCTTCCAACAGGTGCGAAAAGGCGATGGCTTCTTTGGTGCAGCCGGCGGTGTTGTCGCGTGGGTAGAAAAACAACGCCACTGGTGCGGGACGTAGAGCGGAGAGGGTGACGTCATCGCCTGAGGTGGACGGCAAGGTGAAATCGGGGGCAGGTTGGTTGGCATCAATCATCATTTTGTTCCTATGTGGCCCGATGGTGCCAATGCCGTGATCTGGCCTTGGGTCGGGCGGCGCTTGCAGGTATAGTTTTGTCCACGAGCACCGGAATAGCAGAACACACAGAGGCATCAACCCTGACAGAGAACGGCGATCATAACTCCGCATCTGAGGGTTCAGCCACAACATCCGATACCACCGTGTCGCCCGAAGACGGGAGAGATACGGTGCAACCGGAGGCGGAGATCACAGAGGTGCAACCAACGCGCCGCCCGCGCCGTGCGCGGCGGTTTGGCGTGATCGCTTTATTCAGCCTTTTGGTGCCGGTGGTGTTCTTGGCAGCGGTGGCGTTTTTGGTCAGTGGCAAGCCGCTTGAGGCGCCAGAGTGGCTGCACGCGCGGGTGCAGGCGGCGGTCAATCAACAGCTTGAGGGCATTGAAGTCACCATTGAGCGCATGGCGCTGGTGGTGGAAGACGACTGGGACCCGAGCATTGAGTTGCAGGGGGTGCTGGTGTCGCCGGAGGACGGGGGCAGCCCTGTGCGTTTGGAGACAGCGCGGGCGCGGTTGGCCTTTGCGCCGCTACTGGATCGAGAGATTGCGCTGCGCGATGTTCAGGTGTCGGGCGTGTCGTTGTTGGTGTTGCGTCAACAGGATGGGACCGTGCAGGTGTCGATTGGTCAGGGCGGCGGTGCGTTTCAGACCGACACAGACCTCACCACCTTTGGCGATCAGATCGAGGGTTATTTGCAGGCGCCACTGCTGGCTTATCTTGATCTGTTTCAGATCGAAGATGTGACCATCCGGTTTGAGGATCGCCGGGCGCGGCAGGCCTGGACCGTGGATGGCGGGCATATCACATTGCGGCGCACCGAGGAGTTGGTGGAGCTGGCCTCTCAGTTGACGCTGCTGGGCGGGCGCAGTTATGCGAGCACCATTGAGGCTTCTGTCACTACGCGCTTTGGCACGCGTACCACCGAGTTTGGTGTCAATTTTGAAGACCTTCCAAGTGAGGACATCGCCTCGCAATCGGCGGCACTGAGCTGGTTGCAGATTTTGCGGGCGCCGATCTCTGGTGCACTGCGGGCCAGCATCGACAGCGAAGGCAATCTGGGCAACGTGAACGCAACCTTGCAGATTGCTGATGGCGTGTTGCAGCCGGATGGCGCGGTGCGGCCGGTGCCGTTTGAAGGTATGCGCAGCTACTTGACCTATGATCCCAATCGCGGCGCGATCCGCTTTGATGAGTTGTCGCTCAGCAGCGACATGGTGCGGGTCAATGCCCATGGGGAAGCATTCATTGGCTCGCTGTCGCAGGGGTTACCGGAAGAGTTTCTGGTGCAGCTGACGCTGAACGAATTCCGCGCCAATCCGCGCAATTTGGACGATGATCCGGTGGCGTTGGAACGCTCTTATGCGGATTTCCGGTTGAAACTGGACCCGTTTGAACTGGACCTTGGGCAACTGGTGGTGCGCCAGAACGGCAACCAGATTGTGCTCGACGGACATTTGACCACAGAAGGCGAGAACTGGGCTTATGCGCTGAACGGGCACATGGACGAGGTGGTGCCGGAGAGTGTGCTGGCGCTGTGGCCGAAAAGTTTCAAACACAAGCTGCGTAAGTGGATTGATCAGAACATCTACAAGGCCACGTTGCATGACATTGATCTGGCGGTGCGGTCAAAAGGGGCCGAGCCGCCAGAGGTCTATGTGGACTTCCAGTTCCGCGACGTGGACATCAAAGCGGTGAAAACCATGCCGCCGGTGCTCGATGGCATTGGTTTTGGGGTGTTGAAGGACCATCAGCTTCATATCACCGCTGAGGCAGGCTATGTCGAGGCAGATCAGGGCGGGCGCATGGATGTGTCAGGCACCAATATGGTGATCTTGGATACCCGTATCAAACAGTCCCCAGCCGTGGTGCAGGCGCAGGCGCGGGGGCCGATTGAAGCGGTGCTGTCGCTGTTGGATCGCAAACCGTTGGAGCTGTTCACCAAGGCCCAGCTGCCGGTGGATTTTGCCTCCGGGTGGGCGGATTTGGAAGGCACGGTGGAGCTGGTGCTCAAAGACAAGCTGCCCATTGAGGAGGTGGTTTACGACGTGCGCGGCGATCTGAGTGATGTGCGCAGCGGGCATTTCCTGCCAGGCAAAGAGATGCGCGGGGAGCTGCAAGTCACGGCGACGCCGGCGCGGGTTGAGGTCTGGGGCGACGGGTTTGTCGCGGACATTCCGGTGAGCGCCAAATGGCACATGCTGGGCGGTAAAGAGAATGCCGGGCGCAGTTGGGTCAGCGGGACGGCGGAGCTGAGCGCGGCGGCGCTGGATGAATTTGAGGTGGGGCTGCCCAAAGGCACGGTGTCTGAGGTAGGGCAGGCCAGCTATGAGATGGACATTGTGCGCGATCAGCCCCCCAAGATGCGGTTGCGGTCAGATTTGGTCGGGGTGCGCATGTCTTCGCCGCCTTTGGGATGGCGCAAATCCGAAAAGAGCAGTGGGACGCTTGAGGTCGACATGACGCTTGGCAAGGCTCCGAGCATTGATCGGGTGTTGTTTGAGGCGCCGGGGTTGAGCGCAAGAGGGCGGATTTCGATTGCGGATGGCGGTGGTCTTGGTGTGGCGCAGATGGACAGCTTTGCGGTGGGCAGCTGGCTCAGCGGGACGGGTCGGCTGTTGGGGCGCGGCAAGGCGCCGCCAGCGGTGGTGATGACCAGTGGGCGCTTGGACATGCGACGTATGCCGGAGAGCAGCAAGGGCAGTGGGCGTGGCGGCGCGGCGGGCATTGGACCGGTTACGGCCAACGTGGATGAGGTGGTTGTGACTGACAACATCCGTTTGGGACCGGTGAAAGCTGAGCTGAAGTTTGACGGCGGGTTGAGCGGCAGCTTTAGCGGGAATTTTAAAGGCGGGCCGCTGGTGTTTGGCACATTGGCACCGCACCGTCATGGTACCCAGATGCGGGTGACCTCCGACAATGGTGGGAAAATCGCGCAGCTCATGGGGCTGGTGAAATCTGCCAGTCGCGGGGCGATGACCCTGTCGATGGAGCCACGCGCCGCGAAAGGCGAATACGACGGCTTGATGGAGATGAAAGAGGTCAAGGTGCAGCAAATGCCGCTGGTGGCGGAGTTGCTGAACGCGATCAGTGTGGTTGGGTTGGTGGAGCAACTGGCGGGGCCGGGGATTCTGTTCACCGATGTGTTTGCGCGGTTCCGCCTGACGCCAGATCGGCTGGTGATTGGCGAAAGCAGCGCGGCAGGGCCGTCGATGGGGTTGTCGGCGGATGGTACCTACAGCTTTGCGCAGGAGTGGTTCAATATTCAGGGCACGGTGTCGCCGCTCTATGCGGTGAATGTGGTCGGGCGGCCGTTTTCGCGCCGAGGTGAAGGGTTGATCGGGTTCAACTACACCATGCGCGGGCCGGCCCAACAGCCGGAGATTTCGGTGAACCCACTCTCGGCCTTGACGCCGGGCTTCTTTAGAGAGATTTTCCGCCGTCCGCCTCCGGACCTGAGCAACTAACGGCACGAGCACCGATGCAGCTTTCTGATTTTGATTTTGATCTTCCCGAGTCTTTGATTGCGACGCGGCCTGCGGAGCCGCGCAGCGCGGCGCGGTTGCTGGTGGCCAAGGGCGGTGAGATCACCGATGGGGTGGTCACGGATCTGGTGGATCTGTTGCAGCCGGGCGACCGGCTGGTGTTGAACGACACCAAGGTGATCCCGGCGCGGCTGTCTGGCTATCGCGTGCGGCAGGGGCCGGAAGGGGAAACCCAGTCCCGTATGGAAGTGACGCTGCTAGAACCGCGCGCCGGTGGGGCCTGGGCCGCGCTGATCAAACCGTTGCGGAAAATTCGCGAGGGCGAAGAGATTGTCTTTGCCGCAGGTCTCAAGGGCACGTTGGTGTCCAAAGAAGACGGGCAGGGGCTGGTGCAGTTTGACCTGGAAGGCGACGACTTTGACGCGGCGCTGGAGGCCGCAGGCAATATGCCACTGCCGCCCTATATTGCCGCCAAACGTGCGGCGGATGAGAAAGACAAGACCGACTATCAGACCGTTTGGGCGAAGCACTCCGGCGCGGTGGCGGCTCCGACGGCCTCGCTGCATTTTGACGATGCGTTGCTGGCGGCGTTGCAGGCCAAAGGTGTGCAGTTCACCCATGTGACATTGCATGTTGGGGCGGGGACGTTCCTGCCGGTGAAGGTTGAGAACGTTAAAGAGCACAAAATGCACGCTGAATGGGGGCGTGTCACCGAGGCTGCGGCGGCGGAGATTGCAGCCACCATGGCGGCGGGCGGACGGGTGATCCCGGTGGGCACCACGGCATTGCGGTTGATTGAAAGTGCGGCGCGGGACAGTGGCGCAATCCAACCTTGGGAAGGCAACACCGATATTTTCATCTATCCAGGCTTTGCATTCAATGTGGCAGATGCCTTGATGACCAATTTTCACCTGCCAAAATCGACCTTGATGATGCTGGTCAGTGCTCTGCTGGGACAGGAAGAAATTCGCAAGGTTTATGACCATGCGGTGCAAGAGGGGTATCGGTTCTTCTCTTACGGTGATGCGTCGCTCCTGATCCCCTGAAAATTCTTCTGAGATGCCGCAAAACGACATGGCGTTGTCGCGATTGGGTGCGATGGCGGCAGGGGTGTTTTGCATACGGGCGCATCTGTGAAAGAGTTGTGTCGAGGGTCGCTCTATGGGTCAGTTTCTGAAAGGCGCGTGGCCGCTGTTGTTGGGAATGCTGTTGCTGATGGTGGGCAATGGCATGCACGGGACGTTGCTGGGGATTCGCGGCGAGGCGGCGGGCTTCTCGACGTTTGAAATGTCGATGGTGATGTCGGCTTATTTTGTCGGCTTTCTGGGCGGCAGCCGTTTGACGCCGGAGTTGATCCGCCGTGTGGGGCATGTGCGGGTGTTTGCCGCCATGGCCTCGATGATTTCTGCGGTGTTGATCCTTTACCCAACGCTGGAGCATCCGGTGGCCTGGATTGCCGGGCGCGCGTTGATGGGGCTGTGTTTCTCCGGCGTGTATGTGACGGCGGAAAGCTGGCTCAACAACGCGGCAACCAATGACACGCGCGGCAAAGCGCTGTCGATCTACATGATGGTGCAGATGATTGGCATTGTGACCGCGCAGGGCATGATGACCATTCCCGATGCCACAGGGTTCTTGTTGTTTGTGATCCCCTCGGTGCTGGTTTCGATCTCATTTGCGCCCATTCTGTTGTCGGTCTCGCCAACCCCGGCATTTGAGACAACCAAACCAATGAGCCTCAAAGAGTTGTTCCAGAACTCGCCGCTTGGTGTTGTGGGGATGTTCATGCTGGGCGGGGTGTTTTCCGCACAGTTTGGCATGTCGGCGGTGTTTGCTACGCGGGCAGGGCTAAGCCTCAGCGAGTTGTCGTTGTTTATCGCGGCGTTTTATGTCGGGGCGACGGTGTTTCAGTATCCGCTCGGCTGGATGAGCGACCGCATGGATCGACGTGTGCTGATCATGTTTGTGGCCGCGATCGGCGCGGCCGGGGCCACATTGGGATTTGTCGCGGGGGACAACTATCCGCTGCTGTTGGTTGCGGCGCTGTTCATTGGTGGGTTTTCCAATCCGCTCTATTCGATGCTGATCGCGCATGCCAACGACTTCCTGGAGTACGAGGATATGGCGGCGGCCTCTGGCGGGTTGGTGTTTGTGAACGGCGTGGGGGCGATTGCCGGCCCGCTGATCACCGGTTGGATGATGGATGTGGTGGGGCCGCGTGGATACTTCATCTACCTGATCATTCTGCTGGCCGCGCTTGGCGTTTATGCAGGCTATCGTACCACCCGGCGTCCGGCTGCGCCTGCGGATGAAACTGGCAGCTACACCGCCGTTATGCCGACCGCATCGGTGGTTGCGGTGGAGGTTGCGCAAGAGGTCGCAATCGAGACGGCGATGGAGGAAGAGCAGGAAGCTGCCGCTGGGTAAGCGAGCCTCTGCCGGTGTTAGCGCAAAAGGTCGCGGGCTGTGTCGGGATGTTGCATTTTGTGACTATTCTTTCTTAATTCACTGTGTGTAACGTCCTTAGTACTAAGCGTCTTTTTGTAAGACGGAACAGGCAAAAGGAGAAGGGACATGGTGGGTCCCGAAGAAGTACTTTCGTTTTGGCTTGATGAAGTTGGGCCAAGTGGATGGTATGCGGTTTCCGAAGAGCTGGACGAGCAGATCCGGCAGCGGTTTGAGGCAACATGGGAGCAAGCGCAGGCCGGTGGTTTGGGGCAATGGCTGACCTATGCAAGTGGCACCTTGGCGTATGTGATCCTGACCGATCAATTCTCGCGCAATATGTTCCGGGGATCCGGGCAGGCATTTTCGACTGATCGCAAGGCGCTCTGTGCGGCCAAGATTGCCATCGACAAAAAGTGGGATCTGCGGATCGACGAGCCCGCGCGGCAGTTTTTCTACCTGCCTTTGATGCATTCGGAAAACCTCTGTGATCAGGAGCGCTGCATTCGCATGTTCCTGGATCGGATGCCCGAGACCGGTGCGTCCAACCTGCTACATGCCAAAGCGCACCGCGAAGTGATCCGGCAGTTTGGGCGATTCCCGTATCGTAATGACGCCTTGGCGCGCGCCTCCACCGAGGTGGAGATGGCCTATGTCGCAGACGGCGGCTATGGCACCACCGTGCGGGCACTGCAGGCGGCGGAGTAAGCTGCGGTTAGTCAGAAGCTGAGCTGGCGTCCGGCGCAGGGTCGGGCGCGTAGCAACTGGCGAGTGCGCCAACGCGGCCACTCACACGGGTGGCCACATCATCCAATGCCGCTTGCATCAGGGTTTCCGGTGTGTCCGCAAGACGTGCCAAGCTGCTGTTGATGCCTTCCAATTCCAACTGCAGCGCGTTGGCGCGGCTTTGCAGGCGCTCCGTGGCCTGTGTTGTGAGGGCGCTGCTGTCCAAAGAGATCGCAGCCAGATCGCTGCGCAGGTTGGCAACCTCGTCCCGCAGCCCGTCGACTTTGGTTTCCAGCGGTTCGACGATTTGCAGGTTCTGGGCAAAGCTGGCCACGACCCGCTCAGCGCTGTCAGACAGGCGCCAGAGGAAAAACAGGCAGATCGCCACCAGAATGAGCGTGGCATTGATCATGGCGACCAAAAGATCTTTCAGCGTTTTCATCGCAGTGCTCCCGACTCGGTGATGCGGGCGCAGTGTGCGCCTGTCGCTGCGCGATCACCAGCGGAAAATTGCGCGTAAAACGGGCGGTGCGCTTTGTTGAAGCTGCCTAAGAGTTCCAGTAGGCTCGCGCAAAGACATAGCGGGAGGCGGGGAAACACCATGGCTAGCAAGAACTTCGACATGATTGTGATTGGCGCAGGGCCGGGCGGCTACGTGGCTGCCATTCGCGGTGCACAGCTGGGCCTGAAGGTCGCGATTGTGGAGCGCGAGCACATGGGCGGGATCTGTCTGAATTGGGGCTGCATTCCCACCAAGGCGTTGCTGCGCTCGGCGGAAGTGTTTCACCTGATGGAGCGGGCCAAGGACTTTGGTCTGAAGGCCGAAGGCATCGGCTATGACATCGACGCGGTGGTGAAACGCTCGCGTGGGGTGGCGAAGCAATTGAGCTCCGGCGTGGCCTTCCTGATGAAGAAGAACAAGGTTGAGGTCTTCATGGGCGAGGCGACGTTGCCCGCCATAGGCAAAGTGTCGGTGAAAGGCGAGAAGGTTGTTGAAGAGCTGACCGCCAAAAACATCGTTCTGGCCACCGGCGCGCGGGCGCGGGAATTGCCTGGGCTGGAAGGTGATGGCAAGCGGGTCTGGACCTATAAGGACGCATTGCAGCCGCCGCATATGCCGAAGAAACTGCTGGTGATTGGCTCGGGCGCGATTGGGATCGAGTTTGCGAGTTTCTACAACACGCTGGGTGCAGAGACCACGGTTGTTGAGGTCATGGATCGGGTTCTGCCAGTTGAAGATGCGGAGATAAGTGCTTTTGCCAAAAAGCAATTTGTCAAACAAGGCATGACCATTATGGAGAAATCCACGGTCAAGAAACTGGATCGCGGTAAAGACAAAGTCACCGCGCATATTGAGGTCGGTGGCAAGGTCACAACGCAAGAATTTGATACCGTGATTTCCGCCGTGGGCATTGTGGGCAATGTTGAGAACCTCGGGCTGGAAAAGCTGGGCGTGAAGGTTGATCGCACGCACGTGGTCACGGATCAGTACTGCCAGACTGGCGTGGACGGGCTGTTTGCGATTGGCGACATCGCGGGCGCACCGTGGTTGGCGCACAAGGCGAGCCATGAGGGCGTGATGGTTGCGGAGCTGATTGCTGGCGGAAAACCGCATCCTGTGAAACCGGAGAGCATTGCAGGCTGCACCTATTGCCATCCGCAGGTGGCGAGCGTTGGGTATACCGAGGCCAAGGCCAAAGAGCTGGGCTATGACGTCAAAGTGGGCCGCTTCCCGTTCATTGGCAATGGCAAGGCGATTGCCTTGGGTGAGCCGGAGGGCATGGTCAAAACCGTGTTTGACGCCAAAACAGGCGAGTTGCTTGGGGCGCATATGGTGGGCGCGGAGGTGACCGAGCTGATCCAGGGTTATGTGGTGGGGCGTCAGTTGGAAACCACAGAGGCGGAGCTGATGGAAACCGTGTTCCCGCATCCAACCTTGAGTGAGATGATGCACGAAAGCGTGCTGGACGCCTATGATCGGGTGATCCACATCTAAGTCACGGTCAAGTTGGCGGCGTGCACGCGCACGGAGAGAGCATCTCGTGTGCAACGTGATGCTCTTTGTTTTCAGCGTCTTGAGTTAAGCCTCTTTGGTTCGGTAAATTGGGGGAATGGGTATATATGGCAGTGTTTTTGGCTGGCGACTCGAACATCTTTACACTTTCGGGCTGGTACAACCTCGAAGTCTTGGATCCGGATGGAACGGCCAGAATCCAAGCAGGGCAGGCCTATTTGGAGCAGGCGCGTAAGACTTGGATGATTGAGACCAGAGGCCGGGAAGGTCTCATCAACTTTGGAAAATTTGAAAAACCCTGGCGGGCCGAGTTTTTGCCGGAAAAATTGATTTTCAAAGAGGGAGTCGCGCTGCCTGATTGGGTGCAATCCTTCCCTGGATGCAACACGAAATATGCGAAATTTCCGCTTTTGTCTCAGTCGCTAAAAGCTTTGATTGATGCGCATAAGGGCCCAATGGACAGCTGGCAGTTCTTCCCGATTGACATATTGAACAAGGACGCTACGCCCTACGCAACCTACTATGCGTGGTGCATTGGAAGGGTTCGGGACGCGGTGGATGAAACCTGCGAGGGTGTCAAACCCATAGGCGGACCGGTGGACGGCCAACACGTGTGGAACACGGTGGGCCTGCCTGTGCCGGAGCGATTGATCCTGAAGAAAAAGGCCATTGAGGGACTGAACGCCTGGACGGATTTTCGCTTGTTTGCGAGCAAAAAGGTTTTTGTCTCCGACGTATTGTTTGAAGCGATGACCGTAAGTGGCGCAAAGGGGTTTGTGCCGGATTCGGTGTGGTCGGAGAAGTAGACCGAGGGCAGCGTTTCTGTCGCAGTGGCGCGGCGTAACATAGGCCCCGCACGAGTGTGCGGAGCCTTGTTTGGCTAAAGAATTGCGTGGGCCAAAATCATCAACACACCGGAGCCAAGCACGTAACCGACGTCCACGGTGATGGCGAAGCGGGACTTGCTGATCCAGGCGCCGGTGTTTGCCACATAGGCGGCGCAAGCGAGGATCGCGAGCAGGGCTACGGTGAGGTTTTGCGTCGTCTCTGTCAGCGCAACGACGTAGGCCAAAATTGCGATGGCGATCCAGTTGGTGACCATTGGCCCCATCGGCATTTTTTCAGGAGGCTCGGGATCAATGTTGCTGCCTTCGGCCCAGCGTTTTTGCAGGCCTAGAACAGGGCCGTAGACCAAGAAACCAAAGGCAGAGCAGGCGATGAATCCGACGATAAAAGCGATCCAGTTCATAGGGTTGTCTCCAGTTTTTCGAGAATGAGATTCCAGCCGCCTTCATGGTTGTTGCGGCTTTCTTCCGAGGGAAAACGGATGTGTTTCAATGTGAGGTGGGTGCCGTCGTTGGCCGGTTTCAGCGTCAATGTAACTTCGCTGTCCTCCTGCGTGTAGCCGGACACCCAGGTAAAGCGTAGGCGGGTGGCGCGGTCGATTTCAAGGTACTCGCCTTCGTGGGGCCAGCTTTCCTCCATGTCGGGGGCTTGCATCACCACGCGGAAGCGGCCGCCGACAACCGGATTGTTGCTGGCCTCGGGCACGGACATGCCGGGGGCGGGCACGAGGAATTTCTGCATCATTTTGGGGTCCAACCAGGCGTCGAAAACGCGTTCGGGTGGGAATGGCAGGTGGCGCGAGATTTCCAGCGCAAGGTCAGTCATTGTTGTCTTCCTCCAATAAGGCAGCTTCGAGGGCGTCTAGCCGCAGCGCCCAAATGGAACGCAGATCGGCAAACCAGGTATCAATGAGCGATAAGGGGGCCATCTGCACCTCAATCAGATGCTCACGCCATTCGGTGCGGCGGCTGGCCAATCCTGCGGCCTCCAGCACTTTGATGTGCTTGGAGATCGCATTCAGGCTCAAATCAAACCGGGCGGCGATGTCGGTGACCTTCATCGGGCCGTGTTGGGCCAGAAGGGTCAGGATCGCGCGGCGGTTTGGCTCTGATGCGGCCTTGAGAATGGCGCTGAGCTGGTCCTCAGATTCGGTGGCGTCTTGTCGTTCAACCATATGGGTGAATAACATGCGACTCGCGCTCAGTCAACCATTTGGGTGAATGATGGAGTTGGCGCAAAAAAGGCGGCTCCGAAGGGCCGCCTCTGTGTGGGGGGATGTGTCCTTTACTCGACTTTGAGCGGCACGGAGGCGAGCAGCTTGTTGTCCACGTCGAGGAAGTAGCGGATTTCATAGTCGCCGGGTTCCTCAGGGACCGCGAGCGACAGGGGCGCCCCTTGTTCCGCGTAGGTGTAGGTGATGTACTCACTGTTTGCGTTGCCCACTGCGAGGTAGTCGCGCGGGTGGCCGGGGCCGGTCCAGGTGATCTCAATGCTGCTACCAGCCGTCGCGGAAGCCGGGGCGGTGATGGTGACGGGCACGTCCTCGACGGTCAGTTGGGCGCGGGCCAGCACTTTCATCGGGTTGGTGTCCGCCACATAGCGCAGCTCGTAAGTGCCCGGGTTGGCGGGCAAGTTCAGGGTCAGGTCGCTGCCGTCGCGGGTGTAGGCATAGGGGCCGTAGTCGCCGTCCGGTGCGTCCGGTGTGACGATGGTCAGGTAGTCGCCGTCCCCGCCAGGGCCAGTCCATGAGGCGGTGATTGCGCCGCCAATCGGGCCAGTGGCTGGGCCGGTCACGGTTGCGCCGACGGCTTTCACCTCTACAGAGGTGCGCGCCTGCACGGAGCGGTCTTGGCCTAGCACGTAGCGTATCTCGTATTGGCCAGGATCGCCGGGCATCACCACATTCAGCGGATTGCCGTCGCGGGTGTAGGTGTAGTTGACGTATTTGTCGTCCGCCGTGTCGGTGCCCGCAACGGTGATATAGTCGCCGTCATAACCGGGGCCCGTCCACGTGACCGATAGCTTGGCACCGGCGTTGGCTGTAGCGTCTGCTTTAAGGCCATAGGCCAGCGCGGCGACAGAGATCGGTTCGCGATGGATCACGGTCCGGTCCTGGCTCATGGTGTAGACAAGTTCATAGTTGCCCGGCTCTCCCGGCATTTGCAGCATTAGGGGGCTGCCTTCGCGGGTATAGGTGTAGGTGATCCACTTCTCATCGCCCGGTTTGGTGACAGATACGTAGTCGCCTTTGTAATCAGGGCCAGTCCAATCCACCGGCACGGTCGCGCCGGCGACAAGCTCGTCCGGGGCGGAGAGGGTGGCGGTGACTTCGGTGGCGGTGATTGGCTGGCTGGCGAGCGGCTTGCGGCCGTCGCTCAGGATGTAGCGCAGTTCGAACGTGCCTGGTTCTGGGGGCATTTGCAGCGTGAGCGGGCTGCCTTCACGTGTGTAATTGTAGGTGATCCATTTGTTGGTGGCGGGATCAACGGTAGCGATGAAATCGTCTTGGGCGTTGGGGCCGGTCCAGTCGACGGTGATCATGCTGCCAGCGGGGGCAGATTGCGGGCCGGACACGGTGGCTGGAGGTTTGAATTCCGGGAGCTCCAACACGACGCGTTTGTCGACAGAGCCGACGCCAAAGCGCATTTCGGCGGTGGCTTCATCTTCGGGGCGCAGCACGGAGACGGTGTATTCGCCTTCGAGCAGTTGTTCTTTCAAGGAGGCCGCGCTGTGGTCGTCATGGATGGCGGCGTCGCCAGTGAGGTCCCAAATGAGCGGGGTGTTGATGACCGGGCCGTTCTTGCCGTCGGTGGCCACAATAGTGACCTGCACCGGCTGTGGCTCTGGTTCAGGCGGTGGGGCGGCGGCGACTTCGGTGAGAGCGTTGCCCAACTCATCGGCGTTGGCGGCGGCGAGGAATTTGCCGCCGGTGGCCTCGGCCATACATTGGAATTGCGCCAAAGCTTCTGGATCGGTGACGTCAAAGCCCACCACGTGGGCCGTGAAGTCGACGCCGGTGGCTTCGAGTTCTTTGGCAACGGCGCAGACATCCGGCACACAGGTTTCAATGCCGTCAGACACCAGGATCACGGTTGCGGCCTCTTCGGTGTGGCGCAGCGCTTTGGCGGCGGCGACCACGGCGTCTGCCATGGGGGTTTTACCTTTGGGAGAGATGCCATTTACGGCGGAGGTGATCGCGGCGCGGGTGTCCGGGCCGGGCAGGACCACGGTTTCGATGTCAGAACAGTCGCCCTTGCGACGGTGGCCATAGACTGTCAGGCCAAGGTCCAGGTCGGCGGGCAGGGAGGTCATCAACTCGCCCATCACTTGCTGGGCGATGGTGATTTTGGCCACGCCTTCAATTTGGCCCCACATGGAGCCGGAGCCGTCCATCACCACAATAGCGGCGGGGTTGTCTTGGGCAAGAAGGCTGGTGGGCAGCAGGCAAATTGCGGCCGTGGTCGCTCTCAAAAACGTCATCCAAAAGGTCCTCAAATTCGTAATGCGCAGAGACTACGAGAGAAAATTGGATTGAGGCAAGTGTCAGTTCAAAAACCGGGCTTGGCGAATTGAAATGTTCTCTGTATGTTCGCGATATCTGGTTGGCAGTGGGGGTGTGATCCCCTATGTCTGGTGCCGTATCCGTTGGGGGTTTGAATGGCCGAACTGAAGAATATTGAGGTGCGCGGGGCGCGCGAGCACAACTTGAAGTCCATCGATGTGGACATTCCGCGCGATCAGCTGGTGGTGATCACCGGTCTGTCGGGTTCGGGCAAGTCCTCGCTGGCCTTTGACACGATCTATGCCGAAGGGCAGCGACGTTATGTCGAAAGCCTGAGCGCCTATGCGCGGCAGTTCCTTGATATGATGGAAAAGCCGGATGTGGATCACATCAGCGGGCTTTCTCCGGCGATTTCGATTGAACAGAAGACGACCTCCAAGAACCCGCGCTCGACAGTAGGTACGGTGACGGAGATTTACGACTATCTGCGTCTTCTGTTTGCCCGTGTGGGTACGCCGTATTCGCCCGCGACTGGTCTGCCGATTGAAGCACAGCAGGTGCAGGATATGGTTGACCGGATCATGGGTCTGGAAGACGGCACGCGCGGATACTTGCTGGCGCCGATCGTGCGGGACCGCAAAGGCGAGTACAGGAAAGAGTTCCTGGAGCTGCGCAAGCAGGGTTTTCAGCGGGTGAAGGTCGACGGAGCCTTTTATGAGCTGGATGAGCCGCCGACGTTGGACAAGAAATTCCGCCACGACATTGATGTGGTCGTAGACCGGCTGGTGGTGCGCGAAGGCATGGAAACTCGGCTGGCGGACAGCTTGCGTACTGCGCTCGACTTGGCGGATGGGATTGCGGTTCTGGAGACCGCACCGAAAGAAGGTGACCCAGAGCGGATCACGTTTTCGGAGAAATTTGCCTGTCCCGTCAGTGGCTTTACCATTCCAGAAATTGAACCTCGGTTGTTTTCGTTCAACGCGCCGTTTGGGGCCTGTCCTGAATGTGACGGCCTTGGCAAAGAGTTGTTCTTTGACGAGCGGCTGGTGGTGCCGGATGTGACGTTGAAGGTCTATGATGGCGCGTTGGCTCCCTGGCGGAAAGGCAAATCGCCGTATTTCCTGCAGACGATTGAGGCACTCGCGAAGCACTACGAGTTTGACAAGAACACGCCTTGGAAAGAGCTGCCGAAACATGTGCAGCAGGTGTTCCTATATGGCTCGGGCGAAGAAGAGATTGAGTTCCGCTATGACGAAGGCGGTCGGGTTTATCAGGTGACGCGTGTGTTTGAGGGTGTGATCCCCAACATGGAGCGGCGGTACCGGGAAACCGATTCAAACTGGATCCGAGAAGAGTTTGAGAATTATCAGAATAATCGGCCTTGCGGCGCCTGTCGGGGGCACCGGTTGCGCGAAGAAGCTCTGGCAGTGCGGATTGCTGAGAAACACGTTGGCCATGTTGTGCAGCTGTCGATCCGCGAGGCTTTGGCCTGGATCGAGAGTGTGCCGGCGGCACTGACGCCTCAACGTCAAGAGATTGCGCGGGCAATTGTAAAGGAGATCCAGGAGCGGCTTGGGTTCTTGAACAACGTGGGTCTGGAATACCTGACCCTGTCGCGCAACAGCGGCACGCTGTCTGGCGGGGAGAGCCAACGTATTCGACTGGCGAGCCAGATTGGCTCTGGCCTGACTGGCGTGCTGTACGTGCTGGATGAGCCGTCGATTGGCCTGCACCAGCGCGACAATGATCGGCTGCTGACCACACTGAAAAACCTGCGCGATCAGGGCAATACGGTGATTGTGGTGGAGCACGACGAAGAGGCCGTGCGCGAGGCAGACTATGTGTTCGACATTGGTCCGGGGGCCGGTGTGCATGGCGGTCAGGTGGTGTCCAAAGGCAAGCCGGAAGAGATTGCTGCCGATCCGGCCTCTTTGACCGGGCAATACCTGTCGGGTGCGCGTGAAATTGCGGTGCCAACCGAACGGCGCGAGGGCAACGGCAAAGCGATCACGGTGGTGAAGGCCACGGGCAACAACCTGAAGAAGGTCACGGCGGACTTCCCGCTTGGTAAGTTTGTCTGTGTGACCGGTGTGTCTGGTGGCGGCAAATCCACGCTGACCATTGAGACGCTGTTCAAGACAGCCTCGATGCGCCTGAACGGTGCGCGGCAGACGCCTGCGCCTTGTGAGACCATCAAGGGGTTGGAACATCTGGACAAGGTGATCGACATTGATCAGCGTCCAATTGGACGTACACCGCGGTCCAATCCGGCGACCTATACGGGGGCGTTTACACCGATCCGCGACTGGTTTGCCGGTCTGCCGGAAGCCAAAGCGCGCGGCTATAAGCCGGGGCGGTTTAGCTTCAACGTTAAAGGTGGGCGCTGTGAGGCCTGCCAGGGCGACGGTGTGATCAAGATCGAGATGCACTTCTTGCCGGATGTCTATGTGGAATGCGAGACCTGTAAAGGTGCGCGCTACAACCGCGAGACTTTGGAGATCAAATTCAAAGGCAAAAGCATTGCCGATGTGCTGAATATGACCGTGGAAGAGGCGCAGGAGTTCTTCAAAGCGGTGCCGAGCATTCGCGACAAGATGGATGCGCTAATGCGGGTTGGTCTTGGCTATATCAAGGTGGGGCAGCAGGCGACGACGCTCTCTGGTGGGGAAGCGCAACGGGTGAAGCTGTCCAAAGAGCTGGCGAAACGCTCAACCGGGCGCACGCTCTATATTCTGGATGAGCCAACCACAGGCCTGCACTTCGAAGATGTACGTAAGTTGCTGGAAGTGCTGCATGAATTGGTCGATCAGGGCAACACGGTTGTGGTGATTGAGCACAATCTGGATGTGGTGAAAACCGCTGACCACATAATTGATATCGGTCCCGAGGGCGGCGATGGCGGTGGTAAAGTGGTTGCCAAAGGCACGCCGGAGAAGGTCGCAAAAGTGGCCGCAAGCCACACGGGGCGGTACCTGAAAGACATGCTGGTGCCGAAGAAGAAAGTGGCAGCAGAATAAGATAGTCGGGCGGTGGTTGCAGAGAACCACCGCCCGTTTTCTTTAGGCCGCCACAGCTTGGCGGGGTTTTGCCAGGGTGATGGGCAGTACGAACATCAGTAGGAAGCCGGTGTTCATAACCACGTTGAACCAGGCGCCAGCAACGAAGGAGCCTGCGCTGTCGACCACATACCAACTCAAGACACCCCAGCTGATGATGGAGGCGCCGGTTTCAGGATCGTTGGCGTAAACGCGGATGGTGACTTGCCAGGTCACAACGCCAAGGCTGACCATGAGGCCGCCGCCGATGGCCGCGAGCACTTTCTCGCTGTCGCCGCCAAAGCTTTGCGAACCATCAAGAGGCAAGTGTGTGAGGTCCAGAAACCAGCCGACGATGCCGTGAAGTCCGCCAATCATGGCAAACAGGGGAATGAGGCCAAACAGCACTGTGCCCAGTGAGGTGAGTTTCAGAAGGTAGATCGCGCGATCCTGTGTCATGGGATGTCTCCAGTTGAGGTTACGGCGACAAACTGCGTTCGTTTGGTGAGGCAAAACAATTACCTGTGAGGTAAGTGCTTTGCACAAGAGATCGGCTATGGTGGACGGGACAACGAGGAGCGGGACATGGGCGTAGAGTTTGGCGCGGTTTTAAAGGAGTGGCGGCAGGTGCGGCGGGTGAGCCAGCTGGATCTTGGGTTGTCCGCTGGTGTGAGCTCGCGGCATATTTCGTTTCTGGAAACCGGTCGCTCGCGACCCAGTCGGGGGATGGTGTTGCGGCTCTGTGATGAGTTGGAAGTGCCGTTTGCACAGCGCAATCGCATGTTGTCGGCGGCGGGTATGAGCCCTGCGTACGCCGAACGGGATTTGTCAGAGGCGGATATGGCGCCGATGCGGGCGGCGATGGAATGGACACTCAAGCGGCATGAGCCGTATCCGGCGATGGCGATAGATCGGCACTGGAGACTGGTGGCGATGAACGCCGTTTCAGCGCATTTGTTGGCTGGGTTTGAAGTTCAGGTTGGCGACAGTCTGATTGATATGATGGTTGACTCGAAAGGTGTCCGGCAAGTGCTTGTCAACTATGAGGAAATTCTGCGTCACATGATTGCGCGCCTGCGTGTCGAAAGCGCGCATTTTGGGCATGATCCGGTGCTGGAAGACGGCATTGCGCGTATGGAGCAGCGGCTTGGCGAAGCGGTGCTTGAGGTGGATGGCATCAAACCTGCGATCATTCCGGCGGTTTATGAGTTTGGTGGGATGCAGTTGTCGTTTTTCTCCACGATCAGCCAGTTTGGCTCTGCTGAGGATATTGCCCTCAGCGAGCTGCGGATCGAAATGATGTTTCCCGCCGATGAAGCCACGCGCCTCGCTTTGGAGGCGCTGGCGGGGGCGTGATCACTTGCTGTCCAGTGGACAAGTGCGGAAGCCAAAAACGGTGTAAAGCGGGCAGGTGCCAAGCAGGCCTGTGAAGAGGGGGATCAGGCCGATCCACATCCAGGCGCCATAGCCAGCCAAGGCTCCGGCAAGGAGCGCGAGGCCCATCACGATCCTCAAGATTTTGTCTACGGGTCCAACGTTCTTTTTCAGCATGTGTTTCCCTCCTAAGGTCGGGAGAAAGATACATGCTTTAAATGGAATGTGACTTGATCTGCCTCAAAGTGGGTGCAGTTTAGGCCGCCAGAAGCGCCGTGGCCTCATAACTGCGCAGGCTGGGGCGAGCGGCGATGTCTTCAAAGCTGATGTTTTTCTCACGCATCACCTGACGCAGGGAGCGGTTGGCGAAGGGATCAAAGCTGTAGCGCGTCATCGGGCCGGGCAGGAAGCTCTCGGACCATTGACCTTCGGAGTAAAGCAGCTCGTGTTGCGGCATCAGGATGTGGAAATAGGTAATGGTGCCATCGGTTTCGCAACGGGTCACGTCGCGGCCATTCACAAGATCTTTGGCTTTGACCAGCACCTCATCGCAGCCAAACAGAAGTTCGGCACGGTAGCCTTGTAGTAAGACACGGTGTTGCGGGGACACGATCAGGTCGCGGTCGTTATCGAGCACACCGGCTTTGATGCGGATGGGCAGGGATTCGTAGCGCGGCGGCATGTGGGAGTGGCCAATCCACTGGATCGGCTGAAAACCATTGTCGAGCGTGTCGACCAGCATGCCGGCGCGCAACTCCTCTACTGGCACATCGCCTTCCGAGGTGCGGATCAAGGTACCGACGGTGAAGCAAGGCGCGTGCTGTTCGATCTCGACCAGCGCGGTGTCGGTTTCTCCAGCGGAGTCCTCGATGGTGTAGTTGAAATAGATCGTTTCGTTGTCGGTGTCCGCATCCACAGTGAGCGTGCCGTCGGCGTTCAGAGTCACCACCTGACCGGTGGCCAGTGTCACGCTGTTGGGCAGACCGCCGCTGCCGTCGTGGCTGACGGCGACACCGTTAATGTGGGTGATGGTCAGAGTTGGGCCTGCAGACGAGCTGTCGTTGTTCAGTACGTCCAGCGTCTTGCTGTTGCCGTAGGCGATGCGCATGTCATCGTCCTGGGCCACAATGGCGGTTTGCACCGAGCCACCCGCGATCAGCAGGTTGGAGTCATAGGCGGTGTCCGTGGCGTCGGCGATGCCAATCACCAACTCGTTCACGCCATCCTGAAGCGGCACAACAAAGGTCAGAGTGACGGTGAAACCATCCATCTCAGTGTTGTATTGGTCGCCCGCATTGTCGTTGTAGATGTTTTCGTTGGCGTCGTTGATGTTGCCCACGGTTGCGCCGCCGTCGCCAACGGAAATTTGCGCTTCGACGCCGTTGACCCAGACACCGATGGCGTCGTTGTAGCTGAGGTACTCTGGATACTCTTCAGAAGACAGCACAAAGTCGATGGTGAGCAGTTCGCCAGCGGTGCCGTTGAAATCGATTGTCAGATACGACGCGTCAAAAGTGTTGGTGCCTGCGGCGGCGTTGAACAGGGCGTTGTTGTCTTCGCCGGAGGTGTTGGTGGAGGTCGAGGCGGATTGGTTGGTGTTTGTGCTGCCGTCGCTGTTGGTGAAGTCGTCGACATGGCCAGTGGAGAGGATTACGCCGCTGTCAGCAGGGGCCACGCCCGCGCTTGTGGTGTCTGCGCCGGTGTAAATGCCGGAGGATTGGGCGTCGCCGGTGTAGGTCGCGCTGACGATGCGGGTTGGGTCGCCAAAGATCTCGTTGGCCATCGCGGAGGCGGTGGCGCTTGTGTCGATGTTCAGTTCCGTTGCCGTTGGCATGTCTCTACCTCAGTGCGTTCTGCTCTTGTCCAATCACGGGACCTCTCCGGGTCCTCGGTCAGAGCAAAACTGGCGGGCAAACGTGGCGCGAACGGGGCTGGGGTAAGGAAAGATTAATTAAAATTGCGCGGGGCCAGCTGATATGCTGGACAATAAAAAGGGCCACGCCAGATGTGGCGTGGCCCTTTGTTTTAAGGCGAAAAGGTCGCGGAGTTAGCTGCGGCCGCGTTTTTCGAAACGTGGCAACATTGCGGAGAAGTCGGTGCCAAGCCCGCCTTCTTTCTCCACAAACTGCTCATACAGCGCGGCAGCAGCTTGCCCCATTGGGGTGTCTGCATCGGCGCTTTCAGCAGCCTGTTGGGACAGGCGCAGGTCTTTGAGCATCAGTTCAGACGCAAAGCCTGGCCGATAGTCATTGTCGGCTGGAGACTGCGGGCCAACGCCGGGGGCCGGGCAGTAAGCGTTCATGGTCCAGCTGTAGCCGGACGAGGTGGAGACCACGTCAAACATTGACTGGCGGTCCAGACCCAGCTTGTCGGCCAGCGCAAAGGCTTCACAGGTGGCGATCATGGTCACGCCGAGGATCATGTTGTTGCAGATTTTTGCAGCCTGACCGGCACCGGCGTCGCCACAATGCACCGCCTTTTGGCCCATGATGTCAAACAGCGGGTCGGCCTTAGCAAACGCGTCTTTGGAGCCACCGGCCATAAACGTCAGCGTGCCGCCTGCCGCGCCGCCCACACCGCCGGACACAGGCGCATCCACGGGCAAGAGGCCGGCTGCGGTGGCTTGTTCAGCCACGGCGCGGGCGCTGTCGACATCCACTGTGGAGCAGTCCACAAAGGCGGCGCCTGCGGACATCACAGGGATGATTTCGTTGGCGACTGCGCGCAGGATCTGCCCGTTGGGCAGCATTGTGATAACCACATCCGCGCCTGTGGCGGCGGCGGCGCCGGTGTCGGCCATGGTGACGCCCTCGATGGCCACATCTGCCATGTCAAAGCCGGTGACCTCATGGCCCGCTTTTGCAAGGTTGGCGGCCATGGGGCCGCCCATATTGCCCAGTCCGATAAATCCGATCTTCATGGTGCTACTCTCCCTTTTCAAATGTCAGCGCATCCGCCCCAAGTGGCAGCAGCATCTTGGTCACCTTGCCAGCGGGCAGGGTGTCCAGGCTGTATTTCCATTGCGGATTGCGGTCTTTGTCGATGATTTGTGCGCGGATGCCTTCCAGAAAATCACCATCCTCCATGGCGCGGAAGGTGAAGCGGTACTCCTGATCCAGCGCATAGCGGATGTCGTCGCGATTGCGCACGCGGTGAATGATCTCTAGCGCCGCGCCCATAGCGATGGGGGAATTGCGGGAGAGCTTCTTTTGTGTCCCAGCGGAAAACTCGCTGTCAGAGTATTTCAGCGCGTTTAGGACGTCACTGAGGGTCTCGCCACCAAAGTTGGCGTCGATATCGGCCTGCTGGGTGGTGAGCGGACCTGCCACTGGTTCAGAGGCGGCGGCGTCGATCAGGGTGTAGTCAGCCGTCTCTTCGAGTTGTGCGATCAGAGCGGGCCATTGGTCTTCTGGAATGAAGTAGTCGGCAAAGCCTGCGTAGATCGCATCGGCAGCATTAAGGCGCGCGGCAGTGAGGCCGAGGTATTCGCCTAGACGTCCCGGTGCACGGGCGAGGATCAGCGAGCCGCCCACGTCTGGTACAAGGCCAATGCCACATTCCGGCATAGCGATCTGGCTGCTGTTGCCCACCACGCGATGGGAACCGTGACAGCCCACACCAACGCCTCCGCCCATGGTGAAGCCCTGCATGAAGCTGACCACCGGTTTGGGGAACTCAAAGAGTTTCGCGTTCATGCGATATTCGTCGGCCCAGAATTTGCGGCCATAGGCAAAGTCGCCTTTGGTGCCAGTGTCATAGAGCTCGGCAATGTCGCCGCCCGCGCAGAAGGCTTTTTCGCCCTCCGCATCGATGACGATCATTTTGACTTCGTCATCCGTGGCCCAGATGTCGAGCGCGTCTTCGATGGCGATGCACATGTCATAGGACATGGCGTTGAGCGCTTTGGGGCGGGTGAAGGTGATGCGGCCGGTTTGACCAGCTTTGCGAATAGAGATGTCAGACACGCGAGGCGCTCCGTCTTTGAAAAGGGCCGCTCCTGAAGGGCGGCCCGGTCGTGGTTAGGCAGAGATCATCTGGCGGGAGATGATCAGGCGCATGATTTCGTTGGTGCCTTCAAGGATCTGGTGCACGCGCAGGTCGCGGACAATTTTCTCGATGCCGTAATCTGCGAGGTAGCCATAGCCGCCGTGCAACTGCAAGCAGCCGTTGGCGACGTCAAAGGCCACGTCGGTGACCATCAGTTTGGCCATGGCGCAGAACTTGGTGGCGTCATGGTCGCCGTTGTCCAGTTTCCAGGCGGCCTGACGTAGGAAGGTGCGGGCGGCTTGCAGTTTGGTTTCGTACTCCGCGAGGCGGAACTGCAGGGCCTGGAACTGGTTGATGGATTTGCCAAAAGCTTTGCGCTCGGACATGTATTGCACGGTCAGATCCAGCGCTTTCTGTGCGCCACCCAGAGCGCCGGCAGAGATGTTCAAACGACCACCGTCCAGTCCGGCCATGGCGTAGCTGAAACCTTTGCCTTCTTCGCCGATTAGGTTGTCAGCGGGCACTTTGCAGTCGTCAAACTGGACCTGAGAGGTCGGCTGGCTGAGCCAGCCCATTTTCTTTTCCAACGCGCCAAAGGATAGGCCGTCAGCGCCGTCTTCAACCACCACTGTGGAAATGCCCTTGGGGCCGTCTTCGCCGGTGCGCACCATGCAGACATAGGCGTCAGAGTAAGACCCACCGGAGATAAAGGCTTTGGTGCCGTTGAGCACATAGCCTTCGTTGTCGCGTTCGGCGCGGGTTTTGAGGGCTGCTGCGTCAGAGCCGGAACCGGGTTCGGTCAGGCAATAGGAAAAGACCTTGTTCATGGAACAGAGGTCAGGCAGCCATTTTTGTTTGGTTTCCTCGGAGCCAAATTTGTCAATCATGCCGCCGCACATGTTGTGGATCGACAGGAAGGAGCCCACAGATGGGCAGGCCATGGCAAGGGCTTCAAACACCAATGTGGCGTCCAAACGGGACAGGCCCGAGCCGCCGTATTCCTCGGATACATAGATGCCGCCCAGACCCAGTTCGGCGATTTGCGGCCAAAGCTCTTTTGGGATGGTGCCTTCGGTTTCCCACTTCTGGGCGTGTGGCGCGATGTGCTCTTCGCCAAAACCTTTGGCCATATCAAAGATCAGGGTCTGTTCTTCACTTAGTGCAAAATCCATGTCTCATCCTTCAAGATCGCGGCGTCGGGACGACCGATGCCAAAGCGGGTGCGGGTGAGGGCAGGGACCAAGGTCATTCGCAGCCTCTCTCCGCGAATTGAACATGCGTTAAATTATCATCCTTGCACAAAGATTGCAAAGCTCGAATGGCGCAAAAATAGCGCTATCACGCCGCGATATTGCAGAGTTATTTTGCAGAATTGCAGGGGTGGCTGTGGTTTAGCTGGCCGCTTTGAAGTCGTCGTCGGTGGCTTCGGCGCCTTCCTCAATCATTTGAGCGTAGGTGACTGAGCGGTTACGGCCTGTGGATTTGGCGTGATAGAGCGCCTCATCGGCGCGCAAGAGCAGTTCACGCGGTTCGAGGTCAGCGTTCGGGTCGGCACAGGCGATGCCAAAGCTGGCGGTGACGCGCAGGCTGACGTTGCCGGTGCATTCCGTGGTCAGGGCCGCGATCCGGTTGCGCATGCGTTCGGCCACCACTTTGGCATTGTCACAGGTGGTGTCGGGCAGGATCATGACAAACTCTTCACCGCCATAGCGGCACACACGGTCCGCGCGGCGCAGGTTGGCGGCCTGCACCAGATCGGCGACAGCGCGCAGCACATCATCACCAGCCGGATGGCCATAGGTGTCGTTCACGATCTTGAAGTGGTCGATGTCAAAGATCACCAGCGAGATGCCTTGATCTGAGTAGTCTTTCTCGCGCCATGCCAAAGATAGCTCGTTGTCAAACGCCTGGCGGTTCAGCAGACCGGTGAGGTGGTCGCGGCTGGCGGTGTCCAGCGCGTTCTGGTGCAGCTGTTGCAAGTTGGAGCGCTCGAGGTCCAGCACTTCGGCGCGGCTCACGGCGCTGGTGACACGGCGGCCTACTTTCAGGCTGTAGGCGCAGATGAACAGGACAAAGGCGTGGGTTGCCAAGTATACGCCGTGGTAGGTGTTGGAGACGATTATGTCGTTTACCCCGGCAAGCAAGGGCACAAACCATCCCAATGTGTAGAACCAGGCGTCCGGGACACGTTTGAAAATGGCGCGGGCGCTGGTCCAGAGGATCAGACTAAAGATCATCACGCAGTACATCTGGATGATGAAAAGCTGTTCAGTGACAAATGGCAGGGGCGCGGTGAGCACAATTGCGCCGCCCAACATGGCGAGGACACCGGTCACTAGTGGACCGCCCAGATCCGAAAGGCGGCGCCAGACCAGTGCTTGCTGCAGTGCATAGCCGGCCCAAGCGATAAGCAAGATGTCAGCGTATTCTATGCGGATGCGCAGAGAGCGGATGTCGGGTCCAAACACCATTTCCAATGTGCCAGCCAAGATGACCGAGCGCAGCAGAAACGCGAAAGACACCAGCGCGAGCAGCAAGGTGGCGGGGTCTTTGCGGTAGACGACAAACAGAAACAGGTTGAGGGCGGCGACCAGCAACGTAATGCCAATAATGGTGCCCTCGATGATACGGTCCAGATGGGCGTCGCTTTGCAAGACAGCAGCGTCTGCGATGACCGGGGTACGCAGGATGCCGCCGTAGCTTTGCAGCTCTTTGCGGACCTGCACCACTAGGTAGCCTTCGCCAATTTGGTCCAGCGCAAAGGTCTGATGGATCAGAGAGGCTTCGATTGGCCCAGTCATTGCGCCGCTGCCGCCGATCCGATTGGCCTTGGTCAGGTCATTTGCCGGAACCCAGAACACCTCGTAAGCGTCGGCGACCCGTGGAAAGGTGATCGCCAGTGGCGTGTCTTTGGAATAGGGCAGCGTGACATTGAGTACATAGGTGCCGGTGCCATGGGCGTAGGGATTGGTTTCTGATGCGGTGCCATGCTCCTGCCAATCGTCCGGCACATGCAGGAGGTCAAGCTCACCGCTGAGAGCCGCCGCGACAGCCTCTTGCGGTGTGGGGCGTCCGCCAAATTGAAACCACCAGTCACCGCGCAGCTGCGCTTTTTCCCGGGCATCAAATGGGAAGGCGGAGAGGTCACGTTCCGGTCCGGGGCCGCTGTGCGCCTGCGCGGGTGCCGGACCTGTGAGTGACAGCAGAACGCAAGTCATCACAACCGTGACGGCGTAGAAAATCGCGCGTGCAAGTTTGAGGTGCATTGGCCTGTGTCTCATGTGGTTTTGCGTGGGAAAACTTGTGAAGCACAGGCTTTAAGGTCGATTTAATTCGGGAGACAGACCGCGGGTTTTGGCACCGCCAAAGTAGGCGGGAATTGGATCAAACTTTAGCGGACAGGCGGAGTTTTGCCGGTTGCACAAAACAGCTGACGTGACGTTGTGGGCTAGTCGGCGGCGCTGAGCAATTGATTGAGGCTGGATTGTGGCAGGCCAAGGATGGCGAGCGCGTCTGCTTCATTGTCCTGCACGATTGGTACCACCGACGGAAAGGGTTCCCAACTGCGCAGCGCGAGGCGGGCCAGTTTTTTGCCCACATCGGTTGTTGCGTAGTAGACGATTAGCGTTTCGGCATTGTTGCCGGTAAAAGCCTCCGCCTTTTTGGCCTGTGCCTTCATCAGCTCAAGATAGTCTTCGTCCCAACCAGTCAGGGCGCTGAGGTCGACAAACTGTTTTTGCCCTGGCCGGAACTTTGGATGTTCGGCGTAGGTGGCAAAGGCCTGCAAGGTGTCAGCCATATTGGCATGGCCGTCGTAGCGGACGTAGACCAGACCGATGGAGGAAAAGATCCGGAACGACACGGACACGGTTGCATACCCCTTTGCCAAAGAAAAACGGGCGGTACGAGGCCGCCCGTTTGTATGCAAATGATCACAGAATTTGGTCTGGATCAATCCATCTGTTTGAAGTGGAACTCGCCGCCTTCTTTGATGCCCGATGGCCAGCGAGAGGTCACGGTTTTGGTGCGTGTATAGAACTTGAACGCGTCCGGGCCGTGCTGGTTCAGGTCACCGAAAGCCGACTTCTTCCAGCCGCCGAAGGTGTGGTAGGCCAGTGGCACAGGGATTGGCACGTTCACGCCAACCATGCCCACGTTCACGCGGTTGGCAAAGTCACGCGCGGTGTCACCGTCGCGGGTGTAGATCGCGGTGCCGTTGCCGTATTCGTGATCCATCGCCAGACCCAGCGCTTCCTCATAAGACTGTGCGCGCACCATGGAGAGCACAGGGCCGAAGATTTCGGTCTTGTAGATGTCCATGTCTTTGGTGACGCGGTCAAACAGGTGTGGACCAACAAAGAAGCCGTCCTCATAGCCTTGCAGGCTGAAGTCGCGGCCGTCCACAACCAGATCGGCACCCTGATCCACGCCGGTCTGTACCAGACGCAGGATGTTTTCTTTGGCAGCAGCGGTCACAACCGGGCCGTAGTCGACATCATCGCCTGCGGTGTAAGGCGCGATCTTGAGCTTTTCGATGCGTGGAACCAGTTTGTCGCGCAGACGGTCTGCGGTTTCTTCACCAACCGGTACGGCAACGGAGATCGCCATGCAGCGTTCGCCTGCAGCGCCGTAGCCCGCGCCAACCAGCGCGTCGGCTGCTTGGTCCAGATCGGCGTCAGGCATGATGATCATGTGGTTTTTCGCGCCGCCGAAGCACTGTACGCGCTTACCTTGGGCACAGCCGGTGCCGTAGATGTATTCGGCGATTGGGGTGGAGCCCACAAAACCCACGGACTGGATGATCGGATCATAGAGGATCGCGTCCACGGCTTCTTTATCGCCGTTCACAACCTGAATGATGCCTTTTGGCAGACCAGCTTCTTCGAGCAGCTCGGCCAGCATCAGCGGCACGGATGGATCGCGCTCGGATGGCTTCAGGATGAAGGCGTTGCCGCAAGCAATTGCTGGGGCAAACATCCACATCGGGATCATGGCTGGGAAGTTGAACGGGGTGATGCCCGCGGTCACGCCCAATGGCTGACGCATGGAGTAGATGTCGATGCCAGGGCCAGCGGCGTCGGTGTATTCGCCTTTGAGCATCTGTGGCGCAGCGATGCAGTATTCCGCCACTTCCAGACCACGCTGGATGTCGCCTTTGGCATCCGGGAAGGTTTTCCCGTGCTCGGACGACAGCTTCTCGGCCAGCTTGTCCATGTCGCGGTGCAGCAGGTCGACGAACTTCATCAGCACGCGAGCGCGGCGCTGTGGGTTCACGGCGGCCCAAGCTGGCTGTGCCGCCTGTGCCGCGGCAACGGCCGCGTCCATCTCTTCTTTGCTGGCCAATGGCACTTTGGCCTGAACCTCACCGGTGGCCGGGTTCATCACGTCGGCAAAACGGCCGGACGTGCCTTTGACGTGTTCGCCGTTGATGAAATGAGTCAACTCTTGCATGGCATCCTCCTATGACATTTGAGCAAAAGAATAGGCTTGCAAAAATCACTGGAAAAGAGGCAACTGTTCAAAACGGCTTTGCAAAAATGAATGGGGATAGCATGGCGGCGCATTGGGATGATCTGCGGGTGTTTCTGGCGGTGGCGCGAGAGGAAAGCTTGTCAGCGGCAGGGCGGCGTTTGCAGGTGGACCCAGCAACAGTAGGGCGACGGGTTGCGCGGTTGGAAACGGCGTTTGAATCTCCTCTGTTTGTGAAGTCTCCCACCGGCTATGCGCTCACCGATGCGGGGCAGCGGTTGATGGGGCATGCGCTTCGGGTGGAGCAGAGTTTGCAGGAAGCCACCGAGGAGATGGTGGGGCAAAGCTCTGGATTGTCAGGGCAAATTCGCATTGGGGCGCCGGATGGCGTGGCCAACTACCTGCTGCCAGCTGTCTGTGGGCGTATTGCTGAAGCCAACCCGGACCTCGAAATTCAGATTGTGGCTTTGCCGCGTGTGGTGAGCCTGTCACGGCGAGAAGCCGACCTTGTGGTGGCGGTGAGTGCGCCGACGGCGGGGCGGCTGACCGTGCAAAAGATCACCGACTACAAGCTGCATCTGGCGGCGGCAAAGTGGTATTTGCGCAAGCGACCTGCGATTACCTCGGTGGAGGACCTCAAGGACCATGTGGTGACTGGCTACATTCCGGACATGATCTTTGACAAAGAGTTGGATTACCTCAGTGAAATTGGCATCGATAGGGTGCGGCTGGCATCTAATTCGGCGTCGGTGCAGTTCAACTGGGTGCGCAGCGGGGCGGGGATCGGCGTGGTGCACGACTTTGCCATTCCATGGGGGCGTGGCGTGACCAAAGTGCTGGAAGACGAGGTGAGCCTAACCCGCAGTTTCTATCTGATCCGACATGCAGACGACCGGCGGTTGGAACGTCTCAATCGGTTCTCTGAGGCGCTGTGTGAAGGTATGCGGCAAGAGGTGGCTCACCTAGAAGGTCAAACTTGACAAGTGCTTAGGATGCGGCAACGCTGAAACTCAGGGAGCGCCAAAACAAGTTTAACGCGGAGGTCGCCATGCTCGTACACCAAATTCTCAAGTCCAAAGGCTCGGAAGGAGTCCTGACTGTAAAACCGGGAACCTTGGTGGAGGAGGCGGCAAAGATCCTTGCCGAAAACGGAATTGGGACCGTGGTGGTGTCACCAGATGGTGAAGCCTTGGCAGGTATCCTTTCTGAGCGGGACATTGTGCGGGAACTGGCCAAGCGCGGCGTGGGCTGTATGTCGGATAAGGTTGATGACTACATGACCACGGAGCTTGTGACCTGTGGTCGCAACGATGATGCGGTTTCGGTGTTGGAAAAGATGACCAAAGGACGGTTCCGCCACATGCCAGTGGTGGAAGGCGATAAGCTTGTAGGCCTTATTTCATTGGGAGATGCGGTCAAAGCCCGGCTGTCGGAAGTGGCAATGGAGAAAGACGCGCTGCAAGGCATGATCATGGGGCATTAAGCCCGTGCCGCGACGTTCTCTGTCCGCAGAACTACCTATGTCTTAAAGAACCCTTGCAAATGGCCGCGCAATAATGTTGCGTGCGCGCAGGACCGCAAGACCCATCGGGGGAGGCTCACATGCGCACCGCTCTTTATCCTGGCACGTTTGACCCTATCACATTGGGACATATAGATATTATCCGCCGAGCGGCCGTTTTGGTCGATCGGTTGGTGATTGGCGTGGCGATCAATCGCGACAAGGGCCCGATGTTTGATCTGGAAGAGCGGGTCGCGATGATTGAGGGCGAGTGCGCCAAGCTGTCCAAAGAGACTGGCACAGAGATCATTGCGCATCCGTTTGAGAACCTGCTGATCGATTGTGCCAAAGAAGTTGGTGCCCAGATCATTGTGCGGGGGCTGCGGGCTGTGACCGACTTTGAGTATGAATATCAAATGGTTGGCATGAACCGGGCGCTGGACAGCAGCATCGAAACCGTGTTCTTGATGGCGGATCTGAAACATCAGGCGATTGCCTCCAAGCTGGTGAAAGAGATTGCGCGGCTGGACGGGGATGTGTCCCAGTTTGTGACACCGGCGGTGAATGACGCGCTGATGCAGCGGTTGGGCAAAGCCTGACGCGCGGCACCTGAGTTAACACAAAAATTCAGCCCCAAAACCACGTCGGTATTCTGTCGGTATCGCGACTGTTTTTGAACAGTGCGTTTTAGCGCGGACAAGTGTGACCGCATCGCACGCTGCAACGTCTTGTGGCGCAACAGCTCTTTGCAAATCTGTCGGGGTGAGGCATGAAGAGCCAACAGGACAGATAGTCCCTCCAGTGGGGCAAAGGGAGTGCGTAAGATGGCAGGTGGTTTGCTGGCGTTGTTGGATGATGTGGCCTCGATTGCCAAAGTGGCAGCGGCTTCGATTGACGATGTGGCAGCAGGCGCGGCCAAGGCGAGCGCCAAGGCGGCGGGCGCGGTGATCGACGACGCTGCGGTGACGCCAAAATACCTGCACGGGTTTGAAGCCAAGCGCGAGCTTCCAATCATCTGGAAAATCGCCAAAGGCTCGATCAAAAACAAGCTGCTCATTCTGTTGCCGGTGGCCTTGCTATTGGCCAACTTTGCGCCCTGGTTGATTTCGCCACTGTTGATGATTGGCGGGGCGTATCTGTGTTTTGAAGGAGCCGAGAAGGTGCTTCACGCCTTCCTGCCGCATGAAGAGCATCATGGCGGCGAGGAAGAGGAGGTCGACGACCCCGCGCATCTGGAAGAGAAGAAGGCTGCGGGTGCGATCAAAACCGACTTCATCCTGTCTGCAGAAATCATGACCATTATCCTGTCCGGCATTCCGGAGAGCAACTTCTGGATGGAAGCGGCGACATTGGCCGTGGCCGGGATTGGCATCACCGTGGCGGTCTATGGCTCTGTGGCTTTGATTGTGAAAATGGATGACGTGGGCTTGGCAATGTATGCCGGTGGTCGTCTGTCACTGACCCGCACCTTGGGCCGCTGGCTGGTGCGTGGTATGCCCTATTTCATGAAGCTGCTGACCATTGTCGGCACCGCGGCAATGCTTTGGGTGGGCGGCTCGATTGTGATCCACGGCATGGAAGAGCTGGGCTTTGGCTGGCTGGGACACCACATCCACGACATTGCTTATGCGGCGGGCCACATGGTGCCAGCGGCCTATGAGGGCTTTGTCGAATGGACCACCAAAGCGGCGCTGGACGGCGTGTTTGGTCTGGTGCTCGGCGCGGCGTTGATCCCGGTGGCAACCAAGGTGATCGCGCCGATCTGGGGGGCGGTGAGCGGCAAGAAAGCGGCGCATTAATGCATCCGTTTTTTGTGGCGGCCTAAATTTTTGAGATTTTGGTTTGAACGTTCACCGCGATTAGGTTTGATTTGATCAAATTTTAGCAGATGAGATATTGAAGTATGGGTGTTGAGGTAAGGAAGGCGGCGCAGGAAGATGCGGCCGTGGTGGCAGGGTTTGTCTGTGCTCTTTTGCAAGAGCTGTCCGGGGGCGACGATATTGACCGTGCGGCGGTGTCTGCCGCGGCAGAGGCGCTATTGCAGCGCGGGCAAATTACCGCGTTTGTAGCCGCTCAAGACGGGACGCCTGTGGGGGTGATCACCCTACATGAATGTGCCGCGATTTATGCCGGGGGCGTATTTGGCGAGATTTCCGAGCTCTATGTGACGCCGGCGTTCCGGTCGCAGGGCGTGGCAGCGACGTTATTGGCGGCGGCGCAGGCGGAAGGTGTTGCGCGGGGCTGGAAGCGGCTGGAGGTCGGCGCGCCAATGCAGCCGCAATGGCACCGGACCTTGGCGTTTTATGAGGCTCAAGGCTTTCTGGAAACCGGTCCGCGGCTGCGGCGGTTGATTTGAGGTGGTCCTTTGCCGTCCGACACAAAGGGCGGGGATTTACGTGTCTTCGACGCCAGTCCAATCTTGATGCCCTCTGGCGTTGAGCATCGAGGACATGCGAAAACGTCCCTCGGCGTTGTGCAATAGCGCTGTTGATGTGTATGGCGCGGTCGCCAGATGCGCGCCGCTGAGCATTCTCGTTCGGAAGGTCCCCAGCCATGTGCCGTCCGGGCATTTCTCCAGAGAGATTGGGACACGGTCGATGAGGTTCAAGTTCATCATTTTGGCTGCGACCAGGTATTGCTGGAAGTTCTCTGCCACGGCCGCGTCGGTTGTCAATACAATCGGCTTGAGCTTGGTGACCAACGAAAATGGCAGGAGCAACCGGTTGCGCCACTGATCGAAGTTGCACTCGATGAAGGCGTTTGAAATATCTGTGAGAAAATGCTCGAACTCTGTCTTCATGCAAAAATTGTACGGCCATTTTGGCACTAAAGCGAGCGTTTCGACCCCCTCTGATCCAGACCACATTCAGGGCGGTGCAGATGTTAGGCAGATTTGGTAACTTCGCCGGTCTGCGCGTCATAGGCTGCGCCCATGGCGTTGCGCAGGCGGGCGACGGCGGCGTCGGTGTTTTCTTCCGCGTCAAAGCGCATCTGGTCGAGCACATCTATGTGGATGGTGCCTTTGAACGGGAAAAACTTGCCCCGTGGCAGGAGCTTGTCGGAGTGGCTGATCACAAAGGGGCGCACGGCGCGACCGGTTTGTTGAGCAATCAGCACGGCGCCGGCTTTAAAAGGTGCGAGGCCCGGCTTGGTGGACCGCGTGCCTTCGACAAACAGGATTGGGGAACGGCGTTCCGGCATTGCGGCGATGGCCTCGGTTAGGGACGACAGCGCGTCGCGGCCTTTTTGACGGTCGATTTTCAGGAGCCCTGCGCCTTCAAACCCGCGTTTTAGCAGGGCGGCTTCGCAGAGTTCCTTCTTGGCGCCGAAGGTGACCCATTTCTCGTCCGGGATCACATGCAGCATGGAGAAGCCGTCCAGGTGGCTGCGGTGGTTTACGGCGATGATCGAGTTGCTGTCGGTGCGCAGGGCTTCGACGGCGGCGTCGGAGATGTCGACTTTCACGTCTAAGAACCACAGCAGCCAGGAACAGCAGCGCGAGACGGTGCGCCAGAACCAGCCGCGAAAGCCGGCGCGTTTGCCGCAGACGGTGGGGATGAAGGCCACAAACAGGAAGATAAACGGGCCGGTGAGGACCAGAAGGCAGCGCTTTAGGAATGTGGCGAGCATGGGTGGTCCTGTGTGGCGGGCTGTCGGATGGCTGATAGAGAGTTACGACAGGTAAAGATAGGGGGAATAGGGGTAGGTTTGGCGGTCGGATATCCTGACAGGTCTCGCAGCCAAACGCACTTACTGTCCAAGCTGGGGGCCAGCCCCCAGACCCCCGGGATACTTTTGGCAAGAAGAAGGTGGGGGGGAGCGCGGGGCCACCCCCCAGAAGGAACCCCGATGAGGCTTCTCCTTGCACGGTCATCGGCTTCCCAGCCTGTACCGCATCAAAAGCGTGCGACTTTGTGGTTAATGAAAGGTTACTTCTTCTTACCTCAGGGCGCCGCCCGTTTGCTGCTGAAGGAGCCCACTGGGCTCCTTCCCAGACGCAGCGCACTCCCCGTCGAAGACAAAAGCGCGCGTCTGCGCGTTAAAATGAAAAAAGGCGCCTCAGATTGAGGCGCCTTTTCAATGAGATATATACCGAGCTT
This sequence comes from Shimia sp. MIT1388, assembly GCF_047124445.1. Classification (GTDB taxonomy): domain Bacteria; phylum Pseudomonadota; class Alphaproteobacteria; order Rhodobacterales; family Rhodobacteraceae; genus Shimia. The sequence continues at coordinate 1,114,689 of NZ_CP138921.1, read as the reverse complement.
ACAGTAGGTCTTTGACCTTCTGGGCCACGTTTGCTGCGGTGATGCCGAACTTCTCGAACAGCTCACCCGCCGGGGCGGAGGCGCCGAAGCTGTCCATGCCCACAAAGTCGGATTTGCCCGCGCGAGCGCGTTCACCCAGCAGCCACTGGTCCCAGCCGCCGTTGCGCACGGCTGCTTCCACACCGACACGTACGGCGGCGCCGGCGGGCAGCACCTTGCGACGGTAGGCTTCGTCCTGCGCGGCGAAGAGCTCCATACACGGCATGGAGACCACGCGGGTGCCGATGCCTTCGGCCTCAAGCAGCTTTTTGGCTTCCATCGCGGTGGAGACCTCGGAGCCGGTGGCGATCAGGATGGCCTGACGTTTGCCTTCGGCTTCGGCCAGAACATAAGCGCCCTGGGCGGTGAGGTTCTTGAGCTTGTGCTCGGTTCGCACGGTGGGCAGGTTCTGACGGGTCAGGGCCAGCACCGATGGGGTTTCTTTCGACGTCAGGGCAATTTCCCAAGCCTCGGCGGTTTCCACGGTGTCTGCTGGGCGGAACACATAGGTGTTCGGGGTCGCGCGGCAGATCGCCAGATGCTCAACCGGCTGGTGGGTTGGGCCGTCTTCGCCCACGCCGATGGAGTCATGGGTCATGACAAACACGGTTGGGATCTTGGACAGGGCGGCCAGACGCATGGACGGGCGCGCGTAGTCGGTGAAGCAGAAGAAGGTGCCGCCGTAAGGGCGGATCCCACCGTGCAGCGCCATGCCGTTCATCGCAGCGGCCATGCCGTGCTCGCGGATGCCCCAGTAGACGTAGCGGCCTTTGCGGTTGTCGGTGTCAAACACGCCTAGATCGCCGGTCTTGGTGTTGTTGGAACCGGTCAGGTCGGCAGAGCCACCCACGGTTTCTGGCATGATTGGGTTGATCGCGGCCAGCGCCATTTCGGACGACTTCCGGGTGGCCACGGAAGGCTGCTCCTCGGAGGTCTGCTTTTTCAGCGCCTTGATGGTTGCGGACAGTTTGTTTGGGGCTTCCAGAGCGTAGGCGCGGTTGAAACGGTCCTGCTTCTGTTTGGAGGCTTCGGCAAAGCGACCTTCCCAGGCTTCACGATCCGCGGCACCGCGGGAACCGATGGCTTCCCACTGCGCTTTGATGTCGGCTGGGACTTCAAATGGTGCCGAGGTCCAGCCGTAGCCTTCTTTGGCGGCTTTCATCTGATCCGCGTCGGTCAGAGCGCCGTGGCCCTTGGAGGTGTCCTGCGCGGCGTGGCCAATGGCGATGTGCGTTTTGCAGGCGATCATCGACGGCTTTTTGGTCTTCTTGGCAGCTTCAATCGCAGCGTCGATCGCTTCCGGATCGTGGCCGTCGATTTCCAGCACGTGCCAGCCGGAGGCTTTGAAGCGTTTGACCTGATCGGTGCGGTCAGAAAGCTCCACGGTGCCGTCGATGGTGATGTTGTTGTTGTCCCAGAGTACAATCAGGTGGCCCAGGGAGTGGCGACCGGCAAGGCCGATGGCCTCTTGGGAGATGCCTTCCATCAGGCAGCCGTCACCGGCGATCACATAGGTGTAGTGATCCACCAGCTTGCGGCCGTATTGGGCGCGCTGGATTTCTTCGGCCATGGCGAAGCCCACGGCGTTGGCGATGCCCTGACCCAGTGGACCGGTTGTGGTCTCGACTGCGTCGATCAGGAAGTTTTCCGGATGGCCTGCGGTCAGCGCGCCGGACTGGCGGAAGTTCTTGATCTGATCGTGGGTGACCTGGTTGTCGCCCATGAGGTAAAGCAGGGAGTAGATCAGCATGGAGCCGTGGCCTGCGGACAGGATGAAACGGTCGCGGTCCGGCCAGCTTGGCGCAGCGACGTCAAATTTCATGTGCTTTTCAAACAGCACAGTGGCCACGTCAGCCATGCCCATTGGCATGCCGGAGTGACCGGAGTTTGCAGCGGCAACCGCATCCAGCGTCAGGGCGCGGATGGCGGCGGCTTTCATCCAATGTTCTGGGTTCTTTTCACGCAGTGCGGCGATATCCACGGATGCGCTCCTTCGGTTAAGAGGTTGGGTTGTCGGGTTACTAGCAGTTTCGCGGCCAATAGCAAGCTGGGAGGCGTGTTAGCGGTAAATTTGCGCGGTTTTAGACGCAGAGCCTTCCCGCGGATTGGGGGCGCATTTTCCTATTTCACCGGCTAATATCAGACCATTGAGCGTCGTTCTTTGATTCGTTAAGAAGGACAGGCGCGCAGAAAGAACGCGGGTCATTAAGAACCGGACCGGAAAGGACGAGGCAAATGAGCGACATCAGCGAACTGGAAAGCAGGCTGACGGCGGCGCTGGAACGCATTGCGCGCGGCGTTGACGGCATGCAGGCGGCGGTTGCTGAGCCCGAAGAGGGTGAAGACGTACAGGCATTGCGTCGGGCATTGGAAAATGAAGCGCTGGTGACAGCGCAGATGGAAGAACGTGTGCGGGCCTTGACCGCGCGGCAGACCGAGCTTGAGGAAGAGCTGGGTGCGGCGCAGTCGGCCAAATCGGACGCAGAAGAGGCTTTGAAGGCGGCAGAAGGCAAGGCTGAGGAAGCCTCAGCGGCGCTGACCACGGCGGAAGCGCGGGCGGAAGCGGCAGAAACCGCTGCGGCGGCAGCAGCAGATGCGGCTGAAGCGGCGGCAGAGGCTGCACCAGACAGCGCGGGGGATGCGCCGGCAGCGGAGACAGCCCCAGCTGAAGATGGCGCGTTGGCGGCAGCGGTGGAAGAAAATCGTGTGATGCTGGGCGAACTGGGCAAACGCCTGCGCCGTCTGCGCCAGATGGCGCGGCGGGAACGCTCTGCCAACCAGGTGCTTCGCGAGCAGGTTGAGAAAGACGGCATGGTGGATCCATCTGCTGTGAACGAGGCGCTGAAGGCTGATCTGGACACGTTGAGTGCCCTGCGCGAGGCCGAGAGTGCCGAGACTGCGGTGATCCTGGCGGAGCTGCGCCCGTTGGTGCATGGCATGGTTGCGGCTGCGCCGGAAGACAGTGCTGAGCCAGCCGTAGAGGTCACGGCGGAGGTGCCGGAAGCTGTGGCGGAAGATGTGCCAGCGGTTGAAGAAGGTGCTGTCGCGGATGGCAAGGGGGACGCGTTGGCACCTCTGGACGATGTCGCTGATGAGACCAAACAAACGGGAGACGCCTGATGCCTGAAGTACAGATTGAAATTGGCGGTCGCGTTTTTGAAGTGGCTTGTCAGGAAGGTGAACAACATTTCCTGCGGGCGGCTGCACAGATGCTCGATGAACAGGCGCGGGTGCTTGTGGGGCAGGCGGGACGTATCCCTGAGGCGCGGATGCTGCTGATGTCTGGCCTGATGCTCGCGGACAAGACCGCTGGTCTGGAAGATCAGCTGCGCGACGCGGAAGCCAAGATTGCGGCGCGGGACAAAGAGATCCAGGCGCTGCACGAGGCACCTAAGGCCGAGCCTGAGAAGGTGGAAGTGCCCACCATTCCCGAAGAGGTGACGCAGACGCTGGCCGAAATGGCGGCGCGGGCGGAAAGCCTGGCGGATCTGGTGGAAGAAAAGGCGGCGGGCTAATCATCCCTTTGCCTTTGCTAGGAACAACAAAGCCCCGCCAAATTGGCGGGGCTTTTTAATGACTTATCGCGTGAAGCTTATGCGTTGGCTTCGCGAATTTTGTCGGCCGCGTCTTTGTCAAACGCTACGCCGTTGTCGGTGAACAGCGTGTCCAGTTCGCCGGACAGGGTCATTTCGGTGATGATGTCACAGCCGCCGACAAATTCGCCTTTGACGTAGAGCTGCGGGATGGTGGGCCAGTCGGAGTAGTCCTTGATGCCCTGACGGATTTCTTCATCCGCCAGCACGTTTACGTCGGCGTAGTCCACCGCCATATAGTTCAGCACGCCGGCAACGCGGGAGGAGAAGCCACATTGGGGCATGTCCTTGGTGCCTTTCATAAAGAGCACCATGTCGTTGGCTTTTACAATCTCGTCGATGCGGTCTTTGACGTCGGTCATGTCTTTCTCCGTTTCCAAGCGCGGTATCGTAGCTGCCGTTCGACGCGCCAGAACCTAGGCCCATATTTCATCAGTTTTCTGAACTCACATATGGTGGTCGCCACCATATAGGCAAGATCAATTATTTTCAGCAGCACCCAAGCGGAAAGTGTTTCAATCGGGTTATCCATTCAGGAGTTGGCCACATTGAACGTTCTTTGCGGTTTTGAAGGCCGCCTGCTGCGTCATTTTTTCTTTTCGTTTGGCACAAAGAGGCGCGCGTAGGCGTCCGGGTCTTTGGGCACTTTCCAGGTTGTGACAGATCCGCCCCCCATGCCCGATTGGTAATCGGAGCGCAGGGTGTGATTGTCGGGATCTTGTGAGCCTTCTTCGGCAAATGGGGTGCGGTCGCGGTTGACCCAAGCCACAAGCGCCAGAAGGGCTGCCGCTGCAATGGCAAGAATTGGGATCAGGCCGTAGGACAGGAGTTCGGACATGTCAGCAGTCACCTTGAACCTTGGGTTTCAATAGCGTTGGCCTTGTGTACCCACCCCCCAAACATCAGCCTACTCGGGCGCCTTGGTGGTCAGAGCCAGCGCGTGTAATTCGCCAGACGAGCCATCCATTTTACCTTTGAGGGCAGCGTAGACAGCGCGCTGTTGTTGCACGCGGTTTTTGCCGCGGAAGCTTTCGTCAATCACCATCGCGGACATATGCACGCCGTCGGTGCCGCCCACCTGAATGTCGGCGTCCGGGAAGGTCTCGCGCAGGAGTTCCTCGATTTCGTGAGCGGTCATTGGCATTGTGAGCTATTCCTTTGTGTCGTTGCTCAAAAATGTAAGTGGCCCGCTGCGGGTCTGCAAGGCGATTTAGAGGAAGGTCGCAAGCGATTGCAGATAGGCGGGCACGTCGGCAAGGGCGTCTTGTACCTCGGGGTCCTCAAAATCATGCACCGACTTGGGGGCCTCTGGGCAGAGGGCGGCCATCAGGAAGTGGCCTTGGCGTTTGGCGCTGTCGGGGATGGGCAGGTGGCTGGCCTCTTGAAGGAGCAGCAGGGCTTCGTGGATTGGGCGCAGGACACGCAGGGCGTAGGTCATGTGCTCCAGAAGATCGGGATCGTCGCGCCAGGTTTCGCCGTCAAACAGGTCTTGCGTCACACGCTGACCAGCCCCGGCACATTGGTAAGCGACGCAGCCGCCAAAGCCTTTGGGCAGAAGATCGTCGTGGATCGCGCAGTTGAGGCAGCTGTCGGAGAGATTGGGGCAGGGCGTGTCGGCGCGCTTGAGCAGGGCGAAGTCTTCGTCGGCATCAAACGGGTAGGCGACACAGCAGAGCGCAGCGCATTGGCTGCAGTCATCGGTCAGGCTGGGCAAGGTGACGGGCGGGGTCATAGCAAAGGGCCTGCGTCAGTCTTCGTAGAGGTCCGTGGGCACTTTGGAGGTTTTGTAGAGCACAAACAAGGAGCTCAGGCCCCAGCCGTAGGCCACGCCAAGCGCGGTCCAAGACAAGATGTCATGCGTCCAATTAGGTCGAAAAATTGAACGCATTTCGGATTTGTCCAAGCCGGTTTCACAATGGCCGTTCCCGCTCAAGACCGTAAGAATGTCATTGACGTAGTGCGCGAAAATGAAACCGAGGGCGCAGATTAACGGGAGAGCCGCCAGTTTCCATGTAATTTCTGCAAACCTGTGGGCGATGATTACACCAGGCGCGTGGATAAGGGCTACAAAGATAGCGACCTTCGCCAAGTTCATTGCAGTCTTGTTGACGTAATCTAATGCACAGAAATCAACGGCAAAAGACGTTCTGTGTGACGCCAGGAGTAGCGTGTAAACGATGCAAAACACGCCGATCTGCGACAGGATGTAGAAGATCGGCGCGTTGGCTTTCATGGGTTAGGCAACAGCGGCGGCAAAGCTGCTACGGAAGGTGGCGGAGAGCTCTTCCAAAGACGCCTCCGAGCTGCCGAACTTCACGCTATCACCGGTGAACTTCCCGATGGAAGTAATTGATACGCCAGCCTTTTGTGCGTTGATCATCAGCGCCTCAGCCTGATCGAAGTTGCAGGCCACCAAATAGCGCGCCTGGTCTTCGCCAAACAGGGTTGGGGTGTCGTCGATGTCGATCTGAACACCTACGCCTGCAGCCTCGGCCATCTCAAACGCCGCCAACGCCAAACCGCCGTCTGCGAGGTCGGTGCAGGCTTTGATCCAGTCGCGGTTGTTGCGGATGAACTCGCCGTTTTTGCGCTCCGCCTCGAGATCCACGTGCGGCGCGTCGCCGTCTTCGCGGTTGAAGACTTCCGCCAGCAGGGCGGATTGACCGAGGTGACCGGTGGTGTCGCCAATCAGCAGGGCCACGTGGCCGTCACGGGCTTCGCCCAGGATCGGCTCTTCGCCAGCGGCGATCAGGCCCACGGCGCCAATGGTTGGGGTGGGCAAAATGGCGGAGCCATCAGTCTCGTTGTAGAGCGACACGTTGCCGGACACGATGGGCATGTCCAGCGCGGCAACCGCTTCGCCGATGCCTTTGATCGCGCCCACAAACTGGCCCATGATCTCTGGCTTTTCCGGGTTGCCGAAGTTCAGGTTGTCGGTTGTGGCCAATGGCTTGGCGCCCACAGCAGAGAGGTTGCGGAAGGCTTCGGCCACGGCCTGTTTGCCACCCTCGGTCGGGTTGGCTTTCACATAGCGTGGGGTCACGTCCGAGGTGAAGGCCAGCTTCTTGTCGGTGCCGTGAACGCGGATCACGCCGGAGCCCATGCCGGGGCGTTGGGCGGTGTCACCCATCACGGTGGTGTCGTATTGCTCATAGACCCATTGTTTGCCGGCGTAGTTTGGCGAGGAGATCAGACCTTTGAGACCGTCAATCGCGTCAATCTGTGGCACATCTGCCAACGCTTCCGCCGCTGGGGTTTCCACCCATGGGCGATCGTACTCTGGCGCACGACCGGACAGTGGGGACAGCGGCAAGTCGGCTTTGACTTCGCCGTTGTGCAGGATCAGGAAGCGGTCTTCGGCAATGGTTTCGCCCACAATGGCAAAGTCGAGGTCCCATTTTTCGAACACGGCGCGGGCTTCGGCTTCCAGCTCTGGTTTCAGCACCATCAGCATACGTTCTTGGGACTCAGACAGCATCATTTCGTAAGCCGTCATGTTGTCTTCGCGCTGTGGCACGTCCTCCAAGTTGAGCTTCACGCCCAGCTTGCCTTTGTCGCCCATTTCCACGGCGGAGCAGGTCAGGCCAGCGGCGCCCATGTCTTGAATGGAAATCACCGCGCCGGTCTGCATCAGCTCCAGCGTGGCTTCCATTAGGCGCTTTTCGGTGAAGGGGTCGCCAACCTGTACGGTGGGGCGTTTTTCCTCAATGGTGTCGTCAAATTCTGCAGACGCCATGGTTGCACCGCCGACGCCGTCACGGCCGGTTTTGGCGCCGAGGTAGACCACCGGCATGCCCACGCCGGAAGCAGCTGAGTAGAAGATGCTGTCGGTTTTGGCCAAACCGGCTGCAAAGGCGTTCACAAGGCAGTTGCCGTTATACGCCGGGTGGAAGCGGACTTCGCCGCCCACGGTGGGCACGCCGAAGCAGTTGCCGTAACCGCCAACGCCTTCAACAACACCGTTCACCAGCTGTGTGGTTTTGTGATGATCTGGCTCGCCGAAGGAGAGCGAGTTCATCGCCGCAACAGGACGGGCGCCCATGGTGAAGACATCACGCAAAATGCCGCCAACACCGGTGGCGGCACCTTGGTAAGGTTCAATGTAGGACGGGTGGTTGTGGCTTTCCATTTTGAAAACAACAGCATCGCCGTCACCAATGTCCACGATGCCGGCGTTTTCGCCTGGGCCGCAGATCACTTGTGGGCCGTCGGTCGGCAGGGTGCGCAGCCATTTTTTGGAGGATTTATACGAGCAGTGCTCGTTCCACATGGCGGAGAAAATACCCAGCTCTGTGAAGGTTGGCTCGCGGCCAATGATCTCCAGGATCAGGTTGTATTCGTCAGGCTTCAGTCCATGAGCTTCGATGAGATCGGTGGTGATGGCCGGTTCCTGCATGTCGCGAGAGTCCCCAAATAAACAGCATTTGGGGGGCTTTTAGGGCAGGGGAGCCAAAAGGGGAAGGCTTAAGGCAGGCTTAATCTGACGCGAAGGGGGAAATGGCACAAAAAGGCGCAGGTTGGTGGTGGAAGGTGATGGGGGGCTGGCCCCAAAACTCCGGCCCGATTGGGGGCCAGCCCCCAAACTCATGCCCGAATGGGGGCCCGCCCCAAACCCCCGGGATATTTTTAGCAAGAAGAAGCGGGCGGGGTGGTGAGGGCAAGACGTTAGAAGCGTTGGCCCACATAGATGTAGAGAAGGTCTTCTTTGCGGTCGTTGTAGGAGACGTCCACAGAGAAGACGGCTTTGAATTTCTTGGAGAGTTGGAAGCGTACGCCCAGGCCGCCGGCGTAGCGGACATCGGTGTCGCCAATGGAGGCAAAATCGCTTCCGGTGTTGCCGAAGCCGGCAAAGGCGACGCCCGAGAAACGATTGCTGAATTGATGGCGGTATTCGGCCTGCGCCGACAACAGCGCGTCATCAAGGAATTCGGTGGGGCTGAAGCCGCGGAAGCCGTCGGTGCCGCCCAGCGAACATTGGTCAAAGAACGGGGTGTCTTTGCTGGTGGCGCAGCTGGCGAAACGGGTCGCGATGCTGTTGCGGTCGCCTATGGGCAGGTAGTGGTTGTAGGTGAGCACGAATTTTTCGTAGTCGCGGCCGCCGGAGTTGAGCACCTGCCCATAGGTGAGGGCGCCGTCCAGCAAGTGGCCGTTGCGGGCGGAGAAGTCGTCGTCGCGGGTGTCCCATTTCGCCAGAAGGCTGAAGGAGCCGACTTCGAGCTGGCCTTCGGGCAGGGGCGGCAGGTTGGTGCCGGTGGTGTCATATCCCAGTGTGGTGTCGAGGTAGCGCATGGAGGCGCCAAACAGCAGCTCGGAGGTGACACCGCGCAGCACGCTGAAGTTCACAATGTCGCCGGTCTGGCGTACAGGGACGGGCAGGCCGCCGATGTAGAGGTCGTAGAACCCTTCGGCTTGCCCCAGGCTGGCGCTGAGCTGCCACCGGTTTTGATCCCAGACAAACTTGCCGCCCAAACCGTAGGCGTTTGTTCCATTGGAGGATTTCATCGCGCCAAGGCCAAGGATGGAGGTGTCGCTGCCTTCGTCGATGTTGAACAGGTAGCCGCCCCCCAGAACCAGCCCTGCGCCGATCAGAACGTTTTTGAATGGCACAGGCGCGAAGACAACGGAGCCGTTGCCAAAGCCCAGTGGGGTTTCCTGTTCGCGGGCGTCATCCAGGCTTTCGTTGAGCATGTCGTTGCTCAGCGGGTCCGCCTGCAACGGTGACAGAGACAGGAGGGTCAAAAGCGCAGCGCCCGGGAGGATCCGGGCGGCTGCTTTGCGTGTGGTGGCAAAAAGTGCCGTCATGGTTTGTCCTTTGTCAGGCCGGATCAATCCGGCCCTTTTTCAGGGGCTGCGGCAGCTTGCTCTTCTTGCTGCTGGGCGGCGGCGGCCGCGGCAGCGGTGAGGGCCGCTTGCTGATCCTCTGGCAGGTTCTGAGCCGCTTCTGGCAGTGCCACACGTACTTCGCGGCGGGCGAAGTCGATGCCTGCGGCGTTGAACTCGGCTTTCACGCGGTTGTAGATCTCTTTGCGGATCATAAACTGCTTGCCGGGTTTGGCCATGAATTTACCACGGATGATCATGCCGACGTCGTCAAAGTCAAACACACCTTGCGATTTGAACGGCTGCAGGAAATCGTCCTTGTAGAGCTCCTCTTGCAGCATCTCCTGACCGATCTTTTTGAAGATCTTTTTCACCTGGTTTGGATTGGTGTCAAACGGCACGGTGAATTTGAGCTTCATGATCACCCAGTCACGGGAGTAGTTGGTGAGCTTGGGGATTTCGCCATAAGGGATGGTGTGCACCGGTCCCCGGTGGTGGCGCAGCTGCATGGAGCGGATCGAGATTTTCTCAACCGCGCCCATGGTGCCCTCGATCTCGACATATTCGCCAACGCGGAAGGCGTCATCCACCAGGAAAAATACGCCGGAGACCACATCGGTAACCAGTTTCTGCGCACCAAAACCAATCGCCAGACCGGCGATACCGGCACCAGCCAAGAGTGGCGTGATGTCGACGCCAAGGTTGCCGATGGCCAAGAGGGTGAAGACCACGATGATCGCGCCCTGTGCTGTGACCAGCGCCAGTGGCAGAACGGTGGACAGGCGAGAGCCGCCGCCGCCGCCCATTTCGTTGTCTGCATCTTCCTGCGACATGCCCAGCGCGGTCATCTCTGCCGCCAGACGGCGGTTGATGTAGAGGCTCACGCCTTCATAGACGACATAGCCGACGATGGCGGTCATGGCGAAGCTGAAGAGGTTGTCGCCGATGCCTGCGCCTTCCTGAAGAAGGCTGAGCAAAGAGACGTTCCAGGTGCGGGTGATGATGACCAGCACGGCGCCAACCGCGATCACACGGCCGATGCGCACGTAGCTGCGCTTGGTGGCGATGTAAGCGTCATGCGCCACTTGGCCTTCGCCCTGCATGGGCGGCACCACGTGGCGCACAAGGCCACGGATACCGGTGTCGATCACCGGGGCGATCAGCAGCCAGAACATGGTGGTGTAGTGTGCGCCGCCCAGCAGCAGTTGCACTTTACCCAGACCAATCAGCGTGGAGACCAGCACCCAAGTGGCACCGGCAACGCCCATGGCGAAGTAGGGGTAAATGCGCGCCACGGCCTCATCAAATTCGGTGCGATCTGGATCGTCACCGCGCATCATCTCGCTGAGACCTTCGCGGGCGGTCCAGGCAACATAGGCGATGTAGACGTAGACCATGCTGTCGATCCAGAAGCCGATGCGGGTTTCGCCCGCAGCCACGCCGTTCACCACGTTGAAGTCGACCACAAAGATGGTGGCGCCACCCAGAATGACGATGCCGATGATGTGGCGGTGGATAAAGCTGGCCCAGTGGTCGTTCACATTCACCAGACGCAGGTCCGGACGGTTGGGGGCCATCAGGAAGCGGGAGAAGGCGGCGGCGATGCGCGGCATCCAGATCATGTAGCCGATGAACGGCGCCACAAAGGTCACGGCTTGCGCGTCCAGGAAGGTGCGTCCAAGTGTGCGGATGGTGATGTAGAAGATCACCAGACCAAAAATCTCACGCAGGAAGCGTTTGAACAGGAAAGTGACAGACTCGCGCAGGGTGGCGCCGGACTCGGCGGGCTCCGGGTTGCGCACTTTGATGAGCCAGGTGCGCACGGCGTATTCCACGCCGAGACCTACTGCCAGCAAAAGGGCGGTCAGACCAAAGAGGGTGAGCACGCCGCCAAAGCCACCGTAGGTTTCAGCAAAGTTCTGGAAGGCGGTGATTTGCGCCGGGACCAGCGCGGGCAGTTTGCGGACCGCTCCGAGAAGTGGCTGGGAAAAGGCCTGCCATAGGTTGGTGGCGCGTTCCACGAGGCTTTTGGGGGCGGCTTCTTCGGACTGCGCCGCAGCCACGGCATCCAGCCGGTCCAGCAGCACGGCGCGGACTTCGTCGTCCGACATGCGCGCGACCATGGCGTTGATTGCCTCGGTGGTCATTTCCTCGGGGTTGATCTCAACCGCCTCTGGGGCGCTGGAGCTGGAGGTTGTGGTGGTGGGCAGACCCTGGGCCTGCGCCGAGGTCATTGCAACGACGCTTAACGACAGCGCCAGAAGAATGCTCGAAACGATATGTCTCATAAGGTACTCTACGGTCAAAAAATGATTAACCATAGGAGATGACTTTTACGTGAGCAGGTCAAGGTGTGTTCGCCTGACCTTGCATGGCGAGGGCTCTGATTTCAGATTCTGAAATGGCAAAAAAAAGGGCCGAGCAATAAGCTCGGCCTTAGTCCAACAGGGAGGTGAAGATGATGAGCGTATAAGCATTCATCGTCTTCACGAGATGAATTAGTAGTCAGTTTGTGAACCTTCAAGAGATATTCTGTCGCAGGTAGGTCATGCCCGCTATGCGCGCATTGCATAGCTTAGGAAATGTCTTTTTCCCGCAATTGCTTGCGGTGCAAAATGATCTCTTCCTGGACAAAGTCTCGGAAGGCCGCAATGCGCTTGGATTGGCGCAATTCTTCCGGAAAGGCCAGATACACAGGGACTTCGGCGGATTCAATTTCAGTGCCGACACGCACCAGATCCGGGAAATCCTGCATCAGATAGTCCGGTAGCACGCCGATGCCGAGGTCATGACTGACCGCTTGGAGAACGCCAAAGTAGTTATTCACGTAGAGCATCTTGGTGATGTCATTGGCCAAGAGGCTGGTGACAAAACTCGCGCCCGCGCCAACCTGTTCTGAGGTCACGTTTTGGCAGATCAGGCGGTGCTGGGTTAGATCCTTGAGGCTCTGGGGCTCGCCATGGGTTTCCAGATAGCTTTGGGACGCATAGAGGCGCATGCGCACGCTCATCAGTCGTTTGCGGATGAGGTCGGCCTGGCTCGGTTCTTTCATGCGGATGGCAACGTCCGCCTCGCGCATGGGGAGGTCGAGCACTTTTTCCTCGAGCATGAGGTCGATGTTAAGGTCGGGGTATTGCTCATAGAGTTTTGCCAGACGTGGGGCGAGCCAGAGCGTGCCAAATCCGATGGTGGTGGTGACACGCAGCTCTCCGAACACTTCTTCTTCGCTGTCGCGGATGCGCGCGGAGGCGGCGTCCAGACGCTTGTTCATCGCCGTAGTGGCGTCAAACAGCAGCTCGCCCTGCTCCGTAAGGATCAGGCCGCGGGCGTGGCGGTGGAAGAGGGTGGTGTTCAGGCTTTCCTCAAGCGCGCGGATTTGGCGCGAGACCGCGGATTGAGACAGGTGCAACACGTCCCCGGCATGGGTCAGGCTGCCAGCGTCGGCAACCGCGTGAAAAATCCTGAGTTTGTCCCAATCCATGGTAGCTCCATTTTTTTGTTTTGTGTCATGCGGTTAGTTCTCAGTCAAAGAAAAACTGACCGTGGGGAGGCTTGGAACTGCGCTGATACGCCTATAGACTGGAGAGGGAAAGTGAAGTTTTCACGAAAAAACATCACTTTGCGGAGGCGCCTGTCCGATTTGGGGGATGGGGGTGTCCATTGGGCGAAATGCCAAAGAAATTGGCATCGGTGGTACTTGGGTTTGATCACGAAGCTTCGGCATTGTTTGCAGGCGCTTGGTGATGTTTGATCAAATGCCCCTTTTATTTCGCCGCAAAAACTAAAGTGTGGTTACTGAGTTATTAACCTTTGGTTAGGAAGCGTTTGAAAACAGTGTTTTAAGCAATTGGCGAGGCACTAAATGCAGGTACTATCTCGGCTCAAGGCAAAACTTCGGTGGCATCATCTGGTGCATGGCGGGATTTTTCTGATCGCGCTGGCCTTGTTCCCGATCCTTGGTGAGATGGACCTGTTTGAAACGTTTTATGACTACAGCCGGGCGCATGAAGACTGGGAGCTGGATGAACTGGCGGTTCTGGTACTTCTGTTGACTGTGGCGCTGTTGTTCTCGGTGATCTATCAGGCGCGGCACTTGCGTCGGATGGCGCGCGAGAAAGAGGCGATGCGCGAGGCGGCGTCTGCCAAGGCGCGGCATGATCCGATGACCGGCGTGCTGAACCGGCGGGCGTTTAAAGAGATTGCGCGGGGAGTAGCGCAAACGCTGAGCCCATCAGATGCACCGCGCTATATCGCTTTGATGGATCTGGATAAATTCAATCCGGTCAATAGCCTGCACGGCCATGAGATTGGCGATGCGACGTTGCAAGAGGTGGCGGAGCGGCTGAAGCTGGAGGCGCAGGCCGGTGGTACAGTGGCGCGTCTGGGGGGCGACGAGTTTGCTGTGCTGCTGGATGAGACCGCCAATGCGGTGCAGGCGGAGCGGGCGGCGCAACGGTTGGTGCATGAGATTGCGCAGCCGTTTTTCTTTGGCGAAAAAGCGGTGTTTATTGGCGCGTCCGTTGGGCTTGTGGCGTTGCGCCATGGCGATGACATATCCGAGGTGATGCGCCGGGCAGATAAGGCCATGGGCGTGGCCAAGTCGGAAGGGCGCGGGCGGTTTGCCTGGTATGATGCGGATCAGGACCGGCAGGCCATGGATCGGGAGACCATAGCGGCGGATTTGCGCGATGCGATTGCGCACGATCAGGTGGCGCCGTGGTTCCAGCCGATTGTCGAGATTGATGAGAACCGCGTGAGCGGCGTGGAAATTCTGGCGCGCTGGTTTCATCCCGAGCGCGGGTCCATTCCGCCGGGTGTGTTCATTGAGATTGCCGAAGACAGTGGGCAGATTGGCACCTTGGGCTTGAGCGTGTTGCGGCAGGCCTGTGCGCAGGCCAAGGACTGGGTGCGGCCTTTGACCCTGTCGTTCAATGTGTCCGGCGTGCAGTTCAAAGACCCCAATCTGGTGCCGTCGATCCGGATGGTTTTGGAAGGCACGGGCTTTCCACCCGAGCGGCTGATTGTGGAGGTGACCGAGAGTTCGGTGATTGACGATTTTGGCGAGGCGCGGGCGAAGCTGGAGGAGCTTAAGGCGCTTGGTGTGGCGATTGCGCTGGATGATTTTGGCACCGGCTATTCGAGCCTGACCGCTTTGCAGAACCTGCCGTTTGACCGGCTGAAGATTGACCGCAGCTTTGTGACCAATATTGCCGAAAACCCAGAGTGCCAGAAGATCGTTTCTGGCATCGTGTCCTTGGCGCAGGGGTTGCACTTGGAGGTGACAGCCGAGGGAATCGAGACGGTCGAAGATCTGGCCTATGTCAGCTATTTGCAGTGCCAGCGCGGGCAAGGGTTCCTGTTTGAGAAAGCGGTTCCCGGCGCGCAAGTTGCCGAGCTTCTGACGGGCGCGTGGCAGGATTTGCCAACGGTACCGGTGTCCCTTGCCAAGGTTGTCGGGACGTAACGGAACAATCCTCTCAATAGATTGAGTTTGGACCGGCGGCCGTGAGGGTGTACGCCGGTTTTTTGTTTGAAGACAGATGATTACACCGTAATGTTGCGGTGTTTTCAGTATTTGTCTGTCGCGCTAAACGAACATGTGTTCAAAAAAATCATTGCATAGGTCAGATACTGTGACCTAATAATTTGCGTATATAGGAATGACCGTCCAGCGAGGGGAGCGCAAGATGAGTATCCAGAAGGTGTCGTTGAACGACCGATTGGACCTGACCAAAGATAATGTGATGCTGAACGGCACGCAGGCTTTGGTGCGGTTGATGTTGATGCAAAAGGCGCGGGATACCAAGGCGGGGCTGAATACGGCTGGCTACGTGACCGGCTATCGCGGCTCACCTCTGGGCGCAGTGGACAGTCAGATGATGCGGGCGGAAAAAGAGCTCACCGCGCATGACGTCTTGTTTCAATCCGGCCTGAACGAAGACCTTGCGGCAACACAGTTGTGGGGCAGCCAGCAGGCGGAATTGCGCGGCGAAGGCAAGTTCGATGGCGTCTTTGGCCTGTGGTACGGCAAGGGGCCGGGCGTGGACCGCACCGGCGATGTGATGCGGCACGCCAATATGGCAGGCACCAGCCCCAACGGCGGTGTGCTGATGGCGATGGGTGACGACCACACCGGCGAAAGTTCCACGGTTCTGCACCAGTCCGAATGGGCGCTGGTGGATGCCTATATGCCGGTGGTGTCCCCAGCCGGTGTGCAGGAAGTCATGGACTATGGCTTGTATGGCCTCGCGCTGAGCCGCTTTGCTGGCGTCTGGGTTGGCCTAAAAACCATGAAGGACACCATTGAAGCCACGGCAGTGGTGAATGGCGATCCGCATCGGTTGGAGTTTGTGACGCCGGAGTTTGACATGCCGGAAGGTGGGCTGAACATCCGCCTGCACGACACGCCGCACGCGCAGGAAGCGCGGATGATCGACCACAAACGCTTTGCCGCAGAGGCGTTTAGCCGTGCCAACAAGATGGACAAGCGGATGTGGGGCAAGCCCGGGGCCAAGATTGGCTTTGTGGCGGCTGGCAAAAACTGGCTCGATTTGGTGCACGCCATGGACCTGCTGGGCATTGATGAAGGTGAGGCGGAGCGGCTTGGCATCACCACTTATAAGGTGGGGCAGACCTTCCCGCTGGATATGACCTCTTTCAGCGAATGGGCCGAGGGGCTCGACCTGATTGTGGTGGTGGAAGAAAAGCGCAAGCTGATCGAGGTGCAAATCAAAGAGGCGATCTTTGACGACCGGCGTGGGCGGCGTGTCTATGGCTGGTACAAAGGTGGCTACGGCAGCATGGGGCGCGAAGAGCTGTTCCCGACCCGTGGCGCGCTGGACCCGATCATGATTGCCGAGAAGCTGGGCGATATTTTGGTGGAGGAAGGCCGAGGCACCGATGCGGTGAAGGCCGGGATGACCACCTTGAAGGAGGCCCAGCGGGCGGACAATGCCGAGGATATTGCCGTGCGCACGCCGTGGTTCTGTTCAGGCTGTCCTCACAACACGTCAACCAAAGTGCCTGAGGGCAGCCGGGCTTATGCCGGGATTGGTTGTCACTATATGGTGCAGTGGATGGACCGGGAGACCACCGGCTTTACCCATATGGGCGGCGAGGGTGCCAACTGGATTGGGGAGGCGCCGTTTAGCAAGACCAAACATGTGTTCCAGAACCTCGGCGATGGCACCTACAACCACTCTGGGGTGCAGGCCATTCGCGCGGCTTTGGCGGCGAACACCAACATCACCTACAAAATCCTGTTCAATGACGCGGTGGCAATGACCGGCGGGCAGGCCAATGATGGCGGGCTGAGCCCGCAGAAGATTGCTGATGAGGTGCGGGCTATGGGCGTGCAGCATGTGGCGGTGGTCTATGACGAGAAAGAAGATGTGGACCAGTCCGCTTTCCCGGCCGGCATCACGTTCCATGAGCGCGCGGATCTCATGAATGTTGAGAAGAAGTTCCGTGAAATCAGCGGTGTAAGCTGCATTGTTTATGTGCAAACCTGCGCAAGCGAGAAGCGGCGCCGGCGCAAGCGCGGGCAGTTCCCCGATCCGGATCGCCGGGTGTTTATCAACACCGACATCTGCGAAGGCTGTGGCGATTGCGGGGTGCAGTCCAACTGTATTTCGATCGAGCCGGTGGAAACCGAGCTGGGGCGCAAGCGCAAGATCAACCAGTCGAGCTGTAACAAGGATTTCAGCTGCCTCAACGGGTTCTGTCCGAGCTTTGTGACCGTCGAAGGTGCGAAAATCCGCAAGGGGGCGACGGCGGCGTTGGAACTACCTCCCATGGCGATGCCGGAGATCAAGCCGATTGAGGGCACGCATAACGTGGTGATCACCGGGGTCGGCGGCACCGGGGTTGTGACCATTGGCGCGATCTTGTCTCAGGCGGCGCAGATTGACGGCAAAGCGGCGGGCATGATGGAAATGGCGGGTTTGGCCCAAAAGGGCGGCGCGGTGCATATCCATTGCCGCGTGGCGGAGACGCCGGAAGCGATCAGCGCCGTGCGTGTGGCGACCGGTGAATGTGATGCCTTGATCGGGGGCGATCTGGTGGTGAGTGCCGGGGCCAAGACCTTGGGACTGACTTCCGCGGGGCGCACCGGTGCGGTGGTGAACAGCCATGAGATCATTACGGGCAACTTTACGCAGGACACGGAATTCAAGCTGCCTACCGGGCGGTTGGAAGTGGCACTCCAAGCGCGCCTGCGCGAAAAACTGGCGCTGTTTGATGCGTCCGAGCTGTCCCGTGTGGTGATGGGCGATGCGATTTTCTCCAACATGATGGTGTTTGGTGCGGCTTGGCAAAAGGGGCTGGTGCCGGTCAGCCATGAGGCGATTGTGAGCGCAATTGAGCTCAACGGTGCTGCGGTGGAGAAGAACCTGCGGGCGTTTGAGATTGGACGCTGGGCGGTGCTCTATCCAGAGCAGGCGGCAGGGATGCTGGAGCCGAAAGTGGTGCAGAAACCCAAGACGCTGGAGGAGAAGATCGCCTTCCGCGCCGAGCATCTGGTGAAATATCAGGGCAACGGTTTGGCAAAGAAATACCGCAAGCTGGTGGATGGTATAGAAGATGCGCGTCTGAAAGAGGCGGTGGCCTTGGGGTACCATAAGTTGTTGGCCTACAAGGACGAATATGAAGTCGCGCGTCTGCATCTGGAGACGCGGGCGAAGGCCGAGGAGGTCTTTGAGGGCAACTTTGAGATGAAGGTGCACCTGTCGCCACCGCTGCTCGCCAAAGACGGGCCAAATGGGCGTCCGCTGAAGACCGAGTATGGTGCGGGCATGATGCGCATGTTCCCTATCCTAGCGAAGATGAAATCCCTGCGCGGTACGGCGTTGGATCCGTTCGGGCGTCATCCGGAACGCAAAATGGAGCGCGCGTTGATTGCGCAATATGAGGCGGATATGGCCAAAGTGGTTGCCGAATTTGAGACGCAGGCGCCGGAAGCTGCGGTGGCCTTGGCGGAATTGCCGATGCAGATCAAAGGCTTTGGTCCGGTGAAAGTTGCCAATGAAGCCAAGGCTGCCAAGCGGCGCGAAGAGCTTTTGGTGGCGTTGCAGCAGGGTGATGTGGTGTCTGCGGCCGCTGAATAAAAGCGCCAAAACTTGAATGACAAATCAAGAAATCCCGCATGTTTTAACGGGGTTTCTTGAGATGGCCTGCGGCCACTTGACGTTACGGAAGGGGGTTAAATTTCCTTCATAAATCTGTCATAGGGAGGCCGTGTTTTTGCGACTCGAGAGCTTCTATGACTTACGCGATCAACAATGCACGTGACATCAGCTATGCCTATGCAGCGGAAACGCGCAGCGGCAAGGCGATGATCCGTATGCTGGAAAACTCCACTGGCCGTTTGAGATTGATCAAGCGGGCTGCCGGCTATGAGGACGAAGTGGCCGCTGGGCGGGACTTCTGGGAAGTGATGCGCGAGCGCTATGGGCTGACGCTGGATGTGATTGGCGGCTCGCTTGATAATATCCCAAAGACCGGCCCGGTGGTGATGATTGCCAACCATCCGTACGGCATTCTGGATGGGTTGATGATGGGCTATATGCTCAGCGTCACACGAGGTGACTTCCGCCTTATGGCGCATCAGGTGTTCCGCAAGGCGCAGGACATGGAGAAGGTGATCCTGCCGGTGAGTTTTGATGAGGACCGGGAAGCGGTGAAGTTGAACCTGCGCACGCGCAAAGTCTCGCTGGATTACCTCAAACAGGGCGGCGCGATCGGGATTTTCCCGGGTGGCACAGTGTCGACCGCGGACAAGCCGTTTGGACGTCCGTTTGATCCGTATTGGCGTGGATTTACCGCGCGGATGATTGCCAAGTCGGAAGCGGCCGTTGTGCCGGTGTTCTTTGACGGGCAGACCAGCCGGTTGTTCCAGGTGGCAAGCCATCTGCATTACACCTTGCGCATGGGCTTCTTGATCCGTGAATTCAAAAAACGCGTGGACACACCCGTGCGGGTGGTGATTGGCGAGCCTGTGGAGCAGGATGCGATCAAGAGCCGCGCCAGTGACACCTGGGAGCTCATGGACTTCCTGCGGGAACGCACCTATTCTTTGTCTCCAAAGCCGATCCGCAAAATGGGATATGGCTTTGAGTTTGAAGAAAAACATAAGCTTGACGGCCAGAAGGCTGCAAACAGGTAGATCGAGGTGTGGCGTGGCAGTTGGACTCTTTGACAGTGGATTGGGCGGGCTGACCGTCTATGACGCGGTGAGCAAGCGCTTGCCAGATGTGCCTTTGGTGTATTTCGGAGACAATGCCCACGCGCCTTATGGTGTGCGTGATGCCGATGATGTTTACAACCTGACCACCGCCGCCGTGGAGCGGATGTGGGATGCGGGCTGTGATCTGGTGATCCTGGCCTGTAACACCGCCAGTGCGGCGGCGCTGCGCCGGATGCAGGAAAGCTGGATTCCGAAAGACAAGCGCGTGTTGGGCGTGTTTGTGCCGTTGATTGAGGCACTCACCGAGCGCAGCTGGGGCGACAATTCGCCGCCGCGTGAGGTGGAAGTCAAACATGTTGCGCTGTTTGCGACACCGGCGACGGTGGCGAGCCGGGCGTTTCAGCGGGAGCTGGCGTTTCGGGCGATTGGCGTGGACGTGGAAGCACAGGCCTGTGGTGGCGTGGTGGATGCCATTGAAGATGGCGATATGATCCTGGCCGAAGCGCTGGTGCGGTCCCATGTGGATGCGCTTAAGCGTAAGATGCCGGACCCGCAGGCGGCGATTTTGGGCTGCACGCATTACCCTATCATGCACGACACCTTTCAGGACGCTTTGGGCTCGGATGTAAATGTGTATAGTCAGGCCAATCTGGTTGCAGATTCGTTGGCAGACTATTTGGAGCGGCACCCCAAAATGATTGGGCAAGGCACAGACAATTTATTTCTGACCACGGGTGATCCTCGCAAAGTGAGTGATCGCGCGACCCAGTTTTTGCGACGACAAATCACCTTCCAAGCTGCGTAACTGCGGCGAGGGGGCGCAGGCTCTCGCAATTTCACCCATTTCTGATTATCTAGCTCCGCAAGTGACGGGGATGGTCGCGCGAAGGCTGCGGCCAAACGAAGGGAAGAGGTCGAAAACATGACCCATAAAATCGCAATTCTTGGCGCCAGCGGCTACACCGGAGCAGAGCTAGTGCGTTTGATCGCCACCCATCCGAGCATGGAGATTGTTGCGCTGTCCGCAGATCGTAAGGCCGGTTTGGAGATGGCGGCGGTGTTCCCGCATTTGCGGCACCTGAAACTGCCCACGCTGTGCAAGATCGACGAGATTGATTTTGGCGGCGTGGACCTGTGTTTTTGTGCGTTGCCACACGCAACTTCTCAGAAGGTAATCAAAGCGTTGCCGTCTGATATTAAAGTGGTCGATCTGAGTGCGGACTTCCGGCTGCGCGATCCAGAGGAATACGCCAAATGGTATGGCGGGCAGCATGATGCACTGGAGATCCAGAAAGAGGCTGTCTATGGCCTGACCGAGTTTTACCGCGAAGAGATCAAAGCCGCGCGGGTTGTGGCCGGAACAGGCTGTAACGCGGCAACCGGACTTTTTGCGCTCAAACCGCTGATTGAGGCGGATGTGATTGACCTTAATCAAATCATTCTTGATCTAAAATGTGCAGTGTCCGGCGCAGGGCGGTCCTTGAAAGAGAACCTCCTGCACGCGGAGCTGAGCGAAGGCAACCACGCCTATGCAATTGGCGGCACGCACCGGCATTTGGGGGAGTTCGATCAGGAGTTCTCCAAAGTGGCGGGGCGCGAGGTGAAAGTGCAATTCACCCCGCATCTGGTGCCAGCCAACCGGGGCATTCTGGCGACTGTGTATGTGCAGGGTAACGCAGAGGTGATCCATGCCACGTTGGCAAAAGCCTATGCTGAGGAACCTTTCATCGAGGTGCTGCCTTTTGGCGAAGCGCCAAGCACGCGGCATGTGCGCGGCTCCAACTTCTGCCATATTGGTGTGACCGGAGACCGGATCGACGGGCGGGCCATTGTGATTGCGGCGTTGGACAACCTGACCAAGGGGTCCAGCGGCCAGGCGTTGCAAAACGCCAACCTGATGTTGGGAGAAGATGAGACTGCTGGCCTGATGCTGGCGCCTTGTTTCCCGTAACTTGCGCGAGAGCGCTGGAGAGGAAAAATGAAGAGCCTCAAGAAGCAACGCCGGGTTCAGGTGATCATCCTGACCTTCGTAGCCCTGATCATCTCCACAGCCCTGATTGGGTGGGCCATGCAGGATGGGATCAACTACTTCCGTTCGCCCACTCAGGTGGCGGAAGAGCCGCCTGCGGCCTCTGAAACCTTCCGGATTGGCGGTCTGGTGGAAGAAGGCACCCTCGTGCGGGATGAAGGTGAGACCGTGCGGTTTTCCGTAACCGATGGCGGGGCGTCGATCCCTGTGACCTACACTGGTGTGCTGCCGGACCTGTTCAAGGAAAACGAAGGCATGATTGGCACCGGCAAATATATTGACGGTGTGTTTGTGGCGTCCGAAATTCTGGCGAAACACGACGAGACTTATATGCCCAAAGAGGTGGTCGACGCGCTGAAAGAGCAGGGCGTTTATGTGGAGCCTGATGCGGAGAGCTAAAGCTCTGCCGATATGATGAATTGACCCCGTGGGCTGCGAAGCCTGCGGGGTTTTTCTTTGGCGCAACAGGCAGCGTGCGTTGGGGTGGCGGCGGTTTAACAGTCATTAGAGCAGCCTGTGTCTTGAGGCACACAGGAGGTTGCGATGTTGGATGTACGGCAAGTGGCAAGGGAGATTGTGGCGCGGGAAGGCGGATTTGTGAACGATCCGGATGATCCGGGTGGGGCGACCAATCTGGGCGTAACGCTGGCCACGGCACGGCGGTTGGGGTTGGACAAAGACGGGGATGGCGATGTCGATGTGGCGGATGTCAAGCGCCTGACGCCAGAAGATGCGGAGGCAGTCTATCTGAGGCATTATTTTGAGAGGCCAAAAGTGGATCGCTTGCCGGAAGTTTTGCAGGCATCGGTGTTTGATATGTATGTCAATGCGGGCAGCAATGCGGTGAAGATTTTGCAGCGCCTGTTGGGGCAGATGGGGCAGCAAGTCACGGTGGACGGCAAGATCGGGCCACAGACCATTGCCGCCAGTAAAGTGGCGGCCAATATGGCGCCGGATCATTTGGCAGACGCTTACGGCGTGGCGCGGCGGAACTACTATTTCCGATTGGCGGATCTGCGGCCGAAGTCGCGCAAATTTGCGCGCTCACGGGCCGGCAAGAAAGGTGGCTGGATCAAGAGGGCGGAAGAGTTCATCTCGCCGCGCTATCACTTGACGCAACAGGAATTTGAGAAGCGGGTGGCGTCATGGGGATGATCGAGCGGCTGTTGTCCTTTGTGTTTGGCGGTGGGCGCAATGTGATCAAGGAGACCGCTGAGGTGTTTCGTGAAAACGCAGAAGGGGCGGCCCAGCGGGCGCAGGACGTGCAGATCGCGGCGATGCAGGGGCACGCAGCGGAGTTTCGAGCGCAGGATCGCGGGCGGTTTGACCGGGTGATGGATGCGGTCAACCGCTTGCCACGCCCGGCGATGGCGCTGGGATGTTTGGCGCTGTTTGTCAGCGCCATGGTGGACCCGGTGTGGTTTGCTGCGCGCATGAGTGGAATCGCCTTGGTGCCGGAGCCATTGTGGTGGCTTTTAGGTGTTGTGGTGAGTTTCTATTTTGGCGCGCGACATCAGGCCAAAGGGCAGGAATTTCAACGCACTATGGCCGACAACTTGAAGCGTGTGCCGGAGGTGGTTGAAACCCTTGCCGCGCTTGAGGGGCCGGTGCAAACGCAGGTGCGCTCACCAATGGAAGCCGGCGATAATCCGGTGCTTCTGGATTGGCAGAAAGCTTCCAGCGGGGGCGCGACAAAGTGATCAGTTTGCGGGGTCGATTTGCATTGGCCCCGTCTGCGCGTCGGCGTATACAGTTGGCATGATAGTTGAGCTCGGCCATTTCGCACTGATCCTAGCCGCCGTCACCGCAGTGGTGCAGGCAATTGTCCCTCTTATTGGCGCGCAGAAGCGTTGGCCCGGCTGGATGGCCGTGGCTGAACC
The DNA here is from genome assembly GCF_047124445.1 of Shimia sp. MIT1388. Taxonomy (GTDB): domain Bacteria; phylum Pseudomonadota; class Alphaproteobacteria; order Rhodobacterales; family Rhodobacteraceae; genus Shimia. Next base: position 1,091,145 of record NZ_CP138921.1, on the reverse strand, counting down.
GGCGGCAGGATTGCAGTTCCTGTTCACGGCCTTCAGCTTTGCCGCGCTGACCTATGCCTTTGTGACCTCGGATTTCTCCGTGGCGCTGGTGACGGGGAACTCCCATACGCTCAAGCCGATGATCTATAAGGTCAGCGGTGTTTGGGGTAACCACGAGGGCTCGATGCTGTTGTGGGTGTTGATCCTGACGTTGTTTGGGGCCTGTTTGGCGTGGTTTGGTGGCAACCTGCCGCCCGGTATTCGTGCGCGGGCGCTGGCAATCCAAAGTGCGGTTGCCGTGGCCTTCTTTGCCTTCATCCTGTTCACCTCGAATCCGTTCCTGCGCATGGAGGCGGTGCCATTTGATGGCCGTGACCTGAACCCGTTGTTGCAGGACGTGGGCCTCGCGCTGCACCCGCCGTTTTTGTATCTCGGCTATGTTGGGCTTTCGATGGCCTTCTCCTTTGCCATTGCCGCGCTGATCGAGGGCCGTGTGGACGCGGCCTGGGGACGTTGGGTGCGGCCTTGGACGCTGGCGGCTTGGGTCTTCCTGACCATCGGCATCGCGCTGGGGTCCTGGTGGGCCTATTACGAGCTTGGCTGGGGTGGATTCTGGTTTTGGGATCCGGTGGAAAACGCGTCGTTCATGCCTTGGCTTCTGGCGGCGGCCTTGCTGCACTCCGCGATTGTTGTGGAGAAACGCGAAAGCCTGAAAAGCTGGACAATCCTCCTTGCGATTATGGCGTTTAGTTTCTCGCTGATCGGGACGTTTATTGTGCGCTCTGGCGTGATCACCTCGGTGCACGCCTTTGCCAATGACCCGGAGCGTGGCGTGTTTATTCTGGGTATTCTGGTGTTCTTCACCGGCGGTGCGCTGACACTGTTTGCGGCGCGTGCCAGTGAGATGGAAGCCAAAGGGGTGTTTGGGGTTGTCAGCCGTGAGAGCGCGCTGGTTTTGAACAACATCCTGCTGGCGGTGTCCTGTTTTGTGGTCTTCATCGGCACCATCTGGCCGCTGGTCAGCGAGATGTTCTTTGAGCGCAAGCTGAGTGTGGGCGCGCCGTTCTTCAACATGGCGTTTACGCCGTTCATGGTGATCCTTGGGTTGATACTGCCGGTTGGGGCGATGTTGCCATGGAAGCGTGCGAAACTAGGCAAGGTGGTGAAGCCATTGATCCCGGCATTTGTTTTGGCGGTGGCGCTTGGCGGTCTGGCCTGGACCATTCAAGGCGGTCGGTCTTTGTTGGGGCCGGTGGGCCTGTTCCTTGGTGCCTGGCTGCTGGCCGGGGCGTTTGTGGATCTGATGTCGCGCACCGGACGTGGCGCGCTTGGGGATCGCTTGGGGCGTTTGTCCCGTTTGCCACGCGCGGATTGGGGCAAAGCTGTTGCCCATGCGGGCTTTGGCGTGACGATCTTCGGGATCGCTGGCCTGATGGCCTGGGAGCAGGAAGATATCCGCGTGGCGCAGATTGGGCAGCCTTATATGGTGGGGGCCTATGAAATCACTCTGGAAGGCGTGCGGGAGACCGAAGGGCCGAACTACCTGACAACCATGGCGGACATTCGCGTGCGCAAAGACGGTCAAGACGTGACCATGCTACATCCCGAAAAGCGGGTGTATCCGGTGGCGGCGATGCCAACCACGGAAGCGGCGATTGATTACCGTATCCTGCGCGACGTGTATCTGGCGCTTGGCGATGAACAGCCGGGTGGGGCGTATACGGTGCGGACCTATATAAAACCGCTAACCAACTGGATTTGGTTTGGCTCCTTCCTTATGTCTCTTGGCGGGTTGCTGAGCCTGACCGACCGCCGCTATCGCGTGGCGGCTGGGGCGCGTAAGGCGCCAGCGGGTGGCGTGCCAGCGGAGTGACACGGATGAAGACCAAGCTGAAGACATTTGGGGCCGCACTGGGGCTTGTGCTTTTGATGGCGGGGCCGAGCGCGGCGGTGCAGCCGGATGAGATCTTGGACGACCCGGTTCTCGAAGAGCGGGCGCGCGAGATTTCCAAAGATCTACGGTGTCTTGTCTGTCGCAATGAAAGCATTGACGACAGCAATGCGCAGCTGGCCAAGGACCTACGTGTACTAGTGCGCGAGCGGCTGACCGAAGGCGACAGCAACGAAGAGGTGGTTGATTTTGTGGTCGACCGCTACGGTGAATACGTCTTGTTGCGACCACGTACCAGTGGCACCAATATGGTGCTGTATGGGGCCGGACCGGCGATGTTGCTGATCGCGCTGATCGTCGGGTTTGGCTACACACGGCGCCGTTCCACAGCCCGCACGCCAACGGAACGTAAGTTGAGCGATGAGGAAGAAGCGCGGCTTCAGGAAATCCTCAAGGAATGACGTCGGGTCCCGCTTGGAGCGCAAGCAGCGGGATGCGATGAGAGGGTAGGAGCGGAGAGGGACCCTATGGATTATCAGACTATTACCTATGATGTGACCGATGGTGTGGCCACTGTGACGTTGAACCTGCCGGACACGCTGAACGCGATGACGCAGCAGATGCGGGCCGAGATCACCGATGCGGTGATTGCAGCAGGCTCTGAAGCGCGGGTGCTGGTGTTGACCGGTGCGGGCAAGGCGTTTTGTTCCGGGCAGGATCTGGGTGACAGCTCCAGCGCGGCGAGCATGGATCTGGAGCGTACGCTGCGCGACGAGTACATGCCAATGATCCGGGCCATTCGCGAGTGTCCGATCCCGACCATCAGCGCCGTGAACGGCGCTGCGGCGGGGGCAGGGGCCAACCTGGCGCTGGCCGCCGATGTGGTGATTGCCAAAGAGAGTGCATATTTCATGCAGGCGTTTTCGCGCATTGGCCTGATGCCGGATGCGGGTGGCACTTATGAGTTGCCCAAAGCCATGGGGGCAGCCAAGGCGATGGGCGCCGCGCTGTTTGCCGATAAGATCAGCGCACGTCAGGCCGATGATTGGGGCATGATCTGGGAAGCGGTGGCGGATGACGCCTATGAGGCCACGGTGCAGAAGCGCGCAGCGCATCTCGCGAGCGGTCCGACGCTGGCGTACAAGCAGATCAAAAAGGCCATCCAGGAAAGCTATGGCAACGACTGGACCGCGCAGATGGAACAGGAAGCCAAGCGTCAGGGCAAGCTGGGCAAGACCCGGGACTTCCAGGAAGGCGTCGTGGCGTTTTTGGAAAAGCGCCCCGCGAAATACGAGGGGCGCTAAGGCCTTTATCGTTCTTTGAGCTGTTTCATGAGGGCCAGCGCTTCGGGCGTTGGCCTTTGTTCTATGCGGCGATAGACACGGCCGTCGATGGTGCGCTCGCAAAGCTTGTGGTCAATCAGCGACCGGCGCAGCAGAACGTGGTCGTCAAAGCTGAGACCGGACTTCAGGATCTCGTTGACCTCTTTCTCCGACATGTCCTGATGCGCGGGCATACGCGCCCAAAACGGCCAGAGACACAGGCCTTGTACCTTGGTCCATTTCGGCCAGCGGAACATGCGCCCGGTGTCATCAAACACCCGCAGGGCACGTTTGAGAGCCAGTTCGTCCACCGCGGTGTCTTCTGCCGGTTTGGCGGCCTTGAGGTGTTGGTGGTTTTGAAACCCCGCGGCCTTGGCGACAAGCGTCATCATCGCGGCGTGGCCAGGCAGTTTGTCTTGATCCGACAAGGATTTGCGCAGGGTTTTGGTGAAAGCCGAAACGTCGGCCACATAGAGAGGGATCACGTCTTTTGACATGAGGGCATCCTTTTGATGTCGTGCATCCCGGAACCGGGGTCGATGGCCGCCCTTGTCGACGGCACGTGCAAAAGCATGCTGTCGAAAATGTCTCGCAGGTTTAGCAAAGTCAGTGTGACCGGCGGCGCCTGGGTGAACTGCGGACCCATGGCGCTTTGTTTAGAGGGGAATTGGGACTGTGGCAAGTATGGTCCACAGGCCGTGCGGAAAGAGACCGAAGGAACGTGTCCGGTCTTATGTGACTGCGGGTACGCTATATGCCTCTACGTCATCTGCGGTGAAGCTGATGTCGCTTTCCACTCGTACGACCAGCTGGCCGTTGGCATATACATTGTGTTCACCGTCTTCCTCATTGACCGTGAATGTGGGTTCGGTTGTGCCTTCTTCGTAGCGCACAACCAAAACGTCTTCCTCAGGATTGAAGTCGATAATCGCGGGAACGTTGGTGTCGTCCGTGATCCATTCGCCGATCTCAAAACGATCATTGCCCGCGCCGCCCGAGGCGACATCGCCTTGACCAAGCAGCAGCAGGTCATCGCCATCTTCCCCGTGCAACTCGTTGTTCTCTGTTTCCGTTGGGTGCGCGTAGGTTGAATTGGCCAGTACCAAAACGTCTCCATCAATGGAGAGGTCGTCCGGATCAGGATCGCCAGAGATGGTGTTGGCGCCAATCAGTGTGTCGTTTCCTTCTGCGCCAAATAAGGTGTCATTGCCGCTGGTGCCCAGCATGTAGTCGTCGCCTTGCCCGCCCAGCAAAGTGTCATCTCCGTTGCCGCCTAGCAGAAAATCTTCGCCAGCGCGCCCCTTCAGGAGGTCGTCTCCGTCGCCGCCAAAAAGCAGATCATCCCCACCACGCCCGGTGATGTCGTCGTTGCCGTCATCACCACCAATGAGGTCATGCGCCGCAGAGCCGGTCAGGGTGTCGTCACCTGCACCACCGTCTTGTGTTTCGAAGACGTCGTCCACTGCGAGGTCTGTGCCGGAGTCCCCACTGCCGCCTTCAAAGGCCCCGGTGAGCGCTCCGACAGCCACGCCTGCCATCAACAAACCTAAAAACAGCATCCTGTCTCTCCTCGTGTACGCAAAACCTAAGCGTGCGTTGCATAGTGGTGGTCTCGGGGGGCGCACAGCGACATGTGACCGTGGACAGGGCCTCTTTGTGACTGTCTGACAGATGTGTGAAATTGCGTGTTCTACGCGGCGCCTGCGGCTCCCGAGGCCGAGTTGGTCGCAAGGTGCGCGAACACGTTATGCGTGTCAACAAATTGAAAGGCATTTGAGCTGGATTGCGCTCAATCTCCAGTGGCGCGGCTTATTGTTTCCCATGGGGCTTCGATGGAAAGCAAAACCGCGCCCAGGGTCTGGTGGGCGCGGTTGCATGAGGTCGGTGAGTCGGTTGCCCAATGTGGTTCAAGCAACCGGCAAAGGGGGGGGATGCGTACAGGCATCATCACCCGAGCACAAATGTGACATCTGAGGCTTCGAAACCGTCGGCAGCGCCGGCGATGCGGGCCATGATCACGTCGTTTGCCAAAACATGGGTTTCATCGCCAACCCGCTCGACCGTGATAGTCGGCAGTGGCTCGTCACCTGGCAAGATAAGGGAAACCACGTCCTCGTCAGGGTCAAAGTCGGTGATAAATGGCGCGTTCTCTTCCACCCAATGACCAATGTGGAAGCTGTCGTTGCCTTCGCCGCCAGTGCCGGTGTCATATTCGCCGAGGAAAAGATTGTCGTTGCCAGTGCCGCCAATGAGCGTATCGGCCTCTTCCGGCTCCGTTGGGTCCTGAATTACAAATTCCGTTTCGGGCTCCCGGTCAAGATAGCTGTCAGCAACTTCCGGGTCGCGGTTTGTCACGTCCGCACCGTAAATCCAGTCGTCGCCGCTGCCGCCTTCCAGGGTGTCTTCGCCGGTGTAGCCGTAGAGCGTGTCGCTGCCACTGTCGCCGTAGACGGCGTCGTCCCCTTCGCCGCCGGTCATGTAGTCTTCGCCAGCGCCGCCAAAGAGGACGTCGTCGCCTTCGCTGCCGTAGAGGCCGTCATCGCCATCCTGACCGCGCAGGGTGTCATTGCCATCCTTGCCATCCAGAAGGTCGGGGCCGGGGGTGCCTGTCAGATCGTTGTTGGAGTCGCCGCCTTCAAGCAGAATGCCGATACCGCCGTCCTCGGATATGATGTCGGTGGTGGTTGTGTCGTCCACCGGCTGGGTGTCATTGGCAAAACCGGTTGGGGTGCTTTCGTCTTCGGAGTCGTCGCCACCGCCAGAAAAACTACTGGCCGCGAGGCCCATAAACAGAAGTCCCAAAATCCACATTACTCATCTCCAAATTGTGGCTCACATAAGCCGCCAAATACACAGTCCTAATTGGCAAGCGGCAAGTTTGACCCTCAGCCCGCCTTGAGCGTGTTGGTTCCAAGGAGGAAGCCGCCTCGGGCAGGGACGGAGGACCCGCCGGTCCAATTTTCTAAAATTCTGAAAGAGTGATGCACGCTAAGCGTGTCGGAATTTGGGCTGAGTTTCTGTGAATTTGGGCAAAATTGAGAAGATGTGCCTCAGGCAAAGAAAAACGCGCCGGAGAGGGCTCCGGCGCGCTTGACTGTGTCTGACCCGATTGGGTTAGCGGTTTTCGATGTCGCTGTAGGAGCGCACGTCTTCGCCGAGGTACAGCTGACGTGGGCGACCAATTTTGTGCGCCGGATCGGACAGCTGTTCTTTCCACTGGGAAATCCAGCCAACGGTGCGGGACAGCGCGAAGATTGGCGTAAACATCGAAGTTGGGAAGCCCATCGCCTCGAGGATGATGCCAGAGTAGAAGTCCACGTTCGGGAACAGCTTCTTCTCTTTGAAGTATGGGTCGCTCAGCGCGATGCGCTCCAGCTCGGACGCCACCTGCAGCAGCGGGTTGTCTTCGACACCCAGCAGCTCCAGTACTTCGTCCGCGGACTGTTTCATCACGGTCGCGCGTGGGTCCATGTTTTTGTAAACACGGTGGCCAAAGCCCATCAGACGGAACGGATCGTTCTTGTCTTTGGCGCGCTCGATGTATTCCGGGATGCGATCGACAGAGCCGATTTCTTTCAGCATCTCCAGGCATGCCTGGTTAGCGCCACCGTGGGCTGGGCCCCAGAGGCAGGCGATGCCAGCGGCGATACAGGCAAACGGGTTGGCACCGGAAGAGGACGCCAGACGCACCGTGGAGGTGGAGGCGTTCTGCTCGTGGTCGGCGTGCAGCGTGAAGATACGGTCCATCGCGCGGGACAGGATCGGGTTCACTTCGTAGTCTTCGGCCGGTACGGCAAAGCACATGCGCAGGAAGTTGGACGCGTAGTCCAGATCGTTGCGTGGCGACACAAACGGCTGACCGATGGTGTATTTATAGGCCATCGCAGCGATGGTTGGCATCTTTGCGATCAGGCGGTGAGAGGCGATCTCACGCTGGCGCGGGTCGTTGATGTCTGTGGAGTCGTGGTAGAAGGCGGACATGGCGCCAACCACACCCACCATGATCGCCATCGGGTGCGCGTCACGGCGGAAACCACGGAAGAAGGTGGTCATCTGCTCGTGCAGCATGGTGTGGCGGGTGATGGTGGTTTCAAACTCTTCCAGCTCGGCTGCGGTTGGCAGAGTGCCGTAGAGCAGCAGGTAGCAGACTTCGAGGTAGTGGGATTTGCCCGCCAGCTCGCCAATTGGGTAGCCGCGGTGGGTCAGGATGCCTTCTTCACCGTCGATATAGGTGATGGTGGATTCACAGGAGGCAGTGGAGGTGAAACCAGGGTCATAGGTGAAAACACCGGCTTGACCATAGAGTTTGCGGATGTCGAGCACATCCGGGCCGGACGTTGGCGAGTGGATCGGCAGTTCGTAGTTTTCGCCGTCAATCGTTAGCGTTGCGGTTTTTGGGGCCTCGGACATGGCATTTTCCTTCCTAAAAAGCCGGGGACGCGGATCGCCCCGGCGCGTTGTGTCTGCGACGTCTTAAGGCCCGGTAAACAGGCGCTATTCCGTCACGTCATCTTTGGCGGCGTCAGTCAGACGCGCGAGAGATTCCTCGCGTCCCAGAACCAGCATCATGTCAAAGACGCTGGGGGTCGCAGCCCGGCCAGCCAGCGCCGCCCGCATGGGGCCCGCCATCTTGCCGAACTTGATTTCATTGGCTTCACAGTAGCTGCTCGTTACAGCCTCAAGCTCCTCACGCGACCAGCTAGCATTTTGCAACTGCGGCGTCAAATCATTCAGTATACCACGGGATACTGAATCGAGATTTTTGGCCGCTTTGGCTTCCACCTCGATGGGACGGGATGTCAGAGCAAAGTGTGCTTTTTCAAGGAGATCGGGGAAAGTCTTCGCGCGATCCTTCAGGCAATACAGCGCATCCCGTAGTAATACGGTCTGGGCGTCGCTCAACGCCGGCTGGTCTGCGGCCTCAAGATAGCTCACAATCTCTTGCAGCAGCGCAGCATCTTCGCTCACGGCAATGTGTTGGCCGCAGATGTTCTCCAGCTTTTTGGTGTCAAACCGCGCCGGGCTTTTGCCAATGCCATCCAGATCAAACCAGTCCTGGGCCTGAGCGTCGGTGAAAAACTCGTCGTCGCCGTGGCTCCACCCCAAGCGCGCGAGGTAGTTGCGCATGCCTGCGGCAGGGTAGCCCATGGCCTGATATTCCTGTGCGCCAAGCGCGCCGTGGCGCTTGGAGAGTTTTTTGCCGTCTGTGCCGTGGATCAGCGGGATGTGCGCGTAGATTGGCAGATCCCAGCCCATGGCCTCATAGATCATCATCTGACGCGCGGCATTGTTGAGGTGATCGTCCCCGCGGATCACATGGGTCACGCCCATGTCGTGGTCATCTACAACAACTGCCAGCATGTAGACCGGTGTGCCATCGGAGCGTAACAGGATCATGTCATCGAGCTGATCGTTGCGGATGGTCACGTCACCTTGCACCTGGTCGCGGATCACGGTTTGGCCCTCTCGTGGGGCTTTGATGCGGATCACATAAGGGGCATCTGGATGGGTGGAGGCATCGGCGTCGCGCCAGGGGCTGCGATAGTGGGTCGATTTGCCAGCGGCGCGGGCTTCATCTCGGAAGGCGGCAATTTCGTCTTGGGTGGCGAAACATTTGTAGGCTTTGCCTTCGTTTAGCAATTGCAGCGCCACTTCGGCATGGCGTTTGGCGCCCTCAAATTGGCTCACGACGTCGCCGTCATGATCCAAGCCAAGCCAGCTCAGGCCTTGCAGGATGGCGTCGGTCGCTTCTGGAGTGGAGCGTTCGCGGTCGGTATCTTCGATGCGCAGAAGAAATTTGCCGCCGCGACCACGGGCGTAAAGCCAGTTGAACAGCGCCGTACGTGCGCCGCCGATGTGCAGATAACCGGTGGGCGATGGGGCAAAACGGGTGACGACCTGGCCTGTCATAGCGGGCTTAACCTTTCAGTAACCATTGGGGTTCTAGCGTTGAGGCACTGTCTAGCGACACCGATAAGAGAGGACAAGGCTTGCGCGTCGTCACGTCTCTGCGCCTGTCCCTTTTGCATCAACGCGGGCATCTGTTTTGCTGGGTGCCGGTCTGTTTGGGCCTTGGGATTGGGACATATTTTGCGCTGCCGGTGGAGCCCGCCGTTGCGGTGTTGGTTGGGATCGGGCTGATTTCCTTGGTTTTTGTACGCTTGACGATCGGTCAGGAAGCTGACGTTGGCGCGCTATTGTGGATGGTGGCTTTGGTTTTGGCAGGCGTGTGCCTTGCGGGTGTGCGCTCCCATGGCGTGGCCGGGCCAGTTTTGGAGTTTCGCTATTACGGGCCGATTGAGGGGCGGATTGTGGCGATTGATCGGTCCGCGTCAGATGCGGTGCGGTTGACGCTTGAGGATGTTGTTCTGGCGGAGATGACGCCTGCGGAAACACCAACCCGCGTGCGCATTTCATTGCATGGCAGTGTGGCAGGCACTGCGCCGACGCCGGTAAAACTGGTGGGGACGACGGGGCATTTGTCACCGCCGTCCGGGCCAGTGGAGCCGGGCGGCTTTGATTTTCAGCGCCATGCCTGGTTCAAGCAAATTGGCGCGGTGGGCTATACGCGGGTGCCAGTGGTGGCGTTGCAGGCGCCGGAAGGCAGCGGCGGAATCTTCGGATTCCGGATGCGATTATCGGCGGCGATCCAAGCGCGTATGGCCCCGGATGTGGCGGGATTTGCCGCGGCGGTGACCACGGGTGATCGTAGTGCCATTCCGGAGGAGGTCACAGAGGCTCTGCGCGGGGCCAACCTCGCGCATTTACTGGCAATCTCGGGCCTGCACATGGGGCTGTTGGCCGGGTTTGTTTTTGGCGCGGTGCGGTTTTGCATTGCTCTGGTGCCGACAGTGGCGCTGCGGGTGAACGGCAAAAAGATCGCCGCCTGCGTGTCTTTTGTGGCAGCCACGGGCTACTTGCTCCTGTCAGGCGGCGCGGTGTCGACCGAGCGGGCCTATGTGATGACCGTGGTGGTGTTATTGGCAGTGCTCTTGGATCGGCGGGCGTTGACGTTGCGCGCGGTGGCAGTGGCGGCGACGGTGGTGCTGGTGTTGCAGCCTGAGGCCTTGATGGGGCCGGGGTTTCAGATGTCTTTTGCGGCCACGGCGGCCTTGGTGGGGGTGTTTGGCTGGCTGAGGGACATGCAGTGGCATTTGGGGCCAAAGTGGCTGCGGCCGGTGTCGGCTGTTGTGGTGTCGTCACTGGTGGCAGGCCTGGCAACCGCGCCGTTTGCGGCGATGCATTTCAATCACGTGGCGCATTACGGCCTGTTGGCAAATGTATTGTCGGTGCCGGTTATGGGCATCCTTGTGGTGCCCGCCGCCGTCGTGGCCGCGATCTTGGCTCCCGTAGGGCTTGAGGCGCTGCCGCTTTGGGCGATGGAACAGGGCTTGCGGTGGATTTTGACCGTGGCGCAGTTTGTCAGCGGTCTGGATGGCGCGCGCGGGACTGTGCCAAGTGGCGGGCGCTGGGTTTTACCGGTGATCGCTTTGGGCGGGCTATGGCTGTTACTGTGGCAGGGCCGGGCGCGGGTGGCCGGGCTGGCGGTTGTTTGCAGTGGGTTTTGGCTTTGGTCACAGGCTGAGCGACCGGAAGTGTTGATTTCCGACACCGGTGGCATCGTCGGGGTTATGACGTCTAAGGGGAGAGCCTTGTCCAAAGCCAAGGGGCAAGGCTTTGTCGCAGACAACTGGTTGGAAAACGACGGTAGCACGCGCGATCAGGCGGGGGCCGCGAGCCTCTGGCCGGGTGAGACGAGCCGAATGCCATTTGTCGATTTGGCCGGCGGCGGGCGCTTAATCCATGTGCAGGGGAAAACCGGCAAGGCGCTTTTTGACGGCTGCGCGCCGGAGGATATCGTTGTGTTTTCGACCGCTTTTGACGGGCAGTTGCCGTGCGAAACGCTGGACGTAAAAGACCTGGAAGCGCTCGGATCTGTGGCCTTTCGTTTTGAGGGGGGAGCGGCGCTACGCAAAACGGCCCGCGAGGTGGCGGGCCGTCGGTTGTGGAATGATGCAGACGTGCGGGGTCAGTAGGTGCGGATCAGCCCGACCAGTTTGCCCTGCACTTTGACCTTGTCCTCAGGATAAACACGGGTTTCGTATGCCGGATTGGCGGCCTCAAGCGCGATCGAGCTGCCGTTGTGGTGGAACTTCTTCAGCGTGGCTTCCTGATCCTCCACCAAGGCCACGACGATGTCGCCGTTGTCGGCAGTGGCGGTTTCCGAGATGATCACGACATCGCCGTTGTTGATGCCCGCGTCGATCATGGAATCGCCTTTGACTTCAAGCGCATAGTGGTTCTGGCCCACCGACAGCATTTGGCCTGGCACCGTGATGTGATGGTCTACATGGCTGATGGCTTCGATGGGCACACCGGCGGCGATTTTGCCCATCACTGGCAGTTCCCGCGCGAAGTTTTTGACTTCTTCCGGCGTCACATTGGCCGGTTGGGACGGCGAAGGATGCGGCCCGTCAATCACTTTGGGATTGAAACCCGCCGTTGGCGCCGAAGGCGCGCCGCCCATGCTTTCAGGCAGTTTCACAATTTCGATGGCGCGGGCGCGGTGGGCGAGGCGGCGGATGAAACCGCGCTCTTCCAGCGCTGTGATCAGGCGGTGGATGCCCGATTTGGAGCGCAAATCCAGCGCGTCCTTCATTTCGTCAAAGCTGGGCGGCACCCCGTCTTTTTGCAGACGGGTGTGAATAAATTCCAGCAGGTCTAGTTGCTTCTTGGTCAACATGCTCGAGGACCCCCATATAGAGTGTGTCTTATCCTCGTTCTACGCATGTTCTTGTTTTGTGTCAAAACTTTTATAGAACATAGCGGAAACAGATGCCGAAATGTGGTATAGCGGACAGGTGTTTGCCTAGATCGGGATGTACTCCACAGCGGTGTCAGCGGGCCACTCCGGTGCGTTTGGCGGCACAACCAAGAGCGCGTTTGCGTCTGACAGAATGGAGAGCAGCGAGCTGTCCTGATTGTCAAAAAATGAGAGTTTTCCGTGCTCTACGCGGGCACGCATGTAGTGCTCGCGCGGGCCGTTTTTGGGCATAGGCGTTGCCAAAGTGGCTGGCAGGCGCGGCGTCGGTGCTTCGCCAAGCCCCAACATGGCGCGGATCACCGGCAGGACAAAGACGTGTCCGCAAACCATGGCGGACACCGGGTTGCCGGGCAGGCCAATCATCATCGCACCATTGGCCAAAGTGCCCGCCATCAAGGGTTTTCCGGGACGCATGGCGATCTTGTAGAAGCTGCGCTCCATGCCGAGATCTTGCGCGACGTCGCCAACCAGATCGTGATCGCCCACAGACGCCCCGCCAATGGTGATGAGCAGGTCAGCATCTTCCACCAGATCAAAGGCGGCCTCGAGTGAAGCGCGGGTGTCGCGGGCGATAGGCAACAGGCGGGCTTCGCAGCCTGCGTCGCGCAGCATGGCCTGCAGGCCAAAACTGTTGGAGGCGATGATCTGATCGGGGCCCGGTGTTTCGCCGGGAATGACCAGCTCATCGCCGGTAGACAGGATCGCCACTTTGGGGCGGCGGGTCACAGGCACGTCGGCGATGTTCATCGACGCCATCAACGCAACATCGGAGGGGCGCAGAACACGCGGGGCCGCGATCGTTTGGCCTACTTTGAAGTCGCCACCCAATGGTCTGATATGAAAGCCTTTGTCGAGGTTTTCTGAGAGCGTGATCGTGTTGCCGTCGCGGACCACATCTTCCTGAATGACCACGCGGTCCGCGCCTTGGGGTACCGGGGCGCCGGTGAAGATGCGCACGGCCTGACCAGCGGACACGTTGCCCTCAAAGGCATGTCCGGCGGCAGCTTCGCCGATCACTTGATAAGACTTTCCAGGCTCAGCTCCCTCGGCAATAATGGCGTAGCCGTCCATGGCGGAGGCGGAAAACGGAGGCTGATCGCGGTTTGCGCTGACTGGCTCTGCCAACGTGCGCCCATTGGCTAGCGCCAGTGGCATGGTTTCCACTGGCAGCTGTTTGGTGAGGGCGAAGAGATGCGCGAGCGCGTCAGCAACCGAGATCATTTTGCTTCGTAACGTCCTGATTTACCGCCGTCTTTGAGGATCACGCGGACACCGCCAATTTCCATGGCTTTGTCGACCGCTTTGGACATGTCATAGACCGTCAGAGCCGCTACATTCACTGCCGTAAGAGCTTCCATTTCCACGCCGGTTTGGCCGGTGGTTTTCACGGTCGCCTCGATGCGCACGCCAGGCAGGTCGGCGTCCGGTGTCAGCTCCACCGCCACTTTGGTGATCGGCAGCGGGTGGCACAGCGGGATCAGGTCAGCGCATTTTTTGGCACCCATGATGCCGGCAAGGCGCGCCACGCCCAGCACGTCGCCTTTTTTAGCGCGGCCTTCGTTGATGATGTCAAAAGTGGCAGGCGCCATTTTGACCCAGCCTTCGGCGGTGGCGACGCGGGAAGTGACAGCCTTTTCAGAGACATCCACCATATGGGCGTCGCCCTTGGTGTCAAAATGCGTGAGGCCAGAGGCGTGCGTGTCACTCATCACATGCCTCCCATGGCATTCAGAGGATTGGCGAGCAGGGTGCGTGTGGCGGTGGCCACGTCGTCCTGGCGCATCAGGCTTTCGCCAATCAGGAAGGTGCGGGCGCCGTAGCGGGCCATGTCGGCCAGTTCCGCGGGCGTGTTCAGGCCGCTTTCGCAGACAATCAGGCGGTCCTCCGGCACCAGCTTGGACAGGGTGCGGGTGGTGTCGAGCGTGGTCTCAAAGGTTTTGAGATTGCGGTTGTTGATGCCCATGAGTGGGGATTTGAGTTGGCTGGCGCGTTCCAGTTCCTCGCGGTCATGCACCTCAAGCAGCACGTCCATGTTCCAGCTGAAAGCGGCTTCTTCGAGTTCTTGCGCTTGCGCGTCACTGACGGAGGCGAGGATGATCAGGATGCAGTCGGCACCCAGCGCGCGGGCTTCGGCCACCTGATAAGTGTCATACATGAAGTCTTTGCGCAGCGCGGGCAGGCTTGTGGCGTTGCGGGCTTCGGTCAGAAAGGACTTTTGGCCCTGAAAGCTGGGCGTGTCTGTCAACACGGACAGACAAGTTGCGCCGCCTTCTTCATAGGCTTTGGCCAGTTCTGGTGGGTTGAAGTCTTCGCGGATGAGGCCTTTGGAAGGCGAGGCTTTTTTGACTTCGGCGATCAGCCCGTAGCCCTCGCGGGCGGCCTTGTGTAGCGCATCGGAAAAACCGCGGGTTGGGCTGGCTTCGCGCGCTTCGGCCTCAACCGCCTCCAGAGGTTTGGCAGCCTTGTCGGCGGCCACTTCTTCCAGCTTGTAAGCTTTGATTTTGTCCAGAACGGTCTCGGTCATGCTTCAGTCCAGTTTATCGGTGTGTCGCCTTGGTTGGCGAGCCAATTGTTGATGGTTGAAAACGGGCGGGAGCCGAAAAATCCGCGACGTGCGGAGAGCGGCGATGGGTGCGCCGTTTCAATCATCAGATGTTGGCCGCCATCTTTAGGCGATGTGATGTGAGGTGCAAGGGCTTGGGCCTGTTTTCCCCACAGGACAAAAGCCGTAGGGCGGCGGGCGGAGACATCAGCCAATACTTGATGGGCCAGGGTTTGCCAGCCCAGTGCTTTGTGTCCGTTGGCGTCACCTGCTGGGACTGAGAGCACAGTGTTGAGCAAGAGCACGCCTTGGCTGACCCAGAAGTGGAGGTCGCCGCTTTGTGGGGTTGCGCCAAGATCGTCCTGCAACTCTTTGTAAATGTTGTTCAAAGAGCGGGGCAGTGGGGTGACGTCTGGCTCAACAGAGAATGAGAGACCGTGAGCATGGCCGGGCGTTGGATACGGATCCTGGCCCAAAATGACAACGCGGACGGCTTCTGGCGCCACGGCTTCGAGCGCGGCAAAACGTTGCGCCGCGGGAGGAAGGATCTCCCGCGGGTCGTTTTGGATTTGTGCATCTATGTCTGGCCAGCGGTCCGTGAAGAACGGCAGATGCGCCCAGTGGCTGGGCGGTATGGCTGTGCTCATGCTGCCGAGGTGACTTTGGCCAACGCGGCCACTTTGCCTTTGGCGGCACCGGAGTCGATGCTTTCACGGGCCTTTTCCACACCTTCGCGCAGGTCACTGGCCGCATCTGCCACCACCAACGCGGCAGCGGTATTGAGCAGGACGGCATCGCGATAGGCGCTTTGCGCTCCATCCAGCAGCGCGCGGAAAGCGTTGGCGTTGTCTTCTGGCGAGCCGCCGACGATGTCCTCAAACGGATGCACCGGCAGACCTGCGTCCTCAGGATGCAGCTCCACGTCTTTGACAGTGCCGTCGCTTTCCAATGCAGAGACCCAGCTCACACCGGTGATGGTCAGCTCGTCGGTGCCATCAGAGCCATGCACCAGCCAGGCGCGTTCGCTGCCCAATTGACCGAGGGTTTCGGCCATTGGGCGGATCAGGTCACGGGTGAAGGCGCCAGTCAGTTGGCGTTTTACGCCCGCCGGGTTGGTGAGTGGCCCGAGAATGTTGAAAATGGTACGTGTACCGAGTTCGGCGCGGGTCGGCATCACATGGGCAATCGCCGGATGGTGCATCGGTGCCATCATGAAGGCGATGCCGCAGGTTTCCAGCGCCTTTTCAACTACATCCGGGCCAACCATCACGTTGATGCCCATCTGGGTTTGTACGTCTGCCGTGCCGGATTTGGAGCTGAGGTTGCGGTTGCCGTGTTTGGCAACTGCGACGCCCGCGCCTGCGGTGACAAAGGCCGTGGCGGTGGAGATGTTGAGTGTGTGCTTGCCGTCGCCGCCGGTGCCAACGATGTCGATGGCGCCTGCCGGGGCTTTTACCGCGTGGCATTTCGAGCGCATAACGGCGGCGGCGGCGGCGTATTCATCAACGGTTTCGCCACGGGTGCGTAGGGCCATCAACAGACCGCCCATTTGGCTGGGTGTGGCTTCGCCTTCAAATAGGAGGGTAAAGGCGTCTTCGGCTTCGGCGCGCGTCAATGGGCGATCAGCCGCGGCGCCGATCAGGAATTTAATGTCGGCAGTCATGCGGCGGCGTCCTCTTTGGCGGGCATCATGTCCAGAAAGTTTTTGAGCAGGGCGTGGCCGTGCTCAGAGGCAATGGATTCCGGGTGGAATTGCACGCCGTGGATGGGCAGCTCTTTGTGTTGCAGCCCCATGATGGTGCCGTCGTCCAGTTCAGCGGTGATTTCCAGACAGTCCGGCAGTGTTGCGCGGTCCACCACAAGAGAGTGATAGCGTGTGGCTTCAAACGGGCTTGGCAAACCGGCAAAGAGGCCATTGCCAGTGTGTTTCATGGTGCCCATTTTGCCGTGCACAATCTCATGGCAGCGCACAACGTCGCCGCCGAAGTGTTGACCGATGGTCTGGTGCCCCAAGCAAACGCCCATCAAAGGTGTGCGGGTTTCGGCTGCTGCCGCCGTCAACGCCAGGCAAATGCCGGCCTGAGACGGGTCGCAGGGACCGGGGGACAGAAGGATGCCCGACGGGTTCATGCCCATGGCGTCCTGAACGGTCAACGCATCGTTTCGCCAGACCTGCACATCGGCGCCCATTTCGCCCAGATAGTGCACAAGGTTGTAGGTGAAACTGTCGTAGTTATCGATCAGAAGCAGCATTTTGTCGGTTCTTTCCCTAAAGATGCAAAAGGGGTGGAGGCAGAGGGCCTGCTCGCGGTATACATGTTCAGGCTTGGCGCAGAGGGTCAAGAGGGGCAGGAGCAGGTCGCCCCATAAAATGGACGTAAAAGAGAGGCAGGCAGCTATGTTGCGCGGATTATTGTCAGGTGTGTTTTGGGGCGCGATCCTGGTGGGGGGCGTTTTGGCGGTGACGTCGCTGTTGTCGCCATTGCCTGCGACGGTGAAACCTCAGACCAATGCAGATGCACCGAAAGCAACAGAAGACGCCTCGGGGGAAAACGGCGCGGTGGAAACGGAGTCCCTGGCGGATGCGGCGGTGACCGAAGCGACGGCAACGGTCACGCCTGAAGCAGATGGCAGCGATGCGCCACCATTGAGCAATACAGACTCGGCGCCGAAACCGGAGACCGGGACCGAGACGGCAGCCTTGGCCGCGCCCGCGGCACCGGAAGGGGAAGGAGCGGTGGCGATGAACGAAGAGACGCCGGTTCTGCCCAACCCACAGGCCGAGACACCCGCAGCGCCTGTGCCGGACTCCGAGCTGTCGATTTCGACCAACCCACCACAGCCTGCTGCGCCGGATGTGGCGGAAAATGAAGCCTTCCCAACACCTTCTGAGAGTGACGCGCCTGAAGAGGCCGGTGCTGAAGAGGGCCTCGTGACCGAGGCGGCGCCAATTGAGGAAGCGGAAGACATCACACCAAATGCTGAGTCTGCGGAAGAGGACATGGTTGAGGAAGCGACGGCGCAGGAGAGCCTACTGAAACCGGCAACGGATTTGAATGAAAAGTTCGAGCAGCGCACGTCCACACGGTTGCCAACTGTGGGCGCAAACGAGGAAGACAGCGTGGACACGCTGGCCGCGCGTCCGGTTGAGGTGAATGCGGAACAGTTTGAAAACGCAGACGAAAAGCCGGTAATGGCCATTGTGTTGGTGGATACCGGCGAGGCGGCTTTTGATATGGAAGCGCTGGAAAGTTTTCCTTATCCTCTGAGTATTGCTGTGAGCACGCTGGATCCAAATGTGTCTGCAAAAACAGCGGATTACCGTGCGCGTGGCTTTGAGGTTCTGGCAATGGTGGACATGCCATCGGATGCCACAGCCAGCGACGTGGAGCAGGCGCTGCAGGCGCATTTGTCGGTGTCTGATGCCTTTGTTGGCGTGATGGAAGGGCTGGATGACGGCTTGCAGGGCAGCAAAGAAATCAGTGACCAGGTGACCCAGGCATTGTTGGAAAGCGGCCACGGTTTGTTGATGCAAACCAATGGCTTGAATACCGCGCAGAAGCTGGCCGCCAAAGAAGGCGTGCCGTCCAACTCCGTCTTCCGTGAGTTTGACACCGGGGAGCAGACGGCGGTGGTGATGCGCCGGTTCCTGGATGGGGCCGCCTTCAAAGCCGGACAAGAACAAGGTGTCGTGATGGTGGGCCAATTGCGCGATGAGGCGATTTCGGCTCTGCTGCTGTGGGCGCTTCAGGATCGGGCCGGCACAGTGGCCATGGCGCCGGTGTCGGCAGCGTTGGACACCATCAATTAAGACCCAGCGTACGCAGCGTTAAGATATAGAGAAACCGACGTTTTGCGACGTCGGTTTTTTGTCGGTATCGCGGCTGTTTTGTGGAGGTGCGTATTTTGCGGCGTGAAGGGTTAATGGCGGGACTGTTTTAGGGGCAATTGACCGGTTTGAGCGCCTGCAAGGTTGTCCAATCCTCGAATAGGTCTTCGTGGTCGCTGTCAAAAGAGTATTTCACGCCGACGTAGCCGTCATTGGCTTTCTCATAGGCCACGCGGAAGTAGACGTTGCCCACGCTTTCTGAACGCACCACCGCAAAATGCACCACCAGAAGATCGCCAACATTGGCAATCTCGGCAACGTGACTTTCGACAAAGTCACTGGGCAGTGACTCAAGCGGGCCGGCGATGGAGCGGAATTTCTTGTCCGACAGGTTCTCGAGGATGTCGCGGGTGCCGGCGATCAGGCTTTCGTTGCTTTTCATCGCCGCCGCGACCAGCCCACAAGTGAGCTCCGATGGAGTCTGCGCCTGAGCTTGTGTGGTGGCGGTGGTGAGGACGGCAGTGAAAGTGGCCGCCGCGAGAGATTTGGAAAATGGGATTGGCACAAGTCGTCTCCTGAAATGAATGGCGAGAGGCTATCGCGAAACGAGATCAGCACAGCGTGCATCAGGGCGAGTTGTGCGGTTTTGAGCGGCGGTGTTGCCGGTTTGCACTTTGGAGGGTGGCTCAACGGCGCGCGGTCGTCAGAACTTCACCGGATTGCGGCGCTGCGGCTCCAGGGTAAGAAACTCTGGCCAGCCAATGAATTTCTCGATCAAAACCAGGAGGATGCAGGCCACCACCACGCCGAGCACCAACTTGACCCGCGCCTCAGATGGTGGGTTGCGGGCCCATTTGCTCATGCGCATGAGGTGGCGGAAGTTCATCACAAAGGCCTGTGTTGGCTGACTTTGGTCTAAGCTAGGAAAGCCAGTCGATGATGGCAAGGTGCGGTGGGGGCTCTGCCCCCGACCCGGTGGGTTTCCCCCGAGGTATTGGGCGAAGGAGACAGCATTAATTGCGTCGCTTAACCCGCACGTGGCGGCTTAGCTGTCTTCGACAAAGCGCACCTTGCCGATGAAAGGCAGGTTGCGGTTGCGTTGGGCGTAGTCGATGCCGTAGCCCACAACAAATTCATCAGGGATGGAAAAGCCAATCCAGTCCGCAGCTATGTCGGCCTCGCGGCGGGACGGTTTGTCCAGCAGGGCGATGGTTTTGATCTTGGCCGGATTGCGGGCCTTAAGCAGGTGCAGCACGTGGGTCAAGGTGTGGCCGGTGTCGACGATGTCTTCCACAACCAACACATCTCGTCCTTCAATTTCGCCACGCAAGTCTTTGAAAATGCGCACTTCTCGGCTGCTTTCCATGGCGTTGCCGTAGGAGGATGCCTCCAGGAAGTCGACCTCAACTGGCAGGTCCAACTCGCGCACTAGATCGGCGATGAACACAAAAGAGCCGCGCAGTAGGCCGACCACGATCAGCTTGTCGGTTCCGTCATATTCGGCCTGAATTTCACTGGAGAGATCTTCGATCCGCGCCGCGATGGATTTGGCGGAGATCATTTGATCGATGACATATGGACGCTCTGACATGAGACCCTCTTGATTTTCTCTATCTTGCGCCGCTATGTGCGCCACCAGAACTGTGCATAGCGAGGTCGCCGTGCGCTGTCACGCCAAAATGAGACGACATGCCGACGCATTCCGAGACCCGCACGCTGCCGTATACCGCCCAACAGATGTATGATCTGGTGGCGGATGTGGCGTCTTATCCGAAGTTTTTGCCCTGGTGTGCGGCGGCGCGCATCCGCTCGGTGACGCCGGTGCAAACAGAGCGGGGCGCGGCGGAGGAGATGCTGGCGGATCTGGTGATCTCGTTCAAAGTGTTTCGTGAGCGCTTTGGCAGCCGGGTTGTGCTGTATCCTGAGGTGAAGCACATCGACACCGAGTATCTGGACGGGCCGTTCAAATACATGAAATCCACCTGGGATTTTGCCGATGTGGATGGCGGTGTTGAAGTGAAGTTCTTTGTGGATTTCGAGTTCAAGAACATCATTTTGCAAAAGGCGATTGGCCTGGTGTTCAATGAGGCGATGCACCGGATTGTCGCGGCGTTTGAGGCACGGGCCGAGGCGTTGTATCGCTAACTCCAGTCCGGAGTTGCTGGGTGTTTTCCTCTGTTGAGGGCGTCTGTGCTTTCAGCGTGATACGCGTCTGTCTTGGTCCGTGAAAGCTCACTGCTGCACCGGCATAACCAACCTGTCGCCAGTGACCGGGTCCTACAGGCTTTGCCGGGAGAGATGTTGGTGTGTGTTGCGACCTTGTTCACTTAATGTTCCAGAAACCTTTTTACCATAATCTATCTCAAGTTGTAGTGAGTTTTTGGGTTCAGAACATGGTTATGTTTTTAGTTTTTCTCGGCGTGGCTGGCGCAATTGCCGCCGTAGGCGTTGTGGACGATATGGTTGCCGATATTGAAGATGACGTGCGGGCGGAGGCCGAAAAGTGGTTGCCGCGGGCCTCGGATGAGGCAGGTGCGGGGGACTTATTGGTCGAGGCGGTGGGCGCGGAGGGCGCAGACCTGGCGGGGGCGCCGAGCGGCAACGACGCCGCGGAGGCGCGCGCGGTGGCATCAGCGGAAGAGGGACCGGTGGTGGCGGAAGTTCCGCCGGAGGTGCCGGAGGATGTTGAGCCGAAGCAAAGTTTGGAAAATATTCTGGCGGAGGTCCTTGCCGAAGAGGCAGCAGCGGAAACTGATCTTTGGATTGGGGCAGCGGCCTGGGCGGAGGATGCGGCGTTGGAAGAGGATCAGATGCCTGTGACTGAGGGGGCGCAGGGTGAGGGCGAAGATGTAGCGGTCGAGGCGGTTGTGCTGGAAGGCAGTTGGGGGGCTGCGAAAACTGAGCCGGTGGCCGACGAGAACACGCAGGAACAGGTCGAGGAAGTGAATGAGGTCGTGCCAGTGGAGCGAGTGACGCAGGTTGCACGTACGTCTGAGCCGGAGGCGGCAGAGGAGCAGCTGATGGTGGCTGATGCCCGGATTTATGAAGTGATTGAAACCGTTTCGGGGCTGTCCTTGGAGGACGTCATCGGGCAGGGCACTATGGAGGCCGTCGCGGCATAAGGTTTGTTCGAAAAAAGGGCGGCCACGATGGCCGCCCAGTTCCGGAGTGATGCTTTTGGTGCCTTAGGAGGCGATGTCATAGGCGCGTTCGCCGTGCACCGCGAGGTCAAGGCCGTTGACTTCGGTTTCCTCATCCACGCGCAGCGGTGTGATCAGGCTGACCAGTTTGACCAGCACGTAGGTCACAACTACCGTGAAGATGCCAACCACGGCCAGAGCGCCAAGCTGGGCCACCCAGGTGCCTTCGCCAAAGACGGCGATCATGATGGTGCCGAAGATGCCGCCAACCCCGTGCACAGCAAAGACGTCCAGCGTGTCGTCGATCTTGAGCTTGTTGCGCACGAGGTTCACCGCTTCCTGACACAGGATGCCAGCAATGGCACCGATGACCAGCGCTTCAACCGGGCCAACAAAGCCGGAAGCAGGTGTGATGGAGGCAAGGCCAGCGATGGTGCCGGTGACCAGACCCACCAAAGACGCCTTGCCGTATTTGATACGTTCCCAAAGTGCCCATGTGAGCGAGGCTGTGGCGGCGGAGATGTGGGTCACGGTCAGTGCCATGGCGGCACCGCCGTCTGCGGCGAGCTGAGAGCCGCCGTTGAAGCCAAACCAGCCCACCCAGAGCATGGCTGCGCCGATCATCACCATCCAAGGGGCATGTGGAGGTGTGGTGCGGTGTTTGCGGGCACCGAGCATCACGGCAATCACCAGTGCGGCCAGACCCGCGGTTTCATGCACTACGATGCCGCCCGCAAAGTCACGCACGCCGATTTCGCCAAAGATGCCGCCGTCGGCCATCATGCCACCGCCCCAGATCCAGTGCACCACTGGTGCGTAGCAGAGCAGCATCCACAGGCCGGAGAAGATCATCACAAAGCCAAAGCCGATGCGTTCGACATAGGCACCGACAATCAGCGCCGGGGTGATGATTGCAAAGGTCATCTGGAAGGCAAAGAACAGAACTTCGGGCAGGGTGCCGGACAGGCTGTCGATGGTGACGCCGGAGAGGAACATCTTGCCGAGGCCGCCCCAGACCGAAGTGGCGCCGCCGTCATTGCCAAAGGCGATGGAGTAGCCAAAAACGAGCCACAGAACGCTCATCAAACAGGCAATGGCATAGGTTTGCATAAAGACGCTGAGCACGTTGCGGGCGCGCACGAGGCCCCCATAAAACAACGCCAGACCCGGCAATGTCATGAACAGGACCAGGGCTGTTGCCACGATGATCCATGCGGTGTCCGCTCCGTTCATATTTCTTTCCTCTTTGTCCCGTGAGTAGTGGTTTCTCGCCAAAAAGCGGAAAAGCTGCACAGAACAAAGGCTGGAGGGGCGTGAAAGCGCCTTAAATCAGGGCATTTTGCAAGCTGTCTAAAAAATGGGCGGAAAACGTGGGTCGTCGCCTAAAAAGGCGTCACTTTGCGCAGGCGGCCTTAAAAAGCAGCGCCAAAGCGTGATTCCGCGCCGCTTCGCGCACGTTTTTGCGGCCCAGCGCGCCAAACTCGACGGTTTCTGTGGTGCAGCCGGTTTGTGTCGCGATGCCAAAACAGACACGACCCTCGGGTTTGTATTCCGACCCACCCGGACCGGCGATGCCGGTGATGGAGACGGTCAGCTGGGCGTCAGAGTTGACCAGAGCGCCCAGCGCCATTTCGCGAGCGACCTCTTCGCTAACAGCGCCCACGGCGGAAAGGGTGGTCTCGCGTACGCCGAGCATCTCGGTCTTGGCGAGGTTGGTATAGGTCACAAACCCGCGTTCAAAAACGTCGGAGCTTCCAGCCGTGTCGGTAAGCGCGGCAGCGACCATCCCGGCGGTGCAGCTTTCCGCTGTCGCAACGCGCAATTTGGCGTCGCGACAGGCTTGCAGGAGTTTGGCGACGTCCACCATCAGATCAACACGATATGATAGAGCGCAGCGGCGGCCAGCGTGGCGACGCCCGCAAACAGACCGGCCCAGATGTCATCCAGCATGACACCAATAGGATCGTGACGTTGGTCGGCTTTGCCCACCAGCCAAGGCTTCTTGATGTCAAACAGGCGGAAGAACAGGAAGGCCGCAACCGGGCCGGGCCAGACCATGGACATGTCGCGCATGGCAAAGGCCACGGCCGGGAACAGCAGGGCAATCCACATGCCGGCGACTTCGTCGATCACAATTTCGGAGGGATCTTCTGTGGGGCGATCCGCCAGATCCCGGATGCAGGCCCACATGCCAATGACAATGGCAAGCGCGGTGAGGATGGCCAGTAGCCAGACTCCAACAAATTGGACGGCGGCCCAGCCGATGATCAGCGCGGCTAGAGAGCCCCATGTGCCTGGCGCAAAAGGGAGACGACCAACGCCAAAGAATGTCGTGATCAAACGGATCATGGTTTCACCAATGTTGCCGTTGCGATGGCGGCAATCCCTTCTTCGCGGCCTGTGAAGCCGAGCTTTTCACTTGTGGTGGCTTTGATGGATACGCGATCAGAAGCCAGCCCCATGATCTCCCCCATGCGGGCCATCATGGCAGCGGCGTGCGGGCCGACTTTGGGGCGTTCGCAGATCAGCGTGCAATCGACGTTGGAAATGGTGAAGCCTTTGGCGGTGGCCAGATCAACGGCATGTTTGAGGAACACGGCGCTGTCCATGTCTTTCCATTCCGCTTCTGACGGGGGGAAGTGACGGCCAATGTCGCCTTCGGCCATGGCGCCGTAGATGGCATCGGTGACAGCATGCATGCCAACGTCCGCGTCCGAGTGGCCTTTGAGGGCTTTGGTATGCGGGATTTTCACGCCGCAGAGGATGACGTGGTCGCCGTCTTCAAAGGCGTGCACGTCGTAGCCGTTGCCAAGTCTGATATCCATGGGGCCTCTTGGGTGGTTTTGCAGGTGCTGTTCCAGACGGGCAAAATCGTCCGGTGTGGTGATCTTCAGGTTGCGCTCATTGCCCGCCACGATGGCCACGTCAAGCCCTGCGGCGCGGGCAACCTCGACGTCGTCCGCCGCATTTCCCGGATGGGCGCGGTGGGCGGCAAGGATGGCGTCAAAGGCAAAACCTTGTGGGGTTTGGGCGCGAAACAGGCCGTCGCGGCTTTGCGTGCCGGTCACCAAGCCGTCCTGTCCGCGCCAGAGAGCGTCGGTGACGGGCTGGGCAGGGGCAGCGCCCGCAGAGCCAGAGTGCAGTGCGTCAAGTACGGCGTCGATGGTTGCGGAATCGATGCCCGCGCGGGCCACGTCATGGATCAAGACATGGGAAAAGCCCTGTCCCTCGAGCGCTTCCAATCCGGCTTGCACAGAGGCGTCGCGGGTGTCACCGCCGTGGACCGTTTGCACGTTCAGGGTGGCGCTGTGCGCGGCATCGTCTGGGTGGACCACGGCCAGCACGTGGTCAATGCGCGGGTGCGTCTGAAAGGCGGCGATGGTATGGTCGGCCACGCGTTTGCCAGCCAGCGGGCGCCACTGTTTTGGCAGCCCCGCGCCGGCGCGGGTGCCCCGGCCAGCGGCGACAATCACAGCGGCAGTCTTGAAAGCGGAATTTGTCATGGTCCCCTGTGTAGAACCTGCACGTCGGAGTGGCAATTGACCCTTGCTGCCTGCTTAATTTTTGAGCATACGCCAAAAACTGCTACAATAATGACCAATATCCCCGGTGATTTGTTTGAGTTTGACCAAGAGGTCAGATACGCCGAGGGCACTGCACAAGGATTAGGCACGTGACCGTTCAAGTCGCACATCTCACTCTGACACCCCCTGTTTTTCTGGCGCCGCTGGCCGGAATCACCGATCGCCCGTTCCGCGATCTGGTGGGCAGTTTTGGCGCCGGATTGGTGGTGAGCGAGATGGTTGCCAGTCAGGAGATGGTGCAGGCCAAGCCGGGTGTGCGCGAACGGGCGGAACTGGGATTCGGGGACGCCACCACGTCGGTGCAGCTTGCCGGGCGAGAGGCGCATTGGATGGCAGAAGCGGCCCGGCAGGTGGAGGCCAATGGGGCGACGCTGATTGACATCAACATGGGCTGTCCGGCGAAGAAGGTGACCAGCGCCAGCGGGGCCGGGGCCAGTGGATCAGCTTTGATGAAAGATTTGGACCACGCGCTGACGCTGATTGAGGCGGTTGTGGGCGCGGTTAAAATTCCGGTGACGCTCAAGACCCGGCTGGGGTGGGACGACAATATGTTAAATGCGCCGGAGCTGGCGCAGCGGGCGGAAAACGCCGGGGTGCAGATGTTGACCATTCACGGGCGCACGCGGTGTCAGTTTTACAAAGGGTCCGCAGATTGGGCGGCGATCAAAGGCGTGAAAGACGTTGTGTCGATCCCGGTGATTGCCAATGGCGACATTGTGGATGTGGCCACAGCCAAAGCGGCATTGGCGGCGTCTGGCGCAGATGGCGTCATGGTAGGGCGCGGGGCGCAGGGCAAGCCCTGGCTGTTGGCGCAGATGGCGGCGGAGCTGTTTGGTGGCGATGCGCCAGAAGAGCCCAAAGGGCAGGACTTAGTGGAGATGGTGCAGGGGCACTATGCGGCGATGCTGTCGTTTTACGGCGTGGATCTGGGCCTGCGCGTCGCCCGCAAACATCTGGGGTGGTACATGGATCATGTTGGCACAGACGCCGGCTTGCGCCGCAGGGTGCAGACCAGCCGCGACACCGAGGAAGTGATGGCGCTTTTGGCGGAGGCTTTAGTGCCGACAAACGACATTCCAAGCGATGGAGAAGCGGCATGAGTGCGCAGAATCCGATTTGGAGCAGCTTGCCGGTGCCCGCACTGGTGGTCGATGAAAGTGATGTGATCCTGCGGATCAATCCGGCGGCGGAGATGTTTTTGAACGCTTCGTCCAAGTCCATGGTGGGGCAGCCGATCTGGGACAAGGTGATGATCGATGCGCCGCTCGAGGAAGCGTTTCATCGGGCGCGGGAACATGGCACGCCGCTGTTTGTGAATGATGCGGATATTGGCACCGGGGACGGGCCGCCAGTGCAGTGCAACCTGCAGATTGCGCCGCTGGCGGATGCGCCGGGAGAGATGTTGTTCCTGATTTCCAGTCGGGAATTGGCCGGGCGGATGACGCGCAGCCATTCCGTAAAGTCTTCGGCCAAGTCGGCGATTGGCATGGCGGAAATGCTGGCGCATGAGATCAAAAATCCGCTGGCTGGTATCACTGGCGCGGCGCAGCTTCTGTCGATGAACCTGAGCCCGGATGATCTGGAGCTGACCGATCTGATCGTGGAAGAAAGCCGCCGGATTGTGAAGCTGCTGGAGCAGGTGGAGCAGTTTGGGAACCTCTCACTGCCGCAGCGCAAACCGGTGAACATTCACGATGTGCTCGACCGGGCGCGGCGCTCTGCGCTGGTGAGCTATGGCGCGCATATGCAGATCATCGAGGATTATGACCCGTCCTTGCCACCCGCCGAAGGAGATGCGGATCAACTGCTGCAAGTGGTGCTGAACTTGCTGAAGAACGCCAGTGAAGCGGCTGAAAAGTCAGGCATAATTCGCATTCGAACGTATTACGAGCACAGCTTCCGTTTGCGGCGGGCAGATGGCACCGGACAGCCATTGCCGTTGCAGATCGAGATTATCGATGACGGACCTGGCCTGCCGGATGATCTTAAGGGGGACGTATTCGATCCCTTTGTGTCAGGGCGTGAAAACGGCACCGGTCTCGGCCTCGCTTTGGTCAGCAAAATCATTTCCGATCATGGTGGCATGATTACGGTGGACTCCGTGCCTGGGCGCACGGTGTTCAAACTCTCGCTTCCGCGGGCAAGCAAAGACACACTCAAAGCATATGAGGAGAGCCTCTGATGGATGGCACGGTTCTGGTTGCAGATGATGATCGAACAATCCGCACGGTTTTGACGCAGGCACTCACGCGGGCGGGATGCAAGGTGCACGCCACGTCTTCTCTGACCACGCTGATGCGGTGGGTTGGCGAAGGCAAAGGCGATGTGGTGATCACCGATGTGATGATGCCAGATGGCAATGGCCTGGAGATGCTGCCGAAGATTTCCGAGGACCGCCCTGGGTTGCCAGTGATCGTGATTTCGGCACAGAACACCATCATGACGGCCATTCAGGCCGCGGAAGCCGAGGCGTATGACTATCTGCCCAAGCCATTTGACTTGCCGGATTTGATGAAGCGCACGGGAAAAGCGCTGGAACAAAAACGGCGCGCGCCGTCCGCGCCGGTAGCGGAAGATGAGCGGCCGGATGAGTTGCCTTTGGTGGGACGCACGGCGGCGATGCAGGCGCTTTACCGCTTGGTGGCGCGGGTGATGAATACCGATTTGCCGGTGTTGATTTCTGGCGAAAGTGGTACAGGCAAGTCGCTGATTGCGAAAGAAATCCATGACTTTTCAGATCGCCGCAACCTGCCGTTTGTCGTGGTGAACGCGGCGGACCTGAGTGATTTGGAGGGGCCGGCGAAGGTTCTTGCCAAGGCTAAGGGCGGCACTATTCTGTTTGACGAGATTGGCGACATTGATGACGAGGTGCAGGCCCGCATTGTGCGCATGATGGACACGCCAGGGGAGCACAATCCACGCTTTATGGCGACCAGCCAGGTGAATTTGAACGCGGCGATGGACAGCGGTTCCGTGCGGCAGGATCTGTATTACCGACTGAACGGTGCGGCGATCCATGTGCCAGCACTGCGCGAACGCGTGGACGACATTCCGCTGCTGGTCGAGCACTTTCTTAATCGGGCAGAACGGGAAGGCGCGCCGATGCGGGTGTTCTCGGATGAGGCGATGGAGTTGTTCCGCGCCTATAGCTGGCCGGGCAATGTGCGGCAGTTGGAGAACGCGGTGCGGCGGCTGGTCCTGACCGCCCAGGCCGATGAGGTCACACGCGGCGAGGCGGAGATGATGCTGGGGGCGCAGCCGCAGGCAGGGCCGCTTTTGGGCGGTGATGACAGCGAAAAACTGTCGGCCTCTGTGGCGCGCCACCTGCGCCGGTATTTTGATCTGCATGGCAATATGCTGCCACCGGCGGGGCTCTATGCGCGAATCCTGCGGGAGATTGAATTGCCGCTGATTGAGATCGCGTTGGATGCGACAGGGGGCAATCAGGCGAAATGTGCTGATTTGTTGGGGATCAACCGGAATACGCTTCGTAAAAAAATCACGGATTTGGATATTCACGTGACACGTCGCCGCAAATTGATGTAAAAAGGCCACATAAGCGTGGCGCGCGGGCCGCACTCTGAGAAAAAGAGTCGGGGCTTAGAACGCGACACAGAATATGGCGGTGGGCCGCGAGAGCGGTACCAAATCAATTGAGGAAGTCGGGTGTCTAGCCGGACAGTGACCAGTCATTGGGCGCGTTTTCAGCGTCTTCGCAGGCAGAGGCGTGTCCAGAATGCCGCAACCTTGGGGTTGGTGGTGCTGGGGCCGGTACTGGCGCTCGCGACCTTCCTTGTGCTGGGTCCGTTTGACCTTGGCGCGTCGTCCAACGGCCTACGGGCGATTCTTTTAGCCGACCTTGTCTATGTGCTCGTGGTGGCAACTTTGGTGTTGCAAAACGTCATGCGGGCGATTGCGTCGCGGCGGGCTAAATCGGTTGGCTCTCGACTGCATCTGCGGCTGACGGGGGCCTTTGCGCTTTTGGCGTTGGTGCCAGCGGTGACTGTGGCGGTGTTTGCCGGATTGACGTTGAACATCGGTCTTGAGGGCTGGTTCAGTGAGCGGGTACGGCAGGTGGTTGGGAACTCGCTGTCGGCGGCGCAGGCCTATGAGCAAGAGCACATCGTTGGGCTGGAAGAAGACGCCGGATTGCTGGCGGATTTCCTCAACGACAACAAGCGCCGTAGTTTTGGCCTCGATGCGGGCGAAGTGCGCGTTTTGCTAGCCTCCGGTCAGGTGCAAATTCAACGCGGCTTGAAAGAAGCCTTTGTGATCGACAGTGCCGGTGAGATTCAGGCACGCGGAGAGCGGTCCTACCTGTTTGATTATGAAAAGCCGTCTGAAGCGGACATGCAGGTGGCGATTGACGAAGGCTCAGTGATCATTCGCGACCTGGAAAACAACGAGATGCGGGCGCTGGTGCGGCTGGACGCGTTTCTGGATCGGTTTCTGTATATCAGTCGAGACGTGGATGCGGAGATTTTCCAGCTTTTGGACGACACGCAGGCCAGTGCCCGGCTGTATTCGCAGTTGGAAAGCGAGCGCGGGCAGCGGCTGTTTGAATTTGGCATGATTTATCTTGGCTTTGCGCTGATCCTTGTTTTGGCGGCGATCTGGATGGGCATGTGGTTTGCGGAACGGCTGTCGCGGCCGGTGGGTCGATTGACCGGCGCGGCGCAGCGCGTGGGCGCGGGCGATCTGGATGTGCGCGTGATGGAAGAGGATGGCGACGATGAAATCGCCATGCTGAGCCGCTACTTCAACCAGATGACGCGGCAGTTGAAGGCGCAGCGCGAGACGTTGTTGGACAACACGCGGCAGATTGATCGGCGGCGACGGATGTTTGACTCGGTGCTGAGCTCGGTAACCTCGGGCGTTGTTGGGCTGGACAGCGACGGCAAGGTGGCGTTTGTGAACCGTTCCGCCCAGCGCCTGTTGGATTGGGATGAAGATCGGCAAGAGATGCCGCTGACGCTGGCGGTGCCGGAGTTTGGGCCGTTGCTGGAAGAGTTGAAATCCAGCGGTAAAGAAGTGGCGCAGGAAGAGGTGAAAGTCAGCCGGTCCGGACGATTGGAAAATCTGCTGGTGCGGATGTCCACCCGGCGGCGCGACAATGGCTCGCTTGAGGGCTATGTGGTGGCGTTTGACGATGTGACCGACCTTGTGACGGCGCAGCGCATGGCGGCCTGGGGCGATGTGGCGCGTCGGATTGCCCATGAGATCAAGAACCCGCTGACGCCGATTCAGCTGAGTGCGGAGCGCATTCGGCGCAAATTTGCCAGCAAGGTCGGCGAAGAGAGCGATCAGCTTGAGCAGATGACCGAGGTCATTGTACGGCAAACCAATGACCTGCGCCGGATTGTGGATGAGTTCTCCAAATTTGCCCGGATGCCGGAGCCGGAGCGTAAGTCGGTTGACGTTGTAGAGTTGGTGTCGGGCGCAGTGCTTTTGCAAGAGGCGGGGCAGCCGGATGTGCGGTTTGAACGGGACATTTGCAAAGGGCCGATGGCGGCGGATCTGGATGCGACGATGATTTCTCAGGCCTTGACGAACTTGATCAAGAACGCCGGGGAAGCCATTGAAACTTTGCGGGAAAAAGGTGCGCCGGACGGGTTTGCGCCGGAAATACATGTGAGTTTGGTCCGGGACGCGGATCAGGCGGTGGTGCGGATTGCGGACAACGGCATTGGCTTGCCGGAAGACCGCGCGCGTTTGTTTGAGCCTTATGTCACCACGCGGGACAAGGGCACGGGTCTTGGTCTCCCGATTGTGAAAAAGATCATCGAAGAACACGGCGGGCAGCTCGCGCTGCTGGATGCGCCGGTGTTTGACAACAATTCCCACGCAGGTGCGATGGCCGAAGTTCGGCTGCCGCTGTCTCAGCAGGCTGTGGCTGCGATGGAATCCAAAGAGAGCGAGCGAGTATTATGAGTGACATCCTGATCGTAGATGACGAACGCGATATCCGGGAGTTGATTTCGGATATTTTGAAGGACGAAGGCTACACCACGCGGCTTGCGGGCAATTCTGATGACGCCATGGCGGAGGTGACCAGCGCGCAGCCGGCGCTGATGATCCTCGATATCTGGCTCAAAGACAGCAACATGGATGGCATCGACATCCTTAAGGCGGTGAAAAACGACTATCCGGAAGTGCCGGTGGTGATTATTTCGGGGCATGGCAATATTGAAATTGCGGTCGCAGCGATCAAGCAGGGCGCTTATGACTTCATCGAGAAGCCGTTCAACATTGACCAGCTTTTGGTGGTGATCAAACGTGCGATGGAGACCAGCCGCCTGCGCCGTGAAAATACGGAGTTGAAACGTCAGGACAGTAAGCCAACTGAGTTGGTCGGCGACAGCGCGGCGTTCCGAGGCATGATTTCGCAGTTGGACAAGGTCACGCGCTCCAATGGACGGGTGATGCTAACTGGCCCTGCGGGTGTCGGGAAAGACGTGGCGGCGCGCTATATTCACGCGAACTCCAATCGGGCCGGGGCGCCGTTTGTGACGGTGTCTTGTGCGGGCATGGACCCGGATCGGGTGGAAGAGATCCTGTTTGGCCGCGAGAGCGCGGAGCGGGGTGTTGAGACTGGTTTGTTGGAGCAGGCCAACGGCGGCGTGATTTACTTTGACGAGGTGGCGGATATGCCGCTGGCGGCGCAGAGCAAAATCTTGCGGGTTCTGGTGGATCAGCAGTTTGCCCGCGTGGGAGGGGCCAAGAAGGTGCGGGTTGATCTGCGGGTGATTTCCTCGACCAACCGCAACTTGAAACAGGCCATCGACGCGGGGACCTTCCGCGAAGAGCTGTATCACCGGCTGAATGTGGTTCCGATCTCGGTGCCGTCTTTGGAGGAACGGCGTGAGGATATTCCGGCGCTGGCGGCGTATTTCCTGGCGCAGCTGAATGATGCGCAGGGCTTGCCGCTGCGCGAGCTGAGCGCGGATGCGGCGGCGTTGATGCAGACCATGGTGTGGCCAGGCAACGTGCGTCAGTTGAAAAATCTGATCGAGCGGGTGTTGATCCTGGGGGACGGGCAGGGGCCGATTGAGTGCCGTGAGTTGCCGGGGGAAAGCGATGCCCCTGCGGAAGAAGGCCGTGTGGTGTTGTCCGGTGCGTTGGCAACCTTGCCATTGCGTGAAGCGCGGGAAGCGTTTGAACGAGAATACCTGCTGACGCAGATCAATCGGTTTGGCGGCAATATCAGCCGCACCGCCAGCTTTGTTGGCATGGAACGCAGCGCGTTGCACCGCAAACTGAAGTCGCTGGGCGTGGTGACCTCCAACAAGGCAGGCACACGGGTGGCGCATGTCACCGGAGAAGAAGAGGAAGCCCGTGAAGCCGGGTGATCCCGGTTTCCTAACGCTTTAGAGCGGTTTGGTCAGGTCGATAATCACGCGGCCGTTGTCGGTGCGTAGGCCGCAGATGTTGGGGCTGAGCTCTGGGGCAACGGTGATTGGCGCATAAGAACGGCCCGCGATCTGCTCGTCTTTGCAATAAGGGATACTGACGCGGGCGTAGCCGCGTTCTTCCATACAATTGCGCGCGGCGGAGTAACGTGGGCCTTCATTGATGTCATAGCTTTCCGGGCGCTGGCCGATAATGCGGCCGTCTGCTGCGTAGATTGGCCACCAGTCGGTGACAATGCGCGGCGGGTATCTGTCGGAAGCAAAGCGATTGCACTGGGCTTGGTCCACATTGCGCTCGGTCTTGGTTTTACCGGGCTGATACATCGTCGAAAATTCGGTGCAGCTGGACAGCGCCAGCAAGAGACATCCGGTCAGAATTGGCTGTTTCATCAAAAACTCCTGGGCGATGCCGGATCAAATGGGCTTGCTGAGATCGACAAGGGCGACGCCGCCGCCTTGTGCGCGGATTGCGCAGAGGTTGGGGGCAGGTTTGGGAGCGCCCGTCACCGGGGTGAACTGGCGGCCAGCCAGTTGCTCATCGGAGCAAATCGGGTGAGTCACGGCGGAATACCCCTTTAAGGACATGCAGTCGCGCCGATGCTCTGCGCGCATTCCGGCGTTCACGTCGCGGGTCTGGATGTGGTTGCCGCCCCAATAGCCGGGATAGCCGCCCCAATAGCCGCCTGCGTAGCCACCATAGCCACCGTGGTATCCGCCATAAACGGTGGTGGTGAAGGTGGCGGATGGGAAAAGTCGGTTGGCCTCGACCGAGCAGGCGGTGTCATCGCGCGACGCGGTTTCTCGGGAGACGCCTGGTTTGGCAAAGCCGGAGTAGGAGGTTGGGCTGCATGCCGCGAGGGAAACGCCTAATATGGCAAAAAGGGCTGCTGTCCGCATGAGACTCACCTATGACGCAAATGCTTGAAACTTAAGCCAATCAAAGCCGGTCTGGGCGCGGGGGTCAATGGTAACAATTGACCTGCCTTCCCCCTTCTGGCATGGCTGAGAGCCGAAACCCAAGAGGGAAGCGCATGAAAGTCATTATCTGTGGGGCTGGTCAGGTTGGGTGGCAGATTGCCCGCCATTTGTCCGGTGAAAACAATGACGTTACCGTTGTTGACAACAACCCCGAGCTGGTGCGGCGCGCCACGGATACATTGGATGTGCAAGGTATTTCCGGGTTTGCGAGCTATCCGGATGTGCTGGACCGGGCCGGAGCGCGGGATGCCGATATGGTGATTGCGGCGACGTATTCTGACGAGGTCAATATGGTGACCTGTCAGGTGTCGCACTCCGTGTTCAAAGTGCCCCGCAAGATCGCGCGTCTGCGCAGCCAATCCTATCTGGATGTGCTGTATTCCGATCTGTATCGGCGCGATCATATGCCGATTGATGTGGTGATTTCACCGGAGCGCGAGGTGGCGGATGCGGCGCTGAAACGTCTGGCAACGCCCAAGGCGTTTGATGCGGAGACCTTCCTGGGCGGCAAAGTGCAGATGCTGGGCCTGACGCTGGACGAAGACTGTCCGGTGGTGAACACGCCGCTGCGCCAGCTGACCGATCTGTTCTCCACTTTGAGTGCTGTGGTGGTGGGCGTGCGCCGCAGTGGCACGCTGATTGCGCCGGAGCCGGGCGATCAGCTTTTTGTCGGAGATGATATCTACGTCTTTACGCTGGCGGAAGATGTGAGCCGCACCATGGAGGTGTTTGGCAAACAACAGAAAAAACAAGAACGGGCGGTGATTGTGGGCGGCGGGAACGTTGGCCTGATGGTGGCACAGCGGCTGGAGGCCAGTGCCTCGCGGGTGCGCACCAAGATCATTGAGCGCGACCGGAAGGTGGCGGAACGGGCTGCCGAAGCGTTGGAGCGCACGATTGTTCTTAATGGCGATGGCATGGATGTGGCGTTGCTTGCCGAAGCTGGGGTGGATCGTGCAGATGCGGTTCTCGCGGTGACGGATGACGACAAGACCAACATGCTCGCCTCGGTGCGGTCCAAATCTGCGGGCTGTCCGCTGGCGATTTCCTTGATCAACGACCCGACGCTGGCGCCCCTGATGACGCCGCTGGAGATTGATGCGTTTATCAACCCGCGCGCCACAACGGTGAGCTCGATCCTACGCCATATTCGCCATGGGCGAGTGAAAGACGTCTACTCTGTCGGAGATACCGAGGCGGAGATCATCGAGGCGGAAGTGCTGTCGACCTCTCCAATCGCCGGACAAATGGTGCGCGACATTGATTTTCCGGAAGGGGTGTTGATCGGCGCGATCCTGAAAGGCTCCGAAGTGGTGAAACCCAAAGGGGGCACGCGTATTGATGAAGGCGACGTGATTGTGCTGTTTTCCCTGACCGCAGATGTGCCGGAAGTGGAGCGGCTGCTGCAGGTCTCCATCGACTTTTTCTAAGCCATGAGATTGGGGCTCTCGCAAATTCCGCTGTTTGTGCAGATGGTGCTGTTTTCCGGCGTCATGATGCTGGTGCCTGCGGTGCTGGCGTCTTACCAGGATCAGCACTTTGTTGCGCGGATGTTCTTTTATGGCGGCATTCTGGTGCTGTTCACCTGTGTGCTGATTGCGATTGCCATTCAAGGGACCAAGCGGCGGGCGCGGACTTCTGACAATCTGAAAGCGTTGTTTTTTGCGGTGACCCTGCTGCCTGCGGTTCTGGCCTGGCCGATGTATGAGGCGTTGGATGTGGTGCCGTTTCTGGATGTCTATTT
This sequence comes from Shimia sp. MIT1388, assembly GCF_047124445.1. Taxonomy (GTDB): domain Bacteria; phylum Pseudomonadota; class Alphaproteobacteria; order Rhodobacterales; family Rhodobacteraceae; genus Shimia. The sequence goes on along the minus strand of NZ_CP138921.1, from coordinate 1,055,903 downwards.
TGAAATGGTCAGCAGCCTGACAACCACTGGCATGACCATTTATGAGCCGGCGAGCATGCTGGTCGATCCGCTGCATCTGTGGCGCGGAATGGTAGGCTGGCTTGGTGGCCTGTTGATGTGGATTGCAGCTGCGGCGGTTTTGGCGCCGTTGAGCCTTGGCGGGTTTGAAGTGACCGCTGTGGGGGAGCCGGGGCAGGTGAGTACGAGCCTTGGCCATATGCAGCGCGCGCATCCGATGAAGCGTTGGAGCAAAGCGGCGCAGGGGTTGGTGCCGATCTATGCCGGGCTGACGTTTGCCTTGGCCGTGATGCTGATCATTCTTGGGGACAGCCCGTTTGTGGCGACCATGCATGCAATGGCAACCATGTCGACCAGCGGGATTTCGGCGGTGGGCGGTGTTGGGCACAGTGTGAGCGGCGTGTCTGGCGAGATGGTGATCTTCCTGTTCCTTTTGTTTGCCTTGTCGCGCGGGACATTTAGCTCCGACACCGGATCAGTGCGGCGCAACAACCTGTGGGAGGACCCGGAGTTGCGGCTTGGGTTTTTGATTGTGGCGGTTGTGCCCACGGCGCTGTTCATGCGCCATTGGGTGGGCGCGTTTGAAGGGGATGCAACGCAAGATCCCATGGCGGCTTTGAAAGCGGCTTGGGGGGGCTTGTTCACTGTGATGAGTTTCCTGACCACCACCGGGTTTCAGAGTGGGGAATGGGATGTTGCCCGCGAATGGAGCGGCTTGTCCGCGCCGGGTCTGATCCTGATGGCTTTGGCAATGGTCGGCGGTGGTGTAGCCACCACGGCGGGTGGTGTGAAGCTGTTGCGAGTCTATGCGCTTTACGTGCAGGGGCTTGGGGAAATGGAACGGCTGGTGCATCCCAACGTGGTGTTGGGGCGGCGCAGAACCGGAGCGCGGCAGATCCGACGCAAGGGCGCGGTGATTGCCTGGGTGTTTTTTATGCTGTTTGCGCTGTCGATTGCGACGGTGACCATTTCGCTGGCGTTGCTTGGAAATGACTTTCAGGAGGCGGCAATTTTGGCGATTGCGGCGCTGACCACGGCGGGGCCGTTGACGCAAATCGCCGGGGAGTTCCCGATTGCGATTTCGTCGCTTGGTGTCGCAGAAAAGCTTATTTTATGTGCAGCTATGACCTTCGGGAGACTGGAGGCATTGGCCATCATCGCATTGATTTCACCGGATTTGTGGCAGAAATGATGCGGTTTACGTTGGGCCTGACCAAAAACTTAACAATTTAGGCTGGTAAGTCATAAATCCACGTTCCATACTCGCCGCGCACGACTACCCGATGCACAAACAAGAACAAAGGCAAGCGCGACATGGCTTCGGATCGACAGAATCTCCAAGATGCATTTTTAAATCACGTCCGGAAAACCAAAGTTCCGGTAACCATTTTCCTGATCAATGGCGTAAAATTGCAGGGTGTGATCACCTGGTTTGACAATTTTTGTGTGTTGTTGCGCCGCGATGGTCAGAGCCAACTGGTGTACAAACACGCGATCTCGACAATCATGCCGGCGCAGCCGATTTCTCTTTACGAGGGTGAAGACGCCTCTTGATGGAGCATGACACGCAGGTGACCCGCGCTTGGGTCCTGCATCCCGATATCACTGGCGCTGATGTGCGGCGCGAGGCCTCTTTCGCTTTGGAAGAGGCCATTTCGCTTGCGGCTGCTTTGCCGGAGTTGGAAGTTGTTGGCTCAAACGTGGTGCGCTTGCCACGGGCGCAGCCGGGCAAGCTGTTTGGCTCTGGCAAAATCGAAGAGCTCAAGGCGCTGTTCAAAGCCAATGAAGTGGAGCTGGTCCTGATTGACGGGCCGGTCACGCCTGTGCAGCAACGCAACCTTGAGAAGGAATGGAAGGTCAAACTTCTGGACCGGACCGGGTTGATCTTGGAGATCTTCTCGGATCGCGCGCGCACGCGAGAAGGCGTGTTGCAGGTTGAGATGGCGGCGCTGTCCTATCAGCGCACCCGTCTGGTGCGGGCTTGGACCCACCTTGAGCGCCAGCGTGGCGGTCTTGGGTTTGTGGGTGGCCCTGGGGAAACCCAGATCGAGGCCGACCGACGGGCGATTGATGACCAATTGGTGCGGCTGAGGCGGCAGTTGGCGAAGGTTGTGAAAACCCGCGAATTGCACCGCAAAGCACGCGCGAAAGTGCCGTTCCCGATTGTCGCGCTGGTGGGCTACACCAACGCCGGAAAATCCACGCTTTTCAATCGTGTGACCGGTGCGGATGTGATGGCGAAGGACATGCTCTTTGCCACATTGGACCCGACCATGCGGGCGGTGGAATTGCCCAACAATGGGCCGGAAGTGATCCTGTCGGACACGGTGGGGTTTATCAGTGATCTGCCCACGCAGCTGGTGGCGGCCTTCCGCGCGACCTTGGAAGAGGTTCTGGCAGCGGATCTGGTGCTGCATGTGCGTGACATCGCACACCCGGAAAACCAGCATCAGGCCGAAGATGTGACCACCATTCTGGAAGAGCTGGGGCTAAGCGAAGACACGCCTCAAATTGAGGTCTGGAACAAGATCGACCTGCTGAGCGCCGATGAGCGGGATGCGGTGGTTGCCAAAGCTGAGCGCGAGGATGCGATTTTTGCTGTGTCTGCGGTGAGCGGGCAGGGGTTGGACGAGATGTTTGCCGCCATTGCGCAGGCGCTGTCTGGCGAAAAGACCCGCGAAATGCTGACCCTGTCGTTTGCAGAGGGCAAAGGGCGCGCGTGGCTGTTCAAGGAAGGCGTTGTGGAAGCCGAAGACCAGACCGAGGACGGCTTTGAAATCACCGTCCTTTGGTCGCCAAAGCAACGCGCGCAGTTTGAAGGGCTTTAAGCCCTTTATTGCGCGCGTGGCGTAAGCGTGGTGACGCCCACCGCGGCTGCGCGGGCCAGTTCTTCGTCCAAGGACATCGGGATGTATTCGCCGCGGCGCCAAAGCTGCGCCATGTCATCGTAGAAGCGTGACAGGAAGTGGCCGGATTGTCCGGTGGAGATGATGAAGACCGAGCTGTCTGGGTCGGCAAAGTCATAGACGCCGCGATAGCCCGCTGCATGCACGTTCAGGAATGGGTTGTCGCCGGTGCCGGAAGTTTTGCCGCGCTGGAGCGTGTTGTCGCCGCCGGAGGTGGACTGGCGGATGTTCACGAAGAAACGTAGCACCGGCACTTTGCCAAGGACCTGATGATCATGGGTGGCTTGGTGCACGTCGCCCCAACGCAGAGCTTCAAGCTGTTGGCCGTAGCGTTCTTCTATCGCGATCAAAGCGTCGTCCAGCGCAAGACGTGCCATGTCGGCGCAGGATTCTTTGGGCGCGCTTTGGCGTACGTCACACCATTCGGCTGCACCGCCAACATTGCGGAATACACGTTCGATGAAGAGCGGCTCGACATGGGTGAATTCATCGGCCAGTGGGCCGAGGTCGTCTCGGATCAGGCGTTCTTGTAGAGCACGGGTCCAGGCGGCGTAGATCAGTGGCTCCGGCATATGCTCGTTCATTTCGCCGTTCCACTCGGACAGCAGGGTCAGGGCGCGTTGGCGTTGACGTTCGCGAGAACCTTCGGGCGCGGCTTCGCCGGTGAACCAGAGGTCAGCCCCTATGAGCGGAAGCAGCGCGCGGGCGGAAAAGCTGACCGTATCCTGTTGCGCTTCGATAAAGCTGTCGCGGGTGTGCACGCGGCGGGATTGCATCAGTCGGGTCCAGCGCTGGATACGTTGGCTGTCGCCCCAGACGTGGGAGATATGCGCTGGGAAAGGCCGCTCTACCACTTTGTTGTTGGTGTTGCCGACGATGCCGCCGACGGGCGCGATGAAGGACGGATTGGCGGAGGCATCAAAGGTGCCTTGCCAGCGGTTTTCCGCGCGCCAGCCAAGCGCGGGCAAACGGCCCTGGCTTTGGTGGTTGGTGGTGCGTTTAGGCAGCGCTCCGATCAGCTTCATGCCAATGTTTTCGCGGTCTGCCAGGGTCAGTGTGAGGCCGGGGGCAATGTGGCCTTCAGTGGCCTGCATTCCGTCCTCTACGGATTTGGCAAACATCAGAGCCATAAGCGCGCTGGTGGAGGTATCGCGCGGGCTGAGCGCGGTCCATTGGAGCGCCGCGACGTGGCCGGGGGGCGTGATGGTGCCCAGGTTGAAGTCGGAGCCTGGCAGGACGGGGCCGTTTTCGGTCCAGCGCAGGGTGAGCGTGACCGGATCCGCGTCTTTGATGGTGATAATGGACTTGCGCGTGATGAAAGGTTTAAAGCCATGGGGGGTGCGGTAGAATTCAGAGTTGGACGGGTCCAGCTCTTCGATCATCACGTCCTGATCGTCAACATAGGCGGCGGTGACGCCCCAGCCGAGGTCATTGCTGCGTCCGGCCAGTACCACTGGGATGCCTGGAATTGTCGCACCGATCACGCCGCCAGAGGACAGCTCCAAGCGCGCGAGATACCAGATGGCAGGCGCGGACAGGCCAAGATGCGGGTCGTTGGCAAGCAGGGTGCCACCAGAGGCGCTGCGGTTGGGCGCGGCAGCCCAGGCATTTGACGCGCCGGAGAGACTTGGCAGAGCAAAGGGCGAAAGCGGATGCTCGGGCAGCGGCGTGCTTTTGGCAAAGCTTGGCGTGTTTGGCACCAGGCTGGCGTATTCAGGCAGAGCAGCCACACCAGTGCCGGGGGCGTCAGGCAGAATGTCGACGAGGCGCGCTTGATCCGGCAAGGCCAGCGAGGTGCGGGCGCGCAAGACTTCAAACTGCATATGCCCAGTGAGCTGCAGCGCCATAAGTTTTTGCAAAGCGATGGAGTCGGCCGGTTGCCATGGGGCAAAACTCTGTTTGAACAGGAAGAGTTCCGGCGCGCCGCGGCCAAGCGCTTCGGTGTTCACCTCATTGATGCGGGCGTTGACGCCACGGGCATAGGCCTCCAGCGCGGCGAGGGTTTCGTCGTCCTGCACCAAGACGGATTGACGGGCGACGCCTGCCAAATCAAAGCGGCGCATGAGTTTGTCGATGTCCAGAGTGCGTGGGCCAAAGACCTCAGACAGGCGGCCTTGCACGGTGCGGCGCATGGTCAGCATTTGCCACAGACGGTCTTGCGCGTGGGCATAGCCGAGGCCGAAGAACACGTCGTCGTCGGACTGTCCAAAAATGTGCGGTACGTTGGCGTTGTTGCGCACAATCTCGACGGGTTGCGTGATGCCCGTAACGGTTAGAGATTTGTCGTAGGTGGGCAGGCTGCGTGAGGCGAGGAAATAGACCAGCATGACGCCCAACACACATAGAATCACCAGGCCGCTCGCGATCCGCAAAAGCCATTGAAAGAATGTGGTCATGGGGCTGCCCTTGTTTGTTCTTGCCTTCTGCTTGCGCAGGCGAGACAAGTATTACGACAATAGACAGTTGGGGAAAAGACGATGGCAAAAGTTGCCTTTTTGGGTCTGGGTGTAATGGGCTATCCGATGGCTGGCCACTTGGTGAAGGCCGGTCACGAAGTGACTGTTTTCAATCGCACAACTGCCAAGGCGGAAGCCTGGGTGAAAGAGCATGGCGGGTCGTTTGGCGCGACGCCAAAAGAGGCCGTCCAGGGCGCGGATTTTGTGATGTGCTGTGTCGGCAATGACGATGACCTGCGCCAGGTCTGCATTGGCGAGAATGGCGCGTTTGAAGGCATGGCGGCTGACACGATCTTTGTCGATCACACCACAGTGTCGGCAAAAGTGACAGCAGAGCTGTATGACGCGGGTAAAGCGCAAGGCATTGCCTTTGTGGATGCGCCGGTGTCTGGTGGACAAGCTGGTGCCGAGAATGGCGTTTTGTCGATTATGTGTGGTGGCGATGAAGCGAGCTACGGTGCAGCGGAGCCTGTAATGCAGGCTTATGGGCGCTCCATCAAGCGCTTGGGTGAGAGCGGTGCAGGGCAGCTGACCAAAATGGTGAACCAAATTTGTATTGCCGGCTTGGTACAAGGCCTGTCCGAGGGGCTGCATTTTGCCGAAAAAGCCGGGCTGGACGGTCGTGCGGTTGTCGAGGTGATCGCCGGTGGCGCTGCGGGCAGCTGGCAGATGCAGAACCGCTATGAGACCATGATCGACGATGAGTTTGAGCATGGGTTTGCCGTGGACTGGATGCGCAAAGACCTAGGGATTTGTCTGTCGACGGCGGATGAAGTTGGTGCCAGCCTGCCTGTGACCGCGCTGGTGGATCAGTTTTACAAAGATGTGCAGAAGCAAGGCGGCGGGCGTTGGGATACGTCGAGCCTGATCAAGCGCCTGCGGGCGATGGGTTAAGCACACCTACTTGGCGCATCAGATCAAGCGCCATTTGCCAATACGGCGTCCCGTCCGGGGCGTCGCCTTCAAACAACGCGTGCACCGGTGCGTTGTGGCCCTTCCTTGCGCAGATTTGAATGTCGATCGGGGCCTTGGTTTGCGCTATGAGCGGTCCCAGTAGCTCACAGTTCTCGGTTGGTACAATGCGGTCCTCGCAGCTGTGCAGCATGAGGCAGGGCGGTGCGTTTTTCGTGAGTGCCCAAGGATTTTGTAAGGCCGCGCCCAAGGCGATCACGCAGGCGGGCTTTTCAAATTTGGGCAGGTTTTCATCGGGAAAGGCCAAGGATAACCCAACCATGCCGCCCGCTGAGATGCCGATGAGACCTATGGTCAGTGCGCTGAAGTCCTGCGGAGATTGCGTGCTTTGTAGAAACTGAAACGCGGCGCCAACGTCCTGACGCGCCGCTTCAAACCGTGGACCCATCAGGTTGTGCTGGAGCGCGATACCGCAGTCTTTGGCACGGCGGCGATAGGCATAGACCTGCCGCCGGATGGGAACCGGCAGGTCGGTGTCCTCGGTATTCAGTCGATAGCTGACCGACGCCATGGCCACGCCAAGATCAGTCAGTTTGCCAGCAAGTTTTTCCGCGGGCGGGCCAGTGCGGTCGCCTTTTACAAAACCGCCTCCATGGGCAAACAGCATCAGGCCAGATGGTGGAGCATCGTCTGGCAGATACAAATCGAGCGCGAGGGTTTGTCCGTCGCGCTCGATGTAAGAAATGTCTTTGAGACACTGCATATCCAGTGGCGTCAGAGGCTTACGGGATAATGCGTGTATATTTGATGCCTTCGAGCGTGGCACCGACCTTGAGACCCGCCTGACCAAAGATGACCGCGATCACCGGGGCCAGAAGGTTGGTGGTTTCAGCAGAAATATTGGCGCCTTCGTTGGCGACCACATATTGCACACCGGCGCCGGCCGCCCAGCCGTTGGAGCTGCGGAACTCGGTCAAAGCGCCTTCGGTCATGAAGAACAGCACATGGGCATGTTGTTGTGCGCCCAGTTGCAGGCCCACACTGCCTTTGGTGGCGGAGTAGTAGTCCACGGTCACATCGTCGATGCGCAGGGCGCCACGGCCGTAGCCGCCGCCAAATCCAAAACCCGCTTCGGTGATCAGAGGCATTGTCAGAATGCCGGTGGATTTTGCCTTCAGATCCAGCGTGTTGGGGTATTCGGTGAAGAGATAGTCCAGCGTGGTGTCAACGCGCGCGTCGATCTCGCTGGAGGCGTTGGAGCCTACGCCGTTGCCGCAAGCGGCGGTCATGCCTGCCGCTGCCAGTCCGCTCAGCGCAAAGCCGCGTCGTGTGAGAGTGTTCATGGTCTTTTGCCCATATGTTTTGGTTCTGCTCATGCCACCGGTTTTTGTGATCCGGTTTGGCATCAGTATAGAGGGCGCAGGCTACGATGTCACGAAAACTGCGCCGGATCACTATATTTTGCGTGGTTTTTGGCTACTTTTCTGCCAGTTTGCGGGCCACAGCGGGCGCGAAATAGGTCAGGATGCCGTCGCAACCGGCACGTTTGAAGGCCATCAGGCTTTCCAGCATGGCTTTGTCGCCGTCGATCCAGCCGTTTTGCGCCGCGCCGGTGATCATCGCGTATTCTCCGGAGACCTGATACGCAAAGGTGGGCACGCCAAACACGTCCTTCACGTTCCGGCAGATGTCCAGATAGGGCATGCCGGGTTTAACCATCACCATGTCGGCGCCTTCTGATAGGTCACGGGCCACCAGACGCAGGGCCTCGTCCGCGTTGGCCGGGTCCATTTGATAGGTGGTTTTGTCGCCTTTGAGCGCACCTGAGGCGCCAACCGCATCGCGGAACGGGCCATAAAAAGCGCTGGCGTATTTGGCGGCGTAGCTCATCAGCATGACGTTCTGGAAACCGTTGGCCTCCAGTGCGGTGCGGATGGCGCCGATGCGGTTGTCCATCATGTCGGAAGGGCCAATGATGTCGGCACCAGCTTCGGCTTGGGACAGTGCTTGTTTTACGAGCGCTTCAACTGTGGCGTCATTGACGATCTCGCCGTCAACCACAAAGCCGTCATGGCCATTTATGTTGTAAGGATCCAGCGCGACATCGGTCATCACGGCGATCTCGGGCACCGCTTCCTTGATTGCACGGGTGGCGCGGTTGGAGAGGTTGTCCGGGTTCCAGGCCTCGGCGCAGTCTTCGGTTTTTAAGGCCGGATCGGTGTAGGGAAACAGGCAAATCACCGGGATGCCCAAAACCGCGGCTTCGCGGGCGGCCTCGACAATCTTGTCAACGGACCGTCGGTACACGCCCGGCATGGACGGAATAGGCTCTTCCACCCCTTCGCCATCGCGCACAAACACGGGCCAGATCAGGTCATCCACGGTCAGCGTGTTCTGACGCACAAGGCCGCGTACAGCAGCGGATTGACGCGTGCGGCGCAGGCGTGTGGTGGGAAAAGGCGCTGGCGTGAGGGTCATGGCAGGCTCCGTAAATTTGCAACAGCAGAGGTGCCACGGATTTTCGCGCACCTCAAGGCTAGGAATTGCCGCAGGGGCGCGGTATGTGAAGTGAAAATCTAAAGGGCAGTGAAGACTTTGGACCTGAGCCAAACCATTTTTGAACTCATTGATATGCGCAGTTTCAGCAACCTTTGGTTCTGGATTGCGCTGGCGGTTTTCTGGTCTTCGGCCAGCCACTGGGTGCTAGGCGTGCCATGGGATTCCGTGTTGCGGGCCAAACGCAATGGTGGTCAGGCGGAGATTGATTTGCAGGATCTGGTGCGGATCAACAGCAATCGTCTGCTGCATATCATTGATGTGTCAGGGCTCTTTCTGATCGGATTTACGTTCTTTATCCTCACCGGATTGGCCGGTGTTGGGTTTGCCTATAACGTCGAGTTTGCGCAGGCGGTGTTTTTGCTCCTGTTTCCGATGAGCATCGTCAGCATGTTGAGCATTCGTGTGGCCCGACGCATTCGTGCGGACAGCCCCACAGGCGAAGAGCTGCGAAAACGGCTGGCGCGGCATCGGTTTTGGGTGCAGCTTATTGGCATGATCTCGATTTTTGTGACTTCGCTTTGGGGCATGTTTCAGAACTTTCAAATCTCCCCGCTTGGGTGAGCTTGCTCGCGTAACAACTTGAAAACTGGACGGTTACACCGATGAAAGACGCGCAACACATCTCTGTTGGTGGGGCTCCGGAAGGCTTTGACGCTCAGCTGATCCTGAAAGAGGTCGCCAAGAGCAACGGGCCGGTTGTGCATGTGGCGCGTGACGACAAGCGCATGGCGGCCACCAAGTCGGCGCTTGAGTTCTTTGCGCCGGACATGCCGGTGATTGTGTTTCCGGGGTGGGATTGTCTGCCTTATGACCGCGTGTCGCCGAATGCCGATATTTCGGCCACGCGGATGGCGACGCTGGCGGGACTGGTGCATGACATGCCCAGCCAGTTTGTGTTGCTGACCACGCTAAATGCGGCGACGCAACGTGTGCCAGCGCGCAAGGTTTTGAAAGAAGCGGCGTTTCGGGCGCAGGTGGATCAGCGCGTTGATGAAGAGGCGTTGCGGCAGTTCCTTGTGCGCATGGGATTCACCCAAGCGCCTACGGTGATGGAGCCGGGCGACTATGCGATCCGGGGCGGGATCATTGACATTTTCCCGCCGGGTGACAGCGGGCCGGTTCGACTGGATTTCTTTGGGGATGTGCTCGATGGCGTGCGACGGTTTGATCCGGCGACGCAGCGGACCACAGAAAAGCTCGACATGATCGAACTGGCGCCAGTGAGCGAAGTTATTCTCGACGAGGCCGCGATCACGCGGTTTCGGCAAAACTACCGCATCGAGTTTGGCGCGGCGGGCACAGATGATCCACTTTATGAGGCGATCAGTGCTGGGCGCAAGCATCAGGGTGTGGAGCATTGGCTGCCGTTCTTCCACGAGGGATTGGAAACGCTGTTTGATTACCTGCCGGATGCGGTGATTTCCGTTGACGATCAATCGGATGCAGCCCGGATTGCGCGGTGGGACAGCGTGGCGGATCAGTATGAGACCCGCCAACATGCGATGTCGCAGAAGGCGCGGTTGGATACTGTTTATAAGCCGGTACCACCGGAGTTGTTGTATCTGGATGATGCGGCGTGGACCGAGGCGATCGGTGGTCGGCGGGTGCTGCATTTCTCGGCATTGCCGCAGGCGTCCGGGCCGGGTGTGATTGATGCAGGCGGGCGTATTGGCCGCAATTTCTCACCGGAACGTCAACAGGAAAACCTGAGCCTGTTTGGAGCCTTGGCAGACCATATTCGCAAAAAACTGGCGGATGGGCCGGTTGTGGTGGCGAGCTATTCCGAGGGCGCGCGGGAACGTTTGAGCGGGTTGATTGAGGATGAGGGGCTGGCAGAGACCATCCACGTCAACGATGCGCGGAACCTTGGCAAAACCGGACTGTTTTTGGCGGTCTGGGCGCTGGAGCACGGCTTTGAAACACCGGGAATGACGGTCATTTCGGAGCAGGATGTACTCGGGGATCGTCTGATCCGCGCGCCGCGCAAGAAGAAGCGGGCCGAGAACTTCCTGACCGAGACGCAGTCGCTGAGCCCTGGCGATCTGGTGGTGCATGTGGACCACGGTGTTGGACGCTATTTGGGCCTTGAAGTGGTTACTGCAGCAGGGGCTGCGCATGAGACCATTGCGCTGGAATATGCTGAAAGCGCAAAGCTTTATCTGCCGGTTGAGAACATCGAGCTGCTGTCCAAATACGGCCATGACGAAGGGCTGTTAGACCGGCTTGGTGGTGGTGCTTGGCAGGCGAAGAAAGCCAAGCTGAAAGAGCGTATTCGCGAGATGGCGGATCGGCTTATTCGCGTGGCGGCGGAGCGGGAGTTGCGGTCTGCACCGGTGTTGGAAGCGCAGCATCATGCCTGGGAAGAGTTTTCGGCGCGGTTCCCATATCAGGAGACCGAGGATCAGCTGCGTGCGATTGAGGACGTCATTGGCGATCTGGCGTCCGGGCGCCCAATGGACCGGTTGGTTTGTGGCGACGTAGGATTTGGCAAAACTGAAGTGGCGATGCGGGCGGCCTTTGTCGCAGCGATGTCTGGTCAGCAGGTGGCGGTGATTGCGCCCACCACCTTGTTGGCGCGGCAACACGCCAAGGGCTTTGCAGAGCGGTTCCGTGGGTTTCCTTTGGAAGTCAGGGCTTTGTCACGCTTTGTTACAGCAAAGGACGCGGAGAAAACGCGCGATGGCATGGCGCGCGGCACGGTGGATATCGTGGTGGGCACACATGCCTTGTTGGCCAAGAATATCCGGTTCAAGAACCTCGGCCTGCTGATCATTGATGAAGAGCAGCACTTTGGTGTGGCACATAAGGAGCGGCTCAAGCAGATGCGCAGTGACGTGCATGTGTTGACGCTGACCGCGACGCCGATCCCACGGACCTTGCAGTTGAGCCTGTCTGGCGTCCGCGATCTGTCGATCATTGGCACGCCGCCGGTGGACCGTCTGGCGATCCGCACTTATGTGAGCGCCTTTGATGCCGTGACGGTCCGTGAGGCGCTTTTGCGGGAGCATTATCGCGGGGGGCAGAGTTTCTATGTGGTGCCTCGCATCAGTGATCTGCCTGAAATCGAAGAGTTTTTGCGCGATCATGTGCCAGAGGTGAGTTTTATCACGGCCAATGGACAGATGGCGGCCGGCGAGCTCGATGACCGCATGAATGCGTTTTATGATGGCAAATATGATGTGCTGTTGGCGACGACGATTGTGGAGAGCGGCCTGGATATTCCAACGGCCAATACGATGATTGTGCATCGCGCGGACATGTTTGGTCTGGCCCAGCTGTATCAAATTCGCGGTCGGGTGGGGCGTTCCAAGACGCGGGCTTATGCGTATTTGACCACAAAACCCCGGACAAAATTGACGCCAGCGGCGGAAAAACGGCTGCGGGTTCTAGGCTCTCTGGATACCTTGGGAGCCGGATTTACCTTGGCGTCTCAAGACCTTGATATTCGTGGGGCCGGCAACCTGCTGGGCGAAGAGCAGTCTGGGCAGATGCGAGATGTGGGCTATGAGCTGTACCAGTCGATGCTGGAAGAGGCGATCGCCAAGATCAAGGCGGGGGAACTGGAAGGTTTGTCAGATGGCGATGACCAATGGGCGCCGCAGATCAACCTAGGGGTGCCGGTTCTGATCCCGGACAGCTATGTGCCGGATCTGGATGTGCGTCTGGGGCTGTATCGCCGTTTGAGCGGCTTGCAGGGCAAGGTGGAGCTCGAAGGTTTTGCCGCAGAATTGATCGATCGATTTGGGAAATTGCCCAAGGAGGTCAACACCTTGCTGTTGATCGTGCGCATTAAGGAGATGTGTAAGAAAGCGGGTATTGCCAAGCTGGATGGCGGGCCAAAAGGGGCGACCATTCAGTTCCATAATGACAAGTTTTCCTCGCCGCAGGGGCTGGTGGAGTTCATTCAGGATCAGAAGGGGCTCGCCAAGGTCAAAGACAACAAGATTGTTGTGCGTCGGGATTGGAAGAAGTCGTCTGACAAGATCAAAGGCGCTTTTGCGATTGCCCGGGATCTGGCGCAGAAGGTTGTGGACGAGAAGAAGCGCAAGAAGGCGAAAGCCGCCAAATAGCGTTTCGGTATCGCGTCGGTATCACGGCTGTTTTGCGGAGGTGCGTTTTGCTCATGCCGGATGGGGGCGCTGCCCCCAAATCCCCGCGATGTTTTGTGTCAAATGAAGCTGCGAGTCAGTCCAAGCGCAGGCGGGCGATGGCGTAGAGCAGCAGGCAGAGGCAGAGCGCGGCTGCGGTCAGGAAAGGCGCGCGCAGGGCGAGGTCCCGGCCCAGTGTTTGTTCAAGAAGTGCAACCATGGCACCGCCGGCCATCGCGCCGAGCGGCATGCTGCCCCAGCCAAAGAAGCGGTAGATGCTATTCACGCGGCCCAGCAGCTCGGTCGGAATGCGACGTTGACGCCACGAGACAGTGATGACGTTCCAGAGCATGGCAGCGGCCATGACGGAGAACAGCGACAGAGCCATGGGCACGGCTGATGTGCTTAATCCGATGGTGCCGTAGCCAAGGCCCCAGATCGCGATTGAAGCGTAAAGGCAGGCTTGGGTGCCAAACCATTGCACCAGTTTGGGCGCGGCGAGGCTGCCGGTGATGGCGCCAAGCGCGGCGATGGAGAGCAGGAAGCCGTATTGGGTTGCTGTGAGCGAGAGCACATCCTGTGCAAAGAGCACCTGCACCGTGAGCGTGGCGGTGGCGATGAAATTGGCGCAGCCCAGCACGACCGCGAGGCGTAGCAGCAGTTGATCGGAACGCATGAAGGTGATGCCTTCTTTGAGAGCGCCGAAGAAGTTCTGTTGCACTTTGGGACGCGGTGCGAGGCTGATCATCCAGACAAGGCCAGCGGCGAGGACCAGCGCGGCGACGTCGATGCCAAAGGGCAGGGCAACGCTGGAAGCGATCAGGAACCCTGCGAGCGGCGGGCCGATGAACTGGCCGGTGAGTTGTTCCACGCTCCACATCTGGCCATTGGCGGCTTCCAGATCGGAAGCGGTGACAATATCAGGCAGGATGGTTTGGGCGGCGTTGTCGCGCAGGACTTCGGCTGCGCCTAAGAGGAAGGTCAGCGCTGTGAGCAGCCAGATGGCACTTGGACCGGGAGCACTAAGAGCGAGCCAGAGGATGGCGCCCACGAGAGCGGCGCGCAGAAGGTCGGCACGGGCGATGAGTTTGCGACGATCGACCTGATCGGCGATCACTCCGGCGGGCAGGGCGAAGAACAACCAGGGCAGGCGACCCGCTGCGGCAACGGCGGCAATGGCCACCGGGTCACGCGTTAGCAGAGTTGCCAGCCAAGGAATGGCCAGCATGACAAGGCCGTCGCCGAGGTTGGTCAGGGCGCCGGAAGCAAAAAGCAGGCGGTAATTGCGGTTACGAAAAATCAATGCGCTGGTCATGCGGACACTGTTTCGCACGACCAGCGGATGTGCAAGCGCTCTTAAGCGGCCACAGCGCGGGCTTCGATGCGGCGCATGTGCAGCATCAGAACGAAACCAATGAGGGCCAGTGTCCCCACCGACATCACCAAAGGGAGCGGCGTGCCGTCAAAGGCAAGGCTAATTGGCGCGGCGAGGATCACGCCAAAGACGGTGGACAGCGCGCCCATGACAGAGGCGGCGGTCCCGGCCATATGGCCGAGCGGTTCCATCGCCATGGCGTTGAGGTTACCGATCGTCAAGCCGATGGAGAAGAACACTGTGAGTTGCCACAGGGCAAATGCGTAAAACTGCATTTCGATGTCGGGCAGGGTCAGGCACAGGACCATTACCGCGGCAAACAGGGTTTTGCTGGCCACCGCAACGGTCACCAGAAAGCGCATCCCCAATTTCATCACCAGTTTGGCGTTTAGGAAGCTGGCAGTGCCAGAGACCAGAGCGATACCGGCAAACCAGAGTGGGAACTCGGAGGCGCGGCCGTAGGTTTGGTCGTAGACCAGTTGCACTGAGCCGATGAGCGCAAACAGGCTGCCCATGATCAGGGACTGCACCAGAATGGAGGTGCGCACAGCCGGGATGCCCCACATTTCGCGCACGCCGGACATCAGTTTACCAAAGCTGAAGGGGCGGCGGTGATCTACTGGCAGCGGTTCCGGCAGGCGGATGCCGATCCAGAGTACGGATACCATGGAGAACACCATAAAGGCCACAAAGATGCCGCGCCAAGACGAGAAATCAATGATGATTTGGCCCATCAGAGGCGCAAGCGCGGGCACAAGGGTGAAAACCATCATGACAAAGGACATGATGCGGGCCATTTCGCGGCCGGAGAAGAGGTCACGCACGATGGCAAGGGTGACCACACGCGGGCCGGCAGCGCCCATTCCTTGGAACAGACGGGCGAAGAGCAGCCACTCCAGGGTTTGGCTCATCCAGCCGATGAAGGCGCAGAGGATGTAGAGCATCGCGCCGGAGATCAGCACCGGCTTGCGGCCAAAACGGTCCGACAAAGGACCAGTGAAAAACGTACCGATGCCCATGCCCATCACAAAGGACATGACAATCAGGGTCTCGGTGTTGTGGCTTCCGGGGCTGAGCTCGGCGGCGATTTGAGGCAGCGCCGGGAGCATGGCGTCGATGGAAAACGCGATGGTGGCGAACATCATGGCGCAGAGGGCGATGAATTCGACCTGACTCATCGGCAGATTGTCTTTGGTCATGACATGCTCCGTCAAAAAGGACGACAGGCAGGCGAGCGGACAGCACGCGGCGGCGTTGCTGTGTTGTCTCTGGCCCACACCAGTCGGGTGATCGTGCTTGAGTGGTCAGGCCGCAGAATGGCGGGCTGACCGGACTAGGGTAGCGCGGGGCGCTGCGGTTCACAAGTGAAGAATGAACGCTGGTTCAGTGGTTATTCCGCGGCGTTTTCGGCTGCAGCCTGGGCTTTCAGATCGGCAATGACGCGCCGCCAGAGGTCTGCAGGTTGCGCACCGGGCACGGCGTGCTGGTTCGCCACGATAAAGGTGGGCACCGAGTTTACGCCCATCTCGCGGCTGTGCGCGTCGCGTTTGCGGATGTCTTCAACGTCGGCATCAGACTCCAGAAGCTTGCGCACAACGGCAGCGTCCATGCCCGCGCTGTCGGCAATATCTGCCAGCACGTCTGTGTCGCCAATGTCGCGGCCTTCTTTGAAGTAAGCCGCAAACAGCGCATCGACCACAGCGTTTTGCTTTTGCTCGATGCCAGCCCAGTGGATCAGCCGGTGGGCGTTGATGGTGTTGGGCGTGCGTTTGATGGCGGCGAAGTCGATCTCCAGACCTTCATCGGTGGCATGTTGCTCGATCTCGGAATAGACGCGCACGGCGTTTTCTTTGCCGCCAAACTTGGTTTCCAGATACTCGCGGCGGTCCATGCCTTCGGCGGGCATGTCCGGGTTGAGCTGGAACGGGTGCCATTCGATCACAAACGGGTGATCGGCCTCGGACTCCAAGGCTTTCATCAGGCGGGACTTGCCGATGAAGCACCACGGGCAGATCGGGTCGGAGATGATGTCGAGTTTGATCATGTGGATGCCTTGTAGGTCTCGCGCAGGGCGCGGCGGTTGAGTTTGCCATTGGCGTTGGTGGGCAACGCGGGCAGGCGTTTGAAGAGCCGAGGCTGCTTGTAACGTGCCAGATGGGTCTGCGCAAAGGCTTTCAACTCGTCCTCCACGAGATCGTGATCGGCGGTATAGAAGGCGGCAATGATGCGGGTGTCGGTTTTGACCTCCACATCCGTGACGGCGATGCCGGTAACGTCTGGGTGTGGCAGCAAGGCGGCTTCAACTTCCAGTGGGGATACGCGGAAGCCACCGGCGTTCATCATGTCATCCGCGCGGCCCAAATAGGTGATGTGGCCATCGGCGTCCATTTGGCCCAGATCACCGGTGAGGAACCAGTCGCCTTGGTAGCGGGCAGCGGTTTCCTCGGGGGCGTTGAGATAACCAAGCATGAGGCCGGGGTCGGATTTGTGCACGGCGATCGTGCCGGGAGTGTCGCGAGGGACTGGGCCGGTGTCGCCCAAGATCGCAATGTGGCGGCCGACTTGGGGGCGCCCCAAAGTGCCTTTCGGGGCGGGATGGTCGGGGCTGGCGGAGATGAAGGTGGAGCATTCGGACATGCCGAAGGCTTCGTAGAGTTTGGTGCCGGTAGCATCGTTCCATTGCGCCCGAAGAGGCTCGGACAGCTTTTCGCCGGCGCAGAGGCAGTGGCGCAGATCCGGGAGCGCCGGGTCGGGGTGTGTTGCCAGGATCTTTCGGTAGACCCCCGGCGCGGCGGCAAACAGGGTTGCGTAATTGTCGCGCAGTAGGTCTGACAGGGCGGCCGGCAAGGTGCCGGGTGCCGGGATTAGGGCAGTTGCGCCTTTGGTCCAAGGGTCCATCAGGCCGGTGCCAAGCGTGAAGGTCCAGTTGAAGGCACCGGCGTGTAAGAGGCGGTCGTCCTCGTGCAGATCGTACCAGCCGTCAAACATCATCTGGCGCGCCCAGATCGCGCGGTGGGCGTGCACCACAGCGCGGGGGACGCCGGAAGTGCCGGTGGTGTAAATGATATAGGCGGGGCGGTTGGGGTCGCCCATCTCAAAGTTGGCGGGAGGAAGCGCGTGAAACGACAGGAGGTCGTTTGTTGTCAGTGTGTTGTGGTCGAAACCTGAAGCAGTGGAAACCTCCGGGTCATGCAGAATGGCCGTGGGTTCCAGAGTTTCAACCATCTTGGTAACTTCGGCCTCGGTCAGCTGCGAGGACGTGGGCACGGGGATCAGACCAACAGCAATACAGGCGAGGTAGGCAATGGGGAATTCGACCGTATTGCCGAGCCGCATCAACACGCGGTCGCCGGGATGTAGACCTGCACGCAACAAACCTGTGCCAGTGCCGAGAATGGCCGATTTTAGCGCGCCGTAGGTCCAGCTTTCGAGCGTGTTTGGGCAAAGCACGCGCAGCGCTTCTTTGTCCGCCAGACGGTCCGCATGACGCAGCACATGGGCAGCCATGTTGAAAGATGTCGGACAGGGCGGCGGCGGGCCTTGGTCAAAGATCGAAAACATGGAAATGGCCTATGCGGCTTGAGCGACACGTGCAAGAGGCAGGAGGCGGTTGCCAGTTGTGCATTGTGCAGGATAAAAGCGCGCATGACCTCTAAAGACCCAAAATCCTTGATCAAGATCGCACGTGAAAACGGCGAACAGGATCATGTCGAACCGCTGGACCTAGGTGAACGTGTGCGTGAGCTGCGCAAGGCGCGCAACTGGACGCTGGAACAAGCGGCAAGCCAGGCTGGTTTGGCGCGCTCCACACTATCCAAGATCGAGAATGGCCAGATGTCCCCGACCTATGATGCGGTGAAGAAGCTGGCAGTGGGCTTGGAGATTTCTGTGCCGCAGCTGTTCACGGCGCCGCAGAAGGATCAGGTGAATGGGCGGATGTCGGTGGTGAAATCCGGTGAAGGCACCCGGCAAGTTACCACCACCTATGAACATGAATTGCTGGCCGAGGGGCTGCGCAAGAAGGCGATGTTGCCATATCGAGCGCGAGTGCGGGCGCGGTCGATGGATGAGTTTGACGGCTGGGTGCGGCACGATGGGGAAGAGTTTCTCTATGTGCTGACCGGCGTGATCACGCTTTACACCGAATTTTATGAGCCCGTGGAAATGCGTCGGGGAGATAGCGCGTATTACGATGGCTCGATGGGCCACAATGTGGTTTCGGTCAGCGAAGATGATGCGACAATTTTGTGGGTGACATCTTTGGTCTAAGTTGTTGGGAAAAAGCGGTTTTTCAAAGCGCGTTTGAAATCCGACAAAACAAATTTGCAGTTAGTGAAAATTGTAATGGTTGCTTGCACCTATTTTTAATAACGATTGGGGCATTCCTGAAGGGCACTAAAATTTGGAGCCAGAATGGAACCTCAAGAAAGAATCGGGCTTGCGAGCCTGACGAAGATGGCGTTTGACGGCGTCGATCTGCAGCCTCTGCGCAATGAGCTGCTGAGCAAAGTGTTCACTGGGAAAGATGCGGACGGCATCTTTATGGATCTGTCGGTGATTGATCAGTTGCAGGGCAACCGCGCGGCGGGTCTGGCCTGGCAGGATGAGGCGCTGAAGCGTCAGCGTATTTTCAGCACCCAAAAAACAGATGGCGCGCGTACCAAACTTCTGGTGTTTGCTGAGCCGAGCCATATTGGGGGCAACACTCCGATTGAGTTTCTTCTGCAGGGCGCAGATGTTGAAATTCTCACGTATTACCTGAATGTTGAGAGCGATGAGCAGATCGATCTGCCCGCCCATGATGTGGCGTTTTGTGCCGCACCTGCGGACAGTGTAAAGGCCGAAGCGTTTCAGGACAAAGTGCGCGCCTTGACCGCAGCGGTGGGTACCAAAGTGGTGAACTTACCGGATGGTCAGGTGGATCTGGAGCGAGATTCGCTTGAAGCGATGTTTGCCGGAAAAGCGGGTTTGACTTTGCCGAAGACGCAGCGGTTTGACCGCTGGGAACTGGAAGGCACGGCGGCGGAAGACAGCTTGGCGGCGCTTGGGGATTACCCCTATGTGGTGCGGCCGGTAGGCAGCCATGCAGGCGAAGGGCTGGTGCTGATCGAGAGTCGGGATGCGCTGAGCGATTACCTGTTTGAGCGTACTGAAGCCGCGTTCTTTGTCTCCGAGTTTATCCGTTACGCAACGCCGGAAGACGGGTTCTACCGAAAGTACCGCGTGATCTTTGTAGATGGGCAGCCGTTCCCGTGTCACATGGCCATCGCGGACCAGTGGGACCTTTGGTACCTGAACGCGCGTATGGAAGAGTTTGCCGAAAAACGCGCGGAAGAATCTGCCTGGATGGACAGCTTTGAGCGCCGGTTTGCCACTCGACACGAGGATGGGTTTGGCGCGCTGACCGACGCGATTGATCTGGATTACTTTGGGGTGGATTGCGCCGAAGACCCGGAAGGCAATCTGGTTGTGTTTGAAGCGGACAATGCGCTGATCGTGCACGACATGGATGACGAAGAGGTTTTTCCATACAAAAGCAAGCACATGAAGCGCATATTTAATGCGTTTGAGGCGCTGTTGGAAAAGAACCGTCGAGCGGAGACGTCTGAAGAAACCGCAGACAAGTCGCCGACGCGGCGGTTGTCCTAAAGGGTAAGAGAGGCGCTCCAAATTGGGGCGCCTTTTTGTTAGAGGGCCTCCAGCGCGGTGGCCATGTCGCCGTAGCCGGTGAAGCGGCGCTCAAAGGTCAGGCCCAGGCGGTCGGCACAGATCTTGGCTTTTTCGGTCAAGGTCGGATCGTCGGTTTGGGCTTGATAGACAAGTTTCTCGTAGTTGCCGAAGTACATCTCCATCAATTCGGGGTGGCGATCCAACCCCATGGGTTTGATGATGAAGGCGTCAAACTGGCGGACCAGAAAATCGGTCAGATAGAAGGCGGTGAACTCGTCCTCTGCGATTTTGGCAAAGCGGTCGTTGCCTTCAAAGAAGCTGTAGCAATGGGGGCCTGCGATCATTTTGACGCCTAGTTCGTCGCAGGTTTGTTGTAGTTGCCCGCCGGTGCCGCAGTCGGCATAGACCACAAAGATATCGTCGTAGCTGTCGCGGTGTTTGGCAACGGCGTCGCGCACGGCTGGTGCGATTTTCTCAGGATGGATGTGGAAGATGGCAGGCAGGCAGGTGAGGTCCATGTGGGACCAATTGTTGAGTTTGATCAGGTCGAGGATTTCGCGTGCGAGCGCGCCGCAAGCGAGCAGCAGAATGCGGCCGGTTGAGCCGGTGGGGGCAAGGCCGGATTGCGCCAGCGCGCTGTCGTCTGGGAGCTGGGTCATGGCTTGGTCAGTTTGATAGCGAAGCGGCCTGGAAGAAGACCGGCGGGACCGTAGCTGTCAAGGATCTCGCAGCGCCAGCCGATGGCCTCCAGCACTTGCTTGGTGCTGTCGGGATGGCGGCGGGATTGCTGGTGGATGACCGTGTCAAAGCGGTCGCCAACCTGGGTTTCGATGCGGCGGGTGAGGAGATCACGCTCGACGGTGACTTCGATGCGCATTTGCCAGTCGGTACCGGTGTTGCGTGGCGCTTTAGGTAGGCATCTGGGGCCAATGAGGTCGGCAAAGAGCAGACCACCGGAAGGCAGTGCGTCAAAGGCGGCGCGGGCCACGGGCAGGAGCGTGTCGCGCTTGGTGGTGGCGTCGATGTAGCTCAGAACTTCGCCGAGGCAGGTGATCGCGGTGGTGCCTTTTGGGATGCGGATGTCGGCGGCGTTGCCTTGTTTCACCAAAAGGCCGCGGGCTTGAGCGATTTCGACAAATGCCGGAGAGAGGTCAACGCCTTCGCCCATGACACCGCGGTCTTCTGCCACCGAAAGCCAGGTGCCGTCGCCGCAACCGATGTCAAACAGATGCGCGTTGGCGGGGCCGTGCAGGATTTGCGCGGCGAGCCAGTCGTGTGCCTCATCAAAGGTGTCGTTGTAGCCTTCGGCGTGGATGCGGGCGAGATCGGGGGAGTAAAGTCCAGACATGTCGGTACCTTGAACAAAAACGGCCCGCCTGTGAAGGGCGGGCCGGATCTAATCGCTCGGGGAGTGAGCAAAGGGATAGGGCCTGATTAGGCGCTCATCTGGTTGTGTTTGCGGGCAACCCACTCTTTGGCGGTTTCCACGGCCACAGCCGCGTCACGGCAGTAGGCGTCTGCGCCAATGGCCTTGCCAAACTCTTCGTTCAGCGGTGCGCCACCGACCAGCACGATATAGTCATCGCGCAGGCCTTGCTCGACCAGCGTGTCGATCACAACCTTCATGTAAGGCATGGTGGTGGTCAGCAGGGCGGACATGCCGAGGATGTCCGGTTTGTGCTCTTCAAGCGCTTCCATGTAGCTCTCAACAGCGTTGTTGATGCCGAGGTCCACCACTTCGAAGCCGGCGCCTTCCATCATCATGGAGACGAGGTTTTTGCCGATGTCGTGAATGTCGCCTTTGACGGTGCCAATAACCATGGAGCCCATGCGCGGTGCGCCGGTTTCGGCCAGCAATGGCTTCAGAATGGACATGCCGCCCTTCATGGCGTTGGCCGCCAGCAGCACTTCAGGCACAAAGAGGATACCATCGCGGAAGTCAGCACCGACGATGGTCATGCCACCCACCAGCGCTTCGGTCAGGATGCGGTAAGGCTCCCAGCCGCGTTCCAGCAGGATGTTCACACCTTCTTCGATTTCCTCTTTGAGGCCATCGTAGAGGTCGTCAAACATCTGTTGGACAAGTTCCTCGTCATTGAGTTCGGACAGGATGATGTCGTCTTCTTCTTCTGACATGCGCGTATTCCCATACCCTGGCGGGGGCCCGAAGCGGGCACCGGTTGCTATTCGTTATATCCCAGCTTTCAATGTTTTTCAGCGGGCAAACTGTCTGATTAGCGACATAGCCAAAGCCGAGTGCGACGTGTAGGGGCAAAAATCATGTGTGCGATGAAAGTTTCTCATCCAGATCATGGGGTTTATTGCATTTGTTCTCTATTTGTTCTAATTTGAACAAATGTCTGACCTGAAACACTCCAAAATCAACGTGACGCGGCGCAAGGCACGCGGGGCGCAGAGCAATGCGGCTGGTCGCTATGAACTTGAACGTGAAGAGGTGCAGGATGGTTGGGAGATCCCGGAAGAGCGGGGGGCCTTTGTCACCGAGGTCAGTGAAGAACGGCCCCGGTCAGTGATCACGCGCAACATGTCGCCGGACATTCCGTTTGACCGCTCGCTTAATCCCTATCGTGGCTGTGAACATGGCTGCACCTATTGTTTTGCGCGGCCGACACACGCCTATCTGGGGCTGTCGCCGGGGTTGGACTTTGAAAGCAAGCTGGTGGCGCGGCCCAAGGCGGCGGAGGTGCTGGAGAAAGAGCTGCGGCGCAAAGCCTATCAGCCGAGCATGTTGGCGATAGGCACCAACACCGATCCTTACCAGCCCATTGAGCGGCGCTATCGGGTGATGCGGTCTGTGTTGGAGGTATTGCAGCGCTACAATCATCCGGTGGCGATCACCACCAAAGGCACTTTGGTAGAGCGCGACATTGATATTTTGAGCGACATGGCCGCCAAGGGGCTGGCTCAGGTCGGGGTTTCTTTGACGACGATGGATGTGGAGTTGTCCCGCGCGATGGAGCCGCGTTGTCCATTGCCCAAACGGCGGTTGGAAATCATTCGAAAGCTCACAGAGGCAGGTATACCTGTGCGAGCGATGTTGGCGCCGGTGGTACCGGGTTTGACGGATCATGAGGTTGAGACGCTTATAGAGGCGGCTGCGGAGGCGGGTGCTACCGGCATGGCCTGGATCATGTTGCGTCTGCCAATGGAGGTGGCGCCGTTGTTTGAAGAATGGCTGCAAGCAGCATATCCTGGACGCGCGGCAAAAGTCCTGACGCGGATGCGGGAGATGCATGGCGGGGATCTGTACCATGCCGAGTTCAACAAACGTATGCGGGGCGAGGGGATCTATGCAGAGATGATCGCCCAGCGGGTGGAGAAAGCCCGTGTGCGGTTTGGCTTGGACAAAGAGATGCCCAAGCTGCGCTGTGATTTGTTTGAAGTGCCGCTGGCACGGGACGGACAACTTGCGCTTTTCTGAAACTGTTTCAGCTATTGCGAAAGTCAACACATTGGAAAGTTTCGGGCCCTGATGCTGCGGGTCCGAGTTATTTCCATTGGAGACGGACTATGAAGAACGTGATTGCAGCAGTTGGCCTTTCTTTGGCCTGTACGGCGGGAGTGGCCACCGCCGAACGCCTTGTCGTGGGCGTGGAAAACATCGAATACCTTCCGCACTACAATTGGGACGGGCAGAGTTACACCGGATTTGGGGCGGACCTTTTGACGGCCTTTGCGGAGGATGAAGGGTATGAACTGGAGTTCAAAGCCTTGCCAATCACCCGCCTGATGCAGGCGGTGGTTACGGGGGATGTTGACCTGAAGTATCCTGACAATGCCTATTGGTCAGCGGAACTGAAAGACGGCCAGGGCGTGGTTTATTCTGACGTTGTGGTTGAAGCGATCGATGGCGTGATGGTGTTGCCTGAGCATGTTGGGCGTCCAGCGGATGAAGTGGATCAGCTTGGCACGGTTCTGGGGTTCACGCCGTATTCCTGGTTGGACCGGATCGACAGTGGCGATGTGAGCTTGAAAGAGAACTCCAGTTTTATCGGCATGGTGCGTCAGGCGCTGGTCGGGCGGATTGACGGGGCCTATGCCAACCAAGACGTGATCCGCCGCGTTTTGCGAGAGTTGGGCAAGGATGAGACGGCGCTGGTGTTTGATGAGAGCCTGCCGCACTCCGTGTCCAATTATCATGTGTCCTCCAGCAATCGTGCGGACGTTGTAGAGGCTTTCAATAGGTGGCTAGCGGAAAATGGAGAGACGGTTGCGTCTCTGCGGGCAAAACACGCCTTTTGAGGGTTTTTGACATTGAAAACAACGCTATGGGCGGTGGTCCGCCCATGGCGCTCTATTGTGAGTCGGACGCTGTGACTTGGCGGTTGTCGCCTGCTAAGGTGCTGCCACCACTCACAGAAGACTGACGACCAAAATGAAAAGACTAATTGCGGCTGCCGTTTTGGTGGCCACGCCCGTTTGGGCGGATGTGCAGGTGCGCGACGCGGATACGATTGTTTTGGACGGCACGCCGGTGCGCTTTCAAGGGGTTGATGCGCCGGAGCTTAAGACCCGCGCCGGCAAGGATGCCAAGCGCTGGACTGTGAACTATTTGCGCGGCAAAGAGGTGACCTGTGATCTGACTGGAGAGCGGTCGTATGACCGCTACATTGGCGTGTGTTACGCCAATGGCCAGGACATCGGTGCGGCGGTGATTGCGGCGGGGCACGCGCTGGATTGTGCGCGCTATTCCGGTGGGCGCTATCGCCATTTGGAAAAGGCTTCTGCGAAAAGCCGCATCAAACGGGCGGGCTATTGCAGCTAAAGAAAAGGCGCCGAACATCGGCGCCTTTTTTGATGGTCAGACTTAGCCGCGACGGCGGCGGCCGCGCCGTTCGCGGGCCGGGGCGGCGGCATCATCGCCGGTGCCGTCGTTGGCAGAGGAGAAACCGCCAAGCGCTTCGGCAATGGCCTCAAGCGACGGGCGCTCTCCACGGGGGCGGGTTTCCAGCGCTTCGCGCATGGCTTTGAGGTGGTTTGGCATGGTGCCGCAGCAGCCGCCAATGATGGTTGCGCCGCAGTCGCGCGCCATGACGGCATAGTCCGCCATTAGCTCTGGGGTGCCATCATAGTGGATGTGGCCGTCGTGGTATTTCGGAATGCCGGCGTTGCCTTTGGCCACAATCGGGGTTTCGGTGCCTTGCGCAGAGAAGCCAAGCACGGTGCGCAGCAAGTCTGGCGCGCCGGTGCCGCAGTTGGCGCCAAAGCCGAGCGGCTTGTTTGGCAGGCTGTCGACCAGTTGCACCATATCGGCGGAAGTCACACCCATCATGGTGCGACCTGCGGTGTCAAAGCTCATGGTGCCGACCCAAGGCATGTCTGCGAGGGCAAAGGCTTCGGCAGCGGCTTTGTACTCTTCCGGTGCGGAGATGGTCTCCAGCCACAGAACGTCCGCGCCGCCTTCTTTCAGACCTTCGGCCTGCTCGTGGAACATCTCCACTGCGTCGGCGTGGGACAGGCTGCCTACGGGTTCCATGATATCGCCCGTTGGGCCAACGGAGCCAGCCACGATTACGGGGCGACCCGCGGCGTCAGCTACGTCGCGGCCGATCTCGGCAGCGAGGCGGTTGAGTTCGCGAACGCGGTTCTGGGCGTCGTGCAGCTTCAGGCGGGAGGCGTTGCCGCCAAAGGAGTTGGTCAGGAAGATGTCAGACCCGCTGTCGACCGCAAGGCTGTAGAGCTTTTTGATGTTCTGTGGCTCGTCGGCGTTCCAAAGTTCCGGGGCGTCGCCGGAGCTGAGGCCCATGTTGAACAGGTTGGTGCCGGTGGCGCCGTCTGCCATGAGCCAGTCACGGGTTTCCAAAAGCTTGGAGAGGGCGTTGGTCATCAGAGACTCCTTAAGGCGCGGCGTGCCGCGTGTCGTTTGCGCAGCGATGTGCCATGGGCGGGGCCGGGGCACAACTTAATTTGATGCAAGACCATTATGAGGATGAGGACAGGTAGCCCTCAGAATGGGCCGGTTGGGCGCAGGCGATGGGCGTGGCAGGCGCGCTGCGCAGGTTCACGGCGCGGGTCAGATCCAGCGCAGCCAGGCTGAGCTGTGCTGGACCGGGTGCGGCCATGAACAGCGGCTCCCAACGCGGCGCAAAACAGGCTTTGAACTGGCGCAGACCGGCGCCGCCTGCGTGTTTGAAGTGGTAGCTGCGGATTTTGCGTTCCAGCGCGGTTTTGCCTTCGGGCAGAGCAGGGGCTGCGGCCAAGGACAGGCGGGGCACGTCAGCCTCGGCTGCGGCCTCGATGGCTTTCTGGACCAATAGGTGCATGGTGCCATCAGGCGCTTCGGGCAGCACGCGCATCAGGTCCAGGCACCATTCATGGGCGGTGGCATGGAAGCTGACAAAACCCACGAGCTCATTGCCTTGGTAGGCGAGGAAGACGGTTTGGCAGCCGACATAGAAGTCGTCAAAACGTCCCATAGTCAGGCCTTTGGGGATGCCGTGTTTGGCTTCCCAGGCGGCGGAGACCCGTGCCATGTCGCCCAGCGGCAGCATGTGCGCGTCGGGTTGGTTGACCTCTACGTCGGCCTTTTCGGCTTGGCGCAATTTGCGGCGCAGCTGGCGATAGGTGGACCCGGCGGTGGAGTGTTGGCTTGGTTCGAGCACAGCCTCGTCGGAGATATGCACAACCGCCCAGCCCGCTTTGCGGGTCTTGACCGCCTGACGGGCAGAGATTTTGTATTTGCAGGCAATCCGGTTTTGTGCGCGGGCGGCGTTTTTAAGTGGGCGGGCCATAGCATGGGCATCGCCTTCGATGGGGTCAAATAGGGCCACGAGGGTCTGACCGATGCGCACGGCGCCATAGCGGCCCGCGTCACAGGAAAGCAGCGCGCCGCCGTTTTGACGGATCACGCCAAGTTCGGCGCGGCTGACTGTGGAGAGGGGCGCGTTGTCATAGGCCTCATAGGCGCGATGCTGGCGTGGGGAGCGGGCCGGACGCGGCTTGGCGAGATGGCGCAGGAACACCAGACCAGCCATGAGCGCGGGCAAAGCGTAGTAGATGGCGCGGAAGGCTAGGACGCCTGCCAGCAGGGAGGCTTCCGGTTGGTGCGGCAGCATTGCCAGGAGTGTCAGTTCAAACGGGCCTACACCGCCGGGGGTGCCGGAGAAGATGGCGGCGCCAAGCGCGATCAGGAAGACGGGGAGCAGGACGGCAAAGCTGAGGGAGAGGCCTAGCGGCAACAAAACGTAAAGCGCCAGAGCGGCAAAGATGGTGTCGATCAGGCAAAGCGTCAGCAGAGCGGCCATGGCGGGCAGAGTTGGCAGACTGAGGCGGCTGGCTTGTCGCGGCAGGACCGGAAAAACAAAAGCCAGCACCACCACAAGGAAGGCCACCGCAAGAATGACCGGCGGCAAGAAGGACGGCACATGCGGCGTGGGCAGGACCAGCGCGGCAAGGGCGATGGTCACGGCCATGGCAGCCAGAAATGTCACGGTGACAAAGGCGGTGATGCGAGCGGCGTCCTTCAGCGAAAGGTCCGGCGTCATGCGCCAGCGCACAAAGGTGCCAACAACCGCGCCCGCGCCCAGGGTCTGTCCCAAACCGATGGCGGTGGCCCCCACGGTCATGGCCTCGGACGTGCTGCGGTGCATTTGGAAATGGCGTTGGGCAATCACGTCATAGCGAGAGACCGCGAGAAAACTGAGGGCGGAGAATGTAAGCGCCAGACCCCATTGCCACGGGGTGGCGGAGAGGACGGAGGCCCAAAGCGCGCCGTAGTCCACATCGTCCACTTGTTCGGAAAGCAGCCAGAGGCACAGCGCGCCAAAGGCAAATGGCCAAATCCGGCGCAGAAAGCTCTGCGCGGTTTTCATCATTGGTGTCTTCAAGGTTCCCGCCCCAAATCGTTACCTGTCCCAAGTGACCCAAATCGCTATCTGACGCGTGGTTTCGGCCGCCTTAACAAAGACAATTGGAGCTAAATAAAGCGCGCGGACCGATGGCCCGCGCGCTGTGTCTTGGTCTGGATTTATGGAAGCTTAGACTTCCGTCGCCAGCTCTTCTTTGGCAGCGGCAAGCGCTTCGCGACGTTTGGCGCGGATGGTTTGCTCATCCGCCTTGTCGCCCAGATCACCCACAACTTTGCGGATCACATCGTCATGACCGGCTTCTTCAAAGTCTGCAGCGATGACGGTCTTGGCGTAATCCTCAGCCTCGGACCCAGTTTTTCCAAGCAGCTCAGCGGCCCACAGACCCAGTTTCTTGTTGGCGCGGGCTTCGGCCTTGAATTTCATCTCTTCGTCATGGGCAAATTTGGCCTCAAAGGCGGCTTCGCGGTCATCAAATGCGTTCATTTTTGAACTCCTCCATAATTCTAGGATGTCTCACTACTGATATGACCATTCGATGGGTATGCTGCAAGTGCAAGAGCTATGCTTGCGACAATGCTATCCATCCATTAAGAGGGCGAACAAATTCGGGACTCATCCCGGAAGAGAAGGAATGTAGCCATGGCCCGCGGCAAAAAAATCTATGAAGGCAAAGCCAAGATTCTGTTTGAGGGCCCTGAGCCGGGCACCATTGTGCAATACTTCAAAGATGACGCCACTGCTTTCAATGCGGAAAAGAAAGACGTCATTGATGGCAAAGGTGTGTTGAACAACCGCCTGAGTGAATACTTCATGACAGGTCTGGGGCAGATTGGTGTGCCAACCCACTTCCTAAAGCGCCTGAACATGCGTGAGCAGCTGGTGCGCAACTGCGAGATCATTCCGCTGGAAGTGATCGTGCGCAACTACGCGGCCGGATCCATGAGCAAACGTTTGGGCATTGAAGAAGGCACGCAGCTGCCGCGTCCGATTGTGGAATACTGCTACAAAGACGACAGCCTGGGTGATCCCCTGGTGTCGGAAGAGCATATTGCCGCCTTTGGCTGGGCGAGCCAGCAGGACATGGACGACATTCTTGGTCTGGCGCTTCGGGTGAACGATTGGCTGAGCGGTGTGATGTTTGGTGTGGGCATTCGCCTGATCGATTTCAAAATCGAGATTGGCCGTGTGTATGAGGGCGACTTCCAGCGTCTGGTTGTGGCGGACGAGATCAGCCCGGACAGCTGCCGCCTGTGGGACATCGAGAGCGGGCAGAAGCTCGACAAAGATGTGTTCCGTCGCGATCTAGGCAATCTGACCGACGCCTACGCTGAGGTCGCACGCCGTCTGGGTGTGCTGCCGAAAGGCACCGGCCCCAAGCCGACGCTTGTAAACTGACCCTGACCTAAGGCTCCTGCGCCCGGTTGCGGGTGCCGGGGAATGACGAATTTTGGCAAGAAAAGCGGGACAGTCCCGCCACATGCCCAATTGGAGAGAGACCAAATGAAAGCCCGCGTATATGTCATGCTGAAGAACGGCGTTCTGGACCCACAAGGTGAGGCCGTGCGTCATGCCCTTGGCAGCCTTGGCTTTGATGGTGTGGAAGGTGTGCGTCAGGGTAAGGTGATCGAGCTGGATCTGGCAGAAGGCACCACCGAGGCGACTGTGACCGAGATGTGCGAGAAGCTGCTCGCCAACACCGTGATCGAAAGCTACCGGGTGGAGATGGGCTGATGAAAGCAGCGGTCATTGTTTTCCCGGGCTCCAACTGTGACCGCGATCTTGCGGTGGCATTTGAGCAGGCCGGCGCGGATGTCACCATGGTGTGGCACAAGGATACGGCGCTGCCAGAAGGCATCGACATGGTTGGTGTGCCGGGTGGTTTCAGCTTTGGCGATTACCTGCGCTGCGGGGCGATTGCGGCAAATTCTCCAATTTGTCAGTCCCTTATCAAGCACGCCGAACGCGGCGGCTATGCACTGGGTGTCTGCAACGGCTTTCAGATCCTGACCGAAACCGGTCTGCTGCCGGGCGCACTGCGCCGTAATGCCGGGTTGAAGTACATCTGTCGCACAGTTGGCCTGGAAGTGGCCAGCGCCGACACGGCGTTTACCTCTGGCTACAGTAAGAGCGACGTTGTGAACGTGCCGATCGCGCACCATGACGGCAACTACTTTGTGACTGACGAGAAGCTGGCGCAGCTGCGTGATGAGGATCGGATTGCGTTCACCTATACCGACAATCCAAACGGCTCTGTTGCGGATATCGCCGGTGTGGTCAGCAAGAACCGGCGCGTGCTTGGCATGATGCCACATCCGGAGCGGGCGGCGGATACCGGCCATGGCGGCACAGACGGGGTGGCAATGTTCCGCGCGTTGATGGACCAGTTTGCCACAGCGTGACTTGAGGGTGTCGGCGCGTACGCGTAATATTCTTGCATGACGCAACACGCCTCCGACACCACTGAAAAACTGCGCCCGGCAACGACAAGCTGGCGGGCGCGTGTGACCTTGGCGTTGTTGGTCGTGGCTGCGGGGGTGACGATTTGGGTCACCAACAGCTTTCTGACAGATCGGTTTACAGCGAATACGCGCAATCGGGCGGAGCTTCGATTGGCGCTCTATTCCGGCAACTTGTTGAGTGAGTTGCGACGCAACGCCATTGTGCCACAGTTGCTGGCCAAAGACCCTGAGTTGATAGGGGCGTTGAACTCTCAGGATTTCTCGAGCTCCACGGCGCGGTTGATCAGTTTTGTCGATGAGATCGGCGCGGCGTCCTTGTTGATGCTGGATGAGACCGGACGCACAGTCGCGGCGACTGACCGCACGCGATTGGGAACCATGTATCGGGAACAAGAGTTCTTTATCAATGCGTTACGGTCTAATGTTACCCTGTTTACCACGGCCAAGGACGAGACGGGAGCGTACCGGTTTATCTATTCCCGGCGGTTGGAAAGCGGTGGCGCAACACTTGGTGTGATCGCGGTTGAGGTCGATCTGCACAAGTTTGAGCGGGCTTGGGCCGGGATTTCGGATGCGGTTCTGGTGGCAGACAGCGAAGGCACTATCATCCTGAGCAGTGAGCCGCGCTGGCGGGGGTTAACCGAGGCAGAGGCGCTGTCGCGGCAGCCTGCTTTGGGCGCAATTGAGCGGGCCATCAAAGTGACGGCGGATTGGGCGCAAGACCCAGCGGATGCTTACCTTCGCGGCGAAGCCGTGATGCGTATGGGCGCACGTATCCCATTCCGTGGATGGCAGATGACCAGTTTTACCAGTTATGCCGGTGTGCGGGAGAAGGTGAACGCGGTTCTGGCACTGGAGATCATGGGTTTTGCGATCCTGTTGGCGCTGGGATTCTATGTGTTGGGGCGCAAAAGCGCGCTGCGCATGGCTTTGTTTCAACGTGAAAGTGTGGAGTTGCGCGGGTTGAACCAGCGACTTCAGCGGGAAATCGCCGAGCGCGAGCGGATGCAGCAGAGCCTTGAGGTGGCGGAGCAAAGCCTGGCGCAAAGCTCGAAATTGGCGGCGCTTGGCGAGATGTCGGCAGCGGTGAGCCATGAGTTGAACCAGCCGTTGGCGGCTATGAAGACTTATCTGGCTGGGGCGCAGCTTTTGGTGAAGCGCAATCGGCCGGACGAGGCGCTGACCTCATTTCAGCGGATTGACGACCTGATCGAGCGCATGGGTGCAATCACCAAGCAGCTCAAGTCCTACGCCCGAAAAGGCGGTGATGAGTTCCATGTGGTTGATATGGGGGAGGCTGTGGCCTCGGCTTTGTCGATGATGGAGCCGCAATTGCGTCAGCGGCAGGTGCGCATAAGCAAGATTGTGCCGACGGATCCGGTGCGTGTGATGGGCGATCGGGTGCGGATTGAGCAGGTGATGATCAACCTGCTGCGCAACGCGCTGGATGCGACAGAGTCCGTGGCTGATCCGGAGATCGAAATCCTTTTGGCAGCAGGGGAAACCGCTACTTTGACGGTGCGCGACAACGGACCTGGCATTGAGGATTTGAACAACCTTTTTGAGCCGTTTTTCACCACCAAACAGCCCGGTGAGGGTGTTGGTTTGGGGTTGGCAATCAGCTCTGGCATCGTCAGCGACCTTGGCGGACGGCTGACAGCGCGGAATGGAGACGGGCAGGGGGCTGTATTTGAAGTTCAACTGCCTATCTTGAACGAAGATATTGAAGCAGCGGAGTAAATTCGTGGCACAAAGCATGAAGATCGCTATCGTCGATGACGAGCAGGACATGCGGCAGTCGATCAGCCAATGGTTGGCACTGTCGGGCTATGACACTGAAACTTTTCCCAGCGCCGAGGATGCGCTGAAGGCGCTTGGAGCAGAGTATCCGGGGATCGTGATTTCTGACATCAAGATGCCGGGCATGGACGGGATGCAGTTTCTGAAGAAGCTGATGGGCGCGGACAGTTCGCTGCCTGTGATTATGATCACGGGGCACGGTGATGTGCCGATGGCCGTGGAAGCGATGCGCGTTGGTGCGTTTGATTTCCTTGAGAAGCCGTTTAATCCGGATCGCATGACGCAACTGGCGAAGAAGGCCACCAATGCACGGCGTTTGACCTTGGATGCGCGGGCGCTGCGGCGTGAGCTGTCTGATGGCGATCAGATCATGAATAAGCTGATTGGGGCGAGCCCGGTGATGGCGCGTCTCAAGGAAGACATCCTCGATTTGGGGCAGGCCGATGGGCATGTGCTTATCGATGGTGAGACCGGCACCGGCAAGACATTGGTGGCGCATGCGTTGCACGCTGTTGGCAGCCGGGCTGGCAAAAAGTTTGTGCTGGTGAGCTGTGGGGCCTTTGAAGAAGAGGCGCTGGCCAAACGGCTGTTTGGACCGATGAACCCAGAAGACAGCCAATTGCCTGCGGTGGAAGAAGCACGTGGCGGGACGCTGGTCCTGGAAGACATCGAGAGCCTGAGCGATGCGCTGCAAGCCAAGCTGCTCAATGTAATCAATGAGCAGGGCACGCCCGCAGAGACGCGGATTGTGGCGATTTCCAACATGCAGGAACAGGACCGCACCTGCGAAGACGCGCTGCGCTCTGATCTATTCTACCGCTTGGCGGCCTTGCGGATCACGGTGCCGCCACTGCGTCAGCGTGGCGAAGACATCCTCAGCCTGTTCACGCGACTGTCGGAGCAATTCAGCGAGGAATATGGCTGCGATGCGCCGAAGGTGAGCGCGCAGGAAGCGGCGCAGTTGTTGCAGGCGCCATGGCCAGGCAACGTGCGTCAGCTGATCAACCTGGCGGAACGGGCTGTGCTGCAAAGCCGTCGAGGCGAAGGCACGATTGCCTCGCTGCTGATGAGTGACCACGAGGAGATGCAGCCGGTTGTGACCACCGAGGGCAAACCGCTTAAGGAGTATGTTGAAGCCTTTGAGCGCATGTTGATTGACAACACAATGCGCCGGCATCGCGGCTCTATTGCTGGTGTAATGGAAGAGCTGTGCTTGCCACGTCGGACGTTGAACGAGAAGATGGCGAAATACGGACTTCAGAGGGCGGATTACCTCTGATTTCAGGCCGATAGATTATGTGAACGCCGCAGGCCCGCGAATGGCTTGCGGCGTTTTCTGATTGGTGACAGGGTGCACACCGTTGGCGCTAACGGAATTTGTGGAGCTTCTTAAGTATGGCGATGTTGGAATCCCCGGCGGCCTATTTGTTTGATATGGATGGGGTGCTTCTGGATACGGAGCGGATGTTTCTGTCGGCCTTTGTGACATTGACGGATGATCTTCAAATTGCGCGCGAAGAGGCGGAGGCGTTTTTCGGCACGTTGGTGGGCACGTCGAGCCAGCACAGCACGGCGCAGTTGCACAAGTTTCTTCCTAAGAGCACGGATGTGGTTGCGTTTGATCTGCAGTGGCGCGCGCTTCACAAGGAGAATGTCACCAAGGGTGTGCCGGTAAAGCCATTTGCTTTGGATGTGCTGCAAGCCATTCGGACTAAAAAGGTGCCAATGGCGGTCGTAACCTCCACCCACGGACCGGCGGCGCAGCATCATTTGGAGACCGCGGGGCTTCTGTCTTTTTTCGACACGGTCTGCACAGGCAATGAGGTGGCTGCCAACAAACCGGACCCGGAGCCTTATCTGGAGGGCGCGCGCCGATTGGGGGCGGACCCGACGCATTGTGTGGCCTTTGAGGACAGTGACCTGGGCACCACGGCTGCGGTGCGGGCCGGGTGTTTTACAGTGCAAATTCCGGACCTGCGTCCGCCAAACACTCCCTTGCCGGATTTGGGGCAGTTGATTGCCCAAGATTTGGGCCATGCTGCTGTCCAGATTGGGCTTTTTGACAAGGCGTTAACCTAAGCCAGCTATCCGTCAGACGATTCCCCATTGTGTTTTCCACAGGAGTGGTTTTATGTGGGGGAACGGTCTGCGCAGGCTTTGCGCGCCGTAATGAGTTTCGCTGAGTGTTGCGTATCAGGTGGCCCACAGGACCCCGAGGGGCAGAGGGCCGGGCACAATACTCAGACCGATTGGGTTCATGAAAATGAACCGGTAGAGACGCCCGCACCGCCATGGCGGAGGGCATGTAACAGGCGCAGGCTCGGGCACACCGATCGCCGCGTCGGAGAAGAAACGCGATGAAGCGCGCGAGTAATTTGAGAGACCGAGCAGGGACCGCAAGCGGCCCCATCGGCGGCGCGCATCCCCTCGCTCAGACAAGACACCCCAGACAAGTTCATCGACCCGATCCCCCGGGAGGGGCGCGGCGCTTGCGCGGGTGCAAACGGATAACATGGCTAAGAAAATGCTCATCGACGCCACCCACGCGGAAGAGACCCGTGTTGTGGTGGTGGACGGAAACAAGGTTGAGGAGTTCGACTTTGAATCCGAAAACAAGCGCCAGCTTGCTGGCAACATCTATCTCGCAAAAGTAACTCGGGTTGAGCCGTCGTTGCAGGCGGCCTTCGTGGACTATGGCGGAAACCGCCATGGCTTCTTGGCGTTTTCGGAAATCCATCCGGATTATTACCAGATCCCTGTGGCGGATCGCGAGGCGCTTATGGAAGAAGAGCGGGCCTATGCCGAGTCTCTGAAAGCGCGCGACGAGGAAGAAGAAAAGCCGAAGGCGAGGTCGCGTCGGTCCCGCTCTCGCAAGAAGAAGTCCGAGGATCAGGTGGCCACTGAGGCAACCGAGACCGAGGCGGTAGAAGCTGCGTCCGAAGAGCCGGTTGCGGAAATCTCCGGCATGGAGACCATTGATTTGGTGGAGGATGCCGGCGGTGACCAAGACGAAGGTCTGTCGCCGATGGAACTGGTGGAAGAGACTCCGGTTGAGGAGCCTGCGGAAGCAGAAGCAGCTGAAGCGGATGCTTCGGCAGACGTTGAAGCGGACGCGGCTGAAGTAGCGCCAGCAGAGGCCGAAGAGGCTGCTGAGGAAGAGGCTGCAGAAGACGCACCGGAAGCGGAAAGCGACGTTGCGGCGGAAACTGAGGCGGCGGATGCAGAAGAGACTGCAGAAGCTGCGGCTGAGGATACTTCTGAGGACGGTCGGGACAAAGACGAAGGTCCAAAGACCATCGCGGCCAACACCGAAGGCGAAGATGCTGTGGTCAGCAAGGACCCGGAAACTGGCGAAGAGACCGAAACCGAAGCCAGCGCTGCGCCGGAAGGCGAAGACGCTACGGAAGACGACGTTGCGGTGGAAGAGGCTGTCGAAGAGACCGAGGCGGCTGCACCGGAAAGTGACGAAAATGCGGATGTTGAGGCTGAGCCTGTAGAAGAGGGTGCCGCGGAAGAGGCGCCGGAAGAGGCTGT
Source organism: Shimia sp. MIT1388 (assembly GCF_047124445.1). Lineage (GTDB taxonomy): Bacteria > Pseudomonadota > Alphaproteobacteria > Rhodobacterales > Rhodobacteraceae > Shimia. The sequence continues at coordinate 1,020,297 of NZ_CP138921.1, read as the reverse complement.
GGCGGAAGAAGTAGAAGCCGCTGTTGAAGAGCCAGAAGTCGCGGAAGCAGCTGATGATGCGGCGGATAGTTCCGAAGCCGACTCCGAGAGCGCCGCTCAGGACGAAGACGCTGTTGCTGAAGACGCTCCGGAAGCTGATGCAGAAGCAGCAGAAGGTGCCGAAGAAGAGGCGGATGCCGAGGCGGACTCTGAGGCTTCCTCAGATGACGAAGACAGCGGTAAAAAATCCGGCCGTCGTCGCTCCCGTCGTCGCGGCAAGCGTTCCGAGGCGTCGGAGAAAGACGAGAGCATTGAATCTGTCGCTGATGAAGACGACAGCGAGGACATTCGTCCGCCGCGCAAGCCGCGTCCGCGTCGCTACAAGATTCAGGAAGTGATCAAAGTGCGCCAGATCATGCTGGTGCAGGTTGTGAAAGAAGAGCGCGGCAACAAAGGCGCGGCGCTGACCACCTATCTCTCCTTGGCTGGTCGCTATTGTGTTCTGATGCCAAACACCGCGCGTGGTGGTGGTATTTCCCGCAAGATCACCAATGCGGCGGACCGCAAGAAGCTCAAGGAAATCTCCAACGAGATTGATGTGCCGCAGGGCGCAGGGTTGATTGTGCGTACGGCTGGAGCGAAGCGCACCAAGTCCGAGATTAAGCGCGACTATGAGTATCTGCAGCGCCTTTGGGAGCAGATCCGCGAGCTGACACTCAAGTCGACGGCACCTGCCAAAATCTATGAAGAAGGCGACCTGATCAAACGCTCGATCCGCGATCTTTATTCGCGTGAGATTGACGAGGTTCTGGTGGAAGGCGAGCGCGGCTACCGCATCGCCAAAGACTTTATGAAGATGATCATGCCGTCCCATGCCAAAAACGTGAAACGGTATCAGGACAGCCTGCCATTGTTGGCCCGCTATCAGGTGGAGAGCTATCTGTCGGGGATGTTTAACCCAACGGTGCAGTTGAAGTCCGGTGGTTACATCGTAATTGGCGTGACCGAAGCACTGGTGGCGATTGACGTGAACTCCGGTCGGGCCACCAAGGAAGGCTCGATTGAAGAGACGGCGCTGAAGACCAACCTGGAGGCCGCCGAAGAGGTGGCTCGCCAGCTGCGTCTGCGTGACCTCGCCGGTCTGATCGTGATCGATTTCATTGATATGGACGAGCGCAAGAACAACACTGCAGTTGAAAAGCGCATGAAGGACAAGCTTAAGACCGATCGTGCGCGCATTCAGGTGGGCCGGATTTCGGGCTTTGGTCTGATGGAAATGAGCCGTCAGCGTCTGCGTCCTGGTATGATCGAGGCGACCACACAGCCATGTCCACATTGTCACGGCACCGGTTTGATCCGCTCGGATGACAACCTGGCGCTGTCGATCCTGCGTCAGATTGAGGAAGAAGGCACACGCGGCCGGTCTCGCGAGGTTCTGGTGAAAGCGCCAGTGGCCATCGTGAACTACCTGATGAACCAGAAGCGTGAGCATGTGGCGCAGATCGAAGCGCGTTATGGTCTGTCCGTACGCATAGAAGCCGACCCGCATCTGGTGTCGCCAGACTTCTCCATCGAAAAGTTCAAAACCGCAACGCGCGTAGTGCCGGAGCCTGAGGCGCCGGTCGTGTCTGGTGACATCTCGATCATGGACGCAATTGATGACGCGGACGTGGAAGACGCCGAAGTGATTTCGGAAGAGAAGCCGGAAACCGAGGAAGGCGAAGCCAAGCCGAAGAAACGCCGTCGTCGTCGCCGTCGTCGTCGGGGTAATGGCGAGAATGGTGAAGGTGACGCGTCTAGCGAAACACCTTCTGAAGGCGATGCCGAGGCATCTGAAGAGGGAGACGCCTCTGAGGGGGGCGACGATAAGCCAGCAGAAGAGGCCGCTGAGGGTGAAGAGAAACCCAAGAAGCGCAGCCGGAGCCGTCGCAGCCGATCTCGGGGTAAGAAGTCTGAGGCCGCCACGGAAGAGGTGAGTGCCGAGGAAGCCGCTGATGAAGCGCCTGCGGCGGAAGCCACGGAAGCTGAGCCTGTGGAAGCGCAGGAGCCTGTGACCGAAGCAGAGCAATCTGAGGCTGCGGACGTTGCTGAGCCAGAAGTGGAAACCACCGCGGAAGAGGTTGCTCCTGAAGCGTCAGCTGAAGAGGTTGAAGCCCCAGAAGCAGACGCCGAGGCACCGGTGGAAGTTGAAGTTGAACCTGTGGCAGAAGTTGCGGTGGCCGAGCCAGAACCGGCAGCCCCGCCCAAGCCAAAGCGGCGTGGCTGGTGGTCACGCGGTAAGTAAATTGGAAGCGCCGGGGGAGACCCCGGCGTTTTCTTTTGGATGTGTGAAAGGCCGTTCAGACGCTTGATCCGAGGTACCTGAGCACATGTTTAAGTTTAGTGTGCGCGCAGAAATTGGCGAAGATAGCCGTTTTCTTGAGATTAAGGTTTCTTGACATCGGATTGAAAAGGTACGAAAAAATACCTTTTAGGCTTGAAGATATTTTAAGCTTAAAAAAAATTTCTTCAGCTTATTGACGGACGCCCCTCGGAACGCCCAAGGTTCCTCTTGAAAAAACAAAGAACCAGGGAGCGACAAAATGAAGTTGCGGAGTGCGGCGTTGGCCGCGGCAATGGCATTGGCAGGCGCAACAGCGCAGGCGGATGTGAAAGTTGGAATGATCACCACACTGTCCGGCGGCGGCGCAGGTTTGGGCATCGACGTGCGCGATGGCTTCATGTTGGCCGTGAAGCAGGCGGGCCGGGATGATCTGGAAGTTGTGATCGAGGACGATCAGCGCAAGCCAGACATTGCCGTGCAATTGGCCGACAAAATGATCCAGTCTGAAAAAGTCGACGTGCTGACCGGCATCATCTGGTCCAACCTGGCCATGGCCGTGGTTCCGGCAGCGACGGCGCAGGGCAAATTCTACCTGTCGCCCAACGCAGGCCCATCGCCACTTGCGGGCAAGGGCTGCCATCCGAACTACTTCAATGTGGCATGGCAGAACGACAACCTGCACGAAGCCGCAGGGGCCTACGCCAACGACAGTGGCCTGAAGAACAGTTTTATTCTCGCGCCAAACTACCCAGCGGGCAAAGACGCGTTGACGGGTTACAAGCGCTTCTTCGAAGGTGAGTTGGCCGGTGAACTGTACACCAAGCTGGGTCAAACCGATTACGCCGCCGAAATCGCGCAGATCCGTGCGTCCGGCGCCGATAGCGTTTATTTCTTCCTGCCAGGCGGCATGGGGATTTCTTTCCTGAAGCAATATGCCGCGAGCGGTGTGGACCTGCCATTGGTGGGGCCGGCGTTCAGCTTTGATCAGGGTATCCTGCAAGCGGTTGGCGATGCGGCGATGGGTGTTAAAAACACCAGCCAGTGGAACAAGGACATCGACAACGCCACCAACGCGGCGTTTGTGGAGACCTTCCAGGCCGAGTATGGCCGCCTGCCGTCGCTCTATGCGTCCCAAGGCTTTGACACCGCCAACCTGCTGATCTCTGCGATGGGCAAGGCGGATGTGGCTGACGCAGATGCGTTTCGTGCGGCGCTGAAAGCAGCCGAGTTTGACTCCGTACGGGGCGACTTTGCCTTTGGTGACAACCACCATCCGGTGCAGAACATCTATGTGCGTGAAGTGATCAAGGAAGGTGACGTGTACACCAACAAGATCATTGCAACAGGTCTGACCAACCACGCAGATGCCTATGCGGCTGACTGCAAAATGTAAGTGACTTCGGGGAGGCCTTCGGGCCTTCCCACCTCCATGCATCTTGGCGGGGTAGGTGCATGATGTTCAGTCTTCAATATCCTGAATAAAATAACTTTTCTGCGCTGATCGTTTGGCGGAGGGGTGCCGCTTTGGCACTGAATGAGGGCAATGACAACACTACTTTTCATAGAGCAGATGCTGAACGGGCTACAGTTTGGCGTGATGCTGTTTCTCATGAGCGCGGGCCTGACGTTGGTCTTTGGCGTCATGGGGCTGATCAATCTGGCGCATGGGTCGCTGTACATGATTGGGGCCTTTGCCGCGGCAGCTGTGGCGGCCGCAACCGGCTCCTTTGTGCTGGCTCTGGTGGCGTCTTTGGCGGCGGCGGCACTGGCCGGGGCGTTGATTGAGCTGACCGTCATTCGGCGCTTGTACGACCGAGACCATCTGGATCAGGTTTTGGCGACCTTTGCGTTGATCCTGATTTTCTCCGAAGGCACGCGCTGGATGTTTGGGTCATTCCCCTTGTTCCTGGATGTGCCCCCGATGTTGGCAGGCCCGGTGAGCTTGCCGGGCGGGATCGAATACCCGGCGTACCGGTTGTCCATCATCGTGATCGGCCTCTTGGTGGCAGTGGGCATGTTTGCCCTAATCAACCGCACGCGGGTTGGCATCCGTATCCGTGCGGGTGAGGCGGACCGGGAGATGATTGCAGCCTTGGGCGTGGACATTGCCAAGCTCTACACCTTTGTTTTCGCGCTTGGCGCCGCATTGGCGGGTTTTGCCGGGGCTTTGGTCGGCGCGATCCAGTCCGTGCAGGTGGGCATGGGCGAACCGGTTCTGATCCTGGCCTTCGTGGTGATTGTTATTGGCGGCATTGGTTCGATCAAAGGGGCATTTGTCGGTGCCTTGCTGGTAGGGATCACAGACACAATGGGGCGGTTTTTGCTGCCACAGATTTTTGCGCTGTTCCTTGAGCCTTCGGCGGCGGTGTCGGTGGGATCGGCATTGGCGTCGATGTTGATCTACATCCTAATGGCGGGCGTTTTGGTGTTCCGCCCCCGCGGACTATATGGGGTGGCGTGAGATGACACGGGAGACATGGATCAATGTGGCCGCGCTGGCGGTTTTGCTTGGGGTGCCGCTTTGGGCGTTGATGGCGGATGAGCCGTTTATCATCACGCTGGCGACACGTGCGGCGATTTTTGCGCTGGCAGGCGTGGGGCTGAACCTCGCATTGGGGACTGGCGGATTGGTCAGCTTGGGGCACGCGGCGTTCTTTGGCATTGGCGGCTATGCAATGGGCATTTTGGCGAGCCACGCGCAATCATACGCACCAATCATGGAAGCGCCGTTTCTGATCGAGGGCACAAAATCGATGCCGGTGATCTGGCTGGTGGCGATGGTGACTAGCGCGCTGGCAGCGCTGGCTATTGGAGCGCTGAGCCTCCGGACCTCGGGCGTCTATTTCATCATGATCACCTTGGCGTTTGGGCAGATGATCTACTACTTCGCCATCAGCTGGCCCGCCTATGGCGGTGAAGATGGTCTGTCGATCTATGTGCGCAACGAGTTTCCGGGGCTGAACACGCTGGTGCCGATGCAGTTCTTTGGCCTGTGTTTTGCGATCCTGTGCCTAGCGCTGTTGCTGATGAATGCGATCCACAAATCCGCTTTTGGACTGGCCCTGAGCGCGGCGCGGCAGAATGAGACGCGGGTGCTGTCCGTTGGCATGAAACCTTACCATCTGCGGTTGGTGGCCTTTGTGATTTCCGGCGCGGTGACTGGTCTGGCGGGCGCGTTGTTTGCGGATCTCAATCGCTTTGTCAGTCCCACTATGCTGAGCTGGCAGATGTCGGGGGAGATCATCATCTTCATCATCATTGGTGGTGTTGGACGGCTGTTTGGGCCGGTGATTGGCGCGATGATTTTTATCCTTCTGGAACATACGCTGGGCGGGTTGTCGGAGTTTTGGCATGTCTACCTGGGCGCTCTGCTGCTTGGCATCGTGCTTTTTGCAAAAGGTGGCGTGATAGGTGCCCTTGCAGGTCGGGAGAAAGCCCATGACTGATGTGGTGTTAAGCACAGAGCGGCTTTTCAAAAGTTTTGGCGCCTTGAAGGCCACCAACGACGTGTCACTGGATTTGCGCAAAGGAGAAATCCACGCGCTGATCGGCCCGAACGGGGCCGGGAAGTCGACATTGATCCAGCAAATCACCGGTCATTTGGGCTCTGACAGCGGCACAGTGCGGCTGATGGATGAGGATCTGACCGACGTTGGACCAGCGGAGCGCGCGCGCAAAGGGCTTGGGCGGACGTTTCAGATCTCGTCCTTGGCGATGGAGCACACGGTTTTGCAAAATGCGGTGCTTGGTGCGTTGGGGCAGCGTGGCAATGTGATGTCGTTTTTCAAGCCGGTGATGAAAGATGCGCAGCTTGTGTCAGCCGCCAAGGAGGCCTTGGTGCAGGTTGGTTTGGCGGAGTTTGCGGCAACGCGCACGGCGGATTTGAGCCATGGGCAACGGCGGCAATTGGAGGTGGCGGTTGCACTGACGTTGAAGCCTAAAGCTTTCTTGATGGATGAGCCGATGGCTGGCTTGGGCCTGGAAGGCGCGCAGCAGATGATTGGTCTTTTGACGGAGTTGCGCAGGGAAGCGCCCATTCTGTTGATTGAGCACGATATGGATGCGGTTTTTGCGCTGGCGGATCGGATCAGCGTGTTGGTTTATGGCGAGGTGATTGCCACCGGCACGCCAGAGGAAATCAAAGTGAACCCGGAAATCCGGCGGGCCTATCTGGGGGATGAGGTGCCAGCATGAGTTTGATCGAGCTAAAAAATATCGCGGCGTTTTATGGTCCCAGTCAGGCGCTATTCGATGTGTCACTGAACGTGGGCGAGGGCGAGGTGCTGGCGCTCATGGGGCGCAATGGTATGGGCAAGACCACCACCGTAAAAGTCATGTGCCGGATGCTGAAGAATTCGGGTGGCGCAGTGGAGTTTGGCGGGCAGGATATTGGCGGTTTGCCGTCTTATAAAGCCGCGCGGTTGGGCATTGGGCTGGTGCCCGAGGGACGCCGTTGTTTTGCAAATCTGTCGGTGTATGAAAACCTGATTGCAGCAGCCCGCAAAGGGGCCTGGGACTTTGCGGCAGTTTGCCGTTTGTTTCCACGCCTGGAAGAGCGGCAGGATCAATCTGCGGCGTCGCTTTCTGGCGGCGAGCAGCAGATGTTGGCGATTGGCCGGGCGCTGATGACCAATCCGAAATTGCTCATTCTGGATGAGGCGACCGAAGGTCTGGCACCGGTGATCCGACAGGAGATATGGGAGGCTGTTGCGAAGCTTAAGGCTGAGACTGGCATGGCGATCATTGCCATCGACAAGTCGCTCAAAGAGTTGGGGCAAGTGGCTGACCGTGCGGTGATCCTTGAGAAGGGGCGCACGGTCTGGACTGGAGGTTTTGACGCTTTGGGGCCGGAAGAAACTGACCGTTACCTTGGCGTCTAGGGCTTAGATTTTGGCAATACCGGCGCGGTGCGGTCTGTGGACAGCTCCGCGTCGGAAAACACCCAAGGGCCGCGCAGACCGCGCACACCTTCAGCCTCGACCACCATGCCACGCGCCGCGATTTGTGGGTCGGTCAGCGCCTGTTCAATCGAGTTGATTGGGCCAGCAGGGACTGTGGCCGCTTCCAGTGCAGCCAGAAGATCCGCTGAAGACCATTTGCTGGTTTCTGATTCAATTTGCGCGGTGAGGGCGTCGCGGTTGGCGACCCTCAATTGGTTGGTGGCGTAGCCCGCCGCGTCGCCCAAGTCGCCGCGTGACAGCACTCCGCAAAGGCGTTGGAATTGACCATCGTTGCCAACGGCGATGATGATGTGCCCGTCGGCTGTGGGGACCACTTGGTAAGGTGCGATGTTGGGATGCGCATTGCCTTTGCGGTTTGGGCTGTCGCCGGTGGCGAGGTAGTTCATCGCCTGATTGGCGAGCATCGCCGTGGCGCAATCCAACAGTGACATGTCGATGTGCTGGCCGCGCCCGGTGGTGTGGCGCTGTTCGACAGCTGCCAAAATGCCGATGGTGCCATAGAGGCCGGTGACCACATCCGTGACGGCAACGCCGACTTTTTGTGGTTGCCGGTCCGGCTCGCCGGTGATCGACATCAGTCCGGACATGCCTTGTAGCAGGAAATCATATCCCGCGCGGCTGGCGTACGGGCCGGTTTGGCCAAAGCCGGTGATTGAGCAGTAGATCAGACGCGGATTTAATTGGGATAGCGTGTCGTAGTCCAAGCCGTATTTCTTCAACCCGCCGACTTTGAAGTTCTCGATCAGGATGTCGGCGTCTTTGATCAGCTCCAGCACCTGTTTGCGGCCTTCCTCGGTTCGGAAGTCTGCCACAACAGAAGTCTTGCCGCGATTGGCGGCGTAGAAGTAGGCAGCGGTTTTGTCGCCGTCGCGTTCAATAAAGGGCGGGCCCCAAGTGCGGGTGTCGTCGCCTTGAGGGGCCTCCACCTTGATAACTTCCGCGCCAAGATCGGCCAAGGATTGGCCGATCCAAGGGCCAGCCAGAATACGGGCGAGTTCTACAACTTTGAGACCTTTGAGTGGGGTCATGGGAAGCCTTCAGAGATAGGGCGGCGTGCAGGCGGAAACCACCTCGGCCGGTTTGTCGGAGATATTGCGGAAGCGGTGGGGCTGTCGGCTGTCAAACAAATAACTGTCCCCTGCGCGCAGGATTTGGGTTTGGTTGCCTACGGTCACTTCGATTTCGCCAGAGAGCACGATGCCGCCCTCGTTTGCGGGGTGGGTTAGCATGGTTTCGCCGGTGTCAGCTCCCGGGGCGTAATGCTCGCGTAGGATCTGCAAGTCGTGGTCTTTGGCGTTGCCTACCTGTTTGAGGGTCAGTTTCGAAGCCTCAGTGCCCAGTTGTGACGTTAGGTCAGACAAGGCTTCCGGGCCAAAGAAAACCTGACCTGGTTCATGGGTTTCCGGCTCAAAAAACTCGGCCATCGACATACCCATGCCGCCCAATATCTTGCGCAAGCTGGCCACAGAGGGGCTGGATCGGTTGGTTTCGATCATGGATATCTGCCCATGCGGCACGCCGGCGTATTGCGCCAGTTGGCGCTGGCTCAATCCTGCGGACAGGCGCAGCTTTTTAAGGCGGCTTCCCACGTCAAACGTGTCGCTCATCGGATCCTCCGTGTTGGGCCAGTGGCTGTGGTGTACTGCGCCAACAGGACGCAACGAAACTTTGATCAATTGGGTCTAGCAATGCTCAATATTCTGCGCAATAGAAGGCAAGAAAGTTTTCGCGACGTTGCGGCGTTTGTCTCGGGTTGCCTTGACGCAAGGGCAGGGTCGGACATGTTGGGCGGCAACGGAAATTGATGTTTTGCGCCTCTTTAGGGGGCGGACGGAAGGAGAGACCATGGCCAAAGATCTGGCACCACAGTCCAAACCGGAATTGGGTTCGTTCAACTGGGAAGACCCGTTTCTGATCGAAAGCCAGCTGGAAGAAGATGAGCGCATGGTACGCGATGCTGCGCGCGCTTATTGCGATGAAAAGCTCGCGCCTCGGGTGACCGCGGCGTTTGAGCAGGAAGAAACTGATCCTGCAATTTTTGCCGAGATGGGTGAAATGGGCCTGTTGGGCACCACCATTCCTGAGGAATATGGCGGCATTGGTGCGGGCTATGTGACCTATGGTCTGGTGGCACGCGAAGTGGAGCGTGTCGACAGCGGGTATCGCTCGATGATGTCGGTCCAGAGCTCGCTGGTGATGTATCCGATCTACGCTTATGGCTCTGAAGAACAACGCAAGAAATACTTGCCAAAACTGGCGTCTGGCGAGTGGATTGGCTGTTTTGGCCTGACTGAGCCGGATGCGGGATCTGATCCGGGCAGCATGAAGACCACCGCCAAGAAAGTGGACGGCGGCTATGTACTGAACGGCGCCAAGATGTGGATTTCCAACTCTCCAATCGCGGACGTGTTTGTGGTTTGGGCAAAGTCGGACGCGCATGGCGGTAAGATCCGTGGTTTTGTGTTGGACAAGGGCACCAAAGGCCTGTCGGCGCCAAAGATCATGCACAAGGCGTCGCTGCGCGCGTCGATCACCGGCGAGATTGTGCTCGACAATGTGGAAGTGTCCGAAGATGCGCTCCTGCCAAATGTGGAAGGCCTGAAAGGTCCGTTTGGCTGTTTGAACCGCGCGCGCTATGGCATTGCCTGGGGCGCCATGGGCGCGGCGGAGTATTGCTGGCACGCGGCGCGTCAGTATGGTCTGGACCGTAAGCAGTTTGGCAAACCACTGGCACAGACTCAGCTGTTTCAATTGAAGCTGGCCAACATGCAGACCGAGATTTCGCTGGGTCTTCAGGCAGCACTGCGGGTTGGTCGTTTGATGGATGAAGCGCAGGCCGCGCCGGAGATGGTGTCAATCATCAAGCGCAACAACTGTGGCAAGGCGCTGGATATTGCGCGTCTGTCTCGTGACATGCACGGCGGCAACGGCATCAGCCTGGAATTTGGTGTGATCCGTCACATGGTAAACCTGGAAACGGTGAATACCTATGAAGGTACACACGACGTGCATGCGCTGATCCTTGGGCGGGCGCAGACCGGTTTGCAGGCATTTTTCTGATACTTTTCAGATTGTAATGTCGTAAAATTGAAGCGCGTCACCGAACGGTGGCGCGCTTTTGTTTTCTGAGAGCGGCTGTTGCCGCGCTGTCCACCTCAAACGATGATGTGAGCACAACGCCAAACAGGATCTTTGCCTGTTGAGGAGAATATCTTTCTAAACGGACGTCTTCGGTAACCAGTTGGGGGTAGCGGTCGAGCGGATCGCCATACCCGCCTCCTCCAGGCGTCTGCACGTGGACCCGGTCACCCGCCGTCAGTGGAATATCCTGTTCTTTTGACAAGTGTTCGGGCGTGTACGGCGCGCCGTCGCGAAACACGGTGACCTTGTTGACCTCTCCGTCGCCACCGCTAACCGCGCCTGGTGGGCCAAAGCGGCCGTGATCCATGACAAAGCTCGCTTTGGCCTCACCTCGGCGCAGTTCCACCTCATAGTCCAACCCAAAACCGCCACGATGTTTGCCCGCGCCGCCCGAGCCTTCGTGCAGGGCGTAGTGGCGATACAGCACGGGGTAGGCTTGTTCCATGATTTCAATGGGCGGGGCCTTGGAGATGCCGATTGTTGAGCAGCCGTTTGAGAGGCCGTCGTGCTGGGCGTTGCCGCCATAACCGCCGCCGGAAATTTGGTACATGACGTAGTTGCGATTGCGTGCGGGATCAAAACCGCCAAGGGCAAAGTTACCACTGGTTCCTGCCGGCGCGGCAGTGACTTTTTCGGGGATGGCTTGAACGAGTGCAGCAAAGACCGCTTCGGCGATACGTTGAGAGACCTCAGCGGCACAGCCCGAGACCGGGCGTGGGTATTTAGCGTCCAGGAATGTGTCTTCGACGCTAGTGATTGTGAAAGGCGCAAAAGCGCCCGCGTTCATTGGCACATCTGGGAAGATATGCCGCATGGCCAGGTAAACAGCGCTGTGCGTCGTCGCGCGCACCGAATTCATCGGTCCGAGGCAAGGCGGGCTGCTGCCCTGGAAGTCAAACGTCAGCGTTTCGTCGGACTTGGAGACCGAAAGCGCAATGGACAGCGGTGTATTCACCACGCCATCGCTGTCCACATAAGCTTGGGCGGAGTATGTTCCGTCGGGAATGTTCTTTAAGCAGGCGCGCATTTGGGATGCCGCGCGCGTATTTAGCTCACAGATTGCGTCTGAGACGGTTGTGTCGCCGTAACGATCGAGCAGCGCAGCGAGACGGGTTTCGCCTACAAGCAGGGCAGCGGCCTGTGCTTGAACGTCGCCAATGCGTTGCTCGGCCACGCGGATGTTGGACTGGATGATTGCAAAAATCTCTTTGTCCAGAACTCCTTGCTTGAACAGCTTGACGGGCGGTAAGCGCAACCCCTCTTGCTCAACGGCCGTCGCGGACGCGGAAAATCCACCTGGGACCGCGCCGCCAGTATCGGGCCAATGACCGGTGTTGGACAGCCAGCAGAAGATTTCTCCGTCGCGGTAAAACGGTTTGGCAAAGCGCACGTCCATCAGGTGTGTGCCGCCCAAGTAGGGATCATTGACAATATAGATGTCGCCCGGGTTGGGCGCTGCGACATCGCCGGAGTTGATCATTTCGATCAATGTCCGAGTGGAATACTGCATGGTGCCGACAAACACGGGCAGGCCTGCGGACCCTTGCGCAATCAGAGCGCCGTCAGAAGCGGCATAGATGCCATCGGAGCGGTCGTTGGCCTCTGCGATCACTGGAGAAAAGGCCGCGCGGGAGAACGCCAGATCCATTTCGTCGCAAACCTGCTGCAACCCGGCTTGAATGACGGTGAGGGTGATCGGGTCTAATGTCATGCGCAACCTCCCACATGCAGGATCAGGTTCCCAACGGTGTCCGATGTGACGTCATCGCCTGGGGGCACAACAGTTGTGGTGTCCATTTGCTCGATGATGGCGGGGCCGTCTAAGGTTGCGTCGCTTGGCAGAGCGTCCCGATTGAAGACGGGCGTTTCCAGCCAGGTGTTTCCGAAGAAAACGTTTCGGGTACCGGTTTGCGCACCTTTCAGTGTTTTCGTGCGTGACGTTTGCGTTGAGAGTTGAGTGAGGTCCAAGGGCGGGCGGCGACCGACTACCGAGCAGTTTACGTTCACGATGGCGGCAGGCATGTCGTCAAGTGTGACCTGAAATCGGTTCTTATACGCGTTTTCGAAGAGTTCTTGGAGCGCATCGATTGACATCTTCGGGTCAACAACCGGAACGCGGAGAAGGTGGGTCTGACCGACAAATTGCATATCGAGGGACAGGATGGTGTCTACCTTGTGCAAAGAAATAGTCTCCTTTGCAATCAAGGCCTTTCCCTTGGATATTAATGTACCAAAGATGTCTGCCAGCTTGCCCGGTGGCAGGTTGGTCAAAGGCGTGTTGATCGTGCGCACAAAATCATGGCGCAAGTCGGCGACCACGCAGCCCAAAGCGTTGGTGAGGCCAGGCCGGGCCGGGATGATCACGCGCGGGATGTCGAGTTCTTTTGCTAGGGCTGCGGCGTGCAAGGGACCGGCGCCGCCAAACGCAAACAACGCAAAATCGCGTGGATCAGCGCCAAGAGAGAGCGATACCATACGGATCGCTCCAGCCATTTTGGTATTGGCCACTTGCACAACTGCTTCGGCGGCTTCGACAGCGGAGCATTTCAGGGCCGGAGCAAGGTGCTCGGTGAAGGCGCGGCGGACGTCTTTGGACAGCTGTGTCTGCTCGTCTGGTGTCAGGACTGTCGGGCGCAGACGGCCTAGAAGGTAGTTGGCGTCAGAGATTGTGGGTTGCGTGCCGCCGCGGCCATAGCAGATCGGGCCGGGCGTTGCGCCAGCGCTTTCCGGGCCAACTTCCAATAGTCCGCCAGCGTTGATTTTTGCGATGGACCCGCCACCTGCGCCAACTGTGCGCACATCCACCATGGGCACATGGACTGGCATGCCGTATTCGACTTCGATTTCGTTGGAGACCGAGGGCGTGGCTTCGCGGATCAAAGCTACATCGGTCGAGGTACCGCCCATGTCGTAGGTGATCAGGTTGGGTTCATCTGCCGCCCGGCCTGTGAAAGCGGCTGCCATGACACCGGACGCTGGGCCAGACATCACGGTTTTGGCGGCTTCCTTGGAAACCGACTGCGCGCTGACCATGCCTCCGTTGCCGTTCATGATCAGCAGGTCGCGGGCATAACCTTGGTCCGCCAAAGCGTGAGACAGGCGATCCACGTATTTGCTGAGCACCGGTTGAACGGACGCGTTTACCGCTGCCGTGACGCCGCGCTCATACTCGCGGCTTTCTGACAATAAGGCATGACCGGCGGTGATATAGTCGTTGGGCCAGATCTTGCGCAGCGCTTCTACCGCCTGCAGCTCATGGATGGGATTTGCGTAGGCGTGCAAGAAGTGCACAACGATAGCCTCACACCCCTGATCCAAAAGAGTTTTCGCCGCCGCTTTGACAGCGTTGATGTCGAGAGGTGTGAGGATGTTGCCGTCGCTGTCCATACGTTCCGGTACTTCGAAGCGAAGGTCGCGGGGGATGAGGGGCTCAAATTCACCAAACATCCCATAGGCCTGTGGCCGGGTTCGGCGGCCAAGCTCTAGGATGTCTCGAAAACCGTGGGTGGTGATAAGCCCAGTGCGGGCCAGTTTGCGTTCAAGAACTGCGTTGGTAGTGGTCGTGGTGCCGTGGACAATGAGATCAAGCGCGGCAATTTCGCAGTTGGCCGCATCAAGAGCGTTCAGGACGCCATTGGACTGATCCTCTAAGGTGCTGGGCACTTTGGCCAGGCGGAGACCATCCGGGCTTAGCGCGACAAGATCGGTAAAGGTGCCGCCCACATCGACGCCCACAATCGTGCCGGTTTGCGTATTTTCAGATTCGGCCACCTGCGGTCCTCCGTGAAAATCCATTTGTATGCAAATGATGGAGGCAGGGATATTTGCCTGTCAATCGCTGTGAATTCGAATCGAAGCGGTCACCGGAACGTCGCCAACCACGTAGGCGCGATGGTCATTTGTGGACAGAGTCACGCGAATCTCGTGCTGACCGGGTGGTAAGTGGCCGATTGCTGTATCTGCCGAATAGAGGCGGCCAAGCTTCAACCCATTGAGGTAAATGTGGCCGTGGCCGGTGCCTGGCACGTGGGGACCGTCGACTAGGTTTGGCGTGAACTCGAAATCCTCAGATGTGACCGAAACGGTCCATCCAGTCTCGCTTTTTGTTGCTTCCAGGGCGATGCTTGGTGCCGGTTCGCCTTCGCTGACCTGACAGATGTCACCGATACCGAAAAGTCCGTAGTTGGAAGCGTCACCTTTGGTTTGCGGCGCGATAATCCGAGCGCGAGTGGTGAGCGTTCCGGCATGCGCAAAGGTTAGTGAAATTGGGAGCGTGCGGCCATCATCCAGTGATCCAGAAAGGTTGCTTAGTTGTAGAAACACGCCATCTGCGGCCAAGGAAGCTGTACCACCGGCGGGAACGGCAAGCGGTCCATGCCTCTCGCTCAGGGTTGAGGTTTCGGCTTCTGGTGAGCTGGCAGAGAGAAGCGTGTCCGGTTGGCCAGCGTTCTCGATTTTTACAAAGACCGACAGTTGATTGGGGTCGGTTTTCAACGGCGCGGCGGTGGCGTTGGTGAGCAGAATTTGAGGTGACTTTGCGGGTGTTAGGAAGACAATTCCGGCGGCAAAACTCGCGCCGAGGAGCATCCCAAAACTCAAAATCTTTCGCGCTTTCATCTCTTTTGCCCGTCGTTATAGTCGCCGCATGATAGCCACGATGTCCCACACACAACCTGTATTCAAGCGTCGGAAACGGATGTTATTCTCTGTGTTTGCAGGTGTTACAACGGTTGGCACCGCAGCGCGGGCGCATACTTCGGAAGGCGGTTTTGTGCTGCTGCTGCCGACGGATATGTATATTGCGTCTGGTGTTTTGGCTGTGGCACTCACCGTCGCAATGCTGGTGTTTTTGCCAGACAACGAAGTCAGAAACCTGTTCCGGCCGCTGCGACTTTGGCGGGTGCAAATGCAGCGTCTGCCAAATGTGACCAGCCTGCTATCCGGCGTTTTTCTGCTTTGGCTGGTGTATATCGGTTTGGAGGGACCGCGGGATCCGCTGGCCAATCCGATGCCGCTGACAATCTGGACGGTTTGGTGGGTTGGCTTGGTGTTTTTGCAAGGGTTTGTGGGCGACATTTGGCGCTGGATCAATCCGTGGTCTGGTTTGGTTCGTGTTATGCGTCCTCTGATTGGCTTCCAACCGGTGCTGCGGTTTCCACCGCAACTGGGTCATGCCGTTGGACTGGCGTCCTTTTTGGCTTTTGTCGCCTTTCTTCTTGCCGACATCGCGCCCTCTGATCCGGCGCGGCTTGCCCGAGCCGTCCTGGGCTATTGGGTGTTTCATCTGATTGGCGGGCTGCTGTTTGGACCACGCTGGATGACGCGTGCGGAAGGCATCAGCATGGTGATGCGTCTTTATGCGCGTTTGGCGCCGTTCGGGCGTCGCGGCAGTCGGCGGGCCATTGGGCTTTGGGGATGGCAGATTGCACAGAACCCTGCGCTGGCTTTTGGTCTAGCATTGCTGTGTTTGTTGATCCTTGGCAGTGGCAGCTTTGACGGGGTGAATGAAACCTTCTGGTGGCTGGCGCAGCTTGGCTTGAACCCCTTGGAGTTTCCCGGGCGATCAGCGGTTGTCTGGCAAACGCTCGGAGGCTTGGCGCTTAGCAATCTACTGTTGGTCGTGGTCTTTGTTGCGACGCTTTGGTTGGGCCTGAAGCTTGGCAAAATATCCAGCGTTGGACTAGGTCAGGCGTTTTGTCTGTTTGCGCCCACAGTTTTGCCCATCGCGCTTGGCTACCACTTTGCCCACTATTTCACGAGCTTTCTTGTGGAGGCGCAATATGCACTTATCGCGGCGACTGATCCATGGGCGCAGGGGCAGGATTTATTGGGGCTCGGACAGGTCTACGTGACCACCGGATTTTTCAACACTCAAGAGAGTGTGCGCCTGCTCTGGCTGTGCCAGGCAGGTGGTGTTGTGGTCGGTCATATCGTGGCGGTTTTGCTCGCACATACTGTGGCGGTGAAACACTTCGGCTCTGGCCGTGCGGCACTTCTGTCTCAGGTGCCCCTCGCTATCTTTATGATTTGCTACACATTTTTTGGCCTTTGGCTGCTTGCATCGCCGCGTGGCTTCTGACACAACACGCGCCCTCTAGACAGAACCGTCATTCATTCGCACTCTAACAGCTGTGAAGAGTAACGGAATTTTCGGTCACAGACCATGTGAACACAGGGGGTAAAGTGATGACCAAATCCAAGACCGTACCAGTAACCGGCACGCAGCCGACACGCCGTGATGCGCTCAAGACTTTGGCGCTTGGCGGGGGTGCCGCAGCAGCCACGCCGCTATGGGCGCGCTATGCAGGGGCGCAAACTTCTGAGCCAATCAAAGTGGGTTTTCAGGTGCACCGGACCGGCATCGGCGCCGCCTATGGGCGGTGGTATGATCGCACAACCACTGCCGCAGCGGCGCTGATCAACGAGCAAGGTGGGATCAACGGGCGTCCGCTGGAGATTGTGGCCGAAGACGACGGGACCGATCCCAAACGTGGGGCGGAAGTGGTCGAGAAGTTTGCCACGCAGCACAATTGCGATATCGGGTTTGGGACGCTGTTTTCACATGTTGTGATTGGCTCTGCGCCGCGCGCTGGTGAATTGAAACTACCGTACTTTGTTGTGTCCGAAGGCCACCATGTGGCCAGCGGAATGTTGAACCGCTACACGTTGCAGCCGGGTATCACGGACGTGAAAAGCCAGGTGCAGGCGATGGCACCGTTTGTGGCGGATAACCTAGGCAAAAAGGTTACGATGATTTTCCCGGACTTTGCGTTTGGACATGATCACCGCGACTACTTCACTGCGGCGATTGAGGCGCAGGGTGGCGAGGTGCTTGAGCACATCGCGATCCCGCCAACGGAAACCTCGTTCACCAAGTATTTCCCCAAAATTCCGCGTGACACAGAGGTGATCTATCACGTCATGGTGGGGCCGGCCGTACTGACCTTTGTGAAAGAGCTGGGTGAGTTCTTTGGGCCGCAACGCCCAGAGATGTTCGGCTTTATCGACAGTCTTGAAGCGGTCGATATTGGTAGCCCGGGACTTGAGTTCCTGGAAGGGACCTACTTCTGGGAAGGCAATCCGCGCTATGCGCAAGAAGACCAGTCCGAATATGACGCTTTCTTCCGCGAGCGGGTTGGTGTGGATGCCAATGGCGCCTCTGTGAGCGATCCCAAAGACGTGTCGACCTATGCCCACATGTTTGGCTGTTGGGAAACTCTGCACGTGGTCAAAGCCGGCATGGAGAGTGCCGGATACCGGGGGCCACAGGACCGCGCGGCGTTGATCGAGGCCCTGGAAGCCATGACACACATGCCGCATTCCAACGCGCATCCGCAGGGCGCAAAGATCTTCAACGGCAAGACACACCAAGTGTTTGGGCATCAGTACATCACCAAGGTGGTCGATGGAAAACTGCTCCTGGTGCACACCACGTCGATTGAGGACACGTTCTATCCGGACGAGGTGGACTACACCACGCAGGCCCTCTGATGAACGCTTGGGCGCGGCGACTGCGTCGCGCCCCTATTGAGGCAGGGGTGTAGATGGATTTTGGACCTTATTTGATGCTCGCCACATTGGAGGGCGCAGTCACCGCGGCGGTGCTCGCGTTGACGGCGTCGGGCTTGGCGCTGGTGTTTGGCGTGATGCGGGTGGTGAATGTCGCCCATGGTGAATTTTTTATGCTCGGCGCGGTTTTGGCTTGGTGGGTGACACATATTCTGGGGGGCTCAGCCGCTTTTGGCTTTGTCGTGGCGCTCATTGTTGTGCCGGTATTGGTTGGGCTTTTGGCTGCTTTCACGGACATGACCATCCTGAAGAGGATTGACTACGATCCTGAACGCACAATCGTCGCGACAA
Source organism: Shimia sp. MIT1388 (assembly GCF_047124445.1). Taxonomy (GTDB): domain Bacteria; phylum Pseudomonadota; class Alphaproteobacteria; order Rhodobacterales; family Rhodobacteraceae; genus Shimia. The sequence continues at coordinate 1,002,033 of NZ_CP138921.1, read as the reverse complement.
TTGGTATCCTGTATATTTTGCAACAGGTTACGCTGATGACTTACGGGCCGGATGCGCGCCCAGTTGTACCCCCGTTTAACACGCGCATTGCTTTGCCTTGGCTTGAGTTTGTCGATGGAAAAATCAGCCTTTATTGGCCTTGGGGCCTTTCGATCACCAGCTACAAACTGGCCGTGATTGGCGCGGCGGTTGCGGTGCTGATTGGGCTTTGGTTCTTAATGACGCGCTCCAAATTGGGGCTCTTGATGCGCGCCACAGAGCAGGATCGCGATATGGCGTTGGCGTTTGGTATCCCGGTGGAGCGGGTGTATGCGTTGGTGTTTGGCCTTGGGGCCGGAATGGCGGCTTTGGCTGCGGTGCTGATCGTGCCGATCCAACAGGCGCATTACTTGATGGGGCATGATCCGCTGTTGCTCAGCTTCATTGTAGTCATCATCGGGGGACTGGGTAGCTTACCCGGTACGGTCTTGGCCGCTCTGCTGATTGGGTTATCTGACGGAGTTATTTCGGTTTTCTTCTCTCCGACACTGGCAAAAATCCTCGCGACGCTTCTGGTGGCGCTTGTATTGGTGTTCCGCCCACAGGGTTTGTTCGGAGCCCGAAAGGCATGATGGGAGGCATGCGGAAATCGTTGCTGCTTCATGGTGGCGTCTTGGTCGTTTTGTTTGCGTTACAGTTTGTGCTGCCGGCCTATCATCATGGCAACTTGGCGCGGATCATGGTGCTGGCAAGCTACGCGATGGGCTACAATTTGTTGTTTGGCTACACGGGGTTGTTGAGCCTTGGCCACGCGTTGTTCTTTGCAGCCGGCCTTTATGGCATGGGTCTGGCGATGTCGCAGTTTGGCATGAGCGCGGGTATCGCCTTGGTAGCTGGGATTCTAATAGGCGCGCTGGTCGGCGCGGTCATTGGCGCTCTGGCACTGCGCACCGAAGGCGTGGCTTTCATGATTGTGACGCTGATGTTTGCGCAGGCTGGGTATCTGACCGTTTTGTACTTTGGCGCCCACACGCGCGGCGACGAAGGTTTTGTGATTGCACAGGCGGATCGAGTACTTCTAACGTTTGATCTTTCCGATCCGAATATCCGGTATTTTGCCGCCTTTTCAGTCTTCTGTGCTGCTTTCATAATGTGCCATTTGGCTGTGCAATCCCGGTTTGGCAAAGTGCTCATTGCCATTCGTGAAAATGAAGAGCGGGCCCGTATGCTTGGATACGACGTGGCACGATATAAGCTTGCCGCCGTGGTGCTATCCGCCAGTTTATCCGCTCTGGCTGGAGCCAGCTACGGGCTATTGTTTGGCTATGTGGGCGCGTCGTTTGCTTCAGTGCAATACTCGATCTTTCCCTTACTTTGGGTGCTCTTGGGCGGCGCGGGCACGGTGTTGGGACCATTGATCGGCACGCTGTTCATGTTTTACCTGATTGATCTCAGCTCCGGGATCACCACAGCCTACATGTTGATCGCCGGCGTGGTGTTGGTGTTCCTGACGCTTTTTGCACCTCAAGGATTGATGGGTGAACTGCGTCGCCGCGTCTGGAGGTGGTTGCCATGAGTTTGCTGTCCGCGAAAGGTTTGAATAAGCGCTTCAATGGCTTGGCGGCTGTTGAGGATGTCTCGCTCTCTATCCCTGAAGGGCAAGTCAGAGCTTTGATTGGGCCAAATGGAGCAGGAAAAACCACGCTCGTTGGAATGTTGTCGGGGCGGATTGCTCCTTCGTCAGGAGCCGTTTCATTTAATGGTCAGGACGTGACGGCGTGGCCCGCGCACAAGCGGATTGCCGCGGGTATGGGTTACACTTTTCAAATCACGTCCGTTTTTCCATACTTAAGTGTTCGGGAAAATGTCGCGTTGGCGGCGCGACGGAAGCTTTCGGACAAACGGCGCGTGAATGAGGCCGTGAATGCGGCCCTAGACCGTGTTGCGCTCTTGGATCGGCGGTCTGAAGAGGCTGGAGATCTTAGTTATGGCCATCAGCGGTTGTTAGAAATTGCTATGGGTTTGGCGCAGTCTCCAAAACTGTTGATTTTGGATGAGCCGACGCAAGGATTGACGGATGGAGAGGTGGCCGCGTTCAATGCACTGATCGATGAATTGCGCGGAAACACCACCGTTTTGCTGATTGAGCACAATATGGATGTGGTCATGCAAGTCGCTGATTTTGTGACGGTTTTGGACGCTGGAAAAGTTCTCTTCGAGGGTGCACCGGACAACGTGAAAGCCAGTGACGTAGTGCAGGCGGCCTACTTGGGAGGTGGCGATGCTGCGGCTTGAGGGGGTTTCCGCCGGTTATGGGCGTGCGCAGGTGTTGCGGGAGGTGTCCTTTGAGGCGCGGTCGGGTGAGATTTTGTGTCTTGTTGGGCGCAATGGGGCCGGGAAGACTACCACGGTGAAAACGATCATGGGATTGCTGCCGTTGATGACTGGTGCGGTGCGTTTGGGAGACGTCCTATTATCCGATTTGGCACCTCATAAAGTGTCGCAACAAGGCGTTGGTTACGTGCCGCAAGGACGGCGGCTTTTTGGTGAGTTGACCGTGGGTGAGAACCTTGCGGTGGGGCGCTTGACAAATGGTAAGGACGCTTCTGTCCTAGAGGAAGTACTCCAGCTTTTTCCAAGGCTTAAGGAGCGGTACAACCAACGCGCCAATACGCTGAGCGGGGGTGAGCAACAGATGTTGGCGATGGGACGCGCGATGTGTTTGCGACCCAAGGTCTTGCTGTTGGATGAGCCAACCGAGGGGCTGCAACCTTCCATGATTGACGCCATTCGCGATGCCACCGAACAGATGCGCGATCAGGGGGTCGCCGTTGTGTTGGTAGAGCAGAGGATGGACGCAATTGTCGCATTAGCCGACCAGGTGGCGCTGCTCGAAAACGGTCGCATACGTGGAGTTCTCAATCGTGACGAGGTGGCGGCTGAGCCGAAAAAACTGGCGCATCATCTTGGGGTTTGAGGCCTCAAAAACCACGTCGGTATTGCGTCTGTATCGCGGCTGTTTTGCGGAGGTGCAAATCTGGTTATCAGGTCAGTTTTTGAAGCAGCAAGAGGAAGATGGTTTGTTCCGCCTCATTGAGCGGAGCGAGCGTGTCTTTCGTAATGGCGTGCGCAGTGGGCGCGACCGCTTCAAACAGATCCCAGCCTGCGGCGGTCGGCTTCAACAGGATGCGGCGCTGATCGTCCGGGTCGGGAGAGCTGGCCACAAGATCTTTAGCGCGCAGGCGATCGACCACACCTTTGATGGTGGCACCGTCCATGGCGGTTGCACGGCCCAAGGCATTTTGAGACACCGCGCCCAGTTCGCACAGTTTAGCAAGCGCGGCAAATTGGGTGGGAGTGAGGTCGGAAATGCCCTCTGCAAAAATCGCCAGATGCCGTTGGTTTGCGCGGCGCATCAGGAAGCCAACCTGCTCGTCCAGAGCGTAAGAATCGGCGGCTTCGGATGGGGTCATTTGGGAGTTTTCAGAGGTCATCAAAAAGGGCCTTGTTGCGGACAAGCCGCGCGGTTTGTTGACAGATGCGTAAAAGCTGCCGCAAAATCCATTGGTATACACACAAGTTTTTGTGCCGCGCCCTGACGATTTGAGAGGTCACCATGGGGATTTATCATCGCCCCGGCAAGTTGAAAGATGCGCTCGCTGTTTTGGCGACAACCGGCGCGCGGCCAGTGGCTGGCTGTACCGACGTTTTTGCGGCCACCGAAGCCCAAGACCTGCGCGGCGAAGTGTTGGATGTCACGCGCATTGAAGGGTTGCGCGGCATCTCTGAAACCGCCTCTGGCTGGCGTATTGGCGCGGCAACAACCTGGCGAGACATTGTGGATGCACGGCTTCCATGCGCGTTTGACATGCTGCAACAGGCAGCCCGTGAGGTTGGCGGAGCGCAGGTGCAAAATGCGGGCACAGTGGCGGGCAATATTTGCAATGCGTCACCAGCGGCGGACGGTATGCCGCCGTTGTTGGCGTTGGGTGCGCAGGTCGAGGTGGCGTCCGAAAAACGCGGCGTGCACGTGGTGGAATTGGAGCAGTTTGTCACCGGTCCACGGGAAATTGTGCTGCGATCCGATGAGTTGGTCAGTGCCATTTTGATCCCCTCCAACAGCGTGCGCGGACACAGCCGATTCCTGAAATTGGGGGCACGCAAACATTTGGTGATCTCGATTGCCATGGCTGCAGTACGTTTGGCTGTGGAGAACGGAACAATCACCGATGCTGCGATCAGCGTGGGTGCTTGCGGGCCTGTGGCAATTCGAGCCGCAACGTTGGAAAAGGCGCTAATTGGAGCAAGCACAGAAAGCGCTGACCAATTGGTAAGTCTTGCGCTTTTGGACGATGCTCTTGCGCCCATTTCGGATGTGCGCGGCGATGCGGCCTATCGGGAGGCGGCGGCGCTGGAATTGGTGCAGCGGGCGATCGCGGATGTGCTGGAGCAGGTTCCATGATTTCCTTTGATCTCAATGGGCAACCTCAATCTGTGGACGTGCCGTTGGGGCGTCGTTTGTCACAGGTGTTGCGAGAGGACTTGAGCTTACGCGGTACCAAAGTCGGGTGTGATGCAGGCGATTGCGGGGCCTGCACAGTGTTAGTGGATGGCGCAGCGGTGTGCGCCTGTTTGACGCCGGTGGCGCAGGTGGCCGAGCGAAATGTTGAAACCATTGAGGGTGTGGGCGTCGCCGGGCCTAGCGCGTTGCAAAAAGCGTTCTTGCGGCATGGGGCGGCGCAATGTGGGATTTGTTCGCCGGGCATGGTGATGGCGGCGGAGGCCTTGCTGCGTTCAAATTCAACGCCGGACCGGGACGCTGTTGAGACCGCGTTGGGCGGCGTGCTGTGCCGCTGCACGGGGTACACAAAAATAATCGACGCGGTGTTGGATGCGGCGGGCAGTGGTACGGGGCCGGAGCCGGAAGCCGGTGCCGCTGTGGGTGCGCGGGTGGAACGGTTGGACGGCGTCGCAAAGGTGATGGGGCGTGAAGCCTTTGGGGCGGACGTGGTGCCAGACGGAGCGCTTTATGTGCGGTCAGTGCGCAGCCCTTATGCTTCGGCTCGATTTGCCTTCGGGGACTTGGAAGCTTGGGCGACTGCGCAAGGCGTTCGAGTTTTCACGGCGCAGGACATTCCCGGTGTGAACTGTTTTGGCGTGATTGAGCGCTTTGCCGACCAGCCAGCGTTGGCAGAAGAAACCGTGCGCATGGCAGGAGAGGCTGTGGCTTTGGTTGCTGGTCCAAAGGCGGTTGTTGAGGCGTTGGATTTGGGCGCGTTTCCAGTGACTTGGGAGGCTTTGGCGCCGGTTCTGGACACGCAAAGTGCGACCGGTTCTGAGACAGATTTGTTGCATCCCACACGCAAGGACAATCAGTTGATTGCGGGCGTTGTCCGGCAGGGAGATGCGAAGACGGCGCTTGATGCGGCGGCACATGTTGTCGAAGGGTCATTGCGCACCGGACATGTGGAGCATGCTTACATCGAACCGGAAGCCGGTGCCGGCTGGATGGAAGGAGAGGTGCTCAACATTCGGGCCTGTACACAGGCTCCGGTGTTGGATCAGGAGAGCACCGCCAAGATCCTCGGCCTGTCAAAGGCACGTGTGCGTATCCGGCCCGCGGCCACCGGGGGCGGGTTTGGCGCAAAACTGGATTTATCGGTGCAGCCGCTGGTTGGATTGGTGACCTTACTGACCGGTCAGACTAGTGTGATGGTCTACTCGCGGCGGGAAAGTATGGCGGCAAGCACCAAACGCCATCCTGCTGAGATGACAGCAAAAATTGGCGCCGATGCGGATGGGCGGCTGGTCGGCATGGCCTTTGATGGCGATTTTGACACCGGGGCGTATGCCAGCTGGGGGCCTACTGTGGCGGTGCGCGTGCCGGTGCATGCCAGCGGGCCGTATGTGATCCCGAACTATGATGCTGAAGCGCGGGCAGTGCACACAAATGGGCCCGTGGCCGGCGCGTTTCGCGGGTTTGGCGTGCCGCAGGCGGCTGCGTTGCAGGAACAGTTGTTTGATCAATTGGCGGATCAGGTCGGGATGGACCGGCTGGCGTTTCGCCGGTTGAATGCGCTGTCTGATGGCGTTCCGACTGTGTGTGGCCAGGAGCTGACCGGTGTGGGCATCGGGGCCTGCTTGGAAGCGCTTCAGCCGCGTTGGGATGCGGCTTTGATTGAAGCGGCGGGCGCGAATGCCACGGCGCGCAAAACAATGCGCGGCGTTGGGGTGGCAAGCTTTTGGTATGGCTGCGGAAATACGGCTTTGCCAAACCCCTCCACAATGCGGATCGGGGTAACATCTGACGGGCAGGTTTGCTTGCACCAAGGCGCGATGGACATTGGGCAAGGTGCAAATACGGTGATTGCACAGATGGCGGCGGACGCGTTGGGTGTGCCGGTGCATCAGATTACTTTGATTGATGCGGATACAGCGGTGACGCCGGACTGTGGCAAGACCTCGGCCAGTCGGCAGACGGTGGTGAGCGGCAAGGCGGCGGTGTTGGCCGCACAGGCGTTGCGGGCGCGGATTTTGCAGCTGGGCAATATGGGTGCGGCGGCGGAGATTTCTTTTTCAGGGGGTGTGTTGTCTCTACGAGAAGGCGCGGCGCGGCGGGACATAGCGCTGCGGGATCTGCCGGAGATGTCGCATGGATATGTGCTGTGGGCGGAGGAAACCTATGACCCGCCAACCGAGGCATTGGACGAAAACGGGCAGGGTGCGCCCTATGCGGTTTACGGATATGGCGCGCAACTGGCGGAGGTTGAGGTGGATGTGGCACTGGGGACCGTGAAGGTCCTTAGGATCACGGCGGCGCATGATTTGGGTAAGGTCATCAACCCCTTGTTGGCTGAAGGGCAGATCGAAGGCGGGATTGCGCAGGGGCTGGGGATGGCCCTGATGGAGGAGTTCCATCCCGGTAAAACCGAAAACCTGCATGACTATCTGATCCCGACCACGGGGGACATGCCGGAGGTGGTGTCTCATCTGATTGAAGTGCCCGATCCTGAGGGGCCAATGGGGGCCAAAGGCTTGGGAGAGCACGTGTTGATCCCGACGGCACCGGCGATCTTGAATGCGATACGCCATGCCACCGGGGCGGTATTGACGCAGTTGCCAGCCCGGCCGGATCGGGTTTTGGCGGCGATCAAGGCGGCCATGTCATGAGCCGGACACCGAGACAGCGCGAGGAGAAGATCCGATGTGATGCCTGTCCGGTGATGTGTTATGTGGCGGAGGGCCGGATCGGCGCCTGTGATCGCTACGCGAATATCAATGGCGAGATTGTGCGCTGTGATCCGCTGACCGTGTTGGACCGTGCGATTGAAGCCGGGACCGAGGTGCGGCCATTCCTCGGGCGCGATTGGCATGACGGCCTGTCCACCGATGATCTGTTTGTCACTGCTGTGGGCGCGGGCACGACCTATCCGGACTTCAAGCCAGCACCGTTTTTGGTGAGCCGTGACATTGACGGTGTTGATTTTGTAACCGTCGTAACCGAGGCAATTTTTTCTTACTGCGGCGTCAAGGTGAAGATCGACACGGATCGACATTTGGGCACTGAAGGTGCGGTGGTGCGCAGTCAGGGCGAGGCCGTGGGGCTGATGGTGACCAGCGAATATGGGTCCCAGATGATGAGCCTCGGCGGCGTGGACCATCTAACTGGAGGCAGCAAGGTAGAAGGACGCGTGACCTGCGACGTGCTGCTTCAACTTCTGAACCGCGCACCGGTTGTTTTGGAGGTGGACGGCGGGGCCGAAGTTGTTGTTCAAGCCGGTGCCGCGCCGATTGTTGATGGCACCAAAGAAGACCGGATGCGGGTTGGTTGTGGCTCTGCGACGATCGGGATGTTTGCGAGCCAGTGGAAAGGCTTAGTGGACGAAGTTGTTGTGGTCGATGACCATATTACCGGCGTGGTCAGCGAGCATCAGGCGGGCAAAGTGATTGATTGGCCAGACACGGGTATTCGTATTAAGGGACGGCGCAGTACGCCGGGCCGGTATTTTCAGGTGGCACAACCTGGACTTGGTTGGGGCGGCACCGACATTGAGGATCCGCTCGACATCCTGGGACCGTGGCGGCCGGAAAAAGGTGCGCGCGAGGGGCTGACATTTTTGATGGTGAGCACCACAGGCGAACATGCGGAATACTATGAGTTGGACGCCGATCTGGTGCCGCAAAAACGCCCGATGCCGGAGGCGTTGAAGCCATCTGTGGGGTTGATTGCAGAGAACTGCGAGCCAGCGTTGTGCACTGTCATGTTCATGGGCGGGGCTGGCGGATCGCTGCGATCCGGGGTCACGCAAAACCCTGTGAAGCTGACCCGCGCGGTGCAGGAGAAAAATGCCAAGGTCACGGTTGGCGGGACGCCGGCCTATGTCTGGCCGGGAGGCGGAATCACTTTGATGGCCGATGTGACCAAGATGCCGGATGGAGCCTTTGGCATGGTGCCCACGCCAGCCATTGTTGCGCCGTTGGAGTTTACCGTGTCGCAAGACGTATACGAACAGCTGGGCGGGCATGTGGATCAGGTCCGGAGCGTGAGCGACGTTTTGACAGGCGGCGGCCAATATGCGCGCAGCACGCATATCCTGCCCACCAAGTTGAAAAAGCCATGAAAGGTGGGGCGCAGATCACTTGGTTACCAGATGGTAAGCGGATGCATCTGCACCATGGCCCCATTGATTTAATTGTCGAAATCTGGGGTGCGGGCCAAACAGTAGCCTATCAACGCGCAGCGCTCCGGTTTCAAACCGTGTTGCAAGAGCTGGTGGATGAACTCCCAAAACTGCGTCAGGCCGCGGATCTGCAGGCGTGTTTTCATGGAGGCATTGCGCGCGCCATGCAGGGGGCGGTTGCGCGGCATTTGCCGAGCTTTGTGACGCCGATGGCCGCAGTGGCTGGCGCGGTTGCCGATGAGATCGCTCGCGTGATTGCGCAGGCGCCTGATGTGGACAAAGCCTATGTCAACAACGGCGGCGATGTGGCGCTGGTTTTGGGACCAAATGAAGAGATGGTGGCCGATCTGGGCGGCGGTATCGCGCGCACAACCTTGCACGGCTCGGGCTGTGTCCGCGGCGTTGCCACCTCGGGGTGGCGCGGGCGGAGCCTGTCGTTTGGCATTGCGGATGCGGTAACGGTCTTGGCCAGCTCTGCGGCCTTGGCGGATGTGGCTGCTACGTTGATCGCCAACGAAGTGGACGTGCCGGGGCATTCGGGCATTGTGCGGGCGGTTGCGGACAGTCAACAATTGGACAGCGATCTGGGAAACAGGCTGGTCACGGTGGATGTGCCACGTTTGAGTCCGCAGGATGTGTCCGCAGCGTTGCAGCGCGGCAAGGCGTTTGCGCAACGGTTAAGACCGTCAGCCGAGGTTTGGGGGGGCGTGCTGGCTCTGCAAGGGCAAGTGGTGGCTTTTGGCGATCCAAGCCTTGGCAAAGCCCTTGGCGCCGCTTAGCGGGTTGCGTTGTCTTGTGGCAGCCAATCCAACCAACTGCGCAGCCAATTGCCCGCATAACCGCGCGGGTTTTGGTCCGAGGAAGCCGCCGGATCGGCGCTGATCCGCGACCGGACAAACCAGTGTTCATTCTCGACTTCAAAAACCTCAACCGAAGATCGGGATACGCGTTTCACCAGTGATGGCGCGACCATTTTGATATCAACTTCAGACCCTATCAGGCTGACTTTGCGCGAAAAAACAGCCGGTTGAAGACGAGGCTTTCGTCCCTGAATGTCCAACCTTGGGTACATAAAACTGAGACTGGATAGTGAAGCCTTCGGATCGAAAACGGCGTCATTCCCATTGGCGCGCAACACAATAAGTGCGCCGTGACCAAGGGCCATGATATGGGGCGCAGCCGTGGCCTTGGTCAGATGATTCAGGATTTCTGTCAGGTCCCGCACCAGGGGCGCAAAACGGGTTCGTTCCTGTGGCGCCCAATGGGACTTCCAGCGGACCAAATAAATGGCGGGTCCCGTGTTAGACATCAGGCGGCGCAGGTCTTGTGCCAGACCTGTGGTGGTCTCGGCATCTTTTTCCGTCGGGCCGGGCAACAGAAGGATGGGCGCAGACGCATCCTGGTTTGAGGCCTGCAACATGTCCAAAGCGGCCGTGCGTGTGCTGAGCACCAAAGTGGTGTCGGCAGGGTCAAGCCGTGGATTTGGGATCATGTCTTTGGCCAAAGGAACCTCACATTCTGTGGTTGTAGCCGTTTGGGCAGAACGGCGGTCAGATAGAGAAATCCTGCCTGTCGCCGCTTCGGGTTGGCAGGGGGAAAGTGCCCAAATCAATGACACAGCCATGCGTTGTGCGCGCGGGCCGGTGGGGGTGATGACGGGAAATCTGGATCTTTCAAGCCTGATATAGGCGGCCTGGAAAGGCGGGAGAATGGGGAGATATTGCCAAGGTTTTGAGAATTTCAGCCATTTGCAAGAATTGGCCAAGTGGCAGATTTATTGGCAGAATTTCGCCATTCTTTTACAGCGCAAGGCCGCCTTGACGATTGGTAGGCTCAGCTATTGGGAAAGTGGCCCGTGCCAAGCAAACGGAGGGAGGGTGCGGCACGGGCAACAGGGGTACGCAGCGCGTTTGTGTGAAAGTTTCACTGGCATCGCGTTGCGTGGTTCAGAGATAGCGATGCGACCGGAGGTTGCTTTGCGAAAACCGGTCGAGGTTGTGTGAAAGTACGCCAAAGACAGCGTGCGCGCGGCTCAGCTTTCTTTCATCACCCGCGCGAGGGCACAGAACTGCTCCAGGCTGACAACTTCGGCGCGGTCGGTTGGTTTGATGCCAGCAGCGATCAGGCGGTCTTCGATGTCTGGCGCCTGACCTTTGAGCGCCGCGCGCAGCATCTTGCGGCGCTGGTTGAATGCAGCGGCCACAATCCGAGACAAGGTGTGGGCGTCTGCGGGATAGCGCGGCTCCGGCAGTGCGGTGAGATGCACCACGGCAGAATGCACTTTGGGCGGCGGCGAAAACGCGCCAGGTGGCAGAGACATGACGATATTGGCGTTGGCCCGCCATTGCGACAGGATGGCAAGGCGCCCGTAAGCTTTGGAGCCAGGCTGTGCGGTGATGCGCTCAGCCACTTCGCGCTGGAACATCAGGGTCAGGCTTTGCCAGAACGGCGGCCACTCTTTCGGGGTGAGCCAGCGCACCAGAAGTTCCGTGCCGACGTTGTAAGGCAGGTTGGCAGCCACGCGAATAGGCGGCGTGAGGTGGCTTAAGGGATCGACTTCCAGCGCGTCGCCGTTGATGACCTCGAGGCGACCGGGGTAGGCGGCTTCGATCTCTGCCAGGGCTGGCATACAGCGATGGTCTTTCTCAATCGCGAGGACTTTGCGGGCGCCTTCGGCAAGCAGGCCCCGGGTCAGACCACCGGGGCCGGGGCCAATTTCCAGCACGTCACAATCGGTCAATTCGCCTGCGCGGCGGGCAATTTTGGCGGTGAGGTTGAGATCCAGCAGGAAGTTCTGGCCCAAGGATTTGCGGGCAGAGAGGCCGTGGGTCTCGATCACCTGACGCAGCGGGGGAAGATCATCAATGGCGCTCATTGGGTTAGCCTTGGTTCGGGCGGCTGCGCCGCGGATGGATGCCTCCGGCGGGGATATTTCCCGCCAAATGAAGGGTCAAGCGCTTTGTGCCATTTGTGCGGCCATGCGCAGGGCGGCGATAGTGCTGGACGGGTTGGCTTTGCCGGTGCCAGCAATGTCAAAGGCGGTGCCGTGATCCGGTGAGGTGCGGATGAACGGCAGGCCGAGGGTGACGTTCACGCCGCCGTCAAAGTCTAGCGTCTTGATCGGGATCAGCGCCTGGTCGTGGTAGGCGCAAATCGCCACATCATAGCGGGCACGGGCAGCGGCGTGAAACATGGTGTCGGCGGGCAGAGGGCCGGCGAGATCAAACCCATCGCGGCGCAGTTTGTCGAGGACAGGCGCAATCACGGTGGCATCTTCATCGCCCATGGCGCCGCCTTCGCCCGCGTGTGGGTTCAGGCCCGCCACCGCAATACGCGGGTTTGGAATGCCAAACTGTGTTTGAAGCCCTTTGGCGGTGATCCGGATGGTCTCTTCCAACAATTCTGGTGTCAACGCAGAAGGCACGTCTGCGAGGGGAATGTGGATCGTGGTGGGCACGACGCGCAGCATGTCCGAGGCCAGCATCATCACTACATTGTCCACGCCCCCCAAGTCGGCGAGGTATTCGGTGTGGCCGGGATAGGGGAAATCAGCGCCGTCCTTGAGCGCCTTTTTGTGGATGGGCAATGTGCAGACCGCGCTCGCGTCGCCGCTCATCGCGAGGTCCACTGCATGGGCGATGACGTCTATCACGCCCTCCGCGTTGTCGGGATGGGCGGTGCCAGGCGTGCACGGCGCCGAAAATGGGTGCGGGAGCACCGGAAGCGCGTTGGGCATCACGTCAATGGCATCTTGCGGGCTTTGCAGGAGCACATGTGGCACAGAGCCCGGCAAATGCGCCGGGTCTGCGATCAAAAAAAACGGAAGGTCATCTTTGAGCGCGGACCACGCCTTTTCGGCAATCTCCAGACCAATACCGGCCGGTTCACCACAGGTCACAGCAATGGGCGCGGGGCTCATTTTTCGGTGATCCGGGCCTGCGCGCGCAGCTGGCTGAGATAGCTGTTGGCATAGCTTTCCAGACGCAGGTTGCGCAGGGACGCGGCGACATCTTCGCGGGACAATTCTTTGTCATTGATCTCGGCGGTGCGGCCACACAACATCAGGACAATCAGGTTTTGCCCGTCTGCCGTGGTCATGTTGGTCGAGATTTCATTGTCGTCCAGTTTGGCCAATTCAATGGCGATATCGCGTGGGATTTCATTGGGCTTTTGGGTTTCGCGGAACAGACGTTCCGCTGGCAATCCAAATCCAACGCCGTAGAGATCGTCACACTTATCGACCGTCGCCCGCACTTTGGCCGCCTCTTGAAGGGCCTCTTCGGTGCGTCCGCCGGGGATGTAGAATTTGGCGTAGTCAATCGCAGAGTAACGCGGAGTACTGCGGCCGGTTTCGGCAATGCCACGCAGTTGGAACAGAGCCACAGCGTTGGGCAGCTGCAGCGGAGGCGACACTTCGCCTTTGCGCAGAGATGTTACAACCGGGCGCAGGGGCGCAGGCAGGTTGGTGACGTTCATCCAGTCGACATGGCCACCCTGATCTTTGGTGCCGGAGGCCGAATAGATACGCGCGGCAGATTCAAATTCCGAAAAACTTTTCAGCTCGGAGATCTGTGCTGCAAGACTGTCCACTTGCGGGCGGGTTTGGGGGGTGACCGGAATGATGATTTCCGAGAGCAGTACGCGGACGCCGCCTTGGCCGCTGTTTTGGGCAATGGCGCGGTCAATTTCTTCTTCGCTGACTTCGGCGTTGGCACCAAAGCGCGATTGCACCACGCCGCCCCAAGCAATTTGCGAGATGATGAAATCGCGCAGGGCTTCTTCATAGATGCCTTCAGCCGCCAATGCCTTGACCATGTCTTCGGGTTTCATGTTCACGCGTTTGGCAAAGTTTTCCAGACCTGCGGTCACGCCTTCCTCTGACGGCACGATCCCTGCCTGCTTTGCGGCCTGAAGCTTTAGGCGATCCTCAATCAACTGCTCCCGTGCCAGGTCCAGTGGATCTCCCGGGGCGCTCATAATCAGCAACAGGCGGGCGCGTTGTTCGATCTCGTAGTGGGTGACCACCGAGTCGTTTACAAAGATGGCCGGGCTAAAGGCATTTTGCGCTGCCGCAGGCAAAGTGGCGGCGGCCAGCATGGCACAGGCAGCCGTTGTGCTGGCAAAGGCGCGAAATGCGGAGCGGATCAACTTGCGTGGCATCATCTTTACGTCGTCTTCCTGTAGGTCAGCCGCATTTGCGGTCGTAGCTCTTATCGTTTGAATTGACCGAAAATCCAAGCAGGGCCACGTTGAAGCCCACCTTGGTGCTCGATTGCACGGTAGAGGAAGTTGAGAAACGGCGCGAGAGCGAAAGCTCCACGCGCAGGCATTCATTGCGGTATTCCAGGCCAAGGCCGGCCTCGGAGGTTTCACCACTGACGGCGTCGAACTGCCAGTCCATCATGCCAGTCCAGTGGCGGTTGATGCGGTAGCTGCCGTCAAACTTCATTTCGGAGATGTCTTTGTCGCGGGATTCCGCGAGGTCTTTTTGCAGCCAGATGTAGCTGGCATCCAGCCACAGACGGTCGTTGGACCACCCAAGACGCGCCCCGACCTTGTCCAAATCGCCTTTGTCGTCGAGCAGCGCGCGGCCCGTGAACAGCAATCCGCTTTGGTTGCTGAGTTGTCCGGCGATCAGAAGATCGGACGAGGTACCAGACAGGCCTGAGCTCTTGGAAAAGTCCGGTTGCACGTCTTGACGAAAAACCTGGCCAAAGGTCAGGTTACCGCGCCAACCGGTGGCACTGACGCGGGACCAGTTCATGCCCAGAGCGGAAGACAACCCACGTTCGCGCCGGTCATAAGATGGGAAGCGAGACAAAGACAGAAGGTTGCCTTCGTCAAACTCCACATGGGTGCTTTCGTCATTGGCAACGTCCAGATTGTCGCCGCCGGTCCAGGCCACCTGCGCCACAGGCTCCAGAACATAGGTTGCGCCATCCTGACCAGATTTGATCATTGGATAGCGCATATAGGCCGCGACAGAGGGCGCAAATCCGCTGTCAAAGGTGCTCACCGAACTGTCGTTCTCTGTGCGGTAAGCGTCAAACGCCACCGCCCCGGTGACGCCGGTGCGCAATCCGTTGCCCAGAGTCCAATCGCCAAGCCACTGCACATTGGCATTGGCGCGGCCGACGTCTCGTCCGGCGTCGCCATCTTTGTTTGAGCGCCGCTGGTGAGCATGCGCCTCAACGCTGGTGCGCAACTCGCCGCCCCACATGTTGAGATACCGACGTTCGGTTTCTGCCTTAAGCACGAGGAACGGGATTTCGTCGTTGTCCTCATCTTCGCGCAACGTTTGGTAGTGGTAGGCGGCAAAGCGGGTGTTTTCGGTTCGGCTGGCGCGGGCGATGGTGATGTCGCTGTTGAGACGGTCATCGTCCGAGTAGTCATAATCCGTCAGGTAGGTGTCATCTGACACCGCCTTGAGATCAAAGGTCAGCTTATAGTCCTGTCCCAGTTGGAACAGGCCTTCGGCAAAGACATAGCCACGGATGATGTCGGTGCGGATGTCATCGTCCGAGATGGCGCCGTCCAGCTGAATGCCGCCGCGTTCAAAGGCCTGGCGGTACCGGAACTCCATGGTGCGGGTTTTGGAGGACAGATAGGGCGACAGGACCAGGTCGCGATCGGTGCCCCAAGGGATGAAATACGGGACTTTCACGCCGTAGCTCAGAAGGCTTGAGTGGTTGAACTCCGGGATCAGAAAGCCTTGCGCTCGGTCCAGCGTCGGGTCGGGCATGCGCAAATGCGGAAAGTAAAACACCGGAACGTCCCGCACGAGCACGCTCGCGTGGTCAAAGTAGAGCTGTTTTTCCAGTTGGTCATGCACCACACGACGGGCGCGGATGCGCCAGAGGGGCGGCTCGCCATTTTCGCAGACATGGCAGGAGCTTACGGTGGTTTTGTCAAGTACGCTGTAGCGGCCTTCGACCCGTGTCATGCGGGCGGCGGCCAATTGCACCTGATCCGCCATGACCACGCGGGCGCTGTGGATAAGGCCATTGCGCAGATCTGCGTCCAGCTCGGCAGCATCAGCGACCACGGATATGGACTTGCCTTGGGTGATGCGGATCGGGCCGACCAGAGAAATCTCACCGGTTTTGTCGTTGTAGGTGATTTCCTTGGCCATCAAGCGCACATCATCGGTCAGCGCTTCGACATTGCCGCTGGCGATCAGCAGGCCGTCGGCTGTCAGGTTGACCGAGTCCGCCACTAGAACCACGTTTTGTGGTTCCTTTTCGGAGGCTTGCTGTGTGGAGCCTGTTGGCTGCGTGGATTGGGCAGTGACTTCGAGAGGCTGTCCCAAAGTGAGGGCCGTGGCGGCCAGAACGGGACAGAGAAAGCGCGGAGAGATCGTCATCCGTCCTCCATATGCAACAGCAGGCCAAGAGCCAACAGCACACTTGCGATTGGCGGTGCCCACGCGGCGAGCATCACCGGGATTTGACCGTTTTCCCCAAGGATCTGGGCGAAATTCCGGATGAAATGCAGGCTAAAGCCAATCAACACCGAGGTCAGCACGGCGATGCCGGTGTTGCCAAATCGGGTGTGCCGCATGGTGAAGGCGGAGGCGACCAGAACCATCGCCATCAGGAAGAGCGGTTGGGCCAGCTCCATTTGCAGCCAGACTTGATGGCGGCGTGCGGAGAAGCCGGAGTCGTTGAGTTCCTCGATAAAGGCCGGGAGTTTCCAGATCGAGATGGAGGAGGGCGTGCCGAAGCGCTCGCGGATGCGGTCCGCGGTGAGGGTGCTCGGAAAGGTGACCGCGTTTGCGCGTGTCGGCTCGGCACCTTCATTGAGGCCGACAACAAGCGGCCAAGTACGCACGTTGGACAGTTCCCAACCACCGTCCACCAAACGGGCGGAATCCGCTTCAATCCGTTTCTGCGGACCGCCTTCCAGCGCGTAGGTGACAATGGTGATGTCCAGGAAGACCGAGGCGTCGGCATTGGTGCTACCGGCGTGAATGACGGCATGGCCAGCCTCGCCCCCCTGACGCAACCAAATGCCTTCGTCCGACAGGGACAATGCGCTGCGACCGCCGGATTTCAGCATATCGCTTTGCAGTTCATATTGCACAGAGGTGGCGGCCACGATGGGGTTGAGTGTGGTCACCGACAAAAGGCCAATAATTAGGGAGACTGTGGTGGGCGAGAGTACAGAAACAATGCCTGAGCGCCCTGCGGCACGGACCACAACCAGTTCGGAACTGCGGGAAAGATTGATGAACAGCGCGATTGTGGCAAGGATCACAATCAGCGGCATAAGTTGGTAGAGGCTTTCCGGCGCGCGGAGCAACGTGAGGTTCAGGACTTTGCCAAAACCTACGGTTTCCACATCATAGCGGCGGAGTTGTTCCATCATGTCGACCAATACAGTCAACACGAAAAATACGGTGCAAATGCCAAGGAAAATCCAGAGGAACTTACGTGCGAAATAGATATGCACGGTCATGCTGTCGCCCTCCGGCGCCACCGAATGGGGGTGGCGGAAAGGTAGAGCAGAACGCCCGCAATCACGAAACCAAGGAAGCTTGGGACATACATCAGAGGCCAGAGGTCCGGGTTGGAACGGACCGGATCGGCAATGGCGTTTTTCATGCCTTCGAGAATGACAAGAATGACAAAGGCGGCGATGATCTGACGCCACACCCCAAAGCGGCTGAACCCGCCGGCCAGCAGCATTGCAAAGCCGATCAGTGCGAAGCTGATGGTGGACAGCGGCATGGCAAAACGGTCGTGTAGATCTTCGGTGATTGTGCCCACACTTTCCCCGGATTGTTCAGAGATCATCTCTTTGTTGCCAATGATCTCCCAGGTTGGAAAGTGGCTGGCAGAGACACGTGGCGCGGAGCCGGGATCGATCAGCGAACTGATGTCGTAGGAGAAATCAGCAAAATTGGTGGTCATCAGCGTGTCAGTGTCGTGGCGGTGCAGTTGTGCCAACCCGTCGACCATCACCAGTTTAGGGCCGGTTTCATCCTGCACCAGATAGGCGTCGGACGCGGTGTAGGAGGTGGAGCGCCCCTCAGACCGGTGATCCGCCAGGAACACGTCCTTGAGCACACCATTAGGGGTGATTTCTCGGATGTAGAACGTCACGCCATCCGCGGGATGCAGGAAGGTGCCATCGGTCAGCAGGCGGGCGGTCACATTCTCGGTGATCTCTTTCTGTCTCTTGCTTAGTTCCGCATTGCTGGTGGGCACCAGAAAATGGGTCAGAGCGGACAGCATCAGGGCGGTGATTGCACCAAAGATCGCTACAGGGCGCGCGAGACGCCAAGGGCTGAAGCCGGTCGCCTGCATGACGGTCAGTTCACTTTCGCTCGACAGGCGGTTGGTCACGTAGACCGTGCCAGCAAACACCGCGATGGGCAGCACCAAACGGATCACGTTTGGCAGCGTCAGGACCGACAATTCCAGAAAGACGGAGACATTTTGGCCGCTGGCAATCAGCTGATCAAACAGCGACACCGCACGATTGACCCAGTAGACGGATACAAGGATCAGCGCAAAAAAACCGAACAGAGTCAGGAATTGCGACAGGATATATCTGTCGAATCTGCTCACCTGCTAAGAATCCCCCGAACCTTATTATTGAGCGGCACTTTAGGGGAAATATCCGGGTGGCGAAACTGCTATCTGGCGATGTGCTCTGGTCAAGCGAGAAGGCGCGCGTTAGGTGTTTCAAAACGCGATTTGGAGGTATGTGATGCGCCCTGTGACGATTTCTTTTGAAGAAACCAAACTGGATGAAATTGGCAGCGTGGAAGGGCGCATTGCGGTCTTTGTACCGGCAGAAGGCAATCTGGATCAGGGCGCGCGACGCCTGAACCGCTTGACCCGTGGGGCCGTAGAGCGTCTGCGGGAGGACAAGGCCGAAGACGCCAGCCTCGGAACTGTGTTCAGCCTGTCCTATCCGGCGGGTGTGGCAGCGGAAGCTGTGGACGTGGTGATCCTGCCGCGTCGCTGTTCCGTTGAGGACGCCCGCAAGGCCGGTGCGGGTCTTGGGAAGGTCCGAGGCAATGCCGCCTTGACTGTTCTGGCGGGCACCAATCCTAAAGCTGCAGAAATCGCTTTTGGCATCGCGATGCGCGACTATGGCTTTGATGATCACAAGACTGCGGATTCCAAGGAAGACGCCCGCGCCGTGACCATGATGGTCAGCAAGCCGGACGAGGTAGAAGCTGCCGCCGCACCGTTGCTGGCCGTGGCAGACGGCACATTCTTCACCCGCGATCTTGTGAACGAGCCTGCCAATGTGCTGACCACAACCGAGTTTGCCAATCGTCTGGTGGCGCTGAAAGACATTGGTCTTGAGGTTGAGGTACTGGAAGAAGACAAACTCAAGGAACTGGGCATGGGCGCGCTGTTGTCCGTTGGAGAAGGCTCGGAAAGTCCGTCCAAGGTAGCAGTGATGCAGTGGAACGGTGGCGAAAAAGGCGCGGCGCCGTTGGCACTGGTGGGCAAAGGCGTGGTGTTTGACACTGGTGGTATTTCCCTGAAGCCTGCTGCTGGCATGGAAGAGATGACCATGGATATGGGCGGCGCAGGTGTTGTGGCAGGCGCGATGAAGGCTCTGGCGCTGCGCAAGGCCAAAGCCAATGTGGTTGGTCTGGTTGGGCTGGTGGAAAACATGCCCTCCGGCCGTGCCACTCGTCCTGGCGACGTGGTGACCTCCATGAAAGGTGACACCATTGAGGTGATCAACACCGATGCCGAAGGGCGTTTGGTGCTGTGTGACGTGATGCACTATGCACAAGAGCGGTTTAAACCAGCCGGCATGATTGATTTGGCCACCTTGACCGGTGCGATTATCATCGGTTTGGGCCATGAAAACGCGGGCGTGTTTTCCAATGACGACGCGCTTTGCAACGGGTTCTTGAAAGCTGCAGAGGCCGAGGGCGAAGGAGCGTGGCGGATGCCGTTGGGAAAAGGCTATGCCAATCAGCTGAAATCGCGGATTGCCGATGTGAAAAACGTTGGCGGTCGTCCCGCGGGATCGATTACAGCCGCCGAGTTCCTGCAGCGGTTTGTGCAGGACGGCACGCCGTGGATTCACCTCGACATCGCCGGGGTGGCCAGCGTGAAAGCCGAAACCGCTTTGGCGCCAGCAGGGGCCACCGGTTGGGGCGTGAGCGCGCTGAGCCGATTGGTTGCGGATAAGTTTGAGGGTTAAGCCTTGGGCGCTGCCTACTTCTACCATCTGACCCAGAATTCCATGGAGGTCACCCTGCCGCGTCTTTTAGAAAAGGCGCGCGGGGCCGGGTGGAAGATTGTCGTGCGGGGGCGAGACGAAGGCCGGATGGATTGGCTGGACCAAAAACTGTGGGCCTTGGGGGACACAAGTTTTCTGGCCCATGGTTTGGCCGGCGGGCCGCATGATGCGTTGCAACCGGTGCTGCTGACCACATCGACGGATGTGCCGGATTCTGTTGGTTGCGTGATGAGCGTGGACGGCGCGGATGTGCGTGCAGAAGAGGTCAATGCGGTGGAGCGGGTGTGCATCCTGTTTGACGGGCACGACCCCGAAGCGGTGCAACATGCGCGGGGTCAGTGGAAAGCGCTGACCGATGCGGGCTGTGCGGCGCAATACTGGTCCGAAGAGACTGGGAATTGGCAGAAAAAGGCTGAATCCAGAGGCGATTAGACGCCAATCCTAACGTGTTAGGATCAGTTTGCTGCCGGTGATAGTGATCTGATCGAAGAGTTGGAGATAGCTCATACCCAGGAGTGATTGACCCATCTCGCCTTCGTTGACGCTGGCCCGTACATTGCGGTCGACATAGTCCCCCAAGGCCATCTCTTCCAAACGGACCGGCGCGATGCGCACTTCGCCATTGGCGGTCATGGCGCGGCCAAAGTAAGGCAGGTTGTCTGGGTCCAGACCGGCGCGGCGGGCGTCTGCTTGTGTCAACACCACATCGGTGGCGCCGGTGTCGACGACAAAATACACCTCCGCACCGTTCACGGACAGCGTAGCATAGTAGTGCCCGTCATTGCTGCGTGGGATTTCGATGCGGCCTTCGTCCGCCAAAACAACTTGGGTGGGTGTGACGGTGCTGCGAATGTCTTCCCACATGCCAACCACGGCGATGGCGCCAACAAAGATCAGCACCCATATAGCGCCGTATCTCAGGGTTTGGCCGAGGTTGATGCGACCGGAACCGATGGTCCAGATCAGCACCATGACCAGCAAAAGCAGAAGATAGGCGAGGTTGCCAAAGGAGACGTCTTCCATGTGTTCAGCCCATAAACCCGAAATCTTTCAGGCCATCCAGAATAAACTGCACCGACAGCGCAGCCAGCAACATACCAAGTAAGCGCGTGATGACGGTAATGCCAGTACGGCCCAGTAAACGTTCAAAGAAACCGGAGGTCAGGAACAAGCAGAACACAATGGCCAGCACGAGTGCCGCAACGCCGAGAACAGCCATTGTGGCCTGTACGCCGGAATCTTGACCGGCCAGCAGGATCACCGAGGTGATGGCGCCAGGGCCTGCGAGCAAGGGAATGGACAGCGGAAAAATCGACGGGTCGGGATAGTCTTCCTCGGCTTCCTCCGCTTGATCCTCACGACGCTTGGTACGCCGTTCAAACAACATGTCAAAGGCGGTCACAAACAAGAGAATGCCACCGGCGATGCGGAAGGCTGGCATGGAAATGCCGATGCCACCCAGAACGGCTTCGCCCAGAAAACCAAACACGGACAAGATCACAAAGGCCGTCACACAGGCGCGGATCGCGATCTTGCGCCGCTCCTTGGCGGGCACGCCTTGGGTGAGCGAGATGAAGATCGGGAACAGCCCAATCGGGTCGATGATCACAAAAAGCGTCACAAAAGCCGTGATGAAGGCGGCACTGTCCATGGTGAGATCGGGCTCCTGTCAGTGGTGAAACAGACGCTACGCTCAGGCTTCGGCTTTTTCCAGCTTTTCCAGAGCCTTCATCCAAAGATCTTCGGCGCGGTCCTGGGCGTCCCGGACTTCGGCGTATTTCTTCTGCCAGACTTCCATTTCACCAAGTTTCTCGTCTTCATACAGCGAAGGGTCGGCCAGTTTCTTGGCCAGTTTATCGGCCATGTCGTTGAGCTTCTCTACGCGCTGTTCGGACTTGCGCACCTCGGCCCGCAGGGCAAGGATGTCATCCCGGCTGGCGCGTTTGGGGGCGGGCTTGGCTTTCGGCTTGTTGCTGACCGGCTTGTCGGCGGTAAGTAGCAGCTTTCGGTAGGCCTGTAGGTCTTCTTCATACGGCTTCACAGTGCCGTCTTTGACCAGCCACAGGCGATCCGCCACCAAAGTCAGCAGGTGCATGTCGTGGCTGACCAAAATCACGGCACCGGAATAGGCAGTGAGGGCCTCAACCAACGCTTCACGGCTTTCGATATCGAGGTGGTTGGTGGGTTCGTCGAGGATCAACAGATGTGGCGCGTCCAAGGTGGCCAGCAGGAGCGACAGGCGCGCTTTTTGCCCACCGGACAGGCGGCCCACTTCGGTTTCCGCTTGTGCCGCGCCTAGGCCGAAACCTGCCAGACGTGCTCGCAGACGGGCCTGGCCCTCAGCAGGGCGTTCGCGCATCAGGTGCTGGATCGGGGTTTCGTCGACGTAAAGCTCATCCACCTGGTGCTGGGCAAAGAAGCCGATGCGCAGCTTGGAAGAGGTTGTGAACTTGCCGCTCATAGGCTCCAAGCGGCTGGACAGCAGTTTCGCCAGCGTCGACTTACCCTGACCGTTTTTGCCCAAAAGGGCGATGCGGTCGTCTTGGTCAATGCGAAGGTTCAACTTATCGAGCACCACCGTATCGCCATAGCCGGTAGAGCCACCTTCAATGGCGATGATGGGTGGCGACAGCTCTTCTGGTTTGGGGAAAGTGAATACCACACGTGCCGCATCTTCGGGTGCGGTGATCGGTGTCATCTTTTCAAGCATTTTCACACGGCTTTGCGCTTGCTTGGCCTTGGACGCTTTGGCCTTAAAGCGGTCGACAAAGGCTTGCAGATGTTCGCGTTGGGCTTGTTGTTTCTTGGCCGCAGCCGCCTGCACCGCACGCTGTTCCGCGCGCTGCTTGGCAAATTGATCGTAAGTGCCGGTGTAGTAAGCCAGCTTGCGCTCATCCAAGTGCAGGATCGCGCCAACAGAGCGGTTGAGCAACTCGCGGTCGTGGGAGATGATCAGCACGGTGTGCGGGTATTTGACCAGATAGTTCTCCAGCCACAGCGCGCCCTCGAGATCGAGGTAGTTGGTGGGTTCGTCAAGCAGCAGGTAGTCCGGCTGTGAGAACAGCACCGCCGCCAGAGCCACACGCATACGCCAACCGCCGGAATAGGCGGAGCAGGGCAGTTGCTGATCTTCGTGTTCAAAGCCCAGACCTTTGAGGATGGAGGCGGCTCGCGCCTCGGCGCTCCAGGCGTCGATATCGCTCAGACGGGTCTGGATTTCCGCGATACGGTTGGAATCAGTGGCCGTTTCGGACTCGGCCAGCAAGGCCGCACGTTCTGTGTCGGCCGCCAGAACCGTGTCGATCAGCGAAACTTCGTTGGAGGGCACCTCCTGCGCAACACCGCCGATGCGGGCGCGCTGGGGCAGGGTGATGCTGCCACCTTCCAAGGACAACTCCCCACGGATCAGGCGAAAAAGTGTGGTTTTGCCTGCGCCATTGCGGCCAATCAAACCCACTTTGTGGCCGGTGGGAATGGTTGCGGAAGCGCCCTCAAACAAGGGGCGACCTTCGACGGAATAGGAGATGTCTGAAATCTTAAGCATGGGGCGGGTTTGGCGCAGTATTGCGACGGCGTCAATCATCGCTTTTCAAGTCCGCAAACCCGTGGTATCGGAGCGCCAATTCGAATGCTGGCCAGACGTGGTGTCTGGCCCTCACTTTAATGGAGATACAGACATGGCTCTGGAACGCACCTTCTCGATCATCAAACCTGATGCCACCCGCCGCAACCTGACCGGCGCAATCAACGCCAAGTTCGAAGAAGCTGGCCTGCGCATCGTTGCACAGAAGCGCATCCACCTGACCAAAGAGCAAGCGGGCGTTTTCTACGCTGTGCACGCTGAGCGTCCATTCTACGACGAACTGTGCGAATTCATGGCGTCCGCGCCAATCGTTGCACAGGTTCTGGAAGGTGAAGGCGCAATCGCGAAAAACCGCGAAGTTATGGGCGCAACCAACCCAGCAGACGCGGCAGCCGGCACCATCCGCGCCGAGTTCGCAGAATCTGTAGGCGAAAACTCCGTACACGGTTCTGACGCTCCAGAAACCGCAGCGGTAGAAATCGCATACTTCTTCTCCGGTCTGGAGCTGGTGGGCTAAGCCAACCGGTTTTACCGAAGACGACATTGAAGCGCGGGAGGGCAACCTCTCGCGTTTTTTGTTTTGGGGTTCGGAGTGAGGGGCCAGCCCCTCACACTCCCCGGGATATTTAGGGAAGGAGAAAGCGGGGTTTAGGCTTTGCGTTTGTCGATCACGCCAATCATGTTCAGTGCCGCCTCAAGATCAGAGCGGCCTTTGTCATGGGACGTGGCTTTGAGCGCATCAAAACGTTTGCGCAAGGCGTCTTTTTCTTTGCCCTTACAGTCGTTCCATGGACGGCCTTGCAGGCCCATCACCAGAACATAATAGCCAATGAAATGCGGTTTTGTGCCGGTCTTGAGCAGTCGGGCGTAGGTTTCATCCGCGCCCAGTGTGCGGACTTCTTCCGCAGTGTGGATACCGGCGCGGGCGCAGGCCTCTTCATAGGCTGGGCCCAGATTGCGAATGCTGGAAATTGGCTCTGACATGGCGGCACATTAGACCGCAGGGTCAGGCAGGGGCAAGCGATGCCCACAGCATTTTGAATGCAAATTGCAGCGGGTTAGATCATCGCCCAATCGCTGAAGATTGGTGTGTTGCTTGGCGCCGGTTTGGACTGTTTTTCCGGCTTGCGCGGCTGGTCTTTCTTGGACTGTGACATGGTATGCCTCCTTTGATGTCATGCCAGCACATCTCCCTTTCCCAAACGTGGAGATCGCCAGCAGCTGTAGGAATGATTTTAAAGATCAAGGTGCGGAGGTGATGCCGGAAATGGGGCGTTTTTGTGCGGATCGGTTAAGAGTTGAGGCAAAGGTGATTTGGGTTTTCGGGGTTTGTTTACGGTCTGCGATGGCTTGGAAGCGTTAATTTTCAGCGTGTAGTCAACCGGTTATTCGTTGTTCTTGATTTGAAGCTCTCAACGTCGGCAGCGTTCAAGTGAAGAATACAAAGGACTAAAGGTTGTTTCTCTTGCACATAGATCGCGTTGATGGCTTTGTTAAACCAACGTGATTTGAAGAGATTTGTTGGCATATCAGCCTCGCGGAGCCCTGTAACAGTGCAGAGCATTGCAATGCCTCAGAAACGGATTGGAACGGCAAGATGGCCACAAAAGCGGAGTTGGAAGCGGAGCTGAAGCAGCTGCGGGAGGAGCTTGCGGCGCGGGATGCTGCGACCGAAGTCAAGGAAACCTCTGAGGTGGATGCAGAGCCAGAGATGGATGACGAGTCGCCAAGTTTGGAAGCGGACATCGGAGAGATCCTAGCCGAGTTGGAAGAGTTTCCGCACAAGCAGCCTTTGATGTTTGCGCTGGGGGCTTTTGCCGTGGGCTACCTGATTGGCCGGATGAAGTAGGAGCAGGACAATGAGCAATCGAATTTCGCGCAACATCTCCATCATCCTGCGGTCCGAAAGATTGATCGCGCAACGGCATCTGGCGGTGTTGCGGCGTCAAACTGGCTTGATGGTGATGGCGCTGGTGGTGGCGGGCATAGGTCTCGTTATGTTGAACGTGGCCGGCTTCTTTGCGCTGGAAGAGGTGATGACACCGGCTGCAGCAGCCCTGATTGTCGGCGTGGTGAACTTTGTGCTCGCGGGGCTGTTTGTGTCATTAGCCGCGTCCAAATCTGGCATCGAGGAAGACATCACAGCGGTTACGGAAGTGCGAGACATGGCGATTGAGGACCTGGAAGCAGAGGTGCGTCAGGCAGCGGATGAGGCGAAATCGGCGGTGGACGCGGTGAAAGCCATGGCAGCCAATCCGCTGGGCGGGATTGCACCGAGTGTCGCCGCCGGAATCGCCAAGGCGGTTGTCAAATCCATGAAATCCAAAGAGTGAGCCATCCGCGAATGCGGACTGGCTTACAAGGCGACGATTTTGACGTGGTTGCCTTTGGCCGCGAGGGCGACTTTGCCTTCACACAGACGTAGGGCGTCTGCGCCAAACACTTCGTGCCGCCAGCCGTGCAGCGCTTGTACGTCACGGCTGCCAGAGGCAAGCGCGTCCAGGTCCGCAGAAGAGGCGATCAGTTTGGGAGCCACGCTGGAGCTTTCGGTTTTGGCTTTCAGCAGTACACGTAGAAGATCGGCTAGGGCCGGGTTCACCTGGACCTTGTCGTCGCGCTTCGGCAAGCGTGGCATTTGATCCTGCGGGCACTCTTTGCCAGCTTTGATGGCCGCGAGAATACCATCGGCAATCTCACCTTTGCGCGCCTCGCGCAGCAGCAAACGAGAGCGCCCCAAATCATTCATGTTGGCTGGTTTGGTTGAGGCCAGTTCAACCAGAGCATCATCCTTGAACACCCGGTTGCGCGGGATGTTGCGGCTTTGGGCGTGGGCTTCACGGAATTTCGCCAACTCGCGCACAATGGCGAGGAATTTTGGCGATGTGGTGCGGGTTTTCACGCGCTTCCAGGCGTTTTCCGGATCGATGATATAGGTCTCCGGGCGGGTCAGAAGCTGTAGCTCTTCCTCAACCCAATGCGCGCGGCCGGTTTCAGCCAGTTTGGCGGAGAGAAACTCGTAAATCTTGCGCAGGTGGGTCACATCGCCGATGGCATAGGTTTTCTGGGCATCGGTCAGCGGACGGCGGGACCAGTCGGTGAAGCGGGAGCTTTTGTCCAAGCTCTGCTTGGCAATTTTGCGCACTAGGGTCTCGTAACCTGCCTGCTCGCCAAAACCGCAAACCATGGCGGCCACTTGTGTGTCAAACAAGGGATCAGGGAACACACCTGCTTCGACAAAGAAGATTTCCAGGTCCTGACGGGCGGCGTGGAAGACTTTCACAACATTGGTGTCGCGGAAGAGCTCATACATCGGCTCCAGCGACATGCCGTCCACCAGCGGATCGACCAGCACAGCGTTGTCTGTGCCATCGCCGGGCATCGCCATCTGCACCAAGCAGAGTTTGGAATAGTAGGTACGCTCGCGCAGGAATTCCGTGTCGATGGTCACATAAGGCTCTTTGCGCGCCATTTCACAGAATTGCGCGAGCTCTTCGGTCGTCGTGAGGGTTTTCATATGCAGCGTGTCTTCTTGGTGTGTTCTGTAAAGCTGTGGATAACAGCACTACGCACAAACGTAGAGGAAAGCAATTGATCCACTCTTAAAGAGTGATCGGTGTGGTATTTCCTGCCGCAAATTGGCGCAGAACCGCTGGGTAAAGTTTGTGTTCCTGCACCAAAACGCGCGCGGCCAAGTCGTCAGGCGTGTCGCCAGCCTCAACCGGCACGCGGGCTTGGCCAAGGATCGGGCCATCGTCCAGTGCAGGGGTCACGAGGTGCACGGTGCAGCCATGTTCTTTGTCGCCGGCTTCCAATGCGCGGGCGTGGGTGTGCAGACCTTTGTATTTCGGCAGCAGGGACGGGTGGATGTTGAGCATCCGGCCTTCCCAAGGCGCCACAAAGCCTTCTGTCAGAACACGCATAAAGCCAGCAAGACACAGGATGTCCGGTTGAACCTTATCAAGTTCGGCTTGAAGTGCGGCCTCAAACGCAGGACGGTCGCCTTTGAAAGGACGGTGATCTACTGAGACGGTTTTCACACCCATGGCTTCGGCTTTGGCCAAGCCACCCGCGTCGGCACTGTTGGCCAGCACCAAAACGGGTTCAGCAGCGTGGCCAGGCTGCGCCATGTCTTCGAGCAGGCGGACCATATTGGAGCCGCCGCCCGAAATGAAAATCGCGACGCGTTTCTTCACAGGAGGGACCCTGTGTAGGAGACGCCTTCACCGGTTTGTACGGAACCCAGTGTATAGACGGTCTCACCTTGCTCTTTCAGGAGCGCGGTCAGGGCCTCGGCCTGGTCGGCTTCAATGGAGAGGATCATACCAACGCCACAGTTGAAGGTTTTGAGAATTTCGGCCTCTTCCATACCGCCGGTTTTGGCGAGCCATTGGAAGACTGGAGGCAATTCCCAAGCGTTGAGGTCGATGTTGCCGGACAGGCCTTCTGGCAGCACACGCGGCAGGTTCTCGGTCAGACCGCCGCCGGTGATGTGGGCCAGTGCGTGCACGCCACCCGCGCGGACTGCGGCGAGGCATTGCTTCACATACAGACGGGTCGGGGCCAGAAGGGCCGCACCAAGGGTTTGGCTGTCGTCCCAAGGGCAGGTGTCGTCCCACTTCAGTCCAGAAACCTCGACCAGCTTGCGCACCAGGCTGTAGCCGTTGGAGTGCACGCCGTTGGAGGCAAGGCCCAGAAGCACGTCGCCTTCTTTCACGCCGGCTGGCAGGTCTGTGCCGCGTTGCATGGCGCCAACAGAAAAGCCTGCGAGGTCAAAGTCACCAGCTTCATACATGCCAGGCATTTCGGCGGTTTCGCCACCGATCAGGGCGCAGCCGGATTGGTAGCATCCTTCGGCGATACCTTCGATGATGCGTGCGGCGGTTTCGGTTTCCAGTTTGCCGGTGGCAAAATAGTCGAGGAAGAATAGGGGCTCTGCGCCTTGGCAAACCAGATCGTTCACACACATGGCCACGAGGTCGATGCCGACGCCGTCGACATTGCCGGTGTCGATCGCGATGCGCAGCTTGGTGCCTACGCCGTCGGTGGCGCCGACGAGGATTGGATCGGTGTAGCCCGCATCCTTGAGGTCAAACAACGCGCCAAAGCCGCCCAGGCCTGCCATTACGCCGGAGCGTGTGGTGCGTTTGGCGGCGGGTTTGATGCGCTCCACCAGTGCGTTGCCTGCGTCAATGTCCACACCTGCATCCGCGTAGGTGATGCCGTTTTTGCCGTCGCTCATGGGGTATGTCCTTACAATCCGATGCTTGGCGTGGTCCTTACTGCATTGGCTCGGCGATTGGAACAGGGGAATGCACCGCCTGCGTCAACAGGCGGTGCAAGTGCAGCATCAGGCGCCGTATTGCCATGGGGCTGGCTGGTAGGTGTAGCCGTCTGCGGATTTGCGCACCTTGCCGAGCCCTGGGAAATCGAGGTGCGCGCCGGTGACCAATAGGCTGTCGGCCGCCGCGCGATCAAACATGCTGAGACGGGTCTCCACAGTTTGAGTGGCGTCAGTGTCAAAGGCGATGGTGAGGCTTGGGTTGTCAAACTGCAGCGCGGTCATATGCACCAGATCGCCCCAGAACAGGAGTTGCTCGCTACCAGACTGCAGCAGATACCCTGCGTGGCCGGGGGTGTGGCCGGGCAAGGGCAGGCTGGTCAGGCCTGGCAAGATGTCCTGCTCGTTGCTGTGCAGGACCATCCGGTCTGCGTAGGGCGCGACGGTGTTGCGGGCAATTTGGAAGAAGCCACGCGAGCTTTCCGGCACGCTCGCCATGATGGCGTCGTCATGCCAGAAGCCATATTCAGTTTGCCCAACAGCCACTTGCGCATTGGCAAAAACGGCTTGCCCATTGGCGTCAATCAACCCGCCGGAATGATCCGGGTGGATGTGGGTCAGGGCGACCAAGTCAATAGAGTCGGCACTGACGTTGATCGCGTTCAGGGCCTTGTTCAGATCGCCTAGGGTGTCGCCAAGGAAAGAGCTTGTGCCCGCATCAATCAGCACGCGGCGCCCGCCAAACTCGACCAGAAACGCGTTGACCGGAATGCGCACGCCGCCCGGGTAGAGTTTCTGTTGAGATTTTTCCAGCGCGGCACTGACGCCAGCCTCATCGAAGCCCGGGATCATTGCAGGGGCTGCGTCTAGGTAGCCGTCGAGCAATGCGGTCACCGTCGCATCCCCCACGGTGAAGCGATATGTGCCCTGGAACGGTTTTTCAGACGTTTGCGAGGCCAAGGCCGGCGCGGGGGCGGCCACAACGGTCGGTGCTGCGGCAGCCGTGAACAGGAAGTTTCTACGGGTCATAGACATAAGGGTCTCCAATATCCCTGAAGCAATATTTTGGTCCAGCTTGTGCTGGTCTCGGCTATCTAGGCTTGATAAATAGCCCGCAGTACCGATGTGATGGTGATACGGGGCATAAGGAGTGCTTATATCATGGACCGGATGGGTTTGATGGAGACCTTTGTAAGCGCACTTGCGGAGGGCAGTCTCTCCGGCGCGGGGCAGCAGCGCGGTATTTCGCAATCCGCAGCCAGTCAGCAAATTCGCCAGCTGGAAACACACATTGGGCAACAGTTGTTGCATCGATCCCCACAAGGGGTGTCGGCCACACGGGCCGGGGTTTTGGTGCAGGAGCACGCGCAAAAGCTATTGGAACGCTACGAGTTGATGTTGGCAGAATTGGAAGCGTTACACGGCGATGTCGCCGGCACCATTCGGATCAACACCGGCAACTTCCTGGGACGCGTCGTATTTGGACCGGTGCTGATTGAACTTGGCAAAGCGCATCCGGATTTGGATATTGTTCTGCGTATGGAAGATCGCTTGGTGGATGTTGTGCGTGAGGGCTATGACCTTGCCATACGCGCCGGGCGTTTAGGCGAAACCTCGGGGTTTGGGCGCAAGATCGCGTCCCTAGAGACGGTGTTTTTTGCCACCCCAAGTTATTTGGACAAACATGGTCGCCCAGAAACGCCGGACGACATGAAGCGATTGAAGTTTATCCAGCACCACGAGGACAAGACCGCTGGCTTTTTTGATGTAAAGCGAGATGGTCAGTCCTTTCAGGCGCCCATTCGTGTGGGGTTCACAGCGGATGATCCAGAAATCATCCTGAAAGCCGTGCGCACTGGCATGGGCTACACTCGGGCGGCACGGATGTTGATTCAAAAAGAACTGGATGAGGGCATCTACGAGGTGGTGCTTCCCGAGTATCAAGCGCCAAGCAAAGACGTTTTTGCAATTTCGCCAACCAAGACCATACCGGGGTCAAAAATTGAATTGGTGATCAATGCGTTTGTCGACAAGTTGGCTGCGCTGCGCCGCCAAGCTGACATCAAACTGGTGGCAGACAAACTGACCGCTTGACGGCACCGGCGGCATTTCATAACCAAGCACTTGGCGGGCCTGTAGCTCAATTGGTTAGAGCAGAGCGCTCATAACGCTTTGGTTGCGGGTTCAAGTCCTGCCGGGCCTACCAAAATCCGTCAAAATCATTAGAATTCAGAATTCTGGCTCGCAAAATTAACGTGCGCGACGGTCGATGCTGTTGGTGAGTGCCTTTACCCGAATTGTGCGAACACCCGACATTTGCTGATCGGTCAGCACCACAGCCGTCGTCACTTCGCGACTTTGTTCGGAGCCGCCAACAACAGGTTCAAATGGTGGGCGGCCCAGCAGTTCCAATGTCAGAACGCCACCATCCAAAGCGCCGGTTTCCGGCAGGATCAAGCGCACGTCTGACGTCCCATGCACGGAAGACACACCAACCGCCATAATCAAGCGACCCTCTGTGACGCGATGCACCTCCACAGATGTCACTTTGTCGATTGGTAGACCACGGTATTCCTGCTCTTCCTGCGTGGTGAAGAATGACCGGCCTTCTTCGGTTTTCTCCGGAATCAGCGGATTAACATATTCGGCAGCTGCCGATCCGTCCGTGTCCCACCAGTTGGCAGGGTTCCAGCGCGATTGACAGGCAGACAGCGCCAGGGTGGCGGTCAACAAAAGCAGGACAGGTGTGCGCATCGATAGGCCTCATTCTTTGCCCCATGGGTTAACCTATTCGTATCGCCTTGAAAAGCATCTGATGAGCAAGGCGTGAGGGGCTGGACCTTTTTGGTCGCCCGACATAGGTGAGGAAGCATCGTTTTAAGTTGTAGGAGTGATCCCACCATGGCAGCCGAGGCCTTTGAAGATATCGTCGAGGACTTTGAGTTCATCAAGGATTGGGAAGACCGCTATCGCTATGTGATCGAGCAGGGCAAGGACATGCCGGTGCTGGATGAGGCGCTCCGGGTGCCTGCGACCAAGGTGGATGGTTGTGCCAGTCAGGTGTGGCTGCATCCCACCATCGAGGGTGGTGTGTTCCACTTTGAAGGCGCCAGCGACGCGATGATTGTCAGCGGCCTGATTGCGGTGTTGCGCAAGCTTTACAACGGCTTGAGCCTTGCCGAGGTGATTGCCGTGGATGCACGGGCCGAGCTGGAACGGTTGGGGCTCAACGAACATCTGTCGTCACAGCGCTCCAACGGGTTGCGGGCGATGATCGAGCGGATTCGCCTAGTCGCCACAGAAGCCGCCTAATACGCCCTTTGGGCGTTGCCTCCGGCGGGGATATTTAGGAGCCAACTGAAGCGCGGGCGCGGAAATAGGCTAGAACGTAGAGGCGGATCGCCGTGGCAAGTCCGGCTTCCAGATCGCGCTCCGCATCAATTTGAGCCGCAAGCGCGTTTATCGGGATGTTCTTTTCTTCCGCAATGTCGCGAAAGGCGCGCCAGAAATCATCCTCTAAGGACACGCTTGTACGGTGCCCCCGCAGCGTGAGTGAGCGCTTGGTTGGCCGGCTCATTCGCGTTCTTTTCCGTCCAGATCCCGGCAGGCTTTCTCTGCCTGCGCTTCTTCCAGCTTTTTCTGGGCTTTGGTTCGACCAAACTTCGCAGCGTTTTGATTGGCCTGCGCTTTTTCGTCAGCGCGGGCTTTGGCTTTGCGGAACTTGTTGAGATTCACCACAGTCATGTCAGCAGGTTACTTGCAAAACGTAAGTTTGCCCAGACAGCCCGTGCTTAGGAGAAGATGGTCTCGGCCTCGCAGGTGGTGATCTCGTCAATCACCATGGCAAACACCGGTGTCGTCGCTAGCGACAAGCCACCCATGATCAGGATGAGGATCAGGTAGAGGGGACGGATGCTCTGTTTTTTCATGGCAGTTACCTAGGGTGGCTGTTGTTGAATTTCAAACGCTTGGCCAAGATTTTTCCGTCGAAAAAAGAAAAGGCGGCTCTGGTTTGAGCCGCCTTCGAACTGTTTTTGCTGTCAGTGTTTAGGCTTTGGGGCCAATCATCTGCTCTGGGCGCACAACCGCATCAAAGGTTGCCTCATCAACAAAGCCAAGCGCGATGGCTTCTTCCTTCAGCGTGGTGCCGTTTTTGTGCGCAGTCTTCGCCACGGTGGTCGCGTTGTCATAGCCGATGGTTGGGGCCAGAGCGGTCACCAGCATCAGGCTTTCTTTCATCAGCTTGTCGATACGTGGCTCGTTGGCTTTGATGCCATTGAGCATACGCTCGGTGAAGCTGTCCGCCACATCGCCCAGAAGCTGCATGGATTGCAGCAGGTTGTAGGACATCATCGGGTTGTAGACGTTCAGCTCGAAGTGACCTTGAGAGCCTGCAAAGGTCATGGCAGCGTTGTTGCCCATGACGTGTGCGGCGACTTGGGTCATCGCTTCGGCCTGAGTTGGGTTCACTTTGCCTGGCATGATCGAGGAGCCTGGCTCGTTTTCCGGCAGGATCAGTTCACCCA
Source organism: Shimia sp. MIT1388 (assembly GCF_047124445.1). GTDB lineage: Bacteria > Pseudomonadota > Alphaproteobacteria > Rhodobacterales > Rhodobacteraceae > Shimia. Next base: position 968,766 of record NZ_CP138921.1, on the reverse strand, counting down.
GACCGGAGCGCGGGCCGGAGCCAAGGAAGCGGATGTCGTTGGCGATTTTGTACATCGCGCCAGCCACGGTGGCCAAGGCGCCGGACATGAAGACCATGGCGTCGTGTGCGGCCAGAGCCTCAAATTTGTTTGGCGCGGTGACAAACGGCAGGCCGGTGATCTCAGCCATATGACCCGCCACAGCTTCACCCCAACCCGGTTGGGTGTTCAGGCCGGTGCCTACAGCAGTGCCGCCTTGCGCCAGTTCATAGATGCCAGGCAGAGCCGCTTCGACACGGGCAATGCCCTGACGGATCTGGTGCGCGTAGCCGCCAAATTCCTGGCCCAGCGTGAGCGGGGTCGCATCTTGGGTGTGGGTCCGGCCGATCTTGATGATGTCTTTGAACTCTTCGGACTTCGCTTCCAAGCCCTCTGCCAGCTTGTTCAAGCCTGGCAGCAGAACGTCGCGCACGGTCATTGCTGCGGCAATGTGCATCGCTGTTGGGAAGGTGTCGTTGGACGACTGACCCATGTTGCAGTGGTCGTTTGGGTGCACGGGGTCTTTGGAACCAATCACGCCGCCGAGGATTTCGATTGCGCGGTTTGCGATCACCTCGTTGGAGTTCATGTTGGACTGGGTACCGGAGCCGGTTTGCCAAACTACCAGTGGGAAGTTGTCGTCAAACTTACCGGCAACAACTTCGGACGCGGCTTGAATGACAGCGTCAGCGATTTTTGCGTCCATCTTGCCGGTGGCTTTGTTTTGCATGGCGCAAGCCTGCTTAATCACGCCAAGCGCGCGCACGATGGCGACGGGCTGCTTTTCCCATCCGATCGGGAAGTTCATGATCGAGCGCTGTGTCTGTGCGCCCCAATACTTGTCGGAAGGGACCTCTAGTGGGCCAAAGCTGTCGGTTTCAGTACGGGTATCTGCCATGACGACCTCCGGTAAAAAATGTCAGGAGTGTCATACCGGAAGTGGGACAAAGTGCAATACTGTATACCGTGGGATACCGCTAACAAGGCGCGGCAAATCGGCCTTTGAGACTGAGATTTAAACTATAGGCAGGCGCATAAACTTAATAGCGGCCCGTTTGGCCGAGCGGATCACTTACGGAAGCTGTCCAGAGACACCACTTCGGCGTCCTTTCGAGGCTCTTCGACGATCTCTTCGAGGTTGATCTCCTCAGGCAGTTCATCAAGCACGTCTTCCGCTTCGTCCTCATCCTGGGTCTCGAACCGCAGGCCAAATTCCACCGACGGGTCCACGAAGGTCTTGATGGAATTGTAAGGAATATAAAGAGGTTCTGGCGCGTCTCCAAAATTCAGCGTAACCGCGAAGCCTTCGTCTGTGACGGTCAGATTGTCATACCAGTGCTGCATCACCACGGTCATTTCGCCGGGGTAGCGATCCGCCAGCCATTCGGCGATTTCAACATCCGGGTGCTGGGTGTCAAAGGTGATGAAAAAATGGTGCTCGCCGGGCAGACCGTTCTGTTGAACATCGGCCAAAACCGTCTGAATCAAGCTGCGCATCGCGCGATGCATGAGATTTCCGTAGTCGATGGTCCCGGACATGGCAGTGCTCCGATAGTCTGTTGTTTTGACAATAGACCATTGCGCGGGAAACGAAAGATGATCCAGCGCAAAAAGTTGGCCTAAAACAGACCAATTGTCATCGCGGCGATGGCTGAGAGCGCTAGCACGACCAAAAGTGGTAGCCGCAGCTTCAACATCGCGAATATCGCCGCAACGGTCAGAATACCAGCGATTGGGTCAAAGCTGGTCAGGACAGGTAGGGTACCGATTGGGCTTAAAGTGGTTTTGGCAAACAGGAGGTTGATGGTGAACCACATGCTTAGGTTGGCAATCACACCCAGTACGGCGGCGGAAATCAAGGTGAGCGCAGAACTGAGGCGTGGGTTGGATAAGATCCGGGAGACGTGGGGGGCACCGGAAAAAATCCAGAGAAAACAGGGTATAAAGGTGCACCACAGCGCCAGCAGGCCAGCGGTCAGCGCAAGACTGGCCCCACCTTGGAGTTGGCCTGCCAGAGTGGCGACAAACTGGGTGACGAGGATCAACGGACCGGGAGTGGTTTCCGCCAGGCCAAGCGCGTCCATCATTTGGTCGGTGGTAAGCCAGCCGAAGTCTTGAACCACAGCTTGCACCATATATGCCAGCACGGCGTAAGCGCCGCCGAAGGTGACCACGGCCAGTTGTGAAAAGAACAGCGCGACGTCTTTGAGGAAACCACCAGCGGACACTGCAAATGCTACAGGTATCAACCAAAGAAGGCCCCAGAAAGCGACGGCGGCAACAGTTTGCTTCCACGGGTTTTCAACGTGGTTTCGGCTGGTAACTAAGTCCGGTGTTGCTGTCTGTCTGGACAAAACAAATCCCAAAACCGCGGCTAGGACAATGACGGCCGGAAAAGGCAAAATGGCTGAATACAACGCGGCAAAACTTGCCAGGGCCACCACTGCGTTTACTTTACTTGTCAGTACCTTGCGAGACAAACCTAACAAGGCCTGCACGATGATTGCCACCACCGCCGCTTTCACACCAAGAAAGGCAGAGGCCACCTGTGGGAGGTCGCCATAAGCGGCGTAGCCCGCAACCAAAAAGAAGATCAAGGCGGCGCCAGGCAGCACAAACAAGCTGCCAGCGATGACGCCTCCGAGCGTGCCGCGCAGCTTCCAGCCACAGAAGGTGGCGAGTTGCATAGCCTCCGGGCCAGGTAAAAGCATACAGAAGGACAGGGCGCCGAGAAATTCTTTCTCTTTCAGCCAACCCGTGCGGTCGACAAGCTCCTGGTGCATCAGTCCGATTTGCGCTGCAGGTCCGCCAAAAGACAGCAGGCCGATGCGCCCAAAGACGCGCAGCAGGTCGGAGTAGGAGGGCATCTGCGTCATGGCTTTATCGCTAGCGCACAACGCCCCGGATGCAAGGTGTTTTTGACGGTCTTAAGCGACCTTTTGCCCAGTCAGACACATGGCCATGGTCTGCTCGGGCAGGAAGCCCATCTTCTCGAAAAAGGCAACCAAATCAAAGTTGTTATAAGCTTCAACCATGAGCGCGCCTTCAAAACGCACAAAGAGCTGACCAAAGCCAGTGATACGATCTCCGCTGACCGGGTTGAGAATGCTCATGGTCCAGAGAGCTGCGGCCCAATCGCCGTCGACCATGACTTTCTCTACACAGACAATAGGGTCTTCGACTAAGGCCAAATACATGCTTGCCATTTCCCGGAAATCTTCCGGTCCCACGTCAAAGCCCGGCAAAACGCCTTCGGCTTTACTATCAGGACGGAACATCTCGTCGATGGCGTCCATATCGGCTTCTACCCAAACACGCCGGAACCAATCTTCGATTACTTGCTGTTTATCTACAGACATTTTGAGTGCCTTCCAGTTGTATCCCCAAAGCAGACGCTACGGTCCAAAGAGTAAGTGAAAGGTTAAAAAGAAAGGTCAAATCATGGCGAAATTGCGATTTTTAACAAATAAAGCGATTTTGCGGGCCAAGTATTAATGCCGACCCTCAAATTAACCATTTTTCGCTGAAAAATTAACAGCTTCTCACGCGGATGCGCGACTCGGTTAATTTAAGGAATTGAGGGCTGAAAGTGCAGGATTCTGTTGCCAGGTTCCTGCGGACCCCGCCTGAGGCAGCTAGCGTCAGGACTTAGATTTCGGTGTTAGGCACTGCTTACGCAGCGACTGCTACCGGAGCACGATTGTCATTTGCAATTGTACAGTTTTCGCCGATAACGGTGGCAGACAGCCGAGACAAAGCTAACTTCTTTAGACGTCCGTCGATCCTATTTCGTCCCCATGATCCCCAAATGAAGGATGTTTGGTGGAGACGCCGGGTACCGCCCCCGGGTCCGATCCGTTTATTACAAGCGCGTTTATGTCCATAGTTCCCGAGGGAACACCCCATAGATAGTGGTGTTGCGCGGGGGGTGCAAGCGCCGTTAACCGGTTTTTGGCGCGTCGGTATATTGTCTGTATTGCGACTGTATCGCGGAGGTGGGGTATCTGACGGCCCGGCGTAGGTTACCGGACCGTGCGTTGCGCCCCAAAGGTTAAGCCGCGTTAGCTATGTTCGGCGTAAGACGCGTCCCAGAAATCACGTTCCAGCTTCACGGCCCGCAGGAAGAGCGCTTCCACGTCACGTTGCGCCTCGGTGGACAGAGTTGGCCATACGGCGTCCAGTTGGGAGCGCAAATATTCCACGACACCCTCAAAACCTTCGCCCGCGTGCAGCGTGATCCATTCAGCAAAATAGAACGGCAGCGCGTCTTTGGGTGGGTTCACAGGAGTGGCCCAGCTTAGGTAGACCCATTCCGCCACAACCAACACGGCGAGCATCAACTCATAACGACCCGAGGCGGCTGCCTCCGCCATCAACGCGTTGAAGCCCTCAGTGGGTGGGGCAGGTGGGGCGGTTTGCTCTGCCTCACTCATATCGAGCGCCTCAAAGGAGCGCAGGAAGTAGGTGTTCTCAGGGCCGGTGACCAGCGCCAGGAATTGCGCTGCCGGTACCGAGTCGGCCAGTGTTGGTGCATGGGCGATGGCGCTTGCGAGCAGGCGCACGAAATTGCCGACAAACTGATAATCCTGCGCCAGATACCAACGCATCTTTGCCAAAGGCAGGGAGCCATCAGCCAATTCGGTGCAGAAAGGGTGCGTGGTGGCAGCGATCCAGTCGTCACCCGCAAGGGTGCGCAGATGGTCGGTGGGGCGCATGTGAGTCTCCTGTTGATCGGCTTTGAGGCCGTTTGGGCGGAGAAAACGCAGAATGTAGGAGAGGTGCAAGGCGATAGTTTGGGCTACCGCCGCGCGCGGGCCTCCATGGCCTCTTCGCCCAGAGTGAGCGTGTAGGCGGTAAGTTCTGCAAGCGCCGCATCCGCGTCAGCACTGTTTTGCATTTCCAATGCGTCAGCAATTCGGGTGTGCAGGCCAATTATCACATCGCGGTTGCGCTGTGTGAAGGTGATCATGTTCATCAGGGGCTGCATGGCTTCGACAGCGCCGGCGAGTTGGTAGGACAGTACCGGGTTGTCAGCGCCATCCACTAGGGCACGGTGGAAGGCAACGTCGCTGTCACAGAAGCGCTCGTCGGAAAGGCCCGGCTGCGCTTGGCGGTGGATTTCTGCGCGCATGGTGGCGAGATGATCTGGTGTGCGGCGTTGGGCCGACAAAGGCGCACATGCGCGCTCTAAGGCAAAGCGAGCTTCGCAGGCGGTTTCAAAATCCACTGCGTTCATCGACAGCAAAAGCGTGCTGGTTGTGATATGCTGCGCGTAAGCCTCATCATAGGAGAGGCGCCGCACGAAGGCGCCACCGGTGGCGCCACGTTGAGTTCGGATCAGGTTCTGCGCAGCCAGACGTTTGAGCGCCTCGCGCACGGTGGGGCGGGAGACGTCAAACTGATCGGCCAGCTCGGATTCCGAGGGAAGGCGTTCGTCGACTATCATGTCTCCGGAGATGATCGCGTCTCGGATGGCTTTCGCGATTTGAGCGGAGAGATCGGCTTTGTTCTTGGGGTCTATTTTCAATTGTCTGACATTTAGTGTTTGCTGCGCGTTTAATTGTCTGACATTTTAGTCTCAAGAAGTGAGTCGCGGCAAGAGGAGGAATGTCGACGATGATCGCAGATCGCATTCGTTCCATGACTGGGTCCCATTGGCTTGCTTTGTTTGGCGGAATTCTGGCCGCGTGGGCCGTACTGTTTTTGATGGCCATTCCGGCAGAGATGCGGGAGCTCAATGCGATTTATGGCGCGGACTTCTGGGTCAGCCTGTGCACGATTACACCGGATGCCAGTGGATTTGCCCGCGTGTTGCTGATGTGGGTCGTGATGAGTGCCGCGATGATGGCGCCGACGGCTTTGCCAGCCTTTGCCACTTACGATGATCTGGCGCGCCAGGCGCCCGGCGCCAAGTTTTCCGCGCTGGTGGGCGGTTATCTGGCGGTGTGGATCGGGTTTTCCATACTGGCCGCTGCCTTGCAGATGGTGTTGTTTCAGGCGGGACTGTTGGGCGCGTTGGGCGAAAGCCGGTCGGCGTTATTCTCGGCCTTCTTGCTTATCGTAGCGGGGCTTTATCAGTTCTCGCCGATGAAGGAAGCCTGCCTGTCCAAATGCCGCATGCCGATGACGTTTTTCATGCAGCATTGGGACGAGGGGCCTTGGAAAAACGGATTGCGCCTGGGGTTGACCTGTCTGGGTTGCTGTTGGGCGTTGATGCTGTTGGCCTTTGTGGGCGGCGTGATGAACATCGCCTTCATGGGGCTGGCCACGCTGATCATGATTTTTGAGAAACTGCCCGACGTCGGGCGTTGGGTGACAAAGCCGCTGGGGCTCGTGCTGTTGTGCAGCGCAGCCTATGTGGCGGCGCACGCCCTGTGAGGAACACTTAAGGAGGACCAACCATGGCATCGGACCGCATTCAAGCGCCCGCCAAGATCGATAACCGCCATCCGGACGCAATGAAATCCGGACTGGGCACCATTCCGTGGACCATCAAAGGGGAGTTGATCCTCAACTGTAACTGTACGGTGTTCTGCCCTTGTGTGGTGAGCCTTGGTCTGCACCCGCCGACAGAGGGTCACTGTCAGACCTGGGGCGGCGTGCGGATTGACGAGGGTCAATACGGTGACGTGGACCTGTCTGGCCTGAACATCGGTCTGTTGATTGAAATCCCGGGCATGATGAGCCGTGGCAACTGGAAAGTGGCGCTGTTCATCGACGATCGCGCCAGCACAGAAGCCTATAACGCGCTGGTGGATATCTTCAGCGGCAAAGCCAAAGGCACCACCGGTCTGTTCCAGGTTTTGGTGGGCGAGATCATTGGCGTGGAGCGCCAGCCTGTGTCCTATGACACGTCCGAGGATGGTAAGACCCGCCACATCACCGTCGGCAAGAAGATCGAGGGTGTGGTCTATCCGGTTGAAGGTAAAAACAAGGACGAGGAGATTGTGATCTCCAACACCAAATACTGGATGGGGCCAGACATTACCGTTGCGACGGCTTCCAAAGGCCGCGTGCGCGCCTTTGGTCGGGTGTGGGATTTTGGCGGGCGCTCTGCTGAAATCTGCCAGATCGACTGGCACGGACCTCGGTAACGGCCATGTCGATGATCACGCCGGAATACTGCCAGATGATGGCCAAGTATAACGCCTGGCAAAACCAGACGATGCGTGCGGCGTGTGAAACCCTGACCGAGGCAGAATTACGGGCCGATCGTGGTGCGTTTTTTGGCTCGGTCATGGCGACAATCAATCACATCCTCTGGGGCGATGCCCTGTGGATGAGCCGCTTGGACGGCGGGGATGGGCCGTCCAAGCCGGCGACTGAACATGCGGAGTTGTGCCCGACATTCGCGATTTGGGCGCAGGAGCGCACACGCATGGATCAGCGAATTGTGCTGTGGGCGGAAAAAGTTACCGCCGAAAGCTTAAGTGGTGATTTGAGCTGGCATGCCCAGATGCTGAACAAGGACATGCACAAGCCAATGGCATTGTGTGTGGTCGGATTGTTCAATCACCAAACCCATCACCGCGGCCAAGTGCATGCCATGCTGACCGGCTTTGGTCGCAACACAGAAGACACGGATTTGGTTTTGATGCCTGAGGAGGTTTCATGGCTCTGATTTCCCCATCACGGCGGCTACGACGCACGCCGTTTTCGGACGGTGTCGAAGCGGCCGGTGTGAAGGCCTATACTGTCTATAACCGTATGTTGCTGCCGACGGTGTTTCGCTCTGTGGAAGAGGATTATCGTCACCTCAAATCTGCGGTGCAGGTTTGGGATGTGGCGGTGGAGCGCCAAGTGGAAGTGCGCGGGCCAGATGCGAGCAAGCTGATGCAGATGCTGACGCCGCGGGATCTGCGCGGCATGTTGCCGGGACAGTGCTATTACGTGCCCATCGTGGATGAGACCGGCGGCATGTTGAACGATCCAGTGGCGGTGAAACTTGCCGAGGACCGGTGGTGGATTTCGATTGCCGACAGCGATTTGCTGTTGTGGGTCAAAGGCATTGCTTATGGCTATCGGCTGGATGTGCTGGTGGATGAACCAGACGTCAGCCCGCTGGCAGTACAGGGTCCGAAGGCGGACGATCTGATGGCGCGGGTGTTTGGCGAGAAAGTGCGCGATGTGCGGTTCTTCCGCTTTAGTTGGTTTGAGTTTCAGGGTCGTAGCCTTGTGGTGGCGCGGTCTGGATATTCCAAACAGGGTGGATTTGAAATCTACGTCGAGGGCAGCGACATCGGCATGCCGCTTTGGAATGCCCTCATGGAAGCGGGCAAAGACCTTGATGTCTATGCAGGGTGCCCCAACCTGATTGAGCGGATCGAAGGCGGGTTGCTGAGTTACGGCAACGACATGACCGACGACAACACACCACATGAATGTGGCTTGGGCCGGTTTTGCAACACCAACACCGCGATTGGCTGTGTCGGGCGGGATGCCTTATTGCGCGTGGCGCAGGAAGGGCCTGTGCGCCAGATACGTCCTATTGAAATTCATGGCGCGGCGGTGCCGCCCTGTGATCAGCTGTGGCCGATCATGGATGGGGATGATCACGTGGGCAATGTGAGCAGCGCGGCCTGGTCGCCGGACTTCACCACAAATGTGGCCATTGGCATGGTGCGCATGACCCATTGGAAATCCGGCACCGAGGTGGATGTGGTGACGCCGGATGGGGTGCGGCCTGCAACGGTTTATGAGGCCTTCTGGCAATAGCGGATGAGGCCGGAGGCGGAGGCCTTCGGCGAGGATATTTTGGGACTGTGAATGCTGGGCGGCGGTCTAGCGCGAGAGGAGAGATGAGATGTTCAAAGCACTGGTGATGGATCAAAATGACGAAGGACTGGCCAGCGCGTCGATCAAAGATCTGACGCTGGACGACCTGCCCAACGCAGAGGTCACGGTGGCGGTGGAGTATTCCACGGTGAACTACAAAGACGGGCTGTGCCTGTCGGCCAAAGGTGGCGGGCTGGTGCGCAAATATCCGCATGTGCCGGGAATCGATTTTGCCGGTACCGTCGAGGCGTCCGATGATGACCGTTACAAGCCGGGCGACAGAGTGGTGCTGACCGGCTGGCGCGTGGGTGAGGCGCATTGGGGCGGCTATGGTCAAAAGGCACGTGTGAAGGCCGATTGGCTGGTGCCGCTGCCAGAGGGTTTGTCCCCGCAACAGGCGATGGCGGTTGGTACTGCAGGGTTCACGTCGATGCTGTCCGTGATGGCGTTGGAAGATCATGGATTGAAGCCCGGCAATGGACCGGTACTGGTGACTGGTGCCGCCGGGGGCGTGGGTTCTGTCGCGGTCGCGATCCTGGCAAACCTTGGTTATGAGGTCGCCGGGGTGACCGGACGCCCAGAGAGTGGCGACTACATCAAATCGCTGGGTGCGACGCAGATTGTGGCGCGGGAAGAGCTCAATGAAACCGTAAAGCGTCCGTTGGAAAGCGAGACCTGGTCTGGCTGTGTCGATGCCGTGGGGGGCGCGATGCTGGCGCGGGTGCTGGGTCAGATGAAATATGGGGCCTCTGTGGCCGCCGTGGGTCTGGCCGGTGGGGCGGCGCTTCCTGCCACCGTGATTCCGTTCCTGCTGCGCGGTGTGAACCTCTTGGGCATCGACTCGGTGATGCAGCCCTATGACAATCGCCTGCGCGCCTGGGAGCGGATTGCCAAAGACCTGCCGATGGACAAGCTGGAAGCCATGGTCAAACCGGCCACCCTGTCTGATCTGCCGCAATTGGGCGCAGACATTCTGCAAGGTCAGGTACAGGGCCGCGTTGTGGTTGACGTGAACGCCTAACAGCGCGAAAACACAGTGAAACAGGCGGGTGAGGCAACTTGCCCGCCTTTTGCATGTCTGAAGGAGGTGGCGCGCCATGAGCTATGACAACGACAATATTTTTGCAAAAATCCTACGGGGCGAAATCCCGAGCGAGAAGCTGTATGAGGATGACGACACCTATGTGTTTATGGACATCATGCCGCGCGCCGATGGCCATTGTTTGATCATTCCCAAGACACCCTGCCGCAACATGCTGGACGCCACACCGGAGCAGCTGACCGCCTGCCTGAAAACCGTGCAGAAAATGGGTCATGCAGTGATGCAGGCCTTTGGCGCCGAAGGCGTGACCGTGCAGCAGTTCAATGAGGCGGCTGGTGGGCAGGAAGTGTTTCACCTGCATTACCACGTGTTGCCGCGCCATGACGGTGTGAAACTGCGGCCACCGGGTACGATGGCGGATTTTGCAGTGCTCAAAGAGCAGGCGGACAAAATCCGCGCAGTGCTGGCGTAAACGTCGCGGTTTGTGCCTGTTTCCCGGCTTGACCCCGCCGGGAAACGGCGGTTTGGTGCGGGTCAATTCAGGGGAGGTATCCGATGCTTGACGTAGATTTTGTGCGCAGCCAGTTTCCGGCATTTTCAGAACAGTCGCTTGAGGGACAAGCGTTTTTTGAGAATGCGGGTGGCAGCTATACCTCCGCACAGGTGATTGACCGTCTGACCCGGTTTTACCGCGAGCGCAAAGTGCAGCCTTATGCGCCGTATCGGGCCTCCGAACTTGGCGGCGCGGAAATGGATGAAGCCCGCGCGCGTCTGGCCGCGCTCATGGGCGTGGAGACGGATGAGGTCTCCTTTGGACCGTCAACCACACAGAACACCTATATCTTGGCGCAGGCCTTTCGTCAGTGGATGGACCCGGGGGATGCGATCATTGTGACCAATCAGGATCATGAGGCTAACTCTGGCCCATGGCGGCGGTTGGCTGAAGACGGCATTGAGATCCGCGAATGGAAGATTGATCCGGAGACCGGTCATCTCGATCCTGAAAAGCTGATGGAGCTGCTGGATGACCGGGTGCGCCTGGTGTGCTTTCCGCATTGCTCCAACGTTGTTGGTGAGATCAATCCGGTGGCCAAGATCACCGCGCTGGCACATGCAGCAGGGGCTTTTGTCTGCGTTGACGGGGTGAGCTATGCGCCGCATGGCCTGCCGGATGTTGGCGGCATGGGGGCCGATATCTATCTGTTCTCGGCCTATAAGACCTATGGCCCACATCAAGGCATCATGGTGATCCGGCGCAATATCGGGACCATGCTGCCGAACCAAGGACACTATTTCAACGGCGACAGCCTGTACAAGCGGTTCACGCCAGCAGGACCGGATCATGCGCAGGTCGCGGCCAGTGCGGGAATGGTGGACTACATTGAGGCTTTGGCGGCGCATCACGGCATTATGGGGGAAACGCCTGTGGCCACTGGGGCGGCGGTGCATGACCTGATGCGGGATCACGAAGAAAAGCTGTTGCAGCCGTTGTTGGACTACGCAGCCTCTAAGAACTCTGTGCGGCTGATTGGGCCGACAGACGCGGCCAAACGGGCGCCGACGGTGGCGTTGGTTGCCAATGCGCCGGGGGAGGCGCTGGCTGCGCAACTGGCGAGCCACGGTGTGATGGCTGGCGGTGGTGATTTCTACGCCAACCGCGCGCTTGAGGGCATGAATGTCGATACCGATCACGGAGTTTTGAGGGTGAGCTTTGTGCATTACACCAGCGAAAATGAAGTGCAGAAATTGATTGCCGCGCTCGACGCGGTTTTGTGATCCAAGGTCTGCGCCCTGCCGTAAGTGTTTGAAAGGACACTGAAGGCGGGGCTTGGACCACCCAATGACATCACCTGAATCCCTGACCATTTTGTGGTTTCGCCGTGATTTGCGGCTCTCTGATCATGCGGCATTAACAGCGGCCGCCGCGCGCGGGCCGGTCTTGCCGGTTTTTGTGCTCGATCCCATACTTGAAAGCCTCGGTGCGGCGGCAAAATTGCGTTTGCTGCTGTCGCTGAGAGCCTTGTCGCAGGATCTTGAGGCGCGGGGGATGCGCCTTGTCCTGCGGCGAGGTGCAGCTTGGCCGGTGTTGCAGGAGCTGGCTGCGGAGAGTGGTGCGGAGGCGATCTTTTGGAGCCGGGCGTATGATCCGGCCTCTGTGGCCCGCGACACCGAGGTGAAAGCGGCCGCCAAAGACGCGGAGCTTCAGACGGAGAGTTTCACAGGCGCGTTGCTGTTTGAGCCTTGGACCGTGGAAACTGGTCAGGGTGGACCCTATCGGGTGTACACGCCGTTTTGGAAAGCCGTACGCCATCGTGAGGTGGTACCGTGTTTGGCAATCCCTAAGTTGACCGCGCCAGCCCATTGGCCAGACAGTGATGATCTCGAAGATTGGCGATTGGGCGCAGACATGCGGTGTGGCTTTGAGGTTGTCGCCGGGCATGTGCACGCGGGCGAAGAGGCCGCACAAGCGAAGCTGCGGTGCTTTCTGGAAACCAGGGCGGATGGCTATAAGGCACAGAGAGATTTTCTAGGTGAGGCTGCGACGTCGGACCTTTCGGATGCGCTAACCTTTGGCGAGATCAGTCCAGCGCAGATGTGGCACGGTGGGCGGCGGCGTATGAAGGAGGGCGCGGCGGGGGCCGAGCATTTCCTGAAGGAAGTGGTGTGGCGTGAGTTTGCCTGGCATTTGTTGTGGCACTATCCGGACATGGACAAACAGAACTGGCGCGAAGATTGGGCACAGTTTCATTGGCATGAGAATACCAGCGACCCGTTTTTTGTGGCCTGGTGCCAGGGACGCACGGGTATCGAGGTGGTCGATGCCGCCATGCGCGAGCTTTATGTGACCGGCAAGATGCACAATCGCGCACGCATGATTGTGGCCAGTTACCTGACAAAACACCTGCGCATGCACTGGCGATTGGGGCTTGCGTGGTTTGCCGATTGTCTGGTGGATTGGGACCCGGCGAGCAATGCCATGGGCTGGCAGTGGGTGGCCGGATGTGGCCCCGATGCCGCGCCGTATTTCCGCATCTTTAATCCCGACACGCAGGCCGAGAAGTTTGACGGTGACAAGGCGTATCGCAGGTACTGGCTGGATCCGCAATCGGAGGGGGAGCAGGCATTTAGGCAGGCAATCCCGCGCACTTGGTTACCGGTGTTTGAAACACCGGTCCCAGCACCAATCGTTGCATTGAGTACAGGGCGAGACGCTGCGCTCAAAGCCTATGAAACCTTCAAATCACAATAAAAACTTGCCGTAAGGCGCTGATCGCGCCTAGCATTTACGGCACACAGGGAAGAGGGGGACACTATGTACCTGACATCGACCAAAGGTGAAGCAAACCTGCCACGATATTTTGCCGCGGTGTTTGAGACCGCGCAGAAGATCAACCACGGGCGGATCGACTTTGTCATGCAAGATGGGCGCAAGTTCCGGGCGGAGGGACCAAAGCCCGGACCGGTGTGTGAGATGCACGTGCACAATGAGGATACTTTTGCCCGCCTGATGCGGGAAGGCGAGCTTGGTTTCTGTGAGGCTTATCTGGAAGGCTGGTGGAGCAGCCCAGATTTGCAAGCTTTCTGTGACTTCCTGCGCAATGACAATGACGCTTTGCGGGACGGATTTCCCGGCATGTATTTTGTGCGCGCCTTTGAGCGGCTGCGCCATTGGATGAACACCAACACCAAGACCCAAGCGAAGAAAAACATCAGCTATCACTATGACTTGGGCAACGAGTTTTACGGGCTGTGGCTGGATGACACGATGACCTATTCCTCGGCTATTTTTAAGACCGGGCAGGAAAGCATGGAGGACGCCCAGACCGCCAAATACGCCAGCATGGTGGATCAGATGGGGGTGAAACCCGGCGACCATGTGCTGGAAATTGGCTGTGGCTGGGGTGGGTTTGCTGAATACGCTGCCAAGGAGCGCGGGCTAAAGGTAACCGGACTGACGATCTCCGAAGAGCAGCTGAAGTTTGCGCAAAAACGCATTGAGAAGGCGGGACTTTCTCACATGGTGGACTTTAAGTTGCAGGACTATCGCGACGAGACTGCGACCTATGACGGGATTGCCAGCATCGAGATGTTTGAAGCCGTTGGCGAAAAATACTGGCCGGTCTATTTCGAAGCGGTGCGCGACCGGCTGAAGCCCGGTGGGAAAGCGACGTTGCAGATCATCACGCTGACCGAACAGCGGTTTGAGCAGTATCGCAAAGGTGTTGATTTCATTCAGAAGTACATCTTCCCGGGCGGCATGTTGCCGAGCCCAACCGCCTTGCGTGAAGAGGTCAAAAAGGCCGGCCTGACTGTGGCGGGGTCCATTGAATTTGGCGAAAGCTACAGCCAAACGCTGCGCCGGTGGCATGAGACGTTTAACGATCATTGGGACCGTATTCAGGGCATGGGCTTTGATGAGCGTTTCCGTCGCATGTGGAATTTTTATCTGACCTCTTGTGCTGCAGCGTTTCGCAGTGGAAGCTGCGACGTGACACAAATCACGATCGCAAAGCCTGGTATATGATTTCATCCAATAAGTTAGTCGCCGCTTCCTGCCTCGCCATCATTGGCGGGCTGGTGGCGGAGTTTGTGAAACCGCAAATGCCGGAGGGGTCGAACTTCGGCCATATGACCTTGATAAGCGCCGGTGTTGGCCTGGTCGTTGGCTGGCGCGTGATGGGGAAACGTGCGGGGCGCAGTGGCTCCCTGGAGCTTGGCCTCGTGGGCGTGGCCGCAATGGTGTTCTGGGGACTGGTTCTGTTTGGGCTGATCGAGATGTTCCGGCTGGCGATGCGTCGGCGTCTGGACGAACCGGTGGAAGCGATGGAACGTGCGGTGACGGTGGCGCTGGAGTATGGCGTCTACCTCCTGCATCCTAATGTGTTGATCACTTTGGCCGTGGGTGCTGTGATCAGCGGCATTTTCACCAACTTTGCCGCCCGGAACTGGGGATAATCCATGACCAATGTTTTTGTGTACGGCACGTTGCGACACGTGCCTTTGTTGGCGGCTGTGCTTGGCAAAGAAAGCGATGCGCTGGAGCTGCGCCAAGGGCGTCTAGCCGATCACGCGGTGTTTGCTGTGAAGGGGCAGGATTTTCCAATCTTGAAACCCGCAGAGGGGCAGGCGGAAGGGCTGTTCATTGGCGACCTGAGCGATACAGAAATTGAGCGGCTGCGGTTTTACGAAGGCAGCTATGACTATGATTTAACGGATGTTTCCGTCACCGTTGACGGAACCGAGCACCCGGCACGCGTGTTCAAAAGTGACAACACAGGCTGGGTTCCCGATAGGTCATGGTCATTGGACACTTGGGCGGCGCGATTTGGCGAAGTCACAGTGCTACGCGCCATTGAAGAAATGGGCTACTTCGGTCAGCGATCACGGGAGGACGTGGATCGGATGTTGCCGATGATCAAAGCCCGGGCCACGGCAAAAATGCAGGCCAAGCGTCGCAATGATGCCGTGAGTCCAAGCGGCATGACGGCGGCGGATGTGAGTGACGTGACACTCACGCGGCCGTATTCAGAATTCTTTACAATGGAAGAATTCGATCTGTCGTTCCGACGTTATGACGGCGCTCGGAGCGACATGGTGAAACGCGCTGTGTTTGTCGCCACGGATGCAGTGATTGTGCTGCCGTATGATCCGGTGCGGGATCGCGTTTTGTTGATCGAACAATTCCGACCCGGACCGTTTGCACGCGGCGATGATTTGCCTTGGCAATTGGAACCAATCGCAGGCCGCTTGGACGCGGAGGAGAGCCCTGAATCCTGCGCCCGACGAGAGGCCCAAGAGGAAGCCGGGCTGGCGCTCACGGAGTTGCATGAGGTGGCAAACTGCTACGCCTCACCTGGATGCAGCACTGAATTTTATAATATTTACCTAGGCTTGGCCGACCTACCTGATGAGGTGGTCGGGGTGTCAGGACTAGAGCAGGAGGCCGAGGATATTCGGTCCTACGTCTACAGTTTTGACGCGTTGATGCAGATGGTGGACCGGATGCAAATTGTAAATGCGCCGCTGGTGCTGGCCGCGCTGTGGTTGGCACGACACCGCGACAGGCTGCGCGGGACCGCTTGAGTTTGCCCCGCGCCTTGCCTACACAGGATTTCAGACATCTATAAAGGACCGCGCAACATGCATATCGCCCGTGATCTGGCCCAAGCGATTGGCAACACCCCATTGATCCGCCTGAACAAAGTCAGCGACGAGACCGGGTGTGAGATTTATGGCAAGGCGGAGTTCATGAACCCCGGCCAGTCAGTCAAGGACCGCGCCGCGCTTTACATTATCAAAGACGCGATTGCGCGTGGTGATTTGAAGCCTGGTGGCACAATTGTCGAGGGAACCGCCGGGAACACCGGGATTGGCCTTGCGCTGGTCGGCGCCTCTATGGGGTTCAAAACCGTGATTGTGATCCCGGAAACGCAATCGCAGGAAAAGAAAGACATGCTGCGCTTGGCGGGTGCGGAATTGGTGCAGGTGCCTGCGGCGCCTTACAAAAACCCCAACAACTATGTGCGCTATTCCGGCCGTTTGGCCGCGGAACTGGCGAAAACCGAACCAAACGGCGCCATCTGGGCCAATCAGTTTGACAATGTCGCCAACCGTCAAAGCCACATCGAGACCACCGGCCCGGAAATCTGGACGCAGACCGAGGGCAAAGTGGATGGCTTCACCTGTGCAGTTGGCTCTGGTGGCACCTTGGCCGGTGTGGCCGAAGCCCTGCAGCCCAAAGGCGTGAAAATTGGCCTTGCGGACCCGATGGGTGCTGCGCTGTACAACTTCTACACCAACGGTGAGTTGAAATCCGAGGGCGGCTCGATCACCGAAGGCATCGGGCAGGGGCGCATCACGGCCAACCTCGAAGGTTTCACGCCGGACATGAGCTATCAAATTTCCGATGAAGAAGCGCTGCCCTACGTGTTTGACCTGCTGGAGAACGAAGGCCTGTGTCTGGGTGGGTCTTCTGGCGTCAACATTGCCGGTGCGGTGCGTATGGCCAAGGACATGGGCCCGGGCCACACCATTGTGACCATCCTTTGCGATTACGGCACACGTTATCAGTCCAAGCTGTTCAACCCGGAGTTCCTGAAAGAAAAAGGCCTGCCAACCCCCGCGTGGCTGGGCAACAAAGGCCCAAGCAGCATTCCGGGTGTGTTTGAAGACGTATAAGGCAGCCTCATACCATGCGCCCACTGATTAGGTTTCTAAGTGTTGCGGTCACGGTTCTGACCGTTTGGGTGACCGCAGTTTGGGCGCAGGGCACATTGCCGCCGGACTATGGCGAATGGCGGCGGGTTGCAGAGCGCGCCGCCGAAGCCATTGATAACGATCGCGCCTCTGAAGCGGCGATGGATACGCTGCGTGACCAGTTGTCGTTATGGAGCGAAGACTTCTCTGACGAGAGCTCACGGTCTCGGATTTCCGTCACCACGCTTGAGGCGCAGTTGGAGCGTCTGGGTCCGGTGCCGGAAAGTGGCGAAGCTGAGGACGTGGCTGAGGAACGGCGGCAGTTGGAGCTGTCGCTGTCAGAGGCCAAAGCCCCTGTGCGACGGGCGGAACTGGCGCTGACCGAGGCGGAAGAGCTGATCCGCTCAATTGATGTGCTGCTGCGGGAGCGGCAGACGCAAATCCTGCTGGAGCCCGGCCCGTTTCCACTAAATCCAGACCTCTGGTGGCCGGCGTTTGGCGAGTTGAGCGACTCTTTCCGGCTGATTGCGTTAGAATTCCAGACCGGCTGGGTGCATGAAAAACAACGCAATGAGCTGCGCAAGTCGCTGCCGCAGATGTTGTTTTATCTGGCAATTGCCTTTGTGCTGCTGACGCGTGGGATGCGCTGGACAGAACGGGCATTGCAAAGCATGATCCGCGATCGCGCACACTTGTCTGCCGGGCGTTGGATCGCGGTGTTCTGCCTGTCTTATGGCCAAGTCCTATTGCCAATGTTGGGCGTATTTGCCTTCTCGAAGGCGGTTTACGCAACCGATCTGCCGGGGCTGCGCGGCGATGTGGTGCTCTCCATTTTGCCGCTGATGACATTTGAATTGCTGTCTGCGCGCTGGTTGGGCGAAAGGGTGTTTTCGCGCAATGAGCGGCCGCTGTTGCTGGTCAATCTGACCGAAGCGGAAAAACGTAAGGGGCGGCGCGCGAGCACGGTGCTGGGCGCTATGTTGGCGTTGAGCTCCTTGTTTGTGGAACTGGCAAGATACGAAAGCTGGAGCCGCGGCACGGAATCGGTGGTGTTCTTCGTGACCACTGTGATTGCGGCCTATTTCCTTGGACTGTTGGGGCGTTTGGTGACTCGTCATGCAGGCTCGATGCGGGCCGAGGAAGATGGTCCGCTCTCTGCGATGGGGCAACTCATTTCACTCCTAGGGCGCTACACGGTTCTGGTTTCACTGGTTGGAGGCATTCTGGCCACCATCGGGTTGACCCGAGGTGCGAGCTATCTGGTGTTTTCCAGCACGCGCACCGTGTTCCTGGTGGCTTTCCTATTGGTGGCGCAGCGCGTCATTCAGAAGATTTTCTCTGCCCTCAATGGGCGTGACGACGACGAAAGCCCATTGGCTGCCGTTTTGGCGGGCATTGGCATTGTGATCCTGTCTCTGCCAATTTTCCTGATGTCCTGGGGTGCGCAAGTTTCGGACTTGCAGCAGATTTGGCGCAATATTTCAGATGGCTTGCAGTTTGGCGATCTGATCCTGTCGCCGGAAAATATCCTTCTGCTGATTGTGGTCTACGCCTTTGGTCATGCGGTGACCCGGCTGTCGCAAAGCTTTTTGCGTGACAATATCCTGCCGAAGACGCGCCTGGATGCGGGCGGGCAGACTGCGGTGGTGTCTGGTGCGGGGTACATCGGCATCTTCCTTGCGGCGCTGATCGCCTTGACTGTCGCCGGTATCAACCTAGGTAATATCGCGCTGTTTGCTGGCGCGCTGTCTGTCGGGATTGGTTTTGGCCTGCAAAACATTGTCTCCAATTTTGTGAGCGGTATCATCCTGTTGATTGAACGTCCGGTGAGCGAAGGCGACTGGATCGATGTGAATGGACAGATGGGCTATGTTCGCGACATTTCCGTTCGGTCGACCCGGATTGAGACCTTTGATCGCACCGATGTGGTGATCCCAAACAGCGACCTGATTTCTGGCACAGTGACCAACTATACCCGCGGCAACACCGTTGGACGGGTGATTGTGCCGGTTGGTGTGGCCTACGGAACGGACACGCGCTGGGTGGAAGGCATTTTGCGAGAGATTGCCGAGGCCCATCCAATGGTTTTGGCCAATCCGGCGCCTGCGGTGGTGTTTCAGGGGTTTGGTGCGGACTCGCTGGATTTTGAGATCCGGGCGATCCTGCGCGATGTGAACTGGATGCTGACGGTGAAGAGTGATCTTAACCACGAGATCGCGCGGCGGTTTGTGGAAGAGGGCATCGAGATACCCTTTGCCCAACGGGACATTTGGCTTCGGAACCCGGAGGCTTTGAATGGCGAAGTGCCAGCTGCAAACACACCAAAAGCGCCGGTGGCACAAAGCTATACGCCTACCAGCGCGACGCCAACGCCGCCGGACCTGGATGACATGGACGGCTCGGACGGAGATGGGGACGGAGACGGTCGATGAGCAAACTTTTGTTTTTGGAAGACGCCTATCAAAAAGAAGCGATTGGCGTGGTGATTGGGCACACGCCGGAAGGCGGCATCCTGCTGGATGCGCCTTTGTTCTATGCCACCAGTGGGGGGCAGCCGGGCGACAGTGGTGTGTTGGAATGGGACGGACACAGCACCGAGATTGCCACCACCGTGAAAACTCTGGATGGCGCGATTGCCTTGGTGCCGTCTGCACCGGAGGAACTGCCGCCAATTGGCACCGATGTGAAGCAGGTGCTGGATTGGGGGCGGCGTCATCGGCACATGCGGGTGCATACGGCGTTGCATCTGTTGTCGGTGGTTATTCCTTTGCCAGTGACGGGGGGCTCCATTGGCGCGGAAAAAGGTCGGTTGGATTTTGATATGCCCGACGCGCCGGAGGACAAGCAGGCGCTAAGCGATGCGCTGAATGCTTTGATTGATCGCGATTTGGCTGTCACCGAAGACTGGATCACCGATGCCGAGCTGGAAGCCAACCCAGGGTTGGTAAAGACCATGTCCGTGGCCCCGCCAAAAGGGGCGGGAAAGGTCCGCTTGGTGCGGATTGGGACCGAGGACGAGCAGGTAGATTTGCAACCCTGCGGCGGCACACATGTGGCCAGCACAGGGGAGATTGGCCGCGTGCGCATTGGCAAAATCGAGAAGAAGGGCAAGCAAAACCGGCGGGTGTATCTGCACCTAGATGCCTGACCGCGCTTCGCCATTGGGTTGAGAAAACAGAAAAGCCGCAGGCCAAAAGGCTGCGGCTTTTTTCTTTTCGTAATGTGTAGGCACAAAAAAAGGCGGGGTGCCATGTCCAGTAGACCCCGCCTTCTTTATGTGACCAGACTTCTTCTAGTCGTCTGATACAACCAACCGCAGGTGCGGGTGCTGGGTAGGGACGAGACGCGGTGCGGCCGGTGTTTTGGCCCGCTCTTGCGCTGGCTGCATCCCAGCCGGCTTGGTGATTTCAACTTTCTGAGGCTGTGGCGCGGCCACGGCGTCAGAAGTAATTTTGGCGCTTGGCATGTCGATCCGGCGCAGGAAGCTGCCTTCCAGATCAAACCGCTGCGGCGCGCGGCCCAGATCGCCATCCACGGTGATCGCGCCCAGAATACGGTTCACTTCACCACTGTCAGAGCGCAGCGGCAGGAGCATCATTTCGGCGTTGAGACCGTTGCGGCGGAAACCCCGGGTGGTGCTCATTTCCAGACGGCCAATCGCTGGCGCGGCAAAGACTTTTTCAAGCGCCTGACCAAAGCTGTCGCGGGACGCTTCGTTGATCAGCGCGGACATGGGCATGCCGCGCATGTCCATGCCCATCACATCGGTGAGTGTGTTGCAGGAGACCCGCAGGCGCGCCATGCCCGGTGCGATGCGTTCCAGGATGAACGCGTGCTTGAGCACTTTCTGAATTTGGCGTGGGTCCACGTCGCTGCGATAGGGCACCGGGTGCCCGTCGCGCAGGCCGTCCCAGTAAGCTTTTACATCCTGCATCACGGCGATGCTGTGCACCTTTGCCGCGCTGGATTTTCCGTCACCAAAAATTCTCATGCTCTTCCCCCCAAGGAAAAAACTCTACGTCTGAACTTCATACCCACACCCGCACCTTCGAGCCGGTTTCTGTCGCCGTTTGCTCAAAGTCGTAAACAACTTGTAAATCAGTTATCTCACATTTTAGCGGATTTGCGATAAAAAATGATTTCAATGGTTAACCGGTTGCGCCGTTAACGTTGCTCTTCACGCAGGAATAGATTTAGCTGTTACGCAACTGAATTTGCAGGAGGACGACCCGTGCTGGAGTCGATGACCGGATACGCAAGCCTTAAGGGGGAAGGGCAGGGGCACAGCTGGACCTGGGACCTGCGCAGTGTAAACGCCAAAGGGCTGGATCTGCGCCTGCGGGTGCCGGATTGGATTGAGGGGTTGGAGCCTGCGGTGCGTGGCGCGCTGTCCAAAGGCATGGCGCGCGGGTCCGTGAACTTGTCGCTGCGGGTCAACCGCGATGACGAAACCGGAGCGCTGGCGGTAAACGCCGCGCAGTTGGAAGCGGTGCTGTCGGCGTTGCAGGC
This sequence comes from Shimia sp. MIT1388, assembly GCF_047124445.1. GTDB lineage: Bacteria > Pseudomonadota > Alphaproteobacteria > Rhodobacterales > Rhodobacteraceae > Shimia. The sequence continues at coordinate 947,225 of NZ_CP138921.1, read as the reverse complement.
GGTGGAAGAGCGGGCCATGGACAAAGGCATTTCGCTGGCACCGTCGAAAGCGAGTGATTTGCTGTCGCAACGCGGTGTGATGGAGCAGGCGGTAGAGGAAACAGACAGCAAGGCGCTATTGGCGGCGATCACCGCGCAACTTCCAGCATTGATTGCGAGCTTCAAAGAGATGCGGGCCAAAGAAGGGCAGGCGCTGGAAGCGGTGTTGGCGGATCAGTTGGAACAGGTGTCCGATTTGACCCAGCAGGCCGCAGAGGCAGCCGAAGCCCGGCGCGAAGAGGCGGCGGAGACCTTGAAGGCCAACTTGGCGCGAGTTTTGGAGAATGCCGACGGACTGGACGAAGGCCGCTTGGCGCAAGAACTGGCGGTGTTGGCGGTGAAATCTGATGTGATGGAAGAGTTGGATCGGCTACGGGCGCATGTGCAGGCGGCCAAGGAGTTGCTGGCGCAGGGCAGTCCGGTGGGGCGTAAGCTCGACTTTCTGATGCAGGAATTCAACCGCGAGGCAAATACACTGTGTTCCAAGGCACAGTCGGTGGATTTGACGCGGATTGGGCTGGACCTCAAGGCCGTGATCGACCAGATGAGAGAGCAAGTTCAAAACGTGGAATAATCACATGACTCAGCGACGTGGCCTGCTCATCATTCTGTCTTCTCCCTCTGGCGCGGGGAAATCAACGCTCGCGCGGCGGTTGATGGAATGGGATCCCGGTTTGAGTTTTTCCATTTCTGCGACCACACGGTCTCCGCGTCCTGGCGAGGAACATGGCCGGGAATATTACTTTCTCTCGGAAGACGAGTTTAAAGGGCAGGTGGCGGACGGCGAAATGCTGGAGCACGCCCACGTGTTTGGCAATTTCTACGGCTCCCCGGCTGGCCCGGTACGTGAGACCATTGAAAACGGCAATGACGTTCTGTTTGACGTGGATTGGCAGGGCGAGGCGCAGATCCGCAATTCCGACCTTGGCAAGCACGCGCTCTCAATCTTTATTCTACCGCCATCAATCACAGAGCTGCACCGCCGTCTGGTGAGCCGTGCGCAGGACAGTGAAGACGTGATCGACAAGCGCATGCAGAAAAGCTGGGATGAGATCAGCCACTGGCACTCCTATGACTATGTGCTGGTGAACGACGATCTGGACGCAACAGAGGCGCAGCTGAAGACTATTATTGCCGCTGAGCGTATGCGCCGCGAGCAACAGCCTGCGCTGCAAGGCCATGTGAACGGATTGCAGAACGAATTTCAGGAGATGTCCTAATGCCGATGTATGAGTTGGATGGTGTTGCGCCAAAGCAGGACGACAGCAGCTGGGTCGCGCCGGATGCCAATGTGATTGGCAATGTAGTGCTAGAAGCGGACACCTCGGTCTGGTTTGGCAGCACGTTGCGCGGGGACAATGAGACCATCACGGTGGGCGCAGGCTCCAACGTGCAGGAAAACACCGTGATGCACACCGACCCCGGCTACCCCTTGACGATCGGTAAGAACTGCACAATTGGCCACAAAGCGATGCTGCATGGCTGCACCATTGGTGACAACAGTCTGATTGGCATGGGCGCCACGGTGCTCAATGGCGCGAAGATTGGGAAAAACTGCCTCATCGGGGCAGGGGCGTTGATCACCGAAGGCAAGGAAATCCCGGACGGCAGCCTGGTGATGGGCGCGCCAGGCAAGGTCGTGCGTCAGCTGGATGAGGCAGGTATCACCGGTCTGACGATGTCGGCGAAACACTATCAGGACAACGCCAAACGCTTCAAAGCGGGTCTGCGCGAAGTTTGACGGCAGGTTTCCTCCTGTCAAAGACGTTCCGTCATAAAACTGTTACAGTAAAGCGGTTTGAGCCGTGGGGTTGATGTGCCCCTTGCGGGGCAGTGCAGGACGGAACGGACGGGAGCGGGACGATGCCGCATGATTTTTACAAGAGCTATCTAGAGGCTGTTCCGCTGCCGGCGGTGCTGGTCGACGCAGAAGCCCGCATACTGGCGGGCAACGAGGCGGCGGTGAAGCTCAACCCCCATGCGGATGATGACCGGCCGCTGATTTTGGTGTTCCGCCAACCAAGCCTGAACAGTGCCGTGGATGCCTGCTTGAAAGATGGCAAAAGCCACCGGGCGATTTACGCGCATAATGATGGGCCACAAGAGCACCGCTTTGACGTCACCGTGTCACCGGTGGATTTGGTGGCAGCCTCTGGAGGACGGCTGGTGGCGCCGAGCATGCGCACCAAAGGGGTGATGATCTGTTTTCAGGATGTCACCGAGGTCCAGCAGCTCGATCAGATGCGGCGGGATTTTGTTGCCAATGTCAGCCACGAACTGCGCACGCCACTGACGGCGATCCTAGGGTTCGTGGAAACTCTGCAAGGCCCTGCGCGGGGCGACAGCGCGGCGACCGAGCGCTTCTTGGGCATCATGTCCGACGAAGCCAGCCGGATGAACCGATTGGTCGGAGACTTGCTGTCCTTGAGCCGTGTGGAAGAGGTGTCGCGTATGCGGCCCACCGATCCGGTCGATCTGGACCAGATCATTCGTGCGGTGATCCGCAACCTGTCGCCGCTAGCGGAGAGCAACCAAAGCACCGTAACTTATAAGGATGCGGCAGCGCCCGTTGTGGTGCCGGGCGATCCGGACCAGCTTTTGCAGGTCATCACCAACCTCGTGGAGAATGCGCTTAAGTATGGTGGGCAGGGTACGCAGGTGGCGGTCAGCCTCACACAGGTTCAATCTCATGCGGGCCTGCGCGGCACGGGATGGATGGTGTCGGTGGAAGACAACGGTCCCGGAATTGACGGTATTCACATCGCGCGCCTGACCGAGCGGTTTTACAGAATCGATTCCCACAGGTCGCGGGAAATGGGCGGCACGGGGCTCGGGCTCGCAATTGTGAAGCACATCATCAACCGCCATCGCGGCCGATTGAAGATTGAGAGCACTTTAGGAAAAGGCAGTGTTTTCAGCGTGGTACTCCCCGCCACCTAAGGTGTCTTTTTACTTGGACGTCACAAAAAACGTGATTTGTCACACGGCTGTTACATACGCGTCACAAAAGCTTTGACCAGGCACTTTAGATCGTCGCTCGAGACTGTCGACGAACAGTCTGGATCAAATGGAGTTACACTTATGTCCGTCAAACTGACTGCCTCTGCTCTGGCCATCGCGGCCGTTGCCGCCACTTCTGCCGCCGCGCGTGACCAAGTACAGGTCGCCGGTTCTTCCACCGTTCTGCCTTACGCATCCATCGTTGCGGAAGCTTTCGGTGAAAACTTTGACTTCCCAACCCCGGTTGTTGAATCCGGTGGATCTTCTGCTGGTCTGAAGCGTTTCTGTGAAGGTGTTGGCGAAAACACCATCGACGTGGCAAACGCCTCCCGCAAGATCAAAGACAAAGAGATCAAAGCCTGCGCCGAAGCCGGTGTGACCGACATCATCGAAGTGCGCATCGGCTATGATGGCATCGTGTTTGCTTCCGACATCAACGGCAACGGTTTTGAATACACCCCAAGCGACTGGTTCCTGGCGCTGTCCAACGAAATCCTCGTGGACGGTCAGATGGTTGCCAACCCAAACAAAACCTGGTCCGACGTGAACGCGAACTTCCCGGCACAAGCATTGCAAGCCTTCATTCCAGGCACCAAGCACGGCACCCGTGAAGTGTTTGAAGACAAAGTGATCCTGGCGGGCTGTGAAGCCACTGGCGCCTTTGACGTGCTGCTGGCTGCGGCCGAAGGCGACACCGATAAAGCCAAGCACAAAGCCGCTGAAAAAGCCTGTATCTCCCTGCGCACCGATGGTGTGTCTGTGGACATTGACGGCGACTACACCGAGACCCTGGCACGCATCGAAAGCAACAAAGACGGCATCGGCGTCTTTGGTCTGGCGTTCTATGAGAACAACACCGACAAGCTGCAGGTTGCGACCATGTCCGGCATCGTGCCATCCACCGAGAGCATCGCAACCGGTGAGTACCCAGTGTCCCGTCCGCTGTACTTCTACGTGAAGAAAGCGCACATCGGCGTGATCCCAGGCCTGAAAGAATACGCTGAGTTCTTCATCGCGGACGAGATCGCGGGCGAAGATGGTCCTTTGGCCGAGTATGGTCTGGTGTCTGACCCAGAGCTCGCCGACACCCAGAACGCCGTTGCAGACGAAGCCGTGCTCGGCTCCAGCATGTAATCACTCCCTTGATCGGGCGGCGCGACGGTTCGTGCCGCCCGGTTTTTCCCTGAACAAAGGCGCCCACAGATGCCACTTTCCTGGCTTGTCCTATTGGTCCTCGCCCTCGCCACGGCGGGGTATTTTATTGGACGGATACGTGTTTTGAAATTGGCGGGGGGCGATGTTCGCGCTCTGCACAGCTTGCCGATCTACTACGGCACCAACGTCGCGCTGAGCGTGGCGGTGCCTGCACTGGCGGTGTTGCTGGTGTGGTTGTTGGCGCAGCCGACGCTGATTGAGCGGTCTGTGTCCGGCATGATTGCGCCCGAGATGATCCCGGAAGGCTCAAATCTGAACCTGGTGATGTCGGATGTGCGCCGCGTTGCCGACGGGTTGAACACCGCTATTGCCGGTGGGGCGATGAGCTTGGCCGAAGTCGAAGCCATGGACGCCACCGTTGTGGACGTGCGGGCGCGTCTGGGTGAGCTGGGCGTGGCCTTGGGCCAAGATGTGCGCCCTGAGGTGCTGGCGGCCGCGAAGTCCTATCGCAGCGCCACCGTGACCGGCAACACAATGCGCACTCTGATCGTTTTGGCGCTGGCCGTGATTGGCTTTGGCACTTCTTTCAGCAAAACCAAGCCTGACTATCGCGCCCGCAACGTGGTGGAACGCGCGGTTCTGGCCCTGCTCATGGCGGCGGCCTCGCTGGCGATCCTGACCACCGTGGGTATTGTGCTGTCGATGCTGTTTGAGACCATCAACTTCTTTGGTCTGCACAACTGGCGTGACTTCTTCTTTGGAACCACCTGGGCGCCAAACTTCCGCGGCGACAGTGAGCTGTCGATCCTGCCGCTGCTGTGGGGCACGCTTTATATCTCGTTCATCGCGCTTTTGGTGGCGGTGCCGATTGGCCTGTTTGCGGCGATTTACCTCTCGGAATATGCCGGTCCCAAGACACGGGCCTTTGCCAAGCCACTATTGGAAATTCTCGCCGGTATCCCAACTATTGTTTATGGTCTGTTTGCGCTGCTGACCGTAGGGCCAATGTTGGTGAACCTGTTTGGTCAATCGGGCTCTTTGGGCGTGGACTGGATGTCAGGCGCGACCTCTGTGCTGACCGCGGGCGTGGTCATGGGCATCATGCTGATCCCTTTTGTAAGCTCGCTGTCTGATGACATCATCAACGCGGTGCCACAGGCGATGCGCGATGGCTCCCTTGGCCTTGGCGCAACCTCGAGCGAAACCATTCGCCAGGTGGTGATCCCGGCAGCTTTGCCGGGCATCGTTGGCGCGATCCTGTTGGCGGCCTCCCGTGCGATTGGCGAAACCATGATTGTGGTGATGGGGGCAGGGGCGATTGCCAAGTTCAGCCTCAACCCGTTTGAAAGCATGACCACCATCACCACCCGGATCGTCAGCCAGCTGACCGGGGATGGTGATTTCGCCAGCCCAGAAACGCTGGTGGCCTTTGCCCTTGGCCTGACCCTCTTTGTTCTGACCCTCGGCCTCAATGTGCTGGCGCTCTACATCGTGCGCAAATATCGGGAGCAATACGAATGACCGACGCGACGCAAAACACAGGCGCCGTTGCGCCCCAAAGCTCGCTGCACACGCTGGATGCTCGCACCAGGCGTCGCAATGCCGCCGAAGGCCGCTTCAAGCTCTATGGCATGATTGCGATTGGCATTGGACTGTTGATGCTGGTGACACTGCTCTACACGATCCTGTCCAAAGGCACCGGCGCGTTTACGCAGACCTTTGTGACCATGGAAGTCGAGCTGCTGGAGAGCAAGCTGGATAAGTCCGGCGAGCGTGATCTGGAAAAGATCAAGAAAGTCACCACCTTTGGCTACGCTCCGCTGATCAAAACCGCGTTTGAGAAAACCGTGGAAACCCATGGCATTGAGACCGACCTTAAATCCAAGACCATGGCAAAGATCTTGTCAAAATCTGCTGCAAGCCAACTGCGCAACTATGTGATCGCCAATCCGGATCAGATTGGCCAGACCATCGAATTCCGCTTCCTCGCCAACAGTCGCGTGGACGGCTACATGAAAGGCCGGGTGACACGGGACAGCATTGCCAACGACAAGAACATCACGCCCGCACAGCTCGACTTTGTCGACCAGCTGATCGAGGTTGGCGCGTTGAAGAAGACCTTCAACATCGACTTCATCATAGGTGCGGATGCATCGGACCAGCGTCCAGAAGCCGCCGGGATTGGCGTGGCTATGGTGGGCAGCTTCTTCATGATGTTGGTGGTGCTGGTGCTGGCGTTGCCAATTGGTGTGGCGGCGTCGATCTATCTTGAGGAGTTTGCCCCGAAGAATTGGATCACCGACATCATCGAGGTGAACATCTCCAACCTCGCAGCTGTGCCCTCCATCGTGTTTGGTATTCTGGGTCTGGCGGTCTTCATCAACTACATGCACCTGCCGCAATCCGCGCCATTGGTGGGTGGTCTGGTGCTGACGCTGATGACCTTGCCAACCATTATTATCTCCACCCGTGCCGCGCTCAAAGCGGTGCCGCCAAGCATCCGCGATGCGGCGCTGGGGGTAGGGGCCTCCAAAATGCAGGCAGTGTTCCACCACGTGCTGCCACTGGCCGCGCCTGGCATCCTGACCGGCACCATCATTGGTCTGGCACAGGCCTTGGGCGAAACCGCGCCGCTGCTGTTGATCGGGATGATTGGCTTCATCGCCTCCAACATGCCGGAGACTGTGGGTGAAGGTCTGCTGTCGCCAAACTCCGCCATGCCAGCCCAGATCTACGAATGGGCCAAACGGGCAGACCCGGCTTTCTACGAACGCGCCTGGGGCGGGATCATCATCCTCTTGATCTTCCTCATCTCAATGAACACTCTTGCAGTACTCCTGCGCCGCCGGTTTGAACGCCGTTGGTAAGCGAAGGAACTCTCTCATGTATGACACTGAAAAACTGGGGACCGACGTGAACCAGAACGACACCAAAATCTCCGCCCGCAATGTGCAGGTCTACTATGGCGACACCCACGCGATCAAAGATGTGAACGTAGATATCGAAGCCAAATCCGTGACGGCATTCATCGGTCCGTCCGGCTGTGGTAAGTCAACTTTCTTGCGTTGTATCAACCGGATGAACGACACAATTGATGTGTGTCGCGTCGAAGGTGACATCAAAATTGATGGCGAAGACATCTACGACAAACGCGTTGATCCGGTGCAGCTGCGCGCCAAAGTGGGCATGGTGTTTCAGAAACCAAACCCATTCCCCAAGTCGATTTACGACAACATCGCTTACGGTCCGCGCATCCATGGCTTGGCAAAGAACAAAGCCGAGTTGGATGAAATCGTGGAGAAATCCTTGCGTCGTGGGGCGATCTGGAACGAAGTGAAAGACCGTTTGCACGCGCCAGGCACCGGTCTGTCCGGTGGTCAGCAACAGCGTCTGTGTATTGCCCGCGCCGTGGCAACCGAGCCGGAAGTGCTGTTGATGGACGAGCCATGTTCGGCGCTGGACCCGATTGCGACGGCTCAGGTTGAGGAGCTGATCGACGAGCTGCGCGATCAGTATTCCGTGGTGATTGTGACCCACTCCATGCAGCAGGCCGCACGAGTGAGCCAGAAGACTGCCTTCTTCCATCTCGGCAATTTGGTGGAATACGGCGACACCTCCCAGATTTTCACAAACCCCAAAGATGAGCGCACCGAAAGCTACATCACCGGCCGGATCGGCTAAGGAGAGAGACCATGAACGACCAACATATTGTGTCCGCCTTTGACCGGGATCTGGAAGGCATTCAGGCCCATGTGATGAAAATGGGCGGCCTTGTGGAAGCCGCGATTGGCGAAGCTGCGAACGCCATGTCCACCCGTGATGAAGAGCTTGCGGCGCAGGTGAGGGCGGCTGACAAAGCCATTGATGGGCTTGAAGAATTGATCAACGAGCGCTGCGCTAATCTGATCGCGCTGCGTGCGCCAGCAGCGGTGGATCTGCGTGTGGTCCTGTCGGTTATGAAGATTGCCGGCAACCTAGAACGCATTGGTGACTATGCCAAAAACATGGCCAAACGCACGTCCGTTCTGGTGCATATGGAACAGGTTGAGGGTGCCAATGGCTCGCTCAAGCGTATGGCCCATGAAGTGCAGTTGATGCTGAAAGACGTGCTTGATGCGTTTATTCAGCGCGATGTAGATCTGGCGCGTGATGTGCTGGAACGCGACGAAAGCGTGGACCAGATGTACAACGCTTTGTTTCGCGAATTCCTGACTTTCATGATGGAAGATCCGCGCTACATCACGCCCTGTATGCACCTGCATTTTATGGCAAAAAACACCGAACGCATGGGGGATCACGTGACCGCCATTGCCGAGCAGGTGATTTACCTTGTGACCGGCAGCATGCCGGAAGAAGCCCGGCCGAAAGCCACCCGGCTGGACGCGTAACAGGAGCCTTTAGAGGATAAAGCAGATGGCCAAAGATCATCCCACCGTTCTCGTCGTTGAAGATGAACCAGCGCAGCGTGAGGTGTTGAGCTACAACTTGCAGGCAGAAGGTTTTGACGTGGAAGCCGCGGCTGATGGCGACACCGCGCTCCTGATGGTGCAAGAGGTGCAGCCGGACATCATTGTGCTCGACTGGATGCTGCCGGGCACGTCCGGCATCGAAATCTGTCGGCGACTGAAAACCCGCACAGAGACACAAAATATTCCCGTGATTATGTTGTCTGCGCGGTCAGAAGAGGTGGATCGCGTGCGCGGTCTTGAAACCGGGGCAGACGACTATGTGGTGAAACCGTATTCGGTGATGGAGTTGATGGCGCGGGTGCGCAACCAGCTGCGGCGTGTGCGGCCGTCCTCTGTGGGGCAGACGCTGACCTATGAGGACATTATCCTCGATGCGGAAACCCATCGGGTGACCCGCAATGAAGAGGCGCTTCGGCTTGGTCCAACAGAGTTCCGTTTGCTGGCGACCTTCATGGAGAAGCCTGGGCGCGTGTGGAGTCGGGAACAACTGCTGGATCGCGTTTGGGGCCGGGATATCTATGTCGACAGCCGAACGGTTGATGTGCACATCGGTCGTTTGCGCAAAGCGCTGTGTGTGCATGGCGGCGATGATCCACTGCGCACGGTTCGTGGCGCTGGGTATGCGTTGGGCTAAGCATATCGGCACATCAGTTAAAACTTTTAGGTCTCTGAAAATAATTGGTTTTCACGGCGCGTGACTTAAACTCAGGACCAACCAAAAGAAGGGCGCAAAAGTCAAAGTTTGCGCTCGTAATATTTGGGATCAAATTACGCATAATAGGTATTATGTAAATTATTTGGCCATCACGGGATGCGACTTTGGTCGCAGTCACAGCAACCATGGCGTGATACTGACTTAACGAAGAAAACCATTACTTGAGCTCAAATTTGAAGCACCTCGATTTCCCCAACAAATCGGGAATTCTCTGGAAACGCACACAAAGTTGGCGCGTAAATCCCCAGAGCCTACCGGATAAAGACAGCGGTTGTCGCTATAGACATCTCACACGTGTTTAACTAACCTCGTGGTCAAGTTCATGGGGATGAGCTGTGCGTTAAAACCCCACAAAAAGTTCTGTATCGGATCTGCCACCCTTGGCTGAGCAGCCCCGCGTTATGTGTAAAAGAAGGTCAAAATGAACGACACGATCGACTATATCGAAGAGGTAATGAACCAAACGAGTCTGGAAGCGCTGTGGGAGTTACACTGCGCCAAGTTGGAAACCTTTGGCTTCGATAAGATCATCTACGGATACACAAACTACCGCAGTGGTATGTCCTTGGGTGATGTCGCCGACTTCTTCATTCTGTCGACATACGACCGCGACTATCTCGATCAGTTCATTGGTGGCGGGTTGTACTTCAACGGCCCGATGATGAAATGGACGTTGGAGAATACCGGCGCCCAAAGCTGGCGCCGGGCGCGGGAAGCTTATGATGCAGACGAGCTGACCGAAAAGCAGCGCGAGGTGTTCGAGTTCAACCAGGCCTATGGGCTGGAAGCGGGCTATACCGTGAGTTTTCCGACCGTGTCCTCACGCACCAAAGGCGCAATCTCTTTGGGCGCGCGTGCGGACGTAACCCAGGAAGCCCTTGATGCGCTTTGGGAAAAACGCGGGCGCGAGATCACTCTGATCAACAATGTAGCGCACCTGAAAATCCAGTCCCTGCCCTACACCAACCCAGAACGCGAGCTGACCAAGCGTCAGAGAGAGGTTCTGGAATGGGTTGGCGACGGCAAGACCATACAGGACATTGCCCTGCTGATTGGCCGCACACCAGCCACGGTAGAAAAACACTTGCGCCTTGCTCGTGATGCAATGAATGTGGAAACCACGGCCCAGGCTTTGCTGAAGGCCTCCTTTCTCAAGCAAATTTACTTGCTCGAAGGGCACAACTGACGCATAATAGCGTCACTAGTATGGTAATCCTGACTTGTTGGTTAAGTGTCAGAATGTCAAAATGACATTGTTCCGTGAGTGGTGGCTTTGGCCTTTGGAACATATCGACTTTGACCTTCGTTATACCGAAGCTCTCTGGGTCGACCGGTAATCAACCCGGTGTCAGTGAACGGTTTATTTCGGCCAGGATCTGACATTTTCGGTGGTCTCCCCATCCCCATGTTTTGGAGACCGGAGAAAAGGAACGGCGTCATCTCCTGGTGACGCCGTTTTTTTTGCCATCTTGGCTGTAGGATCTTTGACACCTTAAACGGCTTATCTAGAAATTGGTCTGATCCGGAAATCCTCACTGGCCCTATTGTGAAGTGCGTTTTTTGTCTGTGCTTGCCGAAAAACACAGGAGGACGCTAGATGACACGTTGGGTTGTTGTATTCAGAGACACGCCAGCCATGCTTAATGTTCGTGCCCGACAAGAGTTGCGTGACGCCCATGTCGCCTATGTCAAAGCACATCCGGAAATCCTGATTGGCGGCGGATTGAAACTTGAGACGGGCGAACCGTTTTGCGGAGCGCTTTGGGTGGTCGAATTGCCAGCAAAGGCGGATGTGGAACAGGTGATCGGGGGAGATCCGTTTTATGTTCCCGAGCACAGAGCGTATGAAATCTTTACCTGGGGAAAGATCCTGGCGGATCAAAACGCAGTTTTATGAAGGTGAATTTCAATAAGCCGCGAAAAAGAAAAACGCCGCCCAAACTTGCGTCTGGACGGCGTAGAAACTTTTGACAGCGGGACTTAGCCCTGAGCGGCTTTGGCCACTTCTGCTGCGAAGTCTTCTTCTTTCTTCTCGATGCCTTCACCCACTTCCATGCGGACGTAGCCAACGATTTCAGCGCCAGCTTCTTTGGCTGCAGCTGCAACGGTCAGGTCTGGGTTGATCACGAAGTTCTGGCCCAGCAGGGTGACTTCGGCCATGAATTTCTTCATGCGGCCAACGATCATCTTCTCAATCACCTGCTCCGGCTTGCCGGATTCACGTGCGATCTCGATCTGAACGTTCTTCTCTTTTTCAACAACCGCTGGGTCCAGGTCGTCTTCGCCCAGAGCCTGTGGGTTGGCCGCTGCGATGTGCATGGCAACCTGCTTGCCAAATGCTTCGTCGCCGCCTTTCAGCGCTACGAGAACACCGATTTTGCCCATGCCGTCGGTTGCTGGGTTGTGCACGTAGGAAGTCACAACGTCGCCTTCGACAGTCGCCATGCGGCGTACGGACATGTTCTCACCGATGGTGGCAACGGCGTCGGTCACGGTTTCTTCAACGGTCTTGCCGCCCAGATCCGCGGCTTTCAGCGCGTCAACGTCGGACACGTTGATGGCTGCGCCTGCGATGTTGGCAACCATGGACTGGAAGTCAGCGTTCTTGCCAACGAAGTCGGTTTCGGAGTTCACCTCAACGGCAACACCTTTGCCACCTTCAACTTTCACGGCCACCAGACCCTCGGCTGCGGTACGGCCGGATTTTTTCGCCGCTTTCGCCAGACCTTTGGTGCGCAGCCAATCGATTGCTGCTTCCTGGTCGCCGTTGGTTTCGGTCAACGCTTTTTTCGCGTCCATCATGCCTGCGCCGGTCATCTCGCGCAGTTCTTTAACCATTGCTGCTGTGATCGCCATCTTCGGCTCTCCTCGTCAGAATTGGGAATGTTGGGGGCGGGTCTACCCTGCCCCCATGTCAAATGTGTAACGGCGGAAGCTTACGCTTCTGCGGCAGCTTCTTCGGCCACGGCTTCTTCAACCGGAGCTTCGAACTCGCCCAGATCTACGCCAGCGGCACCCAGCTGTGCGGTCATGCCGTCCAGCGCGGCGCGGGAGGCCAGGTCACAGTACAAGGAGATCGCGCGGGATGCGTCGTCGTTGCCTGGGATGATGTAGTCAACGCCGTCTGGGGAGCAGTTGGTGTCTACAACAGCCACAACCGGGATGCCCAGTTTGTTGGCTTCTGCGATGGCCAGTGCTTCTTTTTTCACGTCGATGACGAACAGCAGGTCAGGAACACCGCCCATGTCGCGGATACCGCCGAGGGACGCTTGCAGCTTCTCCTGGTCACGCTCGATGCCCAGACGCTCTTTCTTGGTCAGGCCTTCTGCGCCGGACGCGAGCTTCTCGTCGATCTCTTTCAGACGGTTGATGGACTGAGACACGGTTTTCCAGTTGGTCAGCGTGCCGCCGAGCCAGCGGTGGTTCATGTAGTACTGTGCGGATTTCTCAGCAGCATCTGCGATTGGCGCTGCGGCCTGACGCTTGGTGCCAACGAAGAGAACGCGGCCGCCTTTTGCAACGGTGTCACGAACAGCGTTCAGAGCTGCGTCCAGCATTGGAACAGTCTGGGTGAGGTCCATGATGTGGATGCCGTTGCGGGAACCGTAGATGAACGGGCCCATGCGCGGGTTCCAGCGCTGTGTTTGGTGACCAAAGTGTACGCCTGCTTCCAGCAGCTGGCGCATGGAGAACTCAGGAAGAGCCATGCTTGTATTTCCTTTTCCGGTTTACGCCTTGGCGGGGAGAAGTGAGAGCGGATGCTCCAACCGGCGGATTGACAGGGATGTCTCCCCTGCCCGACCCAAACCCCGCCTGCGGGTTTGAATGGCGCGCGTTTACAGCAGGTTTTGGCGGCGCGCAAGGGGGTATGGCCCATAAAATGCAGGGCGACACCGATTATTCAAAGCGCTCTTTCAAGGTTGTACGGATTTGGTCCTCCGCCGATTTGGCTAGCGCCTTGCGATTGGTGTAGTCGGCGACCTTCAAAGGTGGGTGGTAAATCACGTCAATGCGCCCCTGACGCGGGGCCGCCAGGGTGGATAAAAGGTGCGGTGCAAAGTCCATATCGCCCCACCATCCATAGAACCGTGCCTCTTCGCCCTTGGGTGCCTGATAATGCACTGTGACCGGTTGGATCAGCATAAAATCCTTGAGACGCGGATCAAAAAACGCTTCAAAGAGCGTTGTTTTAAAAGGCAAAACCCGCAAGCTGTCACTGCTTGTGCCTTCGGGGAAGAACAGAAGTTGGTGACCCGCCAAAAGGCGGTCTTCGAAGATCTGTTTTTGCGCGCGGGCCTCACGGCGATCGCGGCGGATGAACACGGTGCCGGTGGCTTTGGCCAGCCAACCGATGCCAGGCCAGCTTGCCACCTCGGCCTTGGACACGAAATAGACCTGCTGCGCAGCGTTAAGAGAAAAGATGTCCAGCCACGACGAATGGTTGGCCACAACAGCACCACGGTCCCGGATCGGCGTGCCTTGCACGGCAAAGCGAATGCCCATCAAGCGGAAAGCGTTGCGGCAAACAAACTGGGTGATGTAGGGCGTCCAAGGGCGACGCAGGCCAAACAAGGGTTGTTCGATCACGCGGAGTAGCAGCAACAGCAGCAGACAGCCAAACACGAGGAGGGCCAGCGGAAGGCCACGTAAAATGGCGCGCAGGACACCGAAAAATCCCAGTTTCAACGGCTCTGGATAGCCTTCTTCACTTTCCCAGACGCTCACAGATTGCGCTCCTTGGAATAAAGCGCGCGATTTTTCTCGTTCATGCGGGCGGTATCCAGAATGAGGCAGACGTCGGTGGTATTAAAAGCGTGATCGAGGTAAGCGCCGTCGCCCACAAAGCCGCCCAAGCGCAGATAGGCTTTGATAAGCGGCGGCACAGCCAACATGGCCGCGCGGCGATCAATGTGGTCCTCTGATACGAGGTCCATAGTTTGGAACACGCCCGCCTGTGCACGAGGGCGGATATCTTCCGGCGCGAGGTGACGGTTGTGCAAGAGCGACAAGGGTTGGGCCAAGGCCGCCACGTCGGTGCCATGAAAGCTTGCCACGCCAAACAGCACTTCGATGTCATGCTCCGCCACGTAACCGGCAAGCGCATTCCAGAGGTGGAACATGGCCGCTCCACCGCGATAGTCCTCGTGCAAACAGGAGCGACCCAGTTCCAGCAGCTTGCGGCCCGATGATTTCAGAATGCTGAGGTCATATTCATCTTCGGAATAGAACCGGCCATGTTTCGCCGCCGCATCATCGCGCAGCACACGATACACTCCGACAACCTGATCCACCGGATCCGCAGCAAGTGCCAGATCCTTCAGGATCAGGTGATCAAAATAGGGGTCAAACTGGTCTTTCTCCAGTCGCGCCACGTGATCCACCAGCGGGCCGGAGCCGCCCAGTTCCTCGACGAACACACGATACCGTAGCCGCTGTGCAGCCTGAAGCTCCGCCTCAGTTTCGGCGAGCTTAACCTTAAATTCCGGGGTGTGCGCGCTCATCAGGCGGCGGTATCCTCTTTGTTTGAAGGCGTTTTATTGGGCACATCGGCGGAAATCAACCACCTGCCAAGCAACTGATCTGTTGACGATTTCCACCACTCGTGCACTAATTGTTAACCAAATTACGTCTCTGTGGCTGGCATCAACAGGACACGCGTACCATCGATAACAACTTTGCCAGCCTCCCGGAAGTTCACGGTTATTTTGCCGCGAATGTTGGATTGAACCTGCCCCACGCCCCATTCGGGCTGATTTGGGTGCGTCACCAACATGCCAGGTTCGAGGAAGGCGTTGAGGTCAGAGTTAAGATCGCTCATGGGGCGCTCATGCAGTAAAGGAAAGTTGCATGTCACATAATACGGATTTCGCAGCATTGGTAGGGTCGCGGATCTGCCACGATCTGATCAGCCCGGTTGGCGCGATTGGTAACGGCTTGGAATTGATCGCTTTGACTGGCGACGCCAAGGGCCCGGAAATGGAAATGATCTCTGACAGCGTGAGCAACGCCAATGCCCGCATTCGTTTGTTCCGCGTGGCCTTTGGACAGCCAAGCGATGCGCAGATGGTGGGCGAAGCCGAGATTCAGTCTATCATTCAGGGACTTGCTGCGAGCTCCCGCGTGTCTACCTATTGGGAAGTCGAGGGCGCGGTATCCCGCTCCGAGCTTCGCCTCGCGTTTTTGACCTTGATGTGTTTTGACACCTCGATGCCTTTTGGTGGCACGGTGACCGTGACCAAAGAGGGCGACAAGTGGCTGCTGCTGGCGGAAAGCGAAAAACTGCGGGCGGACACGGCGCTTTGGGATCCTGTTGGCAAAAGCGAAGTGCCTGCCGATCTCGTCCCGGCACAGGTTCAATTTGGTTTGCTACCAGAGGGGGCCAAGCTATTGGGCCGAAGCCTTGGTGTGCAACTCACCGACATGAGCCTGGAAGTGACGTTTTAAACGGCCATCAGGACAAAAAGCAAAAAAGGGCGCCGATTGTGGCGCCCTTTTCTTTTTGATTTCCTGGTCGCTTAAGCGCGGGTCGTGCCGTCACCTTCCACCAGATATTTAAAGCTGGTCAGCTGTGCGGCGCCCACAGGGCCACGGGCATGCATCTTGCCAGTGGCAATCCCGATCTCCGCGCCCATGCCAAACTCACCGCCATCGGCAAATTGCGTGGAGGCGTTGCGCATCAGGATGGCGCTATCCAGACGCTCAAAGAAGCGTGCAGCGGTGGCGTCATCTTCGGTCAGGATGCAGTCGGTATGGTTGGAGCCAAATTGACGGATGTGAGCGATGGCAGCGTCCACATCCGCAACCACTTTGGCGGCGATGTCCATATCGAGGTATTCTTTGCCCCAATCGTCCGCAGTTGCGGGCGTGGTGCGGCCTTCAATCACAGGCAAACCACTGTCCGTGTGCAACATGACGCCTGCTTGCGCCAGAAGTGTGAGCACCTCGGTGCCGAGGCCGTCGACAATATCCTGATGGATCAAAAGACACTCTGCTGCGCCGCAAATTCCCGTCCGACGGGTTTTTGCGTTGAGCACCACATCAAGGGTCTTCTTGGGATCCGCATCCTTGTCGATGTAGATGTGCACAATGCCTTCAAGATGCGCAAACACTGGCACGCGGGCTTCGCGTTGCACGAGCCCCACCAAGCCTTTGCCGCCGCGGGGTACAATCACATCAACAGTATCAACCATCGTCAGAAGTTCCTGCACAGCCGCGCGATCACGGGTGGGCACAAGCTGGATGGACGCTTCTGGCAAACCAACAGACTTAAGCCCGTCGACCAAGCACGTATGGATGGCGCCGGAACTGTGGAAGCTCTCTGAGCCACCGCGCAAGATCACCGCGTTGCCGGATTTCAGGCAGAGCGCGCCGGCGTCTGCAGTCACGTTGGGACGGCTCTCATAAATCACGCCAACCACACCAAGAGGTGTGCGCACGCGGCGAATGTTTAGGCCCGAAGGCATGTCCCATTCCGTCAGCACCTCGCCGACGGGATCATCTTGCGCCGCCACGGTGCGCAAGCCGGTGACGATGCCATGGATGCGGTCCTCATCCAGCATCAGACGGTCCATCATCGCGTCCGAGAGGCCTTTGTCGCGGCCAAATTCGAGGTCTTTCTTATTGGCTTCGATGATCTCATCGCGGCGGGACCAGACCGCATCGGCTGCCGCTTCCAGCGCCGCGCGTTTGGTTTCCGGCGGGGCAAAGGCCAGCTCCGCGCTTGCCGCTTTGGCGTTGTCGCCAATCTGGGCCATCAGGGCGGGGATGTCTGCGATGTCTTTCATCGTCTCAGTCCTTTGCTAGGGTTGGTAAATTCGCCTTCGGCGAGGATATTTGTCGTTAGAAGAAACCTATAGGGCGAGGTCGTCCCTGTGAATAAGCGCGGCGCGGCCCGGGTAGCCCAGAAGGGCCTCGATATCGCGGCTGTGGCGACCTTTGATCTTGTCGGCCTCGTGGGAAGAGTAAGCAGCCAGCCCCTGCCCTAAACGGTGGCCGGAAGCATCGCGGATTTCAATCGGATCACCGCGGCTAAAGTCCCCATTCACGATAGTGACACCTGCGGGCAAGAGGCTCTTACCGGACGTCAAGGCATTCGCTGCGCCGGTGTCCACCACAAGTGCGCCTTGCGGCTTCATCGAGGTGATCCAGCGCTTGCGCGCCAGTTGTGGTGTGCCTTGGGCGAGGAACCACGTGGCATTGGCCCCCTCTTCGAGCGCCTGAATGGGGCGCAGCGCCGAGCCTTCGGTGATTGCCATGGCGCAACCGCCGGCGGTGGCAGTCTTGGCCGCCATCAGCTTTGTGATCATACCGCCTTTGGACAGGCCAGATACGCCTTCGCCGGCCATGTCTTCGATCTCTGGCGTGATGGTCTCGACCATTTCAAAGCGCTTGGCATCGGGGTTGGTCATGGGGTTGTCGGAATAGAACCCGTCCACATCCGAGAGCAGGATCAGATGATCGGCACCGGTGGTCAGCGCAATTTGCGCCGCCAGACGGTCATTGTCGCCGTAGCGGATTTCGTCAGTCGCCACCGTGTCGTTTTCATTCACGATAGGCACAACGCCGAGGGTCAGAAGCTGATCCAACGTGGCGCGGGAATTTAGATAACGACGACGGTTGGCGCTGTCCTCCAATGTGACAAGAACCTGCGCCGTTGTAATCTCATAAGGCGCAAGCGCCTCTTCATAGGCGCGGGCGAGACGGATTTGCCCCACAGCGGCCGCGGCTTGGGACTGATCCAGAGAAAGATCAGCGTTCGGCAATTTGAGTGCGCCGCGGCCCAAGGCAATAGACCCAGACGACACCAGCACCACATCGGTGCCGCGCGCCTTGAGCATGGCCACATCCTCGGCCAAAGCCTTCAGCCACGCGTCTTTCAATAGTCCAGATGTCCGGTCAACCAGCAATGCCGACCCGATTTTGATCACAACCCGTTTTGCAGTGCTTAGGGTTGCCACGGCGCCTCTTCCTCTTCGGCTTCTTCAGCCTCTTCGATCTTTTGGCGCAGGCGGTCATCGTCAATCTGCGCCCGCAGCGCCCGCAGCACTTCGGTGGTGCCCTCATGGCTGGCGCCGGACATGAGCATCACCTCGCCACCAGCCACGGCTTCAAGCTCTTCCTTGAGGAATTCCCGCTCTTCCGCGTCCAGGCTGTCGATCTTGTTGAGCACCGTAACCCGGGGTTTGTCCGCAAGAATGTCGGCGTAGTTGGTGATTTCCTGCACGATGGTTTTGTAGTCTTCCAAAAGCGTGCCAGAGGTGCCATCCACCAGATGCAACAGCACCGCGCAGCGCTCCACGTGACCAAGGAACAGATCGCCAAGGCCCCTGCCCTCGCTGGCCCCTTCGATCAGGCCAGGAATGTCGGCAACGACAAACTCGACGCCATCGACACCAACCACACCCAGGTTGGGGTGCAACGTGGTGAAGGGATAATCCGCAATCTTGGGGCGCGCGTTCGACGTGGCGGCCAAGAAGGTAGATTTACCCGCGTTGGGCAGACCCAGCAGGCCGACATCGGCAATCAGCTTCAAACGCAGCCAGATGGTGCGTTCCACACCCGGCTGACCCGGATTGGCGCGGCGTGGTGCTTGGTTGGTCGATGACTTGAAGTGCAGGTTGCCAAAGCCACCGTTGCCGCCTTTTGCGAGCAGCACGCGCTGGCCCACTTCGGTCAGGTCAGCAATCACGGTTTCCTGATCTTCGTCGAGGATTTCTGTGCCCACTGGCACGCGCAAAATGATGTCGTCGCCGGTTTTACCGGTCCGCTGGTTGCCCATGCCGGGCTGGCCGTTTTTGGCAAAGAAGTGCTGCTGGTAGCGGAAGTCGATCAGGGTGTTGAGCCCTTCAACCGCTTCGGCCCAGACATAGCCGCCATTGCCACCGTCGCCACCATCGGGGCCACCGTATTCGATGTATTTCTCGCGCCGGAAGGACACACAGCCCCCGCCGCCGCCGCCGGAACGGATGTAGACTTTGGCAAGGTCTAGGAATTTCATATCATTGGTCCTTTTTCGGCGCGTGTTGCGCTCATACCTTGCCGCGCGGCAAGGCTCAATCCAGTTTCAAACTATATGTCCAGGTTGGCACAGTGGCATCACGTGCCAGCGAAAAGCTCTCGGCGTCTCCAAGATACTGGAAGCCGCAGTTGGTCAGCACGCGGGCCGAGGCCGGGTTGTCCTGAAACACCGAGGCGAAGATCGTGGTGCTGTTGAGCGGATTGGCCGCAATCATGGCGCGAACCGCTTCTGAGGCCAGACCGGTGTTGCGGAAGGCTTTGCCAATCCAATAGGCAATCTCGACCTGCCCTTCGTCCACACGGGTCAGGCCGATCAGGCCCATGACTTCAGGTTGGCCGTCTGCGCTGCCGTCAATAGCCCACACGTCCTGCACACGTCCGTCCGACTGCGAGCGGTTGATAAAGGCTTCGATATAGCCCGGCGGCAATGGGTGCGGGATCGACGCGGTCAGTCGTGCCAGTTCCCGATCCGCGGTGTGCATCTCGATCAGCCCTTGGTCAGACCGGCGCAGCGGGCGCAAAACAAAACGCTCTGCTTCAATAACAGGCTGATTGACGATGGTGTCCAATTTCATCGCGGTCTCCTCCTCAAAGAACCACATAGAGCACCGAGGCCACCGTCAAAGC
The DNA here is from genome assembly GCF_047124445.1 of Shimia sp. MIT1388. Lineage (GTDB taxonomy): Bacteria > Pseudomonadota > Alphaproteobacteria > Rhodobacterales > Rhodobacteraceae > Shimia. Next base: position 927,203 of record NZ_CP138921.1, on the reverse strand, counting down.
GGCCAAAGTGCGCATCAAATATTTCTCCGCGGGCTTGCCAGCCACAGTGCGGGCGATCCGGTCTCCGGCGTAGGTCCAGATCGGATGAAAAACCGCCTGTGCCACCAATAGGCAGATGGCGATGGTCGCTGTCGCTTGCAAGGCAGGTGTCGCTGGTGTGACAAAATTTGTGAACCCCGCCACAATCATCGCCCAGGCCTTGGGGTTCAGCGGATGCACCAGCAGACCGGCCGCAAAACCGGGGGGCTGTTCACTCTCTCCACTGCCGGGAGACAGCCGCAAATTGGCGACCTTCCAGGCGAGCCAGCAAATGTAAGCTGCGCTGATCCACTTAAGCGCTGCAAAGACCTCTGGCACCGCCTCGGCCAGTTCCATCAGGCCAAACCCGATCGGCCAGATAATCAGCTGTTTGCCCAAAGCCACGCCTGCCACAAAGGGCAGCGCTGCCTTAAAGCCAAACCGCGCGCCGGTGGCCAATAGCGCCATGTTCGCAGGACCAGGTGTGCCCACCTGACTTGCGGCAAAAACGCTAAAACTGATCACGGCGACGCTCATTTCGGATCTCAAAACTCAAAAAAGAAAAAGGGCCGGCTTTGTCAGCCGGCCCCCTATATGTCTCATAACCTTTACGGGTTCGGCTTATTCAGCGGCCTCCGCCACCGGGAGAACCGAAATAAAGGTGCGGCCTTTCAGGCCTTTGTGGAACTTCACGTTGCCGTCGACGGTTGCAAAGATGGTGTGATCTTTGCCCATGCCAACGCCTTCGCCCGGCCACATCTTGGTGCCGCGCTGACGCACGATGATGTTGCCTGGGATGACGTTCTCGCCACCGTATTTTTTCACGCCAAGACGGCGACCTGCGGAGTCGCGACCGTTACGGGAACTACCACCAGCTTTTTTATGTGCCATATCGTTAGTCTCCTATAGTCTCTTACTTCGCCAGTTCTTTGGCTTGTTCAACCCACTCAGGCTTCACTTTGGTGCCTTCGAAAGTCTCGGCGTCCACGGCTGCCAGAGCAGCATAGGTGGAGATGCCCGCTTCTACCAGCTTTTTGGCAGCGGCCGGACCAACACCGTTGATGGCGGTCAGATCGTCTGCAGCTGCGTCTGCGGCAGGTGCTTCGGCTTTCTTGGCAGCTTTCGCAGGCTTGGCTGGTGCGGCTTCTGCAGGGGCAGAAACGGAACCAGAACCGATCGCGGCTTTTACGCCGGATTTGTCTGCGCCGGAGGCCAGAATGTCGGTGATGCGAACCAGAGTCAGTTTCTGACGGTGGCCCACGGTGCGCTTGGAGCTGTGCTTACGACGACGCTTCACGAATTTGATCAGCTTTTCGCCTTTGATCTGGTCGATCACGTCTGCCTGCACGGCTGCGCCTTCAACGAAAGGAGCGCCAACCACGGTGGAGTCACCGCCAAGCATCAGCACTTCGTTGAATTGAATCTTTTCGCCAGCGTCTGCAGCCAGTTTTTCGACACGCAGGACGTCACCTGCCTGTACTTTATACTGTTTGCCGCCGGTCTTCAGGACTGCGAACATGTCCTATTCCTTCGATCTTGTCGCGTCCTTCGGTCCCTTTGCCCGTAAGCTCCGGCGTTTTGGCAGATGCCACCTCAAACAGCGCGCCCCTTTTAGGGGCTGTGTTACAATAAAATCAGGCGCAAAGTGCACACTTCACGCCAGATGCGCGCTTATCCTGTGGAAAACCTTTTAAGTCAACCCGTTTTTTAAGGGCGTCGGACGCCTTAGAGGTCCTGAACTGGCTGAATGTCGCCCATGCGCAAGGCCAGAGCCTCAAAGCGGTTGGACATGACCTCAAAGTGCACCGCGTTCATCAACTCATAAACGGTCATCATGTCGGGATGCTCCAATGCCTCTGTATATGCCACCAGCTCTTCCAGAGTGAAATCCCGATAGGTGTATGCGGCATTGGCCAGTGACGAGGTTTCAATGGCCTCGGCCATCTCCTCGGCGTTCTCATTCAGCAGCGCACGCAGCCCGTCCTCATCCGTGCGAAGATCAATCACACCCGCGTACGACGCTGCCAAAATGAAACGCACCTGAATTTCGGTCATCGCTTGAGGACCAATGTCATTGGGATCAATCGCCACGCTCATGCGGCGGAACAGGTCGATACGCGGATCGTCTTTGGCTTCCAGATCCGCCAGCATTGCATTGCCAACCAGCTCTTTTTCCTCATCGTCTGCCATGTGGCTACTGTTTTCCACTTCGACCAGACGCTGCCCCAAATCCGACGCATAGAACGCCGCGGCATGTGCCAAAAGATCGTCCTCCAGCGTGGCTTCGAGAATATCCAGCGCCCGGTTCTGCATCAGTTCGGTGTCAAACACATCTTCCGCGACAGTGGTCCACTGCGCGCCAAAGTCACCCTGGTTCATGCCCAACAGGTCTGGCGCACTGGTTGCCGACAAGGCAATCGAGTCAATCGCGACATCAAAGCCGGTGACTTTCAAAAAAGCTTCGACATTAGCGCGATCGGCCGCCTGCGCCAGCGAGACCAGCGCAAACAGGCAGGTCAAAGCCGACAGGATCAACAAGAGCAGCTGGTTTTTCAGAACATCAATCGGGGCCAAGCGGGCAGAAGTCTTTTGCATGGGGCTAAGCTAAATCATTTGTTGCACAAAACAATGCAAATCCCACTTGCGCCACATCACAATCCCGATTAAACGACGCCCTCACCAAGACCACGGTCTATCGGACGGAGAGGTGCCGGAGTGGTCGAACGGGGCGGTCTCGAAAACCGTTGTCCCTTCACGGGGACCCAGGGTTCGAATCCCTGTCTCTCCGCCACTTAATTCTGCAATGGAATCAACTTGCTGACCTCAATCGACTTGAGGGCTTCCAGCGAGGGATCTTCATCCAGATCGCTCTCCGGAACCTCCAGCCCCGCGTTGGCAGCGATGGCAGAGAACTGAAGTGACACAACATACGCTAGGTCCGGATCAAACAGCACCCGCGCCGTCAAAATTTCCTCGATCTCTTCACGCAAGGCGGAGTCGCCGGTTTGAAAGTGCATGGCCAGTGCCTGCACCATCGCGCTGTGAGTGTTGTAGGTGTTATGCGTGCTGGAAAGATGCGTGTCCGACAACCAGCGCAGGCCACCCCGCCCTTCAAGCGCTATCAGGCTAAGCGCATAGGCGCCTAGCATGTCGCTGTCATGCGCCACGCCCGTTGTGATCCGGTCTTTGAGAAATGCAGAAAGGTCTTCTGAAGGTTCTGCAAAGCCCATCAAAAGAATACGGATCGCGCGCAGGTCCATCTCGGTGATCACATCAAGTTGCGACCTCAGCGCGTTAGCGTCGATCTCGAGGTCCAGAGCGCGCAACGTGCCGTAGGCCGCGAGGTCAAGCTCTCTCAATGCAAGGTCACGTAACCGCCGGTCACGGTGGTGTAGCAGCTTCGAAAAATACGTTGCCCGCATGGCCGGGTTGTCCTGCCAGTCAGGTAGCGCGCTCCAGATGTCGTGCATCACCGGATCAAAGTCCGCATCCACAGTGGCAAGGCGATGCCAGACCTCGGTATCTGCATCGCGGGCAAAAAGCACATTTGCCTGAGGTTTTAACCGCATCAATCGGCGTGTGGTGCTGTCGACCAGAAACGGCAACGTCCCCACTGACGCATCCCCGCGCATTTGCTTTGTGACGTCAAATCGGAACGGTGTTGCTGCGCTGGGACGCGCCAATACGACTTGGTCAGCGTTGATCAAACGCTCCACTAACGTTGGCTTGGGCTCATAGCCATGAAAGGCGCACGGCACGGCGGGTGTCGCCATGAACGCCGCAATAACTGCCGCACTTACGGAGCGCCTAAAACCCGGCACAACCCGCCCTCTAAAACCCATAAATCCGTTCCGCCAACCAGAATGTGGCAACACTGCCAATGGCATAGCCTGCCACCAGATTGGCGCGACTAACCAGTTGGTAAGACAGCATGTTCACAGTCTTCAACAGCAGTTTCAGCAATGTGCCCGAGACCAGGATAACGCCCACAAAGGCCAGTTGTCCGGCCTCAACACCAAGGTTGAAGGTCAGCAACGCCAGGGCGATGTCCACCTCCGGCAGACCGATATCTTGCAAAGCCCCAGCAAAACCCAGACCGTGCAAAAGGCCAAATGCAAAGGCCACCATCCAAGGGGCACGCTCTGACAGCCGCGATTGTGTGTCGTCGCGTTTGAGTATTTCTATGGCCAGAAACACCACAGACAAAGCAATGATCGCCTCCACCGGAGGGCCTGGAATGGACACATGCCCCAGCGCGGCAAGGGCCAATGTGATGCTGTGCGCCACTGTGAACGCTGTGATCGCGCCGATCAGACGGGACTTGCTACGGATCAACAGGACCAGCGCAAAGACAAACAACAGATGGTCCCACCCTTCCAGGATGTGTTCAAAGCCCAACACAGCATAGGTCCACCCAACCTGCAGTTTGGTTTGGGCTTCCGGGATCACAAACTGTGTCTGAGTTGCCGTAAGCCGCGTGGTGGATGAGATGCCGTTCAAAGGTTGAAAGCGCACCAGGACGTCGGTGTTCTGACGATCCAACCCTGCAATCTTCACCGCTTGTCCTTGTAGTCCTGCCGGACACAGCGCAGTCCACTGGGTTTGCCACCCCGCCCCATCGGACACCACCTCTGGTCCAAGGTTCGGCATACAACTTGGCGGCAGCTTTGCGTCAATATCCATGGGCAGCCCGCGCACATCTGGCTTGCGCCAGAATAGTGTATAAGCGCCACCGTCGACTTCGCGGATGTCCAGATACCCGGGATCAAGCTCATGCGCTCCGCCCTGACCAACAGTCAGCAACAGGCTGAGCAGAAACAGAAAATGCCGCAATCGGATCATTGGCCAATCCAGTTCTGCAAGGTATCTGCAGTGGGGCGCGAGACCTTGTAGGCCTCCATCAGAGCTGCCTCCTGCGCCTCACGCAAATCATTGGCTAGCGCGCTGCGCCAATCTGCCAGAACCAAGTCACGCACCTCGACCAGGTCCGGCGTTTGCGGCGGTGTGTATTCGATTATGCGAACCACATGCTGGCCGAACCCGGAGGTTACAGGGCCTGCCCACTGCCCAACAGGCAAGGCTTCCAGTTGCGCAAAAACACCGCGCCCAAAACTGCCATCGACCTGATTGAGACCCGCATTTAAAATGGAGCGCTGCAGGAGGGAAGACAGCCCCTCCTCTGGCGGTGCCTCACCCGCATTCAAGTCAACCAGCAAGGCGTCGATCTCGGCCGAAGGCGTGCCAGATTTCAGGCCAATCTGTTCAAAACTCACCATCGCTGGTGTTTGAAATTTGGCGGCATGATCGGTCAAATGCTGTTGCAAAACCGCGTTCTCAGGCACCGCCGACTGCGCTGCCGAGGTCATCAAGAACGCCATTTTTTGAACAAGCCGGTTGCGCACAACCCCATCCCCGCTGTCCAAACCAAGCGCCCGCGCCTCCCGTACCAGAACTTCACTGCGCACATATTGATCCATCAACGCCTGAGCTTCGTCCGAAGTGGGCTCACGCTGCATTTGCGCCTGAAACCGCGACGCCAAAGCTGCAAACACCTGCTCGGAGACAACAATTTCATCCGCATCAGGTTCTGCGATTTCCCCGGGTTGCTGCACGGAAAACCACACAAATATGGCAACGCCCAGGACGACAAAATGGAAAAACGGTTCTTTCAAAAAAGCCATACTCAGGTCTCTACCTTCTTCCAATCACTCAATTTTTCGACTTAAAACCGCACACAAGAAATGCTTCAATTTACTTAATTTTCAACAACTTAAGCACCACACCCAAGGTCACCATTCAAGCGTCACAACAAAGAGTACTCCGCCTTGGACCGTGGTGTATAGGGGCAATACTGTCGGAGCACCCCAAAGCCCCCTAACCGCTCAGGTCAAGGCTTTTTGAGACAAACCATCGCATCCCGTCCCCACCAGCTTTATTTGCTTGAAGACGGCTTGATTCAACTTCAAGTATAAGGCCGCAACACTTTAATGAGTTCCGCACATCAGCAATGTCCTTTTCCAAAGCCCGTCAGCTTGTTCACCTTGCGCAAATGGCCGCAGCTCAGCGACAAGGCGTATCTCTTCAGGACATTTGTATCCGTTTTGAGTGCTCCCATCGCACCGCGCAACGGATGACCGATGCGCTCGAGGACAGCTTTCAGGATGTCGAAGTCCTGGAGGACTTTGAAAGCCGAAAACGGTGGCGGTTGCCGGCATCCAAGCTACATCCTCTTAATTTAAAAGACGAAACCGGCCTTGAAGCGATGGATTTGGCCATTCGTGAAGCGAAGGCATCAGGGCGACACGCCCATGTCCAAGCGTTACACAGCCTGCGCGATCGCTTTTTGGCGTCCCTTCAGACCAGCGCAGCCTTGCGCGCGGAAGCCGACGTAGAAGCTGTTCTGTACTCACTCGGCGCGGTGGCCAGGCCAGGACCAAATGTCCCGACACCTCCAGGGCTATTTGAAACCCTCTCAGACGCGTTGCGTGGACCGTTTCAAATCCTGATACGCTATGAGAACAGTCCAACTGTTGAACGGCGCATTGAGCCATTGGGCGTCCTAATGGGGCCTCGCAGTTATCTTGTGGCGCAACAACGCGACCGGAATCAAGAGATCCGCCACTTTCGCCTTGATCGCATCCTGTCCGCGACACTAACCAACTCTGGGTTTGAAGCCCCCGCAGGCTTTGATTTGCAGGCACATGCAGAACGATCTTTCGCCGCCTATCACGACCCGAACCAGTATTGCGAAACAATTTGGCACTTTGCCCCGCACGCAGCCAAAGCCGCGTCAGGCTTCAGGTTTCACCCCAACCAGCAACTCGAGCCACAAGAAGATGGCAGTTTAATTGTCCGGTTTCACGCCTCTGGCTGGCTGGAAATGTGCTGGCACCTGTACCAGTGGGGGGATGCAGTGAATGTCCTGGCCCCCCAAGGCTTGCGGGACCTGATTCAGCACCACCGACGCAGTGACTTTGATATTTTGCCCTGACCCATGACAGGTTTTGTCACGCCCCCTGTGTCAAACCAGCGTCCACACGACCACTCCAAGGAAAAACCACGATGACGAACCAAGTAAACCGCAGCGAAGACCCAACCCGTTTTCGGATTGCGCGCTCCGACGCTTCTGTCGCAAGCATCACAGCCAAAATTGAAGAAGTCTTTGGCCTACCGGAGGGCAGCGTCGTTCTTGAAAAACCGGATGGTCGCAAAAAGCGATCTGACGCAACGATACAGAGCCTGCGCGAAGAATGGGGCGTTGAATGATGGATCATGCCCCCTTCAAAGATGGCCAAGAGGTCATTGATTGTATTACAAAATCAGTGAGCGATATTACCTTTCGCAAAAGGCCGGACTTCGGATTGTTGACGGCCCTCGCAGATTGCGATTTGGACACACAAGTCGGGCTGTCCTTCGATCACGGTTTTGAACTGGGCCTGGTGAGTGAGGTTGCGCAAGAAGACTGGTCGCACTCCATCGACTCTGCCCGATTGGCGAGTGATCGGTTTTGCGAAGACAGTTCCGATTGGTTTGCATTTGGCAACCTCAAGTCCCTGACCGTTTCGGCCTCTCTGCCTGACACAAATCAGGTGTTTGACGTTGAAGCATTAGCGGCCTTCCAGCGTGGCGTGTCCGAGGGTATGCGAAACCTTGAAAGCCTGACCACCCTTCTGGAGTGCGGCGAACACGCCTTTGCGGAAGCGCAATCATATTTGAGCTGGCCGAACGCCACATTTGTCACCGAAATGAAACGCGGGCGTTTCGCGCCTGGGCGGAGATTTCGCGAAAGCCGCTCCCCGAAAGCGAACGTTATGCGATGACGGCGAATCTGCGGAGCACAGTGTCGCCCAACCGTCTCCCTTTTTTCTAATCCCAAGCTTTTCTGCCCCCGGTACTCCATGCGCATCACGCCTTTACAAACAATCTCCCCCATCACCGGTGCTTCGCGGACCATCACCGACACTTTGTTGCAGGAGGTGTATCTCGCCCCGGCCACCGCGCCTTTTGCGCTCTCCGAAGTGTTGCGAGATCGGCCTGCGCCATGGTCAGAGAGTTTTGCCCACGCACCCGACGCCACATTGCGTGCGGTCTCGTCCGGCTTCACGGCCCTCGCGCAGGCGGTTCCAAGTCTGGATCCCAAGGACATAGACCTGACACCGCTGCCCAATGGGCGCGCGCAGGACCATTTGAGAGCGCTACGGGATCTCTGGACCGATGTTGGCGCGCCACCAGAGCCTGTTGCCACCTGGGCCCATGTTGTGCACTGTTCAGCGGACGCGGCGCTGGAGTGTTTGCCGGTTGTGCAAGAACCAGACTGCAGCTTCGCCACGCCTGCAGAAACCGCACTGGCACAGGCGCTCCGGGGACATCATGGCACGGTTGCACCCACTGGTACCGCAACAAGTCCAGTGGGACCGGCGCATCAGGCGTCTGGCGCCTTGGGGCACCTGCAGAAACACCTTGGAGGCAAAGCCGCGCAAACCTCACCAGACGAAAGTGTACGGTTCCTTGGACTGCGGGACCCGCAAGAGGAAGCCGAATATGCGGCTGCGCACGTTCAGCACCTTCTTGAAAAGGGACATATCTCCGAACCTTCAGAAGCCGGTGTTCTGGCCCCCGCAGAGGTCGGCTACCAATCCGCGTTACGGGAAGCGTTTGAGCACATCGGCCTGCCACTCGCCGGATTACCACCCGAAGGCGCAGAGCGAGACACAACACGAGAAACCCTGTGTAACATTCTGGCCCTGCTTGAAAATCCGGACACCTGCATAGCCAAGGCGTCGCTCAGCCTGTCGCCTCATATGCCGTGGCCGAGAGAGATCGGCCGCAAGATGGCACGAGAGTTTACCCAGCGCGGCTGGTCACGTACGGCCGCATCTCTGACACCCGATATGCGCGCCGTTTTTGAAACCCTGCGGCCTACCTCCACCGCTGCCCAGGTCAAAGCACGTCTCGGGGTCATCGCAAAGGCAGCCCCGAGACTGCACCTCGATCGCCTGATTGGAGAGCTCCACGCAGGCCTGGCAGACCCGCTGGATTGGCGGGGTCTGCGGCGCTTGGCGGCCCCAAAGCCAGTGGACGCTCAAAACCGGGAGCGGTTTGTGGAAGGCGTGACGCTGTTAGACGAAAACGCCCTGCCGTGGCGCTCCGTGCGCCATCTGGTTGTGCTTGGTTTGAACGGATCGGCCTTCCCGCGCCAACCGGGCACAAACCCGTTTTTTACTGAAGGCGAAATTGTCACGATCCGCGAGAAGACCGGACTGGCTCTGACAGGCCGCAGACACAAAATCTCCCGCGGTCTGGAGCTGTTCCGCCGACAACTGTGTACCGCAACAGAACAGACCACTTTTCTGGTGCCTGCTTTGGACATGGCGGGCGGTCGCTTGAGCCCATCAACCGCCTTTTCAATGATGGCCTATCTGTTGGGTGCCACGGATCCTGCCGATCTCGTGGAAGATGTGCATACCCTTGAGGACAAAAAACAGACCGTCAGCCTGTGCACCGTTTCGCCGATCGCCCACGACGCACGCCCTGAGCTGCCTGCCAGCGGACAGCTCGACCTGCAAACAAACCTTCTGCAACTGCGGCGAAACGACGAAGGTCAGGCGTTACCACAATCCCCTTCGCGGCTTGAACGCCTGATCACAAGCCCGCTCGCCTGGCTGCTTGAAGAGCTTGGCGCCACCGATCAGACTTGGGCCCCAGACGCGCCTGATGTGATGGTCAAAGGCACGTTGCTTCATCGGGTAATGGAAACGCTTTTTCCTGCAGGAACCGCAGTGCCGTCCGAAGCGACATTGACACAAAATGTTGGGACAGCGCTGGATGAGGCCATCTCGCGCACCGCACCCTGGATGCAAGACCCCGCCTGGGCGTTGGAACGCAAAGGGTTGCTGGTCGCGGCGCGTGAAGCCGCTATCGGGTGGGCGGATTTTCTGCAGCGCTCCGGAGCGGACATTGTCGAGAACGAGATCAGCTTGTCAGGCGCGTTTGACGGGCAGCCGCTCACTGGAAACGCTGATAGCCTCCTGAAGCTGGAAAACGGCACGGTTCTGATTGTGGACCACAAGAGTGGAAAATCTGACAAACGGCGGGTGCAAATGCAAGCCGGTTGGGACCTTCAGCTGGCTTTATACCGGGAAATGCTCAAAACATCCCCGCCAGAAAATCTCGGCAATGCCACGTCCAGCCCCACGATTGGCACCGCCTATCACACCTTTGCAGACAGCGCCGTCCTGGTGGATCAACCTGGCGGCACGGTGGATGGCGCGGAGACCATCACTGCGGAGAGCTCAGCACATGCGCTTGTTGCGCTGCGTGAGGCGCTGAACCAAGTCGGGGGCGGCTGCGTGTCTCTTAATCAGGAGAGTGACGCCGACACAATGCAAGCCGAACGCGGCGTGTCCCCCTATGCTTTGGACAACCCGTTTGTGTCCGCCTTTACACTGCCATCCCCCGAGGAGGACATCCAATGACGCATCTGACTCTGGTGCCTGCAGGTGCGGGTGCAGGCAAGACCTATCGCATCAAAGAAACGCTGGCGAACTGGATCGAGGCGGGCACAGTGGCGCCTGGCCGTATTCTGGCAGTGACTTTCACGGAAGCCGCTGCGTCTGAGCTGCGGGGCCGTGTTCGGGCTGAATTGATGGCACGTGGCCGGATCGATGATGCCCTCGAAATTGACCGCGCCTATGTTGGCACCATTCACGCCCTTGGACAGCGGCTTCTGACCGAGCACGCCTTTGCTGCCGGTCGCGCGCCGGACAGCCGCCTATTGAGTGACGCGGAACGCGATCTGATGATCCGGCTGGAAATGGCCAAATGTGCCGCGCTTGAACCGATGATGACCGACCTGGGGCGGTTCGGCTACAGCTACCGCAACGGTGTCAGCGCCGAAGAGGCTTTCCGTGCCAAGCTGTTGAATGCCATTGATTTGTTGCGTGGGCTTGGAGCACGGGGGCAATCGCCCGAGATCCTGGAGATGGCCCTGCAAGACTTGGAGAGTGGCTATGGTGACTGCGCCAAAGACGGACTGGCCCTCACAGACACATTGCGATCAGCGGTGCGCGCGCTTTTGCAGGACTTCCCAACCAGCCTGGCATCGCAATTTGACGGCAACAAAACCGCGGCGAGCGCTTTCCGTGACAACCACAGCCTTTTGCGCAGGGCATTGCGGCCTGGCGTTCTGGAAACGGATTGGGGCGTTTGGCAAAAACTGCGGGATCTGCGCCTGTCCAAACGAGGCGCTCAGACACCTGAGGGGTATGACGACCTTGCCCAACGTGTCATCGACGCGGCAGACGCCTTGCCGCGCCACCCAGGGCCACTGAATGACGCCAAGGCGCATCTGAGTGCCATCGTCAAAGGTGCACAGGACGTTCAGAGCGCCTATCAAACAGCGAAAGCCCGGGCCGGTGTCATGGACTATGCTGACATGATCGCCGAAACCGAAGCATTATTGCGCACGCAAGGTGACATCCTGACTGCCGTTTTGGGAGAAATCGATTGCGTTGTAATTGATGAGTTCCAGGACACGAACCCGGTCCAATTCTCGCTATTGTGGCAACTGGCGCGTGGGGCAAAGCAGGCCTTGATTGTCGGAGACACCAAACAGTCGATCATGGGGTTTCAGGGGGCGGACGCGCGCCTGTCCAGCGCATTAAGTGAGGGCTTTCCGGATGCAGTTGACCCGTTGGACCGGAACTGGCGCTCCGATCCAAGGATCATGTCGTTGGTCAACACGCTGGGGCCATGTTTGTTCCCGAACGGCTACGACGCACTCAAACCGCAATTGTCTGAAACCGGCAAAACCGCATTGGAAGCGATAAATCTGCCCGCGCGGGTCGGCCTGGCGCCGGCCTGCATTGCCAATCGTGTTGCAGATCTTTTGGAGGACGGCGAACAGGTGCGCGACAAAGAATCTGGCACGCTGCGCCCAGCCCGCCCTTCTGACGTTGCGATCCTGTGCTACACCCATTCCAAATGTATGGATATGGCCAAGGCGCTCGAAGCGCGCGGCCTGCCGGTGCGCATCCAGCAAAGCGGATGGTATGACGGGCTCCCAATACAACTGGCACGCGCTGCTCTTGCCTTTGTTGCCGATCCCTCCGATCAATTGGCCGCACTGACCTGGCTGACCCTTGGCCCGCCGCGCATAGCCATTGAAGACGCGATGCGGCGCGCAGTGGACGGGGTGCTTCTGGCCCACGATGCCCTAAAGCCGTTACGTGACGTGCATAGCGCTTATGCGAACTGTTCGGTGGCCGAGATCACGTCTCAGACCCTAAAGGCCACAGGCCTGCGCGAGTGGACCGCCGGGTTGCCTGAGGCGCGCCAGGCCCTGGCAGACCTCACACGTCTGCAGGCAGAAGCCCAAGACTTCGACGCTCAGGACCCGGAGTTGCGCGCTGCGGCTGGTTTCCATGGCACCGGTGTGCAGGTGTTTCTGGGGTGGCTCGGGACCCAAACTGATCCAAAGGCAGACCGGCATCCAGATCCGGATGGATGGTCCTCTGCAGGCATCGAAATCTCCACTTGGCACGCTGCGAAAGGTCGGGAATGGCCAATCACGGTTGTCGCCGGTCTCGACAAAACCATTGCAGAAAGCCCTGGCACCCTGCGCGCAGAGTTTGCCCGGTTTGATGATCTGAATGCTGTGCTCGATCACGCCGGTCTGGGTTTTTTACCTGACTTCAAAGCCACCGAAACGCAAAGTGCCTTTGCCGAGGCACGCCGTGATGCCGATGAACAAGAGGCAGCCCGCAAACTCTATGTCGCGTTGACCCGTGCGCGGGACCGTTTGATCTTGGCGCTGCCGCCAGAGCCCAAAAAAGAACGCACCGAAGCCACGCGGATGGTCCACCTTTTGCGCGACCGCGCCAACTTGCAAACCGTGCCAGGCGCCCTCAGCGTTGCTGGCACGGACTTCGCAGCGCGGGTTGTTGAGGGTAATCCAGAAGCGCCTGCCTCCCGAGGAACGACCACCTCTAAAAGCCAAAGCCGGTTTGGTGTTCCGGCACCAATGCTGGACGTTTCCCGAACACCCTGGCGACAGCAACCGTCCTCGATGATAGACGAGACGCCGACACGTCTGGCGCCGCTTCAGACTGTGGAAATCGCCCCTCCTGTCGCCACCAAGCAAACCGAAGACGCTACAAAGCGGGGCACCGCCTGGCATTTGGCGTTCCGCGTTTTTGCAAGCCGACCGGACCTGACAGATCGGCTCGCGGAAGCCTCCGGCTTGCCGCAGGACACTCTTATGCAACTGCGCACCAATACCCAATCTGTTGTGCATTGGCTGGCGCAAAACGGATATCACAAATTGCACTTTGAGTTGCCGTTGCAGCTTACCAATGCGGATGGCTCTCAAACCAACGCCATCGTGGATTGTCTGGCCGAAGGCACCGATGGTCTCTTGATTCTGGATCATAAGTCTGGGGCCTGTCCGGACCCAAACTCGCGTTTCGAAACCTACCTGCCCCAATTGAAAGCCTACCAGGCCCTGGTTGAAGGTGCGTTTCCAGACAAACCGGTATCTAGACTTGCCATCAATTGGATGAGCGAAGGCACGGTGTCCTTTTGCCCCGCGACACAGAAGGAGACCGTGTGATGTCTTTCCTCGCTTGGATTGATTTTGACCAAGCGGATCGTGACCGCACGCGCCGGATCATGGACCTGTTTGGACAGGAAGACAGCCGGGACGAACTGGGCCTTGGCTCGGTGCGGGACGCGCTCTCGGACCTGCTGTTCCCAGGCACAAGCACCATCCAAACCCGCTTGAGATATATGTTTTTTGTGCCCTGGATCTATCAGATGGCCGGTCGCACTAAGGGATCACCTCATCAGCGGCGCGAGCGCGCCCGAGCCCTGGAAATCAGCTTAATTGACGCTTTAACGCGCGGACAGGAAACCAATGGTGTGATCGGCCGCGACGCACGCGAAACGCTGAAACGCCTGCCAAGCGACGTGTACTGGGCGGGCCTTCGCACTCTGGGCATTCGACGCTTCCAGGGCAGTCGAAACGCCTGTCTGGAAGCGGTGTATGCCGGTGAAACAAACCTCTGGGCACCTGGGCTTCCGTCCGCGCCGGAGGACTTTCTTCTGAAGCACAGCGCAGAAAATGCGGTCACATTTGACCTGAGTCCGCAGGAGATCAGCTTTCTGCGGGATCGCCTCGCCCAAGAAGCGCCGCACAGCCTTTTGACCCTTCTGGCCCAACAGGAGGCGTTCCAAAAGTCTCCAACGCCATGGGGGCATCCTGACAAGGAAAACTGGCCGGAAGACATCCGCTTTTTGGTGACACATGCCGAGTTGTTTTCAATCCTGATGAACGCCGCGGCGCTGCTCTACAATCTGATGCTCTGCGAAAAGCGGGCGGCAATGGCTGCGGACAAGCACCAAGAGTGGACACAGAGACTGGAAGAATACGCGGACCAGCTGGACCAATGGCGATCAGCCACGGATATGTCCAGGCTCGCCCAATGGCGCCTTGAGGACTTGTGGACGGTCGCTTCACAAAGCAACCACCGCATTAAAGACCCAACCCGGCGGTTTGTGCAGGGCTGGCTGGACGTTGTGGTGGCAACACAAGCAAATCTCACACAAAGCGACGATGCCCGCCGCATCATCGCACGGCGGGAACGGCACCTCAAAGGGGCCAAAGCCAGACTGCAAAATGATGCTGCCCTGGCGCGCTGGGGCGGTGCCTCTGGAACGGCGCCGTTGACCTATCGTTGGACGCCTGTGGTCTCCAACCACCTGGATGATCTTTGCAATGACGGAACAGACCATGCTGGCACCTGACAACAGGACACTCTATGGCGAGATCCTGCGACCACCTGCAGGCTATGTGCTCGATCAGGCTCTGGCCACGACCTACACACTGGATTTTGAGACAGCTCTGGTTGTCCCCGCGACGATGGCGTTTCACGCGGCGGAAAATCGGCAGGACACACTGGACAGCCCCTTGGCCTTGCTGGAAGGATTGGAGCGCTTGTCCAGCAGAATTGCGATATTTTGTGAGGCTGGCCGCATCAAGGCCATGCCCAAGCAAGGCAACCGACTGACTGCCCTGCTGGAAAATACCGTTACTGAAGTGTTGGCGCCACGCGGCGGCGCCTTTCACCCCAAACTTTGGGTGTTACGGTTTGCTCCAATTGACACTGGGCCAACGTTCATGCGGTTGGCACTGTTGTCGCGCAACCTCACCGCCGATCAATCCTGGGACCTGTCGCTGGTCTTGGACGGGGAAGAAACCGCAAAGCGGAACAAAGCCAACAAACCTATCATGGATTTGGTCGCGGCCCTTCCAAGCCTCGCTACGGGACGGGGGGCTTCTGCCGCCAACCGCGCCATTGCCCAATCACTTACGCAGTCTTTGAACAAAACCAGCTGGCAGCATCCGGAACAAATCCTCGACATTTGCTTTGCCGTGAACGGCATCACCGATGAGGCTTGGGCTCCGAAAATGGGGCGCTCGGTCGGGATTATCTCGCCTTTTGTGACCGATGAAGCGTTGCAAGAGCTGACCAGCGAGGCTCTTGAGGACCAATGTTACCTTTGGGGGCGACAGGACGAATTGAGTGCACTGACACCGGAGACACTGGCCAAGTTTGGGCATGTCCTGGTGTTGGATGACATGGCCGAAACGGAGGATGGAGAGGAGACCACGCCGGACAGCAACACCGCCCATTCGCGAAACAGTGTTCCGGCGCGCGGCTTGCATGCCAAAGCCTTTTTCACGGAACATTGCTATGACCGGCGATGGCACACCGAGGTGACCATCGGGTCCGGCAACGCCACCCGCGCTGCGCTCCTACCGTCAAAAGGAGACGGCACGGGCGCAGCCAACGTCGAGGTGTTTGCCACGCTCACCGGCCTGCGCCGACATATTGGGCGAGTCCAAGATCAATTTTCCCCTGAGCGTCTAGGACGTTACCTGCAAGATTTCACGCCATACACCTCCGAGACAACTGGCACCGACGCGACGATTGAGAGGAAATTGGACAGGCTCCGCAAAATGCTGGCGCAAGCTGGCCTGACTTTGCGCTGTTCTGAAATGCCGGGTGACCGGATTGCCCTTTTGCTGTCCAGCCAGACACCGCTGCACGTACCTGAGACCATTGGCCTATCGGTATGGCCACTGGTTATCGGAGCGGATCACAGTAGGACGATCGATGCGCTTGACCAGACTGATCTGCCTCTGTGTGAACTGGCCCTGGTCGATGTGACACGGTGGATTGGGGTGCGCCTGGAAGACAAAGCCAGCGGCATCCTCCAGGAGTTCACATTGGGCACCGATCTGCGCGACCTGCCGGAAAACCGAACCGCCCAAATTCTCAAATCGGTCATTCAGAACAAGTCGGCGTTCCTGAATTACATCCGACTTCTGCTTGGCGATGTCTCAGATGCGGGCAAAGCGCTTATGGCTGCGGGGTCTGGCGGAGCTGGTGAAGGGGCATTTAACACCGCACAAGACCGCCCCCTCCTGGAAGACCTTGTGCGCGCCTTATCCGGTGACAAGCAGCAGCTACACGAAATCGAGCGCCTCATGGCGCGCCTCGTAGACCCGGACACCGGAGAGAGTGATGTTATTCCAGCCGAATTTCAAATGCTTTGGGCCTCCTTCCGGCAAGTAATGGAAAGCGAAACGACATGAGTTCCCAGACCGGCTCCCCCTTCAACGCAGAAACAGCTCTTCAGCCTTTGAAGCGTTTTCAACGCCGCACGGTCGACTACGTCTCTCGACGCCTTCTGAGCGATCCGGACCCGGTGCGACATTTTCTAGTGGCTGATGAGGTTGGCCTCGGCAAAACCATGGTGGCGCGCGGCGTCATTGCCCGCACAATTGAGGCCCTCCAGAAAGATGTGCCGCGCATTGATGTCGTCTACATTTGCTCAAACGGTGCCATTGCCAAACAGAATGTTGCCAGGCTGGATGTGACCGATGCCAATACCGCCGACACCGGTCTCGCCACGCGTCTCACACTTTTGATCACCCAGTTGGCGCCGGATACCGATGGCACCAAGCGGATCAAGGAGAAAGGCGTCAACTTCTTTAGTCTGACCCCAGGCACATCGCTGGATCTGAAGAGTGGCGGCGGGCGCAAGGAGGAGCGGGCCATTCTGACACGTCTGCTTCGCGCCCACCTGGACGCGCATCGCGCGGAAGTATTTGGAGAAATGATGATGCATCCGGCCGGAACCAACGGCTGGGCCTGGACGTGTCAACACATTGATTCACTCCCTTTTGAGCAGGGGATCGAAACCCGCTTCCATACCGCGCTCACCAATGATCCTGCCCTGCTTCAGCGGGTCCGGGATCTGACGGATCAGTTCGAACTTGAAGGCAACAGCGACTATGAGCTGCGCCGGGCAGTTAACGGATGCGTAAAGGAGCTGCGCGCGATTCTGGCCCGCGAAAGCGCGGAGGCGCTGGAGCCGGATTTGATTGTTCTGGACGAATTTCAACGTTTTACCACTTTGCTTCACGGAGACGACGAAGCCGCAGAGCTTGCCCGACGCCTCTTTGACGCCAAGGATCCCGATGGCAATCAGGCCAAGGTGCTTCTGCTGTCCGCAACGCCCTACCGCATGTTGTCACTGCGAGATGACGACGCCGAAGCGGGAGACCACTACCGCGAGTTTCTCGATGTCATCAGCTTTCTGTTTGGCGAGCGCGGTCCCGAGGTGCGCCAGGAGCTGGAGCGCGAGATGCACCGTTTCCGAATTGCCATGCAGCGGTTGCCGCATTCCTTCGACAGCGCCAAGGACATCAAATCCGGGATAGAAACCACGCTGCGCCAGGTGATTGCCCGCACCGAAAGGGTCGCCGACACCCAGCAACAAGACGCCATGATGAGCGATGTCCCAATCGATCTCACATTAGAGCCGGAAGATCTGTTGCAAGCCAAACTTGTGGCGGATGTGGCGGCCGCCGCAGGGGCGCCAAGCATTGTGGAATACTGGAAATCAGCGCCCTACCCGCTCAGTTTCTTGCGTGACTATAAGTTGGGTCAGCTCCTCGAAGACCAAAAAAGCGCGCCTTCCAAAGACCTTAGAAAAGCGATTACAGCGGCCAAACCTGCCCAGATCGACAGGAACATCGTCGAAAGCTATGCCCCCCTGCCGCTAAACAATGGGCGTATGAGGGCCTTGAAGGATCTCGCTTTCGAGAATGGGATGGGCCGCCGTTTGTGGATGCCGCCGAGCCTTCCGTATTTTGGTGCACCAGTGGCGGCGAGCAAACTTCTGGTGTTTTCCCAGTGGGCCATGGTGCCGGACGCCATCTCTGCTCTTTTGTCTTATGAGAGCGAGCGCGAGATGGGCATGTCCAGCTTTCAGCATAGGTATTCGGAGGCGTTCGAAAAACGCGGCCCCTTGCTCACTTTCCGAATAGACAAGGACAAGGGAAGGATGACAGGGCTTCGCTCCTTACCGCTGGTGATCCCCTCCCCGGCCCTTATATCTGCGGTGGATCCTCTGACCATCGCGCAACGCCACGGCCCTTTTCCCGACGCCGCGGCCTTGCGCGTGCATGCAAAAGCCGCGCTGGGGCCGGTGGTTGAAACCATTCATGGCGCTCTTGGACAAACACCATCGGAGACCACGACCACCGCAACAAACTGGGAGTGGGCAAGCCCTGCGTCGCTGGATTCGTCTGGCAAGTCGTTCCGCAAATGGCTCAAACGCAGACCTGATCTGGACGAACTTGTGCTGGAGACCGGACAAAGCGGCTGGAACGAGCACCTGACCGCGCTCTCTGATGCGGCACACCCAGGCCATTTGACCGGACACCCGGATGCAGAACAGATGTTGAACCATTTGACTGATCTTGCGCTCGGAAGCCCGGCGAACTGTGCCCTAAGGGCACTGATGCGCGTGGCGCCGGATTTGGACCCGGACAACCCGACTCTTTTGTCTGCGGCCACCAAAATCGCTATGGCGTTGCGCGGGCTGTTCAATCAGCCCGAAAGCCAGGCTTTGCTGAAAGAACAATCCGAAGAAAAATATTGGCAGGCCGTCCTGCACTACTGCATCGCCAACGACCTGCAAGCTGTTCTGGACGAACACGTGCATTTGTTGCTGGAATCCGAAGGGCTGTCATCAAAACCCCAAAACCAAACGGCGGCACAGCATCAAGAGCGCGCCGTCGCCCGACTGGCAGATGCAATCGCCGAAGCAATCGCGCTCAAGCCTGCCCGGATTGATGTTAAAGCGTATGATTCAGACGGTGAACACATCACACATGACTCGTTCAACATGCGCGGGCGGTTTGCGACCCGGCTCTTGCAACAAGCTGCAGAAGACAACTCGGTGCAACGTACCGACACAGTCCGAAACGCCTTTAACTCGCCGTTTCGCCCCTTCGTGCTGGCGACCACATCGGTGGGACAGGAAGGCTTGGATTTCCACCCCTGGTGTCATCGGCTTGTCCATTGGAACCTGCCTGCCAATCCGGTTGATCTGGAACAGCGCGAAGGCCGGGTGCACCGCTACAAAAACCACGCTGTGCGCCTTAACATTGCCGCCGAATTTGGCGACCGTTTGACCGAAGGTGACACCGGCCGAGACCCTTGGCAGGTCCTCTTTGACCACGCCAAACAATCGCCAAAGACACGCGGCGATCTGGAGCCCTATTGGCTATATGAAGGCGATCATAGCATTGAGCGGTTCTCTCTTGCTCTGCCTTACAGCAAAGAAACATCGTTGCTGCCCTGGCTTAAGCGCTCCGTTGCGCTGTATCGTCTGGCCTTTGGGCAACCGAGACAGGACGACCTCCTGGCCTATCTGGACAAAGCTGAACAACGCTGTGACGGTCTTGATCTCGCGCAACTACAGATCAGCTTAAAACCCTGACAGTCGCCCCAAATCCGAACACCCCAAGGGCGCGTTTTCCAGATCAACGCTCCTGCCCGGATGCGCACCGTTCCAACAAGGATGTCACCGACGTCCTTCCGTTACCCAGCGCCATCAACCGCAATCCATGAAAAGCAAAAAAGCCTCCAACCCGTTGAGGCTAGAGGCTTTTTATGGCTCCGGCGGTAGGGATCGAACCTACGACCAATTGATTAACAGTCAACTGCTCTACCGCTGAGCTACGCCGGAACATTTTGTGTCTGTCAGAGTGTGTCTCTGAAGATGTGGCGGGGTATAACTATGGTTTTCGGGGACGTCCAGAGGCTTTTTCGAAGTTTTTTGAATTTCGACGAAAAAATTTTACAGAAGTTCAAAAACCGCCTCTGCGCAAAGCTCTCCCGCTGGCGAAACTTGGCTTTTTCCTTGCAAATCAACGAGGTGTGCAAAGACGTTCCGTGTAGCCGCTGGCAGCAAGGCCGCTGGCGTATCCTTGTAAATTAAGGCCGCAAGAGCTTCGGCCGTCGCCGGGCCTTGTTTCAGCGCAGATAGAATCTCGGCCTCGCGAGACATGCGGTGTGCCATCAGCCAATCCAGCCGCTCAGCCGGGGTCTCAATGGGCGCTCCATGGCCCGCATGGAACACCCGCCAGGGCCGCGCCCGCAACTTTTGGCATGAGGCCATGAAGTCGGTCAGATCACCGTCCGGCGGGGAGACCAGCGAACTGGCCCAGCCCATCACGTGATCTCCAACAAAACACATGTCTTCAAAGCCAAAAGCGATGTGATTGCCAAAATGACCAGGGGTGTGAATCACTTCGAGTGCCCAATCTGGCCCTTCGATCACCTCCCCTTCGGCCACAACCACGTCCGGGGCAAAGCTGGCATCCACGCCCTCCCCGCCACCGGCAAGGCCCGACTCGGCCAGTCTTTGCATGACCGCGCTGCGCCCGGCTTCGGGGCCACCAAAAGCCAGAATCGGCGCACCGGTTTGCGCAGAGAGAGCGGCAGCCAAAGGGGAATGGTCCAGATGCGCATGTGTGACGCAGATGTGCGTGATGGACTGGCCGGGTTCCAACGCGTCCAGAATGGCCTGCAAATGCGCATCACTCTCCGGCCCAGGATCAATCACGGCCAGCTCGCGTGTGCCCACCAGATAAGTGTTTGTGCCCCGAAAGGTCATGGGGGACGGGTTGGGCGCAAGGATTCGCCGCACCTTAGGCTCCAGAGCCACCGCAACCCCTGGTTCGGGGTTGAAAGCCATCATCTGCGCGTCCATGGTCTTCCTCTCTGACAGTGGTCTTTCGGCAAGGTGTACGCATGTTTTTTCAGTGGCTCAAACGCTATATGCCACGCAGCCTCTATGGCCGGGCCGCGCTGATCCTGATTTTGCCGGTGGTCCTGTTGCAGCTTGTGGTGTCCTTTGGCCTGATCACCCGACATTTTGAGGGTGTGACCGAACAGATGACACGTGCGGTGACCCGCGAAGTACTGCTGGTGCTCGAAGGGTTGGAGCATCAAGACGAGGCGCCGGACGCCCTACCTATCGTGTTGGACACATTGGATATGCGCGTGGAATTTGTTGAGCAGTTGCCAACCAAAGACACGCGGGTCTGGTATGATTTTTCGGCCTTCATCATCTCACGTGAATTTCGCAGGTACTTGCCCGGCGTGACCGCCGTGGAGCTTGCAGAGAAAGGCCAAGTCTATCTCTTTATGCAGCATGCCGATGGCAATTTGCGGGTGCATTTTGACCGCCGTCGGGTTTCCGCAGCCAACTCCCACCAGCTGTTTGTAAACATGGTGTTCTTTGGCGCGCTTCTGACTTTTGTGGCCTATCTATATCTGCGCAATCAACTGCGTCCCATAAAACGACTCGCCGCAGCGTCAGAGGCCTTCGGACGAGGGCAAAGCGTGCCCTACTCGCCGGGTGGCGCAGTCGAAGTGCGTGCTGCTGGCAGTGCCTTTCTCGACATGCGCGCCAGAATCGAGCGGCAGATCGAACAGCGCACCCTTTTGTTGTCGGGGGTCAGCCATGACCTGCGCACGCCACTGACTCGGTTCAAGCTTGGCGTGTCCCTTCTTGAAGACGAGGACCGGGAGCCGCTGGAACGCGACATCGAGGAGATGCAGCGCATGTTGGATGCCTTTCTCAGCTTCGCGCGGGGCGCTTATGAAGACGACAGCGAAGAGGTGGATGCCGTTGGGTTTGTGCAAAATGTGGTGCAGGATTTTGCCCGCGCGGGCGATGATGTGACTGTGCATGAGATTGAAGGCCACGGCATGGTGTCGCTGCGCCCTGTGACCGTCCGTCGTGCGATTGAGAACCTGATTGGCAACGCGGTGCGCTATGCCAATCACGCGGAAGTCTCGGTGCAGATCACCGACCGCTATCTACGCGTGCGCATTGAAGACGACGGGCCCGGCATTTCTCCGGAACAGCGTGAGGAGGCTCTCAAACCTTTTGCGCGGCTGGAACCAGGGCGCAACCAGAACAAAGGCATGGGCGTAGGATTGGGCTTGTCGATCTCGGCAGACGTGGCGCGCGCGCATGGCGGCATCCTGCGTTTGGGCGAAAGTGAACGTCTTGGGGGTCTGCGCGCAGACCTCGTTCTGGGACTCTCAAATGCGCCCTCCGCTTAAAGGAAAATTAGCGCGGAACCGCTAAGCCTAAAGGGACCTCCCTTTTTGCCGTGAGACCGCGATGATCCGCACCCGAGCCCATCTTGCCCTTTTTGCCTTCGGGTGGACTGTTTTGGCGGTACTTTTGTGCGTTACGCTGGCGGTTTTCGTGTTTGATGTCACGTCACGCTCGCGCAGTTTGGCTCTAGCAGCAGCAGTGCCCGCGGTTGTCACACCCTTGCTGGCTTTGTTGGGTGGACGCATGATGATGCGCCTGCATCGAATGTCACAGAAACTGCAGCATGCAGTGGACCACGACTCTCTGACGTCAACCGTCACACGACAGTATTTTTTTGATAAGCTGCAATCCCTTGCACCAGACACCTCATCCATTCTTCTACTGATTGATATTGACCAGTTTCGCGCGATCAACGACACCCATGGGCATTTTGTGGGAGACATCGTTCTCCGGGAGACCGCGCACCGCTTGATCAACAACACCCGTCGTGATGATCTGGTAGCGCGGTTTGGCTGTGAAGAGTTCATTGTACTTCTGCCCAATACCTCCCCTAAAGACGCCGCGCATATTGCCGAGCGGATGCGGGCCACGGTCTCGCGCACCCCGATCCGTACTTCGGTCAGCAAGATTCCGGTGACAGTCAGCATCGGCATTGGCCATATTGGCAACGGCAACGATTCTCAGGCGGCCATGCAGGAGGCGGATGATGCGCTGTATGCCGCCAAGTCAGCGGGCTGCAATCTGGTGAAAACGGCCGCTTAAACGCGTGGCGCTTCGCCGCCTGCGCAACTTTACAGCCAGAAGCGGAACAGATAGCTGTCGTGTCACACAGGCGACCGACAAAAAGGATGAGTCATGCGCATCGGCAACCGCGAAATTGGCCCCAACCACCCTCCCCTTGTGATCGCCGAGATCGGCATCAACCACGGTGGAGATCTTTCTGTTGCCAAAGAGATGGTGCGCCTTGCGGCTCTCTCCGGCTGTGAAATGGTCAAACACCAGACCCATTTTGTTGATGACGAGATGACCGACGAAGCCAAGGAGATTTTCCCACCCAACGCGGATGTCTCGATCTGGGAAGTCATGGAGCAATGTGCGCTGTCTGCGGAGGAAGAGCTGGAGTTGATGCGCTATACCGAAGAGCTCGGAATGATCTTCATCTCCACGCCTTTTTCCCGCCGCGCAGCGGATTTCCTGGCTGACGCAGGCGTGCCCGCGTTCAAAATTGGTTCCGGCGAGGCAGACAACCTGCCCCTGATCCGCCACATCGCGTCTTTTGGAAAACCGGTGATCCTGTCCACCGGCATGCAGACCATCGACACAATGCGCCGCTCTGTGGCGATCCTCGAAGAAGCCGGTATTGAATACGCGCTTTTGGAATGCACCAACCTCTACCCATCGCCGCCAGAGATCGTTTCCCTGCGTGGCGTGACCGACCTGAAAGAAGCCTTTCCACACGCGGTTGTCGGCTTCTCAGACCACTCGATTGGGCCTGAAATGGCTTTGGCGTCTGTGGCGCTGGGCGCCTGCATTCTGGAACGGCACTACACCGACACACGGTACCGTCAGGGGCCAGACATCATCAACTCCATGGATCCGTCCGAGCTGCGCCACATCATCGAGCGCTCCCGTGAAATCTGGATTGCGGCCAACAATCCGAAACAGCGTACCGAAGCCGAAGAGTCTGTGTATGCCTTTGCCCGCGCTTCTGTGGTGGCAGACAAGGACCTCCCAGCCGGCCATGTGATTGGGGAAGAAGACATCTGGGCGCGCCGTCCTGGATCCGGCGAAATCCCCGGCTACGACTTTGACAAAGTGGTGGGCAAAACTCTTACGCGGGCTGTGACGCGCAACACGCAGTTGAAGTGGAGTGATCTTGAGGGCGGCGAAGATTGAGCGCGCCCTGCATCATCATTCCAAGCAAGGACCGACCGGACCTGTTGCCAGTAGCTGTGCGCTCGGCTCTGGGTGCCTTACCAGCGGACAGCGGCGAAGTTCTGGTAGTGGACGACGCCAGTGCGCCACCGGCGGCGGAATGTTTGTCGTCAATCTCAGACAATCGGCTTCGCGTGCTGGTTAATCCGGGGCCGCACGGCCCGGCAGCGGCGCGCAATTTCGGGGTGTCGCAAACCTCAGCGGATACCGTGCTATTTCTGGATGATGACGACCAAATGGTGCCAGGCTACGCAGAATGGGTTGGAAACTTGCGGAGCTCCAATCCATCTGTCCAGTATGGCTACAGCGACATTCATTCATTCTCCGGCGAGACGACCCTCCCGACCAGCTTTGTCGCCGACACGATTGCCCTAACAGCGCTTCCATTCCGCAAACAGGTCGCCGGTCTTGGCTGCGGGTTCTGGGTGGACCGCGCTTTGTTTGAAAAGGTGGGCGGCATTGCCGAAGATCTGCTTGTCAACGAAGACACGGATTTCACCATTAGGCTTCTGGCCTCTGGCGCAACTGGCTGCAAGGCAACATCAGCAGGTGTGCATGTGCGAGCCCATGACAACGCAGCCAATCTGGGCCACATCACCCTACGCGCCCGCGCCGCAGACCGCGCAGGGTATTTCCGAAAAATTCTGGACCGCAATGCCTCCTGGCTCGACAAGCACCCAGAGGCGCGGCGTCATATCCAGAAACGTCTGCTCAAAATGCAGGCCAAGGCCGGGCTTTGGCACGAGGCACGACAGACATTGTCACAACCTGGTGCAACGACCTTGTGGCCTTACTTTGCGATCAACGCGGTGATGTATCGCCTGAAACCTTAGCCGACAATGGCATCATACATGGCATTTGCCCCAGCCACGCTGCGCTCCAAAAAGGCGGCGATATTGGCTTTCTCCTGCTCGGAGTAGGACCAATCCTGCTGTTGGATCACCTCAGGCGTCAGATCCTTGGCGGTCAACATCCGCCGCCGATCCACGCCAGCATCCTCAAACAACGCCTCAATTTTCCAGGAGTTTGATGACAAGCAAGCAAACGGTGTGCCAGTCACAAGGTTCAGACAAACGCCGTGAAACCGCCCGGTCACGGACAGGCGACTGCGGCGCAGGACATCGACATAGGCCTCTTCACTATCAAGGTAGCGCAACAGGGGATAGGTCGCTTCTTGTTTCTTCTGGCGACGCGCATAGTCAAACCGCTTGATCGCACGATGCAACGGATGCCTGTACGGGTTCTCTTCGCGCAGAGAAATGGTCAGCGGCAGAATGCGCGCCGGCTCGGATTTCGCCAGTTCGTCGGCGAAATCATACAGAGCGCGGGTCAGCTCGTTTTTCACTGAGTCGCCGATCACAATGCCGTCCCGATTGCCGAGCTCAGGCAATGCCCCCGCGCTGGTAGACAGATCGCCGAAGCTATGCACGTCCCGCCCAGCCATCCGCGACAGCTCTTTGGCACTACGAGCGTCGCGCGCATAGAGGTGTTTGAACCCCTGAACCAGCGGGATCCAGCTGTCCGGATTGTCCTGAAACAGCGCATTGACCAAAGCAAGTTCCTTGTCCTTGGTCACCGGATGGCGCGCAATCTCCATCAGCCAACTCGCCTTTTTGCGCCCGTGGTGTAGCGTGCCCTCGCCGTTCACGACGATGGCGTCACAAGCCTCCAAGGCAGCCAGTGCCTCCGGGCTCTTCATCCAGTTCTGTTTGCCATCCAGATTGGCCGTGATCACCGCGCCACGCGACGTCAGCCCATCCTCCAACAAGCGCATCACCCGCGCACAGCCAAAATGGTGACCCTGCATATTGGTGTGGTTCATCAGAACTATTCGTTTGTTGGACATGAACATTTCCCGCATCTGCGCATATAGCCATTTCGACTTAAGCGACTCCCCGCAAAAACAAAAGCAGCAAATCCTGTCACCGCAGGTAGCGGTTGCCCTGATTGGCGAAATCGGGGATCAAGGCTTATGACTCATTCGATCCTCTTTCTCACCGGCACCCGCGCCGATTTCGGCAAGCTTGAACCTTTGGCAGTTGCCGCGCGCGATGCTGGTTTTGATGTTACTTTTTTCATCACTGGCATGCACATGCTGGAGCGCTATGGGCGCACCAAGATCGAAGTGCATCGTATGCCGGGCGTCACCAAGCACGAGTTTCTCAACCAACGCCCCGGCGATCCGCAGGACATCGTTCTCGCCAAGACCGTGACAGGCTTCTCAGACTATGTGACAGAGACGCGCCCCGATCTTGTTGTTGTGCATGGGGACCGGATCGAAGCCCTTGCCGGCGCATTGGTGGCCGCAACCAACTACATCCCCTGCGCTCACATCGAAGGTGGCGAAGTCTCTGGCACCATTGATGAAATCTATCGCCACTGTAACACCAAACTGGCCAGCCACCATTTTGTCAGTTCAGACGACGCCAAACGCCGCGCAATGGCTATGGGCGAACCGGAAGGTGCGATCCATGTGATTGGCTCTCCGGAGTTGGATTTTCACGCCGGCGCATCTGGTGTGACTTTGGATGAGGTCAAAAACCACTACGACATCGCCTTTGAAGATTTTGGCCTGGTGACTTTTCACCCTGTGACCTCAGAACAGGCCACCATGGGCGCGCAGGCGCAGGATCTGTTTGATGCGCTGGAAGCCTCCGGGCGCAACTTCATTGTGATCGCACCAAACAACGACCCCGGATCAGAGGATATTTTTGCGGTGCTCGACAGATTGCCTGCGGATCGCTTTCGCCAGTTCCCGTCGATGCGGTTCAACCACTTTTCAGAGCTGATGAAAAACGCGGCCTGTATGGTGGGCAACTCTTCCGCTGGTGTACGCGAAGCGCCGTTTCTTGGTTTGCCTTCGCTGGACATCGGCACCCGCCAGACCAACCGCGCGCAATCCGGCTCTGTCTTCAGCTGTGCCGCCAGTGACCGAACTACTATTGATGCATTCCTGTCCAACGAATGGGGCCACCGCCACGCGCCGCACACCGGCTTTGGCGAAGGCCGCGCCGCTGAGCGTTTTGTGGAAACCCTGCAGGATGCGCGCTTCTGGACCCAAGGCTTGCAGAAAGCCTTCCATGACCTCACCTAGATCCGTATCAATACGCTGATCCTGCGCCTCAGCGCCTTGCAAATTAGGAACGAACCCCATGCCCCTGAAACTACGTGCCTTTCTCGGGTTTTGGTCACTCCTGTGGCATCTCTTCTTGCCGCTGGTGCTTGTCTACTTGCTTCGCCGTGGTCGCAAAGATGCACTTTACAGCCAACATCTGAGAGAACGGTTTGGCCGCTACAAAACGCCAATGCGTGGCCCTGTTTGGGTACATGCGGTGTCGCTCGGCGAGTTGCGCAGCGCGGTGCCGCTGATCCAAGCGTTTTTGGATCAAGGCGAGAAGGTTGTCGTGACACAGTTCACCCCGGCTGGCCGGCGGGAGACGCAGGCCGTGTTTGCGGACGCCATTGCCAATGGCCAGTTGCAGACCGTCTGGGTGCCTTTTGAAACTTCCTGGGCGTTTGCTGGGTTTTTCAAAACCTTCAGGCCTAAGTTTGGTCTCGTCATGGAGATTGAAATCTGGCCGCGCATGGTGATGGCGTCCAAACGCGCGGGCGTGCCGCTCTTCATGTGCAATGCGCAATATCCCTCCAAATCCATCGTCAAAGACCAAAAGTCACTTGGATTGCGGCCCGCCGTTATGGCCCAGTTTGCCGGGGCCTTTGTGAAGTCCGACTTGCAAGCGGAGCGCTTTGCCGCCGTCAACGTGCCCAATATCCACGTCACCGGCGAGCTGCGCTTTGACCAACCCATTCCGCCGCACTTGACGGCGGCCGGTCCAATAGCGCGTGAATGGATTGGGGCTGCTAAGCGCCCGGTTGTGACCTTTGGATCCACCGTGGAAGGCGAAGACGCGCTTTACATCGCTACGATGAAAAGGATGCTGGCAACTTCCGGCCCTAAGCCGTTGTTTGTCTATGTGCCCCGTCGCCCCGAGCGGTTTGACGAAATTCACAACATGCTGGTCGCTGAAGGCTTTGATGTTCTGCGTCGCTCATCTGCTTTGCCAGAAGCAATTTCCGCCGAAACCATCTCGGACACTCCGGCGCCGCAAGCGCAGCCCGACATCTTCTTTGGCGACAGTCTGGGGGAGATGTATTTCTATCTTTCCATGGCCGACAAATCTGTGGTCGGCGGCGGTTTTGTGCCAGCAGGTGCGCACAACATCATCGAGCCGTTGGCACTCAAAAAGCCGGTGATCACCGGACCTGAAACCTGGACCATCGAATACCCGTTTGAAGAGGCAAAGGCCGCCGGTGTGGCCTGTGCAAAAGCTGATGCAAACGCTTTGGCAGAAGCGCTTTCCGGCGGCTTTACACCATCTGAGGCCGCAATCGACGCCTTCTTTGAGGCCCATGCGGGTGGCACGCAGAAACTGCTGCACGCGCTGCCACGCGCGCTCGCAGCGGCGAAATCTCAAACCTAAAGGCGGCCCGCGTTCAACTCGCCAAGCAGATACTGCACCAACCCAAAATCATGCGGCTCGTCGATGTCAAAACCGCGAATGGAAGGGATTTCAAACGGCAAAACCCGCCCTTCGTAAATGGTCTTGGCTGTCCGCAAATATTCCGGTGCCACCACATAAACACAGCCGACGTGCTCATAGACTTTGGGCGCTGACTGACGAGCCCAAACGCCACCTGGCAGCTTTTTGCACACCTGAAGCGCCCCACTGTCATCTGGCTCGACCAGATTGAAATATGGGTTTTTACGTGCCTCACACACGCTCATCACCATGTCGGGTCGCTCGGTTTCATATAGAGACAGCGCCCCGGTGATGTCCTCCGGAACCCGCAATGGGTTTGTGCAATCCAGATCCAAAAACGCAGACACCTGTTGGCCTAACGCCTGCTCGCTGGCCGCCAGCGCATGCTGCCATACGCCCCACTTCGGCGCAGTGTCGGTCGCCAGTTCCGCGGGACGCAACCCAATCTCCAAAGCGCCCTTCGCAATGGCGTGCGCGTAGACCTCGTCATCGTCCGTCGAGACCACCACGGCGTCTACTTGCGGATGTGCAAACAACATATCCAAAGACCAATCAATCAGTGGCTTGCCTTGGATCTCGCGAAAATTCTTGCCTGGCACGCCTTTAGAGCCTCTGCGCGCGCCGATGTGTCCAAGAATCATGTGTCGTTCCCCTCTCGACGCACCGCAAAAGCACGCCATTCCAGCTAAGTACCGCCCACCACAGCCGCATAGTGGCCGGACAGGGCTTTCCCTCGGTGTTACGATGCACCTCGCGGTGGTGCAATCGCAATTTGCCGCATCCCGCTTGCGCCGCAGGTCTTGGAAACTTAAGTAACGCGCGACACAATGACGTAGAACATGCAGGACGCAGGCAGCAGATGAGCACTTCCAAGAACGATTTTGGCTACAAGCTGAGCGACGCCATCATTCGGGGCTTTTTGTCCATGATGCGCACGCTGCCTTATGAAACCCGCATGAACACCGTTGGCTGGCTGGCGGATCATGTGATAGCCCCGCTGTCGGGCAACCGGCGCCGCATCCGTGCCAACCTGGATCTGGTGATGCCCGAGCTGTCCAAGTCACAGCGCGAAGAGATTGTGCATCAGGCGGCTCATTCGATGGGGCGGATGTTGATGGAGACCTACTCCGGCCAGGAATTTCAGGAGCGCGCCGCCGCTGCGCCGGTAAACGGCCCTGGCAACGCGGTGATTGAGCAAGCCCACAAAGACGGCAAGGGCGTGCTTTTGGTTACAGGACACTTCGGTAACTATCTGGCTGTGCGCGGGTCCTTCCTGTCCCGTGGTATGCCGATTGGTGTGCTCTATAAGCGTATGTCCAACCCCTACTTCAACGAACACTACGTGGCCGCCATGGCCGATTTTGGCGAACCGATGTTTGAGCGCGGGCGTCGCGGCATGTCCAGCATGCTGAAGCACCTGCGTGGCGGCGGGTTTGTCGGCATCGTGCATGACCAGCGCATCAATGGCGCCCCGATCTATGACTTCATGGGCAAACCTGCGCGCACAGCCGAATCCGCCGCGGAACTGGCGCTGAAGTACGGCGTTGATCTTGTGCCCTGCTACGGCATCCGCCAGCCGGACGGCAGCTTTGTGATTGAAACGGAAGCGCCTATTCCACACACCAACGCGCAGGAGATGACCCAGCTGCTGAACGACAGTCTGGAAGCGCAGGTACGCAAACATCCCGGCCAATGGATGTGGACCCACAACCGCTGGCGTGGCGCGGGCAACGACACCGCTGAAGATCGCGCCCGCGGCCTCTAAGGTTCCAATTCCCCAAAATCTCCACAATTGCGCGCCACTTTGACCACAGGCGGCGCGCATAGCTAGTCTGTGGCCTTTTCTGCAAACTCTTGGCCACACCAGCTGCCTAAGGAGACATCCAATGTATCACGCGCCTCAAGCTGCGGCCGCAGAGCCGTCCCGTCATGCCCGCCTATGGGAGCTGATCCGTCAGCAGAACCTCGCAGCAAAGAAAAAGCCGGCCAACGTGGTGCAAGTTGCGCCAAAACCAAAGGTTCAAGCCAAACGCCCTGATTCACTGGAAGTAGAATTTGAGTTCAACGCTGATCGGATGCTGAAATCCGCGTCAAACTCTCTGCTACGCGCGAGCTGACCGATTGGTCAGCCCCTAAACCCAGTCGCGACAACGAACTTCTCCGAGCTGTCGGAACGACTGCTCGGTGGTTTCACATTGGCAACCTTGGTGAACTTCTGCTTCAACAGCTTCTGAAGCTCCCCTTCCGCGCCACCAGCCAGAACTTTCGCCACAAAGGTGCCGCCCTCTTCCAGCACATCAAAGGCGAAATAGGCAGCAGTTTCACACAACGCCATGATTTTGAGGTGGTCGGTCTGCTTGTGACCGGAGCTAGATGCCGCCATGTCGCTCATCACAACATCGGCCTTGCCACCCAGCCATTCCTTGACCTTGTCGTCTGCACCTTCGTCCATGAAGTCGAGCTGGTGAATATCCGCGCCGGCGACCGCTTCAACTTCCTGCAAGTCGATGCCCAACAAGGTGCCAACTTTCTTGCCGGACTTTTCACCCAGAGCATTGATGCGAGGAACCGCTACTTGCAGCCAACCGCCCGGCGCACAGCCAAGGTCTACCACCCTCGCCCCCGGAACCAGAAAGCGGAATTTGTCGTCCAGCTCCATGATCTTGAACGCCGCGCGTCCGCGATAGCCTTCGGCCTTGGCGCGGGCCACATAGGGGTCATTGAGTTGACGCTGCAACCACCGTGTGGATGACAGTTTTCGCCCGCGCGCAGACTTCACCTTAATGGTCAAATCCCGCTGTCCACGTCCCGAAGTATTTTTACCGGTAGGTTTCTTGGCCATTTCCGTCACCACATTGCTTTGAAACAAAGCCTAATAGTCATTTTTGCGCTGTGCTCAAGGGCCACCGGTTCAAAACGGGCCGTCCTCAAGCACGCCATCCGCGCTCATCTGCGCATAAAGTAGGCCTTCGCGGAGGCCGCGGTCTGCAACAGAGAGCCTGTCCGTGGGCCAGCAGCGTAAAAGCGCCTGCAAAATTGCAGAGCCGCTCATGATCAAGGCCTGCCGGTCCTGCCCAATGCGTGGGTCCGCTCTGCGTCCCTTTGGGCCAAGGTCCAGATACCCGCGTATAACTTTGTCGATTTGTTCGCTGGTCATACGCAGACCATCCACTTTGGTCCGGTCATAACGCCGTAAACCTAGATGGCTGGCCGCCACCGTTGTCACGGTACCGCTGGTGCCGATGATCTGGAAGCCTTCGCTCGGCGGCGCGTCCTTATAGGGCGCAAACTCACTGAGATTTTCCTCAAAGAACCAGCTCATCAGGGCAAAACGTGCTGAGTCATCTTCCACGTCGCGGAATTGATCGCGCAGCGTGGCAACGCCCAATGGCACGGAAATCCAATCCACCACTTTGGCCGCCGGAAAGGGACTGTCCGCCGAATGAAAGCCACTGCGCAACCGCATGATGGCCCGCGCCCGTTCCAGAGGTGGCACCGATGTCAGATCCATCCAAACCAGCTCCGTGGAGCCGCCGCCAATATCCACCACCAAAAGCTGTTCGGTCTTGGTGCTCACCAAAGGCGCGCAGGAGATCACCGCCAAACGGGCTTCTTCCTCCGGCTGGATGATTTCCAACTGCAAGCCAGTTTCGCGCCGCACCTGCCGCACAAATTCACGCGCATTTTTTGCGCGCCGACAGGCTTCTGTTGCCACAAGCCGCATGCTTTTGACTTTGTGTCGCTTGAGCTTTTGCTGACAGATGCGCATGGCCTGAATCGTGCGCCGCATACTGCCACGCGACAATCTCCCGGTGCTTTCCAGCCCGGAGCCCAGTTGGACAGACTTGCTAAAGCTGTCCACCACATGGATCTGACTGCCCTTTGGCTGGGCAATCAACATGCGGCAACTGTTAGTGCCCAGATCCAGCGCGGCATAAAGCGCGCTGGGATCGGACGGTTTCGGCGCGGGGCTCTCAACCGGTTTAGGGAACGCGCCCGCACCTTTGGGACGCTTGGGCGCCATCTTTACGCCCTCCATTTCGTGTTACCCTCAACGTAGTGCGTCCCCCTGCCCCGCGCAATCCCGTTTCGGCGACATTCACGTGTGATGGGCACCCGCCGCCCCTCATCTTCTTCATGCAAAGAATTCACAGCCCGCCCCATAGCCAAGCAGGGCTGCCTCTGGCTACAAAGCCCCCACAACAAACCCCAAGGTCGCGTTACGCTGTCCTATTGTCGAAATTGAGCCAAATCGGTCGAGAACCCTGTCCTAGGAATGAAGAACCGATACCGGAGGAATCAAACCCATGCCTGACGTCACCATT
This sequence comes from Shimia sp. MIT1388, assembly GCF_047124445.1. Classification (GTDB taxonomy): domain Bacteria; phylum Pseudomonadota; class Alphaproteobacteria; order Rhodobacterales; family Rhodobacteraceae; genus Shimia. The sequence continues at coordinate 893,890 of NZ_CP138921.1, read as the reverse complement.
GTCTACTGGCGCGATATTCCTGCTCAAGTGATTGTGGGCAAAGGGCGCCGCGGCGCAAAAAAACCTTTGGCTGAACGCTTTGAACAGGCCATCGACCGTGCGGCAATGAAGGTGGGCGCGTCGGATACCGACGCCTACCTGGCGGAATGGCGCAAGGGCGATCCCTATCCTGTTGAGGGCGAGCCTGGTGCCATCGTCGAGAGCGAGGTGGCCCGGCTTGAGGCAGAGTTTGATCAGGAGCGGCTCAAAGCGCTGATCAACAATGAAGGCTGGGCATGACACGCCCCTCTTTTTGGGAGGCCGCAATGGCTTTGTTGAATTTCAAGCGCAAGACCGAGGAGGTCAAAACCACCACGCCAGAAATGGAAGCCTTTCTGAAGGGGTATTCTATTGAGGTCATGCCACGCACAGCGGCCAAAGTGGAAGACTTCCGCGCGCTCCTGCCTGCTGGCACACGTGTATACATTGCCCATATCGAAGGCACGCCCATTGAAGACATGGTCGACACCGCACGTCGCATTGCGGCCGAAGGCTATGACGTCATGCCCCATTTCCCGGCGCGCATCATCAAAGACAAAGCCACGCTGGAAAACTGGATCGCCATGTATCAGGGCGAAGCCGACGTCAAACAAGGCCTGATGTTGGCCGGTGGCGTGGCCGAGCCACACGGCGATTTCTCGGATTCAATGCAGCTTCTGGACACAGGTCTGTTTGACAAAGCTGGTTTTGAGCGCCTGCACATCGCAGGGCATCCGGAAGGCAACAAAGACATCGATCCGTCCGGTGGCACCAGCAACGTGGATGCAGCTCTGCAATGGAAGCAGAACTTCTCCCAGCGCTCTGACGCCAAAATGGCCATCGCAACGCAATTCGCGTTTGAAGCCGCGCCAATCATTGAATGGGCCAACGGCGTGAAAGCGGCAGGCGTCGACATTCCGATCCACATCGGAATCGCCGGCCCTGCCAAGCTGCAAACGTTGATCAAATTTGCCATCGCCTGTGGCGTAGGACCGTCGCTTAAGGTACTGCAAAAACGCGCTATGGATGTGTCCAAACTGCTGCTGCCATATGAACCAACTGAGGTGCTGACCGATCTGGCCAACCACAAAGCGGCCAACCCCGAGTTCAACATCGACTCGGTCCACTTCTTCCCGCTTGGCGGCATCAAGACAAACGCCAATTGGGCCATTGAAAACGGCGGTGCCTCGGCGCAGCCTGCGAAAGTCTAACAGGATTAAATATGACCCGTACCGTTATTGAATCACAAACTAAAACCGCGATCATGGGTTTTGATCAGCCGTTCACCGTCATCGGCGAACGCATCAACCCAACGGGCCGCAAAATCCTGAACGCAGAGCTGGAAGCGGGCGACTTTTCCCGCGTTCAGGCGGACGCGTTGGCGCAGGTTGCGGCTGGCGCCACCGTGCTCGACATCAACTCCGGTGCGGTTTTCTCCAACAAAATGGCCGAAGACCCACGCTATGCGGACAACAACTTTGTTGAGCCGGACCTGATGCGCCAACTCGTGGAAAAAGTGCAGGAAGTCACCGACTGTCCTCTCTGCATCGACAGCTCTGTGCCTGGCGCACTGGAAGCAGGTTTGGAAGTGGCCAAAGGCCGCCCGCTGCTGAATTCCGTAACCGGTGAAGAAGAGCGGCTGGAAATTGTTCTGCCACTGGTCAAAAAATACAACGTGCCTGTTGTGGCAATCTCCAATGATGACACTGGCATCTCCGAAGATCCAGAAGTGCGCTTTGCCGTTGCCAAAAAGATTGTGGAACGCGCTGCCGATTTCGGCATCCCAGCGCATGACATCGTAGTCGACCCGCTGGTGATGCCGATCGGCGCCATGGGCACCGCAGGTTTGCAGGTGTTTGAACTCAACAACCGCCTGCGCAATGAGCTGGGTGTGAACACCACCTGTGGCGCGTCCAACATCTCCTTTGGCCTGCCAAACCGTCACGGCATCAACAACGCGTTCCTGCCAATGGCGATGGCCACCGGCATGACCAGCGCGATCATGAACCCAATCGCCCTGCCCGTCGGCCCCAAGAAACTGGCCGAGAAAAAGGCCGAAGTTGAAGCCGCCGGCATCATCCTGCCAGAAGGCATGGACGACGAATCCTTCTGCCAGATGTTTGGACTGGGCTCCACCAAAGCCCGTGCTGGCAAGGAAATGGAGGCCATCCGCGCCGCCAACTTCCTCACCAATAACGACGAAGGCGGCGCTGAGTGGATCCGCTTCAACAAACCACCTGCCGCAGCGGGTGAAGGTGGTCGCGGACGTCGCGGTGGTGGCCGCCGCCGTCGCGCCTAAACCTCACAAATTTCAAACACACCAAGGGCGGGGATTTCCCCGCCCTTTTTCTTTGCCTGCATGGTTTGCGCTGCCATTTACCGTTTGGTCAGCACTTTCGCAGTAAACAAGGCTTACCAATTGGCAAGCCCCTACCATCCGGTAAGATTAGCTTCAGAAACCGAGCCACGCAGGACCCTATCATGTCTCAGCCGTCCCCCGCCCGCGACCGCTACATCACCCTCGCCACCGAAGGGTTTGCCAACCACGGTTACCACGGGCTTAGCCTGGCCAATCTGGCTAAAACCGCAGGCGTGACCAAACAGGCGTTGCTGCATCACTTTGGCACCAAAGACGGGCTCTACAACACGGTGCTGGAGGCGCTTACAGACCGCCTATTGGCGTCACTCAACGACACGCCTGACGTCTCCCCAAAGCTGCGCCTTATCCTGCATTTTCAAGATCTTCTCAACGGCGAGACCTACAACACAGCAGACGCCCGCTTGATCCTGCGCAACTTGCTGGACAGCGCCACAGATGCCGGCGTTGCACCATTGAAACCCTATCTCAAAGCCTTGCTGGATTTAGCACGCGCCGTGCCCGCAAAAAAGGCGGCCACCGATATGGAATTGTTGCTGGGGCTTTATGGCGTGATTGGCAGCGCGCAATACCTTCTGATCTCCGAGGATGCTCTTTCTGCCTTTTTGCGCACCGAGGATACCTTCGCCCAGAAATCCGCGCGCAAAAAAGCAGTTGCGACCCAGCTCAAGGCCTTTCTGGACGCAGAATAAGCCTCCTTACCTATTGGTAAGACGCCTCCGGCTTACCAATAGGTAAGAGCCGGTCTTTCACCCAAATCCAAACTGGTCTTCCGCCAAACACGCAACTTTAGCGGATCTATTAACCCGAGATTCACCAGTTTACCGTCACAGTGGGACCATGCAGGCCACTTTGTCACATACGACCACCGGCCAAAATTGGCTGGATAAGGTTTTCTCTTCCTTCAAATCCGGAGAGGCTGGCGCCGTGCGCCGCCGCATTCAGGATGTTGAATCGGAATGTGGACGCGCTGCTTTGGAGCTTGCGGTGCGCAAACGCGGCTGGCATCTGATCGAAACCGACCGTGACTTCATCATTCTGTGCACGACCGGTTCCTTCAAGATCATCTGTTAAACGGGTTAGCCCCGCTTCTTTAGGGATCGGAAATCAAAGGCGCCATCTGTCTCTGTCCCTTGTTCGCCAAACAGACTGTGCTTTTGAATTTTCTGCGTACCGGTGACCGGAATATCGTCCATGAACCGGACCCACCCCGGCGCCTTGTAGTAGGCCAACCGCTCAAAACTCCAGTCAAACAGCTCTTGAGCAAGTGTGTCATCCGCCGCGCCAAGCACCTGAATACAGGCCATAACCTCCTCGTCGCGCATGGTGTCTGCAACCGCGACAACTGCCACGCGATCGACCTTTGGGTGATCCTGCAAACAGGCCTCAATCTCTGCCGCGGCGATGTTCTCACCAGACCGCCGAATGATGTTTTTCTTGCGATCGACAAAGGTCACCATGTCTGACTCGTCCATCACCACGGTGTCACCGGTGTGAAACCAGCCATCGCGCCAAGCCTCTTCGGTGGCGTCCGGCAGGTTTAAGTATCCCGAAAACGCGCCCCGTCTGGGCGTCTCGGCACTGTATCGCAATGTCATCTCACCCGGCACACCGCGCGGGACCTCAACATCGTCTTCATCGACTACGCGAATATCCAACCCCGGCTGCGGCCGTCCCATCGCGCGGGTATCAATGCTGCGCGGCTCATGACAGTCCGCCAGCATCCGGCACATTTCGGTCATGCCCCAAACCTCGATCAACGGAAAGCCAAACCGCTCTTCAAACGGGCGGTGGAGTGTTGGCTCGACCCCTGCCCCAACGGCCCATTTAACTTGATGTTTGTGTTCCCATTCTTCCGGGTCACGGTTCATCAAGGCCGGAATGATAATACCCAAATAATGCGCCGCCGTCGCACCGGTTTCCGCCAACTCGCGCCACCAGGCGCTGGCGCGGAAGCGTTCAGGGATGATGTGCGCACTGCCTGTGTCGATCACCGCCATAAACAGCAGGATTGCAGCATTCACATGGAACAGCGGCAGCGGACAATAGACTTTGGTGACACCTGCCTCAAACTGGATCAAACCGCCACGCGAAGCGTACCACTGCCCCATTTCCACCTCATAGGCGTGACTCATGATGCAGCCTTTTGGCCGCCCTGTGGTACCAGAGGTATAGATCAAACTCGCTTCTGTTGCGCCACTCACCGGTTGGTCAGTGGGCGCAGGACGACGAGCTTTTGGCAAATCCGGCAGGCTTTCCGTCATCTCCACAGTTGGCACGTCCAAGCCGCTCTCCGCAATCCCGGCCGCCATCAATTCCGCCAACTCAGGCGCAACCAAAGCCAATTCCGCAGCACTGTCTTGCAAGAGATACGCCACTTCGGCCGGACGATAGTCCGGGTTCACCGGCACCCAGCTGATCCCGCGCTTTGCCAGTGCCAGTTTGATCAGGAGCATCTCCGGGCGGTTCTCCAGCAACACGGCAATCCGGTGCCCGTGACCGTAGCCAGCATCGGAAAGCTTGGCCGCCATGTCGTCCACCACCTTTGCCGCCTCCCCATAGGAGCATAGGTACCCATCCGGATGATAATTGCGCGCCGCATTGGCGGGCACCTGCAAAAAACTATGGTCTGAAAACGTCTTAGCCCGCGCCTCAAACAGCGCTCCAATGGTCTTAACCATCGCAAAATCTCCTCTTCCCCATCTTGGAGCGCACCCAACGACAGCGCGGGGGTAACAACAAGAGTGACGTACCGTAGGCCGTAGTTATACGGGTTCGCCTCGCGCGCGGGCCTCGTCCATCAACTGGCCATTAAACTCCGCGCCCAGCACAAAAATCGCTGACATCAGATAGAGATAAACCAACGCAGACATGATCCCGGCCAGCCCGGCATAGGTCACAGAATAGGTCGAGAAGCTGCTGATGTAGATCGTGAACACCTGAGAGGCGACAAACCACAAGCCGAGGCACAGAAGCACGCCAGGCACGAGGCTGCGCGCCTTATGCGGCACACCTGGCAACCATTTGTGGCACGCAAAGAGAAAGAACGACGTAACAGCAAAAATCACGCCCTGTCGGAACTGATCGTTGCTCAGGATCGACTGATCAAGCCACGGCACCAGATCTTCAAAGAAGTGCAATACAATCGGCACCACAACGCTGATCACCCCAGCCACCGTGAAAAGTGCACTTCCAGCCACCACAAACAGGATGGCCAAGGCGCGGACTTTCCAGAACGGGCGCGGGTCGGTTTCGCGGTAGGCATCCGTGATCACCACGCGGATCGCATCGACGCCGTTGGAGGCAAAGATGATGGCCAAAACCGCGCCCAGCGTCAGCGTGGAACTGCCCGCCTGCAACACCGCGCGTAATTCGCGCTCGATTGGACCTGCAATCGCATCCGGCCAGGCCCCAATAGCAAAGTCGATGATGTCATCCACCTGTGCCTTGGGACTCAGCACACCGGCCAAAGACAGGGCAAAAAGGCAAAACGGAAACAACGCAAACACAAAGGACAGCGTTAAATGTGAACTGCGCATAAAGCCGTTTTTGGCGGAAAACCGTACCGCCGTGGCCTGCAAGCTGTTAACCAAATGTCTCATAAGTGCCCGCCTCTCTTGTGCTTTTGTCCTCCAGGCCATTGGCAAAGGTCAAGCAAGATAACGTCAAAAAGAAACCCGCTGGAATTTTGGCGCAAAATCACAAAGACATTTCCTAAACTCCAAAAGGATTTGTTTACCCCTTTCCCATATCAGTCTCACAGAGGACGAAACGGCCTGGGGACAACGCCGCGGACCTCCTCCAAAAGACCCGCATCGCTTTCCTCCCTCCCTTGAGCGGTGCGACCACTACGACCAACTTCACTCTCTCCCTCCTCCTCCCCTGTTGGAGTTGGTTGTCGGCGCCCTTCGTTAAGCCTTGACGAGACGCGCCGGTCTGAACCCAAGTCAGACCACTCACGGACACAAGGCCAGCGCCGGTTGCTCCCACCCGAGCAACCGGCGCTTCGCGTTCTGACACGAGCCAACAAAAAAAGAGCGCTCCCAAGCGGAAGCGCTCCCCATTTTCACTACGGAAACCGGATCAGTTGGAGGCGAGATACCCTTTGATCTCGCTGCCTGCGGTGGCGACATCCCGCCCCGGATTTTCCGGCACAACAATCTCGCCGTCCAGCTCCGCGGTCACCTCTTCGTAGGTCTTCAGATAGTTTTCAGGCAAACGGTGCGCGATGCCTTGGTGACAGTCGATACAAGTCTTGCCTTCATCCAAAGCCAGCTGGTGCTGCGCAGCAGCGCGATTTTCCTGCACGGTAAAGTCCATATAGGTGAACTTGTGACAATTGCGGCACTCGCGGCTGTCGCTCTTTTTCATCTTCCGCCAAGAGGCAGAGGCCATCGACAAACGGTGTTCCTCATACTTCTCCTCAGTGTCGATGGTGCCCATCACGGTATGATACAGGTCTTTGGACGCGAGGATCTTGGCTTTGATCTTGTGCTGCCACTCTTTTGGCACGTGACAATCCGGACAGGTCGCCCGCACGCCAGAGCGGTTATTGTAGTGGATGGTTTCTGTGTATTCCTCGAAATTGCGCTCCATCTCGTGACAGGACACACAGAACTCTTCGGTGTTGGTCAGTTCGAGCGACCAGTGGAACCCGCCCCAGAACAGAATACCGGCCAGAAACCCGCCAAACAGCAGCCCGCCCAGCGAGAACACAGACGTCGGAGACCACAGTGTCCTCCAGGTGCGACGGAAAAATCCGAGCTTTTTGCCGGTGGGGTTGTCTTGATCAGACATAGCTACCTTCCTTCTTCCGGGCGTCAGTTGGACGGCTCAAATTCGTTTTCAACCAGCGCAGGCGCGTTGGCTTGTGGCACGTGACACTGGTTACAGAACCAACGGGTGCCGGCCACTTCGTCCAGCTGCTGGCCTTCGCGCCCCAAGTAGTGGGTCATGGACAGCGTTGGCGCCCCGCGCTCACCCGCTTTGGTCCAGTCGTGACAAGCCAAACACTGGTTGGCGCTCAGGTCGATCTGGTATTGATCTACGGTGTGAGGGATCAGCGGCGGCTGTTGACGATAGTTACGCGCCACGCGGCCGGACTGCTGGTGCAACGGCTCGTCCAGACGATTGGAGGCATCAATCGGATCATTGCGCAGAGATTTCACGCCGCTCGCCTGATCTGCGACAGCAAACCCGCTGCCAAGAACAATGGCCGCAGCCGTCAGGGCGCTGATGAGGGGATGTTTTTTCATCTTTCTTTCTCCTTAGCTTCTTAGGCGGCTTTGCCGACCTTTGGCGCTGGGTTGGTTCGGTCTCGGACACGCCCCGGCGCGGGCGTCTCGTCAAATCGATGGGTAAAGTGGAAAACGTCGACCGAGCACACATCGATGCAGCGGCCACAATTTGTGCAATCGGGCGACAGGATCAGCGGGGTATCCGCGTCCTTGCCGCGCAGCGCAGGGGTGATCACCTGCATTTCCGGACAGACCGCAAAGCAGTCCATACAATCATCACAAGCCGCGCGCTTTTGCGCGGTGACCCGCAAAAGAGATTTGCTGCCCAAGAGGCCATAGAAGGCCCCGACCGGGCACAGGTGCCCGCACCAGCCGCGACGGGCCAGCAGAAGGTCAAACAGGAACACACCAAGGACCAAGGCCCAGGCAAACCCGGCGCCAAAAATCAGCCCGCGGTGAAGCATGGAAATCGGGTTCACAAACTCCCAGGCGACGGTGCCGGTCAGCACGCTCACGCCGAGGACCATGGCCAGCACAAAATACTTGGTGCCGCGTTTGGGTTGCCATCCTTTTGGCAGGTCCAACTTACGGTGCAACCAACTGGCCGCGTCCGTTACCGGATTGATGGGGCAAACCCAGCTGCAATAAACACGCCCGCCGATCGCGGCGTATGTCAGCCCTACAATCACCACACCGATCAGGGCCGTCAGCTCCGGCCAATGCCCGGCCACCATACCCTGAAGCGCGATGAACGGATCGGTGAGTGGCAGAACATCAAAGGTCAGAGATCCACTGAGATTTCCTTTCACCCACCAGATGCCAAACCAAGGCCCCAGCAGAAACAGGCTCAGAAAAAACGCTTGGCTCGCGCGGCGCAAGATCAGAAACCGGTAGGCGAGCCAATAGCCCTTGTCGCGAATGGCTTCGGCGCCAACCGGCAGTGCAGTCTTGTCACTCATTGCCCGACACCTCCCGTTGTTGCGCCTTTTGGCAACTTGAAGGTCGGCTCAAAACCGCCTGGTGCGGCTAAATTATCTGTGCCCGCGCCGGGCAACCGGTCCGGCAGATCGATGATCTCATCCACGATGTCGGGGCGTTGTTCCCAGCTGCGTTTGTAGTGCTCGGCCTGATCGGCCTGGGCCACGCGGATCGGCAAAACTTTGATCGCGGCTTCGCCAGGCAGCACACAGGATTTCTCACACTTGCCACAGCCAGTGCAATGATCCGAATGCACCACCGGCATAAAGATCGCATGATGGCCGGAACGCTCATTATGGCGCCGCTCAAGTGTGATAGCCTCATCGATCACCGGACAGACGCGGTAACACACATCACAGCGCAAACCGAGTGCGTTCAGACAATTCTCCTGATCGATCAGAACCGCCAGTCCCATTCGGCTGTCGTCAATATCGGTCAAACCTTTGTCCAGCGCCCCCGTTGGGCAGGCGGCGACACAAGGAATGTCCTCACACATCTCACAGGGAATATCCCTTGCGGTGAAAAACGGCGTGCCGGTCGCTGCGCCATCAACACCCAACTCGGCCAAAACCAGCGTGTCATAGGGGCAGTCCCGCACACAAAGGCCACAGCGGATACACGCGGCCAAAAAATTATCCTCGGGCAAAGCCCCAGGTGGGCGAATGGCCCGATCTGGCAAAGCCCGTGCATCTTGCACAAACCAAGCCAATGTCATGCCCGCAACCGCACAACCCGCCGTTCCGCGCGCAGCATCCTGAAGGAAGCGGCGCCGGGCGGGATTCTTTGGCTGTGTCGACGGTGCGGACATGGCTCTAGCTTTCGATCCTGTGGGAGGAGCGCTTAAACGCGCTCAACCTTACAGGCACATTTCTTGAAGTCGGTCTCTTTGGAGAGCGGGCAAGTGGCGTCCAAAGTCAGCTTGTTGATCAGCTGGCCTTCGTCAAACCACGGCACAAACACCACGCCTTTTGGCATCTTGTTCCGACCACGAGTTTCAACACGGCTGTGCATATCGCCCCGACGGGTAGAGATCACAATTTCCTGACCACGGCGCAGACCCCGTTCGCGCGCATCTTCTGGATGCATGAACACCTGCGCGTAAGGGTAAGAGCGGTGCAGCTCAGGCACGCGACGGGTCATCGACCCAGAGTGCCAGTGCTCCAGGACGCGACCGGTGACCAACCACAGATTGAAGTCCTCATCCGGGCTTTCCGCAGGCGGCTCATATGGCGCGAAGATGATGTTCGCCTTGCCATCCGGCTTGCCGTAGAACTTCACGCCCTCGCCTTCTTTCACATATGGGTCATAGCCTTCACGGAAACGATACAGCGTCTCTTTGCCGTCAACCACAGGCCAGCGCAGACCGCGCGCCTTGTGATAGACGTCAAACTCCGCCAAATCGTGCGCCTTGCCGCGACCGAAGGAAGCATACTCCTCAAACAGGCCTTTCTGAACATAGAACCCGAAGTGGTTGGACTCATCGTTGGCAAAGCCTTCCTGCAGCTCGTCCAGCCCGTATTTGTCCACCTGACCGTTGGCAAACAGCACTTCAAACAAAGTTTTGTCTTTGTACTCTGGGTTGGCATCCAGAATTTCCGCAGGCCACACTTCGTTGGTGGTGAAGCGCTTGGAGAACTCCATCAACTGCCACACATCGGACTTGGCTTCACCTGGTGCATCCACCTGCTGACGCCAGAATTGGGTCCGACGCTCGGCGTTGCCGTAGGCCCCTTCTTTCTCGACCCACATCGCGGTGGGCAGGATCAGGTCAGCGGCCAATGTGGTCACGGTTGGATAAGGATCAGACACCACGATGAAGTTGTCCGGGTTGCGGTACCCAGGGTAGCCTTCCTCGTTGATGTTGGGGGCGGCTTGCATGTTGTTGTTACACTGCACCCAATAGGCGTTGATCTTGCCGTCTTTCAGGTCGCGGTTTTGCTTCACCGCGTGGGAGCCCACTTTGGCGTTCAGGATACCGGCAGGCAGCTTCCACTTCTTCTCGGAAATCGCCCGGTGCTCATCATTGGCCACAACCATGTCCGCTGGAAGACGGTGGGCAAAGGTACCCACCTCGCGCGCTGTACCACAAGCCGATGGCTGACCTGTCAGGGAGAACGGCGAGTTGCCAGGCTCAGAGATTTTACCGGTCAGCAGGTGTACGTTGTACATCAGACCATTCACCCAAGAGCCGCGCGTGTGCTGGTTGAAGCCCATGGTCCAAAGCGACATCACCTTGCGATCCGGATCGGCATATTGTTGCGCCAGACGCAGCAGCGCGTTTTCAGGCACACCGGAAATCTCGCTAGTCTTCTCAAGGGTGTATTCGGAGACATACTCTTTGTAGGCCTCAAAATCGATCTTCTCGAGCTTGCCGTTGTTTGGGTTCGCCGCCGCCTGTTGCAGCGGGTGCTCATCACGCAGACCGTATCCGATGTCGGTCACCGCTTTGGTGAAGTTCACGTTTTCATTCACGAAGTCCCAGTTCACCGCATCATTCTCGATGATGTAGTTGGCGATGTAGTTCAGGATCGCGAGATCAGTCTGAGGCGTGAAGATCATCCCGTTGTCAGCCAGCTCAAACGAGCGGTGCTCAAATGTCGAGAGCACATGCACCTGCGCGCCGGGCTTGGTCAGGCGGGTGTCGGTCAGGCGCGACCACAGAATTGGGTGCATCTCCGCCATGTTTGAGCCCCAGAGCACAAATGTGTCTGCATGCTCAAGGTCGTCATAGCAGCCCATTGGCTCGTCGATACCAAAGGCACGCATAAAGCCCACCACGGCAGACGCCATACAGTGGCGCGCATTTGGATCGATGTTGTTGGACAGGAAGCCCGCTTTCATCAGTTTGGCCGCGGCATAGCCTTCCCAAACCGTCCACTGACCAGACCCAAACATACCGATGCCGGTTGGGCCTTTCTCTTTCAGCGCGCCTTTAAATTTCTCCGCCATGACGTCGAAGGCTTCTTCCCAACTCACCGGAGTGAATTCGCCGTTCTTGTCGTACTTACCGCCAGTCTTGCGCAACAGAGGCGTGGTCAAACGGTCTTCGCCATACATGATCTTGGACAGGAAGTAGCCTTTGATACAGTTCAGGCCGCGGTTCACCGGCGCCTTTGGGTCGCCTTGGGTCGCAACCACCCGGCCCTCTTTGGTACCGACCAGAACAGAACAACCGGTGCCGCAGAAACGGCAAGGAGCTTTGTCCCAGCGGATGTCAGGTGTCCCCACCTGCGCCTGGGCCTCTTTCGGCAGAGTGATGCCCGCTGCAGACGCCGTGGCGGCGGCGGCAGAGGCTTTCAAAAATGTGCGACGGGACGTTGGCAATGTCATGGCTGGTCCTCCTTAGAGCGCTTGGGATGCGGTCGCATCTGCGCCGCTCGGTTCAAAATGGTGATAAGTCAGCGTGACCGTGATCACGCCGGGAATCTGGTGCATGTCCATGATGATTTCGGACGCGCGCCGGGTGTCGGTATCTTCCACCGTCACAACAATGCGTCCGTCCTCATGGGCGTGCACTTCGCACCCCTCAGACGCTTCGATCGCCGACACAACGTCCGGCGTTTTTTCAGGCATCGCGTGGACTAGGCATCCGCAGATATTGTACATACGTTGGTCTCGCTGGCAGTTGATAGGCTGGCGTTAGGCTGAGGCGCTGGGCGCTCAACGGTGATGGCATCAGACGGGCAAGGCGCCACGCAGGCGCCACATCCGGTACAGGATTCAGGGTCAACGAGTGGCGCGGACCGGCCACCGGTCATCAACCGGAAGCGGATCGCACTCTCGTCGCAATGGTCTTCGCAGCTGCGGCAAGTCACGCCTTGCAGCGACAGGCAGCCGTCACTCACAGAGGCACGGTAGGACCACGCTTGTGCGGGCAGAATGGCCGCGGGTTGGCACGCCTCAGCGCATTCACCGCAAAATGTGCATCCACGGGCGTTTACATCAACCATGGGAAAGCCGTCTTCGTCAGCTGTGATGATCGCTTGCGGGCAGCTGGCGGCACAGTCGCCACATCGCGTGCAGGTCTCGACAAAAGACGCAAGCTCCAGCGCCCCTGGTGGACGCAGCACTTCTGTCTCATCAAAACGCCCCCTTAGGAAGGCGCGCCTATTCGGCGAATGTGTCGTCTCAATCGTCACTTAAACGCCAACTCTTATCTTTGCGTTCCCGTTGATGACGGGACTGTGAATGGAAAATTAGAAACGGACTTTGATTTAGATCATGACCTTGATTTGAATTTCCGCAAAGCGCCTTGTTAGACGCAAGACAAGGTCAACACTCATGACCAGGTCCACCTAAGCCTCTGCGATGCAACTCAAATCACATGCGTTTTTTAAAATGTGTTTTTGAGGGGCACCTTTCTTAACAAATGGCCTTCAACTCTTGGCCAATTGAAATGGATCACATTTGCTCGACCAATTTTGTCACCCAAAAGACATAGCAAAAAGTGCCATTAGAATGCGACTAATTACAAAAAATTTTCAAACCAATCTGGCCCTGACCAGACACCGAAACTGGACCTTTGCGTTACTTTATGAACGGACACCCATAACTACTGTAACATTTTAATTGCCTCGAATCGCGGATCGATATATCCCAACCATACGGTCGGCTAATGCGAACAGGACCGGAACCACTGCCACGGAGACACCATGACCGAAGCTTTCATCTGCGACGCGACCCGCACACCTATTGGCCGCTACGGTGGCGCGCTCTCTTCGGTTCGCACTGACGATCTCGCCGCCCTGCCAATTGCTGCGCTGGTCGAACGCAACCCGCAAGTCGACTGGGCCTCTCTGGATGACGTGATCTACGGCTCCGCAAACCAAGCTGGGGAAGACAACCGCAACGTGGCCCGTATGGCAGCCCTGCTCGCTGGCCTGCCAACCGATGTGCCCGGCACCACCATCAACCGCCTTTGCGCGTCTGGCATGGATGCGGTGGGCATGGCCTCCCGCGGACTGCGCGCAGGCGACTATGACCTCGCCATAGCAGGTGGCGTCGAAAGCATGTCCCGCGCACCGTTTGTGATGCCGAAGGCCACAGCTGCCTTTTCCCGCGCCAATGAAGTCTTTGACACCACCATCGGCTGGCGCTTTGTGAACAACAAGATGAAAGCGCAATACGGCATCGACAGCATGCCGCAAACCGCCGACAACGTTGCCGCTGACTATAACATCAGCCGCGAAGATCAGGACGCCTTTGCCGCCCGATCCCAAGCGCGTTGGGCTGCGGCGCATGAGGCCGGACACTTTGCCGAAGAAATCACCCCTGTGAGCATTCCACAACGCAAGGGCGATGACCTCATCGTAGACACCGACGAGCACCCCCGCCCAGGCACCGGCGTAGACAAACTTGCCAAGCTGCGCGGTGTGAACGGCCCTGACCTCTCGGTCACCGCAGGTAATGCCTCTGGCGTAAACGACGGCGCCGCCGCCATTCTGATGGCCACCGAAGCCGCCGCCGCCAAAAACGGATTGACCCCGATGGCCCGCATCGTGGGCATGGCCGCCGCTGGCGTGGAACCCCGCGTGATGGGCATCGGCCCGGTCCCGGCCACCCGCAAAGTGCTCGCCCGCACCGGACTCACCATCGAGCAGATGGATGTGATAGAATTGAACGAAGCCTTTGCCGCACAGGGCCTTGCTTCCCTGCGTGAACTGGGCGTGGCGGATGATGCACTCCACGTAAACGCGCAAGGCGGCGCGATTGCGCTGGGCCACCCGCTCGGCATGTCCGGCGCACGCATCGTGATGTCCGCCGCCTATCAACTCAAACGCACCGGCGGGCGCTACGCGCTCTGCACCATGTGCGTTGGCGTTGGCCAAGGCACCGCCATCATTCTCGAACGGGTCTAAGGCACCCCAAGCCTGAGGAGGAACCCAGTCATGTATGCACAGATGATCAAATCCGAGGCGTCCACCGACGATCCGGAGCAACTCAAAGAGTTTCAGGCCAAGATCGATGCCGACATCAAGGTCGAGCCGCGTGACTGGATGCCAGAAGGCTATCGTAAAACCCTGATCCGCCAGATCGGCCAGCACGCCCACAGTGAAATTGTTGGCCAACTGCCCGAAGGCAACTGGATCACCCGCGCACCAACGCTGGAGCGTAAGATGATCCTGCTCGCCAAGGTGCAGGACGAAGCAGGCCACGGCCTCTACCTCTACGCCGCCGCCGAAACGCTGGGCGTGAGCCGCGATGACCTCACCGAACAGCTTCTGTCCGGCAAGATGAAGTATTCCTCCATCTTCAACTACCCCACGCTGAACTGGGCCGACATCGGCGCGGTGGGTTGGCTGGTCGATGGCGCGGCGATCATGAACCAGGTGCCGCTGCAACGAACCTCCTATGGCCCCTACTCCCGCGCCATGATCCGCATCTGCAAGGAAGAGAGCTTTCACCAACGCCAAGGCTACGACATCATGATGAAGATGGCGCAAGGCACTGAGGCGCAAAAGAAAATGGCGCAGGATGCTCTCAATCGCCTGTGGTACCCATCCCTGATGATGTTTGGCCCGTCCGACAAGGACTCCGTGCACTCCACCCAAAACATGGCGTGGAAAATCAAGATGAACACCAACGACGAACTGCGCCAGAAGTTTGTCGACCAAACCGTACCACAAGCCGAGTACCTCGGCCTGACCATTCCGGACGAGAACCTGACATGGAACGAGGAAAAAGGCGGTTACGACTATTCCGATCCGGACTGGTCAGAGTTCTTTGACGTGCTCAAAGGCAACGGCCCCTGCAACGTCGACCGTCTGGAAGCCCGCAACAAAGCCTGGGACGACGGCGCCTGGGTGCGCGACGGTCTAATGGCCCACGCAGAGAAAAAACGCGCCGCAAAAACAGCCGCAGAATAAGGACTGAGATCATGAGCAAAGAATGGCCCCTCTGGGAAATCTTCATTCGCGGCCAACACGGCCTGAGCCACCGTCACGTCGGCAGCCTGCACGCGCCAGACGCGGAGATGGCGATCAAAAACGCCCGTGACGTCTACACCCGTCGCAACGAAGGTGTGTCGATCTGGGTCGTGGAAGCCAACAACATTTCGGCCTCCAGCCCGTCGGAAAAAGGCCCGCTCTATGAGCCGTCCGAGAGCAAGATTTACCGTCACCCCACCTTTTTCGACATCCCGGACGAAGTGGGGCACATGTGATGGCAAACGTCGATAAGGAGATGCTCACGCAGTTCCTGCTGCGCATGGGCGACAACACCCTCATTCTGGGTCACCGCGTCTCTGAGTGGTGCGGCCATGCGCCGGTGCTGGAAGAGGACATTGCACTCGCCAACACCGCGCTGGACCTGATTGGTCAGACCCAGCTCTGGCTCGGCTATGCCGCTGAAGTTATGGATGACGGCAAAACCGCCGACGATATCGCCTTCCTGCGCGACGCCTGGGACTTCCGCAATCTGCTGCTTTTGGAGCTGCCAAACGGTGACTTCGGACAGACCTTGATGCGTCAGTTTCTGTTTGACGCCTATCAGTCGATCCTGCTGCCGCGCTTGATGAAGTCTACCAACCAAGCCATTGCAGAGATTGCAGAAAAGGCCAATAAAGAAGCCGCCTATCACGTCGAGCGCTCCGCCGAAACTGTGGTCGGCCTGGGCGATGGCACAGAGGAAAGCCACAAGCGCATGCAGGCCGCGTTGGACCGTCTGTGGCCCTATGTGGGCGAGATGTTTGCCTCTGATGAGGTCGACGCAGCCATGGCGGCAGCCGGTGTGGCACCTGATCCAGCGAGCTTGCGCGAAGAATATTACGCGCTGATTGGTAAGGTGCTTACGGAAGCCACATTGACCATTCCAGACAGCGACTTTGCCCACAAAGGCGGCCGAAACGGCAAAACCCACACAGAACATCTCGGCCACCTGCTTACCCAGATGCAGTGGTTGCAACGCGCTTACCCGGGCGCAACGTGGTAAGCGATCGCGAACATATCACTGCTGAGCCCGCCCTGCCCGACGTGGCGCAGGTCTGGGACTGGTTGCACGCGGTGCCTGATCCCGAGATCCCGGTGATTTCCCTCACTGATCTCGGCATCATTCGCGACGTGGCTTACGAAGATGACACCTTGATCGTCACCGTCACGCCAACCTACTCCGGCTGCCCGGCGACAAGCATCATCAATCTCGACATCGAAACTGCTCTGCGCGGCCAGGGCGTTGAGAAGATTGAGATGCGCCGCAAACTCAGTCCGGCCTGGACCACCGACTGGATGACCCAATCCGGCCGCGACAAGCTGGAGGCCTATGGCATCGCCCCGCCCCAGCCCGCTGGCGGCCCCGACAAGTGCCCGCATTGCGGCAGCCAACACGTTGAGAAAATGAGCCAATTTGGCTCCACCCCCTGCAAGGCCCAATGGCGCTGCACCGCCTGCCTGGAACCTTTTGACTATTTCAAGTGCATCTGAGGAGAGACCCGAATGGCCCAATCCGCGCGCTTTCACGACCTGGAGGTCACCGACATCCGCAAAACCATCCGCGACGCCGTGGTGGTCACCCTCGCGCCTGTGAATGGCGCGGCAGCGGAATTTGACTTCACCCAAGGCCAATATCTGACCTTCAAACGCAATTTCGACGGCGAGGAACTGCGCCGCAGCTACTCGATCTGCGCAGGCAAAGACGACGGTATCCTGCAAGTTGGCATCAAGCGCGTCGACGGCGGCGCGTTCTCCACCTGGGCCAACACCGAGTTGAAAATCGGCGACACCGTGCAAGCCATGCCTCCTATGGGCGGTTTTTTCACCGAGCTCGACGCAACTGCGGACAAGACCTATCTTGGTTTTGCCGGCGGTTCCGGCATCACACCGGTTCTCTCGCTTATCAAAACCACGCTGGCGCGCGAGCCGCAGTCCTCCTTTACCCTGATCTACGCCAACAAGGGTGTGACCACGATCATGTTCCGTGAAGAACTGGAGGACCTGAAAAACCAATACATGGGCCGCTTCAACGTGATCCACGTGCTGGAGACCGACGCCCAAGAGATCGATCTCTTCACCGGCATGGTCACCGAGGAAAAATGCGCCCAGTTGTTCCAAACCGGCTGGATTGACATCAACTCTGTCGACACCGCCTTCATCTGTGGCCCAGAGCCAATGATGCTGGGCATCGCCAAGGCGTTGAAAGACCACGGTCTTACCGAAAAGCAGATCAAATTCGAGCTCTTCGCCTCCGGCCAACCCGGTCGCGCCAAGCGCAAGGCTGCGAGCGCCACAGATGCCGGCAAGGCCGTCACCGCCCAAATCACCCTGGACGGCGCGACACAGACCATCGAGATGGACCGCGACACCACAATCCTAGACGCCGCGCGCGCCAACACCATGGACGCGCCCTATGCGTGCAAGGCAGGCGTCTGCTCGACCTGCAAATGCCGCGTGATCGAAGGTGAGGTTGAGATGATGACCAACCACGCACTAGAAGACTATGAGGTTGAAAAAGGCTTCATCCTCAGCTGCCAGTCTTATCCGGTGACCGACAAAGTGGTTGTCGACTACGATCAATAATCAAAGGGCGCCACAGAGGCGCCCTTTTCTTTTCTCCGAAAGCACCGAAGACCTTACGGCTTCGGCTGTGTCTCAAACGCAGCGCCAAGGCCAACGCCATAATCCAACGCCTGCAAGCGCGTGTCGTATCCAAGGCTGAAATCGACATAGAAGTCTTCATCCAGATAGGCCGCGCCCACAGTTGGACGGAACGCCTGTGTGCCAAACTTGTAGTCCGCTCCAATCGCCAGAACCGCGCTTTCCGGCTCATCATCGTGGAACACGCGCACGCCAACGCCCCAGTCACCGCCAAACGTATATGTAAGACCCAGACCAAAGGACGGATCTGCCTGCGCCACGGTACCGCCCAACAAAGCAACCCCCAAAAGACCGGCTGTCAAAGCTCGTTTCATGATTTTCTCTCCCACCGCAATTAGTTGGCGAGAAAATATCATGGATCGTCCGGGCGCGCCAATAAGTCAAAAACACGCGCACCGGATTGTGCACCTGCGGCAACAGCCTCTCGAAAAGGCGTCAGATCTTTAGCAATCCAACGACGCGAGGGTCACGTCGGAGTCCGTTGACCCGCCGCAGCCGGATTTTCCGTCGTCAGAGCCACCATCGTCATCGGTGCCGCCTCCGGTGTCTCCATCGCCGGTATCGCCTCCTCCAGAGTCTCCACCGCCCGTGTCGCCATCCCCTGTGCCGCCATCCCCTGTGCCGCCACCGCCGTCGCCCGTGTCAGTGCCGGTATCCGTGTCGCCTCCGGTATCGGTTCCGCCACCATCATCGCTATCGCCTGTGTCGCCGCCGGTATCAGTGCCCGCGCCGCCTGTGTCCCCACTTCCTGTGTCCGTGCCGGTTGGCGTGGTGTCGCCGCCGGCGGTTGTCGCCCCTCCGCCAGCCGCCGGTTTCTCGGTTTCAAACGCTGCCCCAATGCCTATGCCGTAATCCAGTGCCTGCAATCGAGTGTCATAACCAAGGCTAAAGTCGATGTAGAAATCCTCGTCCAGATAAGCCGCGCCAATCGTGGGGCGGAACGCCTGAGAGCCAAACTTATAATCAAAACCCAAGGCCAGAACCGCACTTTCCGGCTCGTCATCGTGGAACACACGTACGCCCAAGGCCCAATCGCCGCCAAAGACATAAGTCAGACCAAATCCAAAAGACGGATCTGCCTGCGCTGCGCCGCTGCCGGTCAAAATCGCCGCGAGCACAACACCACTAAATTGCTTTTTCAAAACTCTACCCTTTATAAAAAACAACTATAATGGGCATGTTTTAACACAAATTAACCAAGTGGTCCAAAAACAATCTGAAGGCGACTTAGGCGCCTCACTTGCTCAAGCAAGGCCACGTACGCCTCCCAGCACCAAGTCCGTCGCCAGATCCGCATAGCGCTCCCGCGCTTCCGTTTCCGCACCATGCTGCCACATATAATACCAGTTGAGCATGCCAAACACCGACATCGTGGTTTCTCGCAGGCGCACCGGATCATGGTCAAACACACCTTCGGCGCTGGCCGCAACCACCTCGCTAACCCGGTTCACCAAATCCCGCTGATACCCACGCAACACCTGCTGCTGCTCCATCGGCAAGGCACGCATGCCGGTGCTTTGCACACGATGCTCGTCATCCGCACCTTGATAGGCCAAAAGGATCTCACGCACCACAGCACGCAGTTGAGCTTTGACATCCAAGTCACTCAAATCAAGACCACAAATGCGATCCCGCAAGGCTTTTAGGTAGGTATCCAGCACATCAAACAACAGCGCGTCTTTGCTGTCGTAGTAGTGATAGATATTGGCTTTGGAGATGCCACACTCCTTGGCCAACACCGACATGGACGCTCGGTCATACCCTTGTTCGGCAAACACACGCGCCGCCGATTTCAGGATATGCGCCCGTTTTTGCTCGTGATCCTTGGCAATTGTACGCGCCATTATCCGGCGCCTCGATTGTCCACCACACGCTTCGCCTTACCCTGGCTGCGCTCCACTTCGCCGGGGTCACCCACAATCACTTCCACCGACACGCCGATCATGTCCTTGATATGTTTGGTCAACATACGAGCAGCGGCGGTCTTGGACAGGTTGTCTGCCGCACTTGGCATCGCCTCCACAAACACCCGCATCGCATCCATGCGACCTGATTTATACAGTTCGATCTGGTAATATGGCGCAAGCCCTCCGGTCGCAAGCACCTGCTCCTCCACCTGACTTGGGAAGACGTTCACGCCGCGTAGGATGATCATGTCATCGGAGCGACCAGTGATCTTCTCCATCCGCCGCATCGACCGCGCCGTGCCCGGCAAAAGCCGCGTCAAATCCCGCGTACGATAGCGGATCATCGGCAAGCCTTCCTTGGTCAATGTGGTGAACACCAGTTCGCCCAATTCACCATCCGGCAGCACCTCTCCAGTCTGCGGATCAATGATCTCCGGATAGAAATGGTCTTCCCAAATCACGGGTCCATCTTTGGTCTCGACACATTCATTGGCCACGCCCGGCCCCATGATCTCACTCAGCCCGTAAATATCCACCGCATGCATATCAAAGGCGGCCTCAACCTCTTTGCGCATCGCGTCCGTCCAAGGCTCCGCGCCAAACACACCAACTGACAGAGAGCTCTCACGTGGGTCCATGCCAAGCTTATGATACTGCTCCAAAATATTGAGCATATAGCTTGGCGTCACCATAATCCCGTCCGGCTGAAAATCGGTGATCAACCCAACCTGTTTCTCGGTCTGCCCGCCGCTCATTGGCACCACAGTCGCGCCAAGACGCTCGATCCCATAATGCGCGCCCAAACCGCCAGTGAACAGCCCATAACCATAGGCATTGTGCACCAAATCCCCGGCCCGAAGCCCCGACGCCCGCAGGCTGCGTGCCATCAGATCCGCCCAGTTGTCGATGTCCTTGGCAGTATAGCCCACCACTGTTGGCTTGCCCGTGGTGCCAGAAGACGCGTGCAACCGCGCAATCTGTTGTCGAGGTACAGCCAAAAGTCCAAAGGGATAGTTGTCCCGCAGGTCGTTTTTGTAGGAAAACGGGAACTTGGCCAGATCAGCCAGGCTTTGCAGATCATCCGGGTGCACCCCAGCGTCATCAAAGCGCTTCTTGTACATCGGCACATTGGTGTAGGCGTGGGTCAATGACCACTTCAGCCGCTCCAACTGCACCGCACGGATTTCATCAATCGACGCGATTTCAATGGGTTCAAGCTCTTCCTTGCGTGGTGACAAATCTTTCATAACGTCCTCCCCAACGTCGCTTATTCTTCAAACATGTGGCCTTTGATCGCGCGCGAGGCGCCACGAAATTCGGCAATCACCTGGCCGTCCTGATTGGACACGGTCACATCATAAATCCCGCTGCGCCCGGTGAGACTCACCTCCCTTGCCACCGCGGTGAGCACGTCCCCCTCACGCCCTGGCGCGATGTAAGAAATGTTGTTGTGCTGCGCCACTGTCGCCTGATTGCGGCTGTTGCAGGCAAATGCAAAGGCGCTGTCGGCCAAAGTAAACGTGAAGCCACCGTGGCAAATCCCATGGCCATTACAATGCTCTGGCTTCACCGTCATCGCGAGCGTCGCTTGCCCTTCATCCACCTCAACAATTTGCATACCCATGTGCTGGCTTGCGCGGTCTGTGGACCACATCGTCGCCGCGCTTTTCTCGGCCCGCTCTTTTGGCGTCATCTGTGCCTCCCAACACAATCTCCTCACGCTCCAGCTTGCATAAACCGAACGGTTGGTCAATAAATGATTCACGGAGACATATCGGGGAGAGAGCCATGTCCATCCAAAACGTTTCAAGCTTTGCTGCAGGTCAATGGATCGCGCCCGGCGACGGTGCGCGCAACATCGCCTCAGCCATCACTGGCGACGTCATTGCCACCGCGGGCAACGATGCCCTCGATGTGCAAGCCATGTTGGACTACGCTCGCACCGTGGGCGGCCCGGCCTTGCGCAAGATGACCTTCCATGACCGCGCCCGCATGCTCAAAGCCCTCGCCCTGCACCTGCGCGAACACCGCAAAGCGATGTATGAGCTCTCCTTCAACACCGGCGCGACGCAAGCGGATCACATGATCGACATCGACGGCGGCATTGGCACCATGCTAGTGTTTGCCTCCAAAGGCCGCCGCGAAATGCCCGACAGCACCGTCTATCTGGACGGCGACGTGGAACAGCTCTCCCGCAACGGTACATTCATGGGGCAGCACATCTGCACGCCGCTGCAAGGCGTTGCGGTACACATCAACGCCTTCAACTTCCCGGTCTGGGGCATGCTGGAAAAGCTGGCACCTACCCTGCTTGCCGGTGTGCCAGCAATTGTGAAACCCGCCACCTCCACCTGCTACGTCACGGAACTCTGCGTGCGTCTTATGGTCGACAGCGGCATCCTGCCTGACGGAGCGATCCAACTGGTCTCCGGCGGCCTTGGCAACATGCTTGACCATCTGACCTGCCAGGACGCCGTGGCTTTCACCGGCTCCGCCGACACAGCCTTAAAGCTGCGCTCCAACCCGCTGATTTTGGGCAACTCTGTGCGCTTTACATCTGAAGCGGATAGCCTCAACGCGTCCATTCTCGGCCCAGATGCCACGCCCGGAACGCCCGAATTTGACCTCTTCGTCAAAGAAGTCTCGCGCGAGATGACCACCAAAGCGGGACAGAAATGTACCGCCATCCGACGCATCATCGCACCTGAAGCCACAACTGAGGCCGTCATAGAAGCCCTCTCCGCGCGGCTTGCCAAAACAGTGATCGGCGACCCTCGCCTCGAAAGCACCCGCATGGGCGCGCTGGTCTCTGCAGGTCAAAAACGCGACGTGCTGGAAAAGGCTGCGTTGCTGGGCACCGAAGCCGAGCGTGTCTTTGGCAACCCGGACGATTTCCAAGTCGAAGGTGCCGACGCCGAGAACGGCGCCTTTGTCCCACCGATGCTGTTCCACTGCGCATCGCCTGATACCGCAGAACACGTACACGCCTCTGAAGCCTTTGGCCCCGTCTCCACCCTCATGGGCTACCGCGATCTCGACCACGCCATCGCGCTCGCCAACAAAGGCCAAGGCTCCCTTGTCGCCTCCGTTATTACCCATGACGCAGAGGTTGCTCGCGGAGTCGCCATGGGCGCAGGCGCCTTCCATGGCCGCCTTTATTTCAACAACCGAGACAGCATGGGCGAAAGCACCGGCCACGGTTCCCCCTTGCCCCACATGGTGCACGGCGGCCCCGGTCGCGCAGGCGGTGGCGAAGAACTTGGCGGCATCCGCGCCGTGAAACACTACATGCAGCGCACCGCCATCCAAGGCAGCCCGGACATCCTCACCGGCATCGGCCAGCAATGGGTGCCTGGAGCCAAGGAAATCGACGGAGGTGCACACCCATTCACCCGCCGCTTTGGTGAATTGGCCGTCGGCGAAACCCTCTACACTAAACCCCGTGAAATCACGCTGGAGGATATCGAACACTTCGCCAACTTCACCGGCGACACCTTCTATGCCCACATGGACGAAGACGCCGCCGCACGGAACCCATTTTTCCCCGGCCGCGTCGCCCATGGCTACCTTCTCCTGTCCTTCGCTGCTGGTCTCTTTGTGGAGCCCAACGAAGGCCCCGTGTTGGCCAACACCGGTCTGGACACACTTCGTTTCATGAAACCGGTGGTCGCCGGTGACAGCCTCAAAGTGCGTCTGACCGTGAAGAAAAAGACCAAGCGCAACGACGAATACGGCGAGGTCCGCTGGCACGTCACCGCCTCCAATCAGGACGACGAGATGGTCGCGGAATACGAACTGCTGACCATGGTGGCTTACTAAGCGCCGATTGGCCGCGGCCCACCCACTGGCGCGCCGCGGCCTTACGTTCTATGCACATGGGACCTCTCTTTTGGACAACCCATGCCGCTAAAACTGACCCAACTCTCTGATCTTGCTTCCCTGCCCTTTGATCAGATCATTGACGTGCGCTCCCCGGCAGAATTTGCCCTGGACCACGTCCCCGGCGCCATCAACCTGCCTGCCATGTCCAACGACGAGCGCGCCCGTGTTGGCACCATTTACGTGCAGGAAGACCCATTCAAAGCCCGCAAAATCGGTGCAGCCATTGTAGCACGCAACGTCGCCACGCATCTCGAAGGCCCTCTGTCTGTGAAAGAAGGCAGCTACAAACCCTTGGTCTACTGCTGGCGCGGTGGTCAACGCTCCGGCTCTGTCGCCATCATCCTAAAACAAATTGGCTGGCGCGCGGACACTATTGAGGGCGGTTACCAAGCCTATCGCCGCTTGGTCTCCAAAGCGCTTTACGAAGGCGCTATGCCCTGCCCAATGGTAGTGATCGACGGCGGCACAGGGACAGCCAAGACCCGCCTTCTGGATCACCTCGCCCAACAAGGCGCACAGACGCTTGACTTGGAAGCCATGGCCGAACATCGCGGCAGCCTGTTTGGGCCCATGGGCGACGCCCAACCCAGCCAAAAGGCCTTTGAAAGTCGCCTCGCCATGGGCCTCGCCAAATTGCAGCCCAACCGCCCGGTCTATGTCGAGGCCGAAAGCTCCAAAATCGGCCGCCTGATCATCCCGCCGGTGCTGTGGCAAGCGATGATCGCCGCGCCGAACCTGCGACTCACGGCTCCGCTTGAAGCCCGCGTCGACCACCTGATCTCCGCCTATCCCGACATGCGCGCGGACGAAACCAAATTGCACACAGTGCTGGACATGCTCACCCGCTATCACGGCCACGAAAAAGCGGCGCATTGGAAAACTCTGGCCAGCGCCAAAGACTACGCAGAGCTCACACGCGACTTGATCGAAACCCACTACGATCCTCGTTATATGCGCCTGTCCCGCGCACATCCAAGCGCAGCGAAAGACATCGCCCTGCCGGACCTCTCCGACCAAACCCTCGCAGCAACAGCCACCCAAATCATCGCGACCGAAACCGCGTAAACCCGCTTCTTCTAACCCAAATATCCTGGGGTGAGCCCGTCTGCGCGAGGGGCAACGCCCCTCTCTTTCTCAACGACACACAATCCCCAGCGCGCCTTCAGTGAGTTGCCCGATCACCGCAGCGTTGTGTCCTGCAGCCCGCAATTTCTCTCGCAAATGCTCGACCTCTTCCGCCGCAACCGCAGCCAAAAAACCACCAGAAGTCTGCGGATCATGCAGCAAAGCCATCTTCGCGGTCTCCGGCCCAAACACCGGCGCGGCCAGCTTATTGTCCTCAAAAATCGTGCTACGGTGCCCGGCTTCTGTCAGAGCCTCCGCCCCTGCATAGGTTGGCACATCCTCCAGACAAATCTCCGCCGCCACTCCAGACGCACGACACATCGCCATCAAATGCCCAGCCAAGCCAAAACCGGTCACATCCGTCATCGCATGGGCACCACGCAAGATTTCTGCCGCGTCACCCTGCGGCTGCGCCAAAATCTCATACAGCGCGGCCACGTCACGACCGCTGGCTTTGCCCTGCATTTCTGCCGCCAACAACGTACCTGACCCAATCGGCCGCGTCAGGATCAGCGCATCCCCCGCTTCGGCTCCTTCCAAAGTAATCGCCGCGCCTTCAAGCAAGCCTGTGACGGTCAGCCCAATGGTCAACTCCGCCCCCATGGTGGAATGTCCTCCCACAATCTCCGCACCGGCACCGCGCACGACCTCCCCAACCCCCGCTAGAAGTTCGCGCATTGCCCGCGCCTGCAACTCTCTCGTCATACGCGGCAAGGTCACCGACAACAGCGCGGATTGCGTCTTGGCGCCCATGGCCCAGACATCCCCAAGCGCATGCACCGCGGCAATGCGTCCCATCAAGCCATGATCCGCCACAAACCCACGCAGATGATCGACGCTCAGTACCTGCTGCTGCCCACCTATCTCCAACACGGCGGCATCATCGCCGGCCCCCTTCAAAACATCCGGTCGCGTCACAGCAGGCATCTCTGCCAAAGCCGCGTCAAGCTGCCCCGGCGCCACTTTCGCTCCGCAGCCGCCACACAGCATCTGGTCGCTCTGTACACCCTGCGCAACTGGCCCATCCAGCGTCGCTGTTTTCATCGCCGGATACTCCAAGAACTTCCTCATAAAGCTTTGATCAATGTGATCTTTCCAACGCCACAGCTGCGCCTTCGGAGTTACCAAACACCGCCCCCACTTCGCCGCCATGGCATCCTGACTGCCAAGCGACATCAGTTTGAGGTAATCCGCTTGTGGTCGAAACGGTTTCATCTCACTGCCGGTCAAGGCTGCGGAAAAATTGTGAAACAGCACCGGCGCCGCCCGCACCGCAAAGACACCCGCCTTGGGACGTGGACTCGTCATCAAGGCCGCGCAATCACCCACCGCAAAGAGGTCTTCATACCCTGACACCAAAAGCCGCTCATCCACATGAACAAACCCTGCGGCATCTTTGGGCAAATCTGAAGTTACCAACCAGTCATGTGCAAAACCACCAGCCGTCCCAACCGTGAACTCCGATGCCACATCAGAAAACCCGCATAGCTTCACAGCCTCTGCAGTGACCGCATCCACTTCAACCGCACTCACCACCGTAACGCCCAACCGCAGCATCTCATCACGCAGAATCCGATCCGCACCGGGTGTCCCATTTGCGAGCTTGGTGTTTGCTTCAATCAACGTGACACAATTGGTCTTACCCAAGCCACGCAGTCGATGCGCCATGGCCAAAGCCAACTCACAGCCCGCCACACCGCCGCCAATCACCGCCACCGTGCCTGATTTATGGCCGGCCCGGACCTCTGACAAAAACGCGTCCCAACGATCCGCGTAAACATCCAGCGGCTTCGCCCCGATGCCATACTCAGAAAACCCCGGAATATGCGTCGCCCGCGCATGCAAACCGACATCCAACGAGGCCACATCATAAGCAATCTCGCCGCGCCCCGGCACATGGATCACCTTGCGAGCCGCATCGATCCCATCCGCCGCCCCAAAAATCACCCGCGCCCCGGCAAACCGCGCCAGTTTGACCAGATCTATTTCCAAATCGTCACGCGCGTAGTGCCCCGCAATATGTCCCGGCAACATGCCCGAGTATGGCGCAGTTGGACCCGGATTGATCAACGTCACCTGTACTCCCTGCACCGGCGTCATGCCCCACATGCGCAACATCAAGGCATGCGCATGTCCGCCGCCAACCAGCACCAAATCCCGCGTCAGCGTGGTTTGAGTTGTCATCGCCACCAGTCATATTCCTTCCGCTTTCGCATGCGCCGCAGAATTTCGGGGATGGTAACCCAGCGCAACCACAAAACCGCCGCCGAACGACCGGTTAACACAATCGTGCAACGGCACGCGCGACACAAAAATTTGCACCTCCGCAAAACAGCCGTGATGCAGACGCAATACCGACGCTGTTTTGATCGTTTTTTGGACCATCTGGTAAATTTTTCACGCAACTGCTGTGATCCATGCTAGACAAGTCCTTCACGCCTTGACAGGGTGCGACTTCCAACAGCTATGGGGGCACAACATGAGCGCGCGCAAGATCATCATCGACACGGATCCAGGCCAGGACGACGCCGTCGCCATTCTCTTGGCTTTGGCCAGCCCGGAAGAGATCGACGTGCTTGGCATCACGGCTGTCGCAGGCAATGTGCCTCTGGCCCTTACATCAAAAAATGCGCGTATTGTCTGCGAGTTGGCGGGCAAACCTGACACCAAGGTGTTCGAAGGATGTGACCGCCCAATGGGCCGCGAGCTGGTCACCGCAGAGCACGTGCATGGCAAAACTGGCCTCAACGGGCCAGTGCTTCCGGATCCCGTTATGCAGGTCGAGGATCAACACGCCGTTGACTTCATCATCGACACCCTGCGCACGCATGACGCCGGAACTGTCACACTCTGCCCGCTCGGCCCTTTGACCAATATCGGCACGGCATTTGAAAAAGCACCCGATATCATTGAAAAGGTTCAGGAAATTGTCCTGATGGGCGGCGCCTACTTCGAAGTTGGCAACATCACGCCGGCAGCAGAATTTAACATCTACGTTGACCCACAAGCCGCTGATATTGTGTTTAAATCCGGAGCACCAATTGTGGTCATGCCACTGGATGTCACGCACAAAGCTTTGGTCACCAAGCCACGCAACGACGCCTTCCGCAACCTCGGCACAAAGGTTGGAATTGCAGTCGCGGAAATGACTGATTTCTTTGAGAGATTTGACAAAGAGAAATACGGCTCTGACGGCGCGCCTTTGCACGATCCATGCGTAACAGCCTACCTGATCCAGCCAGAGCTGTTCTCCGGTCGTCACATCAATGTGGAGATCGAAACCCAGTCCGAACTCAC
This sequence comes from Shimia sp. MIT1388, assembly GCF_047124445.1. GTDB lineage: Bacteria > Pseudomonadota > Alphaproteobacteria > Rhodobacterales > Rhodobacteraceae > Shimia. The sequence goes on along the minus strand of NZ_CP138921.1, from coordinate 865,482 downwards.
CATGGGCATGACGGTAGCCGATTGGTGGCGGGTCACTGACCGCACGCCTAATGCCATGTTTATGGGAGACGTCGATGCAGACGGGTTCTTCTCCCTTTTGGCGGAACGTCTTAGCCGCTTGTAAACGCGAAGCTTTGGATCTTCAAAGCAAGGCCGCCCACAATCGCGGCCTTGTGAGCCATCCACGGTGGCAATCTTGTCAAACCCAGATATGCTGCTCCCATGACGCTGCATATCCCCTTTGACAACACCTATGTGTCACTGCCCAACCGGCTGTTTTCACATCAGAAACCCACGCCCGTTCGTGCGCCAAAACTGCTCGCCTTTAATCTGCCTTTGGCGGACGCGTTGGGCATGGCCGAGACAGGCGACACCGTCGAACTGGCGAATGTGTTTTCCGGCAGCACAGTGCCAGACGGCGCCGAGCCAATCGCGCAGCTTTACGCAGGCCATCAGTTTGGTCAGTGGAACCCACAACTTGGGGACGGTCGCGCTGTTTTACTCGGGGAATCAAAGGGCTACGACATCCAATTAAAGGGGGCCGGCCCGACACCCTATGCGCGACGCGGCGACGGACGGGCCTGGCTCGGCCCAGTCCTTCGCGAATACGTAGTGTCAGAAGCCATGCACGCGCTTGGCATCCCAACCACCCGCGCCTTGGCCGCAGCAGAAACCGGCGAGGAGATCATGCGCGACCGCCCCCTGCCCGGTGCCGTACTCACCCGCGTCGCGTCCAGTCATATCCGGGTCGGCACATTTCAGGTTCTGGCCGCCCGTCAAGATGCTGAAGGATTACAGGCCCTTCTGGACTACGCCATCGCACGACACTCTCCGTCGGCCAGCACGCCCGCCGACTTTCTCAAAGCTGTTGTTGTCAAACAAGCGGAGCTGATCGCTCATTGGATGTCGGTTGGTTTCATCCACGGCGTGATGAACACCGACAACTGCGCCATCTCCGGCGAAACCATCGACTACGGCCCCTGCGCTTTCATGGACGCGTTCCACCCCGGTCAGGTGTTTTCCTCCATCGACCGCAATGGACGCTATGCCTATGGCAACCAACCACAAATCATCGCCTGGAACATGGCCCAGCTTGCTACGTCCCTGCTCCCGCTGGAAGACAACTCCGACGCCGCTGTGGAAGAGTTTACCAACATCATCAACGACATGCCGGGCATTCTGCGACGCCTGTGGCAGGAACAATTTGCCGCTAAGCTTGGTCTGTCGGAAACCATTGACGGCGACGAAGCGCTGATTACCCAACTACTGGCCATCATGACGGATCAGAAAGCAGATTTCACCAATAGCTTCCGTTATTTGACCGATGGCTCCGTACCGGAAACCGGGATTGAGGCCCATGGTGACTACGCCTCATGGCACGCGCAATGGACGGCTCGGAAGCAGGACCAATCGACATCCCCGGAAGAGGTCATGGCGAAATCCAACCCTTACCTCATCCCGCGCAACCACCAGATTGAGTTGATGATCACGCAAGCCGTGGCCGGAGATTATGACCTGTTTCACCGGCTCAACACCGTCCTCGCCACGCCGTTTGAAGCGTCCGCCGAGATAGCGGACCTCATCACGCCACCAACTGCCGAAGAAAAAGTGAAACAGACCTTCTGCGGCACTTAACATCCGGACAAAACAGCCTATTCTCAAAGAGATACTTCTGTGAGTTCTCTCAAAGCGGATATGAACATTGCTGCGCATTGCCAGTTACAATCTGCAAAAATGCGTCGGCGTTGACCTGCAACGCCGCCCGGCGCGCAGCATGGTGGTGATCCGTGCCTTGAAGGCCGATGTGGTGGTCTTGCAGGAAGCCGACAAACGTCTCCCGCCAAGACCAGCCGCCCTTCCACATGACCTGGTGAAGAAAAAAGGGTTTCAACACATAGACTTCGGGCAACCAAAAGGCTCGCTTGGGTTCCACGGGAACGCCATGCTTGTGCGCCCGAATGTTGAGGTTTTGGCAACGTCAGGTCTAGATCTTCCCGGGCTGGAACCGCGCGGCGCCATCCGCGCTGATCTGCGCACGTCCATCGGCGACATCCGGATCATCGGCGTGCATCTAGGCCTGATCCGGCGCTACCGGCTGATGCAACTGGGCGCCGTGGCGCGGGCTGTGCGCCGGTTGCCGGACATGCCCACCCTCATAGCGGGAGATTTCAACGAATGGGGCTCCAAGGCCGCACTAGACGCCGTGACACCGGGTTTTGACTTCCTGTCCACCGGTCACACCTTTCCGGCACCACGGCCAATCGCGGGTTTGGATGGCTTTGCCCACACCAAAGGCATTGATGTGCAAGCCCACGGCGTGCTGAGCCGTATCCCGGCACATATTGCCTCCGACCACCTGCCAATTTGGCTCGAGTTAAACCGCAGCGCATGATCCACGCTGCTTGCTTTTGGAAAGGCCGCTTTCGCCATGACGCAGTATTTTGTCTATGACGTTTTCACGAATTCCCCCTTTGGCGGCAATCAGTTGGCGGTCATTCCCGATGCGACAACCATCGCAAAAGAGTCCCTGCAGAAAATTGCGCGCGAATTCAATTTCTCTGAGACAACCTTTGTATACCCGCCCAATGACCCCGCACACACCGCCAAAGTGCGCATCTTTACCCCAACAATGGAAATCCCTTTTGCCGGCCATCCACTGATCGGCACCGCCTGCGCATTGGCTCAAGAAGGCGCGCCAAGCAGCATGGTGTTAGAGCTCGGCGTGGGTCCGCTAGCCTGCACATCAGACGGCCAAAGCGCCTCCTTTCAGGCCACGCAGCCGCTCGAGATCATTTGTGAGCCTGACCCTGCTTTAGTCGCAGAAGCTTTGAGTATTGATACCGGCGACTTTCAGTTTCAAGTGCATCCCCCGGTGATGGCCTCCTTGGGACTGGCCTTCACGATCACCGAGGTCAAAAACCGCGACATTCTGGCCAAGACATCACCGGACATCGCAGCCATTCGGAAAGGCAACGCACGCTATCCATCCGGCTTGGACTTTGCGCAATTTGTCTACGCGCGTGACGGCAACACCTTGTGCGCGCGCATGTTTGCGCCGCTGGACAATATCCCCGAAGACCCCGCCACCGGCAGCGCTTGCGCCGCCACCGCCGCGCTTCTGTCCAAAATAGAAGGTCGCGACCTAGAGCTTACCATCCGTCAAGGCGTGGAAATGGGCCGGCCCAGCGAAATTGCGGTGTCCGTCAACGCAAGCGGTGTCACCGTATCTGGGCAAGCGCGGCGGACAATGGAAGGCAAACTGCTGCTCGATTAAGCATCGGTCTTTCTTGTCGCGGCCATGCAAAAGCAGTGGAAACCCGCGACAGCTTTGGATAGACAGGAAAGCCAAATCAAGAACCACAAGTCAGGTCACAGGTGCGGCATGGGCGACTCCATTATTGAACGGTGCGAATCCAAAGGGTTGCGGATGACGGAGCAACGCCGAACCATCGCCACTGTTTTACAGGAAAGCACCGACCACCCTGACGTCGAAGAGCTCTATGCCCGCGCCTCCGCCCGCGACGCCGGCATTTCCCTTGCAACTGTTTATCGGACCGTCAAACTCTTCGAAGAAGCCGGCATTTTGGACAAGCTGGAGTTTGGCGATGGCCGCGCGCGCTATGAGGATGCAGAGCGCGAGCACCACGACCACTTGATCGATATCTCCTCCGGTGAAGTCATCGAATTTGTCGATCCGGAGATTGAAGCGCTGCAAGAAAAAATCGCCGAAAAGCTGGGTTTTCAGCTCAAGGGCCATAGGCTCGAACTCTACGGCGTTCCGCTCAAGAAATAGCGCTTTTGTCAAAGTGCCCCAAGCAACCACGCCTTCCTGAAGCCATTTGCGACGAAAAGTGTCGCGTTTGAGCATGCTGCGCACCTGATGCCCCCGATTTCATAGACGTCAGGGAACACAGGAGGCATCAATGACCACGACGACGACCCGCGTAGCAGTGATCGGAGGCGGCGTCGTTGGCTGCTCTGTTCTGTACCACCTGACCAAACTCGGTTGGTCCGACGTCATGTTGATCGAACGTTCCGAGCTCACATCCGGCTCCACCTGGCACGCCGCTGGCGGATTTCACACGCTCAACGGCGACACCAATATGGCGGCGTTACAAGGGTATACGATCAATCTTTACCGCGAACTGGAAGAGCTCACCGGCATGTCCTGCGGATTGCACCACGTAGGAGGAGTCACACTAGCGGACAATCAGGACCGCTTTGACATGTTGCTCGCAGAGCGGGCCAAACATCGGTTTATGGGGCTCGACACCGAGATCCTCACGCCAGAGGAAATCAAAAAATTTGCCCCGGCCACAAACACCGATGGCATCATCGGCGCGCTCTATGATCCGCTGGATGGTCACCTTGATCCGTCTGGCACAACCCACGCCTATGCCAAAGCTGCACGGCTGGGCGGCGCCACAATCAAAACCCACACGAAAGTCACCGCAACGACCCAACGTTCGGATGGCACCTGGGACGTGGTCACCGACAAAGGCACAATCCACGCTGAGCATGTTGTCAACGCTGCTGGCCTTTGGGCGCGGGAGGTCGGCGCGATGGCGGGCGTGTACTTCCCTCTACATCCCATGGAGCACCAATATATCGTCACCGAGGATGTACCGCTGATTGTCGAGATGATGCAGGACGGCAAAGAGCATCCGCATGTGATGGATCCGGCGGGCGAGAGTTACTTCCGCCAAGAAGGCCGCGGGCTGTGCATCGGCTTTTATGAGCAACCCTGCCGCCCGTGGGGTGTTGACGGCACACCTTGGGATTTTGGCCATGAACTGCTGCCCGATGACTTTGATAAAATCGAAGCCTCTATTGAGTTTGCCTACAAACGCTTCCCGGCCCTAGCCACTGCTGGCGTGAAATCCGTGATCCACGGCCCGTTTACATTTGCACCTGATGGCAATCCGCTGGTTGGACCAGTACCAGGTATGCGCAATTATTGGTCCGCCTGCGCCGTGATGGCGGGCTTTTCCCAAGGCGGAGGCGTTGGCCTGATGCTCGCACAATGGATGGTTGAAGGCGAAACCGAGCGCGACACTTTTGCGATGGACTGTGCCCGGTTTGGCGACTGGATCACGTCCGGCTACACCCGCCCCAAAGTCATCGAAAACTACCAAACCCGCTTCTCGGTTACTTACCCAAACGAAGAACTGCCGGCTGCCCGCCCCTTCCGGCAAACGCCGATGTATGATGTTTTTGACAAAATGGGTGCTGTCTGGGGACAGCAGTTTGGCCTCGAAGTGGTCAACTACTTCACACAAGGCGACGAACCCCGCTATGAAACCCCGTCCTTCCGTCGCTCCAATGCCTTTGCAGCAACCGCGCGAGAAGTGGCGGCAGTGCGCGACGCCGTAGGCATCAACGAGGTGCACAACTTCGGCAAATACATGGTCACCGGCCCCAACGCCCGTGCCTGGCTCAACCGCATCATGGCGGGGCGCATTCCTAAACAAGGCCGCTTGAGCCTCACCCCGATGTTGTCACACAAAGGCAAATTGATCGGTGACTTCACCGTCTCCTGCCTGTCTGAAACCGCGTTCCAACTCACAGCATCTTACGGCGCGCAGGCCTATCACATGCGTTGGTTTGAGCAGAACGAAATGGACGGCGTGCTGGTCAAAAACGTCTCGGATCGCCTGACAGGCTTCCAGATCGCCGGCCCCAAAGCTCGGGACGTTCTACAGGCCTGCACAAGAGACGACATCTCTGACATGGCGTTCATGGACGTCCGTCCATTGACAGTTGGCATGGTCGACTGCCTCGTGCAGCGCGTGAGCTATACCGGAGACCTTGGTTTCGAAATCTTCTGCGATCCCATGGCCCAACGCGCGCTGTGGCACACGCTTTGGGAAGCGGGGCAGCCCCTTGGCATGCGCCCCTTTGGCATGCGGGCCATGATGTCATTGCGGCTGGAAAAATTCTTCGGGTCCTGGCTGTCGGAGTATTCCCCGGATTACACAGCCGCCGAAACCGGCTTGGATCGGTTTATCGCGTTCAAAAAACCGGAAGATTTCATCGGTCGCGCTGCGGCGGAAGAGGACAAAGAGACGGGGCCAAGCCGCAAACTCTGCGCCTTTGAGGTAGACGCTGACGATGCCGACGTGCAGGCCTATGAACCCATTTGGCTTGATGGCGAGGTAGTCGGGTTCTGCACCTCTGGCGGCTATGCCCACAACGCTAAGAAGTCTGTCGCCATTGGATTTGTCCCTACAGAACGCATATCAGACGACCTTGAAGTTGAAATCGAGATACTTGGCAAGATGCGCCCTGCCCGCCTGTTGTCCAAGCCGCTCTTTGACGCGGATGGAGCGCGTATGAGGGGCTAGTCTTTCAACAAGGCCTGCGCCAAAGTCCTCGCATGACGGAAGATCACTCTATCAAAAGCCACTTAGCCATTCTGCTTTTGGCAGCTGGCGCGTCTTCGCGCATGCGCGGCGGTGACAAGCTGCTCGAAGAGGTGGACGGCATCCCACTACTGCGCAAGCTTGCGCGCCATGCTTGCGCCGTTAGTGAAATTGTTCTGGTGTGTCTGCGTGAAGGCGACGAAGCGAGGCGATCTGTTCTTTCGGGGCTTAATTGCCAAACGATCATCGTGCCTGACGCAGCTGAAGGCATGGCCCATTCACTTCGTGCGGGCATTGCACAACTGCCAAACCTCGCCAATGGAGTGATGGTGATCCCTGCAGATATGCCAGATCTGACTGAACAAGATTTGCGCTCGATGATCGCGGCGCACGCAGCCAAGCCAGACAAAATACTACGCGCCACGTCCGCTGATAACCAGCCCGGTCACCCGGTGGTTTTTCCCAAAAAACTGTTTGGAGAATTGCGCGCTTTGTCCGGCGATTTCGGTGCGCGTTCGGTGCTCAAGCGTCACGCAGACTCCGTTCAGTTAATCCCACTTCCGGGATGCCACGCCCTCACCGACCTAGACACCCCCGAAGCCTGGCAGGCATGGCGCCAGACTCGCCAAAAATAAAGACCGCCGAAGCGGTCCGTATTTTCACTAGAAGTCAAAGTGGTGCGCCGCCAAATCGCCAAGCGTTATTTCTTCCAGCGTAATTTCATGGCTACCGCTGACAGAAATCACCACGTCTGCCCCCACTTGAGTGGCGTGATTGTTGACTACATCAGAGAAACTCGACAACGCATCAACAGATGCAAAGCTCAATACATCCTCGACGAGGTCAAAATCAGTAACAACATCCCGGCCAAGGTCATTGTGGAACAGGAATAGGTCGCTGCCTTCCCCACCGGTCATAACATCGTCACCGCTGTCGCCGCGTAAGGTGTCGTTACCTCCGCCGCCAAACAATGTGTCATCTCCGGCAGCGCCGCGCACATAGTTTGCTTGCCCATCGCCGGTAAGATGGTCGTCCGCTTTGTTGGACCCCCAGAGATGTTCAATGCTAATATAGGTATCCGCACTACTGTTTTCGCCGGTTTCAAGATTGACTGTCACGCCTGCAGAATGCCCCCAGTATGAGGCCGTATCCTGACCGGACCCTCCATCAAAGACATCCCGCCCGGATTCATCGCGCAGATAGTCGTCACCCTCTCCACCACGCAGTGTGTCAGTTCCGGACCCACCGTAGAGGCGGTCGTTACCATCATCACCACGCAGGCTGTCGTCGCCGCTGCGCCCGTCCAGGTAATCTGCCCCGCCATTGCCGAACAGAACGTCATCACCCGCCGCAGCATCAAGGCGATTGTTGCCGTGGTCACCTATCAAAGTATCGTCCGCCTTGTTTGACCCCAGAAGGTTCTCGATGCTGATGTAGCTGTCACCGCTGGTGTTGGCACCGGTCAACAGGTTTACCGAGACCCCGGAGGTGTGCCCCCAATAAGACGCCGTATCGGTTCCCGCGCCACCATTGAACACATCCCGACCGGCGTCATCCCGCAAATAGTCATCCCCGTCGCCGCCTTCGAGAGTATCATTGCCAGACCCGCCATACAGGCGATCTGCCCCTGCGCTGCCCTCAAGATAGTCATTGCCGGAATAGCCATAAAGCGTGTCAGCCCCGCCCGCACCGTCGAGATGGTTGCCATCAGAATTGCCGTAAAACAGATCATTCGCGATATTGGAGCCCAGCAAGTGTTCAATGCTGTCGTAGCTGTCGCCACCCGAATTCGCGCCGGTGCTCAGGTTTGCGGTCATTCCGGACTTGTGCCCCCAATAGGACACAGTGTCTTCGCCGTCGCCACCGATAAACAGATCCCGACCGGACTCGTCGCGCAGATAATCGTCGCCGTCACCACCTTTGAGGGTATCATCCCCCTTGTAACCATACAGCCGATCATCTTCACCGGCGCCGTACAGCAAATTGTCACTGTCATCGCCATACAGCGTGTCATTCGCGATGTTGGAGCCATATAGGTTTTCAATACTGCTATACGTGTCACCGCTGGAGTTCACACCGGTTTTCAAGTTTACGCTAACGCCCGATTTGTGGCCCCAGTAGGATGCCGTATCGATACCATCACCGCCAAAAAAGTCATCTTTACCGCTGTCGTCACGGATATAGTCATTTCCGTAGCCGCCAACCAGTTTGTCATCACCCGAGCCGCCATAGAGTCGATCATTCCCGGATTTGCCTTCCAAGCGATCGTTCCCGGTATCGCCATAGACGGAATCATGCCCAGTGCCTCCGACGAGAATATCCATACCATCATAGCCACGCAGATAGTCATCTCCGCCACTGCCGTTAAAGTCGTCTACGCCATGGCCGCCCCGCATCACATTTGCCGAACTATTGCCGGCCAGAACATTGGAGTGTTCCAAAGTGATTTCGATCACTTCGTAGGGGTTCAGACGAAAACTGATGTCACTTGCACTGTTCCCCAGTTGGTCCTGGGTCAAGTTGGTCAGTGACCCCGCAACGTCAGACTCCGTGGCAAAGTAAAAATCGTCCAACGATGTTGGACTTCCAACACCCGGCCGCACAAAAATGTCTTCAGGCTTGGGCAAATAGGTTTTCCAGCTGCCGGAACTGGATTTGATGAGGCTGTCATCATAAGCATCACCCAATACCTCGATCAGATCAGCGCGTTCGGCATTGTCGATGGTCCGTTTTCCAAGCCGCTGAACCAGATTTCCATGTTCATCAAATGCGGCATTGTCGCTAAATCCATCCGAAGTGCTGGCATCGATCCCAACGACGCGGCCACTCCAAGACTCAACATCTGAACCAACCAGGGCAGAGAGATCCAGAGAGAAGGACTTATTGAAGGTTTCTGTGTGCGACGTCACATAGACAACGCTTGTATAGCCGTTGGAATAGGCGTTCACTTCCAGCTTTGTTTCGTCGAAACCATCGGTTTTGAGCGCATACATCGCGCCCTCATCTGGGTTGAGACTTTCCGACATCAACTGCAGCATCACCCCTGCTGGTGTCAGCGCAACTGGGCTCTCATCCGCATTGCCGCCAGCGATCGCTGTTGATGTATTGTGTCGCACAGTCCAAAAGTCGGCGCCATCCACACCCATTTCGATCATATTCTGGAACTGCTCGACAACCACGCCGGCGGCCTTAAGCCCCAGCCAATGCCAATGTCCGGTTTCCACATTCCATTCTGTCATCTGAATGGACAAATCTTGCGGCAGCATCGCTTCCCAAGTGGAAAAGCGCAAATCCAGGTATTTGTTCTCAGAGCGGGTCAGTGAGTCACTCTGATCATAGCCTTCCACTTCTTTGTCAAAGTAATAATGCGCGACGATGCCGTCGATCGCAGCGGACGCACCGTTGGTCTGAAAACCATTGGCAATGTTGTGATCCGCATCAAGCTGTTCCAGCAGTTCAAGATTGCCTTTCACGATTCGCTTTTCATAACCGTTGAGGCTTTTGTAATACTGCTCCGCGGTTTGGGAGTCGCTCCAGTCACTCGGGCGATGATCTTCGTCCCAGTACCGCATTGCCGACATGGCATCGGCGTCACTGATCGAGCCGAAGCTTCCACCTTTATAGTTGGACGCACCGCCCGCAGCATTGGCGGTCTGCACCCAGATTTCCGGCTGATAGCCGTTCACCGTAGCGCCGCGCAGCGCGTTGGCGATATCGGCTGCGTATTCGCCATATTCAACTTCGTCGATGGTCTGCCAGAACTCGTTGCCAATTTCATAGCCCGCAATCAGGTCTACCTGATCGCCCATGTACTCCAGCACCAACTCAGCCCAATCCCGAATATCCTGCTGATTGGTGTGTGCATCCGCCAGCGCGGGCACCACCAACGTGGTCCGCGCGTCATTGGCTTTCACCCAATCCAGGTAATTGCGCACGTCTTCGCGGATTTGGTTAAACCCGCTTTCGCTGCGATCCAGTTCCGTGATCTGCTCGTTGGCCGCACGTCCAGCGGGATAGCGCAAACGGGTTGCGCCCACCATATTGACAGCATCAATGTATTGATCATTTGGGACGCCGTTGACCTCGTTTGTGCTGGTCAACAGGTTCACACCAAACATGTCCGGGCGCACCTCTATCGGTGCACTACTGCGATCCACAGTAATGGTAATAGGCATCTAACTGTCCTCAGAAATCGTTACTTGGTCACGAACCGAAATTGCTTCCGTCGCGCCCTCGCACACCCTTCTGAGTGCATAGCGACCGATCTATGCGTTTTGGTCTTGATGAAGCTCGTATGTTTGAGACACATCTGCTCGTTCCCACCTATGGCCCACCCCTGAGCCGTTAAAAATCCCACCCTCAGTGGTAGATCGGCAGGGCTTACGAGTCCCAAACAGGAAACTGACAATACCGGACAGCTTCATTTCAAATTGTATAGGCTTCGATAATCTTGGCTTAAACCATTGAAAAACAGGGCGTTCCCAACCGGAAAATTCAAAACCGGCCGAAAAGCGATGTTAGCGGGATTTTAGGCAGTTTGGACATGCCCAAATGTTGCCACAATGATGCCTTCAGGCCGCCAGAGAACGTCAGATTTGCGCCACAAAGTCAGCCGGTTTGCGCCACAATTGGCACGCAAAAACCGAATCTCTACGGTCGCGAACAACGTCAAATTGTTAAGAGAAGTGGCGCACCTGAGAGGATTCGAACCTCTGGCCTCTGCCTTCGGAGGGCAGCGCTCTATCCAGCTGAGCTACAGGTGCCTAAGGTCGGGGTATAGCCAGTGTGGCTACGCCCCGCAATCGCAAAATGAACGTCTATCCAAAGAGTTCGTGCGCCAGTTCCAGCGCGTCGATGAGCGTGTCCGCCTCATCGGTGGTGTTGTAGAGCCCAAAGCTGGCGCGACAGGTCGCGGACACACCCAAATGCTCCATCAGTGGGCCGGCACAGTGGTGTCCTGCCCGCACAGCCACACCCTTTTTGTCCAGGATCGTGGAGATGTCATGCGCATGCGCTGCACCATCCAAGGTGAAGCTAAAGATCGCCGCTTTGTCCGCCGTGGTGCCTTGCACCTGTAACCAATTCAGGCCAGCGAGCTTCTGCATTGTATAATCGCGCAGCTTGGCTTCGTGGGCTGCGACATTGTCCATCCCGATTTCCATGAGGTAGTCCAGCGCCACACCAAAGCCAATTGTCTGTACAATGCCCGGCGTGCCCGCTTCGAACTTCATCGGAGGATCGTTGTAGACCACTGCCTCCTTGGAGACTTCCTTGATCATGTCACCACCGCCAATGAACGGGCGCATCTCTTTCATGCGATCCATTTTGCAATAGATCGCCCCAGAGCCTGAGGGGCCATAAAGCTTGTGCCCGGTGATGGCGTAGAAATCACAGCCAATGTCCTGCACATCCACCGGTGCATGCACCGACCCTTGGGAACCATCCACAAGCACAGGCACACCTTTGGCATGTGCGCCCTGCGTGATGGCCTTCACGTCCACTATTGTGCCCAGCACGTTGGAACATTGCGTCACAGCCACCAGTTTGGTCTTGGGACCAATTGCATCAATCACCGCCTGGGGATCCAGCGCACCGGAGCTGTCCACATCCACCCATTTGAGAACCACGCCCTGCCGTTCCCGCAGAAAGTGCCAAGGCACGATATTGGCATGGTGCTCCATCACCGAGAGAATGATCTCGTCGCCAGCTTCCAGACGCGGCATGGCCCAACCATAGGCGACCATGTTTATGCCTTCGGTGGTGCCGGAATTCAGGACAATTTCATCCTCGCTGGCGGCATTCAGAAATTTGGCAATCTTACCGCGAACGGCCTCATACTTGTCCGTCGCAAGGTTAGAAAGGTAGTGCAAACCCCTATGAACATTCGCATATTCCATTGCGTAGGCATTGGTGATCGCATCAATCACCACCTGCGGCTTTTGCGCCGATGCTCCGTTGTCCAAATAGACAAGCGGCTTGCCATTCACCTCGCGGCTCAGGATCGGAAAATCAGCACGGATCTTGTTGACGTCATACATCTCAGGACATCCCAATAGCGGTCGCAGCACCCAGCGACAAAAGCAGTGTCATTCCAACGGTCAGGCCCATCATGGTGATCAACACCAGCATCACGGACTTGCCCAGGCTGTTAAAGCCGTGGATCACGTTGATGAAATTCAAAACAACCCAGATCGAATACAGGCCCACGCCCAATACAAAGACCAAGGCAAACCCAGGCATCGCCAGCATCAGCAGCAGCGAGGCCAATTGCACAGCAAACCGCATGTATTGCAGCCAGCCGATGGCCAGCAATACATCGTCAAACCTGCCTCGACCGCCAATGGCGCGGCCACCCCAATAGAAGGAGAACACCAGCAGCACGAGACCACAGCCAAGGATCGTCGTGTACAGGAAGGGAGCCGTCAAAAACGGCACGTTCATCTCAGGTGGTGCTGGAAACAGAGTGAGCGTGGCAAAATGCGCCAATGCATTTAGCACAATGCCCAACGCCAAAATCATCCAGCCCACATTGCGCGGCACCGGACGGCTCATGAGGGCTACAGCAGCCTCGCTTGGATCACGCACGGTCAGCCAGAACAGGGCGGTCAATTGCGCTTTCATGCCGCCACCCTACCCGCTTCCAGCAGACCCGAAATCCAAATCCAGAAAAACGCGACAAACCAAAGCAGCCCGACAATGGTCAGCGCCGTCCCTTGCCCGATAAAGCCCTCTACAAGCCCAACAAGCAGATACAGCGGCCCGGTTGAGAGCATCGCCCAGAACAACGCGAAACGGGCCCCAAAGCTGGACTGTTTGCGGCCAAAGGCACGCAGCACCAGATGGGAGACAAACGCCAAAGTGACCGCCAAAAGCGGCAAAACAAACATCAGCGCAAAAAGATTGGCCCCCAACAGAGGGTTCAACTCAACCTGCGCCAAATGCGCCTCGCGCGCCAAAGCCGGCCAGCGAGACACAAAAATCACGCCACAGGCGGCCATCAGGATCGCAAAGGCACGGTCCTCACGCTCGCCCATCGCCAGACGGCGGGCAACCACCGCACGCGGGGTGCGGTAGCTGGCCATCATATCGCTCGTCACTGACATCAGCCGCGTCGACGCTCCAACCAGGACTCCAGGCGTCCGATGATCTCGTCACGCAACTCTTCGCTTTCAACTTCCTCTACGGCTTCGGCCACAAAGGACATCACCAGCAAGTCGGTTGCGATGTCTTTTGGAACACCACGGGCCCGCAGATAGAACAGAGCGTCTTCGTCAATTGCACCAGACGTGGAGCCATGCGAACAGGCCACGTCGTCGGCGTAGATCTCCAACTCAGGCTTGGCGAGGAATTGGCTGTCTTCATCCAGCAAGAGCGACTGGCTGATCTGATAGCCATCGGTCTTCTGTGCGCCCGGTTGCACCAGGATCTTGCCTTGGAAAACGCCGGTTGCCCCGTTGCGCAGCACTTTCTTGAACACCTGACGGCTTTCGCAGTTCACCGCGTCATGGGTGACAAACACGGTATCGTCGTGATGGAAATCACCATCACCAAGACAGGCGCCGGCTACGTGGGCCACGGCATCATCACCGGTCAGTTCAAGCACAGCTTCGTTGCGAGTCAGACGCCCGTTCACGGTCAGCGTGAAGCTTTTGAACACGCTTTCTGTGCCCAGACGGCCAAACAGATGTGTGACAGCCCGGCGCTCGTGGTCACGACCTTGCGCACGCACGTGATGGAAAGCAGCGCCGTCCGCCACGTCCACTTCCATGGACTTGTTGAAACGCGCCGCCGCCGGACCGTTTTCCAGAACGGTCACTTCCGCACCCGCGTCCAACTTGATCACATGGTGCAGAACCGCGTCAGAGCTTTCCGCTTTGTGCTGATAGATCAGGCTCACCGGCTTTGCGACCTTACCAGTCACGTGGATCACAACACCATCGGTGGCATAGGCCGTGTTGAACGCCGCCAGCGGACGCTCGACAGGCACCTGACCTTTGGCCTCGAGCACACCATAAAGCTCTTTTGCCCAGTGGATGTCTTTCTCCGCCACATCCGCCAGACGCTCGATCGTCAGGCCTTCGCCTGTCAGATCATCAGACTGGCCCGCATCAAACACACCATCAACAAAGACCACTTTGATGCGATCAAAGCTGTCAAACAAAGGCGCTTCGCCAGTGTCAAACACCGCCGCCACCGGCGCATCCGCCTGGGTCAGCGTGTCCGGACGGGTGTATTTCCAATACTCGTCCCGACGCTCGGGCAAACCCATCTCGCGCAAACGACCCAAAGCCGCCTCACGCGCTTCGCTGGCCCACTGACCACCCGCCGGAACGGTCAACCCGTCCAAGCGCGCCGCCGTGGCCTCTTGTTTCTTTGCCAGAGCCGCCATTATGCGATCTCCGCCAGAATGTCGGCATAGCCGTTTTTCTCAACTTCCAGCGCCAGCTCTGGGCCACCCGTCTTGATGATACGACCGTCCGCCATGATGTGCACAACGTCTGGTTTGATGTGGTCCAGCAGGCGCTGGTAGTGCGTGATCACAAGGAAACCACGGCCCTCGTCACGCAGCGCGTTCACCCCCTCGGACACCAGTTTCATCGCATCCACGTCCAGACCGGAGTCGGTCTCGTCCAGGATGCACATCTTTGGCTCCAGCATCGCCATCTGCAGGATCTCGTTACGCTTTTTCTCACCACCGGAGAAGCCAACGTTCACCGGACGCTTCAGCATGTCCGCATCGATTTTCAGGGTTTTCGCCTTTGCACGGATCTCTTTCAGGAAGTCCGCCGCAGACAGCTCCTCTTCGCCACGCGCCTTGCGCTGTGCATTCACCGCGGTGCGCAGGAAGGTCATGTTGCCCACACCAGGAATTTCAACCGGGTATTGGAACGCAAGGAACAGACCCAGCGCCGCGCGCTCTTCTGCTTCCAGTTCCAGCAGGTCTTCGCCACCCAATGTGGCCTCACCGTCAGTCACCTCGTAGCCGTCTTTGCCAGACAGCACATAAGACAGCGTGGATTTACCGGAGCCGTTTGGCCCCATAATCGCGTGCACTTTGCCCGCTTCCACTTTCAGATCCACACCCTTGAGGATCTGCTTGTCCTCTTCTTCAAGTTTGACCTTCAGGCCTTTGATTTCCAACATGTTCATCTTCCTTCGCGTTTCCACGGGATGCCGCAGCACCCGGTCATTTCTTGTCTTATTTCACGGTAACAGCCGTGCCGCTGGCCGAAACCATCAGCATCGTATCACCCACAACTTCGTAATCCAGATCAACGCCGACCACGGCGTTGGCCCCTTTGGCGGCGGCACGCTGTTCCAACTCGGCAAGAGCGGTTTCGCGCGCATCCTGCAGTTTGGTTTCATAGGCACCGGACCGGCCGCCCACGATGTCCGTGATGGAGGCAAAGATGTCCCGCACGACATTTGCCCCCATGATCGCTTCACCCACAACAATGCCATGATAGGCAGTGATCTGATGGCCTTCGATTGACGGTGTTGTTGTCACAATCATCTCAGAGACCTCCCACATAGGTGATCGCCATCATCACAGCCATCGCCACAATCCCGCAGATGGCCGAGGTCACAAAAACCGACCCGGCAATCAGCCCATCGCTGCTACCCAACCGTTTCTTGCGGAGACCAAAGCCAACTGCCGACCCAAACGCGATCCCCGCGCCCACGCCTGCTGATTGCTGAATCAATGCCTGAATGGTGTCCATCTGCGCCTACCTGTCCAACAACCGAACCATAAAGCGCGCCGCCAACCAGCCGCCAAAGATGCCAATCCCTACCCACAAAAACGGGATGGGAAAGCCCTCGGCAGTGTTGAGGTAAATTACCCCGCACAAACCGCCGAGCACCGGCATCACATAAGGCAGAGCCGCAATCAGCTTTGCGCGCATTGTGGAACGATGGTTAGCCAACGGACCCCTCCAGAGAAATCGCCACGAGCTGTTGCGCTTCCATGGCAAACTCCATCGGCAGCGCCTGAAGCACTTCCTTGGCAAAACCATTCACAATCAGCGCCACGGCCTCTTCTTCGTCCATGCCACGCTGACGGCAGTAGAACATCTGCTCATCATCCACCTTGGACGTCGTCGCTTCGTGCTCAACGCGAGACGAATTGTTCTTCACCTCGATGTACGGCACCGTGTGCGCCCCACATTTGTCACCAATCAACAGACTGTCACACTGGGTATAGTTGCGGCTGTTCTTGGCTTTCGGGTGCATGGACACCTGACCGCGGTAGGTGTTCTGCGCCACACCGGCACTGATGCCTTTGGAGACAATCCGTGACTTGGTGTTTTTGCCCAGGTGGATCATTTTGGTGCCAGTATCGGCCTGCTGGTGGTTGTTGGTGATCGCAATCGAGTAGAACTCGCCCTGCGCATCATCGCCACGCAGAATGCAGGACGGGTACTTCCAGGTCACCGCAGAACCGGTCTCAACCTGCGTCCACATCACCTTGGCGCGGTCACCGCGACAATCGGCCCGTTTGGTCACAAAGTTGTAGATACCGCCTTTGCCGTTCTCATCCCCGGGGTACCAGTTCTGAACGGTGGAGTATTTCACTTCCGCGTCTTCTTCGATGACAATTTCCACCACAGCCGCGTGCAACTGAGAGGTGTCACGCTGAGGTGCAGTACAGCCTTCAAGGTAGGACACGTAAGAGCCTTTGTCGGCAATGATCAGCGTGCGTTCAAACTGACCGGTATTTTCCGCGTTGATACGGAAATAGGTGGACAGCTCCATTGGGCAACGCACACCCGGCGGAACATAAACAAACGAGCCGTCCGAGAACACCGCGCTGTTCAGCGTGGCGTAGAAGTTGTCGGACACCGGAACAACGGACCCAAGATACTTTTTCACCAGCTCCGGATGTTCGCGGATCGCTTCAGAGATCGAGCAGAAAATCACGCCCGCCTCTTTCAGCTCTTTCTGGAAGGTTGTGCCAACCGAAACGGAGTCAAAAACCGCGTCAACCGCAACCTTACGGCCTTCCGCAGGTGCGTTCTCCGCACCTTCGACGCCAGCCAAAATCATCTGTTCTTTCAGCGGGATACCGAGCTTTTCATAAGTCGCCAGCAGCTTCGGGTCCACCTCATCCAAAGACTTTGGCTTCTCTTCCATGCTCTTTGGGCGCGCATAGTAGTACTGGTCCTGGAAATCCACTTCAGGATAGTCCAGCATCGCCCAGTCCGGCCCTTCTTTGGTGAGCCAGCGCTTATACGCTTCGAGCCGCCACTCTGTCATCCATTCCGGCTCTTCGTTTTTCTCCGAAATCAAGCGGACAATGTCCTCGGTCAGCCCTTTGGGGGCGTATTCCATCTCGATCTCGGTTTCCCAACCGTATTTGTATTTGCCGCCAACTTCGCGCACGGCATCCACGGTTTCCTGGTCAACACCTTCTTTGACTTGGGTCTGATCAATTGCCGCCATGTGCGTCTCCTGTCTTCGTTTTGCGCTCACGCGCGGTGTTTGTTCATCTGAGCCAGCCACTTATCGGCAAAGCCCATGACGTCCTGTTCGCTCGTTTGTGGCCCCAAGCTCACCCGAATGGCGCTTGCAGCCGTCATCTCATCATATCCCATCGCGGTCAGCACCTTGCTGGCGCGCACCTTGCCCGAAGAGCAAGCCGACCCGGCCGAAATCGCGAAACCCGCCAGATCCATCTGCATGACCTGCGTTTCACCCTTCCAGCCCGGCACCGCAACTGCCGTTGTGTTGGGAAGCCGCTTGGCGCCTTTGCCAACGATAATGGCCTCCGGCGCGCCTGCGATTAGCCTCTCTTCCAGCAAATCGCGCAGCTGTGCAACCCGATCCCAAACGCCATCGGCCAAGTCTTGCGCGGCCGCCTTGGCTGCAGCCGCGAAACCAGCCGCGCCTATCACGTTTTCGGTGCCCGCACGCCGGCCCATCTCTTGGCCGCCGCCCAAAAGCTGCGCAGGCACTTCGGTGCCACGCTTCACCACCAAAGCCCCAATACCCTTTGGTCCACCCAGCTTATGCGCCGAGATCAGTGCCATCTGCGCACCGGTCCAGTTAAACGCCACTGGCAGCTTGCCAAACGCTTGCGTCATATCACTGACAGCTACGCCGTCCGGCAAGGTTTGGACCACTCCGGTCTCAGAATTTGCCAGCTGCACACAGCTCTCTGCCGGGTCATCAATATTAATTGCACCCTCGGCATCAGCCGATAGATCGTTCTGCGTCCAGGCATTCACCGCATCGTGCTCTACGTCTGCTGCGTGCAACTTGCGTCCCGCCAATGCCAATGCGGCCGACTCCGTGGCACTGCTTGTGAAGATCACATCCGCCCCGTCTGCGCCAAAAGCAGAGGCAATTTCACCACGCGCCCGCTCAAGAATGGCCTTGGCCTTACGCCCCTCTGAATGCACGGAGGATGGATTGCCATAGACATCCATGGCCGCAATCATCGCCTCCCGCGCCGCAGGGCGCAGTGGGGTCGTCGCGTTATGATCCAGATAAGCCCGCATCAAGCGTTTTCGTCCGCCACTTCATCAACCACAGAAAACAATGTGGGCACGGCCGGGCATGGCGCCAAGTCGTTCTCCACAATATCGGACAGACGCGTTTGATGCAGAAACACATAAACATGCGCCGACAAACCTTCCCAAAGGCGATTTGCCATCGACTGCGCGCGGGACCCACTGGATCCACCGCTGGCCCCTGCCCCTGTGTGCAGCGCCGACACTGTCTCATCCACGGCAG
Organism: Shimia sp. MIT1388; assembly: GCF_047124445.1. GTDB lineage: Bacteria > Pseudomonadota > Alphaproteobacteria > Rhodobacterales > Rhodobacteraceae > Shimia. The sequence goes on along the minus strand of NZ_CP138921.1, from coordinate 846,385 downwards.
CCAGAATATCTGCCACCCGAATCTCGGACTTTGGACGTGCCAATCGGTACCCACCACCGGGACCACGCACAGACACAACCAGTTCCGCACGACGCAGCTTCACAAACAGCTGCTCCAGATATGGCAGCGAAATATCCTGACGCTTGGAAATTTCGCTCAAGCTAACGAGGTCCTCAGGCGATTGAAGCGCAATATCTGCCAAAGCAACCACAGCATAGCGGCCTTTTGTCGACAGTTTCATGGAGCACCCCCTCGAATTGATTGACCTCAGCCGCCCATGTGCTTAAGTCGCTAAAACCCGAACGGCATTTTTGACCGTTCAACTATTTAGAAGCGTTCTAAGGTGACAGAGCAAATTCGTCAAGAATTCGTTCATACCTTTTAAGGGAGAAAAGCGACAAATATGCCTGAGGTGATTTTTCCGGGACCAGAAGGCCGCCTCGAAGGCCGCTATCATCCACAAAAAGAAAAAGACGCGCCCATCGCGATTGTGCTGCATCCGCACCCGCAATTTGGCGGCACCATGAACAACAAGGTTGTCTACAACCTGCATTATGCCTTCTACAACATGGGCTTCACGGTTCTGCGGTTCAACTTCCGTGGCGTGGGTCGTTCCCAGGGCGAATATGACCAAGGCGTTGGCGAACTGTCTGATGCGGCCTCCGCGCTCGACTACCTTCAGTCTATGAACACCAACTCCAAGCACTGCTGGGTTGCGGGGTTCTCCTTTGGCGCCTGGATCGGCATGCAGCTTCTGATGCGTCGCCCAGAAATCACAGGTTTCATTTCCGTGGCCCCGCCCGCCAACATGTACGACTTCTCGTTCCTGGCGCCCTGCCCTAGCTCAGGCCTGATCCTGAACGGCACCGCGGACCGTGTCGCCCCTCCTGCGGACACGCACTCTCTCGTGAACAAGCTGCACGAGCAAAAAGGCATCACGATCACCCACACTGAGATTGAGGGCTCTGGCCACTTCTTTGAAACAGACGAATACATGGATCAGATGACCGGCACGGTCACCGACTATGTGAAACGCCGTCTGACCGAGAACAGCCGCTAATGAGCACACTGGACGCGCTAGCCTCAAAACTTGCCGAAGACACGCTCAAAGCCCAGAAAGAACTGGGCGACGAGCGTCTCTTCATGGAAGTCAGCGCGGTACTGGGGGCTTCTTCCCAGTCATTGGAAGAGGCATACCTTACAGAAGTACGTATGCGCATGTCCGAAGAAAAAGGCCGAGCCTTTTTGATAAATAAAGTCAAAGAAGCCCGTGCCGCGAAAGCTGCCGAGACCAAAGAATGAGCGACCGCCTCGCCGCGCAAATCGCCTTCCTGACCGAAGCCGATAAGCTCAAATCCGTTTACCGCGCCACCAACGTGCTTGACGGACACCGCAAAGAAGACAGCGGCAGCCACAGCTGGCACATCGCGCTCTACGCGCTGATCCTGTCTGAACATGCCAACAAGGACATCAATCTGGATCGTGTGATCCGCATGCTGCTGATCCATGATCTGGTGGAGATTGACGTTGGCGACAGCCCGATCCACGGCGATCATGACATCGCTGCAATGGAAGCCGCTGAAAGCGCCGCCGCAGACCGTATCTTTGGCCTTCTACCAGACGATCAAGCCGCCGAACTCCGTGCTCTGTGGCATGAGTTTGAGGCCGCAGAGAGCGATGACGCAGTCTTTGCCAAAAGCATTGACCGCGTGCAGCCGGTGATTGGCAATCTTGAAACCAATGGCGGCACCTGGCCGGAATACAACGTCACGCGTGAACAGCTTGAAGACCGTGTTGGCTGGAAGGTTGCCAAAGGCGCCCCTGCGATCTGGGATCATCTCAAAGCGCGCATTGCCAAGTGGTTTTCCGAAAACGGTTAACTCAGAAACACTGGGGCCATCCATAACCCCAGCGCCACGGCAAACCTGAGCACGGCAAACCGCCTACACGAACCGCCTCATACATGCGATCCGCCACAAAAATGATGGCCGCCGTGACATCCTCAGGTGTGCTGTCATATTGCAGCGCCAATGTCTCTGCTTGCGCATCCGCCACACTCTGGACGCACATACGCAGCTCCTCATCCGCCTCTAAACGCGCAAAGAAGCCGGCTTCTGCATCCGCAGTCTCACCGCCCAGGTGATACGCTTGGTCATGCACCACACAGCAGTCATGCCACGGCGCCTCATGCGCAAACACCCGCGCGAACCATGGAAAAGTACGCGCCATCGCGCCCCAGGCCGCCGACATTCCACCAGAACACCCATCAGTCGTAAAAGGCACCAAGGCCGTAGGGTCCTCCTCACGCAACGCTTCTAACCGGCTATGCCGCCAGGTTTCCACTTTCGCAGACCAGCCCAAACCCTTACTTGAGACTTGCGCCGTAACCGGTTCACTTAAAACAATAATCGCACCAATAGTGGCAGATAGGTTACTGAACCGCATCGTCACCTCGATGCGGCACATCCAACCCAATCCGCCCCGCCAGACCAAGCACCAACCGCTCCACACCGCTCAGCGTTTTGCGATCCGCCAGCACCTGTCGCGCCAGCGCAGGTTCGTCCGTAATCAATCCGTCCACGCCAAAGGACAACATGCCTGACATCGACAGCGCATCGTTCACCGTCCACACGTAGACCTCTTTGCCCACGTCGTGGGACCCGCGCACCAGTTGGCGCGACATGGTTGCGCTGTTCACGGCCAGGAAGTCCACATCCAGATCCCACATATTGCCCAACGACGCCGAAGCCAGCAGCCCGACATTCCACTCCGGACGCAGCTTGCGCATTTTCGCCACGGCATCCGCTTTGAGCGACATGATCTTCACCTGTTTCACCATGTCCGTGGCTTCAACGATGTCGATCACCCTCTGCTCCAAATCCTCGTCGTGGCCGTAGTATTTCAACTCGATCACCACACCGGACTTGTCTTTTGCCGCCAGTAAAACCTGCTCCAGCGTGGCTGTGCGCTCAGCCGCGAATGCCGGATCAAACCAGCTGCCAATGTCGATTTCCTTCAGATCTGCCAGCGTCGCATCCCAAATCTTCAAGGGGTTGCCCGCAACCTTCATGAAGTCACTGTCATGCACCACAACAACCGCACCATCTGCAGTTTCTTGAACGTCGATCTCAATCCAGTCCGACTGATCCTCCACGGCGTGCGTGACGGCGGCCATGGTGTTTTCAGGCGCCGCTCCAGAGGCTCCACGGTGCGCAATCACCGCCACAGGCCGGTCCTGATCCACCTTGACCAACTCCGCGATGCCAAAGCCGCCCAGCACGGTCACCAGTGCCGCCACCGCGACCACGCCGCTCAGCACCCCTTTTGGCAATTCACGCTTCTCACCCGCGTCGGGCCAGCCCGCAAACCCCATGAAAGCAACAGCCAAAGCGCCGGTGGTGAAGGACGTCAAAACGAGGTTCAACCCCGCCCACAGTCCGGTGGATAGCAACAAAAATGCAGCCAGGCCCTTGAGACCAAACGGCACGAAATGCAGACCGAACTGAATGATCGCGCCAACCGCAAATAGCACAGCGCCGCCAATCACCGCCCCCAGCGCTGCCCAAACTGCCAAGCGCACAAGGAACGTCCACCGGCGCCCCGCCATCCGAGTCTGACTTTCCCGCAAAGCCGCCCCTGCGCGCTGCCCGTCAAACACAACCAGTGGCAAGGCCAACACCCAACCCAACGTGCGCCAGAGAACCAAGGCCACCATCAACGCCAATGCGATCCCGCAAACCACCACGGTCTGCACAAACTCCGGCGGATGAAAACTGAGGTAATAGTTGATGTCGTAGTCGGTCATCCAAGTGACAAAGGCCAAACCGCAGACGGCCAAAAACGGCAGACACATCAACAGCAAGCGCAAGCAGAACTGCATCGCCAGTCCAAGCACGGCCGGTATACGTGGCAGAACCATCGCCACACCGTCCAGAAACCCATGTGATTTGCCGGCCCGATCCCGCAACGCCACCGCCATCATAAAGGACACATCCAGCGTCAAAAGAACGAGCGCCATGCCTGCAATCACCAATCCGGCGACAAAACCCACCGGAGAGAGCAAGAACACCGCGATGTCAAAGTCCGCCAACGCGGGTTTGCCGGAAAACGTCAGCGCCAGATGCACCGTGGCCGCCATCAACGGCGCAAAGGCCGCCGCCAACAAGATATTGAACACCAGATGCGACTGGATAAACGGCCAGCGCAAACGCCAGGCCACTTCAAAATACCGCACTACCTCTGCCATCGCCTGTTTCAAAGCCACACTCCAACACCCGTTTAACGTGACCCTAACGGCATCTAGCATTGTGGTCGAGAACCCGCGACATTTTGTCAAAAACAATTGTCGTGCTACGTTTCACGCAACAAAAATTCGCGCCCAAACTAAACTGTATACAATCGCATACAAAGCCTTCCCAAGGAGACCGAATTCCCTTAGGACAGGCGCCAAATACGACTCGGTTCACAGGAGACCCCCATGACCAAGATCAAAGTGGACAACCCCATCGTCGAAATGGACGGCGATGAAATGACTCGCATCATGTGGCAGTTCATCAAGGATAAATTGATCCTGCCGTACCTCGACCTCGACCTGCTTTATTATGATCTGGGTATCGAGGAGCGCGACCGCACCGAAGACCAGATCACCATCGACGCCGCGGAAAAGACCAAAGAGATTGGCGTGGCCGTGAAATGCGCCACCATCACGCCGGATGAGCAGCGCGTGGAAGAGTTTGGCCTCAAAAAGATGTGGCGTTCCCCGAACGGCACCATCCGCAACATCCTCGGCGGTGTGGTGTTCCGCCAGCCGATCATCTGCCGAAACGTACCGCGCCTTGTGCCTGGTTGGACCTCTCCTATCGTTGTGGGCCGTCACGCCTTTGGCGACCAATACAAAGCCACCGACTTCACCTTCCCGGGTGCTGGCAAGCTGACCATGAAGTTTGTTGGCGAAGACGGCACCGTGATCGAGAAAGAGGTCTATGATGCGCCGTCCGCCGGTGTCTATCAGGCGATGTACAACCTCGACAGCTCGATCATCGACTTTGCCCGCGCCTCTTTGAACTACGGCCTGAACCTTGGCTGGCCGGTGTACCTCTCCACCAAAAACACCATCCTGAAGGCCTATGACGGCCGCTTCAAGGACCTGTTCCAGAAGGTCTATGAGGAAGAGTTCGAAGAGAAATTCAAAGCCGCAGGCATCTGGTACGAACACCGCCTGATCGACGACATGGTCGCCTGCGCCATGAAGTGGAACGGCAAATTTGTCTGGGCCTGCAAGAACTACGACGGCGACGTACAGTCCGACACCGTGGCGCAAGGCTTTGGCTCGCTGGGTCTGATGACCTCCCAGTTGATGACACCGGATGGAAAGATCGTCGAAGCCGAGGCGGCCCACGGCACCGTGACCCGTCACTACCGCCAGCACCAAAAAGGCGAAGCTACTTCCACCAACTCGATTGCCTCGATCTATGCCTGGACCGGTGGCCTGAAGCATCGCGCCAAACTGGACAACAACATTGCCCTGCGCGCCTTTGCTGAAACTCTCGAGCGGGTGATCATCGAAACCGTCGAAGGCGGTTACATGACCAAAGATCTGGCTCTGCTGGTTGGCCCCGATCAAGGCTGGCTCACCACCATGGGCTTCCTTGAGAAGATCGACGAGAACCTCAACAAAGCGCTTGCTGGTTAAGCACTGAGACACTTTGTCCTAAGGCGTATCCGCGCGCCTTAGGACGCCCTTTACCACACACCCGGTAGACCCCAGCTGCATAGCGGCCTTGCGCCGCACCCCCTAGACAGCTCCGCTGCACTGCGGCAAATCCGGTTCCATGGTAAGCTTTATTGAATCCCCAAGCCCAGAAAAACACAGCCCTTTTGATGACATTCAAGGGTTGGTCGTTGGCACTTTGCTGGTCGCCCTATCGGTACAGTTTCTGCAAGCCTGTGACCTCTTCACCGGGCAAATCGCAGGTCTGTCTTTGGTAAGCGCCAAAGCCACGGGCATGACATTTGGCACCATCTTCTTTGTGTTGAACCTTCCGTTTTACATCATCGCTTACCTGCGCATGGGCTGGTTCTTTACCTTAAAAACCTTTGCTGCCGTTGCGCTCTTAACCCTCTGGACCTTCTTACTGCCCAAGGTTTTTGAGATCGCCTCGGTGCATCCGCTGGTGGGTGCGGCCCTTGCGGGTGTGACCGCAGGTGCAGGCCTCATCGTGCTGTTTCGCCACGGCGCCACCCTTGGCGGCGTTGGTATTGTGGCCGTATGGCTCCAGGACGCCAAGGGCATCAAAGCAGGTTGGGTCCAACTTGGCTTTGATGTGCTGGTGTTTGGCCTGGCCTTGTCGTTTTTTGACCTCAACGCGGTCGTCTTCTCGCTCGTCGGTGCCGCGATTACCAATATTATGATCGCAACAAATCACCGGCGCGATCGCTATATCGCGCGCTAACCTTCAGGGACGCGCATGCCCAAAGCCTATCTGATCCTTCTGGTCGCCGTTGTGTTTGAAACCATCGGCACCGCAGCGCTGCAAGCCAGTCAGCAGTTTACCAAACCCATCCCCTCGATCATCGTGGTCATCGGCTATGGCCTCGCCTTCTATATGATGGCTCTCACTCTGCGTTATCTGCCCGTTGGCATCACCTATGCGGTCTGGTCTGGCCTGGGGATCATCTCGATCTCGATCATCGCCTATTTCGCCTTTGGTCAGAAACTTGATCTGGCCGCGATCCTTGGAATGGGGCTGATTGTCGCCGGAATCCTCGTGATCAACCTGTTTTCCAAGACTGCCGTTCACTAACTGGCATTAAAGGGCTGGCCTTTTGCCACATCCCACGTTAGGGCGAGCGCGAACAGGAAAGGCTGCCCTTATGGATCTTCGCAATATCGCCATCATCGCCCACGTTGACCACGGCAAAACCACGCTTGTGGATGAGCTGCTGAAACAGTCGGGTGCATTCCGGGAAAACCAGGAAGTGGCCGAGCGCGCCATGGACAGCGACGCGTTGGAGCGTGAGCGCGGCATCACCATCTTTGCCAAGCCAACCAGCGTTGAATGGAAAGGCACCCGCATCAACATCGTGGACACCCCGGGCCACGCCGATTTCGGCGGAGAGGTTGAGCGTATCCTGAGCATGGTAGACGGTGTGGTTCTGCTGGTGGACGCAGCTGAAGGCCCAATGCCACAAACCAAATTTGTGACGTCCAAAGCCTTGGCACTGGGTCTGCGCCCAATTGTTGTGCTCAACAAAGTGGACAAACCAGACGCCGAGCCTGACCGCGCATTGGACGAGTGTTTTGACCTTTTCGCCTCTCTGGACGCCAACGACGATCAGCTGGACTTCCCGCACATGTACGCTTCCGGCCGCAACGGCTGGGCAGATGCAGAACTCGACGGCCCACGACAGGACCTGCACGCTCTGTTCAACCTGATTGTGAACCACGTGCCGGAACCAAAGCAGGTTCACCAACAGGACGACGACTTCCGCATGCTGGCCACCACTTTGGGGTCCGACCCATTTGTGGGCCGCATCCTGACCGGTCGTGTGGAATCCGGTACCTTGAAAGTGGGCGCAACCGTTCAGGCGATCTCCCGTATCGGCCAGAAAATCGAACAGTTCCGCGTCACCAAAATTCAGGCCTTCCGTGGCCTGGCCCAGCAGGACATCGAAGAAGCGCAAGCTGGCGACATCGTCTCCATCGCGGGCATGGCCAAAGCCACCGTGGCAGACACCATCTGTGCGCTGGCCGTGGATGAACCGCTGGAAGCCCAGCCGATCGATCCGCCCACCATCACTGTGACCTTCGGCATCAACGACAGCCCGCTGGCCGGTCGTGACGGCAAAAAGGTGCAATCCCGCGTGATCCGCGACCGCCTCTACAAAGAGGCCGAGTCCAACGTGGCGATCAAAATTGCAGACACCCCTGGCGGCGAAGCCTTTGAAGTTTCCGGCCGTGGCGAACTGCAGATGGGTGTTCTGATCGAAAACATGCGTCGCGAAGGTTTTGAGCTGTCGATCTCCCGTCCACAGGTGATCATGCGCGAAGAGAACGGTGTCCGCATGGAGCCGGTCGAAGAAGCCACCATCGACGTGGATGACGAATACTCCGGCGCGGTGATCGAAAAACTTACTGGTTCCCGCAAAGGCGAACTGGTCGAAATGCGCCCTGCCGGTGCTGGCAAAACCCGCATCATCGCCCACGTGCCGTCCCGCGGCCTGATCGGCTACCACGGTGAATTCCTGACAGATACTCGCGGCACCGGTGTTCTGAACCGCGTATTCCACGGCTGGACCGAATACAAAGGCGCCATCCCGGGTCGCCGCGCAGGTGTTCTGATCTCCATGGAGAACGGCCAGTCCGTAGCTTACGCCCTTTGGAACCTCGAAGACCGCGGCAAAATGATGATTGGCGCCCAGGCTGACGTCTACACCGGCATGATCATCGGCGAGCACAGCCGTGACAACGACCTCGAAGTGAACCCACTGAAAGGCAAGAAGCTCACCAACGTGCGTGCCTCCGGGTCTGATGAGGCCGTGCGCTTGACCACGCCAATGACGCTGTCGCTGGAGGAGGCCATCGCCTACATCAACGACGACGAACTGGTGGAAGTTACACCAAACACAGTGCGTCTGCGCAAACGCTATCTGGACCCGCATGAGCGCAAGCGGATGTCCAAACAGAACTAAACACCAAACGCCGGGGTCCTGCCCCGGCGTTTTTCTTTGACATTTTGCTTGAGTGGGCTGCGAAACTGTTTGAAGTTTGGGCAATACCTTTAGGAAATTGTCCCAAGCCTCATGTTTTCGCGCCTGCTCTCCCACCTCACCGCCTGTCTTTTTCTTATCATTGGCGCTCCGCTGCACGCCCAAACCGGCGGCTTTGATTTCAGCGGCACCGCCTCTTTGACCAAACGCACCGCGCCGCAACAAATTGGTGTTGGCATCTCTATCGACCAAATCACCTTTGTCGATCAACAGTCCGAGAACTTTGGCGTGGTTGGCACGCTCTTCCTCAAGACCGACTACCCGGAGTTTGCTTTCGACGCAGCTGCACATGGCAGCGACATTAAGACCTTCAGCAACGCGGCCTTCCGCGCACTCTTGGATGAGGCTGGATCACAGCCACCGTATTTCATCCTGCGCAACCAACAAGGCCGCCGCTTCACCCAGCAAGTTTCCGTTCTTCTCAAAGACACCGGTGTGGCGACCTACGCCGAGCGCTTCACCGCCACGCTTCAGGCGCCACACTTCAACTTCAAGCGCTACCCCTTTGACACACAAGAATTCTACGTCGAGGTGTCGACGATGCTGCCGCTCGACTATGTCGAGTTCTACCCTTTGGAAGAGCAAAGTGGCATGGGTGATCTGCTTGGCGAAGAGGAGTGGATTCTCTCCAATGCCACCCTTGAACGCCGTTCTGTAGAGGGTATTGGAGGTGCCGATACAACCATGGTCGCCCTGCGCTTTGAGGGGAAGCGCCACGTGCAATACTACGTACTGCGCATCCTGCTGCCACTGCTGATCATCCTTTTTGTCAGCTGGGCCACGTTCTTCCTCGAAGAATACCGCCGCCGCATCGACATGGCCTCCGCCAACCTCCTGGTGTTTGTCGCTTTCAACTTTGCGATCTCCACCATGCTACCCAAACTTGGCTATCTCACCTTCATGGACTCGCTGCTGGTGGGCATGTTCCTGATCACCGGCTCCATCGTGCTGGTTAACATCGCTCTACGCCGCCTGAAGACCTCAGGACGCGAAGACTTGGCCCGCAAAATCGACGGCTATCTCGTGATCTGGATCTTCCCGATCCTACACGGAATATTCCTGTTCTGGGCGGTGAAGTTCTTCCTCGTCTGATCAATCAGCTAAGAGGTCGGAACGGTTCAATCTCGTAGCTGCCATCCTTGTGGAACCGACAGAACGATCCGGCCGGAATGGCTTCCCAGCCATCTTCTGCCGCCACCAAAGGCTCACTCACCACAGCGCGGCCGCTGCGGCTATCGCTAGCGCGGTGATAGACCGTCGGCGCGCGACTGTCCGAGGCGTAGCGAATGGCATACAGCGTTTGGCCATCACTAAATGCCGCCGCCAGCCGCATATGCGGCGTAGTGCCCCGCTCCCGGCTCATGCGTTCCAGGATACCCACGGCAATCTGCATGGATTCTTTTGGATGTTCATCCATGCCTTCCGTTAATCCCATGAGGAACAACACCTCACTGTCCGTCGCGCCCTTGCGCTCCGGATACAGCTCGTCTGGGATCAACATATCCGCCCGTCGCCGAAAGGTTTCGAACCCGCCAACCTGACCGTTGTGCATGAAGGACCACCGGCCCACCGCAAAAGGATGACAGTTGTTTCGGCTGGTGGCGGTGCCAGTCGAGGCCCGCACATGTGCCAGAAACAGCCCAGACTCAACTTGTGCCGTCAGCGACTTCAAATTCGGGTCCGACCACGCGGGCAGAATGTCCCGATACAGTCCAGGCTCCGGCCGACTGCCATACCATGCCAAACCAACGCCATCTCCGTTGGTCTGGGTTTTGCACTCTGTGGCTTGCATGCTTTGCTGGATCAACGAGTGATCTGGCCGCGTCACAACATCTTCAAGATAACACGGTGCCCCAATATAGGCGGCCCAACGACACATGACAGTTTTCCCCTTGGCTTCAGCATCCTCAGGTTAGAATAGAAGATGCCAATTCTCCCGCATACATACGGGAGAATGCAAGGGGACGTAAGTGCAGTTCATACAGAAAAATCAGGAAGGTATCCCGATTTACCACCGATATTTAGAACGCTTCACTCTATAGGCGCCAGAAGAGCACTACTTCTTCCTCTTCAGGCGCACGATATTTGAATCTCAGTCGCTGGTCTCCACAACCATCAGCTCGCGCTCGCTTGCGCCGCGCGCGTGGTTCAAAGCCTCTTGGTACTCCGAGCTGTGATAGCAGGCGACTGCCGTGTCCACATCCGGGAACCGTGCCACCACATTGCGTGGCCGCTCTTTGCCTTCCAGCTGCACGAACTTACCGCCACGAGCAATGAACTCACCGCCGTGTTTGGCAATCGCTGGACCAGCCAGCTTCGCGTATTTTCCATAAGCGTCCGCGTCCGTCACGGTCACATGTGCAATCCAAAGCGCACCCATTTTGGCTCTCCAATCCTGTTGTCCTGCCCGACACTCTACGTGAATTGCCGGACAGGCCAAGAAGATTTTGACCAAATGGTCAGCCTGCAATCACCGCTTCGGCAGCGGCAAAGGCTTCGTCTGCTTTAGAGGCATCTTTGGCACCACCTTGCGCCATATCCGGACGACCGCCGCCGCCCTTTCCGCCCATCGGGCCAACAGCTGCGCGCACCAGATCCACGGCGCTCACATCACCTTTGAGGTCATCGGTCACGCCTGCGGCCACAGCCACTTTCCCGCCGGTGTCAGCGACCAACAGAACCGCACCGCTCTCCAGACGCGCCTTATGCTCATCAATCAACGGAGGCAGGTCTTTGCCGGAAACGCCAGAGAGCACCTGCGCAAAGAACTTCACGCCATTGATCTCTTTTGCCTCAGGACCAGCGCCCTGTCCGGCACCACCAGACATCGCCAGTTCGCGGCGCAGCGTCGCCACTTCGTTTTGCAGCGCTTTACGCTCGTCAAGCAGCGCTTTCACGCGGTCAACAATCTCACCCGGCTGCGCTTTGAGCGTACCAGCTACTTCCGCCACGCGTTTGGCCTCACGCTCCAGATGCGCAAAGGCCACCTCACCGGTCAGTGCCTCGATCCGACGCACCCCAGCCGAAGAAGCGCTATCCGAGAGCAGCACAAACACACCAATGTCGCCGGTCTGTTTCACATGCGTGCCGCCGCACAGTTCGATGGAATATGTGTCCCCATTGTGACCCTTTCCAGTGTTGGCTCGGCCCATGGACACCACACGCACCTCGTCACCGTACTTCTCGCCAAACAGCGCCTGCGCACCAATCTCACGCGCATCATCCGGCGTCATAACCCGGGTTTCCACCGGCGTGTTCTGACGGATATAGGCGTTTACGTCCAAACCAACCTTGGTCAACTCTTCCGGGCTCAACGCCTTGTTGTGGCTGAAGTCAAACCGCAAACGATCGTCCGCATTCAGCGAGCCACGCTGTGCCACATGATCCCCCAACGCCTCGCGCAGCGCTTCATGCAGCAAGTGGGTTGCAGAGTGGTTCGCGCGAATGGACGTGCGGCGTGCGTGATCCACGATCATCGCCACGGGATCGCCTTTGGAGATAGTGCCACGTGCGACTTTGACCAGATGCCCAATCAGCTTGCCATCGGCAAACTTCTGCACCTCGGACACATGCGCCAGTTCATCGCGGTTTTCCAAACGCTCAACCAAGCCATGATCCGCCACCTGACCACCACTTTCGGCATAAAATGGCGTCTGGTTCATCACCAGCCAGCCTTCTTCACCTTCGGCCAGCGCTTCTACCAAAGCACCGTCCTTCATGATCGCCTGAACTTGGCCTTCGGCCGTCTCGGTGTCATAGCCGAGGAACTCGGACGATCCGGTCTCATCCGCAACATCAAACCAAACGGCATTCTCAGCGGTGTCGCCAGAGCCTTTGTGGGCGGCGCGCGCCTTAGCCTTTTGCTCCGCCATCGCCGCGTCAAAGCCGTCTGTGTCTACGGTCCGGCCCTTTTCGCGCAGCGCGTCCTGGGTCAGATCAAGCGGAAAGCCGTAGGTGTCATACAGTTTGAACGCAGCTTCACCCGCCAGAGGCGCGCCTTCGTCCAAACCATCCAGCTCGTCGTCCAGCAGTTTCAAACCACGATCCAGCGTCTGCTTAAACTTGGTCTCTTCCTGTTTAAGCGTCTCTTCGATCAGTGCCTGCGCCTGCCCCAACTCAGGATAGGCCTGCCCCATCTGCTGTACCAAAGACGGCACCAACTGATGCATAACAGGATCTTTGGCACCCAGCAAATGCGCGTGACGCATTGCGCGACGCATAATTCGACGCAGCACATAGCCACGGCCATCGTTGGACGGCATCACACCGTCGGCCATCAGGAAAGACGTGGACCGCAGGTGATCCGCGATCACCCGATGATGTACATTCTGCTCACCATAAGGATCGGTAGACGTCACATTGGCAGACGCCTCAATCAACGCCTTGAACAGATCGGTGTCGTAGTTGTCATGGCTGCCCTGTAGCAACGCGCCAATCCGCTCCAGCCCCATGCCGGTGTCAATCGACTGCATGTCAAGTGCGGTCATCGAGCCGTCTTCGAACTGCTCGTTCTGCATGAACACCACGTTCCAGATCTCAATGAACCGGTCGCCGTCCTCTTCCGGGCTGCCGGGAGGGCCTCCCCAGATGTGATCACCGTGGTCATAGAAAATCTCGGTGCAAGGTCCACAAGGCCCAGTTGGCCCCATCTGCCAGAAGTTGTCAGAGGTCGCGATCCGAATGATGCGATCCTCCGGAACACCCACTTTCTTCCAAATTTCAAAGGCTTCGTCGTCGGTGTGGTAGACCGTCGTATAAAGCTTATCCTTCGGAATATCGAATTCCTTGGTGATCAGCTCCCAAGCAAACGGGATCGCGTCATCTTTAAAATAGTCGCCAAACGAAAAGTTGCCGAGCATCTCAAAGAACGTGTGGTGACGCGCGGTGTAGCCAACGTTGTCCAGATCGTTGTGCTTGCCGCCAGCGCGCACGCATTTCTGCGATGTGGTTGCGCGGTTGTAGTCCCGCTTTTCGACGCCGGTGAACAGGTTTTTGAACTGCACCATGCCGGAGTTCACAAACATCAGCGTCGGGTCATTGCGCGGCACCAGCGGGCTGGAATCCACCACCTCGTGGCCCTGCTTGGCAAAGTAATTCAGAAAGGTCGACCGGATGTCGTTTAGGCTGGCCATGGGCAGATCTCTTAACGTGGGTTTCGGTATCGAAGCGGGTTTATAACCCCCACGCGCCCCTGTCCACATGACAATGCGCCTAAGCTTGTGAGACTTGGGCAAAATGCTTGCCCTGACCAATCGTCAAGCCCGTCAAACCTTTCGCAAGACATCCCCTGTGCGGATCACGCCATTCTGTTCCACGCTGCACAAAATACCCCGCAACCGAAGCGCGCGATGATCCGGATTGCGGATCCAGTCATAGGCAGCGTGACCATACCGCGCCTTCCACTTCACACAGGCATCGTTGAACACCTCCGACACACGCAGCACGGCAGAACCAACTCGCAACACCTGACCAGTTGGTAAGTTTGCCTCTGAGGTGTCAATATCCGCTGCAAAGGTATCACCTGGGTGCAAAACCTCGGCACCAGGTGTCCACACCAAATCCAGCACACGTTGGGGAATGATGCACACCTGAATGCCCGGATGCGGCGCACCATCCTCCGTGCGCACCCACGGCTGCGTCATCCAGCGCTCACCAGGAATGCCCTGCGCTTTTGACAGCGAGATTTCATCCACAAACCGGCGTTCATTACGCGCTGGACGCAGGCACAAATGCGAAATGGCCACCCCGTCTTTCGGAGCGGCCAACACATGCGGCAAAGCCCGCATCAAGTCTTCGGAGGACGGTGTCAATCTTCCAACAACTCTTCGTCGCCGGGAGGCATATCAAAGTCTAATCCATGCGCAGCGCGGATCTTATCTTCAATTTCCAACGCCATACGGGTGTTTTCCTTCAGGAAGGTGGTCGCATTTGCCCGCCCCTGCCCGATCCGCTCATCGCCGTAGCTGAACCAGCTGCCGGATTTTTCGACAACACCAGCCTTCACGCCCAGATCAAGCAGCTCACCCATCTTGGAGATGCCTTCACCATACATGATGTCAAATTCGACCTGTTTGAACGGCGGCGCCACTTTGTTTTTAACAACTTTTACACGCGTGGCATTGCCGACAATCTCATCCCGGTCTTTCACGCTGCCAATCCGGCGGATATCCAAACGCACGGAGCTGTAGAACTTCAGTGCGTTACCACCGGTTGTGGTTTCAGGCGAGCCAAACATCACGCCGATTTTCATCCGGATCTGGTTGATGAAGATCACCATACAGTTAGAGCGCGCAATCGAACCGGTCAGTTTCCGCATCGCCTGGCTCATCAGGCGGGCCTGTACACCCACGTTGCTGTCGCCCATATCGCCTTCAAGTTCGGATTTTGGTGTCAGCGCCGCCACCGAATCGACCACAACCATGTTCACCGCGCCGGACCGCACCAATGTGTCGGTAATCTCGAGCGCCTGCTCGCCGGTGTCCGGCTGAGAAATCAGGAGCTCGTCCAGGTTCACGCCAAGTTTTTTGGCATACTGCGGATCGAGCGCGTGTTCCGCATCCACAAAGGCGCATACGCCTCCCTTTTTTTGCTCTTCTGCAATACAATGCAGCGTCAGCGTGGTTTTACCGGAGCTTTCCGGGCCGTAAATCTCGATGATCCGCCCTTTGGGCAGACCGCCAATCCCCAGAGCAATATCCAAGCTCAGCGAGCCGGTGGAGGTCGCCTCAATCTCTTGCGCGGGGTTGTCCGCGCCCAGCTTCATGATCGAACCTTTGCCGAACTGCCGCTCGATTTGGGCCAGCGCGCTGTCCAGCGCCTTCTGTTTGTCAGGGGATGAGGATTTCTTGGAGGTCATTGTCAAAAGATCTGCCGTTGCCATTTGCTTGCTTCCTTATTCCACACCCGCACGCGGGCGGCAATCACTGCCTGTGTTCACCTCTTGTTCCAAATTCTTATGAGATCAAAAGGAGAACAAATCAAGAGAAAATAATAGGAACATTTTCCGTCCCATTCGGTTAAGAAGTGGTTTACAAGAAGAAGTCAATTTGAGTTCAACCACACCAAAGGCGCGCAAATGCTTGTTTTCTGGAAACAAAAACTGGTGTTTCTCTCTGTTCCAAAAACAGGAACGACGGCTATTGAGGAGGCATTAGCGCCCTCCGCGGACATGGTGATTTCCAACCCGCCAGAGCTCAAACACGCTCCGGTGTATCGTTATAACCGTTTTTTTCGCCCCATGTTTGAGAAGGCCTGCAACACCGATGACCTCGAACTCTTGGCCGTGATGCGGGAACCGGTCAGTTGGCTGGCCAGTTGGTACCGATACCGTCGCCGCGATTTTATGCGGGGGCATCGCAACTCCACGCATGACGTCAGCTTCGAAGAGTTTGTGGTGGAATACATGAAGGGCGACAAGAAAGCGCCCTTTGCCAATGTTGGCAGTCAAGCCAAGTTTCTGGAACCCCGTCCAAATGGCGTGAAAGTCGACCACATGTTCCGCTACGAAGATCAACCGCGCCTGCTCGACTTTCTAGAGCACCGCTTGCAACGCAAAATTCAGCTGGAGCGCCGCAACAGCTCGCCAGAAATCCCGCTCGATTTGCCCGAAGCCACCATGCAAAAGCTGCGCAAGAAATGCGCAGCCGAGTTTGAACTTTATGAGAGCCTGTCCTAGGAGCTGGAGATCCGCGCCTGAACCGCCTCCGTTAAGTCACTGAGTGAAAACGGTTTTGGCAGGAAGCTTGAGTTTTCAATCCGCGCCTGATCGTCAGAGAAGCTGTCTTCAGCATAGCCAGACACAAAGATCACCGGCACATTTGGATAATCCTCCCGCGCCTGGCGCACCCAGCTTGGGCCATCCATGCCTGGCATGATCACATCGCTGACAAACACGTCGATCTTCGGGTGATCCATGTCGAGCACTTCCAGCGCCTCTTCTCCGGAGGCCGCCTCCAGCACAGTGAACCCCCGCATTTTGAGCGCGCGTGTCGCAAACGACCGCACCGGCGCTTCGTCTTCCACAAGCAACACAACGCCACTGTGCTCAACCTCCGGCAAATCTGGCCGCTTGCCAGCCTCTGGCGCCACCACTTGCTCTGCGCCCGCCCCATGGGCCGGGAACATTAGCGTAAACGTCGTGCCCACGCCTTCGGTGCTGTCCACAAAAATGTAGCCCCCTGTCTGTTTCACAATCCCGTAGGCCGTGCTCAGACCCAAACCGGTGCCTTCGCCGGTCTTCTTTGTGGTGAAGAACGGCTCAAACACCTTTTGCAACTTGTCCTGCGGGATGCCGATGCCTTGGTCTGCCACGGTCACCGACACATAGTTGCCCACCGGCACCACCACACGGTCGCGCTCCAGCGGCGCATCTAGCTCCACCCCTTCGGTGATCACGCGGATTTCGCCACCATCCGGCATCGCATCGCGTGCGTTCACCACAAGGTTCATCAACACCTGTTCCAACTGCCGCTTATCCGCCCGGATCGCCGGCAGCACCGGATCGTTGTTCAACGTCAACGTCACCCGTTCCCCGACCAGTCGGTTTAGCAGGTGGGTCAGATCGGCCAGCGTGTTGCGCAGATCCAGCACCTCCGGACGCAGGTTCTGTTTACGCGAGAACGCCAGCAATTGCCCGACTAGAGCGGCAGCACGGTTGGCGTTCTGATTGATCTGGATGAGATCGGCATAATCCGCATCCCCCTGATCATGCCGCAACAACAATAGGTCACAATGTCCTGAAATTGCGGTCAAAAGATTGTTGAAGTCATGTGCCACACCACCAGCCAACTGGCCAATCGCCTGCATCTTCTGACTCTGCACAAACTGCTTTTCCAGCGATTTGAATTCTGTTGCGTCGTTCAGCACTGCAATCAGGGAGGTCTCGCCCCCTTCCACCACGCGGTTCAGGCTGACCTGCACAATCACTTCTTTGTCTTCACGCTTCAGACGCAGAAACTCCGACTGGTTCACAGCTTTGCCCTGCGCCGCTTCCATCAGCCAATCCACAATCGAGCGGCCAAGCCCCTCCATCAGATCGCCCATCACGGTTTTAGGCGTGATCTCCATATTCACCAATAACCGCGCTGCGCGGTTCGCCAGCGCGACATCCCCTGCCGGTGTCACCTTCAAGATCGCAACAGGCAGTTCGTCAAACTGCACCGCCCCGTCGCGCATCACCGGCACTTCAGTGGGCAATAGGTAAATCTCACGCCGTCCTGCCGTGGCTTCAAACTCGGCCACCAGACACTGCTGTTCGCCATTGGAGGTGTGCACCACCGTGGCGCTGCGCAAATCAGTAACATCCGGACCAAACACATCGGCGATGGTCTTTTTGCGCTCCCCCAACAGGTGCCGCGCGGCAGGGTTCATAAACAATACCGTCCCGGACCGACCCACGGTCAGCATCGGCAACCGTGGCGCCCCGCCCGCATGTTGCGCGTCTGCCACCGGATTGGACCGTTGGATACTCCACAGCAAAACGCCAAATTCCAGAGTCTTCACCGTCAGCCGCATCATGCTGTCACGCAAGGACAGCTCTTCCTCACATTGACCGTCCGTAAGGCTGCTCGCAATCAAATCGCGCACCTTGCCCTCGGCATCGAGCACCTGATCGGCCAGCGCGTCAACCATCGTGTCACGCGCGCCCATGCCCGCCTCCATGGCGGCTTTGTTGGCGTAGATAACCTGCCCTTCCGGATTGGACACAAATGTCAGGTCAGAGGCGTCTTCGAACATGCGCCGCAACAACGCGACCGCCCGCATCTGCGCCGCCTTCCGGCGCAATGACACCATCAAGCTGATCGCCGCCCCCAGGCCAAGAAGCCCGCTGGCAAACACCATCGCCACCCGCATGGGACCAGGCTGCAAAAGAACAGCCGTCACCACCATGACCAAGGCGGCCAAGGCAAGCAATCCGGCATGATGAGGTGTGTCACCCAAATGGCGGGGAGAAGGCCCCTTGGCCTCTGTCGACTCGGACACGTCTGCACCTATTCTTTTACGTCTTCGTTAATATGCGTCAAATTATCTTAAACACGCATTAACGAAGACAGAAGAAAAAGCGTAAGCCCTCTATTTTTTACGCAAAATTGCCCCGAAGAACCCGTCGCCACCGTCAGAAAGCAAAAACTGGCGCTGCCAATCTATCTCCCAGGACGGATTGTTCTGCACAAACCTCTCAATCTGTGCGGTGTTTTCCGCCGTCAAAACCGAACACGTCGCATACACAAGCGCGCCCTCCGGGGCCACAAGCTCTTTGGCCTGCTCCAGGATCTCCGCTTGGACCCGCTCCAGTTCCGCCAGATCCTCGGGCCTAAACCGCCATTTGGCATCCGGCGTGCGCCGCCAGGTGCCACTGCCAGAGCACGGCACATCGCAGAGAACCAAATCATAAGGCGCTTTGTCCTTTGGCGTTTTCACGACTTGTACTTTCACGCCAGCCCTTTTGGCGCGTGCTGGCAGGTCGGCCATGCGCTGCACCAAGGCGTCATGCGCAAAAAACTGCGCTTCGGCACGTCCTGCCATGGCCAGGGTTTTGCCGCCTCCCCCCGCGCAATAATCCAGCACTTTCATGCCTTTAGAAATCGAAAGTGCCGCAACCAAAGCCTGACTGGACGCATCCTGCAATTCCACCAAACCATCAAGATAGGCTGCATTGTTCTTGATCCGCCGCGCCCCCTCCGTGACCTCAAGGGCCGTGTCCACCAGCGAGATTGTGTGCGTCTCAATGCCATCATCGGCCAACACCTCTTGCGCCTGCGCCACGGTGGCTTTGCGCAGATTCACCCGCAGGATCACCGGTGCTCGCCTGCGCAGCGCTAAGACAGTATCGTCGAACGCTGTGCCCAAACTGTCGCGCAAAGGGGGCTCAAGCCAGTCCGGAATGTCCAGCGGCGGCCGCCCATCGGGCACCGATAGCTCATCCTGTGAAAGCGCAGCAGGCGCATAGCCTTCCCCGGAGAAGATAGCTTCCAAATCCGCCTGGTCCTGACGCAGGACACCGATCATCAGCCCGCGCCCGTTCAGACCGCCCCCAACAAAGGCCGCCGAGTTCCGCCGACGTAACGCATCAAACACATGATCGCGCACCGCAGCCCGATCTTTAGAGCCAGCAAAACGACTGCGCCGCGCCCAGCCGGTCAGCGCCTTCTCCGCCGGGGCCCCTTCCAGAACCTGGTCCAAAATTTCAATCGCGGCTTGAACGCGTGCTGCTGGTGTCATGTGACCATCCCACTCAATGTTCCACCGCTTGGAACCGACTTTCTTGCCGTCGCGTGTGGTGGCCTGCTCTACATCAAGGACGACCTGAACCGCAACTGTTCGCGATCTGCTTAAATTTTAGGCGCAAATCAATTATAGGGTGATTTTACCGCTACCCACATCCCGCGAAGGGCGCAAAATGCGGTTACCCCTTAAAAATAAGGTGCGTGCATAAGGCTTCATTAAACTCAACCAATCTACCTCGACGTCTGAAACGCCAACAACCAGAGTGTAGCCAGCCATGCCAGCCCTCCTGACGAAACTTTCTACGCGGATAAGCGCGATCGCCGTTGTGGCGCTTGCCCTAGCTGTCGTCCTGACCCTTTTGCTGCAGAACCACATGCGCAATACGGTCGAAACCATGTACAATAAAAAGCTCCTTGAGATCACCGAGACCGCCACAAGCTTGCTGGTGGCACTGGAGGAAGGGGTTCAGTCGGGAAAGTACACGCCAGAACAGGCACGTGAGCTTGGCCGTGAGCAACTCGAAGCCCTGTCTTATGGCGACAACGGGTATATGTTTGCCTTTGACACCGATTATGTCATGACCGCACACCCGTTCCGCCCCCAGTGGATTGGCCACAGCCAAGCAGACCTCGAAGACCCGAACGGTGTGAAAATCTTCCAGGAAATGCGCAAGGTTGCCGTGGAAAACGGCAGCGGCACCCTGATCTACCACTTCCAGAAACCGGACAGCGACCTTCAGGAAGCCAAAATCGGCTTTGCGTTCCACTATGAACCCTGGAGCTGGATTGTCGGCACCGGCGCCTACCTCTCCGACATCGAAGCGGAAATGGCAAAGATCCGCAACAAGGCCCTTACCATTCTTGGCGGCATCCTGGTTGTGCTCTCATTGGTCTCGTACTTCATCATCCGCAGCGTAACCGGCCCTATGGGCGCTCTGCGGACACGCATGGCAGATTTGGCCGAAGGCGACACCGATGCGGATATTCCTTTCACCGAGACCAAGAACGAACTAGGGGACATGGCGCGCACACTCGATGTGTTCCGCACTGCGCTACTGCGTCAGCGTGAACTGGAAGCCAACCAGAAAGAAGCAGCAGCGGTCCAGTCCGAAGTAGTCGAAACTCTGTCCGAGCACCTTGCCAGCCTGTCCGGCGGTGACCTGACATCGCAGATCAAGGTGGCCTTCCCTGAGGAATACGAAAAGCTGCGCGCAGACTTCAATGCCTCCATCACCAACCTCAGCACCACAGTCACCGACGTGGTTGACGCATCTCAGTCGATCCACAACGGCGCGTCTGAAATCAGCCAGGCGTCTGACGATCTTTCCAAACGCACAGAGAGCCAAGCCGCCACGCTGGAAGAAACCGCCGCGGCCCTGGATGACCTGACCCGCTCCGTGAAAGCTGCCGCTGATGGTGCCCGCGACGTGGAAGGCACCATGCAGACAGCCAAAACCGAAGCCGAAGAAAGCGGCGAAGTGGTGCGCAACGCCGTTTCCGCTATGACCGAGATCGAGCAAAGCTCCACTCATATCTCCCAGATCATCTCCGTGATCGACGATATCGCCTTCCAGACCAACCTCTTGGCCCTGAACGCCGGTGTCGAAGCCGCCCGTGCCGGTGACGCCGGACGTGGCTTTGCTGTCGTAGCTTCCGAGGTGCGCAAACTCGCGCACTCTTCTTCCGAGGCGGCCAACGAGATCAAAGCCTTGATCGACAAGTCGTCTGAGCAGGTTGAGCGTGGTGTGAGCCTTGTGGGCCAAACCGGTGACGCACTGAGCGTGATCGTGGAACGCGTGGTCCACATCTCCGGCATGGTCTCCTCCATCGCGGACGGCGCAACCGAACAGTCGCAAAGCTTGGCAGAGATCAACGCCGGCGTAATGCAGCTGGACCAGGTGACCCAGAAAAATGCCGCTATGGTGGAGGAATCCACCGCCGCGACGCACCTACTGAAATCCGACGCTGTTGGCCTGGCCAACATGGTTGGCCACTTCAAACTGGACGGCAAAGCCAAAGCCAGCAAACCGGCGGCGCCTGCGAAGGTGACCGAGACGGATTGGCAGGAAGACAAACAGGCGGATCAGCCGAAGTCCAAGCCAGCCGCTAAGAAGCCGGAGGCCCCAAAGCCAGCTCCCGCCGCGCCGAACTTCAGCTCAAACGGCAGCGCCGCTGAGGAAACCTGGACGGATTTCTAATCCATCCCCTAAAAGCAAACAAAAGGGCTGAACCCGCGAAGGTTCAGCCCTTTCTTTTTGCGTCACTCAAACAGCGCCTCAGGCGGCAGTTTTATCCAACCCGATAGTTTGGCGCTTCGCGCGTGATCTGCACGTCATGCACGTGGCTTTCTTTCAGACCCGCGCCGGTGATTTTCACAAACTTACAGTTCTTGCGCATTTCCGCCACTGTGGCGTTGCCAGTGTAGCCCATCGCTGCGCGCAGGCCGCCAACCAGCTGATGCACCACAGTGCCCGCCGGACCTTTATAAGGCACCTGCCCTTCGATGCCTTCCGGTACCAGCTTGTCGCTGGCCGCATCTTTCTGGAAGTAGCGATCTGCGGAACCACGTGCCATTGCACCCAGGGAGCCCATGCCACGGTAGGACTTAAACGAGCGGCCCTGATACAGGATCACTTCGCCCGGGCTTTCGTCGGTACCTGCGATCATCGAGCCAACCATCGCACAGGACGCGCCCGCTGCAATCGCCTTGGCAAAGTCGCCGGAAAACTTGATACCGCCATCCGCAATCACTGGAACATCGCCAGCGGCGGTTGCGCAGTCATCAATCGCGGTCAGCTGCGGCACACCCACGCCCGCCACCATGCGTGTGGTACAGATCGAGCCGGGACCAATGCCGACTTTCACCGCATCCGCACCGGCATCGATCAACGCTTTGGTGGCGTCCGCGGTGGCCACGTTGCCTGCAATCACCTGCACCGAATTCGACAAGTTCTTCACCCGCTTCACCGCGTCCAGAACTCCTTCCGAATGGCCGTGCGCGGTGTCGATCACCACAATATCCACGCCGGCATCAATCAGCATCTCAGAACGCGCAAAGCCGCTGTCCCCAACCGAGGACGCCGCCGCAACCCGCAGACGCCCCAGATCGTCTTTACACGCCGTTGGGTTCAACACCGCTTGCTCGGTGTCCTTCAGGGTCAACAGGCCAGTCAGCTTGCCGTTGCCATCATGCACCAACAGCTTTTCAATCCGGCGCGCGCGCATCAGGCTTTTGGCCTCTTCCAGATCCGCGGGCTCTGCCAGCATCGCCAGATCCGCCGTGGTCATCATCGCGTGCACCGGTGTGTCATCGCTTTGCGCAAACCGCATGTCCCGGTTGGTCACAATGCCCACAACACGGCCTTGCTCGTCCACGACCGGGAAGCCGGTGAAGCGATAACGCTCGATCAGCGCCTTGGCATCTGCCAGAGTCTGGTTTGGTGTCAGCGTGACCGGGTTATAAACGATGCCACTCTCGAAGCGTTTCACCCGGCGCACTTCCCGCGCCTGCTGATCCGCGTCGAGGTTCTTGTGGATCACGCCCATGCCACCAGCCTGCGCCATGGCAATCGCCATCCGGCTTTCGGTGACGGTGTCCATCGCAGAACTCAGCAGTGGGATGTTGAGATCGATGGATTTTGTGACCTTCGTGCGCGTGTCCGCCGTAGACGGCAGAACCGCCGACGCAGCTGGAACCAGTAGAACATCATCGAAAGTGAGGGCCTCACGAATCTCCATCGCAAATCTCCTGTTGCGGGGCTTCATTTGGCACGTCCCTATCGCATGGCCTTGACCGGTGGAAAACCCCTAAACCGCGCAGAAATGCGCCTGTCTCCTCTTTCTGCACAAATTAGCCTCACCCCAAAGCATCCCATCTAAATTTCCTGACTCTTCGATCAAAATTTGCCCACCTATATGCCGCGCTTTGACCAACCCATGCCGCTCCTTGCCTTTCGCCAAATTTTTCGGCAGCTATGCTGCCAGCCAAGCGAACAGACTTGAGGCCTTCTCGATGAGCAGCGACCCACTTGTAATCTTCACCCCTTCCGGCAAACGCGGCCACTTTCCCGTTGGCACCCCCATCCTGACAGCCGCCCGCCAACTGGGCGTCGATCTCGACAGCGTATGTGGCGGCCGTGGTGTCTGCTCCAAATGCCAAGTCACGCCGTCCTATGGCGAGTTCCCCAAACATGGCGTGACCGTTTCTGAGGACGCTTTGTCGGAATGGAACGCCGTAGAGCAACGCTACGATGACAAACGCGGCCTGGCCAAGGGCCGCCGCCTCGGCTGTCAGGCCACCGTTCAAGCTGACATTGTGATCGACGTGCCACCAGAAAGCCAGGTGCACAAACAGGTGGTACGCAAACGCGCCGAGGTGCGCGACATCACCCTGAACCCCACCGTGCATCTCACCTATGTTGAGGTCGAAGAACCTGACATGCACAAGCCGTCCGGTGATCTGGAACGATTGCTGACCGCGCTCAAAGTCGCCACAGGCCACGCAGCAATTTCGGTGGATACCCACCTCCTGCGCCCGTTGCAGCCAATCCTGCGCAAAGGCAGCTGGGCGGTCACCGCCGCAATTCATCAAGACCACACTGGCGCGCCGCCCCGCCTCATCGCCCTCTGGCCCGGCTACTTCGAAGGGCCGGTCTACGGCCTTGCCGTCGACCTCGGCTCCACCACCATCGCTGGCCACCTCTGCGACCTGACCACCGGCGAAGTGGTTGCCTCGTCCGGCCTGATGAACCCACAAATCCGCTTTGGCGAAGACCTCATGAGCCGCGTCAGCTACGCCATGATGAACACAGGTGGCGATCAGGAAATGACCGAGGCCGTGCGCGACGGCTTGAACCAACTGGTCACCGACATCGCCAAAGAGGCCGACATCGTGCCCACACAAATCCTCGACGCCGTCTTTGTGATGAACCCGGTCATGCATCACCTGTTCCTGGGCATCGACCCGTTTGAGCTCGGGCAAGCCCCTTTCGCGCTCGCCACATCAGACGCGCTCTCCCTGCCCGCCTCCGAGTTGGGCCTCAACATCGCCCCCGGCACCCGCGCCTACCTGCTGCCCTGCATAGCCGGTCACGTGGGTGCTGATGCCGCCGGTGTGGCACTCTCAGAAGCCCCAGACAAATCCGAAGACCTCGCCTTGGTGGTCGACGTGGGTACCAACGCCGAAATCCTTCTGGGCGACAAAAACGGCGTGCTCGCCTGCTCCTCTCCCACAGGCCCCGCCTTTGAAGGTGCGCAGATTAGCGCCGGTCAACGTGCCGCGCCCGGCGCCATAGAGCGTGTGGAAATTGATCCCGTCACCAAAGAGCCCCGCTTCCGCGTGATTGGCTGCGAACTTTGGTCGGATGAAGATGGCTTCACCGCCGCCATCGCCGCAACCGGCATCACCGGCATTTGTGGCTCCGGCATCATCGAAGTCATTGCCGAAATGCGCCTCGCAGGCATCGTCGACGCCTCCGGCCTGATTGGCTCTGCCGAACAAACTGGCACCACCCGCTGCTTTGCGGATGGCCGCACCAACTCCTACACGCTCTGGGAAGGCGACGCTGACCAAAAACCGATCACCGTCACCAACGCTGACATCCGCGCCATCCAGATGGCCAAGGCCGCGCTCTACTCCGGCGCCCGCCTGCTGATGGACAAACGCGGCGTCGATCAGGTGGATCGCGTGGTGCTCGCAGGGGCGTTTGGTGCGCATATCTCTGCCAAACACGCTATGGTTCTGGGAATGATCCCGGACTGCCCGCTGAACAAAGTCACGTCTGCAGGCAACGCAGCCGGCACAGGCGCCCGCATCGCGCTTTTGAACAAGGACGCCCGCAGCGAAATCGAAACTCTTGTGCGCAAGATCGAGAAGATCGAAACCGCGGTAGAACCGCGCTTTCAAGAGCATTTTGTCAACGCCTCAGCCCTTCCTAACTCAGCCGATCCCTTCCCGATCCTCCGCGGCGTGGTCGACCTGCAAGACGTCAGCTTCAACACCGGTGGCGGCGGTGAAGACGCCGCAGGGGGACGTCGTCGTCGCCGTCGTCGCGGCTAAGCAAATCCCGCTTGACCCTCCCGCAGCGCTGTCCTACCAACAGGCGTGCTGCGGGTATGGTGAAAAGGTATCACACGAGCTTCCCAAGCTCTGGTTACGGGTTCGATTCCCGTTACCCGCTCCATAAAATCAATCACTTAAACGACACACTTAAAGAAAAACGCCGCATCCTTGTGGAACGCGGCGCTTTAGATGTCATTTCGACTACGCTTAATCGCGCATACTCAGAAAATGATCGAGCAACGCCACGGTGGACGCGCTTGAGCCTTCCGGCGCGCCTTTGCCTTCCATCGCAGGCACCAGACCATTGGCCAGTTCTTTGCCAAGCTCCACGCCCCATTGGTCGTAGGAGTTGATGCCGTAGATCACCCCTTCGACAAACACGCGATGCTCATACATCGCCACAATTTGCCCCAGCACATAAGGCGTCAGGCGCGGATAGACCAAAGTGGTCGACGGACGGTTGCCTTCAAACACGCGGTGTTTTGAAAGCTGATCCAACTTGGAACCAGACACGCCTTTCGCCTCCAACTGCGATCGCGCTTCTGCCTCTGTCCGGCCCTTTAACAAGGCTTCCGACTGCGCCAGACAATTGGCCACCAACGCGCGATGGTGCTCTCCAAGAGCGGGCTCATGCCCCTCAGCCCCCACCATAAACTCACACGGCACAACTTGCTGCCCTTGGTGGATCAACTGATAAAACGCGTGCTGCCCATTGGTCCCCGGTTCTCCCCAGACCACAGGCCCGGCAACACGCTCCAACCGCGCGCCATCCAGTGCCACGCCTTTGCCATTGCTCTCCATCTCAAGCTGCTGCAGATACGCAGGCAACCGCGCCAGCCGTTGCTCATAAGGCAAAACGGCCCGTGTGCCATGCCCACAAACTTGCTGATGCCAGATCCCAACCAGTGCCAACAACACCGGCAGGTTTTCCTCGAACGGCGCGTCGCAAAAGTGATGGTCCATTGCCTGAGCACCTTCAAGGAAGCTCTCAAACGCCTTTGGCCCAATCGCCAACATCAGCGAAAATCCAATGGGCCCCCAGACCGAGTAGCGCCCGCCAACCCAATCTTCAAAGCCAAACACCCGCTCTGCCGGAATCCCAAACAACGCACAGCGATCCACAGCCGAAGAAATCGCCACAAACCGCTCCAGTGCGTCCGGGCCACCAGCCCAATCCATCACCGTGCGCGCATTCATTAAGGTTTCTTGCGTGGTGAACGTCTTGGACGCCACAATCACCAACGTGCTTTCCGGGTCCAGCCCCGCAAGCGTATCGGTCGCATCCGCGCCATCCACGTTGGAAATGAAGTGGCACTTTGGACCATCGCCATAGGGCTCCAGCGCCATGACCGCCATCAACGGTCCAAGGTCAGAGCCGCCAATCCCGATGTTCACCACATCCGTGATACGCTTGCCGTTGCCCGGAAAGCTGCCATCGCGCACCGCACTGGCCAGCTTCGCCATGCGCGCGCGGGTTTCGCGCACCTCCGGCAACACATCCTGACCATCCACCACCAAGGGATCGTCTCCCAGGTTGCGCAGCGCCGTGTGCAGCACGGACCGATCTTCTGTAACGTTGATCCTTTCACCCGCAAACATTGCCGTGCGTTTGGCCGCCACACCCGCAGCCTCCGCCAAGCGGATCAAGGCCGCCTTGGCATCGGCATCAATCGAGGTCTTACTGTAGTCAAACAGCAGCCCCTCCGTCTTCAGGCAAAACGCCTGCGCGCGACCTTCATCTGCGTCAAACAGCGCCGTAATCTGACGCGGTGCCGCGCCCTCGCGCAGCCCGTCCAATTCAGTCCACATACCCAATCACTCCGTCCAATGCACTTCTGCGCCGCTGGAAATAGATTTGATCGGCGCTTCTTCTTTTGGCAGTTTCTGCGCGGCCTGCAAAGCCTCGCGCTTGTCCGAACCTTTGATCAGAATATGCTTGCGCACCGCCGCATCCAGCACCCGCGCGGACAGCGTGATCCGCACATCCGGCAAATCCTCGCGCCGGATCGGCACCAAAATAGGCGCATCCGAGGCCAATGCAGCTTCCAGCCCGTCCGCTCCGGGGAACAAAGACGCCGTATGCATATCCGCGCCCATACCCAACAAGGCCACATCCACCGGCAGCGCGCCCAGAATTGTGGTTTCCAGCTCTGCCAACACGGCCTCTGGCGCCTCTGCGGGCGCATAAAGCGGCAAATACCGCGCCGCCACTGCCCGATTGGTCAACAGACGTGATTTCACCAGCGCGGAGTTGGACCGCTCATGGTCCTCCGGCACCCAGCGTTCGTCCGTCAGGATCACATCCACGCGGTCCCAGTCCAGATCCGCCGCACTCAGCGCATCAAAAATCGGCCCCGGTGTGGTCCCACCTGGCACGGCCAGAACCACCCGGTCCTTGTTGTGCAGCGCCTCCGCCAAGTCATCCGCCAGCACGCTGGCGACATCCATCGCCATCATCTCCGCATCGGGGTAGGTGTTGAAGTTCATTTGCCCAATCCTCTCCAGTTTCGCCCATCCCGGCGCATCATCAAAGCCGCATCATCCGGCCCATAAGAAAACGCGTCATAAGGCTTTGGTACATCGCCCCGCGCTTCCCATCCGCGAATGATCGGGTCGGTCCAGGCCCAGGCGGCCTCCACCTCATCATCGCGCATAAACAGTGTTTGGTTGCCACGGATCACATCCATGATCAGCCGCTCATAAGCATCTGCCGTGCCTTGACCTTTCGGCCCCAATGCCTCGGCAAAGCTCATGTCCAACGGCACATCCACCAGACGCATCCCGCCCGGCCCCGGCTCCTTGATGGTTACATTTAATGTAATACCTTCATTGGGTTGCAGCTGAATGCTCAACTCGTTGCGGTGCCGCCCGGCCTGATCGCCAAAGATCGAGTGCGGCGTGTCTTTGAACACCACCGTGATCTCGCTGTCGCGTTCCGACAATCGCTTGCCCGTGCGCAGATAAAACGGCGTGCCCGCCCACCGCCAGTTGTTCACCTGACACTTCAGCGCAATAAAGCTCTCGGTTTTAGACCGTGGATTCTCAACGTCTTCACGATAGCTGTCCGCACCTTCCGCAGCTGTATATTGCCCGCGCACAATGTGGTGAGGTGCAACTGTATCCAACGCGCGGATCACCTTCAGCTTTTCGTCGCGCACCGCATCCGGCTCAAACTGCGACGGCGGTTCCATGGCAATCAGACACAGAAGCTGCATCAGGTGGTTCTGCACCATATCGCGCATCGCACCGGAGCGTTCATAGTACTCGCCGCGCCCGGCCACTCCGACGCTCTCAGCAACCGTGATCTGGATGTGGTCGATGTATTGCGCGTTCCACAGCGGCTCAAACAGCATATTGCCAAAGCGTACCGCCATGAGGTTCTGCACCGTCTCTTTGCCAAGATAGTGGTCGATCCGGTAAATCTGGCTCTCGTCAAAATACTGCGCCAACTCGCGGTTGAGCTCCTGAGCAGTCTCCAAATCGTGGCCAAACGGCTTTTCCACCACAATCCGTGTGTCTTCCTGCGTTAAGCCATGCCGTTTCAACCCTTTCGCCAAATCCGAATAGACACCCGGCCCAACGGAAAAATAAAACGCCCGCACCGACTCCGGTTTGAGCAATGCCGCCAGCTCACTCCAGCCGCCCTCGCCGCGCGCATCCACCGCCACATAATGCAAATGCGCGCAAAACCCGGCCACCGCCTCGACATCCTGCGCTGGCTCGCCTGCGAACTCCCGCAAAGCCTCCGCGATGGTTGCCCTGTAGGCCTCTTCGGTCAAATCACTGCGCGCCGCGCCAATCACCTGACTGCCCTCAGGCATCTGACCGGAACAATACCGCTTGAACAAGGCTGGCAGAATTTTCCGCCGCGCCAGATCCCCCGTGCCACCAAAGATCACAAGATCAAACGTTTCCACGGGAATAATACGCGAAACCATGGGGCCTCTATCCTTCTCGGCAGTCCGGATTTCACCGGAAAATCGTTAGCGCTAACGCCGTCATAACACCGCCACTCTAACACCGCAACCTCACATCACAACTGTGTCAAACGCCTGCGCGCATCTTTACTTGCAGGGATGTCTCTGCCTACTACCGAAGAACCACAGAAACATGGCAGGCACATGAAAGATCACGCAAATATTGGGAAGTTCAACGATCCCTATATCACCGCCAAGGGTGAAACCCGCGCCCATGTCGCGCTCACCGATCCGCAAACGCTCTGGTTCAACACCGGCACGCTCTGCAACATCGAATGTGAAAACTGCTATATCCTGTCCTCACCCACCAATGACGCGCTGGTCTATCTTACGGCAGACGAAGTCTCCGACTACCTCGACCAATTGGACTCCCGCGATTGGAAAGTCCGCGAAATCGCCTTCACAGGCGGCGAGCCTTTCATGAACCCGGACATGAACGAGATGGCCCGCCGGTCTCTGGAGCGTGGCTACGATGTCCTGATCCTCACCAACGCTATGCAACCGATGCAGCGCAAACGCGTCCGCGCAGGCTTGCTGAAGCTGGCGCAGGATTTTCCCGATAAACTAACCCTGCGCATTTCCGTGGATCACTGGTCGGCTGAGCTGCATGACAAAGAGCGCGGCAAAGGCACCTTTGAACGCACTCTCGAGGGTATGCGATGGCTACGCGACAATGACATTCAAATGGCTGTCGCGGGCCGCACCATGTGGAATGAAACCGACGCGGACTCCCGCGCTGGCTACGCCGATCTTTATGCCAATGAGAACTTTAAGATCGACGCCTCAAACCCCGGAGAAACCGTACTTTTTCCAGAGATGGATGAACAAGTTGAAGTGCCGGAAATCACCACAGACTGTTGGGGTATTTTGAACAAATCCCCCAACGAGGTGATGTGCGCAAGCTCTCGCATGGTGGTGAAACACAAAGGCGCGAAGGCACCCTCCGTGATCGCCTGCACGCTCCTGCCCTACGACCCGCAATTTGACCTCGGCACCACTTTGGAAGAGGCCGAAAAGCCGGTGCAACTGAACCACCCGCACTGCGCGAAATTCTGCGTCCTGGGCGGCGCATCCTGCTCGGCCTAACCGCGCCCCTTCAATTCAATTCCGGAGAGCGCCAGTATCTGGTGCCCTCCAGACTGCCATTCACCCGCCAGCGCTCCTTATCGAGGATGAAGACAGACTGGCCTTGCGTGAACCGCACCTCATCTGCGCTTTTGTCATCCCCAACCTGTGCACCGCCGCCTGCTGTGGCGTCATAGCCGTTGATCACGAACCGCTCAAAATCCGCCTGCGTTTCAAACAGAATGACAAACTGCGTGGCAAAACCACCAATGCCCAAACTCGCACCCAGACCTCCAGTACCCATATTCATATAGGTGCGCGCGCCGGTGTCCTTTGCCACCGCCACGCCACGACCGTAGCCAGTAGTCACCGGAAAGATGGTCACCTTGCGACTGTCAAACGCGGCATAGCCCGCACTCTTTTGATAAAGCGCATCCGCTTGTGGATTTTGCGCCAACAAAACCGCCATGATCTCATCCGACATCGCGTCCAGGCGCGCCCGCGTCGCCTCTGGTGTTTCCTCGTTGGACAAAAGCTCATCTGTGGAGGAAATCGCCTCGCCAACGCCTTCCACGCCCTTCTCAACGGTATTGCCCACCGCAGTAGCGCCTTTACCAATAGCTTCGCCCGTGGCCTCGACACCCTGCCCAATGGCTTCTCCGGTGTTTTCCGCACCTTTTTTAATCTTGTCCCAAAGCCCCTGCGCCACAGCAGGATCGGCTGCCCCTGCAACCACAGCGCCAACCACAAATGCCTTCAAACTCACCCGCACTTCTGCCTCCTTGCGCACCCAATTTTCTGCTTGAAGTAAACCACAGGTCGGCGCCCCCCGGCAGCACTTTCCCATACATGGGCAAACCTTCGCCGCTCAAGCCGCGTTTTTCCATCCAATCAGCACATTACCCCACCGGCAACGCGAAATACCTCACATCGCCCACAGCACCATTGCACCCTATATGATGCCTCTGATATAAGCGTCCCAACAACATATGGACCGCCAATTAGAAGCGAGACTGGGACTTGAGCGACACGCCGGAAACCCCTGAAAACGAAGAAGAAACCACGCACGAACGGATGATCCACGACGGTCCGTCTGTGACCATCGAGGAGGAGATGCGCGCCAGCTACCTCGACTACGCCATGAGCGTGATCGTCAGCCGCGCCATTCCCGACCTGCGTGACGGCCTGAAACCGGTGCACCGCCGCATCCTCTACGCCATGCATGAGACCGGCAACACGCATGACAAGGCCTACCGCAAGTCGGCGCGTCCCGTGGGCGACGTAATGGGTAAATACCACCCCCACGGCGACTCTGCGATCTATGACGCCTTGGTGCGGATGGCGCAGGACTTCTCCATGTCGCTGCCGCTCTTAGATGGCCAGGGTAACTTTGGCTCCATGGACGGCGACAACCCGGCGGCCATGCGATACACCGAAGTTCGCATGGACAAGCCAGCTGGCGCGCTGCTGTCTGACATCGACAAAGAAACCGTCGATTTTCAGGACAACTACGACGGTAAAGACCAGGAACCAACCGTTCTTCCGGCCCGTTTCCCAAACATGCTGGTCAACGGCGCGGGCGGTATTGCGGTGGGTATGGCCACCAACATTCCGCCGCACAACCTTGGCGAAGTCATCGACGCCACAATGGCGCTGATCGACGATCCGGATCTGACCTCGGAACAGCTGATCGACTACGTACCCGGCCCGGATTTCCCAACTGGCGGCATTCTGCTGGGCCGTTCCGGCGCCCGCAAAGCCTACCTCGAAGGCCGTGGCAGCGTCATCATCCGCTCCAAGACCCGCGTCGAAGAGATCCGCAAAGACCGCTATGCCATTGTCATCGATGAGATTCCTTATCAGGTGAACAAGGCCGCGATGATCGAAAAGATCGCCGAAGCGGCCCGTGACAAGCGCATCGAAGGCATCGCCCACGTTCAGGATGAATCCGACCGCGACGGCGTGCGCGTTGTTGTCGAACTCAAGCGTGACGCCACCGCAGAGGTGGTGCTGAACCAACTGTTCCGCTTCACCCCAATGCAAACGCACTTTGGCTGTAACATGCTGGCCCTGAATGGCGGTCGTCCGGAGCAGCTCACTTTGCGCCGCTTCCTGACGTCTTTCATTGACTTCCGCGAAGAAGTGGTCGCCCGTCGCACAGCTTACCTGCTGCGCAAAGCTCGCGAGCGCAGCCACATTCTCTGTGGTTTGGCCGTGGCTGTGACAAACGTGGACGAAGTGGTCGCCACCATCCGTGCTTCTGCCGACGCCGCCGAAGCGCGCGAAAAGCTGATGACCCGCCGTTGGCCAGCCGAAAGCATCGCGGCCTACATCCGTCTGATCGACGATCCAACCCACACCATGAATGACGACGGGACCTATAACCTGTCCGAAACTCAGGCGCGGGCCATTCTCGAATTGCGCCTCCAGCGCCTGACCCAGATTGGTGTGAAAGAAGTCACCGACGAACTTGAAGAACTGGCCTCTAAGATCAAGGAATACCTTGAAATTCTCGGGTCTCGCGAGCGCATCATGGGCATCATCGGCGACGAGTTGCGCGAAGTGCGTGAAGCCTTCGCGGTGCCACGCCGCACCGAGATCGTCGACTGGTCCGGTGACATGGACGACGAAGATCTGATCGAGCGTGAGGACATGGTGGTGACCGTGACCTCGGGTGGCTACATCAAGCGTACCCCGCTTGCCGATTTCCGCGCCCAGAAGCGTGGCGGCAAGGGTATATCGGGCATGCAGACCAAAGAAGAGGATGTGGTCACCACCCTCTTCGTGGCCAACACCCACACGCAGCTCTTGTTCTTCACCACAGATGGCATGGCCTACAAGCTGAAGACCTGGCGCCTGCCACTAGGCGGTCGCACCGCGAAGGGCAAAGCCATTGTGAACATCCTGCCGATCCCAACCGGCGTCTCGATCGCGGCCATCATGCCAGTCGACCGCCCCGAGGACGAATGGGACGATCTGCAGATCATGTTTGCGACCTCCGCAGGCACCGTGCGCCGCAACCGCCTGTCCGATTTCACCAATGTGAAGTCCAACGGCAAAATCGCGATGAAGTTTGAGGACGACAACGCCGACACCAAATTGATCAACGCGCGCATCTGTACCGAAGAAGACGATGTGATGCTGGTGACCAACTCCGGCCGCGCGATCCGCTTCCCAACCACTGAAGTGCGCGTGTTCAACTCCCGCGCCTCCGTGGGTGTGCGTGGCATCAAACTCAATGGCGATGACGAAGTGGTCTCCATGTCGGTGATCCGCCACTTCCGCGCAGAAAGCGAAGAGCGCGCAGCCTACCTCAAAATGCGCCGTGCCGTGGCCGGTTTGGCCGATGACGGCAGCGATGACGAGGAAGCACCAGCCGGCGAACTCTCCCAAGAGCGTTACGCCGAAATGTCGGCAGCCGAGAACCTGATCCTGACCATCACCGCTGGTGGCGCAGGCAAACTCAGCTCCAGCCACGACTACCCGGTCCGCGGGCGCGGTGGCCAGGGTGTGGCCGCTATGGACAAAAACATGCGTGGCGGTGCGCTGGTGGCTTCTTTCCCTGTGGAAATGGGCGACCAGATCATGCTGGCGACCTCCAAAGGCCAGTCGATCCGCGTACCGGTCGATGGCATTTCCTTCCGCTCCCGTTCCGCCGGTGGCGTGCGGGTGTTCAACACCGGCAAAGGCGAAGAAGTGGTCTCCGTCGCTTGGATTGCTGAGCAGGACGAAGATGAGGTTGGCGGCGAAGAGTAATCGCGCCCCACATGTGACAAACGCCAAAGGGCCCTGCACAAACGTGCGGGGCCTTTACTTTTTTCGGTCAAATTTATGTTGCCAGACAAACCCTTATGTGACCTTCTTCAGCCACCCACACTCACCATGGCACCCAAATGACCAAATACTCTCTGTCTCGCGTTTTTGCCGTAGGAGCCGCGTTCTGCTTTCCCGCTAGCAGCGCATTCACAGCAACGCTCACCCTCAACACTACTTCGCCCCAATCTGAGATTGACGCCGAATACGACGGCGCAATCCTCGCGCAGGAGCTCACCGGGAAATACGCCAATTGCACAGTGCTTTATGAGGGCGGCGTGACACGGGGCGATCTCCAAAGCTTTCACGCGCTCTTTGGCTATGATGGCGAGAGTTTCTACAACGGCCTGCCCGACGGTGCCACGCTCTGTCTCAACAGCCCCGGCGGCGACCTCTACGAATCCTTCGTCATTGTAGACTTCCTGCGCGATGCCTTTGCCGACTTGCAAACCTATGTGGCTGACGGAGACCTCTGCGCGTCCGCCTGCTCCAACCTGTTCCTCGCTGGCGCACATACATTTGAGGGCGAAAGCTACGAAACCATCGCCATGCGCGCCATCGCGCCCACCGCACGGCTGGGCGTGCATGCGCCCCGGATTGTGCTGCCAGATGACGGCGAAACCTATGACGCCGAAGAAGTGGCCGCCGTATATGATGAAGCCATCCGGGACTCCTCCCTCTTGTTTGCTTTTGCGCAAAAGGTCGACGACGAGGACACGCCTTACCTCACCCCATATCTCTATGCGCGCAGCATCGAAACACCGCCACACGCCATGTACTATGTCGACACGGTTGGCGATGCGCTGTTTGCCAAAGTCGCAGTGACCGGCATCTCCTACAGCGTCACTCTCGACCGCCAACTGATCAACACGATTTGCGACAACGTTTTTCTGATGGATGATGGCGCGTTTTCCTGGGCAATGGCACCTACATGGAAACCCCATCCGCTGGCAGGTCTCGCCGTCATCTGGGCAGAGTTTGTAGAAATTGTCTCACTGGAACTGCCCGAAAACCAATCCGAAGACGGGCCGTTTTACACCACTGACCTCAAGATCGAGCAGCGGGACGGCGCAATCTATGGACACCGCCGCGGCTACCGCACCGGCGGCCCCTACGGCGCTGAAGACTGCGTCGTGCGTCTGGATACCTCCCGCGAGGTTGGAGAAACCGCCAATTTCGGGACACCCCGCACCGCTTGGGACGCCCGCAGCCGAGACCCGATTGACGTGCGGATTGGCTATCAGGCGCCGCACAGCCCTTATTCTGACCCCGAGCCGCAACACGTGCGCTCGCCCTACGCGTACTGGCAGACCCTGCAACAAGACCACGACAACCAGCTGCACAGCTACCCCGCGCTGATGGTGTTCCCAATGGTCCAGTTTCTCAGCGACCTTCCCGTCGCGCCAGAAGAGCCAACAGAAACAGCCGCGACCACAGAAAGCAGCGACACGCAATCACTGACCTGCGACGATCTCTGGTACCATCGCAACCGCATTTTCCATGAAAACGGTTACTGCTTTGGCTCCGAGCGCGGCATTGCTACCTTTGGCAACGACAGCTGCTTCACAAAATCCCCCGAAATCTCCGGTCGTGACGCAGAACTGCTCAAAATCATTAAGCAACGCGAGAAAGAACTCAGCTGCTAGTCCAAAACCCTCGGGGTTTAGAAAAGACGCCTGGGCGCTTCGAAAACCTCTACTTGACCAAAGGCAATCACACCTTCGGCGCGGCGCGTTACCATCAGGAAAACGTCAAACTTGCACCAAACCCGGAGACTGTGATGAAGTCACCCACCATCCTCCTTGCGCTCGCCCTTACGGGCACACCGCAACTTGCATCCGCAGACGCCATGCAATTGAACCCCAAAACTGTGCACGCCGCTCTGAGCGGCACCCACTACACCTGCGACCTGGGCGAAATGAAATTTGAAATGATTTTCAAAGACGTCGCCGCAGATGCTAAAGCATTCCCCTATGAACTTCGCGCTGGTGAACGCGCCTCCGAGGACGCCTATATTCTAACCGACAGCGGAGAAATTCATCTGCAGGGCGCAGAGGCCGTGCGTTATCTGACATTGGAAAGCGACACCCTGAAAATTGCCAAAACACCCGACGGGCGCGCCGCCACCTGCGTGCCAAAGTGACGCCGCAGCAAGCTTCTTCTAACCAAAAATATCCAAACAAAAAGGGACGCCCAAGCGTCCCTTTTCTTTTTCAAAACCCGCGAGCGTTACAGCTTGTAGATGTCCCCAAACTTGGCTTCCAAATAATCCAGCAACGGCTCGCCACTTGGCGCCTTGCCAATTGCATGCTCAATGGTTTCGGCTGGTTTGCGCAACCCGCCGTGCTGCTGCAGGTTTTCCCGCAACCACCCGGTTGCCGCCGACGTCTCCCCCAGCGCCAATTGCGCATCCAGATCCGGCACCGCCACGCGCAGCGCCTCATTCAGGCACCCTGCATAGACATTGCCCAATGAATAGGTCGGAAAGTAACCAAACAGCCCCACGGACCAATGCACATCCTGCAACACGCCGTTGGAGGGCTTGTCCACCGCATAGCCAAAGTCTGCTTTGAACCGATCATTCCACGCCGCTTCCAGGTCACCCACTGCCAGATCGCCCAGCATCAAAGCGCGCTCCAGATCAAAGCGCAGCATGATGTGCAGGTTGTACTGCACCTCGTCCGCCTCGGTCCGGATGTAGCCATCATTCACCCGGTTCACGGTGCCATAGAAACCTTCGGCATTATCGATGCCAAAGTCGCCAAACTCTGCTTTCATCTGCTCATAGAGCCACCCGGTATAGGCGCGCGAGCGGCCCATCTGGTTTTCATAAATCCGGCTCTGGCTCTCATGCACGCCCATCGACACACCGCGCCCAAGAGGCGTCAAAAGATATGCATCATCAATGCCTTGCTCATAGGCCGCATGCCCCACCTCATGAATGGTGGAGTAGAAACAGTTGAACGGATCGCTCTCGCTGGTGCGCGTGGTGATCCGCACATCTTTGCCGGAGCCGGAGCAGAACGGATGGGTCACACAATCAATGCGCCCATGGTCAAAGTTATAGCCAAAGCTCGCCGCCAGCTTGCTGGTTAGCGCCATCTGCTTGTCTGACGGAAACGTACCGGTCAGCTTTTGTGGCGCTTCAGCAGCCAAAACCGCCGCCCGCAACGCCACCAACCGCGGCCGCATCGCATCAAACATCGCCGCGATCTCTTCTGCGGTCATCTCCGGCTCATAATCATCGACCATGGCGTCATAGACATCGCCACCGGCAGCCAGCGCCTGCCCCTCCTGACGCTTCAGCCCCACAACCTCTTCCAAAGTTGGCAGGAACGCCGCCACATCCTCATCCGAGCGCGCCTGCGCCCAAATGCCCTGCGCCCGGCTGGTCACCTTGGCGATTTCCGCCGCCAGGTCCGCCGGCACCTTGGACGTGCGCTCAAACGACTTGCGGATATGGCGCACCTGCGCGCGACCCACCTCATCCAGCTGCGCCTCATCAATGGCCGCCAACCACTCGCCGACCTTCGGATCAATCCGGCGCGCATGCAGCACGCTTTCCATCGCCGCCATTTCTTCGGCCCGCTGTGGCGCCGCCCCGGCTGGCATAATCGCCTCCTGGTCCCAGCCCAAACGTCCAGCCACCTCGCCCAACGCCTGCGTTGTGTGGGTAAAGGCCATCAACTGCTCATATGCAGACATTCTTGTTTTCCTTCTCTCAGGATGCGTCACGCACCGAGGTTGCAATCGGATAGTGGCTCAGGAACCGTGCCCGCAGGATCAGAACCCAGACCACAACAGCAATGGCTT
The DNA here is from genome assembly GCF_047124445.1 of Shimia sp. MIT1388. Lineage (GTDB taxonomy): Bacteria > Pseudomonadota > Alphaproteobacteria > Rhodobacterales > Rhodobacteraceae > Shimia. The sequence goes on along the minus strand of NZ_CP138921.1, from coordinate 807,662 downwards.
GGTGCGTAATCGCAATATGCACCTGTGCCGCGTAGAGCACTGTGGCGATGCCAACCGCAATCTGCACCGAGATCGCGGCGAAGGCAGCATTAAACGCAAACCGCGTGTGCCCATGCGCGGAGCCTTGCCCACGCCGCCACACCACAATGGCGAAAACCAACAAGAGATAGCCCCACATGCGGTGTGTAAACTGCACAAGGCCGGGGTTTTCAAAGAAGTTCCGCCAAAGCGGCTCCATATACAGCGCATCCGCCGGAAACAGATTTCCGCCCATCAGCGGCCAATCGGTAAAACTGCGCCCAGCATCAATCCCGGCCACCAAAGCGCCGAGCAAAATCTGCACGCCGGTCATGTGCAATAGCCCTGTAGACATGCCAAACAGCTTGGCTTCTTTGCCGCGCCGCGCCTGCATCAGGTCGCGCTCACTGCGCCCCAACAACAGGATGTACCAGGTGATGAAGCCAAGGATCACAAAGGCCAACCCCAAATGGGTCGCCAAACGGTAGCTCGCCACCGTGGTCACACCTTCTCCAGAGGTCACGCCGCTGTCGACCATCCACCAGCCCACAGCACCTTGCAGCCCGCCAAGCGCGCCAATCAGGAACAACCGGCCGGTCCACCCGGTCGGGATTTGCCGCGCAATCGCAAACCCGGCAAAGCCAAGCGCCCAGACAAGACCAATCACACGGCCCAGCTGACGATGCCCCCATTCCCACCAATAAATGTATTTGAAGTCCTCAAGCGTCATCCAGTTGTTGTCGATCGCCCACTGGTCAATCTGCTTGTATTTGTCGAATTCGCCCTGCCAATCCGCCTCGCTCATCGGCGGGATCGCCCCGGTCACCGGACGCCATTCCGTAATCGACAACCCACTGTCGGTCAGGCGTGTCAGCCCGCCCACAGCGATCATCACAAAAACCAGCGCAAACAGGATCATCAGCCAGATGCGAATGCCCCGCCGCGCGCCTTTGGCACCGCTGTCGATCACACCCACCGCACTGGGGGTGTCTTTAGGTCCGTCTTCGCTGACCTCTTCAAAAATGCTGCGCTTCTGGCTCATCGCTGTCTCCAAATCTTGGCGCGAGCCTAGTGGGGCCACGCCGAAGCTTCAACCACTCTCAGATACGGTGTGAATGTTTGTTCAGCCTTGCGACCAAAGGCAAATCTCAGCCTTTTTCTTTCCAGCGGACCATCTGTCGCATCACGCCGTGCAACATCTGCACATCTGCACGTGTCAACCGCATCCGACTCCACATATTGCGCAGATTGACTTTCATGCCTTCCGCCTTCTCCTCCGGGAAGAAAAAGCCCGCTTCTTCAAGACGTTCTTCATAGTGCCGCCCCAACGCGTCGACATCGGCATTGTTGGCCCAATCGGTCTTGGACATATCCACGCGCTCATGCACGATGTCCGCACTCTGACGCCGCCACTCATAGGCTGTTAGCAACACACACTGCGCCAGATTGAGCGAGGCATACTCAGGGTTCACCGGCACGTTGATGATCGCATTCGCCCGCGCAATGTCTTCATTCTCAAGCCCTGCCCGCTCGGGCCCAAACAACACAGCAACTTTCTCGCCCCGCGCAATCATCTCGGCGGCCTGCTTCATTGCAATCTCCGGAGTCACCACCGGCTTGGTCAGCCCCCGCGCCCGCGCCGTAGTGGCAAAGACATAGTGACAGTCTTCCAGCGCTTGGTCTGTGGTCTCGGTCAAAAACGCCGCATCCAGCACTCGCCCGGCACCTGACGCCATCGCCACCGCCCGCTCGTTGGGCCAGCCATCGCGCGGGTCCACCACCCGCATCTTGTCCAACCCAAAGTTCAACATCGCCCGCGCCGCGCCGCCGATATTCTCCCCCATCTGCGGGCGGACAAGCACAAAGGCGGGCTGTGGCGTGGCACTGGTCATGACGGTCTCCTGAAAAATCCGCCCGCTGATACCCCCGCCCCCCAAACAAAACAAGCCACCCGGCTTCATTTGGCTATAAATATCCCCGCCGGAGGCATAGAATCTCACGGCACATCCAGGGAGGAGCAAAATGGCCTATGACGAAGGACACGCCACATTGATGCGCGAAGACCTCGCCAACATCGACGGCATCACGGAAAAGAAAATGTTCGGCGGGCTCTGTTTCCTCTTGCATGGCAATATGGTTTGTGGCGTGCACAAGGACGGCGGCATGGCCCGCGTGGGCAAAGCGCGCGAAGCGGAAGCCCTGGAAATCGAGGGCGTTGACCCGCTCTCCTTCACCGGTCGCAAGATGGGCGGCATGGTCGATCTTTCTGAAGATCTCCTAGGCGATGACACCCGCCGCGCACAGGTTATCGCACTGGCCTTAACCAACGCACAAAGTCTTCCGCCCAAATAGCCAACTCCCGATAGCCAAGCGCAAAAATCCACGCTATAGCGACGCGATCCAAAACCTCGCACACGACCATCTGGAGCCCGAGCATGTCCGACACAGAGCTGCCGCAGATCTACCTGATCACCCCGCCGGAAATCGAACTCTCCCGCTTCCCTGATCAACTCGCCTCCGTGTTGGACGCCGCTGACATTGCCTGCGTACGCATGGCGCTGGCCACCAAAGACGAAGACCGCCTGTCGCGCGCCGCCGACGCCTTGCGCGAAGTGGCCCATGCTCGAGACGTCGCCATTGTGATCGACGAACATGTGCAACTCTCCGAACGTCTGGGGTTGGATGGCGTGCACCTCACCGACGCTGCCCGCTCCGTGGCCAAAACCCGCAAAGAGCTGGGCAAAGACGCCATTGTTGGCGCTTTCTGTGGCGCGTCTTCGCACGAAGGCATGACCGCCGGTGAAAACGGCGCCGATTACGTGGCTTTTGGCCCGGTGGGCAGCACCACACTTGGCGACGGCACCCTTGCAGAAAGAGACCTGTTCGAATGGTGGTCCGCCATGATCGAGGTCCCCGTTGTGGCCGAAGGCGCGCTCGATGCCGACATTATTGCAAAGCTTGCGCCTTTCACCGACTTCTTTGGCATCGGCGAAGAAATCTGGCGCAGCGACGATCCTGTGGCCAAACTCAAAGAGCTGCACGCCGCCTTTGGCGCCTAACCTTCCGGAGCACCCATGACCGCACAGGCGCCCTCTCAGCCAGACATCCTCTGCATCGGCTCCGTCCTCTGGGACATCATCGGCCGCGCGCCCAGCCACATGCGTCAAGGCTCCGACGTGCCCGGCCGCATCACTCGCCTGCCTGGCGGCGTGGCTTGGAACATTGCCATGACCCTCGCCCGCTTTGGCCTGCGTCCTGCGGCGCTGTCGGCCATCGGTCAGGATGTGGAAGGCGACGAGCTGATGACCGCCTGCACCGAGATGGGCGCCATCATGGACTACGTCTATCGCTCCGCTGATCTACCCACCGACACCTATATGGCGGTCGAAGGCAAAAACGGGCTGATCGCCGCCATCGCCGACGCCCACAGCCTCGAGGCGGCTGGCGACAAGATCCTCAGCCCGCTAGAAGACGGCACCCTTGGAAGCGAAACCACGCCCTATCCCGGCCTCATCGCGCTCGACGGCAACCTGACTCAGCGTCTGCTCGATCAGATCGCCCGCAGCCCGCTGTTCTCCGCCGCCGATTTGCGCGTCGCGCCTGCGTCCCCAGGGAAAGCAGAACGCCTGATGCCTTTCCTGATGCACTCCCGCGCTGTGCTCTATGTGAACCTGGAGGAAGCGGGCTACCTCTGCCAAACCGAGTTCACCTCCTCTGCTGAAGCCGCCGAAGGCCTGCTCGCCCGTGGCGCCGCCCGCGCACTGGTTACAGATGGCGGTAACTCCGCCTCTGACGGCACCGCCGACGGCGTGATCACCCAACAACCGCCTGCTGTTCTGGTGACCCGCGTCACTGGCGCTGGCGACACCTTCATGGCCGCGCACATCGTGGCCGAATCTCAAAACGCCAGCCGCGAAGATGCGCTCGACCGCGCCCTCACCGCTGCCGCCAAATATGTCTCCGGAGAACATGCCACATGAGCCTCATTTCCCTTGACCTGGTCCTTTCCCCTGAAGTGGAAGAAGCCAAGAAAAACGGCACGCCGATTGTGGCGCTGGAAAGCACGATCATCACCCATGGCATGCCATATCCGCAAAACCTCGAGGTGGCGAAACAGGTCGAAGCCGACATTCGTGCAAAGGGTGCCGTGCCTGCCACCATGGCCGTGCTCAACGGCACACTGCACGCAGGCCTGACCGAGGCGCAGCTTGAAGAGCTGGCCCAAGCCAAAAACGTCGCCAAAGTCTCCCGCGCAGACATGCCAGTGATCATGGCGCAAGGCCGCACCGGCGCCACCACCGTGGCCGCCACCATGATCGCCGCGCATCTCGCAGGCATCGACGTCTTTGCCACCGGCGGCATCGGCGGCGTGCACAAAGGTGCAGAAGACAGCTTCGACATCTCCGCCGACCTCACCGAACTGGCCCACACCCCTGTCACCGTGGTGGCCGCAGGCGCCAAAGCCATCCTCGATGTACCAAAAACCCTCGAAGTGCTGGAAACCAACGGCGTGCCAGTCATCACCTACGGCCAAGACAGCTTCCCGGCCTTCTGGTCCGCCACCTCCGATCTCACTTCACCGCTGCGCATGGACAACGCCGCAGACATCGCCGCAGCTCATAAAACACGGGGCGCAATGGCCTTACCGGGCGGTCAGCTGGTCGCAAATCCAATTCCAGCAACCGACGAAATTCCGGCCTCTGAATTGGCCCCAGTGATTGCTCAGGCCACAGAAGAAGCCGAGGCCCAAGGCGTGACCGGCAAAGACGTCACCCCCTTCCTGCTGGCCCGCATTTTTGAGCTGACAGATGGCAAGTCGCTGGTCGCCAATATTGCGCTGGTACGCAACAACGCCCGCCTCGCCGCAGACATCGCCGCCGCGCTCAAGGCCTAAGCCCAAATCTTGCGCAAATAGCAGGCTGCCACGGAGGTGTGACACGTCGTGACAGCCGCAAAATGTGGCCCCCAAACAATCGTCATTGCAGCGCCACACACAAATGCCTAACTAAACATCAGGCTGACCCTAGGACCCCTCATGACGACACCTTTTGACGAAAACGAACCGCCCCACAAAACCGGCTTTTTTGGCCGACTGCGGTCCAGCTTTCTGACGGGGATTGTTGTCATTCTGCCCATCGCCATGACCATCTGGCTGGTCTGGACCTTTGTGGGTTGGGTCGATGGCTTTGTCCTGCCACTGATCCCATCAACCATTCAGCCGGAAAAATACATCGGCATCAACCTGCGCGGCGTGGGGATGATCATCTTCCTGATCTTCACCATCCTTGTGGGCTGGATCGCCAAAGGCCTGATGGGTCGCTCCCTGCTGCGCTTTGCCGAAAACCTCGTATCCCGCATGCCCGTCGTGCGCTCGATCTATTCCGGCGTCAAGCAGATCGCGGAAACCGTCTTTGCCCAATCCGAGCGCAGCTTTGAAAAAGCCTGCCTGGTCGAATACCCGCGCCGCGGCATTTGGGCGATTGGCTTCATCTCGACCAACGCCAAGGGCGAAGTTGCTGGCTCCGCTCCAACCACCAGCCCACTCATGGGCGTGTTTGTCCCTACAACGCCCAATCCAACCTCTGGCTTCCTGCTGTTTTTCCCAACCGATGACATCATCGAGTTGGACATGACTGTAGAAGACGCAGCCAAACTGGTGATCTCGGCTGGTCTGGTTTACCCAAACCCCAAAGACCCGACCCAGCCGCCGGAAGAGTAAGAGCGCTTCATTTGGCCCCTAAAACCTCGGTGACCATTCATCTGTGATGGGACTGGGGCCGCGCCCCTCAATCCGGCGTGCGACACCATAGACAGCGCGTCTCGCAAGGGAGGCTCCGCTTAACTGCCATACATCTCTGCCAAATCCACGGTTCCGCGTTCGTTTAGGTCCGCCTTATGCACACTCAAAAAACTCTTGGCCGCCGCCTGCCCCGCCTCTTTCAAATGATACAGCACGGACGTCACCGGCCAGCTTTTGGTCGCCACCGACAAGCGAGTCATCAGCGCATCATCGGCAATCATATGCACCTTCACCTCCCGCTTTTCTTCCCGACTAAGCGCGCCCTGCTCGATCAACCTTTGCACAAATGCCACGGCCCGCAGCTCGCTCAGCAGCGAGGCGTTAAAGCTGATCTCATTGATACGATTGGTGATTTGTTGCGGCGTCACCGGCAATGTGTCCCGCCGCAGCGGGTTGATATTCACAATCACCACATCCTCCGGCAAGTCCCGCCGATACAGCGGCCAAAGCGACGGGTTGCCGGTATACCCGCCATCCCAAAAGGCCTCGGTTTTTCCCGTTGTCTCGTCAAACACGTTCACCGCCTTAAACAATGTGGGCAAACAGGCCGAGGCCAGCAGGGCATCGGTGCTGATCTCACGTCCTTCAAACACCCGCGCCTTGCCCGAGCGCACATTGGTGGCACAAACAAACAGCTGCGGCCCGTCCTCGGAACAGACCTGATCAAAGCTAAACTGATCGACAATCTCGCGCAGCGGATGCTCATAAAGCGCCCCCATGGCATAGGGTGACGTCAGCCGCTGCATCATATCGGCGGCCATAAACGGCCAGCTGTACTCCATCGCACGGCTCACCAAGCCTGGCGGCACCGCCGCAAACCAGGCATCCATGCCCGGCACCTGCGCCGCGCCCATCTGCTGCCAGAACCAATTGAGATTGGCCCGCGCCCCGTCGCGCCCGCCCTCAAGCAGCCCGGCCTTCAAAGCCGCGCCATTCATTGCGCCAGCAGAGGTACCGGTGATCCCGGCGATCTCGATGTCTTCGTCCTGCAACAGGACGTCCAACACGCCCCAGGTGAAGGCCCCATGTGCGCCGCCACCCTGCAATGCCAGATTGATGCGCTTCATGAGGCCATCCCTTCCTTATAGAGCGGTCCAGCCGCCATCCACACTGATGGTGGTACCCGTGATCTGAGCCGCCGCATCGGACGCCAGGAAGCACACTGTGCCGCCCAGCTGCTCCACTGTGGCAAACTCGCGGCTTGGTTGTCTTTCCAACATCACCTTCTTGATCACCTCGTCCCGGCCCATGTTGTATTTCTCCATGGTGTCGGGGATCTGCGCCTCCACCAGCGGTGTCAGCACATAGCCCGGGCAAATCGCGTTACATGTGATCGGCTCTTCCGCAGTTTCCAACGCAACAGTCTTGGTCATGCCCACCACGCCATGCTTGGCCGCCACATAAGCCGCCTTGAACGGAGACGCGGTCAACCCATGCGCACTGGCGATGTTGATCACCCGGCCCCAGCCGCGTTTGCGCATATGCGGCAGCGCCGCCGCCGTGGTGTGAAACGCCGAGTTCATATTGATCGCAATGATGGCGTCCCACTTGTCGACCGGGAACTCATCAATCGGCGCCACATGCTGAATACCGGCGTTGTTCACCAGAACATCGCAGCCGCCCGCATCCTCGATCAGCTTCCGACATTGATCACCTTTGGACATATCCGCCGCGATGTAGCGCGCGGAGACGCCAAACTCCGCCGCAATTTCCGCCGCCAGCGCGTGATCTTCCTCGCGATCCGTAAACGAATTCAGCACCACTTCCGCCCCGGCCCGCGCCAATTCCCGCGCCACACCCAGACCGATTCCCGAATTGCTGCCCGTCACAATCGCCGTTTTGCCCTGCATAGTCATCTGACTTCCCTTCTCATCTCGGTTGAGCGCAGCATATCATGCTGCACCCGCAAAATAAGGGGAATCCGCACCACCCGTAATCTTACGTAAGTCTGCCATTTGGCCAAAAAAAACGCCCGCGCGAAGCGGGCGTAAAGTTATTGAGGCAGGTTTCATACAGGCAAGAAACCTATCGAGCAGTGACTCCTTTATAGGCGTTACCGCGCCGGTCTCCAAGCTAAAAGTTTGATAAGCCACCAATCCGCCGTTACTTTTTGGGTAAGTAAAAAATCAACCAACAGGATTGTTCAGGCAATGACACCAATACGTTTCCCCAAAGTCACCAGTGCCGCCGCCGCGCTGGCGCTTACTCTGGTCGGCACTCAGACCCTCGCGGAACCCCAGCATGGCATTGCTATGTATGGCGCCCCCGCTTTGCCACAGGATTTTGTGTCCCTGCCCTACGCCAACCCCGACGCACCCAAAGGCGGGCGCGTGGTCACCGGTAATGGCGGCAGCTTTGATTCCCTGAACCCGTTTGTGCGCAAAGGCGATGTGCCATGGCAGCTCCGCTTCTTTGCGGTGGAATCCCTCATGGGGCGCAACTGGGATGAGCCGTTCGCTCTATACGGTCTTTTGGCCGAATCGATTGAGACTCCAGAAGACCGCTCCTGGGTCGAGTTTACCCTGCGCGAAGAGGCCCGATTCTCTGACGGCAGCCCGGTGACCGTCGAGGACGTGATCTGGTCATACGAAACCCTCGGCACAGTCGGCCACCCGCGCTACCGAGGTTTCTGGGGCAAAGTCGACAAAATCGAGGCCACTGGCGAACGTTCCGTGCGCCTCACCTTTAACACCGAAGACCGGGAACTGGCCCTGATCGCCGGCCTGCGCCCGATCTTGAGCAAAGCACAATTCGAGGGCAATTCCTTTGAAGACGCGACGCTCGAGAACTTCCCCATCGGTTCCGCCCCTTACGCCATCTCTGATTTTGAAGCTGGTCGTTACGTGACCCTGACACGCAACGAAGACTACTGGGGCAAAGACCTGCCGTTCCGCAAGGGCACGCACAACTTTGACGAGATCAAAATCGATTTCTTCGGCGACAGCTCCGTGATGTTTGAGGCCTTCAAGGCGGGCGAAATCTCCTACGTGCGTGAATTCAACGCCGAAAAATGGGCCTCAAACTACAACTTCCCGCTGGCGCAATCCGGCGACGTGGTGAAATCCGAAATCCCGCACCAAAAGCCCTCCGGCATCACCGGTTTTGTGATGAACACCCGCAAAGCCCCATTGGATGACATCCGTGTGCGCGACGCGTTGATGCATGTCTTCAATTTTGAGTTCATCAACGACACCATGACCGGCGCCCGCCAGCCGCGCATCACGTCTTATTTCTCCGGCTCGCTTCTGGGCATGGACGACGGCCCGGCCCAAGGCCGCGTTGCAGAACTGCTGCAACCTTTCGCGGACGACCTGCCGCCAGAGGCGCTCGCAGGCTACACCCTGCCCGCTTCTGACGGTTCCGCTCGCAACCGCGCCAACCTGCGCAAAGCGCTCAACCTGATGGAGGAAGCCGGCTATTCCGTGGTGGACGGTAAGTTGCAAAACGCAGATGGCGAGGTTCTGGCGCTGGAAATCCTGCTCAAGCAAGGCGACACAGAGAACAAAGCCATCATCGACATCTATTCCAAGGCGCTCGAAGGTCTTGGCTTGGAGCTGACCGTCACCCAGGTAGACGGTCCGCAATATACCGAGCGCACCGCGGCCTTTGACTTTGACATCACCAACTACCGCCGCGCCCTGTCGCTGTCCCCGGGCAACGAGCAAAACCTCTACTGGGGCTCCGCGGCGGCTGATCAAAACGGCTCACGCAACCTGATGGGTGTGAAATCTCCGGCCATCGACGCGATGATCAACGAGATGCTGACGTCGACTTCGCAGGATGACTTTGTCGCCGCCACCAAGGCGCTCGACCGCGTCCTGACCTCCGGTCGTTACGTGATCCCGATCTGGAAATATGCTGTGGGTCGCATCGCGCACCAGAAAGACCTGCACTACCCCAAAGACACTCTGCCGATCTACGGCGACGGGGTGGACTGGCTGCCAGGTGTCTGGTGGCACGAAGAGTAAACGCAACACGGGGCGCCTTCGGGCGCCCTGTTCGTTAACGGGTCACTTTCCGGAAAATCGCACCTCCGCAAAACAGTCGCGATACAGACGTAATACCGACGTCAGAATCGCCGTTCGAGTCGAAGGTTAATCCCGTCCCGCGACCGCACCGTCAAATGGGCAATTGGCACCGGTGCATCGCCGACAGGTGTGATCCGGAAGTGCTTTAAAATCATCGACAACATCAGCACGCCCTCCACCATGGCAAAGCCCGCGCCCGTGCAAACCCGACTGCCCGCAGAGAACGGCACATAGGCCTCCCGCATACACTGTTTGCCATTGTCCGTTTGCCATCGCATTGGGTCAAAACCATCTGGATTGTCCCACAATCGCTCTTGCCGATGCAGATGCCATGGCGAGATAACTACCTGAGATCCCACGGCAATATCGCGATCTCGGAAATGTTCCGGGCAAGTCGCCTCCCGCACCATCATTGGCACCGGCGGATACAACCGCAGCGCCTCCCGGAACACATCGCGACTGATTTTCAACTTGCTGACCGCGCTGAAATCTTCGATCAAATCCGCGGCTTCCTCTGCAATTTTCTCCTGCCATTCCGGGAACAACGCACAGAGGTACAACGTCCAAGCCAAAGCCGACGCACTGGTTTCATGCCCCGCCAGGAAAAAGATCGCCACCTGATCAACCATCTCATTGGTGTCAAAGGATTTTCCGGTTTCCGGATCAACCGTGGTCATGATCTTTGTCGCCAAATCATCCGGCGCTTCGCCCGCCTGAATGGCCTGCATCCGCTCCTCGGTAAGTTGGGTGATCAAACCGCGAATACTGGCTGCTGTGCGTTTGGTGTCCTTTCGGAAAAACCTTGGAAACCAACGCGGTAAAGGCAAAAACGCCCCCAAATTCACAATCGGCGCGCTGCGCTGATAGGTGCGAAATTCATCAAACACCTTGCCGGCCACCTCATGTTCAATCGGGATGGAGAACAAGGTTCGAAAGATCACATCCGCCGCCGCGTGGCTGGTTTCCTCTTCAATCTCAACAACTTGCCCAACATGGCCGTCCAGACGCGTCACCGCCGCTTCACTCGCCGCCCACATCGCCGGAAAGGTATCGCGCAGCCGTCCACCCTCAAAAGCCGGATCAATGATCCGCCGCTGCCGCTTCCACACCTCGCCATTGGTCAGGAACACCGACTCCCCCAAAAGAGGTTTCAGCCCTTCGCTAACCCGTTGAGATTTGGGGAAATCATCAGGCCGTTCCTTCAGAACAGTTTTTACTAACGAAGGCTGGTTGATCATGTAGGAGCGGAAAAACGGCGTGCGAAACTCCGCCATCCAAGCGCGATACAATTTGGCAGGCTGCGCGGACAATAGGTCTTTACGAAATAGCTTCACATACTGCCGCAGCGTGACTTTCTCAGGCCGAGGCGCTGGTTTTGGAGGGATCATGAAACCACCGAGGTGAATTTATTGACCGGTTTTTCTATTCGAGAGCCCGACGCCTTGCGCCCTTCGTAGCGCTCCGCCAAGGTTTTTGGCCCCGTCGTAATACGGAAGTAGTCATAGTCTCCGGGCCGATCAAAGGCGCAAAGGTATTGAAAATGCAGCCGAAAAAACCGCCATCTCAGTTCTGCCCAACGCTCTTCCGACAATGTTTGAGTAAAAGCTGCCGAGAACACCAGTGGCCACCGTTTGCCCTCTTCTGGCGCAACACCAGACACAGCCACCGGATCACACAGCGCAAAAGCGCAGCCGTCCCCCGGAGCCGTCACATCAACCCACGCCAGCTCAGACCGCTGGCACAAATACGCCAGATCCGCCCGCAACCGCTCCGCTTTAGGCAAGAACGACACCATCGGAACCACTTGTCCCAACGACAAAAATCCAAGCGCAGGCCCACCCTCTACCACACGACCATCTCGGATCAAATCCGCCAAAACCGACACCGCCAGATGCGCGCCGCTGGAATGTCCCACCACCAGAACCTCGTCACAGTCCGACTGCAAAGCCTCGGCAATGCGATCCGCAAACTCTCCCATCCGCGCTTCCAACTCAGGTGGGTTAGCCCCTTTGGTGGAGGCTGAATAGGCGTAGTCATGCATCAGATAATAGGCAAAGAATTTGCCATCATGTTTTTGAAACCATTGCAAAATTGGCAAAACAACGATCAGCCCAAACACCGCCGTCCATTCCGGCAAAACCGTCGCCAGCCCTTTACCAATACCCCAGGCAACCAGCAGGGCCAGCAGCAGCTGCACCAGCAAAAACACCACCGGATAGAGCGCCGCAATCACCGGCCCTTTGCGCAACTGCATAAGCCGCCACAACGCGCCAGAGCCAATATAGGTCCAGGCCGTCCGCAGAAGCTGCCCATAGGTCGACACAATGCCCTGCTCCATGCTGTCACGCACTATGTCGGACCACACCAGCACCTCAACGTCGCTCTGCGCCTCCTGCTCCTCAATATGGCCTGTCACATGCCAGCCGTAGGGCCCGCCGTCCGCCTTCTTGGGAGACAAGACAATCTCATAGTCAGAAATTCCTGCCTGCGCCGCGCCTTCCTTGCGGTACAGCTCGCGGTAGCGGCGCGGGTGAATCGGATCATAGCCCGGAATGTAAAACACCCGACGCGTTCGCACCTGCCTATGTTGGGGCTCTGCCATGGCCTGCCTCTCCTTTGAGAGGAGTGTAACCGCTCACTTTGGCAAAATTAAGCCTTATCCGAGGGTTGCGAGGGCCGGAAAGGTCTCCAGCAGCCAATAAGAAAACGTCGAGAACGCCCCGGTCACCAGCATAACACCCACAAACAGCAACAAGCCGCCCATGACTTTCTCGATTGTGCCCATGTGGCGCTTGAGTTTGTTCATCACGCCCATCGCCCGATTGAGGAAAATGGCAGCCAGCAGAAAGGGAATGCCAAGCCCTGCGGCATAAACCCCCAAAAGCACAGTCCCCCGCGCGATGGACGCTTCCCCAGCGGCCAAAGACAGAATCGCGCCGAGCTGCGGGCCGATGCAAGGCGTCCAGCCAAAGGCAAACGCCAAACCAAGCACGTAGGCCCCAAAGGCAGAACCACCGGACTCACCCGTCTCGATCCGAGCCTCCCGATCAAGAAACGGAATGCGGAACACGTTCAAGAAATGCAAACCAAAGACGATCACAACGCCGCCTGCGATCTTGCTGAAAAGGGCCTGATTTTGCAGGAAAAACGCCCCAAACGCCGAAGCCGTGAAGCCGAGGAATAGAAATACCGTCGACAACCCCATCACAAAGAACAGGGCGGCCACGATTGCCTTGCGCCGCGCCTCTTGTTCTGTGGTGAGCTCTGACATGCTGACGCCGCTCATATAGGCCAGATAAGGCGGCACAATGGGCAACACGCAGGGGCTCAGAAATGAAACCATTCCTGCGGTTAGAGCAATAAAGATTCCAGGCAAGAGGCCCACGTCGAGGATGCTAATTTCAGTCATGCCCCACCCTTAGACCAGCTTTCAGCAAAGGTCACGTGCACAGGTGGTCACATCCCTGTGGACAGACCGAAACATCCTGCCTATGTCCGTCTTATGGATTTGGAAGTAGATGCAATTGGCCTGTTGTGCCCCCTGCCCGTTTTGCGCCTGCGCAAGCGTATGGAACCCCTAAAAACCGGCGCGAAAGTGCTGCTGCTGGCAGATGATCCGGCAGCCATCGTCGACGTACCACATTTCTGTAACGAGGCGGGACATGCCTTTGTCAGCATGACAGAAGCTGATGGTCACTTGCAGTTCGTCGTACAAAAAGGCTGATTTAGTTCAGCCACTTACTGCAAAATCGACGCGCACCGCTCTTGCCATCTGTATGTCAATCTCGATCTGGGGATTGTGGCGGAGAGACAGGGATTCGAACCCTGGAGACGGTTTCCCGCCTACACACTTTCCAGGCGTGCGCCTTCGACCACTCGGCCACCTCTCCGCATCAGAGCGTTGGTCAGTTGACCGTCTCTCTGTGGAGCGGTGTTTAGCTTCAACTGTTGGGGGGATGCAAGAGGCAAATTGCGGTTATTTTTGCTTTTCCCAACAAAAAAGAGCCGCGCAATCGCGCGGCCCTTATTTGCTTGCGTTTGAAGCGGTTTAGACCGCTGCAGCCGCCCTGGCTTGATCGCGGTCAGACAGCTCTTCTGCCACGAGGAACGCCAATTCCAGCGATTGGCTCGCATTCAGACGCGGGTCACACGCGGTATGATAGCGTGCGGAGAGGTCTTCTTCGGTCACGGCTCGTACACCGCCGGTGCACTCTGTCACATCCTGACCGGTCATCTCGAAATGCACGCCGCCCGGAATGGTGCCTTCAGCTTTGTGAACGCCGAAGAACTCACGCACTTCGCGCAGAACACTGTCAAACGGACGGGTTTTGTAGCCAGTTGCCGATTTGATGGTGTTGCCGTGCATTGGATCACAGGTCCAAAGCACATTGGCGCCCTCTTCCTGAACCGCCTTGACGAGGCGCGGCAGATGATCCCCAACGCTGCCCGCACCAAAGCGGGCTATCAGTGTCAGACGGCCCGCTTCGTTTTCAGGATTCAGCTTTTCCATCAAGACTTTGAGGTCGTCGGCGGTTGTGGTTGGACCACACTTCAAACCAATCGGGTTCTGCACGCCGCGCGCAAATTCAACATGCGCCCCATCTGGCTGGCGAGTACGGTCGCCGATCCAGATCATGTGGCCAGAGCCCGCGAGCCACTTGCCGGAGGTCGAATCCAGACGTGTCAAAGCCTCTTCGTACTCCAGCAGCAGAGACTCGTGGCTGGTGTAGAAGTCCACAGTCTGCAAAGAATGCAAACGTTCCGATGTCACGCCCGCCGCTTTCATGAAGTCCAGCGTGTCGCTGATCCGGTTGGCCATATCGCGATATTTGGTGGCCTTCTCACCCTCGGTGAACCCAAGCGTCCAAGAGTGTACCTGATGCACATCTGCGTAACCGCCGGTCGAGAACGCGCGCAGCAGGTTCAACGTTGCAGCAGCTTGCGTGTAAGCCTGCAACATCTTGTTTGGATTGGGAATTCGCGATTCAGGCGTGAAATCCAGCTCGTTGATGATGTCGCCACGATAGCTTGGCAGCTCCACACCATCCACGGTTTCCGTCGGCGCGGAACGCGGCTTGGCAAACTGACCGGCCATACGACCAACTTTCACCACCGGCACCTTGGCGCCATAGGTCAGCACCATCGCCATTTGCAACATCACTTTGAACGTGTCGCGGATGCCGTCTGCGCTGAACTGCTCAAAGCTCTCCGCACAGTCTCCGCCCTGCAACAAAAAGGCCTCGCCGCGGGAAGCGGCACCAAGCTGAGCTTTCAGGCGACGCGCTTCGCCGGCAAAGACCAATGGCGGATAGCTTGCGAGCTTGGCCTCTACAGCCTTCAGCTCTGCGTCATCCGTATACTCAGGCATCTGAATCCGGGGCTTTGCGCGCCAGTCAGATTTTTGCCAGTCAGCCATTGTCTTTACTCCAATTAGACAAGTTAATGAGGCCTTATACAAAAGCTCTTGTCCCGGCGCCATAGATGAAATATCCGGCCTTGACGCGTTTGGTGAATGTTTCGTTTAATCGGTCAAATCGCTGCAACTCAAGATGCGCACCCCCACTTAGAAAAGGAAACGATGTCAATGACTTCGACACTCGCTTCTGGTCAAAACGATGCGAAATCGCGACGCTTTGTTTTTGTGCTTTTAGATAAGTTCACATTGTTGTCGTTCGCGTCAGCAATTGACTGTTTGCGCCTGGCCAATCGGCATATGGGGCGTGATCACTATTCTTGGATATTGGTCGGCGAAGGTGGCGACACGATAAGCTGTTCAACAAACACAACTTTTAAGCTGGATGACGATCTTTCTGAGCTGCGCCGCGATGACACAATTGTGTTGTGCGGCGGCACCGACATTCAGCAGGCGACCACCAAAAAACTGCTGAACTGGCTGCGCAGAGAAGCGCGCAAGGGCCCACCCGTTATTGGGCTGTGTACCGCATCTTTCTGCATGGCCAAAGCGGGGCTACTGGATGGGAAGCGGGCGACAATTCACTGGGAGAATCAGGATAGCTTTGCCGAGGAGTTTGACGAGGTTGAGCTTTCCAAATCCGTGTTTACCATCGACACAAATCGCATGACTACTGCCGGCGGCACATCTTCCATAGATTTGTTTTTGAAGCTGATCGCTCAAGATTTGGGCGAAGACGTTGCCAACTGGGTGGCTGACCAACAGATCTACAGCTCGATCCGTACCGACCAAGACACACAACGCCTGTCTGTGCCCACCCGAATTGGTGTGCGTCACCCAAAATTATCTATGGTTATCCAAATGATGGAAGCCAATATTGAAGAACCGATCAGCCCATCCTTGCTTGCCAAAGAAGTGGGAATGTCGACCCGTCAATTGGAGCGTTTGTTTCGCCGCTACCTGAACCGGTCGCCCAAGCGGTACTATATGGAGCTGCGCCTGCAAAAAGCACGTAACCTGCTGATGCAAACCGATATGAGTGTGATCAATGTCGCTCTGGCTTGCGGATTTGCCTCGCCAAGCCACTTCTCCAAATGCTATCGTGCGCACTATGAAACCACGCCCTACCGAGAGCGTGGTAGCCAGAGTGCCCGTCTCTCGATCTAGGTTAGAAGCGCGCGATGAATTTGGAAAACGTGGTGGTGTGCTCCACGTGAATGACCTGCTGCTGCGCACCTTGTGTGTGCATCACGAGGTAGAGATACAGATAGTCGCCTTCCTCTGTCCAATAGGCCAACATCTCTTGGCGAAAACCGCTTTTGAGCGTTTCCGACTGAACCGTCGAGGAGCCGACAAACGGATCCGGAAAGGCCTCCGATAAAGCGGTATTATACTCCGCCTTTTCCGCGTCGCTCAGAACAACATCAGGTTGGATCATGTCGATCGCTTCCCCAATCTCTTTGTTCATAACCATTTCATTGAACAGAGCCAGCGCCTGATTGAACTGAGTGCGCAAGTTGGTCTGCGCTTGCGCCGTTGTGGTCGCCGCCAGCACAAGCGCGGCGGAAAGAAGGCTATTCTTGATCATTATGTGTCCACAGCAGATTGAAACAAATAGATTTCTTTCAACCTAGCCGCCGGGCGTCATTCGGTAAAGTATCCCTTTGTCCTCAGACAAAAACCAAATCGCGCCGTTGGGTCCTTCGCGCACGTCCCGCACGCGGCGCGTGCTGTCGCCGCGCAATTGCTCAACTTCTTTTGGTGAAGTCCCGGCCAGCCGGCTGATATAATCAAGCTTCAAACTTCCCACAAAGAAATGCCCTTTCCATTGCGGCCACAGTTTGCCCGAGTAGATCATCAATCCCGATGGCGCGATTGAAGGATCCCAGAAGAACTTTGGCTGTTTCATGCCGGCTTTCGCAGTGCCTTCGCCTATTTTGAACCCGGAATAATGCGTGCCGTAGGAAATCACCGGCCAACCATAATTGGCGCCCCTTTCAATAAGGTTGAGTTCGTCTCCGCCCTTCGCCCCATGCTCCACGGCCCAAAGGCGCCCTGACAAATCAAGTGCCAGCCCTTGCGGGTTACGGTGCCCGTAGCTCCAAATCTCCTGTTGAGCTCCAGTAGTTTTCACAAATGGATTGCCCGAGAGCACTTCGCCGTCCGGCGTTATCCGGATAACTGAACCTTCATGCTGCGCCAAGTTTTGAGCGGCTGGCCGATCCCCACGTTCCCCTACGGTCACAAATAGAGTCCCGTCTTTGGCCTGTACAATACGGCTTCCAAAGTGCCGCCCACCGGAACTGCCCGGAGCCATTTCAAAGATTTGTCTTTGCTCGGAAAGCCTTTTCCCGTCTTCAGACAGCCGCGCGCGCAGCACCGCGGTGCCCGCCCCGCCTTTCTGCTTTTTGGCATAAGACAGAAAGATGGTCCGCGACTGCGTAAAATCCCGCGCCACAATGACGTCGAGTAAGCCGCCCTGCCCCTGCACGTGAATCGCTGGAAGGCCTTTAACGGTACTACGCTTGCCGCTAGCGGTAACATGCAAAAGCTTGCCGCGTTTCTCCGTGATCAGAAGCTCTCCGTTAGGTAGAAACGCAAACGCCCAGGGCCCCTTTAGGCGCTCAACAACCGGGGTAACGACTGCGGCACCTTGGGACGTCTGCAAATCCGCAAACGCTATCGAAACCGGCAAAGAAGCGAATAGAAACAATACAATAAGTCGTAGGCGAGTGCGCATATCGAAGCCTCTTTGCATCACAAAAATCATTAGCTTTACCCTCTCACATCCCGCCCTGAATTGATGTTCAAAAATCAGTCATCGACCTCTTTTCTTTTGAAATCACCCCGCATAGGCTCACCTTCGGAACAAGAAAAAAACCAATAGGGAGTTTCCAAATGAAAAAGCTGCTTTTGGCATCCGCCGCTGGCGCACTGCTGGCCGGCGCGGCATCCGCAGAAGAAATCAAGCTGGGTGTGATCCTCGGCTTCACCGGCCCAATTGAATCGCTGACCCCATCCATGGCGGACGGCGCTGAGCTGGCGATGAAAGAAGTCTCCGACAGCGGCAAGCTGCTCGGCGGTGCAACCGTGACCTCCGTGCGCGCTGACTCCACCTGTATCGACGCAGCAGCGGCCTCCGCCGCAGCGGAGCGTCTGATCACAGCGGAAGGCGTGAAAGGCATCATGGGCGCGGACTGCTCTGGCGTGACCGGCGCAATCCTGAACAACGTGGCCGTGGCAAACGGCGTTGTGATGGTGTCCCCATCCGCAACCTCTCCAGGCCTGAGCCACGCAAACAACGAAGACAACGGCCTGTTCTTCCGCACCGCACCATCTGATGCCCGTCAGGGTGTTGTGATGACCGAAGTGCTGATGGAAGAAGGCATCAAAGAAGTTGCGGTAACCTACACCAACAACGACTACGGCAAAGGTCTGGCAGACAGCTTCCAGGCGGCGTTTGAAGCGGCTGGTGGTTCCGTGACCATCAACGCAGCACACGAAGACGGCAAAGCCGACTACTCCGCAGAAGTTGGCGCACTGGCAGCCGCAGGCGGCGAGCGTCTGGTTGTGGCTGGCTACGTGGACCAAGGTGGTTCCGGCATCGTGCGCGCGGCCATCGACTCCGGCGCGTTTGACACCTTCCACTTCCCGGACGGCATGATCTCCGACAAGCTGCAGGAAAACTTCGGTGACGAAATCGAAGGCTCCACCGGTCAGCACCCTGGCACCGACAGCCCTGGTGCAGCGAAGTTTGGTGAGATCGTAGGCGATGCGTTCGACGCGACTTCCCCGTTCACCCCAGAATCCTACGACGCGGCAGCGCTGATCCTGCTGGCGATGCAGGCGGCAGGGTCTTCCGATCCAGCGGCATACAAAGAGAAAGTCATGGATGTGGCCAACGCGCCGGGTGAGCAGATCTTCCCAGGTGAACTGGCGAAGGCACTGGAAATCATCGCGGGTGGCGGCGACGTGGACTATGTTGGTGCAACCGCGGTTGAGCTGATCGGCGCAGGTGAGTCGGCCGGTAACTACCGTCAGATCGTGATCGACGGCGGCAAGATCGCAACAGCCAAGTACCGCTAATCATTTGATGATTTGAGACCCAAAACAGCCCGGCTTGTCCGGGCTGTTTTTCAATATATAAGGCGCGGCACGAACTGCGCATGGGGGAAATGCTATGATCGTCGTAGAAGACGTTCACAAACATTTTGGTGGGTTTCGCGCTGTTGACGGAGCGAACCTGAAAATCGAACCGGGATCAATCACCGGACTTATCGGGCCAAACGGCGCCGGAAAAACCACTCTTTTCAATGTGATCGCCGGAGTTTTGCAACCAACCTCCGGCCGAGTGACCATGGACGGTGAGGACATCACAGGCCTGCCGCCGCATGAGCTGTTCCACAAAGGGCTGCTGCGGACGTTCCAGATCGCGCATGAGTTCAGCTCGATGAGCTGTCGCGAGAACCTGATGATGGTGCCTGGCGGGCAATCTGGTGAGACACTGTGGAACACCTGGTTTGGGCGCAAGCGGATTGCGGATGAGGAGCGCGCGTTGCGGGCGAAAGCCGACGAAGTGCTTGAATTCCTTACGGTTGAACATCTGGCGGACCACAAGGCCGGTCAGATTTCCGGCGGTCAGAAGAAGCTACTGGAGCTGGGACGCACCATGATGGTGGATGCCAAAATTGTCTTTCTGGACGAGGTTGGCGCCGGGGTGAACCGCACCCTGCTGAACACTATTGGTGATGCGATTCAACGGCTTAACAAAGAGCGTGGCTACACCTTTGTGGTGATTGAGCATGACATGGATTTCATTGGGCGCCTGTGTGATCCGGTGATCTGTATGGCCGAAGGCAAAGTGCTCGCAGAAGGCACTTTGGATGAGATCAAAGCCAACGAACAGGTGATCGAGGCCTACCTCGGCACCGGGCTCAAAAACAAGGAACAGCTGAACGCATAAGGGCCAAAAGGCACGTCGGTATTGCGTCTGTATCGCGACTGTATCGCGGAGGTGCAAAAATCGATCCCAAAATGCGATTTCAGCGGGGAGTGAGTGATGACGGGAAACCCGTATCAGGACGATCGCGGCAATAAAGACGCCACGATAGCCAACCCCAAAGGCGGAGGCGAAATGACGCCCGCCGTGGGGACCGGCAAAGAAATGAACACAACAGACGCCTTTTTGGTCGGCGACAGCATGACCGGCGGCTACGGCAAAGATGGGCCGGACATTTTGCATGACTGCACCATCGCCGTGAACCCGGGCGAGATTGCCGTGATTGTCGGGCCAAACGGCGCGGGTAAATCCACCGGCATGAAAGCGGTGTTTGGCATGTTGAACCTGCGCCAGGGCTCGGTGCGGCTGGATGGCGAAGACATCACCGCGCTGTCGCCACAGGCCCGCGTGGCCAAGGGCATGGGGTTTGTTCCGCAGGTGAACAATATCTTTACCTCTATGACTGTGGAAGAGAACCTCGAAATGGGTGCGTTTATCCGAACCGATGATTTCTCCGACACGATGGAACAGGTCTATGGCCTCTTCCCGATCCTGAAGGAAAAGCGCAACCAGCCAGCCGGTGAGCTTTCCGGTGGTCAACGTCAACAGGTGGCCGTGGGCCGTGCGCTGATGACCCAGCCAAAGGTGCTGATGCTGGATGAGCCAACCGCAGGCGTGTCGCCCATCGTGATGGACGAACTGTTTGACCGGATCATCGAAGTCAGCCGCACCGGCATTCCAATCCTGATGGTGGAGCAAAACGCCCGTCAGGCGCTGGAGATTGCCGACAAAGGCTACGTGCTGGTGCAAGGGCGCAATGCCTACACCGGCACCGGCAAAGACCTGCTCGCGGATGAAGAAGTCCGCAAGTCGTTCTTGGGGGGCTGATCGTTATGCTTCAAATAACAACCAGAAAACCAGCGCAAGCGCTTCTGGCGGCGGCACTATTACCAACGTCAGCTTTAAGTGCTCAGACTGATTACCTTTGCTCGGCAGAGAAGTTTTGCCAGTGCGTAAACGGAACCGATGGCTGTCACGTCGTTGACGGTGTGTTGACCGACCAAATCACTGACACCTGCCGCAATTCTAGCAAATCCTTTGCTTTGGAAGCAAAACGGCGAACAGTCTCGCTAAAAGGAGATAGTGTGAGCGTTACGCTGAAAGAAGCACGTCCTTTCTTCAGCGACGTCAATTGGTATCAATCCGGCGCTACTGGCGAGCGTGGCCTTCTAAACTTTTCATTCGACAATGAGGCCAACAAGCCAACTTTTGTCCTGCGCGAGATGGCGGCTGGCTCTGTCAACCGGCACATCTGGACACTCTCCGGACACTGCGAGGTGTTAAACTAATGGACTTTCTCAACGCCCTTGTGGCGCTTTCTAACTTTGTCATCATCCCTGCGATTGCCTATGGCAGCCAGCTGGCGCTTGGCGCGCTGGGGGTTACTCTGATCTACGGCATCTTGCGGTTCTCCAACTTTGCCCATGGCGACACCATGGCCTTTGGCGCGATGATTGGCGTTCTGGTCACCTGGTTCCTGCAATCGATGGGCGTGAGCTTTGGCCCGCTGCCAACGGCTCTGCTGGCCCTGCCCTTTGCCATACTGGGTACCATGGCGCTGGTGTTGATCACCGACCGCGTGGTCTATCGCTTCTATCGTGAGCAAAAGGCCAAGCCGGTGATCCTTGTGATTGTCTCGATGGGCGTGATGTTCATCATGAACGGTCTGGTGCGTTTCATCATCGGTCCAAACGATCAGAAGTTTGCTGATGGCGAGCGCTTCATCATCTCGGTGCGGGAATTCAAAGCCCTGACCGGCCTTAAAGAAGGTCTGGCGATCAAAACCACCCAAGGCATCACCGTTGTGGTGGCAATAATTGCCGTGGCGCTGCTGTTCTGGTTCCTGAACCGGACCCGCACAGGCAAGTCGATGCGCGCCTATTCGGACAACGAAGATCTTGCGCTGTTGTCGGGCATCAACCCGGAGCGCGTGGTGATGTACACGTGGCTGATTGTGGCCGCGCTCGCGACCACCGCCGGTGTGCTCTACGGCCTCGACAAGTCCTTCAAACCCTTTGTCTACTTCCAGCTGCTGTTGCCGATCTTTGCGTCGGCCATTGTCGGCGGCCTTGGCAGCCCGTTGGGCGCCATTGCTGGTGGGTTTGTGATTGCCTTCTCTGAAGTCACCATCACTTACGCTTGGAAGAAAGTGCTGAAATACATGCTGCCAGAAAGCCTGGAACCCTCCAGCCTCGTGCAGCTTTTGAGCACAGACTACAAATTTGCCGTCAGCTTCGTGATCCTGATTGTGGTCCTGCTGTTTAAGCCGACCGGCCTGTTCAAGGGGAAATCGGTATGAGCGAGACAACAAAAAACACCGCTCTGTTTGGTCTGGTCTTTGGCCTGCTCATTCTGACCGGGTTTATGCAGAGCTGGAACGTGGCTGTGCTTATTCTCAACATGGGTTTGATCTCTGCCATCATGGCCTTGGGGGTGAACCTGCAGTGGGGCTTTGCCGGGCTGTTTAACGTGGGTGTCATGGGCTTTGTTGCTCTGGGTGGCCTGGCCGTGGTGCTGACCTCTGCTGCGCCCGTTGAAGGCGCGTGGAGCGCAGGTGGATGGCGCATTGTAATCGCCTTACTTGCAGGCGCTGGCACAATTGTCGCCACGGTGATGGTGCGTCAGCGCATGGCGGCAGGCCGCGCGCGCAACATTGCCACCATCGCCATTCTGGTTGTGGGTTTCTTCCTGTATCGCGGCATCTTCGATCCCGGTGTGGCGGCAGTGGAGGCGATCAATCCGGCGCTGCAAGGCAACCTGGGCGGCCTGAACCTGCCGGTGCTGCTGGCCTGGCCTATGGGGGGCCTGTTGGCCGCTGGCGTGGCCTGGCTGATTGGTAAGACAGCGCTTGGTCTGCGCTCGGATTATCTGGCGATTGCAACGCTGGGTATTGCCGAGATCATCATTGCGGTGATGAAAAACGAAGACTGGCTGGCACGCGGCGTGAAGAACATGGTCGGGCTGGACCGCCCAGTTCCTTACGAGATCGACCTGCAGAACTCGTCCGCGTTCATCAACCGGGCCGAGGGACTTGGCATGGATGTGGCAACAGCCTCGTCCCTGTTTGTGAAGCTCAACTACTCGATCCTGTTTGCAGTGGTTCTGGCGATCATCTTCGTGATGGCACAACTCGCGCTAAAAAGCCCCTGGGGTCGGATGATGCGCGCGATCCGCGACAATGAAGTGGCGGCAGAGGCCATGGGCAAAGACGTGACCAACCGTCACTTGCAGATCTTTGTGATTGGCTCTGCGGTCTGTGGCATTGCCGGTGCGATGATGACCACGCTGGATGGGCAGCTGACGCCGGGCACCTATAACCCATTGCGCTACACCTTCCTGATCTGGGTGATGGTGATTGTGGGCGGCTCTGGCAACAACCTTGGCGCGGTGCTTGGCGGGTTCCTGATCTGGTTCCTCTGGGTGCAGGTGGAGCCGATGGGGCTGTGGCTGATGGAAGTGATCACCTCGGGCATGGCGGAGGACAGTGGCCTCAGGAAGCACCTGATCGACAGCGCGGCGCATATGCGGCTGTTGACCATGGGGGTGATCCTGTTGCTGGTGCTGAGGTTCAGCCCACGCGGCTTGATCCCGGAGAAGTAAAGAAAAGGCGCCCCGGTGGGGCGCCTTTTGCTTTCGGCGAAGGTACTTTTTGAAAGAGAAAGCGCCTTAGCGCCCTTTGAACAAACCTCCCAGCACGCCGCGCACGATGCGACGGCCTGTGGTTCCGGAGAGTTCCTTCATCACCATTTTGGTCATGGCCTCACCAAAGGTGTCATCCGCCCGCACCCGCAGTGTTCTGGCGGAAGAGCGCCGCACGCGGGAACCCGAATAGCGCCGTGCGGCGGTGAACTCCCGCTCCATGGGCGCCATGTCTTCTTCGCGGGCTTCCAACTGTTCGGCTTCTTGTGCAGCCGCTTTGGCGCGGGCGGTCAGGATTTCATAGGCAGACCGGCGGTCCACTGGCGTGTCGTATTTCCCAGCAAGTGAGGAATTAGCGAGTACTGCTTTGCGATCTGCAGGTGCCAGCGGGCCAAGTTGAGAGGATGGCGGGCGGATCAGCGTACGCTCGACAATGCCCGGCACGCCCTTCTTCATCAGCATTGAAGTGACAGCTTCCCCTACCCCAACTTCGCGAATGGCCTCTTCCGTCACAAATCGAGGATTGGGGCGGTAAGTTTCTGCGGCCAGACGCAGGGCTTTCTTGTCGCGCGCGGTGAAGGCGCGCAGAGCGTGTTGGACGCGGTTGCCCAATTGACCGAGGATGTCTTCGGGGATGTCATCGGGGTTCTGAGTAACAAAGTAGACACCCACACCTTTGGAGCGGATCAGGCGGGCCACCTGTTCCACCTTGTCGACCAAGGCTTTGGGAGCCCCGTCAAACAGCAAATGCGCCTCGTCAAAAAAGAACACCAGTTTGGGTTTGTCGGGGTCGCCCACTTCCGGCAAGCTTTCGAACAACTCAGAGAGGAGCCACAGAAGGAAGGTCGCATACAGCCGTGGCGAGCCCATAAGCTTGTCGGCGGCCAGAATGTTGATGTATCCACGCCCGTCCGGTGCGGTGCGCATCAGATCGTCCAACTCCAGCGCAGGCTCGCCAAAGAGCTTGGTGGCGCCTTCGTTTTCCAGCACCAGCAGGCGGCGTTGAATGGCGCCGATGGAGTTCACAGAGATGTTGCCATAACGCAGCGCAAGGTCTGCTCGGTTCTCGCCTACCCAGACCAGCAAGGCCTGCAGGTCCTTAAGGTCCAAGAGCGGCATGCCTTGCTCATCTGCCAGACGGAAAGCGATGTTGAGGATGCCTTCCTGAGCCTCGCTGAGCTCCATCAACCGGGCTAAAAGCAGAGGTCCCATTTCAGCAACTGTGGTGCGCACCGGATGGCCCTGTTCGCCAAAAAGGTCCCAGAAGGTGACAGGAAAAGACTCATAGAGGTAGTTGTCAAAACCGATCTTTTCCGCGCGAGATGTGAAGGCGTCGTGGAGCTTAAAATCGGCGCTTCCGGCGGCGGCGAGACCGGACAGGTCCCCTTTCACATCCGACAGAAAGACCGGCACGCCCGCAGCGGCAAAACCCTCGGCGAGAATCTGAAGCGTTACGGTCTTACCGGTGCCCGTGGCCCCTGCAATCAGCCCGTGTCGGTTGGCATATTTTAGCGTCAGACCCTGCTTTTCAGCGTAATCCGCGCCACCGCCGCCCAAAAAAATCTTACCATCCATCAGTCGCTTACCCCTAAAGTCCCTTATTTTTAACACCCAAAAACGTGCGTCACATACATTGTTAACCTTTATATGGCAGTTTCAAAACTGTTCTGGAACAGCCCAAACGGGTTTGGAACGGAACTCCTCCCTGTTGAGACTGGCCGCACTTTATGTGCGGCCTTTTTTTTGAACAAAAACAGCGCAGAAACTTCTACTTTTGCTGTTGACCGGAGCCCCATTTCTTCGTAGCGTTTCGGCAATGAATAAGTCGGCCAGTCCGACGGGGAGTGAAAAATTTGGAAAAGGGCCTTTGCGGGCCCTTTTTCTTTTGGGTGAATACCCTTGCACTTCAGCCTTCGCACTCTGGACAGTCCTCGCAAAATGACCGGAAGGTATCAGCAAATTTCTGCTGGGATGCGCCGGGTTTTAGTTAACCCAATCCTGACAAAGCCACTGGGTCATGATAAGCGGGCAGAAAGACATGCAAAGGACACAGACAGACATGCGAAACTTCCCTATCTTTGCGACAGCCGTTTCCTTGGCTCTGATGGCTGGCCCTGCGCTGGCGCAGGGGGTTCCTTCCCTGGCGGACGGTTCCCTGGCCATGGGCGAAGCGGTGAACGAAGCCGCGCAACCTGTCTCGCCCGCGCAGCTGGAAGAGAATGTGTCGTCTGAGATCATTGGCGACTGGGATCTGCAATGCGCAACCACTGGCCCCGAGCCGCGCCCGTGCCGCATGTATCAACTTATGCGCGACGACACGGGCAACCCGGTGTCTGAAGTCACCTTGTTCTCCTTGCCAGTTGCTGAAGGTGAAGCGGTTGCAGGGGCCACTGTGATTGTTCCTTTGGAAACTCTGCTGACCGCACAACTGACCATGTCTGTGGACGGAAAAACCACGCGGCGCTACCCGTTTGCCTTCTGCAACCAACTGGGCTGCATCGCGCGTATTGGTCTGAGCGCTGAAGACATTGCCAACTTCAAAAGTGGCAACAAGGCTGTGCTGAGCATTGTGCCTGCGCTGGCGCCAACCCAGTCGGTGAATGTGAACATGTCCCTCAAAGGCTTCACGAAAGCGTTTGAGAAAGCCGAAAACAATGGCCAGTAAGTGGGCGTAAGTTTCAGAAATTGGGCCGCCTCTGAGGGCGGCCTTTTTGTTTGAAACGTCAGACCCTGCGCAGGGCCAGAACAGCATTGAGACCGCCAAAAGCAAAGGCATTGGATAGCGCCACCTCAATGGTGGCCTCGCGTGCCTCGTTGGGCACCACATCCAATGCGCATTCCGGATCCGCCTCCTCATAGCCGATTGTGGGGGCGATCACGCCGTCTCGCAGTGCCATGATACAGGCCAGCAGTTCGACGGCGCCTGTGCCGCCAATCAAGTGCCCGTGCATCGACTTAGTCGAGGACATCATCAGCCGGTCAGCATGGGGGCCAAAAACGTCCGCCACCGCGCTGCATTCAGTTTTGTCATTTGCCGCAGTGCCCGTGCCATGGGCGTTGATGTAGCCCACCTCCTCGCGGTTGACGCCAGCATCCTCAAGTGCACCGGCAATCGCGCGCGACGCGCCTTGGCGGGAGGGCATCACAATGTCGGCTGCATCCGAGGTCATGGCAAAGCCAATCACCTCGGCCAGAATGTCGGCTCCGCGGGCTTTGGCATGGTCCATCTCTTCAAAGACAAACACACCGGCGCCCTCACCTTGCACCATCCCGTTGCGGGTGGCAGAGAACGGGCGACAGGCATCCTTGGACATCACACGCAGGCCTTCCCAGGCCTTGACGCCGCCAAAGCACAGCATGGACTCTGTGCCACCGGTGATCATCACTGGCGCCATGCCGGAGCGCACCATCTGAAAGGCTTGCGCCATGGCGTGATTGGAACTGGCACAGGCCGAGGCCACAGTGAAGCTCGGGCCTTTGAGATTGAACTCCATGCTGATGTGGCTCGCGGCGGCATTGTTCATCAGCTTGGGCACCACAAAAGGGTGCACCCGGTTTTTGCCGTCCTCATAGACTGTGCGGTAGTTCTCATCCAGCGTTTGCATACCACCGCCGGAATTGCCCATAACCACGCCGGATTTGGCGGACAGCGCGCCGGAAAACTCCAGTCCGGATTGGGCCAGTGCTTCACGGGCGGCGATCAGCGCAAATTGGGTGAACCGGTCATAGAGCGCCATTTGCTGGCGATTGAAGATTGTATCGGAGGCAAAATCCCGAACCTGAGCGCCAATTTGCACCGCCAGCCGGTCCACATCGCGCATCTCCAACGGTCCAATGCCACAATGCCCTTCGCGCATGGCCTCAAGCGTTTGCGTCACGTTGTGACCCAGTGCGTTGATGGTGCCCGCGCCTGTGATAACGACCCGTTTCATAGTCCTTGCCTTATACTTTCAAAGAACCGCCGGTTATGCCGTTGATGCGTTATCGACCAGCTTTTCGATCCCTGCGATGATTGTCGCCACAGAGGAGATGTCAAATTCGCTGTTTTCCGGCTCATTGGCATTGAACGGGATTGAGATGTCGAATTCTTCCTCGATGGCAAAAATGCTCTCGACCAGGCCAAGGCTGTCAATGCCCAGATCTTCCAAGGTGTTTTCCATGGTCACATCTGATGGTTCCAGCACGGCCTGCTCCGCCACAATCGCAATGACACGGTCTTTGACACTCATAGTCTCATCCTTTGATCGGCTTTGTCCGCAATTTAGCGCGGGGACTTACGTCTTTGAACCGAGTTTTGAAACAGTTTTTTGAAGATCGGCAAATTGCTTGGCCAAACGGGGCAGACGTCGCAGGGCTTTATACATTTCCAAATGGGTGTCCATCTTGACCGCGGGGTAGCCGAGAAGCACCTGACCTTTTGGCACTTTGCTAAGGATCTTGGTGGCGCCACCGCCGATGACGTTGTCGCCAACGGTGGTGTTGTCCGTCACACCAACCTGGCCGCCAAACACCACGTTGTTGCCAATGACCGTTGAGCCGGCAATGCCAACCTGCGCTGCAAACAGGCAATCGTTGCCGACCACCACATTGTGCGCGATGTGCACCAGATTGTCGATTTTACAGCCGTTGCCGATGCGCGTGTCGCGCACGGTGCCATAGTCGACGCAGGTGTTGGCGCCAATCTCGACGTCGTCTCCAATGGTCACGGCACCAAGCGAGTGAATACGGGCCCAGGCCTGTTCAGTGACGTCACCTTGATCGCCAAGCGAGGCGCGGGCTTTTTCCACGCCGCTGGCCTCCGGAGTCACAAAGGACATGCCATCCGCCCCGATGCGCGCGCCTGGCTGGCACCAGAAACGGTCCCCAATGGTGACGCGTGCGCCAACGGAGACATGGTCACGCAACATTCCATTGATGCCAATGCGGCTGTCTGCACCGATGTGGCAAAACGGGCCGATCACCGTGCCGGCGCCAATCTGCGCACGCGGACCAATCACTGCATAGGGTGCAATGGTCACGCCTTCGCCGATGGTGGCAGTATCATCAATCAAAGCGGTGGGGTGGATGCCTTCGGGAAAATGCTGGCCCAGATCCATCATGCGAGACAGACCAGACATGGCATAGCGGCCGCGCTTGGCGGTGATTGCCGCCTCCAGCCCCATGGCCTGCCAGTCCGCACCGTCCCAAAGCAACGCAACCCGTGCCTGACCTTTGGACAGTCCATCAGCAAATTTGGGATTGGTCAGAAGCGCGAGGTCGTCAGGGCCGGCCGAAGCCGGCTCTGACACATGTTCTACGATCAAATCGGTGTTGCCATGCGCCTCCGCGTCAATTGCCGCAGCAATCTCTCGAACAGTAAACGCCATGCGCGGTCCTCCGAAATGACTTTGGAGGCGTTTTATCCCTGATGGGAGGTCAGCGCCACCCCTTCGTTGGCCAGTGCATTCCAGATCTTGGCATCCCGGCCGTAGACATCACGGCGGTATTGCACCGGACCTTTGGCCTCGGTGTAAGCCGTGCGGTAGATGATGTGTACCGGCAACGGCACATCCAGATCCACGCGGGTTTCGCGACCGGTATTCAAGGTCTTGTGGAAGAAGTCCTTCGGCTGGCTCTCCTGAGGCTCCAGAAGCGTATAGGCAAAGTCAAACGGCTGCTGCAGACGGATACAGCCATGGCTGTAGGCGCGGGTTTCGCGCAGGAACAGAGCCTTCTGTGGGGTATCATGCAGATAGATGTTGTGCTTGTTCGGGAACATGAACTTCACCAGACCCAGTGCGTTGCGGTTGCCCGGCGCCTGCTTCATGTCAAACGGGAAGTTGCGGGTGGAGAATTGTGAGAAATCCACGGAGCCCCGATCCACAGTCTGGCCACGGCCATTCACCAAACGCAGATAACTCACGGCGTTGGGGTTTTTCTTGAGCATCGGCAGGTATTCTTTGGTGGCAATCGAGCGCGGCACGTTCCAGGTCGGATTGATCACCATATGGGTCATGGTGTCGGAGAACTCCGGGCTGCGGCGGTCGGACTGGTTTTTGCCAATCACCGAACGGGTGCGGAAGGTCAGCTTGCCATCATCCATCACTTTGGCGGTGAAGTCAGTCAGGTTGACCAAGATTTCGCGGCCAACGCTTTCACGGGTCAACCAGCGTTCCCGCTCCATCGCCACCATGATTGACTTCAAACGCTCCTCAGCGGAAACGTTGATCTCGGTGATGGTGCCTTTGCCTGCAACACCGTCGCTTTCTAAACCATGGGCGATCTGAAACGCCTGAACAGCTTTTTCCATTTCGCGATCATATTGCGCGGTTGCCGAGCGTTGCATGAAGCCCATGCGCATCAGGCGGTCGCGCAGCGCAATCACGGAATTCCCGGAATTGCCTGGCTCCAGCTTGGCAACCGGCACGGTTGCGCCCCAGCCGCCATTGGCGATCAGACGCTGCAAGCGCAGCTTCTCTTTCATCAGACGAGTATATTCCTGGGTCTGTGGCGCCAGAGACCTCAGGAAAGCTTTGGGGTCTTCGGCGGCGGCAAAGCTGTGCATCAACTCAGTGCGGTCGCGGCGCTGAATCTCGCGCACGATGCCATTGTCGACACGGGACGGCACCAGCATGCCGGAATTGATGTCACGGGCATATTTCAAATAGGCTTTGGTCAGGGCCACTTCGACCATGCCAAGGTCGCGCACGCTGCGCGCACCGGCCATCTGAGCCACCAGTTGATCAGTGTTGTACCGTTCTGCGGGAAGCGCGTGATCTTCCACTCGTCCAAGAGCCGCGATCAGCGCCTTGCGGCGGGCCACAAAGGAATCACCCTCGCCTGTCCACACGGGTTCATAGGTTGATTCCCGATAAAACGCGGCCACATCCGTATCTCTGGCGGCGGCTTCCGCCACGGCCTGCTTAAAAGCCGGAAAAGCTTGCGCGCCATTTGTGAGCACCAAAACCGCAAAAATCGCAGCGAGAAAAGAGCCTAGAATTCCGCGCGTTAGCATCCTGTGAACCATGTTACATTCCCAAAGTCATAAAGCTGTCCTGTACGGTGCTTGACTATAGTCTCACCTGTCCAATCACAAGTTCGCAAACTGAATAAACCTTTATTCAACTGTTGCCGTGTTACCCAGTTTGTGTCGGGGCCAGATGGAGGCCAATTCTTCATCAATTAAGCAAAGTTTCGCCGAAATTCGGCACTACGCTTGGTCAAGGCAGAAAAGAACTCTTGGTTGAAGATTCCCTATGTGTCATAAAAACCGCACATCTGAGGGGATCAAGATGAAATCACGGCCGCGTAACATCGCGGTGGCAGGTAAGCGACGGGACAGGCGCTGAAACATGAATGAACCAAAAGACGGCTCTCTGAGCATGACACGGCGCGGCCTATTGGGCGCGTTTGCAGCAACCGCACTTGTGGCGGCACCCACCTACTCCAAGGCAGCAGGCTTCCTGCGCGGTGGTGGCGATATTCGCCGATTGAAGATGTACTCCGGTCGGACCGGGGAGCGCATCGACACCATCTATTGGGTCGAAGGCAAGTACATCAAAGACGCGGTGAAAGAAATCAACGCATTTATGCGGGATTGGCGCACCAACGATGTGATCGGCATCGACACACGTACCATCGACATCATGGCAGCGGCACACAACCTTATGGATGTGAATGAACCCTATATGTTACTTTCTGGTTACCGCAGTCCAAAAACCAATGCGATGCTGCGTTCCCGCTCTCGCGGTGTGGCCAAAAACTCCCTGCACATGAAGGGCCAGGCCGCAGACCTGCGCCTCGGTTCGCGCTCTGTGCATCAGATGGCGAAAGCTGCTGCGGCCTGCCGCGCCGGTGGTGTTGGCCGCTACTCGGGCTCCAACTTTGTGCATATGGACTGTGGTCCCGTGCGTACGTGGGGTCGGTAAACAGATCCAAGGCTGGTGGCTGTCCCACCACCAGTTCACCAAAGTTTCCCAAGGCGCCGTTTTCGGCGCCTTTTGTTTTGTCAGGGCTTCGCCGGCTTGGCTCTTTGCGCCGTCAAACCATCGCCTACAATCAGATCAAATTTGACCCGTACTGAACTGAGTTCTTTGTAAAAGTTCAGCAACAGCCGCCATGGACCGTTGATTTTCTCCAGTGCTGAGATAGAGGCCACCACCGTGCCGATGTCGGCACGCCCCTCCATCATCAGGAAACCACCGATCATCAGGATACCGACAAGGCCCATGCCGCTGAGAATGTTCATCATGAACTTCATCGACAACTTCAGACGAAAGATGCCTCGCCGGGTTTCATAGATTTCATCAAAGTCATCCAACACCGCCTGTTGCGCGGTTTTGACCTCGGCCAGGTTTTCTTCTGACAAGGTGCCCGTTGCATGGCGCAGCACAATGGTACGCTCTTTGACGCGCCGATTCACCCGCTCCTGCAACAAAAGAACGATCAGCGCCTGCGGCACCACAATAGCCACGAGGAAACCGCCTAGATAGGGCTGGGTGGCGGCCACAAAGGACACCACCGAGACCAGCGTGCCTAGTTGCACCACCGGATTGGCCAAAGCCTGCCCCACAAAGCGCCCCACTTCCTCGGCTTCGGCGGAAATGATGGTGGCGATGGTGCCGGTAGACTGTTTCTGGATCGCCAGATCCTGCGAGGTGTCATGCCGCGCCTCATAAACGGCGCTGCGGATGCGGCGGATGGTGGCCTCCCCAAGCAGGTTGCTGCGGTAGTTCAGAACAAACTTGAAGATGTTGGTCACAACAATGACCGCAAGGTACCCGCCACACATCCAGATCAACGTGTTGACCTCAAGATCAGGACCAAGGCTGTTGATGATGTCTTTTTGAAATTGAAGCGGCACGGCGGCCAAAGCGGCGACAACAAGCGAGAGCGCCACCAGAAGGATTTGCACCTTGCCAGTGGCGCGCAGAATACGGACGTAGAAGCGGATCATTTTGTTTTCCCGAAGGGGACCTGAGACCAGGCAATTTCGAAGAAAACTCAATCAGCTACATAGGGAATTGTCTAGCCTTCGTAGCGCCAGCCACCGCGCCGGTCCGCCAGTTCCCGCTCACCGGGCAGTAGCGTACCCAGCTTGACCTGACCAGCCATGGATGCGGCCACAGCCTGCACGGGCGCGGTTGCAGGTTGCGCTGTGGGCGCTGCCGTTTCCGGCGCAGCTTCAGGCGTTTGCGGCACGGCGGGCGACACATTGTGCGCGGTCGCAGAGCTCTTGAGGGCATCCTCTTCCGCGGGCTTCTTTCCGCCCAGTTGGACCACAACGAAAAAGGTCGCAGCAGCAAGGACTGCGGATAACAGCACGTTCCAGCCAAACGCCAAAATTGTGACCAGCAAAACTGCAAAAGCAGCCAGCAAAGCCACTGTCGAACTTTTCTTCTTTGTCTCTTGTGCCATGTCTGTTCCTCCCCGAACTGGCAAAACTATAGGGCTCCCCTGCTCTACCACCTAGAAAAACATGGGCTTTGCCTATTGGCCTTTGGTCGCAAACGGCGATGTGTCCGAATTGCCAGTTCTCGGATTGCCCGCATTTTATGCATTGGAAAGTCAATTTTCAGAGTCTCTCAACTTCTTCTCGCTAGTCGATATGGACCAACCAGTGGGAGCTGAAAATTGGATCAACTAGTAAAAGCCGCCTCCGCCGAAGACCTCTTTGCGCTGATCGACGCGGCACCAAATGACGTTCAAACCGGCCCGCTTGCAGGGCTGATGAAGGACGGCGATATTTCTGACCTGATGCTATCCGTGGCCGCTGGCGATTTTGACGCGGTGCGCGAAAACGCCAAAGTGGGCAGCGGCGTGAACTTTCAAGGCGCCTTTGGGACCAGCCCGCTGCTGTTTGCGGCCACCTTGAAAAAGCCAACAATCTTCCGGTTTTTGGTCGAAAACGGCGCGCGGATTGACCTGAACCTGACCGCAGATGCCTCTGCCGTGACCTGGGCAGCGCGCTATGGCTCGGTGGAGACCATGGCGGCGGTTATCGAAGTGGCCCTCAAACGGGAAGAGCGCTCCCACGCGATTTTCTATCAGGCGCTTGAAGGCGCGGCGCAGGCCCATGATCCGGCTGCAAAACTGGATCGTTTGGTCGGCTTCGGCTTCAATTTCATACTGCAAAGCCCACAAAAGTGGGGCCCGATGCATGTTGCGGCCCGCTTGGGCAATGTGGATGTCATCCAGAAGCTGGTCGGTTTTGGATTGGACGTTTCAGATCCGGGTGATGGCGGTCTCACACCATTGCATGTCGCCGTGGAAGCCTCAAACTACGAAACTCTCAAAGCCTTGGCAGCCCATGGCGCCGACCTGAACGCTCCGGCCAATCGTGGAGAAACTCCAATTTTTTGTGCCACAAGCGATGACGGCGGACGTATGTTTGACGCGCTGGTCGAGATGGGCGCTGACGCGACCGCGCGACGGAAAGATGGCGGAACTATCCTGCACAAGGCTGCGGCGGCGGGCGATGTGCGCCTGTATGAGCGTCTGATTGGCAATGGCATTGGCCTTGAAGATCAGGACTCCAAGGGCAACACCGCGCTGCACACCGCCTCTGCAGCCAGCCAGTTGGTGGCAATGCGCAAATTGCACAGCCTGGGTGCGGATATGGAGGCGTTAAATGCCCGTGGCGAGACGCCGATTTTCCTGACCATCAACGCGGACAATCCGGCAGCTTTCCGGGCTCTGGAAACCCTGGGGGCAGACCTGACCAAACACCGCAAATACGGCGCCAGCCTACTGCATGACGCAGCGCGTTGGGGACGTATGGAAGTGCTGCAAACCTTGCTGGAACGCGGCGTAGACGTCGACAGCAGAAACGAGTTTGATGAGACCCCGCTGCATTTTGCTGCGAAATTTGGCCATGTCGAGGTGATCAAGAAACTGCATGAGTTTGGCGCCAATCTGGAAGCCGAAAACAAGCAGGGCGAAACGCCGATCAACAGCTCGATGGAAGCCTTGGGCCGCGTGTCCTTTGCGACATTGTCACAGCTTGGCGCCAACACCAAAACGCTCAACCGGTTTGGCGAGGGATTGATTCACTCCTCCGCCCGCTGTTCGGACTTCGAAATCTTTGAAAAAGTGATCGAAGAAGGTGTGGACGTGAACGCCACGTCCGAGATTGGCGAAGGGGCTTTCCATTACGCCGCGCGCTCCCCGCTGGCACAGAAGAAGTTCGAGGTACTGACTCTCTTGGGTGCCGAAATCGAAGCGGAGGACGATCGCGGTCGCACGGCGATGCACTCGGCTGCGGAAGCCAAAAACATGCCGGGCATCAATGCGCTTTATGACATGGGGCTGAGCCCTGTGGCGCAGGACAAGCAAGGCGTGACACCACTGCATTTGGCCGCTGGTTCGAGCCGCTCGGAAGGCACCAAGGCGATCAAAACACTGGTTGGTATGGGCGCAGATCCCAACGCGGTGGACAGCAATGGGCGCACGCCTTTGCACGCTGCCGCCGAATCCGGCCACGCCAGCAACATTCGCGCATTGATCAAGCTCGGCGCAAAGATCGACGTGGTTGATCCAAACAAGAACACCCCCCTTCACCTCGCTATCATTGCGGAGAAAAAAGACACCGCTGACGAGCTGTGTAAACAGGGTGCCAATATGGACGCGCGCAACGCGGATGAGCGTAACCCGCTGCATCTGGCAGGTCAGGCGCAGACCCGTCGTATGGCGCTGATCAACCTGTTGATTGAGCGCGGGGCGGACATCAACTGGCGCACAGGCCTGGGTGAGACCGTGGCGCATATGATTGCGGAAGACGACGATCTGAAGCCGGTGGTTCTGATCCGTCATATGGAAGAACTGGCGGATCTGGGTGTCGACTTCTACTTCCGCAACCGCAAAGGCCTCGGCGCACTGCAAATTGCGCAGGAACACATCGAAAGCTTCGGCGAAGAGTGGGAACGCAAGAAGATCGCCGAAATCCGCAAAAAGCGCGGACGGGTCAGCAAGAAGTGATGCTTCAAGATTTAAAAAGGGCGGCCACTTGGGCCGCCCTTTTTGTATCTCTACCCCGGAAGCAGGAACAGAGTGATCGCCGGGAAGGCCACCAACAAGACGACCCGGACAATGTCCGACCCCACAAACCAGATCACAGCACGATAGGTCTCTACCATCGGGGTGCTGCGATCCATCGCATTGATGATGAAAAGGTTCATGCCCACAGGCGGCGTGATCAGCCCGACCTCAACCACGATCAGCACCAGAATGCCAAACCAGATCGCCACATGCTCCGCGCTCATGCCAAAATCCAGGCCCAGGATTACCGGGAAGAAGATAGGCACGGTCAGCAGGATCATGCTGAGGCTGTCCATCAGGCAACCAAAGACCAGATAGAACGCCAGGATCAGGCAAAGCACCATCCACGGTCCCAGACCAAGTCCAATCACCCAATTGGACAGTTCCTGAGGCACCTGGCTAAGCGCGAGGAACCCGTTGTAGATGCCTGCTCCCAACACGATGAAAAAGATCATCGCAGTGCTGGTGGCGGTGGAGATGATACAGTCTTTCAGGATGGCCCACGTCAGGTTGCCTTTGACCAAGGCGATCAGGCCCGTGCCCGCCGCCCCCACAGCTGCGCCCTCGGTTGGGGTGAACCAGCCAAAGTAGATGCCGCCCACCACAGCCCCAAACACCAGTAGAACCGGCCAAACATCCAGAAGCGCGCGATAGCGCTCCGCCAGTGGCACGGCCGGCCGCGTCCCTGCCGCGTCTGGATACAGGCGCACATAGATCGAGATGGTCAGCATGTAGCCCAAAGCGGCCAGGATCCCGGGGATGAAGGCAGCAAGGAAAAGCTTGGCGATGTTTTGTTCGGTGAGAATGGCGTAGATCACCAGGATCACTGAGGGTGGGATCAGGATGCCCAAGGTGCCGCCCGCCGCCAAAGTTGCAGTGGAAAAGCCGCCCGAGTAGCCATAGCGGCGCATCTCTGGCAGGGCCACGCGACTCATAGTGGCCGCTGTGGCCAAAGACGAGCCACAGATCGCACCAAAGCCCGCACAGGCCCCGACAGACGCCATGGCGACGCCGCCCTTCTTGTGCCCCAACCAGCTCTCCGCTGCTTTGAACAGTGCTTTGGACATGCCGGATTGGGTTGCGAACTGCCCCATCAGCAAAAACATAGGAATGATGGTCAGCGAGTAGCTGGAGAAAGTTGTGTAGGTCTCTGACTTCAGTTTGGCCAAAAACATGTTGGGATTGCCGGTGACCATGTAGAGCCCGCCCAATCCACATAGCATCATCGCAAGCCCAATAGGCGCGCGCAAGAAAATCATTACCAGCAGGACCGGAAACGACAGGTAGCCCAGTTCCAAGTTCGTCATTTTGCCGTCTCTCCAATCGCGGTCATGGAGCCGCGCCCTGTCAGGGCCGACCAGATGCGCATGGCCGCGCAGTATACTGACACCAATGAGGCCACACAGGCTGCCGCAAAGCTGGCGGCATAGGCCCACCAGACCGGAAATTGCAGCAAAAAGGTGGTTTCGCCATAGGCGTATTTGCTTTGCAACCCGGCAAACAAACGCCAGGTGATCAGCACGATCACCGCCGCCAGCACACATTCCCAAAAGGCGATCAAATAGCGATTGGCGCGTTGCGGCAGAAAATTGGTGAAGACATCCACGGTGGCATGGGCACCATGCAACTGGCAGATCGGCAGGAAGGCAAAGATGGCAAAGGCCACTCCGGCTTCCAGCAACTCAAAATCGCCATTGACCGAGCCAACCCCTGACGTTTGCAGCCACGTGGCAAAGCCATTGGCGATGCGCTCCAAAAACGCCGTATGCGCCAGGGTGCTGATGGAGCGCCCCAGAATACTCACACAAGTTAGTAGAATTAACGCAGTAAGCACCAAGCCGCCAAGAATCGCTGTGCTCTGCGCAATGGCGCGGATCGCCCTGTGCATATTGCCTCTCCCCCTGCCCTTTGAGGCCCCACCCATGGTGCGCCTACCCAGTTGATGCATAGTGCTAGGGGGCCAAGGTTGGGTTTTCCAGCAATTTTGTGGGATTCGCGGAAAAAAGTGTGACACATGCAAACAAACCTGTACGCGTTTGTAACAAATAGATCTGTCAGCGAGGTGGTGCCCAAGGAGAGACTCGAACTCTCACGATGTTGCCATCGGGGGATTTTGAATCCCCTGCGTCTACCATTCCGCCACTTGGGCCACGGGTTTGATTTAGCCAAGGATGGGAGGAAGGTCCAGCCACAAAACGAAAAGATTTTGATCTGCGGAAATTTGCAAACCGAGACGTGATCACAATTTATTTGCTTGCACTTCAAAGGCAAATGCCTAGGCAAGACAGAACACTAGACAGGCCAAAGAGACTTTTCATGCTGCAACGCCTATACGACTGGACCATGCGCCTGGCAGATCATCCACGCGCATTGTGGGCCTTGGCCATTGTCAGCTTTGCCGAAAGTTCGTTTTTCCCGATCCCACCGGACGTTTTGATGATCCCGATGATTCTGGCCCGCCCCAGCCGAGCGTGGCTGATCGCGCTGGTGGCTCTGGTGTCTTCGGTGATCGGCGGATTGTTTGGCTACGCCATTGGCTACTTCGCCTTCGAAACCATTGGTGAACCAATTTTGCAGTCGCTGGGCAAAGCCGATGCGGTGGCGGAGTTCTCCACACGGTTTAATGACTTTGGCTTCTGGGCCGTCCTGGGCGCTGGCATCACGCCTTTCCCCTACAAGGTCATCACCATCATGTCCGGCTTCACCCACATGCCATTGGCGACATTTATGGCGACCTCGGTTTTGGCCCGCGGCATCCGATTCTTCCTGGTGGCGGCGCTGTTGCGCAAGTTCGGCGAGCCAGTGCGTAACTTTATCGAAAAACGCCTAGGCCTTGTGACCACTCTCTTCCTGATCCTGCTGTTTGGCGGCTTTCTTGCGGTGAAATATCTATGAAACGGACACAAAAACTGGCCTATGTGCTTTTGACCGGCTTCTCGGTGGCGATGATCCTCGGGGCCTGGGGCTTTGAATTCATTGGCGAAATGCCGCCCTGCAAACTGTGTTACTACCAGCGGTACCCACATTGGGTGGCCGCAGGCGCGGGCTTGTTGGCAATCGTGACCGGCCTCGGGCTCTTGGCCTATTTGGCGGCGGCCGGTGCGGCGGTGTCCGGGATCGTGGGCCTCTATCACACCGGCGTTGAGCGCAAATGGTGGGAAGGGCCTTCCACTTGCACAAGCTCGGATGTGTCGAACATGAGCGCTGATGATCTGTTTAACCAGATCATGTCCGCCCCGCTGGTGCGGTGTGACGAGATTCCCTGGGAGCTCTTCGGCCTCTCCATGGCCAACTACAACGCTTTACTGTCTCTTGGCGCCGCGGCCCTCTGGGTCTACGCCATCAAAAAACTCAAATAAGTCAGTTGGTAACGCGCAAGCCCTCAACCGGATTTGCGCGTTGACAACAGCAAGTTGGTTTCACTTGTTGCGACCCCATCCAGACGACGGATTTGCGTCAGCACGTCATCCAAGTGATCCAATGTATCGGTGCCAAGCTCCAGAATGAGGTCCCAACGCCCGTTGGTGCTGTGGATGGCGCGTACAGCGGTCAAACCAGTCAGTTGGCGAACAATCCGGTCGGTGCCGCGCCCTTCGATGCCCAGCATCATGAGACCACGCACTGGATCGCTTTTGGCGTCTTCCTGCAGGACCACGGTAAAGCCAACAATGTCGCCGCGTTGATGCAAGCGTTCAATTCGGCCGCGGACTGTGGTACGGGACACACCAAGGTCGATGGCCAGATCCGACAAAGACGCCCGTGCGTCATGGCGCAGCGCCGAGATCAACTTCCGATCAATATCGTCCATATTGCGCAGCCCTCACTGTCGATTTGAGAAATCACTGCTCGTTATGTGCAAATTGAGGGGTGTAAATCAACCCATTTCGGAAGGATTTTTTCCCAAATCGCCGAACATGGGATCAAGAATGACACAGAAAAACTGCTTATTGGTGGGCGCTCCGGTGGACAGCGGCAAACGCCGCAGAGGCTGCTTGATGGGCCCCGACGCCTACCGCACCTCCCAATTGGGCGAAACCTTGCAAAATTTGGGCCACAGCGTTCAGGACCTTGGCAACCTGTCCCCGGCTCCGTTTGAACCGGACGCGCAGGATCACGAGTTGCACGCCCTCAACGAGACTGTCGCCTGGACCACTGCGCTCACTGAGGCGGCAGAAACCGCCATGCGTGACGGCTTCCCAATCTTTATGGGGGGTGATCATAGTTTGTCAGCAGGCACGGTGGCCGGTGTTGCCAATCACGCCGCCAGTCAGGGCCGTCCGCAGTTTGTTCTGTGGCTGGACGCGCATACGGATTTCCACACCCCGCAAAGCACGGACAGCGGCAATTTGCATGGCACGCCCGTGGCCTATTTCGCCGGTCGTAAAGGATTTGATGCCTTCCCAGTTGTCAAAAACCCTGTGCCCGAAGAAAACATCTGTATGATTGGGCTGCGCTCGGTGGACGATGCGGAGCGCGAAACGCTGCAGGCAACCAAGATCCGCCGTCACGACATGCGCGAGATCGATGAAAACGGCATTGCCCGGCCGCTTGCGGCGTTCCTGGAGCATGTGGCGGCCCAGAACGGCATGTTACATGTCTCGCTCGATGTCGACTTCCTTGACCCCTCAGTGGCACCAGCCGTCGGTACCACGGTTCCGGGGGGCGCAACCGTCCGTGAAGCGCATCTGGTGATGGAGATGCTGCATGACAGCGGGCTGATGACCTCGCTCGATTTGGTGGAGCTCAACCCGTTCCTGGATGAACGCGGACGTACAGCCAAGCTGATGGTCGACCTGGCCGCTTCTGCTCTTGGCCGCCGTGTGTTTGACCGCCCGACACGCAGTTTCTCGTAATCTTTTGGGGATCAACTAAATGACACAACCCTCTGAAAAAGCTCTCGTTCCCTTTGTTTCGGTCGACAATATGATGCGCCTTGTGCACCATGTGGGCGTGGAGCAAATGCTCAAGGATCTGGCCGACTATGTCGAAGAGGACTTCCGTCGTTGGGAGCTGTTTGACAAAACCCCACGTGTGGCGAGCCACTCTGATGTGGGCGTGATCGAGCTTATGCCGACCTCTGACGGTGAGGCCTATGGCTTCAAGTATGTAAACGGTCACCCCAAGAACACCGCCGAAGGATTGCAAACAGTAACCGCCTTTGGCCTGCTGGCGGACGTTTATACCGGCTATCCGGTGCTGCTGACCGAGATGACCATTCTGACCGCCCTGCGCACAGCCGCGACCTCCGCCATGGCGGCCAAGTACCTCGCGCCGAAAGGTGCACACACGATGGCGATGATCGGCAATGGCGCGCAGTCGGAGTTTCAGACGCTTGCGATGAAAGCCATCATCGGCCTGAAATCTGTGCGACTCTATGACAAAGACCCTGCGGCCACCGCGAAATGCGCGGCCAATCTGGAAGACAGCGGACTAAAGGTTGTGGTGTGCAAAACGCCTGAAGAAGCCATTGAAGGTGCACAGATTCTGACCACCTGTACCGCAGACAAGCAATACGCCACCATTCTGAGCGACAACATGGTTGGCGCTGGTGTGCATATCAACGCGATTGGTGGGGATTGCCCGGGCAAGACGGAACTGGCCAAAGGCATTCTGGAGCGCTCTGACGTGTTTGTGGAGTTCCCTGAACAGACCCGCATCGAAGGCGAAATCCAACAGATGGACCCGGATTTTGCGGTCACGGAACTCTGGCAAGTGATCATGGGTGAGAAGCAAGGCCGTCGCGACGCGCGGCAGATCACCCTGTTTGACAGTGTTGGCTTTGCCATCGAGGACTTCTCTGCCCTGCGCTATATCCGCGACAAGGTGGCTCAGACACCGTTCCACGAAGATCTGGACATGCTGGCAGACCCGGACGATCCACGCGATCTGTTTGGCATGGTGCAGCGGGCAAAAGCCTAAACCTTTGTTGCGCCCGCTGCTCTATTGGGCCGCGGGCGCTTGCATTACCTGTTCACGCCGCACCATGAATGTGTGGATCGAGAACACCACCGCGTCTGTTTGAGGCAGGCGCAGAATGCACTGCTTTTCGGACCGCAGAAACGCGCCGGTTGTCGCGGGCACAGGATCACGTGGTGCGTCCTCCGGGCGTGGTGTGAACAACGATGGATCGTCATACCAGAGTGCGTTTTTGCGCCACAGCGGCCGGCCTGCCCGCACACCATCAAACAGCCGTTGGACCCGTTTGGCGATGTTGTCGTCATACTCTGCCACTGGCACATGTATCCCGATCAACGGACGCATGAATTTCTCCGACAAGGTCCAACTGGCCGGAAAGCACAACACCGCGCCGGTGAGCACATGTTCCTCGCCAACCTTTTGCATCAGACAAATATCTTCCTGAATGACCTGTCCAAGTGTACGCAGCGGGTTTGCGCGATCAA
The DNA here is from genome assembly GCF_047124445.1 of Shimia sp. MIT1388. GTDB lineage: Bacteria > Pseudomonadota > Alphaproteobacteria > Rhodobacterales > Rhodobacteraceae > Shimia. Next base: position 765,289 of record NZ_CP138921.1, on the reverse strand, counting down.
TGGCAACGACACGCCCATCAGGACAGCGCACCTCTTGCTGCCCAACATCGAAATCAGCTCGGTCTGCCAGTTGATCCAGCGCCATGTCCAGCACTTCCTGCGCCGCAGGTAGGGCCTTTTCGGACAGGGCAGAAACCAGATCAGGTTTTTCGGATAACAGGCTGCTACGCAACGACATTTGCGCAGCGTAGGCATCATCTACGATCAACCAATCCTCGAGGTTTAAAGGCGCAATGCCGGGCAGCGGGCGGTCTGCCAAAGCGTCATAGGGAATGGAGGTCTGCAAGATTTCTGTCATGCCAACAGGCGTAGCGCAGCCAATCCCTTATGACATCAACAAACTTTGGTGCCGTTGCGTTGCGCCCTGCTCGCATCAGGTCACCTTGCCGTGAGATTGTGTGGCAGTGGCTTTGCTCCCCTGCGCTTCCGGCCCACATTGGGACAACACGACAAAGGAGCGCCTCATGCCCACCGAACGCATCACATTTGCCGGTTACGCCGGCGACATATTAGCCGCGCGCCTGGATCTGCCGGAAGGGCCACATCTGGCGACTGCGGTGTTTGCGCATTGTTTCACCTGCTCCAAAGATATTCCGGCGGCGCGGCGAATTGCGGCCCGCCTCGCCACGATGGGCATCGCCGTGTTGCGGTTTGATTTTACTGGCCTTGGACATTCCGAAGGCGAATTTGCCAACACGCATTTTTCCAGCAATGTGGCCGATTTAATTGCAGCGGCAGACTACCTCTCAAGCCGTGATATGGCCCCTGATTTACTGATTGGGCACAGCCTGGGCGGCGCAGCGGTCTTGCGCGCAGCCACGCAAATCGACACGGCAAAAGCGGTTGTCACCTTGGGCGCGCCCTCTGATCCTGCGCATGTGGCGCATCAGTTTGACGCGCATACCGATCAGATCACCTTCGATGGTCAAGCCACGGTGTCGCTGGGCGGTCGGCCGTTTGAAATCAAAAAAGCCTTTCTCGAAGACATATCCAATCAGAACCTCAGTAAGTGCATTGCCAGCTTGAACAAGGCCTTGCTCGTCTTGCACGCGCCTCTCGACGCCACGGTCAGCATCGACAACGCTGCGCAGATTTTTGAGGCCGCCAAACATCCCAAAAGCTTTGTCACATTGGATGACGCCGATCATTTGATCACCAATCCCAAAGACGCGGAATACGCCGCGGAGGTGATTGCCTCCTGGGTGGGACGATATCTGACACTGACTCCGCCTGCCCCGCCTCCTGGTGCGCCAGAAGGTGTTGTGCGCGTGTCAGAGGCCAATCCGGCAGGCTTTTTGCAGGATGTGAACGCCGGACCATTCCATCACGCCTTGGCCGATGAGCCCCTGGCCTATGGCGGCAGCAACCGTGGCATGACGCCTTATGGTTTTTTGTCGGCAGGCCTCGGCGCTTGCACATCCATGACCATCCGCATGTATGCCCGGCGCAAAAACTGGCCTCTGGACCATGTTTGGGTGGATGTGTGCCACGACAAGATTCATGCAGCAGATGCCGAAGCCCCGGCCGGGCAAAAAGTGGACCAGTTTCGCCGCAAAATTCACTTGGAAGGCGCGCTCACCCAAGAGCAGCGCGCCCGGTTGTTGGAAATCGCGGACCGCTGCCCTGTGCATCGCACTTTGGAGCAGTCCAGCAAAGTGGTCACGCAACTGGCGTGACCACGCCCCTTACCGTCGTGGCGACGGACGTGGCGCTGGCCGAGGAGTCGGTCGTGGGCGCGGCGTTGGACGTGTGACTGGTGGACGCGGTGCAATCGGGTGCACCGGACGTTCCGGTGGGCGCTCAATCGGGTGTTCCGGACGCGGCGGACGCTCCGGGCGCGGCGGATATGGACGGTAATAATAGTCGTTCCACATCATCGAGTCATAATAGGCCGAAGAGCCGCCGCCGCCGGTGTTCTCACAGGCACTTAACAAGGTCACACCCGTCGCCAAAGCGGCTAGAAGTTTCAAAGGTCTCTGAAAAGACTTCATAATCCGGCCTCCCTAGCGCGCTTTGATTGAAGTGAGAATGGCGTTCACGTCAGCTAGGGCGCTTTGGTCAAAGCCCTGAGACATGATGGTCAGCGCGACCACGACCCGACCGTTTTTGATGTCGAGCATGGTCACGTTGAAGGACACAGGCCGACCGTCCCGTCGCCCGGTGCCGGTGATCACAGTTGCCGGGTAGTTGCCAACGCGGCGGTCTTCGGCACTCAGGATCTCGGTGGTTTTGGCCAGCTGACCACTCAAACCGCGGGCGTATTCCTTGGCATCTTCCAGGGAACGGAACCGAGGCGGCGAAATCAGCCCCACCCAAACCCCGTGATCGCTCTCCGGTTCCAAGCCGAACACGCGCTCCACCGCTCGGATGTCCTCATCCCCGTCGGGAGACAACTCCCGAGGGCCACCCACGCGCAGCTTCCAGAAATCAGGCACATCCACCTGAAACACATTGCGGGATTGATCGCTGTAGACCACCTGGGTGTCCGCTTGCACCGCCATGGGCGCGGCCCAAAGCGCAGCACTCAGGAGCAGGCCGCCCAGCCTCAACGTCTTATGCATAAATGCCTCCAGTAAAATATCACGGCCATAGGACACTCAATCTAGGCGATTGTATAGGGGGTTCCGGAGGAAATCGCCGCATTGCAGCGTGAAAACCTTGCTGTTTTGGGTTGCACCGTCTAAACGGGCCGCGACCCCAATAGCTAACAATGCAAGGCTGAGATTATGATCCCGCGCTATGCCCGCCCCGATATGGTTGCCGTTTGGTCGCCTGAAACCAAATTCAAAATCTGGTACGAGATCGAGGCGCATGCCTGTGACGCACAGGCCAAGCTGGGTGTGATCCCGCAGGAAAACGCGGACGCGGTCTGGAAAGCCAAAGACGTAGAGTTTGACGTGGCGCGCATTGACGAGATCGAAGCCGTGACCAAGCATGACGTGATCGCGTTTTTGACCCACTTGGCCGAGCATGTTGGTTCTGAGGAAGCGCGCTTTGTTCACCAGGGTATGACCTCTTCCGACGTGCTGGACACCTGCCTGAACGTGCAGCTTGTGCGCGCCGCCGATATCTTGCTGGCCGATCTGGACAAGGTACTGGCCGCGTTGAAAAAACGTGCGTTTGAGCACAAAGACACCCTGCGCGTTGGCCGCTCCCACGGCATCCACGCAGAGCCAACAACCATGGGCCTGACTTTCGCGCGGTTCTACGCCGAAATGGACCGCAACAAGGCCCGCCTGCAGCAAGCGCGTGAAGAGATCGCCACCGGCGCCATCTCCGGCGCGGTCGGCACCTTCGCCAACATCGACCCAGCCGTAGAAGAGCACGTCTGTGAACAGCTGGGCCTGACCCCTGAGCCGATCTCCACGCAGGTGATCCCGCGTGATCGTCACGCCATGTTCTTTGCGGTTCTGGGCGTGATTGCCTCGTCGATCGAAAACATCGCTGTGGAAATCCGCCACATGCAGCGCACCGAGGTGCTGGAAGGCGCGGAATTCTTCTCCATGGGGCAAAAAGGCTCCTCGGCGATGCCACACAAGAAGAACCCGGTTCTGACCGAAAACCTCACCGGTCTGGCCCGTCTGGTGCGTATGACTGTAATCCCGGCGATGGAAAACGTTGCCCTGTGGCACGAGCGGGATATTTCCCACTCTTCCGTCGAGCGCGGCATTGGCCCGGACGCCACTGTGACCCTGGACTTCGCCCTGAACCGTTTGGCTGGTGTCGTCGACAAGATGTTGATCTTCCCAGAGAACATGCTCGACAACATGAACAAGTTCCCGGGTCTGGTGATGTCTCAGCGTGTTCTTCTGGCACTGACCCAAGCCGGCGTGTCCCGTGAAGACGCCTACGCCATGGTGCAGCGCAACGCGCTCAAAGTTTGGGAGGAGCGTGTGGACTTCCAGGAGCAACTTCTGGCGGACGCCGATGTTGTGGCCGCTCTGGGTGTTGATGGCATCAACGAGAAGTTTGACATGGGCTACCACACCAAACACGTCGACACGATCTTTGCCCGCGTTTTCAAAGACTAACGCGACGGCATAAAACCATCAAAAGGCGCATCCATCCGGGTGCGCCTTTTTTGTTTCTGCAATCTGACAGCTCCGTGATTTTTGCATCCGAAGGTGCCGTGATACCGTATCTTCAAAGAGTTATCTTTTGAGTGGAGTTCCTCATGACTTTGACGCGCGGACTGATTTCAATTGCGGTGGCGACCACATTGGCCACCCCTCTCTGGGCTGCGGGCAGCGGCTCGTCGGAGCCAAAACCCAAGACCGTGACCTGCACCAAGGGCAATGTCTTTAGCGAGAGCAAAGGCAAATGTGTGCCGCAGCAAGACAGTTCCTTGACGGACGAGGATCGCATCAAAGAACTGCGGGCACTGGCCTACGCAGGGCACACAGAGGAAGCGCAGGCCGTACTGGCAACTCTGTCGGATCAGACCTCTGACCAAGCGCTGACCTATTGGGGCTTTACACATCGCAAACTTGGGAATGTGGATGCCGGTTTGGTCTTCTACGACAAAGCATTGAAACAGAACCCAAATAACCTTTTGGCGCGCTCCTATCTCGGGCAAGCGCATGTGGAATCTGGGCGCTTGGATTTGGCGCGGCTTCAATTGAAGGAAATCCGCGATCGCGGCGGTGACGGCGGGTGGCCGGAAGCTTCGTTGGCGGAAGCCATCCGGACGGGCACAACTTTCAATTATTAACCATCTTCTTCAGGGTTTCTTTAGGCTTGGGTGATTGATTGGCGCTCAAGACATATGGAGACCTTGATGGACAATGCGATTCCTTTGGCGCCGCTGGGTGGCGTCGATGACATGCCGAGCTTCGGTGGCATGCGCAAAACCAATATCTCCCGCCCGCAGAAAGCGGCCATTATTGTTCGCTTTCTGCTCAACGAAGGGGCGGAGCTCGCGCTGGCGGAACTGTCTGATGATCATCAGGCGGACCTGACCTATATGATGGGTGACATGGGCTATATCGACCGGGAAACCTTGGCCGATGTGCTTATGGAGTTTGCCCAAGAGCTTGAATCGATTGGCCTCTCCTTCCCCAATGGTATTTCCGGTGCGCTCAGCGTGCTGCAGGGGCAAATCAGCCCGATGACCGAGGCGCGCCTGCGTCGAGAGGCGGGTGTGCGCATGATTGGCAACCCATGGGCCCGCATCAAAGAACTCTCCACCCAGGAATTGATCGAAATGGTTGATGGCGAGAGCATCGAAGTTTCTGCGGTCCTGATCTCAAAACTGCCGGTGGACAAAGCCGCCGAGGTGCTGGCCAAATTGCCAGGCGACAAGGCCCGTCGCATTACTTTTGCCATGTCGATGACCGAAAGCATTACGCCGGAAGCGGTGGATCGCATTGGCCTGACGCTGGCGTGCCAGATCGAAGATCGTCCGCCAAAAGCGTTCAAAGAGGGTCCGGAAGATCGCCTGGGTGCCATTCTCAACAGCGCCTCCACAGCCACGCGGGACGAAGTGCTCGGATCTCTGGACGAAAAAGACGCCGAGTTTGCCGATGCTGTGCGCCGCCGGATCTTCACCTATGCGCATATCGCGACACGCGTGAAGCCACTGGATGTGCCGAAATTAACCAAAGACATCGACGAAGGTGCGCTTGTCACCGCCATGGCCTACGCCACCGAAGGCGACTTTGGCATGTCGACCGAGTTCATCCTGTCCAACATGTCTGGCCGGATGGCAGATCAGCTGCGTGAAGCGATCGGCGACCGCGGCAAGGTGAAAACCAAAGAAGCCGAAGCGGCCATGTCAGAGGTCACCAAAGCCGTGCGCGAACTGGTCGAACTTGGCGAGATCGAACTCATCTCTGAGGATGATGACGACGACGAATAAACCTCGTTACGTCAATTACTTGATACGCGCGGCGGTCTCGATGGGGCCGCCGTTTTCATGTTGGATCAGCACCACAATGGGCGCGTCGCCTTTGACACGTACGTTGGTTGAAAGATCGCTGCGCCCGTTCCAATCCTTCACCGTCTCCCACTCGGACACGATGTTGGCGTAAGTCAAAACACGACCAGCGTTTTCGCCGCGTTTGATGGAGACTTTCTCCGCGGCTTTGTAGCGGATCACGTGCACCTGCATCGGGGCCGGCGTGTCCGTAGACGCTTTGATGCGCAGTTGGTTGCCGTCTCGTGTGATGGAGAGATCCACCGCAGAGCTGCTCTTGAAGTGGGATTTGATCAACCCCTCAACCTTGCCCGGATGGGTGCCAACCACATGATCTTTGCCGTTCACAATCATCTGCGGTGTGTAGACAGACCGATGGCCTGCTGCGCGGGCATAGGTGTGTTGACGCTCGGTGTAGGCCGGGTCCGCATGGATGTCTTTCCAGCCGATATAATCCCAATAGTCGACATGAAAGGCCAGAGCGATCACATCATCGCGCCTCGCCAGCTGCTTGTGGAAGTACTCGTCTGCGGGAGGACAGCTGGAACAACCTTGCGAGGTATAAAGCTCCACCACAACCGGTTTAACCTCTGCCAACACCGGCGTCGCCAGGCCAAGCCACAAAGCCGCGAGAGCGCCCGTTGTGCGGATGCCAATCTTTCCGATCATACCGAAGTCCATTCCATTGAGTGTGTCCCCGAAGACCGTTTTATGCGCACATGATGTGACATGCCAATCAAGGTTTCGCGAGAAAGAGTGAGCGTCACTTCGCGACCACAGCCCAAAGGCAACAGAGGCCAATTGCACTTGTTTGCCTTTGCCCCTATGGACGGGCCAACACTCACAAAAAGGTCTGCCACCTATGTCTGACACCAAACGCATCGTGCTTTCCAGCGACCACGCCGCCATCGACCTGCGCCAAGCGGTTGCCACCCATGTTGCCGCCAAGGGTTATGAGGTGGTCGACATTGGCCCCACCACCACCGAGAGCACCCACTACCCACTGCACGGCAAAGCCGCAGCGGAGCGCGTGGCCTCTGGCGATTGTGATCTGGGCATTGTCCTGTGTGGCACCGGCCAAGGCATCATGATGGCAGCCAACAAAGTGCCCGGTATTCGTTGCGGCGTGTGCTCGGACACATTTTCCGCTGCCATGATCCGCGCCCACAACAACGCCAACATGCTGTCGATTGGCGCTCGGGTTGTTGGTGAAGGTCTCGCGCTGGAAATTGTTGACGCTTACTTGGGTGCCGAATTCGAAGGCGGTCGCCACGGCACCCGTGTGGATATGATCGAGGGCTAAGCCCATAGTACTTAAAAAAAAGACCTCGGTGCGTTACCGCGCCGAGGCCTTTTTGTTTTCTTCAGTGCGGATCTTTAGTTCAAAGCTTCAAGCGCAGGACGGATGCGGCCTTCGACTTCGCGCTCGGTCACCGGGCCTGCGATGCGCAAAAGCACATTGCCGTCGCCATCAATCAGATAGGTCTCCGGCACGCCATACACGCCCCAATTGAGCGCCATGCGGCCGGTGGTGTCGGCCCCACCCGCGGTGTAGGGGTCCCCCAGTTCTTCCAGGAAACTCAGCGCGTTACCGGCCGCATCCTTATAGTTCACACCCAAGATGGTCAGCCCTTCGGCTTGCAACTGCATCAGGTTGGGATGCTCCACGCGACACGGACCACACCAGCTGGCCCAGAAATTCACCAGGGTTGGCTTACCTGTGCGCAAAGCACTGTCATCCCACATCTCTTTGTCGCCCAGCATGGTGATCTGAACGTCAGGCGCTTGTTCCCCAACCAAGGCGCTTGGCAGCTCGTTTGGGTTTTCGCGCTGCATGCCCAAAAGGAACATCGCTGCCAATCCCGCGAACAGCAGCGGTGGCAGGAACATCAGCGGTGAGACTTTTTTCTTGGCGGGAGTGTCGCTCATTTCCGGCGCCCTTCCACATCTTCAAGCTCTGCGCGGGCTTTGCGGGCGGCACGCAGGCTCCACCAGATCAGCCCCACAATCAGCAACAGCGACACAGCGTAGGACGACAAAACGGTGTCCGCGTATTTTCCCAGATCCGGCATCATGCCATGCGCTCCCGTGCCAGCAGCGCGCGGGTGCGCCGCTTGTGAATTTCCGTGCGGGTGCGCAACAGCACCAGCGCAATGAAGAAAAGGACAAAGCCAATGATGCACATCATCAGCGGGTAAAAGAACACGTTGGAGACCTTTTCCTCAGTGTCGGTGCCCGTCACCGCCCCGGCCCGCATGATCGACGCGCCCTGATGCAATCCCTGGTTCCAGAAGTTCACCGCATAGCGGCTCAACATGGCGAACACAGAGCCCACAATACAGAGCACAGCAGTAAGGTCTGCGGCGGTATCCGGGTTATCAATCGCTTCCCAGAGCGCGATGTAGCCCAGGTAGAACAGGAACAGGATCAGGAAGGACGTCAAACGCGGGTCCCAGGCCCACCAGGTGCCCCACATCGGCTGGCCCCAGACCGCACCGGTCCAAAGCGCGATCAAGGTCATGACCACGCCCACCGGTGCCGCAGCCTTCGCGGCCAACGCGCTCACATGGTGACGGCGCACCAGCCAGATCAGCGAGGTAACCAGCATCATGAACCAGATATTGATCGCCATCAGAGCCGAGGGCACGTGCAGGTAGATGATTTTCACGGTAGAGCCTTGGCGATAGTCATCCGGCGTGAAGAAAAACCCCCAGACCAATCCGACAATCGTTGCGATTGCGGCTAAAACGGCTACCGGCATCAGAAACCGCGACACGGTTTGGCTGAACTTCACCGGATTGGCATATTCCCAGATCGATCCCATGAGGGTGTCCTATCTTGTCGTCGTCAGGTGTGCACCTCACTTCCATGAGAGCACCGTTGTTGCCTTGATATGGGTTAAGCGGTCCGCGCGCTAGCGCAGATTCATCCGCAACACCAAGGCGCTTGCAAAAGGCAAAAGCGCGATCACGCCAAAGGTAATCCCCGCCAGCATTAATAGTGGCGTGGTGATGTCTTGCCCTTCCGCGCCGCGTCTTGCCAGCTCTGCACCAAAGATCAGCGTTGGCACGTAAAGTGGCAAAATCAAAAGAGAAAGCAGCAATCCACCGCGTTTGATACCCACCGTCAAAGCGGCGCCAAAGGTGCCAATCACGCTGAGTGCAGGCGTGCCAAGCGCCAGCGATGTCACCAGCCAGACAAAGCCTTGGGGCGGCAGATTGAGCAGCACGCCAAAGACCGGGGCTGCGACCACAAGCGGCACCCCGGTGGTGAGCCAGTGGGCCAGCGCTTTGACCGAGACCACGCCTTCTAGCGGCAATGGCGATGTGGCGACCAGATCAAGCGTACCGTCCTCCCAGTCCAGCGCCAGAATTCGGTCCAGCGACAGCAGGCAGGCGAGCAAGGCGCCAAGCCACAAAACACCGGGGGCAATCTTGGTCAGAAGGCCACTTTCCGGCCCTACTGAGAAGGGCACAAGTATCACAACAATCAGGAAAAACGCGATGCCGAGGCCAAAGCCGCCACCGGCGCGAAAGGCCAGTTTCAAGTCGCGCAAAAGCAGTGCCTTCATAGGAACGCCTCATCATAGCCGCTGACCGGCGCGTCACCTTGTTTGGCGCGGAACGGACCGACATCCAGCACAGTCACGTCCAATCCAAGGTCAATATGGGTTGCGAGTAAGGCGCTTCCACCCGCTGCCAGATGCGCCCGCACAGCATCGGCAAAAAGCTGCACGGATGCCGTGTCCAAAGACACAGTGGGCTCATCCAACACCCAGATTGGACGGCCAGTCACCAACAGGCGCGCAAGGCCCAATCGGCGTTTTTGACCCGCAGACAGGCTGCCTGCCAATCGGTTGCGCAAGTCAACCAAATCAAAGGCTTGAATGGCTTTTTCGATGTCCGACTGCGCAAAGACCTCCGCCCAGAAACGTAGGTTTTCCTCCACGGTCAGCATGGACTTTAACCCATCGCTGTGCGCGGCGTAGGCCACCGCCTCTTCCGGCGCATCCACCTCACCTTTGAAAGGCGGTTGCAGGCCGGCGACCGTGCGCAAAAGCGTGGTTTTGCCCACGCCATTTGGACCTTTTAAGATCAGCGCCTGACCGGGGGCAATCTCGAAGGTCAGCCCCTCCAAAACCGCCACGCCGCCGCGGGCCACGCTGACATCTTTGACACGTAAAATCATGTTCTGAGGCTTACCCCATCCCCTTGGCTGGCAAAAGGATTAACCTTTTGACCCTGCTGAATTTCGACGTCGGTATCACGTCTGTATCGTGGCTGTATCGCGGAGGTGGGGGTGCGCACCTTAACCTAAATCAAAGAGTGTGAACGCAGCGACCGTTGCGCAGCTCCAATTTTCTCATTCCCAAAATATCCCGGGGAGGAATTGGCCGCCTGCGGCCAAGGAGGGGCAGCGCCCCTCATTCTTTCGCAGCCTCTTCAACCGGCGACATCACCGCCGCCACGCGCCGGCCCTCGCTGACCAGCACATTGTAGGTGCGGCAGGCGGATGGTGAGGCCATTGGCTCCACGCCAATCCCCGCCGCTTCCAGGGTTTGGCGAAACGCGCTTTGCACCGGGGCCATATTGGCGCCCGTGCCCATCAGGATAAAGTCGATTTCATCCTTGAGGGCCAAGACCGCGTCCACGTCCTCATAGCCAGCCCAGCTGCGCGCGCCTTTGGCATGGATGATGGCCCCGCCCTTGATAACCTCGCCGCCGATGCGGAAAAAGCCGGTGCCGTAGCTGTCGATGGGAATCGCGTCTGCGTAGGTCACTTCGGTCATCTGCATGGGGTCATCCTCCGCCGCTTAGGAAAGGCAATCCAGACACCGCCGCGCTGGCGATAATCAGGTAGGCCACACCTCGGTATAGCCGCTCATAACGCGGATGGAAGAGCCAGCCGCCCAAAAGATTGCCCGCCATGGCCGGGATCGACAGCAACAGCCCCAAGACAAACGGCGCCGGATCAAAGCGGCCGAGGATCAAAAGGACCACCACCAACAGGATGTCATAGAAAAACAAATAGGCAGAGGTGTTGGCGCGGATCACCGACGGACCGTGCGGGCTGGCCATGTAGAACAGGATCACTGGCGGCCCCGGAAGGCCTGCGGCGCCCCCAAGAAACCCACCTGCCCCGCCGATGCCGTAGACCATCGGCTTGGTGACCGCACCGCGATAGCGAAAGCCGGACAGCAGCACGGCCAGCATCGCAATGGAAAGGATCGAGACCAGATAGCGGAATACGCTGGGATCGGTGCGAGTGAGCACAAACAACCCAACCGGCATCATCAGCACCACCCCAATCATCAGCCGCGCCAAATCGCGCTTGTGGCCATTACGTAAGGCCGCAGGGATGTGCACGGAGGGGGCTATAATGTCCATGCCTGCCAAGGTCACGATGGCCCAGAGGGGTGGCATGACCTGCGCAGCGATGGGGAGGTAAATCATCGCGGTGCCAAATCCGGCAAACCCGCGGACAATGCCGGCCACAAAGGCGGCAAGAGCAACCCAGGCGAGGCCTTCAAGGGCCAGCGCCTGGGTCAAGACATCAGGCGTCGATGTCAGCAAACTTGTTGCCAGCGGTGTTGGCCTGTTTGGACCAGTCGCGCTTCACGCCAAGTTTCAGAAGCGCTGCAGAGGCGATAAAGATCGACGAGTAGGTCCCAACAATCACACCCCAGATCATAGCGAAAACAAAGCCACGGATCACGTCGCCGCCCAACACAAACAGCGAGATCAGCGCCAACAAAGTGGTGGCGGAGGTCATCACGGTCCGGCTCAGGGTTTCGTTGATTGAGAGGTTCAGCACCTCTTTTAGATCCATCTTCTTGTACTTGCGCAGGTTTTCCCGCACGCGGTCAAACACAACCACGGTGTCGTTCAACGAGTAGCCCACGATGGTCAGGAGCGCCGCAATGATGGCGAGGTCAAATTTGATCTGCAGTTCAGAGAACACACCGATGGTCAGCACCACGTCGTGCACCAAGGCCATCACAGCGCCCACCGCAAACTGCCACTCAAAGCGCAGCCAGATGTAGACAAGCACCGCGCCAATCGCGAGCAGAACCGCGATCACCGCTGTGGTAATCAATTCGCCGGACACTTTTGGCCCCACGGATTCCACGGACACAAAGGTGATGTCCGGCGCCACGGTTTGCAGCTGGGCCTCAACCTTGCGGATCATGTCAGCGGTGACCGCTTCTTCGCCTTCTTGGGCTTGAATGCGGATCATGGTAACGTTCTGATCTTCTTCAAAAGTCACATCAAACACTTCGGTGATCGAAATGTCGCCCAGCTCCAACGGCTCCAGCGCGGCGCGGTAATCTGCGATCACCACTTCCTGTGCGCTTTCTGTCCGGATGGTGGTGCCACCCTTAAAGTCGATGCCGAAGTTCAGGCCCTGGATGAAGAAGCTTACCAAAGCCGCCACCATCAGCGCGCCGGAGATGCCAAGCCAAAGCGTTGGGCGGGAGAAGAAATCCCATTTGGTCTCTTGGGGAACAAGTCTCAAACGCATGGCTTATACCTCGATTGTCTTGGGACGGCGGCGTTCAAACCACATCACGATCAGCACACGCGTCACAAAGATCGCGGTGAAGACCGAGGTGAGGATGCCAAGGCCGAGCGTGATGGCAAAGCCGCGCACCGGGCCGGAGCCCACGGCAAAGAGGATCACAGCGGTGATGAAGGTGGTGATGTTGGCGTCCAGAATTGCCGACAGGGCTTTTTCATAGCCAAGCTCAATAGCGCGGGCTGGACCCTTTGCCGATTTCAGCTCTTCGCGGATCCGCTCAAACACCAGCACGTTGGCGTCCACCGCCATACCGATGGTCAAAACGATCCCGGCAATGCCCGGCAAAGTCAGCGTCGCGCCGATGAGCGACAGCAGACCAAAGATCAGGCCGACGTTCAGGATAAGCGCGATATTGGCAAAGACGCCAAAGGTGCCGTAGCTCAGGAACATAAAGACCAGCACGCCCACAAAGGCGACGATACAGGCAATGCGGCCTGCCTCGATGCTGTCTTGGCCCAGTTCCGGGCCAATGGTGCGTTCTTCGAGGAAGTTCAGTTCCGCTGGCAGCGCGCCTGCGCGCAGCAGCACGGCGAGGTTGGTGCTTTCTTCCACAGAGAAACGCCCGGTGATGATGCCGGAGCCGCCGGGAATGTGGCTCTGGATCACAGGAGCGGAAATCACCTCGTCATCCAGCACAATAGCAAAGGGGCTGCCGATGTTTTCCGCAGTGTAGTCGCCAAACTTACGCGCCCCGGTTGGGTTGAAGCGGAACGACACAGCCGGACGGTTGTTCTGATCAAAGCTGGGCTGCGCATCCACCAGCTCTTCGCCGGTCACAACGGGGGCGGCTTCGACAATGTAGTACACGCCCTCTTCGTCAATAGACGGCAGTACTTTGTTTCCTACACCGGCGGGCGCCTCCGCGTCAGAGGTGCGGCTCACAACCGGGTTGAACGTCAACTGAGCGGTGGTGCCGATGATCTCTTTCAACTCAGAGGCAGAGCCGATGCCCGGCACCTGAATGAGGATACGATCTGCGCCCTGACGCTGAATGGTCGGCTCGCGCGTACCCACTTCGTCGATCCGGCGGCGGATGATTTCCAGCGCCTGCTGCACCGTGCGCTCATCAGAGGCGAGTTTTTCCGCATCTGACAGCTCCACGATGATCATGTCGCCTTCGGTGCGCACCAGAATATCGCTGGCCCCTGCCCCGGTGAGCGAGGTCACCGGGCGCGACAGACCACGCACGAGGCTGGCGGCCTCCTGAATGGCTTCGGGCTTGGAGATTTTGAAGCGTAGCTCGGTGTCCGGACCAGGCTGCTGGCGGATGGTGCCAATGGTGGCCCGCTCGCCGCGCAGCAGGTCGCGCACTTCCGGCCAGAAGCTGGTCATGCGGGCGGCATAAACATCCTCGACCTGTACCTCGGCCAAAAGATGCGCGCCGCCGCGCAGATCAAGACCCAGGTTCACCAGACGAGATGGCAGGAAAGACGGCCACATCGCCGCCTGCTCCTCAAGCCCGTTGCCGGAGGCCCCCATTTCGATCGCCGCGACGGCGTCATTATGGGCCTCAACCCTCGGATAAAACGCGTTTGGCATGGCCAGAAGCAGGCCCACCACACAGGTGAGCCAGATCAGGACCCGTTTCCAAAGGTCAATTTGCAGCATGTCAGATGCCCTGTTGGTCTTGTTTTTGGGTTACTCGGCTTTGGCCGGTTCGGTTTTGGAAGTGACCTGAGCGATGGTGGATTTCACCACGCGCACTTTCACGTTTTCCGCCAGTTCAACTTCGATTTCCGCGTCGTCTTTGACCTTGGTGACCTTACCGATCAGACCACCTTGGGTCACAACCTGATCGCCGCGGCGCACGGCGGCGACCATGGCTTGGTGTTCTTTCATCTTCTTCTGCTGTGGGCGGATCAGCAGGAAATACATGATCACAAAGATCAGAATGAGCGGCAGAAACTGACCGAGTTCTTGCATAGGTTAAGGTCCCTCTAGATGGCGCGGCACAGTGCCCCGCAAAGTCGCAGGGAACCTATGGGGCTTGGGCCGTAGTTGCAAGGTGAGATGCGAGGAAATGCGCGGGTAGACCTCCCACAGGCACAACCCTAGAGTGACTTTGATATCGAGTGACACAGGTGAGCTATCAAAATGCTGCAAACAAACGCGCCGATGCTGCTTTGGGGACTGATTGTCCTTGGCGGGCTCACGGTCTGTGCGCTGCTGATCCAAGCAACCCTGAAGCATGCAAAGGAAGCGGTCAAAGCGCCAATTGAGAAACCGTTTGCGCAGCTTGGCATGGATTCCTTGCCCCTCTTTGTCTCGATAGTTCTGGCAATTTTGTGGTCCCTGGTCTTTCTACTTTTGGTGGCTGGACTGTTTGGCCTGATTTGGGACGTGTTGATGCAAGCCCCACCCACACGAGACAATGCGCAAGGTGTTTGGGACTGGCGTTTTCGGTTGGTGCAATTGACCGCCCTGACGACGGTACTGGGCGCGGTGGTGATTTTGCCGGTGACGCTTCAGAGGCTGCGGTTGACGAGAGAACAAACAGAAACCGCAATGGCGTCGCTTTTCAACGAAAAGATCACGGAAGCCGCAGCAGATTTGCACGCCCAAAGGCAAGTGACAAAGGATGTCGGTGGGAAGCTCGAAACGGTTTGGGAAGACGACATTGTGCGCAGAAACGCTGCAATTGATCGACTTGAAGGCTTAGTAAAGGAACAGCCCATTGAAGCTGCGAGAGTCTCGCGACTGTTGAGTGTGTATGTGCGCGAGTCTTCTCAAGCGGCCCAGACTTTTGAAACAGAAGTTGATCCTTTTCCACTGGTGAACGAGTGGCTGAGTGAAGTTGAAACTTTGGTAGAACATCTTCCTCTACCACGGTCTGACCTTCAAAATGCGGTCCAAGTTCTCGGGCGCCTCGCCCGAATTGACGGAGTTGAACCTAGTTCACTTTCAATAGATCTTCGAAAGGCAAATTTACAAGGTATGGATCTTTCAGGTCTCGACTTCGACAAGGGATTGTTTCGCTAAGCTGCGCTCGACGGAGCAAACCACTATTGTACGAGTCTGGTCGAAACTGACTTTGAAATGGCAAAACTTCATTGCACAAACCTCAGCTCGACCGATCTCGTTGGAACATTCTTAGAGGATGCTTCTCTTTCTAGGGCTAACTTAATCGGCGCCAAGTTGAACGGATGCCATCTGTCGGGAAGTCAGCTAATGGGCGCCAGCCTTTTCGCCGCGGACCTATCCCGCTCATCTGTGTTTTTAGTAGATTTCACTGGCGCTCGCTTGAACGAAACACTATTTTTGGGGTCTGATCTCAGGTCCGTCGATTTTTCTCAAGCCAAACTCGAAGGATCAAATTTTGACGGCGCGATTTTGGATTCTGTTACCTTTGACACCCTGACAGGACTAAAAAAGGTATCTTTCAAAGGGACTGCTCTCAAACACACGGATTTTAGATCTTTGGACGAAGGCGACCTGCCCTGGGACAACACATTTGGCGACGTAAACGTCGAGTTGCCCAAAGGGGTTAAGCGACCTAGCCATTGGCCAGACCAACAAATTTCATACGACGAATTTCAGGAAAGGAGACGAGATTGGATCGCGTCGCAAATCCGACAATGAACTAACGAACACAACCCTTCCCCTTCGTAGCGCACTCCGGCATACACTGGCGTCTATGAATCACCATCATCTGAAGGACTTGACCGATGCATGACATTAAAGCGATCCGCGAAAACCCGGCCGCTTTTGACGCCGCCCTGACCCGCCGTGGGGATGAGGCCATGTCATCCTCCCTGTTGGCTTTGGATGAAGAGCGGCGTGCCAAAATCGGCGCGGCTGAGGCGGCTCAGGCGGCGCAAAAGGCTGCGGCCAAAGAGGTTGGCGCCGCCAAAGCCAAGGGTGATGAGGCCGAGTTTGAACGGCTGCGCGCACTGGTGGGTGAGAAAAAATCCGAAGTGGCAGCAATGCAAAACGAGGCCAAGGAGATCGACGCCAAGCTGACCGACGCGTTGGCACGCATTGCCAACCTGCCGGCAGACGATGTTCCAAACGGTGCCGATGAGGACGACAACGTCGAAATCAAACAGTGGGGCACACCCAAGTCTTTTGATTTTACACCGGTTGAACACTTCGAGATTGGCGGCGTGGCCGCGAGCATGGATTTTGAAACCGCGGCCAAAATCTCCGGCGCGCGGTTTGTGATGCTGAAAGGCGCTGTGGCCCGTATTCACCGGGCCTTAGCGCAGTTCATGATCGATGTGCATGTCGATGAAAATGGGCTGACCGAAGTCAACACACCGGTTCTGGTGCGCGATGAGGCGATGTATGGCACTGATAAGCTGCCAAAATTTGCCGAGGACAGCTATCAGACCACCAACGGCTGGTGGTTGATCTCGACCTCTGAAATCCCGCTCACCTATTCCGTGGCCACCGACATTCTCGACGAAAGCGCCCTGCCGATCCGCATGACCGCGCATTCGCTGTGTTTCCGCAGCGAAGCAGGCAGCGCCGGCAAGGACACCTCCGGCATGTTGCGTCAGCACCAGTTTGAGAAGGTGGAAATGGTCTCGATCACCCACCCGGACGAGTCTGACAATGAGCAGAAGCGCATGTTAGGCTGTGCGGAAGGCATTCTGGAAAAGCTGGGCATTCCGTACCGCACTGTGGTGCTCTGCACCGGTGACATGGGCTTTGGCGCGCGCCGCACCTATGACATCGAGGCGTGGATTCCGGGTCAGGACACCTACCGTGAGATCAGCTCTGTCTCCACCACCGGTGATTTCCAAGCCCGCCGCATGAACGCGCGCTTCCGTCCGGCAGATGGCGGCAAGCCCGAGTATGTGCACACGCTGAACGGCTCCGGTCTTGCCGTAGGCCGCTGTCTGATTGCGGTTCTGGAGAACGGCCAGCAGGCGGATGGCTCGGTTGTATTGCCAGAGGCGCTGGTGCCGTATCTGGGTGGCAAATCCACGTTGAGCGCGGACGGCAAGCTGGTTTAAGCCCCAGCAACAGAAAACAAAGCAAAGCGCGGCCCAATGGAGCCGCGCTTTTTTCATCTGTCCCCAAATATCCAGGGGGTCCGGGGGCTGGCCCCCGGCCTACTCCGCCGGCACCGCGCCTTGCGGCTGGTTCTTGGGAAAGGGTACCAAGCGCTCCTGCTCTTCGTCCCACAGCTTGAGCGAAAACGACCGGATCGCCTCCGGCCACTCGATGGTGGGCAGGTCGTATTCGTCGCGGATCATCTGGTGACATTTGCGCAGGTTGTAATGCGGGATGCGGGCGTTGAAGTGGTGGATGTCGTGGTAGGCGATGTTCGCCGATGCCAGATCCATCCACCAGCCAAGATCCAAGGCTGACGAGCCTTGCAGCGCCGCCAGACGCGGGTCCAGATCGGGACGGCGGTCCCAATAGGTGTCCTCAAAATTATGCTGTAGGTAGACCATGAAGACCCCAACCATGCCGCCAAAGAAGGACGCCAGGAACCAGATTAGCACACCGTTCCAACCGGCCAGCGCATAGAGCACGCCCATGTAGGCAAAAATCGCCAGGTTGTGCAGCAGCACCGATTTCCACATGGTGTGGGCATTTTTGGGCCAGCGGTAGCGGATGAAATAGGTGAACAGACTGCCCAGAGGGATCAGCACAAAGGGATTGCGGTAGAGCCGGTATTGCAGGCGTTCCCAAAACCCGGCCTCGTTCCATTCCCGCAGGGTCATGGTGTGGATTTCACCGGTCTCGCGATGCTCCAAATTGCCAAGGTGGCTGTGATGCATGTTGTGATTGTGGCGCATGGCCGCGTAGGGCGCAAAGGTCACCACCGACAGCGCTTCGCCCGCCCAATCGTTGTGCTTGCGGCTTTTGAACAGCGAGGCGTGGCCGGTGTCATGCTGCAACACATACAATCGCACGGCAGAAAGCCCGTTGAGCGCCATCATAGGGATCAGAATGTACCACGTACCCTGATTGGCAATCGCCAGATAAAGCGTGGCAAAATAGAACGCAAAGGTGCCAAAAAAGCTGACCGCACCAAGGCGGTCGTCTTGCACAGTGAATTCTTTCAAGCGCTCGCGAATCTCCATCGCAAACCTCTCTCTTCAAATCAGTATTTCCGCCTGAGCCGTGCCTGGGGACACTGTGCCTAGGTATGAATGCCTACGTGAGCCGCAAAATTTCGGACCACTTAACAAGACTATAACGCGAATTTATGACGCCACAATGCACCTGTCGCCGCACAGGGGCTGCGCGGCGACATGAAGAGTTCCAAATTCAGACCTGATTTGCGGATCAAAAGCCCGCGTCACGGCCCTTGATATGCTTACGCAGACGCGACGGTGTGGACTTTTTCTTGCCCTTATAGGGGTTCTTATCCCCCTGCCCGCGCATGGTTAGGCGGATGGGCGTGCCCGGCATGTCAAAGGTCTCACGCAGGCCGTTCACAAGGTAGCGCGAATAGCTGGCCGGCAGCTTGTCCGGATGGGAACACATCACCACAAAGCCCGGCGGACGGGTTTTGGCCTGTGTCATATAGCGCAGCTTGATGCGCTTGCCCTGTGGCGCGGGCGGCGGGTGTTGCTGCAACATCTCCACCAGCCAGCGGTTCAGCGCGGCCGTTGGAATGCGGCGGTTCCAAGTATCATAGGCATCCAGGATCGCTTGGTTCAGACGCTCAAGACCGCGACCGGTTTTGGCGGATACCGTGATCAAAGGCGCGCCGCGCAGCTGCGGCAGAAGCCGGTTGAAGGCCTCTTTGAGCTCGCGCAGTTTTTCCTGCTTGTGCTCTTCAACGTCCCATTTGTTCACCGCGACCACCACGGCACGGCCTTCGCGCTCGGCGAGATCGGCGATGCGCAGGTCTTGCTGTTCAAAGGGAATCGCCGCGTCCAGTAGCACCACAACAACTTCGGCGAATTTCACCGCCCGCAGACCGTCTCCAACGGAGAGCTTTTCCAGCTTGTCTTGCACCTTGGCTTTCTTGCGCATCCCGGCGGTGTCAAAAATCCGCATATGGGTGCCGTCCCATTCGGTGCGCAGCGAGATCGCATCGCGGGTGATGCCTGCTTCGGGACCGGTCAGCAAACGATCCTCGCCAATGATCTTGTTGATCAGCGTGGATTTACCCGCGTTCGGGCGGCCAACCACCGCGATTTGCAGCGGCTTGTTCTCGGTGATCTGCTCGCTCGGACGCAAACCGCCTTCGTCGAACTCGTCATCCCAATCGCCGTCCTCTTCAAGCTCCACATCTACTTCAACTTCATCATCCAACGCCTTTTGACGTTTAGCAAATTCATCGGCAATGGGCATGAGCTGCGCATAGAGATCATTGAGACCTTCGCCGTGCTCCGCGGACAGGCGGATCGGTTCACCAAGGCCCAACGAATAGGCGTCAAGCACCCCAGCATCGGCGGCTTTGCCTTCGCCTTTGTTGGCGGCCAGCAGCACGTGGGCGGACTTTTTGCGCAGGATCTCGGCAAAGATCATGTCGGTGGGTGTCACGCCCGCGCGCGCATCCATCATGAAGAGGCAGATGTCCGCCATGTCCACCGCGCGTTCTGTCAAGCGGCGCATGCGGCCTTCGAGGCTGTCGTCGGTGGCATCTTCCAGACCGGCCGTGTCAATCACGGTGAACCGCAAGTCCGCCAGTTTGGCATCGCCTTCGCGCAGGTCGCGCGTAACGCCCGGCTGGTCGTCGACCAAAGCCAGCTTTTTGCCCACAAGGCGGTTGAACAGCGTGGATTTGCCCACGTTTGGGCGGCCCACAATGGCGAGCGTGAAACTCATGACAGATCTCCGGAACGTCTGAAGTCGCCCCGATACAGCATTATTGCGTCAACGGAAAGCGTACAATTCGCCTTTGCGGTTGACCACATACAAAACACCGCCTGCCACAACCGGATTGGTGGCTGCGCCGTGGGGCAACGCGACGGTGTGGGTCAAGAGACCGTTGCGCGGGTTGTAGAAGCGCACCACCTCGTCGGTGGAGGGCACAACCAACTGCCCGCCCGCCAGGATCGGCCCGTAATGCGCGTGCACGGCGGATTGTTTTTTGGGTTTGTCCTTGATGAACTGCGGCAGGGTCTGGCCCCAGATGCGGGTGCCGTCACGCGCATCCAGACGCAACAGCTCATTGGTTTCCGACACCAGGAAGAGCGACCCGCCTGCCGGGAACACAGGGCTAAGCGCGCCGTGATCTGCGGTCCATTTGCGCACGCCGGTTTCGGTCTCAAAGGCGGCCATGCGTCCGGAATGGTTCGCCACATAGATGGTGTCCCCGACAACTACAGGGTCGCCGGAGATGTCGCCCACGGTGTTCACAGCGCGGCCCGGACGGGTGTCCGACAGTCCGGCAGTCCAGCGGGACACGCCGCCACGGCGGAAGGCCGCCTGGATTTCACCAGAGCCATAGGGGAAAATCGCCAGTCGGTCCGTTATGGCTGGAGCCGCCGGGCTTTGCACGTTTTGAACGTTAGGAATGGACAGAAGCTGCCAGGCAATTTTGCCGGTCTCAACTTCCAGCGCCCAAGCGGTTGCATCACCAGACACCACATAGACCAAATCGCCGTAGACCGTGGGGGTGCCACTGCCGACGGCCTGGAATTTCTGCTCCCACAGATCTGCGCCGGTTGCGGGGTCCAGCGCGCGGATGCTGCCAAACCCTGTGGTGACAAAAAGCTTGCCTTTGCCATAGGCCAGACCGCCGGTGGAGGCTTGGCCTGCCTTGTCGTTGGGCGGCGTCAGATCGCGGGACCACACCGTTTGCCCGCCGGTGGTGGTGGCGGTGACGGTCGCTTCGGCGTCCACTGTGAAGATGCGGCCATCGGCGACAACCGGGTCAGCGGTGATACGTGTCTTGCGCGACTCGCCCGCGCCAATCGACGTCGACCACGCCAATACCGGCTTTGATGACAGCGCCGCATGGGCCGTCCGGGTGCTTGGCGTGCCAATGCGGCCGGTCCAGCTGGCGTTTTTGCTTTGGGATGGCAGGCTGATTGCAAGGTCTTTGTTTTCAATGACCTCTTCAGACGGGATCAAATCTTCTCGATCCCCAACCAGAATGATCTCTGGCTCCGCACAGGCAGACAACAAGGCAGCGGAGGCAACACCCGCTGCCAAAATCCAAGACGTACGTTTCACTGCTGAGTCCCCCACCCTGCAAGTCTTATTGGTCGGCCAGAACGGGCGCGGTGTCCGCCGGTGTTCCACCCAGAGCCACAATCAACTGAGACGCACGATTGCGCAAGCCTGCGGTGACAGCCGCATCCTGAATCAGCGCTTGCAATTGTTCGATGGCGCCATCCACGTCCCCTTCTTCCAGGCTCAGCAGGGCAAGTTGTTCCTGCGCAGGCAACGCCAAAGGCATGCCCGGTCCGGCCAGCGCTTCCAGCGCCAAACGGCGATCCGCCACGGATGTGTCTTTGGCATTGGCCAAAACCGCCTTGAAGGCTGCGATCTGGCGATAGATTTCCGGTGTCTCCAACCCGCTGGTGGTGATGCCGTTCAGGGTTGACGCCGCGTCGGCGCCAGAGCCCACTTCAATCTGATGGGTGGCAAGCAGCATGTCGGCAACAACCTGCGCATTGGGCGACTCGGTGGTCAGGTCGCCAAGCGCCGCCACGCGGGCTTCAGCTTCGCTGGAGGCCACAGCAGCAATCAGCGCGTCGCCAGTGTTCTCCGCAGCGGTGCGGGCTTTGCTCTTTTGGTATTCGTTAAAAGCGGCCGCGCCCACAATCGCGATCACTGTCAGAACAGCAATCCAACCATAGCGGCGGATCAGGCCAAAAAGGCGGTCACGGCGCACTTCTTCGGTGACTTCTTCAATGAAACTGTCGGTATTGCTCACGCCTGCTCTCCTGTCGGTTTGCCTTGTCTTATCGTTTTGTTTTCAAAGTGCCAAGTACTGTGGCAAAGGCACATCGGCGACACAGGTTTTTTCTCGTTTCCGGATCTATTTTGAACCGACGAGTCCAAATTCTCGTATCTGAGGTTGTTTCTCGGCGCGCGAACGCCAATATGTCGTTGAATATTTGTGCGCGGGAGGGCGCACGTTAAAGCAACAGGGGCCATTCAATGCGGCTTATTCCGGTTCTGACCGCACTTCTCGTGTCGGCAATTTTGTATTTTGTTGTGGTGGAGCGTGATCGCTTGGCGGCGTTTGCCGGCAACGGCGCGCCCGAAGAGGCGGCGGACACCGCCACAGAGGCGCAGGCGGAGGCTAACGAAGCCCCTTCAGATGCGCCGGGTCTCATTCGTGTGGTGGCGGTAAAAAGTGAAGCCCGCACCATCGACAGCGCGGTTGTGCTGCGCGGCGAAACCGAAGCGGATCGCCAGGTTGAGGTACGCGCGGAAACCAGCGGTCTGGTGATCACCGAGCCACTGCGCCGCGGCACCCATGTGACCGCAGGCCAAGAGCTTTGCCGCCTGGACGTGGGCACCAGCACAGCGGTTCTGGCAGAGGCGAAAGCCCGCCTGCTGGAAGCACAGGCCCGCATTCCAAGCGCGCAGGCCTCGGTCGCCGAGGCCGAAGCGCGATTGGAAGAAGCCAAGATCAACGACAACGCCGCGCGCAAGCTGTCCGAAGGTGGCTTTGCCTCTTCCACACGTGTGGCCAGCACCGCCGCAAGTGTGCGCGCGGCTGAAGCGGCGATCCAATCGGCCACATCCGGCCTGGAAAGCACTCAGGCAGGCATCGAATCGGCGGAAGCCTTGGTGGCAGCCGCAGAGCGCGAAGTGGCGCGCCTGACGATTGTGGCGCCGTTCGACGGCCTGTTGGAAAGCAAGACCGCAGAACTCGGCAGCCTGATGCAACCGGGCAGCCTGTGCGGCACGGTTCTGCGCCTTGATCCGATCCGCATCGTGGGCTTTGTGCCAGAGACCGACATCAACCGCGTGACCGAAGACTCTCTGGCTGGTGCGCGTCTGACAACTGGTCAAGAAGTGACCGGTCAGGTGACCTTTGTGTCCCGCTCCGCCGACCCACAGACCCGCACCTTCCGCGTGGAGGTGACGGTGCCAAACGACGATTTGGCGATCCGCGACGGTCAAACCGCGGAGATTATGATCTCTGCGGATGGCGCGGCGGCACATTTCCTGCCGCAGTCCTCACTGACGCTGAACGACGAAGGCACGCTGGGTGTTCGCATCGTTGAAGACGGTGACGTAGTGGCCTTCAAGGCGGTGGAGCTGCTGCGCGATGGCACCGACGGCATCTGGGTTGGCGGTTTGCCAGAACAGGCCAGCGTGATCGTTGTCGGCCAGGAGTTTGTGGTCGAGGGCGTCACCGTCGCACCAACCTATCGGGAGCTTGACCAATGACCGGCGCCATCACCTGGGCCGCCGAACGGGCCCGAATGATTCTGGCGTTCATCGTGATTTCCCTCGTGATTGGCGCCTTTTCCTACGTCAGCCTTCCAAAGGAGGGTGAACCGGACATCGACATTCCGATCCTCTATGTGTCTGTCAGCTATCCGGGCATTTCCGCTGAAGACGCAGAGAGCCTACTTGTAAAGCCAATGGAAACCGAGGCGGTCGATCTGGACGGTCTCGACAAGATGACCGGCATTGCCTCGGAAAATCACGCCTCGCTGCTGCTGGAATTCGACTTCGGCTGGGACAAAAGCGCGACCATTGCCGACGTGCGCGATGCGATGAACACCGCGTCGTCAAACTTCCCCTCGGGTGCGGAACAATACACAATCAACGAGATCAACTTCTCCGAATTTCCGATTGTGATCGTGAACCTCTCCGGCGATGTGCCGGAGCGCACCATGGCGCGTTTGGCCAAAGACCTGCAGGACGAATTTGAAGCCATCGACGCGGTGCTGGAAGCGCCGATTGCGGGCAACCGCGACGAGATGGTGGAAGTGGTGATCGATCCGCTGCGTCTGGAATCCTACAACGTCACCGCGCCCGAACTGATCAGTGTTGTGCAGAACAACAACCAGCTGATCGCGGCTGGTGAAGTGGAAACCAACCAGGGCACCTTCTCGGTCAAAATTCCTTCGTCGTTCAACGATGTCAGCGACATTTATGAGCTGCCGGTAAAAACCAATGGCGAGCGGATTGTGACACTGGGCGATCTGGCCGAAATCAACTTCACCTTTGAGGACCGTGCGGGCACCGCGCGGTTTGATGGGGAGAACACTGTGGCGCTGCAGGTGGTGAAGGGCAAAGGCTACAACATCATCGACACTGTGGAGCAGATCAAAACCACGCTGGCAGCGGCACAGGAAAAATGGCCTGAGGAGCTGCGGGCGGCGGTGCATGTTGGCACCTCCAACGACCAGAGCCGCACTGTGGGCTCGATGGTACGCCAGCTGGAAGGTTCAGTCCTAACGGCGATTGCGCTGGTGATGATTGTGGTTCTGGCCTCGCTCGGTAGCCGGGCTGCGATGCTGGTCGGCTTTGCCATTCCGGCGTCCTTCCTACTGTGTTTTGCCTTCCTCGCACTGATGGGTGTGACCATCTCCAACATGGTGATGTTTGGCCTGATCCTTGCGGTGGGTATGCTTGTGGACGGTGCGATTGTTGTGGTGGAATACGCCGACAAGCGCATCAAAGAGGGCGTGGGCCCGATGCACGCCTATGTCGAGGCGGCGCAGCGGATGTTCTGGCCGATTGTGAGTTCCACCGCGACCACACTCTGTGCGTTCCTGCCGATGCTGTTCTGGCCCGGCGTGCCGGGCGAATTCATGGGCATGTTGCCGGTCACCATGATCTTTGTTCTGTCGGCATCGCTGCTGGTGGCGCTGATCTACCTGCCGGTTGTGGGGGGGATCTCCGGCCGTCTGAGCCGCGTGTTTGACCGTATCTCTCAAGGCATGAAACAACGCCTGCCATGGGTGGTGCGGGCACTGCTGGTGCCGATCCCGCTTTACGGCATGTTTGTCGGGCTGATGCAGATGCTGACCGTGACCTATGCATCCGGTGATGAGGGCTCTACTGGTGCAGTGGCTGTTGGGGCGGTGCTGTTTGTGCTATCGGCCTTTGCTGCCTCGATCACCATGAGCGCCGCGGAGATTGGCCGCAAACGACGCGCTGTGAAATCCGGCTTCCGCCACAACGGCTTTGGCTATTTCATGCGCTTCATTGTCGGCAACCCGGTGATGCCGCTGGTCACCATTGCGGCCGTCATCTTCACCGTTGTGTCGATCATTGGCTACTTTGGTGAGAACAACAACGGTGTTGAATTCTTTGTTGAGACCGAGCCGGAACAGGCCACGGCCTATGTCCGCGCGCGCGGCAACATCTCGCTGGCAGAAAAAGACGCCATGGTGCGCGAAGCGGAAAACATCATCATGCAGCACCCTGCTGTGATCAATGTGTTCTCCTTTGCTGGTGAAGGTGGTCTGGACACAGGTGGTCCGGGCGGCGGCAACTCTCCGCCCGACACCGTGGGTCAGGTACAGTTCGAGATCATCCCGTGGGATGAACGTCCAACCGCCCGTGAAAAGTGGTTCTTTGGCAAGCTGGAGCGGGATGTCACCGCGCCTGACTTTGACGGCAACCGCGTGCTGGATGAATTGAACGCCGAGTTGGCCAAGCTGCCCGGCTTCTATGTGGAAACCAGCCCGATTGAACAGGGTCCGGGTTCCGGCAAGCCGATTCACCTGCGCATTCGTGGCGACGGATGGGAAGAACTCAACGCCGCCGCCATCAGCGCGCGGGAAACCTTTGAAGCGACCACAGGTCTGACACTGGTGGAAGACACCCTGCCCCTGCCCGGCATCGACTGGCAAATCGACGTGGATGTGGCCAAAGCCGGCCGCTATGGCGCCGATGTGGCCACCGTGGGCGCGATGGTGCAGTTGGTAACGCGTGGTATCCTGCTGGACACTATGCGGGTCGACAGCTCAGACGAGGAAATCGAAATCCGTCTGCGTCTGCCAGACCAGGACCGCGTCCTGTCCACGCTCGACACGCTGAAGGTGCGCACCAACGATGGGCTTGTGCCTCTGTCCAACTTCGTCACGCGCTTCCCTGTGCCAAAACGCGCGTCGATCAGCCGGATTGATCAGGAGCGTTACTACGACGTGAAAGCGGACGTAGAACCGGGACTGGTGAAGATTGTATCCGGTGAAGGTGACGAGCTTCAAACACTGGCGATCCTCAAGGCTCTGCCAGAAGGCGAGCTGTCTTATGACAATGTGATCACCACTCCCAGCGGTGAGGATTTCACCATCTTCGCGCTGGATGCGGCAAGCTCTGCAGAGGAAATCCGCACCGCCTTGGAAGACGGTGCACGCCGCGTGCCTGTGACCGCAACCGAGCGGATCGAAGTGTTGACGGAATGGCTCAACACCAACCCGTTTGGCCCATCGATCAGCTGGGAATGGACCGGTGATCAGGAAGAACAGGCAGAATCCGGTGCCTTCCTGGCAAGCGCCTTCTCTGCGGCCTTGGGGCTGATGTTTGTGATCCTGCTGGCGCAGTTCAACAGCTTCTTCAACTCGGTTCTGGTGCTGTTGGCGGTGGTTCTGTCCACAGCTGGCGTGCTGGTGGGCATGTTGGTGATGGATCAGACCTTCTCGATCATCATGACCGGGACCGGCATCGTGGCTCTCGCGGGGATTGTGGTGAACAACAACATTGTTCTGATCGATACCTATCAGGAGTACAGCCAATATATGCCGCGGATCGATGCGATCGTGCGCACCGCACAGAGCCGTATCCGTCCGGTGTTGCTGACCACCATCACGACAATGGCCGGTCTGGCCCCGATGATGTTTGGCCTGAGCCTGGACTTCATCAATGGTGGCTACTCGATCGACAGCCCGACATCGTTGTGGTGGAAACAGCTGGCAACCGCCGTGGTCTTTGGTCTGGGGATCGCCACCGTGCTGACGCTGGTGTTCACCCCATCCATGCTGGCGGCACGGGTCTGGGCAAGCACCTACTTCAATTGGATGATGCGCCTGCTGGCCCGTCTGTCCTTTGGCCGAACCTCCCGTGCGGGTCAGGACTGGGCACTGCGCCGCGCAGCCCGCAAGGTGAAACATCCGGTGCTGATGTGGGACGACACCACAGAGGTGGTGATGGAAAGCTCTGCACCAAGCTCCCGCTCCTCGGTGCCTGTGACACGCTCCACCAAGGTCGATCCGAACGATCTGGCTCCCGAGGTGGAAGCGCCTCGCAGCGGCAAAGCAGCCAATGACGATCCCGATCCGGGTGGCATTCAGGCGGCTGAGTAACGCTTTAGCATATGATCAAAAAACGCGCTCCTTCGGGGGCGCGTTTTTCATTCATCCAGAATATTCTTTTTTTGTATGATTTTTCGCCTTATACGTGTCCCTCAAGATTTTTGAGCAAACGCATACAGGCATCCACATGTTCAACATTGCAGTTGGAACAACATTGTCGCCAGCCCTGCCCGCGCTGATTTTGACCGGGTTGGTGCTGGTGTTCTGGTTGGCCCTCAATCTGGTCACCTACACTTTTTTTCACGCGGACAAGGAGCGCGCGATCCATGGCGAGGACCGGATCCCGGAACGGACCCTGCTGTCTCTGGCCCTGATTGGGGGCTCTCTGGGCGCCAAAGTGGCGCAGAAGCGGTTCCGGCACAAAACCTGCAAACAGCCATTTGGACGACTGCTCAATGCCATCGTGCTGCTGCACCTGGGATTGATTGCCTTGGGTACGTATTACGCCGTCGTCGGGGCAAATGGCTTCTGGGCCGCAAAGGAATTTGCGGGTGTCTGGTCCAAGTGAGCCACACACCCTTGTTCCACTTTAGCTTTTAGGCGGCGTCTTCATCTGCCTGCTGACGGGTCCAGAGTTGCGCATAGCGCCCTCTCTTGTCCAGCAGCGCGGTGTGCGTGCCTTCCTCGATAACCTCGCCTTTCTCCAGCACAACAATCCGGTCCGCCTCAGCAATTGTGGAGAGACGGTGCGCAATGGTAATCACAGTACGTCCTTCCCCGGCCCGAGCCAGCGCTTCCTTGATGCCCTGCTCGGTTTCTGTGTCCAGCGCCGAGGTGGCTTCGTCCAGAAGCAGGATGGGCGGGTTCTTCAGCAAGGTGCGGGCGATGCCAACGCGTTGCTTTTCGCCGCCGGAGAGCTTGAGGC
Organism: Shimia sp. MIT1388; assembly: GCF_047124445.1. Classification (GTDB taxonomy): domain Bacteria; phylum Pseudomonadota; class Alphaproteobacteria; order Rhodobacterales; family Rhodobacteraceae; genus Shimia. Next base: position 736,779 of record NZ_CP138921.1, on the reverse strand, counting down.
CACGTTCGCCCACAGCTGTGTCATAGCCGTCTGGCAGCGCCGCGATGAAGTCGTGGATCTGGGCAGCCTTGGCGGCCTCGATCACATCGTCCTCAGTGGCCCCGTCGCGCCCGTAAGCGATGTTGTAGCGGATGGTGTCGTTGAACAGCACCGTGTCTTGCGGCACCACACCAATGGCGTCATGCAAGCTTTCCTGCTGCACATCACGCACGTCCTGCCCATCAATTCGCAGAGCCCCGCCCTGCACGTCGTAAAACCGGAACAACAGCCGCCCGATGGTGGATTTGCCCGATCCGGACGCGCCCACGATGGCCACGGTTTGCCCTCCCGGCACGTTCAGGCTCACACCTTTCAGAATGGCGCGGTCCGCTTCGTAGCCAAAAGCCACTTTGTCGAGCTCAATGGAGCCGTCTTTGATGGCCAGCGGTTTGGCGTTGGGCTGGTCCGCCACCTCGGCAGGCTGTTCCAGAAGATCAAACATCTCGCCCATATCCACCAAACTCTGACGGATTTCACGGTAGACCGTGCCCAAGAAGTTCAGCGGCATGGTGATCTGCACCATATAGGCGTTGACCATCACAAAATCGCCCACGGTCAGGTCACCGTTTTGCACGCCAATCGCCGCCATCACCATAACAATCACCAGGCCTGAAGTGATCAGGAAGGATTGGCCAAAGTTCAAAAAAGCCAAAGAATATGAAGTCTTTAGCGCAGCTTCTTCATAGCCCGCCATGGCACTGTCGTAACGCGCAGCCTCACGTTTTTCGGCGCCAAAATACTTCACGGTTTCAAAGTTCAGCAGGCTGTCGATCGCCTTTTGGTTTGCGTCTGTGTCCTGATCATTCATCTGCCGGCGCAGCTTCACCCGCCATTCGGTAACTTTGAAGGTAAACCAGATGTAGATCGAAATGGTGACGCCCACGACCGCCAGATAACGCGCGTCAAACAGCCAGTAGAAGATCGCCGAGATCATCAGCAGTTCGAGCACCAACGGCCCGATGGAAAACAGCAGGAAGCGCAGCAGGAATTCCACGCCTTTTACGCCCCGCTCAATGATGCGGCTCAGCCCGCCGGTTTTGCGGGTGATGTGATAGCGCATTGAGAGGCGATGGATGTGCTCAAAGGTCTCCAATGCCAATTGGCGCAAAGCCCGCTGTGCCACTTTGGCAAAGACCGCGTCGCGCAACTGTTGAAATCCGTTGGTCATGAGGCGGGCCATGCCGTAGGCCACGGTGAGCCCCACTGCGCCAAGCGCGAGCGGTGGCACCCCTTCGTTGGCCAACGCGTCCACGGCAGCTTTGTAGAGCATCGGCGAATAGACCGCGATCACCTTGGAGGCCAGCAGCATGCAAAGCGCCAGCACCACGCGATATTTCACCCAAGGCTTGTCATCCGGCCAAAGGTAAGGCGAAACCTTGCGAATTGTGCGCCAACCGGAGCGTTGTTCGTTGCGCGCGAGTTCCTCGGCTGTCGCCGTGTGCCATTTGGTCATGCTTGCCTGCCCTGTCAGTTGGTGAGCCTAGCAAACCTAATAGCCACAAGCGGGACTTGCCAGCCCCGCATCGCTTTATTCTTCGGGCACCGTGAAGACTTGGCCAGGGTAGATCAGATCCGGGTCCCGGATTTTGTCTTTGTTGGCCTCGAATACCTGCAGATACAGCTGGCCCTCACCGTAGCGGTCCCGCGCAATGGCCCAGAGGGTGGCACCGGGCTGCACGGTCACGATGCGCACGGGTGGTTGTGCGGTTACAGGCTCCGGCTTAGTCGCCGGTTCAGGTTGAGCCGCGGCTTCGGTGGTTTGAACCGTGGTCGGCGCCTCTGTTTCAACCGGCGACGATAGGGCTGCTTCCTCCACGGCGGTTTCCGACTCAACAGCGGATTCTACGACGGTCGTTTCCGTGTCGGGTGCCTGTGCCTCAGTGGGTGTCGTGGCCGTTTCGGCGACTACCTCAGCCGTTTCTTCTTCGGCTGTTTCGTCTTCTGGTACCGGAGCTACGGCGACGTTGGGCGCGGTCTCTGGCTTGGCCTCAGCTGTTGCCGTTTCAGCAGTTGTGCCTTCGCCAGCGTCTTCGGGTTTCACTGCCGTCTCATCTGTTGGCGCAGTCTGCACGTCTGGCTCCTGCGCGGCGGCCTCAGCCTCCGCCACTGCTTCCGCCTGAGCGCGCGCCTTCGCGACAGTCTCCGGTGTTTCGCGTTTGAACGGCGTCACCACGCGAGAAAGCACTTTGGCGGTTTCATCCACCTCATCCGCGCGCAATTCGTACAGACCACCAGCCACGTCTTCCAACTGCGTAGACCACAGGCCCGCGTCATCGATCTGTGTGGTCGCCGCCAAAGCATTGTCCAGATACAGCCGCACAAAAGCACTTGGGTTGCCACGTCCGGAGACCATCACAGCACCGGCATCGGTGTAGCTGATTGAGTCAATCGACACAGCGGCCAGAACTTCCGGTGTGGCCTCTTCCGGCGCGGCCGGTTGCACCACACGCACGCCTTCGGAATCCGACACAATCACCGCTGGCGCCTTTGGTTTTGGCGCAGCTTCTACCGCAGCGGTTTCTTCTTTGGCTTCGGGCTTCGGCGTTTCTTCATCCGGCTCCTCACTAACGTTTTCAGAAACCTCTTCAATAGGTTGCTCATCGTTATTCACCTGAGTTACGATTTCATCGCCTTCAGCAACAACATCATCTGTGGCTGCATCGTCAGCCTCGGCGATTTCAACTTCCGGCTCAGCAATCTCTTGTTTTACCTCTGGCTCTGCCACATCCTTCGCGGCAGGTTCTTCTGCGACCTCAGGAGTCACAACAGCCTCTGCAACCGCCACAACCGGCGCCACGATCACCGTGGCATCCGAAGGCACATCACCGTCCGCGCGGCGCTCTATGAGGCTCAGAACGCGTGGCGCCTCGCTTGGTTCAATGGCCAGAATGGCGGCAAATTTGCCCGCCGTGTCAACAGGGGCCAAAGCCACCTCGGCGCCATCCAGCAGGATACCCAACATGGCACCAGGCGCAGCCGCCCCGGCCACCACCGTGTTGCCTTCGGCGTCCACACGCACCAGGTCAAAACTTGGCACAATGGTAGGCGCGGGCTCTTCCTCAACCGGCGCAGGTGCGGCAGCCACCGGTTCTTCTTTTGGCTCGGGTTCGGCACTAGGTGCGGCGTCCTCAACCGCCTCAGTGACTTGCTCCTGCGTTTCCGCTGGCGCTGGCTGCGCCTCAGGCTCGGACACTGTCTCAGCGGGCTGCTCAGCCACCTTCGGCGTTGCCTCAGGTGCAGGCGTGGCGGTCTCTGTTGTGGTGGTGTCCTTGACGGTCTGATCGCTGCCATCCAGCACACCCGTGGCAACCAACGCGTATACGGAGACGCCCATCGCCACCACAACTCCGGCCACCCAGGCCACATTGCCGCTGAAAATTGATGCTTTGTCACTCATCGCCGAATATCCCCCGAAGTCGGCTGTCATTTGGTTGAGAGACCCTACCAACCCAGATATTGCTGGTCAAAAGAGCTTTGAACATATTGGAGAATTTCATGACCACACGCTCGATCTGTGTCTTTTGTGGTTCACGTTTTGGCGGCGATGCAGCCTATAAGGAAGCCGCGGAGGCCTTTGGCGCGCGGTTTGGCGACAAAAACTGGCGTCTGGTGTACGGCGCTGGCGACGTCGGTTTGATGGGTGCTGTTGCCAATGCGGCGCAGGCTGCAGGCGCCGATACCTTTGGCGTGATCCCCACCCACCTGTTGGAATGGGAGGTGGGCAAGCGCGACCTGACCAACTTCATCGTGACCGAAAACATGCACGAGCGCAAAAAGGTCATGTTCATGAATTGCGACGCCATTGTTGTTCTGCCCGGCGGCGCAGGCTCATTGGACGAATTCTTCGAAGTGCTGACGTGGCGACAGCTTGGCCTGCATGAAAAGCCGATTGTGGTGCTGAATGTGAACGGCTTCTGGGACCCGCTGGTAGGATTGCTGGACCATGTGATCGCACAAGGGTTCGCGGAGCAAAGCTTGAAAGATTTCATCCACGTGGCGGATGATGTGGCTCAGATGGAAGCGATCCTGGATCGCGCGTTTGGTTAAGCCCAGAATCTACCCAAAAACAAAAAAGCCCGCCAATTGGCGGGCTTTCTTATTGGATTTAGGTCACGGATTACATCCGGGAGGCTACGTTTTCCCAGTTCACCAGGTTGTCCAGGAAGTTGGTCAGGTAGACCGGGCGCTTGTTGCGGAAGTCGATGTAGTAGGAGTGCTCCCACACGTCACAACCCAGAAGCGCGGTTTGGTTGAAGCACAGTGGGTTCACGCCGTTTTCGGTCTTGGTCACTGCCAGGGAACCGTCTGCGTTCTTCACCAACCAGCACCAGCCGGAACCAAACTGACCTGCGCCTGCGGCGGAGAACTGGGATTTGAATTCGTCAACGGAGCCGAAGGACTCAATCAGCGCTTTTTCCAGCTCGCCTGGCATCGCGTTTGCGCCTGGGCCCATCATTTCCCAGAACTGGTTGTGGTTCCACAGCTGGGAGATGTTGTTGAAGATGCCGTTTTGCGCAACCGCGTTGGCGTCATAGGTGCCAACGATGATCTCTTCCAGCGTTTTGCCTTCCCACTCGGTGCCGGCGATGGCAGCGTTGCCGTTGGTCACATAGGCGTTGTGGTGCAGGTCGTGGTGGAATTCCAGCGTCTCTGCGGACATGCCTTTGTCGGCCAGAGCGTCGTGGGCGTAAGGAAGATCAGGGAGTTGAAAAGCCATTGCAGCATCCTCTTCTGTTGCGCGAGTTATCTTTGCCAGACACATGTGGGCGAATGGTGCGTGAGGTCAAGGGCAAAGCGGTCGCAGATGGCACCAAAGCGCCATCTGGTTGGTATTCTTTGCAGTCTGGCAGAGACCGGCGCTTAGTGAAAGCCCACTTCGCCGCCCGGCTGCGCAGAGACCTTGAGCACATCAAAGACATACTGCGCCACAGAGCGGAAGCAGATGACTTCAAAGCTGCCATCCGCGTTACCCCACACTGCTGCCGGTACCTGCGCGATCCGGGAGCGGCGGATGTCACCGGAGCCAAAAGCGTCTTTGGCAAAATCCACCGGCGCCAGTTTGGCGAGCACATCTCGGCTGCTGTCGCCTGACAGGTGGAACACAGCGCGGGCATCCGACACGTTGGCCACCAGCGCATGCGTGCCTTTGAGAGCGTCGGTCATAGTGGCGACGGCCGCGTTGGCCGCATCATAGTCAACAACAACCAAGAGCTCGTCAGGCGACATCCACGCTACTGCGCCCTTGCCTCCAGAAGTCACCTTGCGCAGCCCAGGCATCTCCGCACCGGTTGCCGCTTTCACAGCTTCCGCCACCTCTTTAGACGCCAGATCGCCGCGCACTGTGATCATGCCGCGCAAGCCGGTTTCTTCGACCTTGGCAAAGCCTTCGAACGTTACGCCATCCAGGGCGCTCACAGCCTTAGACATTCTGCTTCTCCCCGTCTTTGTCATAAAACACCGGATCGACCACTTTGGCCTTCACTGTGCTGCCGTCCACTTTGTTGAACTCCACCACATCGCCCAGGCGTTTCATTCCGCCATGGATCAGGCCCATGGCGATGCCACGGTCTAGCGTTGGCGAATAGTAGGTCGAGGTCACACGCCCCTGCACGTTGCGTTGGCCGTTGGCGTTGGTGCCATGGTTCACGATGTAAGCCCCATCCGGAATGACGGAGCCGTCTTCGGTTTCGAAACCCGCCAATTTCCAGCGATCCTCAGAAGCCATGTGGTCGCGCATCTGTGCACGTTTGCCCAGGAAGTCTTCTTTCTTCTTGGAGATCGCCCACTGCATGTTGAGATCCTGTGGGATCACGGTGCCGTCGGTTTCGTCGCCAATCATGATGAAGCCCTTTTCGGCCCGCATCACGTGCAGCGCTTCAGTGCCGTACGGCATGATGTTGAACTCTTTGCCAGCCTCCAGCAGCGCATCCCAGAAGGCGCGGCCTTGGGAAGCTGGCACCGCGATTTCGTAAGACAGCTCGCCAGAGAAGGAAATGCGGTACGCGCGGGCGTCAAAGTCGCCGATCTTGCCGTCTTTCCATTCCATGAAGGCGAGGCCCTCTTTGGAGACATCCATCTCACCGCCGAGCTTCTCGATCACCTTTCGAGCATTTGGGCCGACCACAGCAATCTGCGCATATTGCTCGGTAACGTTGGCGGTGTAGACCTGCCAGTCCCACCATTCACATTGCAGCCAATCTTCCATCCAGCCGTGAATACGCTCGGCGCCGCCGGTGGTGGTGTGACACAGGAAGGTGTCCTCATCGATACGCGCCACAACGCCATCATCAATCAGGAAGCCGTTTTCGTTGCACATCAAGCCATAGCGGCATTTGCCAGGCTTCAGCGTCGACATCATGTTGGTGTACATCATGTCGAGGAATTTGCCCGCATCTGGACCTTTGACGATGATTTTACCAAGCGTGGACGCGTCCAGCAGACCGACGCTGTCGCGGGTTTGCCGGATTTCACGACTGACCGCGTCGGCGTGGCTTTCACTGCCGCGCGGGAAGCAATAGGGACGCCGCCAGTGGCCCACTGGTTCAAAGAACGCGTCATTGGCCTCGTGCCAGTCGTGGATTGGGGTGCGGCGCAGCGGTTGGAACACTTCGTCACGCGCTTCGCCCGCGATCGCGCCCATGGAGATCGGCGTGTACGGCGGACGGAAGGTTGTCGTACCCGTGGCCGGAATGGGCTGATTGAGCGCATCAGAAAGAACCGCCAAGCCGTTGATGTTACTCAACTTACCTTGATCCGTCGCCATACCCAGCGTGGTATAACGCTTGGTGTGCTCCACACTTTCGTAGCCTTCCTGCGCGGCCAGTTTGACGTCCGACACTTTCACGTCGTTCTGATAGTCCAGCCAGGCTTTCATGCGCAGTTTTGGCCCCGCGCCTTGCGGCATCAGCCAGCAGGCTTGCAGCAGCGCTTCGTCGTGCACCTCGCCTTTGGGCGCTTCAGCAGCTGAGACGGCAAAGCCAGCCGCCTCTGCCGCAGCTTTACCTGCTTTCAAACCATCTACCAGAACCTCATCCAGCTTGAGCGGGCCGCTGGCGGTGCCCGCTGTGGAGACAAATGGTTTGCCATCATGGCTGGTTGGCGCACGATCCGGATCGGGGCGGAAATGCGCCTGCGCCTCGTCCCAGATCAGCTTACCGCCACAGTGGGACCAAAGGTGCACCACCGGCGACCAGCCGCCGGACATAGCCACCGCATCACAGGCGATCTCTTCCAGCACGGCGCCCTCGCCCGCTTGGGCACAGATCGCCACGCCAGTCACGCGCTTGCCGCCTTTGACCTTGGCAATGCCTTTGCCGTTTTCCACGCGGAAACCCTGCTCCCGTGCGGCATCGGCCAGCGGGCCGCCACCGTTTGGACGAGAGTCCAAAATCACCGGCACATCGAGACCGTGGATCTTGAGTGTAAAGGCGGTGCGGTAGGCATCGTCGTTGTTGGCCACAACCACCACACGGTCACCGGAGCTCACGCCGTGGTTGACGATGTAGTCACGCATCGCACTCGCGAGCATCACGCCGGGGATGTCGTTACCTGCAAAGGACAGAGGACGTTCGATGGCGCCGGTCGCGGTCACAATCTGTTTGGCACGGATGCGCCACAGGCGGTGGCGTGGACCATCCAAAAGCGGCGCGTGGTCGGTCAGGCGCTCGTAGCCAAGGATGTAGCCGTGATCATAGACCCCTGCCCCCATCATGCGGCTGCGCAGCGTGACGTTGTCCATCGCCTCAAGCTCGGCCACGGTGGCGTCGATGAAGTCATCGACTTTCACGCCATCAACCTTGCCACCATCCACCGGTGCGCGGCCACCCCAATGGGCGGTTTGTTCCATCAGCAGCACTTTGGCACCGGCTTGGCCAGCGGCCTTGGCCGCCATCAGGCCAGCAACACCGCCGCCAACAACCACCACGTCAAAGAAGGCGTAGAAATGCTCATAGCGGTCCGCATCGCGGTCTTTGGGTGCTTTGCCCAAACCGGCCGAGTGCCGCACAATCGGTTCAAACACATGTTTCCACGCCGCTGCGGGGGCCATGAAAGTTTTGTAGTAGAACCCTGCTGGCAGAGCGCGGGCGGCGTAGTTGTTGACCACGCCCACGTCGAATTCCAGCGAAGGCCAGTGGTTCTGTGATGTGCAGGTCAGCCCGTCATAAAGCTCAGTGGTGGTGGCGCGTTGGTTGGGCTCAAACTTGCCGCCCTTGCCAAGGTTCATGAGCGCATTGGGCTCTTCCGCACCTGAGGCCACAACACCGCGTGGCCGGTGATATTTGAACGAACGGCCCATCAGCATCTGGTCGTTAGCCAACAATGCGGAGGCCAGCGTGTCGCCCTCAAAGCCAGTGAACTGCTTGCCGTTAAAGGAGAATGTCACCTGTTTGGATTTGTTCAACAGGCGCCCGCCGGTGGTCAGACGTGTGCTCATGAGAAGTCCCTCCACGACCAACCGGGTTGTTTGGCCGAGATCTTGTCTTTGATGTCTTGTGGCGGCTCCAGCGTCTGCGCGGAATAGGTGCCAAAAACCTCCAGCGTCATGGTGCAGCGCGCGGCGTGGAAGAATTTGCCGCAGCCCGATGCGTGCCGCCAGCGCTCAAAATGCACGCCTTTGGGGTTTTCGCGCATGAAGAGATAGCTCTCGAAGTCCGCGTCATCAGAACCTGGACCATAGCGTTTCAGATGGGCCTCACCTTCGGCGTGAAGCTCGGTTTCCTCGGCCCAGACGCCGCAATAGGGGCATTGAAGGGTTAGCATTGTGCGAACTCCTTGGAATTAACGGTTTGCGCGCTTAGGTTGAAGCCATGAAACCGATTTTTCAGATACTTCCAGCAGCTTTGCTGATTGTCGGAGCCTTTTACTTTGGCTGGCGTGGCACACGTCGCAAAGACAGCGGCAAACGCCAAGGCTCCCCACTGGACTATGATCGCAACTCCGGCAGTCATTGGGATTAGTCCATAGGAAAGGGTCGCGCCTGAACCTGGGTGGGTGCTGAAAGCGCCCTCCCGTGGGGAGGGTCGGGCACGGCCCGGCGTTGCCGGGCGAACGAGACTGAGAGGTCCAAAATTAATCATCAGATTTTGGGCCTCCCTTAACGTATTTAGGAACTTCTTGAGCAAACTCTTTTTCAGTCAGCCAAACTGTTTCCTTTGCGCCAAACTCGACCGCAACCTTGAACTTTCGAGTCTCTGCATCAAAGGCAAAGTCAATCGCATTGGTAAGTACTTCGGTACTTTCACCAGCCTGCGCCGCAGCTTTCAACTCTGGCCAAAACTCATCCCACGATAAGTTGGACGCCTTAAGTACAGAGGCGATACTCTGTGAAAAATAGACGTATTCCCATTCCGAGCCCATCAATGCGCTACCCCCGCCGCAACGCTCTCATCAATAAACCGGCCTTCGATAAATCGCTCCATGCCGAACTCAGCCGCCAACGGACCCGGCTCGCCTTTGGCGATCAACTCAGCCGTGGCCCAGCCGCCGCCCGGGATGGCTTTGAAGCCGCCGGTGCCCCAGCCTGCGTTGATGAAGCAGTTGCCCAGAGGCGTCTTGCCAATCACGGGTGAGCGGTCGCCGGTCACGTCCACGATGCCGCCCCATTGGCGCAACATTTTCAGACGGCTGACCATTGGGAATGTTTCACAAAGCGCGCGCACGGTTTCCTCGATGTGGTGGAAGCTGCCGCGTTGGGTGTAATTGTTAAACCCGTCGGTGCCGCCGCCAATCACCATCTCGCCTTTGTCGGACTGAGACATATACCCGTGCACGGTGTTGGCCATGACAACTACATCCATGCAAGGCTTAATCGGCTCAGACACCAGAGCTTGCAGTGCCACGGACTCCATCGGCAACCGGAAGCCCGCCATATTGGCCAACGCACCGGAGTTGCCAGCCACCACAAGGCCAAGCTTGTCACAGTCGATGGGGCCTTTGGTGGTGTCGACGCCAACGACATTGCCACCGTCAGATCGCACGCCAACCACCTCACATTTCTGGATAATATCCATACCCATGTCGGAACAGGCACGGGCATATCCCCAGGCCACCGCATCATGGCGACCGGTGCCGCCACGCGCCTGCCAGAGGCCGCCGAGCACGGGATAGCGCGGCCCGTCAATGTTGATGATCGGCACCAGCTCTTTCACACGCTCCGGCCCGATGAACTCTGTGGTCACACCCTGCAGCGCGTTGGCATGCGCGGTGCGCTGATAGCCGCGCACCTCATGTTCGGTCTGCGCCAGCATGATCACGCCACGCGGAGAGAACATCACATTGTAGTTCAGATCCTGCGACATGGTCTCATAAAGCGACCGCGCCTTTTCATAGAGCGCGGCGGAGCTGTCTTGCAGATAGTTTGACCGGATAATCGTGGTGTTGCGCCCGGTATTGCCGCCGCCAAGCCAACCCTTTTCGATGATCGCGACATTGGTGATGCCAAAATTCTTGCCCAGGTAAAATGCAGTGGCGAGACCGTGGCCGCCGGCGCCCACGATGATCACATCGTATTTCTTCTTGGGTTCCGGAGAGCGCCACGCGCGTTCCCAGCCCGAGTGGTAGCGGGCGGCTTCGCGGGCGATGGCAAAGGCTGAATATCTTCTCATGAGCGTGATTCCGAATAGGAGGCAACTTCTCCCAGTTTATGAACTTTTTGCTAAGTCGGTCACGGTGGTTAAAGCGCCTATTTGCGGACCGGTTGCGACATGTCGCGTCAGAATGCTGATTTTGCTTTCAGCCGCCTGCCAGCGGCACTACATGTGGTCCAGCACTTAGGAGGCCACATGATTTTCTGGATTGTTGCAGCTGCCCTAGCCCTCGTGACCGCTGGCTTGTTTGCGCTCGCATTGACACGTCGCGCTGAGGATGAGGACCACCCCGCCGCCTATGATTTGCGGGTCTATCGCGACCAGCTCAAAGAGGTCGACAAGGACTTGGCCCGAGGCGTGATTGGTGAAGAAGACGCCGCACGCATGAAGACCGAGATTTCCCGGCGCATTCTGGCCGCTGACGCGCAGATGCAAAAGGCGGAAAGCGGCACAGCCGGCAAGGGCAAGCAATCTGTTGTGGTGGCGGTGGCCTTGGGGCTCGTCGTTTTGGGCGGTAGCTTTGGGCTCTACTACAAACTTGGCGCACCGGGCTATCGCGATATGCCACTGCAAGAACGCGCAGCCGAGGCGCAGGCCCGCCGCGACAATCGCGATGCACAGGCCGTGGCCGAAACCAAAGTGCCCGCCCGCCCTGCGGCGGAAGCCGGCGACGAATTCCTGGAGCTGATGGCCAAACTGCGTGCGGCTGTGGAAGAGAACCCTGAGGACCTGCGGGGCCAAGAGCTGCTGGCGCGTAATGAGGCCAATCTGGGCAACATGCCAGCCGCCTATGCCGCGCAAGCCAAAGTTATCGAGATCAAGGGCGACGAAGCGACTGCAGGCGACTATGTGCTGCACGCCAACTTGCTGATCACCGCAGCGGGCGACTATGTCTCTCCTGAGGCCGAAGCCAGCCTGAAAAAGGCGTTGGAGCTCGACCCATTCAACAATCTGGCGCGCTATTACTTGGGCTTGATGATGTGGCAAACCGGCCGTCCGGACGCGACCTTCCGCATCTGGGATCAGGTGCTGCGCCAAAGCCCCAATGACGCGCCCTGGGTGCCGTCCATTCGTGCCACCATCACCGAATTGGCCTGGTACGCGGGCATTGACTACAAAATGCCCGCGCCGGTGCCTGCGCACACAGCAGACGGACTGTCCGGCCCTTCAGCCGAAGACATGGAAGCGGCGGGCGAACTGTCGGTTGAGGACCGTCAGGCAATGATCCAGGGCATGGTGGACCAGCTCTCTGATCGTTTGGCAACCGAAGGCGGCACCCCGCAGGAATGGGCGCGACTGATCGGTGCTTACGGCGTTCTTGGCAATTCGGAACGCGCGCAGGCGATTTGGGACGAGGCACAGCAGGTGTTTGCACAGGCACCAGACGCGCTTGAGATTGTACGTGCGGGCGCGGTGCAGGCAGGTCTGGAATGAGCGAGATTTACCAAAGCATCGAAGAAATGGCCCCGCACTTGCCGCCAATGCAGGCGCTGATGGGGTTGGATCTCGGCACCAAGACCATTGGTGTGGCAGTCAGCGACAGCTTCCGCTCTGTTGCTACGCCGATTGAAACCGTGAAGCGCAAGAAATTTGGTGTGGATGCGCAGCGGCTCATCGAGATCATCCAGGACCGCAACATCGGCGGGATCATCCTTGGGTTGCCGATGAACATGGACGGCAGCGAAGGTCCACGCGCGCAATCCACCCGCGCCTTTGCCCGCAACCTGTCCGCCTTGGTTGAGGCGCCCATCGGCTTTTGGGACGAGCGTTTGTCCACTGTCGCAGCTGAAAGAGCGCTTTTGGAGGCGGATACGTCACGCAAGCGTCGCGCAGAGGTGATCGACCATGTGGCCGCGTCCTATATCCTGCAAGGAGTGCTGGACCGTCTGAACCATCTTGGGAGCGCATCGTGAGCAAAGACACCGTGTGGAAACGCGCCGAAGTGGAAAGCCCCTGTATTCAAGTATGCGTTGTGCATCCCGAAGAGCGGATCTGCACCGGATGCTTGCGCACGATTGATGAAATCACCCGCTGGTCCAAGATGCCGCCGGAAGAACGCAGCGAGATCATGCAAGAGCTGCCCACCCGCGCGCCGCGATTGAAGAAACGTCGAGGCGGCAGGACCGCGCGCCTGAAACGCTAAATCCAGACACCAGCCCAAACAAAAAGCGCGCCCGAATGAGCGCGCTTTTCTCGTTTCTAAACTGTAGCTTTAGACTGTGGGCTCTGCATAAGCAGGGACTGGATCCGTGGTAACAGCACTTTCCACCACGTCCGTTTCCACAACCGACACATTGGCCGGTGTCATGCCCGCGCCAAAGACGGTGGCGACCGGGACGCCGTCATAAGAGACCGTGAACCAGCCTTCGCCTGCATCCGCATCGGCATCAACAGTCACCGCGCCTGTGCCCTCGCCTTCCGGCACCAACAGTGCAAAGACGTCTTCAGCCACGTCAAAGTCTTCGATCACAGGCAGGTTGTCCGCATCCACCCAAGTCCCGGAGGCAAAGGTGTCGACGCCCGCGCCGCCTTCGGCAACATCGCCGGAGCCGAGGACAAAGGTGTCGTTGCCGTCACCGCCGCGCATGGTGTCTGCGTCCAGCACATCACTGGCTGCGATCGACTCGTCGTCAGAGCCATCTTCCACGCCAACAAAAACGTCATCGCCAAGGCCACCTTCCATGCTGTCCTCGCCAACACCACCAATCAGTGTGTCGTTGCCGCGACCACCCAGAAGCGTATCCGCGCCTGCGCCACCGTTGAGGCTGTCGTCAGAGGTCTGACCAGAGAGGTGGTCGTCGCCCTCGCCGCCTTCCAGCGTGTCATCGCTGTTGCCGCCCCAAAGCGAGTCATTGCCTTCGCCACCGATCAGGCTGTCGTTGCCGTCACCACCCAGCAGGCTGTCATCCCCTTCGCCGCCATCCAGCGTGTCGTTGCCGTCTTCGCCAGAAAGAGCGTCGTTGCCCAAACCGCCGGACAAGGAATCAAGGCCCAGACCACCCAAAAGGCTGTCGTCGTCGTCGCCGCCATCGAGGGTGTCATCCCCCCAACCGCCCAACAACGTGTCCGCGCCTGCATCGCCGGTCAGGCTGTCATCGGACGTGCCGCCGCCCACCAGGTCATCGCCAGCGCCACCAGTGAGGGTGTCCGCGTCGTTGCCGCCGGAGATCTTGTCATTCCCCTCGCCGCCATCAATCGCATCTTCACCGTCGCCACCAATAATGGTGTCATCTCCGCCAAGGCCTGAAACCACATCATTGCCGGCATCTGCAGAAATCCGTTCGCGATCCTCCGTCCCATCCAGAGTGTCATCAGCCGCCGTGCCAACGATGGGATCGCCGTCAACAGGAGTTTCGGCCGGACCTCCGGTCACGTCCCCGCCATCTGTGGTCGTCCCGCCACCATCAGTTGTTGTTGGGGTTCCGCCATCAGTTGTAGTGTCACCACCGCTTGTGGTTGGATCACCGGTCGTCGGATCGTCGTTGGTTTCCGGCTCCGTGCTATCGTCGTCATCATCCGTAATTTCGTAGATCAACGCGCCGCCGAGGACCGCAAGGCCCAAAATCCAAAGTAACTGCATCGCTTTACACCCTTGGTCCAAATAGAATTTTCAAAAGTTTACCGAGAAATTCGTTGAAAATTAAGGGGACATTTTGCAGCGATGCCAAGATCGAAACAATGCACCGCCAAGGGCCATAGCGTTTCCGCCCTCGCAACGAAACATAGGGTATCACCTACTTTTCATCGGCCGCCATGCGACTTTAACGTCACGCACCGACACCCAAAACACGCGTGAGTGGTAGTAGGCAAATTGAAAAACCGCGCCAGGCAAATCCTCTCAGCGGGTCAAACACAAACCCCACGCAAGGTCGATTCGTGCCTTTTATAGACTTAAAGCGCCAGCACCCGGAGTGCGGTTACCCTGACCATGTGGTTATGAAACAATCGCCTTTTACAGCCCTGCCGCCTTACGCAGCATGTTCAGCGCCACCAACGTCAAAAACACCGCAAACACCCGCTTGAGCGGCTTGGGATCCATCGCATGGGCCAGCTTGACCCCCAAAGGCGCGGTCAGAAGCGTCATGGCAATGATCAGGCCAAAGGCCACCATATTGACCGCCCCAACTGTGAACGGCGGACGGGTCGCCGGATCAATTTCCATAAACAGAAAACCAATCACCGCAGGCACGGCGATGGTCACACCAAAGCCTGCGGCGGTCGCCACGGCGCGGTGAATGGGCACATTAAACAGCGTCATCAACGGCACGCCAAAGCTGCCCCCGCCAATGCCCATCAGCACCGAAAGGAACCCCACACAGGGGCTGACAATCAATCGTGGCAAACCGGTTGGCATCGCCTGCCCCAACCGCCAATGCGCCTTGCCAAAGCCCATGTAGGCGCCAATCACCAGCGCCAGACAGCCAAAGACAATTTGTAGCGTCACGGAGCGCAGATTGGCCGCCACCAGCACGCCAATGAAAGCGCCCACAACAATGCCCGGCGCCCAGGTGCGCAGGATGTCCCAGTCCACCGCGCCCTTTTTGTTATGGCTTGCCACAGAACGCAGCGATGTCACGATGATGGTCGCCAGCGAGGTCGCCAGACACACCTGCATCAACTGTGGCCCATCGTAGCCAAGCACCTGAAACGCATAGAAAAACGCTGGCACCAGAACGATGCCGCCACCGACGCCGAGCAGGCCGGCCAGCACGCCGGCAACCCCACCGATCACCAGCAACAACAGCAGCATTTGAATAAGCAAGGCAGGATCGTGGGCCATCAGTCTCTCCGGGGTCGCGCGTTGCGCCGAGATAAAGCCCAAATCCTGTCGGTGCGCAAGCAACCTCGGTGCGGCGCGTCAGGCCGCCGCTTGAGTGACGTTTTCCAGGGCCGCCAAAACGGTATCCGGCCCTGCCCCCGGCTTGGTCGCATGTTCCGACAGATACCGCCGCCAGGCCCGCGCCCCGGGTTTGCCCGCAAACAGCCCCAGCATATGCCGCGTGACCTGATTGAGCTTGCCCCCCTTGGTGAGATGCGCCTCGATATAAGGCAGCATATGCTGTACCACCTGCACCGGATCACTGTCAGTTCCAGCGCCGTAAATCTCACGATCCGCGGTGCTGAGCACATCGGTGGGGTTGTGGTAGGCGGCCCGGCCAATCATCACCCCATCCATGCCTTCGGCGAGGTGCGCTTTGACCTCTTCCAAAGTGCTGACGCCGCCGTTGATCGACAGATGCAACTCCGGAAAATCCCGCTTCATCTGATAAACCAGCGGATAGTCCAAAGGTGGGATATCACGGTTTTCCTTGGGGCTCAGCCCTTGCAACCACGCTTTACGCGCATGGATGGAAATTCGTTTAATGCCAGCACCTTGCATCTTACTTACAAAGTCAGGCAACACCTCTTTGGGTTCCTGATCATCCACCCCGATCCGGCACTTGACGGTGACCTCGACATCTGTGGCGCCCTGCATGGCCCGCACACAGTCCGCAACCAACTCCGGTGTTTTCATCAACACCGCGCCAAAAGTGCCAGACTGTACCCGATCCGACGGGCACCCCACGTTGAGGTTGATCTCGTCATAGCCCGCAGCTGCGCCCAATTTCGTGGCCGCGGCCAACTCCTCCGGGTCACTGCCGCCAAGTTGCAAAGCGACCGGGTGCTCTTCGGTATTGTAATCCAGCAGATGCACCGCCCCGCCCCGCACCAGCGCGGGCGCTGTGACCATCTCAGTATAAAGCAAGGTGTCCCGCGACAGCAGCCGATGCAGATAGCGACAATGCCGATCTGTCCAATCCATCATAGGTGCAACGGATAGCTTTGCGTTATATTTCAATGATTTAGACATGGATATTGCACCGATTTTTGGCCAAAGTGCACCGATTTTGCACTGGAAATACACCGAAACAGGGGTATATCAGTGAGAGAGAGAGCAACCGAAAGTGCACCGATGGCAACAATTTTCAAAACCCCTAGCGGCAAGTGGCGTGCGCAAGTGCGCAAAAACGGCATACGCAAAAACAAGGCTTTTGCACGCAAGAGCGATGCACAGGCATGGGCCGTTGATATTGAACGCGCGATTGAAGGCGGTGGCACCACTGGCACAATCCAACCGCCAAAGTCAATGACGCTGGCTGACGTGATCGACGCCTATCTAAGATCCGTCCAATTGGGCAAGACGGCGCGTGTGAACCTAACACGTGTTAGTGACCGCATTGGCACCACGCCTGTGACTGCGCTGGACGCCATTGTTCTGCGGCGGTTCGTGGAAAGCCGCAAAGCGGACGGTGTGCAGGGTTCCACGCTTTCACATGATTTGTCCAACTTGAGTAGCTGCCTCAAGTGGGCGCGTGTGGTCAAAAACTTGGACATTAACCCCAACTTGGCCAAAGAGGCCCGCCAATCACTGACGGCGGAGCGGATAGACACGCGCAGCAAAGAGCGCAACCGCATTCCTACGGATGATGAATTGCGCCGCCTCTGCACCTTCTTTGCAGAGAATGACCGTCAGCAAATCCCAATGGACGTGCTGGTGGAATTTGGAGCGTCCAGCGCAATGCGTCTGTCTGAGATTTGCCGCATCCAAATTGAAGATGTGAATTGGAATGAGCAGTCGGTTTTGATCCGTGAGCGGAAAGACCCCCAACGCAAAGCCCGCAACAACCAAGTTGTGCCGCTCATAAATGGGTCCATGGACCTTGTGCGCCGCGCGGTAGGTGACCGAACTGAGGGCCGAATATTTCCCTTCAATCCTAGGTCTGCAAGTGCCTCCTTTTCACGCGCCTGCAAAAAATTGGGCATTGTTGACCTTCATTTTCACGATTTGCGTCATGGTGCTTTGACCCGATTGGCCCGCCTGCAAATGCCGGTACCGCACATGGCCGTGGTGAGCGGTCATAAAGACTACAAGCATCTGCAACGCTACGTGCAATTAGGTGCTGAGGACGTGCACGATTTTCTAAACAAGGCTTAGGCCACCCGCCTGCCCTCTCCGAACAACGCGGCCCAGTGCCGCGTTTTTTGTTTCCGTTCGATTCGTTCCGCCCGCCAAAATCATGCCAGACGGGATGCTTGTGCCACTTAAGCAACTATAGGACGTGCACATTATGCATCGTATGAGACGTATGCACAGCATGCACAGCATGCACATTAAATAACTGAAAAAACTGTATTTTTTGGGTTGCGGCAAATATTCCCGTTTGCCCTAATGCTCCCTGCACCCTCACCGCAGGGACGCACAGCAATTGACAGATTAACCCGCGAAACAAACGACAGGAGGCATTCTGTTGACCAATAGTGATGACCTAAAACCACCACGTGTCGCCGCAGGTGACCGCATGTTGGACAGTGCCGCCGCCGCAGAGTTTTTGGGGGTGACCACAACCACGATGCACAATTGGCGCAGGCAAGGCACCGGCCCTGCCCATGTCCGCCATGGAACATACATCCGCTATTACATGAGTGACTTGGTGCAGTTTGTGACCCCCAACCATGGGGGGCAAACCAATGGCTGAACAACGCCCGACCGCTCTACAAATCACAGCCAGTTCTGAAATCGCTCAAGCACTGGACACACTCGTAGACCGCCTGCCCTCGCCCCCATTGCCAGCAAGCGCTCAGGCCCTCCTAGACGCCCACGGCCTAATCCGTGAGCAGGACGTGGCCGCGCTCAAACATGAGGCGCTGGCCACCACGCAAACCAACCGAAAACGCGGGCGTATGCCCCGTCACCACCGTTGGGGGCAACTCGTTTGCTACCGCAAGGCTGACATTGCGGCACAAATCACGGCTGAGGGGCACGGCGGCACAGCCAATGAAGCCCACCGGCAAGCCGTCCACGACATTTTGAACCTGTGAGGCCAGCATGACCACCGCCACCCTTTCACCTGAGCTGGAATTACAGCTTAGTCAGCTTATTGCCGCCCTTGGGCAGCAGTCCGGCAATACCGCCGCCGCACACATGCTGATTGAAAACCGGCTGATTTCAGAGGCGGACGTGAGTGAGCTGCGCCGTGAAAGGCCAATAACAACCCGCAACAACCGAATAGCGGGCAAAATGCCCCCACATTACCGGTGGGGCGGCCTGATTTGTTACCGATGGGATGACATTGCCAGCGTTATCACCGCAGAGCTGGTAGAGAATGCCGCCCACCGTCGCAAGCGCACGGGGGGTTAGAATGATCCAAGAGGACCACGCCCGCCTCATGGCCTATAGCCTACAGGCCGCAAACGGCTCAGAGGAAGCCCTGACCGCTTTTCTCCAAGTCGCATTACAACTGCCACCCAATGAGCGCATGTGGGCGGTGTTCAAATTCCTGTGGCCCGACCTTCAACGCCGCGCCGCACAGGCGTCCACGGTATCCGACGTGGTGGCGGTTTTCGAGCTGGTGCACCGGATCATGGTGCCACTGGAGGCGCAGGCATGACCACAGCAATCCGCAGAAACATCCGTGTGGAAAAGGGTGACTTGATCACCCGATTTAAGCCGCACTTTGTCACCGCATCCGACGCCTTGCGCCGCTTTGACTTGGACAGGCCGCACCTATCAGACGGAACCAAAACCACGCGTTTGGGCGAGGTTGTCCGAGAGTTGGACAAGGGCATGAAACCCTTTTTAGGCATGATCACCGCCGCCGGTGTTGAAACCATTGGCGTGCGCCAGTTTGCCCGCCAAATGCCGCCTGATCCGTCACCCGCCAGACTTGCCGCCGATCCGCTGATCCTGTGCGCCGACCTTTGGCAATGGATCACCAAAGAGTTGGCCAGCGGGGACGCTCCCACAAATCTGGGCGCGCTAATTTGGGCGCTTGCCTTGGCCTTAGAGCGATGGGTGCAAACCGTGAACCCAACCGCGTGGCACGCCATGAACCAATCCAACCAACCGATAGGAGAGCAAACCCAATGACTGATACCATCACAGAAATCCTACCGCACAAGGCAAATCACGAACTCTCGCTATCAGGCGTTCCCGCACCAGAGCGCCCGTATGAGGTGCGATGGGCCAGCGGCAAAGTGTCCTGCGAAGTACCCGCAAACATACCTGAAGAAGTGCTTTTGGCCTTTGTTGAGTGGTTGCGGCAGGAAGGTGACAGAATGCGCGCAAAAGCCGCCAAAATGACGGCCCGCATTGACCAAATTGAGGCCACCAAACTTTCTCCTTTGAATGATCCGCCCGCTATGTGTTCTGCGATGATGAAAGACTTCAACGCAGCACAAAGCAGCATGGAAGCTGCGGAGATTGCAGAAAACGACAAGGGTCTGGGTTGCCCTGAAGCGGAGGCCCATTTTGACGCATTCGTCGCGCACATTGATGCAGCCATGGCCCCAATCGCGCGCATTCTGGAGGCGTCCGGCGCAGACCCTATCAAAAACCGGTTTTTCGAGATCAAAAAAATCGGAGAAATGAGTGACTTGGAGCGACAAACAGCATCGCTTTTCATGGCAACAGAGGTCTGGCGAATGCTTGCTCAGAACGCCGAGTTTCAAAGCGCGATGGAGGATTGGAAGCCCCTGCTTAACGCAATGGCTATCACAGTGTTGAACTGGCTTGCGCTATGCCCCGGTGCTGTATGGCAGCAGCTTGTTCTTGCTGATCTGCTACGGGTCGCAGAGGGGAGCGTTGACGGCCCGTAAGCAGACTGTGCGTGAATTACAACCGAAAAGGTAAAAGCCGCGCGGTCCAACCACCGCGCGGCACTCCAACCACAAACCCACTTGGAAATCCGCACTGGATCGAATGAAGGCATGCAAGCGGGCATGATGCTAGCGCGCCCCGCCTTTCTGATCAACCGCAGCGCCTTACAGAAAGGCTTAAAGCTCAATGTCACAGCGTTGTTTAACCGCTTTTGTGAGTTGGCGAGGCACCGGCCTAACAAACGCGCAGAAACATGTAGTTTGGGCTATTGCTTTCAGTCTGCCGCGCGAGGTGGATGTGGGCGAATTGGGTCCTCTCACTATTTCCCAATTGGCTAAGGTTTTGGAGGTAACGCCGCAGGTGGCAGGCAAACACGTGCGGCGCATCCATAAACAGGGATATTTATTGCGCGGAGATGGCCTCCTTGGCCTGCCGGACCTGTCAAATCTGACGGAACAGCAAGTAGATCTGCCGCCCCCAAAAACCGTAAGTGCGGCGGAACCGGCGCGGGACGCTTGGAAAAATGCTGCCACGATTGCAACGGTGGGGCTTGAATGGGACCATCCAGATAGGGGGGGGCGAAAACCTGCCTCTGATTTCCCCGCCGCAGCTCGCGCAGCAGGCCGTTTTGACCTTGCCGCCGAGGTTGAAGCGGCGCTCCGAAATGACGCCGCGAAGGACTATGGCGATGAGTGGGTATTTTGAAGAATGCAGCCCGTCCCTGGAACCCGGTGGGTTCTCGCCATGGAACCCTGTGGGTTCTATCGCATGGAACCCGGTGGGTTCTATCAATGGAACCCTGTGGGTTCTAAAGTGCAACCCTGTGGGTTCTATCACTTATAAGAGCAGATACACATACGCGGCTTTGGCCCGCCAAAGACAAAGCGGCGTATGTGTTCAGACACTTTCAAAGCAGAGTTAAATCGCGCCTCTTGAAACGCACTTAGTCGGCACTGCCGTCCAACTTGGATGGCAAGACGCGCGCTGACCCAATATTCCCACGGAGGTGGGTGCGGAGGCCTCATATTCCCACGGAGGTAAGTGCGGACACTTGAGCGTTTTGTGCGATTGGCAAGGTGCGATAACTTTGGAGCTAGCCCCTATGTGGGCAACAACAGCCCGACCGGTAGCGCAGTGGTAAACTGCAAAGGTGAAGGGGGCAAGCAGCGAAAGAATAGCCAATGAAACGCCGGTACGATGAACGCAATCTTGCGCCACATGTTCAAATCAGAAAGCGTTGGTATCGATCGCGCCGCTGGCGCAAACTGCGGGCAGAAATTTTGTCCAACAACCCGATCTGCTCAGTTTGCTATGTCGCGCCTGCAACTTGTGTTGATCACATTCGCCATACCAAAGACAATCAATTGTTCTGGGTCCGTTCCAATCTCCGTTCAAGCTGCGGGCCATGTAACTCCAAGCGCGGCGCAATTGATCGCCATGCAAGGGAAAAACGGGAACGGATGTTGGCTTTAGGGGGCGGGGAGGTCGAAACATCAATTGGCGGTTGCATACCGCACGGGGGGAGCAAGGCGCGACACACAGCGGGCAATAATCCCGATCCCAAAATCATGGAGCTTTTCGCACGGTCCAAAAAGCAGGCAGATATGCCCCCCAAATAGCTCCAAACAACCGATTTTAGCACGCTCTAGGCATCGCTGGCGGTTTCGGTGTCCCGGCCACCTAAGCGCTGTCAAAGCGATGTCAGGGCGGTTTCAGCCCCCCGCTATTTCCGTTTTTCGTAGCTTACCGCTACCAAATTGATACCATGGCGGCGTGACGGCGCTTTCCGCGCACCTGCCCTGCCCGGCACGCACTTCCAACCGAAATCGTAAGATTGCGCCGCATTTGTGCGGCCAAGGGAGCCTTGCCATGCCTATCACCCGCACCGATGAAAAGACCCGTATCACGACGCTGCAAACCGTTTCAGAGTCAAAGCACCGCGCGCCGCCGCCCCTGCCACCGTCGCTGCCGCAGAGCTACGAAAGGGAATGGAATGCGATCATCACGCACATGCAGGATCAAGGAATATGGGTGCCGCAGAAAAGTGGGCTGGTGGAAGCGTATTTGTTCAACATGATGGCGGCGCGCCAAGCGCAAGACTCAATCAAAGAGCACGGCGCGCTGTTTTCAAACGGTCGCCAAAACCCCGCAAGTGCAGTGCTTGTCCGGCACTCTGCAAGCCTGAACAAAATTTGCGAACAATTGGGATTGGGAAAAGGCAAGGTTGCCGCGCCGGCAACGCCCGCCGAAAGCGCAGAGCCGAAATCGAGCAACTGGGGTTTGTAGGCGGGCATGCAGCCGAAATACATCCGCCCAACCACCACGGCCAATCCCCTCTGGATGCACGCGCCCGACGCACAAAGCCTTGTGCCGGTATTGCTGCAGAACGCCGAGCTTGCCGACAAATTCATTCACCTCTGCGGAAAATTTCGCATGACGCAGGGTCAAGTCGCTGGCCTACGGTTGGAGGAATGCTGGTTGCCTTGGCAAAAGGACGCGTTGCGCGCCAGCTTCCAAGTGCGAAACTCACTTTGGATTTTAGGGAAAGGCAGCGGCAAGTCGGTTTCAATCGCCGCGTTTGCCTTGGGGTTCGTGATGCTGTCCGCCAACCTCAAGATAAACACTCGCGGTCTGGTTGCGGTGGTTGCTCCGACAATTCAAACTGCAAGGATTGTCTTTGATCACGTTTTGGAGGCTGTTCTAAGCGATGAAGAATTGCGCCCCATGTTTCGGACAAATGCGCAAAGCCGCAGCCTGATCCACGACGCCACCGGCATGACAATCCAAATCCTAAGCTGCGACATGCAAAGCGCCGTTGGAAAACGTCCTAACGTGCTGATTTTGGACGAAACTCACGAACTGGCCAACATAAGCGCCGCCCCCGCCGTTGTGCATCAATTGCGCCTAGGCGGCGCAAATTGGGGATCATCATTTAAGATGTTGTCGATCTCGACAATGCCGGTTTTGGCACCAAAAGGCGAATTTAAACGCCAGTTGAACTATGCGAAATCAGTGCGTGACGGCACCATAAAGGACGATGATTTTTTGCCGCTTTTGTTTACGTTCCCAATGAGCGAAAGACCCGACCTTGATCCGCTTGACCACAATCATTGGTGGCGTGGCATGCCCTCGCTCAGAACCGATTTTCAGCAAGGCACAATGGATGCGGATGAACTGCGCAGAGAGCTTGCGGAGGCCAGCGAAAGTGACGATTTGGAGAGCTTTAGCCTGACACTCAGTCAGCGGCTTGGGATTGAGCGAAACGAAAACCTAGAGAACGCCGAAACCGTTCTGCATGCCGAATGGAAAAACTGCGCCAAAGGCACCCCGGTGCAAACCAGTTATTGCGCCGTTGGGGTTGATGCAGGCGGGGTTGATGATCCGATGGCCGTTGCAATTGCGCGCCGCCCGCAGGGCAATGCCCAAGCACTGCAATTCCACATTCACCAGTTTCTGACCACAGCGGGTTTTGAGCGGGCAACATCATCCATGCAGGAAGTTTACGAGGAAGCGCAGGCCAGCAAAACGCTGCACATCTTTGATCGCGTGGAGCAATGCGACGATGCAGTTTTTGACCTGATCACTCAGGCACAGCCTGACCACGTTGGCGGCGATGAACATGGACGCGCCGGATTTACCGCGCGATTGCGGGAGGTCACAGGCCGCGAATTTATCAGCGTGCCGCAAAACTGGCAGCTATCGGCTGCGCTTGCCTCTCTGGAAAGCCGCCTGCTTGACGGCGCTATTCAGCACAACGGTTGTCCCCTTGTAGCCTCAAACGTGGAAAACCTATTGGTTGAAGAATTGGCCAGTGGAAACCGCAGACTAAAGAAGCGTGATAACCTATTGAGTGGACAGGGTTATATGAAAATTGACGGCATAATTGCTGCAATCAACGCCGTCAGCATAGTAGATAACTATGGATCGCAAGCCTTTGATCCATATGCCTTAATTGGGTGACGCCCCACGCTGTCAATCCAACAGAGAGAGGCGAAAGCAATTTTTGCCCCGTAAGTATCTGGTAGGTAAATTAAAAAGAGCAGCCCGCCCGCCGATGAGAGAGGGCGGGCCATCGTACACCCATGATTAAGTATCCCTTTAAAGGGAGGCCAACCCCTGAAAGCCAGCCGATGTACGTGCGACAACGATTATATGGCAAAGCAAATAAATTCTACTAATTTTCAGTTTTTTCCTTAAAGTGTTGGAAACCGCGCCACGTCGCAAACAGTGGGAAGGCCATGTCAGGCACTCAGACCATAACCACAGCAATTCACGCCGCTCTGCGCTTGATACCTGCGGGTCGGGAAACCCGAAAAGGGTTGTACGACGCCAGCACACGCGAGCAAAACGGCGATGACTTGGCCACCGCAGAACGCCACCGCCTATCTGCGGAATTTGTGGAAAAGGTCAAAGCCTACAGCGTTGCACATGCTGCCACACAATCCGTCATTGATGACTTCACCGCCGCCGCTCTGATTTTTCAAGGTGAACAGCCCAAAGCCCTACCTGCGCCAGACGGCATTGCAGCACTGGCCCTGACCATCGGTAAGGATACGCAATTGGCAGATTTATGCGCGGACGCCGCCAAACGTGGAGCGGCTGCACTCTCAGAGGCAGAACACATGCGCGGCCAAGCTGATCTAGAGGTTCGCCCTACAGAAACCCTTGCGGCCATGTTGGAGGCGCTAGCAGCCAATGATTTTGACCGGGACGCAGATGACGTTTACCGCGCCCGCGTGAAATTCCATGAGGCCACAAATCACCGCCGTAAACAAACCGGACGCAATCGCAGAACACGCCGAAAGGATGGCCTCTCATGACGCAATTAAACCCGTTTCGCCCTGCGCCGGCCAAAGCCAAACGATTGCAAATTTCCGATTTGAGCGAGGCAGAACGCGCGACGATTTTTGAAGATCACCAAAGCGCCCGCGTCAAAGAAGCGTTGGAGAACACGCCCGCCACCATGTCTTTGGTTGTGGGGCTTTTCAAACAATCGGCCACAACCCGCGCAAAGGAAATCAGCCGGATCAAAAACCAAATTGCCAAGCTGGAAAAAAGCAAAGCGCAACCGGTTCCACAGCGCATAGACGCCGTTGACGCGGTGGAATTGAGCGCAGCCGAACAAGTACGCCGTGCCGTCACGCATTTCACAGGGGATGAATAAATGGACGATTGGGAAATCAGAACGCGCCTGCAAAACCACTTCCCACAACGGGTTCGCGCACACCGCGCGAAAGTGTTGGGGCAAGCCATCGCAAGCGGCGCACCACTTAGCCTAGCGCGCAACGCCGCAGATGCGGAAACCGCTTCCCACTACCGCCGTCGCCTTGCCGACTTCTGCAAGGACTACCCACAACATTCCGCGCTAGCCCGCCGCGTTGCGCGCGACAACATCAAAGGATTTAGAGCATGAGCGCCGCACACCACATCCAAAACCCCGCCCTAAAGCGCAAGTTGGAAAGCGAGCTGGACAGGGCCAAAGCTGCCGCTGCATTTGACGCGGGTGTTGCCGCGCTGGAGGAAGGCGAAAAGGCCCGCAAAACCTTGCCTGCCATCCAAGCCGAATTATCGACCTTGCGCCGCATGTTGGAGCGCCCCACGCGGGTGGAAGCGACCCTAAAACAACCGGCAAAACCAAAGATCGCACAACGCAACCCAAAAGGCGCAGAGGTAATTGTGGGCGCTCTGACCGCAGAATTACGCCGCAGGGGCGGCAAAACGCCGATCCGCAAGACCCTAGAGGAAATTTGGCCAGCCGATGATCAAGAGTTTGTCCGCCGCGCCGCCGGTCATGTGATCAAAGCCAACACCGATCCGCACGGCACCACCGCATCCGGGGTTGGTCACGAACTCACAAGCACGTCAAGCCGTGGCTTTTACAAAGAACTGCAACCGACCAGCGTGTTTGCCAAAGTGCTGGAAATGGCCGGTGCCTTTGACTTTGAAGGCCACAACGCCGTGACAATTCCACAGCGCGCCAGTCAGGGCGGATTGAAACCCGCATGGGTGGCTGAGCATGCCACAATTCCGGTGCAGCAGGATGTTTACGGATCGTCCGTGGTGCAGCGCTACAAAATGGCCATCGTCAGCACGTTTTCAGAGGAAATCGCCCGTTCCTCTGTCCCTCACATCATGGAGATTGTGCGAACTTCAATCCTTGATGACGCTGCAACCGGCTTGGATGAATACTTTTTGGATACGGAAATCGGTGTGGCCGGTCTACGGCCCGCCGGGTCGCTTTACCTCGCCCCGACACAAGTAAGCGCGGGCGGTTCGGCAAGCGACATTATTGCGGACCTAACATGGCTGCGGCAACAGCTTGTAAGTATGCGAGCGCGCCAGCCGCTGTTGGTCGTGTCCACCATGAATGTGGTCGCTCTGGAAATGCACTTCGATGCCCAAAATGGCATTTTCCCATTCCAGAAAATGATCCAAGCGGGCAACTTGTTCGGCCTGCCCTTTGTAAGCAGTGACAACGTGCGCGATGATCATGTGATCGCAATGGATGCCAGCAAAATGGCGATGGCCATTGATCGCCCGATGTTTGACACGTCAAGCCATGTCACGCTTGTGATGCTGAACGCGGACGGCACTGACCCGACAATGACCGGCGTGACAGAAGCAGGTTCCGTTCAGGTTTCAGACGCGGCCACCGTGACCGGTGGACCCGCAGAAGTGCGCTCCATGTTCCAAAGCGCTGGCATTGCTATGCGCATGGTTTTGCCCGTGACCTTTAGTCAAATCGCCGCTGGCGTGGCCTATGTGAGCGGTGTGAACTGGTGAGAGGCAGTTGGACAGAATCCGCCTGCGGGCGCTTTGAAACTTTCACAGAGCGGGAAGGATTGGAGCGCACGTTGATTGCCACCGTGCGCGACAAACGCAGCCGCGTGACCATCGCCACCGCCACACCGTTGGCCGTGGCTTTCCATGTCGCATCCAACAACCAACTCAAAAAGGAGGTGGACGCAGCGCTAGCGCCTTATCGGGCGGCGCTACGGCACATCACCAGCACATGACCGAAAAAAGCCCCACAAAGCCATCGCCGACCTCACAGCAATCTACTGGTCCGGTTGTTATCAATGACCCTGAAAAAGTGGTGGAACAGGCCCGCAAAATCATCAAAAGAAAGCGCCCCGGCAAAAATGAGCGAAAAGCCCTGCCACCGTTTGTCTTTTGCATGGACCCAAAAGACAATTGGGATTTGCATTTTGACGGCCAGCATCTTGGCACAATCTGCCAAGGTCCGGCGTGTGACAATGCGTTTGAGGCTATTACGGAGTTTTGTGTTTTTCAGGTGGCAACATCTTCCTCCGACGAAAGCCAAAAATCACTTCTGGAAGAATGGCCAGCAACAATAATCATTGATGGTCAACATTGGCACGAAACGATTGGGAGCTTGGCAAAACAATCAAACCAAAGACACTGAATTTCAGTTATGATGTAGACCGTATCCTTTCACGAATTAGGGGTAAGTGACCTGCCCAGAAGCTTGAAACCATCTAGGCATTTTCTGCACGCCTTGCACCTTCGTCAAAATCAAAGTCGGCATCAGCACCAAAAGTAGTGTACAAGTGAACTGTGACATCAAGCAGATAGTCAACCAAAACTGGCCAGCATTCTTGAGTCAGATTTATTGGAGACGGATCATCGTAATCTTCTTGATGCACCAGAATATTTCTAATTTTGTAGATTCTTCTCGCAATCGCCTGATTGTTAACTTCATCAAAATTCAAGTCTTTGAACGATGGCAACGAATTAATGCGATTATCCATAACCATCGCGTTGTCTGCCAACGCGAACAACTCACAAATCGACTCCTTTTCTTTCTGCCGCCAGCCTATACTTTTTCTCAATGTGCTAGCTAGAGACCTTCCGCTCCCCGTGAAACTCAATTCATCTTTTAGGAGCTTCATCCAAGGCAGATAAAACAAGGTTTCGAGCCCCCTGTAGACCTCAAGAAAGCACTGACGCAAATGTATTGATGTTACTGCATAAAATATCAGTTCTGGGTTTGAGTTTTTAAGTTGCAACAGCGCATTAAGTTTCTCCGAAGTATCCTGAGGAAAGGATTTAGTCCTAAAAGCTGAGCAACAAGCGGCAATGTATGCTGCCAAGAACCACTTATTGCAACTTGCTAAATCGCTATTTGGATCTATGCGAAAAAGACTAACGTCCTCGAACAACTGCATAACGTCCGAAATTTCGTGACCTTCATAGGTTGGCTCTTCTGCGATTCCTATCTGGTTAAAGGCAGCGTCCTTGTCTAAAAAATCGGCTTTAGGGCGGTATGCTCCCCGCAATCCGTGGGACAAAACCATAAACGTACTTTCATCCAACTCATCACTATTGGCTCCATACGCAGCTAAACTATTTTCCAGCTCTTGCAGTTCGCTCGTCGAAAAATCATCGGTCTGAACGCAAATAAGTATCTCATCTCCACTTTTGATTCGAGAAACAAATCCTGCCCTGGGCATCTCGACAAGATCATCCGGAAAAATCGCCAGAGATTTGTATTTTTTTAGCTGAGCCTCTTTGATTTTATCGGGTAAATCAGCGGTCCTAAGTTTCCCAACAAGATCCTCACGACCAGCCGAAGCAGCAAGCTCTCCGAAGATTGCTTGCCAGTGTTCTTTCATTTGTGGCATTATGCTTTCCAGCAAGGCTCTAAAGAACTAATTCTGTGCGCATTTCGCAGCATTGAAGAAAAGGCTCGCCGAAATATCTCTCTTTCGAACCGTCCAACTTGTCCACTCGGTTGCCGCAGACGCTCTTCCAACAAATCAAGCTGAAGAAACTCACCTAAAGCGTCATCGCTTAACGGTTTAATTTTTTCTACGATTTCCTGAAATGAACTTTCTATTGCCTTCATCTTTTCGGGAGCAGCGCCCCAGTCGATATCAAAGCCCGGCTCGTCAAATAATTCTACCGACACCATGGAACAAAAACCTGCCAAAGCTGGAAAACTCGAAAACACATCTCGACCGGTTTTAAATCGATGGCCCTCCGGATCTTCAAAGGAAAACCTAGAGAATTGCTCGTCCAGTTCGACCAAGATGCTCAGCGTTCTTGTGAAGTACTCAATAAAATCAGAATGTGACGTCGTTTCAATTGTATCTAATCGAGCAAAGTCCTCGGCCACCCTGTCCTTGACGTCTATTTCGATTTTTCTGGACGAGAAAAGAAGCAGAAGTTCAATGATATTCTTACTCTGATACATTCCAGACTTCACTCTACGGCGCCTGTCATCAGTATCAAAAATTGAAACTCTTTCGCCCAAGGTCGCTTTTATTTGGGTCAAAAACTGCCCGTACACAGTCTCCAACTGTCGTCCCGTCTCCCAAGGAACCTGCCCTGTGTTTAGTACAAGCATACGATAGATAAGACTGTTAACTTTCTCTGCGACCCAAAACTCTACGCGTACTTCACGCTCTGCAGCCAAAGGATCTTCCTCAAGCGCTTCAAGCATAGCGGTTGTCCGCTGCATACCATCGATGATGGAAATGCGATCTCCGCCCGCATCCTCAGCAATCCTTAGAAAATCATCGATCTGTTCGGCGGTAGCTAAACCTTCGTATGCTTCGCTAGGTATCAGCACACCAACAACAACGGGCGGAACAATAGCACCCTGTTTTATGTCAGAAACCAATCTACTCCTGATTGTTGTCGCAGTCTTGGTCTTTAACGGTGCCCGCTGGCCCTCCACACCTCCCAGATCGGCATAAGCACTCTCAACAAGATCAAGGTACTTACCAAGCGGCATGCTGGTCATAATTGAGTAACACTTAACTCTTTGATCGGTAAGAATATGAAACATTGAACGGTTCCTTTGAGTTGGAGCCACTCTAGTTTCGTAGTCTCAATAAGTTCAAGACCGACCATACTTTTTTCTACTTACACTCTCATGTTTCGGCCTGACGGATAAGAGTTTGGGTAGACCAAAAGGTAAGCCGAGTTACGCCAAACCGCAGTTGCTCCAGAATACAACTAGGCACAGTGCACCCAATTTGCCCTCAAAATATCTCACACTATTGTAAAGAAACAATAATCGCCCCAATCCATCATCGGAGCGACAGACAAGCGCGCGGCTCTAGAAAGGTCTGAAGCCTCAGAGATGGACGTTGCGGTCACGTCAGTCATCAGATTGATCTCTCTTGCGGTTGGCCAAAGGGTGGCGTGTCAGCACTCGAAGCGACATCCGTCGTGGGAACTACGATAGCCCGAGCGTGTGCTGCAAGCCAAAAACCGGTGCCAATTGTGGAAAAGGTGGTGCCCCCACACGGACTCGAACCGCGGACCTACTGATTACAAATCAGTTGCTCTACCAGCTGAGCTATAGGGGCACTGGAGCTTCGTTTAAGGCCTTCGATCAGAACCTGCAAGAGGCTTTTTTAGCGATTTGCGCGGGCAAGCAATCCAACCGCCACAAGCCCCACCAAAACAATCATGATCGCGCCCGGGCTGGCGTCTGGCAGGTTCTCCAAACTGGCTTGCTCGTGCACGCGTGTGGCCAATGTATCAAAGTTAAAGGGGCGCAAAAGCATGGTCGCGGGCAGCTCTTTTACGCAATCCACAAAGACCAAAAGCAAAGCGGAGCCAATCGAGGCACGCACCAACGGCAGATAGACCTCGCGCAACACCTGCCCTTTTGTGCGGCCCAGAGATCTGGCTGCCATGGGCAAACTGGGCGGCACACGCCCCATGGCGCCGTCTGCAGCGCCCTGCGCAATGGCAAAGAATCGCACGCAGTAGGCCAGAATCAGCGCAAAGGAGGAGCCGGTGAGAATCAGTCCGGTTGGGGAGCCGGTCATGGCCTCGATCAGGTCCGCGAGTTTGTGATCGAGCACCGCCAGCGGGATCAATATGCCAACGGCCAAAACGGCCCCTGGGGCGGCATAGCCAATGGTGGTGATCGGCAACAACAGGCGCGGCAGGCTGCGGCCCGATAGCCGCACGCCATAGACCATAAAGACACCGGCCACCACGGTGACCACCGCCGCGATGCCGCAGACCCGCAATGTGTTCCACAAAGCGGTCAGCAGCGCCGGATCGCGCCATTGATCCAGACTCCCAGCAGCATTATGGGCGATCACGGCAAACGGCATCACAAAGCCAACCAGAAACGGCATCAGACAGGCCAGCATCGCCACCCAGCCCCAAAGACCGGTCAGCTTCACGCGTTCCGCCGGCCGATTGCGATTGCTCAGGCTGAAAAACTGCACCTTGCGACGGCTGATTTTCTCCATGGTGACCAAAAGGATCACCAGCATCAGCACCACACTGGAAATCTGTGCTGCGCCGCCTGCATTGTTGCTTTCCAGCCAAACGCTAAAGATGCCGGTGGTCAGGGTTTGCACCGCAAAATAGTCTACCGTGCCAAAGTCATTCACGGTTTCCATCATCACAATGGCGGTACCCGCCGCAATAGCCGGGCGCGCCATCGGCAGGCCCACGCGCCAGAACCGGGCCACTGGCCCTGCCCCCAATGAGCGCGCCACCTCTTCGCCAGCGCCGGATTGCTCGCGAAACGCCGCGCGCGCTAGAATGTAAACATAGGGGAACATGGCCGCAGACAGCACCAGGATCGCGGCGCCCATGGAGCGGATTTCCGGGAACCAATAGTCGCGGCTGGTTTTCCAACCAAAGAGATCCCGCAAGCCGGTTTGCACGGGGCCGGCATATTCCAGGAAATCCACCAGCGCGTAGGCGCCCACATAGGCCGGAATGGCCAGCGGCAGCAGCAGTGCCCATTGAATCCACTGCACTCCGGGGAAGCGATAGCGCGTCACCAACCAGGCGGTGGTGGCCCCCATGGAGGCGGCGAAGAAGCCGACTGCGGCCATCAACACCAGCGTATTGCGCATGTAACGTGGCAGAGTGGTGGACAACAAATGCGGCCAGATATTCTCAACCGGATGAAAGGCTATCCAGACCACCGCCAGGATCGGCGCCAGCACAATAGTGGCGACAAACAGCGCCCCCGAGGACCACGGATCAAAAGACAGGCGCCTTTTCAACACCTTGGACGGTGAAGCTTGTGCGGCGGGCGGTGATGTCACATGTGATTGCACAGGGGATTCCTTTATCGCGCCCTTGTGTTGCCTGAATTCGGTTTTACTGTCCAGAAACGAGGCTATAATTGATCCAGCACAATCCAACAACGAAAAGAACATGCAGATTGTACTTCACGCAGGCGCGCACTTCACAGACGAAGGCAAACTACTCGGCAGCCTGACCAAAAACCGGGACCTGCTGGCGCAGAATGGTGTGGCCTTGCCACCTCAGTCGACCTATCGCAGACAAATCCGTGACACGCTGGGTCAGATGTCCTCCTCGATGATGGCCACCGACCACAAAGGGGCGATCATGAGCGGCATGATTGGCGACGCCAAGCCAGATCGCATGATCCTGTCCAATGACAACTTCTTTGGCGTGCCGCGTTTGGCCATCCGCGACAACTGCCTGTTTTCAAGCGCTGGCGACCGGCTGCGCGGCGTGTCTTCGCTGTTTTACGGCGAAGATCTGGAAATCTTCATGTCGATCCGCAATCCGGCCACGTTTGTGCCCGCGCTTGTGGCGGCGTCCCCGACCCACTCGATCGAACAGGTCACCGACGATTGTGACCCGCTGGCGCTGCGCTGGTCCGAGCTGATCCTGCGCATCCGCGATGCAGTGCCACATATGCCGGTCACGGTTTGGTGCAACGAAGACACCCCGATCATTTGGGAAGAAATCATGCGCGACATGGCAGGGCTGGACCCGGCCACCGCAGTGGCAGGCGGCACAGATCTTCTGCGCAGCATCATGAGCGACGAGGGCATGGCCCGATTGGAGGCCTTCCTGGTCGAACATCCCGGCGTGACCGAAATCCAGAAACGGCGCATTTATGCGGCGTTCCTGGATAAGTTTGCCATCGAAGACGAGATCGAAGAAGAACTCGACTTGCCTGGTTGGACCGTGCCCATGGTCGAGCACATGACGCAGGCCTATGATGAGGATGTCTACCGCATCGAACGTATCCCCGGCGTAACGGTCCTGACCCCCTAAAGCAAAAAACGGCCCCAATCAGGAGCCGTTTTCTCATCGCTGCAATTGGATCGCGCCTTACGCCATGCCCAACGCAGATTTATACATGTCAATCACCGCTTCCTGCTCGGCCACATCATTGGGGTCTTGCTTGCGCTCGCGGATTATTGTGCGGATCGCTTTCACGTCAAAGCCGCGGCCTTTCATCTCTGCAAAGACCTCTTTGATCTGCTCAGCCACTTCGGCCTTTTCAAGTTCCAAACGCTCGACGCGCTCGATGAACTGTTTCAGTTCCTGACCGGTGACGCCGTATTGCGCGTCCGAAGATGTGCCTTCGCTCATGTCTGACCTCATTTTGTGCCGATTATGCGCGCCGCGCGGGCGCCAAGATTAACGCAGCTATAGACCGCAAACCGCTCTGCCATGCAAGGCCCGCTTCGCCATTTCCCGTGATCTGTGCCAAATGCCGCGCGTCCCTTGCCTTGCGTGTGTGCCAACAATCCGGTAGCTGCCCTGTCCAGACAGGGTGCGCCCTCACATGCGCCCGCAAAAGAGGACGTCTGCGATGCAATGGATGATCTGGGCTGGTGCCCTTATGTCGGTGATTGGCCTGCTGGGCCTGCTGCTCTCCATCGTGAAAGTCGCCAAAGCCCGCAAGGCCGGCCTGTCGGACGAAGAGCTGCGTGCGGCTGTTCAGAAGGTGGTGCCGCTGAACCTCGGCGCACTGTTCCTGTCTGTGATTGGCCTGATGGTGGTGATGGTCGGGATTTCCCTGTCCTAAACCTTAGCCATTGAGCGCCCCAAAGCCGCGCCCGTTTTTGATCAGCGTGTCAAACAGCGGCTCCGGCTTCCAGAAGGCATCCCCCTGCTCCGCCAGCTTGCGCACGTGGTTGCGCAGGTCGATCAACCCGTGATCATCCGCCGCCTGCATCGGCCCACCCAGCCAGCGCGGGAAGCCAAAGCCGTGGATCATGGTCACATCAATGTCTGATGGCTTGGACGCTACCCCCATGCGCAACAAACGCGCCCCGGCGTTGGCCATCGCTGCGAGGCAGGTCTTTTCAATGTCCACGTCACGCACGCCCACATCGCTCACCGGTTTGGGGTCTTCGTCGATCACCGCGCGCACAATACGAAGCGTATCGGCATCCGCCGCGCCAAACGGGTGCTCTTGCGAATACTGATACCAGCCGCGTTGCGCCCCGCGCCCTTCACGGCCCATGCGATACAGCACAGTGCTGATCCCCGCCTGTGCCGTGCGCAGCCCCGGCGCATTCAAGCCCAAAGCATCCGCAATTTGAAACGGGCCCAGGGAGAAGCCCCAGCTGTGCATGACCCGGTCAATCTCATACGGATCGGCCCCAATGCGCAGCAAATCTTCTGCCGCACGGATGCAGGCGCCCATGACGTTTTGCCCAATCAACCCGTTGTAGGTCTTGGCCCGCACCGGCAGGAAGCCCATGGCGCTCAGCGTGGCAAACAGCGTCGCAACCGCCTCAGGTCCCGTGCTTTTGCCCACTGCGACCTCCGCACCGGAGGTGCGCAGATGCAGGTTTGGCACGTAGAGGCCAACCACATCCTGCGGGCTGCCCGTGGCCTGCGCCACTGGGCCGATCTGCGCCGCGTCATCATGTACCGCCATCACCGCGCCGTCTTTGACAATCCCGTCCAGTTGCGCCGCAATCTGACGTGAAATCTCACGTCCCTGCCCGATGGCTTCAATCACCAAATCGGCCCGCGACAAGGCCACCAAGTCCGCTTCTGCCCGCAGGCGCGCCAACATCTCACGGGACGCGACATCTTCGATGCGGCCACTGGTGACCATGCGCTGCAACGCGGCCTCGATCCGCCGTTGCGCCAACTCCAACGCCGCAGGCACCTGCGCCGTCAACACGACTGACACGCCATGCTGCAAAGCCGCCAGCGCCAAATCCGCGCCCACACGATCTGCGCCAACCACTACGCCCAGTGTTTTCACCGGACGGGGTTCGGCCTGATGCATCTCCGGCAAGCGTGTTGCGCGCCGCTCCGCCAGCGCCACATGACGCAACGCTCGGCTTTGATCCGAATTCACTAATTCTTCAAACCGCTCGCGCTCAAACTCCAGACCAACCTCAAACGGCAACAACGGCGCAGCTTTCACGCATTCCAGAATGGCCAAGGCCGCGTCCTGCCCCCGCGGGTCGATGCGTTTTTCCCATTTGCTCACGCCCGCCTGAAACGCCTGAAAATCGGCAATCCCACCGGTGGCATCCGCCGTTGGCCGCGCGGGTTTGTATTTGGCAATGCAATTAAGCGCAAAAAGCACGGTGGCCTCGCGCAGATCGCCTTCGACAACCTCGTCCACCATGCCCGCCACCTCAGCGGAGGTGATCGGAATCATCACACCGGACAAAAGGATATTGAGCGCCGTATCCGCCCCCAACAAGCGCGGTGCCCGCTGTGTGCCGCCTGCCCCCGGCATCACGCCAAGTGCGACCTCGGGCATCGCCACCTGCGTGCTGCTCAGCGCCACGCGGTAATGGCCAGCCCAGGCGAGCTCCAGCCCGCCGCCCATCACGGCACCCGACAATCCAGCGACCACCGGCTTGCCCGCGGCCTCAACCGCAGCGCACAGCTCCGCCAGATTGGGATGGGCAATCGGTTTGCCAAGTTCGGAATAGTCGCGCCCGGCAGAAAACTCTGCACCACTGCCCAGAAGCGCTATCGCGCCCACCATTTTGTCCGCAAGCGCGGTCTGCAAGGCCTCATAGACCGCCGCCCGCAACTCCGCGGTCAGCGCATTGGTGGGCGGATGGTTCATCGACAGGACCGCAACCCCGCCCTCGACCGCATAATCTAGCAACTGCGTCATGCCTAAAACCCTGACAAACTTCGGCGCAAGCCTTTGTGTTTTCAGAGTTTAGCCGCACAAAGCCGCCGCGCAAGCCCAGTTATCCACAGGGCTGCACGGGTCGGCACATCTGTCACACTGCGTCAAGCCAAAGTCCGGCGATCACACCGGCATATTGTCAAAACTGTCTTCGATCTCCTGATCCAGCAGATCAAGATCCAGACGACGCAGACGCGCGGGCACACGACCACCGCTTTGCTCAATGTTTATCAACGTACGGTGCAGCTGCTGATGCAGCTCATAGCGGTCCATGTCGTCCGCCTTGTGAATTTTACTTTCCAGCGCTTCCGCGCGGCTCAATAGTTGTTCGACAGTCATGTAACGTCCTCCCAAACGCAATTTTAAAAAATCAGACGCGCCGGCTCCCCCTAGCCCGCAGCGCAGGTGCTGCACAGCGGCGCCTCAGGCACCACATCCAATCGCGCAGCCGCAATCTCGTCCCCACATTTCACACAAAAACCATACTCCCCGGCGCGCATCCGCTCCAAGGCCGCTTGGATTTTACGGATTTCGTCCTGACCGCTGGTGCCCAACCCCTCAAGCACCTCGTCACCCTCATGCTCAACCGCCGCCTCATCCCAATCTTTGGAGTGTGGCGCGTCCAGCTCAGCCTCGATTGCGTGCAGCCGTTTATCCAGCTCTGACAAGCGCTTAAGCAGGGCAGCCTTGTATGTGCTGTGATCTGTCATCGTCGTCTCCATTGCCGGGGCCACCGCACAAGGGCACGGCTTCAAAACCCGCACGCACCTTGACAGCCGCCCCAATTCTGCGCCTTGATTCACATCAATAGCCGCCCAAAAACACGCCGCACTGCGTATGTTTTTGGCACATATCACGTCCACATCTTGCAACACATGCAATCTTTCATATATGTTTCCCACCAAATAGAGGAATCGCCATGACCCCCGACGTAACAGCCTTTTTTGACGAAGCGACGAACACCATCTCTTTTGTTGTGAAAGATCCGGAGGGCACGTCCTGCGCCATCATCGACAGCGTGCTGGACTTTGACTACAGCTCTGGCCGCACCGACACCAAATCCGCTGATGAGATCATCACTTACGTTCAAGAGAACGACCTGAAAGTGGAGTGGATCCTCGAGAGCCATGTGCACGCCGACCACCTCTCCGCCGCACCCTACCTGCAGGAAAAGATCGGCGGCAAAATTGGCATCGGCAAAAACATCACCATTGTGCAGGACACCTTCGGCAAGGTCTTCAACGAAGGCACTGAGTTCCAGCGGGACGGCAGCCAGTTCGACAAACTGTTTGAAGAAGGCGACAGCTTCATGATTGGTCAACTGCGCGGCGACGTGCTGCACACTCCCGGCCACACTCCGGCCTGTATGACCTATGTGATTGGCGACGCGGCTTTTGTAGGCGACACACTGTTCATGCCAGACTTCGGCACCGCCCGCTGTGACTTCCCCGGCGGCTCTTCCGAGACGCTGTATCAGTCGATCCAGAAAATCCTCGCCCTACCAGACGAGACCCGCATTTTTGTCGGCCACGACTACAAAGCGCCGGGCCGAGATGAATACGCTTGGGAAACCACCGTGGGTGAGCAGAAAGCCAACAACGTGCATGTGGGCGACGGTGCCGACAAAGATAGCTTTGTCGAAATGCGCGACAGCCGGGATGCCACATTGGCCATGCCCAAACTCATCATCCCGTCGCTGCAGGTGAACATGCGCGCCGGGCAAATGCCGGAACCGGATGACGAAGGCGATGTCTTCCTCAAGGTTCCCGTAAATAAACTTTGATCCTTAAAGCGCGAACATCAAAGGAAAAATCATGTTGAATGCAATACCAACCGACTGGCTCTTCGGGCTGGGCGGCGGCCTCCTCATTGGCCTTGGCGGCGCCGTCTTCTTACTGGGCAACGGCCGCGTCATGGGCGCCAGCGGCATCATCGGCGGTCTCGTCGATGGCTCTGGCAAAAGCAATATGGCCGAGCGTCTGGCCTTCCTGACAGGGGTCTTTCTGGTGCCGGTGCTGCTCTACCCGCTGTTCTCTGATGTGAACACACACGCCACCACCAACGTAGCTGTGCTGATCGCCGCAGGTCTTTGTGTGGGCGTTGGAACCCGCCTCGCCAATGGCTGTACCTCCGGCCACGGCGTCTGCGGCATCTCCCGCCTGTCTCTGCGCGGAATTGTGGCCACCGTGTTTTACATCATGGCCGGCGGCCTGACCGTCGTGCTCTTCCGCCACCTGTTGGGAGTGATCTGATGCCCCGCATTCTTCTAGCCCTGATCGCAGGTGGCCTGTTTGGCGCAGGCCTGTTCATTTCCGGCATGACCGACACCACCAAGGTGCAAGGCTGGCTGGACGTCTTTGGCAACTGGGACCCGACGCTAGCCTTCGTGATGGGCGGCGCAATCATCCCGATGGCCATTGCCTGGCTGCTGACTAACGGGCGCAGACCCGTCGTGGGTGGCGAGTTCCCTGCACCACCGGAACCAAAACTCGGTCGCAACCTTGTGCTCGGCTCTGTTCTGTTTGGCGTCGGCTGGGGTCTCGCCGGGCTTTGTCCTGGCCCAGCCGTGGCCTCGCTCAGCTATGGCGGTTGGCCGCATTGGGTGTTCTTCGCGACAATGCTCGCAGGCATGGCATTGGCCCCTCTGGCGCGCGCGCAACTGGACAGCGCCGTCCCTGCCGAGTAAGCAATCGCCATGGATATTCGTCAGATCACCGACCGCTTCTTTGCCGCGCCTCAGATTGACGCCGCAGATTTTGCCGCCCTTGCCGACGCTGGCTTCGGGCTTGTCATCAACAACCGTCCTGACAATGAGGTCGGCCCGGATCAGCATTCCGAGACCATGCGCGCGGCCGCCGAAGCGGCTGGCCTGCAATATGTGGTGAACCCGCTGACCATGGACACGATGACCCCGGACCGTCAGGCGCTGCAGCGCGACAGCGCTGCGGGCTGTGACGGCAAGGTGCTGGCCTACTGCCGCTCTGGCACACGCTCCACCATCTGCTGGGCGCTGTCTCAGGCCAAGGACATGGACGTCGCCGACATCGTGAACGCCGCCGCCAACGGGGGCTATGACGTCTCCGGCCTCGTGCCGCATCTGGAAGAGATCAAGTCGCAAGGATAAGCATCTGACTTAAAAACAAAAAGCCCCGCTCTTCCGGCGGGGCTTTTTTGCGTCTGCTCGTTAAGACTGCTCGAAAGTCTTACGTGCCTGTCAAATCCAGATCAGCCAACGCCGCCGGATCGCCTATGTCATCATTGCCCAGCTGGATCAGATCATCGAGATCGTCCAACCCGGCAAAATCTTCCATGCCATTGTCCGCATCCAGGCCAACGCCCATCTCGCCCATTGGCTCAAGGTCCGGCAGGCCACCGCCTCCCAGATCCGGCAAATCACCACCCATATCTGGCAAGCCGCCGCCATCCAACGCAGGCATTTCCGCCATGCCCGGCAGATCGCCACCAATATCATCCATGCCGCCCATCGCTGGCATGTCCATCCCCGGCATGTCCATGGCAGGCATGTCCATCGCGGGCATCTCGGGCGCGCCCATATCCGGCATACCCATGTCCGGCATCTCCGACACCGTCAGCTCAGTGGACGGGGCCGCAGCAGGTGCCGCGCCCACCAGTCCCGGCACACAGACCGCGCGCATGCCATTGAGCTGCCCAATGCGCACCTCGGCAATCTCTTCGCCGGTCAGCGCCTCGAGCGTGGCGTTTTGCATCGCCTCTTCGGACAGCGGCAGCGTATCCCCCGCTTGCAACGCCTGAATCTGCGCAATCGGCAGGCTGAGTTTGCCCACCACCGCGTTCAGCACGGTGCTGGCTTCTTTCACACCATTTTGGAATTTCTCGGCGTCGGTTTCCGCATCCTCTTCGGGCTCATTGACCAGCACCTGCACATCCGGGAACAGCAGCGCCATGGTGCCGGTTTTCTTGCCCCGCTCGAGTTTCACGTCGAGCACAAACATTTGGTAATCCTGCGCAGTCATCGCCAACGACAGCGTCCGCGTGTCCTGCATCATCGCGCCAAATTTGTAGTGCTGCAGCCAGTATGGCGCCTCGCCCTCTTCCGCCAACATGCGCACATAGCGCATCAGCGCGTCTTCCAGAAACGGCGTGATCAGTGCGGCATCCACCTTGGTGGGCACACGATCGGTTACCGGCTTGGGAACAACCTGACCAAGGGTTTGGAACTCCACCAGCCCCGCCATCACTTGCATATCCATCGCCAGGGCACCGGGCTCACCATTCTGCCCTTCAAGCAAGATCAACAGAGATTCATTGTCCAGCGTCACCTCAACGGCGCGGTGCGGCAGCTTAACATGACGCACATCGGTCACATCCAGCGCCAGATCCATACCCTTTTCCGCCGCCAAAGCGAGGCCAAGGCGCAGGGCCTTGTTGGGGGTCATCGCGCGCGCCTGATGCTCGGTCCGCCCATCCGCTGCTTTACGACGTAGAATTGAAGTGGCTTGAGTTTCACTCATATCCGGATCTGCCCTGTTTGTGGCTCCTTGCAGGACAGATGTGCCGCAATAAGGTTAATAGAGCCTCTACGAGACCGTCAAAATCCGTGTGAAATTGTGCCTATTGCGCCGCCAGCGCGACCTCTTCGGGCAAGGTCACCCGAAACGCCGCGCCACCTTGTCCCGGCAGGTATTCCACCGCCCCCCCCAAACGGGTCATGATCTCGCGACAAATCGCCAAACCCAGCCCGGCGCCTTTGACCTTCTGCTCGCCCGTGCGGGAGAACTTCTCAAAGATCACCGCCTGTTCGGTTTTGGGAATACCGCTGCCGTTATCGATGAAATCCACCACCAAAGCGCCATTGCTCCGCCCGACTTCAATGCGCAGTTTCGGCGCACTGGCGTCGCAATATTTCTGAGCGTTTCCAATGAGGTTGATGAACACTTGACTAAGGCGGTCCAGATCGGTGTTCAGGGTGATTTCCTCATAGGCGACATTGCGCACGACCTGCATCTTCTGCTCACCAGCACCGGTCAATGCGCTGGCCACGGCATGATCCAGAATACCTTTCAGCGAACCGCTCTGCATGTTCAGGTTCACCCGGCCACTTTCCAGCACGCTCAGATCCAGCAAATCATCCAGGAGCCGCGTCAGACGCAGCGCTTCGTCATGGATGATCGAGCTGTATTTGATCTTTTCATCCTCACTGAGCCGATCGCTGTCCCGCAGAATCTCCGAGAACGCCCGGATCGAGGTCATCGGCGTGCGCAGCTCATGGCTCACTTGGCTCAGGAAGCTGTCTTTCTGCTCCGAAATCAGTGTCAGCTTTTCATTGGCCTGCCGCAATTGCCGTGCGGTGCGGGCCTGCTCTTCGGATTTGGCTTCCAGCTTGCTGGAGTACTCCATCATCTGCGCGGTTTCATCGGCCACCGCCATCAGGTCCTCCACCGACACCGACGCGCCCCCGACAATCTGCCCAATCATCGCATGCGCCGTTGCCGCGCCCACCGACCCAGCCAATTCCCGCTCCAAACGTTGCAAAAAGTCCGGCGAGGGCTCCGGCAACAGCCCACTCATGCCCTGGCGTTTGGCCTCACGCTCAAACAGGTTCTGCGCCTCCCGCGCACCGATGATGCGCTGCGCCATGACCATCAGGTCTTCAGTCTGCGCCAGGCTGCCCGCCCAGCTTTGCGGTGTGGAGCTGTGCTCAAACACATTCACAAACTGCGCGCCCTGCAAGCGCTCCAACGGCGACGGGAACCCCACCAGGGAAGCAACAAAGAAACTCATTGTGTTCAAAAGGATAGACCAGAACACTGCATGTACCAAAGGGTCCATCCCAGTGATGCCAAAAAACGCCTGTGGCCGCAGCCAGCTCAGCCCCATCGGGCCTTCGGTCAGCATCGCTTCCGACACCAGAGTGCCCGCGCCAAAGCTTGGCAGCAAAAGCGTATAGGCCCAGATCACAAAGCCCACCGTAAGGCCGACAAAGGCCCCGGTGCGCGTTGCCCCGCGCCAGAAAATCCCGCCAATCAGAACCGGCAAAAACTGCGCCACCCCGGCAAAGGAGATCAAACCAATCGAGGCCAACGCCGTGCCTCCCCCCGACAAGCGGAAATACAGGTAGCCAAGGAAAACCACAGCCCCGATGGAAATCCGCCGCGACAACAGCACAACATGGCGCACGTCACCAGAAACAGACGCTCCTACGCTCTGCGTGCTAAGCCAGATCGGCATCACAATATGGTTGGACACCATGGTCGACAGCGCCAAGGCCGCCACAATCACCATGGAGGTCGCGCTCGAAAATCCCCCGATGAAGCTCAACATCGCCAGCGCATCATTGCCGGTGGCCAAAGGCACGGTCAGCACAAAGAAATCCGGGTTGCTGCCCGCTGGCATGAGGTCCAACCCCACCACAGCAATCGGCACCACAAACAGGCTCATGATCATCAGGTAGGCGGGAAAGGCCCAGCTCGCGGTGCGCAGATGATCCTCATCTTCATTCTCAACCACCATGACCTGAAACATCCGTGGCAAGCACAGGAACGCGGCACCGGAGAGGAAAATCAACGTCGCCCAGCGATCCCCTCGCATCTGCCATTGGCCAATCTCGCTGGCATCGATCCGCGCCAGGGTTTCGCTCACCCCACCACCAAGGCCCCAGACCACAAAGATGCCCACCGCCAGCAGAGCAAACAGCTTCACAATCGCTTCCACCGCAACCGCCATCACCACTCCGTGGTGCCGCTCGTTGACGTCCAAGTTGCGGGTGCCAAAAACGATGGTGAATAGCGCCAGCCCAGCCGCCACCAAAAGCGCATTACTACCCTGCGTCGCCTCCGTTAACTCCGCGCCGTAAGCATTTGAGAAAACATCAAAACTCACCGTCACCGATTGCAACTGAAGCGCGATATACGGCGTGGTGCCAATCACCGCCAAGACGGTTACGCCTACCGCCAAGAGGTTGGATTTTCCGTAGCGCGACGAGATCAAATCGGCAATCGAGGTGATGCGTTGGCTGCGTCCAATCCGCACCAGTTTGCGCAACAGCCACCACCAGCCAATCATCACCAGCGACGGGCCAATGTAGATCGTTAGATACTCAAGGCCGGAGCGCGCCGCATAGCCCACCGCGCCGTAAAAGGTCCAGGCGGTGCAATAGATCGACAGCGACAAGGTGTAGATCAACGGGCTTCGCAGCCAGCCGCCTTTACCTTCCAGCGCCGCGCGCTCTGCCGCAAAGGCAATCAAGAACAGGAACACGACGTAGATCAGACAAACGCCAACCAGAATATTGAGCGTGCCCATCAGCGCCCCCGCTCCTTCTCCTCCGCATCGCTGCGCTTGAGATTGCGGGCCAACCATGCACCACCAACCACCATGAACAGCCAAACCAGAAAGATGTAGATGATTGCGTCAGACGTCATCACCGTACCGCTGGCCTCGGATTGGCGCCACAACAGCGGCACCGCCCAGAGCACCGCGCCAATGACCGGCAACA
The DNA here is from genome assembly GCF_047124445.1 of Shimia sp. MIT1388. GTDB lineage: Bacteria > Pseudomonadota > Alphaproteobacteria > Rhodobacterales > Rhodobacteraceae > Shimia. The sequence continues at coordinate 693,145 of NZ_CP138921.1, read as the reverse complement.
TGCGGATTGTGTCGATCAACCGACGGCGGCGGTAACTCTGCCGCTCCAGAAAAGGAATATTGTGTTTGGGGCTCACCCGGCCACCAACTCGCGCACCGCGTCCAGCACCTCAGCATTGGAAAACGGCTTGGTCATAAAGCGGCTTGCGCCGGCACGTTCCGCCATCTCGCGGTCTTTGACCTGCCCCTTGGCGGTCAGCATCAGCACCGGAAGGCCCTGTGTGGCATCTTCGCTGCGCAGCTCGCGCAGGATGTCATACCCGGTTTTTCCCGGCAGCATCACGTCCAGAATGACCAGATCAGGCATGGCATTCTGCACCACCCCAACCGCGTCATGCCCATTGGAATGGGTCGCGACGGACCAGCCGTCACGAGACAGGATGAAGCTGATCGCTTCGATGATGTTGGGCTCATCTTCGATGACTAGCACGTTTTTGCCCATGCAGCCTCCCCTCCCAAAAAGTCCACAAGCGGTGCGCCATTCTTAGCGGTCGCCCACAAAAAGAAAAGGTATTTTCCCACGTTACCCCACATCCGCCAGCAAAGACGGCTCCCGCCGCCCCTCACAGTGCTCCAGCGGACAGACACGACAGGACGACCCAACCTCTGCCTCAGTTTCCCCCGCTTCTTCAAGCGGCACAATCAGCATGTAACTGTGATACAGCGGTGCCACGTTGAGCTGAATGGTGCCAATCGGCTCACTTACCGCATAGCAGTCAAACCGCTTGGCTTCGCGCCCGGTCATGGTGACCGTCTGCCGCAAAGCCTGCATTGGACGCGACAGGGCCTGAAACAGCGGCCACTTCGGGCACGCGCCAGAAAAGCGTGGAATGGCAAAGCCCTCCACCGGCTTGCGCAACATCAAGGTGCCGGATGCGTCACACATCACCAGCCCAAGCGGCATCGGCAGCATGTCATCAGACACCGCAGCCAAGCGACGCAACACGGTGCTGAGCGGCACGCCATAGTCCGATGCAATCCGCGCCGGTTCCACAACGCCATCGCTGACCTGCCGTTCCAACATATCCAATGACAACAGCCGCGCATCCGCCCGCAACTGCCGCACCACCGACATAGCCATGTCCCGCGCCGCGTCCGAGGTCAGTTGCGCCTGATTGCCAATAAACACGGACAGTTCATCCGGTGTGGCGTTGACCAGGCTGTCAAAGCGGAACTTATGCGCTTCCAGCATCGCCTCCACCTCTTCCAAAGGCAACGTCATGCCCGCCGAGGCATCCCCCGCATCGTCCAGATAGGCCACCAGTTGCTCCGCCCCTTCCGCAAGTCGCTGACTGTCCTCATTCAGGTTGCGGTGAAAACGGTTGCGCCACTCCGGTTCAATCTCTTTGGTGTCCACCAAAATCCCCGCCGTCGAACGGATCGCGGTCACCATGGTCAACATCTCATGCACCGAGGTCGCCAAATGCGGGTCATGTGTGAGCCGGTCGGTCAGGGTGGCTGCGGTGTGCTCCAGGCTGCGCAATCGTTTATGTTGCTCCGCAATTAACCCGGCCCAGCCCGGAAACCGTCCGGCAAACTCATCGCCCCGCTCCAGCTCCGGCTCCACAGCATCCGTGACCGCCGCCGCCTCACGCAAAGCTGACAAAAGCGCCGCCTCTGCACCTTCACTTAACAAAGAGGGTTCTACATTGAGGGCCTGAGCGATGTCGTTTAACAGCTTTCCGCCGATTCTGCGGCGGTTGTGCTCGATTAAGTTGAGGTAACTGCCGGAGATTCCGACCTGCTTTGCAAGTTCGGCCTGGCGCAAGCCCGCCATCACGCGGCGCTCTCTGATACGGCTGCCTGCTAGGGTTTGCTGGACCATTGGCTTTCCCCTCAGTTTCAAACACTTTCTGCACTGCAAAAAAATAAATTTACATTTTGCTGCAGAGCAATGCGAATTACTTTACAAAAAAATTGTGTCTTTGAAAGCAGTTGTTGCGAAATTTTCGGACCGCCCCCGATAATAGTTTTGCACGAATAGTGCCTGTGGTGCGGGAAGAGGAGCCCAATCCACAAATGACACAACGGGAGGATTATATGTCCAAAAGCAACTTCACACGTCGTGGCTTGCTCAAAACCAGTGCCGTCGCCGGTGCTGGTCTGGCGCTGCCAACGATCTTTACGGCTCAGTCCGCACATGCGTTCACCAACGAACCCACTGGCGGCACCGTAACTCTGGGCTTCAACGTGCCACAGACCGGTCCTTACGCGGACGAGGGTGCCGACGAACTGCGCGCCTACCAGCTGGCTGTTGAGCACCTGAACGGTGGCGGCGACGGCGGCATGCTGAACACCTTTAGCTCCAAAGCACTGGACGGCACAGGTATCCTGGGCAAGAAAGTGGAATACGTCACCGGCGACACCCAGACCAAGTCTGACGCCGCACGCGCATCCGCCAAGTCCATGATCGAAAAAGACGGCGCCATCATGATCACCGGCGGTTCGTCCTCTGGTGTGGCTGTGGCCGTACAGGCGCTCTGCCAAGAGGCCGGCGTGATCTTTATGGCGGGTCTGACCCACTCCAACGACACCACTGGTAAAGACAAGAAAGCCAATGGCTTCCGTCACTTCTTCAACTCCTACATGTCGGGTGCCGCTCTGGCGCCGGTTCTGGCGAACGCCTACGGCAAAGACCGTAAAGCCTATCACCTGACCGCCGACTACAACTGGGGTTACACCACCGAAGAAGCGGTCCGTGCCTCCACCGAGGCCATGGGTTGGGAAACTGTTGCAGCTGTGAAAACACCGCTGACACAGACCGACTTCTCCTCCTACATCGCGCCTGTTCTGCAGTCCGGTGCCGACACACTGGTTCTGAACCACTACGGCGGCAACATGGTGAACTCGCTGACCAACGCGGTTCAGTTTGGTCTGCGCGACAAGCAGGTGAACGGCAAAGACTTCCAGATCGTTGTTCCACTCTACTCCCGCCTGATGGCGAAGGGTGCGGGTGCCAACGTTAAGGGCATCTTTGGTTCCACCAACTGGCACTGGTCCCTGCAGGATGAGGGCTCCAAAGCCTTCGTTAAGTCCTTCGGCACCAAATATGGCTTCCCACCATCCCAGGCGGCGCACACCACCTACGTGCAGACCCTGCTGTATGCCGATGCCGTTCAGCGTGCGGGCTCCTTCGCCCCATGTGCGGTTGCAGAAGCTCTGGAAGACTACGAGTTCGACGGTCTGGGCAACGGTAAGACGCTGTATCGCGGCGCCGACCACCAGTGCTTCAAGGACGTGCTGGTTGTGAAGGGTAAAGAGAACCCGACTTCCGAGTTCGACCTTCTGGAAATCGTTGAAGTGACCCCGGTTGAGCAGGTGACCTACGCACCTGATCACCCACAGATGGGCGGCCCAGAGGCCACCCTGGGTGCCTGCAACAACGGCGCGTAATCACGCCCCAATTCGGGCGGGCAGCAATGCCCGCCCCACTTCGCCAGCATAGGCGAAATCGGACAACCACAGGGACGGACCGATGGAAGCAATTATCCTTCAAATTCTGAACGGGTTGGACAAGGGATCCGCATACGCGTTGATCGCACTTGGCCTCACCCTGATCTTTGGCACCTTGGGTGTTGTGAACTTTGCGCACGGCGCGCTGTTCATGATCGGTGCCTTCTGCGCGGTGACCTTCAGCCGCATCTTGACCCTCTCACACACCGTTATTGATGAGACACAGACCGACTTTCTCGGCAACCCGCTGAAAGTCGACGTGCCTTATCTGCATGACCTCTTTGGCCAGGCCACCGGCGACGCGATCATCGACTGGGCCGTCCCCCTGTCGATCCTGTTCACCGTCCCGGTGATGATGTTCGTGGGCTACGCCATGGAACGCGGCCTGATCAAACACTTCTACAACCGCCCGCACGCCGACCAGATCCTTGTGACCTTTGGTTTGGCAATCGTGCTGCAGGAAGTGATCAAGTACTTCTACGGCGCCAACCCGATCCCGACCCCTGCCCCGCAGGCCTTCGCCGGATCGCTGGATTTCGGAGCCATGCTTGGGTTTGATCCCAACCTGATCATCTATCCTTACTGGCGTATCATCTACTTCGTGTTCTCCGCCGTCATCATCGGTGCCGTGTTTGCCTTCCTGCAATACACCACCTTCGGCATGGTTGTGCGCGCCGGTATGGCGGACCGTGAAACCGTTGGCCTTTTGGGCATCAACATCGACAAGCGCTTCACCATCATGTTTGGCCTTGCCGCCGCTGTCGCCGGTCTGGCTGGTGTAATGTACACGCCAATCAACTCGCCAAACTATCACATGGGCATGGACTTCCTGGTGCTGAGCTTTGTTGTGGTGGTTGTTGGCGGCATGGGCTCGCTGCCAGGTGCCGTACTGGCAGGCTTCCTGCTGGGCATTTTGGAAAGTTTCGCCTCCATGCGCGAGGTTCTGGAGATCCTGCCGGGTCTGAACCAGATCATCATCTACCTCGTCGCCATCATCATTCTGCTGACCCGTCCACGGGGCCTGATGGGCCGCAAGGGCGTCATGGAGGACTAACTCATGCTCGGTCTCAACAAAAAAGATCTTCAGCTTATGCTGATCGTTACCGGGCTGACCATGTTGGCGCCCTTCATTCTCAACCCCTTCCCGGAAAGCTCCGGCATGGCGCAGTTCAACGCGGGCTACCCCGACCTGATGCAGCGCTTTGTGATCTTCGGCATCTTCGCGATTGGCTTTAACCTGCTGTTCGGCCTCACCGGCTACCTCAGCTTTGGTCACGCCGCCTTCCTGGGTGTGGGCTCCTACGGCGCCATCTGGATGATGAAGCTGGTCTCGCTCAACGTGATCCCGGCCATCTTCATGGGCGTGATCGTGGCGGGTATCTTCTCGGTCGCGGTGGGCTACATCTGTCTGCGCCGCTCGGGGATCTACTTCTCGATCCTGACACTCGCCTTTGCACAGATGTCTTACGCTCTGGCCTACTCGGTTCTCACGCCAATCACCGGCGGTGAAACCGGCCTGCAGATCAAATCCACCGACCGTCCAATCTTCTCCAGCCTGGAAGAAGGCGAAACCGGTCGCGCCAACCTGTTTGGCATGGATATGCGTCAAAGCTTCGAGCTCAACATCGGCGACTGGCTCTTCACCTTCAATGCCGGCTACTACATTGCTGCCATCGTGATGCTGATTGCCTTCTATGTCTCGATCCGCATCTTCCGCAGCCCATTTGGCCTGATGCTGCGTGCGATCAAATCCAACCAGACCCGTATGTCCTACACCGGTCTGAACCCACGTCCGCACACGCTGGCAGCCTTTGTGATCTCCGGCATGTATGCAGGTCTCGCAGGCGGTCTTCTTGTGGCCATGGACACCCAGGTGGGCCCGGAGCGGATGTTCTGGACTGCTTCCGGTGAGGTGGTTCTGATGACCATCCTCGGCGGTGTTGGCACGCTTATCGGTCCGGTACTGGGCGCAGGTGTGATCAAGTACATGGAAAACATCCTGTCCAAGATCAACAAAGACGTTCTGCACGAGTGGTTCGCCTTTATGCCGGACGGTCTCGAAGACTTCATCGTCTTCCTGGTCTACCCGTTCATCGGCAAAGGCTGGCACCTCACCCTCGGCATCCTCTTCATGCTGGTCGTAATCTTCCTGCCAGGTGGCCTGGTCGAAGGTGGTCAGCGCATTGGCAAGTGGATCAAAAACCGTGGCAAAGCCAAAGACACTGGCGGCTCCACTGAACCTGCAGAATAAGGAGACAAGAGATATGGGAATTCTCGAAGTCAAAGACGTAGGCAAGCGGTTCGGCGGTCTTCAGGCCCTCGGTGACGTGAACCTCTCCGTCAAGGAAAACACCGTACACGCAATCATCGGCCCCAACGGGGCCGGGAAATCCACCCTACTGAACTGCCTCGTGGGCAAGCTCATCCCGGACACCGGCTCTGTCATGTTTGACGGCCAGTCGGTGCTGGGCCGCACCCCCCACGAGATCAACCAGATGGGCATTTCCCGCGTGTTCCAGACCCCAGAAATCTTTGGGGACCTGACCGTGTTGGAAAACATGATGATCCCCTGCTTTGCCAAGCGGGACGGAGCCTTCCGGATGCGCGCCATCGAAGACATGATGCGTGAAAAGGACATCGTGGAAAAAGCCGAGTCGATGCTCGTAGACATGAACATGGCCGACAAGCATCACATGCACGCGGCTTCCATGTCCCGCGGTGACAAACGTCGTCTGGAAATCGGCATGTGTCTGGCGCAGGAGCCCCGCCTTCTGCTGCTGGATGAACCCACTGCCGGTATGGCGCGGGCCGACACCAACAACACCATCGATCTTCTCAAGCAGATCTCAGATGAGCGCGACATCACCATCGCCATCATCGAGCACGACATGCACGTGGTTTTCTCTCTGGCACAGCGCATCACCGTGCTGGCCCAGGGCACACCGCTGGTCGAAGACGATCCTGAAAACATCAAAGGTCACCCGAAAGTGCGCGAAGCGTACCTCGGCGAAACCGCATAAGGGGGACAGGACACATGAACGTCAAACCCGACTTTTCCAAAGGCCACAATCTGGCTGAAACCGCCCCCGCCTATCTCTCCGTGTGGAACATGGAGAGCTACTACGGCGAGAGCTACATCGTTCAAAACATCAGCTTCAACGTGCACGAAGGCGAAATCCTTGCGCTCTTGGGCCGCAACGGGGCGGGCAAAACCTCCACCCTGCGCTCCATCGCCCGTATGGACGACCCCCAGGTGACCCATGGCGAAATCTGGCTCGACCACAAGCCGCTGCACCTGATGAAAAGCTATGAGGCCGCGCAGGCGGGCATCGGTCTGGTGCCGGAAGATCGCTCGATCATTCCTGGCCTGACCGTGGAAGAGAACATCCAACTGGCCCAGATCGCCCCGCCCATCGGCTGGTCAATTGAACGCCTCTACGAACTCTTCCCGCGCCTTGGGGAACGCCGCAAACAAGAAGGCGTCACGCTTTCCGGTGGGGAACAGCAAATGCTCGCCATCGCCCGCGCCCTCAGCCGCGACATCAAAGTGCTGCTGCTGGACGAGCCGTATGAAGGCCTCGCACCAGTGATCGTGGACGAGATCGAAAAGACGCTGCGCATCATCAAAGAGCAAGGCATCACCACCGTGATCGTGGAACAGAACGCCGTGCGCGCGCTGGAACTGGCAGATCGCGCCGTGATCCTGGACACCGGTTCGGTGGTCTTTGACGGCTCTGCCAACGAAGTTCTCGAAAACGAAGAGCTGCGCGCCGAATATCTGGCGATCTGACGCCGACAATTTGGGGTTGCGCCAAAAGTCGAGTTGACGTCGCGGCGCAGCCCCCTAACCTCGCCCCCAAAGAAATACCATTCGAGGTCCAATATGTCTGACACCACATTCCCCCCGTCCAAAGAACTGGCAGAAAACGCCATCATCACCGCGGATAAGTATCAAGAAATGTACGCGGCCTCTGTGTCTGATCCTGAGGGGTTTTGGCGGGAGCATGGCCAGCGTGTGGACTGGATCAAGCCTTACACCAAGGTGAAGAACACCTCTTTTGCGCCGGGCAATGTGGACATCAAATGGTTTGAAGACGGCACGCTCAACGTGGCCGCCAACTGTATCGACCGCCATCTGGAGACCCGTGGCAATCAGGCCGCGATCATCTTTGAACCGGATGATCCCAACGAGCCCGCCCAGTCGATCACCTATGCCGATCTGCACCGTCGTGTCTGCCGCATGGCCAACGTGCTGGAGCAGCTGGGTGTGCGCAAAGGCGACCGCGTGGTGATCTACCTGCCGATGATCCCGGAAGCGGCTTACGCCATGCTGGCCTGCGCCCGCATCGGCGCGATCCATTCGATCGTCTTCGCAGGCTTCTCTCCGGATGCCCTCGCAGCGCGCATCAACGGCTGTGACGCCAAAGTTGTGATCACGGCTGACAGCGCGCCACGTGGTGGCCGCAAGACGGCACTCAAGTCCAACACCGACGCCGCGCTGCTGCACACCAAAGACACCGTCAAATGCCTGGTGGTGAAGCGCACCGGCGACCAGACCACTTGGATTGATGGCCGTGACTATGACTACAACGAGATGGTTATGGAGGTGGGCGACTACTGCAAACCGGCGGAAATGAACGCCGAAGATCCGCTGTTCATCTTGTACACCTCCGGCTCCACCGGGCAGCCCAAAGGCGTGGTGCATTCCACCGGCGGCTATCTGGTTTATGCGTCGATGACGCATGAATACACCTTTGATTACAAAGACGGCGACATCTTCTGGTGCACCGCCGATGTGGGCTGGGTCACCGGCCACAGCTACATCGTCTATGGCCCGCTCGCCAACGGCGCCACGACGCTGATGTTTGAGGGTGTGCCGACCTATCCGGATGCCAGCCGCTTCTGGCAGGTCTGTGAAAAGCACCGGGTGAACCAGTTCTACACCGCGCCCACCGCGCTGCGCGCGCTGATGGGCCAAGGCAATGAATATGTTGAGAAATGTGACCTCAGCAGCCTGCGCATCCTTGGCACCGTGGGCGAGCCGATCAACCCGGAAGCCTGGACCTGGTACAACGACGTGGTGGGCGGCGGCCGCTGCCCGATCGTGGACACCTGGTGGCAGACCGAGACCGGCGGCCACATGATGACCCCACTGCCGGGCGCCCATGCGACCAAGCCGGGCGCGGCGATGAAGCCCTTCTTTGGCGTGCATCCGGTGGTGCTGGATCCGCAGTCCGGTGAGGAAATCTCCGGCAATGATGTCGAAGGGGTTCTGGCAATCAAGGAAAGCTGGCCCAGCCAGATGCGCACCGTCTGGGGCGACCATGAGCGCTTTGAGAAGACCTACTTCAGCGACTATAAAAACTACTACTTTGCCGGTGACGGCTGCCGCCGCGATGCGGATGGCGACTACTGGATCACCGGTCGTGTGGACGATGTGATCAACGTCTCCGGTCACCGCATGGGCACCGCCGAAGTGGAAAGCGCACTGGTGGCGCACGCCGCCGTCGCTGAGGCCGCCGTGGTCGGCTACCCGCATGACATCAAAGGCCAGGGCATCTACTGCTATGTGACTTTGATGAATGATCAGGAGCCTTCCGAGGAGCTGCGCAAGGAACTGCGCACCTGGGTGCGGACGGAAATCGGCCCGATTGCCAGCCCGGATCTGATCCAATGGGCGCCCGGCCTGCCAAAAACCCGCTCCGGCAAAATCATGCGCCGCATCCTGCGCAAGATCGCCGAGAACGACTACGGCAGCCTCGGGGATACCTCCACATTGGCGGATCCCGGCGTTGTGGACGATCTGATTGAGAACCGTATGAACCGCTAAGATTTTCCCCGATCGCGGGCGTCGATCCATCGCCCGCGTTCACTCCCTGTCGGGCCAGCCTTGTGCTGGCCCTTTTTTTACTCCGCCGCCGGGACGGCTACGCGCCCTGCCCGCCGCAGCGCCCAAATTGCACCGACCAACGCAGGCGCAACACAGACCGCCGACAGCAACGCCGTCATCGCAAAACCCTGCGCCTCAAACACCAGCCGGAAGGCGGCGGTGCCTACAAACATCGCCACATAGGTGGTCGCGCTATAGAGCCCCAAAATCGCCCCACGCTGGCTTGGCGACAGGGCGCTCAACTGCCCTACAAGGATATTGAGCCCCAGATGGTTCACCGCGCCCCACAGCAGGCACACGGCAAAAATCGCCAGCCCCTGCCCCGCCAAACCCGCCATCAACAGATAGACTATCAACAAGGCGCCAAAGACCACCGGCGCCGCCCGGGTGGCGCCAAAGCGGTCTATCAGCCGGTCCAACGGCGCTACCACGCCAAAGCCCACGCCATAGGTCAGCGCGCCAAGCCCGGCCATGCCGGTAGAGAACCCCAAAACCGTGGTCAGATGTGTCCCGAGGAAGGCGTAAAGCCCATAAAACGCACTCATAAACGCCACGACCGCCCCCAGGATCGGCAACAATCCCCGCACGCGAAACGCCTTGAACGGCGACACAGCCTGCGCTGCTGGACGGGATGGCACCCGCATGGTCCAGATCAACACAATCAGCCCCGCGCTCAGCGCGGTCATCAGGCCAAACACCGCCCGCCAATGCACCACATCCGCCAGCACCGCCGCAAAAGACACCCCAGCCACAAGGCTCAAGGTCCAGCCAGTCAGCACTTTGCCCAAAGTTGCGCTTTCCTGCCCCTTGGGAGACACATCAGCCGCCAAGCCGTAGGTGGCAGGCAAAGCCAGACCCGCACCAACACCCGCCAGACCTTGCGCCAATTTGAGCACCCCCAGGGTTGGTGCCAGGGCGCTGGCCAGCAAAGCCGCAACCAGGATCACAAGCGCCAGAACCAAGGCGCGCTTTAAGCCGATCTGATCCGCCCGCGGTGCCAGGAACAACGCGCTCACCGCCGTGCTGCCTCCATAAATCGCAGAAGCCAGCATCACATCAGGCGCGCTTGTGCCCGCAAAATCCAGCGCCACATCCGCCGCGATCGGGCTCAACACCAACGAATTGGACCCCACCACCGCAATGGCACACATCAACACCCAAACTGGCTTCATCACACACTCCATATTTTGGAGACTGGATAGTCAATCCAACACAAACTGTGTACACCATAATGCAAATCGCAGAAAATTCCGAATGAGGTTCAAATGTCCATCAAAGACAAACAGGGTTTGGACGCCATTGACCGAAAGCTATTAGGGCTTCTGAGCGCAGACGCCGAACAAAGCTATGCCACCTTAGGCGAAAAGGTCGGTCTATCCCCGCCCGCCGTGCATGAACGGGTCAAACGCTACAAAGCGACGGGCCGTATTTCTGGCGTGGCCGCGCTACTCAATCCGGAGATGACCGGCAAGCCGTTCCTGGCCTTTTTGCATGTGAACACATCCGGCTGGGGCAAAACCGATGCCATCCTCGGCCTTGGAGACTTACCCGAAGTGGAGGAAATCCATTCCGTGACCGGGGACACCTGCATGTTGCTCAAGGTGCGGATGCAGGACTCCAAAGCCATGGAAGACCTGCTCAAACGCATCTACGACATGCCCGAAGTGGTCAGCACCAAAACCTACGTCGCGCTCTCAACGTCGCTGGAGCGCCCCGTGCAGGCAGGCATCACTGAATTCTGAAATCCAAACACATTGTGTCGGCACAATCTTTCTGTTGCCTTGGTTAACGCGCCCTCATAGCGTGCCCGGATGAACGAACATTCAGCCTCTCAGGACCGCCCCATGCTCGGCATCGCTTTGATGCTTGGCTTTAGTGTGCTCGCGCCATTTGGAGACGCCATCGTTAAACTGCTGGGCCCGATCTTGACGGTCGCCACGTTCACATTTTATCGGTTTGGCCTTCAGGCTGTGTTCCTGTCCGGCGTTGTCCTGTTCACAACGGGTCTGCCTGCTCTGACCCGCCGCCAATACGGTCTGATTTTTCTGCGAACCCTGTGCCACATCGCCGGGTTAAGCACGATCTTTATGGCCTTTCGCTACCTGCCTTTGGCAGATGCAGTCGCCATTGCCTTTGTCGTGCCGTTCATCCAGTTGCTGTTAGGCAAAGTGTTTCTGAACGAACAAGTCGGCAAGCACCGCCTGGCCGCCTGTACTGTAGGATTTGTCGGCACGCTCTTGGTCATTCAGCCGAATTTCGCAACGGCGGGCCTCGCTGTGCTTTGGCCAGTTGCCACCGCCTGGGCCTTTGCCTTTTTTGTCTTGCTGGGGCGCACCATTGCACAAGAAGCTGATCCCATTGCCATTCAAATGGTCAGCGGTTGGATGGCCGTTGTCCTAATGGTGCCAGCAATGGTCGCCGGAGCCTACTTTGGATGGCACGAGTTCAGATTCATGGTGCCAACAGGCCAGACTTTGCTGCTTGTGATAGGTGCGGGCGTTCTTGGCACCCTAGCGCACCTTCTTATGACATGGTCCTTGCGCTTTGCGCCGTCGGCCACGCTTGCCCCCCTGACATATATTGAGATCCCAATCACCGTCGCAGTTGGCTTGGTTGTTTTTGGAGATTTTCCAAACGCACTGGCCACACTTGGCATCTGCATCACCATGGCCGCCGGTCTTTATGTGGTGTTCAGGGAGCGGGCCATCCAGCGGGCGTCGCAAGCAGCGTCTTAACCAACAGCGGCAAAAACGCTTTGGGCAGGATCAGCAACATCCCCGGGCCATCCATCTCCAAGGTGACAGGACCGGTAGCGGCATTGGACGTGCCAATCAGGCCATCTGGCGCAAATGCAATGTCGTCAATCGGCCACTTCAACCCCTCAGAGCGCCCCGTCACGGCCCGCATCGGGAACAGCGAGACCCGTGTCCCCACCGGCACGTCCAGCGTCAGCTTCGGCGGCGCAACGCAGAGCACATCTGTTTCACCCACCAGCACACAACGCCGGTCCGCCCGCCGCATCAGCACATTATACGCGGCCAGTTCGTGATCCATCCGCGCGCCGGTGAAGCCCACTGCGACCACCAGCGGCGATTCTATGTGTCGCAGCGCTTTGTCAAAATCGGTGCTGTCCTGCTCGGTGATTTCATGCAGCCGCTCCCAGGGAATGCCCGCTGCCTGCACCATATCGAGACTGTCCATGTCCCCGATCACCGCCTCCGGCATGTGCTCCGCCGCCAGACAATGCGCCGCGCCGCCATCCGCCGCCACCAATGTCGGGGCCAAAGCCAATGAGTCCTCTATATCGGAATCGCTCAACGATCCCGCACCAACCAGCGTGATTGGTTCCAAACTGTGAACAATAGCCGTCATTTCACCCCGCTCCGCCCCTCTCAAAAGCGTTTCGCCACAATTTGGCCCAGAAATGATACGCTGTCTTCCACAGAATCGGTCACGTTTCGACTTTCCTTTGGTGGTAGTTTGATCGGCGAGTAGTGCAAAGGACCCGCAGAAGATGGTTACCAATAACAAAGTGCTCACGGTGTCTTACGGGACATTCTCCTGCACCCTAGAAGGGTTTGAGGAGTCGTTTGATACAATGAAGGCAATCGCTGAGTATTTCAGGGATCTGGCCGCGGACGACCGGTATTTCGGTGCCGAGCCCCCGACCCCAGATGCCGAGATGCTTGCCCGCATCGCAGAAAAAGAAATCGCCCGCCGCGTCAGTGCGCGGTTGGATCATGGCGCCATTGTTTTGAGCGCCGGTGAGCCGACACCCGACGCAGAACCACAGCCCGTGGCTGAAGCCGCCCCAACGGCGCAGCCCGAAGCCGTGGCTGAGCCCGCGCCGCAACCGGCTCCAGCGCCAGCCGCACCTGTTGCGGCCCCTGTGGTCGAAGAGGCTGCGGAAGAGGCTGCCGCGCCGGTTGTGGAAGACACCCCGGTTGAAGCTGCTGTTGCGGACGTGGTTGAAACTGCCGAGGAAGCCCCGGTTGCGGAAGACGTGATCGAAGAGGCTCCTGTTGTCGCGGAAACTGTAGAAGTCGCCGCCGAAGAGGTTGTGGTTGAAGAGGCTCCAACGGAAGACGCTTCCGTCGAGGTCGAAGCAGAACCAGTTGAGGTTGCCGAAGCTGAAGAAGCCGCAGACGAACCGGTTGCTGAAACCGCCGAAGTTGACGCCGCTGAAGAAGCTGCCTCCGAAGAGGACTCCATCGCCGACAGCGTGATGGCCGCCATTGCCGAAGACAGCCTGCCTGAGCCCGAAGCGGCACCTATTGCCGAAGCAGCGGAAGAAGTTACGGAAGACGCCGTGGCCGAAGAGGTTGTGGCTGAAGAAGCACCTGTTGAGGCCGCAGAAGAGGTTGCGGAAGACGCGCCTGAAGTGGATCTGGCCGGCATCTCTGCCGCGGTGTCCGCTGTCGACGCCCTGTCTGACGATCAGCTGCAAACCGACGATGAGAATGACAACGCCGACCTGCTGGTGCTCGACGCACCGGTTGAGGACAGCGCTGACCCGTTTGCCGAAGATGTGGTGGAAGAGGTTGCCGAGGATATCTCCGAAGCCGCCGACTGGGAAGACGCCGACGACGCACCGGAGTATGAAGAAAACTCCATCGCCGCCAAGCTGGAGCGCATCCGCGCCGTGGTGGCCCGCGTTGAAGCCGAGCCAGAAGCCGAAGCGGTGGACGCCGAAGACGATCAGCCAGAGCTGACCACCGTCGCCGCCACCGAAGAAGCCAACATCTTTGACGAAGACCTCGCGCCAATGGACCTCACCCCGGTGAACCTGGAAGACGACGCCGAGATCGAAGCCGCTGCAGAGCTGGTGGAAGAGATCGTTGAGGCCCCTGCCGCGGTGGAAGACGCCGAAGTGGTCGAAGCCAAGGCGGAAGAAATCGAAGAGGTGGCCGCCGAGCCTGCGCCGGAAGTGGTGAAGCCAAAAGTCCGTCCGCTGCGCGCCCGTGTGGTGCGTATGAAAAAGGCGGATTTTGAGGACGCCGTGGCCTCTGGCCGTCTGGAAGCAGACCCAGAAAACGAAGACGCCGCCGAAGCAACCCCTGCTCCCGAGGCCCCCAAGCCTACCAGCCTGACGCCGGAAGACGAAGCTGACCTGCTGGCCGAACTGGCCCAGGTGGAAGCGGAGCTGAAGCAATCTGATGTGGCCGAGGCCGCGCCAAAAGCAGACGCCCCAGCCCCCCAGGCCGAAGCGCCGGTTGTGCTCGACACGCCTGCGGAGCCAGAAGCACCCAAGCCTGCCGAGGCCCGCCAGCCTGCGCCAGAGCCGGATCTGTCGCGCCTGATGGCCAAGGCCAACAGCGAAATGGAAGAGCCACAGGGCAAAGGCCGCCGCAGCGCCATCGCGCATCTGCGCGCCGCTGTCGCTGCCACCCGCGCCGAAAAACGCGCCGGCACCGACGCCAAGAAGAAAGACGATACGGTCGCGTATCGTGGAGATCTTGCCTCCGTGGTGCGCTCCGTGCCTGGTGGCAAATCCACTGAGGCCAAATCGACCAAAGCGGCCCCTGCGCCCCTGAAACTGGTTGCGGCCCAGCGTGTAGACGCCACTGCCGAAGCCAAACCCGAACAACCCGCTCAGCCTGCGCCTGAAACCGCGCAAAAAGCCCCCCGCCGCGTCCCTGTTCGTCCGCGCCGGGTGTCTTCTGACCAACTGGACCGCGACGAAGTTGCGAAGTCCGCTGCCCCGGTCAGCGCCAAAGGCACAACGTTGAGCGGGTTTGCTGACTACGCCGCCAGCATGGGCGCAACCCAGCTGCCGGAAAGCACCGAAGCCGCTGCGGCGTATCTGACCTTTGTTGAAGGTCTGGAGCGTTTCTCGCGCCCGATGCTGATGCGCATGTCACGCGAAGTGAACATTCCACAGTTCACCCGCGAAGAAGGCCTGCGCGCCTTTGGTCAGCTGCTGCGCGACAAGAAGATCGACAAAGTGGCCGGTGGCCGGTTCACCGCCAACGCCTCGATCAACTTCAAGCCGGTGGACAGCAAAGCCGGTTAAAAGCACCAAAAATTGCAAAGCAAAAGCCCGATCATCCGATCGGGCTTTTCATTTTTGCAGCAACCGTTTGCGCAACCGTTCATCCGGCAAGGCGCACATATCCCCTTTGCCAAACATCGCATACCGATTGCGCGCAATCCGGCGGTAGATCCAATCCTGCACCCCGCGCGGCAAAATCCGCAACACCTGCAGCCCATGCCCAACACCGCCAACCGCTTGTCCAACACGGATAATCGCCTCAAGCGAGCCATAGGCCTGCCCGTCGACAATCAACAACCAGCTTTCCGGATCATCAGGCTTTAGCCCGTAATGTGCCAACAAAGCCGTGCCCAATTCGGTCTGACCCGGACAGATCCGAAACACCTCATCCCGATCAAACCGCGCAATCGTCCGCGCCCCAAAACTGCACAGAGCACAATCGCCGTCCATCACCGCCACCGGTCCGCTGTCCTCAAACGGTGGCACAGCGGGATCATCCCGATAAGAATAAGACGCACGTGGGATCAACTCAGCCATGCCCAACTCTCCCGCGCGCGACGCGACGCCGCAAGTCTCCACATCCGCACACCCTCAAAAACGCAAAACGGCGACACCAAAGTGCCGCCGCCTGCTATCTTTCTGCAAATCCGCTTTAGGGATCGTCGTCGAACCGTCGTGGAGTGGCATTCGGGTCTTCTTGCCCGATGCCTTTGAACACCGACTTAAACGGCAAGATCCACACAATCCCCAAACCGACATACAGCAACAACGTCACCAACACCGAGTCCGGTGCAATGGTGGTTGCCAGCACAGAGGCCACCAGAATGTAGATCGGCAGGCCCACCACCAGCACCAGAAGCGCCACGCGGCGACGGCCTTTGTAACTCAATGCCATGTCAGTCTCCTTTCAGAGGCTTACGCGATCAATCGGCAAATGGATCGGTGACCAGAATGGTATCTTCGCGCTCCGGGCTGGTCGACAACAGCGCCACAGGGCACTCGATCAGCTCTTCCACGCGTTTCACGTATTTCACCGCATTGGCTGGCAGATCGTTCCAGCTGCGTGCACCTTCGGTGGTCTCGGACCAGCCATCAATCTCTTCATAGATCGGCTTACACCGCGCCTGCTGATCTGCTGCCGTTGGCAGGTAATCCAACGTTTCGCCGTCCAGCTCATAGCCCACGCAAATCTTCAGCTTCTCAAAACCGTCCAGCACGTCCAGCTTGGTCAGGCAGATGCCTTTGATGCCGGAGGTCGCGCAGGTCTGGCGCACCAGAGCGGCATCAAACCAGCCACAACGACGCTGACGGCCGGTGGTGGTGCCAAACTCATGGCCACGGGTTCCAAGACGCTCGCCATCCGCATCCGGGTTGCCATCCGCATCCAGCAACTCGGTTGGGAACGGGCCTTCGCCCACACGCGTGGTGTAGGCTTTCACAATGCCCAGCACATAATCGATGGAGCCCGGACCAATACCCACACCCGTTGCTGCCTGACCGGCAATCACGTTCGACGACGTCACAAACGGATAGGTGCCAAAATCGATGTCCAACAACGCGCCCTGCGCGCCTTCAAACAGGATCCGCTTACCGGCTTTGCGCTTCTCGTTCAGCACTTTCCAAACCGGCGCCGCATAGGGCAGAATCTCTTTGGCAATCTCTTTGAGCTGCACAATCAACGCATCGCGATCAATCGGCTCGACGCCCAGACCTTTGCGCAGCGGATCGTGGTGCTGCAACGCACGGTCCACGCGCGCTTCCAGAGTCGCCTCATCCGCCAGGTCAGCCACACGGATCGCCCGGCGGCCCACTTTGTCTTCATAAGCCGGACCAATGCCACGACCGGTGGTGCCAATCTTGGTGCCTTTTGAGGCGGCTTCCTCACGCGCGCGGTCCAGCTCGCCGTGGAATGGCATGATCAGCGGCGTGTTTTCCGCAATCATCAGCGTCTCAGGCGAAATATCCACGCCCTGCTCGCGCACGGTCGCAATCTCTTTCACCAGGTGCCACGGGTCCAGCACAACGCCATTGCCGATCACGGACAGTTTGCCACCGCGCACAACGCCGGACGGCAGCGCGTGCAGCTTGTATACCTTGCTGTCGATCACCAGCGTATGGCCAGCGTTATGCCCACCTTGGAAACGCGCGATGACATCGGCACGTTCGCTGAGCCAGTCAACGATCTTGCCTTTCCCTTCGTCGCCCCACTGAGCGCCTACAACAACAACATTGGCCATATCCGGTCCTTTGCAGAGAGTTCAAACCCGCGCCCTTGTAGCCATGTTGTTTGGCTTGGGAAACCACAAAAGCTGTCGCAGGCTGGACAGAACCCGCCTTTTTGCGCGAGGATTGCCGAAAAAGACAGGCAAGACATCTGAGGGGACAGAGATGGGGCTCTTGTTACGTTGGCTGATCGCCTTTCTGCTTTTGGCAGCAACCTACAACCCAACCGACTATAACTATGTCGTCTGGGCCCGCGCCAACTACGTCGAAGAACTGCCCCTGACGGTACTTCTGGGCCTGCTGCTGTTGATCGGCTACGTCATCTACCTGCGCGCCACCCTGCGTTCCATTGGCGCCTTCGGCATGACCGTGGTCCTCGCCGTGCTCGCAGCCGTCGCCTGGGTTTTACACGATTACAACATGCTAAGCCTCGACAATGGCGCCGTAAACATCTGGCTCGCCATTCTGGCACTCTCCATTGTTTTGGGCATCGGCCTTGGCTGGTCCATCGTGCGCCGCATGTTGACCGGCCAGGTGGATGTGGACGACGTCGAGGCGTAGACCACCTTCCCGGCGCCACACCGCTTAACCTACAAAGCAATTTACTTATCCAAAGGACGCACTAAGGTTGTGCTGATATTCTTTTGATTATTGGTTCCTGTATGCCCTCACCTTTCCTGCGCGCGCCCATTGCCCCGCTTGTCCTGATCGTTTTGTCTGCCTGCAGCAGCGCGCCCCCGCCCCCAACATCCATCGTCCTGCCCGAAGCCGACGCCTTTACCAGCCGCACCGAGCTGCCCGAAGACGGCGCGGTCGCGCTACAGGGCCAAGCGCGCATTGCACGTATCCGCCGGGAGCCGGCCCAGGGGCTCTATAACGGCTCAATCAGCGAATATGACGAGTACATGGGTCCAGGCAGCGCTGCCATCGACGGCACGATGGTGATCACCTACGAAAACGGCCAGCCAGTCGCCACGCATCTGGCGGCGGGGGATCGAGGGTTTGCCATCGACACGCGGCAAGGTGACGAGTTTTCCACGGAGGACTCCTATTGGGGCCAGATTATGTGGGGCGGTCCCAATGAAGCCGCCGCGCGGTTTGTGCGCCCAAGCGCGCTTGGTATGGACCACATGAGCTACGGCAGATGGATGGCCGACGGGACCGACACAGGTGCAACGGTCGGCGTGGGGGCTTACGGCGCGAACACCCCGGAGGCTGCCATGCCCGTCAGTGGCGAAGCGACCTACCGCGGCAAAGGCTTTGGTTACTACGATCAAGAACTTGGCGGAATCAACGTCACCGATTTCGACATCACCATGTCCACATCCGACTTCAGAACCGTCCGAATTGAGAGCTCAAACACCTTAATCGCCAACCAGACCCACAATGATGAATCGGTTTACGTGGACGACCTGAATTTCTCCGGCACGGGCACGATTTCCGGCTCCCGGGTCACGGCCGATATCACCTCTGCCGACCTGGCCGGCACCGCTGACGGACAGTTCTTTGGCTCCGGTGCCGAAGAATTTGGCGGCACCTTCATGCTGGAAGCGGGCGACACAACCCACATCGGGGCCTTTGGCGCCTCACGCTGATCCGATCGGCGGCCTGCCCCCTTTAACCACCCAGACACCGGTGCACGCGTTGTACTCCGATCCGGTGGACAATCGAGCTAACCCTACGCCCCCCCCCACAGCCCCCTGCTGGTTAACCAAAGATTAAACCATTCGTGCACTTGGCAAGGACACACGTTAAGGGTGATCCGAATTTTTACTAACCTTCGGAATCACTATGCTTTCTCAGCCAAAAAAACTTGCCACAGCAGCGCTTCTTCTGTCGACATTGGCCGCTTGCGGCGGTGGGTCGACGTCAGCTGTCCCCTTTACCAGCATGGCAGACCGGCCTGAAAATGGTGATATTGTGCTACAAGGCACCGCGCATACGGCTTCATTTACTCGAGACGATTCCACCGGTGACATTGACGCTGGCTCACCAAGCGAAGCCAAGGACAGCACGCTGACAGCCACCTTCGAGAACGGTGAACAGGTCGCAACACAGGTTAAGGCTGGCAACTCCAGCTTCAATATTGACACACGCAATGACGGAACCGTCGAAGTCTCGGAACACCTCGCGGTACTGACCAGCCTATCCGACCGCTCTCTCGCCTATTTCTCAAATCCCGATTCCGCCGGACTGGACCACCTGAGCTATGGCGCGTGGATTGATGCAGACAGCAACACCTCGGGTTCTATTGGTGCCGGAACCTTTGGCGCTACGACCAATCGGGCCGAGATGCCAAGCAGCGGTTCAGCCACGTACCGCGGCAAGGGTGTCGGCGTCGCGGACCTCAACGACGGATCACTTTACGCAACAGAGTTCGACGTAAATGTCTCCACCACCGACTTCGTTACAATGTCAATCAATAGTTCAGATACAATCACGACAGATTTGTTCGGCGTCAAAGGCAGCCGCCACAACGAGTCCCTGAATTTCTCAGGCTTTGGAATTGTTGACGGTTCCGATTTCCAAGGCTACCTGACGTCGTCGTCCAATGTGGGCACCGCAACGGGCAGCTTCTATGGCCCAAACGCGGATGAAATCGGCGCAACCTTTGCCCTATACGGCTCCGACGGCACCCATGTCGGCTCTTTTGGCGCCTCGCGCTAAACCTAGCCTACCAAATTAACTGGCGCCTACCAAATTAACTGGCTGACCATGCGGCGTGGAGAGATAAGCCTCTGTCCACGCCGTTTTTAACTGCTGAAGCGTGCCCGTCTCGGCCATGCCGGTCTCCGCCAGAAACCCTTCCAGCGTCTCCAACCACGCGTTGAAATAATCTTCGCCGCCATCCAATTCCTTAGCCAGCCCGTGGGCTTTCAAGGTTGCGCCAAAGCGCTCCGCCCAAGCCGACCATTCAAAATGGCCCGCTTCGTTGAGCGCCACCGTGATCGCAAAGACCTGCGCGTGCCACGGCTCCGAAAACGCCGGTTCCGGCTTGTCTCCGCACCAGATCACGCCACCGGCTCCAGATAGCTCTCCCACAGGTCCAGCACGACCTCGTCCCGCGGGTCCGCCTCTGCGCCCCACAATTCCTGCGCCGTAAAGCGCACCGCATAAAGCCGCTCGGCAGCCTCCCCCTGAAAATGCGCATTGCTGTCGGGAAACACATGCGCACCATGCTGCAATACAACCTCGCCAACAGCGCCCGCCGCATAAGCTGGCAACCGCGTATGTCCGCCCGGCACCGCCACATTGCGCGCGGGGCGACGGGTCGTCACCTTTGCCCCCACCTCAAACACCGGCGCCGCTGCCTCCCGCGTATAGGGACTCCCATTCATCAGCACCGCCTCAACTGTTTCGGGTTTGGCCGCCCGCTCGGAGACCGGTGATACCCCCGCCGCCTGCCCGCTGGCCAATTCCTCCACTGTCACAACACCGCGATCCACCATCAGATCCGCGAGGCCGCCCATCCATTTTTCGTAGTAGCTGAATGCCGTGTAATCCTGCGGGTCCAGCAGCTCGCGCGCATGGCGCGAGGCATCGATATTCCACTGTCCCAGAAAGCCGCAGGCCACATTCAGCGCCAAGGCACGCTTGTGCCAGTCCTTGGCCTCGCCAAAGTCATAGCCATCCCGCGGGTCCACAGCCCCGGTGCCCAGACGTCCGCCCATGTCGTGAATACGGCTCATGCGCCCGGCTCCTGTGCTAAGGCGGTGCCAATCATGCTGTCACGTGTGACCAGTGCCGCCAAGTCTTCCTCGGACATGCCCTCTGTCCCCGCAGGCCGCTGAGGCACCACCAGATAGCGCACTTCCGCCGTGCTGTCCCAGACCCGCACTTTTTTGCGCGCCGGCAAACTCACACCAAACTCCGCCAACACGGCGCGCGGCTCACGCACCGCCCGCGCCCGATAGGCGTCCGATTTGTACCAGCCCGGCGGAATGCCCAGCAAAGGCCACGGGTAACAACTGCACAGTGTGCAGACGACCATGTTGTGGACCGCGTCGGTGTTCTCGACAAACACCATGTGCTCCCCCTGCCGCCCATAGAGCCCCATCTCCTGAAGCGTGGGCATCGGGTCTTCGATCATCTGACGGTGAAAGTCCGGATCGCACCACATCTTCGCCACCACTTGCGCGCCATTCTGCGGGCCAATTTTGTTTTGGTAGAGATCGATGATGGCGTCCAAGGCGGCTGGATCAACCAAGCCTTTGTCGGTCAATAGAGTTTCCAATGCCTTGACCCGAAGCGCGGGGTCCGATGGCAGGTGTGAATGCGGGTGGTCATGATCATGAGGCATGGCCGCACCCTGCCACCGGCACCCACTTCTGTCCAGAGAGCGCGCAGTTCTAGGAGTCCTCGTCCGGCACCTCAGGCACCGGCTCTACCGGAAGGTCAACTTTCATGGCCGTCCGGATCAAATGGGTTTGTGACTTGGAGGCTGTCTTCTCCAGCACCGAAGAAATCTGATTTCGCGTGCTGCCCACACTCACGTCACGTTGCGCAGCAATGTCCTTCACCGACGCGCCATTGACCAACAACCGGCTCACCTCGGCCTCCGCCTCCGTCAGCGCAAATATCGACGCCAGCCCGTCAACCTCGATAGGGTCCCCTAGACTCACATCCTTGATCACCAGAACCGCCATCTCCGCCGTTGCGGGATCATCATCCATCAATTCCGCCAACGGGCACAGCGACGCCACATAAGCCATCCGTCCACTGGGTCGTTCAAAAACAAAATGCGCCCGATCCGCGCCACGCCTGTCCCCGCCAGCAAAGGACTGCAGCTGCGTCATCAACCGGCTGCCCTGCTGTCTTGCGGCGCCAAAAAACCGCAACTGCCGCGACGCATCCAGCGCAACTCCGTCCCGCTGATCCACCAGATCGCCAAACCGCCGATTATGGTGCACCACGGTGCCGTCGCGGGCCACCACCGCAACCCCTAAAGTCATCCGGTCCAGCGCCGCGCTCACCGCCTTGAACCGCGCCTGCAACAGTCGAAACGGCCGCATCATGTCCAAAGCAGCCGCAAAATGCTGCATATACACCGGCGCGTCCTTTTTGGCCCAGGCACTGATCCCCGGGTGGTTCACCGCATAATTCAACGTGATGGAATCAAACCACAGCGGCGTTACCGACAGCCGCGCCGCATAGCGTTTGTCCAACCCCATGTGCTCGCGTGACCAGGCTGTTCCCGCGCTGATGTCATCGCCTAGCTCCAGGGCGTCCGCCTCCGACATAAACAGAAAGCGTTCGTTCATCGCGCCCACCTTGCGCACAACTTTTTGCTCATCCTGTCCAAACAGCCGCATAAATTCCGCAACCTTTTCAGCGATGTCGAGCGGGCTGAAATGGATCCGAGACACAACCGGCTCGACCACATCATTGATCAGGAGTGACGAGCCGGCCGCCTCATACCGGCTGGCAAACCGCGCCAGCGCCGGCACAAAAGCCGGCTCCAGCGAAGCCGACCGATAGATCTCGGAAATCAGGGTATGATCGATGTCCATGACGCAAACCGTCTCTTGCTGATTGGAAAACCCGCCCCTTGGAGGGCGGCGGTATTAACACCACCGCAGAAAAACACACGACACCGAAAAACAACTTAACAAATGAAGCGTGCTTTTCCGGCCTCATGTGCCATCTTGCACATGCCTCGACTCGTTTGCCGTGAAAAAAGTCAAACCGCCCCGTGAGTGGTGGCATTTAGCCAAAGCCTTTTTAGCACCTACCCGTTGTACATCCCTGCCCGGCGGTGTCTGTTGGATGCCGTCGGGCATTTCATATCTTCCGCCCTCCCCCATCTGCCCTTCTCTCCCCTTCCGGCACGGCCAGAACCCACTTGCGGACAAACTCCCGCAAATCCACCTTGCCCCTCGCGGCAAACTTGCCTACATACGCCGCTAGAACTCCGAACGCTCGCTTTTACAGGTCCCAATGGAAAACGTTGTCCTCATCATTCACCTTCTTCTGGCTCTGGCGCTGATTG
Organism: Shimia sp. MIT1388; assembly: GCF_047124445.1. Classification (GTDB taxonomy): domain Bacteria; phylum Pseudomonadota; class Alphaproteobacteria; order Rhodobacterales; family Rhodobacteraceae; genus Shimia. The sequence goes on along the minus strand of NZ_CP138921.1, from coordinate 669,599 downwards.
GCGTCGTTTTGATGCAACGTTCCGAAGGCGGCGGCCTTGGCATGGGCGGCGGCGGCGGTGCCGTATCCGGCCGCGCAGCAGCCACCGCGCTGACCCGCGTGACCTGGATCCTCGCTGGCGCGTTCATCTGTACCTCGATCGCCCTGACCGTGATCGCAGCCAACAACTCTTCTTCCAGCTCGGTGTTTGACCGTCTGGGCACCTCCGCGCCCGCCGCGGAAGAAACCGCACCAACCCTGCCAGGCGCAGGCGACTCGCTGCTGCCGCCTTCTGAGGGCGACAACGCGCCATTGGTGCCACGCGCCGACTAAACGTCGCGCACTCTGAACAAGGTCTGGCGGTTCCTCGGAGCCGCCTGATTTTTTGCCCCATCGGGCATCCACCACAGCTTGAGGCCTATCAGCCAACCGCAACAGCATCTTGCGGTCCGGTTGCCTTTTTGCTGCGAATCCTATATGACTTAAGTCCCGTGATGCTGGGTCAATTTTGCAGGCGAATCTGCACTGACTTGGGCGCTGCTACATCGACAATCGTCCGACCTGAGGGTCGACAATCACGGGGGATGCCACGCACATGGCGCGCTACATTTTCATTACGGGTGGGGTTGTTTCTTCGCTGGGCAAAGGTCTGGCGTCTGCGGCGTTGGGGGCGCTGCTGCAAGCACGGGGCTACACCGTGCGTCTGCGCAAACTGGATCCTTACCTGAACGTGGATCCCGGCACCATGTCGCCGTTTGAACATGGCGAAGTGTTTGTCACCGATGATGGCGCGGAAACCGACCTCGACCTCGGCCACTACGAACGCTTCACCGGCGTGCCTGCGCGGATGACCGATTCCGTCTCCTCCGGCCGCGTCTATTCCAACGTGCTGGAAAAAGAACGCCGCGGAGACTACCTCGGCAAAACCATTCAGGTGGTCCCCCACGTCACCAACGAGATCAAAGACTTCCTGCATGTGGGCGACGATGAGGTCGACTTCATGCTCTGTGAAATCGGCGGCACCGTCGGCGACATCGAAGGCCTGCCGTTCTTTGAAGCCATCCGTCAGTTCAGCCACGACAAACCGCGTGGCGAGTGTATCTTCATGCACCTGACGCTGCTGCCTTATCTGGCCGCCTCCGGTGAGCTTAAGACCAAGCCGACCCAGCACTCCGTGAAAGAGCTGCAATCGATTGGTATTGCGCCCGACGTTCTGGTCTGCCGCTCCGAGCAGCCCATCCCGGAAAAAGAGCGCCAGAAGATCGCCCTGTTCTGTAACGTGCGCAAAGAGCACGTGGTGGCCGCCTACGATCTGAAATCGATCTACGAGGCCCCGCTGGCTTATCACCGCGAAGGTCTTGACCAGGCTGTGTTGGACGCCTTTGGCATCGCGCCGGCCCCACGTCCTGACCTAACTGTCTGGGAAGATGTGAACGACCGCATCCACAACACCGACGGCAAGATCAACGTCGCCATTGTGGGCAAATACACCCAACTGGAAGACGCGTATAAATCCATCAAAGAGGCGCTGACCCACGGCGGTATGGCCAACCGGGTAAAAGTCAATGTCAGCTGGGTCGACGCTGAGGTCTTTGACAAAGGCGACGCCGCCCCGCATCTGGAAGGTTACGACGCCATTCTGGTGCCCGGCGGCTTTGGCGAGCGCGGCACCGAAGGCAAGATCAAAGCGGCGCAGTTTGCCCGCGAACACAAAGTGCCCTACCTCGGCATCTGCCTTGGCATGCAAATGGCCGTCATCGAAGCGGCGCGCAACAAAGCTGGCATCGCCGACGCGGGTTCCGAAGAATTTGACCACGAAGCTGGCAAAACCCGCTTTGAACCTGTGGTCTACCACCTCAAAGAATGGGTGCAGGGCAACGCCAAGGTCACCCGAAAGGCCACCGACGCCAAGGGGGGCACCATGCGTCTGGGCGCATATGATGCCGCGTTGACCGAAGGCTCCAAAGTGGCCGAGGTTTATGGCTCTGCGTCTATCGAGGAACGCCACCGTCACCGCTATGAGGTCGACATCAAGTACCGCGAGCAACTCGAAGCCTGCGGCCTGCGCTTCTCCGGCATGAGCCCGGACGGCCGCCTGCCAGAGATCGTTGAATGGGAAGACCACCCATGGTTCATCGGCGTGCAGTTCCACCCGGAACTCAAGTCCAAGCCGTTTGACCCCCATCCGCTGTTCCGCGACTTTGTCCGTGCCGCCAAGGAAAACAGCCGCCTGGTCTAACCAGAACGGCCTGCATTAAGACGACACAAAAGGCGCGGCTCTCTGGACCGCGCCTTTTTGCGTCCCCGCCCCCAAGCCTCCCTGCTTCTTCTAACCCCAAATATCCTGGGATGAAGGGAAGCCAGACTTCCCTGAGGGGCAAAGCCCCTAACCACATCAGCCTCAGATATGACGCGCGCGGCATTTTTCTCCCCCTAAGCCGCGCTTGACCAAACGGTCAATTCGCACTGAAACTCTGCCTCAATTGTTCAACCTATTGAGGATGCCCTGGATGCCTTTTCTCGCGCGTGTTTTGACCACTGCCACCCTGTCCCTGACCGCTCTGCCTGCGCTTGCCGCCAATGCACCCTCCGACAAACTCCTCAAGCTGATCCGCGACAACGGCTGTCAGATGACAGCAGTGGAAGCCGGAGAGATGCTGCCCAAACATGGCTTCACTCCCGATCAGACCCGCGACATCATCCGCGATTGGGATGAAAAAGGCTGGCTCGACGGCCACGGCTTTGCCGGCATCAAGCTTTCGGACGCCGGCTGCAAGGGTTAGGGCTGCTCAGGCGGGTGTTGCTGTTGCACCGCCCGCTCTATTTACCATGACGTGCACGTCAATTTTTGCACCGTTGGAAAACAGTCGTGATACCGACGTATTACCGACACGAATTTTGCAGGTTAACACGCCCGTTCCCAATAGCATTTGACCCTCCTGCTGCGGCCCGCTACCAAACTGGCAACACCGGCAAAAGGGCCTCAGCCATGATCTACAAATCGGCGCAAGACTGGCGCGACGCAGAGCAGAAAAAAGTGCTGCTCTTTGGCATGTCTGGACTGGGGAAAACCCACATTTCCAACACTTTACGAGACAATGGCGATTGGTTCCACTACTCCATCGACTACCGCATCGGCACCCGCTACATGGGCGAGCACATCACTGATAACGCCAAACGCGAGGCGATGAAGGTCCCGTTCTTGCGCGAACTGTTGATGACCGACAGCATCTACATCGGTTCCAACATCACCTTCAACAACCTCGCCCCCCTCTCCACCTACCTCGGCAAGCCCGGCAACCCCGACAAAGGCGGCCTGCCGTTCGCAGAATACATGCTGCGCCAACGTCAGCACCGGACCGCCGAAATGAATGCTTTGATGGACACGGAACCCTTTATCTCCCGCGCCCATGATCTCTATGGCTATGACCACTTTGTCTGCGACACCGGCGGCTCGATTTGCGAGGTTGTCGACGCAGACGATCCCAAAGATCCGATCCTGACGTCCCTGTCGCAAAACACGCTCATGGTCTGGATCAAGGGCTCGGACGCCCACACCGAGGAACTGGTGCGCCGTTTTGATAAGGCGCCTAAGCCTATGTATTATCAGCCGGAATTCCTTCTGGAATGCTGGCACGCCTATTTGGCTGAGGCAGGACAGGACGAGAGTGCCGTGGACCCGGATGCCTTTGTGCGCTGGACCTATGCCCGCGCGCTTGCCCACCGCCAGCCCCGCTATGAAGCGATGTCCCGCTGGGGCGTCACAGTGACCGCCGAGGCGGTCTCACAGGTTGCCACGGCGGCTGATTTCGTCGACGTGATCGCCACAGCCCTTGAGCATCCCGCGATCCCCGCCTAACTATGGCCCTCACGCCTATTTACCCCACTGACAGACAAAGAGACTGACATGCCCATCAAGATCCCCGCCGACCTTCCCGCCTTTGACGTGCTCAAGCACGAAGGCGTTATGGTCATGGCCGAGGATCAGGCCTCCCGTCAAGATATCCGTCCGATGCGTATCGGACTTCTTAACCTGATGCCGAAGAAAATTCAGACGGAAAACCAGTTTGCCCGTCTGATCGGTGCCACCCCGTTGCAGCTGGAATTGTCGCTCATTCGAATGTCCGAGCACAAAACCCGCAACACGGCAGCGGAGCATATGGCGGAATTCTACCGGCCATTCCAGGAGGTTAAGGCGTCTGGTGAAAAGTTTGACGGCCTCATCATCACCGGTGCGCCGATTGAGCATCTGCCGTTTGAAGAGGTCACCTATTGGGATGAGCTCTGCGAGGTTTTCGACTGGACGCGCACCCATGTGCACTCCACCTTTGGCGTCTGCTGGGGTGGTATGGCGATGATCAACTACTTCCACGGCGTGCAAAAACACATCTTGGACCACAAGGCTTTTGGTTGCTTCCGCCACCAGAACCTGGCCCATTCCTCGCCGTTTTTGCGCGGTTTCTCCGATGATTGCGTGATCCCGGTAAGCCGCTGGACAGAAATCCGACAGGACGAGGTGGACGCCCGCCCAGAGCTGCGCACGCTGCTGCACTCTGAGGACGTTGGCCCGTGCCTGATCGAGGCCCCCAAAACCAGAGACCTGTTTATTTTCAATCACTTCGAATACGACAGTGACACGCTGAAACAGGAGTACGATCGGGACGTTTCCGAAGGCACGCCGATCAATGTGCCCTCCAACTACTACCCGGATGATGATCCGTCCAACCCGCCGCAGAACCGCTGGCGCAGCCATGCGCATCTGCTCTACGGCAACTGGATTTCCGAGATTTATCAGACCACGCCGTTTGACATGTCCCGCATTGGCCATGAAATCACCGACCTGCGCGCCTGACCCCGGCGCGCAGCCATCGCGATTGCACTAAGCTGCAGGACGCCCCATATTGGGGAAAACGGAGAGCTTTCATGGACTTGCCCTTTGACGGTGCGATCAGCGCCTACTTTGAAAACGAGGCCCCCGCCGAGGTGCGCGCGGCCATTCAAAGCGCGGGCAAGAACGACATCCTGTCTGACAGCTATCCACACAAGGACCGTTTGGGGCGCAAAACCTACGAAGCCGACCTCGAAGCACTGCAAATCGAACTGGTGAAAATGCAGCATTGGGCGAAGGAAAGCGGTGCCCGCATCGCCTGTGTTTTCGAAGGACGAGATGCAGCCGGTAAAGGCGGCACCATCAAGCGCTTCCGCGAGAACTTGAACCCGCGCGGTGCCCGCATTGTTGCCCTGTCCAAACCCACCGACGCTGAGCGCAGCCAATGGTACTTCCAGCGCTACTTTGACCACCTGCCATCCGGGGGCGAGTTGGTGCTTTATGACCGCAGCTGGTACAATCGCGGCGTGGTCGAAAAGGTCTTTGACTTCTGCGAACAAGACGAACGCGAACGCTTCTTCCACCAAGCGCCCAATCTCGAAGAAACCCTCGTAAACGACGGAATTTACTTGTTTAAATTCTGGCTCAACGTCGGCCGCGCCGAACAGCTGCGCCGCTTCCTGAGCCGCGAAACCGATCCACTCAAACAATGGAAACTCAGCTGGATCGACGTCGAAGGTCTAAAGCGTTGGGACGCCTACACGGCAGCGATCAGCGAAACCTTGCAACGCACCCATTCCGAGGCCGCGCCCTGGACCATCATCCGCTCTGATGACAAACGCCGCGCCCGTCTTGCGGCCCTTCGCACCGTGCTGCACGCCCTGCCCTATGACCGCAAAGACGTCGACGCCATTGGCGCAATCGACAGCAAAATCTGCGGCGGACCGGACATCTGGAATGCCTAAACGCGGCTACCATCACGGCAATCTACGCCAGGCTTTGGTTGAGGCCGCCTTGAGCCTGATTGAGGCCAAGGGCCCCACCGGCTTTACCTTGTCGGAAGCCGCCAAAACAGCTGGCGTGACCCCGGCTGCGGTCTATCGGCACTTTGAAGGCCGCGAAGACCTCATCGCCGAAGCCGCCCGCCAAGGCTATGAAATCTTTGCCGATTTGATGCAGTTCGCTTTTGACAAAGGCCAACCCTCCGCGCTCGCCTCCTTTGAGGCCACCGGCCGCGCCTACCTTGCCTTTGCCCGCAAATACCCCGGCCACTACATCGCGATGTTTGAGAGCGGCATTTCCGTGAACCGCACGCCGGAACTCGCTGCCGTGGCCACACGTGCACGCGGTGTCATGGAACACGCCGCCGCTGAGCTTTCCAAACACATCCCGCCGGAAAAACGCCCTCCCGCCAGCATGTTCTCCGCCCACATCTGGGCCATGAGCCACGGTGTGGTCGAGCTTTATGCTCGGAACTCCCCCGGCACCCAAAGCCCCTTTGCGCCCGAAGACCTGCTTGAAAGCGGCATTGGCGTTTACTTGCGAGGTCTGGGTTTGATTGAGGGCGATCGTTAAGTGCCCAGGCAAATGCCCAAATTTCTTTTCGATCTATTAAAGCGCTGGCTCGATGAACACAGGGCCGAAAAGTGTTTTCTGCTTTGGTACAGATTTAGTGTGCTGGCGGCTTGTGCAGTGGTTTTTGCAATCGCAAGTATTGCACTCGTCGCATTTTACAAACCAGAAAAGCGGTACGTCACTGGCCACCATTGGAGCCCGGTTCTCTTCCTCTACTCTCACAGCACCGAGAGTTCTGCTCTCCGTATCTACGCGACGGTGCGCCTCCCAGATGGCGAGGTGGCAACGGTTATGACTAGGCGGATGTCAAAGGCTGCTGGAACATTGGATCAAATATGCCTGAGAAAACTGGAAACTACATCCGGAAAAACGAAATACCGCTGGGTAGGTGAGCAGCATTGTGAAGGCGACCTCTAGACGCCTCACTGGTAGGCCAGCGCCACCCAGATGTGCACGGCCACCAAGGGCACCAGCGCGGCGGACAGGCCAATGTGCGTGACCAGCCAAATCAAATAGATCGCATTGCTGCGATACCGCAGCACCTCGCGATTGAGCACGCCGGTCAGGGCGATCAAAAACACCACCACGCTTAACGTGCTCATCCACACATGGCCAAAGCGGACCGCGTGCAGGGCAAACAACAATGTCGCCGCCGCCCCCACCCATCGATGGCGCCCCAGCACCTTACGCGCGTCCCGATTGTCCTTGGTGACCCGTTTGAAAAACAACACCCATTGATAGCCAAACAATGCCAGCAGCAGCGTGCCCGTGATCACCTGTTGGGCAAATCCGGTCAGAGGGTGCGCCAAAACGGACTTCGCCTCAGACGACAACACCACCCCAGCAAACACGACTGCAAACAGGATCAGCGGCACGTAAGGCGTGCGCTGCCAAGTGGCCCTTAAAAACCGCATGGCACTTGCCCTCCCTCAACCGCCTGCAGCGCTTGCACCGCCAGCGCGTCCTGCGGAGCACTATTAGGATGCCGCCGCTCCTGCATCATGGCTTCCAGCACGGCCGGGGACGCCTGTGTTTTCACCTCCGCCAGAAACACTTCTGCCTCGGGCAAAACCCGTGCGCCTTCGCCGGGCCAGTTCGCGCCAATCTCGACCGGAACGTCAAAGATTGCGGCTTTGCCCAAATAACTCTCGTAGGTGTGCGTCACCGATATATACATCGCATCCAGCACCCCCAAATACTGATCCGCCGTCACCTCCGCATTCGGGTAGGTCCAGGTTGTCGCTCCCATCACATCATTGAGTTTCCAGTCCTTTTTGGGAGTGTCCGGATGCTCGTTGTGACAAGTCACACAGGGCGCCACCCCCGCCACGTCCGGATACATTGCCACAAACCCGCTTTGCGCATCCTGCGAATAAATCGGCGCGCGCGTGGCCTTTACCGCCTCAAAGGCCGCCACCTGTCCCTCGCCAAACAGGTTGGATTTGTTGATTGGTGCATCGGAACCCAGATACAGCCCCATTTGCGGCGGCAACGTCTCCATATGCGCCGCTGTGGCCCGCAGGAACAGCGCCGGTAACGGCCCTTGCTCTACGCCCGGCTCTTGCCATTCTTCCCCAAATTTCAGGCCCGCCGCCAAACCGCCACCGACAATGCGCTTGGTGTAAATCGTGCGCGCCGCGTCGTTGATTGCATTCACCCCGTCAAACAATGCGGTGACTGGGTGACGACATCCCGCAACCTCGGCCTCGCCATCCGGCAAAGGCGCTGGCGCGGTGGCAAACAGATAGATGCCGAGACAGGCAAAAACACCGACAAAAAAGATACGCGGCAAGGTCATGGCGCTTTCCCTTCATAGAGTTTTGGACTGCCAAATGGATCTGCGCCGCCCTCAAAGTAGGCCCAAATCGCCTGTGCTGGCAGCGCCTCAGCAAGCTTGCTTGGCGCTTTAAAGGCGTGGTTGCCGTGAAAATCATGACACCCCAGACAGCTGTCCCAGTTTTTCTGCGCCACGAGCGTGACATGCGGCGTGTCCACAGGATCGTTTTTGACCACCAAATCGTCGTGACAGGCCTGACACAGCGTGGGTTGCACCGTCACAATCTCCGGTCTGTGCTCCGTGTGGCACCCGAGACAACTGCGCGCCTCCACATGTTGGACAGCCTCGGCAAAACGAGGCTCGCGGAACCGATATATCGGATGGCGCTCATTGGCCCGCGCATGACAGGCCAGACATTGATCCGATTGCACGGCAGCATAGCCAAAATCCACCGGCGTTTCCCGTACTCCCAACACATAGCGCACCTGCGCCTGAACCTGCTGGCGCACAGTTCCGGGCGTTTTGCTGTGACACGCCACACAGGCAACACCATCGTGCGCTGCGATAAGCGGTCCGTGAGCCAAAGCTGTTTGAGTCTTGGACTGTGTCAGGGCCAATCCCGCCCAAAGTGCTGTCGGCATTATTGCCAAAACAGCCCATAATCGCACCGTCCGGGCAGATGGCAGCGCCATGCGACCCTCCAAAACCAAAAAACAATTCACCTACGCGCAAAAGTGTCGCGAAACAAAGTTAATCAATCGTTAATTGTAAAGAAACCGTTAAACACGAAAGGCGCGCCAACCAGCACGCCTTTTGATCTGAGTTTGAAGAAATTGCGGCCTCACAAAAGCCCGCGCACCCAGTCCAGCCGCGCCTTCGGCACCAAACCGTAGTTGTAGAGATTCACGCCGGTCGCGCCGCTCTTACGCAGCAAATCAATCCGCTGCGCAAAGTCCTCCCGCCCGGAAAACTCGGGATAGCCCAACCGCAACCCAACCTGCCCGCCAGCACCGTGCGGCAAGCAGGAGGCATAAGACATCAGCCCCTCCGCTGCTTCCGGCCCCATATCGTAAGCGCAGAGCATCACTTTTAGTCCAAGATCCGCCGCCGCGTCATGATCACAACCGCCAAGCCATCCGGCTTGACCATCGATCAACATCAACTCGGACGTCGCCGCACAGTCGTCCTTAGCCTGTTTCAAAACCGCATTCACATGAGCAAAGCGCAAATCCAGATAGGCCCGCAATTCTGCATCGAAATCAAAGGCATCCAGCCCGCGTTCCGGGAAATCAGGGCATACCCGCTTTGGCGTTTCCCCTGTACACATCTGATCGATCAGCCCCCGCACCCGCGCTTGCAGAGCCGGCATATCCAGACCGGCGGCCTGCCCCGCCGTCTGACAATGCTCACAGAAGCACAGCGCCATCAGAAAGTCCCCTTCCGGCGGCAGGCCAACCATGTCTTTCTCATGGTGATACTCATGGGCAAACCCAAGGAAATTGGGGCTCTCCAACTCGATCCGGTTGGGCTGATAGTTCTGGGAAATGTCGCGCACCAGATTGCCCACATAAGCCTGGGCCTTCGGGTTGGCCGGACAGAGATTGTAGGAATTTGCATCGCCAAAAGCATTGCGAGTCACCAGATCTGGGTTCGCAAAACCCAGCGCGGAGTTATGCAAACACACGGTCCAGCAAGACACATCCAATCCGCCAGCGTCCCGCGCCTCAATCATCCCCCGCAGCACGTCCTGTTCCTGTGCCAACGAAGACACCAATGGCTGCACCTCTTGGCCTTGCCAGATGTTGGCATCGGGGCGGAAATACAATGTGCCATCTTCCGGGAAATACGCCCGTCGCTTCGGACTGCGCACCTGCAGGAACCGCCCTGCGTGATAGACGGTGGCCAAGCTGATCATGTCAAAGCCCAGCTCACGCAACTCAGACGACACCGCCTCCTGTCCAATATCAGCGACATCCCAGGGGTAAGTCCAAAGTGCGTTGCTCACAGTCTTTCCTTTCAGATCAGCGGTTTGGCTGACGCGGTTGTATCGGAAAGACACCGCACTGCGCAGTCTGAAAAATCGTCAAAATCGGAAATTCACCTGCAACGCGCGCAAACAAAAAGGCCGCTTCCAAAGAGCGGCCTTTCCGAAAATTCTGGTATCCAGAAATTAACGCTTGGAGAACTGGAACGAACGACGCGCTTTGCGCTTACCGTATTTCTTACGTTCCACAACGCGGCTGTCGCGGGTCAGGAAGCCTGCGGCTTTCAGCGCGCCACGCAGGGAGGGTTCATAAAGCTGCAGAGCTTTAGAGATACCGTGCTTTACCGCACCGGCCTGACCGGTCAGACCACCACCTTTAACGGTGGCGTAAACGTCGAATTCACCTTCAACGCCGGCAACCTGGAAAGGCTGACGCAGGATCAGCTGCAGAACTGGACGTGCAAAGTACTTGTCCTGGTCTTTGCCGTTCACGATGACCTTGCCGGAACCCGGCTTGATCCATACGCGGGCAACAGCGTCTTTACGTTTACCGGTCGCATAGGCGCGGCCCAGTTCGTCGCGTACTGGCTCACGAGGAGCCGCTTCGACTACAACAGCTTCTTCACCGGCAACGGCGTTCAGCTCTTCAAGCGAGTTGATTTGATCAGCCATGGATTAGCTCCGGGTGTTCTTGCTGTTCATGGACTTCACGTCCAGCACTTCTGGGGCCTGTGCTTCATGCGGGTGCTCGGCACCGGCGTAAACGCGCAGGTTGGTCATCTGCTTGCGGGACAGGCGGTTGCCTGGCAGCATGCGCTGAACGGCTTTGGTCACCACGCGCTCTGGGTGCTCACCTTCCAGGATCTGCTCCGCAGTGCGGGACTTGATGCCGCCTGGGTGGCCAGTGTGCCAGTAGTAGGTTTTGTCAGCGCGCTTCTTACCAGTCAGCTGGATTTTGTCCGCGTTGATCACGATGACGTTGTCACCCATGTCCATGTGCGGGGTGAAGGACGCCTTGTGCTTGCCGCGCAGGCGCATGGCGACGATCGATGCCAAACGGCCCAGCACCACGCCTTCGGCGTCGATGATGATCCATTTCTTCTCGATGTCTGCCGGAGTAGCAGAGAAGGTTTTCATGTTAGGTCTTCCATGATTGGTTGACAGATGCGACAGGAGTCTGACGCATCAAAATGCGATGGGCGGGTTATAAAGCACCCTTTTGCCACGTCAAGCGCACAAAATCCAAATAAATCAAGCAAAAACAATGGCTTGAAATTTAGGTATTATTTTACCCCATCAAGCAGGCGCGTGTTGCAGCGGTTTGGACAGCATTTCCGACATGGTTTCCAGTGCCGCCTGCAAATCCGCCTCGGACACCTCAGGCGCCAGGGCAATACGCACCGCATTGGGCGCGCGCCCATCCGCCAGCACATACTCATCGGCCGACTTGATCCGGATGCCTTCCGCATCACAAGCGCGCACAAAGGTCGAGCCCCGCCACCCATGTGGCAGTTTAAGCCAGATGAACGGCACAAACGGCCGCCAGCGAATGTCCCAACTGCCCAGCACGTTGACGGCCAACTGAACCCGCTTGTTGATGAACTTTTCCACCCGCTGCCGGATTTCATCCGCCTGTCTGCTCTGGATCAGGTCGGCACAGATGTCGAGCATCGGCTGCGGCAAACCGTAGAACATGGACTGCGCCACATGCCGCGCGGTCTGTGCACTGCCTTCCGGCGCCACCAGATAGCCAAACCGCAAGGAAGCCGAGACCGATTTGGTCAGCGAGCCGATGTACCAGGCCCGATCCGGACAAAGCGCCCGATAGGACGGCGTATCCGCCGGCCCCAACGCGTGGCAGTCATCCTCGATGATCTGCAAATTATAGCGCCGCGCAATTGTTGCAATCTCCTGCCGCCGCTCCAGCGGCACTTTGATTGCCGTCGGACTGTGCGCCTGCACCGAGGTCACCAGCACCTGCCCACCGTGGCGCCGCAACGCCTCTTCCAACTTTTCCGGCCGCATTCCGTGCGCGTCCATCTCAACGCCAATCACTTCTGCCCGCAGCAAACGCCCGGCATGGCGCACGCCGGGAAAGGTCACCGCTTCGGTCAAAATCACCGGATGCGCCCCATGTAAACAACACTGTAGCGCTGTCACCGACGCATTCTGAGCCCCCATCGTCAGCACAACATCCTCCGCCGCGATCCGTCCCGCCACATCCGGCCCAATCCAGTTCACCACGGCCTGTCGCGCATGCAGATCTGTGGCAGATGTCGGACACGACAAATAAGACATGTCGCCCTGCGCCGCGACGCGCGCCATCGCTTCCCGAATAACACGGTCCTGCCCCACGTCCGGCACCCGAACTGCCCGCATATCGAGGTCTTCCGTTTGCGACAGAGAGATCAACGGCTCCGGCGGCAACACGGTTTCCGGTCGCCCGTCCGCCACAAACGTGCCGCGCCCAACTGTAGTCTCCAGCAGCCCCTCTTCCACTGCCAGCTTATACGCACGCGCCACCGTGCCCGGCGTGATGCCCAGCTGCCAAGCCAACTCACGCACAGGTGGAAGCTTTTCCCCAACAGGCAGATGCCCACTGCGTACCGCCCCCCGGAGCGATTGTATCAATACAATGTATTTCGGATCGGTACAGCCGTCAAAGTTTGGGGGCCATATTGTATCAATCACAATGTTTTCCTCGCAATTGTGTCACAGCAGGGGTACATCACCCTTGTAACAAACTTGAGGATTGTATCAATACAATATTGGAGACGACCATGACAATGACCACAACAAACCTGCAAATCCTGACAAACCACAATGCAAATGCACAGCTTCCAGTTGTTGCGCGTGCAGCGCTGTCGTTTGCGGCTGTGGTCACGGAATGGGACAAGCGCACCCGCACCCGCCGTGCGCTCGCACGGCTGAGCAAGGCGCAGCTGGAAGATGTTGGATTGACTTTACATGACGCCCGCGTCGAGGCGCGCAAAAAGATGTGGCAGATCTGATCCCCGTCAGACGCCTCTTCCACTGGGTCGGGCTTGTCCCGACCCTTTTTTTGGCGGTGCGCTGAGGAACTAGTAGCGCCGCATAAGGTCCCACATCAGTCCCGAACTCAACACCGCTGGCGCAGGCGCCGATTTTATTCCGGCGGCGCGCAGTGCCTGTGACACCCAGCTATTGCAGGTCTGAAACAGATGGTACTGCCCGCGTCCCTCATAAAATGCACTCACACCATAAAGACCGGGACCGAGCCGCCCAGTTGACACGACACTGGCCTCGACAAACGCCAACAATTCACTCAGCGCCGCGTCCGTGACGGGGATCTCGACACCCTGTGAATGGATAAATCGCGTCCAGGGCGAACCCGTTCCGGTCGCCACATGCACGACAGTTTCCGAAGGCCACAAAAGTGCCTTAGCGCCAATGGCGAAGGTCACATCCTCAAAAGTTGGCACCTCAAAGTAAAACCCTCGGTCGCCCCAACCAAACTCAAACCAATCTGCATCGGGAAATTGGGTCATCCAAACGTCAGCATGGTGTGAACCATATTCTTCCAAGGCGCTCCGAGGAAGAATTAGACCGGCATGATACCCATGATCAAAAACCCAGACCGGCGTGCCCGAATCCCGGTCGTATCCGTCCGACGCACCAAACGGAACAAACCGACTTACGACACCTAAAAGCAAGGCTGTCGCAATCCAGCGTTTCCAGCTCATTTAGGAGGGATCGCGTAGGTCATATTTGCCCGAGCAACAGGCGCCTCCGAGCCTTCCGAGTATATTAGCACGTTTGACACAGACAGCGTCCGTCCCAACTTCAGCAACTGTGTTTTGGCGATCAGGTCCTTGCCCGCTTCCGGTTTGCGCATAAAATCCAGCGAGCAGTTTGTGGTCACGGTCAGTGCCTCTTTGCCAATGATGGCCATGGTCGCCACATAGGCCGACACATCCGCCAGCGCAAACATCGACGGACCAGACACGGTGCCTCCAGGGCGCAAATGCCGGTCCTGCACCATCATCCGCATCACGGTGTTCACCCCGTCGATGTGCTCGACCACAAAATCATCTTTGACCTGCGGGAACACCTGCTCGAGCCACGCGCCCATTTCTTCTGCTGTCATCACGGCTTGCATGCTTTTCCTCCGTCTCTCCCCGCGCTACCCTCGCGCCAACTTGGGAGGAGAGCAAGATGACACTTTTGGAACGTCGCGACACAAATGCGGTGGCACATCTCACCATGAACGCGCCGGAACGGCTCAACGCCCTCTCAGACGAGATGCTGGCGGCACTACAAACAGAATTTGATGCCCTCAAGGACGACAGCTCCATCCGCGCCATCACGCTGTCCGGCAACGGCAAAGCCTTCTGCGCCGGGCATGATCTCAAACAAATGACCGCGGGACGGCAATCCGAGGACGGCGGCCGTGCTTATTTTGCGGATCTGTTCAACCGCTGCGCCACGATGATGCAGACCATTCAGAAACTGCCCCAACCTGTGATCGCCCAAGTGCACGGCATTGCCACTGCCGCTGGATGCCAACTGGTCGCAACCTGCGACATGGCCGTGGCCGCCGAAGGCACCCGTTTTGGCGTGAACGGCGTGAACATCGGCCTGTTTTGCTCCACCCCCATGGTGGCCCTGACCCGCAACATCCCACGCAAACAGGCGTTTGAGATGCTGACCACCGGAGAGTTCATCGACGCCACCCGCGCCGAAACCCTCGGCCTCATCAATCGCGTGGTCCCACATGAAGACCTGCAAGCCGAAACCACACAACTCGCGGAGACCATTGCGCAAAAACTCTCCGCCGCCGTGAAAATTGGCAAACAGACCTTCTATGAACAGCTTCAAATGCCAACCGATCAAGCCTACGCACATGCTGGTAACGTCATGGTCGAGAACATGCTCTATGCCCAAACCGAAGCCGGCATCGAGGCCTTTCTGAACAAACAAACACCCAAGTGGGACCAATAGCGGGTTTCCAATCCCCAAACGGTGTTTTTCCAACAAAACTGTGTCGAATCCTAATCGACTTCGCCACAACACGCCCAACCGAACCCCACGTTTTTTGTGGCTCAAGTTCGCTAAGCGGTTCCGCCATTTGCAGGACCGCGGGTTGCGTGTCGCCTCTTAGGTCGCTTTGTACTGCTTACCTCTGACCTGAGAGGCGCACGCCACTTTTTTGGCTTCCCCCTTCCCAAATGCCGATCCCTGCCCTATGTCCGCCCCCATGACAGAGACATTGCATATCGTGGGCGGCGGCATGGCCGGCTCTGAGGCCGCATGGCAGGCCGCAAACATGGGCGTGAACGTGGTGATCCACGAGATGCGGCCCAAGGTCGAAACCTTTGCGCATCGCACCGGACATCTGGCGGAGATGGTCTGTTCCAACAGCTTCCGCTCTGACGATGACGAGCAGAACGCAGTTGGCCTGCTGCATTGGGAAATGCGCGCCGCCAACGGGTTGATCATGGCTATGGCCGACAAACACCGCCTGCCCGCTGGCGGTGCCCTTGCAGTCGACCGCGATCCCTTTGCGGAATCCGTGACTGCTGCCCTGATGGACCACCCCAATGTCTCTGTGGAATACGGCGAGATTTCCGAACTGCCCAGCGACGGCCACTGGATCATCGCCACCGGCCCGCTGACCTCCACAGCCCTGGGCGCGGCCATCCAGGAAGAAACCGGCGCCGACCGTCTGGCGTTCTTTGATGCCATCGCCCCAATCGTCTATGCCGATAGCATCAACATGGATGTGGCCTGGCTGCAATCGCGCTACGACAAGGGCGACACCGAGGAAGAGCGCAAAGCCTACCTCAACTGCCCGATGACCAAGGACCAATATGAGGCCTTCATCGACGCGCTCTTGGCAGCGGACAAAACCGAGTTTCACGAAGGCGAAACCGCAGGTTACTTTGATGGCTGCTTGCCAATCGAAGTGATGGCTGATCGCGGCCGCGAAACTTTGCGTTTTGGCCCCATGAAGCCTGTTGGGCTCACCAACGAGCACAAACCGGATGATAAGCCCTATGCCGTGGTACAGCTGCGCCGCGACAACGCTCTGGGCACGCTATACAACATCGTCGGTTTCCAGACGAAAATGAAATACGGCGCGCAGACCGAGGTCTTCAAAATGATCCCGGGCCTGGAGAGCGCCAGCTTCGCCCGCCTCGGCGGCATCCACCGCAACACTTTCATTAACTCGCCAACGCTGCTGGACGAGCAAATGCGCCTGAAGTCCCGCCCAAACATCCGTTTTGCGGGTCAGGTCACCGGCGTCGAAGGCTATGTCGAAAGCGCCGCCATGGGGCTTTTGGCAGGTCGCTTGGCTGCTGCGGAAATCCTTGGCAAGGCACAAGAGACCGCGCCGCTCAACACCGCCATGGGCGCCTTGGTCCACCACATCACCGGTGGTGCAGAGGCCAAAACCTTCCAGCCAATGAACGTGAACTTTGGGCTGTTCCAGCCGGTTGAAGGCCTCAAGGGTGGGCGACGTGGTCGCAAAGACCGCTACAAAGCCTACACCGACCGCGCCAAGGCAGATTGGCAAGCATGGGTTGACGCACAAGCCTAACTGGACGGCGCAACCCTCTTCCAATAACGTCAAAAGAGCGGGCCAATCGGACCCGCTCATTTTGTGAAGACCTCTCGATAAGCGACTGAAACTGTGACTTTTATCACCCGCTTTGCCCCTTCCCCAACCGGCCCCTTGCATTTGGGACATGCCTATTCGGCAATGCTGGCGCACGACAGGGCTCAGGCAGAGGGTGGCACGTTTCTTTTGCGCATCGACGACCTCGATCAGTCCCGCGCACGCAATCACTGGGAAGCACAAATCTACGATGATCTCGCCTGGCTGGGCCTCACGTGGGAAACACCCGTCCGCCGCCAGTCCGATCACTTCGCAGACTACGACGCAACATTGCACAAGCTTTCAGAGATGGGCCTCACCTACGCCTGCACCTGCACCCGCCGCGACATCGAAGCCGCTGCAAGTGCCCCGCAAGAAAGCGTCCCGCAATTTGGCCCCGACGGACGCATTTATCCGGGAACTTGTCGCAATGCGGGGCACGCCTATTCAGACGCCAAATGCATCCGCCTCAACATGCGCGCCGCCTGCGAGCAGGCCCTGCCGGCTCATTTTGAGGAAAGCGGCCCGGACAACGCAGGCACGCACGCCTTAGATCTCGACGCAATGGTCTCAACTGTGGGCGACGTCGTCCTGGCCCGCCCCAACATGGCGGCCTCCTACCACTTGTCCGTGGTTTTGGATGACGCGGCCACCTGCGTCTCGGACATCATCCGCGGCGCCGACCTGTTTGAGGCCACGGCAATCCACGTGGTGCTGCAAAGCCTCCTTGGCTTACCAACACCTCGCTATCATCACCACAAATTGATCCGCGACGAAAATGGCAAGCGCCTCGCCAAACGCGACGACGCACGCGCCATTTCAAAATACCGCGAAGAAGGCGCAACACCTGCCGACATGCGCGCTATGGTAGGGCTTTAGTCCGCCATCGGCTTCATCAATTCCACGGTCTCGCCATCGCGAACCGCCGTGTAAAAACACGTGCGTCGGTTGGTGTGACAGGCCGCGCCGGTCTGCTCAACAAGCACCAAAATACAGTCCTGATCGCAGTCATAGCGGAAATCGACCAGCTTCTGAACGTGGCCCGAGGTTTCACCTTTGATCCAGAACGACTGCCGCGACCGGCTCCAATAGGTGACCTTCCGGGTCTCCAGCGTCTTTGCTACGGCCTCGGCGTTCATCCACGCCATCATCAGCACTTCGCCACTCTCACTGTCCTGCGCAATTGCCGGGATCAACCCCGCCTCATTGTATTTCAGCGCCTTAGGATCAAATCCCATACCATCGTCCCCTTTGCATCCGCGGTTTTCCTCTCTATCTAGGAAAGGCGCAAAAAAGGAAACCGCGATGTCCGGCGAAACCGACCTGATCAAGCTCTACTCTGGCCAGATCCTGCAACTCGCAGCAGCCATCCCGCACACCGACCGGTTGGAGGCGCCCGACGCCACCGTGAAAAAGCGCTCACCGCTCTGTGGCAGCACGGTGACTGTGGACCTCAAGCTCGAAGACGGCCGCATCGCCAGTTTTGGTCAGGATGTAAAGGCATGTGCTCTCGGTCAGGCCGCCGCCTCTGTTGTCGGTGCCAACGTCTTGGGGCAAAGCCGGGAAGGCATCGAAGCGGCCCGTGACGCGCTCAAAACCATGCTGAAAGAGGACGGCCCCACCCCATCTGCGCCGTTTGATGGGCTTGAAGTCTTGCGCCCGGCTCGAGATTACAAAAACCGTCATGCGTCTATTATGCTGGCGCTGGATGCCACAGCCGAGGCCTTTGAGGCAGCTGAACAAGCCAACTGCGCGTAATAAGTAGCCCCTCCCCATTAGGGCTTAAGACTCCAGCAAGCCGCGCCGCTCCAGCGCGGCTTTTCGTTTGCGAGTGCCCGAACAAAAAAACCGCCGCACTTCCCAATGGAAGGCGGCGGCAAGCGCAAGCGGTTTTCGCGTGGGACCCGGGCCATCCGACTTAGGGGGAGGCAGACCCCCAAGAGGACTATGAACAGGCAGTATCAGTCAGGACGCATCAAATGGGGACAGATGCGCGGACAGACCGGCACGAATTTCGCAGGCAGAATTAGATCAGACTCACCTCGTCACACTGGTACAAACACAAAGTCACATCAAAGTTCACACAAAACCGGGGACATGCAGCGCAAGCACCAGCATGATCACCAGAGCCACACCACCCACAGCATCCTGCAAAAGCGTGTCGCCAGAGTTGCGCACAACGGATTTGATTTGCTGCATCATGGTGGTTCTCCTTCCCATCAGTCTTGTTGCCACTTTGTTCTCACATTGCGCGAGTCGAGTAAAGAACTTTTTGAGAACATTTGAGAACATTAGGAGAATTTTTAGATTGAACGCAGCCTAACCCACTGAAATCAAACGGATCGCCTGATCCTGTTCCATCAGCCACAAAAGAACACGCGCCGCCTGCCCGCGGTCGCTTTCCAATGTTGGATCATCATGCAAAAGCTTGCGGGCGTCGGTTTGTGCCACCGCCATCAGACTCGCCTGTGTCTCCACATCGGCGATCCGGAACCGCGGCAGACCCGACTGGGCCGTGCCAATCAAGTCACCCGCCCCGCGCATTTCCAAGTCGGTCTCCGCAATCACAAAACCGTCTTCGCTTTCACGCAGAGTCTTAAGTCGCTTTTCGCCACCTTCTGACAACGGCGCCTGATACATCAGCAAACATGTCGATGCTTGTGAGCCGCGTCCCACGCGCCCGCGCAACTGGTGCAGTTGGGCCAAGCCAAAGGCCTCTGCGCGCTCAATCACCATGATGGTCGCATTGGGCACATCCACGCCAACCTCAATGACTGTGGTGGCCACCAAAACCTGCGTGTCCCCAGCTTGAAATGCCGCCATGGCCGCGTCTTTTTCTTCCGGTGGCATCTGCCCGTGCACAAGCCCGCACACGCCTTCACCAAGCGCGCTGCGCAGGGCTTTGAACCGCGCATCCGCCGCCGTGTAATCCACCCGCTCGCTTTCCTCGACCAATGGACAGACCCAATAGGCCTGCTTGCCCTCGGCCACCGCCTTGCGCAGCTTCTCCACCACCTCATCAAGCCGATCTGTGGGAACCAACGCCGTGGTGATCGGCTGCCGCCCCGGTGGCTTTTCGTCCAGCACGGACACATCCATGTCGCCATATTGTGCAAGCGCCAGCGAACGTGGGATTGGCGTGGCCGTCATCACCAAAACATCCGCGCCTTCGCCTTTTTTGCCCAGCTCCAGCCGCTGGCGCACCCCAAAGCGATGTTGCTCGTCAATAATGGCCAGCCGCAGATCGGCAAAATGCACATCTTCCTGGAAGACCGCATGTGTCCCAACCAGAATGTGAATGTCACCGCGCGCCAGCGCCTCCAGCTTGGCACGGCGCTCCTTACCTTTGTCGCGCCCCGTCAGAACCTCAACCACAACCCCAGCGCTCTCCGCCAAAGGCTGCAGCCCCGCCATATGTTGGCGCGCCAAAATCTCGGTTGGGGCCATCATCACGCCCTGCCCGCCAGCCTCTACGGCCACCAAAAGCGCCATAAACGCCACCAGGGTTTTGCCCGCCCCCACATCGCCTTGCAAAAGCCGGTTCATACGTTGATCAGTGGCCATATCCCGCGCGATCGCTTCAATCGCCCGCTCTTGTGCGCCGGTTGGACTATAAGGCAACGCGGCCCGCACCTTGGCCTGCAAAACACCAGTCTGCTCGGAAATCACACCTTTGGCGCGTTGCAACTGGCTCCGCGCCAGCGCCAAAGTCAGTTGATGCGCCAGAAACTCATCATAGGCCAACCGTTCTCGTGCAGGATGGTTCGGCGACACCTGTTCCAAAGCTTCCGGCCGATGCACCAACTCCATCGCCTCGCGCCAATTCGGCCACTTCGCTTTGTCTTTTTGCGACGGGTCAATCCACTCGGCCATCTCCGGTGCGCGATCCAACGCCGACCGCACCGCTTTCACCATGGTTTTCTGCGTCACCCCATGGGTCAGCGGATAGACCGGTTCAAACGCCGGAATCTCCTCAGCTTCGTCCGGCGCTACAGCGTACTCCGGGTGCACCATCTGCGCGACACCGTCAAACAACTCGACTTTGCCGGACACCACCCGCCGCGCCCCTTCCGGCAGGATTTTCTTCAGGTAGTCGCCACGCGCGTGAAAGAAAACGATCTGAAAGGACGTCAGCGCGTCTTGCACTGTGATCCGATAGGCCCCGCCGCGATTGCGCGGCGCACGATGTGCGCCAACTAGCACCTGCGTGGTGACCACGCCGGGCAGCTCCGCCTCATTCACCGAGATCTTCAACCCTCGATCAATTCCAGAATAGGGAAGCAAAAACAACAGGTCACGCGGCTTAGTGACATCAATCTGTTCGAGGTGCTGCGCCGTTTTTGGCCCAACACCATCCAATTTTGTCACATCCGCAAACAGCGGAAACAGAAGCTCGGGACGTCCGCTCATAGCCCCTCGATCAGTGCCAGCCAGCCATCTTCATCGATGGTCTCAATGCCCAAATCCGCCGCCTTCTTGGCCTTGCTGCCCGCACCTGGGCCCGCCACCAAGAGGTCGGTCTTCTTGCTCACAGAGCCGGACACTTTGGCGCCCAAGCTTTCCGCCCGGGCCTTGGCCTCGGCCCGCGTCATCTTCTCCAGAGAGCCGGTGAAGACCACCGTCTTGCCCGCCACCGGACTGTCTTGCGTTGGCGCATCCGGCGACACAACGGTCAACATCCCCACCAGTCGGTCTATCTCTCCCCGCTCGCGCACGTTGGCAAAAGCATCTGTTAGAGAAAGCCCAACAGCGGCACCAATGCCATCGATACCAGTCAAGTCATCCCATGCCGCCTGTGCCTCGTCCGACACGTCATGCGCTGCAATAGCCGCGTCTCGGCTTTCCTTGACCTTTGCGCGACGCCCTTCAGCTTGCGCCGCTGCCCGCTCCTGAACTTCTGCCAAATCCGCGGCCCGCCAAGCCAATGCCGCGGGCCGCGCCTTCTCCGCCGCCGCCGTCATGTCCTCCCACGTCAGATAATGCAGCGCCAAATCCTTGGCGGCCGTTTCCCCCACATGCCGAATACCCAGACCAAACAACACCCGTGCAAAGGCAATCTCGCGCTTGTCCTCAATCGCGGCAAAGAGGTTCGCCACGCTCTTGTCTTTCCACCCTTTACGGTTCGCAAGTTTGGTCAGGTTCGCGCCATCCCGTGCGGCCAAGGTAAAAATATCCGCAGGCGTTTTGATTGGCAGATCAGGATCTTCGTAAAACATCTCAATCTGTTTTGTGCCCAGGCCCTCAATGTCCAACGCCTTACGCGCCACAAAATGTTTCAATTTTTCAACCGCTTGCGCCGCACAAATCAAGCCACCGGTACAGTAACGGACCGCATCTCCTTCTTCACGCACGGCGGGAGAACCACACACCGGACACTGTTTCGGAAACGCAAAGGGCACCGCATCATCCCGGCGTTTCTTGAGGTCCACATCCGCCACTTTCGGGATTACATCCCCGGCGCGATAGACCTGTACCCAATCCCCTTCTCGGATGTCCTTGCCATCGCGAATGGTTGCGCCCTTGCTGTCCCGTCCTGCAATATAATCTTCGTTGTGCAGAGTCGCATTGCTGACGACAACTCCGCCCACGGTGACCGGCGCCAAACGCGCGACCGGACTTAACGCACCCGTGCGCCCCACCTGAATGTCGATCGCTTCCAACCGGGTCCAAGCCAGCTCCGCCGGGAACTTATGCGCAATCGCCCAACGCGGCGTGGTCGAGCGGAAGCCAAGCCGCTCCTGCAACGCAAGATCGTTGACCTTGTAAACAACACCGTCGATGTCATAGCCCAGAGTCGCACGGCGCTCTTCGATCATCTTGTAGTGGGCAATCAATGCTTCGGGACTATCACAGACTTTCGTCAAGTCATTGATCACAAACCCAAAGTCATGCAACCGAGAAATCGCACCCATCTGCGTGTCCGCCAAAAGGTCTGAAAGCTCCCCCCAGGCATAGGCAAAAAACTTCAATGGCCGCTCCCGCGTGATCTGCGCATCCAACTGCCGCAAGCTTCCGGCAGCCGCGTTGCGCGGGTTGGCAAACACCGTCTTTGGTTTCTTGCCCGCCGCCTCAAGCCGTTCGTTTTCTTCCGAAATCCGGGCGTTCAGCGCCTCGAAGTCGGCGTGGCTCATGTAGACCTCGCCACGCACCTCAAGAACCGCTGGCGCGTTAGCAATGCTCTGGGGAATATCTGCAATCGTGCGCGCATTGGCGGTCACATCTTCGCCCGTGCTGCCATCCCCGCGGGTTGCCGCATAGACCATCTCCCCATTTTCATATCGAATGGAGAGGCTTAGCCCATCAATCTTCGGCTCTGCGGTAAAGGCAAGTGGCCCGCTGCCCGTACCCAGATACTTACGAATACGCTCATCGAAATCCGCCACATCCTGATCTTCAAAGGCATTGCCAAGGCTCAACATGGCTACCTTATGGGCAATCTTGCCAAAGCCTTCAGATGGCGATGCCCCGACCTGATCGGTTGGACTGTCTTCCCGTTTTAACTCCGGAAACCGCGCCTCGATCTCAGCGTTCTGCCGTTTGAGCCGGTCGTATTCCGCGTCCGAAATCGTCGGCGCATCCGCCCCATGGTAGTCGCGATTCGCCTGGCCCAGCAACGCAGACAGGCGCGCGAGGGCCTCGCGCGCCTGATCTACAGTCATATCTGTGACAGCAATCTCTTCGGCCACGGTCGCCTCCCTATTCTACCCTCCCAAGCAATAGGGGCGACAACCGTTAAGGTCCAGAGGCCGAAAGCGCCTTAGGCGCGCATTGCCACCTGATCGTCAGAGCCAGCAGCCGGTTCCGGATCGCGCAGCACATAGCCACGGCCCCAAACGGTCTCGATGTAGTTCTCACCGCCAGTCGCCTCTGACAGCTTCTTGCGCAGCTTACAGATAAACACGTCGATGATTTTCAGTTCCGGCTCGTCCATGCCACCATAGAGGTGGTTCAGGAACATCTCTTTGGTCAGCGTGGTGCCCTTACGCAGGGACAGCAGTTCGAGCATCTGGTACTCTTTACCGGTCAGATGCACAGGCTTGCCTTCCACCTCAACGGTCTTCGCGTCCAGGTTCACGTTAATCTGGCCGGTCTTAATAACAGACTGGGAGTGACCTTTGGAACGACGAATAATAGCATGAATCCGCGCCACCAGCTCTTCGCGGTGGAACGGTTTGGTCAGGTAATCGTCGGCACCGTAGCCAAAGCCTTTCAGCTTGCTTTCGGTGTCATCAGCGCCCGACAGGATCAGGATTGGGGTGTCGATACGTGAGGTACGCAGCTGACGCAGAACCTCGTGACCGGTCATATCCGGCAGGCCCAGGTCCAGCAAAATAAGGTCGTAATCGTAAAGCTTCGCCAGATCGATGCCCTCTTCACCCAGATCGGTGGCATAGACATTCAGGTTGGCATGGGTCAGCATCATTTCGATGCTTTTGGATGTTGTAGGATCGTCTTCGACCAGCAGCACTCTCATTGGTTCGGCTTCCTTACATTGGAGGGTTACTGTCGTTAACCTTAACGATTAAAGGTTAACGACTGGTTACCGATTTAGGAAGGTTAACAGAGATTGCCACAATTAGCGATATTTTTGAACGGCTGTCGCTTTGAGCGCCTCGGTGCCATGGGTCGACACGGCGGTCACCCATTCATTAAACTCATCTTCACTTAGGCTATACATTTCAAGGGCTTCCCGCTTGGTAATCAGGCCATAAGCCACGCCGCGCACCACGGCCGCTTTGCGGGATGCCACCCATCGCTTGGTCTTGGCTGGGGGCAAGTCGGCACGCGTCATCACCTGTCCATCAGACAGAGTCACGCATCTTGGGCCTTCCACTTTTTTCAGAAACATCTCGCTCATCCTCTTGGTGAGGAAATATTCGCCTAAGGGACTTAACGAGGCCCTAAAGCGCCTCTTGAGAGTATCTAAGATTTTCCTATATTCTCGTGGACTTCTGACCCGGAGAGACTCACCATGCCGCTTGATGGCGACACGCCCCTTAATTCGCTCGGTTTTGCCAAGCCACCGTCTGAGACCCGTGTGGTCGTCGCCATGTCCGGCGGCGTCGACAGTTCCGTGGTCGCCGCCCAACTGGCGGATGAAGGCTACGATGTGGTCGGCGTAACCCTGCAGCTTTATGACCATGGCGCGGCTCTGGCCAAGAAAGGTGCCTGCTGTGCTGGGATCGATATCCACGACGCCCGCCGCGTGGCCGAGGAAAAAGGCTTCCCGCATTACGTGCTGGATTATGAAAACATCTTCCAGGATGCGGTGATTGACGAATTTGCCGACAGCTATCTGGGCGGCGCCACCCCGGTGCCCTGCATCCGGTGCAACGAGCGGGTAAAGTTCAAAGACCTTTTGGAG
Organism: Shimia sp. MIT1388; assembly: GCF_047124445.1. Lineage (GTDB taxonomy): Bacteria > Pseudomonadota > Alphaproteobacteria > Rhodobacterales > Rhodobacteraceae > Shimia. Next base: position 644,455 of record NZ_CP138921.1, on the reverse strand, counting down.
ACGGCCAAGGACCTGGATGCGGACTGCATGGCCACCGGCCATTACATCCAGCGCAAAATGGGTGACAACGGCGCAGAACTGCACTCGGCTGCAGATGCCCGTCGCGATCAAAGCTACTTCCTGTTTTCCACCACACCCGAGCAACTCGACTATCTGCGGTTCCCTCTAGGCCACCTGCCGAACAAAGACGCCACCCGCGCCTTAGCCGCCGAGTACGGCCTTGCCGTGGCGGACAAACCCGACAGTCAGGACATCTGCTTTGTGCCCAACGGCGACTACGCCAGCGTGATCGAAAAACTACGCCCCGGCGCGGCGGAGCCGGGCGACATTGTCGACCCGGACGGCAATGTGCTTGGAAGCCACAACGGCGTGATCCACTACACCATTGGCCAACGCCGTGGTCTCGGTATCGGCGGTCTAAGCACGCCGCTTTACGTGGTCAAACTCGACGTGGACAAAAAGCAGGTCATCGTTGGTCCCAAGGAAATGCTGTCGACCCGCATCGTGCCGGTGCGCGAGATCAACTGGTTGGGCGACGTGCCATTTGAAAGCCGTGAGGAATGGCACATGGCGGTGAAAGTGCGGTCAACCCGTCCGCCACGCGAAGCCATTGTTCGCCCCACCGGGCCTGATACGGCCGAGGTGGAACTGCTCACCCCTGAAGAGGGTGTGTCTCCAGGACAGGCCTGCGTGTTTTACGACAACGACAGCTCCCGCATCTACGGCGGCGGCTGGATCTGGCGCGGGTATTAATCCGCGCCGCGATCACGTGATGTCGGTGCCAGTGTTGATCAGCACATAAAGCCCAATCGCGATCATCACATAGGGCGCCAGCCATTCCAGCCGTTCGATCCGGGATACCTTGGCTGGCGCCATTGCAGCCAATGCCGCGCCCCCAAAGGCCAACCCAACCGCAGAAGCCCCTGCGCCAAGTAGGATCGGCAGCGTGTAGCTCGGCCCGGAATCTGCCAGCAACGGCGTAAAAACCGCAAAGCTGTCAAAAGACACGCTCAAAAACAGCGCGATAATCGCCAGCACATGCGACTTGGTCACCTGCTCTGCAGCCGAACTCTCTTTGCCCATGAACCGCGCGACCAACGCATAGACACCCAACCCAATAGGAATAAACCCAAGGTAGCCGACCTGATGCGGCAAACCGGTTTCGAGCCCAGCAGACACAAACACCGCTGCAGCCAGCATAATACCCTGCGCGATCAGATAGCCACTGAGCGTGCGCAGTTGTCCCACGGTCAGGATCAAGCCAACCATGATCGCCAGGTTGTCTAGATTGGTGGCCAAATGCGCTGTCACTGCTGACAGCGCAATGCCTAGCTCATCTATCATTTTTTTAACCCGTCCAGCACAGCCCGCGCCGCGCGCAGTCCCGGGAACTCCTGCCCCTGCCCCAGTCGCTCCATTGTCAGCGACATCGCCTCACGCTGCTCCGTCGCATCTTCCAAAACCCGCAGAATGGCAGGTGCAATCTCTTCGGCTTGAAACGCCGGCCCTAAAAACTCCGGCACCGTCCGGCTTTCCGCCACAAGATTGGCCAGCGTCACCGTATCAATCAGCGCCATGCGGCTCATGATCTGCCAACTGATCCAGTTCATGTCATAGCCAATGACCATCGGCGTGTCGCTGGCCGCCAACTCAAGCGACACCGTGCCAGACGCCGCCAAAGCAACATCAGCTGCCTTAAACGCCGCTCGCTTTTCTGCCTGCGCTGTTTCGCGGTCCATCTCATTGGGATCCAGCACAATAGGCGCGACTTTCCAATCTGCGACCAGCTCTTTCACAAGATCCGCCACTGGGGCGGCCGCTGGTACAACCACCTTCAGGTCGGGCTTCTGACGCAGCAACCGCGCAACCACTTCCCCGAAAGTCGGGGTTAATCGGCCAACCTCTCCGCGCCGCGAACCCGGCAGAGCCAGCAACAACGGCGCATCGCCAATGCCATGTTTTTCGCGAAACGCCGCAACCTCGGTCTCACTGGCCACAGGCTCCGTCACCACCGGGTGCCCAACAAAATCGCACCTCAGGCCAACGGCCTCCATGTAAGGCGGCTCAAACGGCAGTAGCGCCAGCACCTGATCCACATGTTTGGCCATTTTCTCCGCCCGCTTGGGTCGCCAAGCCCAAACTGACGGCGCCACATAGTGTACGCAGCGCAGGTCGCTCTGGGCCTTCACTTCCCGCGCCACGCGCAGGCAGAAATCCGGGCTATCGATGGTCACCATCACATCCGGCTGCCAGTCCAGCGCAGCCTCCGCCGTTTGATGCATGCGTTTCACCAAGTGTCGGTATTTGGGCAGCACCTCGGCAATACCCATCACGCTCAACTCATCCATGGGAAACAGGCTCTCAAGTCCCTGCGCGGCCATCAACGGACCGCCAACCCCGGCAAACTCCACATCCGGCACCAATTGGCGCAGCCCTTCCATGAGCGCCCCGCCAAGTCGGTCGCCCGACAACTCGCCTGCGACCAGAAACACCTTCATCAGATCACCCGTGATAGTAGGAACAGCCCAGTCTCTTCCAGCGCAGCCAAAGTCTTTGGCCGATCCAGCACAACCACACGTCCAGCAGAGACCACAATACCTTCCACGCACGCTTTGGCCGCGGCCCGCACAGTGTCCGGCCCAATCGCGGGCATATCAACACGCAAGTCCTGCCCCCGCTTGGGCGCCTTAAGAAACACGCCTTTGCCACGCCGCAAATGCTCCGGGGTCTCCGCAACAAACCGGAGCATTGCGTCAGTGCCTTGCAGAGTCTCAATACCCAACGCAAGTCCTGCCGCCACAACCGCGCCCTGCCCCACATCCAACGGCGACAGCGCCAGCAAAATGTCCGCAGCGCGACTGGCATCTTGCAAAGCTTGCTCAGACGGCTCCGGCCCAGCCAGCAGACCTTCCTCCGCCGTCAGCCCCTCAAGCAGCTCATGCGCGCCTACAACGTCAAAGCCCTGCTCCTCAAACACTGCTATGATCAATCGCAGGATCGCATCGTCGCCGCCTTGCAGCGCGGGCAGCAAGCGCGGCGCAATCACCATCATCCCGGCGTCAAACTCAGCCGGGTCCAGCGCCGGACGGCCCAAACCGCCTGCCATCACCAAGCGTGTCACACCACCGGCTTTCAAGGCCTCAAACAAGCCACCCATTTTCTCAAACCGATGCGAGTGAACCTCGCACGGCATGTCATGCGCCACACCTTCAAACACAACACACATCGCATCCGGGTGCGCCGCAGCCAGCGCCACTGGCAAACTGCCGCCGCCGCACAAAATCGCCAGTCGGCTCATCTCATTACCTCGGTGTCAGGAAGGAACGGTCCGTGTCGCCCATGATAAAGGCCACAATCTCTTGCACGTAGTCGCTGTCGGTTTCCTCACCCAATCGCTTGGCACGCGCCTGAAACGCGCCTTCGCCCTGAGCCAGCATCTGAAACGCGGCCCGCAAAGCTGTGATGTCCGAACGTGCCACACCACGACGCTTGAGGCCTACAAGGTTCAACCCGTCCAACTCGCCGCGCGGCCCTTGCACCAAACCATAAGGGATCACGTCATTGGTCACCATACTGACCGCGCCAATGATGGCGCCCCGGCCGATGCGCACCCATTGGTGAATGCCGCACAGCCCGCCGATGATCACATCATCCTCAATGACACAGTGCCCCGCCACAGCGGCAGAGTTCACCACAATCACGTTGTTGCCAATCTGCGCATCATGCGCGATGTGACAGCCAGCCATAAACAAACCGTCGTCACCGACACGGGTGACACCGCCACCGCCTTCGGTGCCGCTGTTCATGGTCACGTGCTCACGAATGCGGTTGCGCGCGCCGATGATTAGCTTGGTCTTCTCGCCGCCAAACTTCAGATCCTGCGGCACCTCACCAATCACGGCAAAGCTGAACACAACCGTGTCCGCGCCAATCTCGGTGTCGCCGGTAACCACCACGTGGGATTTCAGCTCCACGCCTTTGTGTAGCACGACCTGAGGTCCCACCACACAAAACGGGCCAACGATGCAGCCGTCTGAGACTACCGCACCGTCTTCAATCACCGCTGAGGCATGCACCTCTGCCTGTGCAGAAACTGCCATCAGCCTTACTCCTTAGGCAGGTCCATCATTGCGGTGAATTCAACTTCACAAGCCACCTCACCGTCAACCGTCGCAGTGCCGGCAAATTTCCAGACTTTGCCACCGGGCTTCCCGCGCGTGGTCTCAACTTTCATTTCGAGCACATCGCCAGGCACCACCATGCGGCGGAACTTACATTTGTCGATGCCCATGAAGTAAACCAGCAGGTCTTTGTCCGCCAAATCCAGCGCCACGCCCACCATGATGGCAGAGGTCTGCGCCATGGCTTCTACAATGGTCACGCCGGGCATGATCGGCTTTTTCGGGAAGTGCCCCTGAAAATGCGGCTCGTTCATGGTGACCATCTTGATGCCTTTGGCCGATTGATAGCCGTCAATGTCCACCACTTTGTCGACCAGCAGGAAGGGATAGCGATGCGGAATGAGCCGTTGGATCAGTTCGATATCTGCGCTTTTGAGATCTTCGGACATTTTTTGCTCCTCATGCGGCCTAAGACTTTGACCATAGCCCTAACAACCTGCGCCCCAAGGAGCAAGCACTCGCCCACAGGCAATGGCTTAGGATTTCAGGTAAAAGCCCGCCTTTGTACGAGGTTACTCGTCTTCCGGCACTGCATCTTTGGGACGTCCCGCGCCCTGGGTCGCATTCAGTCTTTCAATGGCAAAAGACGTGATATCCACCGCCGGATCGCCAAGCAGAACGTCGCGCCGCTCCAGGATTACACTGGCGCCAGCATCACGCATCAGCGTCGTCAAAATCGGGCTGGCAACACGGATAAACGCCTCTTGCTCCCGCTGCCTGCGCTGCTCAAGGTTGGCGGCCTTGGCATCCTGCTCCTTGCGAATTTGCACCACCCGCGCATCAAACGCTGCTGCAATCGCACGAAACGCATCCGCATCCATCTCGCCACGCTTATCGGTAAGCGCCTTTTCTTCTGCGGTCAGCTCCGCCTGAATGCGGCGGTTTTCAGCCAACAGCACAGATTCCTCCGCCGCCAGTTCATGCGCCACGCGCACACCAAACTGCGACTGGCTGAACATCATGTCGCTGTCCACCGTCAGAACGGGAGACTGCGGCAACACCCGTTCCTGGGCAAAGGCAAACGGGGCGCTCAATAGCGCCCCGGCCAGAAGTGTTATGCGAAGTGTGGTCCGCAGCATATCAGATCAGAACTGCGCACTGATGGTGAAGTCAAAGCTCTGATCGCGGTCGAACTCTTCTTTCTGCAACGCTTTGGTAAAGTTAAAGCGCAGCGGACCAATTGGCGTGGTCCAGAAAATCGACGCCCCAATCACATGACGCAGGGAGAAGTCTTCATAGTAGATGGTGCCAAGGCCGCTGGTATTGTCCAGGCCCCAAAGCGAGCCAACGTCATAGAACAGACCACCGGTGATGCCGAGCTCTTCCGGCAGGCCCAGCGGGAACTCCGCCTCAAACCGCGCGGACGCATAGTATTTGCCGCCAAGCGCATCATCAAACTCGTTGCCATTGGCATCAATGCCACGCTCCCGTGGACCAACACCGTAAGGCTCAAAACCCCGAATATTGCGGTTAGTCACAATATAACGATCATCAATCCGACTATCGCTGTCGGGGGAATACAATGCGCCACCTTGCAACGTCGCACGCAGGGTCACCTCTTCATGCCAGACTTTGGCCTCTGCCACTGCACGTGCTGTTGTCGAGACAAAAGTGTAGTCGCCTCCCAGGCCACCGAAGTCCTGACCAAACTCAAGCAGATATCCACGCGTCGGGTCCAACCCACGCTTCCGGGTGTCATATCGGTAAGTATACCCCAGCGAGCTCTTCCAAATTTCACCACGAGACGCTTCGGTGTCGATGATGGACCCTGGGATCGCATTGTCAGCAGACACCTCAAGACCGGAGCGCTCCAGCTTGTACCGCAGCTGCATGTTGGAGAATTCTCCCATCTCAAAGCCAAGATAGGGTGAGAACTCACCTACAGTGTTGGTAAAGCGGGCCTCACCGGGTTCGAACTCTTTGTAGAAGAACCCAAAACCTGCAGTCAGGTTACGGCCTAGGAAGGCGGGTTCAGCAAACGACAGGCTGTAGTCCTTGATGTCCGATGAGGTCGAGAAAGACAGACCAAAGCTCTGGCCGCGGCCCAGGAAGTTGGCTTCGTTGAACCGCACAACAAGCCCAAGCCCGTCATTGGTCGAATAGGTACCACCCAAGGCCAAAGAGCCAGTTGGCTGCTCTTCCACGTCGACATCCACAATCACCTGACTTGGCGTGCTACCCTCACGGGCATTCACATCCGCCACGGTAAAGAAGCCAAGCGCACGGATGCGCTCTGCACTTTCGCGGATTTCACGCGGATTGAACGGGTCCCCTTCCGCAATCCGGAACTGGTTCCGGATCACCTTGTCCAGAGTGGTTGTGTTGCCTTCGATATCGATGCGTTCGACAAAGATCTTTGGACCTTTGGTCAGAACAAATTCCACATCCAGCGTCAAATCGCGGTCGTTGCGCGAAATGCGCGGGTCCACCCGCAAGAAGTCCTGACCCTGTTTCAGACCAAAGCGCTCCATCCGGGAAATCGAATTCTCCACCAAGGTCGGCGAGTACACCACGCCAGGCTTCAAACGCAGCGTGTCCAGATACTCTTGTGCATTGACGCCATCAATTTCACTGGTCGCGGTGATATTGCCAAATTTGAACTGCTGCCCTTCTTCGATGTTAAAAGTCAGGAAGTAGCCATCCCGCTCACGCGACAGCTCGGCATTCACGCTCAGTGTCCGGAAATCGACATAGCCACGGGACAGGTAGAAATCACGCAGCACCTGTTTGTCGAACTCGATGCGGTCATTCACAAAGGTGTCTTGCTTGAAGAATGCCCGCAGGATACCGGCCTGCTTTGTGGCCAGAACCCGGCGCAAACGGTTGTCGCTGAAGTTGCGGTTGCCAACAAAGCCAATGCGCTCGATCTCGACCACGCCACCTTCGAACACTTCAAAAATCAGATCCGCACGGTTGTCGCTACGGCGGATGATACGGGTGTTCACGCGCGCGGCCAGACGGCCTTGCTCGGAATAGGCTTGTGTGATCCGCGCCGCATCGCGTTCGGCCACGGTTGGGTTCAGAACGCGACGGGACTGCGATTCAACCAGTTGCTCCAACGCCTCGTCTTTCAGACGCTTGTTGCCTTCAAAGCTGATGCGGTTGATGGTCGGGTATTCTTTGACCTTGATCACCAGCGTGCTGCCGCTTGGCACAAGTTCAACTTCCTCAAACACGCCACTGCCCAGCACACGCTGATAGGCTGCGTTTACCTGGCCAGCGGTCACAGTCGTGCCCCGCGGAATGGCCGCGTAGTTGGCCACGGCCGCAGATTCGATCCGCTGATTGCCCTCAACCCGAATGGAGCTGAAGTTATACGTCTGTGCGAGACCAAGTGTCGGCAACGCCACCAAGACCGCAAAAATTGTGAAGAAAAACGCCATTAAGAGGCGCCGATTCTGCACCTCTCCCCCGTCTTTGGCGACCGCCAAAGCCCTCGATTGTTTGGTCATTCCCAAACTCCGCAGTACATCCCAGTTGGATTGTGACTATCGGGTCTGAGGGCTGATGTCAAAACAGCATTGGCCTTGAAACACAGAGAATCGGCGTGCGTGGCATCAGCATCCCTAGCGGCTCGGCCTGTCAACACCACACAATGTAGTGCGCAAGGCTCCGCCAGTGTGTTTGGCCTTACTGCAGGCCGCTGTTCAGCATCATGGTGCCGATATAGGCGCCAAGTGACAACCCGGCGATGATTGCTGTTGGAAACAACAAACGCTCCCAATTGATATCAATCAACAGGCCAAGTGCGCGGTATCCGTCTTCGATTGTGTGCATAGTTCCAAACCCAATTCTTACCTACCTGCTAACCTTAGCCGGGGAATTGGGCGAAATTTGGGCGCGGGACAAACCCCACGCCCATTTTGTCAGTTTACGGACAGAACAAATCGTTGGTCAGACCAAACACCATCATGCTCAGCACCAGCACCAAGCCTGCCGTCATCAAGATACGCAGAACGCCGTCCGCCGGAGGCTTCCCGGTCACCGCCTCATAGGCGTAGAACACAAGGTGGCCGCCATCCAGCATCGGGATCGGGAATAGGTTCAACATGCCAATAGCGGTGGACAGCACCGCAACGGTCCAAATGAATTTGATAAATCCCTGGTCCGCCATCGCGCTGGTCGTTTGTGCGATACCAACCGGGCCAGAAAGATTGCACGAACTGATGCCGCCGGTAACGATATGGTAAAGCGCGCTTATTGACCCTTCAATGATGCGCCCTGTCTGCCCCACCGCGGCCAACACAGTTGGGCCAATCGGTGGTGTTTCAGTGCTAGGCATGAAGGCAAACCCACCGCCAATGCCAATACGCCAATGGGTCACAAATCCGCCGCCGTCCTGCGGCTCGTCCACACGGCGCGGAGTCAGATCATATTCAGCAACCTCTCCACCGCGATCAACTGTAAGTACCAGAGTGCGCCCTTCGCCGCTTTCCACCGCTTCTTTCAACTGGGAAAACGCCACAATCGGCTCGCCGTCGATAGCGGTAAACACATCGCCCACCTCAAGACCGGCATTGATCGCCGCTGAACGCGGAGCAAGAGATTGAACCAATGGTGGGTTCAGATACGGCCCCGACACGTCCAAAGTCTCGCCACCGCGCTCCACAGTATACGTCAGCACCGCCTCTTTTGGCATCGCCTTGGCAAAGGCATCAAAGGCTTCCGGATCATCAAACGACGGAATCTCGGCTCCGGCAATCGCAGTCACCACATCGCCCTGCTGTAACTCATAGGGCGCATCCGGCAGATCCCAGATCTCGCCCACAATCAGCTTGCTGCCAATCTGGCCGTTGAACATCATCACGCCCGTGAAAATGATGATCGACAGGATGAAGTTGAACACCGGCCCCGCCAGAACCGTCGCCGCCCGCGCCCACAATGGAGCGCCGTGCATGGTGTGGCGCCGCTCTTCTTCGGTCATTTCCGACATGGCTTCACCGTCTTTGCCGCTTGCGGCATTGGCGTCGCCCTTGAACTTCACGTAACCGCCCAGCGGAATGGCCGCGATTTGCCATTTGGTGCCACGCTTGTCGTAGCGCGAATAGATCACCGGCCCAAAGCCCAGGCTGAACACATCCGCGCCTATCCCGCTCCAGCGGCCGACGATGTAGTGTCCATATTCATGGATCGCGACAATGATCGACAGCGCCACAACAAACCACAGCACGGTCAACCCGCCGCCGCCAATTCCCGAAATCAGCGATGAAATATCCAAATGCACGTCCTCTTGTTGGGGCGTTATGCCAATTTTTGCATGACCTGATCCGCCGTCTTGCGGGCCAAATGGTCGGTTTCCACGACCGTATCAAGGGTCATTTCGGCATTCTTGCGGCAATGTGATGGAGAAAGCTGTTCCAAAACCTCTTCGACAACCTCCGCCATCTGCAAGAATCCGATGCGATGCGCGAGGAACCCGTCAAGCGCCCGCTCTTTTGCGGCGTTGAAGATCGCCCCGGCATGACCGCCCAGTTCCAAGACCTCATGCGCCAGGCGCAACGCAGGATAACGTTGGAAATCCGGCTCGCGAAAATGCAGCGATCCAATCTTGGCAAGGTCCAACCGCTCCACGGGCAGCGTCTTGCGCTCCGGCCAATGTAGCGCAAAGCCAATGGCATGGCGCATGTCTGGCGGCCCCACATGCGCCATCAAGGCACCGTCGTTGAAGCCAACCAGCGCATGCACCAGAGATTCCGGGTGCACCAGCACTTCGATCTGTTCGTGGGCACAGCCAAAAAACTCTTTGGTCTCAATGACCTCCAGAGCCTTGTTGAACATCGAGGCGCTGTCCACGGTGATCCGTTGACCCATATTCCAATTGGGATGGCTGCTCGCCTGTTCCGGCGTGGCCCGTGCCATATCTTCGAGCGACCAATCCCGAAACGCGCCACCGCTGGCGGTGATAATGATCCGCTCCACCGACGCCATATCTTCGCCGATCAACCCCTGAAACACAGCCGAGTGTTCACTGTCCACCGGCAGGATGCGCGCGTTATGTTTGGCAGCGGTCCCCATGATCAACTGCCCAGCCGTGACCAGCGATTCCTTGTTGGCCAGCGCCAATGTCGCGCCCTGCTCCAGCGCCACCAGCCCCGGTGCCAGTCCCGCCGCACCAACAATGGCACTCATCACCCAATCCGCTGGCCGCGCCGCCGCCTCGCGGATCGCAGCCGCGCCAGCCGCCGCTTCAACACAGCTGCCCTCCAGGGCCGCGCGCAACTCTTCAAGTCGCGTATCATCCGCAGTGACCGCAACATCAGCCTTCAGCTCACGCGCATCCGCAGCGAGCTGAGCAATGTTCTGCCCCCCGCTCAGCGCCACAACATCGTAGCTCTCAGGGTCGCGTCGGATCAGGTCGATGGTGTTTTGTCCAATCGACCCGGTCGCACCAAAAATGGAGATTTTTCTCATGTCGCTGGCAGCCCCAGTACCGCGCCAAGCACCAGCACCAGAAGTGCCGCGCCCAACATCGCATCAAACCGATCCAGCAAGCCACCGTGACCGGGGATCAGATTGGAACTGTCCTTGATGCCGGTATGGCGTTTGATCGCGCTTTCTGCGGCATCGCCCATCTGCGAGGCAAAGGCCGTCAGCACCGACAGAATGATCAACGGCGTGCCGCCAAAGGCCATGCCAACACAGCCCGCAGCCACCCATCCCGCCATGGTGCCGGACCAGGTCTTCTTGGGGCTCACCTTAGGCCAAAATTTCGGCCCGCCAATCAGCCGACCGGCAAAGTAGCCGGCGACATCGGTCGCCACAACTACCGCCACCAGCCATAGCACCCAATAGGCCCCGCGCACATCACGCAGCACGATCAGCCCATAGCAAGCCAACATCAACCCCGCCGCGTAAGCGACGTAAATTGAACGATCTTTCTTGAGTTGCCCCGCGCCCGCCAGCGGCACCGCCAGCAGCATTGGCAGGATCGCCTGCCCCGGCACAAAGTCGGTCAGTGCCAGCACCACAGCCGCCAAAGCGCCCATGGACAGCGACACTTTTTGATCACCACCGGACAGCATCCGGGTCAACTCCCAGACCATGCCACCACAAATGATCACGACAAATTCGTGAAACAGAAATCCACCTTGCCAGATCGCCAATCCGCCCACGCCAAGCAACACCACTGCTGACAGGGTTCGGGGCAGCAAATCGCCCCACTTGCCCGCCGCGCCACTCATACTGTCACCGCGCCAAATCGACGGTCACGTTTTGCATAAGCGTCTACCAGCTTACGAAATTCCTCTTTGGAGAAGTCAGGCCACAGGGTGTCGATAAACTCATATTCGGCATAGGCCGACTGCCACAGTAGGAAGTTGGAAATCCGAGCCTCACCACTTGTCCGAATGACTAAGTCCGGATCCGGCAACACATGGGTATCCAGATACTTTGGCAGAGTCTCCTCGCCCACATCCTCGGGCTTGAGCGTGCCATCCGCCACATCCTGCGCCAGCCGCTGGGTCGCGCGGGCAACCTCGTCCCGCCCACCGTAGTTCAACGCAATGGTGAGGTTCACCTCATCATTGTCGGCGGTAAGCTCTTCCAGTTCGTCCATCAGGGCGCGCAGCTTTTCGTCCAACCGTGGACGGTCGCCGATAAACCGCACCCGCACCCCTTCCGCCTTCAACCCTCGAGCCTCTTTGCGAATGTACTGGCGGAACAGGCTCATCAAGCCTGCCACTTCCGCCTGGGTACGTTTCCAGTTCTCGGTCGAGAACCCAAAAATCGTCAGATACTCCACGCCCAAAGGCTTGCAAGCGCGCACAATCTCTTTGACGCGCTTGGCCCCGGCGTGATGCCCAAATAACCGCGGGCGACCGCGCGCCTGCGCCCAGCGGCCGTTGCCATCCATAATAATGGCCACATGCCGAGGGCCGGTCGCGGGAATCTCGTCACCCATGTTGATCAGACCTGCATGATCTCGGATTGCTTGTTCTCAAGCGCGCCATCGATCTGCTTGATATAGCTGTCGGTCATTTCCTGAACTTCAGCTTCCCAAAGCTTCTGGTCGTCCTCAGACATACCGTCGCCTTTGGCTTTCTTAATGGTGTCCATACCGTCACGACGCACGTTGCGTACCGCTACACGGGCGTGCTCGGCATATTGAGCCGCCACACGGGCCAGCTCGGTGCGGCGCTCTTCGTTCAGCTCAGGAATCGGCAGCATCACAATGGTGCCGTTGGTCTGTGGGTTGATGCCCAGACCGGAGTTCATGATCGCCTTCTCAACCGCGCTCACCAGCGATTTGTCCCAGACGTTGATGGTTACCATACGCGGCTCAGGCACGTTCACGGTGCCCACCTGGTTGATCGGTGTCTTGGAGCCATAGGCCTCCACCATCACCGGCTCCAGCATCGTCGCCGAGGCGCGGCCTGTGCGCAGCGAGGCAAATTCGGTTTTCAACGCGCCCATCGCGCCATCCATACGGCGGGTCAGGTCGTCGGTATCAAGTTCAAACTCTTCGGACATGAGATTGCTCTCTTCTTCTGTCTGTTTTCTTTTGTCTTTTTCACATGTTGCGCGCCAAACGGCACCGCCTCACGCGGTTGCGATCACCATAACGGGATCAGACAACCTTTGTATAGGTGCCCTTACCGGCGAGAATGCCTTTGAACCCACCAGGCTCATCCAATGGGAAGACAATCAGCGGCAGGTTGTTGTCGCGTGCCAGCGCAATCGCGCTTGCATCCATCACCCGCAGACGCTTCGCGAGCACCTCGTCATAGGTAATCTCGTCATAGCGCACCGCGTCGTCATGCTCAGCCGGGTCTTTGTCGTATATGCCATCGACACCGTTTTTGCCCATGAAGATCGCCTCACATGCCATCTCATTGGCGCGCAGGGTCGCGGCGGTATCGGTGGTGAAATACGGGTTGCCGGTCCCAGCTGCAAAGATACACACACGCTTTTTCTCAAGGTGGCGCACCGCGCGGCGGCGAATATACGGCTCAGCCACTTCATCCATGCGGATCGCGCTGATCACACGGGTGAACACGCCCAGACCTTCCAACGCGCTCTGCATCGCCAGCGCGTTCATCACGGTCGCCAACATACCCATATAGTCCGCCGTGGTGCGCTCCATCCCCTGTGCCGCGCCGGACAGGCCGCGGAACACATTGCCGCCGCCGATCACCATGCAGATCTCGACGCCCATGTCGTGGACAGATTTCACTTCCTTGGCGATACGCTCAATTGTGGGCGGATGCAGGCCATAGCCCTGATCTCCCATCAACGCCTCCCCCGAAATCTTCAACATCACACGGTTAAAGGTTGCGTCGGCGGGGACGGTGTCGTCGCTCATGTTGCACTCCATCTGCGCATCGTTTTAGGATTGGCCGCAAAATGTCGGAAAACGCGCGCAGGTTCAATGCGAGAGTTGGGGATAACCGACAAAAGTAAGCGCAAAGTCAGGTCTCTCTCATGTCACAGCTGCCGCCCATCGCCCCGGATCAACCGGTTCTGATCGCAGGCCCCACCGCCAGCGGCAAAAGTGCCCTTGCTTTGCAGATTGCGCAGGAGCACGGCGGCGTCATCATCAACGCCGACGCGATTCAGGTGTTTGACAACTGGCGCGTGCTCACCGCCCGCCCACCGGAAGAAGACGAAGCCGCAGCGACGCATCTTCTATATGGCCACATTCCATATGACGCGGACTACTCCGTTGGCCATTGGCTGCGCGACGTCGCACCGCTTTTGAAAGACGGCCCGCGCCCGATCATTGTTGGCGGCACCGGGCTGTATTTCACCGCGCTGACGCAAGGCTTGGCCGAGATCCCCGCCACCCCACCGACGCTGCGCGAAGAGGCAAACGCCCGCGTTGCCAAAGAGGGCTTTGAAGCGCTGCTGGCGGAACTCGACGATAAAACCGCTGCTCGCATTGACCGCCAGAACCCGATGCGCGTGCAACGCGCCTGGGAAGTGCTCACCTCAACCGGCACACCTTTGGCGGACTGGCAAGACAACACGCCTCCACCGCTTCTGCCGCTGTCAGACACGCTGCCAATTGTGTTCGATGTGCCCAAAGATTGGCTCAACGAACGTATCGCCCGCCGCTTTGACCTGATGCTCGAGCAAGGCGCGCTGGAAGAAGCTGAGGCCAATCTCGCCACCTATGATCCAACCCATCTCTCCGCCAAAGCCATTGGCGCGCCGGAACTCATCGCACATCTGCGTGGCGAAATGGATCTGGAAACCGCCCGCGAACAGGCCACAATCGCCACGCGACAGTTTGCCAAACGCCAACGCACTTGGTTCCGCTCCAAAATGAAAACCTGGCATCACTACACGCCAGAAGGTCTCTGACGCGCGCGGGTTTTCGCCAGTTTGTGACAAAAGGCGTGGAGTCCCCACTTGCTCGAATCGCACATCCTGCGCTTAATCAGCTGCAAGATGGCCGATAAAAATTTACATATCCCGTCATTTATGACCAAACCGGGCATGGGAGGTATGGCCGCACCTGCGCGCAAGCCAACCGCGCCAGTTGAGCCGAAACCTGTGCTGCGGCCCATCGTGCCCGATCAGCCTTTACCGCAAATTCGTGTAGAAACCCTTGCCGGTCTGACCAAAGGCGCGCCTTGGCTGTTGGAACAATTGCACGTGCGCACGCACCACATCCTGCTCTGGACCACCCGTGGTCAGGGCCGGGTTCTGCTGCATGGTCTGCGACGCGGCTTTGGCGCTCACAACGCGATCTTTGTCCCTGCGGGCAAACTGCTCGCGTTTGAACTTGGCCTTCAGGTGCAGGGCCTCGCCATGCTGATCCCGGACGACGGCCGTGTCACCCTGCCAGATCGTGCGCAACATCTGCGCCTGCAAGACGGCACCGAACAGGCGGAGTTCACCGCCATCCTAGACGCGCTGCGCCGTGAGCTGCACGACCAGCGCCCTTTTATGGCCGAAGCCTTGAACGCCCACGCCCGTCTGCTTTCCGTCGCCCTGCGCCGCGACCTTCAGGAAGCCGGTCCGCCGCCGCCCACCCGCGCGTCGGAACGCATTGTGCGCCGGTTCTGCGACATCCTTGCTGCCGAGTACACCAATGGCCACCCAATGGCCTGGTACGCGGATCAGCTCGACATCACACCGACTCATCTGACGCGCGTCTGCCGCCAAGCGGCAGGCCTCACCGCCGCAGAAATGCTCTCACAGATGACCCAGCACCGCGCCCGTAGCCTGCTTTTGGACAGCGACCTGCCGATCAATCGAGTGGCTGATTCCCTAGGGTTTGGCAGCGCCGCCTATTTCACGCGCTTCTGCCAGCAACACTTCGGTGCCGCACCAAGTCAGGTCCGCAAGCAGGCCCGCACCTGATATTGACATGAAAGACTGAAGCGTTATCCGCCCCAGATCACCCGCACGTAATTGCGGGTCTCGGTATAGGGCGGCACGCCACCATATTTTTCCACCGCGCCCGGCCCGGCGTTATAGGCCGCCAAGGCCAACCGCCAACTGCCAAACTTCTGGTACTGCTGCTTCAAATACCGCGCGCCGCCTTCGAGGTTTTGCTGCGGGTCCATCGGATCCACCCGCAACAACCGCGCGGTCTGTGGCATCAACTGCGCCAGACCCAATGCCCCTTTGTGGGACTTGGCCTTTGCATTCCAATTGCTTTCCTGCTGCACCAGCTTCAGGAACAGATCCACCGGCACGCCATGGAGCAACGCCGCTTCCTGCGCCATTGCCAGATAGGGCCCCCGGTATTTGCCCTGATAGCTGCCGTTGCCCCATTTGGAGGGCGTGTAAATCGGCTTGGGTTTCAGCCGCACAGAGTTGCGATACTGCTCAGACGCACGTCCATCGAGCACTTTTGTCTGGTTCTTAAACAACCGCGCATTGGATTTGGTCGACAGGCTCTGCGCCGCCACCGGCCCAGCAACCAAGGCCAATCCAATCACCAGTCCCAAAATCCTGCGCGCCATGTGCGCCTGCTCCACCCTGCTTTTGCGGCTTTCTTAACCAAATTGTAGGCAATTTTCCAGCCCACAGCACCCCCTTGGCAAAATCCCGCGCGCACCGCGTCTTTCTCACCGCAGGTTATCCACAAGAAACCGCTTCCCATTCCGCCCCCGCAGTGGTGTATGGTGCCCCAAATCGAGAGACAGAATCCGTGGGAGACATAGGCGCATGGCCGGATCGGTGAACAAAGTAATCCTTATTGGCAACCTGGGGCGCGACCCCGAGGTGCGCTCCTTCCAGAATGGCGGCAAGGTCTGCAACCTGCGGATCGCCACCTCTGAAACCTGGAAAGATCGCAACACCGGCGAGCGTCGCGAGAAAACCGAATGGCACTCCGTGGCCATCTTCCAGGAAGGCCTCGTACGCATTGCCGAGCAGTACCTGCGCAAAGGCTCCAAAGTCTACGTCGAAGGCAAGCTGCAAACCCGCAAATGGCAGGACCAATCCGGCCAAGACCGCTACTCCACCGAGGTGGTGTTGCAAGGCTTTGACGGCGTTCTGACAATGCTCGACGGCCGCTCCGGCGGTGGTGACGGCGGCGGCTTTGGTGGCGGTGGCGGCGGCTACGATCAAGGCGGTGGCGGCTACGGCGGCGGTTACGACCAAGGCGGCGGCGGCAACTTCGGTGGCGGCGGTGGCGGCAACCAGGGCGGCCCAGCCCCAAGCCGTGACATGGACGACGAAATCCCGTTCTAAGTCGCAGACACAACAAAATCGCACAAAGGGCCGGCCTGCGTCGGCCCTTTTTCTTTGGGCGATGCCGGTGCCCCCGCGCCAGCCACACGCATCTCCACTTGATCCAAATGCGGTTATGCGCCAGCATGCCAGAACAACTTTTAGTACTATTGACGAGTTCATGATCTCTTTTTGACGAGATGACCATTTCGAACGTCCTTCGGCATGAATTCGAAACCAGACATTTGGTCAAATCGACTTTTGGGAGAGATGCATGTTGACCCGTTCCATCAAGACCACCCTTGCCGCTGCACTTGTCGCCACATCGACCTCCGGCCCCGCTCTCGCCAGTGACCTTGGCGCGGCCATTGCCGGCGCGATCATTGGCGGCGCCATTGTCTCTGGCGCCAACCAGAACAAAAAGAAACGTGTGGTCACCAGCAAAAATTACTCCGTGGCCCGCGCCCAAAACCGCGAAACCCAAACCGCGCTGAACTACTTCGGTTTCCCGGCTGGCACGCCGGACGGTGTTATGGGGCAAAAATCCCGGGCCGCTGTCGCCCAATATCAAACCTATGTTGGGTTTCCTGCCACTGGCAAATTGGGCGCGTATGAGCGTGACTTCCTGATCACCTCCTACAACCGCGCACAAATTGGCGGCCCCCAGGTGGTCAAAGCCATGCAAACCCATCAACATGGTGTGCGCGGCCTGCTGACCGTCTGGTATGAGGAGGCCCACGGCGGCAGCTCCTATGCTGGCAACAGCTACAATGGCATGCCCACAGAGGTCTCCGCCGCCATCGACGAAGTTGCCGAAAGCTCGGACCCCAGCGCCGAACAGCTGTTACAACGCTCCGGCTTTATCCAGTTGGCAGACCTCAACGGCGATGGCAAAACCGACTACATCCTCGACACCTCGGTCTCCGGCAGCAACTACTGGTGCGGCGCCAAGGACTGTACCGTCATGGTCTTTGCCTCCAGCCCCAGCGGCTATGCCCGCAACGACTTCCTCAGCCATGACGCCACTCCGGCCAGCTTTTCCTGTCATCAGGCAGTCTGTCGCCTGAACGACACCCCGCAAACCTATGTGGCCAACGCACCGGCAGACATCGTCACACCCGCCCCCACCGCACCGGTCACAACGCCCGTGTCGGCCACACAGCCGGACTCCCCCGGCCTCAACAGCCTCACCCTGTTCCAAACCGCCAAACCCGCAGCACCGGAACAATCTCTGACCGGCTACTGCGGCAAAGTGGGACTGCTCACCAGCTCAAACGGCGGCTTCACCACCGTCTCCAGCATGTCGGACCCCGCCTTCACCCTCAGCGAGCAGTTCTGCTTGACTCGCACCTATGCGGTGGCAACTGGCGAGAAGATTGTGCAGTCCGTTCAAGGGGTTACGCAGACCCAGGTTGATCAACAATGTGACGGCTTTGGCCCTGTGCTTGCGCCCTATGTGGCCAAACTCGACACCGCAACGCCAAATCAACTGATTTCCGAAGTGCAGGCATTTGTGCTGAACGCCAACATGTCGCTGGAGCAACTCAGCGACACAGCCAAGATTTGCCTGTTCTCCGCCTACCGGCGCGATGACATGAATGTGGCACTGGGGTCTGCACTGGTCATGACGGGTGTCGGCCAAAAACCCTATGCCGAGTTGATTGCCCACCACTTGCAACATGGTTTTGGCGTCATGGGCAACGGCGACGCGGCCAATGCCTGGTACACGGTCGCCCTTGAGGCGCTGGACACAGGCGCGGAGCCTGCCTTTGCACCGGGGCAATCCGAGCGGACCGCCTTGCTAAAAGCTGCCATCACAGCAGACACTAAAACAGGCGTGGTCGTGCAACCCGCCGCCGCTCTGCCAAGCTTCAAAATCGGCGAGTAAGCCTCCCTTCTGGTAGACCTACCGGCTCCGGCGACCTTCCGCCGGAGCCTTTTTTATGCGCCCCCCTTACACACCGTGCCGCGCCACACTATGGTTTGCTTAACAAGCAAACAGTGAGGACATTACGTGTCGGACACCTCTTCTTTTAACCAATCTTTGCAGGACCGCCTGGTCACCTATTGCGCCATCGACAGCCAGTCCGATGAGCATTCCACAAGCATCCCGTCCACCGAGATCCAGCTCGACGTCTCCCGCCATCTGGTGTCGGAACTCGAACGCATCGGTGCCTCTGACGTGGAGCTGACCTCCTACGGCGTGGTCCTCGCCACCGTGCCGGCCACCGTCGACACTGCGCCCACAATTGGCTTCTGCGCCCATGTCGACACCGCGCCACAGTTCAACGCCACCGGTGTGAAACCGCGCGTGATTGCCAATTGGGACGGCAGCGACATCACCTATCCGGACAACCCGGATCTGGTTCTGAACCCATCAACCTCCGCCTACCTCGAAGGCAAAGAAGGCGAAGACATCATCACCGCCTCCGGCCTCACCTTGCTCGGCGCCGACGACAAAGCCGGCGTGGCGATCATCATGACCATGGCCGAGCACCTGCTGACCACCCCGGGCCTGAAACACGGCAAAGTCCGCCTCGCCTTCACCCCGGATGAAGAAATTGGCAAAGGCGTGCACGCTGATCTCCCTGCCGACTTTGGCGTGGATTTCGCCTATACACTGGACGGTGCTAAGCGCGGCACCATGGAGTTTGAAACCTTCTCTGCCGACGGTGCAGTCGTCACCGTCACCGGCACCTCTGCACACCCCGGCTACGCCAAAGACAAAATGACCAACGCCCTGCATGTGGCAGCACAGATTGTCTCCGATCTCGACGAAGCCGGCACCACCCCGGAAACCACCTCCGGCCGCGAAAGCTTCACCCATGTCTACGCCCAGGAAGGCGGCAGCAGCGAAGTCACCCTGCGCTTCATCCTGCGCGCGTTTGAAATGCACGACCTAGAGGCACAGGCCACCCGCCTGCAAGCCGCCTGCGCCAAGGCTGAAGCGGATTTCCCTGGCTCCAAAGTGACCTGTGAGATCAGCAAGCAATACCGCAATATGCGCTACTGGCTCGAAAACGACATGACGCCAGTGAACCTCGCGCGCGAGGCCATCCGCACCGAAGGCTTTGAGCCGGACTCCGTGCCCATTCGCGGCGGCACCGACGGCTCACGCCTCACCGAACTCGGTGTGCCCTGCCCGAACCTCTACACCGGCATGATGGAAATCCACGGACCGCTGGAATGGGTATCAGTGCAAGACATGGCCAGCGCCACACGCATGATTGCCAATCTCGTGCAAATCGCCGCCAAATAACAAAAAAGCCGACCCTCAGGGTCGGCTTTTCATTTCGACTGTCGGCAATCTTACCGCCGTGCCAGTTCTTCTTGCAGCAGCTGGCGCACCACATCGCGTGGCACATCTGCGGTCACAAAGGCCTCGCCAATCCCGCGCGCCAAAATGAAGCGCAACTGACCATCGACCACCTTTTTATCCTGCCCCATCAGCTCCAGCAGCTCATCAGCATCTGGCAGCTCGCCCTCAATATCCTTGAGGTCCACCTTCATGCCCATGGCACGCAAATGCTCCCGCACCCGACTTGGCGCCTCCTGTGCGCAGAGCCCCAAACGCATCGACAACTCAAACGCCAGCGCGCAGCCCACGGCCACACCTTCGCCATGCAACAAGCGGTCGCCATATCCCGTGGCCGCTTCCAACGCGTGACAGAAGGTGTGCCCGAGATTGAGCAAGGCGCGATCCCCCTGCTCGGTCTCATCGCGCATCACAATCTCGGCTTTCATCTCACAAGACCGCTTCACCGCCGCAATACGCGCCGCCTCATCCCCTGCGGCCAACGCAGGCCCCTGCGCCTCCAACCACTCAAAGAAATTGGCGTCGCCCAGCATGCCGTATTTCACCACTTCGCCGTAACCGGCGAGGAAATCGCGCGGCGTTAGAGTGCCCAACACGTCTATATCAGCCAGCACCAGTCGCGGCTGATGAAAGGCTCCGACAAGGTTCTTACCCAACGGACTGTTAATGCCGGTCTTGCCGCCCACCGAACTGTCCACCTGCGCCAACAGACTGGTCGGGATTTGCACAAACCCAACGCCACGGCGCAGAATGGCCGCTGCAAACCCGGTCAGATCTCCGATCACCCCACCGCCAAGCGCCACCACAAGGTCCTTGCGCTCCACACGTTGCGACAGCAACCACTCAACAGTTTGCTCCAGATAAGCCCAGCTCTTGGTACTCTCGCCCGCCGGCAGCACCAGCGCCTCCATGGCAATCCCATTCGCCGCCAGCCCGTCGCGCAACGTCTCCAGATGCAGCGCCGCGACGTTTTCATCCGTCACCACGCAGACCTGCTTGCGCGCCAGCATTGGCCCAATCAGCGCACCGGACTGCGCCAGCAGACCCGGCCCGATGTGAATGTCATATTCCCGGCCCTCAAGGCCCACATGTACGGTTTCCATCACGGCTTATGTCTCCGCCAAAACATCAGGGCGCGCGTCCAACAACGCCTGCGCCACCCGATCTGCCATTTCTTCAATGCTCAACCCGGCCTCCGCTTTCACCGGCAAATCTGCCAGACTGTATAGCGGCACCCGCGCATCAAAAATCTCTTCCAGCGTTTTTCGCGGATTGTCCGTGCGCAACAGCGGCCGCGTGTCTTTGTGTTTCACACGGTTCCACAGAAGTTCCACATCCGCATCCAGCCAGACCGCAACACCACGTTTGGAGATTTCTGCCCGATTGCCCTCGGCAAGGTAGGCACCACCGCCGGTAGACAGGATGCAGCGCTCCTCTTCCAGAAGCCGGGCAATCACCTGACTCTCCTTTAGGCGGAAAAACGCCTCCCCGTCTCGCTCAAAAATCTCGGCAATGCTCATATTGGCCGCCTTCACGATCTCTGCATCGGAATCGATAAAAGGCACATTAAGTTTGGCCGCTAAAGCCTTACCAACAGCGGTCTTTCCTGCCCCCATCATGCCAACAAACACAACGGTTTTTTTTAAATCATAGCTCATCAAACGCCCGCAATCGGCTAAGCCTTGCCCAAAAGTGTGGTTTGCGCATTGAATGACGTGATCTTGCCCAAAAGGCCAGTTATAAGTTGAAAAAAACAGGCAGGATAATCGAGGATATTATGGGCAGACTCTTTCGAGCCTTGTTGTTTCTAGTGGTTTTGGCAGCAGTTGCGCTGGTGGCTTACGCCTATCTCGGGCCGATCTTTGGCGCGGATTTCTCCGCCCCACAGGCCGAGGTGCGCATCCCTCTGGAACTGACGGGGCAATAACAGGTGATCCGCCCGTTTCGCAGCCCAGTCGCCGCATTTTTACTCAGTGCCGCGCCGCTCTATGCGCAGGACGCGCCGCTCTCCGCCATCGACTGGCTCGACCACACGCCTACGGTGACCCTCGACATGGGCCTGCCGCTCAACGAGGACCCGGTGAGCAAAGGCGTGTCCACGCCCGCCATCAACGTCAGCCCGCTGTCGGAAACCTCTCAGGACGCCGTGGGCCTGCTGCCTTCCAACGTCACCGGCCTGCCTGCCACGCTCTGGTCCGCCTCTGACGCGGACACGCTTGCCGAGCTGGTGGATGCGCAGCGCCCCGAAGTACTTCCCGCCATGCAGGCGCTCTTGTATACGCTGTTACTTGCCGAGGCCGACGCCCCGCGCGAAACTGGCGTCACCAACGAACTCCTGCTGGCCCGCGTCGACAAACTGGTCGAGATGGGTGCATTGGAACAGGCCGAAGCCCTGCTTGAACGCGCAGGCCCCACCACGCCGTCGCTGTTCAAACGCTGGTTTGATGTCACCCTCCTGATGGGCCAGGAAACCCGCGCCTGTGAGGCCCTCATGGCCGCGCCGCATCTGGCAACGGACTACGCCTCTCGCATTTTCTGCACCGCCCGCGCAGGCGATTGGCGCGCTGCCGCGCTCACGCTGGACACCGCCAAGGCCCTTGGTCTGATTTCAGAGGAAATGGACGCCCTGCTTCTGCGCTTTCTCGATCCAGAACTGTTTGAGGGCGAACCGCTTCTGGTGGCCGCCAACGGCCCCGACCCTCTCAAGTTCCGCCTATATGAGGCCATTGGCGAAGGCCAAACCGCCGCCCGCCTGCCACGCCCCTATGCCCATGCAGACCTGCGCGACACCGCCGGCTGGAAAGCGCAGCTAGAAGCCGCCGAGCGCCTCGCGCGCACCTCTGCGCTGCATGAAAACGCCCTGCTTGGCATTTACACGGAAGGCTCCCCCTCAGCCTCCGGCATGATCTGGGACCGCGTCGCAGCGCTGCAAGCTTTTGACCGCGCCATGACCGCGCAAGACATCCGCGACGTTTCTGACACGCTGCCCCAAGCCTGGGCCGCCATGCAGCAGGTCCACCTCGAAGTGCCCTTTGCCCGCCTTTATGGCCCGCAACTATTGCAGCTGCCACTCCAAGGCGTCACCGCCCGTCTAGCCCGTGACATCGCGCTGTTGTCCTCCGACTACGAACGCGCCGCCCGCTCTGGCCCACGCGACTTCCTCGCCGGACTGGCCCTTGGCACGCCGCCGCGCACTCCCACCGATCCAGTGCACCGCGCCATTGCCGACGCCTTCCACGATGCCGGTGTGCCGCAGGAAATCTCCACCATGCTGGCCCGTGGCCAACTGGGCGAAAGCCTGCTGACGGCGATGGAACTCATGGATGACGGCGCCGCTGGAAACCTCGGTGCCTTGACTGAAGCCCTCGCCACCTTCCGCGCCGTCGGACTGGAGGACACCGCCCGCCGCGCCGCGCTGCAAGTGGCGCTTTTGGACACCCGAGGCTGATCTATGACGGCACCTGCTGACAGGCTGCAATGGATTGCCACCTTTTTGGAAGCACAAGCCGCCGAACTTGGTGCGTCGCCCAACACCCAGGCTGCCTACGCCCGCGACCTGCGCGACTTCGCCACCTGGGCCCACGGCAAATCCCACAGCTTTGACGCCCTGTCTCAATCCGACATCGAAGACTACTTGCTTTTCTGTGACGCTCAGGGCCTCGCTCAATCCACCCGCGCCCGCCGCCTCTCCGCCATCAAACAGCTCTACAGGTTCGCCTTTGAAGAAGGTTGGCGGAACGACAACCCGGCAATTCAAATCAAAGGCCCCGGCCGCGCCAAACGCCTGCCAAAAACGCTGGAAGTCACCGAGGTGGACGGCTTGCTCGCCGCCGCCCGCACTCACGGGCGCAGCGCCGATGACCGCCTGCGCAATACCTGCCTGATGGAACTGCTCTACGCCACAGGCATGCGCGTGACCGAATTGGTCAGCCTGCCGGTTTCCGCAGCGCGCGGCGATCCGCAAATGCTTCTGGTGATGGGCAAAGGCGGCAAAGAGCGCATGGTGCCGCTCTCCCCGCCGGCGCGGGACGCACTTGCGGCCTGGCTCACTTGCCGGGACGCCGCGGAGGACATCGCCCGCTCCAAAGGCAAACCCGCCTCGCGTTTCCTCTTCCCATCTCGCGGCGCTTCGGGCCATCTGACCCGGCACCGTTTCTATATGCTGATCAAAGACCTCGCCGTCGCTGCCTGTGTCTCCCCGGCCAAAGTCACGCCGCACACGCTGCGCCACGCTTTTGCGACCCACCTCTTGGCCAACGGCGCCGACCTGCGGGTCATTCAGACACTCCTAGGACACGCAGATGTGGCGACCACCGAAATCTACACCCACGTGTTGGATGAACGCCTGCGCGAGTTGGTCACCACCCATCACCCTTTGGCCAAAGATGGCAAGCGCAACGCCTGAGGCAGCACATCTTCAGACGGCCAGTAGCCACTGAGCAACGCACGATCATAGCCCTGCGTCAGCCCCACGGCCTGCATCGCAGCCTGCGCGGCCTCCGCATCATAGGTCAACGCTCTGATCTCCGCCGCACCACCCTGCAAAACCACAAACCGCGTTTCCTGCCGCCCATCGTGTTCCGGCATGCCAACAGCCCCGGCATTGATCCATGTGACGCCGCCAACCTGCCGCTGAAACGCGATACCGGAGTGCCCCGCGATCACAACATCCACCGGCCCCACCAGTGCCTCAAGCGCGGCAAGCTCCTCGACAAACACAGCCTCCGGCGACACCGCAAACACAAACCGCGCCACGTCGGTCACCCCGCCATGGATCACTGCCACGCGCGCGCCACCCTGCTGAAACCTCACCACATCCGGCAATCCCGCCATCCAGCGCCGCGCCTCCGCGTCGATCTCTGCATTCGCATGCGCGTACCATCCCGCCGACAACAGATCGCAGGTTGTGCCTGCTTCAAATCCACAGCCGCAATCCAGTGCATTGGCCGCCAGCTGCTTTTCACAGTTGCCCGCCACGACAACAGCCTGCGCCGCGCGCACGACCGCAACCGTCTCCGCTGGCTGCGCGCAATAAGCCACCACGTCGCCGGTGCAAATCACGTTTCCAGATGGCACTCCGAGCACCTCTGCCTGCGCCAGAACAGCCTCCGTTGCCTGCAAATTGGAATACGGCCCGCCAAACAACAGCACCGGCCCCGCCAACTCTCCCAGATCCTGATGTCGCACTGCCCGCCTCCGTGATGCCTTTGCCGCAGGTTTACGACGTCCAGCCCAAAGCGCCAATCACATGACCGTCAGACAACAAAAGGCCGGGCACATGGCCCGGCCTTCCCGACGTCGTCTCAAAGGAGACTTAGTCGTACTTCGCTACAAAGGCTTCTTGAGTACCGTCAGCGAGGATTGAGTCAATGGCTTCGTCCATGCGGGCAATCACGGACTCATCGGTGGTCTTGGAGCACGCCAGGAAGAATTCGTTCCGGGAAATTTCCATGGCAATTTCAAAACCGCCGTCTTCAATTGCCACAGCCGCTGCAGATTCCAGCGCCACCATGTAATCCACACGGCCCGCGCCCAGCTTCTTCAGCGTCATTTCGGCATCCGGTGCCAGGTCAATGTCGCTTGCACCCAGACGGTCCAACAGCGCCACGGCAAAATCGCCGGTCTGCGTGCCAACCTTCTTGGTCAGCGCCTGTTCAACAGAAGTCACGTCGCCGTTCGCGCCCGGCTTCTGGATCAGATAGATCGCCTCTGAATACATTGGGCCCGCCCAGTTGAAGCGGTCTTCACGCTCCGGCGTGCGCGCGGTGGTGAAGACGCAGGTGTTGGCGTCCTGCTCTGCCAGGGTGATGGCGCGCGACCACTTGGTCACTTCCATCTCGGCGGACACACCAGAGCGCGACAGCGCCTCGTTGATGATGTCCACACCGTGGCCGGTCAGCTCACCGTTTTCGACGTAGTTGTAAGGGGCATAGTCTTCCGTAAAAAACTTCACGTCCGCGGCCTGTGCGACGGTTGCAGTGGACAGGGCCAATGCGCAGAGTGCTAGAGTTTTCATTAGTGGATTTCCTCGCTTTAAATCTCTGCCCCCGGTTCTGCGTCGCATGTCTGAAGGCAAAGTAAACGTGCGACATTTGCGCACAGATAAAATCACAAGTCGCTGAAACCCAATAAAAAAAGTCGGGGCATTTGCCCCGACTTTGCCACAATCTTCTCGTGGTGAGGTTGCGTCAGTAACGCGATACAATCTCCGCCTGTGTGCCGTCCGCCATGAGAGAATCCATTGCGGCGTCAATCTCGGCCACGACGGCCGCTGGCGTGTCATGAGAGCAGGCGATGTAGTACTCATCACGCGACACTTCCATGGCAATTTCCAGACCGGCATCCTCGGCGGTCAGCGCATTGGCGCTCTCCTGCCCCAGGATCACATAGTCCAACCGGCCTGCCGCCAGCTTCTTCATGGTTTTGTCCAGATCAGGTGCCGCATCCACTTTTGCCGCCCCCAGCTCTTCCAGAAGATCAATTGTGAAATCGCCCACCTGCGTGCCAATCGACTTGGTCAGCGCTTGCTCCAGCGAAGACACATCCGCATTCGCACCGGACTTCTGGATCAAGTAGGTGCCTTCGACATACATCGGACCAGCCCACTGGAACTTGGCTTCCCGCTCCGCAGTGCGCGCAGTGGAGAACACGCAAGTGCTCGCATCTTTCTCGGCCAACGCAATCGCACGCGTCCATTTTGTGATCTCCACCGAATGCGACAGCGCCGCGCGCTCCGCCACTTCGTTGATCAGATCAATCCCGTGCCCCTTGGCCTGACCATCTTCCATCCAGGAATACGGCGCATAATCTTCGGTCAGGAAGGACACGCTGGCCCCATCGGCCATAGCAACGGTCGGCAGCGCGAGGGCGGCAAATACAAAAGCTTTCATTGGATCCCACTCCATTTGTGTTTGAACTGCGCGCCCCCTTAGATCAAACCACCTAAAGAAGGCTTAAGGGCTTCACGCCCTCTTGATCCGGCCCCATTGCGCCCCCATAAACCTAAGTGATTGAGATTTCAGAGGACCCCATGGAGCCCACCACAACTTTTGACACCGCATTCTGGATCACCGCTGGCGTGATTTTCTTTTTGCTGATGATGTCTGCCTTCTTCTCCGGCTCCGAAACCGCGCTGACGGCGGCCTCACGTGGCAAACTGCGCGCGCAGGCTGACAAAGGCAGCCGCGGTGCGCAACGGGCGCTCAACATCACCGAAGACAGTGAACGGCTGATCGGTTCCGTTCTGCTGGGCAACAACCTCGTGAACATCCTCGCAACCTCTCTGGCCACCGCGCTCTTCACCCGTGCCTTTGGCGAGGGCGGCGTGGCTCTGGCGACGTTGGTCATGACGCTCCTCGTGCTGATCTTTGCCGAGGTGCTGCCCAAAACCTACGCCATCACCCGCCCCGAAGACGCCGCCTCCACAGTGGCCAGCCCGATCAGCCTGATCGTAACGCTGTTCTCCCCCATCGTATCCGCCGTGCGCGTGCTGGTACGTGGCGTACTGCGCCTGTTTGGTGTGGAAACCGACCCAGACAGCCAAGTGCTCGCCGTGCGCGAAGAGATCGCCGGCGCCATTCAGCTTGGTCACTCTGAAGGCATCGTGGAAAAAGAAGACCGCGACCGTATCTTGGGCGCGCTGGACCTGTCTGACCGCGTTGTTGAAGAGATCATGCTGCACCGCTCCGGCATCGAGATGATTAACGCAGATGACGCGCCTGCCGACATTCTCAAACAATGTCTGGAAAGCAACCACACCCGCCTGCCGGTCTACAAAGACGATCAGGAAAACATCATCGGCGTGGTGCACGCCAAAGACCTGTTCCGCAGCATGTACACCCGCGCCGTGCAGGAAGAGACCAACGCGCGTGATCTGCTGGCCTTCGACCTCACCGAAGTTGCCAAAGAGCCTTACTTCGTGCCGGAGACCACCTCGCTGGATGACCAGATGCGCGAGTTCCTGCGCCGCCATGCCCACTTTGCGCTGGTGGTGGATGAATACGGCTCCCTGCAAGGTCTGATCACACTCGAAGACATCCTCGAAGAAATCGTGGGCGAAATCACCGACGAGTTTGACGAGGACACCGATCATCCGATCCGCAAATCCGAGGACGGTCAGTTCCTGATCGAAGGCGCCATGACCATCCGCGATCTCAATCGCGCCACCGATTGGTCCCTGCCCGATGATGAGGCCAACACCATCGCCGGTCTGGTCATCCATGAAGCGCAGATGATCCCCACCGTGGGACAGGTTTTCTCCTTCCACGGCTTCCGTTTTGAGGTCACCGGACGCGAGGCCAACCGGATCACCGATCTGAAAATCCGCCCGCTCTAGGCCAGCAAGCCGGCCCATCTCTGCACCACCCGTGATGGGCCGCATCACCAAAATGAATGATGCTTTAGTGGCGTTTGTCGGAAACAAGCTTGCCATGTCGCCCGTTGCTGTTCACCTGTGAACCATCTGACGCGCGGGTAACATTATGCAAAACGTACACGGTATTCTGATCCTTGTGGCGGCCATGCTTGGCTTCACGCTCGAGGACATGTTCATCAAATCTCTCTCCGTAACCCTGCCTGTCGGCCAGATCCTCATGGCCTTGGGATTGGGCTCCGGTTCGGTCTTTGCTGTGCTTGCCATCCTGCGCGGCGACAACCTCTTTGCCTCCGCCGCTTGGTCCCCGCGCATGTTGCTACGCACGGCCTGCGAAGCCGGTGGCGCCGTGCTTTTTGCCACCGCCCTCTCCCGCGTGGACCTCTCCACGGTTGCAGCCGTGTTCCAGACCCTGCCGCTGGTCATCACCCTCGGCGCGGCGCTCTTTCTGGGCGAGCAAGTCGGCTGGCGCCGCCTCACCGCCATTCTGGTGGGCTTTTCCGGCGTTCTGTTGATCATCCGTCCCGGCACCGACGCCTTTGACCCCAACGCCCTACTGGTTTTGGGTGCTGTCCTCGCTGTCGCCCTGCGCGACCTGATCACCCGCACGATTGACGCCTCTGTGTCCTCCTTTGTGGTTTCTTTTCAGAGCTTCGCCTCGCTTGTGCTCGCAGGTCCCTTCTTGATGCTGTTCAACGCCGCAGACTACGCAGAGCTCACCCCCTCCCACCTCACCATGATGGCTGGTGCCGTGGCCTTTGGGGCTGCTGGCTATTGGGGCGTGGTCACCGCGCTCCGCCTCGGCGAAGCCTCCGTTGTGGCTCCCTTCCGCTACTCCCGCCTGCTGTTCTCCATCCTGGTAGGCATGATCGCGTTTGGCGAACGCCCCGACCTGCCCACCATGCTGGGCGCCACGCTGATCATCGGCTCCGGCCTCTTCACCTTCATGCGTGAACACCGCCTCGCCAAAGCCGCCACCCCGGCCCAAGCCTAGGGAAATCCAGCAAAACAGCGTCCTCCTGTCACTGTTAGCCCTAACCTGTGGAAAAACCGCCGTTAGCGCTATCAAAATGCGTTTACTTTTGCCCCCGCCCTGCTATAGCTGCGCCCGACATTTGTAGCCATCCGAGGGATCCTCCGACATGAGCACCATCATTGATATCTTTGCCCGCGAAATTCTCGACAGCCGCGGCAACCCAACCGTCGAAGTCGACGTGATCCTCGAAGACGGCACCATGGGCCGCGCAGCAGTTCCTTCCGGCGCCTCCACCGGTGCCCACGAAGCGGTTGAAAAGCGTGACGGTGACAAAGACCGCTACATGGGGAAAGGTGTTCTGGAAGCGGTAAACGCCGTGAACGGTGAGATCGCTGAATGCCTTGTCGGCATGGACGTGACCGAGCAGGTTGCCATTGACCAAGCGATGATCGAACTGGACGGCACCCCAAACAAAGGCCGCCTCGGCGCCAACGCCATCCTCGGCGTCTCCCTCGCCGCTGCGAAAGCCGCTGCGGATTACACCGCACAGCCGCTGTTCCGCTACGTCGGCGGTACCTCCGCGCGCGTTCTGCCCGTGCCAATGATGAACATCATCAACGGCGGCGAGCACGCTGACAACCCGATCGACATCCAAGAATTCATGATCATGCCTGTCTCCGCGGCCAACATCCGCGAAGCCATCCGCATGGGCGCCGAAGTCTTCCACACCCTGAAAAAAGAGCTGACCGCCGCAGGCTACAACACCGGCATCGGTGACGAAGGCGGCTTTGCACCAGCGCTGGAAAGCACCCGCAAGGCGCTCGACTTCGTGATGACCTCCATCGAAAAAGCCGGCTACAAGCCGGGCGAAGACATCTACCTCGCCCTCGATTGCGCCTCCTCTGAGTACTACAAAGACGGCAAATACGAGATGGTGGGCGAAGGCAAATCCCTGACCTCCGCTGAGAACGCACAGTACCTCGCAGACCTCTGCAACGACTACCCGATCATCTCCATCGAAGACGGCATGGACGAGGACGACTGGGACGGCTGGAAAGCCCTGACCGACCTGATCGGCGACAAAGTCCAACTGGTGGGCGACGACCTGTTTGTGACCAACCCAACCCGTCTGGCAGACGGCATTGCCCAAGGCGTGGCCAACTCTATGCTGGTGAAAGTGAACCAGATCGGTTCCCTGACCGAGACGCTGAAAGCCGTCGATATGGCCCACCGCGCGCGCTACACCAACGTGATGTCCCACCGCTCCGGTGAAACCGAGGACGCCACCATCGCCGACCTCGCTGTGGCCACCAACTGCGGCCAGATCAAAACCGGCTCCCTGTCGCGTTCCGACCGTCTGGCGAAATACAACCAGCTGATCCGCATCGAGGAAGCGCTCGGTGAAACCGCCGAATACGCAGGCCGCTCGATCCTGAAGTAAGCCTAAGCACAAACAAAACAAAAACCCCGCCATCGAGCGGGGTTTTTCTTTAACAGGACTTGCATGGGACGACGCTCAGTGCAAATGCTCTGACAGCACCTCAACAAGCTTATCGATCCGCACAGGCTTCGGAATAAAGCCAGAGAACCCAACCTCATCACATTCCTGCTTCTGCATATTGGACACGCTTGCGGTCACGGCGATGATCTTAGGTCCTTCCGGAGACAGCAACCGGCTGATCTCGCGGGTGGCATCAATGCCGTCCATATTGGGCATATTGATGTCCATCAGGATCACATCATACTGCCCGGATTCTGCTTTTTGCACACACTCGAGACCGTCATTGGCGACCTCACAATTGATGCCGCAGTGCTTCAGAAGTCGCTGCATCACTTTCAGATTGATCGGTTCGTCATCGGCCACCAAAATACGCGGATTGAGGGCAGAAAAGTCTGGCTTGGTCATGCTGCGTTCCTTTTGTCTTGCGATGCGCCACTGTTGGCGGTGTTGAGTTTCGTCGGAATGGAGAGCGTAAACGTGGAGCCTTTGCCCACCTCACTCTCAAGCGTGATGTCGCCGTTTGCCTCTTGGGCAATGCCTTGCGCAATCGACAGGCCCAGGCCTGTGCCGCCCGCCTTCCGGCTGGAGGAGCTGTCCGCCTGCACAAAACGCTCAAAAATCTTGGCCTGATCTTCCGGTGCGATCCCCGCGCCTGTGTCCGTGACCGCCACAGAGAACACCGCGTCCTGCGATCCCTCGGCATGCGCAACGGTGGCGCTGACATGCACGGAGCCCTGTTCGGTGAACTTCACGGCATTACCCACAAGGTTCACGACAACCTGCCGCAACCGCTTGGCATCCCCCAAAATCTCCGGTGCCTTCTCTGGCACCTCCAGATGGAAAGTCAGGTCTTTCTTCTGTGCCAAAATCGTCGCGAAACTGGTGGCATTCTTCATGAAGTCTTTGACGGCAATCGGCTCGGACTTCATGCGCAGTGCCCCCGCCTCGATCTCGCCAAAGGTCAAAATCTCTTCGATCAGCGCCATCTGGCTGTCGGCACAAGAGTTCAGAATATCAATCAGCTCTCGGTCTTCCTCAGGCAGGTCCACCAGTTCCAACAGCTGTGCGGCGCCAATAACCCCATTCATAGGCGTGCGCAGCTCGTGGCTGATGGTGGCAAGGAACTGCGTCTTGGCCATATCCGAGGCCCGCGCAGCTTGCGCTTCTTCCTGAAGCTCCGACTGAATACGGATAATTTCCCGAATGAGCGGCCGTGCTACCGTGAACCAGGCAAACACCGCAGCAAACAATGCAATCACGAACACCAACACCGACAGGAAAACCGGCAATTCACCTGCGGTTTGTGCCTTTTCAGTAAGAACAGCGCTGACATGTTCGAGTTGTTCTGATGACAACTGGTTTGCTTCCGCCCAATATGCATTGAGTGTTGTCGGATCCTTTTTGCCATCGGCAAAGACCTCAGCCGCTGCCAACAAAATTGTCCCGATTGCATTCTCAAGCGAGACCCCACTGGCAGCTTCAGCTTCCCAGGCCTCATCTTCCTCTTCCCAGATACCCTCGAGGTCCTCAGGCATTTCGTGGCCAAGCAACCCAAGCTCGCGACTCAGGTCAATCGGGTTGATCCCAGCCGCGCGGGTCCGATCGTTCAGGGCCTGCCGCGTGTCGGATTCAGAATCCTCCATGATCTCATCGCCATCAGGATCTGCCGCCCGCAACGCCGAATAATATCCAAGTGCCCGCACATATGTATTTAGCGCCTCAGTTTCGTCAAAGATCCGGGACGTCTCCACCTGCGCCGCATACCCCTTTAATTTCGCAACGTTCTCCATCATCTGGCCAATCACCAAAACATAGCGAGACGTGGCTGCGGCGGACTGGTGAAAGAAGACGGATGCTGCACTGGCAAAGAACATCGGAACCAAAAGAACAGCAATCGTGGCCAATAGCCGCCGCCGCAAATGGTGTTGGTCGATAGAGCCTAATTTGGTGTCACTTTGACGCTTTTCGCCACTCATATCGATCTCCGAACTTCACTGTATTCAGGGCGAGGCTCGCCCGTATAGGACTTTGGCTATCAAGCGCGCCTTGCAAAAGTGTTAACCAATTGTAACAGACGCTCCATTTTGGATCCAATCAGCGACACCGTGGGGCCAAAAGTGGGCTCATGACTGTTTTGGCAAACCAACACGGCGCGTTCTTTTGAGGGACAATTCTACCGCCGCACGACTCTTCGCCTCGCAGCGATTAGACCGCTCCTCACTGGAACCTGTCAAACGGCGGACAATTCCGAAAACGAGGCACAAAATTAAAAAATAACCCCCGAACGCTGGTTCGGGGGCCTATTGTTGCGCCTAAGCGATCATTGCGGCGATCACGCGCTTGCGTCGCCGCAATGCCGTTACGCGCTCCTTTGCGCCAACGGATGGCCCGCCTCCCCACCGCCATCAAATGCACCTTTTCCTCCTGAACTAGTTGACGCACCAGAAACCACTGACATCTCAGCCGCAGCCCGCGCGCCAAGCTTGAAATACGACACCACTTGCGCCAGATCCCGTGCCTCGGAGTTCAGCATGTGACCCGCAGCAGTCGACTCCTCGACCATCGCGGCGTTCTTTTGCGTCACCTGATCCAATTGATGCATACCGGTGTTGATCTCCTGCAACCCTGTAGCCTGTTCTGCCGCACCTTCGGCAATATCCGTGACCATCTGGCCAATCGCTTGAACCTGCCCCACAATCTGCTGCAAGGCATCGCCGGTTTGACCAACCAGATCCACGCCACGTTCCACATGCTGGGAACTGTTGGAGATCAGCGTCTTGATCTCCATCGCCGCATCCGACGATCGCTGGGCAAGCACCCGCACCTCAGAGGCGACAACCGCAAACCCGCGCCCGGCGTCACCCGCCCGCGCCGCTTCGACACCGGCATTCAATGCAAGCAAGTTGGTCTGGAAGGCAATGTCATCAATCACAGCCAGAATCTGCGAAATCTGAGAGGACGAATGGGAGATTTCATGCATCGCGCCCACGGCGTTCTGAACAATGATCTCACTTTGCGTCGCACTGTCCCCCGCCTCGCGCATCTTGGCATCGACGTTGCGCGCACCCTGCGCCGCCGTCTTCACCGACGCGGTCAGTTCATCAAGGGCAGCCGCAGTTTCCTCCAGGGTGGCTGCTTGGCTTTCCGTGCGATGGGACAAGTCGTCAGAGGCCTGACAAATCTCGGTTGCCCCAGTGCGAATGCTGCTTGAGGCGTCGATCACCTCAGCCACTGTCGCACTAAGCTTTGCAGCCGTGCGATTAAAATCGACCTTGAGCTGCTTGTAGTCCTCGGGGAACGCATCGGGGATCTGCACGGAAAGATCGCCTTGCGACAGTTGGGCCAACCTCCCGCTCAGGATCTCCACCACATCCGCCTGTTCGGCATCCCGTTTGCGCTGCTCCGCTTCCATTTCCTGCTGCCGGATGAGGGAACAGCGGAAGACATCCAATACACGCGCCATTTCCCCCAACTCACTACGCGCCTCTGTGCAGGGAATAGCGCTTGCGGTATCCCCCTTCTCCATTGCCACCATCCGGGCACAGAGCTTCTTTAGTGGGCCGGTCACACTCTGAATGATGAAATACGACGCCGCACTGAGCAGCAGCAAAATAATCACCAAGGCAAACAGGGTTTCGCTACGCAGTTTGGAGACCTTTGCTTCAATCGCAGTGCCATAGACCCCCGTGCCAATGATCCAGCCCCAAGGCTCAAACATCTGCACATACCCCGCCTTTACGGAGACCTTTTCCGCGCCCGGGCGCATAAAAAAGTATGTCAGATCCCCCATCCCGTTATTGGAGGTGATGCGCGCCATTTCCTGGAAGATCTTGGTACCCTCTGCGTCTTCGTAACCGCTTTGGTCTGTACCAACCCACTCTGGCTTGGTGGGATGCGCCTGAATCACCAAGTCCCGATCCAACGCAAAAACATAGCCATCCGCGCCAAACCGCAGCGCATGCAACCGGTCCCGCCCAATCTCCTGCGCCTCATCCCGAGAAAACGCGCCTGACCGAACGCCATTTTCCAGATCAACAAGCAAGCTTATTGCCGTATCCGTGATGCTGTGCAGCTCGTCATTGCGGGCCGCGTAAGCGTCATTCACGGTTCTGGAGAGCAGCAGCAGGGCCAAGAGAGAGATCAGGCACAAAGCAAGTACGGACAGCGCATAGATGCGCGCTGACATTTTGAACAGAACTGAAGGCATGATGGGATAAGTCCAATCCGGTAGGCAGTATTTATATCGCCTGATATCAATCACTTCCTTTACAAGGACTTACCAAGTTAAGCAGTTTTCCTGGAAGCACAGCGCGTGACTTTTGACGGCACAGGAACCGGTTTCGACCAGCCCTGATTGAGCGATGGGCGATAATTTCCCTCTCCTTAAAGCCGACAAGACCCAACCAACCCCTAAAATTTTCTCCTTAAAGCTGATCTTCACATGCAAGATATCTGCGGGCGCTTCCCTCCCCCCCAACCTCACGTCTTCGTGACCCCAATGTGTGTTGACCTCCCCCCACTGGAACCTGTCACACCATGCCCAAACAAAATCACGAGGCGCGCATGGCACCCCCCCCCAAATCTCCCCGGCTCACCCGCCGGTCCTTCCTGATCAGCAGTACGCTTACCCCTTTTGTGGCCGCCGCCCCGGCGCTGGCGCTCACTGAACCGGAGCCAGAGCCATCGGTGCAGCGCAACGTTTCCTCCTTCCGCACCCATGAATGGCAGGACCATTTTGACACGCTCGGCGTGGGGCTGATCATCTCCGACACCACCACCCGCGTGTTGCAGCATTGGACAGCGGACGGCGAGATGCGCATCTACCCAACCTCCGTGCCACTCACCGACGAACTCACCAAACGCGGCTACACCGAAGTCACCGAGAAACGCGCCAACCCCGGCTGGGCGCCCACGCCGTCGATGCGGGAGCGCAACCCGGAATGGCCGCCCTATGTGAAAGGCGGCGATCCAGCCAACCCGCTGGGCACCCGCGCGCTTTACCTGTCGTGGCAGTACTACCGCATCCACGGCACCCACGACACGCGCAAGATTGGCCGCCGCTCCTCCAACGGCTGCATCGGCCTCTATAACGAGCACATCGAAGAGGTGTTTGACCGCACCAAAACCGGCACCAAAGTCAAACTGATCTGATCCTACAACCATGACCAAACCACTTGTCCTCGCGGGTGTGGTGCTGGCTCTGGGCGCGACCACCTTCACCGCCCTCCAGTTTCAGCCCACACCACCCCAGCCCGTCGCCACCTCCGAAACCGAAACCTCCTCCGCCATGGTCGCGGTGAAGCAACCAGCCGCCCACAGCGAGCTGGCCCAAATGGGCAAACGCGCCTTTGAGGCCACCTGCGCCGCCTGCCACGGCGACAACGCTGCAGGTCAGGACGGTATCGCCCCGCCGCTGGTCCACAAAATCTACGAACCCGGCCACCACTCGGACATGGCCTTCTTCATGGCCGTCGACAACGGCGTGCGCGCCCATCATTGGGCCTTTGGCAACATGCCGCCTGTGGCAGGCTTGACCAAAGGCGACGTGAAAGCGATCGTGGCTTACGTCCGCGAGTTGCAACGCGAAAACGGCATTTTTTAAACGCCACGCCAGCAAAACACCCAAACAAGCACCCTGTAAGAGTACCCGCATGCCTCTCACCCGCCGCCAGTTCCTCGCCAGCACCGCCGCCCTGGCCCTGACGCCCAAAACCAGCTTCGCGGCCACCACTCCGGTAATCGAGGCCGCCACAGGCCGCGTGCAGCTGATTGATGCAGAGTTTGGCAACTACCCGCAAACCGAGGTCTGGGGTTACAACGGCTCGGTGCCCGGCCCGCTCCTGCGCTTCAAACAAGGCGACACCCTCAGACAAGAACTGCTCAACAGCCTGCCCAGCCCAACCGCCATTCACTGGCACGGCATCCGCGTGCCCAACGCAATGGACGGTGTGCCCGGTATGACCCAGGACGCGGTGCCCACCGGTGACCGCTTCCACTACGAATTCCCGCTCAAAGACGCCGGCACCTACTGGTACCACTCCCACAACCAATCCACCGAACAGGTCGCCCGCGGCCTCTACGGTGTGGTTGTGGTGGAAGAAACCAACGCGCCAGACGTCGACCACGACATCGTTGTGGTGCTGGACGATTGGCGGCTCAGTGACGAGGCGCAAATCACCGATGACTTTAACGCCATGCACGACTGGACCCACGCCGGACGGCTTGGCAACTACATCCACGCACAGCTGTCCGAGCAGCCGGACTCTGTGCCGGAAAACGCTCGCCTGCGCCTGCGCTTTGTCAATGTGGCCACCGACCGCGTCATCACCGTCTCCGTACAAGGCGGCGACGGCAAACTGGTCTCCCGCGATGGCATGCCCCTGGACACACCCGAACCGCTCGACGCCATGCCCTTTGGCCCGGCCGAGCGCGCCGACGTGATCATTGACGCCCAAGCCAACGAGACCAACGCGCTGCAAATTGTCCTGCACGAGGGCGATACAGGTTATCTGCTGAAAGAGATCCCCATCTCCGGCACCCAACCCGCCCGCGCCGCGATCCAGCCCCTCCCCACCAACCCAATGCCACGCCTCTCGGACCTCACCGACGCCCTCACCGTGCCCCTGCTCATGGAAGGCGGCGCCATGGGCGGGTTGCGCGAAGCCACCTACGAAGGCGAAAAACTGGACGTGCGCAGTCTGGTCGACAAGGGCCAGGTCTGGGCTTTCAATGGCCAGGCCGGCCTCAGCGACACACCGCTGGTGGAAGTCGCCCAAGGCCAGATCGTGCGCATCCCGATCCAAAACGACACGTCCTTTCCCCACGCCATGCACCTGCACGGCACGCATTTTCAGGAGGTCCTGCCCGACGGCAGCTTTGGCCCCCTAAAAGACACCATTCTGATGCAGCCCCGTGAAACCCGTGAGATCGCCTTCATTGCCAGCGCCCCGGGCAAATGGTTGATGCACTGCCACATGCTATCCCATGCGGCGGCGGGTATGCGCACCTGGATCAAGGTGGTGTGAGCTTTAAGAAAGCTCAATGCCTCAAAACCTCACACATCCAGCACCAGCGGCCCCGAAGGCACCGAGCAACAGATTAATGTTTGCGTGGTGTCTTCCCCCTCAGGCCCTGACAGCCGCGTCGCCCGTCCCGCTTTGATGCCACATTTGCAACTGCCACAAAGACCCGCCCGACAATGGGACGGCGGCAAAACCCCATGTTTCTCGGCGAACTCCAACAAGGTCCCGTCCGAAGGCTGCCAGGTCGCGGTAATCTTGGACCGCGCCAAGGTGACTGAAATTGGTGCGACCTCTGGAATGTCACGCATCTCCGACGTCGCCCCGGGCGAGGCCAACCGATCCACAAACACCCGTTCCATAGGAATCCCGGCCGCTGCCAACCGCGCCTCAAACGCAGCCACAAAGCCAACCGGCCCGCAGACATGCACATCCGCGCTTGCCTGGGCAACAGACCGCGCCAAGGTCGCCAAATCCGGCCTGCCTGCAATCGCGCTTTCAGCCGCTCCGTTTGCCTGCGTCAAATGCAACTGCACCACTGCTTGTGGCAACGCGGCCGCCAGGCTTTCGCACTCATCCCAAAGCGCCGCCTCCGCCAAGGATCGCGCCACATGCACCACCTGCACCGGTTTTTGCCAGCCCGCAGCCACTAGCTGCCGCAGCTTGGCGACTGTTGGCGTGATCCCGATCCCGGCGCTGACCAATGTGACCGCCTCGGCCTCCGATCGCAACGTGGCCTCGCCGTATGGCCCCGAGATCACCAAATGATCCCCTTCGGACACATGATGTACCGCCGGCGAGCCTGCCCCCTGATCGCGCTTCACCGAAATCCGCAGCTGCCCGCCTTCTGCCGCTGACACCGTATAGCTGCGCCAAACACCACCAGACGCCAGATTGTGCAGCCGCACATACTGCCCCGCCCTCAGTCCCGCCACGGTGCCCAGCCCCGCAAGGCTATCCTCCAGCCAAACAGACCGCACCTCCGCCGTCTCTTGCACCACAGAAGTCACCTGCGCACCCCGTGGCCACTGCGCCACCGGAGGCGCGGTCTCCACCGCTGCCGCCTGTGCCACCGCCTCTTGCGAGACCTCTTCCCCCACAGCCCCCAACAGACCCGGTGCCAGAACACCGCTCTGCCGCACAGTGGCATACACACCGCAGTAGATATGCCCAAAATGCTGATGCAGCGCAGCCGGCATATTCACATCCAACGCGCCGGTCTGAACATTCACCGACGTGCCTTTGCACCGGTCAATTGGCCGAATGATCTGCAAGTCGACACCGCCAAACCGCAGTGTTTTGCCAAGCCAGGAAAACTCTTCCCAAGGCCTGGCCCGCACATAGAGATTGCCGCGAAACCGCAACGGATCAATCTCGCGCCCCAATGCTTTGCCGATCGCTTCCACGGTCGACAGGTTGATAATGGACACCGCCGCATCCGGATGGTCCCAATACCCCCGCCCCGCCGCCGCGCGGGCCAGCTGCGTCTGCCCGTCCAAGTCCCCCTCAAAGGCAGCGACCCCAGCGCTCTCAGGCCACACCTCCGCCAATGCCCCCGAGGGCGCCGTCACTTGCAGCACATCGCCGTCAGAACGCAGATCATAACAGGTCAATTCCGGCCGGATCGTCAGGCGCTGAAACGCCTGACAGGCGGTCCATTCCCCTTCCGGCTTCACCGGCAATGCCCCACTCTGGATCGCCCTTTGCCGATCTCCGGGCAGCCCGCAGCCTTTGGCAAGTTCAACCTCCGGCAACATCTCCCCCGGCAGGCCTTTGATCGGATAGCGGTAAATCGACGTCAGTGTCACCATCGCGCCGCCCTCCCCGACCCTTGGCCATGGAAAGCGAAACGAAACATGTGAGCGGGGCAAAAACTGTATCCTGGCTGTATCATGGGGGTGTTATGCCAAAACCCAGTGATGCCTTTCGGTCATTGATGACCTGGCGTAAGAGAAATTTTCTCATTCAATGAGTGCACCCGCCCAATGACCCTCGACACCGCTGACAAATCCATTCTGAGCGCCCTGCAAGAAAACGCCCGCAGCAGCCTCGAACAACTCGCAGACCTCACCGGTCTCTCGACCGCCACCGTGCAACGCCGCCTGCGCAACCTGCGCGAGACCGGCGTGATCGAGCGCGAGATTGCCGTGCTTGCGCCGGAGAAACTTGGTCAGAACATGACCTTTGTGGTGATGGTCGAACTGGAGCGCGAGCGGCTGGATCAAATCGACCTGTTTGTCCGCCAAGCCCGCACCGACCCGCAGGTCCAGCAATGTTACTACATCACCGGCGAAGCCGACTTCTGCCTGATCTGCGTGGTCAAAGACATGGCCGATTTTGAACAGCTCACCCACCGCCTGTTCTTTGAAAACGCCAACGTCCGCCGCTTTCGCACCTCCGTGGTGATGAGCCGCAAAAAAGTCGGCCTCGACGTGCCGCTCGATCACTTAACGTAAAAGGCCCCACGCATCGCAGGGGCCTTTGAACATTCAGTCGCCAAATACTGCGACCTCACCGGAACAGGATCATCCCCGCGCCTTCCAGCTTGTTGGGCTCCGTCACTTTGAACGGCCCGATCTCGCCACCGTCAGCAGCAAAAAACACCAGATCGCGGTTGCGCATTTCCCACTGTTTGGCACTGGTGATCGCCTGATCGGTGCAGGCCCGCAGCCCCAGATCGTGCGGGCTGGCGTCGGTGACCTTCAGCTCCACCAGACAGATCTCCCCATCACTCTGCCGCAGCTTCCAGCGGCCGGAGAAGTTCTGGGGCGAATAGGTGGTGTTGTTGGCGCCAATCACCGGGGTTTGGTCCGCAGCCACAACCGCCGCCTGGCAGGCAATGCCACCAACAAAAGCGGCAGCAAAAACAATAGGTTTCAGAACAAAAGTCATCAAAACGTCCTTGGTCAAAAAATCAATGACGCCATATTGCCGGAAAAACTGTCCACGCCAAGACCCTTCTCACCTCAAGGGAGAGATCAACTTCCCCATCTCACAGCGGCACAAGACGTTCCGTCACCGGCGACGATTGCACAATCGACGAATTGGTCGCCCCAAAAGGCACAATCCGGTCAATCACCGCCTCCATCTCCGCAACATCCCGCACATGCGCCCGCGCCACAAAACAATCCTCACCGGACACACGATCACAGGAGACAATCTGCGGCGTGGCCTGAAGGACAGCGATCATATTGGCCATCTCGCCCGGCATTGGTCGTGCCCGGATCAGCACAGCCAAGCCGTACCCCAGCTTGCTTGGATCAATCCGCGCCCCATAGCCGGTGATGATCCCCACATCCTCCAAACGCCGCACCCGATCCGCAACGCTGGGCGCAGACAGGCCCACGCGTCGGGCCAGTTCCGCCCGCGCGATCCGTGCATCCGCACTCAGCTCCCGCAGAATCGCCGCATCGATATGGTCCAGAACCCCACCTTCGGATCGAAGGTCCAGCCCCACGCTCACCTTCTCTTCCACTGCATTTTTTAACAACGACACATCGAACCTCCATATAAAACACAGCTCCAACCTTGCATCCTGACCCTATGTCAGATCAAGCTTTCCGCCCCACCGCCAAACCAACGGCAGCCCTGTCGCACATGGCCCAGCGTGTGCCGCCGCAGGCCTGGTTCTCCGTGTCCGCCGTGTTTCACTACCTCGGGCCAGCTTTTGCCGTGTTGCTGTTTCCGTCCATTGGCGTGCTGGGCGTGGCCTGGTTTCGCATCACCGCCGCCGCGCTGATCTTTGCGCCCTTCACCAAGCCCTGGCGCACCTTCCAAAAGGCCAGCCCCAAGGACCGCCTCCTGTTGCTCACATTGGGCGCAAGCCTCGCCGGCATGAACAGCGCTTTCTACCTCGCCCTCGATCGTCTCCCTATCGCTCTGGTCGCGGCAATCGAGTTTATTGGCCCCATTGGCCTCGCCCTTTGGGGTTTACGCAGCGGCCGCAATCTTCTGGCGCTCTGCGTAGCCAGCCTGGGCGTGCTGCTGCTGATCGACGTGCCATCTCTGCTTTCGCCGGACAACCGAACCGCCGATCTGCTCGGCCTGTTCTGGGCCGTGCTCAACGGCGCGCTGTTTGTGCTCTACATCATCCTGGGTCACAAAATCTCCCAAGACGGCGCCTCCGGTGGCGTCGAACGGCTCGGCGCGGCCATGTTCGCCGCCGGCCTGTTTGTCATGCCCATCGGTCTGCTGCAGGCCATCAAGGCTTTTGACATGCCGTTTTTGGTCTTGGCCGGCATCGGCGTCGGCCTGTGTTCGTCTGTAGTTCCCTATGTCTGCGACCAACTCGCCATGTCCCGCTTGCCCCGCGCCAGCTTTGCCCTACTACTCACGCTTCTCCCCGCCACCGCCACAGGGATCGGCATAGTGGTGCTGCGCCAAATCCCAAGCTTGGGGGATCTTGCGGGTGTCGCATTGGTCATGGTTGGCGTGGCGTTGCATCGCCCGGCAGCACCCTAGGCATGATGCAATGCGGCCGATCATGGGCCTGGGCTTCACGCCAACAGATCACGCCAGCCATGTTGCGGCGCAAAGCCAACCATCTCTTTGGCTTTTTTATTGGCGTAA
Organism: Shimia sp. MIT1388; assembly: GCF_047124445.1. Taxonomy (GTDB): domain Bacteria; phylum Pseudomonadota; class Alphaproteobacteria; order Rhodobacterales; family Rhodobacteraceae; genus Shimia. The sequence goes on along the minus strand of NZ_CP138921.1, from coordinate 601,895 downwards.
AACGTCTCGTTAGCCCCCATCTCGCCGCGCACTTCAACGCCTTGATAAAACTGCGCAATCACCTGATCCGAAGGGATGCCAACCGAGCTGTCATCATTGGCCACGTTGAACACCTCATAGCCCAGCCCGTCGGTCTTCAGACAACAGTCCACCATGTGCCCCAGATCCCTGGCATCGATATAGGCAAAAATATTGCGCCGCCGCAGAGCGGGATCTTTGACAAAGGCCGGGAACATCTCGGCGTATTCATGCGGCTCGATCACATTGTTGATCCGCAACCCATAAATATCGCTGCCGGTGCGCGCCTGAAAACTGCGCGCGGTGGCTTCGTTGCAGACTTTGGACATGGCGTAGCTGTCATGCGGCACGGTGGGGTGGGTCTCATCCACTGGCACAAAATCGGGCTTTATCTCACCATCGGCAAAACACACGCCGTAGGTCGTCTCGGAACTGGCAAAGATCACCTTGGGAATGCCAAGCTTCACCGCCGCCTCGATTACATTGTAGGTGCTCAAGGTGTTCTGCCGAAAACACTCGCCATCCGTGCCGATCATCACCCGCGGCACCGCCGCAAAATGCACCACGGCATCATAGGTCGGCACGCCGGTGCCCGCATCCAATTCGTGAAAATCGGTGAACTGCGACATCGCACCGATCACTTGCCCTGCGTCACAGAGATCGATCAGCAGTTCGGAACACTCCAACCCCGAAGGCACGCGGTCCGCATTGACCACGTGATGCCCCTGTTCCTGCAAATGCCGAATGGCCCATTTGCCCGCTTTGCCACTGCCACCTGTAAAGAAAACCCGCATCGCATCCCCCGCCTGTCATCCTAGAAAGCCAAACGCACGATGCGCCACATGCCGAGGTGAGGCAAGTCTGCCACCAGCGCTGCCCACAAACAAAAAGCCCCGCACATCGGCGGGGCTTTTCTCAAACTCTCTCACCCCTTACGGCTGAAACGGCAGCGAGCTGTGGTGCTGCACAATCCGCAGAGTGCCCTCGGCGTCTTTCTTATAACCAAAGCTCTTGTCGACCTTGGTCACGTTGCCATCCTTGTCGGTCAGGATCACCCAGCCCATCCACATCGCCACATCACCCTCGATGAAGCTTGCGGAGGTCACGCTCTCCATCTCACGCCAGCCTTTGATGCCAAAGCCACCGTCCAGCGGGTACTCTTCGTCATGGCCCACAAAATAGGACAGCGCGCCTTTTTTGGTTGGGCGGAAGGTCTGGTCACCGCTGGCGAGGGTTGGTTTGAACAGCACAGGACCCAGGTTGTAGCCATAAGCCGCGTCCAGAACCCCTTCGGCCACTGGTCGCGCTTCGTCAATTCCGCCCGCCTCATAGGCTTTGGAAATCGCCACAAGGCCCGCGCCCCAGGCTTCACGTGCTGCGCTCAGTTCGGATTCAGTGATGGCCACGATAGAGTCCCTCTCTCTAACTAGAAGCAAATTTGAGCCTATGTGGACGACCACATGCTCCGTTTCAAGTCTGACCAATGCGGTTTTTGCCAATTTTCCGCGCTGGCACCGTCCCCGACGTCACCCTTGCGCACAGCTTTGGCACAACTAGCCTGCGCCGCATGCAATTGACATGGCACCACAGCAAGCTCTCCGGCGGCACCGCTGCCGCTTGGCAGAACACCGGCACCGGCCCAACGGTGGTCTTTCACCACGCAACCGCGCTTGGTCCGCGCTGCTACGCGCCATTTCTCTCCGCACTGGGCGACAGCTATCACCTCAAAGCGCTCGCCATGCGCCCGTTGTGGCAAGACGCCCCACCGCCCAATCCGCGGCGCGAGTGGGATCTCTTTGCCGACGACATGATCGAATGGATCGAGGCCACCCAAAACGCACCCGTCATGGCAATGGGCCACTCCATCGGCGCAGCCACCACTGCGATGGCTGCCGTGAAACGCCCCGACCTGTTCAAAGGTCTCGTGTTAATTGAGCCCTCCGGCGTCACCCGCCGCATCCGCCTGCTGCTCAAGCTGCTGCCCTACCGCCTGCGCCAAACCAAAGGCCCCGCCGCCGAAGTGCTCAGCGGCCCCACCCAGTGGACAGACCTCGCGTCTGCGTTTGCCTATTACCGCGCCTCCAAAGCCTACCGCCGCTTTGACGACGCCACCCTGCGCGGCCTCATTGAGGCACTCACCGTGCCCGACGGCACCGGCATCAAGCTGGAGTACCCGCGCAATTGGGAGGCGCACCTTTACGCCACCCCACCACTGATCTTGCCAACACTCAAACGCCTCACCGTGCCCACCGAGGTCATCATCGGCAAGCCGTCCTTGTTCATGGACCCGTCCATCGCCCGCAGCCTGCGCGACAGCCGCCCGGACATGACCTTCCAATCCCTGCCAGACTACGGCCACCTGCTGCCGCTGGAAGCCCCTAACAAGGTCGCCGCCGCTGCCCGCACCGCCCTGGACCGGCTCAGCTGACCGCTTTGCGCTTGCCTCTGCTGCGCCAAGCTGCCCCTATGTCGCCAACCAACGACATCGGACGCAGCCCATGACCGCAGACCAAATCATCGCCCACCTCAACCTCGCCCCGCACCCCGAGGGCGGCCATTACCGCCAGACCTGGATTGCAGACAGCCCCGACGGCACCCGCCCCGCAGGCACGTCGATCTATTTCCTGTTGAAAGCAGGCGAAATCTCGCACTGGCACCGCGTCGATGCCGCCGAAATCTGGCACTACTACGCCGGTGCGCCGCTGATCCTGTCGCTTGCAGAAACCAACCAAGGCCCCGCCACCGACCACGTGCTTGGCCCCGACCTCGCTGCAGGTCAATTCCCGCAGCACATCGTGCCCAAAGACCACTGGCAAGCCGCCCGCAGCACTGGCGAGTGGACGCTAGTAGGCTGCACGGTCTCGCCAGCGTTTCAATTTGAAGGTTTTGAATTGGCCGCTCCGGGTTTCGACATCCCGCGCTAAACCCACCGCATCACCCGACCGCAAGGTCGGGCTGCGCCTGCCTGCCCACCCAAGGCCGGGCATCGCCCTGATCCTCTAGCCCTCCGGCTCACTCACCGTGCCGCCGCCGACAAGCGCCATCACGCCTGTGGTACTGGGACAACTCGTCGGCAAGCCCCGCGCCACCCGCACCGCCAAATAGGCAAAGGCCTGCGCTTCCAGCATATCGCCATCCAGCCCGACCTCTTCCACCGGCACCACCGGACAGTCCAGCGATACCCGCAGCATCTCCATCAGCACCGGATTGTGCCGCCCGCCACCAGTGACCAACACGCGGCTCGGCGCCTCGGGGCAATGCCCCATGCCCTGCGCCACTGCAGCCGCGCACATCGCGGTCATCGTCGCAGCCGCATCTTCATCCGACAGCTCGCGCACCAGATCCATCATTTCCGGGAAATCATTTCGATCCAAAGACTTCGGCGGCATACGTGAGAAATACGCTTCCTGCAGGAACAGCTCCAACGCCCCGGTTGCAACCGTCCCTTTGGCGGCCACTTTGCCACCTTCATCAAAGGCCAAACCCCGCCGCGCCCGCAGCATATCGTTTAACGGCGCATTGGCGGGGCCGGTGTCAAACGCCAACAACGCGCCCTCATCTTCCGGCGCGGCTTTACGCGGGTCCACCCAGGTGATGTTGCCCACCCCGCCAAGGTTCAAAAACACCACCGGCTCAGAGGCGCCAAACCACTTGGCACAGGCAAAATGGAAAAACGGCGCCAGCGGCGCCCCTTCGCCCCCCAGCTCCACATCGGCAGAGCGGAAGTCCCAAACCACCGGCACGCCCAGCGCCTCGGCCAAGGCTTGCCCATCGCCCACCTGACAGGTCCCACGTCCGCGCGGCTCATGCGCCAACGTCTGCCCGTGAAAGCCCACCAGATCGACGTTCTCAAACCCGCCCAGCACCTCGGCATGGGCCGCCTCAATCACCTCTGCCGCCGCCTCTGCCTCCGCCCCGGACCACTGGCCCAGCGCCTGCGTTAGAACTGCTTGCTCGTCTTCGGAATAGCCCCGATAGGCCGTTGCCCCAAACCCATGGATCACCTGCCCATCGGTCTCAACCACAGCCGCATCCACACCGTCCAATGACGTGCCTGACATCGCGCCCAGTGCGGTCACAACCGCCGCCTCACCCTGGCCCTTCAACATGGCCTTATCCTTTTGGTTTGCCCAGCCAATCCGCGCCCCCGGCGCAGTGGCAAAACCTTACTGGATCACCCCAGCGCACCGCCAGCCCAAAACGTCCCCCGCGCACAGTTTGCCCCTCGTCCGGCAGTAATGTCCGAAACGTGGGGCGGCCCGTGAACCGGAACCCTCCGACCTTAGCGGGAATGGGGAGCCTCCAAGGCCGGAGACAGAGGTGCGTGGGTCCCCTGCCGTCTCCAGGCTGCGCGTGACTTCACCCGCACCACAATCGCAATCACACCCAAACAGATCCAAAACACCTGGATCATAAAAGACCCAAGGTTGAAGTCCTGCACCAGGCTCACCAACACCAACCCTGCCCCAAAAATATTGATGACAAAGAAGAGGATGTCCTGACTGCTGAGAATGCGAAAGGTGATGAGGGTATAGTTGGTCAGGTAAAGGCAAAACCCCAACACGCCACACGCCGTTGACACAGGTTTGGGGAGCGCCTGGATGAACTCAAAAACATAGGCAAACAATAACCGCGCCCCCCGATAAATAAATTCCTGTTCAATGATTTAAAAAATACCGGATTGGGGGACAAAACCCCTATCCCCATTTGGGGACATTCCGCGCGGCCTCAGGAAAACCCTACCATTTGGTCAAAACCCAGGAATGTCATAGCCCAGCGCGCCCGGCGCCATGTCTTTGCCCGCCGCCCGCGCTGCCAGCCAAGGCCAATTCTCGATGTGATGATAGTGCCCTTTGCCATGCAACACATTTAGCTCCGCATTCCCCAGATGCCGCACCAACAGTTCCGCCCCTTGAACCGGCGCCACATTGTCATCCGGCCCCTGAAACACCTCCACCGGCGTGTGAATGTCAGAAGGGTCAAAGTCCCACCCCTGCGCATTGAGCAGGTTCTCCTCCACTATGCCTTCCGTGCCCGAGGCCGTCCGCAATGCCAGCATCTCCGCGGTACGCCGCCGGATCACCGGATGGGACAGAATGCGAATGTCATCTTCACTGCGCGAACGTTTGCAATAGCGGTCAAAATACCGATCCCGGTTTTGCAGGATCGAGCGCACCAGAAACGGAATGACCTGTCGCAACATACTGGGCCAGTGCCGCCCCAGAATACAGGACATATGATAAAACTGATCCAGCTCCCGCCAGTTCTCATGCCGGTAAAACGGATAGGCCGCGGAGGACAACACCGCTTTGCTGATACGATCCTGCAACGCATGGGTTACCGCCAAGGCGGATCCACTGCCAAAGGACACCGACAATACCCCTGCCTGTGCTATCCCTAGATGGTTCAACAACTCCCGCACATCGTTGGCAAAGTCCCGCAAGCTCTGCATCACGACAAAATCCGAGCGAAAGCTGCCTGGCCGACAAGGGCAGATCAGCCGCACCCCCGCCTCCGTCATGAGGTCATGACACCGCTCCGGATAGCCAATCATGTCAATTGTCACCCCGGAGAGCGCGTCAAAGGCCAGCACCGGGGTGCCATCCTCCGGACCAATGGCAAAATACTCATGTTGCCGCCCATCGCGCAGGGTGATCCGGTTGCGCACCTGAAACGCCGCCCCCGCACTGTCCCCATGTGCCCGCACTGCCATCAATGGGGAGCGCGCCAGCACCGCCGCCACTTCACTACGGCTCTTGGTCTGGGTCTTCTCATACACCCGTTTCAAGTAGGTCCGCACACTCTCGTAAGAAATCCCCATACGCTTGGCGACCTCGCGTAAGTCATAGGCCTGCCCCATATGGCTGAGCACCTCAGCCTCTCTCCGGGTCAAACCATGCACCTTGGCAATATGCGCCACACCCATATGGCTCTGCTGCCCCGACGAGATCACCACGCTGGCCGCAATGGCCGGAAACCCAATCCGCGCCGCTTCTTCTCTTGGCAGCACCATCAAATCCGCCGCGCCGTTCTCTTGGCTTTTGAACTCCAACGCCCGCCCCGTACGATTGGCCTCCTGCGCACACTGCGACAACAGCCGATCTTCCCCGCTCTTGGGTAGATACACCTGCATGTCCTGCCCCGGTAAAGCGGGCATCGGCAACACGTCATAAAGCGCGCGGTTGGCCATCACCACCTGACCATCCTCGTTCAGCAGCGCCACCCCAAAGGCAAAGCTGTTGAGCACTGAGGACAAATAGGCCTCCCGCTCCTGCAACCCCACCATGCGCTCAGATATGCTAAATGCCCGCCGGAAATGCCGCGACAGGTTCTCCAGCCCCCGCGTCTCCGCTTCCATAGCCTCCGGGCTTTCCAGATAGCGGCTGTCCCGCGCGCGGTGCACTTCCTCTGCCAGTTCCGAGATCAACTCGGGCCACAGGGAATTGTCCAAAGACGCCTCATACACGAGGTGCGTCAAATCCTCAAAACGATCACTCATTAAAACAACTTCAAAAGCACAAACATATCAGCCCGAAGCCGCCGCACAAAGTGTGGAAACCCTGCCCACCGTCCCCGCAACATTCCCCGCTTACAACTTGCCCCCCAAGGTGCTAACAGGACGGGACGCCCATTGGGGCAACAGACAACCAACAACGGAAAATGAGTGGCACCATGACCTACCAGCCCAAATCGGATTTCCTCACCGTGATGCTAGAGCGCGGCTTTGTGGCCGATTGCACAGACTATGAAGGCTTTGACAAAGCTCTCTGTGACGGCGTGGTGCCCGGCTATATCGGCTTTGACGCCACCGCCAAATCCCTGCACGTCGGCTCGCTGATCCAGATCATGATGCTGCGCTGGCTGCAAAAGACCGGCCACAAACCGATCACCCTGATGGGCGGCGGCACCACCAAAGTGGGCGACCCCTCTTTCCGCGCGGACGAACGCCCGCTGCTGACCAATGATCAGATCGACGACAACATCGCTGGCATCAAAAAAGTCTTCGCCAAATACCTCGACTACGGCGAGGGGGCGACCGGCGCGCTGATGCTCAACAACGCCGAGTGGCTTGACGAGTTGAACTACCTCACCTTCCTGCGTGACATCGGCCGCCACTTCTCGGTGAACCGCATGCTTAGCTTTGAAAGCGTGAAGTCCCGCCTGGACCGTGAGCAATCCCTGTCGTTCCTTGAGTTCAACTACATGATCCTGCAGGCCTACGACTTCCTCGAGCTCAACCGCCGTTACGGCTGTCTGGTCCAGTTCGGCGGCTCTGATCAGTGGGGCAACATCGTGAACGGCATCGACCTCACCCGTCGTGTGGACGATGGCGGCCTGTTCGGCCTCACCTCCCCTCTGCTGACCACCTCGGACGGCAAAAAGATGGGCAAATCCGCCGATGGCGCGGTCTGGCTCAACGCCGACATGCGCAGCCCCTATGAGTTCTGGCAGTTCTGGCGCAACACAACCGACGCCGACGTCGGCCGCTTCCTCAAACTCTACACCGAAATGCCGGTGGAAGAATGTGAACGCCTCGGCGCACTCGCAGGCTCTGAGATCAACGAAGCCAAGATCATCCTTGCCAACGCTGTGACCACGCTCTGCCACGGAGCCGACGCGGCCGCGACCGCTGAAGCCACCGCCCGCGAAGTGTTTGAAAAAGGCGGCGTCGGCGACGACCTGCCCACCGTGACGCTGACCGCAGAAGACCTCGGCGATGGCATCTCCATTGTGCAGCTGATTGTGAAATCCGGTCTTGCAAAGTCGGGCAAAGACGCCAAACGCCTGATCAAGGAAAACGGCGCCAAGCTGGATGATGCCCCGCTGACCAACGCCGGCCTGATGATCGACGCCGCAGCACTCAGCTCCCCAATCAAGCTCAGCGCAGGCAAAAAGCGCCACGCGCTGGTGCAGCTGGACGACTAACCCCGTCCCGGCCTTGAACCGGGACCTCGCACAACAAACTCTCTTAGGCCCGCCCCAACCGGCGGGCCTTTTGCTTTCTCATTCCCCCAATATCCCAGGGTGAATGCGCCAGAGGCGCAGAGGGGCTGGCCCCTCGCTTCTCCCCCTAGACACAGACCTCCCCTTCAGGTTATTTGAACACACGTTCATTTATCGACTTAGACGTCTCACTGGGAGGAGCCGCCAATGAAACTTGATCAAACCTGCGCCGTGATCACCGGGGGCGCGTCCGGTCTGGGCGAAGCCACCGCCCGCCACTTTGCAGCCAACGGCGCCAAGGTGGCCCTGTTTGACCTCAATGAAGAGCGCGGCACAGAGATTGCAGCGGAACTTGGCGGCACCTTCCACAAGGTGGACGTGACCGACGAAGACAGCGCCGCCGCCGGCATCCAAGCCGCCAAAACAGCCATGGGCAAAATCACCGCCGCAGTGAACTGCGCCGGCATCGCCCCTGCCGCCACCACCATTGGCAAAAACGGCCCGCACCCGCTGCACACCTTCCAGAAAACCATCGACATCAATCTCGTGGGCTCCTTCAACGTCGCGCGCCTCGCTGCCGAGGTGATTGCGGAAAACGAAGCCGAAGCAGACGGCGCGCGCGGCGTGATCATCAACACTGCCTCTATTGCGGCCATGGACGGCCAACGCGGCCAGGCCGCCTATGCAGCCTCCAAAGGCGGCATCGTCGGCCTCTCCCTGCCCATGGCGCGAGATCTGGCCCGCTCCGGCATCCGCGTGATGGCCATCGCACCGGGCATCTTCCTGACCCCGATGCTGCAAGGCCTTCCCCAAGAGGTGCAAGACCAACTCGCCGCCGACGTGACCTGCCCCAAACGTCTGGGCGACCCATCCGAATATGCCCGCCTCGCAGGCTTTATCGTGGAAAACGGCTACCTCAACGGCGAAGTCATCCGCATCGACGGCGCCCTGCGCATGCAGTAACAAATCTGTAGGGTGCGCAGTCCCTGCGCACCTTGCTATCCTCTCCACAAAGGAGAGCACCATGCCCCGCCAAAACCGTGTCCAACCTGACGGCCAGATCCTTACGCACCCCACACGCGGGTCCTTCATGGGCAACCGGGGCATTCTGCACGACGACACCGCGCATCAGCACGGCCAACTGACTAATCGCCGCTGGCGTCACAAAGCCTGGGTCTGCTGTGTATTGTCCTTCAAAAACCGTCAGCGCCACCTCATGGCGCCCAACCGCTATACCGAACTGTTTTTCTACGACGAAGCGGTCGCGCTAGCTGCCGGACATCGCCCCTGCGCCGAATGTCGCCGCGCCGATCACAAAGCCTTTTTTGCCGCCGCCGACCACGCTGGCAGCGCCCCGGCTTTTGACGACAAACTTCACGCGGCCCGCGCCGTCCCACGCATCTACGGGCAAAACCGGCCCCTCGAAGACATAGCCGACCTGCCCGACACCACCTTCATCCTGACGGACACCGGCCCCGCGCTTCTCCTGGAAGACATGGCTCTGCCGTTTACACCAGAAGGCTACGCCGCTCCCCTCAAGCGCCCAGAAGGCATATTTCCCGTGCTCACCCCCCCCCCTACACGCATCGCCCTACGCAACGGTTTCCGCCCCACGCTCCTCCTGCCCAACGCGCAGGCCTAAGCGCAAAACCACCGCGCTGTTGACAAACTTCCGCCGCCAAGTGCCTTTAGGAGCAGGCAAAACATCTCCAACGCGGACACCCAAATGAGCTTTCCCGATCTGTTTGACCACTTTGACCACGTCTACATCGTGAACCTGCCCTATCGGGACGACCGCCGCCGCGAGACCATTGCCGACTTCGCCCGCGTGGGTGTGTCTATCCCCAATGAGCACATCACTTTCTTTGAGGCCTCCCGCCCGACGGAGAAAGGCGAGTTCCCCTCGATTGGCTCACTCGGCAACTTCCTCTCGCAAACCCGCGTGCTCGCGGATGCTTTGGACAAAGGCTTTGAGCGCATCCTGATCTGCGAAGACGATCTTGAGCTGAACGATCTGCCAGACACCACGGTTGCCAAAGTGCTCTCAGATCTGAAAACCACAGATTGGTCGATCGCCGCGCTTGGCTATCTGGAACCCGAAACCCCGCCAACCGACACCGTTGGCCTCAGCGAATGGACCGGCGGCACCCGTGGCACGCAATTCTGGGCCATCCAGGGTGACAGCATCCGCGCTTTCCATGACTACCTCGAACTGGTGCGGTCCCGCCCTTCCGGCCATCCCGAAGGCGGCTCGATGTTCTTTGACGGCGCGTTCAACATGGTCCGCACCATTGTGCCCGGCACCACCTTCCGCCTCGCCACGCCCTGTCTTGCGGGGCAGCGCAGCTCGCGCACTGACATTCACGACCTGAGATTCTATGACCGCGTCGAACCTTTCCGCAGCATCGTGGGCGCTCTGCGCAAACTGATGAACCGCTCCAAAGGTTAATTTCTGCAACGCAGCAAAAGTCCCCACCTCCGCAAAACAGTCGCGATACCGACAAGATACCGACGTGAGTTTTGGCCGTTAACTGCTGCGCCGCAGCACATCGCCCACCGGAATCGCTGGCACTCTGGAAATGCCCCTGCCATACCTTGCGCAACACTTCACGCGCAGGACTGCCCCATGACCCAGATCGTTTCCTCACTCGCCGAGATTTCCGACAATTACAAAGCGCTGTTTGTCGACCTCTGGGGCTGTGTGCACAACGGCGTCACCGCCTACCCAGAGGCCGTCGCCGCCCTGCAAGCCTACCGCGCCCAAGGCGGCATTGTAGTGCTGGTCACCAACTCTCCCAAACCCCGCGCCGGTGTGGCGGAACAGCTTGGCTCCTTTGGCGTGCCCGATGATGCCTATGACACCATCGCCACCTCTGGGGACAGCGCACGCTCGGCCATGTTCAATGGTGCCGTAGGCGAAAAGGTCTACTTCATGGGCGAATGGCAACGCGACGCAGGCTTCTTCCAACCACTTGAAATCCTTGACAACCCTGTCGACATTCAACGGGTACCGCTGTCTGAGGCCGAAGGCGTTGTCTGCTGCGGCCCCTTTGACACCATGGCGGACCCGGACGTGAACCGCGCCGACTTTCTCTATGCCAAAACCAAAGGCATGAAGCTCCTGTGCGCCAACCCCGACATCGTGGTGGATCGCGGAGAGGTGCGTGAGTGGTGCGCAGGGGCGCTGGCCAAACTCTACACCGAAATGGGCGGCGAAAGCCTGTACTTCGGCAAACCTCACCCGCCGATCTACGACCTCGCCCGCCGCCGCCTCGCAGCCCTTGGCGTGACCATCGCGGACGAGGACATCCTCGCCATCGGCGACGGCCCCCACACCGACATCTCCGGCGCCATGGGCGAAAACATCGATTCGCTCTTTATCACCGGCGGCCTCGCCGCAGCGGAGACCAAAACCGCCCACCAACCAGATGAAGCCGCGTTAACGAATTACCTCGCAGAACAGCAGGTCACCCCACAATTTGCGATTGGCAAACTGCGTTAACACAAAAACGCTTGATTTTTCTGCGACTGCGAAGTAATAAAATTACGAAGCTAGCGCAATCAGCGTTATTAAGTTGCACAGCCAATCCAGAAAATCGGAGGGCCAAATGTTGGACAACCTGCCCCGCGGCACAATCTTTATCGAAGACCTCGAAATCGGTATGACCCGCTACGTGCGCAAAACCGTGACCGATCAGGACATCGAGATGTTTGCCGCCGTGTCCACCGACCACAACCCGGTGCACCTGGACGAAGAGTATGCCCAAGACACCATGTTTGGCGGCCGCATCGCCCACGGCATGCTCACCGCCGGTTTGATCTCCGCAGTGATTGGCGAGCAACTGCCTGGCCATGGCACCATCTACATGGGCCAGTCGCTGAAATTCCTTGCGCCGGTGCGCCCCGACGACACCGTGGTGGCCTCTGTGACCGTAACCGACATCGACATGGGCAAACGCCGCGTGAAACTCGATTGCGCCTGCATGGTGGAGGGCAAGAAAGTTCTCGCCGGCGAAGCCACCGTGCTCGCGCCGTCGCGCAAGCTGGACTAACTCCAACCGTTTTCTCCTTCCAAAATATCTCGGGGAGGAGGCCCGCCAATGCGGGCCGGAGGGGCTGGCCCCTCCTGTCACCCCCATGCCCCACACACCGCCGTCGCGTCCTCTCTTGCACCTTGCGCATCAAGGGGCTAACCCTGCCACATGCAGATCATTCGCGACTATCAGTTTGTGACCCCTCAAGATCGCGGCGCCAGCGTCGCGATTGGCAATTTTGACGGCGTGCATTTGGGTCACCAATCGGTGATCGACCTCGCCCGCAAAGCTGCGCCAGACGCGCCTTTGGGCATCATGACGTTTGAACCGCACCCGCGTGAGTACTTCGCGCCTGACGCCCCACCGTTCCGCTTGGCCAGCGCTGAAACCCGCGCACACCGTTTGGAGAAGCTCGGCGTCGACAAGCTCTATGAGCTGCCGTTCAACACCGCACTGTCCAGCCTCACGCCAGAAGAATTTGCCCGCGACGTGATCGCCGAAGGCCTCGGCCTCGCCCATGTGGTAGTTGGCGCCGATTTCTGTTTTGGCAAAGGCCGCAAAGGCACCGCCGAGGACCTTGTCGCCTTTGGCGAAACCTACGGCTTTGGCGTCACCATCGCGCTGCTGGTGCAAGGCGGCGACGGTCAGGTGTCCTCCACGTCCATCCGTCAGGCTCTCACCGACGGCCGCCCGCGCGATGCAGCCAACATGCTGGGCCACTGGCACCGCATCGACGGCCCGGTGATTGGCGGCGAACAACGGGGCCGCGAGCTTGGCTTCCCAACCGCCAACATGTCCATCGACGATCTGCACCAGCCCAAATACGGCGTCTACGCCGTGTTGGTCGACGTGCTCGATGGCCCACATCAGGGCAGCTATCATGGCGCCGCCTCCATTGGCACCCGCCCAATGTTTGGCGAAAACAAAGCCAACATCGAGACCTATCTCTTTGATTTTTCAGGCGATCTCTACGGCCACACGCTGTCCGTTGGCCTCGTGGACTACCTGCGCCCGGAACTCAAATTCGACAACCTTGAGGCGCTGATCACCCAAATGGGTGCCGACTGCGACCAAGCCCGCCAAATCCTGAGCGCCTTATGACCCGCCCGCCATTTCTGAAAGCCCCCAGCGATCCCATCGCACGCCACGGCCTTGCCAAACGTTTCTGGGAAAAGAAACCGCTCACCTCGCTCAACGACAAAGAGTGGGAAGCGCTTTGTGATGGCTGTGGCAAATGCTGCCTCAACAAGCTTGAGGACGAAGACACCGGCGAGGTCGCCCTGACCCGCGTCGCCTGCCGCCTGCTGGACGACGACACCTGCCGCTGCACGCAATACGACATCCGCCACCAGTTTGTGCCGGAATGCATCGTTATGACGCCCAAGAACATCGATGAGCACGCCTACTGGCTGCCGCAAACCTGCGCCTACCGCCTGATCTGGGAAGGCAAGCCACTCTACGACTGGCACCCGCTGATCTCCGGCACACCGGACACCGTGCATGACGCAGGCGTCTCGGTTCAACATCAAACCGTGTCCGAATTCGATACCCCGCTGGAGCAGTGGGAAGACTTTATCATCGAGGAGCCCTCCTAATGCATTTTGCCTCTGACAACTCCGGCGCCGCACTGCCCGAGGTCCTCGCCGCCATCACCAAAGCCAACGAAGGCTACGCCATGGGCTATGGCGACGACGTCGAAATGGCACAGGTCACCGCCAAAATCCGCGAAATTTTTGAGGCCCCAGAGGCCGCGGTCTATCTGGTCTCCACCGGCACCACCGCAAACTCACTGGCGCTCGCAACCCTTTGTGATCCTTGGCAAACCATCTTCTGCTCTGAGGTGGCCCACATCCACAAAGACGAGTGCAACGCACCTGAATTTTACACCGGCGGCGCCAAGCTCACATTGGCGGCGGACAAAGACGTCGACAAGATGACACCAGACAGCCTGCGCGCCGCCATCGAAGGCGAAGAAACCCGCGGCGTACACGGCCCGCAACGCGGCCCTGTCTCGATCACGCAGGTCACCGAGTACGGCACGGTCTACACATTGGCCGAGCTCACCGCCCTCTGTGATGTCGCCAAATCCTACGACTTGCCGGTGCATCTGGACGGCGCGCGCTTCACCAACGCCATGGTCGCCTTGGGCTGCACGCCTGCCGAAATGACCTGGAAAGCCGGTGTCGACGCGGTCAGCTTCGGCGGGACTAAAAATGGCTGCATGGGTGTCGAAGCGGTGATCTTCTTTGATCCCAAACATGCCTGGGAATTTGAACTGCGCCGTAAACGCGGCGGCCACCTGTTCTCCAAACACCGCTACCTCTCCGCGCAAATGCTTGGCTACCTGCAAGACGACGTCTGGATCGAAGCCGCCACCAAAGCCAACGCCAACGCCGCCCATCTCGCGGGCGGGTTGCGCGCGCTTGGCGCCACCTTCAAATACCCGTCACAGGCCAACATGTTGTTTGTCGCCCTGCCCCGCGCCACCCACAAACGCCTGCTGGACGCCGGCGCCGCCTACCACCTCTGGGACGGCACGCTGGATGGCGACGATGCCGAGATGGTCACCGCGCGTTTGGTCTGCGACTGGTCGCTCAGCAAAGAGATGATCGACCAGTTCCTCGATCTGGCAGCAGGGAAATAACGCGATGCGAGACAGCCTGCGCACCAAAGCAGTTCAGATATGCAACGACAAAATCGCCAAGAAAGGCGAAACCGTCGGCCTGTCCTTCTATGCCTTCTTTGCCAACAAGAACGACAACCCCGAACTGCTGATGGAAGCCGCCACATGGTGGATCCAAACCCATGAGCTGGATCACTTTGAGAAGGCTGTGAAAGTGCGGGATATGATCCTGTCGGGCGCCTAGGGCGCAATCAAAGCCCTTCTTGCACCAACCATTCATAAGCCGCGCGCATCCCATGCAGGGATTGCGAGCGGCTGCCGTACACAAACATCCAAAGCCCGGTGCTCAGATACGAGTTGCCGGTATAATTCCGCTCGATCAGCACCAGATCCCGCGCCGCATCAATCATCATAAAGTGCTCGCCGTAGCCGTCGGTCCAAATCGTGCCATCCGCGTCCTTTAGCCACCAAAGATACCCGGCATGGCTGTATTGCCCATATCCAATATGATTGTCGCGCAGATCACTGTGCGGCGCGGTTGAGAGCGCAATCCAACTTTCCGGCACAACCTGCTGCCCCCGCCACACGCCCCCTTGTGCCACCATCATGCCAACCCGCGCAAAATCCCGTGCGCTCATATAGGTGTGGTAGTGCGGGTGTCGCGTGTCCGTGCTGGGCATAAACCACGGGTCGCCCATAATCACGTTCTCAGCCTGAAAATCCTGCATCCCCAAGGGCTTTGCCAAAAACTCTTCCATAAACGCGCCAATCTCATAGCCGGTTTCCTGCACAAAGATTGTGCCAAGCGCATTGGCATCAAAATTATTGGCAAAGAAGTACGCGCCGGGTTCATAGCTGTCCCGCTGCGGCCGATCCGTGATCTGCGCGTCATGTTCCCCGGCGGCAGGTAAAAACACTCCAGACCGGAACATCAACAAATCCCGGATGGTCGCCGTTTTTTCCTGCGCCGTGAGGGGGATATTCTCATCGATGCCTAACTCAGCCAGCGTTTTGTCAAGATCAATCAGCCCCTTATCCACCGCAATGCCACACATCAGGCTCATGACGGATTTGCGCATCGAGTGGGTATTCATGATCAGATCAGTCGGCCCATCGGCAAAAATGACATCACCTTTGTACAAAACCATACGCGCCCGCTTGCGATCATCCGGCCCCGGAGCAGGCCAAAGCGCCTCTATTTGGGAGGTGTCGAAATCCGCAAAACTGTGCTCGGTTTGTGTCTCTGGAGACGGGTTCCAAACGCGCGGCACAGTGGCCCAGACAAAAACGACTGATGTCAGAGCGACAAAAGCACAAAAGAACCACTTAAGCATTACGGCTTCCGACTGAGTTAAACGCAACCCAAGGTAGCCAGTCGCTGTCACAAACAACAAGGTATTTATGAACGCCTTTTCCAATGCAAATGCTGCGCCACTGACCGGCAAGGGCTTGCGTAGCGAGCGCGCGAGAGGTGAAGCGGCTCCGTCAAACTGAAGGCCTGTCTCCGACAAAGCGCCAGCACTTCGCTTGCGGCCTCTCGTTTCGTGTACGGGTGTCCTGTTGACCACGGTGTTTATCAAAGCCAATCAATTGGCCGACGCTGCCTTGACCCAGAACCGCTCAACCTGCCACATCTCAACTTATGCGAAAGTACGGACGAACATATCACATTCCAATCTCGCCCGGTGCGACCAACGATGACAAAATCATGTCCTCACAGGCGACATTGGAAGTCTCTGATCTCGTGATAACCGAAAAAATGGACGGCGAAAACACAACCATCCACCAGCACGGCACCCACGCGCGGAGCCCCGACAGCAAATACCATCCCTCGCGAGATTGGCTTAAGGCTTTCGCTTCGGGCATTTCCTACGCTTTGGCACCAAACGAACGCATTGTTGGCGAAAACCTGTTCGCGCGACACTCCGTGGCCTACACCGATTTGCCGTCATACTTCCTTGGTTTTGCGCTCATCTTTGATGACAAGGTCCAGAGCTGGGACGACACGCTCGATCGGTTCTCTCAGTTGGGTGTACAACCCGTGAAAACCCTGTATCGCGGTCCCTTCAAGGCAAACCTTTTTGAAGAGACGGCAAAAGGCTTAAACCTCAAAACACAGGAAGGCTTTGTGGTACGCACAACCGCAGCCTTTCTCGAAAGCCAAATGCCAACGCATATGGGCAAATATGTCCGAGAAGGCCACGTCCAAAGTGACGTACATTGGACCAAAGCCGAACTCGTTCCAAATGGCTTAAAAGGCTGAGCCCAACCTCAGCCCAGAGACATCACGGTCTTCCGCACCTCAGCCGCCACAGCATCCGCATGGGTGATCGCGCCCATATGCCCGGCACCCGCAACGGTCACCCGCCGCCCGTTCTGCACCGCACTGGCAACCCCATCACAGACCGGCTTCATAATCGCAGGGCTCTCCGCGCCGTCCATCACCACCACCGGCACGGCAATCTCGCCAAGGCGCGGCATGATGCTACCTACATCTTCCAGCACATCCTGCTGAGAGGCCACCACAAACGGCACCTGCCGCGTGAAGGTCGCGCGGGTCTCTTCCGGCAACGCCTCCCACGGCGTGCCATCGCCCCATTCCTCCACAAACATACGCACCGCCGCCTCGGGATCGCCAGCGTCGTTTAAGGCAAACACCTGCCCCATATGCGCATCGTTCTTGGTCACGGCCTCCGGTGCAGCCTCTTTGGCCGCCAACATCGTCACCGGCTCAAACAACGACAAAGACCGCACCAAATCCGGCCGCTCAATCGCCAGCCGCAGTCCCAATAGACCGCCATAAGAATGCCCAATCACATCCACCGGCCCGTCCAGCCGCGCCAGAATGGCATCAAGCATGGTCTGACCGGTCAATGTACCCGGCACATAGCCTGCACTGCGCCCATGGCCCGGCATGTCCGGCGCCTCAATCGTCAACAGATCGTCCAGCACCGCGCCGATGCCGCGAAAGGCGCCTGAGTGCCCCAGATTGCAATGCAGCGCCAAAGCCGCGCGCGCCCCCTGCCCCAACACGCGCCAATGCATGTCAGGCGTCTTTCTGCTATCCAATGCCATGGTCCTTAAAGTGTCCTTACAACTCACCCGCCAAATGCGCGTCCAAATCGTCCAACCGGTCCTGCCCCCAGAACCGCGCCCCATCGTCGGTCACGTAAAACGGCGCGCCAAAGGCCCCCGCTTCCACCGCTTCATCCAGGTTGCGGGCATAGGTCTCCGCCCCCACCAGCAAACCGCTGTCCGCCAGCGCCGGGTCAAACCCGGCCTCAATCAGACAAGCGCGGATCACCTCATCCTGCGCAATGTCCTTCTCCTCAGCCCAGCACGCCCGTGTGAACCCATGCGCCAAAGCACCCAGATCGCCACCTCCGGCATTGGCCGCTGCGATAAAAGCATAAGAGGATGGCGCCATATTGGTCGGCCAATGCGCCGGTTGCAGATTGAACTCCATGCCCAGCTTCTTAGCCTGCCGCACCAATTCCTGCGCCCGGTATTCCTGACGGCTGACGTGACGTTCTTTGGGTGGCGTGCCCCCCGTGCGGCCAAACAGCGCAACAATATCAAGTGGTTTATAGACAATCTCGGCCCCGTGTTTGGCCGCAATCGCCTCCAAACGGGTGCCTGCGAGATAGGTATACGGAGAAATTGTCGAGAAATAATAGGTGATCGTGGCCATTTCTGCCTCCCTGATGGCGCGCTTTGCTTTGCGAGACGTTAGGGCCATGTTAAGGCAAGCGCAACGTCACGAATCTGTCACCAAAGCCACCTGGGGATTACCGCGCTATGGCCACCATTCTTGAACCCAAACTGATCACTGGCAACGCCAACAAACCGCTTGCCAGCGCCATCGCGCGGCGGATGTCGATGCACCGGGGCAGCAACGTCAATCTGATCGACGCCCGTGTAGAGCGCTTCAACGACGCCGAAATCTTTGTCGAAGTGTACGACAACGTGCGCGGCGAAGACATGTTCATCATCCAGTCGACCTCCAACCCGGCGAACGACAACCTGATGGAACTGCTGGTCATGGCCGACGCCCTGCGCCGCTCCTCCGCCAGCCGCATCACCGCTGTGATCCCCTACTTCGGCTATGCCCGTCAGGACCGCCGCACCAAGGCCCGCACACCCATTACTGCGAAGCTGGTCGCCAACATGATGGTTGAGGCTGGCATCGAGCGCATCCTCACCATGGATCTGCACGCCGCACAAATTCAGGGCTTCTTCGACATTCCGGTCGACAACCTCTACGCCTCGCCAGTGTTTGCGCTCGACATCATGGCGCAGTTCAAAGGCCAGCTTGAGGACGTGATGATCATCTCCCCGGACGTGGGCGGCGTGGCCCGCGCGCGCGAGCTGGCAAAACGCATCAACGCGCCACTGGCCATCGTGGACAAACGCCGCGAGAAGCCGGGCGAGATTGCCGAGATGACCGTGATCGGCGACGTCAAAGGCAAAAAATGTATCATCGTGGACGACATCTGCGACACCGCCGGCACGCTCTGCAAAGCCGCCGAAGTCCTGATCGAGCACGGCGCCACCGAGGTGCACAGCTACATCTCCCACGGCGTTCTGTCCGGCCCGGCGATTGAGCGCATCACCAACTCGGTGATGAAGTCGCTGGTCATCACCGACAGCATCGAGCCGACCGAGGCTGTGAAAGGCGCCAGCAACATCCGCATCGTGCCCACCGCCCCGATGTTTGCCCAGGCGATCCTGAACACCGCCAACGGCACGTCCGTGAGCTCGCTGTTTGAAACCGAGACGCTGGAACCTGCCTACGAAGGCCTGTTCAAAGCCTGATCTGAGCGGATCACTTGAGAGATTTAGAAAGCCCCGACGGTTGTGTCGGGGCTTTTTATTTCGACCCTTTGGATTGTCTGACACCAAAAAAAGGTGCCGCCTAAAAGGCGGCACCCCAAACTCAGATTTTCTGAAACAAATCAGTGTTTGCCAGCGTTACGTTTGGCGTTGATGACGGTTTGTTCCAGCGGGTTGTACCCCTCCGGCACCGGCACGAGATTAACGTCCTTTGCCCATTGCTCATAAAACGCCGTCATTTCTTCAACCAACTCCGGCATCTCCGACGCAAGGTTGTTCAACTCCGACGGGTCGGTATCAATGTCAAACAGCTCCCAGGAGCCGTCCCCTTTGGGCGGCAGGTTCTGCATCAGCTTGTAACGGCCTTTGAAAACGGCAGACGACCCGGCCAACTCATACCCCACCGGATGCTCTTCGGTGCGCACGGTTTCAACTTCGCCCTTCAGAACCGGCAACATCGAAATTCCGTCTGGAGAATAGATCTCGCGCCCATCGTATACCGGACCGGGGGTTTCAACGCCGGCCACCTCCAGAATGGTGGGTAGGACATCACGCACGTAGGCAAACTTTTCGACTCGGCTGCCAGCCTCAACAACGCCCGGGAAGCGGACAATCAAAGGCACACGCAAGCCACCCTCAGTGGAGAAGGTCTTAAAATAGCTGCCCGGAGTGGCCGCAGCCGCAGCCCAACCAGGGCCATAGTCGGCATAAACGCCTTTTTGGCCCATATCCGAGAAATCGCCGTTGAAATCTTCCATATAGACTTTGTCGTAGTTGGCTTTGTACCAATCATGGTAGGCCTCGCTCAGGGGCAACTGGTTGGGATCTGGTCCATTGTCGGACTGGAAAATCACCAGCGTGTTGTCCAGCTCACCTTTTTCTTCCAGATAGGTCAACAGCTTGCCAATGTTGCCATCCATATTGTCGAGCATGCCAGCGTATGTCTGCATTTGACGGGACCGGAACGCCTTTTCTTCGTCAGAAAACGAGTCCCAATCCGGCATCTGCCACGGCTCATAGCTTGTTTTCAGAAGATCACCGTCCAATTCGATTTCAGGGGACACCAGCCCCATTTCTTTCTGACGTTCCAGACGGGATGCGCGCAGCGCTTCAAACCCCTCGTCATACACACCATCGTATTTGTCGATAAACGCCTTGGGCGCCTGATGCGGGTAATGCACCGCCTGATAGCCCAACCAAGCTAGGAAAGGTTTCCCATCATCGATATTGCTATCGATGTAATCGATCATCGTTTGGGTCCAAAAGTCAGAAGAGTAGTAGTCTTCTGTGGGCAAACTGGTGAGCTTATCGTCCTGATAATAATGCACACGCTCATAAAACGGCGCGTAAGGTTGCTCTACCCAATTGTCAGCACCACTTTCCGCAAGCATGAAACTCTTATCAAAGCCGCGATCGTAGGCGAGTGTTCCAGGCTCATGCCCGAGATGCCACTTGCCTGTCATATAGGTGTGATAGCCTGCGTCCTTCAAAAGGCGCGGCAAAGCCACAACCTTGTCATTGAGGTGCCCCTCATAGCCCGGTTGATCAAATTGATTGTCAGCCTGAATTTCCAGCATATTGCCAAGACCAGCAAGATGATTGTCCACCCCGCTGATCAACATAGTCCGTGTTGGCGAGCATGATGCGCCCACGTGGTAATTGGTGAAAGTCATGCCCTCTGCCGCCAAGCGGTCGATGGTCGGAGTGTCGATCTCACTGCCAAACGCCCCGACATCGGAGAAGCCCATATCATCCGCAATAAGAATGAGGATGTTGGGACGGGAGTCCTCGGCCCACGCTGAATTGGCCGCAACAGCCGCCAGACAGACGCCAACTAACACCTTAGAAAGGTTATGGAAAATCATCATATTCCCTGTGAAATGGTTACTGAATGCGAGCCGTATGCCCGCAACGCTCCCCGTATTCCAAAAAGCCGGACACAATGCGATTGCGCACTGAGCACTTCCACGATGTGAAACCATCGCTACACTTCCTGAAATCTACAGTGGTCTTGTGGAGCCGACATCAACACCGCCGCCTCCAATTCCTTCCCTCGAGCCTCAGTCCCGCATCACAGCCCGCGCTCCCCATCCCCAATCCCTCCCCCAGTAAACGCTTTATCAAGCCTCTTTCTGCATAGTCCGCGTGAAACACCTCGCCAGCAGAAAGCCGGTTCCTATGTCGATTGCCTCCTCTTTGCGTCTAACGCTTCTCACCGTCAGCCTCATGGCGACCCAAGCGCAGGCCAATAGCGTCTCCCTGATCCAGAACGGTTTCTTTGCGCAGCGCGCCTCTTTCAACGACACGCCGTCCCGCACCCCACAACAGCCTGCCCTCGCGCAACCGACGGACGCCGATACCAGCCGCGGCGCACTGGCCTTGCGCCCCGGCGCGGCCAGCCTGTTCCGCGGCCGTGCCACCGGCGGTCTCTTTGCGCCGGTGTTGAGGCAGGTTCTGCCGACTGCGGCCAAGCAGTTGATGACCCTGATTGCAGGCGCGGAAGCGGGCAAGGCTGGCTATGACGCCGTGCAATATGGCGCCCGGATCAAGCCGTCCGCCCCGCCCACCAAAATGACCATCGCCGAGATCTATCAGTGGATCGACAACACCCCGGGACAGCCCCATGCGATTGGCCGCTATCAGTTCATCCCCGCCACCCTACGCCGCCTCGTGCGCCATCAGGACGTGCCACACGACAAGCTGTTCAGCCCGGAAATCCAAGACCAACTGGCCCACCAGTTGCTGGAAGAGGCCGGGCTCAGCGATTTCCAATCCGCCGAGATGTCGCGCGCGACCTTCATGCTCAATCTCGCAAAGATCTGGGCGGGCCTGCCCACCGCGACCGGCAAATCCTACTACGAGGGTTATGCGGGCAACAAAGCGGTCTACACCTGGGACTATTTTGACAGTAACTTCAGAAAGATCTTTCCGACCAGCGGCTAAACCCAGCCAGTGACCAAGCCGTGCCCGGCCAGCGCCGCAGCAATCCCCCCGAATCTGCCCGCTCTTTGGGTGGGGCCGCAAGAATTGCCCTCAAAAAACCCAACCAATTTTCTGACAGGGTAGAGCACAATTCACCCCAAAACATCTTTAAGCTGTTTTTCACAGAAAAATACACGCAGATACCTTGTTCCCTGCGCAACTTTGGGTCTAGCTGGCGCCATATCCGCCAACAGGACCTATTCTCATGACACCCACACTGTCCCCGGGGACCGTGCGCCTCATTATGGCGCTGTTTTTCCTGCATCCTTTCGCGCTCGGAAGCTGGCTGCCACAGATCCCCTTTGTGCAAACCAAACTGGACCTCACCAACGCCCAGCTCGCGCTGTCGCTGCTAGGCCTGCCGATGGCCTTTGTGTTCTTCTCCAAGTTCGCTGCCAAGATCGTTGCCCGGCATGGCGCGCCCAAGGTGTTCCTCGCCTTCTTCCCGGTCCAGGCCGTCACCGTGGTTCTGCCGCTGTTTGCCGTGGATCACATCACGCTGTTTCTGGCGCTGCTGGTCTTTGGCGCCACCGTCACTTTCTTGAACGTGGCGCTCAACGTCTATGCAGGCCAGTTTGAGAAAGCGGCGAAGAAATCCGTGATGAACCGCTGCCACGGCTTCTGGGCGCTTGGCATGACCGCTGCCTCCTTCCTGGCCTCCATGCCCACCGAATTCCTGTCTCCGGCGCTTACCATGTTTGCTCTGGCAGGCTCCACGACGCTCTTGGCACTGTGGCTGGCGCGCCCGCTGCCCAACCTGCGCCCACAATCCGCCGACGCCCCGACCAAAACCAAACGCCGCAAGCTGCGGGACTACCCGACCACCCTGTTCCTGATTGTGCTCTTTGTGGTCTCCGTCACCATGTCCGAAGGCGCGATGGCCAACTGGGGCGCGGTCTATATGGCCGAACGCCTGCCCGAAGGCAGCAGCACCGCAGGCCTCGCCATCACCGTGTTCTCCGCCTTTGTCGCCTTTGGCCGCTTCATAGGCGATTTCCTGAAGGTCCGTATGGGCAGCACCAACCTTGCCCGCATGAACGTCGGCCTCGCCATTGTCGGCCTGCTCATCTTGGTCGCGCCCTTCCCGCCAATGGTGGCCTTTGTCGGTTTTGCCTGCATTGGCCTCGGCCTGTCGGTGGGCTTTCCGCTGGCGGTGTCCGCGGCAGCGGCGCTGGAAGATGAGCACGACGCGGACAACATCGCCTTCCTGTCGATCATGGCTGTGGGCACCAATGTGGTGGCCCCGCCCGTCATTGGCCTGCTTGCCGACCACTTTGGCATCGCCATGGCTTTGGCCGCGCTCCTGCCCGGTCTGTGCCTCAGCTTTGTGATGGCGCGTCATTTGACGCCCACCCCGGACCTGCCAAAGCCAGCGCCTGCCTAAAACCTGCGCAGCCAAAAACTCAAAAATTCACGACGCTCGCCTGTCTCGCAACAGGCGGGCGTCCTTGTTTTATACGGAGGTGCAGAGCGTTACGCCTTTGGGACAGAACACCTGC
Organism: Shimia sp. MIT1388; assembly: GCF_047124445.1. Classification (GTDB taxonomy): domain Bacteria; phylum Pseudomonadota; class Alphaproteobacteria; order Rhodobacterales; family Rhodobacteraceae; genus Shimia. The sequence continues at coordinate 577,962 of NZ_CP138921.1, read as the reverse complement.
CCCAAAAAACCACCCAAATTTACCAAAAAGTGAGTTGTCCGAAGGCGGTTCCGCAGTAGACTGAACCTCCACTAACGCTCCTGACTTCTTTTTTCCCCCGCGCCATCCCACTCTCAGGCGCCGTTGATGAGTTTTCACGTGCTGACCAGTTTAAAAATCCAATCCTTCCTCACCGTGGCCAAACAGAGCCTCAAACAACGCATGCGTCCGCAAGTGCGGGCCCGTCGCAAAGCCGGCCCAACCCCAACCGGCACCCCGGCAGATCCCGCCGCCTTCTTCTTCTGGAGCCTTGAGCGCCACAAAGAAGCCCGCGCCCGTCAGATGGTTATTTCCGGTGACAACGGCCGCTTACTGCCGGAAATTTCCGAGCTTTCGCCCCACCTGCGCAAACTCTGCATCCGCCACACCCCCATCACCAATATCGCTGCGCTGCGCGGCCTGCCCAACTTGGAAGCGCTGGAAATCACCGCCTCGCCGGTCACGGATCTGTCGCCGTTGACGGACCTGCCAGCCCTGACAGAGCTCAAATTGTCACTGCCGTCTGACATCGATGTGACCCTGCCCGACTTGCCAAACTTGCAGCGGCTCAAAATTTCCCATCCCGGAAAGCCGGTGCACCTCGGGTCCATGCCCAGTCTGGAGCAGGCCGACCTGCTGGCCCTTTGTGACACGCTCCCCGCGCTGACCCAAAGCCCAAAGCTGACAGACCTCAAAACCCGCATCGCCAAAGGTCAATCGCTGTCTCCGCTGGCACAGGCCACCGCTCTCACCACGCTGTCCCTGCGCTGTGACGGCAAGGTCGACATCGCCCCCCTCGCCAACCTGCAGCCGCTGGAAACGCTGGACCTCTTTGGCGCGGACACCACCGATCTGTCCGCGCTGAGCACACTGCCGGCGCTCACAACCCTGTCACTCTGGAACACCCCCGCCACGCGATTTGACGCGCTGTCTCAAGCCACCAGCCTGGAAAACTTGACCATCCAGTCTCTTGGCCAGATCACCGACCTCGGCTTTGTCACGCCGCTATCGGAGCTGAACCACCTATCGCTTAGTTCAGTGTCCCATTGTGACGTCGCGCCGGTCGCCTCGCTGAACAAGCTTGCCTACCTCCTGCTGCAAACCGCTGATCCCGATCTGGATCTTGGCCCGCTGGAATACTGCGACACGCTGCGCACGCTGCATCTCAGCTTGGACGACGCAGCGGACCACCCGATGCGCGCCCCTTGGCCTGAACTGCCCAACCTGCAAACCCTCAGCCTCTCCGGCACCGGCCTGGCCTCCCTCAATGGCCTGCAACGCTGCCGAGCGCTGAAGAGCCTGAGTTGTATCGGCACCGCGGTTAACGACCTCTATCCCCTGCGCTCGTTGCCCTATCTGGAACAGCTCGACATCTCCGGCAGCCAGGTTGCCGACCTCTCGGTCCTGCTCACCTTGCCGAAGTTCACCAAACCCAGCCCCTATTGCACGCTCGCACTCAACGACACGCCCGCGTTGCATAAGATGCACGAGCTGGAGGCTTTGGCCGCCTGCTCCAACGGGCGGGATTACGATCACAACCGGCATCTGATGGCGAACCGCGTGGTGGTGCTTTTGCAGGATCAGGCCGCCATGCCTGCGACGCACGCCGACGCCTGATTGGTAAACCAAATGTTGCGGCGCCGTGACGCCGCAACATATTCAAAAACCGTGGACAGTCGCGAAACAGTCGCAATACCGACAGGATACCGACGTCAATATCAGCCGTTGCTTTCGGCCTTTTCTTCCAGCAACAGCCACTCTTCCTCCGCGTCCTGCAACGCCGTCTGACGCTCCACCAAAGCCTCAGTGGCTTTCTGGAATTTCACCGGTTCCTTGGTGAATAACTCCGGATCCGCCATGAACTCTTCCAGCTTGGCAATCTCCGCCTCAAGCCGTTCCATGATCCCCGGCAATGCCTCCAAACGGTGCTTCTCGGTGAAGCTCAAACCGGAGGCAGGCGCGGCTTTCTCCGCCTTCACTTTCTCAGCCTTGGGTTTTGATTTATCTGCCTTTTTCGGCGCATCCTCTTGCCGCTGCGCCCGATAATCAGACCATCCCCCGGCATAGGTCACCGCCTGCCCATTGCCTTCCATGGCAATGGTTGTGGTGGCCACCCGATCGAGAAAGTCCCGGTCGTGGCTCACCAACAGTACGGTGCCATCATAGTCATCTAACAGTTCTTGCAGAAGATCGAGGGTCTCAACATCCAGATCGTTGGTTGGTTCGTCCATGACCAGAAGATTGCTCTCCTTGGCCATCAGTTTCGCCAACAACAACCGCGCCTTCTCACCACCGGACAAAGACCGAACCGGCGCTCGTGCCTGACGATCATCAAACAGGAATTCTTTAAGGTATCCAACGACATGCTTGGGATTCCCCCGCACCATCACCTGATCAGCCTTACCCGACACCCGCATCTCCGGGTCACCTGTAAGGCTGTCCCAAAGCGTCATATCCGGGTCCAGCTTGGCCCGCGCCTGATCGAAAACGGCGGGCAATAAATTGGTGCCCAGCGTGACCGATCCCGTGTCCGGTTCCACATCCCCCATCAGCATTTTGATCAAGGTGGTTTTTCCCACGCCATTGGGTCCAACAAAGGCAACACGGTCACCGCGCTGCACCGTCAAAGAGAAGTCGCGCACAATGCTCTTACCATCGTAGGATTTCGACAAACCTTTGGCGTCAATCACCTTTTTGCCAGACTTCGGCCCCGCCGACAGCTCCATCGCTGCCGAGCCTTGCCGCTTGATCATAGCCGCCCGTTCAGCCCGCAGGTCTTTCAACGCCCGCACACGACCCTGGTTGCGCTTGCGCCGCGCACTGATGCCTTCCACGGCCCACCGCGCCTCCGCCTTGATCTTGCGATCCATCTTGTGGCGTTGCAGGTCCTCTTCGTCCCAAACCTTGTCCCGCCAGGCCTCGAAATCCTCAAAACCTTTTTCCTGACGACGCACCATTCCCCTGTCAATCCAAAGGGTTGCACGGGTCAATGCCCGCAGAAACGCCCGGTCGTGGCTGATCAAAACATAGCCGGCGCGTGTTGCTTTCAACTCGTCTTCCAGCCAGGCAATCGCCTCAATGTCCAGGTGGTTGGTTGGCTCGTCCAGCAGCATCAACTCCGGCGCTTCCGCCATCAGCCGTGCCAAAGCCGCCCGCCGCCGTTCGCCACCGGATGCGGTTTCCACCGCCCGCGCCGGATCAAACTTCAGCCCCTCACCCGCGCGTTCAACCTTATACATCTCCCCCGGTTCCAGAGCCGCAGAGGCAAAGTCGCCAAGCGTGGCAAACCCTGTCATATCAGGGTCTTGCTCCATGTAGCCCACACTTACCCCCGGCGGCACAACGATGTCGCCGCGGTCTGGCTCAACCAGACCAGCCATCACTTTCATCAAGGTCGATTTGCCGGAGCCGTTGCGCCCGACCAGCGCGACCCGATCTCCGGGTTGCACCACAAGGCTCAACTGATCAAACACAGGATCCCCGCCAAAGGTCAGGGAAATATCGCTCATCTGCAAAAGGGGTATACGTGCCATGAGATGCGCCTAGCCCGCAGACGCCGCCCCGTCAACCAGCCTGTGGCCCTAGCAAGCCAAAGCCCGCAAAAGCCGCTTGCGCGCCGCCGGAATGGCCTTCACCTCGACACCGGTAAACACGTGCAACGTGTTCATTTGGGCGTCGACCACCGCATGGTCGCTGACCCAGCCGCCCATCAACAAATAGCTGCGCAACATCGGCGGCATACTCAACTGCGCCGCCTTGAGATTGGGCTTGCGCCGCAACCGCGTTGCAAAGCGAAACACATTTGGCGCCTTCACCCGCGGCAACCAGCGTTTCGGCGCCAGATGCCGGTCCCGCAACATGGCAAAGCTGTCGAGGTAGGAACTTGTATCGGTGCCTGCAAAAGACGCACAACCAAACAGCAATTCAACTTTGTTTTCATCCACATAGGAGGTCATCGCCCCCCAGGCCACGCGCAGCACATCGGCATCATGCACATCTGGATGCATGCAAAACCGCCCCATCTCAACCATGCGTCCGGGATATCCACGTAGGGCGTCAAGCTCATAGAATTGAGCCGAATAACTCCGGTCAATGTCGCCCCCGTTATTGAGGGGTAACATTCTGAAAACACACACCAATTTCCCAGAAACGCTGTCTTCGATCAGATAGTGGCGACAGATGGGATCAAAGGCGTCCACATCCAGCGCCCCCTCATCGCCATGAAACGCCAGATGCCGCAACCGCTGCGCGGCGCGCAGATCATCCGCGCCCTCCGCCTCACGCACGCGGTAGCGCCCCTTTTGCCGTTGTGGTTTGTCCATCTGCATCACCATGCCACGCACTCTAGCAGAGTCGCGGTGACATCCGAATGACAAACCACACCGCCATGTCACAGGCTCAAATTAGAAGCTGCCGGTTGTCGCTGTCGGCGCACCCGATGGACCGAAGTTACCGATATTGGCCCCCAGCTGACGCAGCAATCCGCCAGTCTCGATCCCGTTGTCCGTAATCCGACGTTGCAGTGGAACAAACTGCCCATCTTCCAAAGCGTAATGCTCGATGTTGCGGGCGATACCCTTGGTGTCAAAGCCAATCACAACAACTTGACGATCCACAACTTCCGGCCGGGTCGGGCCAAAATGCTTGATCCGCGACCGCACATAGATGTAGCCGCTGTCATCCAGCACACCGGACGCCGACGGCGGTCCAAACGTCTCCACAACCGTGTCGCGTGTATCCACACCCAGAGTGATCGACGCCAGCTCTTCTTCGGTGGGCACATAGCCATGATTGCGATAGCGGGTGGCGCAGGAAGCCAGAGACAGCATGGCCGCTCCCATGACCGCATATTTGATCACTTTGGTGCGCGTCTTCATCTCTGCCCTCTTGTCTTGGCCTGTCTTGCCTTCTATCTCGCTTACAGAAGGAACGCGCTTGGTTCAAGATGACAACCGCGTCCCGCCACGCAACCGCCCTCAATTCAAAGTCAGTACCATGTCCTCAAGCGCTTCCCCCTCCACCGTGTTTCGTGTGGCCGACCTCCGACAGAATCGCCCCACCAGTTTTGACCTGCGCCCCAACGCACAGGAACTGACCGCTCTGGCAGAGGCTCTGGAGCTGACCACGCTGCGCAAAGTGGTCTTCACCGGCGAAATCCGCGCCCATGGTAAAAATGACTGGGAACTGGTTGGCAAACTCGGCGCCACAGCTGTTCAGCCCTGTGTTGTCACATTGGACCCTGTGACCACCCGCATCGACGAACCTGTCGAGCGCCGGTTTCTAGCCCATATGCCGGATCTGCCGGGCGATGACGAAGAAGAGATCGAGATGCCAGAGGACGAAAATGCCGAGCCACTGGAATCACATATTGATGTCGGCGCGATCCTGCATGAGGCCTTGGCGCTGAACCTGCCACAATTTCCTCGCGCAGAAGGGGCAGAATTGAAAGATGCTGTCTTTACGGAGGCTGGAAAAAAGGCCATGACAGACGAAGACGCCCGCCCCTTTGCCGGCTTGGCGGCCCTGCGTGACCAGCTGGGCTCAAAAGAGGACGAATAGGGCTTGCGTTGTGCGAAAATCGCAGTATTTTCGCGCGCTCATTCGAATTTAGCGTTGGACTCGGGCGCGCATACCGCGTAGAGGCTCCAAACGCTCAGGAAACCGGGCTTCGGCCCCCAAGTAAATCAAAGGTTGCGACATGGCTGTCCAGCAGAACAAAGTATCGAAATCGCGCCGCAACAACCGCCGTGCACACGACGCCCTGGTTGCAGCGAACCCTAACGAATGCCCAAACTGTGGCGAGCTGAAGCGCCCGCACCACGTTTGCGCTTCCTGCGGCCACTACGACGACCGTGAAGTCGTTGCGATGGTTGAAGACGTCGACCTGGACGAAGACGCAGCATAAACAACGGGATCTGAGCCCGCATGACCGGTTTGACGCAAACAGCAAACCCCGGCAGCGGGCGCACAGTTATCTCTGTTGACGCCATGGGTGGCGATCGCGGGCCGGCAGCTGTAGTTGCCGGCATTTCGCAATCCGCGAAGAAAAACCCCGACATTGCTTTCATTCTACACGGTCCCAAAGACGAGCTGGAACAGCTGGTTGCGCGCAAGCGCATTCTGGACGGCCGTGTGGAGATTCGCGACGCGGTTGACGTCGTCTCGATGGAAGACAAACCCCGAGATGTGATCCGGTCCAAAACCACTTCTATGTGGTCCGCTTTGGAATCAGTGCGCAGTGGCGAGGCCGATGGCGTCGTCAGCTGTGGCAACACCGGCGCCCTAATGATGCTTTCAGTGGTGCGTCTGCGCAAAATTCTCGGCGTGGACCGTCCGGCCATTGCCGTGCTCTGGCCTTCCCGCGCCCCGCAGGGCTTCAACATCATGCTCGACGCGGGCGCCGACATCAGCGCCGACGAGCATGACTTGTTACAATACGCCCTAATGGGCGCGTCCTACGCTCGAAACGGTATGGACCTGGAACGCCCGCGAGTCGGCCTGCTCAACGTGGGCACCGAGGAGCACAAGGGCCGCACCGAGTTGAAGCTGGCGCACGACCTGATCGCGCAAAACGCGCATGTCGCCAACTATGACTTTGTCGGTTTTGTCGAAGGCAATGACTTGCCCGCAGACAAGGCCGATGTGATTGTCACCGACGGCTTCACCGGTAACGTGGCTCTAAAAACCGGCGAAGGCACGGCCGGGCTGATCGGATCGCTTCTGAAAGAAGCGTTCAAGTTTTCGCCACTGTCCCGTTTGGCCGCCTTATTGGCCTATACATCGCTCAACCGTCTGAACAAACGCATTGACCCACGACGGGTCAATGGCGGCGTGTTTTTGGGCCTCAATGGCACCGTGGTGAAATCCCACGGCTCCTCTGATGCAACAGGTGTATCCTCGGCCATCAAACTCGCCTTCAAACTAGCGCAATCCGGCTTCTCCGAAAAGCTTGCGGCGCGGGTTGCATCTGCCGTTTCCCTGCCGCAAGATGCCGACAGCACCAACGAATAACAATAAGTTAGCAAGGCACCGATATGACGACACGCGCCGTGGTTAAAGGCGTAGGCCACTACTTGCCGGAACGGGTCGTTCCCAACGCCGAATTCGAAGAAACTCTGGACACCTCGGATGAGTGGATTCGCACCCGCTCGGGCATCGAGCGTCGCCATTTTGCGGCCGACGACCAGACCACCTCCGATCTCGCAAGTCTTGCCGCCAACGCCGCTCTGGAAAACGCAGGTTTGTCTGCGGATGACATCGACGCGGTGGTGGTCGCAACTTCCACACCGGATCTGACCTTCCCCTCGGTTGCCACCATGGTGCAGCAAAAGATTGGCATGACTCGTGGCTTTGGTTTTGACGTACAAGCGGTCTGCGCCGGCTTTGTCTATGCGCTGACCAATGCCAATGCTTTGATCCTTTCTGGTCAGGCGCAGCGTGTGCTGGTGATTGGGGCAGAAACCTTCAGCCGGATCATGGATTGGACTGACCGCGCCACCTGCGTACTGTTTGGCGACGGCGCAGGCGCGCTGATCCTGGAAGCTGAACAAGGCACCGGCGAGAACACAGATCGCGGTGTTCTGAGTGCGGACTTGAACTCTGACGGCCGCTACAAAGACATGCTCTTTGTCGACGGCGGCGTGTCCACAACCGGGGATTCCGGCAAGCTGCGCATGCAGGGAAATGCCCTTTTCCGTCAAGCGGTTGAGAAGCTGACCTCTACCGCGCACACTGCGCTCACCAAGATTGATCTGACCGATGATGCCGTGGATTGGATTGTGCCCCATCAGGCCAACATCCGCATCATTCAGGGCACCGCCAAAAAGCTCGGCGTACCCATGGACCGTGTGATTGTGACCGTGCAGGATCACGGCAACACCTCGGCTGCGTCGATCCCCCTCGCCCTCTCCACCGGCGTCGCAGACGGTAAGATCAAGCAGGGTGACCTGCTGGTGACCGAAGCGATTGGGGGCGGTCTGGCCTGGGGCGCAGTGGTTCTGCGCTGGTAAAATCCGACCTAAGTGATTGGCGAATATCGCAGATAATCGCCTCACATCCCGCGCAAATCATTGACTCCCAATTTCTCTTGCCCCTATGGTTTTTGAAACGTGTACCGGCAGGGGGGACCACATGACTGACAAGACATTGACCCGGATGGATCTGAGCGAAGCAGTGTTTCGCGAAGTGGGCCTGTCCAGAAACGACTCCGCTCAATTGGTTGAGAGCATTTTGACCCATATGTCCGACGCCTTGGTGAACGGCGAGCAGGTCAAAATTTCCTCCTTTGGCACTTTCAGCGTGCGCGACAAAGCGGCACGTGTGGGCCGCAACCCGAAGACGGGCGAAGAAGTTCCAATCCAACCGCGCCGTGTCCTCACCTTCCGGCCTTCGCATCTGATGAAAGATCGCGTCGCCGCTGGTAACAAAAAATAAGACGAGACAAACTCCATGGCCAAATCGCGTGAGGCTTTTCGCACCATTAGCGAAGTTGCCGAATGGCTTGATGTGCAAACGCATGTTCTGCGTTTTTGGGAAAGCAAATTCTCTCAGGTCAAACCTGTAAAACGCGCCGGTGGGCGGCGGTACTACCGCCCCCAGGACATGGAGTTGCTTGGCGGCCTCAAAAAGCTGCTGCATGAAGACGGCATGCCAATCAAAGACGCCCAGCAACTGCTGCGCGAAAAAGGCGTGAAGCATGTGTCCAGCCTCTCTCGGCCTGTCGATGAAGAAGAACAACCTGTTGAGTCGGTAGCAGAAGACGTGACCGAAGAAACAGCGCAGGAACCGGTTGAGACGCCGCAGGAAGAGCCGCAAGCCGACCTCCCGCAAGACGAAACGCCGGAAAGTGAGCCTGCGCAAGAAGCGCCTGTGGAGGCCTCAGACGAAGACCTTGAGGCCGCGCCGGAGGCCGATGAACCTCTTGAGGACGTCGCTGAAGAAGAAGCCATTACCGCCCCGGAAGACGCCTTTGAGGAAGATTCCGAAGAAAAGCTCTATACCGCGCCGGATGACTTTGAACCGGACGATGAGACCTCCATTGAAGACGATGCCGAAGATGACAACGCAGGCATACCGGAAGATCTTCTGGTCAAAATCGAAGATGATGTGCCCGCGACCTCGTCCGAGCCTGGCCCTCTGACCTCTGGCTTGACCAGCCCTGCACAGCCTCCGGAAGCGGCCCAAACCGAGCCCGCCCCAGCGGAGGAAACGGAACAGATGCCTGCAACCAGCTCAGCGACCGCAGGCGGGTCCGATGAGTTGCCGCCGATGGACGATCTCTTTGCAGCGCTGGAAACGCCAGCGGAGCCAGAGCAAACCGAGCCAGAAGAGGTCGCATCCTTAGTAGAAGACGATGAGACTACGGCCGACGAGCAACTTGGTGAACTTTCATCCGAGGCCTCTGCCGCGTCGTCGCCCGTCGAGGCCTCAGACATTTCCACGGAACCAGAATCAACTCCATCAGAAACCACATTTGCACCGGACGCTGATGCGTTTGCGGACGGCGAAGACGGCATGGCTCCTGCAGCCGCTGAAATGAGCAGTGGCTTGCATACACCTGCCGTGGACGGTTCCGGCTCAGTAGAGGCACCAACTACCAGCGCCCTTTCCAGCTTGGAGACCGCAGCATCAGAACCAGGCTCTGCCCCACAAGCTCCAACAGAGACGGCCAAAGAGGTATCGGAGACACCGTCCGCGCCTGATCTGGAAACGCTCGTGGCCCGTGAAACCGCTCGTGACGACTTCCTGCTGATGCTGACCAAGCCGGTCACTGTAAAGGCCAAAGACGCCTCGCGCGCCGCCAGCCTGCTGGCACGACTGGAAGCTTTGCACAGCAAAGCTGGCTAATCACTGGGGCGTGGCAGATCTTGCATTTTTTGACTTGCCCCCGCCCTCAATTCCGTTATGAACAGCCCATCGTCGGGCTATGGCGCAGCCTGGTAGCGCGTCCGTCTGGGGGACGGAAGGTCGCAGGTTCAAGTCCTGCTAGCCCGACCAATCACAAACGCCCGTGTGCCGTAAGGCCCGGGCGTTTTGTACATCCGGGGGGACCAATATGACCGGCGTTTTACCCAGCCAAACCATTGAAACCATGCTGCAAACCGGCGAGATCTCGGTGGCTGAACCTGTCGCTGAAGGTCAGGTGCAACCTGCCTCTCTGGATTTGCGCCTTGGCTCTGTAGCCTATCGTGTGCGCGCGTCCTTCTTGGCCGGCACCGATCGCAGTGTGCAGGACCGCCTGTCTGAGTTCGAGATGCACCGTATTGATCTGTCAAACGGGGCTGTGCTCGAAAAAGGCTGTGTCTATGTTGTGCCCTTGATGGAAAGCCTGGCGCTTCCCGAGGGCGTCCAGGCCGTAGCCAACGCCAAAAGCTCCACCGGCCGGCTCGACCTGCTGACCCGCACCATCACCGATGGCGGCACCGAATTTGACCGCATCGCCCCCGGCTACACCGGCCCGCTTTACGCCGAAATCTGCCCGCGCAGCTTTTCCGTTCTGGTCCGTCCTGGTATGCGCCTCAACCAGATCCGTTTCCGCAAAGGCCAAAGCGTTCTGACCGACGCCGATCTGGCCGTGCTACATGACCGCAGCCCTCTGGTGGATGGAGACGCCGTAATCGACGACGGCCTCGGCTTCTCCGTCGATCTACAACCCTCCGAAGGCACTCTGGTGGGTTACCGTGCAAAACCGCATACCGGTGTGATCGATCTGGACAACATCGGTCATTATGATCCGGCGGACTACTGGGAAGAGCTGCACGCCTCTGATGGCAAAATCATTCTAGACCCCGGCGCCTTCTACATTCTGGTCAGCCGCGAAGCCGTGCACATCCCTCCCGCCTACGCCGCCGAAATGGCGCCGTTCTTGGCCATGGTGGGCGAGTTCCGCGTGCATTACGCAGGCTTCTTTGATCCCGGCTTCGGGCATGACGCCGCCGGCGGCACAGGATCGCGCGGCGTGTTGGAAGTCCGCTGCCACGAGGCGCCTTTTGTGCTGGAGCACGGCCAAGTGGTTGGCCGTTTGGTTTATGAGCGCATGGCAGAGGTGCCAGAACAGCTCTACGGCTCCGGCATCGCGTCAAACTATCAGGGGCAAGGCCTGAAGCTCAGCAAGCATTTCAAAGCCAGCTAGCGGCTTAGAACCGGCCAATCTTGCGGGTCACCCGCATAGCTTGCTTGGCGCGCTTGGCATCAAACTGTGGCGCAACCTTCGGCTGCGCTTGCTGCTTTTCACCCCAAGGCCCCGGTTCTGGAGCAGCTTGCTTCTTTTGCGCTTTGGACGCGGCATTGATGCCCGCGTTGATGCCGCCATTGATCAGACGGCGCATCACCATCCGGGTCACCATATTGATCAGTTGGTTGGCATTCATACCATTCGCTCCAAAGCTTCACTCGCAGGCAATTTAAGCACCAATTGCGCCAATAGTAAGGCTGTCACAGCATTTTGAGGGCTGTGCTTCAGTCCTCAAACATCTCGGACTGGCCGTCATCAATGACCATACCGTCGTCATCCTCATCCGAGTTGACCCCAAGCGGAATGGTGCCTGGAGGGGGCCGGTTCTCCAGCAAGCCAGCTGCACGCAGTTCTTTGAGGCCCGGCAAGTCTCGCGGACTGGACAAGCCAAAGTGATCAAGAAAGCTCTGCGTCACCACAAAGGTCACCGGGCGACCCGGTGTCATTTTGCGGCGACCAAAGCGAATCCATTGCATCTCAAGCAGTTGATCCACCGTGCCACGGCTCACACTCACACCCCGGATTTCTTCAATCTCGGCCCGCGTCACCGGCTGATGGTAGGCGATAATCGCCAAGGTCTCGACCGCCGCCCGTGAGAGCTTGCGCGTTTCCACAGTTTCCTTCTGCATCAGAAACCCAAGGTCCGCCGCCGTGCGCATCGCCCAAGCATCGCCCACTTTCACCACATGTACACCACGCCCCTCATAGCGTTTGCGCAGATGCACCAGCGCCTCCGCCGCGTCACAGCCATGGGGCATGCGGTCGTTCATTTCTTTGACCGTCACAGGCTCCGCGCTGGCGAACAGAATGGCTTCACACATGCGTTCCTGCTCAGCAACGGGCGGCGCTTCAAACAGGCTCTCCTCCTGTTCAACACCCTGCTCCACGGCTTCCAACTCTGGCTCCGACGCGTTGATATCGTCACTCATCCCTGCCGTCTCTCTTTCGTACTTCAATCGGCGCAAAGGTCTCGCTCTGGCGGATAAACACCTTGCCTTCCTTGGCCAGCTCCAAAGACGCCGCAAAGGTCGCCGCTGTCGCCGAACGCCGCTTTTTGGGGTCGTTTTCCCAGCCTGCGGGCAAATAGCTCAGAATATCTGTCCAGGCCCCGGCATAGCCAATCAACCCGCGCATCCGTTCCAGCGCCTCTTCCATCGTAAAGACGGAATCCCGGTCCATGATAAACGGACGAAACTCGTCCCGCGTGCGAAGCCGCGCGTAGCCCTGCATTAGGTCCAGCAGTGTCGCGGTGAACGTCACCTTGCGCACGCGCTCAACGTTTTCCGGTACGCCTCGCGCAAAGAAATCGCGCCCTAGCCGGTCCCGTGCCATCAATTTGGCCGCCGCATCGCGCATTGCCTGTAGACGCTCCAACTGAAATGCCAGGTGTGCCGCCAGTTCCTCACCGGACGGCCCCTCTTCCGTGGGATCCGGCGGCAACAACAGCCGTGATTTCAAAAACGCCAACCAAGCCGCCATTACCAAATAGTCCGCCGCCAGCTCCAACCGCAGCCGTTTGGCGCGCTCCACAAAATCCAGATATTGCTGTGCCAGCTCCAAAATCGAAATCTTGCGCAGATCCACTTTCTGCGTGCGCGACAGTGTCAGAAGAAGGTCCAGCGGCCCTTCAAACCCGTCCACATCCACAATCAGAGCTTCCGCCGCCATACGTTCGGCAACGGACATCTCCTCCTGCTCGTCCCCAAAGGACATCTGGAGAGTTTGATTTAGGTCGGTTTCGGCCATGCCCCCTGCCCGTCAAGCGCCGTTTCAGAACGCTTTAAGTTCCTCGGCAAGCGCTTCAATGTCAACAGGCACGGGCTGACGGCGCGCGGCCAGCACTGCTTCGGCACGCCGTTGCCCCGCCTCAGACATCTCGCCAATCGCTGCTGCGACCGCCTGACGATCCGCCAAGGTGCCGTTGCAGTGCAGCACCGCGTCACATCCGGCGGCAATCGCTGCCACAGCACGCTGGTCGACAGTTCCGCTCAGCGCTTGCATATCAATGTCATCGGTCATGATCAGCCCGTCAAAGCCGATCTCCTCGCGCATAAACTGCATCATCTTTGGTGAGGTTGTCGCTGGCGCATCATCCATGTCTTCAAACACAATATGCGCCGTCATACCCATCGGCAGGGCATTAAGCGCTTTGAAAGGCGCAAAGTCCCCCGCCAACTCCGCTTTTGGCACCGACACACGGGGCAGGTCTTTATGGCTGTCCACAACGGCGAGCCCATGCCCCGGCATATGTTTGATCACGGGGTAAACGCCGCCATCCCAAAGCCCCTCGGCCACGGCGCGCGCGATCTCGATGATCTGTTGCGGATCTTCGCCATAACAACGGTTGCGCAAAAACGGATGGGTGTCCGGCCGCGCCACATCCACCATCGGTGCACAATCTGCATCGATACCAAGCGCTATCAACTCATGCGCAATGATGCGATAGCGCAGATACATCGCCCGCGCCGCATTTGAGCCAGCCTTCTGCACCTCTTCCAACGGTGGCAACCATTCGGTTGCCATCGGCGCCCGAATGCGCTGCACCCGTCCGCCCTCCTGATCAATCAGGATCGGCGCATGGTGGCCAACACAGGCGCGCAAGTCGTCGCAAAGCGCGCGCACCTGATCCGCACTGTCGATGTTGCGAGCAAACAGGATAAAGCCAAACGGCTGCACATCTCGAAAAAAGGTCTTTTCCTCGGCGGTCAGGCGTAAGCCATCACAGCCAAAGATCGCAGCGCAAAAGCGGCTCATCGCGTGGTGACCGGAATACAATCGGCGTTTTCAGCCTTCAGCGCAGAACACAAACGCCGCGCATCGCTCACAGTCTCAAAGCCCATGGCACGCAGGCGGTAGAACACCCGACCACCGCTGCTGGCTTTTTCGATCACACGGGACTTGTCGCCCAGATAGGTGTCAAACCGCTGCTGCAGCTTATCCCACTCCGCGCGCGCAATCTCGGGGCTGGCGTAGGCCCCCAATTGCACCAAACGTGTGCCTGCCGGAATGGTCTCCGCATCCACCTCTTGCAACACGCCTTGCACGGCCGCGTCAATCGAGGCCACTTGCGTGCCCTGCGCTTTGGCGGGCAGCGACGCAGGCCGCAATACGGGGCGCAACGAGCGTTTCAGCCCACCTTTGATCTCAGGTTTCGGCGCTTCGGCAACCTCTTCCACAGCCGGTTCCGGCTCGCTCAACGCCACTTGGATGGGCTGAACCTCATCCACTTCAATGGTTTCGAGCGGCTTGGCACCGGCTGACAGCTGATCTGCCAGTTCTTCGACCGACAGCGGCTTGCTCACGTCCAGCGGCTCCGGCGCCACGATTGGCGCAGAAGGTGCCCGTGCCACCACTTCGGTCAGTTTTTCGGTTTCCACAAGGCTCGGCACGGCGGACGGCGCCTCGGTCGGCTGCACCACAACGGGCGTGCCAGACACTTGATCGCGTTCGGTCAAAGAAATCGGCGGCGGCGCAACAATCACCTGATCCGCGGGCCCCGCCGCGCTGCCATCCGCAGCCACCTGATTGACCATCAGTCCTTGATGACCGGCCTGACGCCCACCGGGATCATCCGGCTGAATACGCATTGGCCCTTCCAGCGCGCGTACCACCGGCACGCCGCTCACATCGCGGGAGAGGATTTGAAAGCCCCAAACGCCGGTGCCAACCACCAAAGCCAAAGATACAAACATCCCGGCGCGGTTCACCAAAAGTGCCGCGTTGGAAGATTCGCCTTTGGGCACGCCATGCGCACCCATCGGAATTTCTGCCATTTTTGCCTCACTGCCCGTCCGCGTTACCGCGATGTACGGTGTCGTCGGGGTCGTCTTGCCTAGTCCTCAACCCCGACGAACGTGCAGCTTTAGCGCATCTCTTGCGCCGGAGTTACGCCCAGAATACCAAGACCTGCGGAAATAACAACGGCCACGGCACGTGCCAGCGCAATTTTCGCCTGTGATGTATCTGCGTCACCCTCTTGCACAAAGCGCAGCGAGGTGTCGTCGTTGCCTTTGTAGTACAGCGCGTGCAACTCGCCTGCGAGTTCATAGAGATAGAAGGCAATCCGGTGCGGCTCATTGGTGCGCCCGGCGATTTCCACCAGACGCGGCCATTCCGACAGCTTCTTCGCCACGGCGATCTCTGCCGCATGGTCTAGCTTGGACAGATCTGCCGCCGCCAGTGTCGCGTCATCCGCTGTAATACCCGCCGCTTCGGCGTTGCGGATCACCGAACACACCCGCGCATGGGCGTACTGGACATAAAACACAGGATTGTCTTTGGACTGCTCCAGAACCTTGTCAAAATCAAAGTCCAGCGGCGCGTCGTTCTTACGGGTCAGCATCACAAAGCGGGTCACATCCGGCCCCACCTGATCCACCACATCGCGCAGGGTCACAAAGGTGCCTGCCCGCTTGGACATTTTGAATGGTTCACCGTTTTTGAAGAGCTTCACCAGCTGGGTCAGCTTGATGTCCAGCGGCACTTCGCCCCCGGACAGCGCCGAAACCGCCGCCTTCATCCGCTTCACATAGCCGCCATGGTCCGCGCCAAAGATGTCGATCAGCGCGTCAAAGCCACGGGTGACCTTGTCATAGTGATAGGCAATGTCTGGCGCAAAATAGGTCCAGGCGCCGTCGGATTTCTTCACCGGACGGTCTACATCGTCGCCATGTTCTGTCGACTTGAACAAAGTCTGTTCGCGCGGCTCCCAGTCTTCCGGCTTTTTGCCTTTTGGCGGCTCCAGCACGCCTTCGTAGATCAGGCCCTTGTCTTCCAGAGATTTCAGCGCCGCCTCGATCTGGCCGGTGCCATAAAGCGATTTTTCGGAGTAGAACACATCCATCTCCACGCCCAGCGCCTTCAGGTCGTCACGGATCAGATCCATCATGGCATCGGTGGCAAACTCACGGATTTCTGCCAGCCAGACATCTTCGTCTTTGCCAACAAAGGCATCGCCAACCTTGGCTTTCAGCGCCTCACCAACCGGCACAAGGTAGTCACCCGGATAGGTGCCATCCTCAAACGCCACATCCTGACCATGGGCCTCCAAGTACCGCAGGTAAACAGAGCGTGCCAAAACATCGACCTGCCCGCCACCATCGTTGATGTAATACTCGCGGGTCACATCAAAACCGACAAAGTCCAACAGAGACGCCAGCGCATCGCCAAACACCGCACCACGGGTGTGACCAACGTGCAGTGGCCCGGTTGGGTTGGCGGAGACATACTCCACGTTGACTTTCTTGCCCGCGCCCATGGTGGAACGGCCAAAGTCGGTGCCTTGCTCAAGCGCCGCTTTCACAACACCTTGCCACAATCCAGCAGACAGACGTAGGTTCAGGAACCCCGGGCCAGCCACTTCGGCCACTTCAACACGTGGGTCTTCCGCCAGTTTCCCGGCCAGCACTTCGGCAATGTCGCGCGGCTTCATCTTGGCAGGTTTCGCCAGCACCATCGCGGCGTTGGTCGCCATATCGCCATGCAGCGCATCGCGGGGCGGCTCGACCGCCACGTTTTTGAAGTCCAGACCTTCAGGCAGCGCGCCCTCGGCTTGCATCGCGTTCAGCGCATCGATCACGGCAACGCGGATCTCGGAAAACAGGTTCATCAGACCGTCCTATCAATGTGTCTTTGGTCTTTTCGGATTTGGCGTGGTTTATCACCCCAATCCGTCACGTCAACGTCACTTGCCCAGAAGCTGCTCATGTTGTTGCAGCGCATAGCGATCCGTCATGCCGGAAATATAGTCCGAGACAATGCGCGCCACCGCAGTTTCGTCCTGACATTTTGCCAAATCCGCATGCCAGCGCGATGGCAGCAAAGTGGGCTCGGTCAAAAACAGTGGGAAGAGCTCTTTAACAACAATCGTGACTTCTTTTCGCATCTTCACCACGCTGGGCGCGCGGTACATCCTGGTAAACAGGAAGCTGCGGATTTCCTTGAGGTCCGCCCAGAGCGCAGTGGAAAACTGCACCACAGGCCGCCCACAAGCACGCAGTTCCTCAACAGATTGCGCATCAACTTCGGACAGTGCCGCACGGGACGTGTCGATCACATCCCCCACCATCACGCCAAACACCCGCCGCAGCGCCTCATGCCGTCGCCGGATGGCCTCCAATCCCGGATATTGCCGATCCACCGCTGCAAAAGCCTCACCCACAATGGGCAGGTCGCAAATCTCTTCCTCGGTGAACAGCCCAGCGCGCAGACCATCGTGAAGATCGTGATTGTTATACGCCACGTCATCCGCCAAAGCCGCCACCTGCGCCTCGGCACTCGCATGGGTGTGCAGCTCCAAGTCATGCACTGCGTTGTAATCCGCCAAAGCGTAAGGCAACGCGCCAATCACAGGTCCATTGTGCTTGGCAATCCCTTCCAAGGTCTCCCAGGTCAGGTTTAACCCATCAAAATCGGCATAGTGCCGCTCTAGTGAGGTCACAATCCGCACCGCCTGTGCATTGTGATCAAACCCGCCATAAGGTGCCATCAGCTCGTGCAGCGCGTCCTCGCCCGTGTGCCCAAAGGGCGTGTGCCCCAAATCATGTGCCAACGCGATAGCCTCAGTGATTTCCTGATTGAGACCCAGCGCGCCCGCAATGGTTCGCGCCACCTGCGCCACCTCGATCGAATGCGTTAGCCGCGTACGGAAGTAATCGCCTTCATGCTCCACAAAAACCTGTGTCTTGTGCTTGAGCCGCCGAAACGCGCTCGCATGAATGATCCGGTCCCGATCCCGTTGAAAACACGACCGGAAGCTGCTCTCCTCCTCCGGAAAGCGCCGTCCCTTGGCGCGCGCCGGATCTGAGGCATAGGGCGCCTGCATGAGCGTGGTCCTTGTAGCCTGTCCTTGCCTTTTCTATATTGGACTCCCAGCCCGCAAGGAACAGGGCAAATCGCGCGAATAGGACAAAAAATCATGCAGTTGCCGCCAAAAGTGACCGAAAGAGCCTTCGAACGACTGGCAGAGATTGGTGCCGCCGATCAAGGGCAGGCGTTGCGCGTGGCTGTCGAAGGCGGTGGATGCTCCGGCTTTCAATACGAAATCAAACTCGACACGCAAAAAGACGACGACCTTGTGCTCGAAGGTGGCGGCGAGAAAGTCCTAGTGGACAGTGTGTCCCTGCCCTTTCTGACGGACGCAGTAATCGACTTCACCGAAGAGCTTATTGGCGCGCGTTTTGTGATCAACAACCCCAACGCCACAAGCTCGTGTGGCTGCGGCACCAGCTTCTCCATGTAAGCACAAACGCAGAGTTAGGCCGTTGCGGCCCGGACCTTTTCTGTGGCCGGCATCGTGCCAGCCACAAGGACCAACCCGCTCAGCACCACCAACACGCCGCCCAACACCACGCCGACAGACACCGCATCGCCAAACAGGACGGCGCCCACTATCAACATCCACACAAATTGGATGTTCATCAATGGCGTCGCCACATAGGCAGGCAACAGCGTCAACGCGACCATACACAGCCAACGCGCCACAAACATCGCCGCGCCATAGAGGCAGATCCACATAAAATCAGTAAGCCCTATTGGCACCGCCACAAATGGCAAAATCGCCAGCATCGCCAAGCCGCCTCCAAGGTTCGGCCAAAACACCTGTGCCAGACATCCGCCTTCGCGCTGCGTCATCCAGCGCGCCAGCACCAAAGACAGCGCAGTTGTCGCACAGGCCGCAAAAGCCGCGGCATGCCCCACCCCCAAGGCACTTCTGCCATCCAGAAAGAGGCACATCACCCCTAAACTGCCCGCAGCCAAAGCAATCCACGCAGTTGCGCGCACCGGCTCTCGCAACACAGGGCCGGACAAAACCGCCACACCAAGCGGGATCAGCCCAATGAACAAAAACATCTCCGCCAGCGGCAGCAACCGAAACCCATGGTAAAAGCCAAAAGCACCTAACAGCCCAAGCACACACCGTAGGACCATAAATCTGACGTAGCGTGTCCGCAGTTGCGCCGCCACGCCCTGTGTCCCTTCCCTCGTTCCAAAGAGAGCTGACAGTATGCTAAGCCCCGCCACTACCAAACAGGCCACGCCAAACAATTGCGCTGCAGGATAGCTCTGCGCGATCATCTTGATCAGCACATCCGCACTCGTAATCACCAGCGTATAGCCGAATACAACCAAGCACCCTAGGGCGCGCATAGACACAACAGGCACGTGACCCTCAACACACCAAACACAAAAACGGTCAAAAGTACTGCCTACAGCCTGCCACAGCTTTTGGTTTTCACAAAGCCATAGGCATCCGCCCCAAGGTTGCGATGAACTTCCGCCTTGCTGTTCCCTGCCGGGGCTGGATAGATACGCCTGTCCAGCAGCGAGGAGCGCGTCCTATGAAAATCGCCACATTCAACATCAACGGCATCAAAGCGCGCATCGAAACCCTGCCCCGCTGGCTGGACGAGGCGCAGCCCGATGTCGCGCTGCTGCAAGAAATCAAATCCGTGGACGAAGCCTTCCCACGCGAAATATTTGAAGAGCGCGGCTATCAAGTCGAAACCCACGGCATGAAGAGCTTCAACGGCGTGGCGATCCTCTCCAAGCTACCGCTAGAGGATGTGACCCGCGGCCTGCCCGGCGACGACACCGACGAACAGGCCCGCTATATCGAAGCCACCGTGATGGGAGACACCCCGGTCCGTGTCTGCGGCCTCTACCTGCCCAACGGCAATCCCTGCCCTGGTCCAAAATACGACTACAAGCTCGCTTGGATGGAGCGGCTGTACACCCGCGCCCAAGAGCTTATGGCCTCCGAGGAACCCTTCCTCATGGCGGGTGACTACAACATCATCCCGCAAGATGAAGACGCCGCCAAACCCGAAGACTGGCAGGAAGACGCCCTCGCCCGACCCGAAAGCCGCGCTGCATACCGCCGCTTGCTGAACCTAGGCTTCACGGAAGCCTTCCGCGCCCGCAATCAAATGCCCGGTATGTATTCCTTCTGGGACTACCAAGCCGGTGCTTGGAACCGCAACAACGGCATCCGCATCGACCACTTTCTGCTGTCGCCACAATGCGCGGACCTGCTGCAAGACTGCCAGATCGACAAAGAAGAGCGCGGCCGCTCCAAGCCATCTGACCACGTGCCTGTCTGGGTGGACCTCGCCGCCTAAGGCGCGTCCCAATCCACGTCTGTGGCCTCTTCGATCGACAGCCCCCCTTCCGGCCAGGGCACCATCAGCGGCGCGACCTCTTCCGGCGTGCCGGTGAGCCACAGATCAATCGCATCTTTCTTAAGCAGCACCCCCATCCTGTGATGGATTGGCTTCACATCGGCGTTGGGCTCACAAGTCACCGTCGCCACCTGATGCACCTCCCGCCCACCGGGCGCAGTCCAGACATCCGTAATCGCGGCAAACACCAACGGCTCGTTACCCCGGATACGCCAAGCCGTTTTCTTGCGCTTCTCTCCGGTCCACTCGTACCACCCGTCGACAATCACAACCGCTCGGCCAACGCCATCAAACGCCGACTTATCAAACACCGTTTCTGAGCGCGCGTTGACAATGGTCTCCATCACCGGCCGCCCCCGCGCATTCACGCGCCCAACCGGGATAATTCCCCAGCGCATGCGTCGGAAACCGCCAGTCGTCAGACAGATAACCTCCTGCCCAGGCGCGATATTCCGTCGTGGCGGTTCGTCAGACACCTCACCAACGCCGTGACCAACCCACTGGCCAATCTCCATCATTGAGGTCTCAAGAAACAGCCGCCCGGGCATAGGTCACTCCTTCGCAGCGTGCTCCGCCAGGCTTTGCACATATGGACCAAGCGCCGGCACAATCCGCGCCACACCCTGCACATTTGGATGAATGCCATCGGCTTGCATCAACGCCCGCAACTCTTCTGCGGGCAAATCCCGAATGGCTTCAAAGAAGTCCGGCACCAGCGCCACGCCATACTGCGCCGCCAATTCGCCATACATCCCATCAAACGCTTGTTTGTAGTCCGCACCAAAATTCATCGGCGCTTCCACGCCTACCAACAGCACGTTGACGCCCGCCGCCTGACCAGCCTCGATAATCCCCGCCAGATTGGCTTTGCTCACCGCCGGGTCAATCCCGCGCAGCGCATCATTACCTCCCAAGGTGACTATCATCGCGTCCACATCCGGCCCCAAGGTCCAGCCAACGCGCGACAGCCCGCCCTGCGTTGTATCCCCAGACACCCCTGCATTTTGCACCGAAACATCCAGCCCTTGCGCCTGAAGCCAGCCTTCAAGTTGCGGCACAAAGCCTTCTCCCTGCGGCACGCCATAGCCATGTGTCAGACTATCGCCCAGGGCCGCAATCACCACCGGCTCGGCCAAAGCCGACCAAGCTGTTACCGGAACAACCAAAATGCTCAGCGCCAGCGCCTTGCCGCGGCGTGATAGCGCCCCATATAGGTTGGAAACATTCATCAACAGGCGGCCTCTTTCATGTCATCCATTCTCTCCCTTCAAGATGCGGTTTTGGCGCTGGATAGCAATGCCGGACGCATAGAAATCTTGCACGGCATCTCCTTGGACGTGCAGGCCGAAGAGACTTTGGCGCTGGTTGGCCCCTCTGGGTCTGGCAAATCCTCACTGCTGATGCTGATGGGCGGATTGGAACGCGCCACCTCCGGAACTATAACGGCTTTGGATCATGACCTCTCCGCCATGGATGAGGATGCGCTGGCCCGCTTCCGCCGCGAAAACATGGGTGTGGTGTTTCAGAACTTCCACCTGATCCCAACCATGACCGCGCTGGAAAACGTAGCCACCCCGCTGGAGCTTGCAGGCCGCAAAGACGCCATGGAGCGCGCCGAAGCGGAACTCGAAGCTGTCGGCCTTGCCCACCGCGCGGATCACTACCCCTCCCAAATGTCCGGCGGTGAGCAGCAACGCGTCGCCCTAGCCCGCGCCTGCGCCCCGTCGCCACGACTGCTGCTGGCCGACGAGCCCACCGGGAACCTCGACCAATCCACCGGCGAAACCATCATGGACCTGCTGTTTGACCTGCATGCCAAACGCGACACCACACTGGTGCTTGTGACCCACTCTAATGCGCTGGCCGAACGCTGCGAGCGTGTTGTCCACCTGCGCGACGGTCAAATCGATGCGCCTTTGGCAGCGGTAGAGGCCTCCGCATGAGCCTGACCGCTGCCACGCGCATCGCCCGCCGTGAAATCCGCGGCGGCCTGCGCGGCTTCACCGTCTTCCTCGCCTGCCTGATTCTGGGCGTGGCCACCATTGCCGCCATCGGCTCCGTGCGCAGCGCCATCCAAACCGGCCTCGCCTCGGAAGGCGCAACGCTCTTGGGCGGCGACGCTGAAATGAGCTTCACTTACCGCCGCGCCACTGACGCAGAACAGGCGTGGATGGCAGACAACGCAGAGGCCACTTCAGAAATCATCGACTTCCGCTCGATGGTGGTTGTCCCGCGCACAGACGGTGCGGAACGCGCACTCGCGCAAGTCAAATCCGTGGATGACGCCTACCCACTTGTCGGCAACGTTGACATAAGCCCTGACATCTCATGGCAAGACGCGCTGGCTGGATCTGCCACCCTCCCCGGTGCAGTCCTGCATGGCCTGCTCGCCGACCGCCTGTTGCTCGACATCGGCGACACCTTTCAGCTTGGCACCCAAGAATTTATCCTGACCGCCCGCCTCGATCGCGAACCCGACACCGCAGGCGGCTTCAACTTCGCCCCCCGTGCCTTTGTCCGCACCGAAGACCTTGCCAACAGCGGCCTACTCGCCGCCGGCACGCTCTTCACCAGCCACTACCGCCTCGACCTACCGCCCAATCCAGACCTCGCGGCGCTCGAAACCGACGCCCGCGCAAAATTTGAAAGCACCGGCCTGCGCTGGCGCGACAGTCGCAATGGCGCGCCCGGCATCACCCGCTTTGTTGAACGTTTTGGCGCCTTCCTGATCCTCGTCGGCTTGGCTGGTCTTGCTGTAGGCGGCGTGGGCATCTCCACCGCCATCCGCGCCTACCTCTCGCGCAAAACCGAAACCATTGCCACCCTGCGCAGCCTAGGCGCAGAGCGTCGCGTGATCTTCCTCAGTTATTTCCTGCAAATCGGCTTTGTGTCTTTGCTAGGCATCTCGCTCGGCCTTGTCCTAGGAGCGCTCCTGCCAATCCTGCTCGGCCCTCTGATCGAAGCCGTGTTGCCCTTCCCGGCCAGCTTCAGCCTCTACCCGGTCCCTCTGATCGAAGCCGCCCTTTATGGTGCCCTTGCCGCCGCCATTTTCACCCTCTGGCCCCTGGCAAAGGTGGAAAATGTCCGTCCCAGTGCGCTCTTCCGCGATCAACTTGGCGAAAACCGCCACCTGCCCGCCGCGCGTTACATCCTCGCCGTAGGCCTGCTGATTGCCCTCCTGCTCGGCCTCGCCAGCTGGCTTTCCGGTTCCATCAATCTCACGCTTTGGTTCGCTGGCGGCGTCATGATCGCCATGATCGCACTCTCCTTTGCGGCCACCGGCCTACGCGCGCTTCTGCGCCGCCTCGCCACCCGTCTGCGCAGCCGTCCCGAACTCCGCTGGGCCGTGCAATCGCTGGGACGTGCGGGCGACGCAACCACCCCGGTCGTGCTGTCCCTCGGCCTTGGTCTCAGCGTGCTTGCCACTGTCGGCCAAGTGGACGGCAACCTTCGCAACGCCATTGCCCGCGACCTGCCCGACGTCGCACCATCCTTCTTCTTCGTCGACATCCAACGCGACCAAATGCCCGACCTTCAGGCAGATTGGGACGCCACACCCACCATCCACAACGTCGAAACCGCCCCCATGCTGCGCGGTGTGATCACCCGTATCAATGATCAACCTGCCAAAGAGGTCGCGGGCGATCACTGGGTTGTGCGCGGTGACCGTGGCGTGACCTACGCCGGCGCCATGCCACCCGACACCAAACTCACCGCCGGCACCTGGTGGGATCCGGATCATGCAGGCGAACCTCAGATCAGCTTTGCCGAAGAAGAAGCTCTCGAGATGGGGCTGAAACTGGGCGACACGCTGACCATCAACATCCTGGGCCGTGACATCACCGGCACGGTCACCAGCTTTCGCGAGGTGGATTTCTCTTCCGCAGGCATGGGCTTTGTGATTGTGATGAACGAAGCCGCTCTCGCGGGCGCCCCGCACAGCTTCATCGCCACAGTCTATGCCGATGCCGACAGTGAAGCGACCCTGCTCAAGGATGTCTCCGAGCAATACCCCAATGTGACCGCCATCCACGTGCGCGACGCGGCACAACAGGTCTCTAGCCTCGTGGCGCAACTCGCCAACGCCACCACTTACGGCGCGTCGACCATCCTGCTCACGGGTCTCTTGGTGATCTTTGGCGCCGCCGCTGCGGGCCAAGCCGCCCGCACCTATGAGGCCGCGATCCTGAAAACCCTCGGCGCCACCCGTGCCCAAGTGCTGCGGAGTTTTGCTTGGCGCGCTGCGCTGCTTGGGGCGGCGGCTGGCACGGTTGCACTTGCGGTAGGGCTGACTGGCGGCTGGGCGGTGATGACCTTTGTCATGGAAAGCGACTTCTACGTGATTTGGCCCAACGCCCTGCTGATCTTGTCCGCAGGCATTCTGGCCAATCTACTGGCAGGCATGGTTTTCGCGCTGCCCTCCCTCGCCAATCGCCCTGCGCAAATTCTGCGCGCCCGCGACTGACCCATCAAACAGAAAAAGCCGGGCGCAAACCCGGCTTTCTCATTCTTCAAATATCTCGGGGGTGTGCTTGCCGTCGCAAGCGAGGGGGCTGGCCCCCTCTCCCAATCCTGCGAGACTTACTCCGCCGCTTCGGCGTAGTCATCCATCGGCGGACAGATGCAGATCAGGTTGCGGTCGCCATAGGCGTTGTCGACACGGTTCACTGGTGGCCAGTACTTGTCCACACGGAACGCACCTGGAGGGAAACAACCCTGCTCACGGGTGTATGGACGATCCCAATCTTTCACGAGGTCTTCCATCGTGTGCGGCGCGTGTTTCAGCGGGTTGTTCTCCGCATCAATCCGACCTTCCTCGATGTCGCGGATTTCTTCGCGAATGGACAGCATCGCATCACAGAATCGATCCAGCTCCGCCTTGTTCTCAGACTCGGTGGGCTCAATCATCAACGTGCCTGCCACAGGCCAGCTCATGGTTGGCGCGTGGAAACCACTGTCGATCAGACGTTTGGCAATGTCATCCACGGTCACCCCAGCACTGTCCGCAAACGGACGGGTGTCGATGATGCACTCATGCGCCACGCGGCCGGTTGGGCCTTTGTAGAGAACGTCATAAGCCCCTTCGAGCCGCTTTGCGATGTAGTTCCCGTTCAGGATCGCCACACGGGTCGCCTGGGTCAGACCTTCGCCACCCATCATCAACACATAGGCCCAGCTGATAGGCAGGATCGAAGGCGAGCCAAATGGCGCCGCCGAGACCGGCCCTTCAACACCGCCTGCTTCCGGGTGACCCGGCAGGTGCGGTGCCAAATGCGCTTTCACGCCAATTGGTCCCATGCCGGGGCCGCCCCCACCGTGCGGAATGCAGAAGGTCTTGTGCAGGTTCAGGTGGCTCACGTCACCGCCCACATCGCCCGGACGGGACAAGCCGACCATCGCGTTCAGGTTTGCGCCGTCGATGTAAACCTGACCGCCAAACTTATGGGTGATGTCACAAACCTCATGCACCGTGTCTTCAAACACACCATGGGTGGACGGATAGGTGATCATGCACCCAGCCAGGTTCTCGGCGTGCTTCTCAGCCTTGGCGCGGAAGTCTTCCACGTCAATGTCGCCGTTCTCCGCCGATTTCACCGCCACAACTTTCCAGCCCACCATCTGTGCCGAGGCTGGGTTGGTACCATGCGCGCTCATCGGAATGAGGCATACGTTGCGGTGACCTTCACCGCGGGAACGGTGATAGGCCGCAATGGTCAACAGACCGGCATATTCCCCCTGCGCACCGGAGTTCGGCTGCATGGAAATCGCATCATACCCGGTGATCTGACACAGCTTGTCGTTCAGATCGTCGATCATCTGCGTATAGCCCTCGACCTGATCTTTTGGCGCAAACGGGTGCAGGTTGGAGAACTCCGGCCAGCTCACAGGCATCATCTCCACCGCCGCGTTCAGCTTCATGGTGCAGGAGCCTAGCGGGATCATCGCGCGGTCCAGCGCCAGATCGCGATCTGCCAGACGACGCATGTAGCGCATCATCTCGGTCTCAGCCCGGTTCATGTGGAAGATCGGGTGATCCAGATAGCCGGTTTCGCGCAGCAGCTTTTCTGGCAGACGATACTCTGGCGTGTAGTCCTTGTCGTCCTGCACAATGCCAAACGCACGCCACACCGCTTCGATGGTCTGCGGACGGGTGGTTTCATCCAGCGAGATACCAACCTTGGTCTTGCCCACTTTGCGCAGGTTGATGCCTTCCTGCACTGCGTGCTGCAACACACCGCGCTGCAACAGCCCCACATCCACGGTGACGGTGTCAAAGAATACACCAGGCTCCACAGTGAAACCCGCGTCCTCCAGACCTTTCACCAGACGGGCTGTCTTGCGGTGCACCCGCTGCGCAATCGCCTTCAGACCTTCCGGACCGTGGAACACAGCGTACATGGAAGCCATCACCGCCAAGAGCGCCTGTGCGGTACAGACGTTGGAATTGGCTTTCTCGCGGCGGATGTGCTGCTCACGGGTCTGCAGCGACAGACGGTAGGCACGGTTGCCCTGCGCATCAATCGACACACCAATAATCCGGCCTGGCATGGAGCGCTTGTAGGCGTCCTTACAGCTCATATAGGCAGCGTGCGGACCGCCATAGCCCACCGGCACCCCAAAGCGCTGGGTGCTGCCAACAGCAATATCCGCGCCCATCGCGCCCGGCTCTTTCAGCAGGGTCAGGGCCAGCGGATCTGCCGCCACAACGCCAATCGCCTTGTTGGCGTGCAGAGCTTCGATTTCAGCAGTGAAGTCACGCACGTGACCATGGGTGCCTGGATACTGGAAGATCGCGCCAAACACCTGGTCTGCTTCCAGATCGTCCGGGTTGCCCACGATCACTTCAATACCCAGCGGAGCGGCACGGGTCTGCATCACCGCGATGTTCTGCGGGTGACAGTTTTCGTCCACGAAGAAGGCTTTGACTTTGGATTTGGACACGCGCTGCGCCATGGTCATCGCTTCGGCACAAGCGGTGGATTCATCCAGCAACGAAGCGTTAGCCACATCCAGACCGGTCAGATCAGTGATCATGGTCTGATAGTTCAACAGCGCCTCAAGGCGGCCCTGCGAAATCTCTGGCTGATATGGCGTATATGCCGTGTACCATGCCGGGTTCTCCAGAATGTTACGCTGGATCGCTGGCGGTGTGACGGTGCCATAGTAGCCCTGCCCAATCAGGCTGGTCAGAACTTTGTTCTTTTCGGCAGCGGTCCGCATGTGGCGCAGAACCTTGCGCTCAGACATCGGGCGTCCGGTGTTCAGCGGCTCTTTCTGACGAATGCTTGCGGGCATCGTGTCATCAATCAGCGCGTCAAGACTGTCGGCGCCAATCACCTCTAGCATCGCGTCCATCTCATCCGGAGACGGGCCGATGTGACGGCGGTTGGCAAAATCATAAGGTAGATAGTCGGTGGGTTTGAAGGTCATCTTCATCTCCTCAACAATCCGCGGCAACAGGTGCGGCGAAGAAAAAGTCAGACTGCGGTCCGACACAATGCCGGACCAACCATTCTCTTTTGAAACTCAAAGGAAGCGCGAAACGGCGTTGCCCGCCTCGCGCGCGCAGATGCGCTTACCCGATGAATTCTTTGTAGGCGTTCTCGTCCATGTAGTCGTCCATCTGGGACGGATCGGACGGCTTGATCTTGAAGAACCAGGCGCCTTCCATGGGGTCATCGTTCACTTTGCCCGGCTCATCAACCAGCGGCTCGTTCACTTCAACGATCTCGCCATCAATCGGCGCCAGAATGTCGGACGCGGCTTTCACGGACTCAATCACACAGACTTCTTCGTCTTTGGTGACCTCGGTGCCCGCTTCTGGCAGTTCGACAAACACCACATCGCCCAGTTGCTCGCTGGCGTGTTCGGTGATGCCCACAACCACAACGTCGCCTTCAACCCGCAGCCATTCGTGCTCTTCGGTATATTTCATTGCTTGCTCTCCTGTTGCTCAACGTTTGAAATTGGCAGGCACCAGCGGCATCTTCGCCACGGTCACGGGCATACGCTTACCCCGTACCTCACCAAAAATTTCTGTCCCGACAGCGGCCTGCGCCGTGCCGACATATCCCATGGCCACCGGACCTTCGTAGGTCGGACCAAATCCGCCGGAGGTGACTTCGCCAATCGGCTCGCCACCTTCAGCCGCGGCAAACAGCTGCGTGCCCGCGCGCATCGGCGCCCGGCCTGTTGGGGCCAAGCCCACACGCTTGCGTGCCACGCCTTCTGCCAGATCGCCAAAGATGCGGTCTGCACCAGGGAACCCACCGGCGCGATCGCCATCCGCGCGACGCACTTTCTGGATCGCCCAGGTCAGCGCCGCCTCGACTGGGGAGGTTCCGGCATCAATGTCATTGCCATAAAGGCACAGGCCACCTTCCAGACGCAGGCTGTCGCGCGCACCAAGGCCAATGCCTTCCACCTCTTCCATCGCCAACAGCTTGCGGCAAATGCCTTCCGCGTCGGCTTCCGGGATGGAAATCTCATAGCCATCTTCTCCGGTGTAGCCCGAGCGGCTGACCCAACAGGCCGCGCCATCCAGCTCAACTTCGGTGAAATCCATAAACGCCATCTCGACAACGGCAGGGTTCAGCCGCGCCAAAGCGGTCTCCGCCGCCGGCCCTTGCAACGCCACAAGCGCACGGTCGGTGATCTCTTCCACCGTGACATCCGGGGACAAAGCCGCGGTCATACGCGCAATATCCGCTTCTTTACAGGCCGCATTCACCACCACAAACAGATGGTCGCCGCGGTTGGCAAACATCAGATCGTCCTCGATCCCGCCCGCGTCATTGGTGAAAAACCCGTAGCGCTGACGCCCAGCGCCAAGGCCGATCACATCCTGTGGCACCAGCGTTTCAAACGCCTTTGCGGCCGCCTCATAGCTCTCGGCCCGCAACGCAACCTGCCCCATGTGGCTCACATCAAACAAACCTGCAGCGCCACGACAATGCAGGTGCTCTTTCATGACGCCCAGCGGGTACTGCACAGGCATGTCATAGCCCGCAAACCCAACCATCTTGGCGCCAAGCTCAACATGCAGATCAAACAGCGGTGTCCGCTTCAAATCTCCCATAGGCTTCGCCCTTCTCCTTCCGGGCGTGTCCATGTTTGGAGGTCACATCCGGCATCCCATTTTCGCGCAACTGTTCTGCGCGTGCGATGCCCCCTCTGTCCGACTGCCTGAGATCGTTATCCCTTCGGCGGGTGTCCTGACGAACACCTCTCTCCAGAGTGTGTTTTCAAAGGTGGTCGGTCCCTGTGGCCTGAGAGTTTCCGGGGCGGTTGCTCCTTCGGCACTGGATCGTCCAGTTCTCCCGATTCACCTTGGCGTGCACCGTAGTATGCAGAACCAAAGCTGACAAGCCTCAATATCGCAGGGGATTATCGCGCGATAAGCAATAGTTATGACACACTTCACCCAGCCCGGTAAGTAATTGCAAACCAACAAAAGGTTTTCCGCGCAATCAGACGACTTTCCACGGCGACCTGCACCTTCACGCCACCTTATCGAAACGACATTTAGCAACCGCCGATCATGCAGTTTTGCAAATCACCTTGGCTTCCTCAGCCCGACTCCCTAGGTAGGCGCCCATCCAAACAGGACCTTTATGATGCTGGTTATTGCCTTGATCCTTTTTGTCGGCCCCCTCCTTGGCGGCGCGCTCTCCCTTGGCGCAGGCGCACAACTCTGGCGCGACGGCAAAGCGGAAGGACCAATCGCGGTTCTTTTAGCAACCGCTCTAGGGCTCCTGGCCATCTGGGGCTTGCGCTACGACCTCGGGCTCAACCTACCGGAACTCTCCGCTCTGCCCTCCGGTGCAACGTTGGAGCAAACGCTGGCCATTTTGGCCGGCGCCTTATTTCTCACCCTGCTGGTTGGCACATTCCGCTGGCCAGCGCAGCGCAAAGGCCGCTGGATGGCGGTCCTCGCCTGTCTGTTTTGGGGAGTTGTAATCGCCGCAGGAATCGTCCTCTCAGGCGTGGACTTCCGCCACTAAGCCCGCGATCACATCTCTAGCTGGCTTTTGAGCCACAAGGATCCGGCGCCAGAATGCCCAGCAACGCGGTGTTGTCACACACCAGTGAGTCCAGTGTCACTACGTCCAAGCGTTTGTAGAACGCCTCCGCCGCCTCGCGCAGCGCTTCCTTCAGTCGGCAGGCCTCCACCAGCGGACAAGAGTTATCCACATCCGCAAAGCACTCCGCCAACGGCACAGTGGCCTCCATCGCCCGGAAAATTTCACCGATCTCGATATCTTTGGGGTCCCGCGCCAACTCAAGCCCGCCATTGCGCCCCCGTTGCGTGCTCAAAACCCCCATCAACGCCAGTTGATGAATAACCTGCGCCAGATGGTTTTCGGAGGCATTGCACACCCCGGCAATCTCATGCTTGGTCACCAAGCGGCCACGGTGCGCTGTACAATACATCAGCACGCGAATGGCAATATTCGTCCGTTTGGTAATCCGCATTCTCTTCCTCTCAGTCCGTCCCGGCGGTCAGATGGGTGAGCGGGTTGTGCCAGAGTGGTCCGCGCATAGCATTGACATGGATCAACACACGTGTAGGGAGGAGGCATGACCGCCTCCTACTTCTTTGGCTATGGCAGCCTCGTGAACCACAGCACGCATTCTTACGAGAATGCGCATCCCGCGCGCCTGAACGGGTGGCGGCGGCAGTGGTGTCACACCGACCTGCGTCCCATCGCGTTTCTTACTGCTGTGCCAGACGACTCCTGCGCCATTGACGGTATTATAGCACATGTTCCAGGCGATGACTGGGAGGCTCTGGACGCCCGTGAGTTTGCCTATACACGCGTGATCAGCACTCCGAAGGTCACCCATCCAATCAGCGATCCGATTGAGATCGCGGTTTACACCGCCCGCCACGACATCGGCCTGCCTGCAGACATGCGCCACCCCATTCTGCTCAGCTATCTGGACGTCGTGGTCCAAGGCTACTTGCATGAGTTTGGCGAGCAAGGCGTGGCGGATTTCTTTGCCACAACAACCGGTTGGGACGCGCCCATCCTACATGACCGCGCCGATCCACAATACCCGCGTCACCGCGTACTGACCAAAGACGAGACCGCGCTGGTGGATCACCACCTCGCCGTTCTGGACGCAAGATTCACCAGCTAAAGGCCAATCGCCATGCCCTCTATGATTTGGCACAACGACCACACAGAGGACGGCAAACAGGCCAACCGCAAGCTGCTAAAACAGCTCGATCACTGGATCGCAGCTGATGACAAAGCGGCCTTATTGGAAGCACTCGAAGACTGGCCTGCGGCCGACACATTGGCCGCCCTCACACGCCTACGCCCCGCCCGCGCCCGCGTGATGTTTGACTGGATCCCGGATGCGCTTGGCCTCAAGGTCATGGCCGAACTCGACCCAGACCTGCGCGCCGTTCTGTTCTCAGAAACTTCCCTCACAACATTCTCCAACATCATCGCGATGATGGATGAGGATGAGGCCGTAGACACGCTACTGGAACTACCGCGCAGTTTCGCGGCACAGCTGGTCGCGGCGCACCCAAAGGCCGACGCCATCGCCGCTGTCCTTCAAGCCCGCGACGACAGCGCCGCCACCGTGATGCGTCTTGGCGTTTTGATGGCCCCAGCAGACTGGACCGTCGCACAGCTAACCCAGGACATCCGCGCCCGCAGCCAGAACCTCGCCAAAATCGACATGATGTTTGTGGTGGACGTCAACCGCAAACCACTGGGGTTCCTGCGCTTTCGCGAAGTACTGGCCGCCACCGACGACGTGATCCTGCGCGACATCCTGCACCCGGAACTGCTTTTGGTCAGCGCCGACTGGGACCGCGAAGACGTCCTATCAATGGCACGCGCCAAAAACCTGCACGCCATCGGCGTGATCGACAGCACTGGCAAGCTCGTCGGCGGCATCTCCCCGCGCGAACTGGCTGAAATTGTCCGCGAAGAGGCCGAAGAAGACATGCTGCGCATGGGCTCGGTTTCCCCCGCCACCACACAGTTTGACAGCCCGTTCACCATCCTGCGCCGCCGTCTGCCATGGTTGCTCGGCGGCCTAGGCGGGGCGGGCTTTGCTGCCGGTGTGATCGGCTCCTTTGAGGACGCGCTGGCCCAGGCCGCCGTGCTGGCCAGCTTTATCCCCGTGGTCATGGCCACCGCCGGCAACGCAGGCATTCAAGCCTCCACCGTGTCTGTGCAGTCCCTCACCTCCGGCGTAAACTGGCGCGGCGACTTTGGCGGCCGCATCCTTCGCGAACTCTTGGGCGCCATGCTCAACGGGCTCTCCATCGGCAGCATCACCGCGCTCATGGTCCTGTTGGTCAGCCAGATCATCCCGCTGCACGCACCCGCCTATCTGGCCCTCACTGCCCTCTGTGCCCTGACATTAGTGACCACCATCGCAGGCACCATTGGCGCCGTTATTCCCTTTGTTCTCAAATCCCTAAAGCTCGACCCTGCCGTGGCGACCGGCATTTTTATCACCACCACAAACGATGTGTTTGGCGTGCTGATCTTCTTCCTTGTCGCCTCGATGCTGTATCTCTGAGCTACACCGCCAGGTCGCTCAACGCACATTCCGGCAGATAGCGCTCAAAATCCGGCTTCCGGCACAGCTCTCGTGCGGGCGTGGTCACCGCCGACGTCGCCGCCGTCGTGCCCCACTGCAAGGCCGTGGTTGCGTCTTTGCCCATGGCCATCGCTAAGGCAAACGCCCCGACAAAACTGTCCCCGGCCCCCACTTTGCTATCCACCGGCACATCCAACCCAGAGGCGTGCACACAGCCCTCCGATGTCGCCAGCACCGACCCATCCGGCCCCCGCGCCACAATCACCGTGCGCGCCACACCTTTGGCCACCAAATTCCGCGCAAACCGGGCACTGTCCTCGCGGCTCGCCAATGGCGCGCCTTCGATTTCTTCTGCCTCGTCATGATCCATACGCAGCACCTCCAGTCCACAGCCGTCATGCCCACACAGATCCGCCAATGGCGCGCCGGAAATGTCACAAATCACCTTCGGTCCAGCAGTCCCCAGCCGCTGCATGATACGGCGGATCACATTCACCGGCATCCCCGGCGCCAAACTGCCTGAAAGCACAACCAATCCCGACGGCGACACCATCGCACACAGGTTGTCCAACATCAGTTCACAGTCCGCTTCCCGCCAAGTTGGCCCCGGCATCACGTAGCGGTACTGATCCCCTCTTGCGCCCTCAATCACCGCCACATTGGTGCGAGTTTCCCCCGGTGCTGGATAGGGAATGCGCGCAATGCCCTCTTCGGCCAACAAATCCCCGAGCTTAACACCCGCCGTGCCCCCAGCCGCAACAAACGCCCGCGAATGCCCGCCCAAAATGCGAATGGCACGTGACACATTGATCCCGCCGCCACCGGCACTGAACACCGGCGCGTCGCAGCGCAGCTTCGGCCCGGCGCTCACCTCAGGCGTCGAAGTGGACATGTCCACAGCTGGGTTGAAAGTCACGGTCAGAATATCTTGCAACGATCCATCCTCCAGAGAGCAAACAGCACGTGTCGCCACCGACACCCGCAAACCGTTACCGCAAACAGGGCGTGCAAAACTCTGTCCTAGATCAAAGACCAAAACAAAAGCGGCGCCCCGAGGGGAGCGCCGCCTCTAAGAACCAAAACGGTTCTTATCCCAGCATCAGCTGGTAACTTGCTGGCGCATATTTGTAGCCACTGTCGTGTTTCTCGACATAGCCCACCGCTGGCCATGGCATGTGATAGCCAATGAACGGAATGTTGTCCGCCGCCAGCATATCCAGCATCTTGCGCCGGGTCGCCGCTGCAGCAGCCTTGTCCCGATCAAATTTCACCTCCCAATCCGGGTAGGCCAATGACCACACATAGTGGTTGGCAAAATCTGCCGCGATTACAAGCTGTTGCCCCTCGCTCTCGATGCGGTACGCCATGTGACCTGGCGTGTGTCCAAAGGCCCCCACGGCGGAGATACCCCCTGCCACATCAGCCCCATCTTCAATCATGTCAAAGCGCTCGGCATTCGGGCGGATCTTGCCTTCAAAGGCCTTGTTGCCATCGGTCGCGGCCCAGGCGTCATATTCCACCCGACCAGTCACATGACGCGCATTGCCAAAGGTCACGCCGCTTTCGCCAGCCACACCGCCAACGTGATCGCCATGCATGTGGGTGATCACCACCGTATCAATCTGATCCGCCGAATAGCCCGCGGCCTCCAACGCGCCCGTAATGCTCTCCGGGCTCAGGCCGGTATCAAACAGCACCAACTCGTTGCCGGTGTTCACCACAGTCGGCGTAAAGAAAAACTGTGCCGCATTGGTCGGGATGTTGGCAGCCCCCGAAGCCTCAGCAAACTCTTCCGCGCTCACGTTCATGCCAAAAATGCTCTGCGGATTCTCCACCGTGCGCGTGCCCACCAACAAGGTGGTCACTTCAAAACTGCCAAGCTTCATGCGGTTAAAGCGCGTCGCGCCCACTCCCATCATCTCCGCTTTGGCTGTGGCCATTTGCGGCGCCATCGTCGCAGCCAACGGCATCGCCGCCGCCCCCGCCAAGACGCCACGCCGAGTCAGTCCAGTCTTCTTTGACATTGATCCTCTCCCATTGATGTCAAAACGGTCCGTATTGGCTACACTACGTAATCCGCAGCGCTTTGGGCCAATCTTCACCGCAAAGTGAACACACTCGATAACCGCGAACAGGAAAAGGGAACCGAATGAGCAGCAATAAAACCGCCCCCACCGATTTGGCTCCACGCGACTTCCTGCAAACCGTCTCGCCCGCA
This sequence comes from Shimia sp. MIT1388, assembly GCF_047124445.1. Classification (GTDB taxonomy): domain Bacteria; phylum Pseudomonadota; class Alphaproteobacteria; order Rhodobacterales; family Rhodobacteraceae; genus Shimia. The sequence continues at coordinate 542,741 of NZ_CP138921.1, read as the reverse complement.
CGTCGCCAGTCTGACACCCTCGTCCTGCTCGACCTCTTTGAACGTGTCTCCGGCTACCCTGCTGTCATGTGGGGCCCGTCGATCATCGGCTTTGGCCAATACCACTACCGCTATGACAGCGGCCGCGAAGGCGACTTCCTCGCCACAGGGTTTAGCCCGCGCAAAGCCAACCTCGTGCTCTACATCATGCCGGGCTATCAGGACTACAGCGCCATTCTCGACCGCCTCGGCAAACACAAACTGGGCAAATCCTGTCTCTACATCAACAAACTCGCCGACATCGACCTCGCGGTCCTCGAAGAGCTGATCCAAACCGGCCTCGCCGACCTCAATGCCAAATGGCCCGTACACGCGGGCTAAGCGCCACATTTCTGGACAAACTGCGCAAGGTGTGGAATTGGGAACGCAACAGGAGATTCCCATGACGACCACCCGTTTTGCCCCTTCGCCCACCGGCTACATCCACGTTGGCAACCTGCGCACCGCGCTGATGAACTACCTGATCGCCCGCAAAGCTGGCGGCACCTTCATCCTGCGCATCGACGACACCGATCCGGAGCGCAGCAAACAGGAATATGTCGACGCCATCCAAGAAGATCTCGAATGGCTCGGCCTGACCTGGGACCGCATCGAGAAACAATCCGACCGTCTGGAGCGCTATGAAGACGCCGCGCAGCAACTGCGCGACATGGGCCGGTTCTATGAGTGTTTTGAAACCCCAACCGAACTCGACCTGAAGCGCAAGAAACAGCTCAACATGGGCAAACCGCCGGTTTACGACCGCGCGGCGCTGAACCTGTCTGAGGATGAGAAAGCCAACCTGCGCGCAGAGCGCGGCAACGGCCACTGGCGTTTCAAGCTGGACCACGAGCGCATCGAATGGACCGACGGCATCTTGGGCGACCGCTCGATTGACGCCGCCTCAGTCTCTGACCCGGTGCTGATCCGCGCCGACGGTCAGTTCCTCTACACACTGGCCTCCGTTTGCGACGACATCGACTACGGCATCACCGATGTTGTGCGCGGCTCGGACCACGTCACCAACACCGCCACGCAAATTCAAATCATCGAAGCGCTTGGCGGCGCGGTGCCAAACTTCGCGCACCACTCCCTGCTGACCGGCCCACAGGGCGAAGCGCTCTCCAAGCGCCTCGGCACCCTGGCTCTGCGCGACTTGCGCGAGGCCGGTGTGCAGCCGATGGCCCTCCTGAGCCTGATGGCCCGTCTGGGCAGTTCCGACCCAATGGAGCTGCGCGCCAACCTCGAAGAGATTGCAGACGGCTTTGACATCACCAAATTCGGCGCCGCACCAACCAAATTCGACGTCGAAGATCTCTACCCGCTCACCGCCAAAGTGCTGCATGAGAAGCCACTAGAAGAGGTGACCGACGCCATCGCCGCCGTGGGTGTGCCCGCCGACAAGGCCGAACGCTTCTGGAACGTGACCCGCGACAACATCACCACGCTCAACGATCTGGGCAAATGGTGGGACCTCTACACCAATGGGGCTGAGCCGGAGATCGATGACGAGGACAAAGAGTTCATCGCCGAGGCCATGAAACTCCTGCCCGAAGGCCCCTTTGACGACGACACGTGGTCCACCTGGACCGCTGCGGTGAAAGACGCCACCGGCCGCAAAGGCCGCGGCCTCTTCATGCCCCTGCGTAAAGCCCTCACCGGTCAGAAAAACGGCCCTGACATGGCCTCCCTGATGCCGCTGCTGCAGGTCATCAAAGCGCGCGGGTAAGCCGCCAGAAGAAAAAACGGCCCGTCCCTGATTGGGGCGTGCTGCAATTTGCAAATCATGAATTCAGCCAAAAACCTTCAGAACTGATGGCATAGATGCGGGACCAAGCGCCAATTCGCAGCTAGTGCAGGAATTTTGCCTTCAAGGTTTCCCGGCAAGAAAAAGCTGAATGCCTTTCCCGTCATCGACATACTCGGCTTCTATGACGGTAAGGTTCTTGCTACCGCCGCCCTTTCTGACACGCCCTGCTAAGTCAAAGTGGACTGCATACCGTCCTTCGAAGAAGCCCCCAAAGTCGCCTGCTCTCAGCAACAGGTATTGATACGGGTTGGAAAACTCCGCCAAAGCAAAGAACCACTCTCCGTTCAACGTCAAATTTGCATCATCCGCAAAAATGGGCTCGGGCTTTCCGAGAATTCTTGTTTCCCGCTGTCGCCAGTCTTCTGGTGAGTTTTGACTTGCTGCAAGGGCCCTATCATCCTCATTGCGCCTCCATACAACCACCCTGTGACTGTTAAGAAAAATGATCTCTGCTTCACCGGGCCTGAATTCAGCAACTTGGATGATTGGTTGGTTCGCAACCTGATGAGCCACTACATCAGCGGTCGGTAAACCCGCCCGCATTAGCTGGGTAAATCCCATCAAGAGGGAGAACACTACTGCTACCGCAGTCAGGATATATAGTGAATTTGAGCGTCGCATACTGCCAGAATGGATAGTCCAATTCTACCTACACGAAAAGTGGGTAAAGGCGGCACAACTCGAATTGCCGATCAAACGGATGAACTAGAACAAGGTCAAAGCGATGATGCGAATCTCCCGCTTCATCCGTCACTCTAGGCAAAAACCAGCCTGCCATCGTCCGAGAAAGACGAGCACCACACTTGCCCGCCCTTTTCCAACGCCATTCCCTCAGCTACCCTTCACCGCCGCCGTCACAATCACCTCAACCTTCAGCACATCGCGCGCCAATTTCGCTTCGCCACAGGCCCGCGCAGGCGCATGACCTTCCGGCACCCAATCATCCCAAACCGCATTCATCTCGGCAAAATCAGCCATGTCAGACAGCCAAACAATGGCCTGCAAGATATGCTCACGATCCGATCCGGCCTCTTCCAGCAGCGCATCGACGCGAGACAGACAATCCCGCGTCTGCTCTGCAACCGTGTCGCCCGCGCCAACTTGTCCGCACAGGTAAGCCACCTGATTGTGAATGACGATTTTGGACATCCGTGTGCCCGTGTGTTTGCGCTCAATCATGTGCAAGCCCCTGTTATGTCTACGTTAGTGCTGCCGTTCAGCTCGGATCGCGGAACCGGTTCACAATCGGATAGCGCCGGTCCAGCCAAAACGCTTTCTTGCTCAACCGCGCGCCCGGCGCGGACTGGAAGCGTTTGTATTCGCTGATGTAAACCAGATGTTCCACCCGCTTCACCGTCTCCCGATCATAGCCAGCAGCAACACAGTCCGCGACGGATTTGTCCTCATCCACCAGCATGAACAGGATCGCGTCCAGCACGTCATACGGCGGTAGGCTGTCCTCATCCTTCTGATCCGGGCGCAGCTCGGCGGAAGGCGGCTTGTCGATGATGTTCACCGGAATGACCTCGCCTTCCGGCCCGTTCATCCAATCCCGATGCACGCTGTTGCGCCAGCGCGAGGTCTCAAACACGCGGGTTTTATACATGTCCTTGATCGGATTATACCCGCCCGCCATGTCGCCATAAATTGTGGCATAGCCTACCGCGACCTCGGATTTGTTGCCGGTGGTCAACAGCATCTCGCCAAACTTATTGGACAGCGCCATCAGCAACAGCCCACGCAAACGGCTCTGGATGTTCTCTTCCGTCAGCCCCGGCTCGGTGCCCTCAAACAGCGGCGCCAACGTGTTGGTGATCGCCGCACGTCCCTCGGCAATAGGCACATAATCGTAGTGCACACCCAACCGCTTTGCGATGTCCTCCGCGTCATCCAGAGACTCCTGCGAGGTATACTCCGACGGCAGCATCACACAGCGCACATTCTCCGCGCCCAGCGCATCCACCGCAATGGTTGCCACCAGTGCGCTGTCAATGCCGCCAGACAACCCCAGCAGAACCTTCTTGAAGCCGGTTTTGCCCATGTAATCCCGCAGCGCTTCGACACTGACGCGATAGTCCTGTTCTTCCCCCGCGGGCAGCAACGCCTTTGGGCCATCTTTACAGCGCCACCCTGCGGCGGTGCGCTCAAATTCCACATGCGCCACCGCTTCGTCAAACACCGGCAATTGCATCGCCAACTGCCCGCCGGGGTTCAGCACAAAGGAGCCCCCGTCAAACACCTGATCGTCCTGACCGCCCACCATATTGAGGTACACCAGCGGCAGTTCGGTCTCGATCACACGGGCGACCATATGGTTCATGCGGCGATCAAACTTGTCGCGGTAATAAGGCGAGCCATTCGGCACCACGAGGATCTCCGCACCGGTTTCCTCCAAGGTTTCCGGCACATCCTCAAACCAAGCATCTTCGCAAATTGGGCTGCCAACCCGCACGCCATTCACATCATATGGCCCGCCCATCGGCCCATGGGCAAACAGGCGCTCTTCGTCAAATACGGTGTAGTTGGGCAAGTGATGCTTGAGCTGCGTATGCGCAATCTTTCCGCCCTTCAGGATGAAGTAGGCGTTATAAAGCGCCCCTTCCTGCACCAACGGTCCGCCCACGGCCACAACTGGCCCGTCCGCGCAATCCGCCGCCAGTTGCTCAATCTCCGCCAGCGCCGCCGCCTGCAAAGCCGGCTTCAGGATCAGATCCTGCGCGTTGTAACCCACAATGAACATCTCCGGGAAAGCCACCATATCAGAGCCCGCCGCCTTGGCCTCGGCCCAGACCTCGCGCACCTTGTTGGCATTGCCCGCCAAATCCCCCATCACCGGATTGGCCTGCGCCAGTGTCAAACGGAATGTATCAGCCATGTCTTCTCTTCCCGCACCGCGTTACTTGCGCAAAGATGTAGCAGACACAGCGCCAAGGAAAAGCGCAAACCACCGCCCTCAGACCGCTCAATCCCGCCAAAACAGGGCCTAGGTGCAAAACCGTTTGCCCCAATCCCACCCTTGCCCTAAAATCACGCAAAACACCGCAAGGTGATGGGGATGCTCCTTCGGGGCAACAGTGGGACTGGAAATTATGAGCAGAACTCAGGCACTTACCATAGCCATCCTGATGGCAGGCACATCGTTGAGCGGTGCTGCCTTCGCACAGGACAGCCAGGTTCTGACCAAACAATATGACGACGGCGGTGTCTATGAGGGCACCTTCAAGGATGGGCTGCAACACGGCACCGGCATCTACCGCCTGCCCAACGGCTACGAATACGAAGGCGCTTGGGTTGAGGGTGAGATCGTTGGCGAAGGCATGGCCCGCTTCCCCAATGGCTCGGTTTATGTCGGCACCTTTGCCAAAGGCAAACCACACGGATTTGGCAAAATCACCTTCACCGATGGTGGCACCTACGAAGGCGACTGGGCAGACGGCAAGATCACCGGCGCCGGTGTGGCGATCTATGCCAACGGCGTGCGCTACGAAGGCAGCTTCCAAAACGCCAACCACCACGGCAAAGGCGTGATGATCAGCCCGGCCGGCTACCGTTACGAAGGTGACTGGCTCAACGGCGTCAAAGAAGGCTTGGGCAAAATCACCTATGCCGACGGCACCATCTATGACGGCGAAATCAAAGCCGGTGAACGCGCGGGCCAGGGCCGCCTGACCATGCCCGGAGGCCTGATCTACGAAGGCACCTGGGCCGCGGGTCAGATCGAAGGCGACGGCACCCTCACGCAGCCCAATGGCGACATCTATGTCGGCCAACTGGTCGGTGGTCAACGCCAAGGCAAAGGCATGGTGACCTACGCCAATGACGACACCTATGAAGGCGACTTCCAGGCGGATCAACGCCACGGCCAAGGCACTTTCAAAGGCAGCGATGGCTACGTCTACGTGGGCACCTGGGTCAACGGTGACATCGAAGGCAACGGCGAAGTCACTTACGCTGACGGCTCGGTCTATGTCGGCCAGTTCGCCAATGGCCTCGCCGACGGCCAGGGCAAAATCACCTACACCGATGGCACCACCTATGAAGGCGACTGGAAAGCGGGCGTGAACGACGGCGTTGGCAAAGCCGTCTACGCCAACGGCCTGGTCTATGAAGGTGACTTCAAAAACGCGAAAAACCACGGCCGCGGCGTGATGACCTACGCCGACGGCTACCGCTATGAGGGCGAATGGCAAGACGGCCAGCGCCACGGCATGGGCGTCGCCACCTACGCCGACGGCACCACCTACACCGGCCAATTCTCTCTGGGCCAGCGCAACGGCATTGGCGAAATTGTCATGCCGGACGGCTTCAAATACGCGGGCGAATGGAAATCCGGCGAGATTGACGGCGTTGGTGTGGCCACCTATGCCAACGGCGACATCTATGAGGGCACTTTCAAAGGTGGCCAGCGTCAGGGCGAAGGCACCATGAAATACGCCTCCGGTGAAGAGCGCAAAGGCAACTGGGCCAACGGCACTCTTTCCGAGGCCGCCCCTGCCCAAAACGACGGTTAACCCGACCGCCAGCAAAGATCACAAAGCCGCGCCTTGGGCGCGGCTTTTTCATTTCAGGTCAGAGTACCTGCCGCCCCTGGCGCCAACCGCCTCAGCATTTCCGCCAACTGCCCCACATCCGCGTCATCCCACTGCGCGTCCAGCAAATATCCCGCCCGCTTGGCAAAAGTCACAAGCGCCTCCTCCAAACGCTCGGCACCTGTATCTGTCAGCACAACAAACACAATCCTCGCATCCCGCTCATCCACATCACGGCTGAGCAACCCGATTTTCTCCATCGGCGCGGCCATGCGGGTCACGGTGGAAGCACTCACATGCATACGCTTGGCCAGCTCTACCCGCGCCAATCGCTGCTTTGGCGACCGCTGCAAATGCAGCAGCATCAAAAACTCATTTACAGAAATGCCATGCACCGAGGAAAACTCCCCGGCCAGCCCCGCGCGAAACTCGTCCGCTGCCTGCAAGAGCCGCAGCGCGCTTGTTGTTCTGATATCTGTCATGTGCCTCACTTATTGCAACATGCTTGTATATGCAAGCGAATCGCAACATATGGCAGAAAACACCTTTTTTATGGATAACCCAATGCCCTTTGAAACCGCCTTCTCTCTCGCAGGCCTCCTCGCCATGTCTGGCTGGCTCCTGCTACTCGCCTCCCCATGGCTGCCCACACTGTCAGACAAAACCGCGGGCTTCCTCCTGCCAGCCCTGCTCTCACTCGGCTATGTCGTGCTGATCCTGCTTCCGGCCGACACAACCGGCGGCTTTGACAGTCTGGCAAGCGTGAAAGCCCTGTTCTCCCACGACCAGGCGCTCCTGGCCGGCTGGGTGCATTTTCTTGCCTTTGATCTGTTCATTGGCGCTTGGGCCTGCCGCTCTGCGCGCGCAAAGGGCATCCGCTTCTGGTGGGTGGCCCCCAGCCTGCCACTGATCTTCCTGTTTGGTCCGGCTGGCCTGCTCGCCTACTGGGCCCTATCCGCGATCAGCCGTCTCGCAGACCGGTCTCACCACGGCACTTCAAGCCCAGCGTAATCATAGAACCCACCACTCTGGGCGGGCGCCAGCCCGTCCAACACGCCAAGAAGGTTTGCCGCAGCCTCCTCAGCCCCAACCTTTTTATGCGCCGGATAATTCGACGTGAAGTCGGTCGCTACTGTGCCGGGATGTAACGCCACACAGACAGCCTGCTTATGACTGCGTGCCAGCTCTACCGCCCCGGTACGGATCACCTGGTTAAGCGCGGCCTTGGATGCCCGGTAAGAATACCAGCCACCAGCACGATTGTCGCCAATCGATCCCACCCGCGCCGACAACGCTGCAAACACGCCCCGCTCCCTCCGCGCCAACAACCTCGGCGCCTGCTTCAACACCAGCGCGGGTCCAACAGTGTTCACTGCAAACTGCGCCGCCATCTCCACCGCACTCACCTCGCGCAACGATTTCTCCGGTGCAGACCTCGTGTTCACCAGCGCCCCCGTCGCTACAAAGATCAGGTCGAACGGCCCGTCGAGCGCCTCCAAAACCGCCTCAGCCTGCGCCGGATCGGCAACATCAAACCCGTCCCGCCGCTGCGATAGCCCGACAACCTGCGCGCCTCGCGCCCGCAATCGTGCTGCCACCGCCGCCCCAATCCCACCTGTATCACCAACCACCAATGCGCGCATATCTCTCTCCCTCTTGCCCTGAGATTACGCACAACACGGCAAACCGGATGCTCTAAGTCTTTCACAGTCCTCAAATATCCTGGGGGGTCACTGCCCCGCCGTGACGGGGCAAAGCCCCAGTCCCCCTTCAGGCAAAAATCCAAAACTTTTGCCCTTTTCATTTACCAAACGGCATGTATAAATCTGCGCCATGACCACTAGAGCCCATATCGCAACAGACGCGCGCCTTCCGGCGCCCTTTGCGCGTGGCCTCGACCTACTCCTAGTCCGCCTCTGAGCGTGACACTGTTGGCGCGCGTGCTCAGAGGAGAATGTCTCGCGCCACATGTCTAACCGTCGCACGGCAAACGACACCCACAGGTAACTAGGAAAACACGATGCAAAAGATCAATCTCGCCGAAAAACTATCCATGTTCTCAAGCCATTGGGACCCACATGTGGTTGCCAACTACAATGGCAACGACGTCATGGTGGTGAAATTTCAGGGCGAGTACCCGCTGCACAAACATGACGACACCGATGACTTCTTTCTCGTGCTCGAAGGCGAGGTCACCATGGACTACGACAACGCCCCCTCCGTCACTTTCGGTGCGGGTGAGCTGTTGATCGTGCCCAAAGGCCAGGTCCACCGCCCCCGTGCCGAGAAAGAAGTGAAAGTGCTTCTGATCGAGCCCACCGGCGAACCCAATTCCGGAGACAGCAACCGCGCCCCGTCTCCCAAACCGCATATCTAAACTGGAACAAACCCATGTCCGACAACAAAGTCCTGATTTTTGACACCACCCTGCGCGACGGCGAGCAATCCCCCGGCGCCACCATGACCCATGACGAGAAGCTGGAAATTGCCGGCATGCTCGATGACATGGGCGTGGACATCATTGAGGCCGGTTTCCCGATCGCCTCCGAGGGCGACTTTGCCGCCGTCTCCGAGATCGCCAAGAACTCTGTGAACTCCCGCATCTGCGGCTTGGCGCGTGCAAATTTCGCCGACATCGACCGCTGCTGGGAGGCGGTGAAACACGCCAAGCAAAACCGCATCCACACCTTCATCGGCACCTCGCCGCTGCACCGCGCCATTCCGAACCTCACCCAGGACGAAATGGCCGACAAGATCCATCAAACCGTGACCCACGCGCGCAACCTCTGTGACAACGTGCAATGGTCGCCCATGGATGCCACCCGCACCGAGTGGGACTACCTCTGCCGCGTGATCGAGATCGCCATCAAGGCGGGCGCGACCACCATCAACATTCCCGACACCGTGGGCTACACCGCCCCGGCCGAAAGCGCTGACCTGATCAAACGCCTGATCGAAACGGTTCCGGGCGCGGACGAGGTGATCTTCGCCACCCACTGCCACAACGACCTGGGCATGGCGACCGCCAACTCCCTCGCCGCCGTCGCAGGCGGCGCGCGTCAGATCGAATGCACCATCAACGGTCTGGGCGAGCGCGCGGGTAACACGGCGCTTGAAGAAGTGGTGATGGCGCTGAAAACCCGCCACGACATCATGCCCTGGACCACCGGCATCGACACCACCAAGATCATGGCAATCTCCCGCCGTGTCTCCACTGTGTCGGGCTTTCTGGTGCAGCCCAACAAGGCCATCGTTGGCAAAAACGCCTTTGCCCATGAAAGCGGCATCCACCAGGACGGCATGCTGAAGAACCGCGAGAACTTCGAGATCATGCGCCCCGAAGACGTAGGCCTCTCCGGCACCTCGCTGCCTTTGGGCAAACACTCCGGCCGCGCCGCCCTGCGCGACAAGCTGGAACAGCTCGGCTTTGAAGTGGGTGACAACCAGCTCAAGGACATCTTTGTCCGCTTCAAGGAGCTGGCCGACCGCAAGAAAGAGGTGTTTGACGACGACGTGGTCGCACTCGTGCGCGCCGACAGCGGTGAAGACGAGGACGACCGCCTGCAGCTTGTCTCCATGAAAGTGGTCTGCGGCACCGGCGGCCCGGCGGAAAGCACCATTGAGATGGAAGTCGACGGCAAGGACATGTCGGCAACCGCCGAAGGCGACGGTCCGGTGGATGCCACCTTCAAAGCGATCCGCCAGATCCACCCCAACACCGCCCGCCTGCAGCTCTATCAGGTGAGCGCCGTGACCGAAGGCACCGACGCGCAGGCGACGGTTTCCGTGCGTCTGGAAGAAGACGGCGTGATCGCCACTGGCCAGTCCGCCAACACCGACACAGTTGTCGCCTCCGCCAAGGCTTACATCCACGCGCTCAACCGTCTTCTAGTGCGCCGTGACAAGGTGGGTGAAGGCGCGGACGCCAAAGAGGTGTCCTATAAGGATCTCGCTTAAATCAAGAGAAGGCTGTCCCTGATTGGGGCAGCCTTTCTTGCCTAGGAGCTAAAGCCGCTGAAACGATAGCAGCTGAGCGGACAAATCCGGTTGTTCACTCGTAGCCGCCGAAATCTTCACCGGGCTTGATATTTGGATATTCCACCATGCTGGCCGCTAGGTCGCTAAGAATGCGTGTGACAGGTGTCATAACCCAAGCGTGCGAAAACCCCTCATTCCCCCAAAGCTCAAACTGTTCCGCAGGGTCTTCTTTGATGTTGTACACCTGAGGGAATGTATGCTGCTTAATCTCCGAGAATGTGCTTTCTGTCGTGAAAAAATGCACCTTCAAATCACGCCATTTCACGGCGAAGACGTCATCACCAACGAATGTCACAACGTGTTCTCGGTTCGAGGTGGCTTGTTCGCCAAGAAAGAAAGCGCTTTGATCAATGCCGTCGATTGGTCGGTCCGAAGGAATTCGATCCGCCTCACCTACAAGGTTCGCAAGCGTTGGATACATGTCTAGAACTGAAACGATCTCGTTTGAAACCGCCCCCGCTGGAACCCGATCTGGCCATCGTATCATAGCGGGTGTCCGCAGGCCGCCTTCAAAACCTGTGCTTAGCCCGCCGCGCCAAGGTCCAGTTGATCCACCGACTTCTCCCGTCGCATATCCAACCCCTTGCGGTAGGGTGCCGGGTCCATTGTCCCCAGTCAGAATGACAACCGTATCTTTTGTTGCGCCTGAGGCATCTAGAGCATCGAGGATCCGCCCAATATTGTGGTCAACCTCGTGTTTGATGTCCGAGTAAATACCGGCGTCAGAAACATCTTCAAATTCGGGATGAATGACCCAAGGCGGGTGGAATTGCGTGAAGCCAACATAAAGGAAAAAGGGCTTCTCGTCACCGACGCGGTGTTCGATATAGCTGACCGCCCGGTCCGTGATGTTACGGTCAAAGGTTGTCTTTCCAGAAACGTCATAAAGGTCAGTTTCATACGACGGCGCGCCCTTCCTTCCCTCCCAGAAGTGCGGAACCGTCGCGACTTCCGGATCAAACTCCGGCGTAGCTGTGTACGCCGCAGCGTTGGAACCTTCGTTTATGCCCCACCACTCATCATATCCTTGATCTGTGGGATGACGTCCGACTTGTGCGCCGATGTGCCATTTACCGAACAGAGCGGTTCGGTAGCCAGCATCGGAAAGGAGTTCGGCAATGGTGTATTCCCAAGGCGCGAGGCCATCGGGTTCACCGGGCGCGGCCACCTTCTGGGTGCCGCTGCGGATAGGAAGACGCCCGGTATGTATGGCCGAACGCGTCGGAGTGCATTGGTTTTCAATATTGAAATTGAGAAATCGCATCCCTTCAGCGGCAAACGCATCAATCTCAGGCGTTGGAACCGTGCTTCCTTGCAAACCAATGTCACCCCAACCCCAGTTATCAACCAAAAGGTAAACGATGTTTGGGCGATCAGTTTCTGCGTGGGAAGCGCTTGAAAAAGCTAGGAGTGCCGTTGCAACAAGCGCGGGTATGTTCTCGATCCTGTATCTCATAATCCGAGGCCCAATCAGTTAAATGCTTACACATACACTACGTGTGTTTCTGTTTTAGACAACCTGGTGAAATTGAACAAAAGAAATAGAAAACAACGACCGCATGGGTTCTAGTTTATCCCTTCAAAGCTCGCCCTCGTCGCCTCACTCCCACATCTAAACCCGCCCCAGATCCTCCAAGATCGGACAGTCCGGCCGCCCGTCGCCCGCGCAATTGGCCACCAGATGGCTCAACGTCCCGCGCATGGCCTGCAAATCCGCAATCTTGCGGTCTATCTCGCTCAGGTTTTTCTGCGCCACACGTTTTACATCAGCGCTGGCTCGCCCCTGATCCTCGTACAACGCCAGCAACGTCCGGCAATCCTCAATCGAAAACCCAAGCCCTCGCGCCCGGCCCAGAAACACCAGCTTGTGCTGATCCTTCTCGCTGAAGCTACGATAGCCATTGTCGCCCCGTGCCGGGGTCACAAAACCGATGTCTTCATAGTACCGAATGGTCTTCGCCGGCAGGCCGGTGTTCTTGGACACTTCCCCGATATTCATCACACACCTTCTTTCTTGCTGGCCAAAAAGGCTGGCTGGATGCGCCTCAACCGCAGCGCGTTTGACAGGACAAACACGCTGGAAAGCGCCATCGCCCCGGCTCCCAACATCGGCGACAGGGCTGGCCCGCCAAAGGGCACCAGAAGGCCCGCCGCCACCGGAATAAGCGCCACGTTGTAGCCAAACGCCCAGAACAGGTTCTCTTTGATATTACGCATCACCCGGCGGCTCAGGTCAAATCCGGTCACCACGCCGCCCACGTCGCCCGCCATCAGCACCACATCCGCCGCCTCAATCGCCACGTCGGTGCCGGTGCCAATGGCAATGCCCACATCCGCCGCCGCCAAGGCAGGTGCGTCGTTGATGCCGTCACCCACAAAGGCCACCTTGCCCACCGTGTCGCGCAACTGCTCCAGTGCCGCGACCTTACCGTCTGGTAAGACCTCTGCGACCACATGGTCCACGCCCAATTCCCGCGCCAAAGCCCGTGCGGTGCGCTCTGTGTCGCCCGAGATCATCGCCACGGTCTTGCCCATGCCATGCAAGGCTTTGATCGCCGCTGCCGAGGTCGGTTTCACCGCATCCGCCACCGCAATCACCGCCGCCAGATTGCTGTCCACCGCCACATAGATTGGCGTCTTGCCTGCCTCGGCAAGCGCCTGCGCACGCGTCTCAAGATCACCCAACGGCACCTCCAGTACCGTCATCAACCGCGCCGCGCCGACGGCCACCTGAGCGCCCTCCACAGTACCGATCAGCCCGTGCCCAACCCGCACTTCAAGCTCCGAACAGGTCGCAACCTCCAGACCGCGCGCCGCCGCTTCAGCCACCATCGCCCGCGCCAAAGGATGCTCGGACTGCGCCTCAACCGACGCCACCTGCGCCAACACCTTGTCTTCGTCAAAGCCGTCAGCCAGAACCACGTCGGTCACCGACGGCGCCCCTTGGGTCAGCGTGCCGGTCTTATCAAACGCCACCACGTCGCAATCCTGCAACCCCTGCAGCGCGTCGCCTTTGCGGAACAACACGCCCAGCTGTGCGGCCCGTCCGGTACCCACCATAATCGACGTCGGCGTGGCCAATCCCATGGCACAGGGGCACGCGATAATGAGCACCGCCACCGCTGCCACCAACGCATAGCCCAACCGAGGCTCCGGCCCGACCAGCATCCAGACCACAAATGTTACCGCGGCAATGGCCATCACCACCGGCACAAACACCGCCGTAATCCGATCCACCAAGTTCTGGATCGGCAGCTTTGCCCCCTGCGCCTGACGTACCATGTCGATGATCTGCGCCAACATCGTGTCGCGCCCCACCTGCTCCGCCTCATAGCGCAGCACACCGGCGCCATTCACCGAGCCCGCGATCATCGCATCGCCTGCGGTTTTCTCCACCGGCACCGGCTCACCCGAGATCATTGCCTCATCCACAAAAGACGTGCCATCAAGCACACGCCCATCCACAGCCACACGCTCCCCGGGCCGCAGATGCAACACGTCGCCCACTGCGACCTCTTCAATCGCCAACTCAGCTACCTTGCCCTTGCGCTCCACTTGCGCTACGCGCGGCTGCAGACCAACAAGCTCGGCAATCGCCGCCCCAGTGCGCCCCTTGGCGCGCGCCTCCATCCAGCGCCCCGCCAGGATCAGCACCACAATCACCGCCGCCGCCTCGAAATACACATTGGCGGTGCCTGCCGGCAGCAGCCCCGGCGCAAAGGTCGACGCCACGGAGAAGAGATAGGCCGCCCCCGTACCCAAGGCGACCAGCGAGTTCATCTCCGGCGCGCCTTTCAAAAGCGCCGGAATGCCTTTCGCGTAGAACTCCCGCCCTGGCCCGACCAGCAGGATCGAGGTCAGCACAAACTGGAACAGATAGCTGTTCTGCATCCCCACATTGGCCATCAGCCAATGATGAAACGCGGGCACCATATGCCCGCCCATCTCGATGCAAAACACCGGAAACGCCAAAACCGCCGCCAGCAGCACCCGCCGCTTGGCCGCCTTGGCCTCTTCCTCTTTCCGATCTGCGATGTCTTCTGGCACGCCCTCTTCCGGCACCCGCGCCGGATAGCCCGCCCGCGTGCTTAGCGCGGCGATCTGATTGGCCGTGATCGCGCCTTCCAAATAGCGCACCGTCGCGCTCTCGCTGGCAAAGTTGATCTCTGCCGACAGCACGCCCTCACCCGCCGCCATCGCCGCCTCCGCACGGCGCACACAGCCTGCGCAGGTCATCCCGCCAACATCCAGCGTCACCGTGGCCTCCCGCGCCGGATAGCCCGCCGACTTCAGCGCCGCGATCACACCATCACGCGCGGTGTCATCCTCAAACGCCACCCGCGCCGAAGTGTCCGCCAGGATCACACTTGCGTCCTGCACCCCTTCCACGGCGGCCATCGCCTTCTGCGCGCGGTTCACACAGCCTGCACAGCTCAGCCCGTCCAACTGGAAATTCAACACATGCGCCGTCATCGACTCGCCTCTTTATCGTCTTTTGGTCTTAGCACCTCACATAAGGGTTCCAGTCACGGGAAGGTCAAGCGTGCTCTCAAAAATTTCCGCGACACTCAGCCAAAACCTGCAACACATTGAATTTAAGTCATACTTCGGAGCAGACGCCACCAATGCCGGACGCCCTACGTCAAAAAAACCGTCTCATAGACAATTTCTAGTTTGATCCTCAAATTAATTTGAGGCACAAATTAAGTAAGGAGACCTGAGGAGGAGCCCCCATGTTTGTGGGATTAGATCTGGGCACGTCTGGTGTACGTGCCCTGCTGATTGACGCGTCCCAACGCGTGATCGGCGCAAAAGAAGCCGCTGTGGACACCGCGCGCCCGCATTCTGGATGGAGCGAACAGCTGCAATCGGACTGGATCACCGCCACCAAAGCGGTCTTTGCCGAACTAAAAGCCGACCACGCTGCCGAAGTCGCTGCCATCAAAGGCATCGGCGTGTCCGGTCACATGCACGGCGCCAACCTGCTAGACAAGAACGGCACGCCCCTGCGCCCTTGCATGATGTGGAACGACACCCGCTCCGCCGCACAAGCCGCCGAACTCGACGCCACCGATCAGGTCCGGGACCTCTCCGGCAACATCGTCTTCCCCGGCTTCACCGCCCCCAAAGTGGCCTGGGTCGCCGAAAACGAACCCGAGACTTTTGCCAAAACCGCCAAAGTCCTGCTGCCCAAAGACTTCCTGAACTTCTGGCTCACCGGCGTCTACGCCTCTGACATGTCCGATTCCGCCGGCACTAGCTGGCTTGACGTCGGCGCGCGCGACTGGTCCGATACCCTGCTCACCGCCGCCGGCATGCGCCGCGACCAGATGCCCGACCTGTATGAGGGCTCGGACGCCATCGGCTCCGTGCGCGACGACATCGCCGACGAGCTGGGCCTGCCCAAAGGTGTGATTGTAGCCGCAGGTGCCAGTGACAACGCCGCTGCCGCTTGTGGCATCGGCGCCTTAAACGAAGGTGACGGCTTCGTGTCCTTGGGCACCTCCGGTGTCCTGCTTACCGGGCGTGACGCCTACGCCCCGAAACCAGAAAGCGCCGTGCACACCTTCTGCCACGCCGTTCCCAACCGCTGGTACCAGATGGGCGTGATCCTTGCCGCCACCGACAGCCTCAACTGGCTCTCTCGCAACCTGCAAGACACCCCGGCCAATCTGACCAACCTCTTGAGCGAAAGTATATCCGGTCCCGGCACGATGCGCTTCCTGCCCTATCTCTCCGGCGAGCGCACCCCGCACAACGACGCCACCATGCGCGGTGCCTTCCTGAACATCGACATCGACGCAGGCCATGCCGCCCTCACACAAGCGGTGCTCGAAGGCGTGAGCTTCGCCCTGCGCGACAACCTCGAAGCTCTGAAATCCACCGGCGCCAATCTGCAAAGCTTGATCGCCATCGGCGGCGGCAGCCAGTCGCCCTATTGGGTCGAGCTCATCGCCACGCTGCTGAACCTGCCGATCTCCCTGCCCAAAGCCGGAGAATTTGGCGCAGCCCTCGGCGCGGCCCGATTGGCCATCTGCGCCGCCACCGACGCCGATCCCGAGGCCGTCATGACCCGGCCCGAGATCGCCACAACCGTTTCCCCCCGCAGTGATCTGCGCGACGCATACGAAGAGGCCTACGCCCACTTCGTCACCCTGTACCCCGGCATAAAGGCCCTGACACAATGACCGACTTTTTCAAAAACATCGCCCCCGCCCAATATGAAGGGCCGGACAGCACCAACCCGATGGCCTTCCACCACTACAACCCCGATGAGGTTGTCATGGGCAAACGTATGGAAGACCACCTGCGCTTCGCCGTCGCCTACTGGCACAGCTTTGCCTGGGAAGGCGGCGACCCATTTGGCGGCCAAACCTTTGAGCGCCCGTGGCACCCGCAAACCCGCATGGACATGGCCAAAGTCAAAGCCGACGCTGCCTTTGAAATGTTTGACATCCTGCAACAACCTTACTTCTGCTGGCACGATGCCGACGTGCGCCCTGAAGGTGACAGCTTTGCCGAAAGCCTGAAGAACTTCGAAGAGATCATTGATTACTTTGAAGAAAAAATGAGCACACGCTCCGTGAAATTGCTCTGGGGTACCGCCAATATGTTCAGCCACCGCCGCTGGATGGGTGGCGCGTCGACCAACCCGGACCCAGACGTGTTCGCCTATTCCGCCGCCACCGTGAAAACCTGCATGGACGCCACCAAACGTTTGGGCGGCGAAAACTATGTTCTCTGGGGCGGTCGCGAAGGCTACGAGACCCTGCTCAACACCGACATGGGCCGCGAACTCGACAACATGGGCCGCTTCCTCAACATGGTGGTGGATTACAAACACAAGATTGGCTTTGAAGGCACCATCCTTGTGGAGCCAAAACCGCAGGAGCCCTCCAAGCACCAATACGACTTTGACGCCGCCACCTGCTACGGCTTCCTGAAAAAATACGGTCTGGAAAACGAGGTCAAACTCAACCTCGAACAGGGCCACGCCATCCTCGCCGGTCACAGCTTTGAGCATGAGATTGCAACCGCAGCCGCCCTTGGCGTGCTCGGCTCTATCGACATGAACCGCAACGACTATCAATCCGGCTGGGACACCGACCAGTTCCCGAACTCCGTGCCCGAAGTTGCGCTGGCCTACTACCACATCCTCAAAGACGGCGGCCTGAAAACCGGCGGCACCAACTTTGACGCCAAACTGCGCCGTCAGTCCTTGGACGCAGAAGACCTGATCGCAGGCCACATTGGCGCGATGGACGTCTGCGCCCGTGGCCTAAAAGCCGCGGCTGCGATGATCGAAGATGGTGGCCTCGAGGATGCGCTGGCCGCGCGCTACGCCGGTTGGGACACCGACGCAGCCAAGGCCATGCTGGCCGGGGATCTCGACGGCACTTTTGAGGACGTCATGAGCGGCAAGATCAACCCAGCGCCAAAATCCGGCCGTCAGGAGATATTGGAAAACTACGTGAACCGCTTTGTGTAATATCTTGTTTCAAAACCGTTATTGAGCCAAGATATACCGGCCCTTCGCGCATATTCTCCTGCGCGGAGGGCTTTTCTAAATGAAAGACCCGCCATGCGCCCTTTGATGCTCACAGCCGCTTTCCTGCCCGCTCTCGCCAGCGCCTCGCCGCTGCCAAAGGCGGACGCCACCTTTCCGGAGCAGGACGTGACGGAGGTCGAGCTGGGCTGGCAATTGTTCTACGATCCCATCCTGTCGGGCAACCGCTCCGTTGCCTGCGCCACCTGCCACCACCCCGATCTGGGCACGTCCGATGGCGTGTCCCTCGGACTAGGTGACGGCGCCACCGGACTTGGCCTGGAACGCAAGATCGACGCCAACAACCCGCCCGAAAAACGCATCCCCCGCAACGCCCCCGCCTTGTGGAACCTTGGCGCCACCGAATTCACCGTCTTCTTCCACGATGGCCGCTTAGAGGACGACCCGAGCCGCCCCTCCGGCATCCGCACCCCGTTGGGCAGCGAAATGGAAATGGGCTTTGACAACGCGCTTGCAGCCCAAGCCATGTTCCCGGTTTTGTCAGGCGATGAAATGGCCGGGCATTACTCCGAAAATGACGTGAGCCAAGCCGTACGCCTCGGCCAACTCACAGGCCCCGGCGGCGCCTGGGACATCCTTGCCAAGCGTGTCGAGGCGATCCCCGCCTACCGCACCGCCTTTGATGATGTCATTGGCACAGACGAACCGATCAAGTTCCACCACATCGCCAACGCGCTGGCCGCTTTCATCGCTTTTGAATGGCGCGCGGACGCCTCGGCCTTTGACGCCTACCTGCGCGACGGCACGCCGCTCACCGCTGATGCCGCCGCTGGCCTGGATCTTTTCTACGGCAAAGCCCAATGCGGCACCTGCCATGCGGGCCAATTCCAAACCGACCACGGCTTCCACGCAATCGCACTCCCGCAGATCGGCCCGGGCAAAGCGGCTCCGTTTGAAAACCACAACCGCGACGTCGGCCGTGGGCGCGTCACCGGCCAAGAGGAAGACTTCTACCGCTTCCGCACGCCTAGCTTGCGCAACATCACGCAAACCGCGCCTTATGGCCATAACGGGGCCTACACGTCCCTAGAAGCCATGGTCAAGCATCACCTCGATCCGGTGGCCTCACTCAAAGCCTACGCAGAGGCCCACACCACCTACTCAGACGGGAAATTTAATACAGATTTCAAGCTGATGCAGGATGACCCTGAAGTGATCGAAATCGCCGCCTCCAACGAACTTTCCCCGATTGATCTCACCGATCAGGAGGTCACGGAAATCCTCGCCTTCCTCGAAAGCCTCACAGATTACGACGCCATCCAAGGCCGCCTTGGCGTGCCAGAGTCCGTGCCCTCCGGCCTGCCCATGGATCAGCTTTCCAACTGACCCACGCGGGCTTTGCTCAGTACGCGGACAGCACCGTCACGGGTCCTTCGGACCACACCCGCCAACTGCCATTCACCGGCACTTCGATCCAATCGCCCTGCGTGCCATCTGGCCAGCGCACACGCACTTCAACAGTCTCCGTATCGCCCAGCCCAAAATGCTGTGGCCCGGACACGCCTCCAGCGTGACCACCACCCACAGTGATCTCCCGCAGATGCACATGGTCGCCCACTTTCACCTCAATGAAGGCCCCCACGGCTTGGCTGTTAGCCTCTTTCCCCATCAAGGTCAGCGCTACCCAGTTGCCCGTCGCCTCAGAGACGTTTTGATAGACCTCCAGCGGCGCCCGTCGGTTCATCACCGCCAAATCCAGCAGCCCATCGTGGTTCATATCCACCAGCGCCGCCCCTCGGCTGCGCGCCAAAGTGGCAATCCCAGCCTTGTCGCCTTGCTCCGCAAAGGTGCCATCCGCTTGCTGCATCAGCAGGTTGTTGGGGTCTTCCATCGCCGCGCCGGGCATCTGTTGTACATTGCCCTTGGCAATGAACACATCGTCCAGCCCGTCATTATCCACGTCGCCAAAACTGATGTGCCAGCCGGTTGAGGGCCGCCCGTCGCCCCCGGTGTAGGGCCGATGCGCCGAGGTGCCCATTTCATACGGCACATCCTCAAACGTCGGCGCCTCCACGCTCACACGTTTCATCAACCGTTGATCGCCCATCGACGACAAAAACACCTCGGTCTTGCCGTCAAAATCCAGATCCCGCTCCGCAATGCCCATGCCCCACAACATATGTGTGGCCCAGCCATCGGCCTCACCATAAAGCCGTGGCGTGTCCTCCATCGCCCAAAGCTGCTCAGCTCCGCCTTTCACATAGTAATGCCGGTCATTGCTCATCCGCAGATCCGCACGACCCAGGCGGCCCCAGTCGGAAAACAGGATCGACAGCGGACAAAACCCCGGCGTCAACGTGGAGTTCGCATAACCGTCGCCCTCAGCCCTGAACAAATCATTGTCGTCACAGGCCTCAAACGGCCCATTGGGATCGTCACGATCCACGTAATTGCCAAACGCCAATGTCGGCAGCGCGTCCTGCCGTTCCCAGGTGGCCGCAAACGCCGTGGTCCAGGCATCGCCGCCCTCAAACCCCGGCACGTCCATCGGTTCAAAACTGCACTCCGGCCCGCCTTTAAGAAGGCTGTTCTCGCCCACCCGCAACACGACAAGGTCAAGCCAGCCGTCGCCATCCACATCAAGTGGATAAAACCCAGTGGTTCCCGGCATCATCAAGGCATCGGGCGTGTCTTCCTCAAAGGTCACCACTCCGCCATGGGCGCTCCGGTTGCGCAGCAACATCGGTGGGTTCTCGCCCCCCGCAGCCACCAACTCCGGTAAGCCGTCGCCGCTGCAATCAAATGCCGCCACGCCTCCACCGACGTAGAACTCCCATCCGCCGTCGTAGACATGCTCCGCCACATCAACAGGCGCAAACCGCACCTCGGCCTGCGCAGCCCCCGCCGCAACCAGTGCCAGCGCACTGACGCCTTTAAGCCACATTCTCTGCCATCTCCAAAAGCGCATTTTCCGAGACATTCTCAAGCGCATAAGCCGCTGCCCCACGGGCCCACATCAGGTTGCCCCATTTGTGCACCACCACCTCCGGCGGCGCCTTATCCACCTGCACAATCAACTTGCGCATGCCTTCAATCACTTCTTCTGCATAAAGATGGCTGGATTGCATCTGCTCGCCCGCCAGAATGATCAGCTCCGGATCAAAGATGTTCACGATATTGGCCAGGCCCATGGCAAACATGCGCCCCGCGCGACTCACAATCGAGGCCGCCATCTCGTCGCCTTCCTTCGCCGCCCGCAAGATGTCTTCCACCTGCCGCTCCGCCGCCTCACCGCTGGCCATCATCGCCTCACGGGTCAACGCATAATCCGCCGCATAGGCCTCCAGACACCCGCGCTGTCCACAACGGCACAACGCCCCTTCCAGCTGCACCTTGGTGTGGCCAAATTCTGCGCCACAGCCCCGCGTACCACGGTAAATCTCGTTGTTGATCACGATGCCCATGCCAACACCGCTTTCGATGGTCACCACAATGAAGTCATTGTGCCCCACCCCCAGGCCAAAACTCTTTTCTGCCATGGCGACGAGGTTGGCATCGTTGTCGATAAACACAGGAATCCCCAGCCCGCGCCCAAGAATCTCGCCCAACATCACATTGCGGCTGTCCAAAGACGGCGACCAATGCACAAAGCCGCGCGGTGCATCCACAATACCCGCAATCCCAAGCCCAAAACCGGCAATATCGGTCCGGGACAGGCCAATTTTGCGGGCCAGCACCTCCAGAAGATCCGCCAGAACCGCCGTCATGTCCTCCGCAGGCAAAACGCTCTCTTCCAGCTCTGCCTCATGTCCGGCCAACTGCGTGCCCTCAAAGTCGAGCAGCACCAAAGAGATGGTCTTGTGAGAGATTTTTGCCCCCGCGATCAGCCGCGCCGCGCCGCGAATCTTAAGATCCACCTTTGGGCGTCCACGCTTCGAATCTTTCTCGCCCAGGTCGCTAGAGACCTCCTCGATCAACCCTTCCCGCAGCAGCTCTGCGGTGATGGTTGTCACGGTTGCGCGGCTGATTCCGGTCAGTTCACTTAAGTCAATGCGTGGGACACGCTGCTGCCTGCGAATTTCCCCCAGCAGCTTACGCCGCCCAATTTCTCTTTGATTCACAGACATATACTAGCTCCTTCTTCACCGAGAATAGTCCGCAACCAAAACACAAGCTGCCCTTACCCGGCGTCAAAACCATGCCGATGTTTGTCGGATCAATGCAAGGTTAGCTTATTTAATTTGATTTACAAATTTATTGCGCTACCATTGGTCACACCCGGTCAAAGCCGACTCACTTCGGCCCCACCACCGGGAAGAACAATTGGGAGGACACCATGAAACTTTTTGCATCCGCGACGGCCATCATCGCCGGCGCCCTCATGAGCACCGCAGCCTGGGCTGACGATCTGGTCATCGGCGTGAGCTGGTCCAACTTCCAGGAAGAGCGCTGGAAAACCGACGAAGCCGCCATCAAAGGCGCGCTGGACGCCGCTGGCGCCAAATACATCTCCGCTGACGCGCAGAGCTCCTCTGCCAAGCAGCTGAGCGACATCGAAAGCCTGATCGCACAAGGCGCCGACGCGCTGATCATTCTGGCGCAAGACGCCTCTGCAGTTGGTCCTGCTGTGCAGGCCGCGGCCGACGAAGAGATCCCTGTGATCGCCTATGACCGTCTGATCGAAGACGCGCGCGCCTTCTACCTGACCTTTGACAACGTCGAAGTGGGCCGCATGCAGGCCCGTGCGGTTCTGGAAGCCATGCCAAAAGGCAACTACGTGATGATCAAAGGCTCCCCCACCGATCCAAACGCAGACTTCCTGCGCGGTGGTCAGCAGGAAATCATTCAGGCGGCAATCGACTCCGGTGACATCAAAATTGTTGGCGAAGCTTACACAGATGGCTGGGTGCCAGCCAACGCCCAGCGCAACATGGAGCAGATCCTGACCGCGGCTGACAACAAAGTTGACGCCGTAATCGCCTCCAACGACGGCACCGCTGGCGGTGTTGTGGCTGCGCTTACCGCTCAGGGCATGGAAGGCATTCCAGTCTCCGGTCAAGACGGTGACCACGCCGCGCTGAACCGCGTTGCCATGGGCACGCAGACAGTATCCGTCTGGAAAGACGCCCGCGCTCTGGGCAACGCAGCTGGTGAAATCGCCGTGTCACTTGCCAAAGGCATGGACGTAGACGGCGCCGCTGAGTGGACCTCGCCAGCAGGCACCACGCTGAACTCCATGTTCCTCGCCCCCGTGCCAGTAACAGCTGACAACCTGAACGTTGTTCTGGACGCAGGCTGGATCGAGAAAGACGTGCTCTGCGCCGGCTCTTCCAACGCAGCGTGCAACTAACCTGAACCCTGCCCCTCCGCCCTACGGCGCGGGGGGGCACTTAATTTCCCCACTCCCTGAGATTTAGAGCCCTTTGACTGATGCGGAACCTGCCGCGCAGACTGGGGAAGATGTCTCAAGCATCGCGAGCCAAAAAGGAACGCACAATGCAAAACCAAGCTAAGAACCTGATCAACAAGCTGGGGCTGGATCCCCGCCTGCTTGGAATGATCGGCGCGCTTGTTGTGATATGGATCGTCTTTGGCATCTTCACAGATGGCCGCTTCCTATCACCACGAAACTTCTTCAACGTCTCGGTGCAAACCGCCTCCGTTGCCGTCATGGCCACCGGCATGGTGTTTGTCATCGTCACCCGCCACATCGACCTGTCCGTCGGCTCGATGCTCGGCTTTATCGGCATGGCCACCGCCGCGCTGCAGGTGCAGTTCCTGCCGGACGTGGTTGGTCTCGGCCACTGGTCGATCTGGATCATCGCGGTGATCTTCGCCATCACCATGGGCGCCGTACTCGGCGCCTTCCAGGGCTGGATCATCGGCTACTTGACCGTGCCTGCCTTTATCGTCACGCTCGGTGGCTTCCTTGTTTATCGCGGCGCCATGTGGTGGGTCACCAAAGGCCAGACCCAAGCCCCGCTCGACCCAACCTTCCGCCTGCTTGGTGGCGGCGCTGAAGGCACTCTGGGCGAAACCATGAGCTGGATTTTTGGCATCGTTGCCGCGCTAGTGGCTGTGGGCTTCATGCTACTCAGCCGCCGCAACAAAGCCTCCCACGGCTTTGCCGTAAAACCTGCCTGGGCCGAAGGCATCCTCATGGCGATCGCGGCTGGCGGCATCCTGCTGTTTGTATCGATCATGAACAGCTACCCGATCCCCAAAGGCGCGATGAAACGCATGACCGCTGCCCAAGGCATCGAATACACCGACGGCATGGTTTGGAACCACGGCGTTGCCATTCCTGTGGTGATCCTGCTGGCCGTGGCGATTGTCATGACCATCATCGCCCGCCGCACCCGCTTTGGCCGCTACATCTATGCCACCGGCGGCAACCCTGAAGCAGCCGAACTGTCGGGCATCAACACCCGCCTTCTGACCGTGAAAATCTTTGCGCTGATGGGGGCTCTGACCGGCATCGCCTCGATCATCGCCTCCGCGCGTCTGAACGCTGTTGACGTGGGCCTTGGCACGCTGGACGAGCTGCGCGTGATCGCAGCCGCCGTGATTGGCGGCACGGCCCTCTCTGGCGGCGCAGGCACCATCTATGGCGCTGTGATTGGCGCGTTGATCATGCAGTCCCTGCAATCCGGCATGGCCTCTGTGGGCGTCGACGCCCCGCTGCAAAACATCGTTGTGGGCGTGGTTCTGGTCTTCGCGGTCTGGGTCGACATCGTCTACCGCCGCCGCACTGGCGCATAAGGAGAAACATCATGGACAAGCAAACCCCTCTCGTGGAAATGCGCGACATCCACATCTCCTTTGGTGGGATCAAAGCGGTGGACCACGTCTCCGTCGATCTCATGCCGGGCGAAGTGGTGGGCCTTCTGGGCCACAATGGCGCGGGCAAATCCACCCTGATCAAAATCCTCTCCGGCGCCTATCAGGGTGACGGTGGCGAGATCTACATCAACGGCGAAAAAGCAGAGATCCACAATCCCCGCGACGCCCGCAAATACAACATCGAGACCATCTACCAGACGCTTGCGCTGGCCGATAACCTCGATGCGGCGTCCAACCTCTTCCTGGGGCGCGAACTCACCACGCCGCTGGGCACCGTGAATGACGACGCCATGGAGGCCGAAACCCGCAAGATCATGGGCAAACTCAACCCGAACTTCAAAAAGTTCGCCGAGCCGGTCTCTGCGCTTTCGGGTGGTCAGCGTCAGTCCGTGGCCATCGCCCGCGCCGTATATTTCGACGCCAAAATCCTGATCATGGACGAACCCACCGCCGCCCTTGGCCCGCATGAAACCCAAATGGTGTCCGAGCTGATCCAACAGCTTAAGGCCCAGGGCATCGGCATCTTCCTGATCAGTCATGACATCCATGACGTCATGGAACTCTGCGATCGCGCCTCGGTGATGAAGAACGGCCAACTGGTTGGCACGGTGAATGTCGATGACGTCACCGACGACGATTTGCTGGGCATGATCATCCTCGGCAAAAAGCCCGAAGGCGTGCCTGTTCAAACCTGAATTAATTCGCTAGACGAACCAACGAATTGACTCAGAAGAAGAAAGTAGCGGTACTATGACGTTCCTGGTTGGAGACATTGGTGGCACAAACACACGCTTGGCATTGGCGGACGCCAACGGCGTGCAGATTGATAGCGTGATGCGCGCCTCCAATGATGACTACGACAGCTTTGACGCCGTGCTTGCTGCTTATCTTGAAAAAACCACCCCCGGCGACCTCGCCGGGGTGTGCATCGCTATCGCCGGTCCCGTGCATTCCGGCGAAGGCGAACTCACCAACCGCGACTGGTTCCTCAGCGTGGAAAATCTGCGCGACCAAACCGGCGCGCCCCATGCGGAACTGATCAACGATCTCTCCGCTCTGGGGTACGCGCTGGCGCGGATTTCCACCGATCCGGTCTGCGGCACAAAACACGAGCCGACAAATGGCCAGGCGCTGGTGGCTGGTATGGGCACCGGCTTCAACGTCAGCCCCACCCGCCGCAACGCCCGTGGCGGCCTGACCGCCATGGAGGCCGAACTTGGCCACGCCGAACTGCCCTACTCCGTTGGCAAACTGCTGCGCGACGAATTGGGCGACGGCGCTGACGTCTTTGTCACCTATGAGGACTGCTTCTGCGGCCGCGGTCTGGAACGCCTACATCAGGTGGTCAGCGGTCAGCGCAAGGGCGGCAAAGACATTGTCGACGGCTTTGCCAACGGCTGCACAGACGCCACCCGCACGGTGCGCCTTTTTGCCCGCGCCTTGGGCCGCCTGACGCAAGCCATGATCCTGCAATACATGCCGCGCGACGGCGTGGCCTTTGCCGGTTCCGCCTCCCGCGGCGTTCTGACCTCCGCAGCCCTATCCGACTTCATGGAAGAGCTCACCCGCGACGCCCATGGCATCGTGGACCCTCAGACCTTCCCGATCAGCCTGATCACCGACGATGCCGCCGCGCTCGAAGGCTGCCTGCAGTATCTGGAGCAGACCTCCTAAGCCGCCGCCGGGTTCACCTCGTAAGCCTTCAACGCCTGCCAAAACGCCTCCTGCGCCTCGGTCACATCTTCGGTCTTGCGCACCGCACAGATATTCCATGTGATCGGCGCGCGGGTGAGCACTTCCTTAAGCCGCCCCAGCGCGCGCATCTCTTCAAAAGTCTCGGCCACCGCGCCAACAACAAACCCGTCCTCCGCCGCCAAATGCGCCAGGAAGTGGTAATCATCGCTCTCCACCTGCGGCAGGGCTTTCACAATCGCTTCCGCCTCGGCGTCCCCGCCCAGCGCCTTGATCAAGGTTGCCCGCCAGTGCTTGTGCAAATGTGGCGACGCAAACGGATAAGAAAACACCTGTTTAAGCGTCACCACGCCCTGCGCATGGATGGGATGCTCGGGCCGCGCCACAAACATCACCGGACGTTTGGCAATCATCATGATCTCTACATTGTCCGCTTCCGGCGTATGGGTCAGATCGCCAATGAACATGTCGATCTCCCCCGCCTGCATCCGCTCCAGCGGCGCAATCCGCGCGCTCACATCCAGTTGGAACCGTAAATTCGGATGCGCCTTCATCACCTCCCGCAGCACCGGCTGGATCAACGCCCGCGGCACCAACGGCCCGCAACCAACCCGCAGCTGCCGCCCCTCGCCAGAGCGCAACAACTCCAGCTGGCGTGAAAACAACCCCAAATCCTGCTCCAGCTTACGCGCCAGCGGCAAAAACTCCTGACCTGCACGGGTCAATCGGCAGTTGTTGCGACCACGGTGAAACAACACCATTCCCGCCTGTTCTTCCGCTTGCTGAATGTAACGCGTCAGGGACGCATTGGAGACCCCCATCCGTCGTGCAGCCTCCTGAAAACTATTGGTTTCTGCCAAATGGAAAAACGCTTCCAGCGACGTTTCGGTGAGCATGCCCGGCCTCAATTTCAATTCTTGGACATAAACTTTCAAAACCTGAAACGATTGTAAACCTCCGTTGCCACATCTGCGCACACAACCTTACTTTGCAGCAGGTAACCGTACCTGTTTGAAAACGCGCAAGTATTTAGGATGTGATTTCGTGTCAAAACTCCCTGCAATGATGGTGTCGATGACGACAACCATCGCGGCCCTAGGCCTCGCCGCACAAGGCGCCCTCGCCGAAACCGAGCAACCCAATATTCTGGTGATCATGGCGGATGACGTCGGCTGGGCCAGCCTCGGCAGCTACCATCAAGGTGTGAAAAGCATCGAGACACCCAACCTCGATCAACTTGCCGCCGAGGGCGCGCGCTTCACAGACTACTACGCCCAACCCAGCTGCACCGCAGGCCGCTCGGCTTTCATCACCGGTCAGTTTCCGGTCCGCACCGGCATGCACACCGTAGGTTTGCCCGGTGATCCTGTTGGCCTGAACGAAAACGACCCAACTCTGGCCAACATGCTCAAAGGCCTCGGTTACACCACCGGCCAGTTTGGCAAAAACCACCTTGGCGACCTGAACCAATTCCTGCCCACCAACAAGGGCTTTGATGAGTATTGGGGCTGGCTCTACCACCTCAACGCCATGGAATACACCACCGACCCGGACTGGCCAGATGATCCCGAGTTCAACAACCAATTTGGGCCCCGCAACATCATTCACAGCTACGCCACCAACACCGTGGACGAGACCGTTGACCCGCGCTGGGGACTGGTCGGAAAGCAACGCATCGAAGACGACGGCGCCGCCCCGCCCGAACGTCAGAAAACACTCGACGACGAAGTCACCACTCACACCCTGGACTTCATCGACCGCGCCGTGGACGCAGACACGCCATTCTTTGTCTGGATGGCCCCTGCCCGCGCCCACGTCTGGACTCACCTGAGTCCGGAATATGAAGCCATGCTCGGGGATGGGCGTGGGCTTCAAGACGTGGTCATGAAGGAACTGGACGACAACGTCGGCAAAGTGCTCGCGCATCTGGACGCGCGCGGGATCAGCGACAACACCATCGTGTTGTTCACCTCTGATAATGGCCCGGAAACCATGACCTGGCCTGATGGCGGCACAACGCCCTTCCACGGCGAAAAAGGCACCACATGGGAAGGCGGGTTCCGCGTGCCTGCCGTGGTGCGCTGGCCTGGCCAAATCGCCGAAGGTCAGGTGCTCAACGGCATCTTTGACGCCATGGACTGGATGCCTACTCTGGTTGCCGCCGCTGGCGGACCAGAGGACCTGCCCGCAGCCATGCTGGACGGCTTTGGTGGCTATCAAGTGCATCTGGACGGCTACAACCAGCTCTCCTATCTGCGCGGCGAAAGTGACAGCAACCGCCAAGAAATCATCTACTACGAAGGCACCGATCTTCAGGCCGTGCGCTACAACGACTGGAAGGCCCACTTCGTGATCCAGGAAAAAGGCTGGGCTGGCCCCAAAGAAGAGCTCAACGCCCCGCTGCTCTTCAACCTACGCCGCGACCCCTATGAGAAAGCGGCAGAAGAATCCGGCATGTACACCCGCTGGATGGGCAACAAGATGTGGGCCTTCGGTCCCGCCGCGCGCCTCGTGCAAAAGCACCTGTCCACCTTTGCGGACTTCCCGCCACGCGGCAAAGCCGTGGGTAACGAAGACCACGTGCAGGAACAGGTCTCAAGTGAAGGTGGCATGTCCCAGTAGAGGCACCTCGGGACACCCTCTCCCGCCTCTAACTATGCCATCCCAAAGGCGCAGCCCCTCGGCTGCGCCTTTTTTTCAACCAGCCCAACCTGAAAGCGACTTGTCATCCCGCGCCACAGGTCTTAGTGGATTTATATGTTATGTTATAACATGATTCCTGAGTGAAAATTGGACACCCTATGCAACACACTGCTTTCAAACATCTCACCGCCCTCTCTATTGGCGCGCTGATCGCATTTTCATCCCAGGCAGTGGCGCAATCCGCCACAACCGACACCAAAACCAAAGAGCACAAGCATTCCCATGCCCACGATCACAAAAAGGCCGAACCAAAGCTGATCGACGAGTCCAAAGTGCAAGCCCGCGCCCTGACCGATTGGGAAAACGACTGGCAATCCGTCTACCCTTTCCTGAAGGACGGCACCCTTGATCCGGTGCTGGAGCACAAAGCTGAAAGCGGCAAAAAGACCGCCGAAGAATACCGCACCTACTATGACACCGGCTTCAAAACCGATGTCGACCGCATCCAGATCGCAGGCGACACCGTTGCCTTCTTCAAAGACGGCAAACCGGTGCAAGGCAGCTACCAAGCGGACGGCTACGAAATCCTGACCTACAAATCCGGCAACCAAGGCATCCGCTTTGTCTATGAAAAATCCGGTGGCGACGCCGCCGCGCCACAGTTCATTCAATTCAGCGACCACGAAATGGTGCCCACCAAGGTGGACCACTTCCACCTCTATTGGGGCGACGACCGCGCCGCGCTGCTGGAAGAAGTCACCAACTGGCCAACCTATTTCCCCGCCGCCTGGAGCGGTGCGGACATCGTCAAAAAGATGACCAGCCACTGACTGGATCAATCCGCCCCAAACAATAAGGCCCCCACCATCTCTGGTGGGGGCCGCTCTACAGGATCAAAGTACCTTAATTCTTGAACCGCTTGATCTCACCGCTTTCCAGCTTGGCCACATAGGCCTGCATCTCGCGTTTCACCACGGGGGCCAGGAAATAGAGCCCCAGGATGTTTGGCACACAGATCAAGAACACCAGCGCATCCGAAATATCTAGGATCGGACCCAGCTGCACAACACAGCCCAAAGCCACAAATGCGCAGAAGATCAGTTTGTAGACCGTCTGCAGCGTCTGATCTTCGCCAAACAGATAGGTCCAACCTTTCAGCCCGTAGTAAGACCAGGAGATCATGGTGGAGAAGGCAAAGAGCAACGCCCCAAACGCCAGAGGCACCGGGAACCAGCCAATCTGACGCTCAAACGCCGCTGAGGTCATCGCAACCCCGGTTGCCTCCCCCGCGAAGTTGGGATCAGCCACTTGGCTTGTGCCAATGACAAGCGCGGTGATGGTACAGATCACAATGGTGTCGATGAAGGGTTCCAGCAAAGACACATAGCCTTCTGTCACCGGCTCATCTGTCCGCACCGCCGCGTGGGCAATCGACGCAGACCCAATGCCCGCCTCGTTGGAGAACACCGCCCGCTGGAAGCCAATGATCAAGGCGCCCAAGGCCCCGCCGGTCACGCCTTCACCGGTGAACGCTCCTGAGAAGATGTTGCCAATCGCCGCCGGGATCGAGCCGAAATTCATCAGGATCACGATGATCGCAAACACGCAGTAAAAAACCGCCATAAACGGCACAATCTTTTCAGTCACGCGGGCGATGGATTTGATCCCGCCAATAATGACCGCAAAAACAACCCCTGCAAGGATCAGGCCGACCAGCCAACCGTAGCCATCCAACGCGCCACCTGCGACGGTGTTCAATTGCACGTAGGCCTGATTGGATTGGAACATATTCCCAATGCCCAACGCGCCGATAAAAATACCGATGGCATAGAACGTGCCCATGAACTTGCCAAAGCCCACCATGCCACGTTCTTCAAACCCTTTGGTCAGATAATACATCGGGCCACCGGATACGGATCCATCCGGGTTCTCATTGCGGTACTTCACACCCAGCGTACATTCGACAAACTTGGTGGACATGCCCAGAAACCCCGCGACAATCAGCCAGAACGTCGCCCCGGCGCCACCCACAGTCACCGCAACCGCAACCCCGCCAATGTTACCGATGCCCACAGTGCCGGACACCGCTGTGGCCAAAGCTTGAAAGTGCGACACTTCCCCAGCACTGTTGGGGTCGGCATAATCCCCACGGACAAGCGCAATCGCGTGTTTGAAACCCCGCAGGTTGATGAAGCCCATATAGAACGTGAAAAACACGGCCCCCACGACCAACCACAGCACAACAAGTGGAAGATTGGCCCCGGCAACC
This sequence comes from Shimia sp. MIT1388, assembly GCF_047124445.1. GTDB lineage: Bacteria > Pseudomonadota > Alphaproteobacteria > Rhodobacterales > Rhodobacteraceae > Shimia. Next base: position 511,392 of record NZ_CP138921.1, on the reverse strand, counting down.
GGGATCTTAAAAAACACAACAGAGCCAATAAACGAGGCAATCGGCGCGGTGAAGTTGTTGATGGTTTCGTCAATGCCAGCATGGGCTGGCCCAGCAATCGAAAGCGCAGCAAAAACAAAAAACAGGATGCGAGTCATAATGCTCCTCCGGATACTCATATTCAAAATCAAGGAACGACGACAACCGGCACAGGCGCGGTCTGGATCAGGTTACCTGCGACGCTGCCAAACAGCAGCGACTTCAATCCGCTGTGGCCCCGGCGGCCGATTAATATCTGAACCGCGCCGTATTCTTTGGCGATGGCAATCAAAGTTTCCGCGGGGTGTCCGTGACGTACAATCCCGGCGTATTCCAAACTTTCCCCTTCAAGCCTCTTTAAGGCGGGGGCGACAATCTCTGTGTTGGCGCGTTCAATTTCGGTTTCCCGACGTTTGTGGCGCGTCGCGTTCTCCTCTGCGGTGCTAAAGGAATACGGCGACCATTCGATTACATAGGCAACAACAACTTTGGCCCCACCCTGTTTCGCCCTGGCAATGGCGTGGTCGAGTGCACGGTCAGACCCGTCACTCCCATCCACCGCCAAAAGTACAACATTTTCCATTCTTTACTCCCTACTGAACATACATTTAGGCGTGTCGATCTCGCGCCGTTCCCGCCTAAATTGACCGACCCTAGGTCAAGCCGACCCCGCTCAATAGGGCCAGTTTTCCCAACAAATGAGTCCTGTTTGACCAGTACGCCAGGGAAATGCCTCTAAAACGCTGGATGCCCCTCCCTAAAAAGGCAGGATCAAAGAACGGATTTCATTTGGTGGTGTTCCTCATGGAAACCGAGAATTGCACAATGTTGCAGACCACTTACTAACAAAACCCGGTTGCACTGACCTGCCATAGATCTGCGCAGTGAAGCACCCCGCGAGCAATCAAATGTTGCCCCTTTGTTCTTCACCTTGTAAGTTTCCAGAAAACGCACTGCCCAATTCATTTTCAACCAGCCCCTCGTCTTCAAGGCCTTCCCATGACCAAAATCGATTTCAAGAAAACCCTCAAACATCTCTACGCGCCCTCCGCCAAAGACTTCGCCCTTGTCGAAGTCCCCGACATGACCTTTGTGAAAATTGACGGCCACGGCGCCCCGGGCAACGACGCCTATCAACACGCCTTGTCCTGGCTCTACCCGGTCAGCTACGGGCTCAAGTTCTACTCCAAACAGACTTTGGAGAAAGACTACGTGGTGCCTCCCCTCGAAGGTCTCTGGTGGGCCGACGATATGACCGCCTACACCGATGACCGACGCGAAGAATGGCATTGGACCCTGATGATCATGCTGCCGGATTGGCTCGATGACGCGGCCTTCAACGCCAGCGTGGAAAAAGCCGCCAAGAAACTTGGCGATCCTCCCGCCACCCTGCGGCGCGAGGTCTTGCACGAAGGTCTCTGCGCCCAAATCATGCACATCGGACCGTATAGCGAAGAAGGCCCGACCATCGCCAGACTGCACAAGGAATTTCTGCCGCAAAATGGCCTGACAGAAAACGGCCACCACCACGAAATCTACCTGAGCGACCCACGCAAAACCGCCCCCGAAAAACTGCGCACCGTCCTGCGCCATCCGGTTCGGAGGCTCTAGCCTGCCAACGGCAGATTGCCGCAAGACCCGCAATTTCCCGTGCAAGGCAAAGCGCTTATGCTAGCCTCACCCCAACAGGATTTAGCGGAGCGCAGCGATGCCAACAGCCCTTGTTCTTGGCGGCTACGGCCTCATTGGCGCCGCCTGCATGGCGGCACTGACCGAAGCCGGATATGACGTGACCGGCGTAGGCCGCAATGCCAAAGCCGCCGCCCGCTTTCCGCAATACCGCTGGAAACACCTCGACCTCACGTCCTTGCGCGCGGATCAATGGGCCGCCTTGCTGCAAGACACCGACGTGGTGGTGAACGCCTCCGGCGCCTTGCAGGATGGCGCCCGTGACAACCTTTCCCAAATTCACGTCGACGTGGTCCGGCACCTCGCAACCGCTGCCGCCCAAACCCAAACCCGCGTCATCCAAATCTCCGCTGCAGGGGTGTCACCAGAGGCCGACACCGCTTTCTTTCGCACCAAGGCCGAAGGTGACGCGCTGCTGGCTAACTCTCAGGCTGACCACGTCATTCTGCGCCCCACTCTGGTGCTGGGCCGCGAAGCCTATGGCGGCAGCGCCCTCCTGCGCGCCCTTGCAGCCTTGCCGGCCGTCCTGCCCCGCGTGTTTGAGGACAGTTCCATCCAAACCGTCGCCTTGACGGATGTGGCCCATGCCGTCGCCTTGGCCTGTGATCCCCAAGTGCCCTCCGGCACCATCGCCGACATCACCGAGCCAAATGCGCACAGCTTTGACAGCCTAACCCTGCGCACCCGCGCCTGGCTTGGCGCCCCTGCCCCTCTCTGGCGGCCGCACCTGCCAAAGTGGACCCTCAGACACACCGCACGCGTGGCCGACACACTTGGCTGGCTGGGCTGGCGCGCCCCCCTGCGCAGCACGTCGCTTGCGGTGCTCTCAAAAGGCATCTCTGGCGATCCCCTCCCCTGGCACCACCTCACAGGCCACACCTGCCATCCACTGGCGGAGACCCTGGCAAGCCACCCAGCCACGGCCCAAGACCGCGCTGCCGCCCGCGTCTATCTTGCACTTCCGCTCGCCATCGCCACGCTGGCGCTGTTCTGGCTGCTCTCCGGCGTTATCGGCCTGATCCAAACCTCCGAAGCCATGCACGTTCTAACCACCACTGGCAGCAGTCCCACCTTCGCCACTTTCGCCGTTATTGGCGGCGGCATCGCCGACATCCTTCTTGGCGGCGCAATCCTCATCCGACGCCACAGCCGCAAAGCCGCCATCGGCATGATCCTCCTCTCTGCCGCCTACCTTCTGGGTGCGGCATTGATGGCTCCTGCGCTCTATGCCGATCCGCTTGGCCCCATGGTCAAAGTTCTGCCCGGCATGACCCTCGCCGCCTTGGTGGCCCTACTCATGGACGACCGATGATCGAAGACCTCCTCCGCTTTGCCCACGTCCTCGGCGCCACCGTCCTCTTGGGCACCGGTGCCGGCATCGCCTTCTTTATGGTCCTGTCCCACCGCAGCCGCGACCCCGCCCTGATCGCCCATGTCGCCGGCATTGTGGTGATCGCCGACACTGTCTTCACCGCAACCGCAGCCATCCTGCAACCAATCACCGGCACACTGTTGGCTTGGCACCTCGGCTGGTCACTCTCAGAACCCTGGCTGCTGATTTCGCTGATCCTTTACGTGGTGGTCGGCGCCTTCTGGCTACCCGTGGTCTGGATTCAACTCCAAATGCGCAACGTCGCCCGCACCGCCCGCGACACGCAAACGCCCCTGCCAGACCGCTACTTCAAACTCTACCGCATATGGTTCGCCTGCGGCTTCCCCGCCTTCTTCGCGGTCATGGGGATTGTCTGGCTGATGATGATGAAACCGGCGTTTTAACAGCAAAAAGGCGCGACCTCCGCCGCGCCTTCCTTTCTCTTCTCTCTAAAAGGTCACTTTAGATCAAAGCGATCCGCATCCATGACCTTGCACCATGCGGAGACAAAATCCTGCGCCAGTTTCGCCGCGCCATCGGACTGACCATAAACTTCAGCCAGCGCCCGCAGTTGCGAGTTGGAGCCAAACACCAGATCCACCCGGGTTGCGGTCCACTTCACATCGCCACTGGCACGATCCTTGCCTTCATAGACGCCATCACCGGCCTCGGCCCAAGTGGTGCCCATGTCCAGCACATTCACGAAGAAGTCGTTGGTCAACTGCCCAACCCGATCGGTGAACACACCATGCGCGCTGCCGCCATGGTTCGCGCCCAGCACCCGCAGGCCACCCACCAGCGCCGTCATCTCCGGCGCGGTCAGTGTCAGCAGCTGCGCCTTGTCCACCAACATCTCTTCTGGTGACACGGTGAATTGGGTCCGTGCGTAGTTGCGGAAGCCATCGGCCTGCGGCTCAAGCATGCCCACGCTCTCCTCGTCGGTCATCTCTTGCGTCGCATCACCACGGCCCAGCGCCACCGGCACGGACACATCATGCCCCGCATCCAACGCCGCCTTCTCAACGGCCGCTGCACCACCAATCACAATCAGGTCTGCGAGGCTCACCGGCTTGCCAAAGTCAGCCTTAACGCCTTCCAGCGCCGACAACACCCGTGCCAACTCAAGTGGTTCATTGGCCGCCCAGTCTTTCTGCGGTGCCAGCGCGACCCGCGCCCCATTGGCGCCACCGCGCATGTCACTGCCACGGAAGGTGGACGCCGACGCCCAGGCGGTTTTCACCAGATCGCTCACCGACAGACCAGAGGCCATCACCGCCGCCTTCAGCGCCGCCACATCCTCCTCGGACAAGTCCGTCTCAGACGCCGGAACGACATCCTGCCAGATCAGTTCTTCGCTGGGCACTTCTTCGCCAAGATAACGCGCCCGTGGCCCCATATCGCGGTGGGTCAGCTTGAACCACGCCCGCGCAAAGGCGTCCTGGAACTCATCGGGGTTTTCGTGGAACCGCTTGGAGATTGGGCCATAAATCGGATCCATGCGCATCGCCATATCAGCAGTGGTCATCATGGTTTTGACCTTCTGGCTTGCGTCATGTGCCGCTGGCGCCATGTCCTCTTCAGTCACCCCAACCGGCTCCCAAATCCAGGCCCCAGAAGGGCTCTTGGTCAGGTTCCAGTCATAGCCAAACAGCAGATCAAAATAGCCGTTGTCCCACTGGGTTGGGTTCGCCGTCCATGCGCCTTCAATGCCCGACGTCGTCGTGTCACCACCGTGGCCAGTGCCATGCGCGTTGATCCAGCCAAAGCCCATCGCCTCAATTGGTGCCGCCTCCGGCTCCGGGCCGACAAGGCTCGGATCGCCCGCCCCATGCGCCTTACCAAAGGTGTGACCGCCAGCAACCAGCGCCACAGTTTCCTCGTCGTTCATCGCCATGCGGGCAAAGGTCTCCCGAATATCACGACCTGAGGCCAGAATGTCCGGCTGTCCATCTGGCCCTTCCGGGTTCACATAGATCAAACCCATCTGAACCGCCGCCAGCGGGTTCTCCAGATCACGATCTCCGGAATACCGCGAGTTCTCTCCGCCAGATTCTTCCAGCCACTCGGTCTCAGCGCCCCAATAGACGTCCTCTTCCGGTTCCCACACATCCGGGCGGCCACCGGCAAAGCCAAAGGTCTTGCCGCCCATGCTCTCAATCGCCGCATTGCCTGCGAGAATATAGAGATCAGCCCAGCTAATGGAGTTGCCGTATTTCTGCTTGATCGGCCACAACAGACGGCGGGCCTTATCGAGATTACCGTTGTCCGGCCAGCTGTTCAGCGGTGCAAACCGCTGCTGCCCGGTGCCACCACCGCCGCGGCCATCCGCGGTGCGATACGTCCCGGCAGAGTGCCACGCCATACGGATGAAAAGACCGCCGTAGTGACCGTAGTCCGCAGGCCACCAGTCCTGGCTGTCGGTCATCAACGCATAAAGGTCTTCCTTCAGCGCCATATAGTCCAGCTTGGCAAACTCTTCGGCATAGTCAAAATCCTGCCCCATAGGGTCGGACTTGGCCGAATTCTGGTGCAAAATCCGCAGGTTCAGTTGGTTGGGCCACCAATCGCGATTGCCCCGCGCCTGCTGCGTCACCGCGCCATGCATCACCGGGCAGCCACCTGATTTCATGTCTCCGTCCATGTCGTCCTCCTGTCAAAAGATGGGTCACGTAATCTCTGGAACCATTCTAAGCACAGGATTTTCATTTAACGAAGTTGCATTTTCCGATCACATTGATAACTACAGACTATGAATAATCTCACACTGCGCCAACTCCGCTATTTTGACGCCCTTGCCGAACATGGTCACTTTGGTCGCGCGGCGGATGTATGCGCCATTTCCCAACCTGCCTTATCCGTGCAAATCAAAGAGTTGGAGGAAAGCTTCGGCGCGCCACTCTTAGAACGTACCACCCGCCGCGTGCGGCTCACATCCTTTGGCGAAGACGTGCTTGTCCGGGTGCGCGACATCCTGCGCAGTGTGGACGAGTTGGGCGATATGGCCCGCGCAGCGCAATCCGGCCTCACCGGACGCCTGCGCCTTGGGGTGATTCCGACCATCGCGCCTTACCTGCTGCCTGCCCTGCTGCGTGAGGTGAAAACCACTTTCCCCGACATGTCCCTCATGGTGCGCGAAACCATGACCGCCAACCTTCTGGCCGAGTTGCACGCGGGCCGCATCGATACCGCGATTGTCGCCCTACCCGTCTCTGAGCCGTCCTTAACCGAAGTCCCTCTGTGGTCCGAAGAGTTTGTGCTGGTCCGCCCCGACTCTGAAGCCGCCGCCCCCGTGCCCGCGCCAGATACCCTGGAACGTGAACGCCTGCTCTTGCTTGAGGAAGGCCACTGCTTTCGCGATCAGGCGCTGTCATTTTGCTCCCTGCCCACGGCCCGCCCCCACGAGGGGCTGGATGGCTCTTCCCTCTCCACCTTGGTACAGATGGTTGGGGCTGGTCTCGGTGTCACCGTGATTCCCGAAATGGCTGTACCGGTGGACACGCCCGCCGCCGCTGTGAGTGTCGCACGGTTTGCAGGCGCACAACCGGCCCGCACCATTGGCATGATCTGGCGCAAAAGCAGCCCGCTGGCGCCTCAACTGCAAGAACTCTCTGACGTGGTGCAGGATGTTGGGGAAGCGCTCTGACGCAACGCACGCTGCGTTAAGGCGCGTCCCGCCGCAGAATCCCGCACCTCCGCAAAACAGTCGTGATACCGACAAGATACCGACGTCAAAATCCGCAGTTAACGCATCCAAAATCCGGCGCAACACTCACCCCTTGGTGACGTCGTGCAGATAGATCCAGTCAAACTGCCCCATCATCTTGCGCGGCGCCAATGTGGACGCCATGCGAATCCCCATATGCGCCGCCATCCGCAACGGGCCATTGCTGAGGTGATATTTCCACGCATTTTTGCTGGCGGCATCCACAACCTTAGCCACGCGCCCCGCACGCCGCGCCTGATAGGCCGCCAGGCCACTGGCAAAATCTTCCGCCTTTTCAAGAGCATCGCCCAAAACCCAGGCATCTTCCATCGCCATCACTGCGCCCTGCGCCATAAACGGCAAGGTCGGATGCGCCGCATCGCCCAGCAGCACACAATTCTCCTTGTGCCACACCGGCGCCACCGGATGCCGGAACAGCCCCCATTTGCGCACATCGGTGACCTCGGCGAGCATACGCCGCACACCGCCACCAAAATCTTTGAATGTTTTCTGCAGGTTGGCCGGATCATCGGGAATATGCCACCCTTCCTCGGCCCAGCCCACCTGCTCTTGCACAGCAACAATATTGACCAGTTCGCCACCGCGCAGCGGATAGCTCACCACATGGCGCTTCGGCCCCATATGCACCTGCGCCACATCCGGATGCGCCATGGTATTGGGCACCGTCGCCCGCCAGGCTGTCTGCCGCGTGAAAAACGGCGCCACAGTGCCATTGAGCACCGGCCGCATCTTGGAGTGCAGCCCGTCCGCCCCAACGATCAGATCCGCCATCATCTCAGCGCCATTGGTCATCACAACCTTCGGCCGCGCGCCGGGCACAACGGTCTCAACCTGCTGAAGTAGAAGTACTTTTATGCCTGCCGCGCGTACCGCCTCCGCCAAGACATCGATCAGATCCGCGCGATGCACAAAGTAATATTCGGTGGGTCTCAGCGGGTCATTTTCGGAGATCAAGCCAAGGTCCAGCCGACTCACCAAACGCCCCGCCGCATAGTCGCGCAACTCCACAGCATCCGCCCGAACTGCGCGTTTTTTGAGCGCGCCATCCACGCCCAGCGCCTTAAGCACGGCCATGCCATTAGGGCTGATCTGCAGCCCCGCGCCCACCTCTTTGATCGCTTCGGCTTGCTCGAGCACATGCACAGAGGCCCCGCGCTGTTTCAGCGCCAGCGCGGCGGTCAACCCGCCAATCCCCGCGCCGATCACGGTGATCTTTTTACCTTGCAAATCCATGGCTTAACCCTAATGAAAAAACGCCGAAGCAACAGCCCCGGCGTCTTTGTTTTCTGGTCCAAACCCTGCGATTTACCGTCACAGGGCGGTGCAGACTTAGTCGTCGCGATGCACTTTTTCGCGGCGCTCGTGACGTTCCTGCGCTTCAAGGCTCATGGTTGCGATTGGACGGGCGTCCAGACGTTTGAGCGAAATTGGCTCCCCCGTCACTTCGCAATAGCCATATTCCCCTTCGTCAATCCGACGAATGGCGCTGTCGATCTTTGCAACCAATTTGCGCTGGCGATCCCGGGTGCGAAGCTCAAGCGCGCGATCAGTCTCCTCACTGGCGCGGTCAGCTACGTCCGGGATATTGCGGGTGCTGTCCTGCAGCCCCTCGATCGTGTCGCGCGTGTCCGCCAACAGATCTTCTTTCCAGCTCAATAGTTTACGTCGAAAATACTCAACCTGCCGATCATTCATGAACGGCTCATCTTCTGCGGGACGATAATCGTCGGGCAGGAAAGTTTCGGCCTTCATTTCTGCTCCCTCATCGCGGCTCACGTCCATCGTGGAATTCAAGTCAGACATGCAACCCCCCTTCTATGCTTGCAGCAAATACTCCCTTGGCTAGGGAATGTCACTACCTGTTAACCCCTCATTGCGGACAAAATATGTTCACGATAGGGTGCGCGCCGAAATAGGCGAACCGGCGGAGAATTTTTATGCAGTTTTCGGGCACCAAAGACTACGTGGCCACAGACGATCTGACGGTCGCGGTCAACGCCGCCGTGGCACTCGAACGCCCGCTGCTTGTCAAAGGCGAACCCGGCACCGGCAAGACCGAACTGGCGATGCAAGTTGCCCGCGGACTGGGTCTGAAAATGATCGAGTGGAACGTGAAATCCACCACCAAAGCCCAGCAGGGTCTTTATGAGTATGATGCTGTTTCCCGTCTGCGCGACAGCCAGTTGGGGGATGAACGTGTCCATGACATTGGCAACTACATCAAGCGCGGAAAACTCTGGGAAGCCTTTGAAAGTGATGAGAAAGTTGTCCTGCTGATCGACGAGATCGACAAGGCTGACATCGAGTTTCCAAACGACCTGCTGCAAGAGCTCGATAAGATGGAGTTCCACGTCTACGAGACTGGCGAGACCATCAAGGCCAAGCACCGCCCGATCATCATCATCACTTCCAACAACGAAAAAGAACTACCCGACGCCTTCCTGCGCCGCTGCTTCTTCCACTACATCCGCTTCCCGGAAATGGAGACGCTAAAGAAGATTGTCGAGGTCCATCACCCCGGCATCAAAGAGGCGCTGCTGACCACCGCGCTGACGCAGTTCTTCGAAATCCGTGAAACCGCCGGCTTGAAGAAAAAACCCTCCACATCCGAGGTCATCGACTGGCTGAAACTGCTGCTGGCCGAAGACCTGTCGCCAGAAGACCTGAAACGCGATGGGGCAAACGCCCTGCCGAAACTGCACGGCGCCTTGTTGAAAAACGAACAAGACGTGCATCTGTTTGAGCGTCTGGCCTTCATGGCGCGCTCTGGCCGCTGAGGTTTTACCAATCTTTTGAGCGGCCTGCTCCCGTGTGGGCCTTTCATTTTCACCACAGACACCGCATTCTTGCCCAAGTCTTTGCCCATGTTACGATCCAATTAAGGCCTGATTTCGTAGAAGGAATCGGCATCCAACCGGAGTCCGACCCCCATGTCCCAGCCTGACGTCCTGATCCGCACCCTCACCGAAGCCGACCACGCAGAGTGGCGCCGTCTCTGGACCGACTACATCACCTTCTACGAAAGCACGGTGCCTGAAGAGGTCTACGTCTCCACATTTGCCCGGCTGTTGGGCGATGATCCGCAGGATTACTCCTGCCTTGTGGCAGACCTCGATGGCAAACTCATTGGCCTGACACACTACCTGTTCCACCGCCATGCTTGGAAGGTTGAAAACGTCTGCTACCTGCAAGACCTCTATGCCGATCCTGAAGTGCGTGGCACCGGCGTGGGCCGCAAATTGATTGAAGCCGTGTATCAGGCCGCAGATGACGCCGGTGCGCCAAGCGTGTATTGGATGACACAGGAATTTAACACCAACGCCCGCAAGCTCTATGACCGTGTTGGGCAGTTGTCCCCGTTTATTAAGTATCAAAGGCCCTGATTTTGCGCTCTTTTCTGTCCTCACTGATCCCTCTGGCTTTTGCCGTGGCGGCCTGTACGCCCATCGGCGGCAACGGCGTGCCCACCCGCGCCGCAGTGAGCGACACCACTTTGCCACCAGTCAAAGCCTTCTCCACCCCGCGGCCCATTCCGCCCAACCGCTCCAACCGTGACATTGCCCGCGACTTCCTTGATCTAAGTTTTGAGTTGGAAAGTGGCCGCAGTCTCGACCGCCTCACCCGGTTTGAAGGCCCGATCACCGTGCGCGTCACCGGCGCGCCACCGACTGGTATGATGCCGGACCTCAAGGCACTGCTGCAACGCCTGCGCAACGAGGCGCGCATCGACATTTCGCTAACGCAATCGCCGTCTGCCAACATCACCATTCAAGCGGTCTCGCGCCGCGATATCCGCAAAGCGCTTCCGCAAGCAGCCTGCTTTGTGGTGCCCAACATTTCTGCGCTATCACAATACCGCTCCGCCCGCCGCAGCGGTGCGGCCAATTGGGCCCTGCTGGAAAACCGCACCAAAATCGCGATCTTCCTGCCCAACGACACCAGCCCGCAAGAAACTCGCGACTGCCTTCACGAAGAGCTGGCGCAAGCCCTAGGTCCGCTCAACGACCTCTACCGCCTGCCCGACAGCGTGTTTAACGACGACAACATCCATGCTGTCCTCACGGGCTTCGATATGACCATCCTTCGGGCCTACTACGACCCCACGCTCCGCAATGGTATGACCCGTGGCGAGGTCGCTGCCCGCCTGCCCGCGATCCTGTCGCGCATCAATCCACGTGGCGATCAACTCTCCAGCCACCCGCTGCCGGAAACCCCGCGCGCCTGGATCAACGCGGTGCAAACCGCCCTCGGCCCAGGGACGTCCCCCGGCAACCGCCGCGCTGCCGCCCGCCAAGCCCTTGTGATTGCACAGAACAATGGCTGGCAGGATCATCGCCTCGGCTTTTCTCACTACGCGCTTGGTCGCCTACTACAGTCGCAAGACATTGCCGCCGCGCTCACCCATTTCCAGGCTGCCGACCGGGCCTACCGCTCGGCAGAACGCTTTGGCCCGCACCGCGCCTTTGTCGCAACCCAGCTTTCGGCCTATGCCATCAGCGCCGGCCAAAGCCGCGAAGCGCTAAACATCCTGAGCCCGCAAATCGGCCCCGCAGGCCGCTTTGAAAACGCTGCGCTCCTGTCTACTCTCATGCTCTTGCAAGCCGAAGCGCTGGAGATGGAGGGCAAGTTTGAAGACGCCGGCGCCCTGCGTCTGGACAGTCTCGGCTGGGCACGATACGGCTTTGGCCCGGACTGGGCCGTGCGCGCCAAACTGCGCGAGATCACGGCACTCAGCCCGATCAAAGGGAGATCTTAGGACACCATGTTTGTACTTATTGGCGCCTTCATCGGCGCGCTCACTGGTGGCACATTGGCCAAACGCCGTGGCGGCAAACGCGCAGACATCCTGCAATACGGCTTTGTCTATGCCATGATCTTTGCGATCATCGGCTTGTTTATCACGCTCTTCATCCACCGTATGGCGCTCTGATCCATGTTCCTGCCCTTCTTTGAAAACCTGCGCGAGGCCCGTGTGCCGGTGTCTTTGCGTGAGTTTCTTGGCTTTCTGGAAGGGCTGAAGGCCGGGCTGGCCACCTACGATGTAGAGAGCTTCTACTACCTCGCCCGCACCATCATGGTGAAAGACGAGCGCAACATCGACAAATTTGACCGCGCCTTTGCGGCCACCTTTGACGGGCTTGCCGACATCTCCGCCCAAGACGTGCTCGAAGCCGTCGACATTCCCGAAGAGTGGCTGCGCAAGATGGCCGAAAAACACCTCACGGCTGAAGAAATGGCCGAGATCGAAGCGCTGGGTGGCTTTGACAAGCTGATGGAAACGCTGCAGGAGCGCCTGAAGGAACAGGAAGGCCGCCATCAGGGTGGCAACAAGTGGATTGGCACCGCAGGCACCTCGCCGTTTGGCGCCTATGGCTATAACCCCGAAGGCGTGCGCATTGGCCAAAAAGAAAGCCGCCACAAACGTGCGGTGAAAGTCTGGGACAAGCGCGAGTTCAAGAACTTCGACGGCTCGGTGGAACTGGGCACCCGCAACATCAAAGTAGCCCTCAAACGCCTACGCCGCTGGGCCCGCGAAGGCGCCGCCGAAGAGCTGGATCTGAACGGCACCATCAAGGCCACGGCAGAGCATGGCTACCTCGACGTGAAGACCCGCCCCGAGCGCCACAACGCGGTAAAAGTCCTATTGTTTCTGGATGTTGGAGGCTCGATGGATCCCCACATCAAAGTGGTCGAAGAGCTGTTCTCCGCCGCCCGGGCCGAGTTCAAACACCTCGAATATTACTACTTCCACAACTGCCTCTACGAAGGCGTGTGGCGCGACAACAAACGCCGCTGGAATGACCAGACCCCCACCCACGAAGTGCTGCGCACCTACGGACCGGACTACAAATGCATCTTTGTTGGCGACGCCTCCATGTCGCCCTACGAGATCGCCTATGCTGGCGGAGCAAACGAGCACTGGAACCAAGAGGCGGGCCAAGTCTGGCTGGAGCGGGCGCGAGATCAATGGGCATCCAACCTCTGGATCAACCCGGTGCCCGAGCAACACTGGCAATATACCCATTCCATCGGCATGATCCGCGAGATTTTTGAGCACCGCATGGTGCCCATGACTCTCGAAGGCCTGGAACGCGGCATGCGGGAATTGACACGCTGACGTGAGCGCGGGTTGAAGCCGCCCACGGCTTGCCTCATATCTCTAGCATGATCAAACTGATGCCGATCCTCATCGCCGTGGTCTACGGCCTGCTGATGATGCGCTTTTCCGCGTGGCGTACCGCGCGTGAGCTGGATGCCAAGTCTACGGAACTGGCCGACCCCCGTCTCAATCCACTGATCAAAGACATGGCCAAAGCCCTCGATCTGCCGCGCATTCGCGTCCACATCTATGAGATTGAGCCCGTGAACGGCCTTGCCGCCCCGGATGGCCGCATCTTCCTGACCCGAGGCTTTTACAACCGCTACCGCACCGGCGAAGTGACTGCCGAAGAAATCGCCTCCGTGGTGGCCCATGAGTTGGGCCACGTCGCCTTGGGTCACTCTCGTCGACGCATGATTGATTTCTCCGGCCAAAACGCCCTGCGTACGGCGCTCGCGATGGTGCTCAACCGCTTCCTGCCCGGCATCGGCCCTTTGGTGGCCAATACCGCAACCAGCCTGCTCTCCGCGCGCCTGTCACGCGGCGACGAGTACGAAGCGGATGAATACGCAGCTGCGCTTTTGGTAAAATCCGGCATCGGCACCGCACCGCAAAAGGCGCTGTTTGAGAAACTCACACATCTGACCGGCGCCCACGGGGCCAGCACACCTGCTTGGTTGCTCAGCCACCCCAAAACCGAAGAGCGCATTCAGGCCATCGAAAAGCTCGAACGCAAATGGGGCATCGTCAAAGCCTAACCGCTTCTTCTAACCCCAAATATCCTGGAGGAGTCCCAGCTCAGCTGGGACGGGGGCAAAGCCCCTACTACGCGCTCACAGCTTTCGCCAGCTTGGGAAGTCGTGCCTTCTTGAGCAGCTTGCGCATCTCCCACGCCTCTCCGCTCAAGCGCTCCGCCTCTTGCCGCACCGCTTCACACACCGCCGCAACCCCGTCGGGATCCTTCTCCCAACATCCCCGCAGCAGCTCGTCTGGCGCAATCCGCTCCAGCCCTTCTTCGGCCAGAATATGCTCTGGAAAATCCTTGGCATTCACCGTGACAATCGCGTCCGCCGATCCGGAAATCGCCGCCGCAAGCACATGCACGTCATGCTCATCCGGCAGATACAGCCGGTCTTCCAGCGAGGGCTTCCAAGTGACCGCCGCCTTAGGCCAAGCCGCTTGCACCAACGCAATCTCGCCCCGAGCCTGTGGCTCACCAGTTGGGCCCAGCTTACGCGCCGCGCGCGCCCATTCTTCCAAGATACGCTCCGACCACCGCGGCTCAAACGCGCCAGTCTTGGCCACGCCCAACAACACCTCCCGCATCACGGTTGGATACAGAACGCAGGTATCAAGCAGCAGGCGCTTCACAGGTTGATGCTCACAGGCGGAAGAACAAAGACTTGAGGTATCCGCTTTCCGCCAGCTGCGGCATCAACGGATGGTCCGGCCCGGCAAAACCGGTGTGAATGAGCTGCGCATGACGCCCCGCCCGGCCAATACCGCGCACCGAGGCCCCGCGGAACCGCGCCAGATCGGCCGCGTGCGAACAGGAACACAGCCCCAGATAGCCGCCCTCGGCCACCAAGGGCGCCGCCAGTCGCGCCACACGCTCATAGGCCCGCAGGCCTTTTTCCAGCGCCGGTTTGGACGGTGCAAACGCCGGGGGATCACAGATCACCACATCAAACTTCGCGCCCTCTTCGCCCAGCGCGGTCAACACCTCAAACGCATCGCCCTTGCGCGTGGCAAAACGGTCTGCCACATCCGCCGCCGTAGCCCCGGCCTGTGCCAGTTCCAACGCTGCCGCAGAGCCATCCACCGCCGTCGCATGGCTGGCACCGCCCGCCAAAGCTGCGAGAGAAAACCCGCCCACATGGGAAAACACATCCAAAACCTTTGCATCTTTGCAAAGCCCGGCGGCAAACCCGTGGTTGGGACGTTGATCGTAGAAAAGCCCAGTTTTCTGCCCCCCGGTCAAATCCGCCATATAGGTCGCGCCATTCATCACCACCGGTACCGGTGCCTCTGGAGCCGCGCCAACCATCACGGCGCTATCCTCTTCCAGCCCTTCAAGCCCCCGCGCCCGACCGGAGCCATTTTTGAGCACATTGGTCACGCCGGTCACCGCAACCAATGCGGCCACCAGCGGCTCAAGCAGCACCTCTGCCCAAGCGGCGTTGGGCTGCACCACAGCCGTGTCGCCAAACCGATCCACCACCACGCCGGGCAGCCCATCGGCCTCCGCATGGATCAACCGATAAAACGGTGCCTCAAACAGGCGCTCCCGCATCGCCAAAGCACGGGCAAACTTAGCCTCAAACCACGCCTGATCCACTTGTGCCTCAGGGTCACGATCCAACATGCGACAGAAAATCTTGCTCTGACTGTTGGTCGCCACCAGCCCCAACGGCTGCCGCTTGTCATCTTCCAGCACCGCAAGCGTGCCGGGCACAAGCCCTTTGGTGCGCCGGTCGGTGACCAGCTCATTGTCATAGGCCCAGGGAAATCCATGACGGATCGCGCGGGCATTGGCTTTGGGCTTGAGCCGCACCACAGGGCGGCTGGACGAAGAAGAGGACGGCATAGACATGCCGCCCTCCTACTTGTTTCTCGCGGGTGTGAAAACCCTTGTCTGCCTGCTTGGCTTATTCCGCCGCGGCCAGTTGCTTGCCAATAGGCTCCAGCGGCTGAATACGTTTGGTGGCGCCACGGTCTGGTGCGACAAAGCCTTCCGCTTTGGTCAGCTCGTCGCGAACAACCCGCGCCAAATGCTGGGTGATGCGGTACTTCTGGGTCAGACCACGGGACTCCGCCTGAATGGCCATCTGCCCGCCATAAGCCACAAGGCTCGCGGTGATCGGCTTTGGACCGCGCAACACGGTGCCAGTCTCAGGCTCGATGATGGTCATGATAAACTCAATCGAGTGCACCCCACCTACGGTGTAGCGGGTCTTCTCGGTCAGAGCATGGAAGCGGGTCACTTCGATCTCCACCCGCACCGGCATCGCACCATCCAGCGGATAGGCCCCAAGACGCACGCTCTCGTCAAAGATCGCCTTCACCTGCTGATAGCGATCGCCCGGCGCGTCGCCCCGCCACACGATGTCACCCGGAGGATAATACAGGTTCGCCTCGGAAACCTTCAGCGTGGTTGGCACCAGAACGTCAAAGCTCTCAAGCGCATAAGACGGCGCAGGCACGGCCATCTCGGTGGACGGCACATCGAACGGTGCGTTCCGGCTTGCGGTGTCTACCGACGCACATGCGCTGGCACCCAGTGCCAAAACCAGTGCTGCAAAGATTTTTCCCATCGACATGTCCAACTCCTCGGGCGGTTCTCGCCTCTGCTGCTCGACATCAATGTGCGCGTCAAATGGGGCGCGATTGCGACGCACCGGGGACGTTTCAAAGGAATTGACTAAAAGTTTACCTAGGAGAATTGAGGTTCAAGCCGTCAGCTACGAGGCCGCGACCGCCACCCACCGCGCCGTTTGGGCGCGCGCATCTCCACGCTGCCCTCTTCCAGCACCTGAGTCATCGGATGGCCCGGATGCTTGCTGCCCAGATGCACAATCAACATCTCGATCGCATCGCGGGTGTCCACGCCCTCAGGCAAAGACAACGCCCAATCCAGAAAGATCGTCCGGCACTCTGAGGGTTCTATCCCCTCCATTCGATAACTCTCGTGGATCAGCCCCTTGGGGTCACAATGCGATATGTCCATGTCATGCCTCCCCTGTGGCCGCCAAGGCCGCTGTGACTGTCTCCGCCGCAGTCTCTGTCGCGTCGGTCAACTTGCGCAACACCGCCTCGATATCGTCCGCACCGGTTTCACGCAACAAAAACGCCCGCCCACCTGCACCAATCGCATCGGGTGCAATGGTACTTCCGGACAAAAGCTTCGACGCCAGCTGCACCTGCCAACAAAGCCGATAGGTGCTGGCAAGGTCTGACGCGTCTGAGGCAGAAAGCCAGCCAATTGCGACACCCGCTTGCAAGCCCTGCGTCACCGCCCGCCGGGGCGAGCCCGCCAAAAGCGCGCCGGTCTGGCTCAACAACTCGATGTCCTGCAGCCGCCCTGCACCAATTTTGGCGTCCCACGGACCATCCGGCGCCTTTGCCGCCGCAATCCGCGCCCGCATTTCCTGTACGTCCTGCCCAATCGCCGCCTTGTCTTTCTCCGCCGCCAAGACCTCCTGCCGAAAGCCTTCCACCTCGGCCATCAACTCCGGCGCACCGGTCACCGGGCGCGCCCGTGTCAGCGCCAGATGCTCCCAGGTCCAGGCCTCATTCATCTGATAGTTCTTAAAAGACGCCAAAGACGTGGCCACCGGCCCTTGTGTTCCAGAGGGACGCAACCGCATATCGACCTCATAAAGCCGGCCTTGCGACATCGGCGCGCTCAGCGCCGTGACCAAAGCCTGCGTAAACCGCGCGTAATAGGGCCTCGCCGCCAAAGGCCGTCGCCCGTCAGAGGCCTCTACGCCGTCGGCGTCATAAATCACTATCAAATCGAGGTCAGACGTCGCATTAAGCCGCTGCGCCCCCAAAGATCCCATGCCCAACACAATCGCGCCACGTCCCGGCATTGGCCCGTGTTTGGCGGCAAAATGATCCGCCACCGGCTGCCACAGCCCTGCCAAAACTGCCTCTGCCAAATCCGCATACTGCCGCCCGGCTTCCTCCGCGCCAATCAAGCCACGCAGATGGTGCACCCCAATGCGGAACTGCCATTCCTTGGCCCAGCGCCGCGTGCCATCGAGCTGCGCTTCATAGTCCTCATCCCGCGCCAACCGCTCCTGCAATTCCTCGGTCAACCCACGCACACCCGGCCACTCCGTGAAGAAGCTGCCGCCAATCACCGCGTCAAACACACCGGAGTTGCGCGACAAATGCTGCGCCAGCGCAGGCGCGGTGCCCACAATATCCACAAACAGATCAATCAACTGCGGATTGGCCTCAAACAACGAGAATAGCTGCACCCCAGCAGGCAACCCGCGCAAAAACCCGTCCAACGCCAAAAGCGCCTCATCCGGCTTTGGCGCCTGCGCCAATCGCCGCAAAATCTCTGGCCGCACTCGATTAAAGATCTCCACCGCCCGCACGCTGCGCATCGCCGGATAGCTTTCCCACCGCGCAATGACGTCCTCATCAAACGCGTGGGTCACATCTTCGCCACCCTCGGGCGTAGCATCCGGTGCAAAGAACCCCTCGGTCATCTCATGCACTTCGGTCAGCCGCTCCTGCAACTCTTTGCGAATCTCCGCCTCGTCGCGCCCCATCAGGCCCGCAATCCGGCCCCAGCCCTCTTCGCTTTTGGGCAACAGGTGCGTCTGCGCATCCGCCACCATTTGCACGCGGTGCTCCACCTCGCGATGGAAACGGTAGTGATCGGACAGTGCCTCGGCCACATCCTCCGGCACCCAGCCCTTTGAGGCCAGTTTGCGCAGCCCCGGCACCGTGTGGCGATCTCGCAAATACGGATCCCGCCCACCGGCAATCAACTGCCGTGTCTGGGTGAAAAACTCGATCTCTCGAATGCCACCGCGCCCCAGCTTCATATTGTGGCCATCCAACGTAATCTCGCCGCCCAGCCCCTTGTGCTCACGAATGCGCAGCCGCATGTCATGCGCGTCCTGAATGGCAGCAAAATCCAAATGCTTGCGCCAGACAAACGGCGTCAACGTATCAAGGAACTTCTGCCCCGCCGCCAGATCGCCGGCCGAGGGTCGCGCCTTGATATACGCCGCCCGCTCCCAGGTCCGACCGAGGCTTTCATAATAGCGCTCCGCCGCCTCCATCGCGAGGCACACAGGGGTCACCGCCGGATCGGGCCGCAGCCGCAGATCGGTGCGGAACACATAGCCATCGCCGGTGATGTCATTCAACATCGCCGCCATCTTGCGGGTTGCACGGATGAAACTCGCCCGCGCGTCGTGATAGTCATCAGGGTCAAACCGGCTCTCATCAAACAGGCAAATCAGATCAATGTCAGAGCTATAGTTCAGTTCATGCGCGCCCATCTTGCCCATGGCAATCGACACCATGCCGCCCGCTGTCGGAATGTCATCCTCGGTGGCGCCGGGCAGCTTCTTGCGCCGAATTTCCGCACCAATCGTGGCCTCCAGCGCCAACTGGCTCGCCAGATCGGCAAAATCCGTTAGCGTGCCGGTCACCTTTTCCAGCGACCACGCCCCAGCCAAATCCGCCAGCGCCGTCAGCAAAGCCACCTTGCGTTTCGCAGCCCGCAAAGCGGTTGGCCGCTGATCCGGTGCCCCTGCGTGCAGCCCTGCAAAAACCGCCGCCAAAGCCGCATCCGCATCCTGCAACGCCTCCGGCAACCAGGTCGCCTCCTTGTGGATCAGGCTTTTTAGGTACGGACTTGATCCCGCCGTGCCTTCAATCAGCTTGGCCAGATCGCCAGACAACGCTGGCACCGCCGCCCCCGCCTCCGCACCTAAATCGGTATCAAACGGGCGTGGCAGGCGGGTGATTTGTGATTCAAACAACATGGCGCGACTTTGAAACCGCCATGCGCGAAGGTCAATTGGCGGTGCTGCCGCAGGGGCGGCTTAAGGCACCCCTTCCCCGGTCATCGGCGTGTCCTGACTGAAGCTGTTGACCCAGCCCTCATTGCGCCGCTCCCACAAGGAACTCACCAACATGACCTCCCAGTCAGACTTGCCAACCCGCAGGTAGTCCGCACGATAAATCAACAACCCGCTGTCCGCTCCGGTGGCCCGAACCTGTACGTCGCTCAGCCGGTACTCCGCCACCGTGGCGCCGCCATCCAACTGCCCCGTGTGGGCGTCCTTTCCAGCAAAGCCATCGGGATACACCCCGATAAAATCCTTGCTCAGCAACGCGCCATCCGCGTCCCCGTCCCCTGTCACCAGCGCATCCCACACTTCGGTCTCCAGCGCCAACAAGATCTCTTTCAAATCAGTTTGTTTTTCCATGCTGGCACCCTGTGGCGCGCCATGGCAGAAATCAACCCGAGGACGAGGAGACCAACCATGAGCAAAAGCCTAAAACGCGTGCGCGCTGCCTTGGAGGACGCAGGTAAAGAGATCGACATCCGCGAAACCGACGGTGCCCGCACCGCGCAGATGGCCGCCGACGCCGTGGGCTGCGACGTCGATCAGATCGCCAAGTCCATTGTCTTCCAAAACGCCAACACCGGAGAGGTTGTTCTGTTTCTGACTGCAGGCGGCCGCCAGGTTGACCCTCAAGCCGCCGAAGCGCTCCTTGGCGCGCCTTTGACCCGCGCAGATGCCGCCGTGGTGCGCAAGCAAACCGGCTTTGCCATTGGCGGGGTCAGCCCGGTGGGGCACCTCTCCCCGATCCAGGCCTTTATGGACGCACGCCTGACTGAGTTTGCACAAATCTGGGCCGCGGCAGGCACGCCAAACCACGTATTTTGCCTCTCTCCAGAGGATTTAGAGCAGATTTCCGGGGCCAAGACCTGCACTTTTAGCACCTAGAGTAAAATTTTTCTCGACCAATTTATTTAACCAATACAGACACATAACCACCAAATGTAAAAACCATTCACATTTTCTCTTGCAAAGTGACGTGGCACGCCCAATCTAGATAATGTGAAAGCGATTTACATACCGCCTCACAGAGACACAACAGACACAACTCGGAGACAGTTATGACCCCTGCCGCAACCGCCCATACCGCCGACACCCAGCACCTCAGCTGGTTTGGCAAGAGCGAGGCCTGGCTGGACAGCAAAGGCAAAGGTGCCTGGATTGCCGCCATGGTTCTTGGCTTCGTGTTCTTCTGGCCTGTTGGCCTGGCCCTTCTGTTCTACATGATCTGGAGCAAAGATATGTTCAAGAAATCCTCCCGCAACCGCAGCTGTTCCCGCCGCATGCATGTGATGGCCTCCTCCGGCAACAGTGCCTTTGACAGCTACCGCGACGAGACCCTGCGCCGTCTGGAAGATGAGCAGAAGAGCTTTGAGGACTTCCTGGAGCGTCTGCGCGCCGCCAAAGACAAGGCAGAGTTTGACCAGTTCATGGACGAACGCGCCACCAAAGCGGCCGACGAACGCCGCGAGACCGAAGACGCCTAAGCGCGCGCCCTTTTGAGCAGTCACGGCGCGGGAGACACCTTCCGCGCCGTTTTCTATACAACACCGGCCACCACCAAAACGAGAGAGACATGAGCCACCGCAGCTTTGCCCTACCAGATCCGGACACCCAGTCCGAGTTTTATGAAGACGTGACCTTCAAGCGCCTGCTGGCGTGGCTGATCGACACCGGCCTGATCTTTGTGCTCTGTGTGCTGGTGCTGCCGTTCACCGCCTTCACCGGCATCTTCTTTTTTGGCGCGCTTCTGTTTGTCTTTGGCTTTGCCTACCGCGTGGTCACCATCGCCACCGGTTCCGCCACCTGGGGCATGCGCCTGATGTCCATCGAACTGCGCCAATCAGATGGCAGCCGCTTTGATCTCGGGTCCGCCTTCCTGCACACGCTGGGCTTCACGGTGTCAGTGATGTTCCCGATCCTACAGATCATCTCGATTGTGCTGATGATCACCACGGACCGCAAACAAGGCCTCACCGACCACGTCATGGGCTCCGTCGCCATCAACCGCGCCGCGCGGTATTAAGCCCACCGAGCACGAATAATTTGCCAGCTGCGAATTAAAATTTACGCAACTGGCAGGATCAATGGCGTGTCGTAACTCTCATAGTCCCGCAAGTTTGGCAGATTGTTGCCTCCTATAAACCGGGTGATTTTCGGGCAGGAGAAGACTGTAATTGCGGTCAAATTTTGCATCGGACGCGAGGCGTGCAGACAAGTCAGCCTTGGTTGGTTTTCAATTCGGAGGCCTTGCAAATTCGGAAACCGGCTTAAATCTCCCAAATCACTTAGCCCCCGAACCCTAACAACCTCCAGCTCCTTCAAGGACGGGCAGTGAACGTTACCGATGTCCCCTTGCCCGCCGAGCAGGAGTTTCAGGACTTCCAAGTTCTTTAAGCCACTTAAAAAGTCACATCCAGATTTGGCCACCAGACCAATGGTTAGGCGTTTCAATGTTTCAAGTTGACCGACAGACTGTAAGTTCTTCCGTTGCCCTGAAATTGTCAGCTCTTCCAACTTCGAAAATCTCGGCAGAACGCCCAGGTCGAGTTTGTTTGGTGCTGTGTTCGACAACCGCAAAAACCGCAACTCGCTGGGATCTATTCGCTCCAGAATGTCAACTGGATCAAGTTGGAAAATCTCCAGCTCAAGGCTTTCAAGCGGTCCAACCTGCGCTAGTGCATCGAGGTTGAGAGCATGCGGCATACCCGTTATCGAGACAGATTTCAGGTTTTCAACGTCCGAAAGATGTTCCGCGTCATAGACTTGAAATTTATTTGGATCCCATCCCCGGACCGAAACCATGCCATGTTTAACTCTCGGGACCATCCCCCCGGAAAATTTGGACAAGTCCTTCATCATCCAATCCACTTTACCAAATTGATGGGACATACGGTAAACCACTCTCCCTATGTCAGAAAGAGCCGAGCAGGGCAGCCTGACACTCCCACAAAGCAAAACGGGGGCCAAATGGCCCCCGTTTCATTTTTGTCTTTTACGTCTCAGATCAGTTCCCGATCAGATCCGGCAAGATCGTCACGATCGATGGGAAGTACCACAGGATCGCCAGACCCACGACCTGGATGAGCACAAAGGGAATGATGCCCTTATAAATGTGCCCGGTCGTCACCTCTTTTGGCGCCACCCCTCTTAGGTAGAAGAGCGCAAAGCCAAACGGTGGTGTCAGGAACGAGGTCTGCAGGTTCACCGCGATCATGATGGTGACCCATTTCGGATCAAAGGTACCGCCGTAGATGACCGGGCCGACAATCGGGATCACGATGTAGATGATCTCGAGGAAATCGAGCACAAAGCCCATCACAAACAACACCAGCATCACGATCAGGAAGACCTTGAACTCGTTGTCAAACGACTTCAGGAACTGCTGAATGTAATGCTCGCCACCAAAGCTGATCACCACCAGGTTCAGGAGCTGCGAACCGATCAGGATGGTGAACACCATCGAGGTCACCTTCGCGGTTTCCCGCACAATCGGGGACAACACCTTGCCGCGGAACAGCACCCAGCAGCCATACAGCAGGCCGAACATCGCAAACAGGTAGGTGCCCTTGGCCACAAAGAACGCAATCAGGTTCTCGGTGGTGACAACTTCCTGGTTGATCCGCAGGTCAAAGTTCACGCCCACGAGGATCATGATGATCACCGCAAAGGTCGACCAGATGATGATCCCGCCAGAGCGGCCCTCATCGTGCAGACGGCGGTAGGCCGCCAGCATGATCGCCCCACCGGCACCCAGCGCAGCCGCCGGTGTCGGGTTGGTGATACCACCCAGGATAGAGCCCAGCACGGCAATGATCAGAACCAGCGGTGGGAACACCACGCGCAGCAGTTCGTTTTTGCCCAGCAGGCCTGCACCATAGCGCACACCGTAGAGCGTCATTGCCAGCGGGATTGCCATGTAGATCAGCGTCCAACCCGGCGTGGTGATCGGCGATACAAGGAACGCATCCACAGCCAGTGCCAGCACGATACCCGCGCCACCAATCAGCAACGGACGGCTGTCCGCGCTTGGTGCCACACCACGTGCGGTGGTCAGAACCAGAGCCAGCAACAGGTAGCCAATTGCCAGACCGGAGCCAATCGGCGCCGCAGCAGCAATCTTCTGAACACGCAGCTCTGCACGCTCTTCCAGAGTCAGCGCGCGCGCTTCGGCCACACCACCTGCTTCGTCAATCGTGGCCTGCTCCGCCAGGGCAACATCCCAGGCGTCTTGACCATGCAGATCGATCATCGAGGCTTTACACTCCTCACCTACGTTGGTGCGCAGGCTTGCGGTTTGACCCGCATCCGAGAAGCTGTCCACGGTCACGTCCTGAGACCCGATCATATTGACCTGACCCAAAAGGATAACTGCGGCAATCAAACCGGCTGGCACGGCCACAAACCATGTCAGACCTTCGCCACGGGTGATCGCTTCACCACTTGAGGCTTCCATTTCCACCGCAGGGGCTTCTTTGGGGTTAAACAGCGCGTAGCCAAAGGCATAGAGACCATAAAGCACCGCCAGCATGATGCCTGGGATCAGCGCCGCCTGGAACAATGTCCCAACGGACACAACCGCAGGCTCACCCAAGAAGGTCAACGCATCAGAACAACCAGCCACCTGTGCACGGTTTTCTTGTGCCGCAGAGTAAAGGTCGCCCGCCAACGTGCCGAGAAGAACGATCACGATCGATGGCGGAATGATCTGACCCAGCGTACCGGACGCCGCAATCACACCGGTTGCGAGCTTTGGGTTGTACCCGTGCTTCAGCATGGTTGGCAGCGACAGCAAGCCCATGGTCACAACCGTTGCGCCCACGATACCGGTGGAGGCTGCCAGGAAGGCACCCACTACCACAACCGACACCGCCAGACCGCCGGGCAGCGGGCCAAAAACGCGCGCCATGGTGGTCAGAAGGTCGTTTGCAATCTTGGAGCGTTCCAGCGTGATGCCCATCAGAACAAACATCACAACCGCCAGCAAAGTATCAATGGACTGACCGGCAAGCACGCGCTCGTTCATCCGGTTCACTACAAAGCTGATGTTGCGGTTCATCGCCTGTTCCCAACCGCCCGGGAACACGGATTCTGCCACGCGCGGCAGATCTGGGTATCGGAAGATCGAGATTGTATCCGCCTTCACCCCTTGGGCGATCAGATCGGCATACATGGTTGAGCTGGTGTCGATCGCCTGGTGAATCAGGATCCCGGCACTATCCAGCGCCGCAACGATCCCGAAAGAGATAACCCCTGCGCCACCAATGGCAAACGCCACAGGAAAGCCGGAGAGAATGCCCCCAAAGAGGCAGAGGAAGACGATAATCAGGCCGATCTCGACCCCATCAAGTCCAAATAGCATTAGTTCTGCCCCTTAGATCAGTGTGTGCCTTCATAGGCTTCTTCACCTTCGCCCAGCGTATCGCGGTCGAGGTATTTACCAGCGCTGCCTGCGCCTTCTTTGAACTCAAGATACGAGCGATAGAAGAACGCAATGGACTGCAGGAAGACCATGCCGGCAAAGCAAATAAGAAGCACTTTGAAGAGGAAGTAAGCGTTGAAGCCGTTAGGAGAAAAGCCGATGGTTTCCACATTCCATTTCAGGATGCGAGCCTTTTTCATCAGGATCTCAATCTTGTCAGACGCAGATACTTTCGGGGTCATCAAATGACGCCACATAAAGAACCAACCGTACATCCAAGTCAGAACCGCAACCGGCATCATGAAGAACAGCGAACCAAACATATCAATTACCCGCTTCGCACGGTGGCTGATCGCGGAATAGACAAGGTCCACACGCACGTGGCCGCCCTGCACAAAGGTGTAGGTCGCACACATACACACGATCATCGCGTTATAGAGCTTCAGCTCTTCCGCCCACCAGCTCACGTCATACGTCAACCAGCCCACGCCATTGATCAGGCTGATCTCTGCGACGGCAAAAACCCGCTGCATGAAGACGATCATGATTTGCTGCAAAACCATCAGCAGGCCAGCCCACGCAAAGAAACGGCCCACCGAGTTGGCAAGACCTTCCAGAACGCGCACGCATCCCCACATGAAATTGGGCCGCGCGATCCCAACCGCCGTAACGATCAAGAATAGCGTGAACACCACAAAGAAAAACTCGACCGAGCCACCGTAATATACAAAGCGCATCAGCGCCTGTTTGTCTTCGGTGGTCTCCAGGCCGCCAATCCAGCTCAGCCACATGCCCGGATGTGTGATCGCATATCCTGCGTTCACAAAGGCTTGGCCGATGTTGGAAAAGAACCAGACCAGACCGTCCAGCATTGTCCCCTCATCCCCTTATTGTTTTGGATTTTTGACAGTGCCGCACTCTGCGCCCTGTCCGTTTTTGCAAAAGGCCCCCCGGAGACACCGGGGGGCCAATTTGCTTATCACCTCAAGGCCTTAGCCCATCACACGGTCGCGCTGAGCGCGGTATACACCTTCGGACTTAACCAGCCAGCCAGAGGACGCCGCCATGCTTTCTTCAACAGAGGCACGGATCTTGGCAAACAGCTCGTCGTCCATGAACTCGTCCATGGTCTCTTTCGCGGCTACGCCCATTGCATCCCAAACGCTGTCAGGGAACTCCAGAGTTTTCACGCCACCGGCCTGCAAGCGCTGAAGCGCCGCACCGTTGTTGTTCAAGAACTGTGCCAGGTTCCACTGGTGGGTGGCTGCGGAAGCCATCTCGATGATTTTTTGCTGTGCAGGCGTCAGGCTATCAAACACTTCGCGGTTGGTTGCCAAAGACAGCGCAGCGCCTGGCTCGTGGAAGCCCGCAGTGTAATAGAACTTGGTGATTTCCTGGAAACCAGCTTTTTCATCCGCCCATGGGCCGATCCATTCGGTACCGTCGATAGCACCGGATGCCAGCGCCTGGTAAACTTCCGAGCCAGCAATAGTCGCAACAGAGGCACCCAGTTTACCCAGAGCTTTACCGCCAAGACCTGGCATACGGAACTTCAGGCCTTGGAAGTCTTCAGGACCGTTGATCTCTTTGGAGAACCAACCACCCGCTTGCGCGCCAGTGTTACCCGCAATGAAGGACTTCAGGCCGAAGATTTCGCCCAGCTCATCGTGCAGAGCCATACCTTCACCGTGGTAATACCAGTTCACCAGTTCCTGAGCGGTCATGCCGAACGGAACAGCGGTGAAGTACGCGTAACCCGGATGCTGGTTTACGAAGTAATAGTCAGCCGCGTGATACATGTCAGCCTGACCAGCGGTCACAGCGTCAAACACTTCCAGCGCACCAACCAATTCGCCGGCCGCCTTGATGTCGACAGTCAGCTCACCATCAGACATGGCATTGATGGAATCTGCAGCATACTGCGCCGCATCAAACACACCAGCCAAGCCACGGCCCCAAGCGGTCACCATGGTCAGGGTGCGCTTGCCGGTGGCATAGGCCGGAGCGGCCAGAGTGGTTGCCGCTGCTGCGGTACCGCCAAGTGCAGAAGTTTTTAGAAAAGAACGACGATCCATGTAGGTCTTCCTCCCAGAATGTTGTTCAGCTCAGGTCTCCCTCCAGAGACTCCGAGCGGATCGTTGAAGTGCCGCGAGCCTAGCCTTGCCCCTACGTAGAGGAAATACCCACTACCGCGTAGAAACCGACCAAATGGCAAAAATTCCGGACCAATTCGAAAGGTTAATGGACCGTTTACAAAATCGTTAGCGGTAACGATTCTGATTCTGGCCTATGATTCGCCTCCAAACTTCCGTAACGAATCGACCATGCGACCCTTTCTGTCTTTCTTTCGACTGTCTTACGGTCAGAAGCTGTTCCTGCTGGCCACAGTGCCCCTGCTTTTGGCGGTGGCGGGCATTTCGGTTCTGGTGGCCAATCAATCTCGCCAATTGGCCGACCGGGAAATCCGCGCCCTTGAGGCCCAGTTGATCGAAGCCAAGAAGGCGGAGCTTAAAAACTACATCTCGATTGCCCGCACCGCCTTTATCAACATCTACGGCCGCGCCGCGCCGGATGACCACGAGGCCAAACTGGCCGTCACCCAGATCCTATCCTCCATGCTCTATGGCCAAGACGGCTATTTCTTTGTGTTTGATTACGAGGGCAACAACCTCGTCAGCCCCCGTCAAACGTACTTGATTGGCAAAAACTGGCGCGGTCTGACCGATCTCAACGGCACCGAAATCACCGATCCGATGATCGACATTGCCCGCTCCGGCGGCGGCTATCACAGCTTTGACTGGGCCAAACCCTCGACCCGCGAAACCGCGCGGATGGTCACCTATGTGGTCGGCTTGCAAGATTGGCAGTGGGTTGTTGGGACCGGCATTTTTATCGATGACGTGCTCGAAAGCGTCGCCGCCGCGCGCGCCGATGTGGAAGAACGGGTACAACGCACCTCCTTCTATATCCTCGTGATCACCGTTGCCTGCCTCACCCTCGTCTTTCTCTCAGGCTTCTTCATCACCGTCCGCGAACGCCGGCTGGCGGACGCCAAGCTCAAAGCCCTGACCCAGCGCGTGTTTGACGCCCAAGAAGAAGAGCGCGGCCGTGTGGCCCGCGAGTTGCACGACGGCATCTCACAACTGCTTGTTGGCGTGCGATATGCCCTCGATAGCGCGACCCGCCGCCTCAAGAACGGCGATGAGCGCGGATTGGAGTCGCTGGAAAAAGGCGTCGATCACCTCTCCGGCGCCATCCAGGAAGTCCGTCGCATCTCCCGCGATCTGCGCCCCGGTGTGCTCGACGATCTCGGCCTCGGCCCCGCCCTAAAAGCCCTGACAGACGACTTCTCCACCCGCACTGGAATTGAGACCCACTTCAACACCGTGGTTTTCCGCAACCGCCTCGACCAGGACGCCAAAATCGCGCTGTACCGGATTGCGCAGGAAGCCCTGACCAACATCGAGCGCCACTCCGGCGCCACCACCGTTTCCATCGACGTGCGCGGCCACAAGAAAGGTGCCACTCTGCGCATCGCCGACAACGGCAAAGGCCTGCCACAGGAACGCGACCCCTCCGCCCGCGGCGGCCTCGGCCTGCGCAACATGCAGGAACGGGTTGAACAGCTCGACGGCACCCTGCGCATATTCTCCTCTCGCTCCGGCACGGTGATTGTGGCAGAAGTCCCGCTAAGCCACATCCTGACGCCCGAAACCGAGGGCACCGACAAGACCCGAAAGGCCAGCGCATGAGTGCAGACACAACCATCAAAGTGATGATTGTCGACGATCACCCCATGGTGGCCGAGGGCATCGAGTCCATTCTGGAAAGCTATGACGACATCACCGTTGTCGGCACCCTCTCCAATGGCCGCGAGGCGGTGGCTCAACTACCGACCTTGAAGCCCGACGTAGTGCTGATGGACCTCAACATGCCGGAGATTGGCGGCCTCACCGCCACCGAGATGCTGCTGGAACTGGACGCGGATCTGCGCGTGCTGATCCTTTCGATGCACGACAGCCCGGAATACATTTCCACCGCACTCAGCCACGGGGCGATGGGTTATGTGCTCAAAGACGTGCCCACCGAAGAGATCAAAACCGCGATCGACGCCGTGATGAGCGGCAAGAAATACCTCTGCACCGGCGCCAAAGGCTCGCTTGAGCCATCAGAGGACGGTGCCCGCGAACCGCTCACCAGCCGGGAGCAAACCGTGCTCTTGCAACTGGCCCAGGGCAAATCCAACAAAGAAGTCGCCAACGAGCTCAACATCTCAGTACGCACTGTAGAAACCCACCGCAAAAACATCAAACGCAAGCTGGGCATCTCGTCGACGGCTGGCCTCACCCGCTACGCCATGGAACACGGCGTGCTGCAAGGCACCGGGGTTGGGCTGTAACTCAGCACTTCATTTGGCCGCAAATATCCCGGGGGTATGGGGGCTGGCCCCCATCAAGCCTTCCTATGCACCAGGCCCGTCAGCAATCCCTTCACCAAAAAACACAAGGTTTCCGTCTTCATCCAGCACGTGAAACTCGCGCTGGCCATAGTCCTGATCAAATGGCGCGCGCACCCGCCCCTCTGGCAGACCGTTCAACGCGTCTCGCATGTCTGCAAAGAGCGCATCTATCCCGATGACGTCGATGTAAAACGACATCTCCCGCCCAGTCAGGTCGTCCTTCGCCTCCACTTCGATCAAGCGCACCGCCACCGCCTCACGCCGCAAGAATGCGTAGTTAACGGCCGTAAATCCCACCTCAAAGCCCAACACATCCCGATAAAACGCGATTTGCCGCGCCAAATTGCTGCAGGGAACAAACGGTGTGATCTGATTCAAACTGAATTCGCCCATGATTTTTCCTCAAATTTCGCGAAAGCCGGTAGCCCGCGCAACAAATGCAAAGATTTTACGCCCGAAACGGTGCTTTTCTGTAGATTTCGCGGTTGACGCCGCGATGCAGCAGCCATAAGGTCCGATCCGAACACAATAAGTGACCCCACTTGAGGACAAATACGATGCCAAGGCTAGTCGTCATTGTCGGAATTAGGCGCATGGGCCGGTAACGGACACCATAACGGTACCCCATGCGCCCTCGCTGATAAGCGGGGGCTTTTTTGTGTGAGCTAGTAATGTCGTCGGTAACGGAGAGAATGATGACACGTCAGATGACCGGAGCAAAAATGGTGGTTCAAGCCCTGAAGGATCAGGGTGTGGACACAGTCTTTGGCTATCCCGGAGGCGCGGTTCTACCGATTTACGACGAGATTTTTCAGCAAAATGACATTCGCCACATCCTGGTGCGTCATGAGCAAGGCGCGGTGCACGCCGCCGAAGGCTATGCCCGCTCCACCGGCAAGGTTGGCGTGGCGCTGGTAACCTCCGGCCCGGGCGCAACCAACGCGGTGACCGGCCTGACCGATGCCCTGCTGGACTCGATCCCGATTGTGGTTTTGACCGGCCAGGTGCCTACCTTCATGATCGGCTCGGACGCCTTTCAGGAAGCAGACACCGTGGGTATCACCCGCCCTTGCACCAAACACAACTGGCTGGCCAAGGACACGGACACCCTGTCTGAAACCCTGCACCAGGCCTTCCACGTGGCGCGCTCCGGTCGTCCTGGCCCGGTGCTTGTCGACATCCCGAAAGACGTGCAGTTTGCCAATGGCAAATACACCGCACCGGAGAAGTCGGACACCTCGATCTATGAGCCGGAAACCAAAGGGGACATCACCGCGATTAACGAATTGGTTGAAGCGATGGAAAAAGCCGAACGCCCGGTGTTCTACACCGGCGGCGGCGTGATCAACTCTGGCCCCAAAGCGTCTAAATTGCTGCGTGAACTGGTGGACGCCACTGGCATTCCAATCACCTCGACCCTGATGGGCCTTGGCGCCTATCCGGCCTCTGGTGAGAACTGGCTCGGCATGCTGGGCATGCACGGCCTGTACGAAGCCAACATGGCGATGCACGACTGCGACCTGATGATCAACATCGGCGCGCGCTTTGACGACCGTATCACCGGCCTGATCTCCGCCTTCTCGCCCGGCTCCAAGAAAGCCCACATCGACATCGACCCCTCCTCGATCAACAAAGTGATCCCGGCGGACATCCCGATTGTGGGTGACGTGGAAAGCGTGCTGACCGACATTCTGAAAGTCTGGAAAGCCCGTGGCCGCACCGTGAACCGCGAAGCCATCGCCAAATGGCAAAGCCAGATCAGTGATTGGCGCAAAGTGGAATGCCTGAAATACGTTCAGGAAGGCAAAGTCATCAAACCTCAATACGCGCTGGAGCGTCTTGAGGCTCTGACCAAAGACCACGACCGCTACATCACCACGGAGGTGGGCCAGCACCAAATGTGGGCCGCGCAGTACCTCGGCTTTGAAGATCCCAACCGCTGGATGACCTCCGGCGGCCTCGGCACCATGGGGTATGGCGTGCCTGCCTCTGTTGGTGTTCAAGTGGCCCATCCCGAGAGCCTCGTGATCAACGTGGCCGGCGAAGCGTCCTGGCTGATGAATATGCAGGAAATGGGCACAGCCGTGCAATTCCGTCTGCCTGTCAAACAGTTCATCCTCAACAACGAACGCCTCGGCATGGTACGCCAGTGGCAAGAGCTGCTGCACGGCGAACGCTACAGCCACAGCTGGTCCGAAGCCCTGCCCGACTTTGTGAAGCTCGCCGAAGCCTTTGGCGCCAAAGGCATCATCTGTTCTGATCCGGATGATTTGGACGAGGCGATCATGGAAATGATCAACTACGACGGCCCGGTGATCTTTGACTGTCTGGTGGAGAAACACGAGAACTGCTTCCCGATGATCCCGTCGGGCAAACCGCACAACGAAATGCTTCTGGGCGAAGCCAGTACCCAAGGCGCCATCGAAGCTGGCGGCGCGGTTCTGGTGTAAGGAGAGAGATCATGGCTGCTCTAAAAATCAAAAAAGGCTCCACGAGCCACTCCGCTTACAACCTACGTCCGAACTTCTCTGACGAGGTTGAAACCCACACGCTGGCCGTTCTGGTGGACAACGAACCGGGCGTTCTGGCCCGCGTGATTGGCCTCTTCTCCGGCCGTGGCTACAACATCGAAAGCCTGACCGTGGCCGAGGTCGACCACACCGGCCACCTGTCGCGCATCACAATTGTGACCACCGGCACGCCGCAAGTCATCGAACAGATCAAAGCCCAGCTGGGCCGCATCGTACCAGTACACGACGTGCACGACCTGACCGTCGAAGGCGCCTCCGTGGAGCGTGAACTGGCCCTGTTCAAAGTCGCGGGCTCTGGCGAAAAACGCGTCGAAGCCTTGCGCTTGGCCGACATCTTCCGCGCCAACGCGGTGGACAGCACGCTGGAGAGCTTTGTCTTTGAACTCACAGGCACCCCCAGCAAGATCGACGCTTTTGCCGACCTCATGCGCCCCTTGGGCCTGATCGAAGTGGCCCGCACCGGCGTTGCTGCCCTGTCGCGCGGCTCCGAATAAGACCATCTGCTCAGCGCAGTAAAAAAGGGGCCGCGTGGCCCCTTTTCTTTTGATTGATTGTCCGAAGTGCCCGGGTTCAGCTAACTGACCTTGCGCGACCGTGCCGCCGCCTCCAGATCAATCACCTTTGCCGAGGTCTCTTTGTCCTTCACCGCTTCCGGCAAGTGCAACGCCGCCCGCAACGCGCGGCCAACCTCTCCGGTTTCCACGGCCATCGCCGCCTGCAACAGGTGCTCGGCCAAAGGCGTGCCCGGCGCCAGGCGACGCAGATTAAACGCCCGCCGCTGATGCCCTACCAACAATATTTCGAACATCACCAGATCACCGGCCGCCAATGTGACCACGTCGCTCCCCAAAGCAGACGCGTCTTTCTCGGCATTGAAATAGGCCAGATCCGCGTGATCCTCGCACCAAATAACCGCTGTACCACCTTTGTTGTCATGCCAAAGCACAACGCCATTCATTCCCTTCCCTCCCCTGAAACTCGTTATGTCCCGTGCACAAATGACCCTACCAAAAACACAGCCGGATCATGTCCCTGCCCCAGCCTACAGCCAGTTTCCCATCAACCTATGGCCAATTTTGTGTCGACCCCATTGCAAGCTGGTGCCAATATGCGCCAAGATGACGCCATTAAGCGTCGATTTTGGCCATATGCGGATTTTGCACACGTTCTGCGGGTCTTTCAATGACAAACACAGCCGGAGAGCCAATTGTCACAACCCGAGACTGAATCGCCAAGCGAAACGCATCCATCAGAACTGCGAGAAATGTTTGGGCGAAATCTCCGGCAGCTTTGCGCGCCATACCGATCAGTCTCCGATTTGTGCCGTCAGCTGGGAATCAACCGCACTCAATTCAACCGCTACCTGTCCGGCGAGAGCTTCCCCCGCCCCGATGTGCTGCACCTGATCTGCCAGTTCTTTGACGTTGACGCCCGCGTCCTGCTGGAACCCTTGGAGGCCCTGGACACCCGCCCGGGCGTGCTCAACCACCCGTTTCTGGCCGGCACTGTCGGCAGCGGCATGCAGGCCCTCACAGAAGAGGCCTTCCCGTCCGGGTTCTACCGCTTTTCCCGCAAGAGCTTTGTGGAAAACGATCTGGTGGTGGTTGGGGTGGTCTATGTGTTCCGCGACGGTCAATACACCTTTTTGCGTGGATACGAGCCCCGCGCAGCGATGAGTGCGCACGGCCTGCCCACCAACGGCCCTCTGCGCGAGTACCGCGGCTATGTCTCGCCGCAAGAAGACGGCATCTCGATCAACGTCTCCCACCGCCACAACATGGCCGCCACCTTCAACTTCCTCGGCCGCGTGGCTGCCTTTCAAAACAAATTCTGGCTGGGCTATTCTGCCCGCCCGACACGCGAAACCCTGCGCGGGCGCCGCGTTGCCCGCATGGTCTATGAACATATGGACCTGCCACTTCAGGAAACAGTCGCCCTGGCCCGCAAGACGGGCTACGTCGATCCGGACGAGCTACCGGACTTTCACAAACGCCACCTGATGCTCGACACCCCGTTTACCTGACTGGCGCATCTGCGGCATCCGCTGTCGCAGACAGGCCGGACCAGCCTCAAACTTGCCGCCTAGGCTACCTGTGCCAGCCACAGGAGCCCGCCATGTCCGACCGGAAATCTCTCGCCGATCCCCTAACCGCCGTGCGCCAGCCCGTGGCCACCGCCAACGGCTTGCCCAACGCGCATTACACCGATCCGGCTATGTTTTCAGAAGAAGCCGACGCCCTGCTGAGGACCACATGGGCAGGACTGGCCGTCGCCTCCGATGTGCCGGAACCTGGCGACGCTGTGCCGCTGACCTTCCTTGGCATGCCGCTCCTGCTCTTACGCGACAAAGCTGGCTCCGTGCGGGTCTTCAACAACGTCTGTCGCCACAGAGGTATGATCCTCGTCGAGGAACCCCGAAAAATCGAAGGCGCGATCCGCTGCCCCTACCATTCCTGGTGCTATGCTACTGATGGCCGTCTGGTCACCACGCCCCACGTCGGCGGTCCCGGCCAAAACACCGATCCAAACATAGACCGCACCACGCTCGGCCTGATCGCAGTCCGCTCCCACATCTGGCACGACATTGTCTTTATCAACATCTCCGGCGACGCCCCCGCCTTTGAGGACCAACACGCCGCGCTGCTCTCCCGTTGGGACGCCTTTGAGCAGCCCTACTTCCACGGCGGCGCAGACAGCCGTTTCACGTTAGATGTCGCCACAAACTGGAAGCTCGCCGTCGAAAACTACTGCGAAAGCTACCACCTGCCCTGGGTGCACCCAGGGCTGAACAGCTACTCGCGCCTGGAAGATCACTACAACATCGTCGAACCGGAGCACTTCTCCGGCCAAGGCACCCACGTCTACCGCCAACTCACGTCCGAGGATGGCATCACCTTCCCCGACTTCGCCAACTTGCCCACCTTCTGGGACCAAGGCGCCGAATACGTCGCGCTCTATCCCAATGTGCTCCTCGGGGCGCAGCGCGATCACGCCTTTGCCATCATCCTGGAACCTTTGGCCCACAATCAAACCCGCGAGCACGTGCATCTCTACTACGCCCACCAAGACACCGACGACGCCCTGCGCGCCACAAACGCCGCCCAATGGAAACAGGTGTTTGAAGAAGACATCCTTGTTGTTGAAGGCATGCAACGCGGCCGCTCCGCGCCCCATTTTGACGGCGGGCGCTTCTCCCCTGCCATGGACGCGCCCACCCATTGTTTTCACGATTGGGTCGCCGCGCGTCTGCAAGCGCACCGCGCTCCATGAGCGACCTGGAATCCCGCCTACTCGCCGCCCATTCCGCGGGTGACAAACACGCGCTGGTCGCGCTCTACGAGGAAGCAGCGGCTGCTACGGACAAACCCGAGGCAAAAGGCTTCTACTTCACCCAAGCCTACGTTTACGCGCTGGAAACCGACCACCCCAAAGCAGCCGAATTGCACCAGAAACTCAAAGCCACGGGCCGCGAGAACTGACGCTGCACCTCAGTACATCGTTTCCCGATACCGCGCTTCCAACTGCGCATCGAGGGCGGCCATTTCCTCTGGGTCCTCGGGCGCGCCCGTACTCTGATCCAGTACCATCTTGCTCAGCGAAGGCATCTCACTACGGTCCTGCAGCGACGCCGGATCCCACAGTTTGGAGCGCCGAAACGCCTTGGCGCAATGCAGGAAGACCTCCACCACCGAGACCACAATCGCCGCACGCGGCAGACGCTCCTGCACCTCCATCAGCGCCAGCAGCTCTGGGTCCGTTGTTACCTGTGCGGTGCCGTTCACCCGCAACGTCTCGTCAAACCCCGGCACCAGAAAGATCAACCCCACATTGGGGTTCGCCACAATGTTGGTCAGACTGTCAATCCGGTTGTTTCCCGGCCGCTCCGGGATCACCAATGTGCGCGCATCCAGCACTTTCACAAAACCTTCGGGATCACCACGCGGCGTCACATCCGCCAAGCCATCCGGCGCCTGCGTGCCCAAACACAGGAACGGCGCGCGTGCGATAAAATCGCGCGCATGTTTGTCCAGATAGTCGATGCATTTCTTTTGTGACAATGACTCCGGGTTCGGCATCTTGAACACCTCCCGCAATCCCGCTTCGTCCGAAATTACAAACTCCGGCCTTATCTCAACCATCTCGCCTGCCCCTGTTTAGCTGTCCTGCGCACCCGCCGCTTTGATCTGCGCGTACAGATGCCAACTGCCATGGCCCAGGACCGGAAGGCAAATCAACAAACCGAGAAACCCAGGGATCAGCGCGGCAAAGGTGAGGCCCGCAACCATCGCCGCCCAGATGAGCATCACCACAAAATGGTTCTGCACATAGGCAAAGCTGGTGATCATCGCGGTCACAAAATCAATCTCGCGATCCAGCAACAGCGGCAAGGACAACACCGTGATCATGTACAGCAGCAGCGCAAACAAAAAGCCAACTATCGAGCCGACCAGCAACATCGTGATGCCGTTTGTGGTGGTGTAGATCTCAAAGGAGCTCGACACATTCGTCATCGGTGCCAGCCCCAGAAACAGCGCAAAAATCATATGCGCCAGGAAGAACCAGAACAGGAAGACAATGATGATGATGGCGCAGATCGACGGCAATTGCCGCTTACTCTGACGCCAGACCACACCAGCAATCAACGGCCAATTGATCTCCCAGCCGCGCTCCAGTCGCAGCGAGACCTCATACAGTCCCACAGCCGCAAACGGTCCCAGCAGCGGAAAGCCAATGGCCGCAAAGGTCAGCCAATAGCTCTGACCACTGGCCACGGTCAGCCAGGTCATCAGCCAGCCGCCAATCACATAAAACAGGCCAAAGCCAATGCCGTACATCGGCTTGCGGATAAAATCGCGCAGCCCCAACCGCAGCGACTGTCCCAACATGCCCACCGTGACATCGCCCATCGCAGGCGCTCCGTGGTCGCGCTCGCCATTGGCGGTGCGCGCGGCAGACAGTTGAGTTTCTTTCATGGGTTTACTCGTGGTGCGTTGGTCCTCCGCACCCACATTGGTCTCCTCAGACATGCGCCCTCCCTGCGCCTGCTCGCTCCCCCGCGATCAAAGCTGGTTTGCTGCCTTAAATCAACCGTTTGCGCTGTGCGGCGGGCGTTTATTCGGCCAGTTGGTCGCCGCGTGGTAGGCCTGCGCAATCTCCAGCACCCGCACATCCGTGCCTTTGGCGCCAATGATCTGCATGCCCATCGGCAGGCCTTCATCGCTAAACCCCACCGGCACGCTGATCGCAGGCAACCCTAGCAAACTCGCGGGCACCATCACCTGCATCCAGCGGTGGTAGGTGTCCATCGCGACACCAGCAATCTCCTTGGGCCAATCCCACTCTGCCGGGAAAGGGAACACCTGCGCCACGGGCAACACCAAAACTTCATAGGTATCAAACAGCTCAGCGGCTCTCGCAAACCACTCCGAACGTACCTTGGTGGCGCGATGCAGCTCCATCGCCGCCATCTCCATGCCCCGCTTAATTTCCCACTGCGCCGCCGGCTTGAGCCGCGCGCGCTTGGTTTCATCCTCATAAAGCGCGGCTAACTCACCAGCCAAGGCAAAGGCCCGCAAATCACTCCAGCTCTGAAACAGAGTTTCCGCGTCAAACGGCGGCGCCACATCTTCCACCTCTGCGCCAAGCTCTCGTAGCACCGAAAGCCCCGCCTCACAGAGCGGCAAAATCCCCGCTTCCATCGGCATCGCCCCGCCCCAGTCGCCCAACCAGCCAACCTTCGCGCCAGCGACATCACAGGCCTCCGGCAAGTCCCAGTCCCGCTCTGGCATATTAAACGGCACCCCCGCCTCGGCTTCGGCCATCACCGACAGCAACAGCGCACAATCACGCGGGCTGCGCCCCATCGGGCCAATGGTGGACAGCTGCTGCCAGAAGCTCTCTGCCCCAACCTCTTTGGGCACGGTCCCCCAGCTTGGCCGGAATCCATAGACGTTGTTCCACCCCGCTGGATTGCGCAGGCTGCCCATCATGTCGCTGCCATCCGCCAGCGCCACCATGTTCATCGCGAGGGCTGCCCCGGCCCCGCCGGAACTGCCCCCTGCCGTGCGGCTCGCATCAAAGGGGTTCAATGTCACCCCATGCACTGGGTTATAACTGTGCGAACCCAGACCAAACTCCGGCACATTGGTCTTGCCAATAAAAATCGCCCCCGCCGCCCGCATCCGTGCCACAAACGTGCTGTCACGTTCAGCCACCCGATCCGCGAACAACGGGCTGCCCTCGGTTGTCCGCATGCCTTTCACATCGGAAAGCGCTTTCACCGCAATGGGCATGCCATGCAACGCACCGCGCTCGGCAAACGGCACCGCATCCGCTGCCTGCGCCTCCGCCAGCAACACCTCTGCCTCGCGCAAATCCACAATCGCGTTCACCTCAGGGTTCCGTGCCTCAATCCGCGCCAAAGTCGCCGCCATCACGGTCTCCGCGCTCAGTTCCCCGCCACGCAACGCCGCTGCCAGCTTGCCTGCATCCCAATCCAGAAACTCTGCCATACCCTGCTCCTCTTCCCCCTCAGAGGATCATGAACAGGTTAAACACACAAGCGCACGCACAAACAAAAAAAACGCCCCACCTTTCGGTGACGCGCCTGCACATTCTCATTCCACAAATATCCTGGGGGAGTCACCGCCTGCGATGACGGGGGCAAAGCCCCCTCAAACCCAAGCCGGCCTTAGTCCTCAGACTGCGCATCCGCGCGGCTCATGCCTGACACGTCCATCGCCAATGTCGCCGCCATCAAACCGTCCAGATCGCCATCCAACACCCCTTTGGTGTCGCTGGTCTCATAGCTGGTGCGCAGGTCTTTCACCATCTGATAGGGCTGCAACACGTAAGAGCGGATCTGGTTGCCCCAGCCCGCATCACCGGCGTTCTCATGCACCTCGTTCACCAGAGCAGAGCGCTTGTCCAACTCAATCTGATACAGCCGCGACTTCAGCGCTTTCATGGCAATATCGCGGTTCTGGTGCTGCGATTTCT
Source organism: Shimia sp. MIT1388 (assembly GCF_047124445.1). Lineage (GTDB taxonomy): Bacteria > Pseudomonadota > Alphaproteobacteria > Rhodobacterales > Rhodobacteraceae > Shimia. The sequence continues at coordinate 472,479 of NZ_CP138921.1, read as the reverse complement.
CGGAGCTGGTCACCACAATCCCGGTAGGGTGGTGGGTGATCCGAACCGCGGAGTCGGTGGTGTTCACGTGCTGACCACCGGCGCCGGAGGACCGGTAGGTATCAATCCGAATGTCCGCCGGGTTCACCTCAATTTCGATGTTGTCATCCACCACTGGATAGACTTTCACCGAGGTGAACGACGTGTGACGTTTCGCGGCGCTGTCAAACGGCGAAATCCGCACCAACCGGTGCACGCCGCTCTCCGACTTCAACCAACCATAGGCATTGTGCCCGGAAATCTTATAAGCCGCCGATTTGATGCCCGCCTCTTCGCCCGCGCTCTCGGCCTGAAGCTCAACCTTATAGCCTTTCTTCTCGGCCCAGCGCACATACATCCGCGCCAGCATGCTGGCCCAGTCACAGCTCTCCGTGCCGCCCGCGCCAGAGTTGATTTCCAGGAAGGTGTCATTGCCGTCCGCCTCACCATCCAGCAGCGCTTCCAACTCTTTCTCCGCTGCTTTGACCGCCAGCGATTTCAAGGCCTCTTCGGCCTCGGCCACAACCTCATCATCCTCTTCCATCTCACCCAATTCAATCAGCTCGATGTTGTCGGACAGTTCGGTCTCAATCGCAGTCACATTGTCCATCGCATCGACCAAAGTCTGACGCTCGCGCATCAGTTTCTGCGCCGCTGCGGCGTCATCCCACAGGTTCGGGTCTTCCACCCGCGCGTTGAACTCTTCCAGACGATAGGCCGCGGTTTCCCAATCCATGCGCTGGCGCAACAGGGTCAGGGATTTTTCGATCTCTGTAACGGTGTTCTGAGCTTCAGCGCGCATGGAAAAAGACCTTCTTATGGGTTCAGATCAGCGTGATAGCGCAGCCCCGCCTGCCCCGCAAGTGACGACGCACGGCCAAGCGCTCTGCCCGGCCGTGCGTTCCAAAGTTTTTAAGCCTGTTCAGCAGACTGCCGCGTGCCTATGCCGCCCGGCGTGCCGCGCCTTCCGGGGTCACCTTGAACACCGACACCTGACCGGCCAATTCGCTGGCGTCGCTATGCAGCACGGTGCTGGCGGCGGCGGTCTCTTCCACCATGGCGGCGTTTTGCTGGGTCACACGGTCCAGCTCCGCCACACCACGGTTGATCCCGCTCAGGGTGTCCGCCTGACGCGCTGCGCCGTCAGCAATGCCGCTGATGTGCTCGGACACTGTCGCCACACCGCTGATGATCTTGGTCAACTCGTCACCGGTCCGGCCCACAAGCGTCACGCCCTCATCCACATGGGTTGCGCTTTCGTTGATCAGCTCTTTGATCTCAGACGCTGACTCAGACGACCGCTGCGCCAAAGCGCGCACCTCTGAGGCCACAACCGCAAAGCCACGCCCCGCGTCCCCAGCCCTTGCCGCTTCCACACCGGCGTTCAGCGCCAGCAGGTTGGTCTGGAACGAGATGTCGTCAATCACCGAGATGATCTGCGAAATTTTGTCTGACGACGCCTGAATCAACGACATCGCATCCACAGCCTGTTTCACCACGTCGCCGCTGGACTGCACGGTCTGCTTGGTGCCTGCCACGATGGTTTCCACATCTTTGGCGCCTTCGGCGGCCGCGCTCACACTTGCCGTCAACTCTTCCATCGCATGAGCGGTTTGCTCCAGCGTGGAAGCCTGACTTTCAGTGCGGGTTGCCAGTGAGGTCGAGGACTCACCAATCTCCTTCGAGCTGGCCTGAATCCGATGTGAGTTTTCCACAACGGCCTGCATAATCGACACCAGCGTGACCAACGTGTTGTTGTAGTTCTCCCGCAGCGGCTCATAGCCGGCAGAGAAGCGCTGTTCGATCGGATGGGTCAGGTCACCTTCGGCCAAGCGCTGCAACGCCGCTGTTAGCGCCTCAACCACGCGGTCCTGCTCCTGTTGGGCCAGCTTCTGCTCCTGCTCCACTTCATGGGCTTCGGCAAGCTGCACCTTCAGGCCTTCAACCGTACGGGAAATCCCACCAATCTCGTCTCCGCGCTCTACGTGTTTTGCCGGCGTGTCATAACGCCCTTCGGCAATGTCGCGCACCACTTCGCGTACATCCTGCAACGGATGCGACACCACGGTACGGATCACCCAGGCGCACAACGTACACATCACCAGGAACACCACACCGGCGGTGGCAATCGACAGCATATTCGCCGCCTGCGCCTGCGCCAGGGCCTGATCCGGAGACCAGATGATCGCCACGGAGCCGGCAATCTTGCTGCCGTCTTTTCCGCTGCGCGCTGGTTCCGCCATCACATAGCCGTTCTCGGACCGTGCGGCCGCCCCGCTCTGCAGCGCTTTCTTGGCCAGCGCCTCAACCTCGGAACCGGCCTCACTTGGCTTGGCACCAGAGGTTCCAATGGCCTCCCCCGCTTTGTTGAAGGCCACCGCATAAAGCGCCTGCCCGTCCGCCCGCGCCAAAGTGGTGTCCAGAATGGTCTGCAGGGACTCGGTGTCGCCAAAACGGATGGCACCGCTGGCATTGGCCGCGGTGGAACTGGTCATCTCGGTGGCCAGCTGCAACAGACCGTTTTTGATCGACTTGGTCACCTGACGCTGGGAATCCACAGTCAGCATCGTTGCCACAATCAATGTGGTGCCCACAATCAACAAGGTGGCTTTCAAAAACACAGACAGTTTATCAAACAGCGCCAGAACCGGCGAAAACAGTTTCATGATCTACTCCTGAAAAGAGTGCGATCCCGCAAGGGGATCGCACAGCAATTATTCGAGGGTTTCTGCGTCCACGCCAACGGTGATCGCGCCAATGCCGGCACCGGTGTCCGGGTCCACAATGGTCATCGAAATCTGCACCTGATAGGTACGGGTGGAGTCGTCCAGTTCCACTTCGCTGAAGTGATAGGCATCCGGTCCCACGCTATAGGTCTGCTGGTATTTGGCTTCGTCACCCTGCCACATATCGGAGTTCACACCCGATAGCGCCACGTTCAGACCAACCGAATCCATCAGGGCAATCTCGGTGATCTGACCTACGGAGGCCTCAACCTGCGCCCGCAGGAAATCCGCCGCGGCGTTTTCAATCACCGGTGTGATGGTTGGGGTCGCAGCCGCGCCCACTTCCGCGCGCCAGGTGGTGTCCATCTGGTCGATGGTCGCCTGATCGTATCCGGCGGTCACTTCGTTCTGCGCTTTGATCGCAGACACCAGAATCGGATCCTGTGCCCAGGTGCGGATGTTGTCATTCAGGAACGCTGCCATGGCAGGTTCATACTCGTTGGCCACAACAGGCGTCGCGGCCAGCGCGGCCACAACGGCAAAAGCGGTTTTTTTCATTGGAGGAGTCCTTGTTAGGCTGCAAATTGCTGCGCCTGCATAGGAGCCAAGTGTTGCCCCTCCGTTAATCCACCCTCAGACACCCCCCTTCTGCGACAATCTGCACAAGAAAAAACGGAGGCCGCGCGGACCTCCGTTCCAATTGCATCTCTACGCTGTGGCGGATCACCCTAGTACAACCCACCAGAGCTGACCGTGCCAAAGTCCGCCTTTGGTCCCACAACCCCGGTGCCGCCCGACGAGGTGGTCACCTGGCGGCCACGCGACGAGGCCACTTCTTCCACCAGCGGCAGGTTACTGCCCATGGCAAAACCACCGTCATAGGCGATACCAAAGATTGGCTCTTCGCCATCCCGGAAATACTCTGCCACCACGCTGGCACCGCTGGCATCATTGTCCAGACGCGCACCGGTGTAGCGATCAATCTTAATGAAGTGGCCACCCGGTGGCACGCGGAATTTCCCGCCACCGTATTTCTTGATCGCCTCTTTCATGAACTCCTGGAACACCGGACCACAGGTGGTGCCCCCATAGGTGCCGCGCCCCAAAGGACGGGGACGGTCATGCCCGATGTAACAGCCTGCCACGATGTTGCTGGTGAAGCCCACAAACCATACGTCTTTGGCTTCATTGGTGGTCCCGGTCTTACCCGCAACCGGCACCGGCAGGTTGATCTGGCTGGACGCTGTCCCGCGTGTCACAACGCCCTGCATCATCGAAGTCAGCTGATAGGCGGTGATCGCATCCATCACCCGCTCACGGTTAGTAACAATGCGTGGCCCCCGGCTCTCTGGCACACTTGGGTCGAGACAGTCGGTACATTCCCGCTGGTCATGACGATAGATCGTCTTGCCGTAGCGATCCTGTACGCGGTCCACCAGCGTTGGCTCCACGCGCTCGCCGCCGTTGGCAAACATCGCATAGGCCGCAACCATCTGATAGAGCGTGGTCTCATCCGCACCAAGCGAGTTCGCCAGGAACGCGCCCATGTTGTCATAGACCCCAAACCGCTCTGCATAGCGGGCCACGGTCTCCATCCCAACTTCCTGCGCCAAACGAATGGTCATCAGGTTCCGGCTCATTTCAATGCCGGTCCGCAGCGGGGTTGGGCCGTAGAATTTGTTGGTCGAGTTCTTTGGGCGCCACACACCTTGGGGCGTGTTGATCTCAATCGGCGCGTCAATCACGATGGTCGCTGGGCTATAGCCACTGTCCAACGCCGAGGCATAGACAAACGGCTTAAAGCTCGACCCCGGCTGGCGTTTCGCCTGCGTGGCACGGTTGAACACCGTGTCCTGATAGCTGAAGCCCCCCTGCATCGCGATCACACGGCCGTTGTTCACGTCCATCGCCATGAAACCGCCCTGCACCTCAGGCACCTGCCGCAGCGTCCAGCGGACAAAGCTGCCGTCGCTGTCCTTGGTCATCGCCCGGACCAGCACCACGTCGCCTTTGGAGACCAGATCACCCGCCACCTTGGCCTTGCGCGCCAAATTACCGTCTTCCAACCGCTTGCGCGCCCATTGCGCGTCTTTGGCTGGAATCCAATGACCATCGTCATCCTCGTCGACACCTTCAATGCCAACGCGCGCGTCATTCTTGCCCACTTCGAGCACCACCGCCGGATGCCACTGGCCTTCCAGATCCACATCACGCGGGATCTCAACCGCGCTCAGCGCCTCGCGCCACGCCGCTTCATCGCCCAGCACCTCATCCGGCAGAACCTGCCCCGTGCCACGCCACACACCGCGCGAACGGTCATATTTCTCCAAGGCCCGACGCAGTGCCCGCGCCGCCACATCCTGCATCTCCGGATCTTCGGTAGACCGCACCGCCATGCCGCCGGAGAAGAACTCGTCTTCACCAAAATCACGGCTCAACTGACGGCGAATTTCGTCGGTGAAGTAATCCCGCGGCGGACGCTCGGTCTTATAGCTCTCATAATCGCCGTTCTGAACAGACTTCAGCGGCAGCTCACGCTCGCTTTCATAAACCGCCTGCGTGATCACGCCGTTCTCAGCCATCTCCTTGAGCACAAAGTTCCGCCGTGCCAGGACGCGGTCCATGTTGCGCACAGGGTGAAACTTGCCCGGCGCCTTTGGCATAGACGCCAGTGTCGCCGCCTCATGCGGGGCCAGTTCTTCCAACGTCTTGTTGAAATAGGTCTGAGCCGCCGCCGCGACCCCATAAGAGTTCTGACCGAGGAAAATCTCGTTCATATAAAGCTCAAGGATCTGATCCTTGGACAGCGTGTCCTCCACCCGCGTCGCCAGGATGATCTCTTTGATTTTACGTTCAATTTTCCGATCACCGGAGAGCAGGAAGTTCTTCATCACCTGCTGCGTGATCGTCGACGCCCCGCGCACGTTGGAGCCCCGCGACTGCACCGCCTCCACAGCCGCCGCCGCGATACCGCGCGCGTCATAACCGGAGTGCGTGTAGAAGTTCTTGTCTTCGGCCGAAATAAACGCCTCTTTCACCAGCTCCGGAATCTCATCCGCTGGCACAAACAGACGGCGTTCTTTGGCAAATTCGTCAATGATATGCCCCTCACCGGAATAGATCCGGCTGATCGTCGGCGGCTTATATTGCGCCAGGCTCTCATGGCTGGGCAGCTCCTGCCCATAAATCCAGAACACCGCCCCAATAGAGAGCGCCACCACGGCAATCCCCATGGTCACAAACGTAAAAATGGTCCCGAAGAACGAGAGGATGAATCGTATCACGCTGGAGGCCTTCTGAAGTCGCGTCTCAAAGCCCCTCTATATAGGTGGGCTTGGGCGGGGTCAAAACACCTTGCTGCGATCCCGCTAGGTTGCGCGTGGTTTTGCCGTCCAAATGCGGCCTTCACACCAGCGCGACACCGTTCTGAAGCAGATCCGCCCGCGCTTTGGCGGAGTCCTGCGCCGCCAGAACACCCGGTTCAGCTACGGTCACGCCATAGCCACGCTGCGCAGCCGCCAGTGCGGTTTTAGCCACGCAATAGTTGTAGTCCAAACCAACAATCCGCACCGCGCCAACGTTCAGTTCCGCCAACAAAGCATCCAGCGCGCCGGTTTCAAACCCGTCCTGCACCCGCTTGACCACCTCATGATCCGCAAGCCCCTCAAAGGGCGCAGCCATTTCGGTGCCAGAAGTTCCGGCAACCGCCTGCCCCTTCATCGTCAGCCGCGCAATCACCTTGGTCGCAGGCAAAGACCACTCTTGCCGCAGTGCAATCACCGGCCAGCCGTTGGCTTTGGCCGCCGCGACTTCTGCTCGGATAACGGCCGCTGCCTCTGTCTTCGCCGCATCCGAATACGGCCCCTCGTTCCAAAACACCGATTGCAGGTCGACCAACAGCAACGCTTCACCACCTCGCCCATCAATCCGCGCGCCGCGGCTCACCGCGCCAATCCGCACCACACCGGCAACCAACCACAAGAAGCCCGCCACCAGCGCCACGACCACCACATATACAACACTCATACTTCACCACCCGTTTTGCCCTTTAGGCTCTCTGTCAATCGCCGCACCACATCCAAAGCCGTGGCAATCTCCTGTTCCTCAAACCCGTCGCCTATGGCCTCAAGCAACACCCGCTCCCGCGCAACCGCCGCGTCAATCAACGCCTGCCCCTTGTCGGTCAGTGCCAAAAGGGACGATCTCTTGTGACGTGGATTGGGGCGCTGTTCCGTAAGCCCTTCCGCCAAAGTCTCATTGACCATGACTTGCACGTACTGCCGCTGAATTTCCAATTTGCGGGCAATCTCCGGTACCGAAAGTGCGCCCTGCTCCCGCAAGACCTCCAGCACAGCCCGCATCCGCACCGTCAGGCCAGTCCCTTCAAGTCCTTGTTCCACAGCCAGTTCTGCAACCTGCATCAGGGGCCGCGACATCCAAACCAGATGATATAAGCGATCAATCTTTTCCATGTCATTATTGATGTCAAATTGACATGTATATTGTCAATGCTGAAAAAGGCGAGCACCCCAATGTCCGACCTCTCAACAAAATAAGGGCGACACACACGGCGCCGCCCAACCTTCAAACTATTTGGTCGTTTGATCTACTCCGCAGCCACCGGGAATCGCTCCCCCTCCCGCAGCTCAATCGCTTCCGCCCGCTGAAACGCCGCGCGTGTCTTCAGGCGGGCCAGATACTCTCCAATGGGCCCGTCCTGTGGGATCAGCCCAATCATCTGCCCAAAGACCAGATTGTTCCCCACGGCCACATCCGCCGCTGTAAACGTCTCCCCCAACAACCATGGCCCCTCTGCCAAACCGTCAGCCAGCACTTCCATCATCTGCTCAAACGAGCCCCAGGCCACAGTCGACGGCGACACTTCCCACTCAAACAGCTTCTGGGCATAAGCAGGCTCCATGATCGCACTGGCAAAGAACATCCAGCGGAGGTACTCGGCTCGTGCCGCGTCCGTCGCCGCAGGCGCCAGCCCCGCCGCCGCATAGCGATCCGCCAGATAAATCGCCATCGCGCCAATCTCCGGCACCGGCGTCTCGCCATCTACCACCAACGGCACTTTCCCCATCGGATTCAACGACAGATAATCTGCCTGCTTGTGTCGGCCGGTGGCAAAATCAAAGCTCTCCAACTGGTACGGCTCGCCCAGTTCCTCCAACAGCCAAAGCGCCGCAAAAGAGCGAGTGCGCGGGGCGAAATACAGGGTCAGCGTTGGGGCCTGTGTGTCAGACATCTCAAAATCCTCAAAAAGTGTTTGCCTGTTTCTCCTAGGGCCTATGGTGTCACTTAATGTCATATTTGTTGACCCGCGCCCCCATCTGCCCCACCCCGCCATTGCCTTGCACCTCAGCCGCGACAATGGTTCAGTGCGCCGGACCACCTAAACCCGCAAAGACAGGCCCCTGATGACCGAATACACTCTCAAAGGCGTCAAAGTGGGCCTGCCCGACTGGCTCAAACATACCAAGATCGAGGCCAAACTCGCCTCTGGAGACTATGAAGGGCGGGAAAGCACAGCGGCCCTCAAACGCATCAAACCCGGTTGGAAGGTCCTCGAGATTGGCGCAGGTCTTGGCTATGTCACCACCATCTGTGCGCAGGCCGCCGGGGCAGAAAACGTCACCAGCCTCGAAGCCAACCCGCAAATGCTCGACCAAATTCGCGACACCCTCGCGCGAAACGGCCAGGACGGCGTGAACCTCTGGCACGCTGCGGTGGTCGGCGACGCGCACCACGAAGAGACCGTGGCATTTCGCGCGGGCGCGCTTTTCTGGGGCGGCGGATTGGTTGCCGACGGGCGCAGCGAAAAAGACATGGTCGAAGTCCCTGCCACCCGCATCAGCGACCTGTTGGCCATAGTGCAACCGGACTTCGTGATGATGGATGTCGAAGGCGCGGAACAGCACCTGTTTGAGCAGGACTGGCCCAAATGCGTGCGTCATGTGGTGATGGAAATCCACATGGCCAAATACCCCAAACATGTGCTGAAACACATGGTCGACTGCATGTCCCGCTCTGGCCTGACTTATGACCCTGCGACCAGCAGCGGTCGCACTCTGGGCTTCATGCGCGTGCGCCCGCCCAAATCTGAGGCAACGACCTAAGCCACCTCCCGCTCCGCCAGGTAGTCTGTCAGGCGCGCCTGCATCATGGGCACCACATTGCTCATCCGCAAAAACCGCGCCACATCCCACATCCGCCAGGCCTGCCCTTCCGCGCCCAGTCGAATGCGGTTGATGTCCAACTCCGGCACCTCGGCGACAAAAAACCAGGTGGCGCTTTTGCCGTCCAGATCAGAGACATACTGACGCTTCCAGAGCAGGTCCGCCTCACTCAACGTAAGTGACAGCTCTTCCTTGAGTTCGCGCAACACACAGGCTTCCGGGCTCTCATCCGCTTCCCGTCCACCACCGGGCAAATCCCACATGTCCGGATAGGGAATCTCTGGGTCCTTGTCGCGCAGGATCGACACCAAGCGATCCCCGGTCAAAAGCGCCAGCTTGGCCCCGTGAAACCCGTCTGTCTCCTGCATAGTTGTCCGCCCTCGGTGCCTGCCAATTGCGGCACACTCGACAAACTTCGCCGCTCAAAGGAAAGCGGTTTCCCGCCACCAGGCCAAAACCAGCAACGCTCCGCTTATTGCCGCACCAAAGCGCGTGCGGCTTTGTCCTCAACCACCCAGGCCAGCAACCCGTCGCGTAGCCCAGCCGCCATCGCCGCGCGCCAACCCGCGTCCTGCAAATTGGCCAGATCCTGCTGGCTCGACATAAACCCAAGCTCCACCAGAACCGACGGCACGTCCGCCGCCTTCAACACCGAAAACCCGCCGGTTCTCAACGGCTTGCGATTCAACCTTACGGTGGTTTTCTTGAGTTCCCCCACCAGCGTCTCTGCCAACATCATCGTGCGCGGCTCGGTTTCCAGCCGCGCCAAATCCAGCAACACGTCCGTCACCTCGTCATCTGCGCCGGACAGGTCGACGCCGGACAGAATATCCGCCCGATCATGACGCTCCGCCAAGAGCGCAGAGGCTGCATCACTGGCCTCTTCCGACAGCGTGTAAATCGTCGCACCTTTGGCATTGCCCTGGCTCAAGCTGTCCGCATGCAAAGACAAAAACACATCCGCCTGTGCCTGATGGGCAATTGCCACGCGCCCTTCCAGCGACACAAAGGCATCCTCATCGCGGGTCAACACCACCTCAAACCCGCCCGCACGACGCAGCACATCCCGCAGCTCCCGCGCAAACAGCAGCATCAGGTCTTTCTCTTGCGCCCCGTCCCGCTCGGCCCCCGGATCAATCCCGCCATGGCCCGGGTCAATCACCACAACCGTGGGTGCCCAGTCCGGCTTGGCTTCGCGCGCAATCGCCGTGGTGTCCGCTGGCACCGGCAAATCCCAGCGCGGATCATGTGGCGCGCCCGCTGTCTTGGCAAAACCCAGCGCATCACTTGGCGCCAACACCAGCTCCAGCCGTGCTTTTCCCGTGGCCTCTTCGACCACCATGCCCGCGCTCTCCACCGCAAAGGGGCGCGCCAGATCAAGAACCATCCGGCTCCAGCCCGGCCGATAAGCGCCAAACCGCACCGCCTCAATACCCTCCACCGAGCCCAACTCGTCTGCGCTTAGGTCTTCCCAGTCAATCTCTTTGAAATCCAATACCACCCGGCGCGGCGCGTCCAATGTGAACACCCGCCAGGGCACGCCTTGCGACAGGCTCAGCTTAAGCTCCGCCGCCCCACGCCAGCCCTCAGACAGGCCGCTTTCCGCACGATCCAATCGCGCCAGCGCCGAAAACCCCTGCTCCTGCGCGCTGGCCACGCTGGCCCAAACCATCATAATAAATGCCCAAAACACTCTGCCCATGCTGCCGCCCTGCCCGCTGTTGCGCGTCTTCTTTGGCGACACGATACAACAGCCCGCCTCGCTTCGCCACGCCGCGCTTTCACAGTCGCCAAATATCCTGGGGGAGTCGCCAAATGGCGACGGGGGCAAGGCCCCCGACACCCTTACGCCTTAGACAAACCCACGCGCGGCCATGAACATCTTCAGCCGCGCCAGACCTTCTTCAATGTCCGCCGTGCTGCGCGCATAGGAGAACCGCAGCGTTTGATGACCCCGCACCGGATCAAAATCCAACCCCGGGGTCGCCGCCACACCCGCTTCCTCCAACAGCTCCCGTGCAAAGGCCCGGCTGTCCTGAGTGAAGGCGCTCACATCCACATAAAAGTAAAACGCCCCATCCGGCGGCGCAAACTGCGTGAAACCCGCCTTTGGCAAGCCCTCCGCCATCAAAGCCCGATTGGCGCGATACACCGCCATATTGGCCTCAAGCTCCTCACGGCAGTCCATCGCCGCCAAGGCCGCCACCTGGCTGGCATGGCTCGCGCAAATGAACATGTTCTGCGCCAGTCGCTCGATCTTGCGCACGTGATCGTCGGGCACAACCATCCAGCCCACACGCCAGCCGGTCATGCTGAAGTATTTCGAGAAGCTGTTGATCACATAGCATTCATCGGTGAGTTCCAGCGCCGTGACCGCCTTCGCCTCATATTCAATACCGTGGTAAATCTCGTCGCTGATAAAGGCCGCATCCTTCTCCCGGCACAGATCAATCAACGCCCCCATCGCCCCACTATCGAGCATCGTGCCCGTGGGGTTCGCTGGCGAGGCAACCATCAGCCCCTCAAAATCCAGCGTGCGCAGATCATCCGGCACCGGCTGCAACCGGTTCTCCGGCGCGGTCTGCACGTCCAGCGGCTGCAGGCTCAGCGCCTTCAAAATCTGGCGATAGCTGGGATAACCTGGCGCGCCAATCGCCACCCGTTCGCCCGCATCAAACAACGCAGAAAACGCCAGCAAAAACGCGCCTGACGAGCCCGGCGTGACAATCACCCGCGCCGGATCCAGATCCACATTGTACCACTCGCCATACAGCTGCGCGATCCGTGCCCGCAGGGCTGGCAAGCCCAAGGCCACCGTATAGCCCATGGCGTCTTCCGCCATCGCCTCGGTCAGCGCCTTGCGCGCGCCTTCTGGGGCCGCCGTGCCCGGCTGGCCCACTTCCATATGGATGATGTGGCGGCCGTCCGCCTCGGCCTGACGCGCCGCTTCCATCACATCCATCACAATAAAGGGATCAACCGCCCCACGCCTTGAAGTCCGCATCAAATTCGTTCCTATTGTCGCTCATGAGGTTTCACCGCGAAATGACGGCGCCGTCAATCACCGCTTTGCGCGCCCGCGTCGTCACGCTGCTGACGGCGCTTGCGCTTGTGATCTCCTCAACCGCCGCCAACGCCGTGTCTTTGCTGCGTGATCCCGACATCGAGCACGCTCTGCAACGTATGGCCGCCCCGGTGCTTTATGCCGCAGGGCTGGGCGGCAATATCAAAATCCTGATGGTGGACGATCAGCGCTTAAACGCCTTTGTCATCGACCACGGCCACATCTTCATCAACTCCGGCATGATCATGCGCATGAACACGCCCGAGATGCTGCAATCGGTGATCGCCCACGAAGCCGCTCATATCGCGAACGGCCACATCGCACGGCGCATGGCCAACCTTGATTCGGCCCGCACCGCATCAGGCCTCGGTCTGGCGCTCGCCTTGGCAACTGCCGCCGCCACCGGGCGCGGCGATGTGGGCGCCGCCCTCGCCTTTGGCACACAAAGCTCCGCCCTGCGACAGTTTCTCGCCCACACCCGTGCAGAAGAGTCCTCTGCCGACCAATCCGGCATCCGCTACCTCGCCCGCGCGGGCATCGACCCGTCTGGCACGTTGGCTGTGCACCGCCTGTTTGAAGGGCAAGAGTTGCTCTCGGTCTCGCGCCAAGATCCCTATATGCGCACCCATCCCTTGACCCGGGACCGCCTACGCGCGGCGGAAGGCTTTGTGGCGGCCTATGCGGGCAATGCCAAACCCAACCCGGAACTCGACTATTGGTACGACCGCGCGCGCGGCAAAACCACCGCCTTCATCCGCCCCACCAAATGGACCCTGTCACGCTATCAGGAAAGCAAAGCCGAAGACGTGCGCCACATGCGCCTTGCCGTGGCCTACCACCGCCAGCAAAACACCGCCAAGGCGATCTCCCACATCGACCAGGCCCTCGCCGCCCGCCCTGACGACGCCTACTATTACGAACTCAAGGCCCAAATCCTGCTGGAAAGCCGTCAATTCCAAAACGCCGTCACCGCCTATAAGAAAGCCGACGAGCTTGCCCCTGGCAACGCGCTCATCCTTGGCGGCCTAGGGCGCGCCCTTCTGACCGTGAACCGCCCCAAAGAAGCCCTGCAATTTCTCGAAGCCGCCCGCGCCCGTGATTTCCGCGACGCGCGGGTCCTGCGCGACCTGGGCTCCGCCTACGCGCAAACAAATCAACACGGCATGGCCTCCCTTCTGGCCGCCGAACGCTATGCGCTCGCCAACCGACTGGACGACGCAGAAATCCACGCCCGCCGCGCCATGGCCCGCCTTCCCCAAGGCTCCAGCGCATTTAATCGGGCAGACGACATCGCCCGCGCTGCCAAGCGCCGCAAAGACAAGAAATGAGGAAAACCCCATGAGCACATTGAAAACCAAACTGGCCAGCAGCGCGCTGGCTCTCACACTGGCCGCCGCCCCCGCTCTGGCCTTTGACATCGACAAATTGTCAGATGCAGAACGCGCAGCCTTCCGTGCCGAAGTCCGCGCCTACCTGTTGGAGAACCCAGAAGTCATCATGGAAGCCGTGGCTGTTTTGGAAGAGCGCAGCGCCGCCGCGCAGGCCACCGCCGACTTTGATCTGGTAACCGCCAACGCCGACCGCCTGTTTGACGACGGCTACAGCTACGTCGGCGGCAATCTGGAAGGCGACATCACCATCGTGGAATTTGTCGACTACCGCTGCGGCTACTGCCGTAAAGCCCATGACGAAGTGGCCGAGTTGATCAAATCTGACGGCAACATCCGCTTCATCGTGAAGGAGTATCCGATCCTCGGCGAAGCCAGCGACCTCAGCTCTCGCTTTGCCATCTCTGTGAAACAAAAAATGGGCGACGACGCCTACAAGCTGACCGCCGACACGTTGATCAAGATGCGCGGCGACGTGAACGAAAAGTCCTTGCGCAAAGTGGCCAAAGGCCTCGGTTTTGATGCGGACATGATCCTGGATCACATGGACGCGCCGGAAGTGGAAAAGGAAATCGCCACCACCCGCGCCCTCGCCCGTGATCTGAACATCACCGGCACGCCAAGCTTTGTCTTCCACGACGAAATGGTGCGCGGCTACGTGCCGCTCAAAGGCATGCAGGCGATTGTGAAAGACAAACGCGGCTAAGCCTTCCGCCAACCAAACAGTCTAACACCGCAGCGCTCCCCGTTGCGGTGTTTTGCGTTCCGCGCCCGTTGCGCAGCGCACGCTGGCTTAATCAACCCGTTTCGAAAACCGGCACCTCCGCAATACAGCCGCGATACCGACAGAATACCGACGTAAAAAACGGCCCCTGAGGGCCGTTAATCTTTGAGTCGTTAGAGAAAGGGGATCACTCCGCCGCTTCTGCGGCTTTTGCAGCCTCAATCTCCGCCGCTTTCTTTTCCACTTCCTCAACGATGTGCTCCACCATCGCCTCATTGGACATCTTGTGGCTCTGCTTGCCCGCCAGATACACCATGCCGGACCCAGCGCCCCCGCCAGTGAACCCGATATCGGTCATAAGCGCCTCTCCCGGCCCGTTCACCACACAACCAATGATCGACAGGCTCATCGGCGTATGAATGTGCGCGAGCCTTTCTTCCAATGTTTCCACGGTCTTAATCACGTCAAATCCCTGACGCGCACAGCTTGGGCAGCTGATGATGTTCACCCCACGATGCCGCAGACCAAGGCTCTTGAGGATCTCAAAGCCCACCTTCACCTCTTCCACCGGATCGGCACTCAGGCTCACCCGCAGCGTGTCGCCAATGCCCATCCACAGCAGCTGACCAAGGCCAATCGCCGATTTGATGGTCCCGCTGACAAAGCCGCCGGCTTCGGTAATCCCAAGGTGGATCGGCGCATCGGTGGCATCCGCAAGGATCTGATAGGCGGCTGCTGACATGAAGACATCGGACGCTTTCACGGAAATCTTGAACTCGTGAAAATCGTTATCTTGCAGTATCTTAATGTGGTCGAGACCACTCTCCACCATCGCGTCGGGGCATGGCTCGCCGTACTTATCCAACAGGTGCTTTTCCAAGCTGCCGCCATTCACACCGATGCGGATTGAGCAGCCGTGATCCTTGGCCGCCTTGATCACTTCCTTGACCCGCTTCTCGTCCCCGATATTGCCCGGATTGATCCGCAAACACGCCGCCCCGGCCTCCGCCGCTTCAATCGCGCGTTTGTAGTGGAAATGAATGTCGGCCACGATCGGAACCGGGCTCTCTTTTGTGATTTCTTTCAGCGCCTTAGTGGCGGCCACATCCGGCGCTGAGATGCGCACAATGTCCGCCCCCGCTTCTGCCGCCGCCAGCACTTGCCCCAGCGTGGCTTTCACATCGCCGCTGTCCGTGTTGGTCATGGTCTGCACCGCGATTGGCGCATCACCGCCCACAGGCACATTGCCCACCATGATCTGGCGGGATTTGCGTCGCTCGATATTGCGCCACGGACGGATGTGATTCATCGACATATCAAGACCTTTCACCACAGCAGAGATGGGTTTGAAGCCTGTCTAATCCCTTCTGGGAACAGGGGCAATGCGCGATGCTGCACAGCAAAAGAGCGCCCCGTGGGCGCTCTCCTAAAACCTTGAATCTCGATGTCTTCTTTAGGAAGGCTGGATCACTCGTCCGCGACGACCACGTTCTGTGCCGCTGCCAAGGCCACGATCTTTGCCAGTTCCGGATCATCGTTCAGATCTGCCACCGCAAAGCTCTCTTTGAGCGAGTCCGTTGCCAGCGCGAGGTTGCGCACCGTGCCCGTCCCTTCGCCCGCCGGACCATACAGCTCGCCGTTCACCTTGAAGTACACCGAGCCGGACATGCCGGCGCGCAGCGTTGGCGGCTCTTCCGTCGCAGGTAGAACATATTCCTCACCCGCGTCGAGAATTTTCTCAAACAAAACAGAGCCATCCGCTGCACGTACCCGCACCCACGCAGGCCGCACCGCCATCAGCACCAGTTCTGGCGCATCGTCCTCAACCACCTTGGGCACAGGCAGTTTGTCCTCTACCGGCGTGGCCATCGCCACAGCCGCGGGGATCTCCGGTGTGAACACACCGATGTTGTTTGGGTTCAACTGAGAAATCGGCGCATCGCGCGCCACCAGTACAGGCACATCCAGCGCCTGTGGGCGATACAAGCGATCCAACGCCTCAGACGGCGCAAACACGCCCGCCCCGGCAGTGGCCACCTCTGTGGTCGCGCCATCCGCATCCGTGGACACAGGTGCGCGCCCGGCCCCATCCAGCGGGTCGAGGTCGCTCAGAACCACTGGAGACTGCTCCACCGGCGCCAGAGTAACCCGTTGAATTTCATTGAGAACCGACCAGCCGCCGTAGCCAATCCCGGCAATCAGCGCGACCAACACCAACGAGGACCCCACCGCACGCATCTCAACACGCGATAGCAGTGATTCCTGCACTGGTGTAAACGGTGTGTTGGACGAGGAGAACGGATCATTGCCCGTCATCGCCGGCGCAATGGTCTCTGTCTTGCGCGTGCCGGAGGCCTCAGCGGACATGCCGTGCGCCGTGGAAAACCCACTTTCGGCGCAGAAAATCTCAAACGCCACTTCCGGGTCCATATTCAGATACCGCGCGTAAGAGCGCACATACCCGGCAATAAATCCTGGCGTTTCAAAAGCAGAGGGATCGCAATTTTCGATGGCTGCGATGTAACTCGCCCGGATTCGCAACTCCCGTTGCACATCCAGCAGCGACTTCCCCATAGTCGCTCGTTCGCCGCGCATCATGTCGCCAAGTTGCACGTCAAAGTCGTCGTACCCTTTCGGGCCTTCGTCTACCGCTTCGGTATTGCGCTTGAATCTGCGCCCGATCATCCCACTGGCCTCTTATTGCATTGCCGGTTCTGAAAGTCCCCGATTCGAACCGATCCCCTTGTTAGGTATGAATATAACACAAACAAGGGCCACTACACTAAGAAGTCATTTTACCCCGCCATATCGGCACGATTCAGCGCACAGTGGCTCCAGAGGGCGTCCATTGCACCGACAAGGGCATCAATTTCTTTCGGCCCATGCACTGGCGACGGCGTGAACCGCAGCCGCTCTGTGCCGCGCGGCACAGTCGGGAAATTGATCGGCTGCACGTAGATGCCGTAGTCTTCCAACAGGTGGTCAGACAGCACTTTGGTGTGGACAGGATTGCCGACAATCACAGGCACAATATGGCTGCCGTGATCGATGATGGGCAGGCCCAGACCTTTCAGGCGCAGCTTCAGAATCTGTGCCTGTGTCTGGTGTTGCTCTCGCAGCGCCTGATCGATTTTCAAATGCGCAACAGAGGCCGCAGCACCGGCCGCAACAGCTGGCGGCAACGACGTTGTAAAGATAAAGCCTGGCGCGTAAGACCTTACCGCGTCACACATTTTTTCAGAAGCCGCGATGTAGCCGCCCATCACGCCATAGGCTTTGGCGAGGGTACCATTGATGATGTCGATACGATGCGCAAGGTTGTCGCGCTCGGTCACACCACCCCCACGCGGGCCATACATGCCAACCGCGTGCACCTCGTCAATGTAGGTCAAGGCGCCAAACTCATCGGCCAGATCACAGATCGCTTCGATCGGGCCAAAATCACCGTCCATCGAGTAAACGGATTCAAAGGCGATCAGCTTTGGCGTCGCCGGATCATCCGCTTCCAGAAGCTCCCGCAGATGCGCCACATCGTTGTGTTTGAAGATACGTTTTGCCCCACCGTTGCGGCGCACGCCTTCGATCATCGAAGCATGGTTCAACTCGTCGGAATAGATGATCAATCCGGGGAAGAGTTTTGGCAAAGTACTTAAAGTTGCATCATTTGCGATGTAGGCGCTGGTGAAAAGCAGCGCTGATTCTTTGCCGTGCAGGTCGGCAATCTCCGCTTCCAGGCGCTTGTGATAGACGGTTGTGCCGGAGATATTGCGCGTCCCACCAGAGCCTGCGCCTGTGGCATCCACAGCCTCATGCATCGCGTCCAGCACTACCGGATGTTGGCCCATGCCAAGGTAGTCGTTGCCACACCACACGGTGATTGGCTGTTGCTCCCCATCGGGGCGGGTCCAAGTGGCATGGGGGAAATGACCTTGCTTACGCTCAATATCAATGAACGTGCGATAGCGCCCCTCGTCGTGCAGACGATTGAGTGCGTTATCTAGCTTCGCAGTGTAATCCACAGTGGCTTTCCTTCTTCCCGGTCCGGGCGACCCGGCGTCGCAACACCCCTTTGGGCATTGGCGCTCTTGTAGTCTTCTGTCGCGCTTTCCGCAATTGCTACCAAATGATACATCTTTCGCACATTGATATCGATCAAACTGTGAAAGCGCGAGTCTGGACAGTGCGAATTGGGGTGATACGGTCCCTGCAAATCGTCGCACCCGAAGGAGGCTTCCATGACGCTTGACCCCGTTCTCGCCCGCATCGACCAGAATATGCCAGAGGCGATTGAACGCCTGTTTGATCTGCTCCGCATCAAGTCAATCTCCACCGACCCTGCGTTTGACGCCGACGTTGATGCCGCCGCCGATTGGCTGGTGAAAGACCTGCAAAGCCTTGGTGTGGATGCACAAAAACGCCCCACCACCGGCCACCCGATGGTTGTTGGCCACATTGACGGCCCCGGCCCGCACGTGCTGTTTTACGGCCACTATGATGTGCAACCGGTCGACCCGCTGGAGCTTTGGGACCGCGATCCCTTTGATCCAGCCCTAGAAGACACCGACGCCGGTCAGGTGATCCGCGCCCGCGGCGCCTCTGATGACAAGGGCCAGTTGATGACCTTTGTCGAAGCCTGCCGCGCCTGGAAGGCAGAACACGGCACCCTGCCGTGCAAAATCACCTTCCTCTTTGAAGGCGAAGAAGAATCCGGCTCCCCAAGCCTTGTCCCGTTCCTGAAAGAGAACGCCGAAGAGCTGAGCTGCGACATCGCCCTGATCTGCGACACCGGCCTGTTTGAAAGCGCCGTGCCTGCGATCACCACCATGCTGCGCGGCCTGCTGGCCGAGGATTTCACCATCACCGGTCCAAGCCGCGATCTGCACTCCGGCATGTACGGCGGTATCGCTATGAACCCGATCCGCGTGCTGAGTGGCATCCTCGCAGATCTGCACGACGACACAGGCGCCGTCACGCTGGATGGCTTCTATGACGATGTGCCAGAACTGCCCGATGACATCCGCGCCCAATGGCAAGGCTTGAACTTCGACCATGGCACTTACCTGGGCGACGTGGGCCTGAAATCTCCTGCAGGCGAGCAAGACCGCACCCCGCTAGAACAAATCTGGTCCCGCCCAACCTGTGACGTCAACGGCGTCTGGGGCGGCTACACCGGCGACGGCTTCAAAACCGTGCTGCCCTCTCAAGCCTCCGCTAAACTGTCCTTCCGTCTCGTCGGACAGCAAGACCCGGACAAAATCCGCGCCAGCTTCCGTGCTCACCTGGAAAGCCGCCTGCCGGAAGGCTTCACGGTTGAATACCGCTCCGAAAAAGGCTCCACCGCCTCGCAAATGTCCATCGAAGACCCGGCCTTCGAAAAGGCCCGCGTCGCGCTCAGCGATGAGTGGCCCCGTCCAGCGGCCTATGTTGGCTGCGGCGGTTCCATCCCAATCGCAGGCTTCTTCAAAGAGATGCTGAACATGGATTCGATGCTGATCGGCTTTGGCCGTGACGACGACCAGATCCACTCTCCAAACGAGAAATACAACGTGGAGAGCTTCCACAAAGGCACCCGGTCCTGGGCGCGAATCCTGGCGGCTCTTTCATCCTAACCCTTTGGAAAAAGGCAGAATCACAAAGCGCGCCTCTCGGGGCGCGTTTTTCGTTGAAGCCGACAAAAGGCGCAAAGATATGCTGCGCGGCAACCAATTCAACTTCACCATTTGAGGGGAGGAAGAAGTGGCGCGGTTGACGGGGCTCGAACCCGCGACCCCCGGCGTGACAGGCCGGTACTCTAACCAACTGAGCTACAACCGCGCATATATCTTCGCCTTTCGGCATGTCCGTTCCCGAAGGGCCCAGGACCTGGGCTGGTAGTGGTGGCGCGGTTGACGGGGCTCGAACCCGCGACCCCCGGCGTGACAGGCCGGTACTCTAACCAACTGAGCTACAACCGCTCACTACCTGCTGTCTGGCGTGTGCCGTTCAGCGTGTGGCGTGGTTTATGCCGAGTGCTGGGGCGCGTCAAGCGGATATCCGCGAGAAAATCGAAGAAATTTTCAGAAGCCATTTGTGGGCCTTTGACAACAAGGGTTTCTTCTTTGGCAGACTCCCGCGTAGAGTGCTTTGCGCGCTGAATTTTTTGTGATTAGATGCGCTTACTCGATTCAATTGCTTTTGAAGGAATAACCCGATGAAACCACTTTATGCTGCCCTGTGTGTTGCCGGTATCACCCTTGCTGCTTGTTCTCAGCAAGAAGAGCCAACTCCGGTTTACGCTCAGCCAGATTTTGACAAGCGCGGCAACGCAAGCTGCATGGCTGGCTACGACCTGCTGACCACAGACACCGGCGCTCTGGTTTGCGCACCGGCAACTGCTGGCTAAATTTCAGCCACAGACTGGAATTTCAGGCGGTCCCTTCGGGGATCGCCTTTTTTTGGGTTCAACAACATTCTTTCCGAGACACAGATACGGTCACTTCGCCCAAGAAGACACTTTCATGAAGAAATCACAGTGGCCTTAACCTGTTTTGACCTTGATGCTCAGAGGGCACCTGACGAAGAGACGCCCTCAGAGCAGCAACAATCTATCTCAAACGTTTTAACTGGACAGTATTGACCAAGCCGCGACCAGGGTATTTCGTGAATGTCCGGATCTGGATCAGGGTTTTCCCGTCACCAAACACGCCGCTTCTCGCCTTACCAGAGTATCCTTTCACTCGGATCATATGGTCAATATTCTCCTCAAGAGCTTTGTCGGACAGCGAGTAATGGGAATTCAAATTGCACTGGCTCGGCGAAACCCTGCCGTCCAGCACCACAATGCCGCTCCCTAACGCAAAATCCGAAAGCTCTTTATGCATATAGCGCGAGCCATCACGGAACTCGCGCTGACCCACATCATATCCCAGCGCTATAAAGGCATCACGATCCACGGCTCCGGCACGCAGACTGTCCACACAGGTAGACAAAAACGGCACCACGTGCTCGCGCCCACCAGTTTCATACAATTCTTTGACCAGCGCGTCTCTCTCATCGGCTTGCTCAGGAGAATCACACGCGGCCAGCGCCATCAGCGCGCCAGCCATCAACACAACGTATTTCAATTTAGTCACCTTTTGAGGTTCGATCACTTAGGTCGCTGCCCGTTGCCCTGAACAGCCCCAAGGAGACTAAAAGGAATTTCCTTCACCTTTCTCAATACCTAAGTGGACTGAGTACATGGCTGCTTTGCACTTCCACAGCAAAGATGCGACCTCATCCCACCAACAAACCGCTGGAGAGAACAATAGGAGACGCATCTGGGTTATAAGATGGAGAATGGTGGGTCGTGAGAGGCTCGAACTCCCGACATCTTCGGTGTAAACGAAGCGCTCTACCAACTGAGCTAACGACCCGGTAGGCGGGGATTTAGACCTTGGCGCGGGGACATGCAAGCCCTCTTTTTGAACTTTCTTTGCGTCTCGCCCAACTTCCTCATAGGGTGGCCGCAAAAAAAGGGAAACGAACACCCCATGCCTGATCCAATTGTGCCCAAAGGCGTTGCCCACGTTGCTGTTGATGTGGTCGAAACCCCTGATCCCATTGTCTTTGCGCTGCAACCGAATCTTTCAATGCTGGCCTTCACCTCCGCGGTGGAAACCCTGCGCATCGCCAATCAGCTCACAGGACAGATTCTCTATACCTGGACCACCATGTCAGAGACCGGCGAAAACGTGCGCTGCTCCAACGGCATCGAGATCGGTATCGACGCCCCTTTGGGGGACACCCCGGCCAGCGCCTGTGTCTTTGTCTGTTCCGGCGTGGAACCTGAGCGCGCGGCCACCCCCAAAGTGGCCGACTGGATTCGCCACCAATGGCGCATGGGTCGCCGGGTTGGCGGGCTCTGCACCGGCGCGTTCACTCTGGCCAAGGCGGGCATCCTTGAAGGTAAGGATTTCACCCTGCATTGGGAAAACATTACGCCCTTCCGGGAGCAATACCCAACGCTGGATCCGTTGGAGCAGCTCTACGCCATCGATGACCGCATCATGACCTGTGGCGGTGGCGTCGCCGCGATGGATCTGTTCCTGAAGCTGATCTACGACCGCCACGGTGCCCCCCTCGCCCGCGCCGTGCTCAATATGTGCCTGCATACGGTACAACGCTCGGAAACCGACCGCCAGCAAAGCTCGACCGCCGCCGTGATTGGCAACCGCAACGACAAGCTCGTCAAGATCATCGCCCATTTTGAGGAAAACCTCGAAGAGTCCATCGACCTCGATCAAGTGGCCCGCAGCCTCGGCGTGTCCCGCCGCCAGATGGAGCGCCTGTTCAAAACCCACCTGAACACGACCCCGAAACGCTTCCTGCAGGACCTGCGCCTGCAACGCGCCCGCATTCTGCTGGCCGAGACCGACATGCCGGTGGTCGATGTCGCCATCGCCTGCGGCTATGAATCCGCGGGAAACTTCTCCAAACGCTTCCGCGAGGCCTATGGCATCTCGCCTCACCGGTTCTCCGCGGGACATGGGTAAGCCGGAAAAAGGCACACGTCACTCGCCTACGGCAAAGTAGCTCACTCAAATTGGTTGAGTTTTGCGGAAAATTGATACACCTTTAGCGGTAATGAAAAGATCGCAACAATCGCTTTGGCCTATATGGCTCCTAGCGCATGGCGGTGGAGAACCCACGCTGGTTGTGACCAACAAAGAAAGGTCCATCACCGCCTACACGGGCGCGTTTTTGCCTGCAGCATTTATTTCACCTTTGGCACGGGCCTAACCGGGCATCCAAACCCTGAGCACCTACCGCAGGCCGGTTTTCTCGCATCCGCACATTCATCCGCACAATTCAGCCAAGCAATCTATTGCCGAGCCTCGCGCAATTTCGACCCCATTCTCACAACAAAAGCACACAACAATGCCAGACGATCATTCTAATACCATTGCAGGCGCAACTGAAATTAGCCTTGGGACAGATTTTTCGGGAACGCTCGACTACGCCCTAGACAGCGACAACTTCGTCGTCGAACTCGAGGCCGGACAACTCTACCGATTTGGTTTTGATCTGCACGATGGTCCCTATAGCTGGGTGGTCCTCGACCTTTTGAATAGTGACGGCCAAAGTGTCCTCGAGCCCGGAGACGCCACGTTTACTGCTATGACGTTCCGCCCGGAAGCTTCAGGCACTTATTATATAGCCGTCAAACACTTCCAGGACGACGATGGCTATTTTTCCTATCTTGGGGACTACAACGGTCACGTACAGGCCATCATCGATGAATACCCAACGCATGCGCAGCCTTCAGATGGAACAGTTGACATTGGAGAGGTGGTCACAGGGGCTTTCCAGTACGATAACGACATAGACGAAGTTCTGATCAACACCGAAACAAACGGATTGTACCGGGTTACGCTCAATACCACCGCAGACACTTTCAATGTCGGGCTGCAACAGACAGGTAGCCCCTACGTCGTTGCAAGGTATTATGCAGGCCAAAGTGAACTGTATTTTGTTGCGAACTCCGACGATCCAATCGAGCTTTCACTTCGCGCGGTGTACCAATCTTATGGTGCAACCTACTCCTATACCGTTGAACGGGTCGGGACGGATGATCACAGCGCCTTGCAATCCCAAGCCACCGAACTTCAGAACGGCGATGAAATTGGTGGCAATATCGCGTTTTTTCAGGACAAAGACCTTTTTGAGATCGATGTCAGCGCGGCAGCGACCTACACTTTGACCATTGACCTGACAGACCACACATCTTTGGACGGGCTGCAAATAAGACTTCTGCAAAGCGATGGCACCTTCACCTCTGCATCACTCACGCAAACATCTACTCAAGTTACCTATGAATGGTCGGTAACCGAAAATACAACTTACTACCTGCATTTGGGGACGGACAGAGGCCATCAATTCTACCAATATCCCAATGGAAACTACACCGTTTCTCTTGCGGTGGAGGACCTCGGCACGCTCCGTCGCGGTGACGACACGGACGAGCTTTTCCTTGGCACGGATGATGCTGAAGTATTCGTCACCCTTAGCGGCAATGATACAGTTCACTCTGGGAAAGGTGCCGACATTGTCCACCTTGGCGACGGCGATGATGTCGTGTTTGTTGGCGGAGGCGCAGAACAGTTCCATGGCGGCGCTGGACACGATCGGATCAGCTACTACGACAGCCTCAACGGCGTGAACATCAACCTGCAAACCAACGAGGTGTCCGGCTCCTGGGCCAGCAACGACATCATCAGTGGTTTTGAAAACGTCGACGGGTCCAGATCCGGGCACGATGTTATCCACGGCACCAGCGGCGCAAACACCATCCGGACCTTTGGCGGCAACGACCGGGTCTACGCGGGCAAGGGCAACGACAATGTCTTTCTTGGCAATGGCAACGACTACGTACGCGTAGGAGGCGGCGCAGAGCAATTCCACGGCGGTGTTGGCCATGACCACATCAGTTACTACGACAGCCGCAATGGTGTGAATATCAACCTGGAAACCAATGAGGTCTCCGGGTCCTGGGCGAGCAACGACACCATCAGCGGCTTTGAAAATGTCACTGGCTCCAAAACCGGCGACGACACAATCACGGGCACCTCTGGCGCCAACAAAATCAAAACCTACGGCGGCGACGACATCATCCACGCAGGCGGAGGCAACGACAAAGTCTACGCTGGAAAAGGCAGCGATACAGTCAACCTCGGGGACGGCAATGACTACGTACGTGTTGGCGGCGGGCGCGAGGAGTTCCACGGCGGCAATGGCAATGACTACCTCAGCTATTACGACAGCCGCAATGGCGTGAACATCAACCTTGAAACCAATGAAGTCTCCGGGTCCTGGGCCAGCAACGACACCATCAGCGGTTTTGAAAACGTATCTGGCTCCAAGACCGGCGATGACACAATCACCGGCACCTCCGGCGCAAACTTGATCAGAACCTACGGCGGAGACGACCTTATCTTCGCTGGAGACGGCAACGACACTGTCTATGCTGGCAAAGGCAATGACCGGGTCTTCCTTGGCGAAGGCAATGACTACGTTGTCGCAGGAGGCGGCGCTGAACACTTTGATGGAGGTTATGGCCATGACATCATCAGCTACCGAGACAGCCGCGCGGGCGTTGTAATTGACTTGCAGGCAGACTTGGTCTCTGGATCTTGGGCTGTAAATGACACGATCAAAAACTTCGAAAGCGCTGTGGGCTCACAGTCCGGCCACAACAAGATTTTCGGCACATCTGGTACAAACCGCCTTGAAGGTTTTGACGGCAACGACACGCTCTATGGGCGTGACGGCAACGACGTTCTAACCGGCCGCGATGGCAACGACGAACTTTATGGGGGAGCGGGCAATGACCGGCTCTGGGGCGGTGCAGGCAACAATGCGTTAATTGGCGGCTCCGGCGCAGATACCTTCGAGTTTGATCTGGAAGATTACACCGGTGGTCAGAGCAGCCACTCCGTCATCCGGGATTTCGAAGACGATGTGGATACAATCCGTGTCTATACCACCAGCAGCGTCGGCAATGACATCTCGGACTACGCGCGGCAAGTTGGCGACGATCTGCTCTTAGAGGTGAATTCCGAAGTATCTCTGATGATCTGGGATATGACCCTTGCGGCTCTTCAGGACGACGTGGTTTTCGAATTGGTGTAACCAAAGTCGACAGGGGGCACCCCTACCCGGGTTGCCCTTTTATTTCGCGGTCTGGCCACTGCCAGCTCCGGTTTCAATTCAGAAAAAGAAGCGGGCGCTCAACCACTTAAGGGAGCGCCCGTTGAAATAATGGTGGGTCGTGAGAGGCTCGAACTCCCGACATCTTCGGTGTAAACGAAGCGCTCTACCAACTGAGCTAACGACCCGATGACGCGGCTTCTAACCTCACTCCGCGGGCTCTGCAAGCCCCTCTTCGTCACTTTCTGCAACTTCTGTCATTTTCCGGCGCAAACGCAGGTTCACCACCTGCACCTCTTCCAGATCCTTGCTGTTTTGCACCTTCACCTTGCCCAATCCCGGCATGTTTAGGCCACGCCCGGCCACCAAGGTTTCGCCCAGAATCGCCAGCGCCGCCTCGATCGCAGGCTTGGCATCGCGCTTCTTCACACCGGCGCGGGCCACAGCCGCCTCGATCAGCTCTTTCTTGCGCATCACGTCAACACCGGCGGCCTCTTCACCTTCGGAATCCACTTCAGGCGCTTCCACCGGAGTCGGTTCCGCCGCTTCGGCAATCTCTTTCAAGCTGGCGCTGGTTTTGCGGGATGTGGTCGCACGTGTCCGCGACTTGCTCGTAGACGCACGTTTGCGCGTCGATGCGGGAGCCTTAGCCATGGCTTTCTACCTCACTGGTCTGCTCAACAGGGCAAGCATAGCACGAAACCTCTCAAAAGACAGGAAATTCGGGTACTTGGCACAATATCTGCACCCAAAACAAAAGTGGCGCACCAAATACGCCACTTCATTTCTTTCACATCGGCTGACTAAACTTACTTCAGCTTGGACAGCTTGTCCTGCAACTCTGCCAGTTGCTTCTTGATGTCATCGAGGTCTTCGCCCTCCCCCGACGACGCCTCCGATTTTTCTGCCGCAGGGGCCGAGCTGCCCGGCCAGGCCATGCCGCCGGTCATCGCTTTCATGAAGGCTTCTTGCTGCGCCTGCATAGCTTCTAGGCCCGGCATCGACATGCCGGTACCCATGCTTTCCATCACCTTCTCCTGGCTTTCGCGCAGCATATCAAAGGAGGTCTGCAAGAACTGAGGCACCATAGAGGTCGCCTGTGTGGTGTAGGCCCGCACAAGATCGTTGAGCACATTCACCGGCAGAACGTTTTCGCCCCGGCTTTCATGTTCGGCAATGATTTGAAGCAGATACTGACGGGTCAGATCATCCCCGCTTTTCAAATCGACAATCTGGACTTCCCGCCCGGACCGAATGAATCCGGCAATATCATCCAACGTGACATAGTCACTGGTCTCTGTGTTGTAGAGCCGCCGGCTGGCATATCGTTTGATCAGCAGTGGTTTGTTGTCTTCGCCCACGTCATTCTCCCCAAAAACTTTAGCGCGCTGCAGAAAAGCCTATGCGACTGCAGCACAAAAAGAAAGAGCGGGCAATATGCCCGCTCACGCAATCTGCACCCTTAGGGAGGAAGCCGGGTGCCGATTTGCGACGTTTCTTTATTTGGAGGTCGCTTTTTTCGCGGCCGCGGTCACGTCGTTGGTGGCCTTTTTCACAGCAGCGGTTGCCTCTTCAGTGGCTTCTTTGCCAGCAGACATCAGCAGCTCAACAGTTTCCATCTGAACTTTTTTCGCAACTTCAGCGAAAGCCGCCATGTTTTCAGCAGCAACTTCAGCCTGAGCGGAGGCGAAGTCGGTCATCGCTTTGGCGTAGTCAGCTGGATCTTCTTTGGCTTTTGACATGTCGCCCAGTTTCGCCAGAGTGTCTTTGGTCCACTTGGTGGAGATCTCGGAAGATTTTTCCGCGGCGCCCAGCGCAACAGAGGTCAGCTTCTCGTTCAGAGCTGCGGAGTTTTTGAACGCGTCTTCAAAAGCAGCGGTATCCACCGGGAAGGCGCCCAGTACGTCTTTAAACATCGCGGTCATGTCCTGTGTCGCTTTAGCCATTGGTCCAGTTCCTTAATAAATAACAGCCCGTGATAATTGAGGAGGGTTTGGGCTGCGCTTCTAGTCTCTGGCAACAATATGCTTTCTGCGACGCAGCATTTCAAGAAGTTTTTGCTGCATTGCAGCAAAAACCTTTCATAACGCTGTTATTTATAAGCTTTTTTCAGCACATAACTGCCAGGCGC
Source organism: Shimia sp. MIT1388 (assembly GCF_047124445.1). Lineage (GTDB taxonomy): Bacteria > Pseudomonadota > Alphaproteobacteria > Rhodobacterales > Rhodobacteraceae > Shimia. Next base: position 444,579 of record NZ_CP138921.1, on the reverse strand, counting down.
CTCGCCCAGCGTCGGATGATTCTCATCCCCATGCTGCCGCGCTGCAATCTTTTTACCTGACTTTTTTGACAACCATGTGTCCCACCGCGGCCACCAGGACCCCTCGTGGAAAGTTGCGCCATTCATCCATTCATCCGCTGTGCCTTTGACGTCGGTGTTGGTGTAATGGCCGTACTTCTTCTTGCTTGGCGGGTTCACAATCCCGGCGATATGGCCCGACTGAGATACAATAAAGGTCTTGGAGCGGCTCTTGGTTTGCTGGAAACCGTGATAACAATCCTTCCAGCGCGCGATGTGATCTGTCTCACAGGTCACCGCGCAAACCGGCACATCTACATCAGTAATCTTCAGCGTCGTGCCACACAGTTCGACCCCCTCGCCCACAAACTTGTTGGCCTGACACAGCTCGCGCAAATACTGATGCGCCATCTTGCCTGGCAGGCCAGAGCCATCCCCATTCCAATAGAGCAGATCAAACGCTGGAGGCGCCTCGCCCATAAAGTAGCTCTTGATCGCCGGTCCATAGATCAGGTCATTGGAACGCAGGAAACTAAAGGTGCGCTGCATGATGAAAGAGCGCAGCACACCATACTCGTTCACCTCGTCATCTATGCCGTCGATGAAGTCATCCTGCAGAAACGGCGTAAACTCACCCTGATCCGAGAAATCAGTCAGCGTTGTGAAGAAGGTCGCAGATTTCACCGATGTGTCGCCACGCTGTTTCATCAACGACAAAGTCAGATGCAGCGTGGTTCCGGCAATACAGTAGCCCACCGCATTTACCTGCTTCTGCTTGGTGATGTCTTTGACTTGGGCAATCGCCTCAAGGAACCCTTCCTCGATATAGTCATCCAACCCCACATCCGCATAACTCGGATCCGGGTTCACCCAGCTCACCACAAAAACCGTATAGCCTTGATCGACGCACCAACGGATCAGACTGTTCTGCTCTTTCAGGTCCAGAATGTAGTATTTGTTGATCCACGGTGGGAAGATAATCAGCGGGATCTCATGCACCGTCTCGGTGGTCGGCGTGAACTGCAACAACTCGAACATCCGGTTGCGATAGACCACCTTGCCCGGCGCGGTCGCGATGTTGCGACCAATCTCGAATGCATCTTCATCCGCAAGCTTGACCAGCATCTCGCCATTGTTGGCTTCCAAATCGGAAATCAGGTTCTGCAACCCGTCAATCAGCGACTGCCCTTCGGTCTCCACCGCCTTTTCCAATGCTTCCGGATTGGTGCCAAGGAAATTGGTCGGCGACATCATATCGACAATCTGGCTCGAGAAATATTCGATGCGCTGTTTGTCTTTGGACGAGAGCCCCTGAAGTTCGCCAACGGCGGTCTTAATCGCCTCCGCATTGCGCATGTACTGCTGCTTCAAGAGATTGAAATAGGGGTGCGACTTCCACATCGGATGAGAGAATCGCCGGTCTGTCGGGGTGTCATCCTGCGGTGCAGAAAACTGTCCCTTCAACATCAAATTTTGTGCGTCCACGAAAGATTTAACCGACTTGCTCCACAGATCGAGCTGGTTTTCGATAACTTTTCCAGGGTTGTCGACCATCGCCTGCCAATAGGCATTGGCGGCATTCATGAACACTTCAGGTTCCGGGGAATTTAGCTCATCTCTCAATGGCTTATGGCGGCCCAAAACTTCTGTCAATCGCAGCGACAGAGCTTCAACTTGTGCCAAATTGGCGTTCAGGCGTTCCATTTTTTCGCCCGTTTCAGTCTCATTTGTTGTCATATTAACCTATTCGCCCTAATGTCGCTGCTGTGCAGCATTAACCAAGCGCCCCCTCAATGTTACTGGGGAATTACTAGGGTGCATAGCCCAACGATAGGACGAAGCACATGCGATACATGGCCACGTATGACCTGATGGAAACCATGCGCAACACCAACCAATGGTTGGGCGCAACAGCGAGCGCCATGGCGTCATACCCCGCCTTTGCATTGGTCCCCAACCCGGGTTTGCAGTGGATGGCCGCTTGGGGCGAAGTCACCGAGCGGGCTTTCCAGCGCATGATTGTGAAACCCGACTGGGGCATCGACAGCTTCACCTGCGAAGACGGCAAAGACCACATCGTCAACATCAACACCGTGATCGAACGCCCCTTTGGCGATTTGATCCACTTTGAGGTCTCCGGCCGAAAGCCGATGAGCCGCAAGGTCATGCTGGTGGCGCCGATGTCCGGTCACTACGCCACCCTCCTGCGCTCCACCGTGAAGAGCCTGATTGCCGATTGCGAAGTCTACATCACCGATTGGCATAACGCGCGTGACATCCCTGTGTCCGAAGGCAAGTTCGATGTTGAGGATTACACCCTCTACCTTGTCGATTTTATGAAAGAGCTTGGCCCCGACACCCATGTGATCGCCGTGTGCCAGCCTGCCCCGCTCACTCTGGCGGCCACCGCCTATCTCGCCGAAGAAGACCCAGCGGCGCAGCCCCGCTCTCTGACCCTGATTGGCGGGCCAATTGATCCAAACGCTGCGGCCACCGAAGTGACCGACTTTGGCCACCGCGTGACCATGGGCCAGTTGGAAGAAACCATGATCCAGCGCGTTGGCTTCAAATACCCTGGTGTTGGCCGCATGGTCTATCCCGGCCTGCTGCAGCTTTCCTCCTTCATGTCGATGAATGGCGAGCGTCACTCCAAAGCCTTCGCGGATCAGATCATGCGCGTGACTCGTGGCGAAGCTTCCGACCACGACGCCCACAACCGATTCTACGACGAATACCTCGCCGTCATGGACATGACCGCCGAGTTCTACCTTTCCACCGTGGAACGCCTGTTCAAAAACGGCGAGATCGCCAACAACGAGTTTGTGGTCGCAGGCCGCAAGGTCGACGTTGGCAAGATCACCACTGTGGCCGTGAAAACCGTGGAAGGCGCCAAAGACGACATCACCGCGCCGGGTCAGTGTATTGCCGCCCTGGACCTTTGCACTGGTCTGCCAGACAGCAAAAAGGCAAGCCACGTTGAGCCTGGCGCCGGTCACTACGGGATTTTTGCAGGCAAGAGCTGGCGCAACAACATCCGCCCCCTGGTGCTCGAGTTCATCGACGCCAACGCAGATGCGCCCAAGAAAAAAGCTGCAACGCGCAAGCCCGCCAATAAGAACACTGCCGCCTAAACAGGCGGTTCAGAAACCTCCGCACAGAAATGGGGCGATCGTTTGGCACGATTCGCCCCATTGTTGTTTTTGCCCCGTGGCGTTGCAAAAGATGCACATCTGCCACCCGCAACATTTTCCACAGAAACCCGCTGCAAAACCTACATATTGTGGATAACTCTTCCCCCTGCACTCCCCCCAAAGCAGAAACGCCTTTTTTCAAACGTTTAGCGGAATTAACCAATATTAACGGGATCTAAACGCCCCTGTGGAGGAATCGGAGACCTTGCGCGAGTCGCCGCCGACCGCTTTCCGTCAACAGGAAAAATCCTGATTTTTCGTAAATAAATTCGTTGACCCTTTAGGGGCCGATACGCCAGTTTGTGGCAGCAGCCAAGAAAGCCCACTAGATATAGTGGCGACCGAGGTAGCGGGGACAAACTCATACAAGCGCCCATCCGGGTCTGTTGTATCGGCAAAGCACTGGCTTTTGCCCACCGGTTCCCCTTTGCCTGTTGGTCCGCCCTAGCCTCCAAGGGCTCACAAAGGCCGCGTCACTAAACGCACAGAACGTGCACCACGGGACACATTGGCACTGGGGACGAAGACAGGCATGAAGATTCAACGACGTTTCACCAAGACCGGACAAGACGCTTACGCAGATCTGGACTTCGTCACCACCGAATCTGAAATTCGCAACCCGGATGGCACCATCGTCTTCCACCTGGACGACATCGAAGTTCCGGCCAGCTGGTCGCAGGTGGCCTCCGATGTGATCGCACAAAAATACTTCCGCAAGGCCGGGGTGCCCGCCAAACTGCGCAAAGTGCGCGAAAAAGGCGTGCCAGAATTCCTGTGGCGCTCCGTGCCCGCCAACGAAGACGTCACCATTGGCGGCGAAACCAGCGCCAAGCAGGTGTTTGATCGCCTCGCCGGGGCGTGGACCTACTGGGGCTGGAAAGGTGGCTACTTCTCCACAGAAGACGACGCCCGCGCCTACTTTGACGAGATGCGCTACATGCTGGCCACCCAGCGCGCCGCGCCGAACTCGCCACAGTGGTTCAACACCGGCCTGCACTGGGCTTACGGCATCGATGGCCCCTCTCAGGGCCACTACTATGTCGATTACAAAACCGGCAAACTGACCAAATCCAAATCCGCTTACGAGCACCCACAGCCGCACGCCTGCTTCATTCAGTCCGTGGCCGATGATCTGGTGGGCGACGGCGGCATCATGGACCTTTGGGTCCGCGAAGCCCGCCTGTTCAAATACGGCTCCGGCACCGGCACCAACTTCTCGTCCCTGCGCGCAGACGGCGAATCTCTGTCTGGCGGAGGCAAGTCCTCCGGCCTGATGGGCTTCCTGAAAATCGGCGACCGCGCCGCAGGTGCAATCAAATCCGGTGGCACCACCCGCCGTGCCGCCAAGATGGTCATTGTCGATGCTGACCACCCGGACATCGAAGAATACATCAATTGGAAGGTCAAAGAGGAGCAGAAGGTGGCCTCCATCGTGGCCGGCTCCAAAATGCACGAGCAAAAGCTTAACGGCATCTTTGACGCCATCAAAGCCTGGGACGGTGCTGAGGCAGACGCCTATGACGCCAAAACCAACGACGGCCTGAAATCCGCGATCCGCGACGCCAAAAAGTCGATGATCCCGGAGACGTATATCAAACGCGTGCTGGATTACGCCAAACAGGGCTACGCCAGCATCGAGTTCCCGACCTACGACACCGACTGGGACTCTGAGGCCTACGCGTCTGTGTCGGGCCAGAACTCCAACAACTCCATCCGCGTCACCGACGCTTTCCTCAAGGCCGTGGAAAACGACGACGATTGGGAGCTGATCCGCCGCACCGACGGAGAGGTTGCCAAAACCATCAAAGCCCGCAAACTCTGGGAAGATGTCGGCCACGCCGCATGGGCCTGTGCGGATCCCGGCATCCAGTACCACGACACCGTAAACGCCTGGCACACCTGCCCCGAAGATGGTGAAATTCGCGGTTCCAACCCGTGCTCCGAATACATGTTCCTGGACGACACGGCTTGTAACCTCGCCTCCATGAACCTGCTGTCCTTCCTCAAGGACGGCGTGTTCCAGGCCGACGATTACATGCACGCCACCCGTCTCTGGACCGTGACCCTGGAGATCTCCGTGACCATGGCGCAGTTCCCGTCCAAGGAAATTGCCCAACTGTCTTATGACTTCCGCACCCTCGGCCTTGGCTACGCCAACATCGGCGGCCTGCTGATGAACATGGGCTACGGCTATGACAGCGACGAAGGCCGTGCCCTTGGCGGCGCCCTCACCGCGCTGATGACCGGTGTGGCCTATGCCACCTCCGCCGAAATGGCCGGCGAACTTGGCGCCTTTGACGGTTACGCCCGCAACAGCGAGCACATGCTGCGCGTCATCCGCAACCACCGCCGCGCCGCCCAAGGCCTGACCTCAGGTTACGAAGGTCTCGCTGTGAAACCTGTGCCGTTGGACACCGAAAACTGCCCCGATCAGGTGCTGGTCGAACTGGCCAAATCCGCCTGGGACGAAGCCCTCGAGCTGGGTGAGAAAAACGGCTACCGCAACGCACAGACCTCTGTGATCGCGCCAACGGGCACGATCGGTCTGGTGATGGACTGTGACACAACCGGCATCGAGCCTGACTTCGCACTGGTGAAGTTCAAGAAACTCGCGGGCGGCGGCTACTTCAAGATCATCAACCGCTCCGTGCCTGCGGCATTGGAAGGCCTCGGCTATTCCTCCGCGCAGATCGAAGAGATCGTGTCCTACGCCGTGGGCCACGGCACCATCGGCAACGCGCCAGGCATCAACCACACATCCCTGATCGGCCACGGCTTCACCACCAACGAGATCGAAAAGATCGAAGCCGCGCTTGGTTCCGCCTTCGACATCCGTTTTGTGTTCAACCAGTGGACCCTGGGCGAAGAGTTCTGCACCAACGTGCTGGGCATCCCAGCGGACAAGCTGAACGATCCGTCCTTCGAACTGCTCGCGCACCTCGGCTACACAAAAGCCGACATTGACCTAGCCAATGACCACGTCTGCGGCACCATGACCTTGGAAGGCGCCCCGCACCTCAAGGAAGAGCACTACGCGATCTTTGACTGCGCCAACCCATGCGGCAAAAAGGGCAAGCGCTACCTCTCGGTGGACAGCCACATCACCATGATGGCCGCCGCGCAATCCTTCATCTCCGGCGCGATCTCCAAAACGATCAACATGCCAAACGATGCCACCATCGAGGATTGCCAGAAGGCGTACGAACTGTCCTGGTCCCTCGGCATCAAAGCCAACGCGCTCTATCGTGACGGCTCCAAGCTCTCTCAACCTCTGGCCGCCGCGCTGGTCGAGGATGACGACGAGGCTGCCGAAGTGCTCGAATCCGGCTCCATGCAGGAAAAAGCACAGGTTCTGGCCGAAAAGATCGTCGAGAAAATCGTCGTCAAAGAAGTGGCCCGAGGCCGCGAGAAAATGCCGGAACGCCGCAAAGGCTACACGCAAAAAGCGGTTGTGGGCGGCCACAAAGTCTACCTGCGCACCGGCGAATACTCTGACGGCTCCTTGGGCGAAATCTTCATCGACATGCACAAGGAAGGCGCTGGCTTCCGCGCGATGATGAACAACTTCGCCATCGCCGTCTCGGTTGGCCTGCAATACGGCGTGCCGCTTGAAGAATTTGTCGATGCCTTCACCTTCACCAAATTTGAGCCTGCGGGCATGGTGCAGGGCAACGACTCCATCAAAAACGCCACCTCAATCCTCGATTACATCTTCCGCGAATTGGCCGTGTCTTACCTCGACCGCACCGACCTTGCGCACATCAAGCCAGAAGGCACCACGTTTGACGATGTTGGACGTGGCGAGGAAGAAGGCGTTTCCAACGTATCCGAACTGTCCGACACCGCCGCGACTCGTTCGCTTGAGGTGCTCAAACAGATCTCGTCCACCGGCTATTTGCGCAAGCGCTTGCCTCAGGAACTGGTTGTTCTGAACGGCGGTGGCAACATTTCTGTGGATAACTCGGACGCCGTCAAAAATCTGGCCACTTTGGTGCCGGAAACCGCTGGCGCGACCGTATCAGACGTGGCAACAAGCGCCTCCGTCACGGCAACTGTGGCCCCGATGGATGAACGGGCCAAGGCCAAGATGCAGGGGTATGAGGGAGACCCCTGTGGCGATTGCGGCAACTACACGCTGGTGCGCAACGGCACCTGCATGAAATGCAACACCTGCGGCGCCACCTCGGGCTGCAGCTAAGGAGAAAACCGTGACGAAGCGCAGAAGCCTTCTGTCTGAAGAAGACCAAAGCCACGCAAACACCGACACATTGGTGGGTACCATCCGCATCAGCGGCGACTGGGCTCGCAAGGTCCGTGGCGAAACCGACGCCCCTGCCCCGCAGGCGGCCAACGACGACTACGCCGAACATCAGCTCTTTGCAGCGCGCAAAAGCTCCTGATCGGTGCCTCAAGATCCCGGGGGGACCTGGGTAGGGGGCCTCGGCCCCCGACGACATAACCCGCTGCCGTCCCTACTCACTGGCAGCGGCGTTCCACGGAGCGGGTGCGCTCGCTCCGACGACATTCAGGCCGCAGGCAAAAAACATCGAGCGGTAACATAGAGTGAGCCTGAATGGCGAAACTGGGGGGCCCCGACGGCCCCCCATTTTTTTTGCGCGGACGTCCAACCGGGCACAAATCTTTCAATCAGCTCACTTTCTCCTGAACCAAGTTGATTGGCGCGCGCCTTCCATCCTCGGCCACAAAGAAGCACCAGCCCTTTGAGCCAAGGACCGATCATGCCCCTCCGCCTCTCTGCCCTGCTCTGCGCATTTGCGCTGTCCACAGCCCTGCCCGCCGCTGCACAGGAAACCGCGCCTTTGCCTGACTATGTAATCGCGCAATTTGGCACGCCGCCCACTATCCCCACTGGCCAATTGGCCGACGCTATAGAAACTGCTGCCGACATGGCCTTTGTCGAAAGCATGCAGCAAGGCACCTGGGGTCGAGATCAAACGCTCGCGCTCGACGAAATCGCTGCGTCAGGCGACCCGCGCCTTGCCTGGATCATCAGCGACTTGATGCGTTTTGTGACCTCGCCACAACTGAACTTCGTCCTCTCAGAAGCCGCCGCCACTCTGCTGGAGATCGACACACCGACGGAAAACACTTGGGGCATAGTCACCGACCACCTGATCGCTTGGGACATCCCCGAGCCACCTGACTACCTGCGTTTCAAACGGGCTATCTTCACCGCCATCGTGCCGGAATGGGACCCGCTGTTTGTGCCCGGCGACATCGACTGGCGCTTGGTGTCTTGGGGCGGCGTACTGATCGATGACCGTGCTTTTGACACCACTGACGAGCCCTGCAACTGCATCCCGGCCGCCGACAACCCCGAGGTCACCGACGCCGCAAGCGCCACCTGGCTCAAGGATGACGACATTGTCTTTGGCGTTGAGGTCAATGGCGAGTACCGCGCCTACCCGCGCCAGATCATGGAGGTCCGCGAGATGGTCAATGACACCCTTGGTGGCCGCGACCTCGGCATCCCCTACTGCACCCTCTGTGGCGCCGCCCAAGCCTACTTCACCGACCAACTGCCAGCGGGCGTAGACCGCCCAATCCTGCGCACCTCTGGCCTGCTCAGCCGCTCCAACAAAGTCATGTACGACCTCACCACCTATTCTGTCTTCGATACGTTCCTTGGCCACGCTGTCACCGGCCCCTTGGCAGACAAAGGCATCAAACTCGAACAAGCCGCCGTCATCACCACCGACTGGGGCACATGGAAAACGGCCCACCCAGAAACCACCGTTCTGGCTGAATACCTCGCCCTCGGCCGCAACCCAGATTTCCGCAATGGCCGCGACGCCAACGGGCCGATTTTCCCTGTGGGTGACGTCGATCCCCGCCTACCCGTGCACGAAGACATCATTGGCATCGTCACAGCTTCCGGCCAGCCCGTCGCCTTCCAACGCAGCAAAGCCCTTGTGGCCCTGCGCAAAGGCGACGACATAGCCTACGAAAACATCCGCCTCAAACTCGACGCAGGTGGCATTCGCGCAGTGGACGCAAACGGCGCGGACCTCGGCAGCCACCAATCCTTCTGGTTCGCGTGGTCTCAATTCCACCCAGACACCGCCCTCTGGCCCGGCTAACCCGCGAGACTCTCACGCAGAAAATCAATCATCACCCGCGTCTTGCGCGGCAGATACCGGCGGTTTGGGTACAGCACCCAAGCCGCCGTTTCAAAATCACTCACCGTGCCTTGATACCGCGGACAGAGCTCCACCAATCGCCCCGCTGCCAAGTCCTCCGCAACCAGCCAATCCGCCAACAACGCCACGCCAAGCCCTTCCCGCGCGGCCTCCAGAAGCGCCAATGCATTGGAAAACTTGTGCCGCCCGGTCACGCGTACTTCAAACGGCTCCGCGTCTGATCGAAACCGCCACACATCTCCAAACCCCGGCAGTGCATACCGCAAACAGTTGTGGTCCCGCAGGCCCTCGGGAGTTTTCACCCCGCCAACGCGCGCCAAATACGCCGGGCTCGCCACCAGATGATACCGCGTGTCCATCAGCTTACTGGACACCAAATCCCCTTTCGGCGCCGGGGCCAAGCGCACCGCCAGATCAATCCCCTGTTCGACCAAATCCAAGTTGGCGTCACTGCTGATCAACTCAACGGATATCTCCGGATACCGCTCTGAAAACGCTGGCAGCACCGTCACTAGCATCTGACAGGCGAAGGCCACCGACGCCGTCATCCGCAACGTACCTGATGGCGCTTGACGCGCACCAGAAGCCGCTTGCGCTGCCGCCCGCATTTCCTCCACCAGCGGCGCCACGCGCTGCAAATAGGCCGCACCTTCTTCGGTTGTGGACAGCTTACGCGTTGTGCGGTGAAACAAACGCACGCCCAGTTCCGCTTCCAAAGCCGACAGGCTGCGGGACACCGACGACGGATCCAAATCCAACACCCGCGCCGCCCCGGCAATGCTGCCCTGCGCCTGCACCAACAGCGCCAATTCCAGATCTCGCATGTCCATTCATGCAAATTAAGCACGACCAACCTGTCAATCCAGCCATTTCTCGCAACTCCCTCACGCCCTATCCCAAAGGCAACACAAGGAGACCTCAATGACTGACCTCACCGGAAAAACCGCCATCATCACCGGCGCCAGCCGAGGCATCGGCGCCGCCGCCGCCCGCCACCTGGCCTCTTTAGGCGCCAACGTCGTGCTCGCTGCTCGCTCCCAAAGCGAGTTGTCAGAACTGACACAAAGCATCCTCGACGATGGCGGCGCGGCCCGTCTACAGGTCTGCGACGTTGCCGATCCGACCTCGGTAGACGCCCTGATCAAAATGGCCACGGACACCTTTGGCCGCCTCGACATCCTCGTGAACAATGCAGGCCTGATCGACCCGATCACCAGCCTAGCTGACAGCGATCCCGCCGCATGGTCCAAGGTCCTCGATGTGAACGTCAAAGGCGTCTACCACGGCCTGCGCTACGCCCTGCCGGTTATGCGCGCCCAAGGCGAAGGCACCATCATCAACATCTCATCTGGCGCGGCAAATTCCTTCCTCGAAGGCTGGTCCCACTACTGCGCCTCCAAAGCCGCCGTTGTGCGCCTTACCGGAATTGCCCACAAAGAAAACGCCGACGCAGGTGTGACGGTTGTCGGCCTGAGCCCCGGTACTGTCGCCACCGACATGATGGCCACCATCCGCGCCTCCGGCATCAACCCGGTCAGCCAGTTGTCACCAGATGCGCACATCCCCACCGAGTGGGTCGCGCAAGCCATTGCCTACCTCTGCGGGCCCAATGGCAAAACCTACGCCGGACAGGACTTTTCGCTGAAAACCAACGAAGGCCGCGCGGCTCTAAATCTCCCCCTAGTCTGAACCGAACGAAAAAGGCGCGCCGATTTCTCGACGCGCCTTTAATATCAAAGCTTTGAAGACCTTAGTGCGCAGTCGCGCCGGCAGCTTCCTCTTTTTTGAGCTTCGCCGCAGCCGCTTCCTCCGCAGCCTCGTCCCACTCAATCGCTTCCGGCTCTTCGGTCAGCGCCAGCTTCAGCACCTCAGAGACGTGCTTCACCGCGATGATCTCCAGACCGTCTTTCACGTTATCAGGAATATCCGCGAGGTCCTTCTCGTTCTCCTGCGGGATCAGCACCGTCTTGATGCCACCACGCAGCGCCGCAAGAAGTTTCTCCTTCAGACCGCCAATTGGCATCGCGTTGCCGCGCAAGCTCACCTCACCTGTCATCGCAATGTCCTTGCGCACCGGAATGCCGGTCAGCACCGACACAATCGACGTCACCATCGCCAGACCAGCCGACGGGCCATCCTTCGGCGTTGCGCCATCCGGCACGTGCACGTGGATGTCGATCTTGTCAAAGACCGTTGGCTTCACGCCAATCTGCGGCGAAATAGACCGCACGTAAGAAGACGCCGCATCAATCGACTCCTTCATCACGTCACCCAGCTTACCGGTGGTCTTCATGCGGCCCTTGCCAGGTAGCTTCAGACCTTCGATGTGCAGCAGATCACCGCCAACCGAGGTCCAGGCCAGTCCGGTGACAACACCCACCTGGTTCTCTTCCTCAGCCAGGCCATAGCGGAACTTTTTCACGCCCAGGAAATCATCCAGATTGTCCGGGGTCACAGAAACCGTATCCGCATCGCCTTTGACAATCTTAGTGACCGCCTTCCGGGTCAACTTCGCCAGCTCACGCTCCAGGTTCCGCACGCCCGCTTCACGGGTATAGGTCCGCACAATCTCTTGAATGGCTTCGTCCGACACTTCGAACTCACCTTTCTTCAGACCGTGGTTCTTGACCTGCTTGTCGATCAGGTGCTGACGCGCAATCTCACGCTTTTCGTCTTCGGTGTAGCCTGCCAGCGAAATGATCTCCATCCGGTCCAGCAATGGCCCCGGCATGTTGTAAGAGTTCGCCGTGGTCAGGAACATCACGTTGGACAGATCGTATTCCACCTCAAGGTAGTGATCCACAAACGTACCGTTCTGCTCCGGATCAAGCACCTCAAGCATTGCCGACGCCGGATCACCCCGGAAATCCTGCCCCATCTTGTCGATTTCATCCAGCAAGATCAGAGGGTTGGTGGTCTTAGCCTTTTTCAGCGCCTGAATGATCTTACCAGGCATAGAACCGATGTAGGTCCGGCGGTGGCCACGGATTTCGCTTTCATCACGCACGCCACCAAGGCTGATGCGGATGAACTCACGACCGGTCGCTTTCGCCACGGACTTACCCAGAGAGGTTTTACCCACACCCGGAGGGCCAACAAGGCACAGGATCGGGCCTTTCAGCTTGGACGAGCGCTGCTGCACCGCAAGGTATTCCACGATGCGCTCTTTGACCTTCTCCAGACCATAGTGATCGGTATCCAGAACCTCTTGCGCCCGGCCAAGATCTTTCTTCACGCGGCCACGCTTGCCCCATGGAATGGAGAGCATCCAATCCAGATAGTTCCGCACGACCGTCGCTTCGGCGGACATCGGGCTCATGTTCTTGAGCTTCTTCAGCTCACCCTCAGCCTTCTCTTTGGCCTCTTTTGAGAGCTTGGTTTTGGAGATTTTCTCTTCGAGCTCGGCAATTTCGCCTTCGCCCTCTTCGCCGTCGCCAAGCTCCTTCTGAATGGCCTTCATCTGCTCATTCAGATAGTACTCGCGCTGGGTCTTCTCCATCTGCGATTTCACGCGCGTCTTGATCTTCTTCTCGACCTTCAGCACGCTCATCTCGCCCTGCATCAGGCCATAGACCTTCTCCAGACGCTCGCTCACAGACAGCGTTTCCAGAAGCTCCTGCTTCTCGTTCACTTCAATGCCCAGATGGCCGGCCACCAGATCGGCCAGACGCGCAGGCTCGCTGGCTTCCTCAACCGCGCTCAGCGCCTCTTCCGGGATATTCTTTTTGACCTTGGCATAGCGCTCAAACTCGTCGCCAACAGAGCGCAGCAGCGCTTCGATGGTGGCGGCGTCACCTGGCATCTCGTCCAAATGCTCGGCACGCGCTTCAAAGAAGTCGTCGTTTTCCAGGAAGTCGGTGATGGTCACACGGCTCTGGCCTTCGACCAGCACCTTCACGGTGCCATCGGGTAGCTTCAACAGCTGTAGCACATTGGCCAGCACACCGGTGCGATAGATGCCATCGATATCCGGATCGTCCTCTGCCGGGTCAACCTGGCTCGACAGCAGGATTTGCTTGTCATCGGCCATCACCTCTTCAAGCGCGCGGACCGATTTTTCCCGGCCGACAAACAGCGGCACGATCATATGTGGGAAGACCACAATATCGCGCAGCGGCAGCACAGGATAAGATGTATTGAGGGGCTCAGTCATGAGTATTCCTTGTTCTAGCAAAGCGACACTGGTCCCACATGTGGCAACCGTCTGGTCCCTTTCCGTTTCCTCGGCTTATTGATTTGGGGAGCCTCATCCCCGCTTTCAACGGCGTTTTGATGGTTGGACCACACAATGCCTTTACAGAACGTGAGGAACAAGGCGGGAAACGGCGAATAGGACCAAAAAAAATCTCACCGGTCGCTGGCGCCGAAAAGGATCAGTTTAGCGTCACAACACAGCAAAAGAGATCAGATCGACACGCCGATCTGATCTCCTCCAGAGAAAACCCGTTGTTTTACTTGGAAAACACCAACTGGCGGATCGCCGCGCCCGTCGCCGGACCACTCAGCCGCCCCACGGTCACCCCCTGCATCAGCTCATCACTGATCACAAACAGGAACAGATCAAAATCTACCGTGCCACCATTCTCCGGATAGCTGCCGGTTGCGTGCAATCGCGGCACCGTCTGCACGTCACAGCCGATCAACACCGAAATCTCCTCAATGGTCAGAATGTCACCATCCTCAAGCGGGCTGTCCTTGGCGATCTCATAACGCCAGTTCTCGCCCACATAACGCGTCACGGGATATTCGCCACCAATGTCGGTCGAGGTGATGCGCCAGCCAATGCCCTCGGCGTCGATTTTGGCATCTGACAAGCTGCGCGGCGGAATGAACATCGGCTTGCCATTGATCACCGCCTTGCCTGCTGTGCTCTCCACCTTCCAGGTGCCCACAATCGCATCTTCCAGCAAGGCCTCTGTGTCGCCCTCCGACAGGTCACAAAATTCGGTTGCCAATGCCGGCGCCGCCAACAGCCCAGTCAAAACTCCGACCCACAGGCCGTTTCCAATCCACGTCATCAATCTCGTCCTTCAAATGGTAGACACGACCGACGCGCGAAAATACACGCGCCGACTCTCGTGTTACCTTACGGATCACTCCGCAGGACGCAACAAAACCGTTTCCGTCATGAAAAGCACTGTTTCGTCGCTTTTGAGGGTCAGCTCCGAAATCTCCAGCACCCGGTCGTCAAAATACGGCACCAAGGTGATGGTGCCAAACACCGTCACTCCGCCTTCAAATTCCGGCAGTTCGATCTGCAACTGAGGCAACTCCTTCGGCCCGCACTGCGTGTCACTCAGCACATCTGCCAGATCCGCACGCTCAGTGGTGTCCAGCACGTCGTCCACGCGGTCCACGTCATATGGCTTCGGGTCCGCCCAGCGTAGCGCCACCTCTTCCCCCATGATGCTGTCCACAAACCCGGAGTAATATTGCCCGTCGGCATCGATCTCCGTGGCGAACACCCGCGCAGGCCGCACAAAAGACGTTGTGCTGCCTTCCACCGACGTACTGCCCTCGCGCACCCAACTGCCCGCTAGGCGCTCATAGACCGCCGCCGGATCACTGACCCCGCAAAACCCATCCGCCACTGCCGCAACAGGCGCCAAAGCGGCCAAAGCCGCTGCCATCAAAAACCGTTTCATCGCCTGTCTCCTTACAGCGGCTCGATGTCGCCCTGCGCCCGCATCGCGTGGAACTCTTTTTCCCAGGCTTCAAACGTGCCCGCAGCAATGGCGTCGCGCATTTCCTGCATGATCTGCTGAAAATAGTGCAGGTTGTGCCAGGTCAGCAGCATGCCGGAAATCATCTCATTGCTGCGGAACACATGGTGCAAATATGCGCGCGAGTAATTGGAACACGCCGGACACGTGCAGCTCTCATCCAAGGGGCGCGGATCATCCGCATGGCGCGCGTTTTTGATATTCACCACACCTCGGCGCGTGAACACCTGCCCCGTCCGTCCAGACCGGCTTGGCAGCACGCAATCCATCATATCGATACCGCGCTTCACCGCACCGACGATGTCGTCCGGCTTGCCCACGCCCATCAGATACCGCGGCTTGTCCACCGGCAGCATATCCGGCGCATAGTCTAGGCAACCAAACATCTTCTCCTGGCCTTCCCCAACAGCCAAACCACCCACGGCGTAGCCATCAAAGCCAATCTCTTTCAGCGCCTCGGCGCTCTCTTCGCGGAAGTCCTGCTCCAGCCCGCCCTGCTGAATGCCAAACAGCGCGTGCCCCGGGCGATCGCCAAAGGCGTCGCGCGACCGCTGTGCCCAACGCATCGACAACCGCATGCTCTCCGCAATCCGGTCCCGGTCCGCTGGCAACGCCGGACATTCGTCAAAACACATGACAATGTCACTGCCCAGGAGCTTCTGGATCTCCATCGACCGCTCCGGCGTTAGCGAGTGTTTAGACCCGTCAATGTGGCTCTTAAAGGTCACGCCTTTCTCAGTCAGCTTGCGCAGATCGGCAAGGCTCATCACCTGAAATCCACCGCTGTCGGTCAGAATGGGCCGCTCCCAATTCATGAACTTGTGCAAGCCGCCCAACCGGTCAATCCGCTCCGCCGTCGGGCGCAACATCAGGTGATACGTATTGCCCAGGAGAATATCCGCGCCGGTCGCGCGCACGCTCTCCGGCATCATCGCCTTCACCGTCGCCGCCGTGCCCACCGGCATAAACGCAGGCGTGCGAATATCCCCCCGTGGCGTGTTGATCACCCCGGTGCGGGCTTTGCCATCGGTGGCATGTAGCGAAAACGAGAACTTTTCAGACATCTGAGACCTTCATCGGGGAGTTTGCGCAAAATTTCCCCCTCCTTACGCCGAACCATGTAACTTGTAAAACACGCCAATGTGACCATATTCCAACCCATAGATAACAAACACTTTCTGGGGAGAGAGCATAATGAGCGAAGACCTGATCTTCTCGTTACTATCAGAAAACATCGTGATCCTGCTGGCCGCAGTCTTCTTGATTGTGGTGGTTCTGAAAGGCGTGCGCATCGTGCCGCAATCGGAAAAACACGTGGTGGAACGCTTTGGCCGTCTGCACTCAGTGCTTGGCCCTGGCATCAACTTTGTGGTGCCGTTTCTGGACGTCGTACGCCACCAAATCTCCATTCTGGAGCGTCAGCTGCCAAACGCTACCCAAGACGCCATCACAAAAGACAACGTGCTGGTGCAAATCGACACCTCCGTCTTCTACCGGATTCTAGAGCCGGAGAAGACCGTATACCGTATCCGTGACGTGGACGGCGCCATTGCCACCACCGTGGCCGGGATTGTGCGGGCTGAAATCGGTAAAATGGACCTCGACGAGGTGCAATCCAACCGCGCCAGCCTGATTGCGTCGATCCAAGCCATGGTCGAAACCGCCGTGGATGACTGGGGCATCGAAGTGACCCGCGCCGAAATCCTCGACGTGAACCTCGACCAGGCCACCCGCGACGCCATGCTGCAACAGCTCAACGCCGAACGCGCCCGTCGCGCACAGGTGACCGAAGCCGAAGGGCAAAAACGTGCTGTGGAGCTACAGGCGGATGCTGAACTCTATGCAGCAGAGCAAACCGCCAAAGCCCGCCGCATTGAGGCCGAGGCGGAAGCCTATGCCACCGGCGTGGTGGCCGAGGCGATCAAAAACAACGGCATCGAAGCCGCGCAATACCAAGTCGCGCTGAAACAAGTCGAGTCGCTGAACGCCCTTGGCAATGGCGATGGCAAGCAAACCATTGTCCTGCCCGCCGCTGCGCTGGAAGCCTTTGGCGACGCCTTCAAGCTGCTGAAAGGATAACCCATGGCAGACCTTCTCACAGTCTGGTGGGTCTGGCTTGCCGCCGCGCTTGTGCTGGCGATCCTCGAAGTCCTCGCCCCCGGCTTTATCTTCCTCGGCTTCGCCATCGGCGCCGCCGTGGTTGGCTTGGCCCTCCTCGGTCCCATCCAACTCCTGTCGGTGCCGATGATCCTGCTGGCCTTTGCCGCCCTCAGCTTGGTGGCCTGGCTGGTCCTGCGCAAGGTTTTTGCCCTCCCAAAAGGGCAAGTCAAAACCTTCAACCACGACATCAACGACTGAATTTAAAGCGGGGCCTTCGGGCCCCGTTTTCTTTTGGCGACTGAAATTAAGCCTGCCACCTGCGCAAATTCCCACCTCCGCAAAACAGCCGCGATACCGACGCTATACCGATGCGCCAATTTCGCTCACCTCCCCCTCTGGACGCCGCTTGCAAGTTTTCCTATATGAAAAACTCAGGAATTTTGCAGGACTCAGCATGACACAGGCTCCCGATCCCACCACCGATCCCGTCGAAGGCACCCCGCTGATCACGCCCTCCAGCGTGGATCACCCGCTGCATGAGCAGATCGTCGAAGCCTGTCGCAGCGTCTACGACCCGGAAATCCCGGTGAATATCTATGACCTGGGCCTGATCTACACGATCCTGGTCAATGACGAGAATGACGTAAACGTGGTCATGACCTTGACCGCGCCGGGTTGCCCTGTTGCCGGCGAAATGCCAGGCTGGGTGCAAGAAGCCGTGGCCGGTGTTGGCGGCGTGCGCACTGTTGAGGTCGCGCTTGTCTGGCAGCCGCCCTGGGGCATGGAAATGATGAGCGACGAAGCCCGCCTTGAGCTGGGCTTTATGTAACTTCTCAAACGGTTAGAAAGGAAAGTCGATGTTTGGCATTCCCGGAAAACAAGCTGTGACCATGACGCCAGCAGCGATCAAACAGATCGCCAAGCTCATGGACAAAGAAGGCCACGCCGGTCTGCGGATTGGCGTGAAAAAAGGCGGCTGCGCGGGCATGGAATACACCATGGACTACGTGACCGACCGCGATCCCCATGACGAAGTTGTCGAAAAAGACGGCGCTGTGGTCATGATTGCCCCGATGGCGCAGATGTTCCTCTTTGGCACGGAAATTGACTACGAGGTTTCGCTCTTGGAAAGCGGCTTCAAGTTCAACAACCCCAATGTGGCGGACGCCTGCGGCTGTGGCGAATCCATCAAATTCAAGGACATGGATGAGCTCGCAGAGCAAGTTGCTGCAAACGGCGCCCCAAAACTGACCTGACAGCCTTGACCTAGGCCGCCCGCCCCCGCATGACTTGCGCAACAGGTCATTTGAGAAAAGGGGCACGTCATGCGACGCAAGCTGGCAGCAGGCAATTGGAAAATGAACGGCACCGCCGCCGCACTGGCGGAGCTAGAGGCCTTGGCCACACTGGCCACGTCTGACACCACTGACGTCCTGATCTGCCCCCCTGCCACCCTGATCTCGCGCGCCAAAGACGTGGCGGGTTCGGTCGCCATCGGCGGACAGGACTGCCACGCCAACGCCAACGGCGCCCACACTGGAGACATCGCCGCGGACATGCTGAAAGACGCCGGTGCCTCCCACGTCATCCTCGGCCACTCCGAGCGCCGCGAAGACCATAGCGAGCGCGACGAAGACGTGCGCAACAAAGCCAAAGCCGCCTGGGATGCGGGCCTTGTGACCGTGATCTGCGTCGGCGAGAGCCTGTCAGAGCGCGAAGCCGACAACACGCTGGACATCATTGGCGGGCAGTTGGCAGGCTCAATCCCCGACGGCGCCACCGGCGAAAACCTCGTGGTGGCTTATGAGCCGATCTGGGCTATTGGCACCGGCAAGGTCCCCACCATGAGCCAGATCGGCGAGGTACACGACTTCATGCGCATGCGTCTGGAGCGTCGTTTTGGCGAAGGCGTTGGCCGCACTGTGCCTCTGCTTTACGGCGGTTCTGTAAAACCCGCCAACGCCGAAGAGATCTTCGCGGTGTCCAACGTGGATGGTGCGCTGGTCGGTGGCGCCAGCCTGAAAGCCAGCGACTTCGGCGCCATCATCACCGCGCTCGACGCAAGCTGATCCTATGGCCAAGGCGCCACTCTCGTCTCTGTATGCCCAGTTTTCCCACCGCTGGCACGGCGACATCACGCGCCTTGGCTACCCCGATGCCTATGACGAACTCATGGCGGCGCTGCCTACAACCACATCCGCGCCAACAGTGTTGGATGCAGGCTGTGGCACCGGCGCGCTGGCTCAGGCCTGGCTCAAGACCGATCAGCGCCACAAGACACTGCACATGCTAGACAGCTCTGAGGAGATGCTCTCTCAGGCCCGTGCCAACTTCTCTGCCATCCCAAACACGGCTTTTCACCAGGACATTCTTGGCAGCGAAGCGATCCCGCAAAACACTTGCGACCTGCTGCTCTCTGCCCACGTGATCGAGCACCTCGACACACCGCAGGACGGCCTAAGTTGGTTTGCCAGCCGCCTTCGCAAAGGCGGCCAAATCGCCTTGTCAGTAAGCAAACCGCATTGGTGCACCGCTCTAGTGCGCTGGCGCTGGGGCCACAAAGCCTTCACGCCCTCAGACGTGCACAGCATGCTGACCGCCACAGGCTTCACCAACATCCAAACCGTGACCTTTTCCAAAGGCCCGCCCAGCCGCACCAGCTGCGGCTACATCGCTTTACGCACCTAAGCCCACCACCGTTTGAGAGGCCCGGGTCAAGGCGCGCAGCAGCGCCCGCGCAGCGGCATGGCCTTGACGCGGGCCGCTCAAACCAGACACTGGACAAGGCGCGTTCAGGGCAGACCTGCCCCTGAACCGCTTCTCAGCAATTTCTTCTTTCCAACCGCCGCAAAAAGAAACGACGCCCCAAATGGAGCGTCGCCTCTCATCTCATCTGAACAAGAGTGCGCGGTCGCGCACCACTTACTCACCGGCGCTACTTGGTTATGATTTCCGGCCCCATAAAGGTGTTCGGCAAGAATGTCGAAATCCACGGAATATAGGTCACCATAATCAGGAAGACGAAGAGCACTGCAAGGAACGGCAGCGCCGCTTTCACCACAGACATCATCGGCATCCCGGCCACACCCGAAGTCACAAACAGGTTGAGACCAACCGGCGGGGTGATCATCCCGATCTCCATGTTCACCACCATAATGATGCCCAGGTGGATGGGATCGATGCCCAGCTCAATGGCAATCGGGAACACCAGCGGCGCAACAATCACCAGCAAACCCGACGGCTCCATGAATTGCCCACCAATCAGCAGGATCACGTTCACCACAATCAGGAACATCACCGGACCAAAGCCCGCGTCCAGCATCGCACCCGCAATCTGCTGCGGCACCTGCTGCTCGGTCAGAACATGCTTCAGGATCAGCGCGTTGGCGATCACGAAGAGCAATGTGATGGTCAACTTACCCGCTTCAAACAATGTGTGTTTGGTGTCGCCATGCACAAAGGCCGTGAGCAATGCGTAAGGCTTTTTGAACAGCGAAACTTTCTGGCCGCCATTGTTCTCCGCCGCCAATGGTCCCATGTCCTTGTAGACAAAACAGGCAATCAGGAAGGCATAGACCGCAGCAACTGCCGCCGCCTCGGTTGGCGTGAACACACCACCGTAGATGCCGCCGAGAATGATCACGATCAGGAACAGGCCAAAGGCCGCGTCGCGACCGGAGGCAAAGATCTCCCCCCAGCCCAGCCAGTCACCTTTTGGCAGGTTTTTGACTTTCGCCATCACGTAGATGGTGATCATCAGCATCAGACCAGCCATCAGGCCCGGGATCACACCTGCAAGGAACATCCGTCCCACGGAGACTTCCACAGCCGCCGCATAGACCACCATCACGATGGACGGCGGGATCAGGATGCCCAATGTGCCCGCGTTACAGATCACACCGGCAGCAAACTCCTTGGAGTAGCCCACTTGACGCATGCCTGCGATCACGATGGAACCGATGGCCACAACCGTCGCCGGCGAGGAGCCGGACAGCGCCGCAAACATCATACAGGCAAACACACCTGCAATCGCCAAACCGCCGGGCAAGTGGCCGACACAGGCGATGGAGAAGCGAATGATCCGACGCGCCACACCACCGGTGGTCATGAAAGACGACGCAAGAATGAAGAACGGGATCGCCAACAGGGTGAAGTGGCCCTCAAAGGCTTCAAACAGTGTGCCTGCCACAGAGGCCAATGTGGCATCCGAGAAGAACAGCAGGAACAGGATTGAGCTGAGGCCAAGGGACACCGCGATCGGCACGCCGATCAACAGAAGGCCAATGACCATGGAGAATAGTAGAACAACTTCCATCAGTCGTGCTCCCCTTGAAGTGCACGCACTTCTTCAATTTCGTCTTCCACCTCATGGCTTGCCACCAGGCGGTCAGTCTGACCACGGAAAATCTGCATGGTTGCTTGGAAGAAGCGGTAGGTCAGCAGCAGCATCCCGATTGGCAGCACGATATAAGGCACCACTTTGGGCAGCTTTTCGTATTCGTCGCCGTAGTTGATCAGGTCCTCAAGAAACTGGAACATGCCAATCATCGGCACATCCTGCACCTCATAGAAGGACTGGCTGCGGAACTTCTCGGCAAAACCGGTAGGGAACCAGCGGCCGGAGGTTGGCGGCAGGTCTGCAAAAACCGCCCAGTAATCATAGGCGCCTTTCAGCATCAGCACCGCATAGGCCAAACAGGCGGCCGCCGCGATCAGGCCAATGATGCGCGCCACCGCCGGGCTCACCATATTGATGATCACATCCACGCCCAGATGGGCATGTTTTTTGACCGCATAAGAGGCGCCCAGAAGCACCAGCCAGGCAAACAGGAAGACGGTCGCTTCCAAGGCCCATAGAATGTTGGAGTTAAAACCGAACCGGGCAATCACATTGGCAAAGGTAATCAATGTCATCATGCCCAGAAAAAACGCGATCAGCGTTTCTTCAATCCGGTCCACAAAGGTATGCTTGGTTTGCATTGTCCCGCGTCCCGTGAGTGTTTTTGTTTGCAAAACGGGCGGGCCATTTGCGGCCCGCCCGCTCTGTTATTTTCAATTAAGTCAGAGACTTACATGGAGGCGTTGATCGCCTGCGCCGCGTCGATGTTCTCTTGACCAACGTCGTCGGAGAACTTCTCCCAAACCGGCTTCATGGTGTTCACCCACTCTTCACGCTGTGCCGCGTCCAGAGTACGGATGGTGCCACCGGCGTCGATGATGGACTGTTTTGCCGCCTGGTTCACCGCATAGGATTCTGCGTTCCGGGTGGCGGTCACTTCGTTGAAGATGGTCAGGAATTCTTCACGCACATCCGCTGGCAGGCTGTCGAGCCAGTCCACCGAGGCCACAACCAGATAGTCCAGAATGCCGTGGTTGGTTTCGGTCACGCCGTCCTGCACTTCGAAGAACTTCTTGCCGTAGATGTTGGACCAGGTGTTTTCCTGACCGTCCACAACGCCCTGCTGCAGTGCGCCGTAAACTTCGGAGAAGGCCATCTTCTGTGGGGAGCCACCCATGGCTTCCATCTGTGCAACCAGCACGTCAGAGGACTGTACGCGGAACTTCAGGCCGTTGGCATCCGAAGGCACGTTCAGTGGCACGTTTGCAGACATCTGCTTCATGCCGTTGTGCCAGTAGCCCAGACCCTGCAGGCCGCGGCGCTGCATGCTGTCCAGCATCGCTTGACCGTTGTCAGACGCCTGGAATGCGTCCACTGCAGCCACGTCTTTGAACATGAATGGCAAGTCAAACAGGCGGAACTGTTTGGTGAACTTTTCAAACTTGGACAGCGAAGGCGCGGCCAGTTGAACGTCGCCCTGCAGCATCGCTTCCAGAACTTTGTTGTCGTTATAGAGCGTGGAGTTCGGGAAAACCTCCATGCACATCTTGCCGTTCATTTCTTCGTTCACGCGCTTTTCCAGCAGCGACGCAGCAATCCCTTTTGGGTGCTTGTCGGTGTTGGTCACGTGGCTGAACTTCACAACGATCTCGCCGTCGTCACAAGCGGCAGAGGCAAAGCTCGCACCGGTCACAGTCAGCGCCAGCGCGGTGGCGGCAGTTGTCAGAAATTTCATATCGGTTTCCTCCCAGAATTTGTCCGATGTCCTCCTCACGCCCCTAAAGCGTGCGATGACAAAACTGTGACTGTCGGCGAAAGCCCGCTCAACAGTTTCTTTATCTTTGCGCTTATCTCTCGGTTATTTTGTTTCTTTGCAGATGGTTATACCGGAAACTTGGTAGACCACCCGGCGCGTAAAACCATCACCCGTGCGATTTCCCGCACAGCGCTTTTGGGACTTGTGCGGAAAACCGCACAACGACTCTGCTGGACAGCTGCCCGGCACACAAGGAGGCTCAAGGCGATGCCTTGAGCCTGAGGGGCGCTGCCCCAGGCGCATTTTCAATGCGCCTTCCCCGGGATATTTACAGCCAAATGAAGCCCTGTCATTGACCCCACCTTTGGGCCGCGTCAGGGTAAGGCATCGATTTTTGTGAGCTTATTTTTGCGATGACCACCCAAGCCCAGCCCACGCGCCCGAAAAGCATTTCACCCCAGTCCCGCCGCCACAACGAGATGCGCAAGGAAGCGCTTGCAGCACATCCCGAGTTGGCGGCACTGTCCGGCACACAACCGCTCACAACCCTGGCCTTGCCGGTGTTGCTGGCAGTGCATTGGAGCATCGCCTGGCTGGTGTCCGGTCAATCCATCTGGGTGATTGGCCTCACCGCTTTTCTGATCGGGCAGTTGGTGTACCACTCCGCCGCGAGCCTCATTCACGAAACCTGCCACAAATTGGTGTTCCGCGACCCGGCGCCCAAGCTTGCCTTTGACCTTGGGCTGGAGTTCATCCTGACCTCCTACGGCAAACAGCTCACCTACCAACACCAGCACGTCACCAGCCACCACCCCTTTGTCGGCGACTACGACAACGACTATGAGCATGAGGACCTCTGCGCCCTGCAAGCTCGCTTTGCCATTGGTCGCACCCATCCCGTGCTGCAAAAACTACTCACCGCGCTGACACTAGTCCTGCACGCCCTGCCACTTGGCTCCATCTTCATCGCTGACAAAATCCTGCCACCGCTCTACGCCAAAGCCTCCGGCCGCCCCGTGCGCGACCCACAGCCGCGTTTCACCGGCACCTCTGCCACCTCCACCGAAATGCGCCCCTACATCGTGGTCTCCGCGCTCTCCAACATCACTATGCTCGTATTGCTGGGTCCGTGGGCCCTGCTCTACCACCTCTGGTCGCTCTCCTTCTTCCTTGGCAAATTGGGCATCTCCAACCTCGGCCAATCGCTCACCGAACATCCCGGCGATGACGACGTGAACCCAACGCGTTCCACCTACGGCCCTATCAACTGGCTGCTGTTCAACACCGGCTACCACAACGAGCACCATTCCTTCCCCAACGTGCCTTGGACCCGCCTGCCGACCCTGCGCCGCACCGCACCGGAGGTGTTTCACGCTGAGGCGGAGCGCAGCTACCTCGGCGCCTGGTGGGACCACGTGCGCCAGGATTTCACTGCCTCGCGCAAACTCACACTGCACGACACAGACCACCTCACCCGCTGCCAAGGCGAGAAGGCCACGCCAGCCGAGTGATTTGCCTCTCCCCAGCAGCAAAGCTATATTGCGCCGCAGAAACTTACGCGAGCAGACCTCATGAAACTCTTTGTTGGCCTTGGCAATCCGGGCTCCAAATACGCGCAGAACCGCCACAACATCGGCTTTATGGCGATGGATCAGATTGCCTCCGATCACGGTTTTGCGCCCTTCAAAGGCAAATTTCAGGGCGCGCTCACCGAAGGCCGTTTGGGCAGCGAAAAGGTGCTCTTGCTCAAGCCCGAAACCTTTATGAACCTGTCTGGGCAATCCGTTGGCGAAGCCATGCGCTTTTACAAGCTCACCCCAGCCGATGTTGTGGTGTTTCATGACGAGTTGGACCTGAAACCCGGCAAGCTGAAGTACAAGATGGGCGGCGGTCACGCCGGTCACAACGGTCTGCGTTCCATCCACCAGCACATTGGCGAGGCCTACGGTCGCGTGCGCATGGGCATTGGCCATCCGGGGCAAAAAGATCTGGTCAGCCGCTACGTGCTGCATGATTTTCACAAGATGGATCAGGATTGGCTTGATGATATGCTGCGCGGCATTTCTGACGGCGCTGCCCATCTCGCGGCTGGCGACACCGCCAAGTTCTCCAACGCGGTCGCCATGCGCCTCAACCCACCGCGCCCCTCGACCGGCAAGGCCAATCCAAACGCCAAAGCCACGCAAGAAACCAAGGCTGGCACTTCTAAGTCAAAGCCCGCCCCTGCGCCGGAACCCGCCGAGGACAGCCGCAGCCCTCTGCAAAAACTCATGGATAAATTCTCGTGAGCGCACTGCAGGCTGCATTTTTGTCGCAAGCCGAGAGTTGCGAAGCGCTCGACAGCCCGTTTATGGGCCGCCTGCTGCGTCTGCTCGCGACGCATTGGCCTGAGGACACGGCCCTCGCTGCCAAATGTGCCACGTTTGAGGGCGACATCAGTCCAAAAGGCCACAGCCTGCCGCTGCGCATCGCGGGCGGCTTGCACGCTCTGGTTCTGCAAGGCAAAGACCCGGACCTCACCGCCGTCTACCCGCCCCACAAAAACGATGATGCCGACCTGCAAACCGCCGTCCTGACCGCGCTGCGCACCCACGACGCCTTTCTCACCAACTGGATCACCCACGCGCCACAAACCAACGAGGTGCGCCGCGCTGCTGTCCTCATCGCCACCGCGCATCTGCTGGCGGACCGGTTCACCCTGCCCATCAAGCTTTCCGAACTCGGCGCCTCCGCCGGTCTGAACCTGATGTTTGATCAGTTCCACCTCAATGTCGGTGACGGTTACGGCCCACACAGCACAGTGGTCCTATCCCCCGATTGGACCGGCCCGCTCCCGCCCACGGCAAACGTAGCCATCTCAAACCGCCGTGGCGTCGACCTCAATCCGTTCAACAGCGCCGACGCTAAAGACGCCCTGCGCCTGCAAAGTTATCTCTGGGCCGATCAGGAAGAGCGCTTGCTTCGCACACAAGCCGCCATCGCACTCAACACTGCAGAACTTGATCAAGACGACGCCATCTCTTGGCTGGACCATCGCCTGTCCGCACCAAATGCCAACGAGTTGCACATGGTCTATTCCACCGTGGCTTGGCAATACTTCCCTGCAGAGCGCCAAAGCCACGGCACCGCCTTGATGGAGGCCGCCGGATCCCAAGCAACCGATAGCGCCCCGTTAGCGTGGCTCTCCTACGAGGCAGACGACATCCCCCACGGCGCCGCGCTCAAATTGCGCCTCTGGCCGGGTAACCACACGATCCCTTTGGGTCGCGCCGACTTCCACGGCCGCTGGGTGGAGTGGCAAGCGCCCGCCAAACTCCCCTAACGTCACCGTTGCCGCCCACGGCCGCTTAATGCTCAACTCCGTCCAACAAAACTAGGGAGGGGACCCCATACATGCGCACCTTTGGAAAATGGCTTGGCCGCATTCTTCTGATGCTGATCCTTGCCGCGCTGACCGTCTATGCACTCAAACGCGAAGAAATCACCCGCCTACTGGCAGTGAACTCGCTGTTCTCCGAGGAGAAGATTGTCTCCAACTTCTCCAACATGGACACGCTCTTCCTCTCCGCCGGGATCGCCAAAGGCGACGCAGCGGTCAGCGCTTTGCCCAACGGCACAGACATGATCATGCCCGCCAGCTTTGACAGCTGGACAAAAGAGCGCGCCGTGACCGGCATGGTGGTACTCAAAGACGGCCAAAAAGTGCACGAAAGCTACTATCAGGACACCGCCCCAGAAGACCTGCGGATCAGCTGGTCGGTGGCCAAATCCTACCTGTCGTCGCTGATGGGCATTGTCGTCGCCGAAGGCCTGATCGACATCAACGAACAGGTCACTTCCTACGCCCCGCTACTCAAAGGCACCGCCTATGACGGCGCCACCGTTCTGAACGTGTTGCAGATGTCCTCCGGTGTGACCTTTGACGAGGACTACCTGGATTTCAACAGCGATATCAACCGCATGGGCCGCGTCCTTGCCATGGGCGGCACCATGGACGGTTTTGCTGCGGGCCTCACTGAGACCTTCGTGGAGCCCGGCAAACAGTTCCAATACGTCTCCATCGACACCCATGTGTTGGGCATGGTCATCCGGGGCGCCACCGGCCGCTCCATCCCCGACCTGCTGTCTGAAAAAATCATCTCCAAACTCGGTTATGAACAAGACCCCTACTACGTCACCGACGGCGAAGGCGTGGCCTTTGTGCTGGGCGGGCTGAACATCCGAACCCGCGACTACGCCCGCTTTGGTCAGATGATCCTTCAGGAGGGTGTATACAACGGCGCGCAAGTTGTGCCCGCAAACTGGCTCGCCGCCGCCACCGTGCCCAGCGCAAACACCAAAGACGGCAATCTGCACTACGGCTACCAATGGTGGATGCCCAAAGACCCGCGCGACGGCGAATTCTTCGGCATCGGCGTTTACGGCCAATACATCTACATCAACCGCCCGCATGGCGTGGTGATCGCAGTGAACTCCGCCGACCGTAAATTCAAGGAAAGCGGCGTGACCGACGGCAACATCGCCCTCTTCCGCGAAATTGCTGAAACGGCAGGCGGCTAACTTAATCAACAGAAACAAAAAAGGCCCGCCACTCCGGCGGGCCTTTTCGATTCTGGTTTCCCATTAATTGCCACCAATGGCCCGATCAAGCCTCGCGCCAAAGGACTTATACGTCACATGTTGCCGCGCCGCCTGTAGGTGCGCTCGCCCTTTCGGGTCTCCATGGTTCTCCAAAGCCCAAATCGCTGCAAATGCGAGCCTTTTCGATCTCGGACCAATGCCCGGTATTTTCTCGCTGCCTCGCACAATGAGTTGCTCCAACACTGTGCCAACCTGCTCAAGAGGACGTAGAGACAATACCCACACCCAATAGCGTAGAACCGACTGTTCCAAGTCTCTGTAGGTCTTCATCTCATAGTCAAAATGGTATCCGTACACCTCAGGGGCGGGCAACTCATAGTCCTGCAACTGCGCCAACAAGAGCGCCAACCGTTCTTCGGTGAGCCACGGATCCGCGTAAGCCAACCATTTTCGCGTCGGCTTTTGCGCACCAACGCCAGGCTGGAGATCCAAGCCCTCCGCGCAGAACGGTGCGATGGCGTCGAGGTGATCGAGCAACGAGGTAAACTGCACGAGAAATGCCTCCTCGGCTTTCACCATCTCCTCAAATGTTGACGCTTTGGGCTGCTTGCCTTTTTCCTTCAGATAGTTTGGCCAAACAGACACATCACTGTCGCCTTGAAGTGATCGCAGAATAGCATGGTAGCCTTCCGCTCCGAGCCGCGATTGCAGACGTTCATCGACTGTGATCCGCTCCACGCGGTCTGGTGTCATCAAAGCCAGAACCTTCCGACACTGCGTTTCCACCTCACGCAAAGTTGCCCGCTCAGCAGCCATTGCCTTGCCAAGGACGACAGCCTCACCAATACGCGCACTCGTTTCAAAGAAGCTGCCGCGCATTTCGTGTAATGTGTGCTGATGCGGACGCCGACGTCCTGACGGCTGCGACAACACGACAACGTCTTCTTTCAGTACCCATCCGGGGCATATTTGCATATCGCGTAGCGCTGACCGAACGCAGAGTTGCGCGAGATCCCGCGAGGAGCGTGCAATAATTTCCGCGTCGGTCGGTTGATCGACTTGCACCTGATCAAACGGCGCCAACAAGACATCGGCTATCGATCGATATAGGCCCGAGGCTTTTATTCGATCCAGAACATCCTGATCCAATTCAGACAACGGCTGCGCCAGCGCATTCAGGAATGGCTTTGTGACAAACCGAGCTCCCCAATTTCGGGTCTTGAACAACAGGTCAATCACATCACGCGCTTGTGCCCGCGTGAATGCAACTTCATTTTTTATCGCGGGATTTTCTTTTTGAAACCTGCTGTGCTTGCGGGAGAATGACCAACTCACGTCCAAACTAAGTTGTCCGGGTGTATGCCAATGCCCAGAGGTTCCCTGAGCCACCCCTTGAGCAGCATCACAAATGCGCAGATAATCCAAAAGGAGTGTACCACGAAACTCACGGGAAGCCTCAGGCGCAAAAGCGGCGTCAAACACATCCTCAGTGAACTTCGCCTCAGAAATCAGGGCCTGAAACTCCGGGCTCAGAGACTTCAGAACGCCCTCACAATAGTCTGCGCGCTCTTTACGTTGTGCCGCGATCACTTGAGCAACATAAGTTTGATCCTCTGCAAGCTCCAGAAAGCGCGCCCACTGAGCAGCGCCTTTGTCAATATTTTCGAGCTCAGATTTGTGGAGCGTGTCAACCTCCTGCCAATACTTGGCGTCCCGCAGGAACCGCACGCCCGCCCCCCGGACAGACTTGGGCACGCCAGCGGCAAAGCTATCGTTAAACACCCTACTCCAAAGATAGATATCCTTGCCATCCGCTACAATCGAGGCGGGTTCAGCGAAGACCTGTACCATGTCTTTCTCAGAGGTTTCGTAACCGCCAGATCCCTTTTGTGAATGGCCTTTCAGTAGGGTTACAAACTGATTTGCAAAGCCGCCGAATTGCATCATTGGCCGAGGTTGCTCGAACGGTTTAATAGTCGAGATGCGTCCCAATGCAATTTTTGCCTCGATAAAACCAATTGCAAGCCCGCCCGCCTGTCGCTCAACAAGCATCTCAAAAGCGCCCAAAAGCCCTTTGTTCACTACCTGGCCATTCCAATGCGTTTTGTCGTTGCCCCAAGCGGCGGAGTCCCGGCCATAGATTCGTGCAAGTTCAGTCAACATTAGCGACGCCCCCTGCCATTCCGAACAGGTCAAGGGGCTGGATTTGGCGCGCGAAAAGGACGGTTTGGACTTCAACAACTTAAACATCAGAAAAATACCCTCAATGGTGGTGACGAATATCACACACGCATGAGGCGATTTTGTGTCGTTAAAGGAGAGTTTTGAAGGTGAGCTTCCTCGCTCAATGCACCCGCGCACCCTGCCGGGTCAACTCAGCCTGAATATCCGTAATGTTGAGGTCGTCCAGCGCCCGTCCTTGCTGCACACTCAACGCCGCCGCCACGCCAGCGCCCTGCCCAATCACCGCACAGCACGCCATATTGCGCGTCGCCGCATGGGCCACCTTGTGCCCCGCCGTGGCACGGCCAGACACCAGCAGGTTCTTTACGCCCTGCGGCAACAGGTTGCGATACGGCACTGCAAAGTACCGCCCAGTAGTGGGCAGGATCAGAATGCCGTAGCCATCGATAAACTCAGGGAAAATCCCGATGCTGT
Source organism: Shimia sp. MIT1388 (assembly GCF_047124445.1). Lineage (GTDB taxonomy): Bacteria > Pseudomonadota > Alphaproteobacteria > Rhodobacterales > Rhodobacteraceae > Shimia. Next base: position 414,052 of record NZ_CP138921.1, on the reverse strand, counting down.
CTTCAAACCGCCCCTGCTCGCGCACATCCAGCTCAGTCATGCTGTAGACCGTATCCACCTTGCGCGTATCCCGAATACCTAGGCTCATCCCAAAATTCCTCAACCGCGCATTCTCACACCCCGGCATGAACCGTTTGAGCGCCTCAATCGCCAGCATTGCCTGCTTGCGCCCCTCAATCTCGCCCGCCGTCAGACTGTCCGGATCGGTGCCATCAATCCCCGCCAGATGCACGAGGTTCATATAGGTCAGCTCACCACTGTCATGCATCGCGCCCCAGGTGCCCGCAATCGTGTTCAGATGTGGCGGGATCAGTCCAGCCTTGATGGCTTGCGCAAACGGCTTATGCAGAAACGGCGAGAACATCTCGTCCTCTTTGCCGGAGGTCTCGATGTTCCACTCTCCACCGCCACCCCAATCGGCGTAGGTCTGCGGATCGGCCTTGATGCCCTCCATGAACGCGGTCTTGTCCACACCGGCGAGATGGAACATCACCGAGGCTGCCATCAGATCCTCGCGTGGCGCCATCTGACAAGGTGCCCCCGCCCGATGGGCAATGTCTGCATCCCCGGTCGCATCAATCACCACTTTCGCCAGGATCGCTTCCCGCCCGGCCTTGGACTCGGTGATGATGCCTTTGATCTCATCCCCTTCCATGATCGGCGCCACAAACGCCCGGTGCAGCATCGGATGAATACCAGCCGTCTCCACCATCTGATCCGCCACCAGCTTGAAGCCCTCACTGTCAATCTCGTAGCTCAGCGATTGGCTCTCCGGCACCGCCGCGCCCGCCTCTTTGGCAGCATCCTCAAACTCTTTGGGAATGCCCATGCTCTCCACGGTCTGCTCATGGCGGTACCAATGCATGCCTTCCACGCCGACTACGGTGATATTGCCGCCAAAACAGCCAAACCGCTCTACCAGCGTAACCTCCACGCCCGCCCGCGCCGCTGCCAGCGCCGCCGACAGCCCACCGGGGCCGGAACCGACCACCAGCACCTCGGTTTCATGGATCACATCAATCTGGCGGGCGGGTTCAAGAATCTGTTTCATAGCCGTCATGCTTCGCCACGCACGCCATGCCCGTCAATCAAAACCTGAATGAGCATTTAAGTTTTTCCGCACCGTCATCACCGCTTGAACGTTGCTTGCCGCCCGCCCGCTGTGCAAAGCTCTGCGCATGGTAGAAAAAGACGCTTCCGTAAACGTGCTCGGCGATACGCTTGCCGCCTGCTCCACCGATCCGCTGACCGGCTTTTTCCGCGACGGCGCCTGCAACACCTGCGCCGAAGATCAGGGCAGCCACACGGTCTGCGCCGTCATGACCGCAGAGTTTCTCGCCTACTCAAAATACGTCGGCAACGACCTCTCCACCCCGCAGCCTAAGTTCAACTTTAAAGGCCTCAAACCGGGCGACTCCTGGTGCCTCTGCGCCGCACGTTTCTTGCAAGCGCATGACGAAGGCTGCGCCCCAAAGGTCAACCTGGCGGCCACCCACCTGCGTGCACTCGACATCGTGCCTTTGCGTGTCCTTCAGCAACATGACGTCAACCAAACTGGTTGACCTTTCCGGCCGTCACGCGCCATATGCCTCCGATTTTGCCAGCCGCCTAGCAACGGGTCAGCCAGCTCTCACACCCAATTCCTGAGAGAAAGGTCCCCTATGAGCTACATCGCCATGAACCGTTTCAAAATTGCCGAAGGCCGCGAGGCTGACTTCGAAGAAGTTTGGCGCAGCCGCGAAAGCCGCCTGAAAGAACTCAAAGGCTTCCGTGAATTCCGTCTGCTCAAAGGCCCGGAGCGCGAAGGTCACACCCTCTATTCCAGCCACGTGCTTTGGGACAGCAAAGCGGATTTTGAGGCCTGGACAAAGTCCGAGCAGTTCCGCGCCTCCCACCGCAACGCTGGCGACAGCCGCAGTAAAGGTGCCATCCTGGGCCACCCGGAATTTGAAGGATTTGAAACCATTCTGCAGGAAAGCTGAAGCCTTCCGCCCTGAAACCGCGCGGGGCAGCCGCTGCCCCGCTCCCCCACCTAGTCCTCGGCGTCCTCTGCCAACAGGTCGTCCAGAAACAGACTGAGCAGCTGCGCCCGGCCGCTCACACCGGATTTCCGATAAATCGCATTGCTCTGCGCCTTCACCGTGCCCTCCGACGTGTTGCGCAACCCCGCAATCTCCTGAATCGACATGCCTTTGATGGTGAACAGCGCCACATCCCGCTCCGCCGGGGTCAGCGCCCAGGCCTCAAACGTCGCCTCCAGATGCTCGCGAAACGCACTCTGCACACTGCGCAGGCTTTCCTCAGCTTGCGCTTTCTGTGCCAGGGTCCGCCGCAAGGCCAGCCAGCCCAGCACCACGCCCAGAATAAGCCCCAGCGAGGCCCCCACTTCCAAAAGCTCCCGCGTCTGCCAACTGATTGGCGCAGACCGGGCGCCGATGACGGTCAGGGTGATGTCGGCAACAAAGAAAAACGCACAGGCGCCCTGAAGCGCCACCAGCGCAAATAGTAGCACCGGCCGGTTCACGCAGTTTGCTCCTTACGGGATGGAACGCCGCTGCTCTCAATCATCGTCATCGTCATCATCGTCGTCGTCATCGTCGTCGTCATCGTCGCCGTCATCGTCGTCGCCGCGATCATCATCGTTATCATCATCGTCGCCGCGGTCGTCATCATCGTGATCGTCATCATCGTGATCATCATCGTCGTCGTCGTGATCATCATCGTCGTCGTCATCCTCGTCGCGATCATCCTCATCGCGCTCGTCATCCTCTTCCCGACGGTTCCGGCTGCGCGTGTCGCGCTCTTCTTCGCGCCGCGCATCGGTACCCAGCAACCAGCCGCCGTTGCCTTCGGAATCGACATCCCAATAGTCCCGCAGGATTTCTCCGGTGCGCGGGTTAAAAATAATCTCGCGCTCGCGCCCTTCCCGCAGTGCCTCGACCCGCACCCGCCCCAGAAACGTCCGTGAGACCTTGATCTCGCCAAAGCCCTGATCGGCAAGCTGTCGCGTGATGGCATCCACCCGCCCATCGGCAAGCACAGGCGCCGCCAAACACAGGCTGGCCACGGCAAGCACGGGGATCGTTTTGACCATTTTTTTCATACGTTTAATCCAACAAATACCGGCGCCGACCAAAGTCAGCGCCGGTGGGTTGCGGTGAGGGGTCTTCGCAAGCTCTAGCACGAAGCCCCAAGACAATCACGCCGCAATCAAAACCAAGGGCGCAGCCTTAGTCGTCGTCTTCATCTTCGTCGTCATCGTCGTCATCATCATCGTCGTCGTCATTGTCATCATCATCGTCCTCATCTTCGTCTTCGCCGTCATCGTCGTCATCATCTTCGTCACGGTCATCATCGCGTTCATCTTCTTCGTCGCGATCGTCTTCTTCCTCGTCGTCACCATGATCATCATCGTGATCGTCATCATCGTCATCGTCATCATCGTCGTCATCATCGTCGTCATCATCGTCGTCATCATCGTCGTCGTCATCATGATCGTCATCGTCGTCGTGATCGTCGTCATCTTCATGATCATCATCGTCGTCTTCTTCCTCATCGTCCTCGCCGTCATAGACGCCGTGACGCAAAAGCTCTTCGCCCGCGATCTTATACAGGCTCTCGATCGACAAGCCGTCCTTGTTGGAGCGCACGGTCAAGACACCGTCTTCAACGGTCACGGTCACATCGGTATAGCCCTCACGTTCAAACGAGCGCTCGACGCGGTTTTTGAAAGAATCCGCAAATGCGGTGGTCGACAGGCCGAGCGCAACGGCGGTGGAGGTCAAAAGCAGACGGGTCATCATATGTCCTTTGTCGGTTGGGGCCCCAGGATCTCCTGCGGCGATGCCCGTCCTGCATCCCAACCCAGCCGCCGCCGCTCCATTGCCTCGAAGTTTAAATCCACCCACGTCAGCCCGGCGTTTAGGCCCCTAAACTTAGGTTTAGAGGCCGCTCACAGCACAAATCGCCGGGTCCGCACCGCCGGCTTCACGTGACTTTCATCCCTCAACGAGGGTCCGCCCGCCCCGGTTTTTGCAAACACCTGTTGACCAAGCGCCGCGCCCCCGCGCAACCGCACCCGATACTCGCAATAGATCACCTCAACAACTTCGGGCTCCACCGGCCGCGCAACCACTGTCGGCAGCTGCGCTTTGCCCACATCCTCGGATGTGGATCGCAATCTAGGGCGTCGCTTCACCGACATGATGTCCTCCTCCGACACGCACCAACGATGGTCACCCCTAATGAACCGTCGGATTGGGCAGTGTGACATAGGCAGTCTGCGGCGTTCCATCAGTCTTACTGGCCACAATTTTTAGCTGCCGCTCGGTCAGAATATACTCAATATTCAGATACCCCTGCGCCTGCATCGAGGCGACAATACGCTCTGCCAACTGCTTCGCTCTGGACATCATCGACGGCTGCAACTGTGCATTGTTCAAATTGGGCATGGAGTTTCCTTTCTCATAAGAAGGCGAATTGATCTGGCGACACGTGCCGCCCTCTCTCCATGCTGGCCAAATCCCCGCCAAAAACCGCTGTGCATCCGGTCACGCCAATGCACTTTCGTATAGGCGCCCTAGCCCAACAAAAAAGAGCGCCCCACTGGAGCGCTCTCATCAATCTGATTATGTAACAGCTTAGTCCGCGCTGCGGCCTTCGGTGTCAGACATGTCAAAGCCCAGATGGCGCGCCACGGTCTGCACGTCTTTGTCCCCACGGCCACACATATTCATCACCAGAATGTGGTCCTTCGGCAAAGTCGGCGCGATCTTCATCACATGCGCCAGCGCGTGGCTTGGTTCCAGCGCCGGAATGATGCCTTCCATCGAGCAAGAGAACTGGAACGCCTCCAGCGCCTCTTTGTCCGTGATCGACACATATTGCGCGCGGCCAATATCGTTCAGCCAGCTGTGCTCCGGCCCAATGCCTGGATAATCCAGACCGGCAGAGATCGAGTAGCCCTCAAGGATCTGACCATCGTCATCCTGCAACAGATAGGTGCGGTTGCCATGCAGCACACCCGGACGGCCACCTGACAGGGACGCGCAATGCTCCATCTTATCATTCACACCGCGGCCACCGGCCTCAACCCCAATGATGTTGACGGATTTCTCGTCGAGGAACGGGTAGAACAGACCAATCGCGTTGGACCCACCGCCAATCGCCGCAATCACAGTATCCGGCAGACGGCCTTCGCCTTCCTGCTCTGCCAGCTGCCAGCGCACCTCTTTGCCGATGATCGACTGGAAATCGCGCACCATGGCTGGATACGGGTGCGGACCTGCCGCCGTGCCGATGCAGTAGAAAGTGTCATGCACGTTGGTCACCCAATCGCGCAGCGCATCATTCATCGCGTCTTTCAGCGTGCCACGGCCAGAGGTCACGGGCACCACTTCCGCGCCCAACAGGCGCATCCGGAACACGTTTGGCGCCTGACGCTGCACATCATGCGCGCCCATATAAACGATACACTTGAGACCGAATTTGGCACAGACGGTGGCTGTGGCCACACCGTGCTGCCCCGCGCCGGTTTCCGCGATGATCCGGGTTTTGCCCATGCGCCGCGCCAGAATGATCTGGCCCAGCACGTTGTTCACCTTATGCGCGCCGGTGTGGTTCAACTCGTCACGCTTGAGGTAAATCTTCGCGCCACCCAGCTCTTCGGTCATGCGCGCCGCATGATAGAGCGGGCTTGGACGGCCCACATAGTGCTTCCACAAATCGTCCATCTCCGCCCAGAAAGTCGGATCATCTTTGGCCTTTTCATATTCCGCTTCCAGATCAAGGATCAGCGGCATCAGCGTTTCACTGACAAACCGCCCACCAAAATCGCCAAACCGGCCGTTTTCATCCGGGCCAGTCATGAAGCTGTTGAAAAGATCGTTGGACATATGCGTCTCTCCCTTGCGTCGCATGTACCTAAAACGCCGCGTGTGGGATGCGCAAGCGCAAAGCGCGGCTTGCCTGCGCGGCGGGCACTTTGTGACTACGCAGGGGGCCGCGACTTGGATGTCAGAAGCGTTGCCACCGCTTCCAATGCCGCCCGAATAGGCGGATCGTGGCGTGCCTCGTGATGGCACACCAGCCACTCATCATGGGACAGCTCAGGAATGACCGGTGCCACCTGCTTCAACCCCAGCACATTCTCTGCCACAAACGTCGGCATCACCACCCGCCCCACACCCGCCAGAGCAAGATCCATCAATGTCCCCTCCTCACTGGCGGTGGTCATAATATCGACCCCATGTTGCGCCCGCAGCCAGCGCACAGAAGGCGTCTGCGGACGATCGGAACTTAACGCAATGAAACCGCTCACATCGTCTGAAGCCGCGTAAATCGCAAACTCGACTTTGGACGTGCGCCGCCCCGCCAACCACGGCTGATCCGGTCTCCGGCTGCGGATGCCGATGTCCGCATCCCGCCGCGCAATATCCAACATGCGTGTGCTTTCCACAAACTCCAGCCGCCAAGGATCGTCTTTGTTCCAGACCTCCCCCAGCCGCCGTGCCAGATAAGACGCCGTCCAGGCCCCCGCCGTCACCCGCACCCGCACCGCTTCCGGATGCCCCAGACTGCGGGTCAGCCGCGCCTGAATGTCTTTAAGGTCCTGCAGCTGCTCAAGAACCGCGCGCCCTTCGGCGGTCAACGCATAGCCACGCGGCCCGCGTTCAAACAGCTTGCGCCCCAATTGCCGCTCCAAAGCCGTCATCTTGCGGCTGATCGTTGGCACGGTACCGCCCGTGCGCCGCGCCGCCCCGGCCAAGCCCCCTTCCCGGGCCACATCCACAAATAGGGTCAAATCATCCAGCGGCGGCAATTGTTCCATTTTTGAAATCAAACTCTCATTTAGGCACTCTAATAATGGAAGCTCAAAACCGGCAATGTGGTCAAGCCCAATCCCAATGTGAGGTTTTCTTGATGAACTTCTATCTCCTCCCCAGCCGCCCATCTGAGCCCCAGCCCCTGTCCAGCTACGCCAAGGAACGCGAGATCTTCCGCGCCAAGGCCCGCGCATTAAAAAAGCGCCGGCAACTGCGGCGCTTTGCTTTGCTCAAACTCTGGTTGCGCGATCCGCGCCGCGCCTCACAGCGCGTTCTGAACCGCTTTCATAAAGGTGCGGATCATGCCGACGTCCTTCACCCCCGGCGCGCTTTCGACACCTGAAGACAGGTCCAATTGACGCGCACCAGTCATCTTGACCGCCTCGGCCACATTGTCGGCGGTCAATCCGCCCGCCAGCATCCAGGGACGCGGCCAATATTTGCGGTTCACCAGACGCCAATCAAACGACAACCCATTGCCGCCCGGCAGCGCTGAGTTCTTCGGCGGCTTGGCATCCACCAGCAACTGATCCGCCACCGCACCATAGGTATCGATCTTGGCCACATCCTCGGCATCTGCAATGCCAATGGCCTTCATCACCGGTAGCCCAAACCGCGTGCGCACCTCGGCCACCCGCTCCGGGCTTTCGCTGCCATGAAGCTGCAACATGTCCAACGGCACGGTCTCGACCAGTTTGTCCAGAAACGCATCATCCGCATTCACGGTCAGCGCAACCTTAGCCACGCCCACAGGGGCCTCGACAGCCAAGTCCCGCGCCTGCGCGATGCCGACGTTACGCGGTGACTTCTCAAAGAAGACAAAACCAACATAGGCCGCGCCCGCTTCCGCCGCCGCAGCCACATGGGCGGGCTCTTTCAGCCCGCAAATTTTGACACGAATATCCATGGTCCGGACCTACCCGACCTTCCGGTCAAAGCAAAGCGCTCAGCTTGCCTCTTCCAAAAGCGTCAGCACCTCGTCTTTCTTCTCCGCCTCGCGGCCTTTCAGACGACGCACCTCACGCTGTGATTTGTGCAGCTCTTTCTGGGCCTTGGTCTTGTCCGCCCGGTGACGGTGCTCACGCAGCCATTCCCAGACAAAGCCCACAATCAGGCCCACCACAATGGCGCCAAAGATCACCGCAAACAGCGGCACTTGTACCGCGTGATTGATGCCAAACCACTCTTCTGCCACCGCGGGCAGCAAGGTCAAAGTGACCATGTCACGGTTTGCCAAAGCAACCGCAATCAACACGACAGCCAAGCCGCCGAGAAATGCATAGCGAATGTAGCGCATAGCTTACTTTCCGTTCAAACGATCCCGCAAAAGCTTGCCGGTCTTGAAAAACGGCACATGCTTTTCTTCCACTTCCACCGATTCACCAGTGCGCGGGTTGCGCCCAACGCGGGCGTCGCGCTGCTTGACGGAGAACGCGCCAAAGCCCCGCAACTCAACACGGTCGCCGCGGCTCATCGCTTCTGTGATCTCTTCAAAGATCGTGTTCACGATGCGCTCTACGTCGCGCTGGTAGAGGTGTGGGTTTTCGTCTGCGATTTTCTGAATCAATTCCGAACGGATCATCGGTGTCTATCTCCCTGAGGGCGTGCAGGTCTTTTCGCGTGCATCTTCTTGACTATAAGAAGAAACCTGAAGAACGGAAACGAATTGTCCCCCTCCCTTGGTGGAAATCCGCTCAATTCAACGATTTTTCCGACACAGCCGCCTGTGAAACCTGCAATTTCTGGCCCTAGAGGTCGATGCGCCCCCGCATCACCCGTCTCGCCGCGACGCAAAGAAGCCATTGATTCGCAACAAAAAGCCAAATCACTCGTGTCAGTGCATCTTGGCTTTGATCCGCCGCACCATGGCCCAGACCCCCAGCACCACCACCGGTGTCAGCGCCGCCAGAACCACACCCTTGCTCACGCCCAATGGGGTTGCCAGCGGATAGACCAGGTAGCCAGCCAGAGAGACCGCGTAGTAGCTGATCGCCACAACGGACAACCCCTCAACAGTCTCCTGCAGGCGCAATGCCAAATCCGCCCGCCGGTCCATGCTCTCCAAGAGCGCCTGGTTCTGGGCTGACCGTGCCACCTCCACTTTGGTTCGCAACAGCTGCGCCGCGCGCCCGACCCGCTCCGCCAAAGACTGCAACCGGCTTTCGCTGTGGTTCACCGTGCGCATCGCCGGATCATAGCGGCGGGTCATAAACTCACTAAATGTCTGGCGCCCGTGAAACCGCTCTTCGCGCAGGATCTTGATGCGCTGCTGCACAATCTTCTCATAGGCCCCCGTGGCCCCAAACCGGAAAGACGTATCCGCAATCAGCCGCTCAACATCGCCGGACAACTCCAACAGTGCCTGCAACGTCTCCGCAGCATCATCCCGATCACTGCGCAAGTGCCCCATCAACCGGCCCGCGTCTGTCTCCAAGGCCCCCAACTCCCGCGAAATCGCCTTCACTCGGAAATAGCCCAGCATCGACATGCACTTGTAGGTCTCAATCTCACACAGGCGCTGGACCACACGGCCCACACGTCGCGCCCCGGTTTCCGGCGCCACAAACACAGCCATGTTCTGATGCCCATTGGCGGCAATGCGAAAATCCGTGGCCACCACGCAGGTGCGATCCAACACATAGTTGGCCGCCACGGTCTCCGGTAAGAACCACTCATAGATTTGCGAGATCATCTGCTCGTCGCTGGGCATGTTCTCAACCCGGATCATCGCGGAAGTCACCCGCTGCCCTGGCGCAGCCGCCAACCAATCCTCCGGGAACACATCCAGATCCGCCGGATCAAATGCCCGCGTGCTCACCTGTGGCAAGAACATCGTGTAGGTCACAAACTCAGCGTGTTGCTCCCATTTCAACGTATCCCGCCCGATCTGGCAGGTGAAATGCGTGGCCCCTGGCTGCGGATGTGGGGCGCCATAGCGGTCCAACAGATCAAAGAGATGATCCAGTTCCGCCGCCGTATCCAGCCCCACCTGGTCTGGCGGAATACGCCAGGCAATAAAGACCGCCCGACACGGCGCGCTCAACGTCGGAAACGGACGCGCATGCAGTTCATTGGCCAATTTATAGCGCAGCGGATGGTCTTGAATGGCGGACATGCTCTTCTCCTGATCGCGCCAAACTTACCCAGCCGCATCCAAAAGTAAATGTTTTTGTTCATTTTCAAATACTTGCCGGAGTACCACCGCATACAAACCGGGCATTGCAAATGAGATCGCTAACATTTGCCCCCTTGTTCTCCCCCATGCAGCCGCCTATCCCTACCGCTGCGGCCCATCTCCGGGTCGTAACGTTCTCAGGGCGGGGTGGAATTCCCCACCGGCGGTAAGCAGCTGTGCTGTAAGCCCGCGAGCGGCTTTTTAGTTGGAACGCGTCCTCATCCCCAAAAGTGGGAACCGGTTTTGGGACAAGATGCGGAGCCAATCAAAAAGTGTCAGCAGATCAGGTGCAACTCCTGAGCCGACGGTCACAGTCCGGATGGAAGAGAGCGGGAAGAAACCAAGCAGCGCCGCCCGCGGCACTGTGCGGCTTGTCCTGTCTGCCTTGAGTCATGCGCTGAAGAAGAAAGGACACGCCATGACTCGCATTTTTGCAACCACCCGCCCGGCCACCGCCGGTGCATTCCTGATGATCTTTGCCGGACTGCTGTTCGCGCTGGTCAACACCATCGTGCAATGGGGCACGATGAAAATGGGCCTGCCCCCCACCCGCGTCGCTTTTTGGCAATATCTGATCGCCACGCTCTGGCTGGTGCCCTGGATGATCTTCAAAACCCCGGACGCCCTGCGCACCAAAGCCCTGCCCAAACATCTGTTGCGCGTCGGTTGCGCCGTGATTGGCGTGCAGCTTTGGGTCACCGGCCTGGCCCATGTGCCGATCTGGCAGGCCATTGCGTTGATTATGCTCTCGCCATTCTTTGTCACCGTGCTAGCCAGCCTCTGGCTCGGCGAACAGGTCTCCGCCCACCGCTGGGGCGCGGTTGTGATCGGCTTCATCGGTGGCATGATCATCCTGGCCCCATGGTCGGATGCCTTCACACCCCACGCGCTTTATCCGGTTGGCGCCGCGATCTTCTGGGGCCTCACCAGCCTGATGACCAAACAGATGACGGCAACCGAAAGCCCGGCCACGCTCACGCTCTATCTGCTGATGTTGCTCACCCCGATCAACGCAGGCCTGGCGCTGGATGCAGGGCTTGGCTTTGAGGGCAGCACCGCCGGTCTTCTGCTGGTTGGCGCAGGTCTGCTCACTGCCATCGCCCAATATGCCCTGGCACGGGCCTACAGCATTGCAGATGCGGCCTACCTGCAGCCGTTTGACCACCTCAAACTGCCATTTAACGTGGGCCTTGGCCTGGTGGTCTTTGGCTACGCCCCGCCCGGCAGCCTGTGGCTCGGCGCGGCTCTGATCGTGGGGGCCTCTTTTGCGCTGCTACGCCAGGAAACCCGCCTACAAACCGCCTGATCCAACAAGCATGGCTCAAGCCTTCCGGCTTGAGCCTTTAGGGGCGCTGCCCCTGCCACAGCAAGCTGTGCCCACCCCGGGATATTTCAAGAATGAGAAAGCAGAAGGACACCAATCCCCCAAGACTTCTCATTCACCAAATATCCCCGCCGGAGGCATCTGCGCTCCCGCCAAACACCCCCGCTAAACAAAAGGGCGCCCCGTTCTAGGGCGCCCTTTCTTAATCTTATCGCAGATCGATCACTCGATCATGGTCAGCAGTTTGTCGAGGCTGGCCTTCGCGTCCCCATAGAACATGCGTGTGTTCTCTTTGAAGAACAGCGGGTTCTCGATGCCGGAATACCCGGTACCCTGGCCACGTTTGGAGACAAACACCTGCTTGGCTTTCCAGCATTCCAGAACCGGCATACCCGCGATGGGGCTGTTCGGATCTTCCTGAGCCGCCGGGTTCACGATGTCGTTGGAACCAATCACGATGGCCACATCCGTTTCCGGGAAGTCGTCGTTGATCTCGTCCATTTCCAGCACGATGTCATACGGCACCTTGGCCTCGGCCAAGAGCACGTTCATGTGCCCAGGCAGACGACCCGCCACCGGGTGGATCGCAAAACGCACGTTCTTGCCTTTGGCGCGCAGACGACGGGTCAACTCTGCCACGTTCTGCTGTGCCTGTGCCACCGCCATGCCGTAGCCTGGGATGATCACAACGCTGTCCGCATCGTCCAGCGCCGCGGCCACACCGTCGGCTTCAATCGCGATCTGCTCGCCTTCGACTTCCATCGCAGGGCCAGACGCCCCGCCAAAGCCACCAAGGATCACCGACACGAAAGACCGGTTCATCGCCTTACACATGATGTAGGACAGGATCGCACCGGAAGACCCTACGAGGGCCCCCACCACGATCAGCAGGTCGTTGCCGAGCGAGAAACCAATCGCCGCCGCCGCCCAGCCAGAGTAGCTGTTCAACATGGAGACAACCACTGGCATGTCCGCGCCACCGATGCCCATGATCAGGTGATACCCAATGAACAGCGCCGCAATGGTCAGAACAAACAGCGGGAAGAAGCCGCCAGAGTTCAGGTACCAGATCAGGCAGCCCAGCGAGAGCACCGCCGCACCAGCGTTCAACAGGTGACCACCAGGCAGTTTCTCGGCGTTGGAGGTGACTTTGCCGGACAGCTTGCCATAGGCAATCACGGAACCAGTGAAGGTCACCGCACCAATCCAGACACCCAGGCTCAGTTCCACCAGCAAAATGCTGATCTCAACCGAGGTCTTCTTGGCGATCAGCTTGCCGAACGTACCAAGCTCTTTCACGGCGTCCGGACCTGCCGCCACAGCTTCCGCTGCGTTGCCGATCTCAAAGTGCGCATTAAAGCCCACAAACACCGCCGCCAGACCAACCAGCGCGTGCATGCCTGCCACCAGCTCCGGCATCTGGGTCATCTCGACCTTGGACGCCAGTTGATAGCCAATCACACCGCCCGCCGCGATCAGCGGAATGGACAGCCACCACAGACCCGCACCGGGGCCGATCAATGTGGCAAACACCGCCAGCGCCATGCCGGAAATGCCGTACCACACCGCGCGCTTGGCGCTTTCCTGATTGCTCAGACCACCCAAGGAAAGGATGAAGAGCACTGCCGCAACAACGTAAGCGGCGGTCGTAAAACCGTATTCCATTGCTCGACCTCCTTAGGACTTCTGGAACATGGCGAGCATGCGCCGTGTCACGAGGAAACCGCCGAAGATGTTGATCCCGGCCATGAAGACAGAGAGCGCCGCCAGCAGGATCACAAGGAAGCTGCCAGAGCCAATCTGCATGAGAGCCCCCAAGATGATGATCGAGGAGATCGCGTTGGTCACAGCCATCAGCGGAGTGTGCAGCGAGTGCGCCACGCCCCAGATCACCTGGAAGCCAACAAAACAGGCCAGTGCAAACACGATGAAGTGCTGCATGAAGCTCGCAGGCGCCACCAGACCCAAAAGCAGGATCAACGCACCGCCACCGGCCAGCAGGCCAACCTGCTGTTTGGTCTGTTGTTTGAAGGCCGCGATTTCCGCCGCTTTCTTCTCTTCCGGTGTCAGTTCCGGCACCACCTCTTTCGGCTTGGCAGCAATCGCCTGCACCTTTGGAGGGGGTGGCGGGAAGGTGATGTCACCCTCAAAGGTCACGGTCGCGCCGCGGATCACGTCATCTTCCATGTCGTGATTGATCTGACCGTCTTTCTCAGGGGTCAGATCCGCCATCATGTGACGGATGTTGGTCGCATAGAGGCTGGAGGACTGCGCCGCCATACGCGATGGGAAGTCGGTGTAGCCGATGATGGTCACGCCATTCTCGGTCACAACCTTCTCATCCATCACGGTGAGCTTACAGTTGCCGCCTTTTTCCGCCGCGAGGTCCACAATCACGGAGCCCGGCTTCATCGCTTCGACCATGTCTTTGGTCCAAAGCTCCGGTGCTTCGCGGTTCGGGATCAACGCAGTGGTGATCACGATATCCACTTCCGGCGCCAGCTCACGGAACTTCGCCAGCTGCGCTTCGCGGAACTCGTCAGACTGCACAGAAGCATAGCCACCTGTGGCCGCGCCATCGGTGCCTTCTTCTTCAAAGTCCAGATAGACAAACTCGGCGCCCATGGACTCAACCTGCTCGGCCACTTCCGGACGCACGTCAAACGCAAGGGTGATTGCACCCAACGAGGTCGAGGTCCCGATCGCGGCCAGACCAGCCACACCGGCCCCCACAACCAACACTTTGGCAGGAGGCACTTTACCAGCAGCGGTCACCTGCCCAGTGAAGAACCGGCCAAAGTTGTTGCCCGCTTCAATAACCGCACGGTAGCCGGCGATGTTGGCCATGGAGGACAGCGCGTCCATTTTCTGCGCGCGCGAAATACGTGGCACCATTTCCATGGCAATCACGTTGGCGCCCTTGGCCTTCGCCGCTTCCATACCCTCTTCGTTGCCCGCAGGGTTGAAGAAGGAAATCAGCGTCTTGTCCTTGGTCAGGCGCTTGAGCTCGGTGGCGTCTGGCTGACGCACCTTCGCTACGATATCGACCTCTTTCCAGAGCGCCGCGGCGGTCTTGATGACCTCTACACCCGCAGCCTCGTAGGCGGCATCTGAGAACCCAGCACCGGCACCGGCACCACTTTCAATGGCGCACTCGTAGCCGAGCTTCTGGAGCTGCTTGGCAGAGTCCGGTGTCATCGCGACCCGGTTCTCACCACCAAACACCTCTTTTGGCGTACCTATTTTCACCTTTCTTATCCCCCTTCAGAGTCAGAGCAATAATGTTTCACGCAGACCATGCTGCACTTGCATAATGTTTTAACGCCACCTGAATTGCTGCACAAGCAAACAAACCAGCGTCCGTATTTCTGCGACGCAACGGCATCACACCCACCTGCGCACTTTCTCGCAATAGCGCGCAAAATCCATGCGAAATGTCTTCCTCAGGCGATTTTCTTCTGGAATGACAAACCGCTTTTCCAAAACCCACAGGAACACCGGCACCAGAGGCAGGGCCAGCACCGCGTCCCAATAGAGAATAAAGCCCGCGAGGATCATCACATCCCCGACATAGATCGGATTGCGGCTGCGCGAGAAAATCCCGCTTTGCACCAGCCGCGCACTGTCCTGGTGCGGGTGGATCGTGGTTTGATGCCGCCGCATCTCGACAATCGCCAAAACCGCCAGCAGAACGCCGCCGCCAACAAGCAGCCCGCCGAGCAGATCTGCCCAAACCGGCCCAAAGCTTAACCCCATCGGCCAATGGGTCGCTTGCGCCCAGGCCGCGGCCAGCGCCGCCAGCAACCAGACCGGCGGGATATCAATCGAGCGCAAAAGCGTCATTGTCCCGCCCCGGTGCACGACACGCCAGAACCCTGGTGCGCACACCGGTTCGAAATTGGTATTATCTTTAGGCTGCGTTGCATCATGCCCCTTGGTTTAACGATCCGTTGATACACTGCAACGATCCAGACACACCGTGCGTCAAAAAGGGCCAGAAAGCCGCATGTTGCGCCCAAAATAGGACAGGAGTTTTGCCCGAAATGCCATTTTGAGCGCATTTTCCGCATGGGTGCACGGACATTTTGACCACCTGTCCCTCTTTTGTGACCCTGCGGCGCAAACAACCAGAACGCTTGTTCGGTCTTATTCGCGCGCTAAGGTGATCCCGAAACAGGAGTGGGAGAGAGACATGACACTATCGGGCAAACACGCATTGGTCACCGGCGGCGGCACCGGCATTGGCCTCGCCATTGCCAAGGCATTGGCTGCCGAGGGCGCGCAGGTCACCATCACCGGCCGGCGTCTGAACGTATTGGAAGAGGCTGCCACCGAAGGGCTCTTTCCCCTCGCCATGGATGTGGCAGATGAGTCCTCCGTGGTTGATGGCGTCGCCGCAGCTGTGGCAGCTCGTGGCCCCATTCAAATCTGTGTCGCAAACGCGGGGATTGCCGAAGGCCGCGCCTTGCACAAAACCGATATGGAATTCTGGCGCAAGATGATGTCGATCAACATCGACGGCGTGTTCCTCACCATCCGCGAAAGCCTGAAGTCCATGACCCAGACCGATTGGGGCCGCGTCATGGTGATCTCTTCCATCGCTGGCCTGCGAGGTCTCAAAGGCGCCCCCGCCTACTCCACCTCCAAACATGCTGTGAATGGCATGATCAAATCGCTGGCCGCGGACTTCGCCACCAAACCGATCACCTTCAATTCGATCTGCCCGGCCTATGTGGAAACGCCGATCATCGATCAAAACATCGAAAGCATTATGGCCCGCACCGGCTGCTCTGAGGAAGAGGCCCGCCACATGATGGTTGGCGTGAACCCGCACGGCCGCCTGATCAAACCCGAAGAAGTCGCCCACACCGCGCTCTACCTGTGCTCCGACATGGCGGACTCCATCCGAGGTCAAATGGTGCAAATCTCAGGCGGTGAGGTGTAACCTCAAACGGCCCGGCGGACATGCCGCTGGGCCGTTAACCAATACATATTCCATTTTTATGGACAGTCGCGAAACAGTCGCAATACCGACAGGATACCGACGTGTAAATCAGCGCCATTTTAGCCGTTAACCTTTAGGCAGACTTGAGCACAGGCCGCGCTTCCTGCCCTCTTGCCCAGGCCCGCACCGCCTCGCCAAAGGCCTCAAACAACGGACGGCTCACCGGATCATTGGCCGCATCCCATTCCGGATGCCACTGCACCGACATGGTGAACCCCGGCGCGCCCTCGATATAGATCGCCTCCGGTGTCTCATCCGGCGCGTAACCATCTATAATCACACGACTTCCCGCGCGTTTGATACCTTGCCCGTGCAGCGTGTTTGTCATCACTTTCTGACTGCCAAACAGATGATGGAACGGCCCGTTCTCACTGAACTCCACCGTGTGGCGCAGTGCAAACTTCTCTTCCAACGTACCATCCGGCGGCATCCGGTGATTGTCCCGCCCCGGCAAATCGCGAATTTCGGGATACAGGCTGCCCCCCATGGCAACGTTAACCTCCTGAAATCCCCGACAAATCCCCATAAACGGCTGCCCGCTTTCCACACAGGCCCGCACCAATGGCAACACAATCGCATCGCGCGCCCGGTCAAACTCCCCATGCGCCGCCGTCGCCGCTTCACCGTATTCCTCAGGGTGCACATTCGGCCGCCCGCCAGTCAGCAAAAAACCGTCACATTTCTCCAGCAACTCATCTACTGAAACAAACCGCGGATCAGCCGGGATCAACAGCGGCATACATCCGGAAACCCCTGAAACCGCTTCAGAATTCATGGTCCCCCCGGCGTGCGCCGGATATTGGTCATTGATCAGATATTGGTTGCCGATGATCCCGACGACAGGACGCGTCATGCTGGCCTCTTTGACTTATTGCGCAGGTAACCATAGGACGCGCATTCCAAATGAGAAAGCCCTGAAGCGTTCACATCATTCAAGACAAAGAAAAAAGGCCGGGATATCCCCCGACCTGATTGATTGTTAGGCTTGTGCCTTGAGCTCCAACCGCCGCGCATGCAGCACCGGCTCGGTATAGCCCGATGGCTGAATGCGGCCGTTGAACACCAGATCACAGGCCGCCTGGAAAGCAATCCCGTCAAAGCCCGGCGCCATCGGCGCATAGAGCGGATCGTTGGCGTTCTGCCGATCCACGACAGCCGCCATCTTCTGCATCGCCGCCATGACCTGCTCTTCACTCACCACACCTTGGTGCAGCCAGTTGGCCAGACCCTGGCTGGAAATCCGGCAAGTCGCGCGGTCTTCCATCAGGCCCACATCATTGATGTCCGGCACTTTGGAACAGCCAACGCCTTGGTCCACCCAACGCACCACATAGCCCAAAATGCCCTGCGCGTTGTTTTCGACCTCAGCGGCAATCTCCTCCTCTGAGAGGTTCTGCCCGTCCATCACCGGTACAGTCAGCAAATCGTCCAACGTCCCGCGTGCGCCCCCCGCTTTGATCTCTTCCTGACGCGCCAGCACGTCGACCTCGTGGTAGTGCGTCGCGTGCAACGTTGCTGCGGTTGGCGAAGGCACCCAGGCACAGTTGGCTCCGGACTTCGGATGGCCAATCTTCTGTTCAAGCATCGCGCCCATCAGGTCCGGCATGGCCCACATGCCTTTGCCAATCTGCGCCTTGCCTTGAAGCCCACAGGCCAGACCGATGTCCACGTTGCGATCTTCATAAGACAGGATCCACGGTGTGGTCTTCATCTCGCCTTTGCGCAGGAAAGCCCCCGCTTCCATGGAGGTATGGATCTCGTCCCCTGTACGGTCCAGGAACCCTGTGTTGATAAACGCCACACGTCCTTTTGCGGCCCGGATACATTCCTTGAGGTTGGCGCTTGTACGGCGCTCCTCGTCCATGATGCCCATCTTCACCGTGTTGCGCGGCAGGCCCAAGATGTCCTCAACCTTGGCAAAGATCGCATCGGAGAACGCCACCTCTTCCGGCCCGTGCATCTTCGGCTTCACCACGTAAACCGAACCATGCACCGAGTTGCCGCTCTCCCGCTTCAGATCATGCATCGCGATCATCACGGTCACGAGCGCATCCATCAGCCCTTCGCCAATCTCATTGCCGTCCCGATCCAGTACCGCCGGGTTGGTCATCAGATGGCCAACGTTGCGCACCAACATCAACGAGCGACCTTTCAACGAGGTTTCTGTACCGTTCGCTGCGGTAAAGGAAACGTCATCTTTCAAAACGCGCGTGAAGGTCTTGCCGCCTTTGGCAACCTCTTCGGACAGGTTGCCCTGCATCAGGCCAAGCCAGTTTCCGTAGGCCACAACCTTGTCTTCGGCGTCCACACAGGCCACGGAATCTTCGCAGTCCATGATCGTGGACATGGCACTTTCTAGCGTGATGTCGTTGATACCCGCTTTGTCAGATGCGCCAATATTGCCTGTGCGATCAACTTCAACAATCACATGCAGGCCGTTGTTTTTCATCAAAATACGCGACGGCGCAGCGGCGTCGCCCACGTGACCGACAAAGGCCTCCGCCGCCTGCAGCGCAGGCACAAGTTGACCACCCTCAACCGACAATCCGTCAATGTCTGCCCAGCTGCCTTCGGCCAGAGGCAACGTCTTGTCCAGGAAGTCCCGCCCCCAATCAATCACACGTGCCCCACGCGCCGAATCGTAACCCTTGCCAGACGGCAGATCCCCCATCGCGTCGGTGCCATAAAGCGCGTCATAAAGGCTGCCCCACCGGGCATTGGCCGCATTCAAGGCAAAGCGCGCATTGGTGATCGGGACCACCAATTGCGGACCGGGAATCGCTGCGATCTCCGGATCAACATTGGCGGTTTCCACGGCAAAGTCTTCGCCCTCGGCCACCAGATAGCCAATCTCCTGCAGAAACGCTTTATACGCCTCCGCATCATGCGCCTGACCTTTGCGGGCCAAATGCCAGCCATCAATCTTCTGCTGAATCTCTTCCCGCTTGGCGAGCAACGCGCGGTTGGTTGGCCCAAACTCATGCGCCAGAACACTCAAGCCCTGCCAGAACACATCCTCATCCACGCCAGTTCCAGGGAGCGCCTTACTCACAATGAAATCATAGAGTTCGTCGGCAATTTGCAGCCCGTGCTGCTCAATTCTCTTGGTCATTGTGAAACTTCCTCATCTCTGGCGTCGCGTTTCAATTAGTGCACATGTTTTCTATAGGCAATAAAACCGCTTACCTTCCTTTCCCAAAGGGATTTTCAACTTTTTCCATAGATTTGCGAAACTGCACATCCATTTTGTGAAAAATCGCCTACCCCCTTGCGGGTGCCGCCCGACAAGCTACACCAAGATGAGCAACCAATGGAGACCGTGATGAAAGACGCCGCGCCGCAAACGATCTATCTCAAAGATTACACCCCGTTTGGCTTCATCGTGGATGGTGTCGAGCTGACGTTCCGCCTGCACCCGACCAAAACGCGGGTGCTCTCCAAAATCGCCTTCCGGCCCAATCCAGAGGCCACTGACAAGAGATTTTTCCTGCACGGCGAACAGCTTAAGCTGATCAGCGCCAAGATCGACGGCGCAGAGGTTACGCCCCACACCGTAGATGGTGGCATCGAAGTTGATGCACCCGACGGACCTTTCACTTGGGAAGCCGAGGTTGAAATCAACCCGCAGGCCAACACCGCGCTCGAAGGCCTCTACATGTCCAACGGCATGTATTGCACCCAATGTGAGGCCGAAGGTTTCCGCAAAATCACCTATTATCCGGACCGCCCGGACGTGATGGCCACATTCACGGTGCGCATCGAAGGCGACGTGGAAAACACACCAGAGCTGCTCTCCAATGGCAACGGCGACGAATACGGCACCGACCAAACCGTCACCCCGGCCAGCAACTACGCGGTCTGGATCGACCCTTGGCCCAAACCGGCCTACCTTTTTGCCCTTGTGGCCGGTGATCTGGTTGCCCACGAAGACACCTTCAAAACCATGTCCGGCAAAGACGTGCGCCTGTCGATCTACGTCCGCCCCGGAGATGAGCACAAATGTGCTTTCGGCATGGAAGCCCTTAAAAAGTCTATGAAATGGGACGAAGAGGTCTACGGCCGCGAGTACGACCTTGATGAGTTCAACATCGTCGCCGTGGATGACTTCAACATGGGCGCGATGGAAAACAAAGGGTTGAACATTTTCAACAGTTCCTGCGTGCTTGCCTCCCCCGAAACCGCAACAGACGGCAATTTTGAACGCATCGAAGCCATCATCGCCCATGAGTATTTCCACAACTGGACCGGCAACCGCATAACCTGTCGCGACTGGTTCCAGCTTTGCCTGAAAGAAGGCCTGACCGTCTTCCGCGACGCGCAGTTCACCGCCGATATGCGCTCTGAGCCGGTCAAGCGCATTGACGACGTTCTCGCCCTGCGCGCGCGCCAGTTCCCGGAGGACCAAGGTCCGCTGTCTCATCCGGTTCGCCCCGAAAGCTTTCAGGAAATCAACAACTTCTACACGGCGACTGTCTATGAAAAAGGCGCCGAAGTCATTGGAATGCTAAAAACTCTGGTAGGGGATGACGCCTATGCCAAAGCGCTCGACCTCTATTTTGAGCGCCACGACGGTCAGGCCTGCACAATTGAGGACTGGATCAAAGTTTTTGAAGACAGCACCGGCCGCGACCTCACCCAGTTCAAACTGTGGTACTCCCAATCCGGCACACCCGAAGTCACTGTGCGCGAAGAGTACGAAGGCGACACTTTTACCCTGCATCTAAGCCAATCCAGCGCCCCAACGCCGGGTCAGGACGTGAAAGCCCCACAGGTAATCCCGGTGGCCGTGGGCCTGCTCAATGACAATGGCGACGAAGTGCTGCCCACTGAAGTCCTGGAGCTCACCGAGGCGGAACAGAGCTTCACCTTCAAAGGCCATGCCACCCGTCCTATTCCCTCGGTTTTGCGAGGCTTTTCTGCCCCGGTGACGCTCACACAAGACATCGACAACGCCCGACGCGCCTTCTTGCTCGCGCATGATACCGACCCATTCAACCGCTGGGAAGCGGGCCGCGATCTCGCGCGCGACAGCCTGATTGGCACAATCGTGGAAGGGACCACTCCCAACCAAGGCTATCTCGCTGGCCTCAAAACACTTTTGCGCGACGACAGCCTTGATCCGGCCTACCGTGCTCTGATGCTTGGGCAGCCATCACAATCCGAACTGGCGGGCATTCTGCACAAACAAGGCCACACACCAGATCCAGCGGCGATCCACGCTGCTACAGAAGCCCTGCGCGACGCCAAGGCCAAAGCTTTTGCGGACCTGCTGCCAGATATCTACGCCGCCAATCAGGTCTCTGGCCCCTTCTCGCCGGATGCGGAACCCGCGGGCAAGCGTAGCCTTGCGAATGCCGCGCTCTCCCTGCTGACCTGTTTGGACGGTGGTGAAGCCGCTGAAAAGCAATACAAATCCGCGAACAACATGACTCTGCAACTCGCAGCCTTTGGCGCCTTGCTGGATGCGGGCAAAGGGGAAAATGCCGTCGCAGCCTTTTATGACCAATGGAGAGACGACCGGCTGGTCATCGACAAATGGTTCTCCATGCAAGTCATGCTTGCCAAACCCGAAGACCTTGCGGCAACCGTCGCGACCCTCACCCAACACGCTGACTTTGATTGGAAAAACCCCAATCGCTTCCGTGCCGTGATGGGTGTCATGGCAGCCCATCACGCGGGCTTCCACCACGAGTCGGGCGCGGCTTACGAAGTGTTGGCGGACTGGCTGATCAAGCTGGACCCTGTGAACCCGCAAACCACCGCGCGCATGTGCAGCGCCTTCCAAACCTGGAAACGCTATGATGCCAACCGGCAGGCGCTCTTGAAGGCACAGCTTGAGCGCATTGCCGGTCAGGACGGTTTGAGCCGCGACACCACCGAAATGGTGACCCGCATTCTGGAGGCATAATGTCCAAAGTTCTACTGATCACCGGCGCCAGCGCAGGCATTGGCGCGGCCACCGCCAAACTGGCTGCCGAAGCGGGCTATGACCTCGCGCTAAATTACCGAAGCGACACCCAAGGCGCTGAAACTGTTGCGAAAACCGTACGCGCATCGGGCGTCCGTGCAGAACTTTTTCAAGCAGACGTAGCGGATCCCAGCCAGGTCGAAGCCATGTTCAAAGCCGTCGACGCAAGCTTCGGCCGCGTGGATGCGCTGGCCAACAACGCCGGTATCGTGGACCAAGGTGCGCCAGTGACCGAGTTCACTCACGCACGTCTGAAGCGCATGTTTGATGTCAACGTGATCGGCGCCATGCTAGTCGCTAAGGAAGCCGTGATCCGTATGCAAGCACAAGGTGGCGGCGCTATTGTCAACGTCAGCTCCGTGGCCTCGCGCACCGGCTCCGCCAATGAATATGTCGACTATGCCGCGTCCAAAGCGGCCATCGACACCTTCACCAAAGGTCTGGCCGAAGAAGTCGCCGCACAGGGCATTCGCGTCAACAGCCTGCGCCCCGGCATCACCGACACAGAGATCCACGCCAAGGGCGGCGCTCCAGACCGCGCCAGCCGGCTGGCACACAAAATCCCGATGCAACGCCCTGGCACCGCAGAAGAAATCGCCCGCGCCATTCTGTTTCTGCTGTCAGAAGATGCCAGCTATATCACCGGCAGCACTCTTGATGTGTCTGGAGGCCGGTAAACATGGATACTTTGAAAAACGCCCACTACGGCCGCAATCCGCGCAGCATTCTGGCGCTCTGCATCGTAACAATCGGGCTAATTGGCCTACTTGGCTACGGTATTCACTGGGGCATCGTCGCGGTGCTGTCGTTCTTTGTGATCCCCACCCTCGTCGATGTGGCTTTCAACCCGGTTGCGACTTTTGAACTGGATGACAACGGCATACGCTGGAAAAACGCCACCCAGGAGGCGGAGCTAGGCTTCCATCAAATCAAATCGGTGCATGTTGCAACCCGTTTGGGCGTGGCCTTCCGCATCACCCTGATCATGTATGATGAGGCTAAGGTTCGGATTCCTCAAGATGTTTTGCCACCGCGCGCCGATCTCGAAGCCGCGTTAGAACACCATAACATCCCTCTTAAGCGGGATCGCCTGCGCCTGATCTGAGTAACGAATTTGACCACAATTGGGCAGCCCGTGACCGCATGATTTCAACTTGGCGCCCTTTTTTGGCCTGAATACACACCCATAGTCTGTTCGGTGACAGGAACGGAGCTATGATGAAACTGTTTTCCAGAGATCGAGCCAAATCCCAGGGTGTGTCGGCCACGTCAGCATTGGCAGCGCCGGCTTTGCGCCGTTTGGGACAAGCGATGGCGATGCCGCGCAAATCCGCCGCGTCCGATCTGGCCCAAGACGGAAAAAACACGTTCCGCGACCTCTTAAGTCGCCTAGAAATTCCAATCAACGCCTCCACACCGGATCAAATCGAAAGCGAACAAATTCGGGATCACGGGCAGTTCCTAGCCCGTCAGGAACGCTGGGACGAGCTTGAGGAATTGATCCGGACGCACGACCAGAACCGCGCCACGACCGCCACCGGCACACCGCTGGCGGAGCTCATGCTGTTTGGCGCCCGCTCCGATGTGGTCCGCGCCGCCGAACACGCTTTGCTGCATGGACGTCCGGCGGAAGGGGCTGATTTCTTTTCTGGAATCGAAGCCCTCGAGAGTCTTATCGAAGAGTATCCAAAGAGCTACCCCATGGCACTGGTGGTAGCACATATGCACATCGACATCGGCTGGGCTTGGCGCGGCGCGGCTGCCAAGGATGATGTGCGCGACGTAAATCGCGACGCCTTCCAGGCCCACTTTGACCGGGCGGCCGACATTTTGAAACAATACTGCCCGAAACAGTATTTCTCCCCAGCTCTATCCGCCGCCCGCTGCGCCCTCCTGCCCGGCTCCGCCCAACCGCTCAACACACTGTGTGCCGAGTTTGAATCGCTGATTCAACTGGACCCGCTGAATCCGCGCCACATGCGTGCCTTAGGCAATTACCTCCTGCCGCGCTGGTACGGGGATTTTTCACAACTCGACCTGCAAGCCCGTAGAATCGCGGCACAAACCTATGACATTTGGGGCGCTGGCGCCTACGCTTGGGTCTGGTTTGACGCCTTGTTGGTGGACCCAAACGGCCTTGAAATGATGGAGGTGGAATACTTCATCGATGGGGTTACGGATGCACTCGATCGTCGCGGCGACCAGCATTCGGCCAACCTCATGGCGGCGCACCTTTATCGCAGCTGGCAACACGCCCGTTCTCAATATGGTACGGATGGGCTGCGTGAAGACCTACCACCGGCCTTGCGGGCCGGGTTTGACATGGTGGTGCGAGAGCATTTGCGCGAGATTCACCCGCTGATTTGGGGGCACGCTGAGATCGGTTTTGAAAACACCTCCCGCGTGATTTCAAAAGAGCGCCTGTCCGCCAAAGGCCGCGATGTGGCTTTGCAAGCGGTGGCCATGCCGTTCATGGCGGGCCTACAGGCTGGGCAAACCGTACATTTCTCGCCAGACGGCATCACCCAAATCAACCCATAAGGCACCCGCCCTCTTGCTCCTTGTATCTGGCTGGCCTAGAACGCAGATCAGCCAGATATCTAAGGAGCGTGAGCGATGCTCGACCTGACATATGAAACCCCGAAGCCCAAAGTGATTGCGGGCGCCAAACATGACTGGGAGTTGGTCATTGGTATGGAGGTGCATGCTCAGGTGTCGTCCAACGCCAAGCTGTTCTCCGGCGCCTCCACCCAGTTTGGCGCCGAGCCAAACTCCAACGTTGCCTTCGTGGACAGCGCGATGCCTGGCATGTTGCCAGTCATCAACGAGTATTGCGTGGAGCAAGCGGTGCGTACCGGCCTCGGCTTGAAAGCCGAGATTCACCTGAAGTCCGCCTTTGACCGCAAGAACTACTTCTACCCGGATCTGCCGCAAGGTTACCAGATCTCCCAGCTCTACGAACCCATTGTGGGCGAAGGAGAAATTCTGGTCGACATGGGCCCAGGTGTGGCGCGTTTGGTGCGCATCGAGCGTATCCACCTCGAGCAGGACGCCGGTAAATCCGTGCACGACATGGACCCGAACATGTCCTTTGTTGACCTGAACCGCACCGGCGTGGCGCTGATGGAAATTGTGAGCCGTCCGGACATCCGCGGCCCGGAAGAAGCTGCGGCCTATGTGACCAAGATGCGTCAGATCCTGCGTTATCTCGGCACCTGCGACGGCAACATGCAAAACGGCAACCTGCGGGCTGACGTGAACGTGTCGATCTGCCGACCGGGACAGTACGAGAAATATATGGAAACACAGGACTTCTCGCATCTCGGCACCCGCTGTGAGATCAAGAACATGAACTCCATGCGCTTCATTCAGGCGGCGATCGAATATGAAGCCCGCCGCCAGATTGCGATTGTCGAAGCCGGTGGCGAAGTTGATCAAGAGACCCGTCTCTACGATCCGGACAAGAACGAAACCCGTTCGATGCGCTCCAAAGAAGAAGCGCATGACTATCGCTATTTCCCTTGTCCTGACCTGCTCCCACTGGAGATAGAACAAGGCTGGGTTGACGATATTGCCAAGGGTTTGCCGGAATTGCCGGATGAGAAAAAGGCCCGCTTTATCAATGACTACGGCGTGACCGAATATGATGCTTCTGTCCTGACCGCCGAGGTGGATCTGGCCAACTACTTTGAAGCCTCCGTCGGCAAAGGCGATGGCAAGAAGACGGCCAACTGGGTGATCAATGAAGTGCTGGGCCGCGCCAACAAGGCGGAAACTGCACCGCAGGATCTGGTGGCACCAGAGGCGAACGCATCCATTTTGGCGATGGTGGCCTCTGACGAGATCAGCACCAAAATCGCCAAGGAAGTGCTTGAGATTCATATCGAAACCAAGGACGACCCTGCCAAGATCGTGGAAGAAAAAGGCCTCAAGCAGGTGACTGACACTGGCGCGATTGAAGCCGCGCTAGACGAGATCATTGCAGCGAACCCGGCGCAGGTTGAGAAGGCCAAGCAAAACCCGAAACTGGCAGGTTGGTTTGTGGGTCAGGTGATGAAAGCCACCGGCGGCAAGGCCAACCCGAAGGCCGTTAACCAATTGGTGGCGCAGAAGCTGAACGGCTAATAGCCACGTCGGTATTGCGTCTGTATCACAGCTGTAACGCGTCGGTGTCAAAACCGGCGCGTTACGCGTTTTTGGCGTTAACGATTTGGCTTAGAACCGTGTCCGCAGGCCAAACATCACGGCCGTTTCACGGGCGCCCGGGATATGGCCGCGGTTCACGGCATGTGCCAGAGACAGCCCCAAATTGGTGCGCCGGGTGAGCGGACGCTCATAGCTCAGCGTCAAACGCATTTCCCGATCCGAGGGCGCCAGGTCAATGGGCACATTCTGGTGCGCCACCGCGCCAGCAGCGTTCACCACCGGCAGAGCCACCGAGGTTGTGCCCGAGGCAACGGCTGCGGGCATGGAGAACGACAGGCTAAGTTGGTCGTTGTGCGAGAAGGCGTGTTGATGGGCATAGGTCACCGCACCGCCATTCAACCAGACATCGGCAGACTGGCCCAATCCGGACGCCTCCTGCCCAAAAGCATAGCCCAGAGCAAATTTCAGCTGTGCATTGTCGGACACATCGGTGGACAGGGCCATGTCCAGAGACATCAAAGATGTATCGGTGCCGCCATTCCAATCCGACAACAAATCCATCGTGTCTTCGCCGAGGCCACCGCCAATCTGCAAGTTGGCACCGCCGAGATCGAAACTGCGGCGCAGACCAAGGCCAAAGCGATCCGAACCACCACTGCGGGAGCGATAGATCGACAGATCATACTCGCTGTCCAATAGCTGCATGGGCAGACCTGCCCGCGCGCCAAAGAAAGACGCGGAACCAAACTCCGGCGCGCGGTACTGATCAAAGTTGATTGCGTCATGCGCGCCAAACATCGGCGCCGCCTGGCGATGGGCCACCATCTGAGACGCGTCGATCATGAAAGACGCCGACAGAGAGTCCTTGCCCACCACATTCACGTTGCGCAGAGAGCGGGCCACCGCATCGCCACTGGCGGCACCGGCCACCGCAAGCGGCTCGTTGGTGTTGACCACCGTGCCGTTGCGCGTGGTCACAGTGGTGCGGCCAATTGGCAAAAGCGCCGCCGCCACATCCAGGAACCCATGGCCCCACTCTTCGCTGTAGGCA
This sequence comes from Shimia sp. MIT1388, assembly GCF_047124445.1. Lineage (GTDB taxonomy): Bacteria > Pseudomonadota > Alphaproteobacteria > Rhodobacterales > Rhodobacteraceae > Shimia. Next base: position 386,559 of record NZ_CP138921.1, on the reverse strand, counting down.
TGCTCAAAACCTGGCACCAGCTCAACGGTGCCATCTTCACGGAAGCCGCTAAACTCGTTGTCCGCGGACGCCAGCAAGCGAATGCGCAGGTCTTGGTGTGACATGTCCGGAAACGCTTCCGCCAACAACGCCAAAGCCCCGGACACTGTGGGGGCCGCATAGGACGTGCCGGTGCCAAAAGAATAGCTGCTGTTGGAACTGGCGGTGGCGCCGGTCCAGCTGCCGTTTGCGGAAATGCACCAGGCCGCTGCTTCACCGCATCCCGCGGACACCCGTTCGGCAGACACCACGTCATCGCCGTTTAAGGTGGGCACGCCATTCACAACCGCCAACCAGCTGTTTTCCAGAGACGGTTCCAAAACCGGCAACCCGGCCATCAGCCCAACATTTGAGGCGTTGTAGTCGTTGGACACAGAGAACACGACAATGCCGTCATCGGCATAGGTGCGCAGCGCATCAAGGTAATCTCGCCCGGAAGACGATCCAAAAATGAAATTGTAGTCGGACCGCGTGGCGGTCATGCCCGAGTAGCCCCAGGAGTTGTTCAGCGCCACGGCCCCTGCCCGCGCCGCCGAATTGGCGGTTTCCGCCAGCTGAGCGTAGGTGTCAAAACTGCCAAAAATGGCATCTGCATTTGGTGCCACACCAATCATGTCATCGGACATGCCGGTTGCGATGGAGGCCACAAAGGTGCCGTGGTCATCCTGCGACATACCAGACCCGGTGGTGACATTTTTGCCGGAGAAAGCCTCATGACCCGGGCGGAACCCGCTGTCAGAGAAAGCGATGATCTGCCCTTCCCCTGTCAGCCCCGCAGCATGGGCATAGTGAATGCCGGAATGCTCAATTGGGTTGCCCACCAACCGTGTGTCCGTGCTGCTGTCAAAACGCCGGTTATTGTTGCGGTCCACGAATTGGTCGCCAGACGCGTTTTGCACCTGATACCGCACATTCCCGCTCAAGAGACGATTGGCCTGTGCCCGTACCCCGTCGAGACTGTCCAGAAAGGACGCAAGCAGCACCTGACTGTCGGTTTGCGGCAGCGAACTGTCTGCCGAGCTCCCGCCGGTATCTTTCACCGCAGGTGTGTCTTCCCCACCGCAGCCGGCCACCACGCCGGATATCAAAACCATAGCCGTCGAAAGACGTTTTCTGCGCCAATCCATCGTTCCACTCACCGTTGCCCACACTCATGGAAACGGTAGGTTGTGAACCTTAATCATTGCCTGAATCAGCCCCGGGAAAGCGCCTCGATTTTTGTGAAATACCCCGCTGATTTTGCTTAAAAATAAGGGATGTTTGCACGGACCTGTTGTGCAACTCCACACCTATGTGGCGCGTGCCCTCACGTCACAAAAACCCTCAAAGGTTGATCCTTTTTCCGGCCGCGGCCATACAGAAAAGGCAGCACTAGGAGGATTGCCATGACCGCCCCATTTGTATCCAAACCAATGGCCGTGGAAGAGCAGTGGCTGGACTTCAACGGCCACCTGAACATGGCCTACTACAACGTCCTGTTTGATCGCGGCGTGGACCAACTCGGCGCATTTCTCGGCTTTGGGCCCGAATATCGTGCGCGCACGGGTAACACGACCTTTTCTGCCGAATTTCACCTCTGCTATCTGCGCGAGCTGCATTTGGGAGATGAAGTCACGGCCAGCTTCCAACTGCTGGATTATGACGCCAAAAGCTTTCACTTCTATCAGGAGCTGATCCACGCCCACGGATGGGTTTCGGCAACTGGCGAAGGCGTGGGGCTGCACATCGACCAAAGCGGTCCGCGCGTCGCCCCCATGCCGGACGATATTCTCGGCAAGTTTGCAGAATTGTCGGACGCACACAGCGCCCTGCCCCGCCCGGAGCGTGTCGGCCGCGTGATGGGCATCCGGCACAAGTGAACAAACCGTCACAGCGCAGGTTTCCCGTTGTTCTCTGAAAAAACTGGACCTGAAGCCGTGTGCGTGGAACGATGCCAGGATCATGGCAGAGGTGATCGACATACTTCAGGAGCGCAAGGAACTGCCACAGTTTCTGGAGCGCGACGGTCTGATCGGCATTGAGCTGGGCGTTGCTGCGGGCTGGTACTCTCGCCGCCTGATGGAGACCGGTCTTTTCAAGGCGCTGTATGGAGTCGATGTCTACGGCGATCACCACAACACCAAGGAGTACATCAAAGCTCTCAAAAACGTCGGCATGGGAAACCCTTACTGGCTGCTGCGCATGAGGTTTGATGAGGCGCTGGACGCCTTTCCAGATGAGCATTTTGACTTTGTCTATATTGACGGCTACGCCCATACCGGTGAAGAGCGTGGCAAGACGATGTTTGACTGGTTCAGGAAAGTGAAAGTGGGCGGGATGATTGCCGGGCATGACTACCATGAGAAATGGCCGCTGGTTCAAATCTGCGTAGACGCCCTGAGCGACGCGCTGGAGCAACCGGTGATGCGGACGCAAAAGTCACAGACCCCCGACCCTCAGGGCAAATTCCCGAGCTGGGCCATGTTCAAAGAATCTGCGCAGGTGCCGGATTACCCGGAACACCTGCGCACCCTACCAAAGAGACTGCGCGGCTAGCGGCCGACAGAAAACGTATATTGGAACTATTGAATGACGTATGAATACAAGGTGGTCCCTGCCCCAACACGCGGGCAAAAGGCCAAAGGAATCAAAGCACCTGCAGACCGCTTCGCCAATGCGCTTGAAATCGAGATGAACCGCCTGGGTGCGGAGGGCTGGGAGTATTTGCGCGCAGACACGCTGCCACATGAGGAGCGCAGCGGGCTGACTGGCTCCAGCACCAGCTACCGCTCGGTTCTGGTGTTCCGCCGCACGAAGGTTGACGATGTGGCTGCGTTTCAGCCGGAAACGCTTGAGGCAACCAAAGTGGCAGAGCTGCCTGCGCCAAAAGAGGCAGAAGAGGCAGAGGCCCCCGGTACAGCAGAGCACGCGGATACGTCGCGCATCATGTCCTCCGAGCCTGTTGCCGAGCCAAAGCCTGACAGCCTGGTGCTCAAGGAAGAGGACAAGACCGGAACTTCCGCTGAGAAAGACCCAGACGAAGGGGAGTCTGTGGACGACGTGAACGTAGCCCTGAAAAAACGCGTGGAGACGCTGGAACAGTCCAAATAACGCGCTTTAGGCGGCGTCGATGTCCAGCGCCAGTGCGTGAATGCGCCCTACCAAATCCTTGCCCAGCGCGGCATGCACCGCGCGGTGCCGCGCCAAACGGTTCTGGCCTACAAAGGCCGCAGCGCGAATGCGCACGTTGAAATGGCTTTCCCCGCCAGCGGGCGCACCGGCATGGCCCGCATGGCTGGCGCTGTCGTCCACAACCTGCAGGTCAACGGGCGAAAAGGCCGCGGACAATTTGTCGTGAATTTCCTGCGCGACGCTCATAATTTTTATCTCCAGCCTCTTCAATCTGACGCCGGTTAGGGTAAACTCTCCGCTCCGAGTCGAATAGGTGCGCGTATGACAAAATCTGATCCCTTCGGTTTCGATATGTCGATTAAATCGGCCAAGAAGAAAAACCCGCGAGGACGCCGCGGCATGTCAGGAGCGTCAGAGACCTCCACCCGCGTCTGCGAACACGAAGGCTGCAACGAGCCAGGCGCCTACCGCGCCCCACGTGCGCCGGATGTGCTGGATGAATTCAAGTGGTTCTGCAAAGAGCACATCCGCGAATATAACTTGAAGTGGAACTTCTTTGACGGCAAGACCGAGGCCGAGCTGAACGCGCAGAACTCCAAGGACAAAGTCTGGGAGCGGGAAACGCGCAAGTTCACCGATCCGGAGGCCCGTGCCTGGGCCCGCCTTGGCATCGAAGATCCGCATCAGGTGCTTGGCGGCAATGCCACCCAGAACCCGGGCAAAGACGGCGGCGCGGCCAAGCGCCTGCCGCCGACGGAACGCCGTGCTATCGAGATTTTGGAAGCCAAGGACAGCTGGACCAAAGCCGAGGTGCGCAAGGCGTACAAAAAGCTCATCAAGGTGCTGCACCCCGATATGAACGGCGGCGACCGCAGCCAGGAAGACCAGTTGCAAGAGGTCATGTGGGCTTGGGATCAAATCAAAGAGAGCCGCAACTTCAAGTAAGGTGAATGTGGCAAGAGACGTGAGGCGTGACCGAAGGGTCGCGCCTTTTTCTTTGCGACGGAAAAATCCGCAAAAGCCGTTTGAGCTAGCACACCCCTTGGGTATCACTGAAATGTGAAGGCAGGCGCAATGCGGGAGCGGATCATGCGGCAACTGATTGAGTATCTCACGGCCCATCCCAAACGGCTCTACACCGTGGTGGCGGGTGCCGTGTTGCTGTTACCCGTGGCGCTGTGGCTCGACCTCAACAGCCTCTCTCACCACAACCTGCACCGGCAGGCCACCAGCCTGAACAAGCTGATGGATGATGTGCGTTCGTATTATGCAGAGAATGTTGTGGCGCGCGTGCAAACCGCCGAGGGCGCCCCTCAAGCGCGGCATGATTATCACGACATTCCCGGCGCTTTCCCGATCCCGGCCACCGCAGCAATCGAGCTATCCGGGCGGTTTTCCGAGATCCTGCCCGGTGTGAACTATCACTTTGTCTCGCAATACCCGTTTCAGGGGCGCGCGCCGCATGAGATGACGCCTTTTGAGATCAATGCAATGGCGCGGTTTTCCGATCCGGAAGAAACACGAGATCACATCATTCGCGAGTCTGGTGGTTTGCTGGATCACCGCATGACCTTGGCCGCGCCAGTATACATGCAGGAAACCTGTGTAGCGTGTCACAATACCCATCCCGACAGCGTCAAAACCGATTGGGAAGTTGGTGACGTGCGTGGGCTTCAAATTGTCGAGGTCCGCCAGCCTTTGACACTTGATCTCGCGTCCTTCAAATTCCTACTAAGCTACCTCTTGATCGCAGGCACCTTTGGCATCGCCTTTGCCAAACACCAGTTGCGATTGGCGGAGAAATTTGCAGCCGCGAACGATGAGCTGACAGAGAACAACTCTTTCCTCGCTGACGTGTCCCTGAAAATCTCCAAATACTTGGAACCACAGGTTTACCGCTCTATCTTTGAGGGCGAACGCGATGTGTCCATCAGCACCGAGCGTAAAAAGCTCACCGTGTTCTTCAGCGACATCAAGGATTTCACCGCCACTACTGAACGGATGCAGCCAGAGGAACTCACCAAACTTCTGAACGAGTACTTCACAGAAATGGGTGCCATCGCCCAAAAGCACGGCGCCACCATCGACAAGTTCATCGGCGACGCGATTGTCGCTTTCATTGGCGATCCAACCACACACGGCGTAACCGAAGATGCCCGTGCCTGTGTGCGCATGGCGTTGGAGATGCAGACCCGATTGGACGAGTTGGAAGTGCAATGGCGCGCGCGCGGCATCGAACACCCCTTCCGTGCCCGCATGGGCATCAACACCGGCTATTGCAACGTAGGCAACTTTGGCAGCGACACCCGCATGGACTACACCATCATCGGGGCGGAGGCGAACCTGGCCGCCCGTCTGGAAGGCATCGCAGAGCCCGGTGGGATTGTCATGAGCTATGAGACCTACGCCCACGCCAAAGATCTGGTGAACGCCGAAGCCCTGGCGCCGCAACACTTCAAAGGTATTTCCCGCGAGATCATCCCCTACCGCGTATTGCGCCACGGGGCCAATCGCCGGCCGGCCACAGCACGCGAAGAAGGCGAAAGCCTTGTGGTCGACATGCAGGGCATGGATGCGGACACCCGCGCCAAGATCGCCGCCGCTGTGCGGGACGCCTTGGACAAGACTTAAGCCGCGCGGCCCAAGCGATCCGGCAACAGGGCCACTTTGCGTGCCAAGTCAGAGGCCAGGCAAGCCGCGCTATAGCGCTCTTTCAGAAACGTCCCTTCCAGGAGGTCAGCATTCTGCGCCAGAAACGCCTCAGCGTCTTCTGAAGGTGTGGCGTGCATGGCTTCCGCTATGGCCGACATGTAGGCTTGCGTGACGGTGGCATGAAACTTCTCCGGCACACCAGCTGCGATGGTCAACCTCTTGAGCCCATCGGCAATGCGCTTGGAAGCGGTGAAAAAGTCGTCCTCGCGCAACGCTTCAAAGGCCACGGCAATATGGGCACGGTGATCAAAATCCTGTGGCGCCAATGTGCCCGCATCCAGCGCTGCCAAAACAACTCGGTAATCTGTCATGTTTCTGATCCTTCTTCTGTCAACTTGTGGGCGTCCTCTGCCGTCAAAGTCAGGTCGTAGACCTCCTTGAGCATCGCTGCCTTCGTCAATGTCGCCTCCGAAAACGGTGCCTTGCCCTCCAAGGCGTGCAACATCACGCCTTCGACCAACTCAGCCGCTGACATGTCCAGTTGTTCTGCCAAGGCCTTCATCACCTTGAGCAGCTGTTTCTCCAGCCGTAGTCCGGTTTGAACGCGTTCCACTCTCTTCATCGCGAATCCTTCACCTTGGTACCAAGGTATCATCTTTAGTGAAAATTGGCATCCGCCGTCAAGCCCGCGGCCACAGCCTTGATTTTGAGCGACAAATGCGGTGATGTGAGCACATGATGCAGAATTCCGCCAAACATGTTGCGGCCATGGGGCGCGATTTTTCCGAGTACATCATTGGCCTCGGCTTTCCTGAGAGAGAGGTGCTCAAGGGCACCGGGATCACTCTGGCTGAACTCCAAGAGAGCGAAAACCTGGTCCCCCTCGCCGGACTGGCGCGGATTGTAGAAAACGGTATTGCCCTCACGCAGGATGATCTGATTGCCGTACGTTGGGGCCAAACGCGGCGCTTTGCCAAGCTTGGCCTCATTGGCTACCTCGGGCGGTCGTCCAAAGACATCCGATGTATTGTCACGAACCTCGCCCGATACGGGCAGGTGTTCTCCGAGGCGATGGAAAGTGACATTTCCGAGTTGGATGAACAGGGGATTTTCAAATGGCGGCTGGACATACCCGCCACCGTGGAGACCGGGCGGTTTGTTGAGGCCCAAGTGAGCCAATTCCTCAGCGGCACAAATAAGTTGCTGCCGCGCACAATTTTGCCAAAGCACATCACCTTTTGCCACCGGCGCAAACACAATGCGGCCGAACTTGAGAAGCTGTTGGGCTGCCCGATCACCTTTGGAGCGCAGTGGAACAGCCTGCAGTACCGTACAGCCGATCTGGACGTGCCATTGAGCACGTCTGACGAAGGCTTACACAAAGTCTTGCAAGCGCATGCTGATCTGGTTCTTGCACAACGCCCCAAGAACCGCTCCAACATCGAACTGGTGGTGGAGAAAGCCATCTCGGATCGTATGGCGAGCGGACAGACATCGGTGTCCATCGTAGCCAAAGATTTGGGTATGAGCGCGCGCACACTGGCGCGGCGCTTGGGCGACGCCAACACCACCTATCAGACTGTGTTGTCCAACTTCCGCCGCGCCATGGCGGATCGCTATTTAAAAAACAGCGACATGAGCCAGAGCGAGATTGCTTTTCTGCTGGGCTATTCTGACGTGAGCTCCTTTGCATCAGCCTTCAAACGCTGGACCGGACAGTCTCCCGGTGAGCGGCGGCAATCTCTGGCCTGAGCGGAATTTGGCAAGACGGCCACGATTGGCGCAGTTTGACAAAACAGTGGCAGCTTTGCCCAAAGCAACCTTCTGATCCTTCCCCATCTGTGTGATGAACGAAGAGACAAGACGCTCTCTTCGGATTTTCACATCAGATCTCAGAAGGGAGGCGCCATGTTTTTCAGTGCTTTAATGCTTAGTGCCCTGTTCCCGTTGCTTTGGTTACACCAGCGCGGGCGCCCGGAACCTGTGGCGATCAAACAGGATGTTTTCACCCATGCCCGCAAGCAGATCGGAGGGCGGCCATGTCCCGACTCCTTCTGATTGATCCGGACCGTCAACTGCTGGCGGCGATGCAGGACGTCTTGCTGCATGACGGGCACGAAAGCCTCTGTCATGTGTCACCAGACACCGCCATGGCGGAACTGTCGCGTCAATCTGTTGATCTGGTGGTGATGGAACTGCGCCAGCGGTCCATGGATGCGCTCACCATCATTGAGCGGATCACAAACACCTACAGCGTGCCTGTCGTGGTGCTCAGCACCACCGCAAGCGCCACCGAAGAGTCGATGATGCTGCGCCTTGGGGCGGACGACTATCTTGCCAAGCCGTTTTCCATGCGGGTGTTTGGCGCACGTATTGCAGCGGCCTTGCGCAGCGCGGCGCCCAGCCATCGCGATGCGGACGACGTGACCGTGATCCAGCGCGGGGCGTTGCGTTTGGACCGGCTGCGCCACGAGGCCCGTTGGGATGGCAAAGAGGTCGCCCTCACCGCCACCGAGTTCAACGTGCTCTGGATCATCGCGCAACGCCCCGGTCAGGTGCTCAGCCGGGCCAATATTCTGGACCTTGCCTACGGCGGCGACGTCTTTGTCACCGACCGAAGCATCGACAGCCAGATCAAGCGCATCCGGCGCAAGCTGCGCGAAGTCGCGCCCAACTTCACCGCGATCGAGACCCTGTACGGGCTGGGCTATCGCTTTTCAGATTCCCCGGAGGACATGGCTGCGTGAGTGGCCTGTTCCAACCCATGATCGTCCTTCGGGGATGAGAGACCGGGCCGCTTTGCCGTCGTAACCTTATGCCCCACCTCGGCAGCAGGGCGCCCGGTCTCATTTGGGCTTAAACACCAATGAGACGCCATTCAGGCAATGGCGTTTCCCCGTGGGTTGCGGACCATCGTCAAAGATATGTCCAAGATGCGACCCACACCTGCGACAGTGGCATTCGGTGCGGACCCGGAGGAGCTTGCGGTCCGGCTTGGTTCCAATCGCTTTGGGGAGCGATTTGTAGAAACTCGGCCATCCGGTGCCGCTGTCGTACTTATGCCGCGAGCTGTAGAGCTTCAGATCACAGCCTCGACAGTGATACGTCCCCTTCTCGTAATTCTTATCCAATGGCGACGAGCCCGCCCGCTCTGTGCCCTCCTGCCGCATCACCTTGTATTGCGCAGGCGTAAGCATGGCGCGCCATTCGGCGTCAGTGCGGGTGACTTCGAACTCTTTTGCCAGAGTGGCACGCGGCAGGGCCATAGCGGTCAGCGCGGCCGCGCCCGCGGCGGAAATGAAATGACGTCGTTGCATTCTCCATCCTCCTTTGGTCGTAAAATTGCGCACCAATCCGCGTTTAAGCAATTAACAGCTCAGCACAGGACCGTGAGTTTCGTGACAACGCCACGTATTTTGCAGAGTTTCGCTTGTGATCCCGTGGGATTTGATGCACCAAAGGCCGGTAGATTTGGGCCGCCGTATTTGGGTGGCCGGGAGAAGGACATACGACATGGCCGACGGCATGATGGAAAGCAACGCGAAGCCCACCGAAGACATTGATCTGCGCGATGTGTTTGGCATCGACAGCGACATGAAAATCAAGGGTTTTGAAGAGCGCACCGACCGCGTGCCAGAGATCGACCCAACCTATAAATTCGACCCGGAAACCACGCTGGCGATCCTGGCGGGTTTTGGCCACAACCGTCGTGTGATGATTCAAGGCTACCACGGCACCGGTAAATCGACCCACATCGAACAGGTTGCGGCCCGCCTGAACTGGCCCTGCGTGCGCGTCAACCTCGACAGCCACATCAGCCGTATCGACCTGATTGGTAAAGATGCCATCAAACTGCGCGACGGCAAGCAGGTTACAGAGTTCCACGAAGGCATCCTGCCCTGGGCGCTGCGCAACCCGACCGCGATTGTGTTTGATGAATATGATGCCGGTCGTGCGGACGTGATGTTTGTGATCCAGCGTGTTCTGGAACATGACGGCAAGCTGACCCTGCTGGATCAGAACGAAGTGATCACGCCAAACCCTTACTTCCGCCTGTTTGCCACCGCAAACACCGTGGGTCTGGGCGACACCACTGGCCTCTACCACGGCACGCAGCAGATCAACCAAGCCCAGATGGACCGTTGGTCGCTGGTCTCCACGCTGAACTACCTCAGCCATGATGCCGAAGCCGCGATCATCCTGTCAAAGGCACCGCACTACAACACCGCCGAAGGCCGCAAGATTGTGAGCCAGATGGTGACCGTGGCGGACCTGACCCGGACCGCCTTTATGAACGGCGATCTGTCCACCGTGATGAGCCCACGGACCGTGATCAACTGGGCCGCCAACTCAGAAATCTTCCGCAACGTTGGCTATGCCTTCCGCCTGAGCTTCCTGAACAAATGTGACGAGCTGGAGCGCCAGACCGTTGCCGAGTTCTATCAGCGCTGCTTTGACGAAGAGCTGCCTGAAAGCGCGGCCAGCATGAGCCTGGGGTGAACTTAGATGCTATGAATGACACGCAGTTTTGGTCATTGATCGAGAAAATTGAAGGCTGCAAGCGGCAAGATGGATCAACCAACTTTAAGCCGCTCGTCGCCGAGCTCTCGAAAATGACCGAAGCTGACATTCATGGCTTCTATGAGTGCCTCGCGCAAAAAGCTTATGCGCTGGACACAAGACAGCACTACCGCCGTTTTAGTTGGTTTCCAGGATTGTCCGATAGTTTTCTGTACACGCGCTTGATGGTCATCGCGCAAGGAAAACAAGCTTACCATGATGTTTTGAAAAACCCCCGGGCTTTTCCCAAACGTTCACCAAATTGGCTTGAAGGTTTGCTGTATGTGGCGGGCGATGCTTATTCTGACAAAACCGTGCGCGAATTTTCGCGTGAGGCAACGGTGAATATTGAGAGCTTCTCTAACGAAGAAGGTTGGGCCAAATGAAAAAACCAAGCGACAACCCCGCTGATCCGTTCAAAAAGGCCCTGGCTGAGGCCACCAAAGTCATGGCCGACGATCCGGAACTGTCGGTGTCCTACACGGTTGATCCCTCTGGCATGTCCGGCGACAGTATCCGCTTGCCTCAGGTCAGCCGCCGCATGACCCGCGATGAGGTGCTTTTGGCCCGTGGCACCGCCGATGCGCTGGCACTGCAACGCAAGTATCACGACGACGCCACCCACATGCGCTATGCACCCGGTCAGGGCATTGCCCGCGATCTCTATGAGGCGATGGAAACTGCTCGTTGTGAAGCGATGGGCGCGCGCGACATGCCCGGCACCGCCACCAACATCGACATGAAGATCAGCCAGGAAGCCGCTGGCCGTGGTTATGGCGACATGACCTCCACCGAGCAGGCGCCTTTGCCTGTGGCCGCGGGCTATCTGATCCGTCATCTGGCCACCGGGCGCGACCTGCCCCCGGCCGCAGCCAATGTGATGAACCTGTGGCGCGGCTACATCGAGCAGAGCGCAGGCGAGCATCTGGACGACCTGCAAGAACTGCTGTCCGACCAACAGGCCTTTGCCAAATTTGCCCGCCAGATCATCGAGGACCTCGGCTACGGCGATCAACTGGGCGATGACCCGGATGACATCGACGATCAGGACGACGAGGCCGAAGAACAGGCGGAAGAGCAGGAAGACCCGGATAGCCAGGGTCAGGATGACAGCGACGAGGAAGACACTGAGGCCAGCCCTGAGCAATCTCAGGAAGAGCAGCAGGACATGTCCGAGGCGCAGGTCACCATGGATGACATGGCTGAAGACGAGATGTCGGATGAGGCCGAGATGCCGGACGGCGAAGCGCCGCTGGATCCGCCTCCCCCACCGCCAATTTCTGAGGCAGACCCGGACTATGTGGTGTTTGACACCACCCATGACGAAGAGATTGCCGCCGAAGAGCTGGCCGAGCCGGTCGAACTGGAACGCCTGCGCGCCTATCTGGACCAGCAGTTGGAGCCACTCAAAGGCGCGGTGAGCCGCCTCGCCAACCGCCTGCAACGCCGCCTGCAAGCGCAGCAGAACCGCAGTTGGGAGTTTGATCTCGAAGAAGGCACGCTGGACGCTGGCCGTTTGGCGCGCGTTGTGGCCAACCCCACCACGCCGCTCAGCTTCAAGATGGAACACGACACCGAGTTCCGCGACACGGTGGTGACGCTGCTCTTGGACAACTCCGGCTCCATGCGTGGCCGGCCAATTTCCATTGCCGCGATCTGTGCCGACGTTCTGGCCCGCACGCTGGAGCGCTGCAACGTGAAGGTCGAAATTCTCGGTTTCACCACCCGTGCGTGGAAAGGTGGCTTGGCGCGTGAAAAATGGCTCAACGACGGCCGTCCGCAACAACCGGGCCGCCTCAATGATCTGCGCCACATCATCTACAAACAGGCGGACGCCCCTTGGCGTCGCGTGCGGCCCAACCTTGGCCTGATGATGAAAGAGGGGCTGCTGAAGGAAAACATCGACGGCGAGGCGCTGGAATGGGCCCACCGCCGCATGCTGATGCGCCCGGAACAGCGCAAAATCCTGATGGTGATCTCCGATGGCGCCCCTGTGGATGACAGCACGCTCTCGGTGAACCCTGCCAACTATCTGGAAAAACATCTGCGCGACGTGATCGCCATGGTGGAAAAACGCAAGCTGGTGGAGCTCTTGGCGATTGGTATCGGCCACGATGTGACGCGCTACTATGACCGCGCGGTGACCATCACCGATGTCGAACAGCTCGCAGGCGCCATGACAGAGCAATTGGCCGCCCTGTTTGACAACGATCCACGCGCGCGTGCACGGGTCATGGGGATGCGGAAAGTGGGCTAAGCCCCGCTTCTTCTAACCCGAAATATCCCGGGGGTGAGCGTCCGCGAGGGGGCTCGCCCCCTCTTCTTTTCTGCGCCCTCAGCAACCCACTTGCCATTGGCGGCGCAGTGCGTATCACTGAACGCCTATTCACTTGCGCCAAGGAGCCGTGCCATGTTTCAGGATTTTGCCGTCACCGCCCGCCCGGAACAGGGCCCCGCCCGCCTTAAAGCCCTGCGGGCGCAAATGGACAAAGGGGGCCTGGACGGCTTTCTGGTGCCCCGCGCCGATGCGCATCAGGGCGAATACGTTGCCGCGCGGGACGACCGGTTGGCTTGGCTGACAGGGTTCACCGGCTCCGCTGGGTTTTGCGTTGTGCTCAAGGACATCGCGGGGGTGTTTGTCGACGGGCGTTACCGCACGCAGGTCAAGGAACAGGTGGCGGATTGTTACACGCCGGTCGATTGGCCCGAGGTCCTGCCGGGGCCATGGATCGTGGAAAACCTGGGCACCGGCCATGTCGGCTTTGATCCCTGGCTCTATACAGTGGGCCAACTGGAGGCGCTGCATAAAGCTACCGAAGACCACATGATCACGTTTGTACCAGTGAACAACCCGGTTGATGCCATTTGGGACGACCAGCCAGATGCTCCTATGGCACCGGTCAAAAGCCACCCCACCGCAGTGGCGGGCGAATCCCATGGCGACAAACGTGCGCGACTTGCGGCTGATCTCAACGCCCATGGCGAAACCGCTGCTGTCATCACCCTGCCCGACAGCATCGCGTGGATGTTGAACATCCGTGGCGCAGATATTCCCCGTAACCCGCTGGCCCATGGGTTTGCCGTGCTGAATTCCGACGCCACCGTTGATCTGTTCATGGCCGGGCAGAAACTCACAGAGGTGCGCGACCATCTGGGGGACGCCGTCCGCGTGCACGCGCCTGACGCCTTTATCCCATTCCTCACGCAGCTCTCCGGTACCGTGCGCCTCGACAAAGGCAGCGCGCCGATCGCCGTGCAAGCCGCTGTGTCGAAAAGCGACGCGGAGATTTCCTACGGCCAAGACCCTTGCGTCATGCTCAAAGCGCGTAAAAACGCATCTGAAATTGCTGGCATGGCCGAAGCCCATCTGCGGGATGGCGCGGCCGTGGTGAACTTCCTGAGCTGGTTTGACGCGCAGGACAAAACCACCCTCACCGAAATAGACGTGGTGACAAAACTGGAAGAATACCGCCGCGCCACCAACGCCCTGCTGGAAATCAGTTTTGACACCATTGCAGGCGCTGGCCCCAACGGCGCGATCATGCACTACCGCGTCACCGAAGAGACCAACCGTCCCCTGCAAAACGGCGATCTGATGGTGCTGGACAGTGGCGGCCAATATGCCGATGGCACCACCGACATCACCCGCACCTTGCCCATTGGTGAGGTGAGTGATGACGCCAAAGTGGCTTTCACCCGCGTGCTGCAGGGCATGATTGCCGTATCGCGCATGCGTTTCCCCAAAGGGGTTGCAGGCAGCCATATCGAAGCCATTGGCCGTTTGCCGCTCTGGATGGCTGGGCAGGACTTTGACCACGGGTTGGGCCACGGCGTTGGCGCTTATCTCTGTGTACATGAAGGCCCTCAGCGCCTGAGCCGCGTGAGCGACACCCCGCTTGAGGTCGGCATGATCCTCTCCAATGAACCAGGCTACTACCGCCCCGGCGCCTTTGGCATCCGCATCGAGAACCTGATTGTGGTCGAAGAGGCCCCCGCCCTGCCCGGGGGGGACGATCACCGCGAGATGCTGCAGTTCCGCAACCTGACCTTTGCGCCGATTGATCGCGACATGGTGGTTGTCGACCTGCTGAGCGAAACAGAACTGGATTGGCTCAACAGCTACCACGCGACGTGCCGTCAAGTGCTGTCGCCACGACTCGCACCAGACCAACAAATGTGGTTGGATGCGGCCTGCGCCGCGCTGTCACATTCCACGCCGTGACATCGTACTGTTACAACACAACTTTATTCGAGCGCGAAACAGGAGGGATACCACATGACAAACATCACAATCCGTAAAGCTGAAGGCAATTGGGTTGTCCGTGCCGGTGGCGCCATCCTGGGCGAAAGCAGCAACGCGCTGGAACTGAGCGAAGGCGACCTGAAGCCAGTGATCTATTTCCCTCGTTCCGACATTGCCATGGCGTTTCTGGACCCAAGCGAAAAGACCACCTATTGCCCGCACAAAGGCGATGCCAACCACTTCTCGATTGTGACCAAGAGCCAAACCATCTCTGACGCGGCCTGGAGCTATGAGGCGCCGGTTGAGGCCGTGGAACGCATCAAGGATCACCTGGCGTTTTACACCAGCGATCTGGTGGCGGTAGAGCGCGTCTAAACAACGGAAAATGCGCGCTGGACACCGGCGCGCTTTCCCCCAACAGTGCGCCTATGTCGCAGATTTCTGTTTCCGATTTTTCCTTTGTTTGGCCCGGTAGCAACGCCGCAGTGCTGCAAAACGCCTCCCTTAACGTGGAGACCGGCGAACGGGTGATGCTGCGCGGCCCCAGCGGGTCCGGCAAATCCACGCTCTTGGCGGCGGTCTCCGGCGTGATCGACATTCCCGTTGGCGCGGTATCTGTGGCTGATCAGGACATCGGCGCCCTGCCCCCCAGCAAACGCGACCGGTTTCGGGCCGACCACATGGGCCTGATTTTTCAGGTGTTCAACCTCGTGCCCTGGCTCAGTGCCGTGGACAACATCCTTTTGCCCTGCCGCTTTTCCAAACGCCGCCGAGAACGTGTGAACGGTCCGTTGGACAAGGAAGCGGAGCGTTTGATGGCGGCTTTGGGGCTTGATCCGGATACGCTTGGCGCGTCTCAAGCCAGCGCGCTCAGCGTTGGGCAGCAACAGCGGGTCGCGGCGGCGCGTGCCTTGATTGGCGCGCCAGAAGTGATCCTTGCGGATGAACCAACCTCCGCGCTGGATCCGGAGACCAAAGAAACCTTCATGCAAATGCTCAGCCAGCAAGCCCAAGAGAGCGGCGCGGCCCTGTTGATGGTCAGCCATGACAGAGGTCAAGACCACCACTTCGACCGCGTTGTCCAAATTTCGGATCTGACCAACGCGGGAGTGGCCGCATGACGCTCGTGTTGCACAGCCTGTGGAACCGCCGATTTGTCGCCGCGCTCACCGTTTTGGCCATCGCGTTGAGCGTCGCTCTAATCCTCAGTGTCGAGCGGCTGCGCGACTCTGCGCGCACGTCTTTTGCGAACTCCGCTTCCGGCATCGACCTGATCGTCGCGCCACGCGGCAATGACGTTCAGATCCTGCTGGCAACGGTGTTTGGCGTCGGCTCCACGGGCGCGGGCATGTCCGGTGAAGTGCTGGAACTGCTGGAAAAGATGCCGGGCGTGGCCTGGGCGGTGCCGTTGATGCAGGGGGACAACCATCAGGGCTTTCCGGTCATTGGCACTACTGCGGCCTACTTTGAACATTTCAAACACAGCCGCGGTCAGGCGCTAAACTTTGCCAATGGTGGGTCTTTTGAGGACACACATGGCGCGGTGATTGGCGCCGAGGTAGCCGAGCGGTTGGGCTACGACGTGGGCACGGAAATCGTCAACGCCCATGGGGCGGGCGCCGTGGCGTTGGAGGTGCATGACGAAGCGCCGTTTCAAATCACCGGCGTGCTCGCTCGCACCAACACGGCAGTGGATCGCATGGCGTTTATCTCGCTTGAGGGGTTTGACGCTCTGCACGCCGAGAATGCACCACGCTCGGCTGACCCTTTTGCGACCCTCGCTGAGACGGATCACGACGACGAACATGAACATGGCTTTGTGCCGGACCAAATCAACGCTATTTACATCGGCCTCAGCAACCGCACCGCCGTGCTTGGCGTTCAACGGGCCGTTGCGACCTACAAGGCCGAGCCCTTGGCCGCGGTGATGCCCAATGTGGCGTTGCTGCAGCTCTGGTCGATCACCGGCACTGCCGAAAACGCCTTGCGCCTGATGTCTGTGGCGGTGATGGCCGCCAGTATGATTGGCATGGTGGTGATGTTGTCTGCAGCGCTGGAAGCCCGCCGCCGCGAGTTTGCCATTCTACGTTCCGTTGGCGCAGCGCCACGGGACGTGGTCCTGATGATCGTCCTCGAAGCCCTGCTGGTCACCGGTTCTGGCATTTTGTTGGGCCTGGCAATCTTCTGGGGCGCTGGCCTGCTCGCAGAACCGCTGCTGTCCGCCCGGTTTGGCGTTACACTTGGCGGGCATGTCCTCACCAGCCGCGAAATCATTTTACTGCTCACAGTCTTGTGTTTTGGCGGTTTGGCCAGCTTGCTGCCAGCATGGCGAGTATACCGAATGACCCTGGCGGACGGCTTGACCACCCGGCTTTAAGCCGTTCAATTGGCACCACGCCACCCTTCTTACGGAGACCCATTTATGAAAGCGCTCTTGCTCTCTGCCGCCCTGACCCTGACGGCCTCTTTAGGTCTTGCCGAACAGGCAAAGGATATTGAATGGGCCGACCTTGAGGGACCAAGTTCGGCGTTTGAAAACCCGTTTGAAAACCTCACGGACCTGCAAATGCAAACCCTAGCGCGCATCTTGCGACTGGATTACCTGGCCGAGACGGAAACCGACGCCAACGCCAAAGAGGATGCAACCGGCTTACGGGCGGAGCTGGCGGGCGAAGGCATCGACGCCGATTTCCTGCTGGCAGAACGGTTGCGTATTATGACCAAGCTGGAAAACGAATCCCGTATGCCCAATGACGCCATTGTTGGCCAAACCGTGCGCATGCCGGGCTATCTGCTGCCGCTGGAGCTGGACGGCAATCTCGCGGTGGAATTCTTGCTGGTGCCCACAGTTGGCGCCTGTATCCACACGCCGCCACCACCGGCAAACCAGATTGTGCATGTGCGCTATCCAGCCGGATACCCCACCGAAACCCTGTTTGCCCCTGTCTGGATCACCGGCGAGCTGCGCAGCGAGTTTGACAGCCATTCGCTCTACATGGTTGATGGCGAGGCGGATGTGGACGTGACCTACACAATGGACGCGGACAGCGTGATTGCCTACGGTTCCTAGGTCTTAGGAGTGTTCTTCCGCAGCGGTGGCTGCCAACGCCTTGTTGTAGGCCCTTAGCGCGTCCACCTGGAACACCGCACCAAGTAACTCGGGCGGCGCATCTTCCCCGCCAAGCGTGACCACCGGCAGGAAGTTCACGCCCGTCGTCTCAAAGATCGGCATGGCGCTTTCCAAGGTGGCAGTGCCATCGACATAGAGCCCTTCAGACACCATCTCCCAACAGCGTTCCTCCGGTGCAGCATTCTCTGCATCCTTGGCGCGCATCACCTTGCCGACCCCACACATCGCCAGCAAATAGGCCTGTGGCCCGGCCGCGATATGCACATTGCGCCGCTCCAGCTGGGTCAGGAAGAACGAGCCATCCACCAGACGTGAACTCAGCGCTGTGGAGATCGACACCGCGACCATCACCGCCAAACCTGTCTGCCAGTCGCCGGTCATTTCAAACACAATTAGAGTGGTTGAGATCGGCGCGCCCAACACGGCAGCGGCAACAGCCCCAAGGCCTGCTAGCGCGTAAAGCGTGGTCGTGCCGGATACATCAGGGAAGATCGCTGTGGCGACCATGCCAAAAGCCAAACCGGTCAACGCGCCCACCATCAAAGACGGCGAAAACACCCCACCGCCCATGCGGCCAGCCATGGTGATAGACACCGCAATCACCTTCAGCACCGCAAAGACCACGGCCTCATGCAACAACAGATTGCCTGTGAGTGCCGCAGAAGTCGTCTCATAGCCAACCCCAATGATGTGCGGGAACCAGATCGCCAGAATGCCCAGCAAAGCCCCCGAAATCGCCGGGCGCAGCCAGCGCGGGATGCGCAGGTCTTCCTTCAAATGGCTGGCCATATCGTCCGCCCAGAAGATCGTCCACATCAGCGCCACGGCCACCAGACCGCAGAGCCCCCCTAGGATAAGGAAGGCTGGCAGCTCTTGATAAAATTGCAGCGCAGTGCCGGTGTTGAGCGTGAACTCAGTGACGTCGCCAAACTCCAAGCGGTTGATCACTGTGCCTGCCACTGACGCAATCACAATGGGAGCAAAGGCATGCACCGCAAAGTGACGCAACACCACTTCCAACGCGAAAAGCGCACCTGCGATGGGCGCATTAAAGCTGGCAGACACGGCGGCCGCCACCGCACAGCCCAACAGGTCCCGCCCTGTGATACCGTCCGCATTGATCCGCACACTGACCCAAGTCGCAATCATGCCAGCGATGTGCACCACCGGTCCTTCGCGACCTGTAGAGCCGCCAGAGGACAGCGTGATCAGGCTGGCAAAGGCTGAGGCGATGCCCGCTTTGCGTTCCACACGCCCTTCGTGCAGCGCGGCGCCCTCGATCACATCTGCCACCGAGCGCACGCGCCCGTCCGGTGTGAACTTGTTAAGAATGATGCCCACAACCAGCCCGCCGATAGTTGGGATAATCACCAGCCAATACCAGGGCAGCGTATTGGCAAACGTATGAAGTCGTGTGAGGTCCTCAGCCCCATACAACGTGGATTGCAGCCAGTGGATGCCTTTGCGGAACAACAAGGCGGCAAAGCCCGCAGCAATCCCGATGCACAGGGCGATGATCCAGAACTGGAACTGGCTTGGGCCTTTGTTGACCAATACCTTCCAGCCGCCGCGACAGGTGTCTGCCGCCTCTTGGGCGCTTTCCGCGAGAAAGGAGCCTACCGACTTCGCCATAGTGCTGCAAAATCTCCAGGTGGGAGGGTCGTAAGTGATTACGTCTGATCTAGTCAGAAATCTCTTGTAACGCAAAGAGGTAAGCGAAGGGTTTCACGCCAAAGTGCCTGATTGTGCGCGAATTTTCCGAGCCAAAGGCCGAAACTAGACCAATAGTGCCTTTGCCGCCGCGCGCGCCTCGGGTGTGATAGTGTCGCCAGAAATCATCCGCGCCACTTCATCCACCCGCTCGCCGTCATCCAGAGGTACAACACGGCTCAGGGTCTGGCCGTTTTTGACCGACTTCGCCACCTGCCAATGATGCGCGCCAAGCGCGGCCACCTGCGGCGAGTGGGTCACAACCAAAACCTGCCCCCCTTCGGCCAGCGCCTTTAACCGGCGGCCAACCGCATCGGCGGTGGCCCCGCCTACTCCGCGGTCGATCTCGTCAAAGATCAGGGTCATGCCGCTGATATCGTTGGTCAGGCAAACTTTCAGCGCCAACAGGAAACGGCTCAATTCACCGCCCGATGCAATCTTGGCCAGAGGCCCCGCCGGTGCGCCCGGATTGGTGGCCACAACAAACTCCACCGCGTCCCGACCTTCAGGACCCGCATCGCCCGGTGCCACCTTGGTGGTGAACACGGCCCGCTCCATCTTCAGCGGGGCCAGTTCGCCCATCACAGCCTTGTCCAACTTGCTCGCGGCCTTGCTGCGTGCCGCGGTCAGCGCATCCGCCGCCGCATCATACGCAGCCTCCGCGTCTTTCAAATCCGCTGTCAGCGCGGCGATGTCGCCTTCGCCTGCGTCCAAAGCTGTCAGTCGCGTGCGCAAATCGTCCGCATAGCCCCCCAAATCATCGGGCAGCACATTGTATTTGCGGGCCAGACCGCGAATAGCGAACAGACGCTCCTCCAGCTCTTCGAGTTCGTGTGGGTTGAAATCCAACGCTTCCAGACAACGCTCCACGCCATCCACCGCCTCGGCCAACTCGTTCATGGCCCGCTCCAACGCTGCCACGGGGGCTTCCAACGTATCGCCCGTTTCTGACGCGGCATCGCCCAGCCACCGCATCGCGTCGCCCATCGCGCTTTCCGCACCACCGTTGCCCAAGGCGGCATGCGCGCGGCTCACATCCTCGCGCACTTTTTCGGCGTTCTGCATCATGCGGCGGCGGGTATCGAGCTCCGCCTCCTCACCCGGCTGCGGGTCCAGCTTGTCCAACTCCTGGACCGCATGGCGCAGGAAATCTTCTTCGGCCTTGGCCTCTTCCAATGCAACCTGCGCCGCCGTCAGCGCCTTTCGAGCAGCAGACGCCTCAGACCAGGTTTGGCGGGTCTTGCCGCGCAACTTGTCCGTGTTGGCGAACAGGTCCAGCACCTCACGGTGACCTTTAGGATCCAGCAGACCCCGGTCATCATGTTGCCCATGAAGCTCCAGCAACGTCTCTGACAACCGCCGCAGCACCTCGCCCGACACACGCCGGTCATTTACCCAGGCCGTTTTACGCCCGTCGCTACGATTGATGCGCCGCAGGATCAATTCTTCGCCACCCGGCAGGCCTGCGTCATCCAAAATGGCGTGTGCAGGATGGCCGTCCGGCAGATCGAACTCCGCCACAACCTCGCCCTGATCAGCACCAGACCGCACCAGTTCCGCACGGCCACGCCAGCCCAGCACGAAGCCGAGACTGTCCAGAAGGATCGATTTCCCCGCGCCGGTTTCCCCGGTCAGCACATTCAACCCAGGCTGAAACGCAAGGTCCAGCCGGTCGATGATCAGCATGTCACGGATTTCAAGCGAGCGCAGCATTCAGCGTCACACCACAGGGCAGCCCCTGCCCCCTGTTACAGCCATCTGCCTTGCAGGGTCTGGCGATAGACTTGGTTGAGCCAGCTGCTGCCCTCTGCTTTGGCCTCCAGACCATTCTCACGCAGCAGAGCGTAGCTGTCCTGATACCACTCAGTAGACTGGAAGTTGTGCCCCAGAATCGCCGCCGCAGTCTGCGCCTCGGCATAGAGGCCAAGCGACAGGTAGGCTTCAACAAGACGGTGCAGGGCCTCAGGCGTGTGCGTTGTGGTCTGGAAATCCTCAACAACAACGCGGAAACGCTTGATGGCCGCACCAAAGTGATCGCGGCGTAGGTAGTAGCGACCGATTTCCATTTCTTTGGACGCCAGATGGTCAAACGCCAGGTCAAACTTCAACAAAGCCGAGCGCGCGTATTCGCTCTCTGGGTAGATCTCGATCACCTTGCGCAGCTCTTGTAGCGCCTGAAAGGTCAGCCCCTGGTCACGGCCCACTTCGTCAATTTGGTCGTAGTAGGTCAACGCCAGAAGATACTGGGCATAAGCTGCATCATCATCTGCCGGGTAGAAGTCAATGTAGCGCTGCGCGGCCGCGCGTGCCTCTGGATAGGCGCCGTCAGAGTGATAGGCAAAGGCCTGCATCACCAAGGACCGCTTGGCCAACTCGCTATAGGGGTACAGGCGTTCAATTTCGGAAAAGAAAAACGCCGCATCGGTGCCGCGATCCCGCGCAATTTCAAATTCGCCGCGTTCAAAGATCTGCTCGGGGGTGAACTGCTCCATATCGACCAAGCCACGGCGGGCGTCGCTGGTGCTGTTGTCGGAACAGGCCACAACAAAGGCCAAAGCCAGAACCGAACCGAAAAGGCGGGTGCGCGCTCCGATGCCTGACATAGTGCTTACCTTCTGCTCCCTGCGGGGGTCGCCCCCTCTTTCACACGCTGTTAGCATAGAAATTTGCGGGGCAAAACGCCTTTGGACGGAATTGTTACGATCCGACCTTAAGCAACGGCTGGAAATTCGCCCATATGCACGCCAGCGCCTGGCAGACGCGCCGCCTGCGCCGCATCACATTCCACCAGACGCCAGTTGTCTGGATGCGAGAAAAGCTCGCGCAGCAGAGCGTTTGTCAGCGAGTGACCGGCACGGTGGCCCTGATAATGCGCCAACAGTGGCGCACCGGCGAGATAGAGGTCGCCCATCGCGTCCAGCATCTTGTGGCGCACAGGCTCATCCGCATGCCGAAGACCACCTTTGGCTTGGACATCGGCACCGTTGAACACCACCGCGTTTTCGGTCGGGTCTCCGCCAAGTGCCAGACCGTTGGCCTGCATCGCCTCCACGTCCGCCTGACGGCAGAAGGTCCGGCTGTTGCACAGCTCACGAATAAAGCTACCGTTGGCGAGGTTGAGCTCTTTGGTCTGCTGACCAATCGCCTCATCCACAAAGTCGATGTGGAAATCGATGCGCATTTCATCCGCTGGTACAAGTGCGGCAGTGGCCTCACCGCGTGTCACGGAGACAGGCTTCAGAACTTCGACCGCCCAGACCGGCGCGCCCTGCTTCACGATGCCCGCCTTCAGGAAGCCATGCACAAAATCCGCAGAGCTGCCGTCCAGAATTGGCACTTCCGGCGCATCAATCTCGATCAAAGCATTGTGGATGCCACAACCCGCCAGGGCCGCCATCAGATGCTCGATGGTGGAAACGCCGACACCTGCTTCGTTTTTGATGCGGGTGCAAAGCGCAGTTTGCTCTACCACATCCCAACGGGCCGGGATCATGGCATCGCCCAACAAAACGTCGGTGCGCTTGAACCAGATACCATAATCGGTGGAGGCTGGCCGTACGGTCAGGTGCACAGTTGCGCCTGAATGAAGGCCTGTGCCCTGAAAATGAACTGGTGTCTTAAGCGTTGCTTGCACTGGTTTCCCCAAAGTGACGCGGCACACCCCATTGGCCGCAATAGTGAGGTAGTGGCTTTGCCCCGTCACCTCAAATAAAGCTTTGTAACGGTATGAAACATCGCTGTAACAAATCGGCAAAACACCGCGCACAAAGGCGTATTCACTTGTTTTACAATAGAAAAAGGCCGCCCCACTGGGCGGCCTCTTCACAGGTATTTCACAAATAAATCAGTTCGCTTGACGGCGCAGGAAGGCCGGGATTTCAATCCGCTCCTGATCTTCATCCATCTGCTCGGCTGGCTCGTGGCTCTGAACCGCCGGCTGCTGACGCACAGGTTGTGCTGCTGGCGCGGCACCCTGCTCGGTACCATGGCCGGTCATCTTGTTGATCAGCGAGTTGATGCCAAAGCGAGGACGCTCTTCAGCACGTGGCTCAGGCGCAGGGGCTGCCGGACGGGACGGAGCGGCTGGCGCTTTTTCCACGGCGGCTTGCAGACGCTGCATCAGCTGCGGCGTCGGCGTGCCTGGTGCTGGACGCTGAGGGGCCACAAAGCCTTGAGGCTCTTCTTCGAACATCTCAGGCTGCACCGCTTGCGCTGGTGTTGGCTGATACGCAGGTGGTGGCACATCGGCACCGGCAGACACGGCATCAAAGGTTGGCGCGGCTGGTGCGGCTGCAACAGCTGGCGCTTCCTCTTCGAAGATGTCTTCCATCTGTTCCTGCGCTGCGGCCTGTTGCGTTTCCATCTGTCCAAACAGAGACGGCTCGGATGCTGCCACTTCCGGGGCCGCCTCAACCGCAGGAGCCGGAGCCGCCTGTTCCACAACAGGGGTCTGCTGCGCGGTTTCAATGGTTGGCGTCGTGGTCAGTGGCTCACGCATGGAGCGGCGTGGCAGGGGCATTGCGGAGGTGGTTTCCGCCGCGTCGATACCAGTCGCCACAACAGACACACGCATACCGCCATCCAGCGTTTCGTCCATAGTGGAGCCCACGATGATGTTGGCGTCGGCATCGACTTCTTCGCGAATGCGGTTGGCCGCTTCGTCCAGTTCGAACAACGTCAGGTCGTGACCACCAGTAATGTTGATCAGAACGCCTTTGGCACCGCGCAGGGAAATCTCGTCCAGCAGCGGGTTGGCAATCGCCTTCTCTGCCGCCTGGATTGCGCGATCTTCACCGTCGGCTTCGCCAGTGCCCATCATCGCTTTGCCCATCTCGTCCATCACAGCCCGTACGTCTGCGAAGTCGAGGTTGATCAGGCCCGGACGCACCATCAAGTCCGTCACACCTTTCACGCCCTGATACAGCACGTCGTCGGCCATGGAGAAGGCTTCGGTAAAGGTGGTTTTCTCGTTGGCGAGGCGGAACAGGTTCTGGTTTGGAATGATGATCAGCGTGTCGACCATCTTCTGCAGCTGTTCGACGCCCTCTTCCGCCTGGCGCATACGTTTGGCGCCTTCGAATTGGAACGGCTTGGTCACAACACCCACGGTCAGAACACCCAGCTCACGCGCTGCCTGCGCGATGATCGGTGCGGCGCCGGTGCCAGTGCCACCGCCCATACCGGCGGTGATGAAGCACATGTGCGCCCCTGCGAGGTGATCGACAATCTGCTCGATGCTCTCTTCGGCAGCGGCTGCACCCACGGTTGCGCGCGCCCCAGCGCCCAGACCTTCGGTGACCTTCACGCCCAATTGCACGCGGCTTTCAGATTTGCTCTGTTGCAGAGCCTGCGCGTCGGTGTTCGCAACCACGAACTCCACCCCTTCAAGCTCTTTGTCGATCATGTTGTTGACCGCGTTGCCACCTGCACCGCCAACACCAAACACGGTGATGCGGGGCTTCAGATCACCCTCGTCGGGCATCGTCAGATTCAATGTCATAGAACTGTCCGCCTGTTGTTTACCCGCCACAGCGGGCTATTTTCTGCCTACTCAGGACCATTATTAAACAGGCTTTCCAGAATCGTCATCCCAAAAAGCGCATTTGGCCACAAAATATGGGGTAAAAATGTGAAAACTAGCGGCATCTTGCCGAAACCGCCAGATTTTGCGGGGCAAGACAAGTGTCACACAACACTAAACAGCCACCCAGGGCACAAATGGCGCCGCAGGAGTTTGCTATGTTTATGTTTGGAGACCACTGCTCGGCGCTCCGGACCCGCGTTTTGATCGCGGTTATCCAGAACTTAACCAAGGCTTAATCAGAGGTCACCCCCAAAAACGCGTCCGCGTCCCCTTTCTCACCAATTCTCTTTGAACCACCGCACGGCCTTCCCAAACGGCCGCGTGTTGTAGCGATCCACCGGCAGGTCGAAGTCCCACCATTCGTCCTGCGGATGTGTTGCGTAGAGGCACATACCGACAGTTGCGGCAAAGCCTGGGCCAGTTGCGGCCTGCGGCAACCCATGCACCCGCATCGGACGCCCAAGACGGACTTGTTGCCCCAAAATCTTGGAAGCCAAACCGTCCAGCCCCGGAATTTGACTGCCACCGCCGGTCAAAACGATCTGCTGGCTTGGCAGATGCTCAAAGCCCGCCGCATCCAAACGCGCACGCACCTCTTCGAGGATTTCCTCCACACGGGGGCGCATGATGCCAATCAGCTCCGCACGGCTCACCGTGCGACGGTCATGCTCCCAGTCGCCGGTATCTCCAGACAACTCGATCATGTCGCGATCATCCATGCCGGTGGCCACAACGCCGCCGTAGAAGGTCTTGATGCGCTCCGCCGTGGCGGTCGGCACCTGCAGGCCCATCGAGATATCACCAGTCACGTGATCACCACCCATACGCACAGTGTCGGCAAAGATCATGTGTTTCTTCATGAATATCGACAGGCTGGTTGCCCCGCCCCCCATGTCGATACAGGCCGCGCCAAGCTCTTGCTCATCTTCCACCAGCGCAGACAGCCCTGACACATAGGCGGACGAGGCAATGCCTGCGAGTTCGAGATCACAGCGGCGAATACAATGCACGAGGTTCTGCACCGCAGCCTTATCCACCGTCAGCATGTGCATGTCGGTGGTGAGTGTCTGCCCCACCTGCCCGCGTGGATCGCCAAGGCCTGAACGGTGGTCGAGCGCAAAATTCACCGGCTGCGCGTGCAAAACTTCCCGGTCCGCGCCGTAATCCGGCACATCACAGGCTGCCAACACACGGGCTACGTCCTGATCATCAACGGTGTGGCCTTCCAGATCAATTTGTCCGTCCAAGCCGTAAGAACGCGGCTCCGCACCCGCGAAACAGGCAATCACATGATCCACCCGGATCTTCGCCATCTTCTGCGCCGCCTGCACCACCGTGCGAATGGCGCGTTCGGTTTCCTGCATGGTGTCAATTTCGCCAAATTTCACACCACGGGACATGATGGTGTTGGCACCAATCACTCGATAGCCGGACTGCCCTGCCATAGAGCCAATGCCTTCGACGCTTGCCAAGCGGTCGGTGCCGTCAAATCGTAAAACCAGACAGGCAATCTTGGACGTCCCCACATCCAAAACCGCAATCACACCGCGCTGCATCGCCGTTTTGCGCATTGTGCGCATGGCGCGCTGGCTCTGATAAAGCTCTGTCATTGTCCCACTGTCCCTGTCGTCATCTGGCTGGCTTGCCACCAGGCGTCTACGGCCTGTTCTGTTAGTTGTACCGTGGGCCGATGTGCCAAACGCATATCGACCACTTTGATGTCCCGCTCCAAAAGCTCTTCGGCGTGGTTCAGCGCGACCACCCGGTCCAGCGCCTCCACCGCACCTTGCTCCGGCAGTTTGATCCGCTGCCCACGATCCAGCACCAGATCCCAGCGCCGCTCACCCACGCGCACCAGACCGATCACCCGATCCGCCAAAGGGGCTGCCGCCGAGAACAGGCGCAGGGCTTCTTGCACGTGATGCTCTGCCCCCTCGCCCGCGATCAATGGCATCTGCGCATGTGCCGCGCGCGAAATGGCCGGGCCAGTGACATTGCCTTCCGGATCGACCAGCGTCAGCCCTTCGTGGGTGCGCCACACAACAACCGGCGTACGCTCCGCCACGTTGAGTTCTAGAATACCGCCCGGACGCACACGCACGGCCACACTGGCAATCGCAGGCAATTCTTCCACCCGTTCACGGATCGAAGGCAGGTCCAGATCAAAGGAACTTGTCGGGAAGCTCAAAGAAAGAATGTCACGGATATCTTCTGACGTGCCCTGGGACGCACCATCCACGGTCATCGCCGACACCATGAATTCGGGCCGCGTGGCAATCTCGCGGCGCAAATCGCTCACCGCCAAGTTCAGGCTTTCGCGCCGATCCGCATCAGACAACCAAACCGTTGCGGCACCAGCCACAACCACAAACGGAACTACCACCCGCAAAAACAGGCGGAACAGCGGTGTCAGCATGAGCCGCTCAAAACGGTAAGCCCAGCGGGACGGCGCGTTATCACGGCGACCTGTCGTCAACGATCGCATGAGGCGTCCTCCACCATCCAGGCACAGAAGTCAGAGAAGGACATCCCAATCAACTCGGCCTGCTCGGGGCTCAGCGACGTGGGGGTCATACCCGGTTGGGTGTTCACTTCGAGAATGATCAGCCCATCCAAACCACGGCTCTCGTCCCAGCGGAAATCTGTGCGCGACACGCCACGACAGCCCAAAGCCTGATGCGCGCGCACGGCGTAGTCCATGCAGGCGTCATAAATCTCTTGCGGGATGTTGGCTGGCACCTCGTGGCGCGAGCCACCTTCGGCGTATTTCGCCTCATAGTCATACCAGCCGTCGGTGATGATGTCGGTCACGCCAAGCGCCCGGTCGCCCATCACAGTGGTGGTCATTTCACGCCCCGGTGCAAAGGTTTCCACCATAACCTCATCAGGCATGGTCTCGGCCAGTTGCGGCAGCGTGTTGGCACCCTCGTTGACAATATAGATGCCAACCGAACTGCCTTCGTTATTGGGCTTCACCACATAAGGCGGTTCCATCACATGACGCTTGGAAACTTCGACCTTGTTGGCAATCACGCTCTCTACAACAGGCAACCCCGCCTGCGTAAACGCTTCTTTGGACCGCTGTTTGTCCATCGCCAACGCCGACGCCAGCACGCCGGAATGCGTGTAGGGAATCCGCAGCCATTCCAGCAAACCTTGTACACAGCCATCTTCGCCCCAACGGCCATGCAAGGCGTTAAACACAACATCCGGCTTGATCTCTTGCAGACGTGCAACCAGATCGAGGCCCGCATCGACCTCGACAACGTCCAATCCTGCGTCCCGAAGGGCAGCGGCGCATTCACGCCCTGACGACAGTGACACCTCTCGTTCTGCGGAGGGGCCGCCCATCAATACTGCCACCTTGGGGTGTGTCTGCTCTGACAGTCCCACTGTGCCTCAATGTCCCGGACCCTTTTTGGCCCTGTTCTTATGCGAGCCCTTTTGGACTCATTTATCACAGCCACGTTGGACTGCTCTTTTGTACATCAGGCACGGAATGCCTGCTCGGGGTGGGCACATGGCCCTGCGCTCAATCGGGTCTTTGACCCTGAAGTCGGGCTTTGCGCCCTTGTTTTATTAGTGATCTCAGTTCTTGGTTAATGACCGCTTAACGGACCTAAACTGAGGCATCAATCTGCCGCCGGTTCGCCGACGCGCATGATTTCCCACTGTAGGTCTATTCCGCTGTTTTGGAAAACCCTTTTTCGGACTTCCTCGCCAAGATTTTCCAGATCTGCGGCAGTTGCGTCACCGGTGTTGATCATGAAGTTGGAGTGCATCTCGCTCATCTGCGCCCCACCAACACGAGCGCCGCGCATGCCTGCGTCGTCAATCACCTTCCAGGCTTTCAGATCATGCACGTCATCCGCTTTACCCGTCGAAGAAAAACCCGCCGGATTTCGGAAGGTGCTGCCCGCACTGCGGTCTTTGGTTGGTTGCGTGGCGTCGCGTTTGGCAAGCTGGTCTTCCATGCGCTGTGCCAGTTCTTCCGGATTCCCGGAAGGGCCTTCCAAAACCGCTTCCACAATGACCCAGCCCTCAGGCAAGTCCGTCTGCCGGTACTGGAAGTTCAGATCTTCGGCCGAAAGCGTCACAATCTCCCCTGCCCGCGTCACTACTGTGGCCTCGACAAACACGTCTGCCGTGTAGCTGCCATAGCAGCCCGCGTTCATCCGCACCGCGCCACCGATGGCACCGGGGATCGTCCGAAAAAAGGTCAAATCCACACCCGCCTGCGCCGCCTTGCGGGCCACATGCGCATCCAACGCTGCCACACCGGCGCGCACGCGATTGCCGTCCACTTCGATGTGATTGAACCCACGCCCCATACGGATCACCACGGCCCGCAAACCGCCATCACGCACGATCAAGTTGGAGCCGACCCCCATTGGGAACACGACCACATCTTGAGGCAGATCTTTCAGAAACGCCGCAAGGTCTTCCACATCCGCTGGCTGAAACAGATAGTCAGCCGGACCGCCCACGCGCAGCCACGTCAATCCCGAGAGCTCTTTGCCTTCGGTCAGCTTTCCACGTGGGGTGGGCAATGTGGTCATGGTATTTCCTTGAAATCAAAATGCCTGTTGCGCACCGATATCGAAGCCGGTGTCATGCGGCAAGCGTTTCCCTATTGTCACCGACGCGCGCGCAGCGCTTTGCCCAACACAAACAGCGCCCAGCCCAAGGCCAGGCTGCCGGAAGTGCCAAAGAACAGCCATGGGCGATAGCCTTGCAGGACGGTCAGCTCTTCACGATCTGCGTCCGTGGCAAAGACCGTCAACGTCACTTCCAACGTGAGCAGCGCCACAACCAAACAGACAATCAGCAGACTGGCGCGCATCATCAGATCACGGCGCAGCTTATAGCCAGTGATCAGCCCATAGAGCGGCAAGATCAACGTCGCAAACCAGATCAACGCATTCAACGCGAGGGTAAAATCAAGGATCACTTGGGGTCTCCATACCACACACACGTTTGATCCAGCGCCACAGGTAAATCACCGGCCAGCGCATGATCCATGCGCCCATGCCCAACAGCACCAACGCCAGCCAGACGCTGTTCTGGATCGCCACCCCAATCAGGATCGGAATGCCAATCGCGATCATCACATAGGCAAATTTCCAATGATGGTCCTTGGACGGGAACATCGCCCGCAGGTTGGCCACAATGAGCCAGACAAAAGCTGCAGTGATCGAAATCGTCATGCATCGCCCTCCGGTTCATGGCGTTCGGTAGGCAGACCAAGCGCCTTGCGTCCAAAATACAAAAGAGGACGCCGGAACATCGACACAAAGCCAAACAGAGCCGCAAATCCCAGCAAGGCGCCATGTTCATAAAAGATCACGCAAATCAGCACCGGCGCTGCGATCAGCAAAGCCACACCCGGCACATATTGCCTGCGCATTGGCAAGGCCGCCACCGTTGCTGCAGCCAGCACCCAAAGGCAGGCAAGGATCAAGGAAAGGCTCACGTCAGAAATCCCGTCTAGGTCACTCGCGCGCAGCCTACCGCGCGCGACGCATTTGACAAGGACTTAGCCCAGATGGCTAGGCAACGCGTTGGCCCAGGCGCTGATCGACCCTGCCCCCAAACACACAACAATGTCGCCAGGCTTCGCGGTTTCTTTTACCAGCGCCACCAAATCCGCCTCTTCGCCAATTGCCACCGCATGACGGTGTCCATGCGCGACCAACCCGTTGATCAGGTCGTCACGGCTGGCGCCCTCAATTGGGGCTTCACCTGCCGCAAAGACGTCCGCAATGCCCACAACATCCGCCTCATTGAAGCAGGTGCAGAAGTCTTCAAACAGCGAGTGCAAACGGGAGAAGCGGTGTGGCTGATGCACAGCAATCACCCGGCCGCCACTGTCACCTAGCGACTGACGCGCCGCTTTCAACACGGCAGCAATCTCCACCGGATGGTGACCGTAGTCATCAATCACTGGCACGCCGCCCATGACTTCACCCACCTTGGTAAAGCGACGGTTCACCCCACCAAAGGCCGCCAGCGCGGCGCGGATTTCATCGAGCTTCATGCCCAAATGCCGCGCGATAGCCACCGCGGACAGCGCATTGGACACGTTGTGGTCCCCCGGCATCGGCAAGGTGCAGCCTTCAATCACCGCCTCTTCGCCCTGCAGCTGGATGTCAAAATGCGCCACGCCCGCCTTATAGGTCAGGTTCACCGCCCGCACATCCGCCTGCGCGTTAAAGCCAAAGGTCACCACTCGGCGGTCGGTGATCTTGCCCACCAAAGTCTGCACGTCCGGATCATCGGTGCAGCACACCGCCAGGCCATAAAACGGGATGTTGGACACAAAGTCATAGAAGCCCTGATGCAGCGCCTCTTCGGTGCCCCAGTGTTCCATATGCTCCGGGTCGATATTGGTCACAATCGCAATGGTTGCAGGCAAACGGTTAAAGGTGCCGTCGCTTTCATCCGCTTCCACAACCATCCACTCGCCTTCACCAACACGCGCGTTGGAACCATAGGCGTGGATAATGCCGCCGTTGATCACTGTCGGGTCAAACTTGCCATGATCAAGCAACGCCGCAACCATAGTTGTGGTCGTTGTCTTGCCATGGGTGCCTGCCACCGCGATGTTGGACTTCAGACGCATCAGCTCCGCCAGCATCTCCGCCCGGCGCACCACCGGTAGGCCTTTCAAACGCGCTTCGTCCAGTTCCGGGTTGCCCGGTTTGATGGCAGAAGAGATCACCACAACTTCAGCGTTCGCAAGATTTTCCGCCCGCTGCCCCTCAAAAATGGTCGCGCCCATGCCCGCCAAGCGCTCGGTGATTTTGGTCGACTTCAGATCGGAGCCCTGCACCGTATAGCCGTGGTTCAGCAGCACCTCGGCGATGCCGGACATGCCAATCCCGCCAATGCCCACAAAATGGATGGCGCCCACGTCACCGGGAAGTTTGGTTGCTGCGTTCATATTATTGGTCCTTTTTCGCCAGCTCTTCGACCAGCGCCACAAGGGTCTCGGTCGCGTCCGGCTTGCCTGCCGACAAGGCGGCGGTGGCCATCTGGGTGGCCCCGGCCGCGTTGGACAGGATGGTTGTGATGTTTTCAGTCAATGTCTCTTGGGTCAGCAGGCTTTCCGGGATCACAATCGCCCCGCCTGCTTCCGCCAAGCCACGCGCATTGGCGGTCTGATGGTCGCCCGCCGCAGCCGCAAAGGGCACCAGAATGGACGGCCGCCCGATGATGCTGATATCGGCGACGGAACTTGCGCCAGAGCGGGAAATCACCAACTGTGCCTCGCTCATGCGCGACGGCACGTCCTGAAAGAACGGCTGCACATCCGCCGAAATGCCGTGCTCGTTGTAAAACGCCGTCACCCGCTCATGGTCTTCGCCGCGCGCCTGATGGCTCACCCGCAGGTTTTGCAATATCGCCGGAGGCAGATGCGCAATCGCGCTTGGCACCACGTCGCTCAAAATCCGGGCGCCTTGCGAGCCGCCAATCACCAGCAGCGACATCGGATAATCGCCCGGCGCAATGTACCCTGCCCCCGCGCGATCCATCACCGCCTTGCGCACCGGATTACCAACCGGCGTGCCTTCGACGCCATCAGGCAAGGTTGTTGGCCAGGTGCCACAGGCCACAACATCCACCTTTTTGGCAAAGACCTGATTGACGCGGCCCAGAATGCCGTTCTGCTCATGGATCATGCGCGGGAGTTTCATCAGCCACGCCGCGCCCATGGCTGGAATGGTCGGATATCCACCAAAACCCACAACCACATCCGGCCGGTCTTTGCGCATCTTGGACACCGCACCGAGAACGCCGCCCAAAATCTTAAACGGCACCGCCAGCTTGGCCAGCGCCCCGCCACGAGCAAAGGTCGCCGAGCTCATCTCTTCGATCTCAACCGTATGCGGGAAGCCACCGGTGTAGCGCGCGCCACGCGCATCGGTGGAGAGCTTCACCCGCCAGCCTTTGCGCAGCATGACTTCCGCCAAGGCCTGCGCAGGAAACATATGGCCACCGGTCCCCCCGGCAGCGATCACTAAAAGAGGCTGTTTGCTCATCGCACCCACCTGTTAACGGGTTTGACCCCGTAAAATATCACTGATTTCGCCCTGTGGACGCGAGCGGGTAAACGCCAAAATCATGCCAACTGCAATCCCCCCTGCGATCAGAGACGAGCCGCCGTAGCTGACAAATGGCAAAGTCATGCCTTTAGAAGGCAGTAGCCGCACTGCGACCCCCATATTGACCAGCGCTTGTACGCCGAAGATCGCCACAAGGCCGGTGCCCGCCAGCCGAATGAACGGGTCCCGCTCACGCATGAGTCGGAAATAGGAGCGCAAAACGATGGTCGCGTAGAGGATCATAATGGCGAAGACGAGAACGAGGCCGTACTCCTCCGCCGCCACCGAAATAATGAAATCCGTATGCGCATCCGGCAGCGACCATTTCACCTGCCCCTCGCCTACACCAACCCCGAAGAACCCGCCTTCGCGGATCGCCTCGGTGGCGTAGCCAATCTGCGTGGTTGGGTCGAGCGAGCGATCCAGAAAGCCGTCAATCCGCCGCGCAAAGTGCTCGGAGTTGTTATAGGCAAAATTGGCAATCGGCAGCAGCGACAGGCAAATCCCGCCAATCAAAAGCATCGGTGCACCGGAGACAAAATACATCACGCCCCAGCCAAACAGGATCAGGCACGCCTGACCAAAGTCCGGCTGCATCGCCAACATGAATACTATGGTCATCATCAACAAGAAAGACCAACGCCGACCGGGCGGGCCGTTGATTTCCTCATTGGCCGCCATGAGCCAGGCGGAGACCACCACAAACCCCGGCTTAAGAAACTCGGACGGTTGCAGCGAGGCAAACCCAAGCGAGTACCAACGGGTCGCGCCTTTGCCAAAGTCGGTGCCAAAAATCGGTAGCAAGGCCACCGCAATCATCGTGATGACAAAGCCCATCACCGCCAACCGGCGCACCAGTTGTGGCGACATCATCGACGTGACGACCATAGCCACCAAAGCCAGACCGCCAAAAATCACCTGCTTCTGCACGTAGTGGAACGGCGCAAAGCCGTTTTTGGCCGCCAGGGGCGGGCTTGCCGCCATGCCCAGCATCAAGCCAATCAAAAACAACATCACAATGGACGCCATTGTCCATTTGTCCAGGGTTTGCCACCACTTGGGGAGCACGGGCTCACGCGCCTGCGAAGGCAACGCGCCATACACCATCTCTGTCATCGGGAACCGCCGATCTCTGCCTCAAAACGCCCGTTTGCCGGGTCTGTGGACAAACACTAACACCCAAACCCTTTTATGGAAAGTAAAGAGAACCCCCGGCGGCAACTTCACGCCCAACCGTGTCCACGCTGCCCCTAACACCTTCAAGTTATGGCAAGAACTCGCCTCATAAGTGGTGCTTTTCCCCGCCAATAGGAGCGCACCTATTCAGACCCAAACCACTTCAAACCGCTAAAATTGTCCAGATTAGCAGTATCTTAGAAAGTTTCCGCTTTACCTAGCGCCAATGGTCCCTATGGGCCGCAAACTTGGAGAGCAAAATGACTAACTTCCTTCGCACACTTGCTGCAGTTGCATCCCTGGTGTTGCTGCCTTTCGCCGCGCTTGCGGCCACCTCCCCGGAAACCGTCTCCGGCGCGACCACCGTATCCCCGGAAGAAGCGGGCCAATTGTTTGACGAAGGTGTGGCCTTCATCGACGTGCGCAAGCCATCCGACTTTGACGCCGGTCGCATTCCTGGCGCCGTTCATCTGGACGTAAAATCCGCCCTGACCCAGGACGCTTTGGCCGAAGTTGTCGCGTCTGACGCACCGGTGGTCTTCTATTGCAACGGCCACTCCTGCCTGCGCTCGTCCAAAGCGGCAGAGATGGCCGTCGAGTGGGGCTTCTCCAAAGTCTATTACTTCCGCGATGGCTACCCGGCCTGGGAAAGCGCCGGCTTCCCGATCGAATAATCGATCACTCCTTCCAATAACGATCAGGGACAGCATCCATGTCACTTTCCAACCGAATTGTTGTAGGTTTGTGTATCTTCGCCATGGCGATGACCACGGCCTTTGTCTTAGGCGGCGGTGCAATCCTCAAGCGGGTGGAAACGACCCTGCTGTCCCTGAACGCCGAAAACGCCAGTGTGGCGGCGCTGCAAGTGCTGCAACGCAGTGAGAAGACCCTCACCAACCACGGCCGCACTGTCTCGCGATCCCGCGACAGTATGACGGCCTTGAAGGAAGGTGACTTTGCCGCTGTGCAAGACGACCTGTCCTCGACCTTCAACCGAGCCTCCGCCTCCGGTGAAATTTCCGACCTCATTATCTTTGACAAAGACGCCAAAGCTGTCGCCGCCTTCAGCACGCAGAACGACGCCCTGAAGCAGGCGG
This sequence comes from Shimia sp. MIT1388, assembly GCF_047124445.1. GTDB lineage: Bacteria > Pseudomonadota > Alphaproteobacteria > Rhodobacterales > Rhodobacteraceae > Shimia. Next base: position 351,152 of record NZ_CP138921.1, on the reverse strand, counting down.
GCACACCCGCGATTGTGCAACAGGTCAAAGAAAGCCGCCAACGTGCGTTTGAAATCACCCAGATTGACGACACCCGCATTGGCGCCGTCTACGCCTTCCCGCTGTTTTCCGGCCGCAACGTCGTGGGCTACGGCCTGCTGGCGCTGGATGCAACCTCTAGCCTGCCGGTGATTGCCGAAGCCATGCAGATGCAAGTCATGCTGGCCGAAGTGGCCCCGAATGCGGACTGGACCCTGCAAGGGTTTGAAGCGCCTGCCGTGGCCGGCGCAGAAACCGAAGGCGACGCCGCCGCAGCAGCAGACCACACCGCTGTAACCACCACCGCGATGACAGCGTTGGCCGGCAATGATCTGACCTTTGACGTGATCGCTTCCGGTGACCAGCAGTTTGTCGCCGCCCGCAACCGGATTGGGGTCAACCAGGACGGCACGGCTTTTGACCTGATCCTGCTGTCCGACTTCACTGCGCAACAGGCGGAAAAATCCGCCGTGATGTACCGCGCAATGGGTGCCCTCCTTGGCATGATCGCGCTGTTCCTCGGCGCCATGCTGATCTGGTGCCGCCGCCAACTGCGTCCACTGCGCGAAGGCACACAGGCGCTGGCCGCCGCCGCCCGAGGCGATGACGCAGACCCGCTTAAATACCGCAGCTCCGCCAAGGAGATTGCCGAACTGCACGCCTCCATCGAACTGCTTCTGGCACAGCGCGCTTCTGAAAAGGTGGCCGCCGAAGAGATTGCCGAAGTGGTGGAAGCCTGCGCCCGCGGCGATTTCACCGGCCAGCTCAGCACCGACGACAAAGAAGGCATCTTCAAGGAAATCTGCGTCAAGGTGAACAGCATCGGCAGCGCCGCCAACGAAGGTCTGGAAGCGGTGCGTGTTGGGCTCAGCCATATGGAAGAGCAGGACCTGACCTACCGCATGCCCGACGGATTTGAAGGCATCTTTGGCGAAATTGCCACCTCGATGAACACCGCCACCGACAGCCTGTCGGACAAGATCAACTCTGTGTCCAAATCTGCTGCTGTTGTGGAAGGTGTCTCTTCTGAAGTGTCCCGCACCACAGATTCCGTGGCCGCAAACTCCGAACAGAACGCCGCTGCACTGGAAGAGACTGCCGCCGCGTTGGAGCAGATGTCTTCGACAGTGGGCTCGATGGCCAGTTCTGCCAACGATGCCAACACCTCGGTAGATGACATCACCAACCGTGCTGCCGAAGGTCAGGAAGTGATGCGTCTGGCGGTTGAGGCCATGGCCGAAATCGAAGCTGCCACGGACTCTATCGACGGCACTTTGGGGGTGATCGAAGACATTGCCTTCCAAACCAACCTGCTGGCTTTGAACGCCGGTGTGGAAGCGGCCCGCGCTGGGGAAGCTGGCCAGGGGTTTGCCGTGGTGGCCTCCGAAGTGCGCGCTCTGGCGCAGAAATCCTCGGACTCGGCGCGCCAGATCTCCGAACTGATCAAATCCACCGGCGCCACCGTGGAGCGCGGCGTTTCGCTTGTGCGTGACACCGGTAAGGCCTTTGACGAGATTGTGGTGGGCGTGAATGGCGCCACCGAACAAATCCGCCACATTGCCGACGCCACCAAGGAAACCTCGGTGGGGATCAACGAAATCAACGTGGCCGTGGGGCGTCTGGACAAAGCCACACAGGAAAACGCCGCGGCCTTCTTTGAGGTGAACTCCTCGATGCAGGGTGCACAGGCGGAATCCAAGCTCCTGTCCAGCACCGTGGCCGACTTCAAGACCATGCCGCCCAGCATGTCTGGCTTTGAGCAAGAAGACCCGCGCAGCCACGTGGCCTGATCCGCGCACACACAGACAAACACCAAAACAGACCGCTCCCGACACACCATCGGGGGCGGTTTTTCTGTGGTGTATCTGCGCAAAATCACGTCCCTGTCAAAAAAAGTGACTCTCAGAGGAATAAATTGTCGCACCCATCCGTTTCTTTCTTGCAACCCCTCTTCTGGGGGCTGCGTCCAACAGCACGACGCCATGGGAGGACAATATGGCCGACAACGATAAGACCAAGGATGTAAACAGCTTTTTTGCAGCTGATCCGGAAAAGGCAGACCGCGAGTTCTTTGGCCGCGTGCCAAACCCGGACCGCCGCGGCTTTCTGAAACGCACCGGCCTTGCCACCATGGCGGCCATGGTGGGCACCTCGATCCCGTTCCACCGCAACATGCCAATTGGCTTTGTACCAGCGGCCATGGCGTCTGAGGATGTTCTGGTTGGCAAAGACGGCCTGACCCTGCTGAACGACCGCCCGGTGAACGCAGAAACCCCGCCAGAACTGCTGGATGACGCCATCACCCCAACCTCCCGCCACTTTGTGCGCAACAACGGCATTCCCCCAGAGAACACCGATCCTGCGGGCTGGGAACTGACCATCGACGGTTTTGTCGACACCCCGATGACCCTGACCATCGAGGATCTGAAATCCAAATTCGAAGTGGTCACCCGCGCCCTGACGCTGGAATGCGGCGGCAACGGCCGTGGCTTCTTCAACCCGCCTGCCAAAGGCAACCAGTGGACCTACGGCGCCGTGGGCTGCTCTGAATGGACCGGTGTCCGTCTGAAAGACGTTCTGGAAGCGGCCGGCGTGCAGTCCAATGTGGTGTACACCGCCCACTATGGCGCCGACACCCACCTGTCCGGCGATCCCGAGAAACTGCCAATCTCGCGTGGCATGCCGATTGCCAAGGCGATGACCGAAGAGGTTCTGATTGCCTTTGAAATGAACGGTGCCCCGCTGCACCCGCTGAACGGCGCGCCGCTGCGTCTGGTTGTGCCAGGCTGGCCGGCCTCCACAGCACAGAAATGGCTGACTCGCATCGAGCTGCGCGACGTTGTGCATGACGGTCCAAAAATGACCGGCAAAGCCTACCGCGTGCCAAACCGTCCGGTTGCGCCAGGCGAAAAAGTGGCAACCGAAGACTTCGTAATCATCGAGCGCATGCCGGTGAAATCGCTGGTGACTTTCCCGGCCAACGGCGCGGACGTGGGCATGGAAACCGAAGTGCGCGGCCACGCCTGGTCTGGCGACCGCACGGTTGAAAAGCTGGAAATCTCCACCGACTTCGGCACCACCTGGCAAACCGCCGAGCTGGATGCTCCGGTGAACTCCGGCGCCTGGCAGAACTGGCGCGCCAACGTGTCCTTCGCCCAGGCCGGCTACTACGAGGTGTGGGCCCGTGCCACCGACAGCAACGGCGAGATGCAGCCATTTGCCATCGACTGGAACCCAAAAGGCTACCTCAACAACACCATGCACCGGGTTGGTCTGCGCGTCAGCTAACCCCATACTTCGGACGGCGCGTTGGCGCCGTCCGCACCACGACCTCTATCGACTTCAGGAGACCTTCATGCGTATCCCCGCCATCGGGGCAACTCTGGGCTTGTGCCTCACGATTGCTCTGCCAGCCATGTCCACTGCCGAAACCGTCGCTGATCTGCTGCCCGCCGCAGACATCGCCAAAGGGGAAAAGGCGTTCAAGAAATGCAAGGCCTGCCACACCGCCGAAAAGGGCGGCAAGAAAAAGACCGGCCCCAACCTCTATGGCATCGTCGGCGCACCTGTCGCCGGCGTGGACGGCTACAAATACTCCAAAGCACTGGTGGCTCTTGGCGGCACCTGGTCCGTGGAGCAGCTGGACGCCTTCCTGACCAAGCCCAAAGCGCTGGTCAAAGGCACCAAAATGTCCTTTGCAGGCATGAAAAAGGCCACCGACCGCGCCAACCTCATCGCCTTCCTGAACCAGAACAGCGATGCACCGCTGAGCTTTGACGCCGCAGCCGCGCCCGCCGCAGTTGAAGCGGAGGAAGAAGAGTATGAATATGGCATCCTGTTTGACGCGCCCGGCGTGGAAGAAACCTACTACGCCTGCTCCGCTTGCCACTCAGAGATGATTGTGGCTCAGCAGGGCCTGACCCGCGACGGCTGGATCGAACTGTTTGAATGGATGGTCGAAGATCAGGGCATGAGCGAAATCGAAGAGCCAGACCTGACCATCATTCTGGACTATCTCAGCGAGCACTACGGCGAAGACCGCCCCAACTTCCCGGGCAAAAGCTAACCCCGGATACCTAAGACCTTTCACCATTCGCCGCGACACGCAGGTATGAATGGTGGAGGGTCTGCCTTTTAGACCTGCTGACAGGGCGCGGCGGCATCGGTGGCCTGTTTCATCGCCAGAACGGTATTGGGCTGCGTTGGCGCATGGGTCGCTTGCCGCAAAAACTCTGCAATCGCGTTGAACCGGCGCTGATCCATGCCCGAGGCCATCACCACAAAGCCACGCCCGCCGTTTTCCCACTGCGCCGCGCGCATCCCGTCCGGCACGTCTTCTCCCGCCAGACCTGGACCGGAGATCAACGTCAAACGACAGTTGTTACGCCCTTTGTAGTGGGCCGCACTGCGATCACCGGGCAACGCCATCCGATCCACCAGATAGAGATTGGCCAGCGCCAACTCGGGCGCCAAAGCGTCCGCCTGCACTTCAACCTGCCGCACCTCTCCGCCGGACGGCAAGGCATAGGAGGTGTCCAGAAACGCCTGATGTAACGCCAATGGTGCATGCGACGCCTTGGACGACATTAAGAACACACCCGCCGCAATCACCGCAGCCGCTGCAATAGACGCACAGGCTGCCAATGGCCGCCAGTTGCGGTTCGCTGGCTGTGCCGGTGCCGCTTCAAGAGGGGCCACATCCGGCCGCATCTGCGCCAAGGCGCCAGACACCATGCGCACCTGCTGCAGCGCCGCCTGCAAAGCGGGCTCAACGCTCAGGCGCGCTTCAAACGCCTGCTGGTCAGAGGCGGGCAGTTCGTCATCCGCATAGGCGTTGACCAGATCCCAATCGCTGTCGCTCAGCTCGGTCATCTTTTGGTATCCCCATCAGCCCCGTCAGGGCCGGCTTCCATTGCTTTGATCAGCGCGCGCCGCGCCCGGCTCACCCGGCTCATCACCGTGCCATGCGGCACATCCATAATCTCTGCGGCTTCGGCGTACTTCATGCCCATGACATCCACGAGAAACAACACCTCCCGCATCGGCGCGGGCAAGGTTGCAAATGTCATCCGCACAGCTACGCCATCTGCATGATCCTGGCTTTGCGTTAGATCAATAGATAAACGGCTCTGCGCGTTGGAATATTCCGTCCGCACCCGATTTTTTCGCGTCTCATCCACATGCAGGTTGCGAATGATGCGAAACAGCCAGGGCCGCAGTTCTTTCACCGGTGTCGGGCAATTGTCAGACCGCAAGGCACGCTCCACCGCGTCCTGCACCAAATCTTCGGAATCATGCCGATTTTTGGCAAGAGACATGGCATAGGCACGCAGTTCCGGCAGCAAGACTTCAATTGTCATTACTGCGCCGTGGACTGATGGCAAAGGAGGGTGCTGTCGCGTCTCATGGGCCGCAGCGTAGTGGATTGCGCCCCTCTCTTCCAGCTTTTGTGGATGCAAAATCCAAATAAGATGCAAGCCTCCTGCAGCATTCCAAAACCGACTGCCCTGCCCCTCGCCCCTTGACGCACGCCGCCGCATCAGGCACCCCGCGCCTATGATTTGGGACACCATAATTTTGGGCGCTGGCGCCGCAGGCATGATGTGTGCAACGCAAACTGGCGGGCGCACCTTGGTGCTCGACCACGCCAAAGCGCCGGGAGAGAAAATCCGGATTTCCGGCGGCGGACGATGCAACTTCACCAACATGTATGCCGGCCCCGAAAACTTCCTGTCCGGCAATCCGCATTTCTGCAAATCCGCCCTTAGCCGCTACACACAATGGGACTTCATCGACATGGTGGCGCGCCACGGCATCGCCTATCATGAGAAAACCCTCGGCCAGCTGTTCTGTGACAATTCCGCCAAGGACATCATCGCCATGTTGCGGACCGAGATGGCGCAAGCCGGGGCTGAGCTGTGGCTGGAAACTAATATCATTACCGCAGGTCACACCGGGACAGGTTTCACCATCGAGATCGAAAAATCCGGTCGCCGCGAAACGCTGTCGTGTAAGAACCTCGTGCTGGCGACCGGCGGCAAATCTATTCCCAAGATGGGCGCCACAGGTCTGGCCTATGACATCGCCCGCCAGTTTGACCTGGCGGTCACGGACACCCGCGCGGGGCTGGTGCCCTTCACTTTCTCCGATGGCCGTTTCAAAGCCATCTCCGGCGTGGCCCATCCGGTGCGGGCCACAGCCAACGGCACTGCGTTTGACGAAGCCATGCTGTTCACCCACCGCGGCCTTTCCGGCCCGGCCATGCTACAGATCAGTTCCTACTGGCGCGAAAGCCAGCCGATCCACATCAACCTCTTCCCGGACAGCGATCCGTTTGAGGAACTACGCAACCGCCGTCAAGCGCAAGGCCGTCGCAACCTCACCACCGAGTTGGCCACTTTGCTGCCAAGCCGATTGGTCGAGCATCTGGCAAGCGAAATGGACCTCTCCGGCAATCTTGCGGATCAGTCCGACGTGGCACTGCGAACCCTATGCGACAGCTTGCAAAACTGGGAAATGGTGCCCACTGGCACCGAAGGCTACCGCACGGCCGAAGTCACTTTGGGCGGCATCGACACGGAAGGGCTCTCCTCCAAAACCATGGAAGCCGAAACCGTGCCCGGCCTCTTCGTGATCGGTGAAGCTGTCGATGTCACTGGTTGGCTTGGCGGTTTCAACTTCCAATGGGCCTGGTCCTCAGGATGGGCCGCCGGACAAGCAATCTCAGCAAAACTACAGTAAGGGCACTGCCTGGATATGTCAGTGCTCCCACACAGCGTTCACAAATAAAACGACGACAAAGTAGGCGAGGATCATCTTCCAGCTGACTTGCTTGCGCTCTTCTTCCGACACAAGGCCCGTGACACTCATGAAGAGTTTGGTCACAACCAGGGCCACAACTATGATGACCGTATGCGCGATATCAAAATGCACAGTCCCTTCCCCCATACTTCAGAAACAGCATAGCACAAAAAAGGCGTCGCCAAACATTGGCGACGCCGCGTGATTCTGATCCTATGAGATTAACTGTGGGATCAGTGGTGCTTGTCGGCCTTGCCAAACTCGCTGGTCAGGCGGGTGCGCAGTTTCTTCGCAGCCCCTTTCAGCGCCGCCTGAATATCCGCGGCCTCATGATGCGCAGACAGCGGGCCTTTGCCACGCGGGCGCGCCTCCATGGTGCAGAGGATGTGGTCCGGCCCGTGTTTGTCCGCGTTCTGATCTTTCAGGTGCACTTCCACTCGGGTGAGACGGTCGCTCATATGTTCCAGATCGTTGGAAACGGCCAGCTCAGCCACCTCGATCACACGCTCGTCACCATGAATGAAGTTGTCGGTATTCACCTGAATTTGCATCGTCAGATCCTTTCATCGTTACACTACAGACCTATGATCGTCTGCGTGATTTACAAGGAACAAGCTCTTCATTTCCTTGCGTGAATTCAGGATAGACAGGCCAATTTCCGCCCACTTTGATGTTGATCAAACCCGTTAAAAAGGCGTGACAGCGCCTTCCTTTAAGAGAGCGCCTGCTCGACACATTTGGCAAAATCCTCGCCGCGTTTCTCAAAGCTGTTGTACTGATCAAAACTGGCCGCCGCTGGCGCCAACAACACCGTATCGCCCGCCTCTGCTTCCGCTGCGGCTTTGGCCACAGCCGTCGCCATATCGGTGCAAACCTCCGCCTCAATGCCTTTGAGCTGCATGGCAAAACTGGCAGCCTCGCGCCCAATCACATAGGCCTTCTTGACGCCACCGGCACTCTCAACCAGATCGCCCAGACCGCCCTCTTTCTCCAGCCCGCCGCAAATCCAGCGGATGTTTGTGAATGCGGACAGCGCTTTTTTGGCAGCATCCACGTTGGTGGCCTTGCTGTCGTTCACATAGGTCACGCCGTCCTGCTCTGCGATGATCTGACTGCGATGCGGCAAGCCCCCAAAGGAGGCAAATCCGGCCTCAATAACACGCGGGGCCAACCCCAATGACCGGCACACCGCATAAGCGGCGCAGGCATTCTGGTGGTTGTGCGTGCCCGGCAAGCCTTTGATATTGCGCAGATCAATCGACCCCGCCTGACGGCCTTTGCGGTACTCACTCAGGTACCCCTTGCGGGCAAAGACATTCCAGCCCGCTCCGGTCAGCTTGCGTTCGGTGGAAATCCGCATCACCCGATCATCCGCAGGCCCTTCTGACAGCTGCCCCGCCAGATATTTGCCCTCAATCTCGTCGACGCCCACAATCGCGCGATCCGGCCCGCCTTCGGCAAACAAGCGACGCTTGGCCGCAAAATAGCCGCCCATCCCGGCATGTCGATCGAGATGATCCGGGCTGAGATTGGTAAACACCGCCACATCCGGCGTCAGGCTCCTCGCCAGATCGGTCTGATAGCTCGACAGCTCCAACACCACCACATCACCATCTTCCGCCGGATCAATATCCAGCACCCCGCGACCAATATTGCCTGCCAGCTGCGTGCGCCGCCCCGCCTCGCTTAACACATGGTGTATCAGCGCCGAGGTGGTGGACTTCCCATTAGACCCGGTCACCGTCACCACCTTGGGCGTGACCTCAAAACTGTCCCATTGCCGCGTGGCAAAGCTGCGGAAAAACAGCCCAATGTCGTTGTCCACCGGCACGCCTGCCTCCAAGGCTGCGGCCACAACGGGGTTCGGCTCCGGATACAAATGCGGAATGCCGGGGGATACGATTAGGCTGGCAATATCCTCAAACGCGCCCTCACGAGACAGGTCGCGGCAGGTGAAGCCTTCGTCTTCCGCCGTTTCCCGCGCCGATGGGTTGTCGTCCCAGCAAATCGCTTCCGCACCACCTGCACGCAACGCCCGCGCGGTTGCCAAACCAGACCGGCCCAAACCCAAAACCGCCACTTTTGCGCCTGCAAACCCCTGCACTGGAATCATGTGATGTCCCCCTTGTCGTCTTGCGCGCACAGTGCCTTTCCGCAGACGATGGTACAAGTGGCCAGTTTGAGGAACCTCCGGCGGGGATATTTGGTGTTAGAAGAAGCCTGAGGGCATGAAAAAGGGCGCCGATAGCGCCCTCAACCTTGGTGTTCCTGACCATTAGCGCAGTTTCAGCGTCGCCAGTCCAATCATCGCAAGGATCACCGCAACAATCCAGAAACGGATCACAATCTGCGGCTCCGACCACCCCTTTTTCTCATAGTGGTGATGGATTGGTGCCATCAGGAACACACGTTTGCCGGTGCGTTTGAAATAGAGCACCTGAATGATCACGCTGAGCGCTTCCACCACAAACAGGCCGCCAATGATGCCCAGCACCAACTCGTGTTTTGTGGAGACAGCGATGGCACCCAAAGCACCACCAAGTGCCAAAGAGCCGGTGTCGCCCATGAACACGGCCGCCGGTGGCGCGTTATACCAGAGGAAGCCCAAGCCGCCGCCAATCAGACCGGCGACAAAGATCAGAATTTCGCCTGTGCCCGGCACGTAGTGCACATCCAGGTATTGCGTGAAATCGACACGACCCACCGCATAGGCAATCACCCCCAGAGCACCGGCGGCAATCATCACCGGCATAATCGCCAGTCCATCCAACCCATCGGTCAGGTTCACCGCATTGGCCGCGCCGACCACTACAAACATGGCAAAGGGAATATAGGCCCAGCTCAGGTTGATCAGCACTTCTTTGAAGACCGGCACCGCCAGCTGCAACTGCAGGGTTTCCGGCTGCAAATAAGTCGCCCAGACACCGGCCACACCGGCAATCACAAACCCCAACAGCAAGCGGACCTTGCTCGACACGCCTTTGGTGTTTTGCTTGGAAACCTTGGCGTAGTCATCAGCAAAGCCAATCAGCCCATAGGCCAGTGTCACAAACAGAACCAGCCAGACAAAGCCATTGTCCCACCGCGCCCAAAGCAAGGTCGACGTCACCAGGGCGCCCACGATCAGCAAGCCGCCCATGGTGGGCGTGCCCGCCTTCGCAAAATGCCCTTCAGGACCATCATCCCGGATCGGCTGGCCTTTGCCTTGCTTGCGGCGCAGCACGTTGATCAGCGGCTTGCCAAAAATGAAGCCAAAGATCAGCGCCGTCATAAACGCGCCGCCTGCACGGAAGGTGATGTAGCGAAACAGGTTAAAAAAATCACCGCCGTCTGACAGGCTGGTCAGCCAATAAAACATTACGCGTCCTCGTTCTTGGATTGCGGGGCGGGATGGCCCAGATTGCGGATGGCGTCAACCACCTTGGACAGCGCCATCGACAGGCTGCCCTTGGCCATCACCACATCGCCCGCATCCACCAGCTTGCGCACATCGGGCACCAACTCGGCACTGGTGGTGACCCATTGCCCTTGCTTTTCTTCCGGCAATGCGGCGTGAAGATGTTGCATCAGCGGGCCGATGCAATGCACCACGTCGATGTCTTTCATCGCAGGGTGATCCGCCAAATCCGCATGCATCTCAACCTCTTGCGGGCCAAGCTCTTTCATGTCGCCGACAAAGGCAATACGACGGCCCTTGCCGATACGCCCCACGCCATTGGTGGGCACCGCCGCCGCGAGCACTTCCAACGCCGCCCCTAGGCTGGTTGGATTGGCATTGTAAGCCTCGTCGATCAGCTCCAGAGTGCGCTCGGTTTCCACCGGGTCCAAATAAATCGTTTCTCGCGCGCCACGGCCCACAAATGGCGTCCAGCGCCCCAGAGCAGCCACCGATAGCGCCAAATCCGCACCTAACGCTTCGGCAGAGGCCAAAGCGCCCAGCCCGTTCATGGCAAAATGCCGGCCTGCGCTTTGCACTTTGAACATCGCCAAATCGCCGCCATGAATGGCACGCGCCACAGTGACATTGCCGGTCAGCTTCACATCGCCCAACCGCCAGTCTTTGGCACTTTCGCCAAACTCCTGAATCTCAGCAGACTGGCTTCGCGCGTGGGCGCGCAACACATCAGCGGTCTCAATGTCGGCGTTCACAATCGCGATGCCATCCGGTTCCAGCCCGTCAAACACCGCCGCCTTTTCCTGCGCGATACCCGCAACGTTCTCAAAGGCCTCCAGATGCACCGCCGCCACCGTGGTCACCAGCGCCACATGCGGGCGGGCCATCTTGGCAAGCGGTGAAATCTCACCGGGGTGGTTCATGCCAATCTCGATCACCGCAAACTCGGTGTCCTGCGGCATCCGTGCGAGGGTCAGTGGCACGCCCCAATGGTTGTTGTAGCTCGCCACAGAGGCATGGGTCCGGCCCTGCCCGCCCAAGATGGCGCGCAGCATTTCTTTGGTGGAGGTTTTGCCAACCGAGCCGGTCACCGCCACAACCCGCGCGTTCGTGCGCGCGCGGCCTGCCCGGCCAAGCGCCTCCAGGCCCTCAAGCACATCGTCCACAATCAACAAAGGCGCATCCGGCGACACGCCCTCCGGCACGCGGCTCACCAAAGCCGCTGCCGCGCCTTTTTCCAATGCCTGCGCCACAAACTCGTGCCCATCCCGCGCCGCGGTCAGCGCCACAAACAAGTCGCCCGTTTCAATGGTGCGCGTGTCAATCGAAACGCCGGAACATTCCCACGCAGTGGTGACTTTGCCGCCGGTCGCTTTAGCGGCAGCCTCAGATGTCCACAGGCTCATGCGATCCCCCCGTCCAGTGCAGCCACGGCCACACTGGCCTGTTCACAATCATCAAATGGCAACACATCCTCGCCCACAATCTGACCGGTTTCGTGGCCTTTGCCCGCGATCAGCAACGTATCGCCGGGCCCCAACGCATCCACCGCCAGCAAGATGGCTTTGGCGCGGTCGTCCACCTCAGTGGCCTCTGGCGCACCTTCCATAACAGCCGCGCGGATCGTGGCTGGATCTTCCGTACGTGGGTTGTCATCAGTCACATAAACCACATCGGCGTTTTGCGCCGCCGCTTGGCCCATCAACGGCCGTTTGGCCGCATCGCGATCACCACCCGCGCCGACAATCACAATCAGACGCCCCATGACATGCGGGCGCATCGCCTGAAGCGCGGTCGCCACCGCGTCCGGCGTGTGGGCGTAGTCCACAAAAACTGCCGCGCCATTTTCGCGGGTGGCCGCCAACTGCATCCGCCCGCGCACACCTTTGAGTTCATGCAAAACTTCAAAGACCCGCTCCGGCTCCGCACCGCAGGCAATCGCCAATCCTGACGCCAACAAAACGTTCTCCGCCTGAAACCCGCCCAGCAGGTTCAATCGTTGCTGATAAGCCTTGCCCCGGAACGTAAACCGAATGTCCTGCCCGGTTGCATCAAACCGCTGCGCCATCAGCGCGATGTCCGCCTCAGCCTTACCTACGGTGATCACACCCTGGCCACGGCCCCCAGCAATGATCGCCATATCCAGACCGCGTGGATCATCGACATTGATCACCGCTGTGCCATCGTCGGGCAACACCCGGCCAAATAGCCCCGCTTTGGCGTTGAAATACTCATCAAACGTCTCGTGGTAATCGAGGTGATCTTGCGTGAAGTTGGTGAACCCCGCCGCCTTCAATTGCACCCCATCCAAACGACACTGCGCCAACCCATGCGAACTAGCCTCCATCGCCGCAAAGCCAATCCCGGCCTCCGCCGCGGCCGCCAATGTGCGGTGCAAGGTGATCGGCTCCGGTGTGGTGTGATTTAGCGGCGCGGTGAAATCTCCTTCGACGCCTGTGGTACCCAGGTTTACCGCCTCAAGCCCCAACTCCTGCCAGATCATGCGCAGGAAGGTCGCCACCGAGGTCTTGCCATTGGTGCCGGTCACCGCCGCCATGATCCCCGGCTGCGCGCCAAAATACAGCGCCGCCGTATAAGCCAGCGCCTGACGCGGATCTTCGGCTATCACCAGCGCGGCGTCACTCGCCGCCATCTCCTGTTCGGCAATCTTGGCACCCGCCGCATCGGTCAGGATCGCCGCCGCGCCCATACGTAACGCAAACTGGATAAACGTACCGCCATGCACCCGCGTGCCCGGCAAGGCCGCAAAGAGAAACCCGTCTTTCACCTCACGGCTGTCCACCGCCAATCCGGTGATCGCCGGGTTCAGCCCACCCATGGCTGTCAGACCCAATTCTGAAAGCTGTTTTGTGCCTGCTGCCATCTGTGAATGCCCTTATTTGGCTTAGTTTGATGTCAGCGTTATATCAGCCAAAGGCGCAGGCTCAACCTCAGGACGCAGCCCCAAAAGCGGAGCCACGCGTGTGATCATCTCAGCCGCCACCGGCACTGCGGTCCAACCCGCCGTCCGTCGCGGTTCATCACCGGAGGTCTCCACTGGCTCATCCAAGCTAAGGATCAACACATATTTGGGATCATGCGCCGGGAACATGGCGGCAAAGGTGGCAATTACCTTGTCCTCATAATACCCGCGCCCGCTCTCCAGTGGCTTGTCTGCGGTGCCAGTTTTGCCACCCACAGCGTAGCCCGGAACTTCGCCAAAAGACGCGGTACCCTCGCTCACCACTTTGCGCAGCATAAGGCGCGAAGCTTCGGCACTCGCCACGCTCATCACGCGCTCGCCTTTCACCACCTCATCCTGCTTCAGGATGGTTGGCACCACCTTGGTACCGCCATTGGCAATCGCCGCATAGCCAGCCGCCAAATGCAATGGGCTGGCCGACATACCGTGGCCATAGGAAATCGTCATGGTCGAGAGTTCGGACCAGTTTTTGGGCAGCAACGGCTGTGCGCCTTTTGCCTCGACCAGCTCCACTGGTGTTGGCTCAAAGAAGCCAAGCTGCTTCAGAAAATCCTGCTGCCGCGCTGCGCCAATCACCTGTGCCATGCGTGCGGTGCCGATATTGGACGACTTCACGATCACCTTGGTGACTGTGAGTTGCGCGCCGTAGTTGCGGAAATCGCGAATCTTGAACTTGCCCCAACGCAACGGTCCGGCGGTGTTGATCTTGGTCTCCGGGTTTGCCAACCCAAGCTCCATCGACTGCGCCGCCGTGAAAATCTTAAACGTCGACCCCAGCTCATACAGCCCCTGCACCGCACGGTTAAACAACGGGCTGTCCGCCGCCTGCCCCTGCACAGGCGGATTAGGCCGGTTGTTCGGGTCAAAGTCCGGCAGGCTCACCATGGAGACAATCTCACCGGTGTGCGCATCCATCAAAACCGAGCTCGCACCTTTGGCGTTCATCAGCTTCATACCGCCCCAGAGCACCCGCTCAGCCGCAGTCTGCACGGTCAGGTCGATGGACAGCGTCAGCGCCTTGTCGCCATTGGCCGGATCGCGCAGCGCATCGTCGAAATATTTTTCGACACCCGCAACGCCAACAAGCTCGGCGTCATGCACGTCTTCTTCGCCAAAAGACGCCCCGCCAAGGATGTGCGCCGCCAAGCGCCCGTTCGGATAAAGCCGCATTTCACGACGCCCAAACAGCAAGCCCGGCTCACCAATGTCATGCACCGCCTGCTTTTGCTCCGGGGAGATTTTTTTCTTCACCCAGTAGAACTTACGCCCGTCTTTGAACCTACGTTCCAGCTTCTCGGCATCCAGATCGGGGAAGATTTCCGCCAGTTTCTGCGCTGCAAATGCCGGGTCAATCATCTCATGCGGATGGGCATAGATGGAATGGGTTTCCAAGTTGGTCGCCAGAATGCGGCCCTTGCGGTCGACAATATCCGCCCGCTCCGCCTGAATGCGGCTGCCCGCGTAACTGGTGCGCGGTTCGGTCGCCTCGGACATGCTGACCACGGCCATCCGTGCGCCAACCGTCAGAAACGCGCCAGCAAACAGCGCGCCCATGATGAGCAACCGCCCTTCGGCCCGCGCACGCCCCTTGTTGCGCATCTCTTCATGCCGTTCGCGCAGGTTGGCGCGCTCAATCTGATCCGGGTTTTCCCCGGCACTGCGCGCATGCAAGATCGACGCCAACGGTCGCAGCGGCTTGCGGATCATGGCTTGGCCTCCTCAGAGGAGACTTCCACCGCATTCTCAAAGCTGATCGGCGCGTCAACGGACGGGAACGCCACCTGCTCAATCCGGCCAAACTGATCCGGGCGCAGCGGCAAAAGCTGCATGTCGTTGTAGTTGATTTCCGTCAGATCGCGCAACCGGTCCGGACGGTTGAGATAGGCCCACTCCGCCTTCAACACGGCCAAACGCGCCCGCGCCTCGCCAATCTCACGCTGCAAACGCTCGGTTTCGCCAATCATTGCCTGAGTGCGATAGTTCTCTTGATAGGCCCAAACTGAGAGCGCAATCACCATCCCTGCGGCCAGGATAAACAACACCATCCGCATCACTTACGTCCCCCAAGTGTTGGCATTCCAATGGCTTTTCCGGCAACCTCACCGGACGGCGCATCGGTGCGTCGTGCCACGCGCAACTTCGCAGACCGGGCCCGCGGGTTGTCTTCCAACTCATCCGGGTCCGGCCCAACCGCCTTACGGGTAATCAACTCAAACGCCGGCTTTTCCTGTTCGGTCTCGGGCGCATAGCGGTTCACATTACCAGTTTTTCCGGCGCGGCTCTGAAGGAAGCGTTTGACCATGCGATCTTCTACCGAATGGAAGGTCACCACCGCCAACAAACCACCGGGCTTCAAGGCCCGCTCCGCAGCCATCAACCCACGAAACAGCTCGCCATATTCGTCATTCACCGCAATCCGCAATGCCTGAAAACTGCGCGTTGCCGGATGACTCTGCCCAGGCTTTGGCCGTGGCAAACAGCCCTCAACAATCTCCGCCAACCGCAAAGTTGTGGTGATCGGCTCTGCCTTACGTTCGCGCACAATCGCCTTGGCAATGCGCCGGCTCGCGCGCTCTTCGCCATATTGATAGATGATATCGGCCAGATCGGCTTCGTCGGCCTCATTCACCAGGTCTGCGGCTGAGGGCCCTTCCTGGCTCATGCGCATGTCAAGCGGACCGTCCTTCATGAAAGAAAAGCCACGCTCCGCCAAGTCGAGCTGCATGGAACTGACCCCAAGGTCGAGCACCACACCGTCTAGGTCCTGCGCATAATCATCCATCTTGGAAAACACACCAGCGACCAGCTCGATCTGATCGCCATAGTCCCCAACCCAAGGCGCCGCCATGTCAAATGCCAGCGGATCACGATCCACGCCGTACACTTTGCTGGCCCCAGCTTCGATCAGCCCGCGGGTATAGCCCCCGGCCCCGAATGTGCCATCCAGCCACCGCCCCGACACCGGCGCCACTGCGCGCAGAAGCGGCGCAAGCAGGACAGGAATGTGAGGACGTTTGGCGGCGGGTTCGTCAGTCGTCGCCATGGTTAGAAATCCTCGTCGCCATCAAGGTAGATCGACGGATCGGCATCCGGATCAAAATCCTCGTCCGCCTCAAGCGCCTCTTCCTGGGTGGCGTCATATGTCTCTGGGTTCCAGATCTCAAACGTGTCGCCTTTACCGGCGAAGAACGCCATGCCTTCCAACCCAATCTTGTCGCGCTGCTCTTTGGGCAACACCAAGCGGCCGGTTTCATCCACCGACACTTCCAAGGATTGGGTGAGGTACAATTTGCTCAGCGCCAGGCGCTTCTTGCTGCCACGGGGCATTTTCATGATGCGGCTCACCACATCATCCATCGCCTCAACCGTAAAACACTCTAGGAATTCTCGGGTCTTGCCGCCGTAGACAATCACCAGGTTGGGGTTTTCGCCACTTTTCCACTCAGGGTCGCCTGCTTCAAGCACACGGCGGAACTTGGCCGGAATCGACATCCGTCCCTTGCTGTCCACCTTGTTACGGCTTTCGCCGCGAAACATGAGCGCCACTGCCTATGGCCCCTTTCAACCTGTTGTCCCGCCCCTCCCCGGGGCTGGAAGCGAAACGGCGGATTGATCTGCTGCCACTGATCAATCCGCCGCCCTCGTCCCGCTTCTGCGGGTAGTCCAGTTGCGCGTGCCACCTGGGGGGATGTTCTGCTCGCCCACGCACCGGATCTCTTTTTTTCGATGAAAGCGGGTGCCTGTATGAAACCTGACTTGGGATCGGAGGTCTTAGCGCCTCTCTTTATGTCCCGTCCTCATCGTGTAGACAGGGATGCCATGGGAATTTATGGAAATCAACAGGAATTTGTGGACAAAATCGCTCCACGCGCGACCCAAGCACACAGAACCTCGCGATTTCGAGAGCAGATTTGTGGGTGCAGACACCACATTTAGACAATCAGTCCAGATCACACCACCAAATGCAGCACACCCTTGGGCGCCAAACTTTTTCCCAAGTTTTCCCAACATTTTTCCACAGAAGGTCAAGAGCGCCCCGTAACAGCCCGATCAAAAGGGCAAACCTTCGCCACCCCCAAACCGATTCGGCGCAAATCCGCTGCCATTCCCATGCAGCTCCCATGAATTCCCAGCGGGATTTCCCATATCTTTCCCACAAAATCCCAAATCACTTCGCAACACTGTCAAACGAAGCCCTTCTAACCACTTGGCCTCCCTCGGCACGCCTTCTAGGGTGCCGCTACCTGAGCACCGGACTTTTGGAGACAACATGGGCCTACTTGACCCAACCGCCACGGCCAGCATGATCCGCAAGGCACAGAAACGCGGCAAACAGATCCAGTTTGCCGCTTTGCCCTACCGCATCCGCAAAGGAAAAGCCGAAGTCCTCCTGATAACCTCCCGCGGCACCCGTCAGTGGCTGCTACCCAAGGGCTGGCCCATGGCGGACCTAAAGCCTCACAAAACCGCTGCGCAGGAAGCCTGGGAAGAAGCGGGCATTCTGGGCCGCGCGCGCAAACATTGCCTGGGCACCTACCGCTACCGCAAAACCCGCGGCCCAAAGCGCGGCCAAACCATTCGGGTGCTGGTATATCCTCTGGAAGTGGACAAGCTCGCACGTATCTATCCAGAGACAGGCCAACGGGCCCGCAAATGGCTGCGTCCTAAAAAGGCCGCCAAACGCATCGCGCACCCCGAACTCGCCAAACTGGTGCGCAGCTTTGACACAGCGACAATCTCCGCCAAAGGCTAACCCCCGTCGCTTGATCCCAACCGCCCCCACGCCTATGTTCGCGCCACTGCACAGGGGCACCATCACAGCACAATGATCAACTACACTCTGAAATGCGCCAACGACCACCGCTTTGACAGCTGGTTTCAATCCGCCGCTGCCTTTGACAAGCTCAAGGCTGCTGGCATGGTGGCCTGCGCCGTCTGTGGTGACACCAATGTAGAGAAGGCGATGATGGCCCCGCGCGTGCGCCCCGCCCGCTCCGCCGCCGCCAAACCGCAAGAGACCACACCAGCCCCGACACCTGAAGCCGCAAGCGCACCCGGCCCGTTGAGCCAACCCGCCTCTCCAGCCGAACAAGCCCTCAAAGAGCTGCGCGACCATGTCGAGGCCAATTCCGACTATGTTGGCAAAGACTTCGCCAGCGAAGCCCGCGCCATGCATGACGGCGACGCCCCTGAACGGCCCATCTATGGCGAAGCCAAAGTTGAAGAGGCCAAAGCCCTGATCGAAGACGGCGTCCCCGTTGCGCCACTCCCGTTTAACATCGGCCGCAAAACCAACTGATCTCACACACATACAGGAGCCATCCCATGCATGTCCTCATCACCGGCGCCAACCGCGGCATTGGACTGGCCCTCGATCAAACCCTGCGCGCGCAAGGCCACCATGTCAACGGCACCAGCCGCACGGGCGGCGAATGCCTAAAACTGGACGTGACCGATGCCGACAGCCAACGCGCCATGGCACAGGCGCTGGACACCCAACCGATTGACCTGCTGGTCTGCAATGCCGGCGTGTTTCTCGACAAAGGCCAGAACCTCGCGGACGGCTATGCGCCAGACCTCTGGGCCAAAACCTTTGCCGCCAATGTCACGGGCGTGTTCCTGACCGTGCAAAACCTACTGCCCAACCTGCAGCTGGCCCAAAACCCCAAAATCGCGATCATCTCGTCGCAAATGGGCTCCTCCACCAAAGTTGGCGGTGGCGGCTACATCTATCGCGCCTCCAAGGCGGCCGCGCTGAACCTCGGCCTCAATCTGGCACAAGACCTCAAACACATCGGCATCGCCGTCGGCATCTATCACCCCGGCTGGGTGAAGACCGATATGGGTGGCGATGGCGGCGACATCACGGTGGCGGAGTCCGCCACAGGTCTGGTCGAACGTTTCCATGCGTTGAGCCTTGAGACCACCGGCTGCTTTGAAACCTGGGACGGCCGCGCGCACCCGGTCTGACCCCGCGTTCACAGTCCCCCAATATCCCGGGGAGGCGGCACATCTTCTGTGCCGGAGGGGCTGGCCCCTCCTCCCCCTTTGCTGCCAAGCCTTGCACCACCGCCACATGCGCAGCCCTGCCGCGCCAATCTGCCTTGCCTCGACGGCCCCAAGCGCGTAAACCGCCTGCGACTTACGAACTAAGGACGCGCCATGCCCGTACTTGTGATGAAATTCGGCGGCACCTCTGTCGCCAACCTGGACCGCATCCGCCGCGCCGCCAAACGCGTCGGGGTTGAGGTGGCCAAAGGCTATGACGTGATTGTCATTGTCTCCGCCATGTCTGGTGAAACCAACAAACTTGTAGGCTATGTGGACGAAACCTCGCCGCTTTACGATGCCCGCGAGTATGACGCGGTGGTCAGCTCAGGCGAAAACGTCACCGCTGGCCTGATGGCGCTGACCCTGCAGGAAATGGATGTGCCCGCGCGCAGCTGGCAGGGCTGGCAAGTGCCGCTTAAAACCTCCTCTGCGCACAGCCAGGCCCGGATCGAAGAGATCCCGACCGACAACATCAACGCCAAATTTGGCGAAGGCATGCGCGTCGCCGTGGTCGCCGGCTTCCAGGGTATTTCCGAGGAAGGCCGTATCACCACGCTCGGCCGTGGCGGCTCCGACACCACGGCAGTGGCATTTGCCGCCGCCTTTGATGCGGAACGCTGTGACATCTACACCGATGTGGACGGCGTCTACACCACCGACCCGCGCATCTGCTCCAAAGCGCGCAAGCTGGATAAAATCGCCTTTGAAGAAATGCTGGAACTGGCCTCTCTGGGCGCCAAGGTCCTGCAAACACGCTCTGTCGAGCTCGCCATGCGCTATAAAGTGAAACTGCGCGTGCTCAGCTCTTTTGAAGAACAATCCGACGAGGCCGGCACGCTGGTCTGCGATGAGGAGGAAATCATGGAATCAAATGTTGTGGCCGGTGTGGCCTACTCCCGCGACGAAGCCAAAATGACCCTGCTGTCCGTGGCCGACCGCCCGGGCATCGCCTCCATCATCTTTGGCTGCTTGTCTGATGCAGGCGTGAACGTCGACATGATTGTGCAGAACATCTCGGAAGATGGCCGCACAGACATGACCTACTCCCTGCCGACAGATCAGGTGAAACGCGCGGAAACCGCGCTGGACGAGCTCAAAACCTCCGGCGGCCTGAACTTTGCCGAATTGGTGATCGACGAAGACGTTTCCAAAGTCTCCGTTGTGGGCATCGGTATGCGCTCCCAATCCGGCGTCGCGGCTAAGATGTTCAAGGTCCTGTCTGACGAAGGTGTGAACATCAAAGTCATCACCACCTCGGAGATCAAGATCTCCGTGCTGATTGATCGCAAGTACATGGAACTGGCGGTGCAGGCGCTGCACGACGCCTTTGAACTGGAAAAAGTGGCCTAAGCCACACTGCAAATTGCCAACGCGCGGCCCCAAGGGTCGCGCGTTTTTCTTTTCAGACACAAGCCGCCCTGTTTTGCGGCATATCGCCACTTTTGACAGCACACCACCCAATTCGCAGCCAGGCTTTGCTACACCGCAGCAAGGCAGCACAAGCAAGCAATCCCCTGCCAAACAACCCGCTCACCCCAGTTTTCGAATTTTCTTCACAAAGATCGCTGCAACGCGGCGTATTATTGCCACCAAGACATCCGCATAAACCGTTTTGATTCCACGATTGTTGTGATCTATTCGGCCCCGAGTAGTGACAAGGACCACACCTCACCATGGTGCAAAAAACCGAAACCGAGAGCCGCAAACTTTTGGGGCGCCTGCGCGATGCCTTGGCCGAAGACAGCGCCGGTCAGGAGCGCTTGGACAAAATCACCCATCTCATTGCCTCCTCGATGGGCACAGAGGTGTGCTCGATCTACCTGTTTCGCGATGAAGACACGCTGGAACTCTGCGCCACCGAAGGTTTGAACGCAGCCGCCGTGCACCAGACCCGCATGCGCGTCGGCGAAGGCCTTGTCGGCCGCGTGGCCCGCACCTCCAAAGTGGTGAACACAGACGACGCGCCCAGCGCCAAGGGCTTCCGCTATATGCCGGAAACCGGCGAGGAGATTTACTCCAGCTTCTGCGGCGTACCCGTGCAGCGCCTTGGCGACAATCTCGGCGTGCTGGTGGTCCAGTCCAAGGACAAACGCGGCTACTCCGCTGATGAAGTCTACGCGTTGGAAGTGGTCGCCATGGTGTTGGCCGAGATGACCGAACTCGGGGCGTTTGTCGGCGAAGGCGCCGCCATGAGCGCTTTGCACCAGCAATCCGAGCTGTTCCGCGGCACGTCTGGTCAAGAAGGTGCCTCCGAAGGCCACGTCTGGCTGCATGAACCCCGCGTTGTGGTCACCAACCCCGTGGCGGATGATCCTGACATCGAACTCACCCGCCTGAACGAGGCGGTCGAAGAGTTGCGTGTTGGCGTCGACAAAATGCTCGACGGCGCCAAACGCGGTGACAAAGAACAGCTGGAAGTGCTTGAAGCCTACCGCATGTTTGCCAACTCCAAAGGCTGGATGAAGCGCATGGAGCAGGACATCGCGCGCGGCTTGTCTGCGGAAGCGGCTGTGGAGAAAGAACAATCCACCGCCCGCGCCCGCATGGAACAGGTCACCGACCAATATCTACGCGAGCGCCTGCATGACCTGGATGATCTGTCCAACCGCCTGCTGCGCATTCTAACCGGCCAAGGCAGCGAGACCGGCGCGGACATGCCTTCTGACCCGATCCTGATTGCCCGCAACATCGGCCCCGGTGAATTGCTGGAATATGGACGCAAGCTCAAAGGCATCGTGCTGGAAGAGGGCTCCGTCGGCAGCCACGCCGCCATCGTGGCGCGCGCCTTGGCGATCCCTTTGGTGATCCACGCCGACAAAATCACCACCGAGGCGCTCAACGGCGACCACATCATGGTCGACGGCGATCAGGGCATCGTGCACCTGCGTCCCGACGACACTGTTGTGACCGCCTTCCGCGACAAGATCGCCATGGCCGCCAAGGCGCAGGAACGCTACGCCAGCATCCGCGACAAAGAAGCCAAAAGCCGTGACGGCGCGGTGGTGCATCTCACCATGAACGCGGGCCTCATGGCCGACTTGCCATCGTTGGCCTCTTCCGGTGCCGAAGGCGTAGGTCTGTTCCGCACCGAGCTGCAATTCCTGATCCGCAACCAAATGCCCAAACGCACCGAGCTGGCGCAGCTTTATGCCCGAGTGATGGACGCCGCAGACGGCAAACGCGTGGTCTTCCGCACACTCGACATCGGCTCTGACAAAGTCCTGCCCTACATGGCGCCACAAGACGAGCCCAACCCGGCGCTTGGCTGGCGCGCGGTGCGCGTGGCCCTAGACAAACCCGGCGTGATGCGCATGCAGCTGCAAGCGCTCCTGCGCGCCGCCAATGGTCGGCCACTGACGGTCATGTTCCCCTTTATCGCTCAATATGAAGAATACAAATCCGCCCGCGCCGAAGTGGACAAAGCCATCGAGCGCGAGAAAATCCTCGGCCACGTTCTGCCGTCGGAAATCGAAGTCGGCGCCATGCTGGAAACCCCGTCTTTGGGGTTTGCCCCCAAGAAATTCTACGAAGACGTGGACTTCCTCTCCATTGGCGGCAACGATCTGAAACAGTTCTTTTTTGCCGCAGACCGCGAAAACGAACGGGTGCGCCGCCGCTATGACACGCTCAACGTCAGCTTCCTGACCTTCCTGGAAGGCATCGTGAACCGCTGCATCGACACTGGCACACCGCTCAGCTTCTGCGGCGAAGACGCGGGCCGCCCGATTGAAGCCGTCTGCCTCGCCGCCATGGGCCTGCGCAACCTGTCGATGCGTCCAGCCTCCATTGGCCCGGTGAAAAGTCTGATCCGTCGGGTTGACCTGGGAGAGCTGCGCCGTGTGATCCACGCCGCACGCGAACGTGGCGAGCAATCCGTGCGCCCCGACGTGATGGAGTACCTGCGCAACAGCGGGTGATGGAAGTGGCCGTTAGCCCGGCTACTCTTTCCCCAACCGCTTGCGCATCCCGTCGACCAGCACCTCCGGCGACACGTCCGCCTCCACCGCCAGCTTGCGTAGGCCAAAATGCACATGCGCGATGTCCTGATAGTAGCTGGTGTAGGCATAATTCGTCGCCGCCCCCGCCGCCGCGCCAATCACCGGCACCATCTGCGCCGCCAGCTTTTGCCCCAAAACCGGTGCCAGTTTAGGCACAATCACCGTGCTGATCCATTTGGTGCCACCCATCGCCAATCCGGCCCGCTGCTCCAACATCGCCAAATCCGCGCCGCGATCTTCCTCAAACGGCCCATTCGCGGCCAACACGCGCACGCAATCAAACCGCACGCTCTCATGGCTGGGATCAAACCCATATTGCACCGCCACGCCTTGAATGGCGCGCAACAGCACCGTCACCGTGATCGGCAGTTCCGCCAGCGAAGACGTCACGCCCCCAGCCCCGCCCGCCGCGCCCAGCGCGGCTGTGATGGACGCGTTGATCCAATCCGGCTGATCTTTCACCAGGCCCCGGCTGCCATCGGCCCACTTGACGGCCTGCATCAAAGCCACCTCCGTGGCCCCACCGAGCCCGTCCTGCACCTCACCTGGCAGGCTCTTGAGCAAGCCCGACACCGGCATGCCCAACACGCCAAGCACTTTCATACCCAGCCCACTGGCCCCGCCATAACGCTTGGCCAGCGCGTCTAGTTCAGAATTTACGTCAATGTCTTGGTCCGGAACGTCCGGCAAAATTTCGATTTGGGTCATGGGTAAGAGATGGGGTGATTGGCCGCTGGTTCAACCACACAGAGAGGCAACCCCATTCAAATGTGCCTAGGCAATTGTTTGATCAGCACGAGATGACCAAAGTCAGCAACGAGCCCCTAATGCCTATCGCCCCTCACAGTTTCTGATGTTCGTTCAGCGCCAAATTGGCTGGCCTTGCGCAATCAAGCGGAGCTTTTTGACTGACCTTTGACCCGACCTGCAATGATGAAGCGCCCATTCAATCTAAAAAGCACTCGCGAAATTTGCTGTCACCCTTGATCACAAGACCCGCTTCTTCGATGGCTTCCTTCAATCTGTCAGTGAGGAACACCACATCGGTCGCACGGCTATCGCGCCACAGGTCCAAGTCGCCCGCCGAGCTTGGATCGACACACAGCCGATACTTTTCGTCAGTTTCAATTCGCCAGCGATGGTCGTTATGGGTGGGCTCCACGCCGGTCGATTTTTCCGGCACCAAGCAATTTCGGTTTTCCCGGAAATGTACGAAGTACCAGCGCCCATCAACAGGCGTCGCTTGATCAATCTCTCTTAAAGGAATGGCCTTTAGTCGTGTGGCCCCGAGGTTAAACTTTTGAAGTAAGTCAAACATGGCGCCGGAAATAACCACCAAACCGTTTTTTCCTTTGAAAACATCCCGCATCTGATCAGGGGAAACGCCTTCTCGATAGGTGGGATACATGTAATCTGGGTATTCCTCGACACGGATATCTTGCGGTGAATTTGGAATGTTTCCAGGTGAGACGTGGCGGTACCTTTGGGCAAGATCAACTGTTTGCTCCAGGGAACATGCCTCCCCATCAGGGCCAGGTAAATGGAAGCTCACGTAAACCCCAGCCTCAGGGTCTGAAAGAAAACACGAGTCCCAGACTTTTTCATGAGCCATTTCTGCATACCCTTTTCGTTTGAAAATAACCTTTTGAGGAATGCAGCAATGCGGTCATTGGTGTGCCAACAGTGCAGGGATGCTAAGCCCGCGTAGCAGACCTACCCCACGCACTCCACATCCCCAACAACACCGTCCCAAGCGCCCTCTACAAG
Organism: Shimia sp. MIT1388; assembly: GCF_047124445.1. GTDB lineage: Bacteria > Pseudomonadota > Alphaproteobacteria > Rhodobacterales > Rhodobacteraceae > Shimia. Next base: position 326,140 of record NZ_CP138921.1, on the reverse strand, counting down.
CGCCCGGCCCAGCACCCGCTCGGGATTGGTCGGCGGCGGCATCACCACGCCCTCAAGTTTCTCAAAGCCAAACCGCTTGTAATACGGCGCATCACCCACCAGCATCACCCGTTCCCACCCCAAAGGCTGTGCGCGGTGCAAACTGTCCTCGATCAACAATCCGCCCAAGCCTTCGCCTTGGTGTGTTGGGTGCACCGCCACCGGCCCCAGCAGCAACGCCTGCACCGCGCCAATCTTCACCGGCCAATAGCGGATCGCCCCGGCCAAAATCCCCTCGGCATCGCGCGCGGTCAGCGACAGCCCCGCCACAGGGTCCACACCATCGCGCAAACGATAAGACGACAAGGCCTCACGCCCCGGCGCAAAGCAGAGGTCGTAAAGCGCCTCCACTTCCCACCAATCGTCCTTTGCTTCCACTGCCAGCGTAAACACCTGCGCGCCTCTTGCCCGTCTGAAACTTTGCGGTTTCCTCGCCCCTAACATGGCGTTACGACTGCCTGCAAACCAATATGGAGTCAGTCCGATGTTCTATCAGCCCAAAGACGGCCACGGCCTGCCGCACAACCCGTTCAAAGCCATCGTCAGCCCGCGCCCCATCGCTTGGGTCTCCACCCAAGATGCCAACGGCGAGCGCAACCTTGCGCCTTATTCGTTCTTCAATGCGCTTGCGGACAATCCCCCGCAGGTGATGTTTGCCTCCACCGGCAAGAAAGACGATCAGGCCGAGGGCAAGGACAGCCTGTCCAACATCCGCGCCACCGGCGTGTTCTGCGTGAACATCGTGGAGGAGAGCATTCGCGACGCGATGAACATCTCGTCCGGACCGCTGGGCAAGGATGAAGACGAGTTTGCGGCCGCAGGCCTGGAAGCCGCCCAATGTGACACCATCGACTGCCCGCGCCTTGTGGGTGCGCCCGCCTCGCTGGAATGCCGCCTGACCCAGATTGTGCCTCTCCTGGGAGAGAACAACTTTATGGCCATCGGCGAAGTGACCGGCGTGCACCTGCGCGACAATTGCATTGTGGATGGTATCTTTGACGTCACCACCTACCGCCCTCTCAGCCGCCTTGGCTACAAGGATTATGCGGTGGTCGACAACACCTTCACCCTCGCCCGCCCCGATCAATAAGTCAGGGGCCTCAGGCGCGAGGGACATTTGACAAGGAGGGCCACATGCCCCTTCCCGATCCCAAAACCGCCTTTCCGATCACCCTGCCGGATGGCAGCAAACACGCAGGCACTGTGCTGCTGTCTGCGGTGATTGACCAAGACAACATCAAAGTTGGGGACTACACCTACGCCTCCGACTTTGACCCTCCAGAGGATTGGGCACAGCGTCTTGTGCCCTACCTCTATCCCTTCAGCCAAGGCGCGCTGCACATCGGCAAGTTTTGCCAGATCGCGCATGGCGTCCGCTTCATCACCAGCTCCGCCAACCACGCCATGGACGGGCTAAGTTGTTATCCCTTCCCGATCTTTGGTGAGACCGTGCCGGAGGACTACCAACCGGACAAGCGGGACACGGTTGTGGGCCATGACGTCTGGCTCGGCTACGGCGCGATGGTGCTGCCCGGTGCGCAGATCGGCCATGGTGCCATCATCGGCGCAGGTGCGGTGGTGCGCGGCACGGTGCCCCCCTATGGCATCGTCACCGGCAATCCCGGAACTGTGGTGAAAAAGCGCTTTGATGAAGCGACCATTACGCAGCTTTTGGACATAGCCTGGTGGGACTGGCCCAAGGGGAAGATCGACCGCGTGATCCCGGCCATCATGGCGGGCGACATTGCGGCCCTAAAGGCGGTCTAAAACACCACTTCCGCCAATGTGATCCACACCGGCAGGCTCACCGCCCCCAACAACGTTGTCTGCGCCACCAATGTCGCGGACAACTCCCGATCTGCGCCAAACCCGGAGGCCAACACATGTGCCGCGCTCGCGGTCGGCAAGGCCGCCCAGATCACAAGCACCACCGCCACGCCGCTCTCCAGCCCCAATGCCAACGCCAGCACCAGCGCCGCCACCGGCATCACCACGAGCTTGGTGGCGCAGATAATGCCGCTGAACGCATCCAAGCGCGCCAGCGCCCCCCAATTCATCGTCGCCCCCACCGAGATCAAGGCGATCGGGATCGCTGCCGCAGCAAGCATCTCCAGGGGTGCCAGCACTGGTGCTGGGATCGTCATGCCTGACAGCCCCACCAGAACGCCCCCCAATGAGGCAATCAAAAACGGATTGAGCGCTACCTTCTTCACTGTGCCCCACAGCCCAAAGCTGCCGCCCCGGCTCAGCGCGCTCACCGCAAACACATTGGCCATCGGCACCGCCATGCCGATTGCCACCGCCATCACGCCCGCATCGGCCTTCCCCGTTGTGGCAATCGCAATAAACGCCAGCGCCGTGTTGAACCGCCACGCGGTCTGCCACGCTCCGGCAAAGTCCAAAAACCGCTCCGGCCCAAACCGCCGTGCGCCATAGCCCACCACCAAGCCCACCGCTAACAGCGCCCAGACCAAAGGCGCAATGCCCACCACCTGAGCGACTTCCAAAGGCCGCTGGCTTGCCGCCACAAACAACAACGCCGGAAACAGGATCTCAAAGTTGAGCTTGTCCAACCCTTGCCAGGCATTGGCCGACAGACGTTTACGCAGCACGCCACCCAACCCCACGAGCAGGAACGACGGCAAAAGCCCGATCAGAATGGCAAGGAAGGTCATGGGAACGCTCCGGTGTGGTCCCATCCCTATTGCGCCAGTTCCCGCCATGAAACAAGAGGTGCGGCTCGCCGCTTTGCCGCGACAACCAAAAAGGGCCAGCCCCTCGGCCAGCCCTTTCTCAACCCTTTTTGCGAGGCAGCTTAGTGCCCGCCGCCAAACACCCCGGTCTTCACCGGATAGTCCACCGCGATCTGATACTCGGGATCATCGTCACTATCGACCATCAGGTTGCCTGCTTTGGTCAGCAGCTCGTGGCAATCCCGGCTCAGGTGGCGCAGCACAACCTGCTTGCCTGCCGCCTCGTACTTGGCCGCCACCGCTTCAATTGCCTGCAACGCGGACTGGTCCACCACACGGGAACGGGCGAAGTCCACAATCACGTGCTCTGGATCGGCGTCCACAGTGAACAGCTCGCTGAAGCCCTCAGCAGAGCCAAAGAACAGCGGGCCTTCGATCTCATAGACCTTCGCGCCCGGATCGCTCTCACTCTCACGGGTGTTCGCGTGAATACGCCGCGCGTTCTGCCAGCTATAGGCCAGCGCGCTCACAATCACGCCAACCACAACCGCCACCGCGAGATCTTCCAGCACGGTCACAACGGTCACCAGCACAATCACAAAGGCGTCCATCTTAGGAACGCGGCGCATGATCTGGAAGCTGTTCCAGGCAAAGGTGCCGATCACCACCATGAACATCACACCCACCAGCGCGGCCAGCGGGATACGCTCGATCAACGGGCTTGCTACAACGATAAACGCCAACAGAAACAGCGCTGCGCAAATCCCTGCAATCCGCGTGCGACCGCCGGACTTCACGTTGATCATCGACTGACCAATCATCGCGCAACCGCCCATACCGCCAAAGAAGCCGGTCACAACGTTGGCTGTCCCCTGTGCAATACATTCTTGCGACGCACCGCCACGCTTGCCGGTCATCTCCCCCACAAGGTTAAGCGTCAGCAAGCTTTCGATCAGGCCAATCGCCGCGAGGATCACCGCGTATGGCAGGATGATGTAGAGCGTTTCAAGGTTAAACGGCGCCAAAAGCGCAGGCGGGTAGATCCCCTCGCCTTCGCCAAACGGAATGTGGAAGCTCGGCAGGCCGCCCTTGATGGAGGCCATATCGCCCACGGTTGGCACATTGATGCCAAACACAATCACGATAATCGCAGTGATCCCGATGCCCGCCAACGGTGCCGGAATGGCTTTGGTCAGCTTTGGCAGCCCCCAGATGATGCCCATGGTCAACGCCACAAGGCCCAACATCATCGCCATCTGCGGACCTGCCAGCCACGCATCTGTGTTGGCGGGATCTTTAAACTGCGTCAGCTGCGCCAGGAAAATCACAATCGCCAGACCGTTCACAAAGCCCAGCATCACCGGATGCGGCACAAGGCGGATGAACTTGCCCCAATGCAACGCACCCGCGATGATCTGCAAAATCCCCATCAAGATCACGGTCGCAAACAGATACTCCACGCCATGTTCGGCCACCAAGGCCACCATCACCACCGCCAGCGCACCGGTGGCACCAGAGATCATACCCGGACGCCCGCCAATCAACGCGGTGATCAGGCCGACCAAAAACGCCGCATAAAGCCCCACCAGCGGGTGCACACCGGCCACAAAGGCAAAGGCCACCGCTTCCGGCACAAGCGCCAGCGCCACGGTCAGGCCGGAGAGCACTTCGGTCTTGATCCGGTTCGGAGTGAACCCTTCGTCCTGCATGATCGAAAGGTTGGGAGGAGAAATATTCTTGGCCAGCATGGCCAACGCCGCGCGTCTCATGAGTGTACCTGCGTAAATCTGGGAGTGTTCGCTTTGCGGCCTCCCTAGCCGGTTTGCCCTTAACAAACAATAGCGGCGACTGGCCCGACGCCCCGTCAGAGGCTTTTGCACCACGTTCCGCCGCGCCACTGCCCTCGCTGCCGCCCAATTCGGCATTCTCCCTCACAGATTACTGACCCCACGTGATTGGACAGCCAAGCCTCTGAAATGAAGAGTGCCGTCACCGCGTACCGTTTCAGGAGTCCCCCATGCGCTGGCTCGCCGCCCTCACTCTTGCCGCCACTCCCCTCGCCGCTCAGGATCAGGACGGCAACGACCGCCCATCCAATTGGCGGGTCACCCACCACGCGATCCACGACATCTGGAACACGCTGTGTGACGAGCGCGACGAAAACGGCACGTTGGCGCAACGCTGCTACATCCGACGCGTGGACGTGTTCTCACCGCAGCCCAACTTTGCCGCACAGTTCTTCTTCCTGACCCAATCCGAAGACAGCCGCCCAGAAATCGAGTTTGGCTTGGAACTCGGCACCCTCACCGCCCCCGGCAATTTCCGCATCGAACGCGACGGCACCTCCGTTTGGCGCACCAACCGGGTCGGCTGTCTAACCGGCACCGGATGCACATTCGACGGCGACGCCGCAGAAACCTTGCTGTTGGAGATGCGCACTGGAGGCGACTTCCGCTTCACCTTCCGCGATCGCCATGGCGCCTCCCAAGACTTGACATGGCCACTTACAGGCTTCGAAGCCGCTTTCGCCGATTACAATGCCCAACTTGCAAAACGCGGCTTGTCCCAACCCTGATGCCAGCCAAATTTGCACCTCCGTGATACCGACGCATTACAGACGCGTTACCGACCCGGCTTTTCCTTGCAATTCCGACCCCTTGTGCGCACAACTTTGCCCAACGATTAGCACTGGGAGACGGGCATGACTGAGGCCACCAAAGAAACCATGATCGCCGTGATTGGCGGCTCCGGCATCTATGACATCGACGGCTTGGAAGACGCCACATGGCAGGCAGTCGAAAGCCCTTTTGGCACACCGTCTGACGAAATCCTAACCGGCCGCTTGAACGGCGTGAAAATGGCCTTCCTACCGCGCCACGGCCGTGGCCACGTGCACACGCCCACCTCTGTACCTTACCGCGCCAACATCGACGCGCTCAAACGCATTGGCGTGACCGATGTGATCTCCGTCTCCGCCACCGGCTCCTTCCGCGAAGAGATGGCGCCCGGCGATTTTGTTATTGTGGATCAATTCATTGACCGCACCTTTGCGCGCGAAAAATCCTTCTTTGGCCCAGGCCTTGTCGCCCACGTCAGCGTGGCGCACCCGACCTGCCCGCGCCTCTCAGACGCCTGCTTCACCGCAGCAACCGATGCGGGCATCAAAGTGCACAAAGGCGGGACTTATCTGGCCATGGAAGGCCCGCAGTTCTCCACCTTGGCGGAAAGCAAAATGTATCGCGAAAGCTGGGGCGCGGATGTGATTGGCATGACCAACATGCCCGAAGCCAAATTGGCCCGTGAAGCCGAACTCTGCTACGCTTCGGTTGCCATGGTCACCGACTATGACAGCTGGCATCCGGAGCATGGCGAAGTGGATGTCACTGAAATCATTGCAACATTGACCGGTAACAGCGAAAAAGCCCGCAACCTTGTGCGCGGTCTCCCTGCCCTCCTCGGCGCGGAACGTGCTGACTGTGAACACAGCTGTGACAAAGCGCTGGAGTTTGCCATCATGACCGCTCCGGACAAACGTGACCCAGACATGATTGCCAAACTGGATGCGGTCGCCGGTCGCGTGCTCGCAGGCTAATTGCCGCTAGACCAAATCACTTTTCACCTGTTTGATAGGGCTTTCTGATTCAATTGCAGGCCCTTTTCATGTCCCTTGATCTCTGGCTGACCTTTGTCGCCGCCTCCACCGCGCTCTTGCTGATCCCCGGCCCCACCATCTTGTTGGTGCTCAGCTACGCCCTCACCCAAGGACGCAAAGTCGCCATTGCCACGGCCGCCGGTGTGGCCCTGGGCGATCTGATTGCCATGACCGCCTCGCTGATGGGCTTGGGCGCCATTGTGCTGGCCTCCGCCACCGCCTTCATGGTGCTCAAATGGGTTGGCGCGGTCTACCTTGTGTGGCTGGGCTACAAAATGCTGCGCAGCGCGGGTCAGGCCCATCTGGGGGACATCAGCAAATCCGCAGACCTGCCAGCCCGCGGCGTCTTTGGCCATGCCGCCGCCGTCACCGCGCTGAACCCCAAAAGCATCGGCTTTTTCATCGCCTTTGTACCGCAGTTCATTGACCCAACCGCAGCCATGCTGCCGCAGTTTGCCATTTTGATCAGCACCTTTGTCAGCCTCGCCGCCCTCAATGCGCTGGCCTATGCACTCTTGGCTGACCGGCTGCGCAGCCGCATTGAAAAGCCCGCCGTCATGCGTAACCTGACCCGCGTTGGTGGCGTCACTTTGATGGGCATGGGGGTGCTCACGGCAACCTTGAAACGTGCCGCTTAACGTTTGTTTTTCTTCATAAACTTGCGGATAAAGCCGCGAATTTCCCGCGCGGCGCTGGTGTCCATGTCTTTGCACAGATCGACAAAGGCATCGCGCTCTTTCTTGTCGAGCCGCAAGATCAACTGACTGTCCTTCTTGGCTTTGGACTTCACTTTGACCTTGGACTTGCCCTTCGGCTTTGACTTGACCGTGATCTTGTCCGGCTGCGCCGCGTCTTTTGATCCCATGTAACACCCACCCAAACGAAATCCCTGCCCCAAAATCTGCTTACAGAGGGGACGTGGTCCCCGTCCAGAGCAAACTCTCCCCATCGCGACAAACTCCGCCCTTGCGCGCCGCGCTTGCATCCGCCAAACCTGCTGCGTCTGAAATTTAACCCCGGAACCCAAGATGCCCAAAAGCGCCGACGTCAAAGACTATATCCGCACCATTGTCGATTTCCCGCATGAAGGCATCATGTTCCGCGATGTCACCACCTTGTTTGCCGACCCGCGCGGGTTCCGCATGGCGATTGACCAAATGCTGCATCCCTACGCCGGCACCCGCATCGACAAGGTGGTTGGCCTCGAAGCGCGCGGCTTCATCTTGGGTGGTGCCATTGCGCACCAATTGAGCGTCGGTTTTGTGCCGATCCGCAAGAAAGGCAAACTGCCCGGCACCACCATCTCACAGGACTACAAGCTCGAGTACGGCGAAGCGATTGTCGAAATCCACGACGACGCCATTCAACCAGGCGAGCAAATCCTTGTGGTCGATGACTTGCTGGCCACCGGCGGCACCGCTGAGGCGGGCATCAAACTGATCGAACGCCTGGGCGGCGAGATCATCAGCTGTTCCTTTATCATCAACCTGCCGGAGCTTGGCGGCCGCAAGAAGCTTGAGGCCATGGGCATGGATGTCTCCGTGCTTTGTGAGTTCGACGGCCTGTAAGAGGGGCTTTGCCCCGTCGCCTTTGGCGACTCCCCAAGGTATTTGGAGAAGAAGAAAGCCTTAGGGCGCGAGCACCGCGCCCGGGTTCATGATCCCCTTCGGATCCAGCGCCGTTTTGATGGCGCGCATCGCCGCCAGCCGCGCAGGGTCCCCGTATTTCTCCAAATCCTCAACCTTGAGCCGGCCAACACCGTGTTCGGCACTGAACGAGCCGCCATAGCGGTGCACAAGGTCATAGATCTGTGCGCTGAGATCGTGGCGGATATCGTCATAGTCATGCCGGTCACCGCCTTTGGGCGGGAACAGGTTGTAATGCAAATTGCCGTCGCCAAGGTGCCCAAAACAATTGATACGCAACGGACATTGCGCGGCAATATTAGCGCTCATCTCTGTGATGAACTCTGGCAAGGCTTCCAACGGCAGGGAAATGTCGTGGCTCGCCACCGAGCCAATCGCTTTGTTGGCCACAGGAATGTGCTCACGTAGGTTCCAGAAATCGTCCCGCTGGCGCGCGCTCTGGGCAATCAACCCGTCCTCTACCAAGCCTTCTTCAAGCGCTTCACCAAACAGCTCTTCTAGCAGCTCCTCTGCGCCCGATCCGGTGCCCACCTCAATCAACACCGACCACTCCGGCGCTGTGTCAAACGGCAAGCGCACGTCCGGCAGAGTTTCGGCCACAAAATCCATGCCGTTTTGATGCATCAGCTCAAACGCCGACACGGACTCCCCCGCGATGTCCCGCGCCAGAGCCAACAGGCGCAAAGCAGCTGTCGGGTCGGTCACCACCATGATCGCCGTGGCCACCGATTTTGGACGCGCAAATAGCTTCAGAGTCGCCGCCGTGATCACGCCCAGCGAGCCTTCTGCCCCGACCAAAAGGTTGCGCAGGTCATAGCCGGTGTTGTCTTTGCGCAGCCGCGTCAGCCCGTGCCAAATCTCGCCATTGGGCAGCACCGCTTCCAACCCCAAACATAGGTCCCGTGCATTGCCATAGCGCAAAACATTCACGCCGCCCGCATTGGTCGCCAAATTGCCTCCAATCCGCGCCGTGCCTTCCGCCCCAAGCGACAAGGGGAACAACCGATCCACCGCTTCAGCCGCTGCCTGCACATCCTGCAGGATCACACCTGCTTCCGCGATCATCACGTTTTCCAACGGGCGCACGTCCCGCACCTTGTTCATGCGTTCCAGGGACAGGATCACCGGCTTGGCGCCATTTTCCACAATCTGCCCGCCGACAAGCCCGGTGCCCCCACCATAAGGCACCACCGGCACGCTGGCCGCGTTGCAGGCCTTTACAACGGTTGCGACCTCTTCAACTGACCGTGGCAAAGCCACCACACCGCCGTTGCCAAAGGACCGCCCACGAGGCTCTTCCAAATAACGCGGCTCCGGGCTGCGCAAGGTGCCTTCCGGCAGCTGTTCGGACAGGGATTGGACAAAATCGGGGGAGGCATCACGTAAACTCATGGCCCTGATGTACGCTGCCGCTGCGGCAAGGTCCACGCAAAATCCCTTACGGGTCTTGTAGATAGCGCGGCGAGAGCACTTTGATGGTGGGCCGGTCCGGCAAATCCCGCAGGCTGACCGTCAGACTGGAACGCCCCTCGTTTTCGATCAGATATTCGTCGGACATGCCTGTCAAAAACGCGCTCAAGGTCCATTCCTCAAACCAATGCATCGGGATCACCACCTGCGCCTTGAGCCGCTTGAGCACCCGCATCATGGTCGGCACATCCAGGCTCATGCCACCATCCACCGCGGCCATCACCACATCCAACCGGCCAAGGGCGGCATATTGCGCGTCATTGGGCTCGTGATGCAGATGCCCCAAATGGCCGATACACAGCCCGGCAACTTCAAAGACAAAGATCGAGTTGCCCTTTTCCTCCACCCCGCCAAAGCTGCGAATGTCGGTGGAGACATTGCGGATCAGCATCGAGCCCAAATCCAGGTAGTGCTCGATCCCGAGGCCGTAATCTCCCCACCCCGGCAGGACATTGGGGATCGCCGGATCCGGGTTGGCGGTCCAATGGGTGTTGTGCGCGTGGTTCATTGTAACCACATCCGGCACCAGCGTGGTTGCGCCCAGAAACCCGGTGTAATCGGTGACCACATCAATGCCGTCGTGGCTCTGGATCAGGAAAGACGCGTGGCTGATGTAACTGATCCGCACCGCATGCTTTTCCACCGGCTCGCGAAAACTCGCTTTGTGCAGATATTCGATGCCAGGCACTTGCGCCAAAGCGATACAATGGCTGGGCCTACGATCCTGCGCATGTGCCGCTGTCGCCCACATCAGCGCTAGAATAACAAGAAACCGCATTCTGCATTCCTCCCTGTTTCAGGCAGCCTAGCAGAAATCATCTCGTTTGGCGTTCACGGTTTCTTGGGCTTCTTCTTTCCACAAATGTCCTGGGGAAGCCTCAGCGCTGCTGAGACTGGGGCAAAGCCCCCTAGACTTGCCCTGCCAATGTGCGCCCGCGCCGATCATGGCGCAGGGACGCATACAAAACATGCGTGCGCCAGCGCCCATTGATCTGCAAATAACTCTGCGCCACACCTTCGTATTTGAACCCAGATTTCTCCAGCACACCGCGGCTGGCCACATTCTCCGGCAAACAGGCGGCCTCAATCCGGCTCAGGTCCAATCGCGTGAAAGCATGATGTACCACCGCCTCAATCGCCTCAGCCATAAAGCCCTGACGCGCAAAGGGCTGCCCCACCCAGTAGCCAAGCGTGCCCGCCTGCGCGGGTCCCCGACGGATGTTGTCCAGCGTGATTGCCCCAACGAGCCTGTCATCTTCGCGGCGGAACATAAACAGCGGTACGGCGCTGTCATTGCTGATCGAGCGCTGTGCCCAGTAAACGCGGTTGGTGAAGCTCTTGCGGCTCAGATGGCTGCTGGCCCAGACCGGCTCCCAGGGAATGAGGAAATCCGCGCTGGCAGAGCGCAACTCCGCCCATTCGCGAAAATCCGCATGGATCGGCGGGCGCAACGTCATGCGCTCGGTCTCGATCCGAACCCTGCGACGCGTCAGCAGCATCAGGCGGCGCGCCTCTCTTCCAAAGCTTCCAGCGCAGGTGCAGCGGACACCGGCCCGTAGAGCGCCATCGCGCTGCGGGCCTGGCTCGCCATCTGTTCGGCCAAGCGGCGTACATCGGCGTCGCTCACCGCATCAATGCGCTCCACGGTTTCCGGCAAGCTCGGGATTTTGCCCCAGATCGCCAGCATCCGCGCCAGACGTTCGGCGCGGCTCGACGGGCTTTCCAGCCCCATCAGCAAGCCGGCCTTCATCTGCGTGCGCGCCCGCGCAATCTCCACAGGGTTCATATCCTCCGCGGCGCGTTTCAGCTCATCAATGGTGATCTCGGCCAACTCGCCGATTTGCTCCCCAGACGTGCCTGCATAGACCGTGGTCATGCCGGTGTCGGCATAGGCCCCGGTTTGGGCAAAGATCGCATAGCACAATCCCCGCTTCTCACGCACTTCCTGGAATAGACGGCTCGACATGCCACCGCCCAAAGCGCTGGAGTAGATCTGTGCTGTATAGATGTCAGCGCTGCAATAATCCGGGCTTTCAAAGCCAATCGCAAAATGTGCCTGTTCCAACGCCTTTTCGGTGCGGTACTCGCCGCCGACAAAGCGCGCAGGGACCAGTTCGATGGATGGCCCGCGTTCCAGATGCCCAAACATCTCCTCGGCCATCCGAACGATCGCGTCGTGATCCACCGCGCCTGCCGCCGCCAAGATCATCCGCTCCGGACGGTAATGCTCGGTCACAAAGGCCGAGAGGTCTTCGCGCCCAAAGCGACGCACGTGGTCCCCCTCGCCCAGAATGGTCCGCCCCATCGGCTGATCCGGGTAAGCCCGTTCCTGCAGCCAATCAAAGACCACATCATCCGGAGTATCCAGCGCCTGGCCGATCTCCTGCAAGATCACACCGCGCTCGACCTCGATCTCGTTTGGATCAAAGATCGGGTTCAGGACAATGTCACCAACCACATCCATAGCCAGCGCCACGTCGTTTTTCAGAACCCGCGCATAGTAAGCGGTTACCTCGCGACTGGTATAAGCGTTGATATAGCCGCCCACATCTTCGATGGTCTCGGCAATCTCCAGCGCTGTTCGACGCTCGGTGCCTTTGAAGGCCATATGCTCCAGAAAATGCGCGATACCGTTTTGCGGCGCGCGCTCATGGCGCCCACCGGCGCTCACCCAAATGCCAATGCTGGCGCTTTCCAGCCCGGGCATGTGTTCTGTTGCGATCTGAAATCCGTTCGCGAGTGTGTGCAGCTTGACTGTCAACGTTGTGCAATCCGTTCCTTGATGAGCGCTTCCAGCGCTCCCAGATCGTTGGGAACCCGGGTCACGCGTTCGTCTTTGTCCATCATATCCGCCATATGCGGCGGCAGTGCCGGACGTGCCCCCATCGCCGCTTCCACCGCGTCCGGGAATTTCGCTGGGTGCGCCGTGGCCAAAGTGACCATAGGCACTTCGCCCAGATAGGCACCCGCGACCTTTACGCCAACCGCCGAGTGCGGGCAAAGCACTTCTCCACTTGCGGTAAATTCGGAGGCAATCGTGGCGTTGGTTTCCTCTTCCGAGGCACGGCCGCTCTCAAAATGCTCACGTAGCGTTTCCATCGCACCCTGGGAGATCGCAAAGGAGCCGTCCTTCAGCTCTTCCATCAACTGCGCCACCGCGCCGCCATCACGGCCATAGGCGTCAAACAGCGCGCGCTCAAAGTTAGAGCTGACCTGAATGTCCATCGACGGGCTGATCGACGGGGTCACGCCCTCTTTGGTGTAGGCCCCGGTCTCCATGGTGCGGTGCAGGATGTCGTTCTGGTTGGTCGCAATCACCAGACGATCAATCGGCAAGCCCATCTTCTTGGCGATATAACCCGCAAAGATGTCGCCAAAGTTGCCGGTGGGCACGGTAAAGCTCACCTTGCGATGAGGCGCGCCAAGGCTCACGGCAGAGGTGAAGTAATATACCACCTGCGCCAGTACCCGCGCCCAGTTGATCGAGTTCACACCGGCCAGTTTCACGCCATCGCGGAACTCAAAATCGTTGAACATGTCTTTGAGCTTGGCCTGGCAGTCGTCGAAGTCGCCGTCCAACGCCAGCGCATGCACGTTTGCGTCATCCGGTGTGGTCATCTGCTTGCGCTGAATGTCAGACACGCGGCCATGCGGGAACAGGATGAACACATCCACATTGTCCAGCCCGCGGAAGGCTTCAATAGCTGCGGACCCGGTGTCACCAGAGGTCGCGCCCACGATGGTCACACGCTCATTGCGGCGCGCCAGCGAGAATTGGAACAGCTGCCCAATCAGCTGCATCGCAAAGTCCTTGAACGCCAGCGTTGGGCCGTGAAACAGCTCCATCAGGTAGTGGTTTGGCGCCAGCTGCACCAACGGCGCGCGCGCCTCATGGCGGAAGCTTGCATAGGCCCGCGCGATGATGCCCTTGAACTCCTCGTCGGTGAAAGCATCGCCCACAAACGGACGCATCACGATAAACGCGGCCTCTTCATACGACTTGCCCGCCAGTCCTGCGATCTCCTCGGCAGACAGCGTTGGAATGCTCTCTGGCACATAGAGCCCACCGTCACGTGCCAGACCGGTCAACATGGCCTCTTCAAAGCTCAGCTCAGGGGCGTTTCCACGGGTCGAAATATATTTCACGTCTCTCAGGCCTTTTTGGTTTTGCGCATCCGGCGCAGGTAATACAGGGTCATCGCCACCCACACAATTGCCAGTCCGTACCATGTCAGGACATATTCAAGGTGATTGTTGGGCAAAGCGGCAGTGTCCACCGGCAATGGCGTCGCAATCGCCCCCTTGTCGCTGTCGTCCCGCACAATCAGCAGCACCGGCTCGGTCCCCAGAACTTCAGCCATCTGATCCACATCGCGGGCAAACCAGATATTGCCGTCCACATCATTGGCGGGCGTGAAGCTGTCGCGCTCCTCCGGCCAATGCAGGTTGCCAACCACATCCACAGCGTGCGCGAGCCGTGCGGCGTCTTTGTCTGCGGTTTTGATCCAGCCGCGATCAAGCATGATCCGACGGCCGCCTTCGGTCTCAAACGCCGACACCAGGCGATAGACCGCCCCGGCGTCCCGCGTGCTGGCCAACAGGTGGATTTCATCTTCGGTGATGGTGCCAGACACAGCCACCGGCAGGTACTTGTCCCGCTCCATATCAATCAGGTCCGGCAGCGCAACAGGATCGCTCGCAATCCGCGCGTTGATCTCCGCAATCACGTCCGCTTTCCAAGCCATGCGCTGCACTTGCCACGTGCCCAGCGACACCAGCACCACCGTGCCCAAAATGCCAAAGAACAAGGGCCAGAACAGTCGACGCAAGACAGCGATCCTTCTTAGAAAGAAAAAGCGCGGCAGAACCTGCCGCGCTTTGCTTTAATCGTATCCAGTCTCAAGGATCAACCTTTAGCAGGTCGCCTTATTGGCCCCAGATGTAGACCGCGGCAAACAGGAACAGCCAGACCACATCCACAAAGTGCCAGTACCAGGCAGCCGCCTCAAAACCGACGTGCTTTTCTTTGGTGAAGTGACCTGCGTTCAGACGCAGCAGGCAGACAAACAGGAAGATCGTGCCGATCACAACGTGGAAACCGTGGAAGCCAGTCGCCATGAAGAAGGACGCGCCATAGATGTTGCCGGAGAAGCTGAACGCCGCGTGGCTGTACTCATAGGCCTGGAAGAAGGTGAAGATCACACCCAGCAGAACCGCGATAATCAGACCGTTTTTCATGTCTTTGCGGTTGTCTTCATGTGCCAGCGCGTGGTGCGCCCAGGTCGCCGCACAGCCGGAGCACAGCAGGATCAGCGTGTTGATCAGCGGCAGGTGCCAAGGATCAAAGGTCTCGATGCCCGCTGGTGGCCAAGGGCCGTCCACGGCTGGGCTGTTGCCACCTGGATCCATTGGGTACATGCGGTGCTTGAAGAAGGTCCAGAACCACGCCGCAAAGAACATCACTTCGGACATGATGAACAGGATAAAGCCGTAGCGCAGGCCGATCTGAACAACCGGTGTGTGGTCACCCACTTTGCTTTCCGCAATCACGTCAGCCCACCAGCCGAACATTACGTACAGAACCGCCACCAGGCCAATCAGGAACACCCAAGGTCCGCTGTCGTGCATCCACAATACTGCGCCAAACAGCATGATAAAGCCACCAACGGCGCCCAGGAACGGCCACCATGAGGGGTTCAAAATATGATAATCGTGATCTTTTACGTGCGCCATTTTCTCAGTTTCCCTCGTTGGAAGGCTTGCCCTTAGTTTTGCTTTTTCTCACCCGCTGTCGTCAAGGACGCCAGCTCTTCGGGCAAGTCTGTTTCATAGAAGGTGTATCCCAATGTGATCACCTTGATATATTTCGCGTCCCGGTCATCCACGATTTCCGGATCCACGTAAAAACTTACCGGCATCGTCACCCGCTCACCGGGTTGCAGCACCTGCTCTTCAAAGCAGAAGCAGTCAATCTTGGTGAAGAACCCACCAGCATCATACGGCGCCACGTTATAGCTCGCGGTGCCCGCAATCGGACGGTCGGTTGGGTTGTATGCTTCGTAGAACGCCAATCCGGTCTCACCAATGCGCACTTCCATCTCGCGCTGCATGGGTTTGAATTCCCACGCCATATCGCGCTCAATGGAGGCGTCAAAACGGACCTTGATGGTCTTGTCGAGGATCACATCGCTGCCTGCCTCGGCGGTGTTGGTCACGCCACCAAAGCCGGTCACGCGGCAGAACCAGTCGTAAAACGGCACAGACGCCCAGGCCAGCGCGCCCATGGTGATAACCACGCCCACAGTCTGAACCAGCGTCTTTTTCTTCGGATCCATCGCCATCACTGCCCCCGCTGAATGCTGGCGTTTTCCGGCTCATAATCGCCGCGGGTGACTTTCACCACGGTCAGGCCAAAAACGATGACAATGAAACTCACCAAGACCAGCGCAACCCCAAGGTTGCGGCCAAAGCGGCGCTTATGCAGTTCGTGTTCCTCGCGAAAGCTCATCTGCTTACCATCCTCCGATGCCATAAGGGGCCAACGTGGCCTCTGCCAAAATCGCACCAAAATGCAGGAACAGGTAAATCAGCGACAGACCAAAGAATGCTTTCTCGCGCTTGTAGCCGTCGGCTTCGGAAATCTCTTCGTCACGCCGCCAGATCGAAATCGCACCGGCCACAAACAAGCCGTTCAGGATCAAGGCGGTGGTCAGGTAAATCGGGCCGCCCACACCGGTGAAGGCCATGCCAATCGCCACAACGGCGAGCAGCAGTGTGTAGACCAGAATGTGATTGCGGGTCACGCGGCGCCCATGGGTCACGTGCAACATCGGCACGCCCGCGTCTTTGTAGTCGGACTTCATGAACAGACACAGCGCCCAGAAATGCGGCGGGGTCCACATGAAGGTCAGCGTGAACATCAGCACGCTCTCAATCGAGATGCCGCCGGTCACAACCGCCCAGCCGATCATCGGAGGGAAGGCACCTGCCGCGCCACCAATCACAATGTTCTGCGGGGTCCAGCGTTTGAGCCACATGGTGTAAATCACCACGTAGAAGAAAATCGTAAAGGCCAGCAGCGCCGCCGCAACCCAGTTGGCTGCAAGGCCCAGCATCACCACGGCAAATCCGGACAGCGCCACACCAACGGCCAGCGCCTCACCTTCAGTGACTTTGCCAGCAGGGATCGGACGGCCTTGGGTGCGCTTCATCACGCGGTCGATGTCCGCGTCATACCACATGTTCAGCGCGCCAGAGGCACCGCCGCCTACTGCGATAAACAGAATGGAGCAGAAGGCCACAAACGGATGCACCGAGCCCGGCGCGGCCAGCAGGCCCACGGCGGCTGTGAACACCACCAGCGACATCACCCGCGGCTTCAGAAGGGCGAAATAGTCGCCAAACTCTGCGTCGCCGTGGCTGGCTCTGGCTTGCGTATTGATGCTTGCGTCGCTCATGCTCTGTCCTGTGTGTGAAAGGCGGACACCATAGCCCGCCTTGCGCGTCACAATCGGCGGAGACAGGCCCCGCCGATGGTAAGATTAGTCAGCCGAAGCCACTTCGATCGCTGGCAGGGTGGACATGTCACCCGCATACTCTTCGATCGCGCCTTTCAGCCATTCGTCATAGGCCTCTTGGGACACCACTTGAACGGTGATTGGCATGTAGGCGTGGTCCTTACCGCAGAGTTCAGAACACTGACCAAAGAAGATGCCTTCTTTCTCAGCTTTGAACCACAGCTGCGCGATACGGCCAGGCACAGCGTCCTGCTTCACACCGAAGGACGGAATGGTCCAGCTGTGGATCACATCCGCACCGGTCACGTCCATGACAACGGTTTTGCCGATTGGCACAACCACTTTGGTGTCGGTTGCCAGCAGGTATTCGTCTTCGTTGTAACCGTTGGCCGCCAACTCTTCTTTTGGCAGCATGAAGCTGTCGAAAGCAAACTCGTGGTCGGTGTACTCATAGCCCCAGTACCACTGGTAACCGGTCACTTTGATGTGCACTTCACCTTCAGGGATTTCCTGCTGGTTGAACAGCACCGGCAGAGAGAAGGACCCGATCAGCACCAGAATCAGGATTGGACCCAGGGTCCATGCAATTTCCAGCGGTGTGTTGTGGGTGAAGGTGCCCGGTGTTGGGTTGGCACGGCGGTTGTAGCGCACGATGCAGTAGATCAGCAGTGCGGTCACAAACACGGTGATGATTGTGATGATGGTCAGGATCAGACCGTCCAGAGAGTGAATCTGACGGGCCAGTTCGGTCGCCGCCGGTTGAAAGCCAAGGCCCTTGGGCTCAGGCTTACCAATGGTTTCGGCGGTCTGCGCAATGGCAGGCGCCGCAAGTGTTGCTGCCATAAGGCCCAGGAATGTCGAGAGAATTCGCATGTGTCACCCTGATCGGTTGCGGTGTTGTTCTTGTCGGTTTCACAGAATCCCTCATGCCTTTCGGCGGAATCCCGCTGTTGTTTCGCGCCTAAAAACCATATTCTCTCCCGTAGATAAAGATCGAAGCTTGCGTCAAACGGACGCTTTTTTGATTTAGATCAAATTTAGAGGCTGACAGCACATGACCCAAACCCGCTTCCAACCCTTTGAAAACGCAATAGATGAGGGCACTGCCCTGCGGCATTTGCGCGCTGCGACCACGGGGGCAGATGATGGCGAGCTGTTTTTTGAACGCCGCAGTTCGGAAGCTTTGGTGTTTGATGACGGCCGGATCAAGACCGCAAGCTATGACGCCGCCGAAGGATTCGGCCTGCGTGCCGTGAATGGCGAGGTGGCTGGCTACGCCCACTCCTCCGAGATCAGCGAAGCCGCCATCAAACGCGCCGTGGACACCGCACGGCTGGCTGTTGGTAACGGCGGCGGCACGCTGGCTGACGGCCCGACGCCGACCAACCGCAAGCTTTATACCGACGCCGATCCCATTGGTGGCATCGACTTCCCGGTCAAAATCGAAACTCTGCGCGACATCGACACTTTTGCCCGCGACCTTGATCCCCGCGTGGTCCAGGTCTCCGCCACCTTGGCAGCCTCGCACCAAGAGGTGGTGATCTTGCGCCCGGATGGGCAGGTCATCACCGACACACGCCCGATGACCCGTGTGAATGTCTCGGTAATTGTCGAAGAAAACGGCCGCCGTGAAAGCGGCTCCGCTGGCGGCGGTGGCCGCGTAGGGCTGGACGGCTTGCTCGATCCGGCGGACTGGCAGGCCAAAACCCGCGAGGCGCTGCGCATCGCCACCGTCAACCTATCCGCAGTCCCTGCCCCCGCTGGCCCCATGGAAGTGGTGCTTGGCCCCGGCTGGCCCGGCATCCTGCTGCACGAAGCGGTCGGCCACGGCTTGGAGGGTGATTTTAACCGCAAAGGCAGCTCCAAGTTTGCCGGAATGATCGGCAAACAGGTCGCCTCCAAAGGTGTGACCGTGATTGATGACGGCACCATCCCGGACCGTCGCGGCTCCATCACGGTGGATGACGAGGGCACGCCCTCTGGCAAAACCACTCTGATCGAAGACGGTATTCTGGTTGGCTATATGCAGGACCGCCAGAACGCCCGCCTGATGGGCGTCGCGCCCACCGGCAATGGCCGCCGCGAAAGCTACGCCCACGCCCCCATGCCGCGCATGACCAATACATATATGGAAGGCGGCAACGCGGCCCCGGCTGATTTGGTCGCCTCGTTGAAGGATGGCATCTACGCCGTCGGTTTTGGCGGCGGGCAGGTCGACATCACCAACGGCAAGTTTGTGTTCTCCTGCACCGAAGCCTATCGCGTGGAGAACGGAAAGGTCGGCGCTCCCGTTAAAGGCGCTACCCTAATCGGGGATGGGGCAACCGCCATGACCCAAATTAAAGGTCTGGGTAACGATATGGCGCTTGATCCTGGCATGGGGAACTGCGGCAAAGCCGGTCAATGGGTGCCGGTTGGCGTGGGCCAACCTACTGTTTTAATGGACGGTTTGACGGTTGGTGGCGCGGCCACCTAAGGCGTGACTGTATAAAATGTGAGGGGAATTCGTTTTATTTGGTCAAAACTCAATTTTTTCCTGTTTGGTTTACGCGCTGTTAACCACTGAAAGCCTAAACCTAGTCTTGCAAGCAGGCGGAGTTGCGGATGACCGAAGATCGAATTTCTTCCACTCACCCCCAAATCCCACCCACCACGGAGGAAACGCGATTATCGCGGCTTCGCCTCTTGCGATCCCGACGTGTCGGGGCAACAACATATCATAGATTGATGCGGGAGCATGGATCGGCTGAGGCGGCCCTAAACGCCCTGCCCGACATAGCAAGAACTGCTGGCGTGCCCCGGTACACCCCAACATCAATCGACGACGCAAAACGCGAACTGAATGACGGCCGTGCTCTTGGAGCGCGGCCGCTTTTCTTTGAGGATGCCGACTACCCCGCGCTGCTGAAGGAAATTCCGGACGCCCCGCCGATGCTTTGGTGCCTCGGCAATGTAAACCTCTTCTCCAATCCCACAGTCGCCATCATAGGTGCCCGCAACGCGTCCTCTTTGGGCCTGCGCATGGCCAAACGCCTCGCCGCCGATCTGGGCGACGCGGGCCTCACCGTGGTCTCCGGCCTCGCCCGTGGTATCGACGCAACAGCGCATGAAGCATCTTTGGACACCGGCACCATCGCCGTCTACGCAGGCGGCCTCAACCGCCCTTACCCGTCCAAGAACATCGACCTCGCAGAGAAAATTTCGGCGCAGGGCCTCTGCCTTTCTGAGCAGCGTCCAGACATGGAACCCCGCGCCCGCCACTTCCCGGCCCGCAACCGGATCATCTCCGGCCTTGTGCGGGCTGTGGTGGTGGTCGAAGCCGCCGCCAAATCCGGCAGCTTGCTCACTGCGCGCATTGCGCTGGACCAGGGGCGCGACGTGCTGGCTGTCCCCGGGCACCCGTTTGACGCCCGCGCCTCCGGCGCCAACATCCTGATCCGCGACGGCGCCACCTTGGTGCGCGGCGCAGAAGACGTACTCGAAGTGCTCAACACCCTCCCCCTGCGCGTGCCCAAACAACCAGACATCCCACAAGACCCGCCGACAAACCGCCCAGACCGCAGCCTGCGCGACACGGCGGCGCTGCACAGTGAAATCCTGCAACGCCTTGGCCCTTCGCCAATCAGCGAAGACCAATTGGTGCGCGACATGGTGCTCTCCCCCTCAGAGGTCACACCGGCGCTGCTTGATCTGGAAATGCACGGCAAGATCACCCGCCTGGCCGGCGGGCTGCTATCCAAAACCTAAATTATGAACGACTTAGCGACACCAATCCGTCAGCACCGGACCATAAGCCGCGCAATACTCTGGCGACGCCCACCAGGCCTCGCTCGACGACAGCGTATACTCCACCGCCACCCAGACATTGCCAGACTTCTGATACATCACATCAATGTAGGGCTCTTCCCACTCTTCAAAGTAGTCACCGCCCATGCGCCGCGAAATCGGCGTGGCGTTCAGATCAATCTTCCCGCCACCGGGGCGCTGCGCATAAAGCCGGCCATAGCCCACGTCACCCGCCACCCGCAGATCCTTGACCACAAACTGAACCGGCGCGCCCAGCCGCCACTCCGCAATTGGACGGATCGCGCTCATCATATCTTTGCGCACTTGCGTGCCCCGCGCCGGCTCTTTCCAGCTCTGCGCCAAAGCACCGCTTGCCGCCGTCACCATCAAAACACCTGCCAAAATCAATTGCTTCATTCGTTAAATTCTCCCTTAATGCCGCGCAGTCTTACACGCGAAAAACCGCTATGCATTGACAATCCCCCCTTTCGCCCCACATTTTTCGCCGCCATAAGGCTCGCGCCGAGTCGAGAGGAAAATGAATGCCAGTCGTTGTCGTAGAATCCCCAGCCAAAGCCAAAACCATTAATAAATACCTTGGCTCGGACTACACAGTATTAGCCTCCTACGGCCACATCCGCGACCTGCCCGCCAAAAACGGCTCGGTGGATCCGGACGAAGACTTTGCGATGACATGGGAGATAGGCCATTCCTCTCGCCCCCACGTCAAAGCCATTGCCGACGCTCTGAAAAACGACAACGAACTGATCCTCGCAACCGACCCCGATCGCGAAGGAGAGGCGATCAGCTGGCACTTGGAAGAGGCTCTGCGCAAACGCCGCGCCATCAAGAAAGACACCAACGTGTCCCGCGTGGTGTTCAACGCCATCACCAAAGCGGCCATCACCGAGGCAATGCAAAACCCACGCCAGGTAGACCAACCTTTGGTCGACGCTTATTTGGCCCGCCGCGCATTGGACTACCTTGTTGGGTTCAACCTCTCCCCGGTCCTATGGCGCAAACTGCCCGGGGCGCGCTCAGCCGGTCGCGTGCAATCCGTTTGCCTGCGTCTAATTGTTGAGCGCGAAAGTGAAATCGAGGCGTTCAACGCCCGCGAATACTGGTCCGTGAAGGCCCAGCTTTCTACACCGCGCAACCAAGAGTTTGAGGCCCGCCTCACCGTGTTGGGCGGCGAGAAGCTCGACAAATTCTCGCTGGAAAACTCCACTGCCGCCGAACTGGCGGTGCAGGCGATCCAAAGCCGCGACCTTTCCGTGGCCCGCGTGGAGGCCAAGCCCGCCTCCCGCAACCCGTCCGCCCCGTTTATGACCTCGACCCTGCAGCAGGAAGCCAGCCGCAAATTTGGCATGGGCGCGAAACACTGCATGAACACCGCCCAGCGTCTCTATGAGGCTGGGTATATCACCTATATGCGGACCGACGGCATCGACATGGCGCCGGAGGCCGTGCAAGGCGCCCGTGACGCCATCGAGGCGCTCTACGGCAAGGATTACGTACCGGGCAAGCCCCGGATTTATAAGAACAAAGCCAAAAACGCTCAGGAAGCGCACGAATGTATCCGGCCTACGGATATGATGCGCAAACCGGCTGACCTGAAGGTCACCGAAGATGATCAGCGCAAGCTTTACGACCTGATCTGGAAACGCACCTTGGCCTGTCAAATGGAAGGCGCCCGATTGGAGCGTACGACGGTTGATATCGCCTCTGGTGATAAGCAGATTGAGTTGCGCGCCACTGGCCAGGTGGTGATGTTTGACGGTTTTTTGCGTGTCTACGAAGAGGGCCGCGACGATCAGGTTGTCGATGATGAGGACGGCAAACGCCTGCCGCAAATCATGCAAGGCGAGGCCATGGCCAAAAACGCCGTCTCGCCGGAACAGCACTTCACCCAGCCGCCGCCCCGCTATACCGAGGCCACCTTGGTCAAGCGCATGGAAGAACTCGGCATCGGCCGCCCGTCGACTTACGCGTCGGTGATCACCACCATTCAGGATCGCGACTACGTCCGCAAAGAAAAAAATCGCCTCTTCCCAGAGGACAAAGGCCGGATCGTGACGATCTTCCTGGTGAACTTCTTCCGCAAATACGTTGGCTATGAATTCACCGCCAACCTCGAAGAAGAGCTCGACGACGTCTCCGCAGGCGACCGCAACTACAAAAACGTGCTGGCCCGATTCTGGAAAGACTTCCATGCCGCCATCGCTGAAACCAGCGACCTGCGCATCTCCGAGGTGCTCGATATCCTCGACGACGCGCTGGCACCCCAGCTTTATCCGCCGCGCGAAGACGGCGCCGACCCGCGCGTATGCCCAAAATGTGGCACGGGCCAGTTGCACCTGAAAACCTCCCGCTCCGGCGGTTTTGTCGGCTGTGGCAATTATCCTGAATGCACCTTCACCCGCCCCATTACCGGCGAAGGTGCAGAGGGAGAGGAAAAACTGCTTGGCGAAGACAGAGGTGACGAAATCTGGCTCAAGAGCGGGCGCTACGGCCCCTATTTGCAGCGTGGCGAGGTGCACCCGCAGTCCAAGGAAAAACCGCCTCGTGCAAACCTCCCCAAAGACCGCAACAAGAAACCTTTGCCGGGCTGGGGACCCGATGAGATCACGCTTGAAAAGGCTGTGACCCTCTTGACCCTGCCGCGTATCGTTGGTGAGCACCCCGATGGCGGTAATATCAAGGCTGCGCTCGGCCCCTTTGGCCCCTACATCATGCACCAGCTGCCAACCGAAGCAAAACCGGTCTACGTCAACCTCAAAGAACTTGTCGAAGTCCTCGAGATCGGCATGAATCATTCAGTGGAGCTTCTGGCCGAAAAGCGCGCCAACCCCGGACGTGGCAGGGGCTCCGCGGCCAAAGCCCTGCGTGAACTAGGTGAACATCCCGATGCCGGTGGTCCGGTCAACATCATGGAAGGCCGCTATGGCCCTTATGTGAAATGGGAAAAAGTCAACGCCACGATCCCAAAAGAGATCGACGTGAAAGACGTGACCATGGAACAGGCTGTGGAGTGGATCACCGAAAAAGCCGGTAAAAAGCCAACCAAAAAGAAAGCCGCCGCGAAGAAAAAAACGGCAGCAAAGAAAAAGGCACCGGCCAAGAAAGCAGCTGCCAAAAAGACCAAAGACGATTAAAAGATCCGGCCCCCACTGCGGGGCCTTTTCTTTGCCCGCCCCCCCCCGCTGAGATCGTTTCTTCTTGCCAAAAATATCCCGGGGGTTTGGGGGCTGGCCCCCAATCCGTCCACAACCCGCCCACGCGACACTACCCATAAACGCCCGTAGTAATACCGGACACCCCCTGCTGGCGTTGACTCATCTCCGCCTCGCCGTCACTACTCTCCCCAATTTCCGGATAAGGGGAGACATCCATGAAAAAGGTATATGCAAATGCCGCCGAGGCGCTGGACGGCGTTCTGAGCGACGGCATGTTCATTGCCTCAGGCGGCTTTGGCCTCTGCGGCATTCCCGAGCTTCTGCTCGACGCAATCAAAGACAGCGGCGTCAAAGACCTGACGTTTGCCTCCAACAACGCGGGCGTTGATGACTTCGGCATCGGCATTCTGTTGCAGACCAAACAGGTCAAAAAGATGATCAGCTCCTACGTGGGCGAAAACGCAGAATTCATGCGACAGTACCTCTCCGGTGAGCTGGAGCTGGAATTCAACCCACAGGGCACCCTGGCCGAGCGCATGCGCGCTGGAGGCGCGGGCATCCCGGGCTTCTTCACCAAAACCGGCGTGGGCACCGTGATTGCCGAAGGCAAGCTGGAAAAGCAGTTCCCCACCGGCCCTGATGGCGCGATGGAAGACTACATCATGGAAGAAGGCATCTTTGCCGATCTGGCCATTGTGAAGGCCTGGAAAGCCGATGAAACCGGCAACCTAGTGTTCCGCAAAACCGCGCGCAACTTCAACGCGCCTGCGGCCACCTGTGGCAAAATCTGCATCGTGGAAGTTGAGGAAATCGTGCCCACCGGCAGCCTAGAGCCTGACAGCATCCACCTGCCCGGCATCTACGTGCACCGCATCATTCAAGGTGATCACGAAAAACGTATCGAACAGCGCACCGTGCGCCCGCGTGAGGAGGCATAATCATGGCTTGGGATCGCAATCAAATGGCGGCACGCGCCGCACAGGAACTGCAGGACGGCTGGTATGTGAACCTCGGCATCGGCATCCCGACGCTGGTCTCCAACCACATCCCCGAAGGTGTGGAAGTCACGCTGCAATCGGAAAACGGCATGCTCGGCATGGGCCCGTTCCCGATCGAAGGCGAAGAAGACGCCGACCTGATCAACGCCGGCAAGCAGACCATCACCGAGCTGCCACAGACCGCGTATTTTGACTCTGCACAGTCTTTCGCAATGATCCGCGGCGGCAAAATCGCCATGGCCATCCTCGGCGCGATGGAAGTGGCTGAGAATGGCGATCTGGCCAACTGGATGATCCCCGGCAAGCTTGTCAAAGGCATGGGCGGCGCGATGGATCTGGTGGCCGGTGTCGGCCGTGTGGTGGTGGTGATGGATCACGCCAACAAGCACGGCGTCTCCAAAGTGCTGAAAGAATGCACCCTGCCCCTGACCGGCAAGGGCGTGGTTGACCGTATCATCACCAACCTCGGTGTACTTGACGTGGTCGAAGGCGGCCTGAAAATCGTCGAATGCGCCGATGGTGTGTCTGAGGACGAACTGCGCGCCGCAACCGAGGCAACCATCGTCAACTAAACGCGACGCACATACAAAGTTGCAAAGCCCCGTCAGATTTGGCGGGGCTTTTTTGTGGGTTAACCGAGGGCAGCTCCCGACCGCGGGTGGAAGCGAAGCGCCCGCCCATGGGGGCGGTGGGGCGCCGCCTTCAGGGCGCTCCTTCCACGGCTTTGAACAAGCGAAAGTCGACGACCGGCAGAACCCCAAAAAAACCGCGCTCTCTGCGCTGGAATTTTATCGACACTTGCTCGGCCTCAGTGCAACCATACAAAGGCGCGAAACTTGACTCTGACGAGAACGCGCCCGAGCGAGCAGGTCCCGCACGCACGAGCGAGTTGCGTAGCCTGTCACCACCAAGAAAAACCGCATTCTGATCAAAATAGACAACGATATGCTCGTGCTCTCCTGATGGGAGCATCGCTGCCACGTCTGGCTGCCCAAACCCGACAGTCCAATTGGGTATGTCCGAAAGGTAATACGTGTACTCAGTTATCACGCACACGGTGGAAACATGATCGGGCAACACCGTGCTTAAATCAACGTGGCCACGGTCGTCCAAACCGGCGAAAAAGTCTTTATCGAGCACACTCAAACTGTTTCCAGTCCATTGGTCTGATGCGAGCCTTACCTCTTCGCAGGCCTGATCGCGAAGCGGATCAGCAGTTAGGAAAAAATCCAAAACTTCTTTTGCGCAGAGCCCGTGATCCGCATTGGGCTCGCCAACTCGCCTCCAATTTGTCGTCCAATACAGTAAGCAAATTAGACCCACCACTCCAAGTGCAACAAGGTAGCGGCCAAAGCCTTTGAAATGCATAGAATACTTCATGGCCGCATGAAGCACATGTTCCCCCAAAATCTACAAGCCCCTCTGTTTCCCTTTCGCGAAGCACACACTCAACACCGACGCTTTTTCAAAGTGAACAGGACGTAAACGCCTCCTTTCAACTCTTGTCGCCCTTTGGGATATTCACCCCAAAGTTGATTTGGAAATACAATCAAACACAGGCTTGCTACCCAGCATGTCGCAAAACTGTTACAAGCGCCGTGCTATCCAGAAGTCAGACATGAGACAGTTACGACTAAACAGGTTGATGTGATGCGGAGGGGTTGGACAGCTCTGACCCTGCACCGCCAACCGACACGTCTCCTGTCTGTTTTTCCACAACACACGGATATGATTTATGCTGAGCTACAGCGCGGATACCGGTTGGGTATTCGATCCTTTTCAATGCGCCCTGATTGTCGCTTTCATCGCCTTTTCTGTGTATCGCAACCGCATTCGCCGAAAATCCTTGCGACAACGAGAGGACGGTCTCTACGTCTGGGTGGAATGGCACGGGGGCGAGCGCTGCTCTGACACAGATCCGTCCGAACCCGGCGGACTATGGGACAGCGAAGCAGATGGAGACGGAGGCGATTGATCGGCCTCTTTTTTTTTTGCCTCCTGCAAGGCGCCTAGCTCACTATCCCAACATCCCCCGCAATTCCGTCTTCAACACCTTCCCATAGTTGTTCTTCGGCAGGCGCTCCACCTGCACATAGTCCTTTGGCCGTTTGAACCGCGCAATCTCCGTCAGGCAATGCGCCTCCAACGCCGCCACATCCAGCGCGCCATCACAGACTACAAAGGCCACCACATCCTCGCCCCACTCCGGGTGCGGCCTGCCCACCACGGACACTTCCACCACAGAAGGATGCGTGAGCAGCACCTCCTCCACCTCACGGGGGTAGATGTTGGTCCCACCGGAAATAATCAGGTCTTTAGAGCGATCTTTCAGCGTCAGATACCCCGCCGCGTCCAACACGCCCAAGTCGCCCGTGTGCAGCCACCCGTCTTTCAACGCCGCGGCCGAGGCCGCCGCGTTGCGCCAATATCCCGGCATCACCGCATCCCCACGCGCCAGGATTTCCCCAACCTCGCCCGCAGGCAAAATCCCTTCCGGCCCGCCAATCACCAGCTCTACCACCGATTGCGCCCGACCAACCGACGCCAGCTGAGCCACATCCCCGCGCGCCACCTCATCTTTGCTCAACGCCGTGATGCACATCGGGCATTCTCCCTGCCCGTAAATCTGCGCAAACACCGGCCCAAAGTGATCAACGGCCTCTCGGATGTCCTCCACATACATCGGCCCACCACCATAGACGACGGTGCGTAGCCCCGCCCCATCGGCCCCCATCGCCTTGGCCACTTGTGTCATGCGCTTCACCATCGTGGGCGCAGCAAACATATGCACCCGCCCAAAATGCGCGGCGAGATCAAAAATCTCCGCCTCGTCAAAGCCACCACTCTCCGGCACCACATGCCGCGCGCCTTTGAGCACATGCATCACATTGTAAAGCCCGGCGCCATGGCTCATCGGCGCCGCATAAAGCGCCGTATCCTCAGCGCTCACCTGATCCACATCGGCAAAATAGCTCATCGCCATGGCCACAATCATGCGATGGGTGATCATCACGCCTTTGGGCCGTCCCGTTGTGCCGGACGTATAAAACAACCAACAGAGTTCGTCTGGGTCGCGGGCCACAATCTCTGTGCTTTCAACCCGGGTATCTGGCACGGTGGCACAAGCCACATCACAAACCTCTGAGAGATCGCTCTCAAAGCGTGCGGAAACAAAACACATCCGTGCCTCCGCATCCTGCAAAATCCAGGCTGCTTCTTTGGGGTGCAGCTTGGCGTTGATCGGCACCGCCACCGCCCCGGCAGCCCAAATGCCATACAGCGCCATCAGATACTCAGGGCAGTTTTTCATAAACACCCCAACCCGATCACCCGCTTGCACCCCATGTGCATCCAGCCACTGCGCCACCCCCAGCGCGCGGCTCAGAAACGCTCCATAGGTCTCGACACAGCGCTGCCCCTCAAAAATCGCCTGCCGCTCCGACGCGCGCTGTGCCGCGCGCACCAACCATGTCGCAATGTTCATCGATGACCTCCCTCTCCCCACCTCAGCAAGCCGCAAGACCGCCCGCGCTGCAATCCCGTAAAACCACCAGTCCTTGCCCCACCCAATTGGTAACGGCTTTTTAGCACTCTCATGCTCAGGTGATGCTGAAACTTAAATGCTCATTCAATTTTTGGAGTCATCATGCAAAAATCCACGCTTTTTGCCGCCGCCCTTGCGGCCCTCGCCACCACAGCTTCGGCCGAAACTGTCAAACTGACCACGCTGGAATGGCCCCCATATGTAAACGCTGATGGCTCCGGCACGTCAACGGACGCGGTCACCGCCGCCTTTGCCGCCGCAGGGGACGAGGCTGTAGCCGAGGTCTTCCCATGGAACCGCGCTGTGAACCTCGCGGCCAAAGATCCAAACTACCTGGGCCTTTACCCGGAATACTATGACGCCGGTGCAGACGCTGAAAAAGGTGGCGACCGCTGCGTCTACTCCGCCCCATTTGGCACCTCCCCGGTGGGCTTCATCCACCGCAAAGACAACGCCTTTAGCTGGTCCTCCCACGACGATCTCGGCAACTACCGCATTGGCGTGGTCGAGGGCTACATCAACGAAGCCCGCTTTGACGCCATGGTTGCTGACGGCTCTCTGAAAGTGGACGCAGGCCCAACAGATGCCTCCAACGTGGAAAAAGTCGCAGCTGGCCGCATGGACGCCGCAGTAATCGACCGCAACGTGTTTGAACACATGCTCGCCACCGAACCACGCCTGGCTAAACACGCCGACGCGCTGGTGTTCCACGAAACCCCATTGGCCAACCACAATCTACTGGTTTGTTTTGAAAACTCCGACGCAGGCCGCGCAGCCCGCGACCGGTTCAATTCCGGCCTGTAAGACAACCAATCACCACGAAACGGCGCGTCCAATAGGCGCGCCGTTTTTCATTGCGCCTTCCCCTTTCTGCGCGCCTGTGCCATCACTGCGCCCCATGGAACTAAACGCCCTCGCCTTTGATCACGCCCCCGTCGGGCTCTGCATTCTGGAAAACCGCATCATCCAGCGGGTGAACCTGCGGTTTGGCGAGATGTTTGGCATCGTGCCTGAAGACTGCGCCAACCGCTCCATCGCCGATTTTTACGCCTCGGACGAGGACTTTCAGAAGCTTGGCAAAAAGGTCTACACCACCATGGGCAACACCGGTCGCTATAGCGACGAACGTGTGATGCAGCGCATGGACAAAACACTCTTCTGGTGCCGCGTCCGTGGGCAGTCCACGTCACCAGAAAACCCTTTCTACAAAAGCGTTTGGTCCTTTGCGGACCTGTCTGAGGACCGACCTGTTGTGGAACTCACCCAGCGCGAACGCCAGGTCGCCATTCTGACCTGTCGCGGCATGACTTCCAAAGAGATCGGGCTGGAGCTGGACCTGTCTTATCGCACGGTCGAAGAGTACCGCGCCCGCCTTCTGCGCAAGTTCAATGCCCGCAAACTGGCCGAATTGGTGGCCAAACTGTCCGGAATGCCGCTGTAGGGATGATTTGGGGCTGGAAACTCCGTCCATTTCCCCCCATCTGAACCCCAGTTCAGCTTTCCTAGGGGCAGCTTTTTCTCTATAAGCGCCGCAGGGGAAACCAATAAGACTCAACAGCGCTTAAGCGCGTAGGGGATAGAAACGGAAAATGAGCAAAAAAAATCACGACTCTGATGTGGCCTTTATTTCTGCTTTGGCAGAGCTGCTGCGCGAAAACGACCTGACCGAACTGGAAGTAATGCGCGAGTATGGCGAAGACGACAGCCTGAACGTCCGCGTCAGCCGCCAGACCCAGGTGGTCGCAGCCGCTGCACCCGTGGCCGTCGCAGCCCCAGCCGCCGCGCCAGCACCTGCTGCCGCCGCACCAGCCGCAGCCCCTGCTGCCGCACCTGCCGCCTCTGAGGACGATCCTGCCAGCCACCCGGGCGCAGTGACCTCGCCAATGGTTGGCACCGTGTATCTCGCACCAGAGCCAGGTGCCGCACCATTCGCCACCGTGGGTCAGACCGTATCTGAGGGCGACACCCTGCTGATCGTGGAAGCCATGAAAACCATGAACCACATCCCGGCGACAAAATCCGGCACCGTGAAGCGTATTCTGGTGGGCGACGGCGACACCGTGGAATATGGCGCACCGCTGGCGATCATCGAGTAAGGCATTCTCATGTTTGATAAAATCCTGATCGCAAACCGCGGAGAGATCGCCCTGCGCGTGATCCGTGCGTGCCGCGAAATGGGCATCAAATCGGTTGCGGTGCACTCCACTGCTGATGCCGATGCGATGCACGTGCGCATGGCGGATGAGGCCATCTGCATCGGCCCGGCCCCCGGCACCGACAGCTACCTGAACATGGCGGCCATCATCGCCGCCTGCGAAGTTACCGGCGCGCAAGCGATCCACCCGGGTTATGGCTTCCTCAGCGAAAACGCCAACTTCGTGCAGATCATCGAAGACCACGGCCTGACCTTCATCGGCCCCACTGCGGAACACATCCGCATCATGGGCGACAAAATCACCGCCAAAGACACCATGATCAAACTGGGCGTGCCTTGCGTGCCTGGCTCGGATGGTGGCGTGCCAGATCTGGCCACCGCCAAGAAGCTTGGCGAAGAGATGGGCTATCCGGTGATCATCAAAGCCACCGCTGGTGGCGGTGGTCGCGGTATGAAAGTGGCCCAAACGGCTGCGGACATGGAAAGCGCCTTTATGACCGCCCGTGCGGAAGGCAAAGCCGCCTTTGGCAACGATGAGGTCTACATTGAAAAGTACCTCACCACCCCGCGCCACATCGAGATTCAGGTCTTCGGTGACGGCAAAGGCAAAGCGGTGCACCTGGGCGAGCGCGACTGTTCGCTGCAGCGGCGTCACCAGAAGGTCTTTGAAGAGGCCCCCGGCCCCTCCATCACACCGGAAGAGCGTGCCAAGATCGGTAAGGTCTGTGCGGATGCGGTTGCCAAAATCAACTACATCGGTGCCGGCACCATCGAGTTCCTCTATGAGAACGGCGAGTTCTATTTCATCGAAATGAACACCCGTCTGCAGGTGGAACACCCGGTGACCGAAGGCATCTTTGGCGTGGACCTCGTGCGCGAGCAAATCCGCGTTGCGGCCGGCTTGGACATGTCCTTTGAGCAGGACGAGCTGGAAATCAACGGCCACGCCATCGAGGTTCGGATCAACGCTGAGAAACTGCCAGAGTTCGCCCCACGTCCCGGCAAGATCACCGCCTATCACGCACCCGGTGGCCTTGGCGTACGCATGGATTCTGCGCTCTATGACGGCTACAACATCCCGCCCTACTACGACAGCTTGATCGGCAAGCTGATCGTGCATGGTCGTGACCGGGCCGAGGCGCTCGCGCGTCTGGACCGGGCCTTGGGCGAGCTGATCATCGACGGCATCGACACCACGACGCCGCTGTTCCACGCCCTACTTCAGGAAAAAGACATCCACACCGGCGAATACAACATTCACTGGTTGGAGAAATGGCTCGAAGCCAACATGGCTGAGGGCTAATCCTGCTTGGGCGCGCATCATGAGTGAGGTCACGCCAGACCTTTTGATGCGCGCCTATGGCATGGGAGTCTTTCCCATGTCCGAAAACCGCGACGATCCCGACATCTTCTGGGTCGACCCGATCCGCCGCGGCATCTTCCCCCTCGACAGTTTCCACATCTCCCGCAGCCTCGCGAAACGCATCCGGCGTGGCGGCTACACGGTCTCGCTCAACGCGGACTTCGAAGGCGTGCTGGAAGGCTGCGCCGACCGTGAAGAGACTTGGATCAACGCGCAGATTCATGCCCTCTACATGGCGCTGCACGCACGCGGAGAGGCCCACTCATTGGAAGTCTGGGATCGCGATGAACTGGTGGGGGGCGTCTACGGCGTAACCCTTGGTGGGGCTTTCTTTGGAGAGAGCATGTTCTCCCGCAGAACCGACGCCTCGAAAATTGCTCTGGCCTATCTGATCGAGCACCTGCGCCGCTGTGGTTTTACGCTTTTTGACACACAGTTTGTGACCGATCACCTGATCTCTCTGGGGGCGATCGAAATCCCACGTGCGGATTATCACAAGATGCTGACATGGGCGCTGCGGCACGACGCCGACATCACGGCTCACTCGTTGCCGTCGCCCTCAGAGGTGCTCTCCGCGTCCGCCTGAGCCAAGCCCGTACAGCGCAACACCCAAACGTCATAGCGGGCATGGTCCAGCGCGCTCAACGCGGGTGACGACGCCACCATCCAGCCCTGGAACACATTGGCACCAGAACCCTGATCCTCATAGACCGAGATAAAGGCAAAGGCGTCGCCATTTGGGTTTTCGCTGGGATGACGGCATTGCGCCATATCCACGCGCAGCGTGCCAAAGTTTACCGAATAGCCGTTATCAAGCTCAAAGTCCGCCACCTGCCCGGTCAGCTTATCCAGCCCCCGCAGCAACGCCCCCTTGCCCACCGTGGCAGCCACCACGCTCTCGCTTTTGACGTCCCCTAGGGGAATATCCAGCGTCTCATATTTGAGCGGCTCGATCTCCAGCATCTCGATCTGGATGTCCTGCGCCTGTGCCATCACTGGCAGCAATGTCGCCGCAGCCAAGGTTGCCCACTTACTCATCGTCGCCACCGCTCACAAATTTCAAAAGCAGCGAAATCAGACTCACAGAACTCTGCGTGTCCTCGATCTCATCCCCGGCTTCAAAATTGAACGGCGAGCCGCCCGGCAAAATTTCCACAAAATTCCCGCCCAACAGGCCCTCGGAAGAAATCACCACCGCGCTGTCATCCGGCAGTTCAATGCCATCGAGCACGCTAAAGGTGGTCTCTGCGCGGAAGGTCTGCGGATCGAGCTGAATGTCGGTTACGGTGCCAATCTTCACACCGGCCAGCCGCACATCTGTGCCCACGCTCACGCCCTCAATTGAACGGAAGGACGCGTTGAGCCCATAGCCACTGCTGCCCTGCCCCACAGAGGCAAACTGCGCGCTGTAAAGCATGAACCCGGCAGCCACAGCCACCACAGCAGCGCCGACAAATGTCTCTGTACGAACCGCGGACATAAACCTTACTCGGGGCTCCAGGCCTCATAGTCGGATCGTTCCACCGGCGCTTTGCCATGCGCGCGAATGGTGCCCGCAGGCGCATAGGCCAGCGCGGTGCCGGTCACGTTTTCCTGATGCGGAATTTCCCATTCTTTGTGCTTCAGCGGCTTCTGGCTTGGCACCTCATCAAAGGTACGGTGCAGCCAACCATGCCAATCGGCACTCACGCGGCTCGCCTCAACTTCGCCGTTGAAGATCACCCAGCGTTTGGAATCATTTTCGGTGCGGTAGTAGACGTTGCCTTGCTCGTCTTCGCCCATCTTCACGCCTTTGCGCATGGTAAACAGCTTGGTGTTCAGCGTGCCGCCGTTCCACCAGGTCAAAACATTGTTGATCGTGCTCAGAATGCCCATGGGAGTCTCCGCAAATTCTTCCCTCATATGGACTATTTGTCCGCAAAGGTCCAGTGGCGGAACCGCGCACATTGCTGCAATGCAATCAACCTTTGGCGGCGGCCCGCCCACGCCACATGATCACCAGTCCTGAGAGCACAATCAGCGCACTGCCGATCAGCATATAGCTGTCCAGCCGCTCGCCAAACATCACCACGCCCAGAGCCACACCAAACAACAGGCGCGAGTAGCGGAACGGCGTCACCGCAGACACTTCTCCGGTACGCATCGCCCGCATCAAGGCGCTATAGGCAAACACGCCACAGGCCACCGCGCCCACCACCGACAACAACGCCATAGGCGGCGGAGTGTGAAACGGCACCTGCTCCCAGATCACGCCATAGGCTGCGCCCGCAACCACAATCGCCAGAAACCCATAGAGCCCCAAAACAGCGGTACTTAGGCTCGCAGGCGCCGCCCGGCTGGCCAAATCCCGCCCGGCAAAACCCAGCATCCCGGCAACAGCCAACAGCGACAGCCAGCTAAAGCTGTCCCCTCCCGGCCGCACAATCAGCACCACGCCCGCCAGCCCAATCACAATCGCCAACCAGCGCCGCCAGCCCACCTGCTCGCCCAGCACCAGCGCGGCAAAAGCCACCACCACCAAAGGTGTGGCCTGCAAGATCACCGTGGTCGAGCTTAACGGCGTAAGCGCCAGTGACAGCGTAAAAAACAGGCGTCCAACAATCTCAAACACCACCCTTACCTGCATCGGGCGTGACACCACCTCTTTCGGTGCCAAAGGCTGCGATTTCGCCCGCAGCCACAGCGCAAACACCATCGCGCCCCCGGCCCCAAACAGCACCATCACCTGCGCTATTGGCAAGCTCTGCGCCGCCGCCTTGAGGAACGCATCCTCCACCGCAAACCCCGCCATGGCCGCAACCATAAAAACTGCGCCCAGCCGATTGGCCGCGCGGTCGGTGGCAATATGGGATGTCATGATCGACGCCTTACTTGGAGACCCGCGCGGTGACTTCGATCTCGATTTTCATCGCCTCTTCCATCAGGTTGGCAATAATCATCGTCGCCGCCGGCTTGGCTTTGGCAAACACCTCACTGGTCACCGGCCAGCATTTCTCAAAGTCGTCGCCATTGGGCAAAATGTAGTTCACCCGCACCACGTCATCGAGCGAGCTGCCTGCTTCCTCCAGCGCCTTGCCAATGGTGTTGAGCGTGTTGCGACATTGATCCGCCACGTCCTCAGGCATGGTCATGGTTTCGTAGTCATACCCCGTGGTGCCCGCCACAAAGACCCAGCCATCCGCCACCACCGCGCGTGAATACCCGATTTTCTCTTCAAACGGCGATCCGGTGGAGATGTGACGTACAGACATGGGGAGGCTCCATTAATTAAGTTGCCCAAGACATCCTCCGGTGGTGCGGGAGTGTCAATGCGGCTTAGCGTTTCCAGAACCGTTTAGACGGCTTCTTCTGCGCTTTCAGATGCTTGCGCAGCTCAGTGAAGCCACCAATCTTTATGCCATCAATGAAAACAAGCGGCGTGGTGGTCACGTGATGTTTGTCTTTGAAGGCATCGGTCTCATGCCGCGTGCGCAGCACATGTTCGTCAATGTCAAACCCATGGCTCTGCAACAACTGCAACGCCGCCGTGCCGTAGCCACAGGTGTAATATGGCAAATCCATCCGATAGAGCGTTGCTTTGGCCATCACAGGTCTCCTCACGTTTTCAAAGGGATATGAAAGCCGCGCCACAGAGGCGCAAGAGACGCACGTTCACATTGATGTGGTGAGATGTGATGATGTCCCCCTATGCCGATGCTCCGCATCGGCAGCGCCCCATTGGCCGACAGGGGCTTGCGACGCAAGCTCCCGAGAGGTGAACCGCCCCCACGGGGCGAGCGCTTCACTTCCTGCCCCTCGGTTCGTGCGCCAAATTGTGTCCCTTGAGCCAAAACCCCAAAGAAGCCGCGCCTTGGCAAAGCGAAAGGATAAGCCTAACTTTCAATCCAGACAAGAAACCGCTTGGAAAGCTCAATGGAACGACTTGGTAATATCGGATTTGAAAAGGTCGGCCGATGGACTTTGACCGGAAACTTGATTGAACTTGATCTTGCAAGATTGGCCCATGCCGAAAGAGTTCTTTACGCCTTCGTTGTCAACGACGAGGTCATGTACATAGGGAAAACAAGGCGAACACTAAAAAAACGCCTCTATGGGTATCAAAACCCGGGTCCAACTCAATCCACTAACATCAAGAACAACGCCAAAATTCACGAGGCTCTTTGCGACGGCAACTTAGTGGAGATATGGGCACTCGTAGATAGTGCACAATTACGTGTTGGCGAGTTCCGTATAGATCTGGCAGCAGGCCTAGAGGATGACCTCATCACTAAGATTTGCCCCCCCTGGAACGGGCGAGACTCACAGACAGCCAGCGTGTTGGTCGTTGCACCAGGCAGAGACGACCCCTCATGCAGAAAAAAAGCTCACTCTTGCAATGACGAGGCAATGAGCAAAATAACTCACGACACCCTAATCCATGAGTTCCAATTCCTGCTTCGCAAAACTTACTATGAACAAGGTTTTTTCAACGTAGGGGTTAACTTCGAACAGCTAATCGGAGGCGACGGGGAACAGATCGAAATTTTCCTGGGAACTAGTGACAACGTTTTAAAAGGGCGTATCAATAGATCTGTAAACTCAAACAACACTCCTAGGATTATGGGAGGGGTCGGACTGCGCGATTGGTTTCATCGAAATTTCGAAATAGACATGCTGGTAAGCGTCTCAGTTCAGGGCAAGACTGCAATTAGGTTAAGCAAGCAATCTTAAACCGGCAACGCATCAAACATCGAAAACCGAAAAACCTAGAAGTACGACAATCTACAAAAAAGGCGCCCCATCGGGACGCCTTCCTAAACTCTCTCAGCCAGTCAAAAGACCTCAGCCCGCCTCGGCAGGCTCTTTCTCGCCTTCGCCGTGGATCATCAACGGCGCCGCCGCGCTGGTCGCTGCTTCTTCGTTCACAACCACTTCGGTCACGCTCTCCTGACCTGGCAGCTCAAACATGGTGTCGAGCAGGATCTCTTCGAGAATAGACCGCAGACCACGGGCACCGGTTTTGCGTTCGATCGCACGGTTGGCAATCGCCTTCAGCGCGTCGTCGGTAAAGGTCAGCTGCACATCTTCCAGTTCAAACAGACGCTGATACTGTTTCACCAGCGCGTTTTTCGGCTCGGTCAGAATGATCACAAGCGCATCCGCGTCCAGATCTTCCAGCGTTGCCAGAACCGGCAGACGGCCGACAAATTCCGGGATCAAGCCAAATTTCAGCAGGTCTTCCGGCTCCAGATCCTGAAAGATCTCGCCCACGCCGCGCTCGTCATTGTCCCGCACATCGGCACCAAAGCCCATTGCCGAACCTTTGCCCCGCTGCGCAATGATCCGGTCGAGACCCGCAAAGGCGCCACCACAAACAAACAGGATGTTAGTGGTGTCGACCTGCAGGAATTCCTGCTGCGGGTGTTTGCGGCCACCTTGCGGCGGTACAGAGGCCACGGTGCCTTCCATCAGCTTGAGCAGCGCCTGCTGCACACCCTCGCCGGACACGTCACGGGTGATGGACGGGTTCTCGGACTTGCGGGTGATCTTGTCGACCTCGTCGATATAGACAATGCCGCGCTGCGCGCGCTCGACGTTATACTCGGACGCCTGCAACAGCTTGAGGATGATGTTTTCCACATCCTCACCCACATAACCGGCCTCGGTCAGTGTGGTCGCATCGGCCATGGTGAACGGCACGTCCAGAATCCGCGCCAGCGTCTGCGCCAGCAAGGTCTTACCGCAGCCGGTTGGGCCGATCAGCAGAATGTTGGATTTCGCCAGCTCAATATCGCCGGTTTTGGCCGCGTGGTTCAGGCGCTTGTAGTGGTTGTGCACCGCCACAGACAACACGCGTTTCGCGGTGGCCTGGCCAATCACATAGTCGTCCAGCACGTCGCAAATCTCACGCGGTGTTGGCACGCCTTCGGAAGATTTCAGGCCGCTGGCCTTGGTCTCTTCGCGGATGATGTCCATGCACAACTCAACGCATTCATCACAGATGAACACCGTTGGACCCGCAATAAGCTTGCGCACCTCGTGCTGGCTCTTTCCACAGAAGCTGCAGTAAAGCGTGTTCTTGCTGTCACCACCGGACGTGTTCGACATGTCTTACCTTTCAGGCCAAATCTTGCCCCCATTTGGAGAGGGCCACCCATGATCTCAACCAGCTTAGGCCAGCGTCAAAGTGGGCACAATGCGAAAGTGCCCAGCGGCGTCTTTGCGCCGCCGGGCACTTAATACTTAGCTTTCTTCGTCATCACCTTTGGCGCGGTTTTCCACGATCTCATCGATGAGACCCCACTCCTTGGCCTCTTCCGGGCTCATGAAGTTGTCGCGCTCAAGACCGGCTTCCACCTCTTCATAGGTGCGGCCAGTGTGTTTGACATAGATTTCGTTCAGACGCTTTTTCAGCTTCAGCGTCTCTTCGGCGTGGATCATGATGTCCGTCGCCTGGCCCTGATAGCCACCGGACGGCTGGTGCACCATCACACGGCTGTTTGGCAAGGAGAAGCGCATACCGGCTTCACCCGCGGTCAGCAGCAGCGAGCCCATAGAGGCCGCCTGACCAATCACCAGCGTGCTCACCTTCGGCTTGATGTACTGCATGGTGTCATAGATCGACAAACCAGAGGTCACCACACCACCAGGGCTGTTGATGTACATGCTGATCTCTTTGGACGGGTTTTCCGCCTCAAGGTGCAAAAGCTGCGCCACGATCAGGCTCGACATGCCGTCATGCACCGGACCGTTGAGAAAAATGATGCGCTCTTTGAGCAGACGCGAGAAAATGTCATACGCGCGCTCGCCCCGGCTGGTCTGTTCGACAACCATGGGCACAAGGGTGTTCATATACGTTTCATAAGGGTCGTTCATATCGCCTGCCTGTTGATCGCGTTGCGGCCCGCCCGTCGGACCCTACCAAGAGAGTCTTAGTATTGGGTCACAGGGGCTGCAAGGGCACCTAATGATTTTTGGGTTAAGGCGAGGTAAAGGCGCAGGGATTGGGGGCGTATTTCCATGGGACCGCCCACCGGTTTCAAAACCTTGTGTCAGAGCCCACCAGGCGCTTAATCTACGCCATGTTTGAAATTAGGTTTAACGAAATCCCGCTTGGCACATCGCAACTGGAAAGTGGCGATCCGCCCATGGGATGCGTAGAAGGAAAGGTCGCGCCTTCTGAGTATTTTGAGCAATTTGCGAAAATCAATCCGCCACAGGATGAGGGCGACCCCGCCATAAAACGCTGGACCGGCCTGCGAGTATTAACATCCGAGGGACAAGAACTAGACGCTCAAGACATAGTGCTTATGGAAATTGACTTTGGCGGCACGACTGAACTGCGTGTTGATGTTCTGGGTATTCCGTCAAAGCAATGTAAAACGTTGTTTCCGCACCACTGCAAAGCTTACGAAAGTCAGTTCACTTAAGACTTGAAGCTGCCAAATCGCCGATTTGGCAGCGCCCAATTGGCCGGCAGGGCCTTACGCAGCACGCTCACGAGAGGTGAACCGCCCCCCCCCTCCCCGTCAAACCCGAGGTGTGCCTCCGGCAAAACGCGGGCGCTTTTGAGGGAACAACTGGAAGCCAAACTGGCTTCCAGCCTAAGTCTAAGGGGCGAAACTTACTTCACCTTTGCACAGGCCATGGCCGCGTCAAAATCCTTCGCGGACCCACCGCGCTTTTGAAACAGCGCCCGCGCCGCATCCTTATCGCCTTTGGAGTCAAAATACGCCTTCAGCCCCAACAACGCAAAATCATCCGGATATTTCACCAAACTCTCGCTGAACCAGCCGCTAATCGTACCATCCGCCTTAAACTCCTCAACATAGCCTGGCAGCCACTTGTACCCTTCTGGCACGTTCGCCGGACCGGTCGCGGCTTGTGCGCCCCCCGCGATCACAACAAGTCCCAAGAAAAAAAGAAATATTTTGCATACTCAATCTCCGATTTAACAAACGGGGTATTTGTCACCCAATTCGTGTCAAAGATCAAACCTCCGGGTGTTTAAACACGTGGATTGACGCAATGCGCAACCTCAATGCAAACTTTTGGTTTGGCAGCACCCACTGACCGGCAGACGCTTGAGCCGCAAGCGCCCGAGGGGTCCCCACGTCAAACCCCGAGAGACAACCATCAGACGCGTTCCTGATGACGGCCCATCACAGCGTCTTCCCCGCGCCGAGCTGCCTCCACACGAGCGTCATCCAGTTCCACGCTGTTCATCTTCTCGACAAGCTGAATGCACGCGTCTTGAAAAGACAGAAACTCAAGGCGACGTTCTTGCTGGCTCTCGGCATTGGACGCACGCTCCAAAGCTCTCTGTGCAATTTCTGCCAGCAAGAACGCCCGCTCCAGAGGCTGGTTTTTGTTTTTTTGCATCGCGACACTCGCTACTTGATCACAAACGTTTTGACCCAGCTCTCCGTTAGGGAGAGAACCCACTAAACCACTCGCTCAACATTGGTCAAAACCGGCTTCCAAGCGCGCACCCCTTACGGCAAACGCCCCGACAAAACCGAGCGTAACCTGTTGATAAACAACAAAACAACCCCAAACCCAACACTTCTGGAGCACCCTAAAATCTAAATCGTCTTGCGCCCTGCAACAACTTCAATAAATACTCAAAATATAAGCAAAAAAAGAACACGTTACATGAAGCGCAACCTTCCTCCGCTCAACGCATTAAAAGCCTTCGAAGCCACGGCGCGGCATTCGAGCTTTTCCAAAGCAGGGGAAGAACTCAGCGTAACCCACACATCAGTTGCCCGCCACGTACGGAACTTGGAAGCATGGTTGAAGGCCCCTCTGGTCCTCAAAACGGGGCGCAACATCACGCTCACCGATCTGGGAAAAGCCTACCATGCCGAGGTTGAGCGGATCCTCACCAATCTGGAGCAG
Source organism: Shimia sp. MIT1388 (assembly GCF_047124445.1). GTDB lineage: Bacteria > Pseudomonadota > Alphaproteobacteria > Rhodobacterales > Rhodobacteraceae > Shimia. The sequence goes on along the minus strand of NZ_CP138921.1, from coordinate 285,221 downwards.
GTAACGGATCGGCTCGCGGCAAGCGTTTCCAAGACGGTGAGATTGAGTGTGGAGCCTTTCTTCGCGCATCAATGGCTGAACCAGAAGCTGGCGGAGGCATCGGACGCCGCATCCAACACGCACTTCGAACTGTCCGCGGAACTCAGTGCGGACGTGATTGATCTGGACAACAGTGATTTTGATCTGGCGGTTCGATTTGTCTCAAACGAAAACCAGACCAAAGACATGCATATCTTCAGCCAGGAAGTCATGCACCCCTACGTCTCCAGCTCTCTTGTGCAAGAAGATGACAGCCCGGAGAAGAAACTGAAGGCCCTTAGCGCTTTGGACCTGATGTATTCGTATCGAAAAGAACGATGGGACCAATGGTTTCAGACAGCCGGCCTAACGCCCTCATCCGCCCTCACGTATTATCGGCAAACAGATTTTCGCCTGGGCATGTTGTCGGTGTTGACCGGCAAGGCCGCCATGATTGTCACACCCAGCCTTGTTCAGGAAGAACTGAAAGGCGGCTTGCTCTGCCGCGTAAGCGAGATTGGAATCGACACCGGCGGATTTGCCCTGCTTGTGTCCAAGCGCGCCCAAACCCGCCCTGCGGTTCAACACGCGGTCGCGTTTCTCAAACCCCTTCTCGCCACCTACACTGTCAAATAACAGGACCCACCAAAATGCGCAGCTTCGACGACCTCTTCGCCATCTCCGCCGAGCGCAAAGGCGGCGCCGACGCGCTCGAAGCTTTGCTCACAAAACCCAAATCCGCCGAAGAGCTCGCGCAGATCCCCGAGGACCGCTGGCTGGCACAATTCACCAAGGGCGTCTTTCAGGCGGGCTTCAACTGGAAAGTCATCGAAAACAAATGGGACGGGTTTGAAGCCGCCTTCCATGGCTTTGACGTCGACCGCTGTGCCTTCATGCACGACGAAGACATGGACCGCCTGATGTCCAACACCGACATCGTGCGCAACGGCCCCAAAATCCGCACAGTGCTGGAAAACGCCCACTTCATCCAATCCCTGCGCGCGGACGGCGGCGCGGGCCAAGTCCTCGGCAGCTGGGCCAGCACCGACTACGTCAATCAGCTGGAGTTCATGGAAAAAGGCGGCTCTCGCATCGGCGGTGCCACCGGGCAATATGCCCTGCGCTTCTTAGGCAAAGACAGCTTTATCCTCTCCCGCGACGTGGTCGCCCGCCTGATCGCCGAAGGTGTGATCGACAAACAACCCACCTCCAAAGGCGCAATGAAAAAGGTGCAAGAGGCGTTTAACATCTGGATGGACCAATCCGGCCGCAGCCTGACCGAAATCAGCCGCGTGCTCGCCATGAGCCTCTAGGCACTACTGCTGCACGCTCTGCAAAAAGGCCACCAGTTCCACCACCGGCTGCGAGGTCATGATCGGCTGCCCTGTGGGTGTCTTGAGCGCCACATCCACACCTTCAAAGAAATCGCCATACACTGGCATCGGGCTGCCATGGCTCACCAGCGGGTCGCGCCCGTCAATGCGCTTGATCACCCGTACCAAAGGAAACTGCCCGTTGTTCTCCTGACTCAGAGTCAACAGGTTGTCCGGCTTGATCAGCAAGACGCCCGCCATCGGCCCGTTGCCATCCATATCAATGCCATGACAGGTGGCGCAGTGCGTCCGATAGAGCGCCGCCCCCTCATCCACATTTTCCGCAAAACCGGCGCCCGCCATCAAAGTGACCGCCAGCGCACTCAGACCCGTTTTCATCACAACGTCCTCCTCTGCTACAGCGGACCGCTGGCCCGCGTTGCTCGCCCCCACTGCGCCAAGTCTGCCATATGAAGCCCCCACTTGCCTTGATCCGGATCATAGCGCGTGACACAACCGTGCCGTGCCGCAAGGAGAGCTCCCATGATCTACGCCGAAGACCTCACGCCCGATGCCGACGCCGTTATCAAACTCTTCGCAGCAACCTTTGCCGCCTCTGAAGGCGAAGCCGAAGGCGCGCTGATCGGCGATCTGGTCACAAATCTCTTGCGAGACCGCGCCGCCGCCGGCACCCAGGTCTTCACCGCCACAGACAACGGCACCCTCGTGGCCGCCGTGCTGTTCTCCCCGCTGCCCTATTCCGAAGACCCGCGCCGCGTGGTGCTGCTCTCTCCGATGGCCGTCACCACCCAGCGCCACGGCGAAGGCATTGGCCAAGCACTCATCACCCACGCCCTCGCCACCCTACGCGACCAAGGCGCAGAGGTGGCGATCACCTACGGCAGCCCGGTGTTCTACGGCAAAACCGGCTTTGAGCCCCTCACGGAAGACACCGCCCCTGCCCCGCAGCCACTCAGCTTCCCGCACCGCTGGATCGGCCAATCCCTCACCGACGCCCCGCTCACGCCACTGAAAGGCACCCCAAGCTGCGTCGCCGCGCTCAACGATCCACAGTTCTGGTAGCCTTTCCCAGCCCCCACGCCAACATCCCAACAACGCCAATTGACCCAACAACGGTTTCGCGCCACCCTGACAAGGTATTGTTACGGGGGAGACCGCACATGGGCTGCCGGCCAATTCTCATCTTCCTTTTGGCACTCAGCGCAAGCTGGGCCAACGCGGAGCTTGGTGCACGAACAGGCGAAATCCCCAAACGAAAACTCCCGTCGCCGACGATCACGCAAACACTGGTCCTCTTGGACGTCCCGCATGTTCGCCAAAAACCAGACTACTGTGTACCCAGCTCGGCAAGTATGATCCTCGGTTACTACGGACAACCAACGTCCCAGACAGAAATCAAGAACCGCGCGGAATCCCATAAGCCCAAAGACAAACAAAATTGGACATTTACCTATTTTGTAGACTTGCAAAAAGGTCTACGCACCTTGGGTCACCGTTGGGATATCCGAAGTTACCCCAAGACAAACGCGGGCTTCAACAAAGGCCTCGCAGATATTAAACGCAGCCTAAAAAAGGGCCGCCCCGTCATGATCGATGTCCATCAAGGACCAGGCCATACCTTTGTTTTAATTGGATTTGACGACGCCAAACAGGTCGTTTTTGTAAGGGACCCTAATATGGCGCCCTCTCGCGCCCGCCAATTGACGTATGATCAAATGCGCAGCAATTGGCACAATCACAGGTTTGGCCCACACCGTACCGCAGTATTCTCCAAGCCACCAAAATAGACGCCGCCCATGCCTCTCACAGCAACCGACGCCCAAGCCATGCTTGCCAAAGGCTTCGCCCCTTGGGTGCAGGCGCTTGACCTCACCATTACAGAGATTTCGCCAACCGGTGCCACGCTCACCATGCCGATCACCGCAGAGCTCACCCGCATTGGCGGCATCATATCCGGTCAGGCGCTCGCGGCGATGGCCGACACCGCCATGGTGTTTGCCTGCTTCGGACACCTCGACGCCTTCACGCCGGTCGCCACCACCAATCTCGACATCCAATTCCTGCGCCCCGGCACCGGCGATCTGATCCGTTGTGACGCAGAGATCGTCCGCGCCGGCAAAGCGCTGATCTTCGCCCGTGCCACCATGACCGCCCTGCCCGCGGACAAAGCGGTCGCCACCGCCACGGCAACCTTCTACGTGCCCTGATCCGCCAACTCCGGATGCCGATAGGCCTCTGGATAGGCCATCGGCTTCACCGGCCCCAAGGGCACAACCCCATTCCAGGACCGGCCAAAATAGCCCTGACGGCAATGCACCAACGACCCAGCCGCAGCGACACCGTCCATCGCATAGACTCGACACAGCCAACGCCACAGATGTGGATAGTCCAAAATCCGCGCCCCGTTCAGCTTCATGCGCACATAGTACACCGGGTCATGCCGATAGAGCGTCGGGAACAACCGCAGGTCCGCCTCGGTGAACGCGTTCCCTGCCAAAAATGCCCGCCCATCTGACAACAAAACCTCCAACGCCTCCAAAGCCGCAAAGTAGGCTTCAAACGCCTGCGCATAGGCAGTTTGATCAGACGAGAACCCCGCTTTATAGGCGCCATTGTTGATCGCCACATAAATCTGCGCGTTGAGCGCATCAACGGTCGCCACCATCCCGGCGTCCTCCGGCACCAACCGCACCCGCGCGCTGTCCGGTACGGTGCTGCCAAGCGCTGCCGCATGGCGGTCTAACATGCGCAAAATCTCCGCGCTTTCGTTGTTCACAATCCGCCCCGAAACCTTGTCATAGAGGATCGGCACCGACTGCTCCTCAGAGCCTTCGCGCTGGTAAATCTCCTTGGCCAGCCGCAGCCCCAATCCGGTCCCAGTCTCATCGGTGCATTCCGGCAACGTGCTCTCGGTCAGCGTGGCCACCCGGCTGGGGTCAAACTCCCAAAGGTTTGGCCCAACCACATCGTCCTCTCCGGTGCGATTGGGAAAGGCCACATCCATGCTGATGCTACTTTCCAGGCCCAGCACGGCCCGCGCCAGCGTCACCCGGTGGCACCAGGGGCAGTTCAACGCCACGAACAAATGATACCGCCCCGGCTCGGGCGGAAACCCCGGATCGCCAATCGCATGGCGAAACCCGCTCACCCCGCGCACAAATTCACCTTTGGCACGGCGCTCTGCCGCCCGCGTCTGATCTTCCTGAACCGATGTCCCGTTTGTCATGAGGTCAGCTTGCCCGTCCCACGCACAGATGCAAGCGCTTTGCCCCCATGCAACACCTGCGCACCTTGTGGTTACCTTTGATGGCACCACAAAAGCCCCACCACCGCGAAACAGCCGCGATACCGACAGAATACCGACGTGAATTTGGCGCGCTTTGTGGCGTTAACATCTTGCGCAACAGGGCGGGCTTAGCCGTCCACCAAAACCCCGTTTTCCAGTCGCACAACCCGATCCATCCGCGCCGCCAACTCCATATTATGGGTCGCCACCAAGGCTGCCAATCCGGTCTCCCGCACCAGCGTCATCAGCGCGTCAAACACCTGATCGCTGGTCGCCGGATCGAGATTACCCGTCGGCTCATCTGCCAACAAAATCCGTGGCTTATTGGCCAAAGCCCGACAAAACGCCACCCTCTGCTGCTCCCCACCAGACAACTCCGCAGGCCGGTGTTTCGCGCGATGCGCCACTCCCACGGATTGCAACAACTCCTTGCCGCGCTTTTCAGCATCGGATTTGCTCACCCCATTGGCCATCTGCGGCAGCGCAATATTCTCTAAGGCACTGAATTCCGGTAACAAATGGTGGAACTGATAAACGAACCCAATGTCCTCCCGCCGCGCTCTGGTGCGCCGCCGATCCGACTTTCCGCTCAGGATTTGCCCGCCAATTTCCACGCTGCCTTTGCCCGCTTCATCCAGCAATCCCGCAATGTGCAAAAGCGTCGATTTCCCCGCACCCGACGGCGCTACAAGCGCCACCATTTCCCCGGCTTTCAGCGAGAGTTCCGCCCCACGCAAAACATGGATCTCGCCCGCTAAGCCTTTGTTATATAACTTCTCTACGCCACTAAGCTTCAGCACAACATCATTCATAGCGCAGCGCCTCCACAGGGTTCATCCGCGCCGCCCGACGTGCCGGAAAAATTGTCACCACAAAGGCCAGCCCAAGCGACAGGCTCATGGCCGACATCACATCGCCAAACTCCAACTTCGCTGGTAATCGATAGATGCCCCGGATCGACGGGTCCCAGGCCTCGCCGCCTAAGAGCACGTTTACAAAGGAAAAAATAGGATCGATGTAAAGCGCGAACAGGCATCCCAAGGCCACACCAAACACCGTGCCCAACACGCCGGTGAAGGCCCCGCAGATAAAGAACACCCGCAGCACAGAGCCTTCCGTCAACCCCATGGTGCGCAGAATGCCAATGTCACGTCCTTTGTTTTTCACCAACATAATCAAGCCACTAACGATGTTCATCGTGGCGATCAGCACCAGAATGGAGAGGATCACAAACATCACATTGTCCTCCACTTCCAGCGCATTGAGAAACCCGCCCGACGCCTGTTTCCAAGTCCATACCAGCGCGCGATCCCCGGCCGCCATCATCAATGGCACCGCCAGCGCCTCCACCTTTTCGGGCTCCGCCACCATGACCTCGATTTCGTCGGCCACGCCATCGCGATCAAAGAACAGCTGCGCCTCGGTGAAAGGCAGATAAACCCGTGTGCGATCAATATCATAACGCCCGGCTGAGAAGATGTAGACCACCTCATAGCTGCTGATCCGAGGTGAGGTGCCAAAGGCGGTTTTCACCCCATTGGGCGAGATCAATTTGATGCGATCCCCTACCCGCGCACCCAGCTCGCGCGCCACGCCAGAGCCAATTGCGATACCTTCGTTATAGCGCCCGATGTCGCCGTCACTGGTGGTGGGGTCCGCAATCCGCGGCAGCTCCGCCAAATCCTCCGCCCGCATGCCAAAGACTTCGACCCCGGCATTGCGACTGCGCAGGTTGCCCATGACCTGCCCTTTAACCAGCGGCGCTGCTCGCGTCACGCCAGGCACATCGCGCAGCTTTGCCGCCATCACATCAAAGTCTTTGATGGTGCGATCAATCACACCGGTCTCGGAAATTTCTCCGCTCTGATAGACGGTTACATGGGCATTTGCACCCAAGATTGTCCCGACAAATTCAGACCGAAACCCCGCCCGTACGGCCAAAGTGGCGATCAAGGCAAACACCGCCAAGGTGATGCCAATCAGGCTGATCCAGGTCATCGTGCTGACCCCGCCCTCAGCTTTGCGAGCGCGCAAATAGCGCCAGGCGATCATCCATTCAAAACGGGAAAAAGGGGCTGTACGACCTGCCATAACTGCTCCGGTTCTTGGTTGGCGCGACCCTATGAGGCCACCCGCTTAGGGTCAAGCGATCCCGGCGCATCCAATCCCAACGGGCACGCCTCTGCCAACCGCCGCGCCACCACCGCCCGCAGGTTGCTAAGTTCTTGCATCCGCGCATCAATCTCCGCCAGCTTGCCACGCAACAGGCTCTCCACTTCGGCCTGCGACAACCCGCCGCCAAGCCCCTGCACCAAGGCGCCGATCTCTTTAAGCGAAAAGCCCAACGACTGCCCCTGCCGGATCAGACGCACCATCTCGACCATGCCCTCGGGGTAGTCGCGATAGCCGTTTGGCCACCGGTCCGCGCGGATAAGCCCTTGTTTTTCATAATATCGCAACGTGTCCCGGCTCACGCCACTCGCCTCGGCCAACGCCCCAATCCGCATCATTTTCTCCTTGACCCTGGACCTAACTCCAAGGTTTACACCTCCCCGCATCCAACGCAACTGACAAAGGATGCACCATGTCACCCACCGCTTTTCACCGCCTGTACCGGATTTCGTCTTGGTATGATCTGCTGATCACCTGGCCCTATATGACACCGTTGACACTCGGCCTGTTCTGGAGCGCCATGAACAGCGCCCATGCCGCCGCTGGTCTTGCTCCGCTGCCGGAACCCAACACCTACGCCATTCTCTTTGCCAACTTCACGGGGTCCGTGGTGTTCGTCTGGTCCGTCGTCCGCCTTCGCCTGAACAATCCCCAACTCGCCCGCTACGACGCCGTCGGCCGCTGGCTGTTCTCCGCCTGGATGCTGAACGCTGTGCTCAACGGCGCCAGCCCGCTGATCTGGGGCTTCCTCGTGATCGAGCTCACATTTGCCGTGCTGCAATCCCTGCCAGTGCGTGAGCCAGCGCAAACCGTTGCCGCATAAACAAAAAAGGCCCTCGCACGTCGCGAGGGCCTTTCTATATTCAATCCGTCGCAGCGCTTGGATCAGAGACCGGTCACGCGGTGATCCGCATAGATCTCGATCAGCTTAGCCACTGCCGCTTCTGGCGCCAGCTCTTCGCTTTCACCCGTCCGACGGCTAGTCAGCTCAACGACACCGTTTTTCAACCCACGTGGACCTACGGTGATGCGCCATGGCAGACCAATCAGATCCATAGTGGCAAACTTTCCACCCGCGCGTTCTTTGCGGTCGTCATACAGCGGCTCCAGCCCCGCGCCCACCAGCGCCTTTTCCAGCGCCTCACAAGCCGCATCGGCCTCCGCGTCGCCTTGCTTCAGGTTCACAATACCGGCGTGGAACGGGGTGACCCCTTCCGGCCAGATGATGCCGTTGTCGTCGTGGTTGGCTTCGATGATCGCGCCCAACAGACGGCTCACGCCAATGCCGTGGCTGCCCATGTGCACAGAAACTTTCTCACCTTCGGCAGTCTGCACCTGTGCGCCCAGCGCGTCGGAGTACTTGGTGCCAAAATAGAAGATCTGCCCGACTTCGATGCCCCGCGCGGTGCGACGGCGCTCTTCAGGCACCTCGTTAAACAACGCTTCGTCATGCGTTTCATCAGTGCGTGCGTATTTGGTGGTGAACTCCTCCAAAACGCCCTGACACTGCTCAACGCTGTCATAATCAATCTCGCGGTCGCCAAAGGTCAGGTCAGTTACTGCGGAATCGTAGAACACCTCCGACTCACCGGTTTCGGCCAGCACCAGGAACTCATGGGTATAGTCGCCCCCAATAGGCCCACCATCCGCGCGCATCGGGATCGCCTGAAGCCCCATACGTTCATAGGTGCGCAGGTAGCTCACCAGGTGGCGGTTGTACGCGTGCAGCGCGTCTTCTTTGCTCAGATCGAAGTTATAGCCGTCTTTCATGTAGAATTCGCGGCCCCGCATCACACCAAAACGCGGACGGATCTCGTCGCGGAATTTCCACTGAATCTGATACATGGTCAGCGGCAAGTCTTTGTAAGAGCTGACATTGCTGCGGAAAATATCGGTGATTAGCTCTTCTGCGGTGGGCGTGTAGAGCATGTCCCGATCGTGGCGATCCTTGATGCGCAGCATTTCTTCGCCGTAGGCATCATACCGCCCGCTCTCTTTCCAAAGCTCCGCCGACTGCAGCGTTGGCATCTGCATCGGAATGTGGCCCGCGCGGATCTGCTCTTCGTGCACAATATTCTCGATTTTGCGCAGCACTTTGAAGCCCAGCGGCAACCAGGAATAAATCCCCGCGCTGGACTGTTTGATCATGCCTGCACGCAGCATCAAACGGTGGCTGACAATCTGTGCATCTGCAGGGGTTTCCTTCAGCACAGGCAGAAAATAGCGGGACAGGCGCATCGGCACTCACTCTCTCGGCTTGGGCTGCCCACGTATGGAACAGCCGTCTCAAAACATCTGCCTTGGGCTAGCCCAATCAGGCTGGCGAGGCAAGCCATGCAGCGTGATCAAGATGGGCTTGACCTCCTGGCCACCAATCGGAAGATTTACAAACCCACCCGCGAAGCGAAAAAGAATTTACAATGGCACACGATAAATTAGGCCGCTGTTAACGCTTTTGCCTTTTGATCAAACTTGGGAGGGGCGCTCTTTGCGTTCGCTTGGGAACTTTACATTCCGTGTTTTGGTCGACAGGCAGGCCACATCACGGTGCAGATCTCGCAGCGATGACTTCTGCGCCCCTTCTGATTGGTAACAAGTGAGCTGGACTATGAACACTTCGGTGGCATCAAGAATTGATCCCAAACCCGCAGATGACGGGCTGTTGACGGACCTCGGACTTGTCGACGCAGAGTTCGAGTCGGCATTTGACAATCTGACCTGCCTCACCCGCACTGTGATGAACGTGCCGGTGGCGATGGTATCCATTGTTCAACCCAGCCGCGACCGACAGTATTTCAAAAGCCATCTCGGCCTGCCGGAACCCTGGGCCACCGCGCGTCAAACCCCGCTCAGCCATTCTTTTTGCCAACACGTCCGCGCCAGCGACCAGCCACTTGTTGTGGCAAACGCGCGCGAACATCCGGTGCTCAAACACAATGGCGCAGTGGATGCGCTCAACATCATTGCCTACCTCGGCATGCCGATCAGCCTACCGGACGGCACCTGCATCGGCGCCTTATGCGCCATCGACGACACACCGCGCGATTGGAGCCGGGAGGAACAGCAAAAGCTGCACCAACTTGCCCTGTGCGTGAACGAGCAGATCGCGCTAAAGCACGCGCTTCGCGCCGCCGAAATTGCAAAATCCGAGGCCGAGGAGGCTGCCCGCGCGCGCGAGGACTTTCTCGCACATATGGCCCATGAGATTCGCACGCCTCTTAACGGCATCATCGGATCTATGGACCTACTCTCAGCAGAACTGGAGGACGCTCCTCTGGGCGACGCCATACCAGAACTGCTGCAAACCATGGACAGCTCCACGCAGGGATTGCTGCGCACGCTGAACGATTCTCTTGACCTCAGCAAAATCGACGCCGGAAAACTCGATCTGGAAAAACGCCCGTTTGATCTGCGCGCCGCTGTGGTGGATGTGATCGCCCTGCACCGCGCCTCGGCAGAGTGCAAAGGGGTCAAATTGGTGGTCGAGGCCAGCGACACCGAAAACGGCGCCCCCCGTCTGGGGGACGAGTTCCGCCTGCGCCAGGTGTTGGGCAACCTGCTGAGCAACGCGGTGAAGTTCACTGACAGCGGCACCATTCACGTGTCTTTGGAAGCCAAACCGGATACGATCAGCGCAACGGTCACCGATTCCGGCTGCGGCATGAGTGCCGAGCAACTGTCTGAAGTCTTCTCCGCTTATGCGCAGGCCGACACCACCGTCGCCCGCCGCAAAGGCGGCACGGGACTGGGCCTACCGATTGTGCAACGTCTGATCACCCTGATGCAGGGGCAGATCGAAGTCGACAGCGCGCCAGGCAAAGGCACCACCTTCACAACTTGGGTGCCGATGCCCGTGGCACACGAAGTTAATGAAAAAGACCTGCGCCATGCCAAAATGGCCAATGCCTTTGCGGGTCAGCGCACCCTTGTCGCCGACGACAGCCCGGTGAATCGCATGGTTTTGTCCCGTATGCTCGAAAGCATGGGGGCGGAAGTTGTCTGCGTCTCCAACGGCAACGCAGCTCTTCAGGCCGCTTTGTCGGAGACTTTTGACGCCCTGTTTATTGACATCCGCATGCCTGACATGACCGGAGACCAAATCGCCCGCACATTGCGCGCCAGAGACGACGATGCGGCCCAGCCCAGGATGGTCGCCGTCACCGCCAATGTCTTCCCGGAACACATCGCCAGCTATCTGGATGCAGGCTTTGACCATTGCCTAGCCAAGCCGATCCGGCGCGCGGATCTCTGCGCATTAACCACACGCTAACACGCCAACGACGTCAAAGGCTTGCAACCCTTGTCCGCTTGCGCGATCACTATGCGCAACGCGACAGACCGGAGTGCAGCGCTTATGGCCCTTCCCGCCCACAAACAGTTTCAGTTCTGGGGAATTTTTGTAGTTGTCTTTGCCGTTGTGCTTTGGGCGCTTGGCGATGTTTTGCTGCCTTTTGTTCTGGGCGGCGCCATCGCCTACTTCCTCGACCCGCTGGCCGACAAGCTGGAGGCCAAAGGCCTGTCCCGCGCCGCCTCTACAACTGTCATCACACTCTTCGGCGTATTGATTTTTGTGATCGGCATCCTTGCGATCATCCCATCCCTGATCCAGCAAACCGAGGAGCTGGTGAAAATTCTGCCCGAGGCCTTTGCCCAACTGCGTGCCTTTGTTGCGGAACGCTTCCCAAGCCTGTTGCAGCCGGACTCGATGATGCACCAATCGCTGCAAAAGGTTGGTGACTTCCTGCAGGAACGTGGCGGGGATTTTGTCCAAACGGCCCTCAGCTCCGCAGCGTCGCTCATCAATGTGGTCGTCCTGCTGGTGATTGTACCGGTTGTGGCCTTCTATCTTCTTTTGGATTGGGACCGTATGGTGGCCGAAGTGGACTCGCTCCTGCCCCGCGACCACGCCCCCACCATCCGCCGCCTGGCAAAAGACATCGACAAAACCCTGGCCTCCTTTGTGCGCGGCATGGGCACTGTCTGCCTGATCCTTGGCACCTACTACGCTGTGGCGCTTATCATTGTGGGGCTGAACTTTGGCCTTGTGGTGGGCTTCATCGCAGGTCTTGTGACCTTCATCCCCTACCTGGGCGCCCTCATCGGCGGCGCCCTGGCCATTGGCCTCGCGCTCTTCCAGTTCTGGGGAGACTGGCTGCAGATTGGCCTTGTTGCGGCAATCTTTGCCACCGGCCAAATGATCGAAGGCAATGTTCTCACGCCAAAACTGGTTGGCAAATCCGTGGGCCTGCACCCGGTGTGGCTGTTGTTGGCCTTGTCGGTCTTTGGCGCGCTGTTCGGCTTTGTCGGCATGTTGGTTGCCGTTCCAGTCGCCGCAGCACTCGGAGTGCTTGCACGTTTTGTCACCGGACAATACATGTCCTCCACGCTCTACAAAGGGCGCAGCGAGACCGACCAAGCAAGCGCACAGGACGCCGAATAACTCCACATGGCTGAGCAGCTGAACTTCGACCTGCCCGTCCGGGCAGCCCTTGGGCGTGATGATTTCTTTGTCAGCCCGGCCAATGCCATGGCGCTTGGCTTAGTGGATCTGTGGCCGAATTGGGCAGGTGGCAAATTGGTGTTGTCCGGCCCAGCAGGCGCAGGCAAAACCCACCTCACACAAGTTTGGGCAGCGCTAGCAAACGCACAAGTTGTGTCGGCCGCCGACCTCACCAAAGACGATGTGCCCGGTTTGGCAAAAACGCCCGTCGCGGTGGAAGACGTGCATCTGATCGCCAACGCCCCGGAAACACAAACCGCCCTGTTCCACCTGCACAACCTGACCCTGGCCGAGGGCAACACGCTCCTGCTCACCGGCGTGGGCGCACCGCTGCAATGGGGATTGACCCTGCCCGACCTGCTATCGCGCATGCAAGGCACCACCGTCGCCACGTTGGACCAACCCGACGACGTGCTGCTGATGGCGGTAATGGCCAAACAATTTGGCGACCGGCAGTTGATGCCCACCCCCGACGTGCTGAGCTATATCGCCAAAAACATGGACCGCAGCTTTGCGAACGTCGCCCATGTTGTCGAAGCCCTTGATCAGCTGTCTCTCAGCGAAAAACGCCCTATCACCAAGGCCCTTGCCAAACGGGTTCTGGAGCGGGACTGATCCCACCCGCGACACCCTGCCCTGCGCAGCTCTCTGGACCCTCCGCACTTTCCCGCCTAAAGTCATCTTCTCGTTACCTGCCAATGGCATGAGAGTGACATGACCCAAGCTGACTTTTTGAAATCCGATTTCCCCGAACCCGTCGCATTGCCCGATCTGGACCCCAGCGGCCCGGACCGTTTCTTCAACCGCGAATTGAGCTGGCTCAGCTTCAACTGGCGTGTGCTGGAAGAAAGCGAAAACCCGCGCGTGCCTCTGCTGGAACGCCTGCGGTTCCTGTCGATCTCTGCCACCAACCTGGACGAATTTTATACCGTCCGCGTTGCCGGTCTGCGCGAGTTGGTCCGCGAAGGCCACAACAATCCGGCACAGGACGGCCTGTCGCCGGCCGAACAACTGGTCCTGATCAACGCCGACGCTCGCAACCTGCTGCAAGAACAGCAGCGCATGTTCAACAGCCTGCGTGACGAGCTCAAAACCCAAGACATCCACATCCTGCAACGCGATGCGCTCACCGACGAAGACCGCGACTTCCTGGCAGATGTCTTCATGAACCGCGTGTTCCCGATGTTGTCGCCGCTGGCCATCGACCCGGCGCATCCCTTCCCGTTTATCCCGAACACCGGTTTCTCGTTGGCGCTGCAACTGGAACGCAAAAAAAACAAACGCAGCCTCAAGGCGCTTTTGCCGATCCCCCACCAGATCGACCGCTTTGTCTTCCTGCCCTCCCCGGACGGCACCCTGCGCGCCCTGCCGCTCGAAGAACTTCTGATCTTGCATCTGGACAGCGTCTTCCCCGGCTACAAAGCCAAAGGCCACTGCGCCTTCCGCGTTTTGCGCGACAGTGATCTGGAGGTCGAAGACGAAGCCGAGGACCTCGTGCGTGAATTTGAAGTGGCCCTCAAACGCCGCCGTCGCGGCGAAGTGGTGCGCCTGAAAATCACCGCAGATGCGCCGTCCAGCCTGAAAAAGCTGATCATGGAAGAGCTGGAGGTCACCGGCGACGAAGTGGTCGACATCGACGGCATGATTGGCCTCGCTGACCTCAAGGAAATGGTTGTGGACACCCGTCCAGACCTGCTGTGGCCGTCTTTTGCGCCGCGTGTGCCAGAACGGGTGCAGGACTTTGACGGCGATATGTTTGCCGCGATCCAGCAGAAAGACATGCTGCTGCACCACCCCTACGAGACTTTCGACATGGTGGTGCGCTTCCTGCAACAGGCCGCACGCGACCCCAACGTAGTCGCGATCAAACAGACACTGTACCGCACGTCCAAAGACTCTCCTATCGTCAGCGCCTTGTGCGAGGCCGCCGAAGACGGCAAGTCCGTCACCGCTCTGGTCGAGCTGAAAGCCCGTTTCGACGAAGCTGCCAACATCCGCCAATCCCGCCGATTGGAACGCGCGGGGGCGCATGTGGTTTATGGTTTCCTCGATTTGAAAACCCATGCTAAAATCTCTACCGTTGTGCGCCGCGAAGGTGACAAGCTGGTGACCTATACCCACTACGGCACCGGCAACTATCACCCAATCACGGCCAAAATTTATACCGACGTCAGCCTCTTCACCTGTGATGCGGCCCTGGGGCGCGACGCCAACCGCGTGTTCAACTATCTCTCAGGTTACGTCGAACCCGACACGCTCGAAAATCTCGCGATTTCGCCCATCAGCCTAAAGCCAAAGCTGTTGGAACTGATCGCGCAGGAAGCTGAAAACGCCCGTGCAGGCAAACCCGCAGCAATCTGGGCCAAGATGAACTCGTTGGTTGAAGCCGAAGTCATCGACGCGCTTTATACCGCCTCCGAGGCCGGCGTGAAAATCTCCTTGGTCGTACGCGGCATCTGTTGCCTGCGTCCGGGCATCAAAGGCCTGTCTGAGAACATCCGCGTGAAATCCGTAGTTGGACGCTTCCTCGAACACTCACGATTGGTTTGTTTTGCCAATGGTCAAGACCTGCCCAACAAAAAGGCGCGGGTCTTCATGTCATCGGCTGACTGGATGGGCCGCAACCTCAACCGTCGCGTGGAAACACTGGTAGAGGTTAAAAACGCCACGGTAAAAGCGCAGATCATGTCCCAAGTGATGGCCGCCAATATGGCCGATGTGGCGCAGAGCTGGGTGATGAACGCCGATGGCAGCTTTGACCGCACGCCGGTCCCCGAAGGCGAATTTGCCTTCAACTGCCACCGCTTCTTTATGGAGAACCCCTCGCTCTCCGGTCGTGGCTCCGCTGGCGCCTCCGATGTGCCGAAATTGACCCATACGGATGATTGACCCAACGCCCGTCGTGGCGCAAAATTGCGCCGCGATACCATACTGTACCTGACGTAAGACGACCCCATGCCCCACGACCCGCAGCAGGACCACAGCCTGTTTGAACGCCCGATTTTCGAAGACTTCGAGGCCCGCGCCCTGTCACGTGTTGGCGTGGTGGATGTGGGCTCCAACTCCGTGCGTTTGGTGGTGTTTGACGGCGCCGCGCGCAGCCCGGCCTATTTCTACAACGAGAAAATCATGTGTGCCCTGGGCGCAGGCATCGCCGAAACCGGCATGCTCAACCCGACCGGCCGCGAACGCGCGTTGGCAGCGTTGTCGCGGTTTGCCCGCCTGGCCGACTCAATGCGTCTGAACGGCCTCACCGCCGTCGCAACTGCTGCTGTGCGCGAAGCCACCGACGGCCCGGATTTCTGCGCCGAAGTACTGGCCAAAACCGGCGTGCATATCCATGTGATTGACGGCGCCGAAGAGGCCCGCCTTTCCGCCCAAGGCGTACTCACCGGTTGGCCCGGTGCCTATGGCCTGATCTGTGACATCGGCGGCGCCTCCATGGAGTTGGCCGAAATCAACGACGGTCAGGTCGGCAAACGCGTGACCTCTTCGCTTGGCCCGCTCAAACTGCGCGATGTGAAAGGCGGCAAAAAAGGCCGCCGCGACTTCATCAACAACACGCTGGATGACCTCTATCAACAGATGGGCAACCAGCGAAATCGTCTGTTCCTCGTCGGCGGCTCTTGGCGCGCCATCGCCCGCATCGACATGGAACGCCGCGGCTATCCGCTCAAAGTGCTGCACGAATACCGCATGACCGCCACCTCGGTCCGCGACACTGCCCGCTACATTCAGGAACACGACCCGGATGAGCTACGCGGTCGCTGCGGTGTGTCCAGCTCTCGCATGGCGCTGGTACCCCTAGCCATCGAAGTGCTCAAAGGTGTGCTGCGCCGCTTCAAACCGCATGACATCGCGATCAGTTCCTACGGCATCCGCGAAGGCGTGCTCTACGAGCAAATGCCGGATCGGATTCGCGAACGCGACCCGTTGATCGAAGCCTGCCGTTTTATGGAAGCCAAAGACGCCCGCATTCCGGGCTTTGGCAAATCGCTCTACAAATTCATCTTCCCAATCTTCAAATCCGCCAAGCCGGAACAACTGCGCCTGATCAAAGCCGCCTGTTACCTGCATGATGTCAGCTGGCGTGCCCATCCAGACTATCGCGCAGAAACCGTGTTTGACAGCACCACCCGCGCTAACCTCGGCGGGCTCAAACATGCCGAGCGTGTGTTCCTGGGCCTGTCCCTGTTGCACCGCTACCGCAACAAATCCGAAGGCACCCGGTTTGAGGAGTTGGCACAACTTCTCAGTGACAAGGAGCGCCATCAAGCCGAAGTGATCGGCAAGGCCATGCGCTTTGGCGCGATGTTGTGGCAGCAGGATCGTGACAACATGGGCACCTTGAAATACCACCCCAAAAAGGCTGAGTTGCACCTCAAACTACCCGCTAGCACGGGGCCCCTTTATGGCGAAGTAGCCGAAGCCCGCTTCAACGCGCTGGCCAATGCCCTCGGCGCAACCAGCAGCGTGCGCTTGAAAGACTAACGCTCAGACGCCGTCCTTCGGGGGGCTTCTTCTTGCCCCAAATATCCTAGGGATGTCACACCTGTGTGACTGGGGCAAAGCCCCCTATGCCCCTCTCACAGCTCGATGCCACCAGTGGCCTCATCCTCCTGAGGCTGACCCATCTCTTCCGGTGTTTTCTTGCGCATGATGATGTCACCATTGGGCAGCATTTCCGGCGCGTGATAGCTGCTCCAGTCCTCCACCTTGGAAAACACCGCGCCAAGCTTTGGCCCCATCTCTTCCAGAAAGCCCTGCAATCCCGGACCGATCTCCTCCATCATTGCCGTGAACCCATCCAGGGTTGGCGCAATCTCGTCCTGAAGCCCTTTGAAAAACAGCTCCATGCCTTCGGCCATCAAACTGCGACCACTTTCTTCTTCAGCAGAGGCACCAGCGGCGGACAGACACAGCCCCACACTCAGAACGCAGGCTTTTAAGGTTTTCATGGGGCACCCTCCCAAACAGCTCAAATATCGATGTCCAAAACCACCGGAAAGTGGTCTGACGCCGTTAACAACGCATTGCGCAACTCCGGCACGTCCCAGCATGTATGATCTTCAAACGGATGCCAAATCCGCCAGCGCGGGTTTGCCGATCGCAGTTTTTCCGAGACCATAATGTAATCCAACAGCGCATTCAGATATCGCCCCTCGCGCTCGATGTGAAACCGCGCCGTGGTCGGCTGCGCCGCGAGCTTATGGCGCAGCGCCATTTCCGCGTGCGGGTCATACATGCGGGGACTGCTATTACTGCCCAGCAAAATCTCCACGGATGACCGCCCAAACAGGTCCTCAAACGTGTCCAACCCCGGCCCGTCATTCAGATCCCCAAGCAGGATCACATCCTCGCCTGCCGCCAGTTCTTCATCGATCCGCCGTCGCAGCCAAATCGCCTGTGCCAGCTGCTTACGACGGTTGGCTATGGAGAGTTTCATCACCTCATCACGGTTGCGCGCGCCATGCGGCGCCTTGGATTTCAGATGCGCCCCGATCAGTCGTAACCTGCGCCCCCTTGCAGTGGTCACATCCAGTTCCAAAGGCGGCTTGGAAAACACCACCAAATCCTCTTTCGCATCCACATCCAGATCCAACCGCAACGTGCCATCAAACCGGGGCGCGCCATTGGCGCCCTCCTGCCCGGTTGACACGCCGCGCGGATCATGCACTGGCGTGAGCGCTTCCGGGTCATACAGCAACGCGATTTCCTGCTGTGTGGTATTGGCAAAACCCAGCAAGGCCTTGTTCGCCCGCAATTCAAAGGCCGCAGCAAACCGCTCCAGCGCCAAAACCGTATCACGCTTGCTGCCTTGATCCGGCGCTTCAACCACCATCACCGCATCCGCATCCAAGGCGGTGAACACCGTGCCCACAGCCTCAATCTGCTGCGCCCGTGTCACACCCTGACGACCTGACCAGCCGTCATCCATAAGCAACTGATTTTGATCATCAAACAGACTTGAGAACCACTCCACGTTATACGTGGCAATCCGCATCACGCCGCCTCGTTGATCTGATCCCAGGCACGATTGATATCAATCATGCGTTTCTCGGCAATCTTGACCGCCTCTTCCGGCACGCCGCGCGCAATCATCGCATCCGGGTGGGTTTCCCGCACCAGACGACGCCATTCTTTGCGGATATCTTCCATCGGCATGTCCGGCGTCACGCCAAGCACCGTGTAAGGGTCCGCCTCCGCATCTGGCACAAAGCGGGCCCGCATGGCTTTGAACGCATGATCCTCAACCCCGAGAATTTCTGCCACCCGCGCAAGGAAGGCATCCTCGTTGGGGTGATACTCCCCATCCGCCACCGCGATGTGAAACAGGCCTTCCATCAGGTCATCCGGCCGCCCGTGCACTGCGCCAAACATACCTTTGATGCGCGTGGCATATTCCTCAAAACCCGCAACATCCTGCCGCGCCATATTAAAGACCTTGGCCGCATTGGCCTCGTCTTTCTGGGCGATCTGGAACACCTCGCGAAAGGCCGTGACCTCATCCCGCGTCACCAATCCATCCGCCTTGGCCATCTTCGCGCCCAGCGCGATCACGGCAATGGTGAACGCCACCGAGCGCTCTGGCGGCGCGCGCAGGTGATCAAACACCGTGGAGAGCGACTCGCCCTGGCTGAGTGCGGACAAAGCTTGGGATATGCGGGACCAAATCGACATGGCGTCACCTTAGCGCTTCTTTGCGGAATGGCTAGTGCCGCATCACAGCAATTTCTGCAACAGAACCAAGTCCATCCAACGATCAAACTTGCGCCCCACCTGAGGCATCCGCCCAACCTCGACAAAGCCCATTGCCTTGTGAAAAGCAATGCCACCGCCGTTTTCCCCACCGACACCGGCCACCAACACATGCACGCCCCGTGCCTTGGCTTCGACTTCCAACTTTGCCATCAATGCTCGCCCAATGCCCGTGCCGCGAGCAGCTTCGGCCAAATAGATCGTGTGCTCCATGGTCAGGGCATAGCCCGGCCCGCCACGAAAGGGCCCAAAGGTGGCAAATCCCACAACGGCACCCGCGTCTTCTGCCACCAGAAAGACCACCTCCGACGCGATGGCTGCTTTGATCGCCCCAAGCTCTTTCTCGATGGTATTAAACGTGCTGACCCCGTCGCGAATTTCGCGGTTCCAAATTGCCGCTATCGCCTCGGCATCCGCCGCAGTGGCATCACGCAGGATCACCGCAAAACCCGTTGTCCATGTGGCGTGTCAAAAGTGGCCTGCAACGCAGGCTCCCCCGCCACAAACACCACCCGCGGATCATTAAACCCAACATGGGCGGCCAACTCCGCGTGCTCGGGATGTGCGACCTCCAGCCGTGTCAAAGCCACGCCGGATGGAGCCAGAATTTCCGCAGGCGTCACCGCCACATCCCACTGGATCAACGCCGGAAAACGGTTGTCGTAAGCCAACACACCACTGTCCGGCACCGCCATCCGCCAACGCAGATCGCCGCGTGTCAGGTGCACCACCTTGCCCGCGTCCACATCCAGGCGCGCCAGTTCCGCATCCATATCATCGGTCCGGCAAATCCAATTCCCCAACCGAGGTGCCCCTTGCAACCGGTCCAAGTCAAACCAGCGCGGATAGGGCAAATCGCCCGCCGCCGGATTGGCTGCAATCGCTTCCAGGTAAATGCCGTCCGCTAACCCAATCAACTGATTGTGCGTGCCAAAATGCGCATGCTCGCCGCCCGGTCCCATTTCGACGCCCAACGCCTCTTCCACATATGCCACCGCCTCAGCCAGCGTTTCCCCGGCCACCGCCAAATGATCCAACGTCAACATATCGCGCCTCCTGTTTGTGGGCAGAAAAACCCAAACCTCTGTGAAGCACAACGCAAAATGCCCTTATCGTCACCCCCATTCCCAAGCGACAACCCGCCAAGACAATTGCCCCTATCTTCCGCTTGCGTATCCACTAGGGTATCACCAGTCGAAGTCACCGGACCATCTCAGCCAAGTCAGAGCCGCGCGTCCGCAGTATAGGGAGTGTTATGTCCGTCTTTTTGCGTAGCGTCGGAGCGGCCTTGCTTGCCACCATAGTGGGCAGCCCCGCGTGGGCCCAGGAGTCCACCCCCAAACAACTGTCTTTGGAACTCAACTCGGTTCAGGATGTTCAGGGCGCGTGCCGGTTCACCTTTGTGGCCAACAACGCCACTGGCATCGCCATAGACAAGGCCGTGTTTGAAACCGTGATCTTTGACACCGACGGCGCAGTGGTGCGCCTGTCCTTGTTTGATTTCCGCGACCTGCCGGCCGATCGCCCGCGTGTACGCCAGTTTGACGTGCCAGCCACAACCTGTGACGGCATTGGTCAAACCCTGATCAATGGAACAAACACCTGCACCGTAAATGGTGCCCAAAGTGACATTTGCAGCGACGGGCTCACGCTCAGCAGCCGTATCACCATAAAACTACTGGGATAAGACAATGACTGGTTTGCGCGATGTGGTGGCCCTTGGCGGGCCAGTGGTGGCAATTCTCTTGGTGATGTCGGTGCTGACCGTTGCGGTCACCATCTACAAACTCTGGCAATTTGCCGCCTCCGGCGTCGGGCGACACAAGGTCCTGTCCGATGCGCTCGCCGCCTGGGATGCTGGTGATCCTCAAGCCGCCCAAACGCGGCTTTTGCAAAGCCGAAGCTATCTGGCACCGTTTATCCAAACGGCGCTGGAGACGCCTCCCTCTCAAGCGCTGAGCGACCGGCTGGATGCAGAAGCAGGCCTCGCCTTGGCCCGGTTGGAACGCGGCTTTCGCCTGCTGGACACCATAGCCCAACTCGCGCCCCTTCTGGGCCTGTTTGGCACAGTTCTGGGCATGATCGAAGCCTTTCAAAATCTGCAAACCGCAGGCGCCGCAGTGGACCCATCCTTGCTCGCAGGCGGCATCTGGGTGGCGCTGGTCACCACCGCTGTCGGACTGGCAGTAGCCATGCCGACATCGATGATCCTGTCTTGGCTCGAAAGCCGCACGTCCCGAGAGCGCGTCTTTGCCGACAAAGCTCTGCGCACCGTCCTTATGCCACACGAGACCCACCAGTCCGCTCCGATGGCGGCTCAGGACCATGCGTAACCTCGCGCCATTTGTGCGCCGCCCTTTGGCTCTCACGCCGTTGATCGACGTGATTTTTCTGCTGTTGTTGTTCTTCATGCTAACTTCAACATTTTCAACATTTGGCGAAATCGAACTCAGCAACGCCCGCAAAGGCAGCGGCACGGTGGACAGCGCGCAACAACGTTACTTTGTCCAATTGGGCCCGGACCGGCTGACCCTCAACGGGCAACCCACCACAATGGACGACTTGCTTGCCGCGCTAGAGCCCGGCCAAGTTCTGGTCAGCCTGGATGACGCCACAACCGCGCAGCGGCTGGTGGACCTGCTGCAAAGCTTGCGGTCGCGCGATGACCTGAACGTGTTGGTGCTGGAGTGAGCGGATGATCCGGCAAACCAACATTCGCAAAAAACGCGACTCCACCATTCCGCTCATCAACATTGTCTTTTTGATGTTGGTTTTCTTCCTGATTGCCGGAACCGTCGCCGCACCGCTCGATCACGACCTGAAACTGGTGCAAACCCAAGACCTTGAAGGCCGAGAGCCACCGGACGCCTTGGTCTTACATGTCGATGGCCGCCTCACTTTTCGCGGGCAACAAACGACGCCAGAGGCTTACTTGGAGAGCAACAGCACCGGACCAACCCGAATTGTCCCGGATCGCGACGTCGCCGCGCAACGGCTGATGGCGGTGACTGGCGCTTTGCGCCGCGCCGGTGCCACCTCTGTGATCCTGGTGACAGAACGAGCCCTGCCGTGATCCGTCGCTCCATTCTGATCGCAGCCATCGCGCTGCTGGTGTCCCTGGGACTACACTTGACCGGTCTTGGCTTTGTGGTGCGCATTGAACGAATCCCGCCCCCAGAGGAGGTGCGCAGCGACGTTGTTGCGCTCGGCAACAGCTTTGCGGACATCGCGGACCAACTGGACGCTCCTGAGGAACCGGACCCGTTGCCAGAGCCGGAACAGCCAGAAACGGTCGCGCCGGTCCAGCCCCCGACTGAGGCAGACGTACCGGACACCGAGGTGCTGGTCGCTTCCGAAAACCCGCAAGACACCTACGCGCCGGACACCGGCACAGCCCAAACTGTCGAGCCGGTGCCTCTTGCCGGTAACCAAGGCGATTTTACCCCCGAACCGGACATCACCGAGCCGACCTCGGCTCCAGACGATGTGACTCCTGTGCCGCCTCAAGACAACACGCCAGCTTCGCTCGGCACAGACACAGAGCTTCAGGAAACGGACACACCTGAAACAGCACCAAGCCCCGAAACCGAGATCGAGCCGCCCGTAGCGCCGGAGCAAGAAGTCATCGCGTCCCTGCCGGAAAGTCTGACACCCATCGTGCCTGTCACGCCACTCTCTGAGCCAGAAATCACCGCAGAGCCGGAAGACAACACGGCGGAAACCGCCCCACAGCCCCTGTTCCCCGGCCTCCGCAACGGTTTTGACAACCTGCGCAACCCGTCCCAAACCCTTGAATCGCCTTTGGAAGCCTTCCGCAGAGAAGGTGCGCAAGCTTCTGTCGGCGGCTTTGGCATCCAGTCCGGCTCCGCCGCAAACTCACGCGGCCCCGGCAATTCGGACACCACCAATTACGCAGGCCGCGTGCTGGTCCACCTCAACCGCACCCGACCCGTTCATGTCAAAGCCAAAGGCTTTGCCCGCGTGTATTTTGAAATTAACCCGGACGGTTCTCTCAACTGGGTAGAGATCATCGACAGCTCCGGCAACTCCGACATCAACCGCGCTGCCCGCGCCCAAATCCAAAGCGCCGTGCCCTTCCCGATCCCGCCCAATGGCACAAGTCGCGCGCTGTCCTTCATGTACAGCTCGCGCTAGGCCAGCGACACGGCCGTTATTCCGCAGAAAATTGGTGCAACTCCGCGAGAGCGACAGCAGGGCTCAGCCTAAAGTTTGGTCAGGCCCAAAAGTTACGTTTCCGATTGCCTTCAAGGCAGCCTCGTAAGAGCGAAAGGCGCCAGTCACGCCCATCGAGCTCACAACCTGCCTTGGCCACCAGTCGGTTGCGTTGGAGCGGTGCGCTCCCACCAAAAACTGCAAAGGGCCGCAGTATAGCACCTGCGGCCTCTTGGTTTTTTGCAATTTCAAATCACTCAGGCAACGCGGTTGACCGAGGCATGGAGCAATTGGCTGGTGTAATCATGCGCGGTGTTTCCGGCACGCATGTCGTCGATGCTGGTGATCTCGACAATCTCGCCATTGCGCATCACTGCGATCTGATCACACATATGCGACACCACCGCCAGATCGTGAGACACCATCACAAAGGTCAGCCCATGTTCGGCGCGCAAATCGCTCAGCAGGTTCAGAATCTCAGCCTGCACCGACACATCCAGCGCCGAGGTCGGTTCATCCAGCAAGAGGATCTTCGGCTCCGAGGCCAAGGCCCGAGCAATCGCCACCCGCTGGCGTTGGCCACCCGACAACTGGTGTGGATAGCGGAACCGGAACGCCGGGCCCAGCCCAACATCCTTTAGCAGCGCTTCGATGCGGTCATTGATCTCGCTGAACCCGTGCAGCTTCAGCGTTTCAGACAGCACCTGATCCACCGATTGCCGCGGATGCAGCGAGGCATAGGGGTCCTGGAACACCATCTGCACGGTCTTATAGAAGCTACGATCCCGATTCAGGTCCAGCGGCTGCCCGGCAACCGTCATTTCTCCCTCCCACTGAGGGGCAAGACCTGTCAGCGCCTTCAAGATCGTCGACTTGCCCGACCCGCTTTCGCCGACCAACCCAAAGCTGCTGCCCTGCTCCACCGTAAAGCTGGCCGATTTCACCGCTTGAAACAGGTCATGATGATCACCGAAGTAAACACTCAGATCCTTGATCTCCAACGCGTTTTTCATGATGTGCTCTCCACGCTGGGGGCATCACGCCAGGCTGGATCTCGGTTCAGAACCTCCAGCCGTGGACGTGGTGCGTCAAATTTAGGCAAGGAGCCAAGCAGCCCCTGAGTATAGGGGTGTTTGGCCTCATGTAATTTGTCCGCCTGACAGACCTCAACCACGCGTCCGGCATACATGATCAGCACCCGGTCACAGAATTGCGACACAAGGTTCAAGTCGTGGCTGATGAAGATCAGCCCCATGCCACGCTCCTTGACCAGCCGATCCATGATCGACAGCACCTGCCCCTGCACCGACACATCCAGGGCCGATGTCGGTTCATCCGCAATCAGGATTTCCGGGTTCGGGATCAGCATCATGGCAATCATGATACGCTGCCCCATGCCACCCGACAACTCATGCGGATAGGCCTTCATCACCCGTTCAGGATCCCGGATCGAAACCGCCTCCAACATCTCCAGCGCTTTGGCGCGGGCCTCGGCTTTGCTGGCTTTGTTATGCAGCCGGTAGGCTTCCACAATCTGATCACCCACAGTCAGCACCGGGTTCAGCGAAAACTTGGGGTCCTGCATCACCATTGAGATCTGTTTGCCACGCACACTGCGCATCTGCTTTTCGCTCAGATCCAGCAGGTTCTGATCATGCAGCGCAATGTGATCGGCCTCGATCATGCCGGGTTTGCGGATCAACTGCAGGATGGCCCGCCCGGTCATGGATTTGCCCGAGCCGCTCTCGCCGACAATCCCCAACCGTTCCTTGCCCAGCGAGAAGCTGACACCGCGCACCGCATCAAAGACACCGTTGCGGGTCGGGAATTTTACCCAGAGGTTTTTAACATCAAGTAGCGTGGTCATGAGCTGCTATCCTTCGGGTCCAGCACGTCGCGCAGGCCATCCCCCAACAAGTTGAACGCCAGCGACACGGTGAAAATGGCAAGGCCAGGCATGGTGGCGACCCACCAATGATCCAGAAGGAACCGACGCCCCTCGGAAATCATGGCGCCCCATTCCGGGCTGGGCGGTTGTGCACCAAGCCCCAAAAAGCCGAGGCCCGCGGCGGCCAGAATGATCCCGGCCATGTCCAGCGTGACCCGTACGATCAGCGACGAAATACAAAGCGGCCAGATGTGTTTGGTGATGATCCGCAACGGGCCAGCCCCCTGAAGACGGATCGCGCTGATATAGTCTGATCCGCGAATGGTCAGGGTTTCCGCCCGTGCCATCCGGGCATAAGGCGGCCAGGCGGTGAGGCTGATCGCCAGAACAGCGTTTTCAATCCCTGCGCCCAATGCGGCCACAAAGGCCAGCGCCAGAACCAAACGGGGAAAGGCCAGGAAGATATCCGTGATGCGCATCATCACCAGATCCACCACGCCCCCGGCATAGCCCGAAATGGTGCCAACCAGCAGCCCGACGATGGGCGCAATCAGCGCTACCAGCGCCACGATGTAAAGCGTGATCCGCGCACCGTAGATCAACCGGCTTAGGATATCACGACCCAGACTGTCGGTGCCCAGAACATGCCCTTCGGTGCCAAGGGGCTGCAACCGGTTGCCCAGATCCTGCACAAAGGGATCATGTGGCGCAATCCATGGGGCCAAGGCGGCGATTGTGATCAGCGCAATGATGATCGCCAGGCCCGCCATCGCCATATGGTTTGCCTTCAGCGACTGCCAGCCCTTGTAAACGGCGGCCCAGCGGGCCTGCCGACGCGACGTCGGGGTCTCAGACGTCAGCCAGGCGTGCAAAGAGGATGCTTGACTGCTCATTTGGACCTCGGATCGAAGAATTTATAAAGAAGGTCGGAGAAGACGTTCAGACAGATGAACACCAGACCCACCACAACCGTACCGCCCAGAACCGCATTCATATCCGCCGACAGCAGCGCCGTGGTGATGTAGCTGCCGATGCCCGGCCAGCTGAAGATGATCTCAGTCAGCACCGAGCCTTCCAGCAAGTTTGCGTAGGAGAGCGCGATCACGGTGATCAGCTGCACCCGGATGTTCTTGAACGCATGGCCCCAGATCACCGACCATTCGCTCATGCCTTTGACGCGCGCGGTGGTGACATATTCGGCCGAGAGCTGTTCCAGCATGAACGACCGTGTCATCCGGCTGATGTAGGCAAGGCTGTAATACCCCAGCAGTGAAGCGGGCAGGATAATATGGGAAAACGCATCCCAAAACGCGCCCCAATCCCCGGCCAGTGCCGAGTCGATCAGGATCATACCGGTCACAGAGGGGATCATATCCTCATAGAAAATCCCCTGACGGCCCGGTCCGCCGACCCAACCAAGGATGCCGTAAAACAGCAGCAGCCCCATCAGGCCCAGCCAGAAGATCGGCATGGAGTAGCCCACCAGCGCGACAACACGGGCGATCTGATCGATCCAGGACCCACGGCGCACGGCGGCGATCACGCCCAGCGGCACGCCAAGGATGCAGCCCAGCAGGATGCCGATCGTGGCCAGTTCAAAAGTTGCAGGGAACACACGGGCAATGTCATCGGCAACCGGGCGGGCCGTCAGCAAGGACTGGCCAAAATCGCCGCGCAGCACATCCGAGACATAGTAGAAAAACTGTACAATGAGGGGCTTATCCAGCCCGAGGTCTTTGAAGACCGCATCATATTGTTCCTGGCTTGCTCGTTCGCCGACAACAGCCAGAACAGGGTCAATGGGCATCACGCGACCGATCAGAAAGGTGACCAGCAGCAGACCCAACATGGTGATGGAAATGGAAAAGAGAGTGATAACCAACCCTCGGCCCCAAGGAGGAAGAGGCAGCCGCGGCTGCCTCTTCACGAAGGTACGTTGCGCCCGCATCTTACTTGGTCACGGTCCAGTAAGACACTGCGGTGATCGCGCCGCCAAGGTTCAGACCTTCGATGTTTTCTGCAACACCGGCCTGCTCAACTTTCTGGAACATCACGGCAAATGGCGAGGTGTCGCGGAACTGTGCCTGAATGCCCTGGTACATCTCGTCACGTTTGGAACGGTCACCCTCAACAACCGCAGCGGCGGTTTTTTCGGTCAGGCCACCGGTGTCCCAGCTGTTGCGCCAGGCTAGAAGGCCGGTGGCATTAGCCGCATCCGAGTTGTCAGGATTATAGGCAAAGGTGCCTGCGTTGGTGTGAGGATCCGGATAATCCGGCCCCCAGGCACCCAGATAGATGTCCAGTTCACGGGCGCGATATTTGCCTAGGATCTGTTTGCCGGTGCCCACCTCAAGGTTCACGGTGATGCCTGCCTGACCGAAGGTGTTTTGCAGCGACTGAGCGATTTCCAGACGTTCCTGCGCCTCACGCACACCGATGGTCAGTTCCATTCCGTCCACGCCAGCTTCCGCCAGCAGGGCCTTGGCCTTGTCCAGATCCAGAGAGAACGGGTTCTCATCCACCGCACCCAGATAGGTTTTTGGCAGGAAGTTCTGGTGGGTAACATAAGCCCCTTTGAGGAAGCTGTTCTGCATGCCCTCATAATCGATCAGATACTTCAGCGCCTGACGGACCTCGGGCTTGGACAGTTCTGGGTGTTTCTGACTGGCGGCGATGTACATCAGACGGCCGCGCATCTCTTCCAGGATTTCCACACCTTCCGCCGCGCGCACGCCTTCAACGTCCGACGGGTTCAGGTCACGGGCCACGTCGATGTCACCGCGTTCCAGCATCAAACGCTGAGTGGCCGATTCCTGCACGTGACGCACGATCACGCGTTTCATCGCAGGTTCGCCACCGTAGTAGTCCGCATTGGCGTTCAGCGTGACGCTTTCCTTCGGCTTCCAGCTGGCCAGGCTGTAAGGGCCGGAGCCTGCCGAGTTGGTGGCCAGCCAGGTGTTGCCCATGTCGCCGTCAACTTCGTTGGCCATGACCAGTTCTTTGTCGACAACGCCGCCGATGGTCGCGGTCAGGCAGTTCAGAACAAAGGAGGTCGCGTAACGCTTGTCGGTGGTGATCGACACTGTGTTGCCGTCAACCACAATGGTTTCATCCACATTTTCCGGGGTGAAGCCAAACTGGGTGATGATGAACGACGGGGTTTTGTTTAGCAGCACAACACGCTTCAACGAGAAGGCCACGTCTTCGGCGCGCACGGGGTTACCCGAGTGGAACTTCACACCTTCACGCATGGTGAAAGTGATGGTTTTGCCGTCTTCGGACACTGTCCAGCTTTCGGCCAGATCCGGCTGATAGCCCGCGTCCAGATTCTTCGGGTCAAAGTTGACCAGCTTGCCATAGACGTTGCGCAACACGTCCGAGCCCGCAAATTCAAAGCTCTGCGCCGGGTCCAGCGTGGTGATGTCATCGATACGGTTGGCGATCACCAGCATATTGGCCGGGGTTTCTGCAAACGCTGGCAGGGCGGTCACACCCACCGCGACGCCCATAGCAGCGGTCGCCATCAGTTTTCTGAAATAAGACATTTCTATCCATTCTCCTGTTGATTTAATCTGGGATTTTTCTTGCGTGCCGGGTTAATGGCCCCAGCTTGTCTCCAGCACCCGGACCCAGTTCCGGTGGCAGAGTTTTTCCAAAAGCGCCGCGTCATAGCCATGATCCATCATGGCCTTGCGCAGAGCGGGCAGCCCGCTGACATCGCCGATGTCTGAGGGAACCACGGCCCCGTCAAAGTCCGAGCCAAAACCAACGCGGTCTTCGCCCAAACGCGCCATCAGATGATCGAGGTGGCGCAGCATGGTGTCCAGCGACGTGTCCGCATCCATTCGCCCATCCTCCCGCAGGAAGGCGGTGGCAAAATTCAGCCCCACCATGCCGTCCGTTTCGGCAATGGCATCCAGCTGTTTGTCTGTCAGGTTGCGCGCCGAAGCAGACAAGGCATGGGCGTTGGAATGGGTTGCGACCAGCGGTTTGGTGCTGTGGCGCGCCACATCCCAGAACCCGGCCTCATTCAGATGTGACAGGTCGATCATCACGCCCATTTCATCACAGCGACGCACCAGCCTGATGCCATGATCGGTCAAACCGGGGCCGATATCGCCATCCGACGGGAAACGAAACGGCACCCCATGCCCGTAGATGGTGGGGCGGCTCCAGACCGGACCAAGCGAGCGCAGACCTGCGGCATAGAACACTTCCAGCGTTTCGAAATCGGGGTCGATCGCCTCGGCGCCTTCCATATGGACAATCGCGGCGACTTTGCCCTGGGCCATAGTCTCGGGGATGTCCCGGGCGGTGCGGGCGATTTTCAGGCCGCCCTGTTCCTCCAAGCGCAAGAGGACCGCAAGCTGTGACATCGCCACGGTCACCGCATCTTCCCAGTTGATGGCATCGGGAAGCGGCAAATCATAGGGCGGATCGCGCATATCCAGATCGTCTACATCGACATTGGTGGCCGAAGGCACATAGATCGCAAAGAAGCCACCGCCAAAACCACCGGCCTGTGCCTTTGGCAGATCCAGATGCCCCGGCCCGCCCTCCATGTAGTGGGACAAGGCAGACAGGCCGCCGGCCTGCTGAACCTTCAGCAAAAGGTCATTATGGCCATCAAAGATCAGCGGGTGTTTCAGGTCAGAGGCAGAGGGGCGATCAAGCAACGGTTGCAAACCTTTTGGTTGGGTCCTGTTTGTCGCGATGATACCTAAGGTAATGTAATAGGCAATCAGACTCCCTATAACTTTTAGCTATAGCTCAATCAGGAAAGCTGCGGGACCCTAACAATGGTGCGTAAAAACTGGCATAGCCTGCCCGAATACCAAGCGTTTCGCGCTTTGATGGAGACCGGCACAGCCTCCGCTGCCGCGGCCCGGTTGAGCCTGTCGCAACCTGCTGTCAGCCGCTCGATTGCCAACCTCGAAGCACGCACAGGTTACATTCTGTTTGAACGGGATGGCGGCCGCCTGCGCCCCACCGCCGAGGCCCTGCAACTGAACCGTCGACTGGATCCGCTGTTTGACGCGTTGGCCCGGATCGATGGGCCAATTGAACCGGTGCGGGAAACGTTGACGCTGATTGCGCCCCCCAGCTACACCCATCGCTATCTTGTTGATATTTGTTCCAGCTTCATGCGCGCCAAGCCAGATTACAATCTGCGCATCCTGGTCGCGACCAATGACGATATGCCCCGCTACGTGCTGGAACACAGCTGCGATCTGGCATTGGTTGGCGTGGACATGACCCGCTCGGGCCTGAAGACCATTCCGTTCCGCCGCTCTCCGGCGGTCTGCGCCTTGCCGTCAGATCATCCCCTGGCGGCAAAAGACCAGATCGAACCAACGGATCTGCGCGATGAAAACCTGATTTCGCTGACCCAAAACAACATCACGCGCGGCAAATTTGACCGCATCATGGCTCAGGCCGGGGTTTATAAACCGCCGGTGATGGAGGCGGACACCTGGCAGTTTGCGGCGGACATGGTCAAGGAAGGGGCCGGCGTTTCGATCCTGAACCCGTTCCCCTCTGCGCTATATGCCGATGACAGGATCGTCTACCGCCGGTTCAACGCGCCGATCCGTTTCACGACCACGTTCTTTTCCAGCGAGGACCGGCCGCTATCCCATGTCGGCCGGGCTTTTTTACGTCACGTTCGGCTCACCACCCCACAGGATGGATTTTCCGAAGCTTTGTAAGAAGTTATGGCACATGTGCCGTGGTCTTGTAGTCGTCTATAGCCGCAGTTTGGACCGCCAGTGGTGCTGTCAGACCTGATCGAACCTGTCTCAACTTGGACAGGAATGCGCCCGTTAATCCCCACAAGGTTGGAGCCCTTTTTCGAAATCGCTGCTCTGCGCGATCCCTGCCTCAGGACGGAAGGTAAGACTTCTCGGTTTGGCTATTTATCCAACAGCCGATTTCTAACAGATCACCGTTTCCGACATATGTCAGGACGGCTTCGTAAGACCGCAGTTTCCATATCACGCCACCCCGTCGTTACAGTCGGCCAAGTTCTACGTGCCCTTGCAGCGCGCACAAATCCAACCAACAAATCAAGAGCTTAGATAAGATGGCGGAGGAGGTGTCCGACTAATTAATCACGCAAATAACTATATTATCGTGATTTTCTATATGTCATATCCCCCCATACCACATATAGTACCACATACTGATCTACTTCCATCACTCAAACACATTCGCATTCTCATATGATAATACACGAGCCGGCCCTCTCAACTCACCGCGGTCTCCCAACTGTAGACATTGGTGCAACACGGCCGCGCATCAATGGCGCCGTTCGCTGGATGTGCAAGTTCAGCCTTGTGTGCGATGTCTGTTAAGCGGGTAGCTGCAGGAATGTACGGGAAACATAGCGAATGACTGCTTTCCGCCCAAAGCCGTCATTGCTAAGTTGAAAACCAACGGCCGGTTTGTTTGTCAAAGCAGATCCTGAATTGCGAAACCGTTTACTGAAGGTCGCATAGTTCCGTGGCATGATGAGCTTGTGGGCAGCCGAAAACAATGGATGGAGAAACAGTCAAATCCCGAGAAGTTTAGTGCATTGGCATAGGCGACAGGGCTAAAAAACAGCGACATCTTTGACACTGGCACCTTTGATTGGAGTAACTACAATCTCTACAGGGGTTCTGTTTCCGTAGTGTGATAGGCTGCTTCTTAAGCTTGATGCGCGCATGTTGACAGGAACGGAGCTGCGGCGCCCAAGATAGACTTTGGCCGTTGATCCATTGTCGAAGCGCACCTCTAGGTCAAAGCTCTGTTTTGCGATGTCCTCGGCCTCTATTTCGATGCCTAAAGCCGCCGTGCCTTCTGCAAGTTTGACCAGAGTTGTTTGAGGTTGCATTTGCAATTCGGCGGCTTTGATTGGTGCGCGGCTTTCGCTGAGGGCGCCCAACAATTGGCGCAAAAAGGATTGCGAGTTGAAGCTTTCAGTATAGGGCAGTTCCCACACCACTAGGTCGTGGTCTTTGCGTTTCAACGCGCCGGACATCACATAGGCCTCAATGGCACCAATCGGGCCTCCGCCTGACACGGAGAAGTTCTCAACCTCAGCATCAAAGGCGCGGGCCAACGCGTCCGCGACCCTATAGTGATCTCGTTTGTAGCGATTGGAAAAACTGCTTCCAAGCAAGGCAATTGCGGGGCCGTCCGCGTGCGTTTCCAATAGGTCGCCACTTCGAGACAGATTGAAAGTTTCCGACGTTTCTGCGGGCAAGGTTATTCCACAAGCTTTGTGTACAACTTCGGCAAGGGATCCTTCTTCCTGTATCGCGCCCGAGGCCTCAAGTTCCCGGAAAGCTAAGTTTCCATCATTGGCAAAGAGATCAGGTGCATGTGTGTTCACGGTGTGTGCGAGAGCAGTGGCGCTCACGGCACTTCCCACAGCTGTCCAATGCGTGTCGCGCCGAAAATAGAAACGGTCCCTGATGTCGGGGTCGGCCAGAGCCACATTTGACAGGTTAGGAACAATGGCGCCTGTGCTTGCGAGCTGCGCGATCATCTTATCAAAAGAAGAGCGCGCGTCTGCCACGCTGTAAAGGTGCTGTCCCATAGCTGCATCAAGATTGTCTTGCCCGGAGATGACGGGCCGCGGCGGCGCGATGAGAATGGCTAGTGGCACGTTTCGGGACGCGAATTCTTCAACGATGGCTTGGACCAATTTGAGCGAGGAAGACTTCATGTCGTAGCGGTTTTTCAACTGGTCCTGAGTGAAGATCCAGCCACTAGCTTGATCGCTGTAGATTGGGGCAATTTTTGCGTACTTCTTGGGAAGGGCCTCTCGGTTGAGAAGCCCTTCGCAATAGGGGGCGGATTGCGCGGCAGAGCCTACAACTAGGCTCGCAATCAATGGGATGTGATACTTCATGGGAGCTTTCTCCGGCTGGTCAAAAAGCGTTCAGGGATCTCCCAGACAACGATGGATGGGAGGGACGAAAGGTTGGAGCGCTCCTCCAAGAACGCATCCATGGGTTTGAAGGGGCCTTGGCCAACGCGGCTGAGATTGAGAACGTCGGCCTGCAGAGCCTGTTTCAGGAAACCCTCGAAGTGGAACTCTGTCTTGGCCGAGTAACTCGTGCCTATGAGGACAACGGGGATATCGGCGGCGCCAAATAGTCCTCCGGATGAGGTCACGTTGGTTTCGAACGTGTTTATAAATTCGGCTGCGGGGCCTACTCGATCCCGATAGCGACCAGTCGCGACAAACGGCAGCAAGTCACCGTCAAGCGATGCCGCGCCTTTTGCAATTGTGGTCACCTGCGCCTCGGGCAATGCAATGTCTCCCAGGGACTTGGCGATGGTCGCTGCGGCGCGTTGCGCGCCTTCCGGGCTCCAGTGCGTGTCTGTGCGCATGAAGCTGCCTTCAAACTGAAGGGCTTCTCGCAAATCAATCTCGATCATCCCGGCTTTCCGGATTGTGGCGAGGGCCGCATCATAACGTGTTTCAAAGCCTTCGGATCGCCCTCGCTTTAGCCGGTGTGCGTGCACGCGCGCCTTGTCTGGAATGATCACAGGGACGAGCGTTATGCCGTCCGCCACCAACGCGTCGGCGACCTGCGCCAACTCGGTTGCGAGATCGCGGTGGGGGGGCGGCTCGGTGAATTCTTCGGCGGTGAAAAGCCAGCCGCCGTTGCCAGCAACCGCCCCTGTTGCGGGTTCACGAAAGAACACCCATTTGGCCGCAGACCACAGCGCAACCGCGCTTTCATGAGCCGGGACAGAGGTTTCAAATCGGTCCTCATAGCCCCTTTGATAGGTGCCATTTGCCCAGCCCTTTGAGGGGTCGCCTGTATCGGTGTGCGAAAACGCCGTGACCGAGAGGCCTGCCAGAAGCGCGGCGATCCCGAGTGTGCAAAGGCTGTCCAACGAAGCTTGCATAGGATTGCTCCCTAAAACTGAAAGTAGAGGAAAGGGCTGTTGGTGCGCGCCTGCAGAGCGACGAAACAGAGGATCGACAGCAGGGCGGATTGCAGCGCTGGTGAGAGTGTCCACCTGGGAAGCGCCGGACGCGGACCGATGGAGATGGCGGCCCCTATCAGCAGAAAACACAACTCCGTTGTGGTGGTGAGTGTGATCAACTCCGGTCGCATTGCGATGCCATGTGCGCCAACCATGCCCGCATACATCGCTCCGGCGTCAGCCAGCGTTTCCGCGCGGAACACAACCCAACCAAGCATGATGCACACCATGGTCAGCGGCCACGCGACGGCCTTTGGCCACACCGTTTCTCGGTGTTTTGCGCCCAAGGCTCGCTCGATTGCCATGAGGCCACCATGCCAAATGCCCCAGACCACAAAGGTCCAATTGGCGCCGTGCCAAACCCCTCCCAGAACCATTGTTAAAAGCAGGTTGCGATACGTCTTAACCCTGCCGCGCCTGTTACCGCCCAAGGGCACATAGAGATAGTCGCGCAACCAACTGGACAGGCTGATGTGCCAGCGGCGCCAGAACTCGGTGATGGACCGGCTGACATAGGGCACGTTGAAGTTTTCCGGGAAGTGGAACCCAATCATCAGACCCAAGCCAATCGCCATGGATGAATAGCCTGCAAAGTCAAAGAGCAATTGGATGGAGTACGCTGCGGCGCCGAGCCAGGCTTCAGCCATTGTCGGGTCGGGCAAAGCGAACATCCTGTCTGCGAGGGGTGCGACGCTGTCCGCCACAAGTAGCTTCATTGCCAGCCCTTGCAGAAACCTGCGAAGACCTTTGGAGAAAAGCGAAAGCGTGTGAGTACGGTGCTCAAACTGATGCGCGAGGTCCTTGTAGCGCAGCACCGGTCCGGCGATCAGTTGCGGGAACAATGAAGAGAACGCGAGAAAGTCCGAGAGCTTCCTGGCGGTAGGCGCATCGCCGCGCGCCACATCAATCACATAGCTGATGGATTGAAACGCCAGGAACGACAGCCCGATTGGCAGGATGATTTCCGGTACAATCAGGGCCTCCCCACCCAGCGCCGTATTCAGGTTGCCGAGCAGAAAGGTTGTGTATTTGAACCAACAGAGAACGGCGAGGTTAAAGGTAACCCCAAACCTGACCGCCCATGTCTTTGTTCTGGGGCTATTGGTTTTTGATGCAACGTGGCCCGCAAGGTAGCTGCCACCAGCGATGGCGTAGAGTACGACAAGGGCATCGGCGCGCCACCAGGCATAAAACAGCGTTGAGGCCAGCAGGATCAGCCAGTTCCTAAGAGTTCTTGGCAGCGTATAGTAGGCGGCCAGAAAGCACGGCAAGAAACCGAACACGAAGATGGGGGTTGAGAACACCATTCCGTCACCCCCCGATATTTGGACCGAACCGGTTCTCTATGAGGTCCGCTCCGTCGGGGCGTGCCACAAACGTGATGTTCTGTCCTCTTCGCAGTTGAACATCAAAACTGCCCAGAACGGCCCCAGACGAGGTTACAACCAAAAGTGTGGCGGCAACAGGATTGACGGTTCTGCCACCTGCGGTGTTGATGTCAGTGGTGCCGATAACGTCGATGTTTTGATCTGACAGAACAAGCCGCGCGCGCTCATCGGAAAGGTTTAGCAGGGTCAAAAGTACTTTTGATCTGTCCCCTCGATCTGGCTCTCGAATGACATGGACATTGCCTGTAGCATCAACGGCTGCCGTGTAAAACGACCCTGCACGCCCGCCGTCAGTCAGAGCGGCGGAGATTGGAAAAAAGACGTCGCCGGGATTTTTAGGCATTTGGATGCCCAGTACTCTCGGCGCGGTTTCTTCCTCAATCCATCGAACAAATACCGCGTCCTCGGGCGGTGGATCGTCGTAGAGTTCATTGTCGCCCGCCCAGACAGTATCTGGCGACATTGAAACTGCAAAAATTACAGACACTGCAAATTTTGATCGGTGCATCGACCTACTCCCTTTGAAACAGGAGTATCGAAACGTCGAGGCCTATAGGGCTAGCGAAAGGATAATCGTCTGTCGCCAAAGGATATCAGGTTCTCCTTTGGGAACTGAGCCGGCAAAATATACTGTGCGAGCTAGGCGTGGCGCCTAGAAGTGCCGCAGTTTTTGTCTGAAATCGAAAGTAAACAGTTGCCAAGGGCCAATCCAGGACATCCGCAGACGCGATTCTCACACTTTGCGGACGTTCAGACGGGGCGCAGCGAAAGCCTTTTCTCCGCCCTTCTAACGGCTTCCGCTGTCGGCCCATAGCGGACTTTCGACAGCTTGCGTGCGAACGTCCGCAACATTCATTCGAGAGCAATCCATCGCGCCGTCTTGAAACCCACATAAGGACCAATGACCATTCCCGAATTTCTCGGGATTGGTCTAATTGGCGCTGTCAGACCAACTCGACCTCGTGTCAGGTGAGACAGCATCACTGTCCTTATCCCGCGCGGAGACTGCGCCACTCAGACAGAGAGGCTGTACGGTTAAGTTTGAATTTTGATCTGGAGTGGAGGCTGCGCTCCGAATTGAAAACGTTGTAGACTGAAGCATGAACGGCGGCGAATTTTTGCAGACTTCGCATGCGTCTGAAACACAACATTGCCCGTCCCCTTCGTCGAAAAGGCAGGTGCGAACTCTCAACTCAGTAGTTTAGCCAACGGCTCGTTTTCTGTTTGTGGGCGTTGCCGAGTTCCTTCATCGCAGCCCCGTACGGCCTCAATCTGTCAGTCACGATCACTTCCGGTTGACCATGCTTGCGTATTGCTTTTCTTAGGGATTTTAGCGCAGCCTTCTTGTCTCGCTTCCTCGTGACATAGCTTCCGAGCACCTCGCCTTCGCGGTCAACAGCACACCAAAGGTTATGCCGCTCACTGTTTTTCTTCACGAAAACCTCATTCAGTTCCAACGCCAGCTGATAGATTTCGTTCCACGGATATGGTGTTTGCTGACCTCAGAAGCGAATGAAGGCCCTAACCGATGCCACCAGTATCGCACTGCTTCAAGGTTTACATCGACACCGCGTTTTTGCAGGAGATCCACTACATTGCGAAACAAGCGCGGGAAACGGACGTAAAGTATCACTGCCAGGCGGATAATCCCTGGACTGGTTTTGAAGTAGAGAAACGGAGGTATCTTGGACATGTCAGGGCGCTGGGGCTGCAGCTTGTTCGCTTCAACTGCGGTTTCTTCTCACAGTACCGACACCCTTCAGACCAGCCAGACCAAGCATTGCCATAGCAATGCTCAATTCCTCTTCCAGCACTTTCCAAAGTTGAAGAAGGCCAGCTTCTCCATTTGCTGCGATCGCAAATTGCAGGATGCGCCCGATGAAAACAAAGTCTGCGCCCGATACAATCGCCCTGAGAATGTCACTTCCAGACCTGATACCGCTATCCAAGAAAATTGGGTAGTCGACTCCCAATTCAGATCGAAATTTGGGAACGACCTCGATCGGCGACGGGGCACAATCGAACTGGCGCGCGCCGTGGTTGGAAACTTGCACAGCATCTACGCCGCGTTCCTTCAACCAAATAGCGTCTTGATCATCCAGGACACCCTTTACGACCAGTTTGCCGTGCCACCTCTCCCGCAGTTCCGACAACGTATCCCAAGTCGCTTTGGCCCGGCTTTCCGTTCGGTCAAAGTCAAACCCGTCCTTCCTAAAGTTTGCCATATCTGGCCGCCCTGCCCTCAAAGTTCTAAGCGACCAAGAAGGATGCAGCGCAAAATCCACAAATTGCCGGGGCCCAATCCTGAAAGGCATCTTAAATCCATGACGCAACTCCCTTGGCCGCCTCCCGACCTCCGGGACGTCAACAGTCAGGACAAGCGTCTGATACGCTGCAGCTTTTGCCCGATCGACCAAGCGAAATGTCCCCTCTCCGTCGCCGCTAAAGTAGAGCTGAAACCAGGCATGCCCCTCAGCGGTCTCAATCATCTCCTCCATAGGGGTAGACGCCACAGTGGAAACGCCCAAAGGGACTTTATACTTGGAGGCAAGTCTCGCAAGCATCAGATCGGCTCCGGGCGCAGACAGATTGCACATCCCCATGGGCGCAATGCCAAAGGGTACGCCTGCCTCCGAACCAAACACTTCCGTTGAAAGTGAGCGCTTGCTGACATCTCGCAAGATCCGTGGCGTCAACGTCACCGCATCCAACGCACGTCGGTTTCTCAACGCTCCCGCTTCGTCGCCAGCCGCGCCATCGATGTAGTCAAAGATCATTCTGGGCAGACGACGCTTGGCCATCTGCCTAGCATCTTCTGCAGAATGGATCTCCCTTTGCAGCGTCAACCAGCCACGGCTTTCATGAAACGGTCTCGGATTACGACAGGATCCATGGAAATAACAGGCATTTTGGCGTTCCCACTATCGCACTTTACAACCATCACAGTGGCGACACCGTCCTCTATGGCTTTCTGCAGGGCCGCGCCTGTGTCGACGTCCTGAACCTCGACCACATTGTCGCAACCGGCGGCCCTCGCCATGCCTGCTAGGTCTGTTTTCATACCTGTATACGTCGGCTGGTCTCCGGTTGAGCCATAGGATCCATTGTCGATGATCATCAGGATGTAGTTGCTCGGAGCATTGTTCCCAATGGTCGGCAAGGTACCGAGGTTGGTCAAAACGGATCCGTCACCATCAATGACGATGACAGGTTTTGGCTGCGTAAGCGCGAGCCCTAAACCAATCGAGGAAGCGAGCCCCATGGTTCCGAGCATGTAAAAGTTTGTCGGTTGATCATCGATGGCATGCAATTCTTGAGAAGGAATTCCGATATTACAGACCACAAGTTGGTCACGAAGGATTGGTGCGATGTCTTTTAGAATTTCAGAACGGATCATTGGTCGCCATAGCCTCCCCAGAAGTTCGCGTCAGTCAGGATGGCCACGGGTTTATTACACATGAAGGTGTATTTCAGAATGTTGTCGAACTCTTCAACGTCCCGTTGCCAATGGAAATGGTAGGTGGGGATGTTCAACTGCGCCAAAAGCGCTTTGGTGTGCACCGCCATTTCAACCTGGCAAGCCACGGGCTCACGCAGCTCGCCGCGATAAGAAATGATCATCGGAAGCGGCATCCTGTAGTACTGAATGAGGGTGGCCAACGTATTGATCGTGACGCCAATTGCCGTGTTTTGCATGATGATGGCCGGACGTTTCCCGCCCATCCAAGCCCCTGCGCAGAGGCCCATTCCTTCATCTTCCTTATTTGAGGGAATGTGAAAAATGTCGTCCCGCCGGTCGACTTCTTCGATCACGCCTGCGAGTTGCTTGCAGGGCACAGTGGTGACAAACCGAATGTCGTTGGCAACGAGATCATCGGCGATTTTCTTGTCTATATTCAATGTATTCCTCCTGATGTACGATTGGCTTCAGCTGTCGCGATGAACATGCACAGCGCAGGGGGCATGGCGGACGACGCGTGCTGCGGTTGAGCCAATGAGGTAATCAACCAAACCCGGTTTATGAGATCCAATGACGATGCAGTCATGGCCATGTTTTACGGCATATTCGATGATTGCAAGATGAGCTTGTCCCCGCGTGATCTCGGCGCGCACACCTTCCATGCCGGCAATCTTTTCGTTGAGGATTTGGCGCGCGCGAGCAAATCCTCGCTCGACCGTTTCCTCACCGATGTAAACACTTACAGACCCCTTTGGCACCTCGTAAACGTGCAGAGCTGTGATCTGCCCCTTCTCGCTGCAGAGAGCGCGCGAGATTTCCAGTGTTTGAGCTGATATTCCGTGATCGAGTGCCAAAGGCACGAGAATACTGTCATACATGTCTTGCTCCTTTCAGGCTCGAACTGCTTATGCCCATGGATCGAGAACGATCTTGGGTGCGGCAACGCGCCCCGCGTGAATATCTTCAAAGGCTCTTGCGCCTTCAGAAAGGGCGCGTGTTTCGAACCAGTCGAGCGGCCCGAGCCTTCCGTCAAACAGTGCCAAAGCTGTGTCGGAAAAACTCTTTGCCGTGTACGTGTAGCTGCCGATGAAGCTGATCTCTTGCAGCGTCATACGCCGAATGTCCAAGCCGTCAGCACCGTCCCCTAGACCGACATGGACAATAACACCTCCGGGCTCCACCCATTTTGTGGCCGATGCCCGTGTCACTCCATATCCAACCGCATCGATGACAATTGGCGCGGTGTGCTCGGGCGCATTACTGACCTTCAAGCCGCACCGTTCCGCCAGAAACTCGCGTCGCAAAGGGTTGGGTTCCGCGATTTCAACGTCTTCAACGCCCATTGCCTTCAAGGCCAGTGCTGCGGCGAGCCCGATCGCTCCTCCTCCTATGACCAAAGCACTCCGTTTCTCATCCGGATGGATGCGCCCCATAGCCAACGTCACCGAATGCCAACTAACCGCCAAGGGTTCGCAAAGCGCGGCTTTTTCCAACGGCACTGCACTTGGAACCTCGATCAAGTTTTGACTCGGAATGGAGACGAACTGAGCAAAGGCTCCTTCGCGCGGCGGCATCGAGATAATTTGCCGATCAGGGCACAGGTTTTCTCTGCCAGAACTGCAATAGTGGCAGGCCCCACATGTCACCAAAGGATTGATCGTCACACGTCGCCCTTTCCAAGGGCCTTCCTCGACCACACCCGCCGCTTCGTGCCCCAGGATTAGAGGCGCTGGTCGCCGATCGTCGTGCCCGAAATAGGCGTGCATATCAGAGCCGCAGATTCCAACCGACTGAACACGGACCAGTTGCTCCCCGTTTTTAGGAGCCGGCCTTTCGGCGTCACGCAGGGTGAGCGTTCCAACACCCTCATAAACCAGAGCCTTCATTTTGCCGTGAACCCCCCATCGACCATGAGAACTTGTCCGGTTACAAATCTGGACGCCTCGGAGCACAAGAACAGTAGAGGGCCATCAATGTCCTCCAAACGTCCGTTGCGTCCCACGCAAGTTTGGGCCGCGTTACGCTCCGCTCTTTCGGGATCGTGAAACACCGCCTGGGTCAGTTCCGTCGGAAAGAAGCCAGGGCCGATAGCATTTGCCGTGATACCAAATCTCGACCAAGATTCCGCCATGGCACGCGTCAATTGCGCCACGCCAGCCTTGCTCGCGCCATAAGCGATGCCGCCTGGAAATGCCCTTGTGGTCTGCAGTGACGCAAAATTCACAATGCGCCCCCAGCCCTTCATTTTCATCGGCCCGACAAGAGCTTGCGACAAAAAAAACGGCGCAGACAGATTCAGCTCCAACGTTTTATCCCACCCTTCACGGGTCACGTCGTCCGCCTCCTGCCGCGTGTTCACTCCTGCAGCGTGTACCAGGATGTCTGGGGACCCAAAGGGCACTGCCAACTCCTCGGTGAGCGCTGTCAGCTGGTTTTGATCAGCAATGTCCGAAACGATATAGGACACCCGTTCGCAGCTGAGGCCAACGACGAGGTCCTGAAGTTCTTTCTCTCTTCTTGCGACCGCAACAACGCATGCGCCAGCCGCGCACAAGGTTTGCGCGGCGCGGCGCCCCAAGCCGGAACTCGCGCCTGTCACAACAGCCACATGCCCGGTAAGGTCAAAGAGATCTCTGGGTTCAGCCATTCGCGGTTAAATCAAAGGTTTCATCCGGGAAGTACTTCGCGAGCCGGACATCGGCAGCGCGTGCATGTCCCTCCATACCTTCCAATCGAGATATCCGCGCTGTGGCTTCTGCAACCTGCTTGGAGCCCTCTCGCGTTGAACGCTGCCACGTGACGATTTTCATGTACTTGTGGACGCTGAGGCCACCGGTGTAACTCGCCGCCCCTGATGTCGGCAGAACATGGTTCGTGCCCGCCGCTTTGTCGCCATAAGACACAGTTGTTTCCTCGCCCAGGAACAGCGATCCATAGCAATGCAGACGCTCTAGCCACCAATCGAGGCCATCAGCCTGAACCGTCAGGTGCTCCGGTGCATACTCGTCCGATGTAGCGGCCATCTCTTCACGATCGGAACACACGATCACTTCGGCATAATCGCGCCATGCGGCCTCTGCGTTCTCGCGGTTCAGTTCCGGAAGATCTGCGATCAGGCCGGGGACACGTGACAAAACGTCTTCAGCCAATGGTTGATGATCCGTCACCAGCCAAACAGGCGAGTTATATCCATGCTCTGCCTGACTTACGAGATCGGTCGCCACGATGTGAGGATCAGCATCCTTGTCCGCCAGGATCAGGCTGTCGGTCGGGCCAGCAATCATGTCGATGCCAACGCGGCCATAGAGAGTGCGTTTGGCTTCTGCAACGAATTGGTTGCCAGGCCCAACAATGATGTTTGCCTTTGGTTGCCCAAACAGGCCAAATGCCATGGAAGCGATGCCCTGCACCCCACCGATTGCCATGATTTTGTCTGCACCGCAGACATGCGCAGCATATACGATTGCAGGAAAAATACCCACGCCTGGCTGGGGCGCTGAACACACAGTGATGTGCTCACACCCGGCAACCTTTGCCGTGGTGACTGTCATGATGGCACTGGCAATGTGGCGATAGCGGCCTGCGGGCACATAACACCCAGCGGCAGAAACCGGGATCGCTTTTTGGCCCGCGAGCAACCCCGGATTTATCTCAAATTGCACATCCGCAACTGTGGATTTCTGAACTTCAGCAAAACGGCGAACATTGTCGTGTGCAAAGAGAATGTCGTCTTTGAGTTTTTGTGGCACCATCGCGCAAGCAGCGTCAACTTCGTCCTGCGATAACTGCACATTCCCATCATATTTGTCGAACTTTGCGGCATACTCCAAAGCGGCTTCTTCGCCTCTCGCCTCGATGTCGGCAAGAATTGTCGCAACCGTTTTTGCCGTTTCGCCTGCGTCGGAACGGGAAGTAAGAGTGGCCTTTTTCAAATAGATACGTGTCATGTTTGAAGTCCTATGAATGAGACGAAACTCAAGCTTCGCGCTTGTTGTGAAGAATGGAAGCGAAGAAGGCCAAGCTGATGAGCGCGATGCCGATGCCGCCAGTAATCAGTTCATGCACGTGCACGATCGACTGCAAAAACATCACGATGGACAGCGCGAAAATCGAATAGAACGCACCATGTTCCAAATATCGGAACTCTGCCAAGGTGCCGCGTTCGACCAACATAATTGTCATCGAGCGCACGTACATCGCGCCAATACCCAGTCCAATTGCGATGAGCAGGATGTTTGTCGTAAGTGCAAAGGCGCCAATCACACCATCGAAAGAGAAGCTCGCGTCAAGCACTTCAAGGTAGAGAAACGCACCCAGTCCCCCCTTGGCGCCGATCTCTGTCGTTTTGCCAGCGATATTGTCGAGATAGGTACCGAGGCCATCTACCAGAGTGAAAACAAGCAAGCCCATAACCGCAGCAGAAAGGAACGGAGCCAATTCCTGAACAGGCAA
Organism: Shimia sp. MIT1388; assembly: GCF_047124445.1. GTDB lineage: Bacteria > Pseudomonadota > Alphaproteobacteria > Rhodobacterales > Rhodobacteraceae > Shimia. Next base: position 241,803 of record NZ_CP138921.1, on the reverse strand, counting down.
AGAGCGGGAAATCACAACCACGACGAGGAGTACGAAGGCAATCTCAAAACCACGGATCGATCCCCAAAGCCGCAGGCGTTTTTCCAAAGCGACCACCCAATCAACCGACTTGTCTTCATCGATAAAGAATTTGAGGGCCACCATCATCAGGAAGGTCCCGCCAAAGGCCGAAATTGGACCATGCGCATGCCCGATAATTCTGGAGTATTCGTCTGGATCAGACAGCGCGAGATGCATGGCCGCAAACGGGTTTATCCAGGCGAAGATTGCGACAATGGCCAATGGAAACACGATCCGCATTCCAAACACGGCAATCAAAATGCCCCATGTCAGGAAGCGACGCTGCCAGACTGGCGTCATTTCCACCAGCTTGTTTGCATTCACGATCGCATTGTCAAAGGACAAGGCGATTTCGAGGGCAGCAAGCACGGTCCCAACTAAGAGAAACGAAACGACGCCTCCCCAAGTCCCCTCCGTCGCCCAGCCTAACCATCCGCTGAGTCCGAGACCAATCACCGTCGTGATCAAAGGCCACTTCAAGTAAGACAAAGAACTACGTGGTGTATTCATTCGTTAGTTTCCTGACATAAAGGCCGGCAGCCAAAGCACCAGCTGCGGAAAGATGAACAGAAGGATCAGGCCAAAGAGCTGGACAAGCATGAACTGCATCATGCCAAGGTAGATGTCCTTGAGGTCCCAGTTGGGCACCACGCCCTTTAGAAAGTAGGCCGAAAGCGCGACTGGTGGTGACAACCAAGCGGTTTGTAGGTTCACAGCAACCAGAATGCCGAACCAAACCATCAGATCGTAGCGCTCCAATCCGTAGACATCCAATGCCTGAACCGTCGGTAGCAAAATTGGAACCACGATTAAAACAATTGGAACCCACTCCAGCGGCCAGCCCAACAAGAAGATCAAGGCCATTACAAGGAGAAGGATCAGGTAAGGCGACATGTCCAAGCCAAGAAGGAGCTCGGTCATCATCTTTGGTGTTCCGAGCGCACTGAACTGTGCACCAAAGAAATTCGAGGCCGCCACAAGGAACATGATCAACACCGTGATCTCTAAGGCCTTGACCAGGCTGTCAAAGAAACTCGGGATGGTGAACTTGCGATACGCCAACGAGAGGAGAATGGCACCGAAAGCGCCCATGGCCGCCGCCTCGGCAGGCGTTGCCAGCCCCAAAAGGATCGAGCCCAACGCAAATGAAATCAATATCGTCGGAGGCATCAAGCCGGCAAAAAACTCATCCCAAAGCTCCGAGAAGTAGAAGCCACCGTCTGCCTCGGCGCTGTAAATCGGCCTCGCAAGGAATGCCAAAAGAAGCATAAAGACGGCAAAAATGGTCGACCAGACAGGCAAAGCGCCATCGTCGCCCATGTTGGCTATGATCATGTAGAAATGAAACAGGACGGCAATCGGCAGAACCATTCGCAAGACAATGAGACGCCTGTATGCCGCATATGCCACGGTCACCGCCAAGGCCAAAACGATCAGGCCTCCAAACGGCATGACAGCTCCAAAAGCACCTCCCAGGCTCAGCCCGAAAACACGGCAGACAGTTAGGATGCCAAGACAGATAAGTGCCACTTCGGCGCCGTAGAATCTGGACGTGTCCGGCTGATCTTCCTCGGGCAAAATCGGCCCCAGCTCGGGGTTCAACCAGCAACGCCCCAAAGTATAGACCAGATACAGCGACGCCAAAATCGCGCCAGGAATGAATGCGCCGCGGAACAGGTCCAGCGTGGAGACTTCCAAGACCGGGCCCATAACGATCAACATGATTGATGGCGGAATGAGAATGCCGAGGGTTCCCCCTGCAGTGATCGTCCCCGCCGCAAGTTGTACGTTGTACCCCGAGCGGCTCATTGTCGCCCCCGCCATGATGCCAAGCAAGGTAACAGAAGCACCCACAATCCCCGTTGCGGCTGCAAAAATCGTAGACACGATCAGCACGGCAATAAAAAGTGCGCCTCGCACCCGTGCCATGATCATTTGGATCGAAGCGAACAATCGCTCCATTAACCCGGCGGCCTCCATGACAATGCCCATCAGGACAAACAACGGAACCGCCATCAGCTGATCATTTAGCATGGTCGAGTTTGTATTGAGGGTGAGCAACAGCGTGGTCAGCTTGAAATTCGAGCCCCAAATCCCAAACACAAATCCTAGGAAAATGAGGGTGAAGGAGATCGGAAACCCGATGAAGATCACAAACAGCATCGCGCCCAGCATGATCAAACCGATTGTGGGTTTGGAGAGTCCTGGTCGTGCCTTCATAACATCCGTAAACCACTCGCCGCCCGGCACCGCGCCCGGCAAAAACACAGCGAGCACAAGCCAGATCAGGCCGATTAAATAGAGTGGCAACAATCGAACAAACCAGCGCTCACGGTCTTTGCCCATTTTGTGAAAGGCCCGAAAGATTTCCGGAATACCTTGCAGGAGCAGCAAGAATGCCCCGACCGGCATTGCTGTCCGTGCGGGCCATAAGAGCGGTCCCCAGGCACTGTCGATCTGCATCGTCTCGCCTTTTGAAAAGGCCAGCCACCAAAACTGAGACGCAACGATGGTGAAGAAGATCATCGACGGGATGAAGAACAACAGATACAGCGTCGCGTCGACTGTCGCCTGGGTCTTGTCCGTCCAGTTTCGATAGAGGAAGTCCGCGCGAATATGGACGCCGCGCATCAAACCATATCCTGCCGCAGCCATAAAAAGCATGCCCGCAATCATGCGGCTGGTATCATAAACCCAAAGCGTCGGCCCTAGACCCAATGAACGTGCCAGATCTTCAAACCCCGCGTTTTGCAGGATTGAAAAGGAATTCCGCATAAAAACTTCGTACACAACAACCGCGATCAACGGCACCATCATCAAGGCGATGATCTGGCCAGCGCGGTAGTTGATGCGGTCAATAACGGCAGTGATTGGGCGTTGCCAGGGCGTCATGGCTTCCGGCGTTTCACCGGGAGCTTCGGCACGCCTTTCCGCAATCAGTTCGTCTGCAATTTCGAGCTCATCGGGGTTCACCTCCTCTGCAGCCATGCCGTTGTCTCCCTTGTCCCGTTCAGCGCCCAATTTTCGGGTCTTCAGTTTTGAAAAGGACGCCTGTCCTCATCAAAACTGAAGCGCGGGGCCAGCGTGGCCCCGCACGTTATTAAGTTATTTCAACGTTGCAGCATGGGCTCTGCCGAGCCCCGCGTTGGAGGTCTGAGCGCCAGCCCAGAAGGGAACCGCGATGTCTGCGAAATCCTTTTGGGACTGCCACACTTCTGCAAAGAACTCATTTTCATCTGCGGCGGCCTGAAGAGCGTTTTTGGCTGCGGCCATGTACTCGGTGAAGTAGTCAGCCGGAGTATCTTCCAAAATCACGCCATGGTTTTCGGTCAGGTCCTTCAGGGCCTTGCCGTTCTCATAGATCCGATAGGACAAGGATTTGGAGAGAGAGGCGTTCGCGGCAACTTCCAGCGCCTTTTTCTCGGTGTCACTCAGGCTGTTGTAGAAGTCGAGGTTCACGTACATGTCGGCGTTCACAGTAACCTGGTGCAGTCCTTGCAAGTAGTAATGCTTCAGGATTTTCTGGAAACCAAACACGCTGTCAGGCTTGGGACAGCACCATTCGGCTGCATCGATGGTACCCTTTTCCAGCGCTGGTAGGATGTCTCCGCCGCCCATAGCAACCGCGGGCACACCAATGTCGGCATAGGCGGCGCCAACCATGCCTGGAGGGGCACGGAACCGCATTTGGCGGAAGTCGTCCATCGACTCGATGGGCTTGGGGAACCAACCCAAAGCCTCAGGGCCGACAGGCTGCAGCATAAAGCCTTTCACGTTCACGCCCATTTCCACCCACAGCTGATCATAGAGTTCTTTGCCGCCGCCGTATTGGAACCAGCTAAGAAACGCGATGTTGTCCAAGCCAACACCTGCACCCGCCACCGGTGCGCCGAACAGGTTTGCAGCAACGTGTTTGCCGCCCCAATAGTGGGTCCAAGCAAAGCCTCCTTCGACGAGGCCTGCGTCAACAGCATCCATAATGTCACGTGGCCCTACGACCGCGCCGGCTGGCAATACCTCGATCGTCAGCGAGCCGTTTGTCAAAGCCGCGACGTCCTTGCCAAATTCATTCAGCATATGGACTTCGTCAGCGGTGTTCGGCAGCACTGATTGAATACGTAGCACCTTTTCCGCCATTGCGGCTGACGCCATGAGCGCCAGCGCAGCAGCACTGGCTGCTACCTGCGTAAGTTTGAACATTTTTAGTCCTCCCTTGAGAAAAGCCCTCTGTATTTTTTGATTTGTCGCAGGGCTGAAGGCGGTGCCCCGGAGTTTTTGGGGCCATTCTGATGACCCATGTTTCACGCGAGAAAGCGGCAACCTGATTGCTGTGCTTGGCGTCATTTTGCATCCTCCAGCACAAGGTCTGCGGCTTTCTCTCCAATCATGATGCAAGGTGCGTTGGTGTTCCCACTCACGATCTGAGGCATGATCGACGCATCGGCGACGCGCAGCCCGTCGATTCCTCTCACCCGCAAACGCGGGTCAACTACGGCCCGATCATCGTTGCCCATTTTGCAGGTTCCCGTGGGATGATAGATCGTGACTGATGTTTGCCGTGCCCAATCAAGTGTAGCTTGCTCATCATCCAGCGCCACTCCAGGACCTGGCGCGTGCTCCTCTGAGACGTGAGATTTTAGCGGCGCCGTTTGCGAGATTTTTCTCGCAATCTGAATCCCCTTTACAATCGTTTTGCAGTCCAGATCTGTTGCCAAGTAGTTTGGATGAATCTCCGGGTGCTCTTCCATTTTTGCAGAGCGCAAAGAAAGATGGCCCGCGCTTTCGGGACGCAATTGCAGAACCGAGGCCGTGAAAGCAGAAAACTTATGAGGGCCATCCGCAGGCTTGTCCGCACTCCAAGGTTGAATGTGGAACTGAATGTCTGGGGTCTCTAAATGGTCTTCAGTCTTCAAAAACCCCGCTCCAAGGCTAGCAGCCATCGTCATGGGGCCACGCTGTGTCAGCGCATATTGAAGCGCCATCAGGCCTTGCTTGAAAATGCTGTTGGCTTCTGTGTTGATCGTGCTGAGATTGGTTTTGAAAACAGGCCGCGCCTGCAGATGGTCCTGCAAGTTTTTTCCAACGCCCGACAGCGCGGCGCGCACTTCTATGCCGTGGGGGGACAATTCCTCAGGGTCGCCTACGCCGGACAACATCAAAATCTGAGGGGATCCTATGGCGCCGGCGCTCAGGATCACCTCCTTGCGTGCCCGCACGATTTCCATGGAACCATGGCGTTTAAGACGAACCCCTGTGGCCCTCTGTTGTTCAATTAGGACCTTTTCTGCCTGCGAATTTGTAAGAATGGTGAGGTTTTTTCGGTCTTTGATCGGATTCAGATACGCAACTGCGGCAGAACATCGGCGACCGCCTTTCATGGTGAGCTGAAAGTATCCAACCCCTTCTTGATCCTCGCCATTGTAGTCGGCCGTGCGCTTGTACCCCGCCGCTTCCGCCGCATCGAGCCACACATCCACCACTGTACGGGTCAATCGCGACTCTTGTACCGAAAGCGGACCTTCCGCCCCTCGTACACCGCTCTCATCTACGCCGTGCCAGGTTTCCGCCCGCTTGAACAGTGGCAGCACATCTGCCCACGACCACCCGAGGCACCCCAGTTGCGCCCAATGGTCGTAGTCCTGCGGTTGGCCCCGCACATAGAGCAACCCGTTGATGGAGCTCGACCCGCCAAGAACCCGGCCTCTGGGCCATGAAATGGCCCGGCCGGAAATACCGTCGTCCGGTTCAGTGACATACATCCAGTCCGACTTCGGATTGCCCATTGTTCGGAAATATCCAACCGGAATGTGGATCCATGGATTTCTGTCCGCAGGCCCCGCTTCGATCAAAGCAACAGAGTATCGTCCGTCCGCTGACAATCGGTTTGCCAACGCACAGCCCGCAGACCCAGCTCCAACGATTACGAAGTCGAACTCCATTTCACCTCAAAACTCAAAAATTGAGACTTTTGATCTCGTTTTTCATAAATATTGACGCTACAATGATTCGCGAAAAATGCACTATTGTTTTTTGAAGAGGGCTTCATGTCGCCGACTGATCGGATTCCAACCAATCTGCGCACACTTCTAATTTTGGAGGTTTTGGGAAAAAGCGATCATGCGATGACAGCGACGGAGATCAACGAACAGCTCGGGCTCCCAAAACAAACGGTTCACAGACTATGCGTGACGCTTGAGGAAAACGGATTTCTGACACGCCCAGGCAAATCGAAGAGCTATCAGGTGGCGCGCCGTCTGCGGGACTTGGGATCAGGCCTGCTGCACAACTCAAGAGACCACGTTGCGCGCCATCAAATCCTCACCGACGTGGCACGACAAATTGGCGAGACGGTCAATTACGCAGTGCCAGGAAACTCTGGGATGCATTACCTGGATCGCGTTGAAACTGATTGGCCGTTCCGAATTCAACTGCCAATCGGGTCAAGCGTACCCTTTCATTGCACAGCAAGTGGCAAGACATTTTTGGCGAGTCTAGCACCCAAAAAGCGTGAAACTCTGGTCTCCTCGCTGAACCTCAAAGCGATGACCCAGCACACGCTTGTCGATCCGCAAAAGCTCCTAGATCAACTCGCTGCCATCAGGAAGCAGGGGTACTCTCTAGATCAAGAAGAATTCCTGGAAGGCATGGTTGCGATTGCCGTTCCTGTTTTGGATCCAAACAATCGTTTCTTTGCAGCTTTGGCCTATCACGGCCCTGCACAACGGATGTCTCTGAATGATGCAGTGGAAAAGAAACACATACTGCATGATGCTGCAGTTCGGCTAAGCAGCGTTTTGTTTCAAGAAGACTGACTTGGATTCAAGGTAAATGATGTCAAAACTCGGACAGATCAAATCCAACAATTCTGCTCAAGACCCTGACGTACTGAGGGTTGTCTTGAAGACACCCAACTGTCAATCAAACGACCATCGGCTGCCGCAAAAGCGACAGTACACTGTTCTTGCTGAACTAAACACATTAGCTAGTGCAACTTTTGAGTTTGGCTAAACTCAGGCGGGATACGTATAAACGCCTGTAACTGCCAAACCGTGCCACCGCTACAATCTTCACCAGTTTTCTCGTCGTGCCTCGCACGATGCATCAAATTGGTCTTTGCACAGCTGTAGTGGGCGTAAAACTCAGCATTCAGCAGAGTGGGCTCGGAGCGGCGCTGCAGAGGCTGTCATAGTGTAGCTCTGATCGAGGGTCGGCTTCGACCGGCTACTAGCGACCTTTGCGGCAAACAGCAGAAAATGTCCATTGTCCGCCCTTCCCGCGCTACAGCGCGAACGGCCCAAAACAGTCATTGCAGGCCACTTGCTCCGATGACCTCTTTGGGGCGCCTCAATTTCAGGCCTGCGCCCTACCAGTTTACATCAAACTTCCGCACTACAGCCTGCACTGCTTGATCTGAAAGTGTTGTCGGCTGCATGCCTCGAAGTAATACCGCAAGTTTTGCCGTCTCTTCGAGTTCTTCCATAGCAAAAACGGCCGTCCACAGTTCTTTTTCTGCGACAACCGGACCATGGTTTGCCAATAGCACCGCCGAGCGCGTTCCTGCGAGAGCGCGGACCGCCTCGCCCATCGTTGCATCGCCAGGCAGGAAAAACGGCAGCAACTTCACCTTGCCCAAACGCATAATCCCATACGGGGTTAGCGTTGGGAGAGCGTTGTCCGGATCTATGTCAGGCAACATCGAAAGGGCAACAGAGTACGTCGAATGCAGATGGACCACTGCGCCTGTTTGAGGCCGAGTGTCGTAGAAAGCACTGTGCAGTGGGATTTCTTTGGTTGGCTTGTCCCCCGATAGGTGTCGCAAATTTTGGTCCAAATGCGAAATTTGTGCGGGGTCCAAAAAACCCATGGACGATCCGGTTGGCGTTACCAAATAGCTTCCATCCGACAGCCTGACAGAGATGTTTCCTGACGCGCCACAGGTGAGCCCTCGATCAAACATCGACTTGGCGATCCGGCAAATGTCTTCTCGTACCTTGGTCGCTTCGGTCATACGGCCTTCTCCATTCCAGTGCCCTTCATGAAGTACAGCGCATCTTCAAAAAAGGTCTCCCCCCCAAAGTTCCCCGACTTTAGTGCCAAAACCAAATCTGAATTGAGGGGGCGTACCATCGGCACTCCGGCGGCCAGTCTCGGACCAATCTCAAGCGCCGTGACGCCCAACCCTTTGACAACTGCGCCAGAGGTCTCCCCCCCCGCAACGACAACTCGACCAATTCCCTGTCTCGACAAAACAGCGGCCAATTCTGCAAAAAAGCCCTCAATTGCTTCCGCAGCCCGTGACGCTCCAAACTGTCTTTGCGCATCCTTAACAACGTTCGGATCCGCAGATGAGAACACCAACGGTGCGCGCGCCTGGTTCATTACCCAAACGGCAACATCCTCAGCGTTCACTCCGCCCTCAAGCAACTCGCCCGCACTGATCTCGCGACTTGGCGCGAGCTGCCGATAGCGGGCGACTTGCATGCGGGTCGCCCCTGAACAAGAGCCAGAGAGCACAACACCAACGCCATTGTTTCCCAGCGCCTTGGTGGGCGCGGCCGTTACACCGAAGTTGGCGGGCAAATCTAATGCGATCCCGGACCCGCCACATAACAGAGGCATCCCTTGTGCAGCTTTCCCAATCTCTAACAAGTCAGTGTCACGAATGGCGTCTGTAACCATCAGGGCGGTATCGTCAGGCATGGCCGCCACAATGGCTTCGGCGCCTTTCGCCACTTTATTGGCGGGGATGTGGCCAACTGGCAGTTTGGTCTGTGCGGCGAGGACGCGCCTGATGTCAGGGTCTGTCATAGGAGTCAGTGGATGATCCTGCATGCCGCTTTCGCTCAATAGCTTGTCAGACACAAAGAGATGCCCCTGATAGACCGAGCGACCGTTTTCAGGAAAAGCTGGGCAAACAATCACCGGCCCCGCTCCCAACTGCGTGACCAAAGCGTCAAGTACGGGTCCAATGTTGCCCTCAGCCGTACTGTCGAAAGTGGAACAAATCTTGAGGACAATCTGTTCAGCGCCTTGTGCCTTCAACCAGTCGCAAGCGGCTAGACTGTCGGCCACAGCTTCCGCAACCGGTGCAGTACGGGACTTCAACGCCACGACACCTGCGTCAGTTCCCGAAACCGCGTCATTATCCGGAATACCAATGTACTGCGTGACGGACATGCCCGCCTCCGCAATGGTCAACGCGATATCAGACGCGCCGGTAAAATCATCTGCGATGACACCCAATTTCATTTGCCAAACTCCGAAGAAATCTTTGCGAGCGCTTTTGCCTCTGGACCGACATCCAACCGATGAATGTGGGACGCCAAACCCTGCGGAAACAACCGGCGTACCAAAGGATCGTGACCAGGAATGATCAGTTCCGGCCGCGATGCGAGTTTGATAAGGCGCTCAAACCCCTGCATCATGTCCTGAAGGTCCACGACAATCGGGAAGGGCTTACGCGACAGAACATTCTCGTAGTAGTGCGCGGCATCAGACGCCAAAACCATCCAACCAGCCTTGGTGCGCACACGAACACATTGTAACCCGCGTGAGTGGCCACCGATGCAATGTAAGCTCAGCCCGTCCGCCAATTGGCTGTCACCGCTATGAAAGGTCAGCTTGCCTCCATAGAGACGCATGACTGCCTCACAGATGTGCCCCGCGGTGAATGGATCACGCAGGACATCGTGGCACATACAAGGTCCAGTGGCGAATGCCATTTCGGCCTCCTGCAGGTGCAAATGCGCGTTTGGGAAAAGCGCCAAGCCACCGGCGTGGTCATAGTGCAGATGGGTCACAATCACTTCGGTAATTTGCTCCGGCGTCAAGCCAAATGGCTCTAACGCCTCACCGGGATCAAGTCGTATCGGACGTCCACGTAGCTTGGCTTCATTGTGATCATAACCGGTGTCGACCAGAATGACCCTATCGCCATCCCGCAGGAGCCACATGAAGTAATCCATCGCATGCGGCGCATCATGATTGTCATCAAACAGAAAGCTGTCTCCGCGGGAACGCGCGTTTCGGTCGGCATACTTCACCGCATGAACTTGCCAAGTTCCTGTTTGACCGCCTGCCTTTGCCATCATCGGATCACCTCATCAAACAGCGCCACCTGTTTGGAAACAACCATATGCGCCACGCTGGCGTCGAAGGTTTTGAAATGCGCGGAGGCAAGGTGCAGTTCAAACGCAGCACGGTCATCATAGATCTCGTAGAGGAGAACCTCGTCGTCACGCACACACACGTCAAACATCTGGCATCCTGCCTCTTCAGCCCGTGATGTTCTCGCGTTGGCGATCATCAAGGGCAGAAAATCCTCCATTTGCTTTGGATGGATCTTGAATGTCACACAAACCGCGTACATCAGGCTTCCTTTCTGTCACGCCGCTGGAATGGGCGGCGGATCATAGGGATTTGCGCAGCAATCAGCGCCACGTTCAGCGCCAACAGCACCGCTGCGCCAGGACGGGACACAAACACGCCTAAGCTGCCGTCGGACAAGAACAGCGCTCTGCGGAACGTCTCATCAAACAGCCCGCCAAGAATAACGCCAATCACCAAAGGCGCGATGGGGTATTTCATCAGGTTCATGAAATTGGCCACAAATCCAACACCTAGCATCAAATAGAGATCGTTGATCCCACCTCCCACGGAGAAAGACCCAATTGCCGTCAGCACCATAACCACTGGCAAAAAGACCGTCTGTGGAATGCGTAGGATCTTGATAAACACTCGTGCTGTGAACAGGCCCAAAATCCACATAGTAAAAGAGGCCAGAACCATGATTGCGACCACGCGCAGGATTATCGCAGGATCTATCGTGGGGCCTGGGATGACGTTGTTAATTTTGAAAGCCCCCATCAGCGCCGCCGCCGGAGGTGATCCGGGAATCCCCAACACAAGCAGCGGGATGAGCGCCCCACCTATGCAGGCATTGTTCGCAGTTTCCGACGACAGCAGGCCTTCAAGAGAGCCTTTGCCAAAATTCTTACCGTCTTTGGAAACGGTTTTCCCAACACCATAAGACACCCAACCGGCAACATCTTCGCCTACACCAGGCAATGCACCCACCCCTGTGCCTATGACGCCTGACCGGGTGATGGTCGGCATATGTTTTCGAACCGCAGAGAGATTGGGAAGGATACGCCCCTGCAAAGCGACCATCTTCCCGACTTGCACATGCCGCATACCTTCAATGATTTGAGGCACAGCGAAGGCTCCCATCAACACCGGCACAACCTGGAAGCCAGACAACATGTAGGACCACCCAAATGTATAACGCGGTTCCGAGAGAAGCGGATCCATCCCCACCATCGCCATCGCCAACCCAATTAGCCCAGCAATCCAGCCTTTTATCACCAAGTCTTCGCTCATCAATGTGCCAGACAACAGAATGCCAAACAGCGCCAAAAGTGCTTTTTCTGGGCTGGCGATGTTCTTAGAAATTAGCAAAAGCACCCAGACAAAGATCAGCAGTGCCACGGTGCCAATCAGCGTTCCGATAAAAGAGGCCGTGGTTGTGAGACCCAGCGCCTCTCCTCCCCGTCCAGCTTTGGCCAGAGGATGCCCATCCATCGCAGTCGCCGCCGACGCTGCCGTGCCGGGAATATTCAAAAGGATCGAGGGGTAGGATCCGCCATAAATCGCCCCGACATAGGCACCAAGCAGCGCAATCATCGAGTAATCCAGCGGAATTTTATTGCCAAAGAACCCGGTCAAAATGGTCACAGCCAATGTGGCGGTCAGGCCTGGAAGCGCACCAAACGTAATGCCAAGAAAGACTGACGTAACCAAATAGACATAGGTCAGCGGGTCAACGACAAGCGCGGTAAAGGCACTGCCAAACCCAGACAGTTGAGAAAGTACAAAGTCCATTATTTACCGCTCCAGATCGGTTTGAGCGTGACGTAGTAGTGATATTCAATCTGCTTGAAGATCAGCCCGCCTCGGTTGGGCACATTCTGACGAAACCCAAAGGCCATAGCGCACACGAGAAGAGACGGCGCCAAAGCCGCGATCACCGGAATGATGCGGGCCAATCGGCTCCCTCTTTCGCGCCACAACCCCCAAGCTGTCAAAGCGATCCAAAACGCGAGCGCCAGCCAATCGTCATCATGTTGCGCCCATTGCGCGCGCGGCAGATTTAGCGCCATAGCGTAAAGCCCTGCCACGCCAACTGTCGCTGCCGCCAAAAGCATCCGCGCGGCCTGCCCGCCGTGATAGCCATAGATCAACGCTGTAATCAGCAAGCCAGAGCACAGAATGAAGTCCACCCGCGGCACCAATCCGGCTATGTAGAAAAACAAGATCACGGCCAGTGTCGAGAACCTCAGCGCCTCGGCCCGGTTCCACCCGATGCCGACCGCAGATAGTGCGCGCTCCGCGCCCCCTTCGCGCACCGAAATGCGCAACAACACCAACGACAACACCAGCATGGCCACAAAAATGCCCAAGGGCACCAAGGCTGCGGAATTGTACCAGTCGCCGCCCCTCACACCGGCCCGGTTTTCGCCCCACAACGGAATGTACGAAGTGCGCCAAAGGAAGAACACCGACAAGGCAAGTAAAACGAGCGCGCTCCAGAAATCCCGCGCCCGTAAAATCAGCTTTGCCTCGCGGTCTGCTGCCTCGGATTGAAGTAATTGATCGTTGGTCGTCACGAATGTGTCCCCAGCCACTGGATCCCTGTGTGCGGCAGGCACAAATTCCGCGCCTGCCGTTTGCTCAATTAGGGTTTCACGATGCCAAGCTTCGCCGGATCAACCGTCGCCGCCCCAAGCTCCTGCAACGTGTAAGCAAAGTTCGCTTCCAACGTTTCAAAGATTTTCGCGGCTTCATCACCATACTGACCGCCAACGTCATAGTTGTTGGCCGCGGCCCATTCCGCCACTTTGTCTCCTGCAATCGCCTTCTCAAAAGCAGAGCCCAGCGCGGCTTTCACTTCACCACCAGCGGAGTTGTGCACGGCGAACCCAATGGCCTGTTTCAACGGAAGGTACTTGTCGAGACCATCATAAACGTCGAAAGCCGAAGGCACGGTCATCCCGGCAATCTCCGCCGTTTCAGGTGTCAGCATCGCCAATGGCTTGAGTTGTCCGCCCTCAATCAACGCGGCCTGCTCCGCAAGCGAAGTCACAACCAGCGCCACTTCACCAGCAATCGCCGCCTCCTGACCTGGTGCAGAGCCTTTGTAAGGCACAAATTTGAAGGTCGCCCCAGAACCACTCTCAATCGCCAACAAGTTCAAATGGTGGATCGAGCCGGCACCAGATGCCGCCGCCGGAATTGTGCCCGGCGCGGCCTTGGCCGCATCAACCAGCTCTTCAATTGTCCCATAAGGAGAGTTTGCCGGAACCGAAATCAGATCAGGCGAGCCACCAACGATAAAGGGATACCAGTAGTCAAACTTCTTATCCCAACCGCCCTGAACCGCTGCGGTGACGTTGGATTCAGACAGCCCCACCAGCGTATAGCCATCATCAGGCTGGTTCATCACATAGACCATCCCGTTTGAGCCAGCGACGCCACCGGTTTGGTTGATCACGTTGATTGAAACTGGCAGGTGCTTTTCCATTTCCGCCATGATCATGCGGTTGATCGTGTCCGTTCCGCCGCCAGCGCCCCAGACAACTGCCGTCGTGATGTCGCGATAGGGATAGTCCTGCGCGCTTGCGGATGTGGCCAGGCCTGCAGACAGCGCTGCCGCCCCCAAAATACGTGCAAACTTGAGTTCCATTCTTGTCCTCCCAGACTCAATGCGTTTTGTGTTGCATGAATTTACGTATGCATTAATAAATGCGATGTCAAATTTTTTAATAGATCGCGACGGCAAAACCTGCCACAAGGTCAAAGGAAGGAACGCATATCCATGCCCAACTCGTATGAAATCGCAGTGTTTGCAGGAGACGGGATTGGCCCGGAAATCACTGATCCAACAGTGAAAATTCTGAATACTCTCTCAGAGCAATCTACGGGCTATTCGCTAAACTTCGCCGCAGCGCCTGCTGGCGCAGCACATTATGCGGAAACCGGCGAATCTCTTCCTGCAAGCTCCTTGGAGACCGCGCGAAATGCGGATGCGATTCTATTGTCAGCCATGGGACTTCCAGATGTGCGTTACGCCGACGGCACAGAAATTTCCCCGCAGATTGACTTGCGCAAAGCCCTCACACTTTTCGCCGGCGTCCGCCCTGTGACCGTTCGCGCGGGCCAGGCAACGCCACTCAAAATTCCGGAAGGCAAAGAAATCGACTTTGTCTTAGTTCGTGAAAGCACCGAAGGGCTCTTCTTTACGCAAGGCACTGGAGAAGTCAGTGACGACGAGGCCCGTGAAACTCTTCGCATCACACGTGATATCTCCGAAAAGCTGTTCCGCTTCACATTCGATCTTGCGCACCAGCGCAAGGCGCAGGGTCGCGGTCCTGGCCGTGTGACCTGCGTGGACAAAGCCAATGTTTTCCGTGCCTTTGCCTTCTTCCGCGAATTGTTCGACGCAGAGGCCGCGAAACACCCTACCCTAACCTCAGATCACGCATATGTTGACGCCACCGCATTGTGGATGGTGCAAAAGCCATGGGATTTTGACGTGCTGGTCACAGAAAACATGTTTGGCGACATCTTGTCCGACCTCGGCGCGGGTTTGATGGGCGGTCTGGGCTTGGCTCCTTCAGCTGACATCGGACTGAACCACGCGGTTTTCCAACCTTGTCACGGCTCCGCTCCCGACATTGCCGGGCAAGGTGTAGCCAACCCCTTTGCAATGTTGCTGTCTGCCGCGATGATGCTGGACTGGCTAGGCGTAAAGCACGACAATCCTGCGCTGCGCCGCGATGGTGAGCGCCTACGCGAAGCCGTTGAGGCCGTGGTGGCCAAAGGTGCCGTGCTGACGCGCGACCTCGGCGGAACAGCCAGCACAGAAGACGCCGCCGCAGCGGTCTCAGCCCTTCTGGTGTTGGAGGCCGCATGACAGCAACAATCAAAGTGGCCTGCGTGGGAGCAGGCTATTTCAGCCAATTTCATTACGCCAGTTGGGCCTCAATGCCAGAGGTGCACGTGGCGGCCTCTTGCAACCGAGACATCGCAAAGGCCCAGGCCACAGGCCTCCCCGCCTACGATGCTCTGCCTCAAATGTTAGCGGAGGTGCACCCGGATGTGCTCGACATCATTCTGCCGCCTGTTGCACATGCAGAAACCATCCGCATCGCCCTAGACGCAGGCGTGAAAACACTGATTTGCCAAAAGCCATTCTGCCAATCCTTGGCTGAAGCCAAAAACATGATCGCACTGGCCGACGCGGCTCAAGCTACCATCATCGTACACGAAAACTTCCGCTTCCAACCATGGTACCGCGCCTTGAAGACTGCGCTAGACCAAGGTGCAGTTGGCAAGCCGCAACAACTGACGTTCCGCCTCCGTCCAGGCGACGGCCAGGGGCCAGACGCCTATCTTGCTCGCCAACCCTATTTTCGCGACATGCCTCGGTTTTTGGTGCACGAAACAGCGGTCCATTGGGTCGACACGTTCCGCTTCCTGCTGGGCGACCCTGAGGCCGTCTATGCCGACCTGCGCCGGGTCAACCCGGCGATTACAGGCGAAGACGCTGGCTACATTCTGTTTGATCACCCTAACGGCGTCCGAGCCTTTTTTGATGGCAATAGAAACCTCGACCACAGCGCCGATAACCACCGCCGCACCATGGGCGAAGCGCTTCTGGAAGGCACGGATGGCACAATCTCACTGCATGGCGACGGTTCTCTGTGGCTCCGTAAATTTGGCGCCGAGGAGCAAACCTGTATCCAACCGGCAGACACTTGGGACGGGTTTGGCGGCAATTGCGTGCACCACTTGCAGTCCCACGTCATTTCTGGCCTTCTCAACCAAACGCCTTTTGAAAATGACGCCGCCGATTATGTGCGCGTGATCGAAATCGAAGAGGCCATCTACACGTCGGCTGAAACCGGCCAGAAACTGAAGATAGGACCACCGTGAGCTCCAAGGCCGACACCCCCTCCACAAAACCGCTTTCAAATTCCCAGCGCGCATTTCTGGCCCTACGCGACATGATTTTTGCAGGCGACCTGGCTCCGGGGTCCGACCACTTGGAAAGCGAACTTGCAGAGCAATTGGGCGTGTCTCGCACACCTGTGCGCGAGGCTGCTCTTATGTTGGAAAGCCAAGGTTTACTGGAGCTACGGCCACGCAAGGGCGTACGCATTCTGCCTGTGTCTCCCGACGATATGGCTGAAATCTATGACGTTTTAACTGAGCTGGAATGCCTCGCGGCGCGCAATGCGGCAAACAAAGGGTATTCACAGACAGATCTAGATCCTCTTGCCAAAGCCATTGAGGACATGGAGGTGGCTGTGGCCCAAAACGATCTGGAGAACTGGGCGGAGGCGGATGACCGCTTTCACCGCGCACTGGTTTTGCTTGGAGACAACTCCAGAGCTGCGACCATATTTGATATGATGAACGATCAGGTGAGACGCGCCCGTACCGTTACTCTGTTCATGCGTCCGTTGCCAGTTCAGTCCAATGAAGATCACCGTCAAGTGTTTGAAGCTATTAAGGCGGGCGACATTGGCACGGCAGACGCAGTGCATCGTGCACACCGGCAAAATGCTAAGAACATGATGCTTGAGTTACTCAAGAAACATCGGCTGCGCGGAGTTTAGATCTGCGGCACCGCAAAGGGCCGGCTCCCCCTCTCAAAAAAGCTACTGCCAAATAGCCCGAGTTAGGTTAGTGCCTGAAGCTGACGCACCGGTCAAACTCACGTACGCGAAGCTTCAAACGTGGCCCAAGCCTTCTCGAAAGCGTCGAAGGTAAAGCCCGGTTGTCGCGCAGGCTCCAGAATTAGCTTCTCGGTGTCCAGCAACTTATGGATCGCGCTTTCCAGTTGCCCAATAACCTCCGGTGGGATCACCAAGGCACCATGCCGGTCCGCATGTACCAAATCACCATCACGGATGCGCAGGCCAAATACCTCGACCTCGGTTCCAATTTCCCGCACATGGACGAAGCCGTGACTTGGTCCTAAGGAGCCTGCCACCAAGGGAAACCCGCTTGGCAGATCACCCAGGTCGCGCATCACTCCGTTGGTCAAGGCGCCACTGACACCAAGTCCCTTGTGAACGGTTGTGTTGATCTCCCCCCAATAGGCACCGATGCAGTTCGGAAAATCGACATCTTCGATCACCGTGATCGCCGGGCGCGGCCCGTCCGACATATGTTTGTAGTAGGCCATGCGGCGGGCCTTAATCACGTCAGGCGCCTCTTTTGGCGGTTCCAACGCCGCGATCTTAGCAGTGCGGGCATAGCCCACCATAGCGCCGCCCTCAGGATCAGAACAGAGCATGGTGCCGCGCGTAAACTGATCAAAACCACGTTGCCCTTGGGCCACTTCAATGGCGTTGCAAACGGTCGGGGTATCAACTGAGTGCAGCAATTTCAAAAGGGTGTCGTTCATAGGCTCTCCAGCCAGCGGGTCAACGCTGCATTGGTAATTCGGGGTTGCTCCAAGGTCGGCAAATGCCCCGCGTTTTCAACAATCTGTAATGTGCTGCCCGGGATCAAATTTTGCATCAATCGGTGGCGTTCGACAGGGCACAGGCTGTCCTCCCGACCGCAGAGAATCAGCGTTTCACCGGAGTAACTCCGCAGGGTTTCCGTTTGATCTTTGCGATCGCGCAAGGCTTTGGACTGTCTAACAAAAATATCTGGCCCAAGGTCGGTGGCCATAGCCATGCAAAGGTCCAAGATCTTGCCTTGATTAGGTCCATCCGCAAGGTAATTAGGCTTCATCTCCTCGCGCATCACACGCCGCATGTCTCCCGCCAACGTCGCGGCTATTTGAAGCGCTCGGCGGTCTTTTGTCGCCTCTGACTCCGCAAGCGGGTTGGTGTCCATCAGAGCCAGCCCCACAATGCGGTCTCGCGCTTGTCGCAACATCTCCATGGCGACAATGCCGCCCATCGACAGCCCCGCCAGAGCGAATTTGGGAGGCGCGGTCTGCAACACTTCTGTGGCGAGTTTCTCAATGGTTTTCTGCCCGCTCAGCGGAGCCGTCATGATCGGATAGAGACCAGACAAAGCGTTGATTTGCGGGCCAAAAAGACGCGCATCACACATCATACCGGGGAGCAAAACCAAAGGCGTCATGACAGCGCTGCGGCTCCTTCGCTGAGAGCTGCGAGTTTGGCATAGGCAATATCGGGATCGACCGCGCCAAATCCAGCAAATGTCCCAAAGCCGCAGTCGCTTCCAGCGATCACGCGCTCCGCGCCAACGATAACACTAAAGCGTTGAATACGTTGAGAAACTAGCTCAGGATGTTCGACAAAGTTGGTCGTGGTGTCCACAACACCCGGCACCAGTATTTTGTCATCAGGGATTTCGGATTTGCGATCTCTAAACACTGTCCACTCATGCGCATGGCGGGGGTTGGAGGTTTCAAACAACACGTAGCGCGACTTTGTCGCCATCAAAGTGCTAAACACTGTGTCCATCGGGATGTCACAACAATGCGGCCCTTCGTAATTTCCCCAACAAATATGAACTCTTACGCGCTCCTGTGGCACGTTTTGCAGGGCGTGATTGAGCGCCTCTACGTGCATGTTTGCAATCTTGAGGAACTCCGCATCACTTAAATCGTTAAACAGCATATGGCGGGAGAGCGCCAAATCTGGGCAATCCAATTGCAGGTCTAAGCCATTGGAAACAATGGTTTCATACTCGTCCTTCATGGCATCCGCGAGCGCCGCCAAATAGGCTTCACGACTGGCATAATGATCGTTCTGCAAAAATAGCGAGATCACCCCTGGCGAGGCGGCATTCATAAACCCACGCTCCACGCCGTGAGCCGCCATGGCGGCCTTCAGGTTATTGATATCTTTCATCAATTCACCTTGCCCTTTGCTGCGCACGTCACCGGTGCACTTGGGGCGAGCGTATTGCGGTGTACCGCCATCATCGGCCAAACGCTTCAGGAAAGACGGGAACATCTTAAGGTCTGCTGGTGCGTTGCGCTCGCTGTCGCCCGAGAATCCCGTGTAGCGGTCTTTTACATACGTGGCGTAGGAGATTTTGCTGGTTTCCCCGTCACTTACAATATCAATACCGGCCTCAACCTGCTTGCGGACCGTCTCGTCCACAGCTGCTGTCATGGCCGCATCAAACGCCGCCGGATCATAGGGTTTTTCGTGTTCCCGCGCGAAGATGAAATCCACCACTTCTTGGGTGCGTGGCAGGCTGCCCACATGGGTTGTTAAGATTTTGCTCATCGCGCCGTTTTCCCTGTCTGTTTCCCGTCGGTATTGCGTCGGTATCGCGGAGGTGCGCTCCGCCAACCGTCACCGTTAACGTTTGAGCGCCTTGCGCGGCAGGGAGTGCCGCCGCGCAAGGCCTAAGGTTTAGCCGGTCCAGGTGGCCCCTGCGGCATCGTCTGTCGCGGTGATGCGGTAGAGCCCCGCCTCCCCTGTCATCGAAGGTGCAACGCTGTAGCTTTCGCCCGATAATGCCACGGCTGTGTCCCCTGCGGACAAGGTGACTTCCACGTCGTTGATAGTGATGCGCCAATTACCGCTGGCGGGCATCAGAACCACAGGCTGCGCAGTTGCCACGGCGTCTGTCACAGCGGAACCGCGCGTCAGGAAATCAACCTCAAACCCGGGCTTGTCTGTAATGATCGCATCCTCACCAATCACTTTGGCGGGAGTTTTTGCCGCCAACGCCATCAAGTCCCAATAGCGGGCCACATAGGGCATCACCTCTTCCACCGGCAGTTCAGGGAAGGCCTTCAGTTCCTCTTCGGTCAACAACGGCATGGGGCGCACGTTGTGTGGCAGCTCTTCGCCCTTCTTGCTGTCATAAAGCACACCATTGTCACCCAGCATCAAACCATGCGCCTGCGCATCTTCGATCACATGCGGTGCCCAGGTGACGCCGCCACCCGCATCATCTCCACCTAGGATCGCCATGATCATCCCGTAGTCTTGACCAACGTTTTCAAAGCCCCGGAAGATGCCGGTGGGAATGTTGAAGATGTCGCCTTCCTCAGCGATGAATTCACCGGCGTCACCGTGCAGGCCCCAGAAGAAGCGCCAGCGGCCTTTGGCGACAAAAAACACCTCTGCGGTGGTGTGGCTGTGCAAGCTGTTGCGGCATTTGGGAGGTTGACCGGCTGCGCCGATGTTGAAGCCGATCTTGTCAGTGATGTGCACGTGCTGGTCTGGGGACTCAGACACGCCGCCGCCGACAATGGTGAAGTTCTCTTTCTGGTCACTGCCAGGTGTGTGAGCGTCGATGAAGGCGGTTTTGCAAGGTTTTAACTCGCCGTAACGGACTATGCGGGATTGGATAGAACTCATCTTGTGTCTCCTTTTGGGGTTTGGATTGGGATCGAAAAGGACCCCGCCCCGGGAGGACGGTTGTTGAGACGGCGTGCACGCAACGCGGCACGATGCGCATGAAAGCGCCGCGCCGCCTGTGTGTTGCACAGCCGAGGATATGTCAGGTTGGAAGTCACGCTTGACCTGTTTGAAGTAGGATCTGTTTCCAGACCGAGGTTTCATCAAACAGCGTGTATTCACGGCGTACCTTGGGCTGATCCATGATCAGCGCGCCGAAGTCTGCATGGCTGATGCCCAGCACGTAAACCTCCGCGCCAGTCGGCGCACCAAAAGTACCCCACCCGTCGTGTTTGCCCCAGAGGCTCCACCGGATCGCGGCGCGTGGCGGCATCATCGGATCATCGCGGCCAATCTGGTGCTCGATTTTGAACTCTGCGTTCGGGAAGCTCGCGCGTAGGCCCATCCAGAAGCAGTCCACCGCGTCCCAGCCGTGGCCAGTCACGCCACCGACATATTCGGATTGCACAGCGCGGTCGTACTCCGCCTCAATCGCCGCAATGTCGGCACCCATGATGCGGTTGAGGAGGTCGGCGTAACGTGCGCCCCATGCATTGTCGTTGCCATTGCCTTTGTAAGGGCCAGGCTGGTCCGTGTGCGGTGTCAGGGGCTTCACGCAGTTGTCTGGTCCACCTTCGGCCTCGATCAGATTGGCAGCATAGTCCTTGGGCTCCCACCCCATTTGACGCACGATGGCACCTTGGTCACGGATCAACCATTCATCATTGATTTGGTTGTTGATTGCATGACAATCCGCCAGGATGCGATAGCGCAATTGCTTGCCGGTCGCCTTGCCATAAACGCCATCCGCCATATGGGTGGCGGTGGAGATGATCCGGTGGGAGCTGAGCATGCCCTCCTCCGGCGTACCGGACCAAATCACATCTTCACCCAACAACTGCCGATCCGGAAATTCTGCCAGCGTGGCCATGGTCGCGCCGATGACGTTTTGATTGCCCAGCACCACGGAGGCCGGAGAGCGCACAACGATGTCATCGCTGTAGTAGTGGTGCAGCGTGGCAATGCCCCGATCCTCCCAAATCTCTTTGGTGATGCCGATGATGTAATCGGGGAAATCCTGAAATTTCGCATCGAAGCCTTGCATGGGGGTCTATCCTTCTTTTGGAGGCCAGGTGTCTGGAACGCGCGCGGAGCCACGCACAATCAGCGGGGTTGGAATGGCAACCTGCCGTGGGGTGGCAGATGCCGGGTTTTCGATGTGCTCCAGCAGCGCATCGACAGTTTCTTCCACCATCAGATTGGCGCGCTGGCGCATGGTGGTGAGGTCATAAGCGCGCCATGCCGCGGGTGGCACGTCGTCAAAGCCCACAACGGAAACATCGCCTGGGATCTTGAGTCCAAGGCCAAAGCGCAGCTCATCCATGACAGCAAAAGCCATGTGGTCGTTGGCCACAAAGACCGCATCCGGACGTTTGTCTGCCGGCACATCGAACATGGCGCTGGCTGCGGAGCGGGCGCGGTCCACGTCAAAATCCCCAACCTCGCGGGCAAATAGGTCCTGCCCCGCTTCTTCAAGTCCCGCGCGGAAACCAGCTTCGCGATCCCGTTGAGTGGAGGCCCCTTCCCAACCCGCGATGTGGCCGATTTTACTGTGCCCGCCCGCAACGAGGAACTGCGCCAGTTGGCGCCCACCTTCGAAGTTGTCGGAGGTGACACAGCTGACACCTTTGGCCTCTTCAAAGCGGTTGAAATGCACCACAGGTACGCCCACCTGCAAACACCGCGCAGACAGATCAGAAGACATCGCAACAGAGGCTGTGACAATGCCATCCACCTGATAATCCAAAATTTCTTCGACCACGCCGTCGATATTTCCGGCGGTTTGCGACGCCATGAAAACCAGCACGTGGTAGCCTTTTTCTTGCAAGGCGTTGGACAGGATTTCCAAAGCTTCCGGATAAAAGTAGTTGTCCAGGTAGGCCACCACGAGGCCGATGATGCGGCTTTTGCCGGATACCATGGCTCGGGCGAGCACATTTGGCCGGTAGCCCAGTTCCTCGGCGGCTTTGCGCACTTTCTCTACGGTGGCTTTGGATGCCGAGGCGCCGGGTGTGAACACGCGGCTCACAGCGGATTGGCTGACACCAGCGCGCTCGGCAACTTGGAGGGAGGTAACTTTCTCAGCCATCAGTCTGCCGTCCACCCGCCGTCAATCAACATGGAAGTGCCGGTGACCAAGGCACTGGCATCAGAAGCGAGGTAAAGCACCGCGCCCATGATGTCCTCGACCTCGCCAATACGGCCAAGTTTGATTTTCTCCTCGACCCAAGCTTTGCGTTCAGGTCGTTCAAACGTCTGCGCCGTGAGGGGCGTTTTGATAAAGGTCGGGCAAACCGTGTTGATGCGGATTTGGGACGGACCCCACTCTATCGCCATGGTTTTCACCATGCCTTCCAATCCATGCTTAGAAGCGCAGTAGACCGCGCGGTCCACACCACCAACGTGGCCCATTTGGCTGGAGATGTGGATGATGGATCCGGGTTTGCCCGCAGCCATCAAGGCTTTGGCTGCATAGGCCGAGAGGAAATAGGCAGAGCGCAGGTTGAGCCCCATCGCCGCGTCATAATCCTCTGGCGTGGTCTCAACAGCTGGACCGTGCCGCGCCAGACCAGCGGAATTCACCACAACATCGATGTCCTGTGCCTCAAACACCTGCGCCAGCGCCGCGAGGTCGCCTTGGTCCAACACCAGCGCCTCGGCACTCATGCCCGCAGCCTTCATGGCCGCGACAGTGTCTTCTAGTTTTTCTGCCCCGCGCGCTGCGCAAATCACATGGGCGCCAGCCTCGGCCAGCGCCACGGCACAGCCCTGTCCAATGCCGGAGGAGGCACCGGTGACAAGGGCGGTTTTGCCGCTGAGTGAAAAGGAAGGGGTGCGGGGCAGGTCAGTCATTTATTCATTCCATCCGGGATATTCAGGCGCGCCATACTGCGCACCTTGTTGAATTCCCGCAACCGGGCAAAGACGTCCACACCCAATTGGCGATAGGCGTCCAAAAGATCGACCAAGACCCAGTTTTCGCGGATCTTTCCGTTCTCAAGCCGCCAGAAATCCAGGCTGCGCATGGTGATCTTCTTGCCCGCAGGCGCGATGCCCATCCATCCGTCATGGGTGACAGTCTGGATCATGTTGGGCCAGCCCGTGACGGCGGCATATTCACCATCGCCGAAGAAGTGATAGGTGATCTCGTCCACATATTGACCGCGATCCGGCATGCCGTTGAGAAACGGAATCTGGTGCCAGTTGCGAAACCCTGCCGCGCCACGTCCCGTGCCAATGCCGGCAGGGCCATACCAGCTCATGCGCTCATGCCAGTAGTGATCCATCTTCATGGACCGTGGATCGGGGTCCCGTGGGTGCTTTTTCAGGTGCTCCAGCATATCGATGATGTGCTGACAGGTCTCTTTGCCTTTGGCTTCATCATAGGGTCCGGGCACCAAGCCGTCTGCGGTTGCGGGGCCAGGCACATGCCATTCGCGCCCCAACGACGGCGCCATAGGCCACGCATCCGCCTGCATCATCACCTCAGGAATGTCCCACAGCGCCTGATACTCAACCAATTTGCCATCCACAAAACGGAAGAACTCGTGATAGCGCATCGCCACCTGATGGCCGGTTGGTGGAATGTCCAACCACGGACCTGTGAACACGCCGGTGTAGTAACCACCGCAGCCCACCCAGTCGTTGCCAAACTCATCTGGTCCGGCCATGACGATGTAGTCACGGCGCTCCAAATCCGGCCAAGCGTCGAGCAAGCCCTTATAGGCGCCATCGTAAAAAGCACCCGGCCCTGTCATGTCGCCAAACGGATGGCATAGACGGAAAAGCGCATCCGGTGTCGCGAGATCGGAGAGCGCCTTGCGGACACCCTCTTCGCTAAAGTTATAAGTCGCGTCTCGAAAGGCTTGGATCAGCTCTTTGTGCTGTGTGTGTTTGTCGACAGCCATCCTACTCAGCCGCCTCCCGATAAGGTGCACCTTCGCCGAACGGCACGTTGATGCCGCCGTAGCGACGCACCCGCACGTTGCACTGCTCCGCATGGCCGACAAAGCCCTCAAGCATGCACAAACGCGAGCCATATTCGCCAATCATTGTGGCCGCTTCATCGGTCAAGACGCGCTGATAGCTGTGGGTTTTCAGGAACTTGCCCACCCAAAGACCGCCGGTGTAACGGCCCGCCTTTTTTGTCGGCAGCGTATGGTTGGTGCCAATCACCTTATCGCCGTTGGAGACATTGGTACGCGGTCCAAGGAACAGCGCGCCATAGCAGGTCATGTTTTCCAGGAACCAATCATCGCGATCGGTCATGACCTGCACGTGCTCAGACGCGATGTCGTCCGCGACCTCAAGCATTTCCTCGTAGGTGTCACAGACGATGACTTCTCCGTATTCTTCCCAACTGACAGAGGCAGTGTCTGCTGTCGGCAAGATTTTCAAAATGCGGTCGATTTCCGACAGCGTGTCCTCAGCCAACTGGCGGGAGTTGGTGACCATCACGCATGGGCTGTTGTAGCCGTGTTCAGCTTGTCCCAAGAGGTCGGTGGCACAGATTTCTGCATCCACGGTTTCGTCCGCGATCACCATGGTTTCGGTGGGGCCGGCAAAGAGGTCGATGCCAACGCGGCCAAAGAGTTGACGTTTGGCCTCGGCCACAAAGGCGTTGCCAGGACCAACGAGCATGTGCACAGGATCAATCGTTTCCGTGCCCAGCGCCATGGCGCCAATCGCTTGAATGCCGCCCATGACGTAAATCTCATGCGCGCCACCAAGGTGCATCGCCGCAATCACGGCCGCATTAGGCTTGCCCTGAAACGGTGGCGTGCAAGCGATGATGCGCGGCACGCCAGCCACAGAGGCCGTGGCCACGGACATATGCGCCGAGGCGACCATCGGGAACTTGCCCCCGGGCACATAGCATCCCACAGATTGGACCGGGATGTTTTTGTGCCCGAGGACAACGCCGGGGAGCGTTTCCACTTCCAGATCAAGCATCGTGTCGCGCTGTGCTTGGGCAAAGTTGCGCACTTGTTCCTGAGCGAACTTAATGTCGGCCAACTCACGGTCGCTCAGTTGGGCCATCAGATCGTCAATCTCTTGCTGGCTCAGTTTGAAGGACGCCGGCGAGTAGTTGTCGAATTTCTCAGACAGCTCGCGCACTGCCGCGTCGCCGCGGGTTTCGATGTCCTTCAGCGTGGCCTCCACAACGGCGCGTGTTTTTGCGTCGTCTTCAGCACGCTCCGCTTGGTCTTTGCCGCGTTTCAGATACTCGATTGTCATTGTCTTATCCTCAATTGACAGGATCAGTTTTGGGGCGCGGCGCGACTTTGGCGCCGCGATCAAAGGCCTCCCAGCCTTCGCCGTTAAACAGGTCGACGCCCAACTGAGCGGCGACATGGGCGAAATCGACGTTCACCCAATTGTCGACGATCTTGCCGTCGACGACTTTCCAGAAGTCCATGTAGCGAATTTCCACCCGCTTGCCGGTGGGCGCGATGCCGAGGAACTCGCCACTGTGCGTGGCTTCCTGACGGCCAAAAGCAGCGGCCCATTCGCCCATGTAAAGGCGGGCTTCGTCGATGCAGGTCTTTTCCGAAAACGCCGCCTGAAACGGGCGCTGCCAGTTGTCTTGGAACTCCTGCAGGCCGGTTTTGGTGCCGCAGCCTTGGTTGCCCATCCAACGAAAGCCTTGGGCGAAGAATTCACCAATGTCGTCGATGCGGTGGTCATTTAGACCGTCCACCATGCCTTCGATCACAGCGCGGGTTTCTTCGGTCTTGCTCATATCGGTGTCGCGCGTCAGCACGGCCTGTTCAGGGCGGGAGCCTTTCATGTGGCTTCTCCTTTCAGAATGGTGTTGGGGATTTTGCGAGGGCATGACGCCCCCTGCCCTATGAAATCCCGTGGCATTCTGTTGAGCGCCGGATGACGTGCCGTGGCGCTATGGCGGGCGGAAGAACTCATCCTTTCACCGCCCCTGCGGTCAGGCCGGAAACAATCTGGCGTTGGAAGAAGAGGATCAGCACGAAGAGCGGCGCGACGGTGGAGACCACTGCGGCCACCGCATACATGACTTTGCCCTCGACCTGCGTGGTGCCCATAAAGCTGTTGATCGCCGGAATAATGGTCTCATTTTCCTCGCTCAGAAGCATCGCGGCGACGGTAAAGTCGTTGTAGGCCAAGAGGAAGCTGAACAGACCCGTGGTGATCACACCCGGCCACATCACCGGCACAATCACATAGCGGAACGCTTGGAACCGAGTGCAGCCGTCGACCATCGCGCTTTCATCCATGTCTTTGGGGATGTTCTTGAAAAAGCTGTGCAGCATCCAGAGCGTGAAGGGCTGATTGATGGCCACAAGCACGATGATGGTGGTGGGCAGGATGCCCCAGACGTTCCACTCGAAGAACGGTAGCAGATAGCCGGACACCAGCGTGATGTGTGGCATGGCGCGGAACACCAACGCCGCCATCAGGATCC
Organism: Shimia sp. MIT1388; assembly: GCF_047124445.1. Lineage (GTDB taxonomy): Bacteria > Pseudomonadota > Alphaproteobacteria > Rhodobacterales > Rhodobacteraceae > Shimia. Next base: position 214,833 of record NZ_CP138921.1, on the reverse strand, counting down.
AGAAGGCGTAGCGGAAGCCGGAGCGCGCCAAAGCATAACCGCCAAGCGTTCCGAAGGTCAGCGAAATCACCACGGTGAAAAACACCACGATGCCGGTGTTTTTGAAGTTGAACCAGAATTCTTCGTCAATCCAGGCACCACGATAGGCTTCCGCTGTAAAGGCGCTGCCGGTCTGTGCAATGGTGTTGGCGCCATAAAGCGCGTTGCGCCAGTCGGCTTTGGAGAGAAAGTCAGCCTGCACTTTGAAGCTGCCCCAGAAAGTCCAGAAGAAGGGGAAGGCTGCGATGATCAGCCAGAGCGCTACGAAGATGTAAGAGAACAGCTTCAGCGGGGTCATGCGGTTTTGTGCTTTGGTCGCCATATCTCTGTCCTCAGTGGGATTTGCGGGTGAAGTCGCGCCAGGTGCGCACAAGGACGGGCATCATCAGGAAGATCACAATGATGATGGTCAGCAGGGACGTGGCTCCGGCGGAGGCGTAGAGCGGATTGCCGCTTTCGCGTAGGTCGTTGAAGATCACCCAGCTGAGCGAGCGGGCATGGGCCTCCGCCGAAAAGCTGACGATGGGTTCAAAGACGCGCAGATTGTCCATGATCAGCATCAGCGTCACAAAGGACACCAGCGGCATCAGGTGCGGCACCACAACGTGGATCATGGTCTGCCATTTGGAGGCGCCGTCGATCTGTGCCGCCTCGAGCGTGTCATCCGGTACGGTCTGTAGACCTGCATAGAAGGTGATGAAGCTGAACGGCAGCGTGTGCCAGATGCCGTAGACGATCAGCATGATCCAGGTCAGCGCTGTAGAGGCTTTCAAGCTCAGCGAGGGATCGTTAAAGATCTTTTGAATGGTCGCGCCAATCACGCCATCCCCATCCACCATCCAAAACAGGATCAGCGACCCGACCAGTGGTGTTACAAGGAACGGCAAAAGAGAGACAAAGATCGACGGGCCTTTGAGCGCGCGTGGCAGGTTGTTCACCCCAACGGCGATGGCAAGGCCAAGGACCAGCACAGCCGGCGTGACCACAAAGGTATAAGTCAGCGTGAAGATCAGCGCGTTGTAGAATGGCAGGTTGTAAATCTGGCTCCAGAATGCTCCCAGACTGTCAGAATTCGCCCAGGCTTCGCCAATTTCCGCAATCGCCAGATGGGAGCGGTTGAAATAGGTGCCCAACCCGTTGAACCGGCCCAAAGGCGCCTCTTCGCGCAGCTTCTCGGTGGCTTCCAGATCGACGGATGTGGTGGGGGTACAGCCAAACGGGCCGCAGCTTTCGGACACCACAAGCACTTGTTCATGCGCAACAAACAGCGACTGAACAAAGACCGAAACGATGGGCAGCGCGATGAACAGGATCATCGCGGAGAGCGTCGGTAAGATGAACCAGAAAAAGGTGCGATGCTTCATAGCCTACGTCCCGGTGGAGAAAATCAGAGTGAGGATGGAGAGGCCCCGAGGGGCCCCTCAAGGGGGGAGTGTTTACTGCAGGAAGCCCGCTTCTTTGGCAGCGGTGATATAAGCCGCCTCGACATCCGCCAGCGCCTGTTCTGCGCTTTCGTCGCCTTTGAGGAAGTCTGCCAGCTCCGCGCCCAACGCGTTATGCATCAGGCCGATCTGCGGGATCATGGGGTAAGGCTTCGCGCCCGCCTTTGCTGTGGCAGAGACACCTTCGGCCGCCGCGCCAGGCGTAAAGCCATCGAGCAGCCAGACCGCGTCGTCATTGTTGGCCATGACCATCTCTTTGTTCAGCGCACTTGCCAGCGCGGCAAAGGTTGCTTCGGCCTCTTCGTCAGACACATTGGAGGCGATGGTGAAGCCATCCCACCACAGGGTCGCACCGGGTACGCCGCCTTCTTCCACCGACGGTGCGGCGGATAGAACGGTGTTGGACGTCACTTCAGCGGAGGAGCCTTCATCATCCAGGATCGGCGCGCCGCGCGACCCCCACATGATGCCCAGCGCCGCCTGCCCAGCTTCCCACAGACCTTGGGTCTCGTTGGAGGCTTGGGTCAGGTGATCTGGATGCGCATACTCCACCAGACCTTTAAGGGTTTCCAATGCTGCTACACCGGCCGCGCTGTTCACGGATGGCTCTGCGGTGCCGGGCTTAAAGAACTCGCCGCCATGCGCCATGAACGCAAGGTTGAAGGACTCGCCAACGTTCCAACCGGTCTTCATGTTCATCACAACCGGATATTCCATGATGCCGGCGTCGCGAATAGATTTGGCGGCATCGATCATTTCGGCGTAGGTGGATGGCACCTCGGCAACCCCCGCCTTCTCCAGAAGATCCTGACGCGAGAACAGGTGTTGAGAGTTCGCCATGAAGGCCACAGCCATGATGTTGCCATCGATGCTGATCAACAGGTTCTCTGGGATATTCTGTCCGTATTTTTCGACTAGATCGTTGAGCGGACGCACGAGGCCGTCGTTCATCAATTGGGTCAGGGTGGAGTTGGCCACGATCACAGAGGTATACTCTGCCGGGTTCGGTGTTAGCGCCGCGTTCATGATCTGGCGCGCTTCAGTGGTGTGGTTGCGGGTGAACTCCGCGGCGCCACTTCCGCAGTTGGCTTCTGCAGCACCTGCCACAGCGTGGATGGCTGGGAAGTCGGACGCCAGAATGCGGATCGACTGACCCTCCGGCCCGCAATCAGCAGCAAAGGCTGCGGTTCCCATGAGACCGGCAAAGGCACCGGCGGCGGTTACTTTCTTTAGAAACATAACTTTTCTCCCTGTTGCGTTTCTGTGTTTGCAGGTGCGCCTTGCAATCGCGCACCCTCTCGCCCCCGGCGTTGATCGCCGGTTGTTGGTGTGAAGCCGTCAGGCCTCAATTCTGGCGCCGGTTTCGGCGTCAAACAGATGGCAGATCTCAGCCGGCACGGACAAAGACACCGTGTCACCAATTTCTGAGCGGTAGTCTTTAGGTGCGCGCACGGCGACCAGCTCACCGCCAATGCGGACGGTGACCATGGTGGCATCACCCAAAAGTTCGAGCGTATAGATCGGAGCCGTGATTTCGTGGTGGCCTGCATCGCCCAGCCCCGCATCCTCGGCGCGGAAGCCCAAGGTCACAGGACCATCTGGGGCGGACAAACCTTCGATCCGCACGTTCTCAGCGACAAAGGTGCCGCCTTCCATGCGGCCACTCATAAGGTTCATCGCCGGGTTGCCAATGAAGCTTGCAACAAAAGTATTCGCTGGCGCGTCGTAAATCTCTGTCGGGCTACCAACCTGCTGCACCACACCCTTTTTCATCACCACAACCCGGTCCGCCAATGTCATGGCCTCGATCTGATCGTGGGTCACATAGATGGTGGTGACGGACAGTTCATGGCTCAGGTTCTTGATCTGGGCGCGGGTGGAGACGCGCAGCTTGGCGTCCAAATTGGACAGCGGCTCATCCATCAGGAACACATTGGGTTCACGCACAATCGCGCGGGCCAGCGCCACACGCTGACGTTGCCCGCCGGAGAGTTCTGCAGGTTTGCGGTGCAGGAACTCATCCAACTCGACCATCGCAGAGGCGCGGCGCACCTTTTCGTCATGTGTCGCCGGATCAATCCCCCGCACCTTCAGCGGGAAGCGGATGTTCTCATAAACATTCATATTCGGGTAGAGCGCGTAAGACTGGAACACCATCGCCACATCGCGATCTTTGGGCTCAAGATCGTTGACCTTTTTACCATCAATCAGGATGTCGCCCTCGCTGGCATCTTCCAATCCGGCAATCATGCGCATGGTTGTGGTCTTGCCGCAGCCTGAGGGGCCAAGCAGTACCAGAAACTCCTGATCCGCAATGGTCAGATCAAAATTGTCGACCCCGACAAAACTGCCCCAGCGCTTGCCTACATTGCGCAGCTGAATTTCGGCCATGTGGTCCCCCGTCCGATGTCACATGCATTTTGCATACGTATGCATAAAGGGTAGACTTAGGATTAGGAATTCGGCAAGACTTTTTTGCAAACGTATGCAAAGTGACCCAAACCATGACTGACTTCACAGAAGAAAAACGTATAATAACAGAGCTCTATAGAGAGCTGGATGCTGCCCCACCTGAGGCAGCTAAAGCGGCACTCAAACATCACTATGCGCCGAATCATTTCTGGCGCGGCTACCATCCGTTTGATGAAATCCATGGGCCCGAGGCTGTGGCGGACCGGTTCTGGACACCGCTCAAAACTTCCCTCACCCACCTGCAACGCCGCCAGGATGTCTTTATGGCGGGCAAAAATGAGATGGACGGATTTGCTTCCACATGGGTGGTGTCTATGGGACATCTGATGGGGCTATTTGATGCGCCATGGCTGGGCATCGCACCCACGGGCAAAATGGCCTTCTTGCGCTATTGCGAGTTCAACAAGGTTGAAAACGGCCAAGTGACCGAAACCGCGATGTATTTCGACATTCCGCATCTTATGATGCAAGCGGGCCTACAGCCGTTCCCGCCCCAAACCGCCGCCCATCTGGTGCAACCGGGCCCGATGACGCATGACGGCCTGATGTTCACACAGCAACCGCCTGAAACCGGTGAAAAAACCCTCGCAGCGATCAACGCAATGATCACCGACCTCGGCCAATGGAACAGCGGATTGAGCCTAGAGGACGAGCTGCGCCGAACCTGGCATGAGGACATGATCTGGTGGGGACCGGCCGGCATTGGCGCGACCTACACCATCCCGCGCTACGCCAAGCAGCATTCCGGTCCGTTCCGCGCGGGCTTCACCGATCGCTCCAAAACCACCCACATCTGCCGCATGGCCGAGGGGCATTTTGGCGGCTTTTTTGGCTGGCCAAACTTTACCGCAACGCCAACCGGCGGCTTCATGGGCATGCCCGCGACCGGCAAACCCGGTGAGTTCCGCGTGATCGACATCTACCGCCGCGACGGCGACAAGTTGGCGGAAAACTGGATCTTCATCGACCTGTTGCACTTCTGGAAACAGCAGGGCGTCGATATTCTGGCCCGCATGGCGGAGGCGCCCCGCACATGAGGATCGACGCACATCACCACCTCTGGGATCTGACCGCGGTGCATTACCCTTGGCTGATGGCGCAAGGGGTTGAACGGTTCTTTGGTGATCCGGGCCCCATTCAGCGCAACTACCTTCTGGACGAATTCACTGCTGACGCGAAGCCGCATGGCATTTCAGGGTCCGTCCACATTCAAGTGGGTGCTGAAGATCCGCTGCAAGAGGCGCTCTGGGTGCAGGAGGTGGCAGAGGCAAACCCGCATTGGCCTATGGTTCAGGTCGCGTTTTGTGACCTCACTTCGGACACGCTGGCAAGGGACCTTGATCGCTTGCAAAGCCTCTCCACTCTCCGGGGCGTGCGCCAGATTGTCGGCCGCGCACCTGGCGAAGACGCGCAAACCGGCACCAACGCTTTGCTGCAAGACCCGCGGTTTCTGGCAGGCTTGAAAGAGATTTCGCGGCGTGGCTTGCGCTTCGATTTGCAATTGATCCCGGAGCTTATGAAGGACACCGCCCATGTGTTGGCGCAAGTGCCCGACCTACAGGTTGCGCTCTGCCATGCCGGGTCTCCCCATGACCGCAGCGCCAAAGGCTTGGAAGCTTGGGCGAAAAAGTTGGAACTTCTTTCCGTCCTGCCCAACGTATCCTGCAAGCTCTCGGGCCTTGGCATGTTTGACCATCAGTGGACGCAGCAAAGCATCGTGCCAATTGTGAAAACCTGCTTGGATCAGTTTGGCCAGGACCGCGTGATGTTTGGCTCAAACTTCCCGGTCGACAGCCTCTATTCCGACTATGGCACGCTGTTCGCGGCCATGGAGACGCTGGTCCCCAACGATTGGCACGCCGCCGTGTTTGGGGACAACGCCGCACGGTTTTATGAGCTAAAAGCATGATCCCTCAGGCACGTCTCGCATAGCATCAAAAGGACATCCAAGGCGCCCTCTGTGCCGTAATCGAATAAACGGAGGGTCGATATGAAGTTCCTAACTGCTTTGATAATAACGCTGTCCACGGCGGGGCCCGCCTTCGCCTTGGATTTGTCTGCCAAGTTTGACTCGATGGATGGCGGCACGCTTGCGGTCTCCGATTGGGCAGGCCAGCCGGTATTGGTGGTGAACACCGCCTCGCAATGCGCTTTCACGAAGCAATACCGCGGACTACAGGACCTCTATGACACTTACCGTGATCAAGGCTTGGTGGTGCTCGCGGTGCCCTCAGATGATTTCAAACAGGAGCTGGGCACAAACGCAGAGGTAAAAGAGTTTTGCGAACTGCAATATGGCATCGACATGCCGATGACGGGGATTACCTCGGTGAAAGGCAAAACCGCGCATCCCCTATTTGTGTCGCTGCGTGAGGAAGTCGGCTACGTGCCGCGCTGGAATTTCAGCAAGGTCCTGATTGGCCCTGACGGCGGAGTGGTTGCGAAGTTTTCTTCCCAGACCAAACCGATGTCCAAAGCGGTGACCTCGCAAATCGAAGCCCTTTTGAACTGAGCGCAGGTTTCTACTTATGACTATCCAAGTACCCGCGCAGGCGTCCGGGCGTCTTATTCTTGTGTTGGGCGATCAACTGTCCCTGTCACTCTCCGTACTACGCGACGCCAACAAAGACCGCGATGTGATCCTGATGGCGGAGGTGGCTGAGGAAGCCAGCTATGTCCCCCACCACAAAAAGAAAATCGCCTTTCTGTTTTCGGCCATGCGGCATCACGCTGATTTGCTGCGACGAGAGGGATGGTCTGTCCGCTATGTCCATTTGGACGATAGCGACAACAAGGGCACCCTGCCCGATCAGTTGAGCCATGAGCTGGGCACGTTGGGCCTCTCACAAGTCGTGATGACAGAACCGGGAGAGTATCGCCTCAAGCAGGCCATCTGCGATTGGGCCGCGCAAAATGGGGTCGCTTTGGACATGCGAGAGGACACGCGGTTTGTGTGCTCCCACGCGGAATTTCAGACCTGGGCGCAGGGGCGCAAGCAGCTGCGTATGGAGTATTTTTACCGCGAGATGCGGCGCAAAACCGGGCTTCTGATGAACGGGGACGCGCCGGAAGGCGGCAAATGGAACTATGACGCGGAGAACCGAAAGCCGGCTCAAGGCGACCTGTTCATGCCGCAGCCTCGGCACGTGTCCCGCGACGCGATCACCGAAGACGTTTTGGCACTGGTCGAAACCCGCTTTACCAAGAATTTCGGATCGCTTGACCCGTTCTGGCTGGCGGTCACGCGAGAAGACGCGATTATGGCGCTGGAACACTTTGTGCAAACCGCCCTGCCCCACTTTGGCGACTACCAGGACGCCATGCTCACCGAGGAACCGTTCCTCTATCACTCAGTTTTGGCACAATACCTGAACGCCGGACTGCTGGACCCGTTGGAAATCTGCCGACGTGTAGAGCGCGCCTATTACGATGGTGATGCGCCCCTCAACGCGGTTGAGGGCTACATACGCCAAATAATCGGCTGGCGTGAATATGTGCGCGGCATCTACTGGCTGAAGATGCCGGACTACACAAACGCCAACCAATTCGACGCAAAACGCCCTTTGCCCACCTTCTACTGGACCGCGCAGACGGACATGGCCTGCATGGCCGCCGCAATCTCCCAGACCCGCGATCACGCTTACGCGCATCACATCCAAAGACTCATGGTCACCGGCAACTTTGCCATGCTGGCGGGCATTGATCCGCTTGAGGTGCATGAGTGGTATTTGGCGGTCTATGCCGATGCATATGAATGGGTCGAAGCGCCCAATGTGATTGGCATGAGCCAGTTTGCCGATGGCGGCCTACTGGCCTCCAAGCCCTATGCGGCCAGCGGCAACTACATCAACAAGATGTCAGATCACTGCCAGACCTGCCGTTATGACGTGAAGCAAAAAACCGGCCCGGATGCGTGCCCCTTCAACCCACTCTACTGGGATTTTTTACTTCGTAACGAAGACAAGCTGCGCGGCAACCCACGCCTTGGACATGCCTATCGCACATGGGACCGCATGAGCGAGGAAAAGCAACACGCCTATCGCACCAGTGCAGCTGCGGTGCTTGATGCTTTGGCTTAGCCCCCACGCTTGCAGCGCTCTGAGCAATAGCGCACCTCGTCCCACACTTTGGCCCACTTCTTACGCCAGTTGAAAGGCCGCTGACAGCGGGCGCAGATCTTGCTCGGCAGATCAGATTTCTTGCGCATCTTCATTGGTCGATCCTATTAAAGCGGCAAATCAAGCTGTTTTGACGTCGCTTCTTCGCGCGAACGCCTGCGTGGGGTTTTCCGACTGGCGTGTTTTGCCACAATCCCCTGCGCCTCCCGGCGAAACGCGTCCCCTTTACGCACAGCCCAAATACGCTCGCGCGCGTCGCGTGCTGTGCTTAGGTGATCCACGATGGGTATGGGATAAGCCCTTCCCAGCACTGCACCCGCGTTCTCCGCGTTCCATGGCTCTTGCAAAAAGCGATCGTCGATCTTGGCCAGCTCGGGCACCCAACGCCGGGTGAATGCCCCGGTCGGGTCCTGATCCATGCCCTGCTTCACCGGATTGTAGATGCGCACCGTGTTGATGCCTGTGGTTCCAGATTGCATCTGCACCTGGCTCCAATGAATGCCCGGCTCATAGTCCGTGAACAGACGGGCCAGTTCCAACCCCGGCGGCCGCCAATGCAGCCACAGGTGATAGCTCGCCACCGCCATCACCATGGCGCGCATCCGAAAGTTCAACCAGCCCGTCACATGCAAAGACCGCATGCACGCATCGACAAACGGCAAACCTGTTTCGCCGCGTGCCCAAGCCGCCAACCGCTCTGCATCTGGGGCGGAGGGCCGAATGCCGTCATAGCCGCGATGCAAGTTCTCAAACTCAATGCGCGGCGCGACCTCAAGTTTTTGAATGAAGTGACAATGCCAATGCAGCCGGCCGGAAAAGGACGACAAGGCGCCGCCCCAGCCGTCCCGCGCGCCCCGCAGTTTTACCTCCCGTTGTCGCGCCCATGTGGCTTGGGTAACCTCCCGCATCGACAAGCTCCCCCACGCCAAATGCGGTGACAGCCGGGAACACGCACCTGCAGCGGCCAAAGGCGAAGACATGGCCCGACGATAGGTCCGACCGCGCGCCGTCAAGAACGACGACATGACTTCCTCCGCCGCAGCCCGTCCTCCCACTTGTCGCTCTCGCGCCCCATCGGGCACCAAATTAAGGTCCCTGGCGCTGGGAATAGGGCCAGGAGATACGCCGGTTGGTTTCAGAGCAGGCGCATTGACAATCGGCTCCGCCATAAACCGATCCCACTGGGTCGCCCACCCATTGCGCGAGGCCATCCGCCGTAGCACCCCGTGTTGCGGGATCTCGTGCCACGGCACATCTTTGGCGCGACACCACGCGCCGACCCGCTTATCTCGGGCATAGGTCCATCCGTTGCCGGTTTCTTCATGCGACCAAAGACCATGCACACCTACGGCTTTGCGCAAGTCGTCCAACACATCCAGCACGTCCCCAACCCGCACAATCAGTAGCTGCCCTAGGTCCGCAAGATCCTCTCGCAAACTCACAAGGGCCTCACGGGCAAAGTCCCAGTGCCGACAGGACACATCGTCCAGCTGCCAATAGGCAGGTTCCACCACAAACAACGGTACCACGGGCCCACGCTGTGCCGCATAGGTCAACGCCCGATGATCCTGCACACGCAGGTCCCGTTTGAACCAGACGATTTGCACGTTAGTCTCCTCAGCCCTTTTTTGTGGATACGAAACCCAAGGGCTGGAGGACGACATCTGCCCAATCAAAAATGATCCTGCCCAAGCGCCACCGCGTAACTGAAACATTGCCAAACAAAGAGGTTCTAAGATGTTTCGCCCCATGCACCTGACGCTCGCCGCACTCACCCTCTACCTGCTGTCCACAGCCGGGCATGCCGATCTCAGTGTTCGATTTATTGAAGGCGCCCCCAAAGATCGCTTTGAAATCAAGAACGTCGGCGCCTGTGCGGTGACGGCCAGCACCCTCACGCTGGACCTCACGACCTCCCAAGGCGCGCTCATTTTTGATGTCACTGGCAGCGGCGCCGGTGTGGAGGTCTTCCAACCCTTTGAGGTCATTGCCGGCCGCGAGGCCCTGACCACACTGCCAACCATCTTGGATGGCCAAAACTCAGTCGACTTGCCGATTTCAACACTTGGTTCAGGAGAAAGCATCACCTTTACCGTTGACGTTGACGATACCCTCGGCGCGCGTGAAATCACTGTGACCGGTGCCGAAATCTCCGGTGCCACGGTGAAACTCGTCGGCGCCGAGCCCCCCCAAATGACGCGGTTTGACACAAAAGCAAAGGCGCTAGTGACAGGCCTGACGTGCTAAGAAAACCACGGGCATCCGACACAGGAACAGATCACCAGTGACAAAATGGACCATCCGCATCACCTTTCTGATCTTAGTCATGGGGGGCGGCATTCTGATAGGCACCTTGACCGCGCCAGGGGCGTGGTACGCGGCTCTGAACAAGCCCGCTTTTAATCCTCCCAACTGGATATTTGCGCCGGTTTGGACAACATTATATGTGCTCATCGCAATGATAGGATGGCGCCAATTTGAAGCCCGCGACCACGGCTCTCTGTTGACCCTATGGTGGGCGCAGCTAATCCTGAACTTCCTCTGGTCTCCGGCTTTCTTCATGTTGCAAATGCCTTGGCTAGCGCTTGTGGTGATTGGCGCGCTTTGGGCCACGATTGTGCTGTTCATTCTCGGCACTTGGCGATGGGATCGACCCTCTGCGGTCGCGTTCATTCCCTATTTGGCGTGGGTGAGTTTCGCGACGGTCCTAAACGTGTCGATTGCCGTGTTGAACTGAAGGAGGCTCACCCAATGAAATGGCGCCCCGTGATCGCAACTGGCTTGTTCGTCGCACTTGGCATCGGAGCGGCTAAGGCTGAAGACATGTTTGAAACCTTCGACACCAATCCGTCTACACGCTGGACATATTTTGCCGACACCGTCATGGGGGGCGTGTCCACTGGCAACGCCACATTTGAGCGCGAAGCCGCGAGCAGCTTTGTCCGGCTGTCGGGCGAAGTGAGCACCGACAACAACGGCGGTTTCATCCAAGTGCGCCGCACACTGTCAGACCGATTGGCCGACAATACCAAAGGTGTGCGCCTAAAAGTGCGCGGCAACAGTGGGACGTATTTTTTGCACCTGCGTACCAAAGGCACACGGTTGCCTTGGCAATACTACCAGGCGCAGTTCGCCACTTCCCCGGATTGGACCGACGTTCAACTGCTCTTCAACGACTTCAAACCTTCCGGCAGTTTCCTCCGAAAGACCCCTCGGGCGGACACCGTCACCTCTATTGCGATTGTGGCTTATGGGAGAGATCACACTGCCCTAGTCGATGTCAGTGAAGTGGACTGGTTTTAGGCGCGGACTGTGCGATTACAGAGACGTCGCAATCCGCGACTGTTCAACCACTGATACATCTCTTTAAATCCTACCACAGGCGTTTTGCATCGCGGTCGTTTTTGTGATCGTCATACTAACTGGAATACCTAGGGGAGCAATTCAAAGCGGGCGAAACCAACGTAACAACCCCATGACTGCCCGCTAAACTCGCCAGCTTTATCTTCAAAACCGCGTCGAACCGCAACATGACATGCACGTCGGATGAGATTTCAGAACTCGAATTTCAGACGTCAGTTTCCACATTGGGCTGCATGACCGCTTTGAGCCACTGGTGCAACTACGGAAAGTCCCGCATTTGTGCAACATTGCTGACCTGATGCTTAACCCAGCGAAAGAGGCGGTCGTTCTGCCTTGTGAACAGCTGCTTCGCCTTCCCAATACCAACATTCGCAGTTGCAGAGAGAGTCCGCTTTCCGCCCGAAGTGCTGGAGCTTCTTGGCCGCTTAGGGCTGAGATCTACCTTAAGCCCTGACTTTTCTCGACGTCCGTTGTTGGTTGTCGCGTAACTCCGCAAAGTTCACATCTTTGCGTAAAGCTGCTGCGAGAACCAAAATAGGATTATTTTCGCTTCCGGCGAACTCACGTCCGCAAGAAAAGGGGGCGTCATCCTATCCATCACGCCCCAGTCAATTCCGACAAAATCCTGTCGAATAACGCGACTTTCTGTTCGTCAGAAAGGACTTGTGGAGCAGAGGTCTTGACCGCTCCGATTTCCTCAAAAAGTTCGGAACGTTATTCGTCGCCAATTGTTCCGTAATGCCGTTGTGTGGTTGTCTCGCTGTCATGGCCCATGTTTTGCGACCACGCGCGGCGCTGGCGCTCAGTCAGGGGCCTGCGGTCTCGTTCTGCCGCGACGGTATCCTTTACAGAGTGGGGATTGTAATTTTCTACAATGTCACGACAGGCGAGCGCAAATGCCTTTGAAACTGCGTCTTTGGATGCCATGGGCTCAATTGGGGCTCGACAAGGATCTTTGAGGTTCTTGCGGTGTTGAAGCACTCGAAGGTTAGGGAAGAGCGCGTCCTGCCCAGACAAGCCCTTTGAAGCCAGTACATCAATCCAGTCTTCTATCGCGTCTGCAAAACTGTCCGATATCGGAAACCAGTCAATCTTAAGGCTCTTGCCGTTTTTGGCTCGCGATACACTCGCGTCCTGTAAGATCTTTTTGTTTACCGCATCAAAATGGCAGATGCGCAATGAGGTAATCGTGTCCGCCCGCAACGCGCCGAGATAAGCAATGGCCACCATGGCTCGGGCCCGATTGTCCGCAAGTTTCTCAGAGGGCATACCCAGTAAGAGCTTTTCAGCCACTTCAATGCTAGGATAAGCTTTTTCCTCGGAGGCGAGAGCTTTCGCATAAACGGCCTTAGGCATTTTCATGTAGTTTGGCAAATCTTTAGGCAGGCGCTTAAAGCCATCCTGCTTAATCAACCACTCCAGAAAAGCCATGATCTGCGAAGCCTGATGCGACACAGTCGATCTCGATTTCCGCGCTTCACCTTGTGCCGAAATGGCGTCTTTGAGCGCGCTGCGTACCAGATCCACATCGCGAATTGTAAGTTTCTCGAAAGGTTTTCCATCGAGTACGTCTTCAAAAAAACGAATGGCAGCCAGATGTTGATCGATAGTTTGCTCGACAAGATGGCCTGCGTGAAACTGCCATTGGTACAAAGTGCGATCATTCTCAACATACCAGTGTTGATCAAGTTTTTGCTTGGAAATCCCAATACCACCGTTATCTGCCCTCATTCCTTCGTGTAATGAGCCTACGGTGGTATTGGGATCACGAAGCCGCTCAAAAATCACAAAATCGGCCTCACAAACGAACTTGCGAATGTGGCCTCCACACTCCAAACAAGTTCCCATACCCATTGCAGCGCCATTCTTAGCTGGCCCGATCTGCAAAGTTGCCACGTCCGGGAAGACGGCCGACTTGCATACACCGCATTTAAACTCACCAGGAAGAAGTGTTGTCTTTGCGCGTTCTTGGCGGGTTCTCAAAAACTGCATCACCTGCCCGCCACGAAACAGATATGGGCGCTTGCCGTCAGAGGCGATAAGTCCACCATTCACCCAATTGGAAATCGTGTTTGAGCACACACCAAAAATGCGCTGAAGATCCGCACCGGAATAGACGCGATTTTTCTTTAGCTTGTTGCCTTTGTAGGATCTGCTCATAGCGCGCCGCCAATCGCGCCGCGCCCAGCGCATGAGGAGCCCCTTGTTCTAACGCGGCTTTGCATTAGCCTTCCGAGCTTTGATTGGGGTCAACGCGGTTCGCCTCAAGCCAATCGTTCAGATCAGATCCGCGATAAACTACCTTACGCCCAATCTTGTAGTATGCAGGCCCCGTGTTTTTGTGCCTCCATTGCGCGAGCTTTTCGCGAGGCCCAAACAAATCGAGCTCAGGATCTCCCAGCACATAGTTGCGGTCGCTTTCAAACAGTTTTGGCACGACTGACTTTCCTTTCGTCGTATTGAGTTACGACGAATCAAGTGAGCCAGAATCTGAACGAAAAGTAGTATCCGATCTGCAGATCGGACACGTTAACACATTGATTTTAAATGAAAGAAAATTGCTCATCTTCCAGCATATACGGCTTGCGTGTCTGTTTGGGGAACCCCTGGCTCAAGCCTAAGCGGAATTTTTCAGCCACATCTAACACCTCTAGGCCCTTTCCTGGATTATCTTCGCAGTAGTCCATAGCCATACCCAGATGAACAACCCCACGATACGTCATCCAAGTCCTACTCAGAACATCTTTGTCCCGTGCCCCTTGGATACCTTCTTGTTTGGCAATTGTGCGAACCTGCTCCAGTATGCCACCTGCAACATGAAGGCCCTTAAACTCTTGCCACTGAATGGAGTCCCACACCAGCTTTCCAACATGTTCTGCGATATTGAGCCTTCGCTCATTCCGGGTATTGTACCGGTGAGCGATTTCTGAAAATTCATGGGCGGCTTGTTGTCTCTCAATAGATGTTTCCGCGACCCAATGCACGAACTCCGGCGCGTTCTTCCCTGCTTTAATTGGGAAGTTTTCCAAACCTAAACTTACCACCTCGTGCCTCATCACATTAATTGCGCGAAGCCTTTCTTCGTTGGTGTTTTCGCTCAATGCTATCCGGAACAGCTCAAGGCAGTTCAGTTCTGGTTCACTAATGTGTATCGTTTCCATGCTCGATCTTCTTATTTGCATCGGGATGTTACGTATTGAGACCACATTTGCATTAACGTCCGGCGCTTCTCCAAGAGATCGGAACGTGCATAAGCCCGTTCAACTTCTGAGCCTACTGAATGCGCGAGGCTCTTTTCGGCCACTTCTCTCGGCGCATTGGCTTCCTCTGCTGCCCAGTCGCGGAATGTGGACCGAAACCCATGCACGGTTACACCCTCGACCTTCATGCGACGCAAAAGCATGAGCATCGACATATTAGAAAGCGGGTGATGGCGTTTCTGCCCCTCAAATACAAATTCGGATTGATTGACCATTAGCGGTTCTATGATGGCCAGGGTCTCAACTGTCAGCGGGACGCGGTGTTCCTCTCCTGTTTTCATCCGCTCTGCGGGGCAGATCCAAAGGCGCTGTTCAAAATCCAACTCAGCCCACCGTAGCCCCAAAACTTCACCGGTTCTTGATCCTGTTAGGCAAGTAAACATTAAGGCCCTGGCAGACATGGCATTCTTGGTCTTTAGAATGGCATAGAAGTCAGGCACGTCTTGCCAGCGCATTGCCATATGGTGCTTTGGTTTAGCTTTCACCTTAGGCAATACTTGCGCATCCTTGATGGCAGTCACGGGGTTCTCACCAGACCGAAACCCTCTCGACTTTGCCACATCCAACACGATCTTTATGCGCTGCGACAAGCGTCGTGCCGTTTCATGCTTGGCGGTCCAAATCGGTGAAAGGCACATCATCACTTCGGGCTGATCAATGCTGTCGACAGGCATGCGCCCAATTTTTGGAAAGGCATAGTCGCGTAGCGTGTTAATCCACTGCGCCCCGTGTTTGGCGTTCTTCCAGGTCGGCATGCGATCAATATGGACCTGCTGCGCCACCTCTTCAAAAGTCGGCACTTCCTGTCGTTCATTGAAACGTGGGTTAAGCCCCTGTTTCGCCATGCGTCGATACTCCAACGCGCGCTCTCGTGCTTGGTTCAGCGTGACAATTTCCGCGCCACCCAATCCAAAGTCAGTCCTAAGTGGTGCTCCCTTCTTATTCTTTTGCCCTTTGACCACCACCCGTACGATCCAGCGTCTCGCGCCCGAAGGGTCAACGACCAGGTACAAGCCGTTGCCATCGCCATGCCGCCCAGCGCCGAGATTCTCGACCAGCTTTTTCGTCAACTTTCCTGAAAGTGCCATTCAACATACCACATTTCATACCACAGAAGGAAACGATACGGATATCATCGAAAGAAATCCAACAAAAATGGCAAAGACACTTAAACCCAAAGAAACAAATAATAAGTGCGAGCCAAAGTGGCCCATTCAACTCTAGACAAATTGCAAGATGGCGGAGGAGGTGGGATTCGAACCCACGGAGGGCGTTAACCCTCGTCGGTTTTCAAGACCGGTGCATTCGACCACTCTGCCACTCCTCCGACACGCCATCCCTACTGCCACTCTTGGCGCGGTTCAAGCGGAAAGAGCGGCGGATTTCCGACACTTTCTGTTGCCCGCACTTTCCTTAAAACCCAACGCGGGTTACACTCCGTGCAATTGACCGCTGCTGCGCCCCTTGCGGGACAGGGAACAGCGGCATTTGGTGCGACAGAATACGAGCAGGCAAAGGGCACATAATGACCTTATTTTCAGGCGCAAACTTTCAATTTCCGCGCCGCACGGCGCCAGCCGTTTTGGTTCTTTGTGGCGTCGCGCTCGCAGGCTGCACCGATGGCGAAGACTTCAACTTTTTGAACAAAACGCCCACCACCGAGGCCGCTGCGCCGGTGGCAGGCCAAACCACCAAACTGGTGGAACGTGATGTCGAAGCCCCCGAGGTCTTCTCCACGTCCGAGTCTGGCCTCTGGGATGGCCGCCCTTCCTTGGGGGGCGTATGGGCCGCCCACCCGGACGTTGGCGATCCGGAACGGGTCATCATCCGCAACCAGGCCAACGGCAAATTTGTGATCGGTGCCCTGTTCCGCCGCGAGCGTGACATCCCCGGCCCGCGCATTCAGGTCTCCTCTGATGCAGCAGCCGCACTTGGCATGTTGGCCGGTGCACCTGTGGAACTGAACATCACTGCCCTACGCCGCGAAGAAGTGGCCGAAGAGGCCCCTGCTGATCCAGAAGCCACCGCCGAGGTTGCTGAAACGGCAGAGGTTGAAGAAGCCCCATTGGAGCCAATCGCGGCTGCAACCGCCGCCATTGCCGCGGCCGAAGCCAAACAGGCCACCCCTGCCTCGGCACCGGCTGCACAATCCGAAGTGGCGCCCAAGCCGGCCTCTTCGTCGCTGTCCAAACCCTACGTGCAGATCGGTATCTTCTCGGTGCAGTCCAACGCAAATGGCGCAGTCGCTCAAATGAAGAATGCCGGCCTACCCGCGCTGACCAAGAAAACCACCTCGGGTGACAAAACCTTCTACCGCGTGCTTGTGGGCCCCGCGTCGAGCAAGTCCGAATTGAAATCCATGACCAAGAAAGTGCACGGCATTGGCTTTACCGACGCCTATGCCGTGACCAACTGACGGAGGCCTCTGCCATGTTCAAATCCGTATTCTACGCCTGCGTGGCCGCGATTGGATTGACGGTTGCGACCAGCGAGGCCAGCGCCTTTGAAACCAAAGCCCGCGCCGCCTTTGTGATGGACCAATCCACCGGCACCGTGCTGCTGGCCAAAAACGCTGACGAAGCCTTGCCACCGGCCTCCATGTCCAAGCTGATGACACTCTACATGGCGTTTGAGGCGGTGCGTGATGGCCGCTTGCAGATGACCGAAAAACTGCCAGTGTCGCAGCATGCGATGAACTATGGCGGCTCCACCATGTTCCTGGACACCACAGATCGGGTGGCGGTCGAAGACCTGTTGCGCGGCATCATCGTTTTATCCGGTAATGATGCCTGTGCCGTGATTGCCGAAACCCTCAGCCCGGATGGCACAGAGGCTGGCTTTGCCCGCCTGATGACCCGCCGCGCGCGACAAATGGGCATGACCAATTCGACCTTCGCCAACTCCAACGGTTGGCCCGCGCCGGGTCATCGCATGAGCATGCGCGACCTGTCCTTGCTGGCAAACCGCCTCATCACAGACTTTCCCGAGTTCTACCCGATGTTTGCCGAGCGCGAGTTCAAATTTGACGGCCGCGCACCGCAAAACACGCAAAACCGCAACCCGCTTCTGCGCCTCAACATTGGCGCCGATGGCCTAAAAACTGGCCACACGTCGGAGGCGGGCTACGGCCTTGTTGGCTCTGCCAAACAAGGCAACCGCCGCGTGATTTTTGCCTTCTCCGGCCTGCAAACCGCCGCAGAACGTGCCGAAGTCTCTGAGCAGATTGTCAACTGGGCTTTCCGCCAATTCTCTGAGGCCACTTTGGCCCGCGAGGGCGAACGTGTCGCCGAAGCGGACGTCTGGATGGGCAAAACCCCGCGGGTTGGCTTGGTGCCGGAAAGCGATATCGAAGTATTGCTGCCGGTGCTCGCACAGAACAAGGTCAAAGCTGAAGTGATCTACAACGGCCCAATTGAGGCACCCATTGCCAAAGGCCAATCGCTGGCGGAGTTGGTGCTAATGCCCGAAGACCTGCCAGAAATGCGCATTCCGCTGGTGGCCGAAGCAGACGTGCCCGAAGGCGGCTTTGGCATTCGCCTGCGCACAGCTGCAGGCGTTCTGATGCTGCAATTTGGCCTCAATCTCGCAGGTGCATCGTGAGCGGACACTTCATCACTTTTGAAGGCATCGACGGTTCCGGCAAATCCACCCAAGCAAAACTCCTCGCAGACCGCTTGCGCGCGGAAGGCTTTGAAGTTGTGCTTACCCGCGAACCCGGCGGCTCCATTGGAGCTGAAGAAATCCGCGCGCTGGTGCTGGAAGGTGATCCGGACCGCTGGTCAGCTGAAACCGAAATCCTGCTCTTTACGGCAGCCCGCCGCGACCATCTGGAACGCACCATTTTGCCCGCCGTGGCTGCCGGCAAAATTGTTATCTGCGACCGCTTCGCCGACAGCACCCGCATGTATCAGGGCCTTTCTCGCGGCGACCTGCGCGGGATCGTGGACCAATTGCACAGCCTGATGATTGGCCGCGAACCCGATCTGACCGTTCTGATCGACATGGACCCGGCCACAGGCCTAGCGCGCGCCAAGTCCCGCCAAACCGCAGAGGAACGCTTTGAAGACTTCGGCCAGGCTTTGCAGGAGCAAATGCGCAAAGGCTTTCTGGACTTGTCCAAAGAATACGCAGACCGCTTCCGCGTGATCGACGGCGCCAGCGATATGAACAGCGTGTCTGACGCCGTGTACGCCACTGTGAAACAACACATTGAGGCCAACGCGTGAGCGACGACACCGCCCCAGAGGCTGACCGCGTCACCGGCGCGCCGCATCCTCAGGAAACCGAGGTGCTTTTTGGCCAGGCCTCAGCCGAACAGGACTTTCTGACAGCGGTCAATTCCCACCGCCTGCACCACGGCTGGCTGATCACCGGGCCAATTGGCGTGGGCAAAGCCACTTTGGCCTGGCGCATCGCGCGCTTCCTTCTCGCCACCCCGCTGGACGACGGCGCTGGTCTGTTTGGCGATCCCGTGCCGCATACCAGCCTGGACGTCTCGTCCGACCACCCTGTGGCGCACCGCCTTTTGGCGCGTTCCGAGCCCGGCCTGTTCAGCATCACGCGCTCCATGAACGAGAAAACCGGCAAGCTGCGCGACCAAATCGTCGTGGATGATGTACGTGGCTTGACCCACTTCCTGACCATGTCCTCCGCTGACGGTGGCCGCCGCGTGGTGATTGTCGACAGCGCGGATGAGATGAACGTGAACGCCGCCAACGCGCTCCTCAAAATGCTTGAGGAACCGCCAGAGCGCACCACCATGTTGCTGATCTCACATCAGCCCTCGCGCCTGCTGCCAACCATCCGGTCACGCTGCCGGGAGCTGCGTTTGCACCCGCTGTCACCTGAGGACATGCACAACGCCCTTACCCAAGCTGGCTTTGAAGCCGCCGAGTCCCCCGCCCTCGCCGAACTGGCGGCAGGCTCCGTCGGCGAGGCCCTGCGCATCCTGCAAAGCGATGGCCTCGCGCTCTATGCCGAGCTGATCTCGCTCTTCTCAGCCGAGCAGGGTTTTGACCGGCAACGCGCCATCGCGCTCTCCAACGCCGCCGTCGGCCCCGCAAACGCCGAACGCTATGAGTTGCTGTTGACGCTGATTGACCTTTTCTTGATACGCCTCGCGCGCACCGGCGCTTTGGGCCAGCCACCCGCCACCGAAGTTGCCCCCAACGAGGCGCAGGTGCTCAGCCGCCTGGCCCCCAATGCCTACAAAGCCCGCGCCTGGGCTGCTGCGGCACAGGAAATCTCGGATCGCACCCACCACGGCAAGGCGGTGAACCTTGACCCTGCCGCGCTTGTGCTGGATACGGTTTTCAAGATCCATCAAACCGCAACCGCCTGAGCGCCTCATGACTGACTATCCACAGATCACCGACAGCCACTGCCACCTCGATTTCCCGGACTTTGACGGCAAGCTGGATGAGTTTATCGCCCGTGCGGCTGACGTGGGCGTGACCCGCATGGTGACAATCTGCACCCGCCTGCGCAACGAACCCACCGTGCGTGCGATTGCCGAGGCCCACGCACCGGTGTTTTACGCCGCAGGCACCCACCCGATGAGCGCTGCTGAGGAGCCGCTGGCCACTGTGGAAGAGTTGGTCGCGCTGGCACAGCATCCGAAGTTTGTCGGCATCGGCGAAACCGGTCTGGATTATCACTACACCGCCGACAGCAAAGAGGTGCAGCAAACCTCGCTGCGCATCCACTGCGAAGCGGCACGCGAAACCGGCCTGCCTCTGATCATCCACAGCCGCGATGCGGATGAAGACATGACGCAGATCCTGACCGAGGAATACAACAAAGGCGCCTATGGCTGCGTCATGCACTGCTACAGTTCCGGGCCGGAACTGGCAAAAAAGATGCTCGACCTTGGCTTTTACCTGTCCATGTCCGGCATTGCAGCCTTCCCCCGTTCCCAGGAAGTGCGCGACATCTTTGCCGCCGCACCGGTGGACCGCGTGTTGGTGGAAACCGACGCGCCCTACCTCGCGCCCCCGCCCTATCGCGGCAAACGCAACGAGCCGTCTTACGTGGAAAAAACCGCCCGTGTTGGCGCCGAGGTGTTTGGCATGGACTACGCTGACTTCGCCGCGCAGACACAGGCCAACTTCGAGCGCCTGTTCTCCAAAGCAGCCCAAACGGCGGCCGCTGCATGAGCGCAACGCTGACCTTCACCATTCTGGGCTGCGGCAGTTCCGGTGGCGTGCCGCGCATCGGCGGCCATTGGGGCGACTGTGATCCCACCAACCCCAAAAACCGCCGCCGCCGCTGCTCTCTCTTAATCGAACGTGAGACGGCAGACGGCAAAACCACCGTACTGGTCGACACCTCACCGGACATGCGCGACCAACTTCTGTCTGCCGATGTCTTCGCGCTGGACGCCGTGGTCTACACCCATAGCCACGCGGACCATGTGCATGGCATCGATGACCTGCGTATGGTGGTCTACAACATGCGCAAACGCATTCCCGTCTGGGCGGACGGCGCCACGCAAAACGATCTGCTCAGCCGTTTTGGCTATGCCTTTGTTCAACCCAAAGACAGCCCCTACCCGCCGATCCTAGACTTGCACACCATCGATGAGGATGACTTCACCATCTCCGGTGCTGGCGGTGACATCACCTTTAAGCCAATCAAGGTGGATCACGGCAGCATCGACGCCCTGGCCTTCCGCGTGGACGACGTGGTCTACATGCCAGACGTAGCCGAAATCTACGACGCCGCCTGGCCGCAGCTGACTGACATGAAGTGCTTCATCATCGACGCCCTACGCCGGTCTCCGCACCCCACCCACGCCCATCTCGACAAAGCGCTGGAGTGGATTGCCAAACTAACACCAGAGCGCGCAGTGTTGACCAACATGCACATCGACCTCGACCACTCTGTGGTGGATGGCGAAACCCCGGACCACATCACCCCCGCATTTGACGGGATGAAAATCACCTACGACCTGTAAGCACAGGTCACACTGCAGGACACGACACAGATGCAAACTCTAATCTCTGTGATCCTGCCGGTCTTTTTCATCATCGGTTTTGGCTACCTCGCCGCGTGGCGCGGGCTGTTCAGCCAGCAAAACGTCGACGGGTTGATGCGCTACGCCACCAACTTCGCCGTGCCGGTCCTGCTCTTCCGCGCCATATCCAACCTAGATCTGGCCGCCGAATACAACCTCAACCTCTTGGGCAGCTTCTACGGTGCCGCCTTCCTGTGCTTTCTCACCGGCATGCTGGGCGCCAGATACCTTTTTGGGCGCGATTGGGAAGACGCCACCGCCATTGGCTTTGTCTGCCTATTTTCCAACTCGCTTTTGTTGGGCCTAGCCATCATGGAGCGCGCCTACGGACCAGACAGCCTGACCGGCAACTACGCCATTATCTCGATCCATGCGCCCTTCTGCTATGGCCTTGGCATTGCCACCATGGAGATCATGCGCGCACGGCACAGCTCCAAAGCCAAAATTGTGCCGACCGTACTCAAGGCGATGTTCTCCAACGCGTTGATCATCGGCATCGGTCTTGGCTTTGTGGTCAACCTCGGCAACATCTCGGTGCCTGAACCGGCGATGCACGCCGTCAACCTCTTGGCTGGTTCAGCCCTACCCGCCGCGCTTTTTGGCATCGGCGGTGTGCTCTACCGATACCGTCCCGAAGGCGACATGCGCACCATCCTCTTCTGCTGCGCCGTCTCACTGGGCCTGCACCCGGCTCTGACCTTCGCCTTTGGCACCTGGAGTGCCATTTCCGTGGACAATATGCGCTCCGCCATTGTCACCGCTTCCATGGCGCCAGGCATCAACGCCTATCTCTTCGCCAATATGTACGGTCGCGCCATGCGGGTGGCTGCCTCCACTGTGCTGATTGGCACCGCCCTCTCGGTGCTCACGGTTTGGCTCTGGCTGGGCACATTGCCGTGACCTCACGGCACAGCAGCTTGCGCCCACCGCGACCACACCCCATCTTGGCGACCTGACCCACCACAGGAGTGCCCCAATGGCCCAAGACCCAATCCGTGTGGACATCGTCTCCGATGTCGTTTGCCCCTGGTGCATCGTAGGCTACCGCCAGCTCATGCAAGCTTCCGAGGCCACCGGCATTCCCGTGGAAACCTATTGGCACCCGTTTGAACTCAACCCGGATATGGAAGCGGAAGGCGAAAACCTGCGCGAGCACATCATGCGAAAATACGGCAGCTCGGCCGAACAGTCCCAATCCGCACGCGACCACCTGACCTCCGTGGGCAAGGACCTCGACTTCGCGTTTCACTGGACCGAGGACAGCCGGATCTACAATACCTTTGCCGCCCATCAACTGTTGCACTGGGCTTCGGAAAGCGGACAGGCCCAGACTCTGAAACTGGCTCTGTTTGACGCCTACTTCACACAGGGCCGCAACGTGAGCGATCCAGAAGTCCTGATCGAGACTGCCGCTTCCATTGGCCTAAGCGCGGAAGAGGCCAAGGCAGTGCTGCAAGACCAACGCTACGCAGAGACCGTGCGGCAGAAAGAGCAGTTCTGGACCTCGCGTGGTGTGTCGGGTGTGCCCACGATGGTGTTTGAAGCCAAACAAGCCACCTCCGGTGCGCAGGGCGTCGACGCCTTTGCAAATCTGCTGCGAAACATCGCCATGTCCTAAGCCCCAAGGCCGCGCAGGCCTTGCGACAATCTGTTTGTAGACAGCCCTTGGAATCGGCGATTCCGAGGGCTTTTTGCTGCGCAACTTCCTGCGCGCGCCCGCCTTCTAAAGAAAGCCGTTCCCGGCACACACAACCCTAGGCGGCAAGGTCGTTAAAATCCTGCCCAAGTCGCCAAAAAACACAAAAATACCCATTCAATCCAACCACTTAAAGCCAAACCCTCATAACAGGAAGCCGGCCAAAACCCCTTCTACCTCCCCCATTGTACCGCGCTAAACCACAAGATTTTTCCGAGTAACCGGGTGTTAAGAGCTGCCAGCTTACGTTGCCTTCAATCAGCCAGTCCGAAAACGGTATTGAACCAGACCCATGAACACAGACACATCATCATCTCAGGCCGACTGCATCGCGCTGCCGCAGCAGTTGGATTACGCACATTGCACCGAATTGCGTCTCGCAATCGAAGCCTCCCGCGGGCAACCGCTTGCGCTTGATGCGCATCATGTTGAGTTCCTTGGGGGGGCTGGCGCTGAACTGCTTTTGGCCACGCGCGCCGAATGGGCCGCACGTGAACTGCCATTTGAACTGAAACAACCATCTGACGAATTTCTAAAAGGTATGGAGCGGCTCGGCCTGCCCCATGACTGTCTTCTTGAAAGGGGCTCCGCATGACGACGAAGATTCTTGCAGTTGATGACTCCCGCACCATGCGCGCGATGATTCAAACCGCACTGACCGATGCAGGCTTTGATGTCGATCTGGCCGAGGACGGCATCGACGGTCTGGACAAACTTGGCGGCTCTGACCCCGACCTGGTCATCACCGACATCAACATGCCCCGCCTGGACGGCTTTGGCATGATCGAAGGTGTGCGTGAGCGCCCTGAGTGCGCCTCTCTGCCCATTCTCGTGCTGACCACGGAAAGCGGCGAAGAACTGAAACAACGTGCCCGTACAGCTGGCGCAACCGGCTGGATTGTAAAGCCGTTTGACGCCGAAAAGCTGGTCGCGGTCATCAATCGTCTGGTTGTCTGAAAGGAACTGAGTGATGTCCGATCTTCGTGACATGTTCTTTGAGGAATGCGACGACCTTCTTGAAGTGTTGTCCACCGGTCTGGAAGATCTCCAGAACGAGACCTCGGATGCGGAAACCATCAACGCGATGTTCCGCTCCGTGCATTCCATCAAAGGCGGCGCCGGGGCCTTTGGCCTTGATCGCCTGATCAAATTTGCCCACGCATTTGAGAACGTGCTGGACGACCTGCGCTCCGACAAGATCGGCGTGGACTCAACCATCACGGCTCTGATGTTCTCCGGCTTTGACCACCTGAGCGATCTGGTGGACGCAGCCCGCGACGACAACGACCTGCCTGACACCGACGGTGCGGCTGTTTTGGCAGAACTGAAACAGACCACCCAAAACGCCAATGGCGGTGTTGGCGGCGACGATGACGACGACGCCAACGAAGTCAGCTCCGACGACTTTGAAGTTCAAGCCATGGACTTCAGCCTCGATCTGGGTGGCGACGATGACGGTGGCATTGGCGATCTGCCAGGCCTGCCTTCTCTTGGTGGCGGCGACGACGCAACCGATGGCGCGACCCACTTTGTGGTGAAATTCAAAGCCGATCCCGTGCTTTACACACGCGGCCACGATCCAGCCCTGCTGTTCCGTGCTCTGGGTGAGATGGGCGAGCTGTCCATCGAAGCAGACCGTTCTGAAGTCGCCCCTCTGGAAAGCCTCAAGGATGCCCCTGCGGCGATCTCTTGGACGCTGACCCTGCGGCCGGACGACGGTATCGACGAAAGCACCATCCGCGAAATCTTCGAGTTTGTCGAAGGCCAGTGCACGCTGCACATCTCAGAAACTGTGGTGGAAGCCGCAGCGGAAGAAGACGCAGCGCCTGTTGCAGACGCACCTGCTGCGCCCGTGGCGGAAGCCGCGCCAGCAGCGGCTGCCGCAGCACCAGCCGCAAAGGCCGAAGCCAAGCCAGCACCTGCCAAAGCCCCAAAGGCTGAAAAGCAGGAGGCCAAAGGCGGAGACGGCGGAAAAAAGTCCTCTGAACCGCGCAACAGCACCATCCGTGTAGACCTGAACCGCGTAGACCGTCTGATCAACTTGGTCGGCGAGCTCGTGATCAGCGAAGCCATGTTGCGCCAGTCGATGAATGAGCTGCCAGTGTCGGCCAACAGTGCCGTCAGCGAAGCCATTGGTCAGCTGAAAACCCTGTCCGGCGTTCTGCAAGAGAGCGTGATGGCCATTCGTGCACAACCAGTGCGTGGCCTGTTCCAGCGGATGAGCCGGATTGTACGGGAATCTTCCCGTCAGGCGGGCAAAACCTCCCGTCTGGTGATGGTTGGGGAAGCCACCGAGGTCGATAAGACCGTGACCGAACGTCTTGTGGAACCACTAACCCACATGATCCGGAACTCGGTCGACCATGGTTTGGAAAAAGCCGAAGACCGTGTTGCCGCTGGCAAACCGGAAATGGGCACCATCAAGCTGGAAGCCGCACACCGCTCTGGTCGTGTTGTGATCTCGCTCTCTGACGACGGCGCCGGTGTGAACCGTGCCAAAGTGCGTCAGAAAGCCGAAGAGAAAGGCCTGATCCGTCCAGAGGACGATCTGACCGACAGCGACATCGACAACCTGTTGTTCCGCCCTGGTTTCTCCACCGCCGACGAGATCTCTCAGCTCTCCGGTCGTGGCGTGGGTATGGACGTTGTGCGCTCTGAAATTCAGGCGCTTGGCGGCCGCATCAACCTTCAGTCCGAGCCGGGCAAAGGCACCACGATCACCATCTCCCTGCCCCTCACTCTTGCGGTGATGGAAGGCATGCTGATCGAAGTCGCCGGCGAAAGCCTTGTTGTCCCAACCGTTGCGCTGCGTGAAACCCTGCAGCCTGGTCAGGCCAACATACACGACTTCTGTGACGGCGACCGCGGCCTGTCCGTCAACGACTCGATGCTTCCGATTGTGGATCTTGGGGAGGCTCTTGGCTTCCGCGCGCCACTGCCGGACTTCAGCAACCAGTCGCTCCTTCTGATTGAAGGGGAATCCGGACGCCGATCAGCTCTCGCAGTGGACGGCATCGTGGAGCAACGCGAAGTGGTGATCAAAGGTTTGGAACAGAACTATCAATCCATTCCTGGCATCGCCGCCGCAACCATCCTTGGCAACGGCAAGATCGCCCTGATCGTCGATACAGATCAAATGATCCCATCGCCGGGCAACGGCAACCCAGGACTGCGTAAGGGGTCCGAATTGGCAGAGGTGAATCTCTAATGTCTGAACAAGCTACTCAAGAACAGACCGACAACCGCATTGAAATCGTGTCCTTCACCATTGGTGAGCAGGCCTTCTGTCTGGACATCGGCCATGTGCTGGAAATCCGCGGCTGGACCAACACCACCACGCTTCCACATGCACCTGACTATGTGGTCGGCATGATGAACCTGCGCGGTGCGGTGCTGCCGGTGATCGACCTGTCGATGCGTCTGGGCCTTGGCAAAACCATCCCGGAAAGCCGTCACGTGATCATCATCGCACACATCGATGAGAAGAGCGTTGGCTTCCTGGTGGATGCCGTGTCCAACATCATCACAGTGAACACCGACGAGATCAAAGCCACTCCGGAGGTCTCCTCTTCCAAGACCGCAGCGTTCATTCGCGGCGTCTACACCCTGGAAGAGACCATCGTTCGTGCGATCGATGTTCACCAGATCATGCCACAGGAAGCACTGTCAGCAGCATGACCCAAATGGCGCAAAAATCCCTTGAAGAAGGCACAATCAGTGATGCGGACTTTGCCGCCATTGCTGGGCTGGTGCGTGAGTGGATGGGCATCGACCTTCAGCCGCATAAGCGGACGATGGTCGCCTCCCGCCTCTCCAAGCGCCTGCGTGCCACAGGCTATGACACAGTCAACGACTACATTGACTATATGCACTCGCCTCAAGGGCGGGATGAGCAAACCCGCTTTATCAGCGCCTATACAACCAACATGACGCGCTTCAATCGCGAAGGGCATCACTTCGAACAACTGGCCAATGACGTGCTGCCGGACCTGATGGCCCAGGCGCGCCGCGGCAAGCGCGTTCGGATCTGGTCGGCAGGCTGTTCCAGCGGCGAAGAACCTTATGGCCTGGCATTCCACGTTCTGGATGCCTGCCCCGAGGCGGCCTCGCTTGATGTGAAGATCCTGGCATCTGACATCGACCCGGAAATCCTGGCCACGGCCAAGCGCGGCGTCTATCCGACGTCCTCGATCAACACCCTGACCAACGGTCAAGGCGCGAAGTATTTCGAGGATTTTGAGGGCGCGCGCGATCAGAAAGCGGTCTGCCAAAATGCCCGTGACCTGATCAGCTTCCGGCGTCTCAACCTGCACGGCGACTGGCCCTTCAAGGGCAAGTTCGACATCATCATGTGTCGCAACGTCGCCATCTACTTTGATGCACCAACACAAAGCCGGCTCTGGCGCAGATTTGGCGAGCAGCTCTGCCCGGACGGCCTCCTTTTCTTGGGTCATTCCGAAGGAATTGGCCCGGAACACGCCGAGCTGTTTCACACAGCCGGACGGGGCGTTTTCTCAATAGACACCTCCCGCATTGGCAGCAGAAGCGCTGATGCAACCTTGCACATGGGGAACTGAACAATGAGCTTGAAAGATAAGCTGCACATTCTGGTTGTGGACGACATGTCCACCAGCCGAGGACTCATCACACAGGCACTCGATGAGATCGGGATCGTCAACTACCGCACCGAAAATGACGGTGCCCAGGCCTGGCGCAGCCTCGCGGCGAAGCCGGTCCACCTGATCCTGTCCGATTTCAACATGCCGGGCATGGACGGCCTCCAGCTTCTGGAAGGCATCCGCTCCAACAAGGCCACCGCCCGGACAGGTTTCATCCTGATCACAGGCCGTGCCGACCCGGACACCATCAACCGCGGCGTTAAGCTGGGCATGAACAACTTCATCAAGAAGCCGTTTGAAACCGCACAGCTCAAAGCCTGCATCGAGAAGGTGGTGGGGCCTCTGTAAAGGAGGCTCCCATGGGGGACTACAAATGACAACGCGCACAACCGCAGACGTATTGACCACCATTTCCGAGGACGTGGCTGACCTGGCTTCCATCGCACATGCGTTGGACGGGTTGACCAGCGAACTCGATCTGGAGGGCGTCGATCACAATAAAATTAGGGATCTGCAGCGTGTGGACGCGCTGTTCCAGCACCTGGACGACATCGCGGTTTTGCTTGGCAACATGTCTTCAATGATTGGCGCCGGACCGGATCTGAATGTGCAGGATCTCTCCGACAGCGTCCGTCTGGATTACCTCAAATCCCGCCTTTCGGACGCAGACAAGACCCGCGCAATCTCGCCTGATGCAGGCAACGTTAACCTCTTCTGAGCCCCACTCGCTCAGCCACAGTGACATTGGAATAGACTCATGAACGCCATGACAAAGATCAGCAGCGCCAGCGCAGACAGCTCCGCAACTGAGGTGCGGTTTGCTGCTGAGAGCATCATCACCTCGGCAACCGATCCGCGTGGCGTGATCCAGTTTGCCAACGACAAGTTCATCGAAGTTGGTGGTTACCCGCTCGAAGAGCTGATGAACGCGCCCCATAAGATCATGCGCCACCCGGACATGCCGAAAGGTGTGTTCTACCTCCTGTGGGAATGCCTCAAGGCGGGTCGTCCGGTTGTCACCTACGTGAAAAACAAGACAAAATCCGGTGGTTACTATTGGGTTTTGGCAGTGGTGACCCAAACGGAAAACGGCTACCTGTCCGCGCGCATCCGCCCTGGCACAGAGTTGTTTGAAACCACCAAGGAAATGTATGTCACTCTCCGTCAGGAAGAGACCGACAAGAACCTGACCCCGGAACAAAGCGGCACGCGCCTGCTGGAAATGATCCAGGAAGCCGGTTATGCGACGCTGGAGGCCTATGGCATCGCAGCTTTGGATATGGAGTTCAAAAACCGCAACATCATCGAGCCTGATCTGGTCAACAGCTTCGCCCTGATGGACGAGCTTGCTGAGATTATCACCGATATGCAGGATCTGGTGAACAGCATCGAACAAGGCTTTGAGCGTGTCCGCGGCGAGCCTGTGAACCTGCGTATTCTCGCCGGTCGCCTCGAAGGCGCAGGCGCAGCCCTCGGCACCATCTCACAGAACTATGACGCGATGGCCAAGGAAATGCACGGCCTTGTGGGGCGTCTGCATGACCCGGAAAACGGATCACTGGTGCAAATGTACAGCGCCGTATCCCAGGGCCGCTGGGCGATGCAAATTGCGCAACTTCTGGGAGAGGCTCACAGTAACGTCCGCCCGGAGGACAAAGAAACCGATGGCGCGATCCTGCTGAAAGAGCACCACGAACGCCTGCAACAGCGCAGCCGCTCCCGCCTGATTGAGATTTCCTCCATCGGCAAATCCATACCGGACATCTGCCGCAGCCTGCGCCGCCGGATCAACGGTCTGGATGTTGTGAAACTGCTCTGCAAGGTCGAAAGCGGCCGCATGCGCGACGTGGACAGCGGTCTGGACGGCATCATCGCCCGTCTGGAAAACTTCCACGACAACACCGATCGCCACCTGGCTGACCTCTCTGCCAAGGCCTCGCAAGTCACTCAAAAAGGCAGCTCCCTTTAAGGGGCTGCCCCCACCCCGCCATTTTCGCCGCTCCCATTAGCTCCAAATAAACAACAGGAAATCACCATGCCAGTTTTCCCAAAAATCAAATCCCGCTTCTCGCGGATGAGCATAAAAACCAAACTTGCAGCGGCAATTGCAGTCTGCGCCCTATTGGCGGTCGGACTTTCGCAATTCAATCAATACAACGCCCGCACCGCCGAAGCCGAAACCCAGGCGATGGAGCGCTACGACTTGCTGACCGAGCTGTTCAGCACCCAGTTGGTCGCCGCCGCGCAGTTTCAGGACGTTGACCGCCTGAAAGCCACAACCGACCGCTTCCTGGAGCAAGACTCTCACATCACCGCGGTCAGCGTGCTCTCGCCGGATGGCGCGGTGATCTACAGCTACGACATCGCCGAAACACGCGCCGACAGCATCTCCGCCGCGCTGAGCAATGTTGCCGCCACCGTTTCCGACGACAAACCTAGCGCACATGCCATCGAAGGCCCAATCTATGCGGCACAAATGCCTATCGCCCAGGCCGGTCGCAACCCGGTTGGCACCCTTCAGGTCGCTGCCGATGTGTCCTCCATTCGCGAGGAAGCGCTGCAGGAATTCATCAAAGGCGCCATCGGCTCCTCGCTTGCCGCCGCCCTCGCCCTCGCGCTGATTGTCATGCTGGTAGGCCGTGTGGTCACCCGCCCTGTATTGAGCCTTGGCAAAGCCATGGATGCGGTCGCCAATCACGACTTTGACTGTGACGTGCCCTGCCTGGACCGCGACGACGAAATTGGTGCCATGGCCAAACGTCTGGCAAAGTTCCGCGATCAACTGGCCCAGGAAGAACGCGACCGCGAAGCCCGCGCCGAGCAGGATGAACAGCGCCAGCGCCTGTTTGCCCGTCTCGCTGAAGGTCTGTCAGAGATTGCCGACGGCCGTGTAGATCGCCCTATCGACACAGCGGAATTTGCAAGCCTTGGTCAAAACTCCCAGCAAATTTGCAAAGATTTCAACGACGTACTGGACAACTTGAAGTCCGTGCTGTCCACCGTGACCCGCACCGCCGAAACCGTACGCTCCAGCGCTCAGGAAATCTCCGAAAGCGTGATCGACCAGTCCAAACGGTCCGAGGCACAGGCTGTGACCCTCGAAGAGTCCGCCGCCGCCATCGAAACCCTGAGCACCTCTGTGGAACAGACCGCTGACCATGCGGCCGAAGCCAACAAGCGCATCACCCAGAACCGTCAACAGGCGCAGTCCGGTGGCGAAGTGGTGGAACTCACCGTCGAAGCCATGCGCAACATCGAACAGAGCTCCGACAAGATCACCGCGATCATCGGCGTGATCGACGACATCGCCTTCCAGACCAACCTGCTGGCATTGAACGCCGGCGTAGAAGCGGCCCGTGCAGGCGAAGCAGGTCGCGGGTTTGCCGTGGTTGCCTCCGAAGTCCGCGCTCTGGCCCAACGCGCCTCAGATTCCGCGAACGAAATCAAAGAGCTGATCCTGACCTCCGGCGAGCAGGTCACCAAAGGCAGCGAACTGGTGAACAAAGCAGGTGACGCGCTTCAGGAAATCATCACTGGTGTGAACCACGCCTCTGACCTGGTGTCACAAATTGCCACCGGCTCCCGCGATCAGGCCGACAACCTGCGCGAAATCAAAGAGAGCGTGACCGAGCTGGACCGCGTGACCCAGCGCAACGCGGCGATGATAGAAGAATCCTCTGCTGCAAGCCGCAGCCTGTCGGATGAAGCTGCCAATATGTCTCAGGCCCTCAAGGTCTTCAAACTGACCGAAGCCGACGTGACCGCCGCCGCGACCCCGCGTGCTCCCGCAGTGCCAAAAGCGGCAACCAAGGCTCCAACAGCTGCCAAGCCAGCACCCGCGAAACCCGCGCCCAAACCTGCCAGACCTGCCTCGGCACAGCCTGTGGCCGATGCGGCAAAAACCAAGGAATGGGACGACGACGCCGCCAAAGACGCCAAGGCCGCCACTAAGACCAAGGCAAAGGTGAAGAAAACCGCTGCTGCGAAGCCTGCGGCTGCCCCGAAACCGCAGCCCAAGCCAGCCAAAGCCGCCGTGAACCAATCTGCGCCGGTCCAGGACACTTCCAGCGAAGACTGGGAAGACTTCTAAGAACTGCGCAAAAACTGCGCCTTGCCAGCTGGAGCGCGAACCCGGCTGGCGTGTAACCCTCGGTGAATGGAATAGCCAATGAGTCTTAGTGAAGCAGAAGCCATCAAAGGATACCAGGTCCAGCCCCTGTTGCAGGGCGACGTGCAGGTGTCCAGTGACCAGGATATCGTGATGACCACGATCCTCGGCTCATGTGTGGCGGCATGTATGTGGGACGAAACGGCGGGCATCGGCGGCATGAATCACTTCCTGCTGCCTGGCACCGAAGACGGCTCTGCCGGCTCCATGAGCCACGGTGTGCACGCCATGGAACTTCTGGTGAACGGTCTGATCCAGGCTGGCGCCCGCCGCGATAAGCTGAAGGTCAAACTGTTGGGCGGCGGCAAAATGTTCAACAGCCGCATCGACATCGGGTCCAAAAACGCCGAATTCGCCATGTGGTTCGTGCGTAACGAAGGCTTTGAACTGGTCGATTGCTGTCTTGGTGGCCAACGCGGCCGCAACATCCGCTTCTGGCCGGTCGGGGGCCGCATCCAGCGCCGCTTTATGAAAGACACCCGTCTGCTGACCGAGGATGAAGCACCAAAGCGCAAGCCAAAGCCAAAGGTCGACGACAACCTCGGCGACGTGCAACTGTTTTAACCCGCAGGTCCCTCCATTCCTGCAACAAAAAAGGCCCGCAACATGCTGCGGGCCTTTTTATTGTTCTGGTGCAATGCCTTAAATATGCAGTGCGTGGCCCAACGCTTTCAGGCAGGCCTCCTGCAACCCTTCCGACTGGGTTGGATGCGCATGGATTGTCGCCGCGATGTCTTCAAGGCAGGCGCCCATCTCAATGGCCAGCGAAAACGCGGCGGAGAGTTCCGAAATCCCCGCCCCGACCGCTTGAAAGCCCACAACCGCGTGATCCTCCTCGCGGTACACAACCCGCACAAAGCCGTCGTCGCGTTCGGTGGTCATGGCGCGGCCGTTGGCCATAAATGGAAACTCGCTGGATTTGGTGCCGTCGATCTCGCCCGGCAACGCACCACAGGTCACCACCTCCGGGTCGGTGAAACACACCGCCGGAATGGCGCATTTGTCCCATTCCACCGCATGGCCTGCGATGTGTTCGGCCACCATCTCGCCCTGCGCCATGGCCCGGTGCGCCAACATCGGCTCGCCGGTCACATCGCCAATCGCGTAAATCCCGCGCATGGAAGTCTGGCAGAAACTGTCGATCTTCACAAACGGCCCATCTTGGGTCAGCGCCAGTTCTTCAATGCCAATGCCCGCCGTGCGAGGACGCCGCCCGACAGTCACCAGGACCTTTTCCGCGACCACATCACCCTGATCGGTTTGCAACGCGCCATCGCTATAGCCTTGCGCCTTGGTACCGGCCATCACGGTCACGCCGAGGTCTTCCAACCGCTTAGCCACCGGCTTGGTTAAAGCTTTGTCGTAGAGCGACAGAATGCGGTTTTCCGCCTCCACCACTGTGACCTTGCTGCCCAGCTTGGCAAACACCGTGCCCAGCTCCAGCCCGATGTAGCCGCCACCAACAACGGCCAGCGTCTCCGGCACCTCGGTCAGGTCCAGTGCTTCTGTGGAGGACAAGATCGGCCCACCAAACGGCAGGAATGGCAACTCTACCGGCGCGGAGCCCGTGGCAATCACCACATATTCCGCACGGATCTGCTGCACCTCGTCGCCATTGGTGACCTCTACGGTTTTGCCATCCAAAAACCGCGCCTGCCCAGTGACAAACCGCGCTTTGGCTTTCTTCATCAACGCCGAAACACCCGTGTTCAAACGCTGCACAATGCCATCTTTCCACGCCACGGTCTGGGCCAGATCGATGCTTGGCGCGCTGGCGGAAATCCCCAGAGGCCCATCGTTCACATGCGCGATCTTGTGGAATTCATCCGCCGCGTGGATCATTGCTTTGGACGGAATACAGCCCACATTCAGACAGGTGCCCCCCGGCTTACCAGCATCCACAACAATGGTATCAATGCCCAGCTGGCCCGCCCGAATGGCACAGACGTAGCCGCCAGGGCCGGCCCCAATGATCAGCAGTTTACATGATAGATCAGTCATTTAGCCCTCAACAAACAGCATCGCTGGCGTTTCCAGCAGGGTTTTTAATTTTTGCACAAACACAGCCGCATCCCAGCCGTCGATCACCCGGTGATCAAAACTGCAGGAGATGTTCATCATCTTACGCGGCTGGAACTGCTGCCCATCCCAGACGGGTCGGATCTGCATTTTGTTCACACCGACAATCGCCACCTCCGGGTGGTTGATGATCGGCGTTGTGGCAATCGCGCCCAGCGGCCCCAACGAGGTGATGGTGATCGTGCCCCCGGACAGCTCATCGCGTTTGATGGTGCCGTCCCGTGCTTCTTGCGCCAATCGCGACACGGTTTCTGCATTGTCCCACAGGCTGCCCGCCTCGGTATGTTTCACCACCGGCACGTTCAAACCATTAGGCGTCTGTGTCGCAATGCCCACATGCACGCCCCCATGACGGTGGATCACGCCAGCTTCGTCATCATATCGCGCGTTCAACTCCGGCTGCTCGCGGACCGCTTCGACAATCGCGCGCATCAGGAACGGCAACAGCGTCAGCTTCGCCCGCTCCCCTTTGTGTTTGGCATTGAGCGCCGCACGCAGGTCTTCCAGCGCCGACATCTCCACCTCTTCCACAATGGTGATATGCGGAATTTGCCGTTTGGAGATCGCCATCTTTTCGGCGATCTTGCGGCGCATGCCAATCACCCGCACCTCTTCCACGCCGGTGTTCTGTCCACGGGTCACCCCGCCCTGCTGAATGCCGCCCGAGGCGATCCAATTGTCCAGATCGGCATGGCTGATCCGCCCTGCCGCACCGGATCCTGGCACCTGTCGCAGATCCACGCCCTCTTCCCGCGCCCGCGCGCGAACTGACGGCGACGCCAAAGGCTTGGTGCCTGCCGCGCGTTTTACTGGCGCTGCCGCGACGGGAGCCGCCACAGGTTTCGCCGCTGGTTTTGGCTCTGGCTCAGCCACGGCCTCTACAACCGCAGGCTTTTCTTCAACCGGTGCCGCCGTAGGCGCTTCCACGTCACCACTCTCGTTGCCTTCGCCGTCCACCTCAATGCGGATCAACACGGCGCCAATCGCGATCATGTCGCCAATTTCACCGCCCAGCGCGAGCACCTTGCCGTCCACAGACGACGGCACTTCCACAGCGGCCTTATCGGTCATCACAGCCGCTAGCACGTCATCTTCGCGCACCACGTCACCAACTTTCACGTGCCATTCGACCAGTTCGGCCTCGGCAATGCCCTCTCCGACGTCGGGCAAACGGATTGCAAATACTCCCATGGGATCAGTCCTCCATGACTTTGCGCAGCGCTTCGCCAACCCGTGCAGGTCCGGGGAAATACTCCCACTCCTGCGCATGCGGATACGGCGTGTCCCATCCGGTCACCCGGATCATCGGCGCTTCAAGATGATAGAAACAGGCTTCCTGCACGAGGCTCATCAGCTCGGCCCCAAAGCCAGAGGTGCGGGTCGCCTCATGCACAATCACACAGCGCCCGGTCTTTTTCACACTCTCAACAATGGTCTCCAGGTCCAGCGGCATCAGCGTGCGCAGGTCAATCACCTCCGCATCCACTCCGGTTTCTTCCGCAGCCGCCTCGGCCACGTAAACCATTGTGCCATAAGCCAGAACCGTCACATCCGCGCCTTCACGCTGAATATGCGCCTTGCCCAGCGGAGTGATCTCATTGCCCTCGGGCACGTCGCCCTGAGGATGTTTCTTCCAGCTTTCAATTGGCTTGTCGTGATGGCCATCAAACGGGCCGTTATATAGCCGCTTCGGCTCCAGGAAAATCACCGGATCGGGGTCAGCAATCGCAGCCAACAGCAAGCCCTTGGCATCCCGAGGATTGGACGGGATCACCACCTTCAGCCCGGATACATGGGTGAAAATCGCCTCTGGGCTTTGGCTGTGCGTCTGCCCGCCAAAGATACCGCCACCGGTGGGCATGCGGATCACCAAAGGACAGGTAAAATCCCCGTTGGAGCGATGCCGCAAACGCGCCGCTTCCGACACGATCTGGTCATAGGCCGGGTACACATAGTCGGCGAACTGGATCTCAATCACTGGCTTCAGGCCATAAGCCGCCATGCCAATCGCCGTGCCGACAATGCCGCTCTCGTTGATCGGCGCATCAAAGCAACGGGACTTCCCGTATTTTTCCTGCAACCCTGCGGTACAGCGGAATACACCGCCAAAGAAACCAACGTCTTCACCAAACACCACCACCTTGTCATCCGCGGCCATGGCCACATCATGGGCCTCGCGGATGGCTTCAATCATTGTCATTTGTGCCATGATCAATACCCCGCTTCTTGACGTTGACGGATCAGGTGCGCCGGCATGGTCTCATACACCCCTTCAAACATATCGCGCGGGCTGGGCGCTTTGCCGCCTGCCAATGTGCCCACCGCTTCGGCCTCTTTCTGCACCGAAATCACCGTATCGAGGATTTCCGCTTCCGCCTGCGCGTGGCGGTCTTCGCTCCACTCGCCAATCTTGATCAGGTGCTGCTTCAGCCGCTCAATTGGGTCTCCCAATGGCCAGGCCGCCGCCTCACGTTTGGAGCGATAGGCTGATGGATCATCAGAGGTCGAGTGCCCGCCTGCCCGATAGGTCACATGCTCAATTAACGTGGGTCCATGGCCCAAACGCGCCCGCTCGGCGGCCCATTTCGCCACCGCATGCACCGCCAGATAGTCGTTGCCATCCACGCGCAGGGAGGCAATGCCAAAGCCATGGCCACGTGCTGCGAAGGTGCCCACGCCGCCGCGTGCGATTCCTTGGAACGTGGAAATGGCCCATTGGTTGTTCACGATATTGAGCACAACCGGCGCTTTATAGGTCGAGGCAAAGACCATCGCCGCGTGGAAATCGTTTTCCGCCGTGGAGCCATCCCCAATCCAGCCCGTGGCTATCTTGGTATCGCCCGAAATCGCAGACGCCATGGCCCAACCTACCGACTGCACAAACTGCGTGCCCAGGTTGCCTGAGATCGAGAAGAAGCCATGTTCTTTTGACGAATACATGATCGGCAGCTGACGCCCCGCCAACGGGTCTTCGGCGTTGGAGTAGATCTGGTTCATCATCGTCAGCATCGGGTACTCCGACGCAATCAACAGACCTGCCTGACGATAGGTTGGGAAGTTCATATCCCCAGGCTGCAACGCGCGGGCAAAGGCGCAAGACACCGCCTCTTCGCCCAAATGCTGCATATAAAAGCTGGTCTTGCCTTGCCGCTGCGCATTCTGCATCCGCGCATCAAAGGTCCGCAGGGTCAGCATGTGGCGCAAGCCTTCGCGCAACTCCTCCACGCTCAACGCTCCGGCCCAATCGCCCACCGCCTCGCCCTCTTTGTTGAGCACGCGCACAATCGAAAACGCCATGTCACGGATACTGTCCGGGTCCACGTCCACCGCGGGGCGACCAACCTCGCCGGCCCTAGGAATTTCGAAATCGGAGAAGTCCGGCGTGTCTCCGGGACGGCATCCCGGTTCCGGCACATTGAGGGAGAGCGGAGCGGTATCAGAGCCCATGCGTCACCTTTCTGAAGTGGGGCTGACGCCGGAAGGCACGGTTGCTCTGTCTTGTTGACCCACGCAAAGGGATCAGGGGCGGACAATGGAACCGATACCCCCGCCAGTCAGCGAGAATTATTCAACCTGTTAAGTTTAGCCTACATCCCGGGTTGAAAAACGGCGTTCTCCTATCGTATTTGCGAAATGTTGGCCGAAAACTTCGGCTATGGAGAAAATCGTGGCGAAAATCACTATAGACGAAATTGACCGAAAAATCATCCGCGCTCTGAGCGAAGACGCGCGCATGTCGGTGGTGCAAATCGCGGACCGGGTTGGCCTCTCTGCCACCCCCTGCAAACGCCGCTTGAAACAGCTGCAAGACAGCGGGCTGATCGCTGGCTACACCCTGCGCATTGATCGCATGACCGCCGGGTTTGGCATCACTGCCTATGTAAACGTCGAGCTGGAACGCCAGGATGCCGACGCTATTTCAAATTTTCAGAAAGAAGTGGCCCGATTTGACGAGGTTGTGACCGGCACGTTGATGACCGGCGCGATGGATTTCCAATTGGAGATCTGGGTGGAAAGCCTTGAAGAGTTTGAGAGTTTTCTGCAATCCAAACTCATGCGCCTCCCCGGCATCCGCGCCATCCGCTCTCGTTTTGCCCTCAAGAAGTTCGTGGAACGGGTGCGCATTCCGTAACCGCTTCGGCGCGAGAACCTTTTCCTTTCAGCCACTTAACAAAGCATCTATTTACGCTCCGAGCGTCCGTCGGCGGCGTCCGCACCGTTATTTTCCGGCTCAAATTTACTCTTAAACACTTCGAAGGGATTTTGTGGGTACCGATGAAGACCCCGTGATTTCTCGGGCGATGAGACATTTTGTGAGGAGCCAAAAATGTTCGGAGCCAAAAAGCTGTCACTCTCTCTCAAGCTGCCATTGGTTATGGTCGCATTGACAGCCACGTTTCTGGTAACAGTGTCCTTCCTGGTTTATCGCATGGCAGAACAGAACATTCGCCAGAATGTCTATGCCTCCCACGAAACCACGGCCAACGCCGGCAAACAGGCCATCGCCGCGCTGATTGACGCCGTGCGCCGCGATCTGGTGATGAACGCCGATCAGCCAACCACCTTCCGCGCGATCAGCAACTTTGACCGCGTTTTTGGCATGATCGAAGCCGACGATCCGATCAAATACCTGACGGATACCTATAT
The DNA here is from genome assembly GCF_047124445.1 of Shimia sp. MIT1388. Taxonomy (GTDB): domain Bacteria; phylum Pseudomonadota; class Alphaproteobacteria; order Rhodobacterales; family Rhodobacteraceae; genus Shimia. The sequence goes on along the minus strand of NZ_CP138921.1, from coordinate 175,915 downwards.
CGCCAAAAACCCGAACCCAGCGGGCGAACGCGCCAAGCTGGTCGATCCGGGTGACGGGCAGTATTACAGCCAGTCCCACAACAGCTACCACCCAACCTTCCTACGCTCGCTGAACCTCAACGGCTACGCCGACATCTACCTCTTCAACACCGAAGGCCGCCTGCTCTACTCGGTGATGAAACAGGACGACTTTGCCCAAGACTTTTCCAAAGGCGCCTATGCCGCCTCCGGTCTGGGGCAAGTCTTCAAAGCTGCCGTAAACTCCAAGCCGGGCGAGATCAGCACCTCAGACTTTGCCGCTTATGAGATCACCGGCGGCGCCCCTGGTGCTTTCCTCGCGATCCCGATCTTGAGCAAAAAGAAAGCCATCGCCGGCGTTCTGGCCGTTCAACTGTCCAGCGACCGCATCACCAGCGCCCTGTCCACCAATCTGGACGACAGCGGTCATCAAAACCTCTTCCTGGTGGGCGAAGACGGCACCGCCCGCAGCCCTTCACTGATCGAAGGCCTGTTTGAAGTTTCCGGCGCCCTGCCCGCCGCCCCGCACATTGTCGCGGCACAGGCCCATGAGGACGCCTTCTTTGAATCCGTGGCCTCTGTTGGCGGGATTGACGCCATCAGCCTGGTGAAACCTATGGAAGTCCCCGGCTTCAATTGGTCGCTAGTCATGGAAACCGATCACGCTGCGGCCTTCTCTGTGGTCAATGAAATTCGCCTCGTCGCCATCGCCATGATCGCCGCCTCTGTGGTCATCGCCATCATCGTGTCTTGGATCGCGGCCAGCCGTGTTACCAAACCCATCCGCGCCCTACGCGGTGTCACCGACGCTCTGGCCGAAGGGAACTATGAGATCGACATTTCCGGTCAAAAACGGGGCGACGAATTGGGCGATCTGGCCCGCACAATGGGCGACTTCCGCGATAAGTTGAAACGCGCGGACGAAGCCTCGGAGCGCGAAGCCGAAAACGCCCGCAAAACCGCCGACGTGGTGGACACCATGAGCCAGGCACTGACGGAACTGGAGCGCGGCAACCTCGCCTGCGACATCCAAGAGCCGTTTGTGGCCGACTACGAAATCCTGCGCGAGAACTTCAACCACAGCCTCGCCAACCTGCGCACGCTGATGTCTGAGATCGTCGAAGCCTCCCAACACGTGGGCCAGTATTCTGACGAACAGAAATCCGCGGCCACAGTGATGGAAAAACGCACCGAAAGCGCCGCTGCCACGCTGGAAGATACCGCCCACGCTGTGACGGCACTCTCGGACGGTGTGAAAGCCACTGCCGACCGAGCCACTCGTGTGGATGGCGTGATGCAGACCGCCCGTCAGGAAGCGGAAAACAGCCGCGATGTGGTTTCTTCCGCCGTGGAAGCCATGGACCAGATCCAGACCGCCTCCAGCGAGATTTCCCAGATCATCGGCGTGATCGACGACATCGCCTTCCAGACCAACTTGCTCGCCCTGAACGCAGGCGTGGAAGCCGCCCGTGCGGGCAGTGCTGGCAGCGGCTTTGCCGTGGTCGCCTCCGAAGTCCGCGCCCTGGCGCAACGCGCCGCCGAGGCCGCGGGGCAAATTCAAGCCCTGACCAGCGCCAGCGAAGACCATGTCTCCAACGGAGTGGAAATGGTGGGCCGCGCAGGCGATGCGCTGACCAACATCATCACACAGGTGACATCTGTGTCTGATCTGGTCACCGAGATCTCTGAAGGCGTGCGCACGCAGTCTTCTGGTCTGGACAGCATCAACACCTCCATGAGCGAGTTGGACTCCATGACCCAGCAAAATACCGCCATGGCCGAAGAAGCCGCCGCCTCCAGCCAGATGTTGCTGGCCGAGGCGCAAGGCCTATCCGGCATCGTGGCGCGTTTTGATATGGAGGGCGCACCCGAGCCGGACATGTCCGACAACTTCGAAGAGGACGATCGCCTCAGCGCATAAACCTCACCCTCCAAACACAAAAGCCCGCCTGATCCAGTCAGGCGGGCTTTCTTGTCTTAGACAGCGGAAGCTTAGTTCAACCGCTCGCCACTGCCCGGCGCAAAGTAAGACACTTTGCTGAGGTCAAACGCCAGTGGCAACGGCTGCCCCGGCTGTGCGCCGGTCTCCGCATGCAATCGCGCCGTGACCTGCTTACCACCCAGCTCGGACACCACAAAAGTATCCGCACCCGCTGGCTCCACCATGTCGATATGACACTCCGCCACCTGCACGTCTTCACCAGCCCGGAACCCGGCCTCGGCAATGTCTTCAGGCCGCAGCCCCAGGATCACATCCTGCGGCAGGTTTTCCGCATGGGTATCTGTCAGCATCAGCGGCGCCGCCCCCTCACGGGCAATCTCAATCTGCGTGCCCGTGCCATTTTTGGTGGCCTTCGCCGGGATCAAGTTCATCGCCGGGCTGCCCATGAAGTCCGCCACAAACAGGTTGGCCGGACGGTTGTAGATTTCCGCCGGGGTGCCAATCTGCTGCACCACACCGCCCTTTAGAACCACAATCTTTGTCGCCAGCGTCATCGCCTCGATCTGATCGTGGGTCACATAGACCATGGTCGCGCCAAGGTTCTGGTGCAGCTTCTTGATCTCAGAGCGCATCTCCACCCGCAGCTTGGCATCGAGGTTGGACAGCGGCTCATCAAACAGGAACAGCTTGGGATCACGCACAAGCGCCCGGCCCATCGCCACTCGCTGCCGCTGACCACCGGAGAGCTGCCCGGGACGACGGTTCAGCAACTGCTCAATCTGCAGCTGGCTGGCCACCTCATTGAGCTTCTGCTCCTGCGTCGCCGAATCCACCCCACGCACTTTCATGCCAAAGGTGATGTTCTTGGCCACCGACATCGTCGGGTACAGCGCGTAGGACTGGAACACCATCGCGATGTCACGGTCCTTGGGGCTGACATGCGTCATGTCTTTGCCACCAATCGACAGCGTGCCGCCGGTGATCGGCTCCAGTCCAGCGATACAGTTCAGCAGTGTGGACTTACCACAGCCAGACGGGCCGACCAGCACAAGGAAATCACCGGGCTCAATCGCCACATTGATGTCCTTCAGGATCTCGACGGAGCCGTAGTTCTTGTAGAGTTGTTTGATATCCAGAATGGGTGCCATGGGGTTAACCTTTCACGGAACCTGCGGTCAGGCCGCGGATGAAGTATTTGCCTGCCACCACATAGACAAGCAGCGTGGGAAGGGCGGCGATGATGGCGGCGGCCATATCGACGTTGTATTCCTTCACCCCTGTGGTGGAGTTGACGATGTTGTTGAGCGCCACGGTCACCGGTTGGGTACCTGCTTGCGTAAAGCTGACGCCGAAGAGGAAGTCGTTCCAGATGTTGGTGAACTGCCAGATCACGGTCACCACCATGATCGGGAGCGACAGCGGCAGAAAGATCGACCAGAAGATCCGGAAGAAGCCTGCTCCGTCCACTTTGGCGGCTTTGGTCAGTTCAGACGGAATCGTGACATAGTAGTTGCGGAAGAACAGCGTGGTGAAGCCAATCCCGTAAATCACATGCACCATGATCAGACCGGGGATAGAGCCAGCCACGCCCAGTTTGCCCAGGCTAATTGCCATTGGCAGCAGCACCACCTGAAACGGGATAAAGCAACCAAACAGCATCAGCGAGAAGATCAGGTTCGCGCCTTTGAAGCGCCACTGCGCAATCACATAGCCGTTCACCGCACCCAGCAGAGTGGCAATGATCACCGCCGGCACTGTCATCAGAACTGAGTTCCAGAAGTACGGCTTCAGCCCCTCACACTTCACGCCGGTACAGGTCTCAGACCAGGCCGTGCGCCAGGCATCAAAGGTCACTTCCCGTGGCAGCGCCACCAGAGAACCGGTGCGGATTTCCTCCAGGCTTTTGAGCGAGGTGGTCACCATCACAAACAGCGGCATCAGATAGAAGAGCGCAAACAGGCCCAGCAAAGCAAACAGCAACCACCGCAAAGCCAACTGGCTATAGTTGCGACGCGGCGCGTCATAAGATTGGGTGAAATCAGTCATGTTTCGCCCTCAGTTCGGAATACAGGTAAGGCACGACAATGGCAAAGACGACACCCATCATGACCATGGCAGAGCTGGCTGCCTGACCAATATCGCCGCGCGAAAAAGCCATGGCGTACATGTAGGTCGCAGGCAGGTCCGTGGCGTAGCCGGGACCACCGCCGGTCAGGGCAATCACAAGGTCAAAGCTCTTGATCGCAAGGTGCGCCAGCACAATGAAGGCCGACAGGAAAATCGGGGCCATCGACGGGATGATGATGGCTGAGTAAATCCGCCAGGTTGGTATGCCATCCACCTGCGCCGCCTTGATGATTTCCTCATCCACGGAGCGCAACCCGGCGAGGAACAGCGCCATGACAAAGCCGCTGGCCTGCCACACGGCCGCAACCACCACCGCATAGATCGCCATCTTGGGATCGGTGATCCAGTTAAAGGTAAAGCTCTCAAAGCCCCAGCTTCTGACAGTGGCTTCAATGCCCAGCCCCGGGTTCATGATCCACTTCCACGCGGTCCCGGTCACAATCATCGACAGCGCCATCGGGTAGAGGTAGATCGTGCGCAGCGCACCTTCGGCGCGGATTTTCTGATCCAGCAAAATGGCCAGGAACAGGCCGAGGATCATGGAAATCCCGATGAACAACGTGCCAAAGACGAACAGGTTGTCCATCGCCGTGTCCCAGCGGGGGGAGGCAAACAGGCGATCATACTGGATGAAGCCTTTGATTTCGTATTTCGGCGTCAACTTGGAGCGGGTGAAGGACACCCAAGCGGTCCAGAAGATAAAGCCATAGACAAAGATGAGGACGGCCACAAAAGAAGGTGCAAGCACCATCTTTGGCACGTGGCGTTCAAGCCATTCGGTCATCACAGCGACCCTTTATTCAAATGCCCCGCCCCGAGAAGTTTCGGGACAGGGCGTGGGAGAAGGTTACAGCGAGTTCGCAACCGCGTCGGCCAGCATCTTCACCGCATCGGCAGAAGACATGTCCGAGTTGAAGTGCGCGGTCACAACATCGGTGATCGCACCGGCCTGCGCGCCGCGCAGCGCCATGCCGTGGGCATAGCTTGGCAGCAGGGAGCCTTCGTCGCTGCTCGCAGCCATATCGGCGGCAGAGGTGTGGGCACAGCTCTCAAACTTGTCCAGCGCCACATCTGTACGGGCTGGAATGGAGCCTTTGTTCAGGTTGAACACTTCCTGGAAGTTTGGACCCATGATCAGGTCTGCCAGCAGGTTCTGACCTGCTTTTTTGTCGTCGCCGTCGACGTCAAACATGGCAAAACTGTCAACCACATAGAGGTAGCCGTTGCCTGGGGTGGAGGCGCAGAGGAAGTCTTCACCAGGAGCTTTGCCAGCCGCCAGGAATTCACCTTTGGCCCAGTCGCCCATGATCTGGAACGCCGCTTCGCCGTTCATCACCATCGCGGTGGCCAGGTTCCAGTCACGACCGGAGAAGTTGCCATCCACATAGCCGCGCAGTTTGCGCATCTGGTCAAACACAGCAATCATCGTGTCAGACTGCAGCGCTGCCGGGTCTAGGTCCACAAGCGCCTGCTGATAGAACTCAGGGCCACCAAGGCCGAGTGCCACAGCTTCAAACACAGTTGCGTCCTGCCAAGCCTGACCGCCGTGCGCCAGTGGGATCACACCCGCCGCCTGCAGCTTGTCAGCCGCCGCGTTGAACTCGTCCCAGGTGTTTGGCATTGCAATGCCGTTGGCTTCCAGCACGTCCGCGTTGGCCCAGATCCAGTCCACACGGTGTACGTTCACCGGTGCCGCGCACCAGCTGCCTTCACACTTCATGTGACCCGCGATGGAGGCTGGCAGCACAGTGTCCCAGCCTTTTTCCTCGGCCACGGCAGAGATGTCTGCCAGCACGCCTTCTTCATACCATTCCTGAATGGCCGGGCCTTTCAGCTGAACGGCGGTTGGCGCATTGCCAGACAGCACGCGGGCCCGCAGTGCGGTCATCGCCGCGTCGCCGCCACCACCGGCCACAGGCATGTCGGTCCAGGTGCCGCCGTTGTCGGCAAACTCTTTCTGCAGCACAGCCACGGACTTGGCTTCACCACCGGATGTCCACCAGTGCAGAACCTCTGCCTGAGGCTCAGCCTTGGCAATGTTGGATGCCACAAAGGACGCAACCACCGCGGCTGCGAATACGGATTTTTTCATAATGTCCTCCCAATTTCGACTGCCCGTCTGAGCAGTGCTGCCCCTTTCCTGCCAAACGCTGAGGGGGCGTAACAATCCACCAAATACCGGTTTTGCCTTTGCCATGTCACAAAATCCGGTGTTCTGTTACACGCTGTTACCTAGGCCTTGATTTTGTTGCACGCTGTTACAAAGCAAGCAACACAACACCCTGCCGTGGGGGAGCGGCGGGCAACTATTGGGAGGTAGGCATGACGATTCCACGGCTTTTGGTGGTTGATGATGACGCGGAAACTCGTGGGATGCTCACGCAGTTCCTGCGCCAAAACGGTTTCATCGCCCTGCCGTGTGACAGCGAGGTCACCATTCGCGAACAACTGGACAGTGGCCGCGTGGACCTCATCTTGCTGGATGTGATGTTAGGGGACGAATATGGCGTCGACATCTGCAAACGCCTGCGCCACGAACAGGACGTGCCTGTGATCCTGGTCTCCGCCCTCTCTGCCGACCATCACCGTATGGCAGGCTACGAAGTCGGCGCGGACGACTACATCGCCAAACCGTTTAACCCCAACCTGCTGCTCGCCCGCGTTAAAGCCGTCCTGCACCGCGCCAAACGCAGCAGCTCCCTCACCTACCGGCGCAGCATCTCCACCTTCCGCTTTGGCGGCTGGTGTTATGATGCCAAGCGCGACGAGGTCACCTCTCCTCAGGGCTATCAGGTCAGCCTTTCGCGTAAGGAAACCGCCCTGCTCAAGGTTTTCCTGGGCAACCCCCACATCCCCCTGACCCGCGAAGAAATCAACACCGCGCTGGATGTGACCGGCGATGGTCAGGACGCAGGTAACGGAAACCCGGGCCGCGCCATTGACGTTCTGGTGGGCCGTCTGCGCGGCAAAATCGAAGCCGAGCCCAAAATACCAGAAATGCTGCGCACCCAACGTGGTGTCGGCTACGTCTTTGCCGTTGATGTGGCGGTTGAGGACGATCAATGACCGCCACGTCACAGGGCCTTCGCCTGAACACCCTGGGCGTTCTGCTGGTCGCCGCCTGTTTTCTGACCGCCTACGCCACGGCCTGGATGTGGTCCTCCTCCACCAACGGCTGGCGCGACCACCTCACCCGCTCCTACGTCGCCGGTGTCTCTCTCTATGACAGCCTGCGCACCCGCGCCGACCCTCCGGTGGGGGTGGACATCAGCCCCCTTTCTCAGTTGGCGCAAACCCAGGTCATGCAAGGTGACTTCTGGCAACTGCCCAACGTGCCTCAACCGGCCTTTGTCACCAACGTCTCCATCAAAGGTCAGGGCCATGATCCGGTCTCCGGCGAGTCCCTGGCGCTGATCATTGTGTCTGACAGCCTGCAGTACAACGTGTCCGAGCTGATCTCCAACGGTCGGCAATCCGCGGCGCAAAAACTGGGCAACGTCACCCAGCTTCTCGCGACCTATTGCAGCGAACCCATCCTCTTTGCCCGCATGGGCGCGCAGGACTGGAAACGCATCGACGGGCAAGACGTCTGGGGCTGCCACGCCGCCCCCACTGATCTGCGCCTGCCCGCCATCCTATTGGCGCTGGTGGCGCTGGCGATCTTCACCACGCTGGTGCGCGACACTTCTGCGCATTTTGAACGCTTTGCGCGCGCCCTGCGCAATCACCGCCGCCTTGGCGGCCCACAAAGCTACGCCCTGCAAGGGCCCGAAGAGCTGCGCGAGATTGTGCAGGCGCTGAACCTCTATCTGGAGCGCGAACGCGAACAAATTGCCAAACGCGCCACGGTGCTGTCCGGCGTCAGCCACGATCTTGGCACCCCGGCCACCCGCCTGCGCCTGCGCGCCGCCTTGGTCGAAGACGCCGAGCTGCGTGGCAAATTTGAGGCCGACATCGACAGCATGACCGAGATGATCGAAAGCGTGCTGACCTACACCCGCGCCGAGCTCAACGAAGAGCCACCCCGCAACCTCTCGCTCACCTCGCTGATTGACGCGCTGGTCGACGACTACCAGGACCTCGGCCAACCCGTCACACTAGCGACCTCCGAAACCCCGTCGTTTCAGGGTGGCGGCTCGGTGTTTACCGCCACCGCCGGTCGTGGCGCACTGCCAACGGAACAACGCATCCTGGTCTCCGCCCGCCCCGTGTCGCTCAAACGCGCGATTTCCAACCTGATCGAAAACGCCTTGAAATACGGCCGCAAAGCCAAAGTGGCCGTTGAGGCCACCGCCGAGCACGCCATCATCACCGTCGAAGATGAAGGCTCCGGTATGACCGCCGCCGAAATCGAAGCCGCCGTCGCGCCTTTCACCCGTGGCGACAACACCCAAGCCATCGAGGGCTACGGCCTCGGCCTGACCATCGTGGCCACCGTGGCCGAACAGCACGGCGGCACACTTCATTTTGAAGCCGGCACCGGCGGCATGCGCGCCTGCCTGAAAATCCAACGCCACTGAGCCGCAAAAAAAGGCGCTGCAGTTACCTGCAACGCCCCGCTTTTCACAGTCCCCAAATATCCTCGGGGGTCTGGGGGCAGACAGCCCCCGGCGCTTACGCCCGCGCCGCGCGGATCAGGCCGAGAATATTCTCTGCGGCCTCCGGAATATTGGTGCCCGGCCCAAAGATCGCCTTCACGCCAGCGTTTTGCAGGAATTCATAGTCCTGCTGCGGGATCACCCCGCCACAGATCACAATGATGTCTTCCGCGTCTTTGCCTTTCAGCGCCTCAATCAGCTGTGGCGCCAAAGTCTTGTGACCCGCTGCCTGCGAGGAAATCCCCACCACGTGCACGTCATTGTCCACCGCGTCCTGCGCCGCTTCTTCAGGGGTCTGGAACAGCGGGCCTACATCGACGTCAAACCCGATGTCAGCAAAGGCGGTTGCAATCACCTTCGCACCGCGGTCGTGTCCGTCTTGGCCCATTTTCACCACCAGCAAACGCGGACGACGGCCTTCCTCTTCGGCAAAATCCTCGATGGATTTCTGAATCGCCGCAAAGCCTTCGTCACCTTCGTACGCCGCGCCATAAACGCCCGCCAATGTCTTCACCTCGGCCCGATGGCGGCCGAATTCCTTCTCCATTGCCATGCTGATTTCTCCTACCGAGGCACGCGCCCGCGCCGCTTCCACAGCCGCCGCCAACAGGTTGCCGCCTTCTTTCGCCACTTTGGTCAGGTTCGCCAATGCCGCCTCACAGGCCGCGCTGTCCCGATCCGCGCGGATCTGCGCCAAACGCGCCACCTGGCTTTCGCGCACCGCCACGTTGTCCACGTCCAGAATGTCGATCGGATCTTCGTTGTCCTTGCGGTATTTGTTCACACCCACAATGACTTCGTCGCCTTTGTCGATCATCGCCTGACGGGTCGCCGCGCTCTCCTCGATGCGCAGCTTTGGCATGCCAGAGGCCACCGCCTTGGTCATGCCGCCCATTTCCTCAACCTCTTCCATCAGCGCCCAGGCCTTCTGGATCAGGTCATCGGTCAGCGCCTCGACATAGTAAGAGCCCGCCAATGGATCGACCACATTGGTCACGCCGGTCTCTTCCTGCAGGATCAGTTGCGTGTTGCGCGCAATCCGGGCCGAGAAGTCGGTCGGCAGTGCGATGGCTTCATCAAGCGCGTTGGTGTGCAGCGACTGTGTGCCGCCCAAAACCGCCGACATCGCCTCATAAGCGGTGCGGATCACGTTGTTGTATGGATCCTGCTCCTGCAAGCTCACGCCAGAAGTCTGGCAGTGGGTACGCAGCATCTTGGAGCGTTCGTTCTTGGCGCCAAACTCGGTCATCACCCGATGCCACAGCGTCCGCGCCGCACGCAGTTTCGCCGCTTCCATGAAGAAGTTCATGCCAATCGCAAAGAAGAAGCTCAGACGCCCGGCAAACTTGTCCACATCCATGCCCGCGTTCATCGCCGCACGCACATATTCGCGCCCATCCGCCAGCGTATAGGCCAGCTCCTGCACCAGGTTCGCCCCCGCTTCCTGCATGTGATAGCCGGAAATCGAAATCGAGTTGAACTTCGGCATCTCGTTGGAGGTGTACTCAATGATGTCGGAAATGATCCGCATCGATGGTTCTGGCGGATAGATATAGGTGTTGCGCACCATGAACTCTTTCAGAATGTCGTTCTGAATGGTGCCTGCCAACAGGCTCTTGTCATGGCCCTGCTCTTCGCCCGCTACAATGAAGTTCGCCAGGATCGGGATCACTGCGCCGTTCATGGTCATCGACACGGAAACCTTGTCCAGCGGAATGCCGTCAAACAGGATTTTCATGTCCTCAACGGAGTCGATTGCCACACCGGCCTTGCCCACATCGCCAACAACGCGCTCGTGGTCACTGTCATAGCCGCGGTGCGTCGCCAGATCGAAAGCCACGGAGACACCCTGCTGTCCGGCCGCCAGGTTGCGGCGGTAGAAGGCGTTGGATTCTTCTGCAGTGGAGAAGCCCGCATACTGACGGATGGTCCAAGGACGGCCCGCATACATGGTGGCCTTGGGGCCGCGGGTGAACGGGCCAAACCCGGGCATGGAGCCCATGTGATCAAGCCCCTCGGTGTCTTCCGCCGTATAGAGCGGCTTGACGTCGATGCCTTCCAGCGTCTTCCAGGTCAGATCCTCAAGCGGCTTCCCGCGCAGCTCTTTCTCTGCCAGTTCGGCCCATTTCTTGGTGTCCGTCATTGGTGTCATCCTCGTCTGTGTTCTTTAGGGGCCAAAGCGCCCGGCATGTCGCGCCGTGCTGGTCCCGTTTTCTTCGATGAGAAACGCCAAACCATCCGCCCCGGCGCGCAGCCAGGCCAAATCCTCAACGTAAATCTCGCGTAAAATATCCACTTGGAACCCGCTGAACGGATGCCAGCGGTCCGTGCCTTTGGGCAGGCTCTGCGGGTCCACCCCGCGATCGGCCAGCACCTCGCGCAATACCGGCAACTCCGGAACATGCGACAGACCGCTCACGCGGAAATTGGTTGGCGCACCAAACCGTCCGCTCACGGCATATTCCACAACCCGCGCCGGCTGCTCGCCCAGCCGCTCATACGGCAGCACCAGAATTTCCGCGTCTGGCGCGGCACAGGCCACATCCTGCACCACTTTGCGCCAGCTGCGCGGCTGCGTGACCAACCGATCCATGGTTGCCTCACTCGGCACATCTGCGCCCATCTGCAAGGCATGGGCCATTGCGCCGCCCCAGTAGTCTTCCAGCGCGCGCATGCCCAGTACCACCCGCTTCACACGCCCGCCAAAGGCATGCACCATGCGGGCCACACGCTCGCCCGCTGCCGGGTAGAGCCGTTCGCTGGCAATGTTGTTCTCCATCGAGCCCAGCATATGTGGCTCCAGAACCAAAAGCTCCCGGACCCTTTGCCGCTCCAACATGGCACAGCGCAGCTGCACCCGTCCGGCCCCCCGCGCGCGCCTGCGCGCCACACCGTCCAAACCGGATTTCAGCGTCAGCCCGTCAAACAGACCTTTGCGTGTGACCTCCGGTGTCCACACCTTCAGCCCATGGGCCTCCAGCGGACGGCGGTTGCGGTTGAGATAGCTGGCGAGCGTGGAAACCCCACTCAGATGGGCCCCGACATGTAGGATGACGTCCATGGCTTTGCGCACCTTTTTGAGGGCCACACCCTCAAGGCTGGCCGGATATACAGAGGCCGCCATCATGCCGCATCACCCGTGCAAATGCTGTTAACCGACGTTAAAATTTGACCGACTTTACCAAAGGGGTTCGTATTGGGGGAAACACCCCCTATATTGGTCTCAACAGGAGAGACGATGACCCACCGCTTAGCCTTTGTTCTGACTGGTTTTCTGGCCGCGACTGGCGCTGCCGTACAAGCCACAGAAACCGCTGAAAATGATGCCTCTGCCTCCGTGGAAACCGTGGCGGAAAATGCACTGGAATTAATACAATCTGGTTTGAACGCCGACCTCAGCGCATACCTCTGGAAAAACCGGGTGCTTGTGGTCTTTGCAGACACCGACCGCGACCCCCGGTACCTGCAGCAACTCGAGCTGATCGAGGCCTTTCCCGACGACCTGATTGAGCGCGATGTGATTGTGCTCACCGATACTGATCCATCCGCCAAATCCGCCCTGCGCAAGCAGCTACGCCCGCGTGGCTTCATGGTGGCCTTGGTGGAAAAAGACGGCGTTGTGTACCTGCGCAAGCCAACCCCTTGGACGGTGCGGGAGCTCTCTGCCTCCATCGACAAACACCCGCTGCGCCAGCAGGAAATCCGCGACCGCCGCCAGCCGTAGGCGGCGGTGCATACCGGGATATGACGCCCGCGTCGTATCACGGCATCGGCGCTCCGCGTGCCGCCACCAGCACGTCGTACCAGTCCTGTCGGCTCAGTTTCACCTCATAAGCCTTGGCGCTGTCTGTGATCCGCGCCACATTCTGCGTGCCAATAAGCGCCATGCTCACCGCTGGATGCGCCAACACCCAGGCCAGCGCCACATGATCCACACCAACACCTTCGCGTGTGGCAATGCCATCCAGCACGGACAACACCCGCGCCTCCTGCGTGCCCGCTTCCGGCTGATGCCCTGCCGTCAAACGCCCCCCGCCCAGCGGAGACCACGCCATGATCGCCAGGTTCACCTCCTGCGCAATGTCCAGCGTGCCATCTTCCAAAGGGTCGATGGCCAGCGGCGAGAACTCCGGCTGATTGGCCACCAGCGCAAAATCCAGCTTGCTCTGCAACGCCCGGATTTGCGTATGGGTGAAGTTGCTCACCCCCGCCTCGCGGATCTTCCCCGCCGCCCGCAACTGCGTCAGCGCTTCCGCCACTTCGTCATAGGACGCCAAAAGGTCCGGCCGATGCACCAGAAACACGTCGATCACATCGGTTTTGAGCCGCGCGAGCGACGCCTCACAGCTCTCAATAAGGTTAGACGCGCGGCTGTCATAAGGCACCGGCGGGTGAATCCCGCCTTTGGTGACCAGAACAGTTTTCTCCCGCAGCCCTTTTTGAGAGGCGTAAACCTCGCCCAAAACAGCCTCGGCTGCGCCAAAACCCTCTTCACCAAACCCATAGATCGCCGCCGTATCCACCAGATTGGCGCCAATCTCTAGCGCGGCCTCAATCTTCGCCGTGGCGTCCGCAACCGTGCTGCCGGAAAACCGCCAGCAGCCATAGGCCAGCCGACCTACCTCAAACGGGCCAATCTTTGTTGTGCGTGCAATATCCAAAACCGCGCTCATGCCAATCTCTCCCAATTCATGTTTGCGTTAACATGAACCCCTAGAGCCTCTCCGCCGTAGGTCAAGACACAGGGTCTTGAAGCGTGATATGGGGCGGAAAGAAACATGGCTTTGGGCTCTAGGGGATGCGTGTGGCACCCGGCGCTGCCGCCGGATGCCGAAAGTCTTAGCGGATCATTCAAACTCCATGATCACGTCGTCCACCGCGAGGCTGTCACCGGCCGCCGCGTTGATCTTGGTGACCACGGTGGTTTTCTCCGCCCGCAGGATGTTTTCCATCTTCATGGCTTCCACGGTGCAGAGCGCCTGACCTTCCTGCACCTCATCACCCACTTCCACGTCGACCTTTACGATCAGACCCGGCATCGGGCAAAGCAGCATCTTGGAAGTATCTGGCGCCACTTTCTCCGGCATCAGCTTAGCCAGTTCCGCCTGACGCGGGCTGCGCACGTGCACCACCAGATCGGCGCCACGGGTACGCAGACGGAAACCACCCGGCACTTTGCCAACCTTCAGCACCAGCTTCTCGCCGCCTACCTTCAAGGTCGCCAGTTGATCACCCGGTGTCCAGTCCGAGGACACGCGCAGCTTGCTGCCATCCTCAAACTTGATGGTGGACCCTTTCTTGTCGGCCTTCACCTTCACCGCAAAATCGGTGCCTTGCGCAGACACAACCCACTTCTTGCCCACACGGCGCTCGTGGTTGTCCATGCGGCCCGACACCCGCGTGCGACGAATTTCCGCCACGCGGTACATCGCCGCCGCAGCAGCAGCCACGCGCTTCAACTGGTCTTCCGGCAGCTCCACACCTTCAAAGCCTTCCGGATACTCTTCCTCAATGAAGGCGGTGGTCATATCACCGGAGATGAACTTCGGGTGATCCATCACCGCGCTCACGAACGGCAGGTTGTGGCCAATGCCTTCCAGCTCAAACCCGTCCAGCGCCTGACGCATCGCCTCAATCGCCTCTTCACGGGTCGGTGCCCAGGTACAGAGCTTTGCGATCATCGGATCGTAATACATGCTGATCTCGCCGCCTTCGTAGACGCCAGTATCATTACGCACAGCAAAGCCTTTGCCCTCTTTGGCATCATCCGCCCATTTGCCGTTGTCCAACATCGGACCGGCAGCAATCTCGGCAGGTGGACGATAACGAGTCAGACGGCCAATCGACGGCAGGAAGTTGCGATAGGGATCTTCCGCATAGACACGGTTCTCAATCGCCCAGCCATTGATGGTCACATCATCCTGCGTGATCGACAGCGGCTCGCCCGCCGCCACGCGGATCATCTGCTCCACAAGGTCCACACCGGTGATCAGCTCGGTCACAGGGTGTTCCACCTGCAAACGGGTGTTCATCTCAAGGAAGTAGAAGTTCTTGTCGCCATCAACGATGAATTCCACCGTGCCCGCAGAGGCATAGCCCACGGCTTTCGCCAGCGCGACAGACTGCTCGCCCATCGCCTTACGGGTGGCTTCATCCAGGAACGGGCTTGGCGCTTCTTCAACAACCTTCTGATTCCGGCGCTGAATCGAGCATTCCCGCTCGTTCAGGTAAATCCCGTTGCCATGCGCATCGCACAGCACCTGAATTTCGATGTGACGCGGTTGGGTCACAAACTTCTCAATGAAGATACGGTCATCGCCAAACGAGTTCGCGGCTTCGTTCTTGGACGATTGAAAGCCCTCACGCGCTTCCTGATCGTTCCAGGCAATCCGCATACCCTTACCGCCACCACCGGCGGAGGCTTTGATCATCACCGGATAGCCAATCTCGTTGGAGATCTTTACCGCCTCATCCGCGTCTTCGATCAGGCCCATATAGCCCGGCACGGTCGACACATTGGCATCCTGCGCGATTTTCTTGGAGGTGATCTTGTCCCCCATGCTCTCAATCGCACCTTTAGGCGGGCCCACGAAAGCCACGCCAGCGGCTTCCAAAGCCTCGGCAAACTTGGCGTTTTCCGACAGGAAGCCATAGCCCGGATGCACAGCCTGCGCGCCGGACTGTTTGATTGCGTCCATGACCTTGTCGATCACGATGTAAGACTGGTTCGCAGGTGGCGGACCGATGTGGATGGCTTCATCCGCCATTTGCACATGCAGCGCCTGCTTGTCGGCGTCCGAATAAATCGCCACCGTCTTGATGCCCATCTTACGAGCGGTTTTGATCACGCGGCAGGCAATCTCGCCCCGGTTGGCAATCAGGATCTTGTCGAACATCTTATCGTCCTTCTTGGTCTTCGCGAGCCGCGACAGCAGCTTGCATAGGCAACAAAAAAGCCACCGCCGCGCTTGCGCACGTCGATGGCTCTGGGTTCGGAACCGGCTGGGTTTCAGCCGGACAATTCAAATCACCCTGCGGCGCGCAAAGGCGCTCAGCAACTGGTGGCGAATTCTTGACAATAGATCGTGTTGGCCGCGCCGCCGACAACCGCGCCGGCCGCAAGGCTGCCGCCAACGGCCGCTGCCGCCACGGTGCCTGCACCCGCGCCGATGAGCGCTTGCTCGCCCATGGTCCGGCCGCACGCCGAAAGCCCAAGGAGCGCAATGATGGAAACTGCTGCTGTGATACGCATGTGTCTGTGCCTCTTCCCGATGTGGGTTTGTCGGCGGATCTACTGCCCGCCTGGTCTGTGTTTACGCCCACAATTTCACCCGTTTTCACCGCACGCGCAAGCGTCACAGAAAAAACGGGTGATCCTGAAGGGACAATACAGGACCACCCGTAAGGGGAAGGGTAACGGAATACACTGTTACAGGAGCGATGCGCGACAACGCCCCGCTCCATGACAGTGACCTTGCCACGGCAAACTACGGAAAACAGGGGCAATTTTGCCTCTGTCCCGCTTTGGGCAATGGCTTGCCCATTATGTCGTGGCATCGGCAACATTACGCCCAGTCATCCTCAAATGCGTCCGGGAAAGACACGCGGGCCACCGCTTCATCAATGACCAGCAGTGCCTCATAATCTTCGGGGTCAAAATCCTCTTCGACCGCGACCACTTCGCGCCCGAACAGCCAGCTCAAACGGCCCGCATCCAGATTGCCGCGCTCAAATGGCTGGTCGCCAAAATGCACCCACAGTGCCTGCATAAAGGCCGCATCCGCGCGACGATCCGGCGGACGACGGTCTTTGAACCGCTCACGACGGGTGATCGGCGTGACCCCTTTGGGGTTGGCGCGACGAATGGTGAATTGGAAATCCGTGCCCGGAAGACGGCCGGGGAACCCGCGATGCTTGATCATGCCACATCTCCCCGGATTGCTGAGAGCGTGGCGCGGGTGTGAACAGGCCGCGCGGCCTGTCCACCTGTTAGGCGGATCGCCTTACTTGTATTTGCCGGTGTAGGTCGGCTCAGTCGAGATCGGCTCTGGGTCGACCACAACATATTCTTCCAGCGGCTCGTCTTGGCCACAGGCTGCAACCAGGGCCACGAGGCCGATTGCCAGGAATGACTTGATGCTCTTGGACATCTTGTTCTCCATTCATTGTTTAACGTCCAAACCGGGCGGATTTGCCCGGCCTGCCTCACTGCCCCACGTTGGGGACATGCGCGCAGGTTATGCAAATCTTCTGCAAAAAGATACAGATACGAGCCCAAGCTCATCCGCTGTGACCGCAAAGCCGCAATGTCTTGCTCATTGCCCTTAACGTTAACAATATCTAGTGGTGTCATCAGAAGCCCTCCCAGATACAGGTGCCATCCTGCACGCTGAATGCTTCAAAAAACTGCGTCGCCACCTGTGTGGTCTCGCCAAATGTGGTTTCTCTGTCCGCCATGGATATGATCACCTGATCGACTGTTTCATCCTGAATGGCGAGATACGGTACTGCGACGCCAATGCACAGATGAAAGAAGTCTTCCTCGATTTCGGTGAACTCCACACCCTGCCGAATGAGCGGCATGACATAGCGGAACCGCGCCACACGGCTTTCATCCGCGCGCACTTCGTAGAGAATTTCCTGAAGATGGAGATCGTTGCCTGAGGGCACGACCGGGGTCTCCTCCAAAACCCCGGCCGTGGCCGCGCCCGTGAGGGCCCCTCCAAACGCGGCGGAAAGCGTAAGCTGAGTCGCACGCTTGCACAGTTCTTTTGTAAAAGCTGCAAAAAATGTGCGAGACGCGAAAGTTTTTTGCGCCAAAGCCTTACGTTGCGTCACAAATTTCATGAGGACGCCCCCCGGTGTTGCGCAAACCGCCGCCAGCGATCCCGCCGCTCAGGACAGTCCAAAATCTCGGCAATGATGGCCTGCGCATGGCCCTTGGCCACTGCGCCATCCACAGCCCCGCCGGCCTTCACAACCAGCCGCCCAGCCTCGCGCCGCACCTCAACAGTTGGCGCAAAGCCACGCAAATCCTGCAACGCCCGCCACATATCCTGCCGCACCTGCTGCGCCGTGCGCAGCAAGCCCGCATCCGGCAACGAGGTCTCCGCCACCACGTCCCAGCGCACCGGCAACCGACGGCTCATGGTCAGCGCATCGCCCTCGCGTTGGATATGCCAGCGGCTCCGGCTCATAGCCACCTCCGTGTCTGTGTGAGAAACGCCTGATAGTCCGCCCCAAAGAGGTCGGTCAGATAAGCCTCTTCGCGCAGCACAACACCAAAGTGCAGCAGCACAAACACCACCGCCGCGCCCAGCACCGCCCAATCCAATGAAAACGTCAGCGCCAAGCCCAGTTGCAACACAACCATGCCCAGGTACATCGGGTTACGCGTGAACCGGTACGGCCCGCTGCGCACAAGTTTCAGCACCGGTTGCGTGGGATCCACATTGGTCCCTGCCGCCCGGAACGCCCGCGCCCCGGACATGGCCAACCACCCGGCAGCCCCCAGCAGCACCACACCGGGCACAACGCTGTTAAGCGTGCCCGCAGCAGGCAACACCGCCAACGGCACCAACCACTCCAATGCAACCGCCGTCACAGGGGCGATTACCGAAACGGCTGGCGGGTACACCGCAATATTGGGGCCAGCGCGGGTCATATGGCCCAGCATCCACTGGGAACTCCACCGCACCGAGCCAGGTCCGCGACATCAGCCGCGAACCCGAAAGCAACGTGATATGTCGCTTTAGCTGGCAAAGAACCGGAATCCTTTACAATTATCGGACGAAAAGCCAGCCTGAACCTTGCCGCCTGCCTTGGTCCAGTCCTGAATCAAGATGACGCGGTTGTACTTCTTGCCGGCAAATTGCTTAGCGACCTTGGCTTGCGTCGCCTTGCACATCGCCAACATCTGCTTTTTGACCGTGGCCCGCTTGGCCGGGATAGGCCCGGTCATCGACGCACCAACCATCGGCTGCGCCCGCGTGTGTTTTTGCGAACTGGCATAGTCATCCCGCGTTCTTGTTGTCGTAATCGCGCCTTCTTCGATCTTAACAACACAAGCCTTCGTGCCGTTGCCCAGATCAAGCGACTGGACACCACGACAGCTCTGCGCCTGCGCTGCCAGTGGCAACGCAAACAAAATGCAGGAGGCAAAAGTAAGGGTACGCATATTCAATTCTTCCTTGTAGTGGATCGTTAGTGGATCCACCTATAGGTCATTACAGCGGGATGTTGTCGTGCTTTTTCCACGGGTTCTCGAGCTTCTTGTTGCGCAGGCTCGCAAACGCCCGGCTCACCCGCTTGCGTGTGCTCTGCGGCATGATCACCTCATCGATGAAGCCACGCTCGGCCGCCACAAATGGCGTGGCAAAGCGGTCTTCATAATCCTTGGTATGCTCCGCAATCTTCTCCGCATCGCCCAGATCAGCGCGGTGAATGATCTCGGTCGCGCCTTTCGCGCCCATCACCGCGATCTCCGCCGTTGGCCAGGCGTAGTTGAAATCGCCGCGCAGATGCTTGGAGGCCATCACGTCATAGGCCCCGCCGTAAGCTTTCCGGGTGATCACAGTCACCTTCGGCACGGTCGCTTCACCATAAGCAAACAGCAGCTTCGCGCCGTGTTTGATCACCCCGCCATATTCCTGGCTGGTCCCAGGCAGGAAGCCCGGCACGTCCACCAGCGTCAGGATTGGAATTTCAAAA
The DNA here is from genome assembly GCF_047124445.1 of Shimia sp. MIT1388. Lineage (GTDB taxonomy): Bacteria > Pseudomonadota > Alphaproteobacteria > Rhodobacterales > Rhodobacteraceae > Shimia. The sequence goes on along the minus strand of NZ_CP138921.1, from coordinate 156,520 downwards.
CAGTCACAGAAGCGCACAAACCGGGCCGCCTTGCGGGAGCTGTCAATGTCCAGACAGCCCGCCAGCACCATCGGCTGGTTGGCAACAACACCCACGGTCTGACCTTCCAGGCGGATAAAGCCGGTGATGATGTTCTTGGCGTAGTCTTCCTGAATCTCGTAGAAATCGCCCTCATCCGCCACTTTGGCGATCAGCTCTTTCATGTCGTATGGCGTGTTGGGGTTCTCCGGCACCAACGTGTCCAAAGACTTCTCAACCCGGCCCGGCTCATCAAAGAACGGACGCACCGGCGGTTTCTCGCGGTTGTTCAGTGGCAGGAAGTCCACCAGACGGCGCACTTCGGTCAGCGCCTCCACGTCGTTCTCAAACGCGCCATCGGCCACCGAGGACTTTTTGGTGTGCGTCGACGCCCCGCCCAATTCCTCAGCCGTCACAACCTCATTGGTCACGGTCTTCACAACATCCGGACCGGTCACAAACATATAAGAGGTGTCTTTCACCATGAAGATGAAGTCGGTCATCGCAGGCGAGTACACCGCACCACCGGCACATGGGCCCATGATCACGGAAATCTGCGGCACCACGCCGGACGCCATGATGTTGCGCTGGAACACTTCTGCATAGCCAGCCAGCGAGTCGACGCCTTCCTGAATACGTGCGCCGCCCGAGTCGTTCAGGCCAATGATTGGCGCGCCATTCTGCACCGCCATGTCCTGGATTTTGCAGATCTTCTGCGCGTGGGTCTCCGACAAGGAGCCACCAAACACCGTGAAGTCCTGAGAGAAGACATAGACCATACGGCCATTGATCGTGCCCCAGCCGGTGATCACGCCGTCGCCCGCAGGCTTTTGCTCTTCCATGCCAAATTCGGTGCAGCGATGGGTTTTGAACATGTCAAACTCTTCAAAGCTGCCCTCATCCAACAGCAGCTCGATCCGCTCCCGCGCGGTCAGCTTGCCTTTGGCGTGCTGGCTGTCGATCCGGCGCTGACCGCCACCCAAACGCGCAACTTCACGGCGCTCTTCCAACTGTTGCAGAATGTCTTTCATGGCACGGCCCTCATTCGTCGATTTGGGCAGGCACAGGATGCACTGCCCCCAAAAGCTTTGCGCAACACCATAGGCAGCTTGCTGCACCCGCAAAAGGATTTTCCCGCAAATTTGCAAACTCAAGAAAATGAAGGTCGTGCGAATTGCAAATTAGCAAATAGTTCACAATTGAAATTAATCCATGGACATTTGCCGACCGCGCCCCTACCTCTTAGCCCATGAGTACAATGGCCCGCGGTCAATTTCTCGACCGAACCTCACCACCCAATATCTTCACGCTGATCCTGCTGGCCGGGGTCTCGGCACTGTGCATGAACATCTTCCTGCCCAGCCTGCCGTCGATGACCGAATATTTCGGCACCGATTATGGCGTGATGCAGCTCTCCATCGCGGTCTACCTTGCCGTCAACGCCGTGCTGCAAATTGTGGTTGGCCCAATCAGCGACAAATTTGGCCGCCGTCCGGTGATCCTCGCAGGCCTTGTCATCTTCTTAGCCGCCACCATTGGCTGCATATACGCACCCAACGCCGCAATCTTCCTGACCTTCCGCATGCTACAGGCCGCCGTGGTGGTCGCCATGGTCCTGTCCCGCGCCGTGGTGCGCGACATGGTCTCTACCGACGAAGCCGCCTCGATGATTGGCTACGTCACCATGGGCATGACTGTGGTGCCCATGCTTGGCCCTGCACTTGGCGGCCTGCTGGACAGCGCCTTTGGCTGGCAAGCCAGCTTCTGGCTTCTGTTTGCCACCGGTGCCGCCATTCTCTGGCTCACCTGGCGTGACCTCGGCGAAACCAAATCCAGCAGCGGGCTCTCACTGGGCCAACAGTTCCGAGAATATCCCGAGCTCCTGACCAGCCCCCGGTTCTGGGGCTATTCGCTCGCCAATTGCTTCACCTCCGGCGCCTTCTTTGCCTACCTCGGTGGCGCGCCCTTTGTGGCCACCGAGCTCTTTGGCATGGACGCCGCCAAAATGGGCATCTACTTCGGCGCCCCTGCGGTGGGGTATTTCATCGGCAATTTCCTCTCCGGCCGCTATTCCGCCCGCGTGGGGATCAACCGCATGGTGATGATGGGCTGCACCATCTGTGGTCTGGGCGTTGGCGCCTCTTTGTCAATCTTCGCGATGGGCTTCGGCTCCGCTGAGATCTTCTTCGGCTTCATGACCTTTGTCGGCATCGGCAACGGCCTTGCCATCCCCAACGCCACCGCTGGTGCGCTCTCCGTACGCCCACACCTCGCAGGCACCGCCTCCGGCCTCACCGGCGCGATCATGATCGGCGGCGGCGCAGCCCTCTCCGCCCTCGCAGGCGCGCTGCTGACACCAGAAACCGGCGCGTTCCCGCTACTGTGGCTGATGTGTGCCACCTCGATTTTGGGTGTAACCTCCATCCTCATGGTCATCCGTCGCGAAAAAACCATCGGCGTCTAACCCCACAAAAACTGCCTCACTGTCCCAGACCTGGTCTGGGGCCACGCACGACTGCTCCATGCAGCTGCGTTAACCGAGGCCACTCCAAAACCTGCACCTCCGCGTAACAGTCGCAATACCGACGCCATACCGACGTGAAAATCGGCCTCAGAATCGCCGGTTAACGACCAAACGCCGCAGCCTCTTTTGCCCTCTGGCGCCGCACAGTTTGCAAAGCTATCTTTGCAGCTATGCAATCGGGAGGAGTCGCATGCCCACGCAGAAGCTCTACGCAGGCGCCAAACTACGCGAAATCCGCACACGGCTCACGCTGACACAGAAGGATTTTGCCCAAAAACTTGGGGTCTCCCTGCCCTATCTGAACCAGATGGAGAACAACAACCGCCCGGTGTCCACCACGGTTGTCTTGGCCCTCGCGCAGGAATTTGGCTTGGATGTCACAGAGTTAAGCACCGGTGACAGCGAACGCCTCGTCTCTGACATGCGCGAAGCCCTCGCCGACCCGGTCCTCGCCGAAACCTCTGCCCCTCTCGCAGACCTGCGCCTCACCGCTTCCAACGCCCCTGCTTTGGCGCGCGCCTTTCTGGAACTACACCGCGCCTACCGCCAAACCCACGAACGGCTTGCGTCTTTAGACGAGGCCCTTGGCCGCCAGGATGTACAAATGCAGGCCAGCCCCTGGGATGAAGTCAGGGACTTTTTTCACTATTGTGACAATTACATAGACGCTGTCGACCACGCCGCCGAACGCTTCGCACAAGGCGCTGTAGAGCACGGCGGAATCCGCGCCGCTGCCCTCGCCTCTCTCAAGGACACAGGCATCACTGTTGCCTTCACCGACATCGACCAACTGCGCCACTACGACGCCGAGCACCAACGCCTGCAAATCTCCCGCTACGCGCAGCCAGAAACTCAGACATTTCAACTCCTTCTGCAGGTCGCGCTGTTGCAAAACGGCAAGCTGCTAGAGGCCACTCTGGACTTTGCCCGCTTCCAATCCGACGCCGCGCGGTCCATCGCCAAAATCGGCCTCGCCAACTACTACGCCGGTGCGGCCCTCATGCCTTATGGCACCTTCCTCGAAGTCGCCCGCGAAACCCGCCACGACCTTGAGTTGCTTTCCAACCGTTTCGGCGCCTCCATCGAACAAGTCGCCCACCGGCTGTCCACCCTGCAACGCCCTGGAAACAAAGGCATTCCCTTCTTCTTTGTCCGCGTCGATCAGGCCGGCACCATCACCAAACGCCACTCGGCAACCCGCCTGCAATTTGCCCGCTTCGGCGGCGCCTGCCCGCTCTGGAACGTACATCGTGCGTTTGAAACACCCGGCCGCTTCCTGCGCCAACTCGCCGAAACCCCAGACGGCGTGCGCTACATCTCGCTGGCCCGCGATGTCTCCAAATCCGGCGGCCACTTCGGCGCCCCTGTACGCCGCTACGCCATCGCCTTGGGATGTGAAATCCGCCACGCCGACGCGCTGGTCTACGCCGACCATATGGAGCTCGACAACCCGCAGGCCTTTGAACCCATTGGCATTTCCTGCCGCATCTGCGAACGCACCCATTGTCACCAACGCTCCGTGCCGCCGCTGGAACGCCGCCTGACCATCAACGAAAACGCCCGTGGCGTGTTGCCCTACGATGTGGGTTAGGCTGGCACAATTCCTGTTCCGGCTCTGCGCCTTTTGCGTGGTCTTTGCCTTTATGCTAATCGCCGCCGCGCCCCTGTTGGAGCGGCAGATGATCTACCCGCTGAACGACACCCGCGTCTCCCCTGCGGATGCCAATCTCCCAACTGTGACCGAAGAGGTGTTCCAACACGACGGTGAAGCGCTAATCGTCTGGACTGCACCGCCTGCCCCCGGCAAGCCGGTGATCTTCTATCTTCAAGGAAACGCAGGCAATTTGGCCAACCGTGTGTCGCGGTTCGACCTCCTGCTTCAACGGGGCTACGGACTCGTCGCCCCCGCCTACCGCGGCTATTCCGGCAGCACAGGCACCCCGCAAGAAGCCGACATCATCAACGACACCGTGGCAATCTACGACAGCATCGTACGCCCCACGATGTCCCCCGTGGTGGTCTATGGCGAGAGCATCGGCGCCGCCGTAACGCTCGGCGCATTGGAAGCAGGCATTACGCCCAACGCCATCCTGCTGGAAGCGCCCTACACCTCGATCAAGGCCATGGCCGCGCACCACTATCCCGGCAACGGCAGCTTCACGAAACACCTGTCAAATCAATGGGACAGCCTATCTCGCGCCAAGACCGTCACCTTACCTCTGCTGATCTTGCACGGCACCGAAGACGACCTCATCCCCATAGAAATGGGGCGACAGATTTTCGCTGCCGCCCCATCCAATAGTAAGGAATTTGTCGAAGCCCCCGGCGCGGGTCACACCGGCCTGTGGCGCACCGACACCTGGCCAAAACTGACCAGATTTATCAATCAGTTTGCTTTGAGATAAGCGTAGATTTCATCCTTCAGCGCGCCGCGACGCTTACGCAGATCCACTTCCGCCAGCTCTTCGCGTGGCGCCACATTGGTCTCGGCTGCATGCACCTTGCGGTTCAACTCGTGGTACTCATCGGCCAGCTTTGCAAAGTGCTTGTCGCTGACTTTCAACGCGCTCATTTTCTCAACAAATTCAGGGAATTCTGCGGCCAGTTCGTGTGGGGTGTTCGCCATGTTTGCGCTCCTGTTTTTAAGGTCGCACACACCATAGACCAGCCGAGTCTCCCCCCACTTTGACGCGGATCAAATCACATTCAAAAACACGCACTACCGCTGCGCATTTTCCCAACCGGGATGAAACCAAGGCTCCGCATTGGACGACGCCAGCCGCCGCCCCAAAATATGATCGGAGGCCTTCTCGCCGGTCATAATTGACGGCCCGTTAAGGTTGCCATTGGTGATGCGCGGGAAAATCGAGCTGTCCGCCACCCGCAACCCATCGACGCCAATCACACGGCACTCACTATCTACTACAGCATTGGGATCATCCACGCTGCCCATCTTGCAGGTGCCGCAAGGGTGATAGGCGCTCTCAGCGTGCTCTCTGATAAAGCTGTCGATCTCATCGTCCGTCTGCAAATCCACGCCCGGTTGGATCTCGCTTTTCACAAACGGCTGCATCGCCTCCTGCGCAAAAATCTCGCGGGTCAGACGGATGCAGGCACGGAAGTCTTCCCAATCCTGCTCCGTCGACATGTAGTTGAAGAAAATATTTGGCGCGGCCTTCGGATCGGCTGATTGCAAGGTCACCTCACCTCGAGACGGCGACCGCATCGGCCCGACATGCGCTTGAAAGCCATGCCCTTCGGCTGCCGCCTGCCCGTCATAGCGCACCGCGATGGGCAAGAAATGATACTGAATATCGGGATAGGAAATCCCCGCCCGAGACCGAATAAACCCAGCAGTTTCAAACTGGTTAGACGCCCCAAGCCCCGTCTTGGTGAACAGCCACTGTGCCCCAATCAGACCTTTGCCAATTAGGTTCCAATATTTGTAGAGTGTGATCGGCTGCTTACAAGCCATCTGCATGTAGACCTCAAGATGGTCCTGCAGATTCTGGCCCACGCCTGCACGATCCGCGACCACCTCAATGCCATGCTGTGCCAGATGCGCCGCCGGCCCAATGCCCGACAACATCAACAGTTTTGGTGAATTCAACGAGGACGCCGAAAGGATCACTTCCGCATTGGCGCGGATCACCTGAACCTGCCCACCCCGTTCAATTTCCACACCCACGGCGCGGCCGTTTTCCATCACAACCTTGCGGGCCAGCCCTCGAACAAGGTCACAGTTCTCGCGCTGCAAAGCCGGTTTTAGATAGGCATTCGCGGCAGACCAGCGCTGACCATTGTAGACAGTCATATCCATCGGGCCAAAGCCCTCTTGCTGCTGCCCGTTGTAGTCATCCGTCACCGGGTAGCCCGCCTGCCGCCCGGCCTCCACAAATGCCCCATGCAGCGGGTTGTTGCGCGGTCCACGGCTGATGTGCAGCGGCCCATCAGAACCGCGCCAATCGGGATCACCACCCTGTCCACTCTCGTGCCAGTTTTCCATGCGTTTGAAATACGGAAGCACATCCGCATAAGACCACCCATCCGCGCCGCTCTCGGCCCAATGGTCATAATCTCCCGCGTGCCCTCGGACATAAACCATACCATTGATCGAGCTGGACCCGCCAATCACCTTGCCACGCGGACACACCAACGTCCGTCCGCCCAAATGTGGCTCCGGCAAGGTTTTGTAGCCCCAGTCGTACAGGCTCATGTTCATCGGGTAGCTCAGCGCCGCGGGCATCTGAATAAACGGCCCCGCGTCGGTGCCGCCATGCTCAATCACCAGCACGGATTTGCCCGCCTCGCTCAACCGGTACGCCATTGCGCACCCAGCGGAGCCCGCGCCTACAATCACATAATCTGCCTGCATATTTTTCTTCCTGACAGAGCTGCCAAAGGGAGGGTTAGTAAGGCGCTTCCACGTCGCCCATGCGCACATAGACCGACTTCACCTGACTGTAATGGTTGATCGCTTCCTTGGAGTTTTCACGTCCCACACCGGAATTCTTCACCCCACCAAACGGCGCCTCCACCGGCGCGTCGTTGTAGGAGTTGATAAAGCAGCTGCCTGCTTCCAACTGCCCGATCACACGGTGACCACGGGACAGATCAGACGTAAACACACCCGCAGACAAGCCATATTCGGTGTCATTGGCCCGCGCGATCACTTCTTCCTCGGTGTCAAAATCCAAGACCGACATGACGGGCCCAAAAATCTCTTCCCGCGCGATGGTCATGTCATCAGTGACATCGGCAAAGACCGTTGGCTCCAGGAAGAACCCGTCGCGGTCCATGCGTTTGCCACCGCACACCAACCGCGCGCCTTCGTCGACACCCTTGGCCATATAGCCCAGCACAATGTCCATCTGCCGCTCAGACACCATCGGCCCAAAGCTGGTTGCCTCATCCAGTGGATCGCCAATCACCGCCGTGCCCAGACGTTCCGCCAGACGGGCCAGGAACTTCTCCTTGATGCCCTTCTGCACAAACACCCGCGTGCCGTTGGAACACACCTGACCGGAACTGTAGAAGTTGCCTAAAATAGCACCACCCACGGCGTTCTCGACATCCGCATCATCAAAGATAATCAGCGGAGATTTCCCGCCCAGCTCCATGGTCACATGCTTCATGTGGCTGGCCGCCGCCGCATACACCTTCTTGCCGGTTGGGACCGAGCCGGTCAGGCTAACCTTGTCCACGCGCGGGTCATTGACCAACGCCGCACCAACTTCGCCCAAGCCTTGGATGACGTTATAAACACCCGCAGGCACACCGGCCTCATGCAGGATTTCTGCTACCTTTAAGGCGCACATCGGTGTGGTTTCAGACGGCTTGAACACCATCGCATTGCCACACGCCAATGCAGGCGCACCTTTCCAGCAGGCGATCTGGGTCGGGTAGTTCCACGCCCCGATGCCGACACAGACACCCAGCGGCTCGCGTACCGTATAGACCCAGTCTTCCCCAAGCGGGATATGCTCGCCGGTCAGGCTGCCCGCCAGGCCGCCAAAATACTCCAACGCATCCGCGCCAGAAGTCGCATCCACCGCGATGGTCTCCTGATAGGGTTTACCGGTGTCATAGGTTTCCAGCACGGAAAGCTCATGGTTGCGCTCCATGATCATCGCTGCCGCCCGGCTCATGATGCGACCACGTTCGCGTCCCGTCATCGCTGCCCAGATCTTTTGGCCCGCTTTCGCGCTCTCCAGCGCCTGGTCAATGATCGATGGCGTCGCCGCATATACCGTGCCGATCACCTCACCCGTTGCCGGATAGACAATCTCAATCGGCGCGCCGGATGTGTCCTCCACATAGGCCCCGTTGATGAAATGGCTGGCCGTTGGTTGCAGTTGCATCGCGCGTTCCTTTGCTGTGCCGGCCACGCTCACGGGCCCACGGATTCTCAATCTGGCAGCCAAACTATCATCACGTGACTATTTTTTAAATGACCATTTAAAAATTTTATTGATACAACAACATTGCCCCTGAGAGCGATCACGCTAAAGTGGCGCCATGGGCCGTACACGTATCCGCGATATCCGACATGAAGAGTTGATCAACGCCACCATCACGGCGGTTCACAAACGGGGCTACGCCGTTGTCACTATGGCGGAAATTGCCGCCGAAGCCGGCGCCTCTGCGGCCTCGATCAACTACTATTTTGGCTCCAAGGAAAAGCTGATGGAGGCGACCATGCGCCGCCTGCTGACCTTGCTGAAACAAGCGATGCTGGAGCGCTACGCCACCGCCAAAACCCCGCATGAGCGGCTGATGGCGGTGATAGACGCCAACTTTTCAGACCGGCTTTTCACCAACGAACAATGCTCGATCTGGATGCAATTCTGGGCCAACGCGCCCTATGCGGAAAGCCTGCAACGCCTGCACCGCATCAACCGCGCCCGCGTCACCGCCCACTTCCGCGCCGAACTGCGCGCACTTGTCTCTGACGACCGCCGCGAAACGCTGCGTGAAGCTCTGCAATGCTATATGGATGGGGTTTGGCTGGAGGCTGCACAGTCCGACGCCCCCCTCAACCCGGCTCAGGCACGCACAGAGGCCCGCGAAGTGGCGGACCTCATGCTAAAATCGGAAAGCTGATCCCGTTAGGGCCGCACGTATTTGAAAAGCGTGCCGTCGCCCCCGGCCAATTGCATGATCATCTTATCCGCGGTGACCGCTTCAATGATCATGCAAGGCGGCTCGCTCCAAGGATCAATATGCGCAATCATCACCGGCCCCTGCCCGTTGGACTTCTCACAACTGTCCGCCAATTGCAGCGTGTACTCTGACGAGTAGTCCCCATTGATCTCCTCAGTCACCCGGTCGCCCCACACGGTGGACGTGTAGGCCGGATCAGCGGCGAACACCCACTGCCCCTGCAAATTGGCGCGGATTTCCGCATAAGGATCTAGCGACGGATCATGACGCAAAGCATGTACCGCCAGTTCTGCCGACATATCGCCCATCGAGACAATATCCGCCCGCAGCCACAACGGCGCATTCACATAAAGCGTGCCCATCGCCTCGACAATGTAACTTGGCGTCGGCTCGTTCCAGTTCACCCAATAGGTGAACCCATTGCTGGTCAGTTCGCAACTCGGCACTTCCTGCTCAAAGACACAGCCCTGCAACATCGCCACGTCTTCCAGCGGCTCGCCATGCACGCCACTCTCCACGCCGCTATCGATGAACATCTGCGCCTGCGCCGCGCCCGCCAGCATCACCACGGCACCTGCGCATTTCAGTGTTTTAAAAATCATAAACCTATCCCCTTCGCGTTGACCGCAGCCTAGGGGCACAAGCCTTAACAATCTACTCCCACGTGTGGCGATCTACTCCCCACGCGGAAAGCGCTGATTTTCCTCCACCACATTCAGGTCCATGTGGTTGCGCATGTAGCGCTCCGAGGCCTTTTGCAAGGGTTGATAATCCCACGGAAAATAGCCGCCCTCCCGCAACGCTTCATAGACCACCCAACGCCGCGCCTGACTTTCGCGCACCGCCGCATCAAACGCCGCCAGATCCCAACGCGCCTCTGATTTGGCCCGCAAGCTCTGCACCATGCCTTGATGCGCGGGTTCCTCCGCCAGGTTGGTCAACTCATGGGGATCCGCCTCCAAATCAAACAGCTGATCCGGGTCCAGCGCGCAGCGATTGTACTTCCACTTGCCATAGCGCAGCGACACCATCGGCGCATAAGACGCTTCGGCGGCATATTCCATCGCCACCGGTGTGTCGCGTTCCCCGCCCTGCCCCAAATGCACAAGGCTCTCTCCCGTTGTCCAAGGCATGACCTCCTCCATGCTCACCCCCGCCAATTCGCACAGCGTTGGACAGACATCGATGTTGCTCACCGGCGTGGTCACCAATCCGGGTTCCATATTCGGAGCCGCCACCATCATCGGCACCCGGCTGGAGCCCTCATAAAAGCTCATTTTGAACCACAGCCCGCGCTCACCCAGCATATCGCCATGGTCACTCACAAACAGAATAACGGCCTCTTGCCGCGTGGCCTCCAGCGCCTCCATCACCTCGCCGATCTTGTCATCCAGATAGGAGATATTGGCAAAATACGCCCGACGAGACCGGCGCACATCTTCCTCTGTAATGTCGAAACTGCGCCAGTCATTGGCGTCAAAAATGCGCTTGGAATGCGTGTCTTGCTCCTCATATGGGATCGCCCCAACCTCCGGCAGCAAGTGCTCGCAGTCTTCATACAAATCCCAGTACTTCTTGCGCGCCACATAGGGATCATGCGGATGGGTGAAGCTCACGGTCAAACACCACGGCCGTTCATCGTGCCCCCGCGCCAGATCATAGACTTTGCGCGTGGCGTGATAGGCAACTTCGTCGTCATACTCCATCTGATTGGATATCTCTGCCACGCCCGCGCCAGTCACACTGCCCATGTTGTGATACCACCATTCAATGCGCTCTCCCGGCTTGCGGTAATCCGGCGTCCAGCCAAAATCCGGCGGATAAATGTCCGTGGTCAGCCGCTCCTCAAACCCATGCAGCTGATCCGGCCCGACAAAATGCATCTTGCCGGACAGGCAGGTCTGATACCCAGCCCTCCGCAAGTGGTGCGCATAAGTTGGGATCGACGAGACAAACTCCGCCGCGTTGTCATAAACACCTGTCCCGCTCGGCAACTGTCCCGACATAAACGCCGCCCGTCCCGGCGCGCACAACGGACTGGCCGTGTAAGCGTTTTGAAACCGCGTCGACCGCGCCGCCAGCTTCTTTAAGTTCGGCGCATGCAACCACTCTGCAGGCCCGTCCGGGAAAAATGTCCCGTTGAGCTGATCCACCATAAAAATCAGGATGTTGGGACGGGACATGCGCAGGCTCCTTCGACGATTTCTCACACCCTAGGAACACCGCCATCCCAAGCTCAAGACGTTTCGCGACAAATCATCGCCGATAAACGAAGGGCTGCGGGTTACCGTAATAGTAGAGTACCATCTCCTCATCCGTGACACTGTCGATCATGTAACAGTAAGGCTCGCGGTCCTCCGGATTGGTCTGCAACAACACCGGCCCACCTGGCCCCGCGTCACACCCCGGCGCGATCTGCAGAAAATACGTTGCCGCAGGCTCGCCATTATACAAATCCGTCCACTCCGCGCCTTCAATCAAGACTTGCGCCGTCGCGTCTGTCATATCGCGCCACATCCCCATCATCGCTTCTCGAATATGCTGATAGGGATCAAGCTCCGGAAAGTAACTCACTTCGCGGATCACCGTATCCACCGTGATATCGCCATAGCTGATCATGTCGCCACCAAAGGCCACCGGCGTGCCCACCGGCAGAAACTCCAGCGCGTCCAGCAAGGCATCCTCGGTGCCGTTGCCGTAGTTCACGTAATACTTCCAGCCTTCCGCATGAAAGCTACAAAACGCGTCCTCATATTCAAAGGCGCAGCCCTGAAAAATACCGACCTGCGAAAACGGCTCTCCAAAGAACCCGGAGTTCTCCATCGGCATATAAAGCGGCAAAATCCGCCGTGCTTCGGACTCCGTCGTATAAACCATCTCCGCAGGTGGCGTTGCGGTCGCACCGCCTGCGTCCCCCGTCTCCAGCGCCGTGAAAATCCCCGCTTTGATATTCAACCGATAATCTTTGGCCGTTTTGCCGGTGTCGATCTTGGCAAACATGGATTTGTCATAGCCACGCGCCACGCAATCTTCATCCCCGACAATCGAAAATCCGGAGAGCTCTGTGCAAAAACTATACCGCTCCGCCGGATCAAACTCATAGCCACGCGCAGTGGCAAAGACGTAGTAATACCGCCGCTTCAGATCGCCAGTCACCGGCGTGTCGCACTCACCCGGGTCAAGGTTCCACCATCCGCGGGAGCGATAGGCATCCCCATCCTTGTACGCCAACGCCACGCTTTGCGAAAAACCAGCCTCGTTACAGATTTCCAACCCCGCCCGCGCAGCCACCGGCAGCGTCACCGCCGCCGCACACCCGACCATCCAGAAAGTTGATCTCATAGTGCCACCCTCCCGATTTTCCTCAGGATAGGCGCACTTACATCGCTGTGGCAAATCTCAGAGCTTGGTCTGCCCCACAAGCGGCGTGATCTGCCGCCGCTTCAGCATGGCTTCACGCCAGGTGATAAAGCTGATCGCGCCAATGATAGTCATCGCGCCCACAAGCACCCAGACATCGGGCTGTTCGCCAAAGCCAATCCAGCCCAGCAACACCGCCCAGACCATCTGCAAGAAACTCACCGGCTGTGTCACCGTCACCGGCGCGGCTTTGAAAGCCAAGGTCATCGTGTAATGCCCTGCCGTGGCAAAACAGGCCACGCCAAACAGGATCACCAACTCTTCCAACGTCGGCGTCACCCAAACAGACAACGCCAAAGGCGCCAGCCCAATCGTCACCGTCACCGACAACATCCCCACAACCACCGTCGGGCTGACCTCTTCACTCAAGCGTTTGGCAATCAGGTATCCACCAGCAAAACCCAGCGCCGTGAACAGCATGGCAAAATGTCCCGGGCTCAACTCCCGAAACCCAGGCCGCAAAATGATTGTCACGCCGATCAAGGCCACAATCACCGCCGCAATGCGCCGAAACGCCAGCTTCTCCCCCAAAAACAGCGCCGCCCCAATGGTGACATAGACCGGCGACAGATAGTTCATCGCCGTGACTTCGGCGATGGGAATACGCGCCATGGCAAAGAACCACGCAACCACAGCGCCAGTGTGCAAGACACCGCGCAAGCTGAACAAGCCAATCTGCCGCTTGGTGAGCTTGGCCGCCAGAATGGGCTTGATCATCGGGATCAGAAACACAATGCCCAGCGCATAGCGCAGAAACGCTGTCTCCGACGCAGGAAGCCGCGTGCCCACCATTTTCACAAGCGCGGTCACCGCCACAAAGCATAAGCCCGTGACAAGCATCCAAAACACGCCCTTCAAAGGGGAAGTGGCACTTTCATCCGTCATGCCGCCACATAGACATGACGTGGCGGCAGTGTCGAGGTAGGAAACCTGTTAAGCAAAATTTTGCCGCGGCGTCACAGCATCCTGTCTGGCAAAGGGATAAACTCCTCATCATCCCCCGGCGGCAATTGAAACCGCCCATCGGCCCAATCGCCCGCCGCCCAATCGGCTTTGGCAGCCTGTATCTTCTCCTTGCTGGAGCTGACAAAGTTCCACGAGATATAGCGCGGCCCATTCATCGTCGCCCCGCCCAGCGCCATCAAACGCGCCCCCTGCGGCCCCGCCGTGACCGTGATCGCATCTCCGGGCCGAAACACCACCATACGCCCCGGCTCAAACACGTCCCCGGCGATCTCCACGGCGCCGTCCACCACATACAAGCCCCGATCCTCGTGATTATCCGGCATCGGCAGCTTAGCCCCGGCTTGCAAGGCCACATCGGCATAAAACGTCTCCGACATCATGCTGACTGGCGCGCGTTCCCCCCATGCATCGCCCAGGATCAACCGCACCTCTTTGCCTTCGCCTTCCAGAAACGGCAGCGCCTCTTTGCCGTGATGCTCAAACGCTGCCGGATCGTCCTCACGCTCCTCAGGCAAAGCAATCCAGGTCTGTATCCCAAACAGCGAGCTTGGCGCCTTACGTGTCGCCTCCGATGTGCGCTCCGAATGGGTCACGCCATTTCCGGCCACCATCCAGTTCACCTCACCCGGATAAATCATCTGATGCGTGCCCAAACTGTCGCGATGCTCAAACTCACCGCGATACAAATATGTCACCGTGCCCAGTCCAATATGCGGATGCGGCCGCACATCAATGCCCTGCCCGGTCAAAAACTCCGCCGGTCCCGCCTCATCAAAGAAGATAAACGGCCCCACCATCTGCCGCTTCGGCGCAGGCAAAGCCCGCCGCACAGAAAAACCGCCAAGGTCTCGAGAACGCGGTACGATGACTGTCTCAATCGCCTCCAATGCGGTGGCATCTGGCAATGTGGGCTCTAAGGCTGGGTTCCAACTCATGGCGTCCTCCTGACTTGCTACCCTCAGGATATGGCCATTCCCCTGCCGCACAAAACAGGCAAGTCCCCACAACTTATGTGCGCAACCTCACACAACGCCCCACTCTTCTCCTTCCTAAAATGTCCCGGGGGGAGACGGCGTTTGCGCCGACGGGGGCAGCGCCCCCTCACATGCCCCAGATCAGTTTCGCGGCAATCGCCCACATGGTCAGCCCGACCAGCACATCCAAAATCTGCCAGGAGCGCGGATTTACAAAAAACGGCCGCAACAATTTGGCGCCAAACCCCAGTGAGAAGAAAAACACAAAGCTTGCGGTCACCGCACCGGCCCCAAAGGCCCACCCCGGCGCATATTGCGCGGAAATCCCGCCCAACAGCACAACCGTGTCCAGATACACATGTGGATTCGCCCAGGTCAGCAACACACAGGTCATCACAGCCGCGCCCAAACTGCCTGCCGTGCGACCTTTGTCCTGCAAGGCCTCTCCCCCCGCCGCAGCGGCCTTAAAGTTCATGGCCCCATAGACAAACAAAAACGCTGCGCCACCAAAGCGTACCCACTCAATCATGGTGGGATTGGCCGCGATCAACGCACCAAAGCCCGCCACGCCCAAAGTGATCAAAATGGCGTCGCTCACCGCGCAGGTCAGCACCAGTGGCAGCACATATTCGCCACGTAAGCCTTGGCGCAGGACAAAGGCGTTCTGCGCGCCAATCGCCATGATGAGCGAAAACCCCAACGCAAACCCGGCCAATGCCGGTCCCAAAATGCCTGTCTCGCTCATATCGTCTTGCCCCCAACGGTTATCCATTGCACCTTTGTTTCGAGGTTTGACTAAGGCCTGCCTTTTAATTACTCAAATTAAAACATCTGAGACTACATTAGGACCGCTTATGTCGCTTCCGAGCTACAAAACCCTGCCGCCCGCCAAAGGGGAAAGCAACGTAGATTACTGCCGCCGTCTGGAGGCCGCTGGTCACGACGCGCTATTTTTGCGCAATGCGCTGGCTTTCCACTTCCAACTGCCGCAGGACGATATCAAGCACTGCTTGGACAAATTCCCGGAGGCGCGCCTGCGTCACGTCGAATTGCTGACCAAGCTGCACCCCACCCGCTCCGCTTATGCGCTGGCGGACAAGCTGGCGATGAACCTCGGCATGTCTCTTAATGAAGCCAAAGACTGGGCGCTGGCCCATGACGGCTCGGCGATTACTTCTCATCGGCACCAGATCAAGCCCACGCACGGCACCGCAGCCAAGCTGCAATGAAACTCGACTACGCCCATCTCGCCGCCCTTGCGGCGATCCTGCGCACCGGCAGCTTTGATGGCGCGGCACAGGAACTGAGCGTCACCCAATCCGCCATTTCACAACGTCTAAAAGCGCTGGAAGAGCGCGTTGGCATGCCCTTGGTGCTGCGTGGCACCCCCTGTGAAGGCACCGAAACCGGCCGCCGCCTCGCCGCCCACCTTGATCAGGTGGGTATGCTCGAAGGCGCGCTCTCCCGCGATCTGGCAAGGCTCTCTCCGCGCACCGCTCGCCTGCGCATCGCGGTCACTGCCGACAGCCTCGCCACATGGTTTCTCAAAGCCGCCGCGCAGGTGCCCGACCTGCTATTTGATCTGGTGGTCGACGATCAGGATTTTTCTGCCGACTGGCTCCGGCGTGGCGAAGTGGTCGCCGCCGTGACCGCGCATGAAGCCCCGATTGCTGGCTGCGACAGCACCCCGCTTGGCCCCATGCGTTACGTCCCCTCCGCCAGCCCAGCCTATATGGCCAAACATTTCCCCGAGGGTGTCACCGCAGAGGCCATATCCACCGCTCCGATCCTGATCTTTGATGCCAAAGACCGCCTGCAAGAGACCTGGATGACGCAAAACCTTGGCGTAACGCCCGCGCCGCCAAGCCACCGCCTTCCGTCCTCCACCGGCTTTGTCGAGGCCTGTCTGCTGGGCCTTGGCTGGGGCATGAACCCCGAACCATTGGTGCGGCCCCATCTGGAAACCGGCGCCTTGGTGCCGCTAATCCCAGACACCACGTACGAAACCCCCTTATTCTGGCAATCCAGCCGACTGCTGGCCCCTGCCCTCACCCCGCTCACCAAAGCGGTGCGGCACGTCGCCCGCGACCACCTCAACTGACACTACGCGCGGCCAACGCCTGCCTACGACGTCTGAGACCGTGATGGATCAAGTACGCAAGAAGCATGTAGGCAACCTGAAACACCACCGCCCAGACCAGCCCCTCCGACGTCGTCCATTGCGGTAACAGATAGGCAAACAACGCGACCATATAGACATGGATCACAAACATCTGGATCGCCCAAACACCGCAATACCGCAAAAGCGGCAACGAGAAATACCAGCGAAAGACTTTGGTCAACCAAGCTGTCACAGGCACCGAGCGCGTCATCACCACGGTCACAAACGCCGCCACGGCAAAGGTGCGCAACAGATGCACAGGGTGCAGATGCATGCGGAACCAGTTGCCCTGAACGCCCTCCGGCAGAGCGCCAATTGTCGGATACCAAAACGCCCATCTCTGCCCCAATGCGATCACAGCACAGCCAAGCAACAGCGCCACAAACGCCACGTCGCTCAGGCCATTAAGCCACCCGACAATCTCTCGAAAATAGAGCCCGGCAAAATACGACAAGAAAAACAAAAACTGCCAGGCCGCAATATCAAACACTAGGAACTTCCCGCCCCAGCCGAACACACCACCATCATAGGAGAACAGACTAACCGCATAGATCAGCGCCGACGGCACCAGCATCATCACCTGCGGCAGGTAAGCCAACCCAAAACTCAGCACAAACAGCAAGACAAAACAGTAGATATATATCGGCAGGATGTCGGAATAGGCTCCGCCGTTTTGGATCAGTAGGACCTCGCCAATTCCAAATGCAAACTGCCCCAAGCTTGCGCCATTAAGAGCTAGGAGGATCAAAAACGGCCCAGCCGAGAGCAGGTAGTAGACATAAATTTTGCGAATACGCTGTTTCAGAAACCGCGCCAGCTTGCTCGGATCCTGAAATTTGACGGCGTACAAAATGCCCACCAAAAGACCGGACAACACCACAAGAAACTCAGCACTCAATAGCTGAATAATCTGTGAGTGATGCACCGAAAACAGAGCGTTCATCCCTGCCTGTGCGCCAAGATGCCCCAACATCATCATAAAAAGCAGGTGCCCACGCACCCCGTCCAGAAGGTCAAACCGCATGCCTTCAGTCCTCAAATCAATGAATTTTTTGGTAGTGCCTTGCCCAGGCTACCATCAAAATGCGGCAAAACTGTGGGATGGTTAATTTCCAATAAAAAACCCCGCCAGCAGGGCTGACGGGGCTCACATTTTGTCTTTGATGGGAATAGCTTACAGCTGATCCATCACCTCGTCAGAGGCTTCAAAGTTTGTGGTCACGCGCTGCACGTCATCGTCATCTTCCAGCGCATCAATCAACCGCATCAGCTTTTGCATGCCTTCCAGGTCCAGCTCGGTGGTGGTGGTCGGCTTCCACACCAGCTTGGTGCTGACAGACTCACCAAGAGCTGCTTCCAGCGCATTGGAGACCTCGTTCAGGTCGGTGTCTTCACACCAGATGATGTGGCCGTCCTCAGAGCTTTCCACGTCTTCCGCACCGGCCTCGATCGCCGCTTCAAACACAGAATCCGCATCGCCCGCGTCTGCGCCGTAGGTCACTTCGCCTTTGCGATCAAACATGAAGCCAACAGAGCCGGTCTCGCCGAGATTGCCGCCACTCTTGGTGAAGGTGGAGCGCACGGTGGAGGCTGTCCGGTTGCGGTTGTCGGTCATGGTTTCGACAATCACCGCCACGCCATTGGGGCCATAGCCCTCATAGCGGATTTCTTCATAATCGTCGCCTTCGCCCGCAACCGACTTCTTGATCGCGCGTTCGATCACGTCTTTTGGCACCGACTGGCTCTTGGCTTCTTTCACCGCCAGACGCAGGCGCGGGTTTTTGTCCGGGTCCGGATCGCCCATCTTTGCGGCAACGGTGATCTCTTTGGAAAGTTTGGAAAACAGCTTGGAGCGCGCGGCGTCCTGACGCCCTTTGCGGTGCTGAATGTTTGCCCATTTACTATGGCCGGCCATGTTCGCCTCCGGTTGTCTTTTCGCAGTATCGCTTTGTCAGGGCTCTCTATACGTCACAGCGGGCAAAATCCGCAACCCGCTTGCGTTTCCGCGGCCTGTAAGATTGACTCTCCCGCAAAGAAATTTGCGCACAGGCCCTTTTATGACAACAGATCAGATCATTTTGTTCAGCCTCTTTGGCGGTGTGTTTGTGATGCTGCTCTGGGGCCGCTTCCGCTATGACATGGTCGCCTTTGCCGCGCTAATGATCGCCGTGGTCGCGGGCGTCGTCCCCACCAAAGACGCCTTCTCCGGCTTTGGCCACCCCGCCACGCTCATTGTGGCGCTGGTGCTGATTGTATCCGCTGGCCTTGTCCGCTCTGGCGCCGTCGGGCTGATCACCCGCACCTTGGTGGACAGCGCGCGTTCCTTAGGCAATCACATCGCCATCATCGGTGCTGTGGGCGCTGTGCTCTCCGCCTTTATGAACAACGTCGCCGCGCTTGCGCTGCTGATGCCCGTAGACATTCAAACCGCCCGCAAAGCTGGCCGCAGCCCGTCCAAATCTCTCATGCCGCTGTCTTTCGCCACCATCCTTGGCGGTATGGCCACGCTGATCGGCACGCCGCCCAACATCATCATCGCCTCCATCCGCGAGGAAAGCTTGGGTGAGCCGTTCAAGATGTTCGACTTCGCTCCGGTGGGCGGCCTCACCGCCATCGCAGGCCTGCTGTTTGTCGCGCTGATTGGCTGGCGCCTGATCCCGGACCGCGAAGACGCGGGCAAAAAGGTCGCCGACCTCGGCCAATACATTGCTGAACTCACCGTCCCGGCCGAGAGCAAGCTGATTGGCAAGCGCTTGGGTGAGTTGGAGCCGGACGCCGAAGAGGCCGACGTGCAAATCCTTGGCCTAATGCGCGGCGGCAAACGGCTTTATGGCTCCGCCCGCACCAACATCCTGCGAGAAGGCGACGCCCTAGTACTCGAAGCCACGCCCGACGCGCTCGATGAGTTCCGCACAGCTCTGTCCCTGAATTTCTCCGACGAAAAACGCGAAGAGCAACTCAAAGCCGCCGGGGACGGTCTTGATATTGTCGAAGTGGTTGTGCCCGAAACCGCCCGCATCGCTGGCAAAACCGCCGCTGCCCTCGGTCTCGCTTGGCGACAGGGCGCGGTGCTCATGGGCATCTCCCGCGAAGGACGCCGCATCCGCAGCCAGATCCGTAAAACCGTGGTCCAGCCCGGCGACATTCTCCTGATCCTCGTACACAAAGACCGCGGCCCAGACGTGACCAAATGGCTGGGCTGCCTGCCGCTCGCAGATCGCGGCCTGACCGTGACTGCCAACAGTAAGATGTGGCTCGCCATTGGCCTGTTTGTCGGCGCCGTCGCCGCCGCCTCTTTTGGCCTGATCTACCTGCCCATCGCTTTGGGGCTTGTGGTGATCGCCTATGTGCTCGCCAAAATTGTCCCGCTTTCCGAACTCTACGACCACGTCGAATGGCCCGTGGTGGTTCTACTCGGCTCGATGATCCCACTTGGCGCCGCGCTCGACAGATCCGGCGGCACCGCGCTCATTGCCAACGGGTTGGTCGGCCTCACCTCCGGTCTGCCCGCTTGGGCGGTGCTCACCGTGCTGATGCTCGTGACCATGACCCTCAGCGACGTGCTCAACAACACCGCCACCACAATCGTCGCCGCCCCCGTGGGCATTCAGATGGCCAACGCGCTAGACGTCTCTGCCGACCCGTTCCTGATGGCCGTGGCCGTCGCCGCCTCCTCGGCCTTCCTCACGCCCATCGGGCACAAGAACAACACGCTGATCCTCGGCCCCGGCGGCTATCAGTTTGGCGATTACTGGCGCATCGGACTGCCACTGGAAGTGCTTGTTGTCGCCGTCTCGATCCCGGCGATTCTCGTTTTCTGGCCTCTGTAACGAGTTGCCCGGCAACGCCGGGCGCGCCCGACCCTCCCCACGGGAGGGCGCACTTCAAAGTCCCGCCAATCGCAATGAACGCGCAAGTGGACCCGTTTCGCAATTCTATTTCGTTTCGTAAGCGCCCACCGAGGGTCAGGCGCACCCTCCTGTTGCGCAACACTTCGCGCAACGCACGTAGTGTTTACCTGCCTCCCGCGACACAAGCCCCCCACCGACGCAATACAGACGTGAAACGGACAAAAAACAGACCCCGAAAACCATCGTTAACGGGGCCTGTTGCATCACTTCAAATCTGGCTTAGCCGTAGGTCGAGACCTCGGTGCCCGCCAGCGCGGCAATGTTGAGCAATCCGCGCACCGTAATGGACGGCGTTACGATGTGGGCCCGGTTGCCCATGCCCATCAGGATCGGCCCAACTTCCAGCCCATCTGCCACAGATTTCAAGATGTTACGGGTCGCCCCCGCCGCATCCGTGTTCGAATACACCAGCACATTGGCTTTGCCGGTCAGACGACCACCGGGGAACAACCGCTCGCGCAACTCTGGATCAAGGGCCGCATCAGTGTGCATTTCCCCTTCATATTCAAAGTCATAGTCGTTTTGGTCCAGAATATCCAAAGCCCCGCGCATCACCCGACCGGAGTGCGAATCCAGGTTACCAAATTGGCTCCCAGAACAGAGCGCGATCTTCGGATCCACCCCAAAGCGCCGCACATGACGAGCGGCGGCAATCACTGTTTCCGCCACCTGCTCAGAGGTTGGCTCGATGTGAATATGCGTGTCCGCCAGGAACAGCGGCCCTTTGTCCAGAATGATCAGGGACAGCGACCCAACCGGATGCAACTCTTTGTTTTCCAACACTTCCGTGACGTAGCGCAGATGCCAGCGGTACTCACCAAAGGTGCCGCAGATCATGCTGTCCGCGTCCCCACGGTCCACCGCGATCGCCGCAATCGCGGTGTTATTGGTGCGCAAAATCGCCCGCGCACTATCCGGGCTCACGCCCTGACGCCGCAGCTTGTTGTGATAGTGGGTCCAGTAGTCGCGATAGCGCTCGTCCTGTTCCGGGTTGATCAGTTCGAAATCCACGCCCGGTTTGATCTTTAGTCCAGCCTTATCAAGACGATGCGCAACAACCTCCGGACGGCCAATCAGCACCGGCGTGTCCACAGTCTCTTCCAACATCGCCTGCGCCGTCCGCAGCACACGCTCATCTTCGCCTTCCGCAAACACGATCCGACGACGGCTCATGCTGGAGGCTTCGTAAACGGGACGCATGATCATCGAAGACCGGAAAACCTGCGCTTGCAGCTTATTCTCATAGGCGTGCAGATCCAGCTCCTTGGTGGCCACACCGGAGTCGATGGCCGCCTTGGCCACAGCCACCGCAATGGTCGGCAGAAGCCGCGGATCAAACGGCTTTGGGATCAGGTAGTTAGGCCCAAACGTCAGAGTCTCGCCCTTGTAAGCGGCGCCCACTTCCGCGGAGGTCGTTTCCCGCGCCAGAGAGGCAATCGCCTCCACACAGGCCAGCTTCATCGCATCGTTGATTTCGGTTGCACCAGCGTCCAGCGCGCCTCGGAAGATGAACGGGAAACACAGCACGTTGTTCACCTGGTTCGGGTAGTCCGAACGCCCCGTCGCGATCAACGCGCCCGGCGCCGCCTCGCGCGCCTCTTCCGGCATGATCTCCGGGGTTGGGTTGGCAAGCGCAAAGATGATCGGATCATCCGCCATCTGCTCGACCATTTCTTTGGTCAGCAGGCCCGGACCGGAAACGCCAAGGAACAGGTCAGCCCCTTCCATTGCCTCCATTGTGGTCCGCTTATCAGTGTCTTGCGCGAATTCCGCCTTCTCCGCGGTCAGGTCGTTGCGCTGTTTATGCACCACGCCTTTGCTGTCCAGCATCAGGATGTTTTCGTGTTGAACCCCCATGGTCATCAGCATCTTGAGACAGGCAATCCCCGCCGCCCCCGCGCCCAGCGCCACAACCTTGATGTCCTCGACGTTCTTCTTCGCCACGATCAGCGCGTTGTAGGCGGCAGCTGCCGCCACAATCGCGGTGCCGTGCTGGTCGTCATGGAACACCGGAATGTTCATGCGCTCTTTGCAGAGCCGCTCCACAAGGAAGCAGTCCGGCGCTTTAATATCTTCTAAATTGATTGCCCCGAAAGTGGGTTCCAGACGACAGACCAAATCGGCGAGTTTTTCCGGATCAGGCTCGTTCACTTCGATGTCAAAACAATCGATCCCGGCAAATTTTTTGAAAAGAACCGCCTTGCCTTCCATCACCGGCTTGGACGCTTGCGCGCCAATATCGCCGAGACCAAGCACGGCCGTACCGTTGGAGATCACCGCAACCAGGTTGCCTTTCGCGGTGTAACGCGTTGCATCCGCAGGGTTCTTTTCAATCTCAATACAGGCCTCGGCCACGCCTGGACTATACGCACGGCTCAGGTCACGGCCGGTCGCCATCGGTTTGGTCGCGCGGATTTCCAGCTTACCGGGCTTCGGAAACTCGTGGTAGTTAAGTGCGGCCTGACGGGCGCGGTCCTGATCCTTGGTGTTTGTCATCTCTTCTATTCTCCCAATTCCCCTCGCGCAGCTCTGCGCCGCCCCATTGCTCTGGCCATATCCAACATGCGGTTGGAAAAGCCCCATTCATTGTCATACCAGCCAAAGACGCGCAGCAGCCCGCCCACAGAAACGCTGGTTTCTCGCTCACTCACTATCAGCGATTCCGGCCGCGCCCGCAGGTCGGTCGAGACAAGCGGCTTGGTGCTCCAACCCAAGATTCCATCTCTCTCTGCCGCTGCTTTCAAACAGGCGTTAACCGTTTCTACTGTCACATCTTTTTCAGTCTGAATTGTCAGATCAATGGCAGACACACTGGCCGTTGGCACCCGAATGGCGCGCGCTTCCACGCGGCCTTTCAGATGCGGCAAAACCTTATCAATCATCCGCTGCGCCGAGGTGGTGGTCGGCACCATCGACAGCGCCGCAGCGCGACTCCGCACCAGATCAGCGCGCGGCTTGTCCACCGTTGGCTGACTGCCTGTGTAGCAATGCACCGTGGTCATATGCCCGCTGATCAGGCCAAATTCCTCGTCCAACACCCGCATCAACGGCGCCAAGGCATTGGTTGTACAGGAGGCATTGGACAGGATCTTCTGATCCTTCAAAAGCTCCTGATTGGCCCCCAGCACAATGGTGTCGTCAGCCTCATCAGACGGCCCGGAAATCAACACCTTAGCCGCGCCCGCTGCAAGCCCCCGCTCCGCCACGGCTCGCGCACCAGCCATGCCGGTGCATTCCAGAACCACATCGACAGCGCTGAGATCAAGACCACTCAGGTCGCTCACGGCATGAAACGGAATGGACAGCCCATCAACAGTGAGTGCCTTGTCACCTGCCTCAACGCCCCCCGGATAAGCGCCAAAAACACTATCAAACTCAAACAGATAGGCACAGGTCTCCAACGGCTCGATGTCGTTGATCCCGACAATCTCGAACTCCGGGTGCTGCCCCTTTGCCAGGATACGCAAAACCGTCCGGCCAATACGGCCAAACCCGTTGATAAAGATCCTGATCTTGCGCTCGCTCATGACACGCGTTCCATTTTGTCCTGAAAGGCCAATTGATAGGGTTTGCTCTGCAATTGCCACCCCCAAAGGGGCGGAAAATCCGCCCACATGCTTTTGTTATCGCTATCAAGCGCAGGCATTTTGCCACAACCCAATCAGTTGCTGGCAAAACACCAATAATGCCGCCTCAAAGCGCCATATGGCGGTTCACATCTTTGTAGAGCAGATAGCGGAACTTGCCCGGTCCACCCGCGTAACAGGCCTGCGGGCAGAAGGCACGCAGCCACATGTAATCGCCCGCCTCAACCTCGACCCAATCTTGGTTGAGTTTGTAGACCGCCTTACCTTCCAACACATAGAGCCCGTGCTCCATCACGTGAGTTTCAAGGAACGGGATCACCCCACCCGGCTCAAAGGTCACGATATTAACGTGCATGTCATGGCGCAGATCGTCTGGCTCCACAAAGCGCGTGGTGCCCCATTTGCCATCCGTGTCCGGCATGTAGTTGATTGGTGTATCCGCATCGGAGGTGACAAAGGCCTCTGGCGCCTCAATCCCCTCAACCGCTTCATATTTCTTACGAACCCAGTGGAACTTGGCTGGCGCATCACTGTCGTTCTTCAGCGTCCAGGCACTGCCCGCTGGCAGGTAAGCATAGCCGCCATCTCCAAGCTCGTGGCGCGCACCTTCAATGGTCACAACCACGCTGCCTTCAACCACAAACAACACACCTTGCGCTTCCGGGTGCAGCTCGGGTTTCTCGCTACCACCGCCGGGTGCGACTTCGGCAATGTAGTGCGAAAACGTCTCGGAAAACCCGCTCATCGGCCGGGCAATCACCCAGACTCGCGTATCGTTCCAGAATGGCAAGTTGGACGTCACGATATCGGTGAGCGTGCCTTTCGGGATCACCGCAAAACTCTCGGTGAACATCGCTCTGTCGGTGAGCAATTGGGTTTGAGGCGGCAAGCCACCTTGAGGTGCGTAATACGAAGACCGGGACATGGGACCCTCCAAAAAGTTCATCCCATCATCTCAGGCCAACTGCGTGACGCCAAGGCACTACCGGCCCTTCTGAAGCTGAAGGATTGTCGCAGTTTTCTTGAAAATCCACCCCGGACCTTCGCCAAAAATCGAATACTAGATCGGCTCGATCAACGCAGACCCTGCCGCACGATTGGAGTTCACCGCACGATCAACCTGATGAAAAGACAGGAGATCCTCTTTCGCCGCCTTCATCAGAGTGGCCGCCCCATGCCCCTGCTCACCAAGCCACAACCCCCAATCGCCCTCGTCAATCACCACGGGCATCCGGTGGTGGACTTGGGAGATGGTTTCATTGGCTGAGGTGGTCACTATCGCGCAGGTACTCATGGCCTCTTCGCCCTGCGTCCATTCCTGCCACACACCAGCCAAGGCCAAGGGCGCACCGGCGGAGATGTACCACGGCCAGCGCATCCCCTCGCTGTCTTTGGTCCATTCATAAAACCCTGTCACCGGGATCAAGCACCGCCGTTCCCGACAGGCTTGTCTAAACGCAGGCTTTTCCGCCAAAGTCTCCGCCCGCGCATTTATCAGCAACGGCCCGTCCGTAGCCGTTTTGTACCAATGCGGGATAAAGCCCCAGCGCATCGAGACCAACCGCCGCGCCGCTGCCCCCTCGCCCAAAACCACATGGATCTGATTGGTGGGGCACACATTGAAGTTGGGCACCTCGGGCAGGTTGTTGGCAGGTGTGGCCGCAAATAACTGCGCCATGGCATCGGTCGGCAAGGTGATCGCAAACCGTCCGCACATCAGCGATTGGCCTTCCGCGCCAGTTCGATCCTGGCGTCCATCATCGACATCTCTTTCATAATCTCTTGCCGCCGGATCCGGTCTCCAGTTTCTCGCAATTCCTCTCGGAGCTTAGCCAACTCACGCGATAGCGACACAAACTCCGGCACGCCGCCGGCTTCCTTTACCAGCCGGTTGAGCAATGCATTTTCCGGATCGTCTTCTTTAGGCAGCGGTTTCCCCGCCCCTTCCAGATTGTCGAAGTCGCCAGCCTCCTCCGCCTCGCGGATTTTCTGGTTGATCAAATCAATAAGGGGATGATCCATGCCTGCCTCAAAAGAAAGCCCCCGCCAGTTTCCTGGCGAGGGCAAAGATCGTCAAGTCAAACACCTTATTTGACGGTGATACGACCGTCCAAGTAAGGCTTGAATGGGCCTTTGGCCGCCAGGTATTCGGCAGTTACGTCAGCTAGGTCTGGACCAAAATCATAGGCGTTCTGCGCGTCACGGAACATTTTGTAGCCGTCACCGCCATTGCGCACGTAGTTGTTGGACACCACGCTGTAGAGCTTGCCCATGTCGATTGGCTCACCGCCAACCATCACGTCGCTTACGCGGGAACCGGCTTCTTTGCTTGCGTCAAAGGCATAAGACATGCCCGCAACCTGAGGGAATCGACCAGCGCCTTCTTCATGCTGGCTCACACCGTTTTCCAGAGCCGCAACAATGGTTTCACCGGTCACCTGGAAGGTGGACAGAGTGTTCTGGAACGGCAGCACGGTCAGTACTTCACCCATGGTGACTTCGCCCGCATCGATGGAAGCACGGATACCGCCACCGTTCTGGATGGCGATCTGAACTCCCTGGTCTTTCACACGGTCGAGCATGGCGTCCGCGATCAGGTTGCCCATGGTGCACTCTGCCGCACGGCAGGAACCACGTTCGCCGTCAATGGCTTCCGCCGCCTCTGCCACAACACGGTTGCGGATTTCATCCAGCGGCGCTGCTGCTTCGGCGATGCGCGCCTTGGTGGCTTCGTCTTCTGCAACGGCCGCATCCATGATGATCGGCTCACCAGCAGCTTCAACAATTTCGCCTGCATCGTTGAAAGTCACGTTCAACTCGCCGAGGAATTTGCCGTAGGCATAAGCCGACACAATTGCGGTGTTGCCAACCATAGTTGGATACGGGCCTTCTGCGCGATCGGAAGTGTTGGACAGCAGTGTGTTGGTGTGGCCGCCTACAATCACGTCAACACCGGTCGTGTTGGCCGCAACCTTCTGATCCACACCATAGCCGGAGTGGCTCAGCACGATGATCTTGTTGACGCCCATTTCGGTGAGCTTATCAACTTCACCCTGCACCGCCTCGGAAGGGTCGGTGAAGATAACGTTTGGGCCGGGGCTCGCCAGTTCATCGGTGTCCTGGGGCGTCAGGCCAATCAGGCCAATCTTCTCGCCGCCACGTTCGATCACGGTCGACTTCAGCAGCTTGTCTGCCAGCAGCTCTTCACCAGAGAAGTCCGCGTTGGACATCAACACAGGGAAATCAACCGCGTCCATAAAGCCGCGCAGCACTTCCGGGCCATCGTCAAACTCGTGGTTGCCCACGGTCATGCCGTCGTAGCCAAGCTTGTTCATCATCTCTGCAGCAAGCTTGCCCTTGTAATATGTATAGAACAGCGTGCCCTGGAATTGGTCACCGCCATCCACGAGGATCGAGTTGTTGGAGCGCGCACGCGCATCCGCCAGCGCAGTCACCAGACGCGCGGAACCGCCAAAGCACTTGCCTTCAGCATTGGAGTCTTCGCTACAACCGGAGTCGTATTTGGAGATTGGCTCAAAACGGGCGTGAAAATCATTGGTGTGCAAAATCGTCAGCGTGTAGTCCGCCGCGGCCATTCCGGCCGTTACGGCCAGTGCTGCCGCCCCTGTCATCAGTCGAGTAATCATGGAGAATCCCCTCTCTTTTTATCGTTCAGTCAATATCGTGCCGTTTAATCGGCTCAAATGTCAAAGATTTAACAATTCGTGTCGCGCTTGACCTTGCGCCGTGTCCGTTGCATGAGCAGGCCATGCTGATCTTCAAGATATTCCGCTCCGACGAATGGGCGGCGCTGCGGGCCGTAGGGCACTCCGTGGGCGCGCCTGTTGATGTGGCCGATGGCTACGTGCATTTCTCCACCGCCGCGCAAGCCGCCGAAACCGCTGCAAAACACTTTGCAGGCGAGGAAAACCTATTCCTGCTGGCCTGTGAAAGCGACCCGATGGGCGATGATCTGAAGTGGGAGGTCTCCCGTGGAGGCGCCGAGTTCCCGCACCTTTATCGCGAACTGCGCCTAACCGATGTGACCTGGGCTCAGCCTCTGCCGCTGGTTGAAGGTAAGCACGAATTCCCGGCCGGAGTGTTGTCATGAGCCTGAAACGCAGCCTTGAAACTGTTGGCATGAACGTCCTGCGGAGCATGGACCCTGAAAAATCTCACGGCATGGCCCTGAAGGCTCTGGAAATGGGCTTCGGCAATGCGCCGGGCGAGATCACCTCGCCGCGCCTCAAAACCACGCTTGCAGGTCTCGATCTGCCCAACCCTGTTGGGCTAGCTGCGGGGTTTGACAAAAACGCCACCGCATTAGATGCGCTTTCCAAATCTGGCTTCGGCTTTGTAGAAGTTGGCGCCGCAACGCCTCGTCCGCAACCGGGCAACCCGAAACCCCGCCTATTCCGCTTGTCCGAAGACAAGGCCGCCATCAATCGGTTTGGGTTTAACAACGACGGCATGGAGGCCATCGGCAGCCGTCTTACGCAACGCCCGCGCAACGCTGTGATTGGCCTCAACCTCGGGGCCAACAAGGACAGCGAGAACCGCGCCGAAGACTTCGCCCGCGTGCTGGCGCATTGCGGCGCGCATCTGGATTTTGCTACCGTCAACGTCAGTTCCCCCAACACAGAGAAGCTGCGGGATTTGCAGGGTAAAGCTGCCCTGTCTGCTCTCTTGGCTGGCGTGATGGAAACACGAGACGCTCTTGAGCGAAAAATTCCGGTGTTCCTGAAAATCGCGCCCGATCTGACCCACGACGAATTGGCAGAAATTGCGGAAGTGGCGGTGGAAAGCCAGTTGGATGCCATCATCGCCACCAATACGACGTTGTCCCGCGAAGGTCTGCAAAGCGCAGACAAAGATCAGGCTGGCGGCCTGTCCGGCGCCCCACTTTTTGAGAAATCCACGCGGGTTCTAGCCCAGCTGTCCAAACTCACCGACGGTTCAATCCCACTGGTAGGCGTTGGCGGTATTGGATCTGCCGAGCAAGCCTACGCAAAAATTTGCGCCGGTGCGAGCGCGGTGCAGCTCTATACAGCCTTGGTATATGGCGGGTTTTCCGTGGCGGAAACCATCATTCGGGACCTGGATAAACTGCTGCAAAAGGACGGCTTCGCCAACGTGGAAGAAGCCGTTGGAAGCAAACGAGAGGACTGGCTATGATCACAATCTGGCACAACCCGCGGTGCTCCAAATCACGCCAAACCCTCGCGTTGATGGAAGCCAAGGGGGAAGTCTCGGTGCGGCGTTACCTTGAGGATGCCCCAAGCTTGCAAGAGCTCACCGAGGTGCAAGCACTACTAAGCCTACCTGTGATCGACATGATGCGCCCGAAAGAGGCCTTGTTCAAAGAATTGGGTTTATCCAAGTCCGATGATGACGCCACCTTGTTGGCGGCGATGGCAGAAAACCCCAAACTGATCGAGCGTCCAATCGTATTGGCCAATGGCAAGGCCGCTTTGGGCCGCCCACCCGAGGCCGCGCTCGACATTCTTTGAGGCTAGCTTAGCCAGCTTGGTACACTGCGCTGACTTCCGCCCGGATGATGCGCGCGATCAAAGCGCAATCCGCCTCGGAAAACGTCAGCGGGATGCGCATATCCACAATGCCTTTTAGAATACGGTCAGTTGCAGGCATCGCCTCAGACGGCGCATAGCGCCAACTGTCGTAGCGGGATGTGAAGGCCACCGGCTCCGCGCCACCAAACCACTTGAGCTCGACACCGCGCTCGGCGCAGCGCCGCAAAGCCTCGCCAATTTGCGCTTCGGTCCAATTCAACAGCAGGAATTGAATGGAACTTCCGACGTAGGCCTCCCCTTCCGGCCGCTCGACCACCGTCAAACCAGGGGTGTCGCGTAGCCCAGCTAACAAGATGTCATGCCGCGCGTTCCAGTTGTCTACTTGCGCGTCAAGGTTCTGTAACTGAGGCCGCAAAATCGCGGCGCGCAGATGATCCATGCGGCCAGAGACATTTGGCGTGTGATATTTAACCCGCTCAAAAACGTCCGTAGAAGGCGCCGCGCCATGTCGCTCGTAGAGCATGTAGCTGCCGGAGAGCATGACCGCCCGCGCCATCAACTCCTCATCATCGCTGATCAGGAACCCACCCTCGCCTGAATTGATGTGTTTGTAGGTTTGGGTGGAATAACACGCCATAGCGCCATGGCGGCCCGAGGCTACACCTTTCCAGCCCCCGCCCATCGTGTGGGCACAATCCTCAATCACTTTAATGCCGTGCGCCTCACAGATCGCCATCAAGGCATCCATGTCACAAATATGCCCCCGCATATGCGATAACATTAGCACATCTGCCTGACCCACTTTGGCCTCTAGGTCGTCTAGGTCGATAACCAGCCCTTCTGTAACACCAACAAAAACCGGCACCGCACCAACACTGGCAATCGCCCCTGGCACCGGCGCCAAGGTAAATGCGTTGGTTAGCACACGGTCTCCGGGTTGCACTTGCATGGCCCGCAACGCGCAGGCCAGAGCATAGCCACCAGAAGCAACGGCCAGACAGAACTTGCTTCCCACCAGGGACGCAAACTCCTGTTCAAGCTGCGACACTTCACCAAGCTCGCCTTCTGACAGGTTGTAACGGTGCAACCGCCCGCCCCGCATAACCGCAACCGCTGCGTCAATAGCCTCTTCAGAGATTGGCTCTTGCTGCGTGAAGTTCCCGGTGAATGTCTCGCTCATGTCGATGGTCTCAATCTCTCAAGCTTGGCTAGGTAAAAGGCAAATGGCCTCATCCGAATGTCAGGAAGGGTTACGCCCAATCAACGCCGCCACAACTTGCGGTAAAGCCTCGTAGTCATGCAACAACGCCTCGGGCTCCAACGCCGCCATATCTTCGCCACTTGGCCCAAATGTCACCAAAACGCTCGGAACACCCGCCGCCCGGGCCGTGTTCCTGTCGGTATCACTGTCACCAACCAACAAGGTTTGCGCTGGGTCGCCGTTTAACCGCTTCGCCGTTTCCACCAGTGGCAAGGGATCCGGTTTGCGCACGGGCAATGTGTCTGCCCCGACCAACGCGCCGAAGGCATCCCGAACGCCCAGCGCTTGCAGAAGCTGTTCCGCCAATCCCTCAGGCTTGTTTGTGCAAATGCCAACGCCGTAGCCTTGAGACTTGAGCACCTCGACTGCGTCCATCGCACCGTCATACATTACAGTATGCTCAGCAATTGCGCCGCCGTAAGCTTCCAAAAGAACAGGGTAATACTTTGCAATCACGGCCTCATCCATAGCGCCAAGCCGGGTCAGCCCCTCGGTCAGCATGCGCCGCCCGCCACGCAATGCAACACCAGCGTCGGTCCCCACTGACAAAACATCGCCGTGCCCCATGTCGCGGAAGCACACGTTGGCAGCCGCGATCAAATCGCCGCTGGTGTCCGCCAGGGTTCCGTCCAAATCAAAAACCACGGTCTTCATGTCGTGCTCCCTGCCGCCTGCGCGAGTTCCCGCGCAGCGCTGTTACAAGGCGCAACCTGAATTGATGGCCCTTGGCCTTGCACCCTTCCTGCACTCGGATAAAACGGGCACAATCGAAATAAAAGAGAAATCAGATGAGCATCGCACTTGTCATCCTCGCCGCAGGCAAAGGCACACGGATGAATTCTGACCTGCCGAAGGTCCTTCATCCCATCGCAAACGCGCCGATGCTGGTCCATGCCATGCAAGCGGGCGCGGCCTTGTCGCCTTCCCGATCCGTGGTTGTGGCCGGTCACGGATTTGACGCGGTGCAAACCGCTGCTAAAGAGTTTGACGAAGATGTCGTCGTAGTGGAGCAGAAAGAGCAAAACGGCACCGCGCATGCCGTCGATGTTTGTCGCGAAGCCCTGCAGGACTTTGATGGCGATGTGATTGTCCTCTTTGGCGACACCCCGTTTGTCAGAGCGGAAACACTTGAAAAAATGGTGGCGACCAAAGCCGACAATGCCGTTGTGGTGCTCGGCTTTGAGGCAGCAGACCCAGGCAAATACGGACGCCTTGTCATGTCCGGTGATCAGCTCGACCAAATCGTCGAGTTTGCCGATGCCTCCGATGAGGAACGTGCCGTAACCTTCTGTAATTCCGGCGTGATGCTGGCCGATCGCGCCACATTGTTTTCTCTGATTGACGAGATCACCCCGCAAAACGCGCAAGGGGAATACTACCTGACAGACGCAGTGGGATTGGCCCGCAAACGTGGACTTGGCGTCACAGCTGTTTCTTGTGATGAAAGCGAAACACTTGGCATCAACTCGCGCGCACATTTGGCAGAAGCGGAAGCCGTGTTTCAGACCAATGCCCGTCAGGAACTGATGGAACTGGGCGTAACATTGCAGCAACCGGACACGGTGATGTTGTCTTTTGATACCGTGATTGGACGTGACACGTTGATTGAACCAAACGTCTATTTTGGTCCAGGTGTCACTGTTGAGTCCGGCACCCGCATTCGCGCATTCTCACATCTGGAGGGCTGCCACGTTTCGCGCGGTGCCACCGTTGGACCCTATGCACGTCTACGTCCAGGCGCGGAACTGTCCGAAAACGTGCATGTCGGTAACTTTGTGGAAATCAAAAACGCCGAAGTTGGCGAAGGAACCAAGGTCAATCACCTGTCCTACATTGGCGACGCCACCTTGGGTGCGGGCACCAACATTGGCGCGGGCACCATCACTTGCAACTACGATGGCGTGATGAAGCATCACACAACCATCGGCGATAATGCTTTCATCGGGTCCAACACCATGTTGGTGGCTCCGGTGAGCGTCGGCCACGAAGCAATGACCGGCTCCGGTTCGGTGATCACCAAAGACGTACCTGAGGCAGCGTTGGCCATCTCACGTGCGGAGCAACAGACAAAACCTGGTGTCGCGCGGAAGTTGTTCGAAATCTTAAAAAAGAAAAAACAAAAACGCGCATTGGAGAGCAAATAATGTGTGGAATTGTTGGGGTCCTTGGCAACCACGAAGTCGCGCCAATTCTGGTGGAAGCCTTAAAACGGCTTGAATATCGCGGCTATGACAGCGCAGGCATCGCAACCGTGAACGACGGTATTCTGGATCGCCGTCGCGCGGTGGGCAAGCTCGTGAACCTCTCCGACCTGCTGGTTCATGAACCACTGCGCGGCAAGTCCGGGATCGGCCACACCCGCTGGGCCACCCATGGTGCGCCCAGCGTAACAAACGCGCACCCGCACCAAGCTGGGCCCGTTGCCGTTGTACACAATGGCATTGTCGAGAATTTCCGCGAGCTGCGCGCTGAGTTGGCAGAAAAAGGCATCTCCTTTGTCACCGAAACCGACACAGAGACCATTGCTCTTATGGCGCAAAGCCACATGCAATCCGGCCTAGAACCTGTTGATGCAGCTCTCAAAACTATCTCTCAACTTGAGGGAGCCTTTGCTCTGGCTTTCCTGTTTGAGGGAGAGGAAGATTTGATCGTGGCAGCCCGTAAGGGCTCCCCGCTGGCCATCGGCCACGGGGACGGTGAGATGTTTGTCGGGTCCGATGCCATCGCGCTCTCCCCGCTCACCGATCGCATCACGTATCTTGAGGAAGGCGATAGCGCCGTAGTAACGCGCAACAGCCTCACCATTCGCAACCTGGACGGCAACAAAGTTCAGCGTGAGTGCAAGACCATCAACATCGACCAAACTCAGGTCGACAAAGGTGGGCACAAACATTTCATGGCGAAAGAAATTGCCGAGCAACCCACCGTTTTGGGCGAAGCCATTCGCCACTACCTGCCAAATGACGGTACCGAGATCACTCTCCCGGGCGCAGACATCGATTTCACCAAAGTGAATCGGCTGGTCATGGTTGCTTGTGGCACCGCCTCTTACGCCTGCCTAACCGCCAAATACTGGTTTGAACAAATCGCCGGCATTCCCGTAGAAGTCGATGTGGCCTCCGAATTCCGCTACCGAGAGCCACCTATCACCGAAGGCACTGTCGCGCTTTTTGTCTCCCAGTCTGGCGAGACCGCAGACACTCTTGCCGCGCTGCGTTACTGCGCTGGCAAAGCGGAAAAAATCGTGTCGGTTGTGAACGTGGCCGAAAGCTCCATCGCCCGTGAAAGTGATCTGGCGCTGCCAATCCTGGCGGGTGCGGAGATTGGCGTGGCCTCGACCAAAGCCTTCACCTGCCAATTAAGTGTTCTTTTGGTCCTTGCTTTGAAAGCGGCCAGTGACCGCGGGCGCCTCTCCTCCGA
This sequence comes from Shimia sp. MIT1388, assembly GCF_047124445.1. Lineage (GTDB taxonomy): Bacteria > Pseudomonadota > Alphaproteobacteria > Rhodobacterales > Rhodobacteraceae > Shimia. The sequence goes on along the minus strand of NZ_CP138921.1, from coordinate 122,084 downwards.
GGAGCTAGAGGCGCATCTGTCTGACTTACGTGCATTGCCCGGACTGGTGAACCAAGCCTTGAGTTCCGAAACTCAAATTGCACAGGTCGCCGCTAAGCTGGCAGAAGCGCGAGACATCCTGTTTTTGGGTCGCGGCCGTATGTTCCCACTGGCTCTCGAGGGAGCGCTGAAGCTTAAGGAAATCAGTTACATTCACGCCGAAGCTTATGCCTCTGGCGAACTCAAACACGGACCAATTGCGCTGATCGACCAACACGTGCCCGTGGTGGTTCTGGCCCCGCATGATGAGCTTTACGACAAGTCGATCTCCAACATGCAGGAAGTGATGGCCCGCGCTGGCAAAGTGCTCCTCATTACGGACAGTCATGGCCTAAAGGACGGAGCTGAAGGAACCTGGGACACGATCCAGATGCCGCAGGTGTCCGATATACTGTCCCCGATCCTCTACGCGGTTCCGGCCCAATTACTGGCCTATCACACAGCGGTTGCCAAAGGCACTGACGTGGACCAACCACGCAATCTCGCCAAATCCGTGACGGTGGAATGATGCAACTTCAGGACGCCCTAACCGCCCTTGAGGCTCTGATTGAACCCGGACGTGCCGAAGGCATGGCCGCCTACCACAAGCAATCGCGTCAGGTTCTCGGCATCCCGAATCCGGCGCTCAACGACATCACCAAGTGCTGGCGGCAAACGCTGACAGTTGATCAACGCGTTCAACTCGCCTCCGAACTGTGGCAAACAGACATTTTTGAAGCCCGCATTGCCGCGTCAAAAGTGCTCACCCAGGCCCGACTGCGCCCTGACGAAGACGCTTGGGAACTGGTCGCCAGCTGGACTGCCGATTTTGACAGTTGGGCCATTGCGGACCACGCCTGTATGGCTGGGCAAAAGCGTCTGGTCGCCGATCCGACCCGACTGGATCAAGTTGAGACCTGGACCACGTCCGAACACATGTGGACACGCCGGGCAGCCTTGGTCATCACATTGCCGTGGACAAAGCAAAACCACCCCAAGCCGGAGGAGCTGCAAGCCCGCGACCGCATTCTGGGCTGGGCCGCAAGTTATGTCCCTGACCACACATGGTTTATTCAAAAGGCAATTGGCTGGTGGTTGCGTGATTTGTCAAAGCACGATCCGGATCGTGTCCGCGACTTTCTGGAAAAACATGCGAACGACATGAAGCCCTTTGCAGTGAAGGAAGCCAGCAAGCGTTTGAGCTAGGCACTTTGTTCCAGGCAAATGAGCACCTGCGCTCACAAAGATGTTTTGCGGCTACAACTTTAGGCGCCCTTGCCCATCTCGATTTTGGCCACTACCAATGCAGTATGACTGCACCATTGATCGATCCGTTTCACCGCGCGGTGTCTTACCTGCGTGTATCCGTCACTGACAGATGCGACTTCCGTTGTGTCTATTGCATGGCGGAGAACATGACGTTCCTTCCCAAAAAGGAACTTTTGACGCTCGAAGAGTTGGATCGTATGTGCTCCACCTTCATCCGGCTGGGCGTTGAAAAACTGCGCATCACCGGTGGTGAACCTTTGGTGCGGCGCGACATCATGACCTTCTTCAAAGGCATGAAACGGCATCTAGACAGCGGTGCCCTGAAAGAGCTGACCCTGACAACCAATGGTTCTCAATTGGAGCGCTTCGCCGAGGAGCTCTATTCTTATGGTGTGCGACGTGTGAACATCTCCATGGACACCATCGACGACCAAAAATTTGCCGACATCACCCGGTGGGGCCGTCTTGAACAGGTGATGCGTGGCATTGACGCCGCACAGGCCGCTGGTCTTCGCATTAAGATCAACGCAGTTGCTTTAAAAGGCTTCAACGAGGACGAACTCTTCACGTTGGCAGAGTGGTGCGCGGAGCGTGACATGGACATGACCTGGATTGAGGTGATGCCGATGGGCGATCTGGGCAATGAGGACCGCATTGACCAGTATTGGTCCCTAGATGATCTGCGCGGCCGACTGGCAGAGCGCTACACACTGACCGATCTCGCCGAGCGCACCGGTGGACCTGCCCGCTACGTACGTCTGGAAGAAACCGGTCAAAAAATCGGCTTCATCACCCCGATGACCCACAACTTCTGTGAAAGTTGCAACCGAGTGCGCCTGACCTGCACCGGACAGTTGTTCATGTGCTTGGGGCAAGAAGACATGGCCGATCTGCGGGGCGCCTTGCGCGGTAGTGAAAGTGACGCGGCGCTCGAAGACGCCATTCGCGCAGCCATCGCGCTGAAACCTAAGGGCCACGATTTCGACTATTCCCGTCAAGTTGTGGACGGGCAAATGTCGCGCCACATGAGCCACACCGGCGGCTAACGCGCCAGGCTTAGGCCTGTTCCTTTTCCCGCACAGGCCCGGTGCTTTTGCGATCCACCAGATAGACCGGCATGATTGTTGGGGAAGCTGTGCTGGGCTGCCCACCGCGCAAGAGTTGCAACAGGCGGCGTGCAGCTTCGTTGCCCATCTTGTTGCGGTGCTGGTGAATTGTCGTAAGCGGCGGGTTAAACACCTCGGTCATTTCAATGTTGTCAAACCCCGTGACAGACACATCGTCTGGCACCTTGATTCCGGCCTCTGTCAATCCGGCAATCAGGCCGAAAGCGATTTGGTCACTGGCACAGACCCAAGCGGTTGGTCCATCGCGCATTGCAGCCACACGCGCAGCGGCCTCTTTGCCTGCCGCAATGGAAAAATCGCCCGGCAACATCCAGCCCGACTGGACTTCTCCGCCACACTCCTGAACGGCGTTTTCAAACGCACTCTGGCGACGATGGGAAAGCACGTTGGTGTCCGGGCCAGCAACATGACCAAACCTGCGATGACCCTGCTGCCAAAGATGCTGCACCAACATGCGAATCCCCGCCTCATTGTCGGCGCGCACCGACGGGCCAGAGAAACCTTCCACCCACTCACAGGCAAAAACGATAGGCACCGGGGCCGTCGCTGATTGCACCACTTGAAGCTCAGTCAAATCAATGCTCCCGTCCAGAATGACCAAGCCATCTGCCTGCCCAGCTGCAATGTATCGTTGAATCTGGTCAGCCGTTAACTGTGCGTCTCCGCTGTCGGTCACGAGCAAGCTGTAGTCCGCCGCACTCAGCTCTCGCTCCAATCCAGAAAGGATGTTCGAAAAGAAAGGGTTGGACAGGTTAGGCACAAGCGCCAATACCGTCCGAGAGGTGTTTGTGCGAAGATTTCTAGCGGCGCGATTGACCCGGTATCCCGTGTCCTTAACGGCCTTCAATACAGCCTCTCTAGTCGCTTCCGACACAACCGAGGGGTCGTTCAAAACACGGCTCACGGTGGCAGTGGACACCCCAGCCAATCGGGCCACATCAACGACTTTGGGCTTTGAGGTTTTCATTAATATTTTTGCGCCTCGAATTATTTATTGACTCGCCGCTCGCAGCGGGGCTACCGTTATGTAATCGATTACACATCACTGTCAATGCCACTCCCTCTGTTAGCAGAGGAGCCTTGAACTGCAGAGATGTTCGGGAGGAAATGTAATCGATTACACGGCGATGACGCCGAAATTGGGAGGAAAGAATGAACTTTTACAAAGCTACCACTGCTACAGTTGCGTTTTGCGCTGCTGGCGCTGTTTCTGCCGCAGAACTGGAAGTCACTCATTGGTGGACATCAGGCGGTGAAGCAGCTGCCGTTTCTGAATTTGCCAAGGCTTTTGACGCCACGGGCAACACCTGGGTCGACGGCGCGATTGCGGGCTCTGGCGGTACAGCCCGTCCAATCATTGTCAGCCGCATCATTGGCGGCGACCCAATGCATGCAACTCAGCTGAACCATGGGCGCCAAGCAGAGGAGCTGATAGAAGCTGGGCTGATGCTGGACCTCACCGATGTGGCCACAGCTGAGGGCTGGAAAGACATCGTAAATCCAGGGTCCCTGCTCGACAGCTGCACAGTCGATGGCAAAATCTACTGCGCCCCCGTGAACATCCACTCATGGCAGTGGATATGGCTGAGCCACCAAGCCTATGCAGATGCAGGCATCGACGTACCTTCGAATTGGGACGAGTTTGTTGCTTCCGCCCCTGCGCTTGAAGCCGCCGGCAAAATCCCACTCGCCATGGGGCAACAAGCATGGCAGTCCTCCGGCGCCTTTGGCGTGATCAATGTGGCTGTGGGTGGCCCTGATCTATGGAACAAAATCAACGTCAACAAAGACGCTGAAGCCGCGGCGGGCCCTGAGATGGCCAAAGTATTTGAAGCTGCCGCTGCAGCGCGCGCTATGGCGGCGAACTCCAAGGTTCAAGATTGGAACCAAGCGACCAACCTCGTGATCACAGGCCAAGCGGGTGGACAGGTTATGGGGGACTGGGCCCAGGGTGAATTCCAAGTTGCCGGTCAAGTTGCAGGCCAGGATTATACCTGCCTGCCTGGTCTGGGTGTGAATGAAATCATTTCCACCGGCGGTGACGCCTTCTACTTCCCGAAGCAGGACGATCCTGGAATTGAAGCGGCGCAAAAAGAGCTGGCCAAGCTACTTCTAAGCCCAGAAGTTCAGGTCAACTTCAACCTGAAGAAAGGCTCGCTGCCAGTGCGTGGCGATATTGATCTCGCCTCTGCGAACGACTGCATGAAAAAGGGTCTGGAGATCCTCGCAAGCGGCAACATCCTGCAGTCCGGTGATCAGGTCTTGTCTGCCGACACCTCAGGCCAGATCGAAGACCTGATGGTCGAGTTCTGGAATGATCCGTCCTACTCCGCGGCAGATGCTCAGGCAAAATACGCCGAAATCATCGCCGACGCGGACTAAAATGGTCGCGGAGCCCGAAACTTCGGGCTCCGTCACTCTCCGCTGCCCCAATTGCCCCAAACGACCTGATCAAGCCAATCCTTTTGGCACATCAGGCTGGAGACCTGAGCCATGGCTGTGACTGATGGCGCGCAAGTGGTGTCCCAACGGACAACCTCCAAGCGACCAAACCGCCTTTTCAAAAACATGACGGCGAAACTCGCCTCAATCCCGATGATCTTCACAGCGCTGGTGGTTTTCATTGGCTGCACGATCTGGACGATCTACCACTCCTTCACCAAATCCAAATTGCTGCCCGCGCCAGACAAATGGGTTGGCTTAGACCAGTATGAGCGCCTCTGGAGCACTCGTCGGTGGTTGGTGTCCATCGAGAACCTCGCGATTTACGGCATCTGCTCTTTGGTGCTGAGCCTTGTGATTGGCTTCACCCTGGCCGCCCTCTTAGACCGCAAAATCCGCGGCGAAGGCGTTTTCCGCACAATCTTTCTTTATCCTTTCGCGCTGTCTTTCATCGTGACAGGACTGGTTTGGCAATGGATCCTCAACCCGCAGTTTGGCATCCAGGGCGTCATTCAAAAATGGGGCTGGGAAAGCTTCACATTTGACCCACTCAACAATGCCAACATCGTCATCTACGGCATCCTGATCGCAGGCATTTGGCAAGGCTCAGGCTTCATCATGGTGATCCTGTTGGCTGGCTTGCGCGGCATTGACGAGGACATCTGGAAAGCGTCTCGCGTTGAAGGCATCCCAGTTTGGAAGACCTACATCTTCATCATCATCCCGATGATGCGCCCGATCTTTGTGACCGCGCTAGTTCTGATCGCCGCCGGAATCATCAAAGTCTATGACCTCGTTGTGGCGCAAACATCTGGCGGCCCAGGCATCGCCTCGGAGGTCCCCGCCAAATACGTCATCGAGAAAATGTTCCAATCTCAAAACCTTGGCCAAGGTTTCGCGGCCTCCACCATGATGCTGCTTTCAGTTCTGGTTGTGCTGATCCCATGGGCCTATCTCGAATTTGGAGGCAAGCGCCGTGACTGATGCAACCGTAAACTCCAAAACAACACCGCGCGGCACGAAACCTCGCAAACGCATGACCCCAACCAACATCATGCTTTATGGCACATTGTTTGTGGCCTCCGTTTACTACCTGCTGCCGCTCTATGTGATGGTTGTCACCTCGCTCAAAGGCATGCCAGAAATCCGCTTGGGCAACGTGTTTGCCCCGCCAGTGGAAATCACCTTTGAGCCATGGGTCAAAGCCTGGGCCGAGGCCTGCACCGGCATCAACTGCGACGGTCTGTCCCGCGGCTTCTGGAACTCGGTGCAAATCCTTGTGCCATCCGTTGTGATCTCCATCGCCATCGCCTCGGTCAACGGCTACGCGCTGTCACTGTGGAAGTTCAAAGGCTCCGAGGTGTTTTTCACAATCCTCATCTTTGGCGCCTTCATTCCCTATCAGGTGATGATCTACCCCATTGTGATCTTGCTTCGGGAAAGCGGCGACATCTTCTCCGCGATCACCGGCACCAAAATCCGACTGATGGGCAGCATCTGGGGGCTGGTGATTGTGCACACTATCTTTGGCATGCCGATCCTAACCCTTCTGTTCCGGAACTACTTCGCCTCGGTGCCTGAAGAACTGTTCAAGGCAGCACGGGTGGATGGCGCTGGCTTCTGGCAGATCTACTTCCAGATCATGTTGCCAATGGCGCTGCCAATCTTTGTTGTCGCGATCATCCTCCAAGTCACCGGCATCTGGAATGACTTCCTCTTTGGCGTGATCTTCACCAAGCCGGACACTTACCCAATGACGGTGCAGCTCAACAACATCGTGAACTCGGTGCAGGGCGTCAAAGAATACAACGTCAACATGGCCGCAACCATGCTCACCGGCCTCGTTCCTCTCATCATCTACTTTGCCTCCGGCAAACTCTTCGTGCGCGGCATCGCGGCTGGCGCAGTAAAGGGCTGACTATGACCAACGTAAACGTAAAAGATCTCACCCTAGAGTTTGGCGCCGTGCGCGTCTTGGACAAACTCAACATCGACATCCAGGAAGGCGAGTTTCTTGTACTTCTTGGGGCTTCTGGCTGCGGCAAATCCACTTTGCTCAACTGCATCGCTGGCCTGCTGGACATCACGGATGGTGAAATTCACATTGGCGGCCGCAATGTCACCTGGGAAGAGCCGTCTGAGCGCGGCATCGGCATGGTGTTCCAATCTTACGCGCTCTACCCGCAGATGTCGGTGGAGGGAAACCTGTCGTTTGGTTTGAAAAACGCCAAGGTGCCAAAACCGGAAATCGCCAAACGTGTGGCCCGCGCCGCTGAAATCTTGCAAATTGAGCCATTGCTAAAGCGCAAACCTGCCGCTCTCTCCGGCGGACAACGCCAGCGGGTAGCAATCGGCCGCGCGCTTGTGCGCGATGTGGACGTGTTCTTGTTTGATGAGCCACTGTCCAACCTGGATGCCAAACTGCGTGCGGACTTGCGGGTGGAACTCAAACTCCTGCACCAGAAGCTCGACAACACGATGATCTACGTGACGCACGATCAGGTCGAGGCCATGACCCTCGCTGATCGTATCGCCATCATGCGGGGTGGTGTTGTGCAGCAAATCGCCAGCCCGTCCGAGGTCTACAACCGTCCGTCCAACAAATATGTGGCGGGTTTTATCGGCTCCCCCACGATCAACTTCTTTGAGGGCTCCATCACCGATGGCGGTAGCGAGTTCCTTTCCGCAGACATGCACTTCCCACTCACGGGATATGACGCCTCGCAGGGCGCGCTAACGGCGCGTCCGGCCTGGCTCGGCATTCGCCCAGAAGCCGTCATCACTGGAACAGATGTAGATCAACAGCCCTTCACCGCTGGAATCACCGTGGAACTGGTGGAACCGATGGGCTCAGACACGCTGATCTATACCACACTTGCCGGAACGCCATTCCGCTTCCGCATGAGCGGAAAAGCCACCGTGGCAGCAGACGACACCCTCGAAATCGGCTTTGATCCCGCTCAGGGTTCCCTCTTTGACAAATCAACTGAAAACCGTCTTTGACGCTCATTTCTGGAGACTTTCATGAGCTTTTCATTCCAACTGTACTCCTCACGCAATGTCGCGAGCCAGGAGGCCTTTCTCTCTAACCTAGCCGAACTTGGCTACACCAGCGTGGAGGGCTACGGTGGCGTTTATGGCGACCCTGACTCCTTTGCGGAAGCCATGTCAGCGAATGGCTTGACCATGCCCAGTGGTCACTTTGGCATCGACGACCTACGTGACAACTTTGACGGCGTCATGATGCTTGCGGACAGCTTTGGCATCAAACACGTGATCGTCCCCTACCTCGTCGCCGAAGCACGCCCCACCGACAAAGCCGGATGGCAAGCTTTTGCCAAAGAACTGTCCGAAATCGGTTCAAAAGTCCGCGCTACTGGCAAGACTTTCTCTTGGCACAACCACGACTTCGAATATGAAGCGCTAGAGGACGGCAGCTATCCAATGGATATTATCCTGGAAACCGCGCCAGACATCGGCTGGGAAGCCGACCTTGGCTGGGTGGCCCGCGCAGGCCTGGACCCAGCGCCGATTGTAGCCAAACATGCAGACCGCCTTGTCGCAGTCCACGTCAAGGACATCGCTAAAGACGGTGAAGGTCTCGATGAAGACGGCTGGTCTGACATTGGCGAAGGCGTGATGGATTGGCCCGGATTGATCCGTCAAATCCGCGATCAAGCCCCCAACGCCATTCTGGTTGCAGAACAGGACAATCCGAGCGACGCCGTGCGTTTTGCATCTGTCTCTATGGCCAACCTAAAGGACATTTGATCATGGGAACCGCAGTGAAAGTTGGCATCATCGGATGCGGCAACATCTCCACCACCTACATGCGTATGGGGCAGTTTTTCAAAGACTACAAAGTTGTCGCCTGCGCCGACTTGAATCCAGAAGCAGCCGAGTCACGGGCTGCCGAGTTTGGCTTACGTGCTTTGAGCATTGAAGAACTCCTGGCCGATCCGGAAATTGAAATTGTGGTCAACCTGACCATTCCGGCAGCGCATTTTGAGGTATCGAGCGAAATCCTGAAAGCCGGCAAGCACGTTTATTCGGAAAAACCCTTTGTGCTGACTGCAGAAGAGGGTGCCACGCTTTCTGAACTGGCCGCAGCTCGCAACTTGCGCATCGGCTCCGCGCCTGACACGTTTATGGGTGGCAGCCACCAAAAAGCGCGCGAGATTTTGGACAACGGCGAGATTGGCCAAGTGACCTCGGGCACCATCCACGTGATGAGCGGCGGTATGGAACATTGGCACCCCAACCCGGATTTCTTTTTCCTTCCCGGTGCCGGGCCGATCTTTGACCTGGCCCCCTACTACGTGACTAACCTTGTGCAATTGCTCGGCCCCGTCGAAAGCGTGACAGCCATGAGCAGCACCCCACGTAGCCACCGCACGATCGCCTGTGGTCCACGAAATGGCGCGCAAATTCCGGTTGAAACACCGACAACCGTTCATTCGATCCTGAAGTTCGCAGATGGGGCGATCATCAGCTACGGCACCAGCTGGGATGTCAAATCCCATGAGCACAACAACATGGAAATCTATGGCCTCGACGGAACACTCTATGTGCCGGACCCCAACTTCTTCGGAGGCCAACTCCGGCTTGTCCGGAGCGACGAAGATGAAGCGCTGATTTCCACCGGCCACCCATTCTCCAAACCCAATGATGGCGACAATGCCAATTACCGCGGCGCGGGCTTGGCAGATATGGCCGCCGCCATCCGCGATGGACGCCAACATCGCTGCAACAATGAATTGGCCCTTCATGTGGTTGAGGTCATGGGCGCGATCTTACAATCCGGCGACACCGGCCAGACTGTCGCGATCCAAAGCACCTGCGACCGCCCAGCGCCCTTTGGCGCGGACGATGCCTTTGCAATCATGGAGCTGGAGGAGACCTGATGCCCACAAATCTCAAAGGCCCTGGCCTGTTCCTCGCTCAATTTGCCTCTGACGAAGCGCCGTTCAACTCGTTGGAAGCCATTGCGGATTGGGCGTCGGGGTTAGGCTACAAAGGGCTTCAAATACCCTCTGGGGACATTCGGCTCTTTGATCTCGACACGGCTGCTTCGTCGCAAACCTATTGCGACGAACTCATCGGCATGTTGGCGGATCGCGGGTTGGAGATCACCGAACTCTCAACCCACATACAGGGCCAACTGCTGGCTGTGCATCCAGCCTATGACAAGCAATTTGATGGCTTTGCGCCCACAGCGGTGCATTGCAATGGCAAAGCGCGCCAAGAGTGGGCGCAAGACCAGCTGCTTAAAGCGGCGAAGGCCTCGCGGAACTTGGGGCTGACCGCGTCTGTCAGTTTCTCCGGGTCTCTGGCCTTTCCCTATCTCTATCCCTGGCCACAACGGCCGGCAGACTTGATTGAGGAAGCGTTTGACGAACTTGCAAAGCGTTGGCTGCCCATCATGAACGCCTACGATGAAGCCGGTGTAGACATCGCGTTTGAATTGCATCCGGGCGAAGACCTTTTTGACGGCGCAACCTTTGAAATGCTGCTTGACCGTCTCAACGGCCACAAGCGCTGCACCATCAACTACGACCCAAGTCACTTCCTGCTGCAACAGCTCGACTACCTGGCGTTCATCGACATTTATCACGAACGCATCACCGCCTATCACGTGAAAGACGCCGAATTCCGCCCCGATGGCCGTCAGGGCGTTTACTCCGGCTATCAGCCTTGGCTTCAACGCGCCGGGCGCTTCCGGTCGCTTGGTGACGGTCAAGTCGACTTCAACGGCATCTTCTCCAAACTGGCGCAATACGGCTACGACAGCTGGGCAGTTCTGGAATGGGAATGCTGCCTGAAGGATGCCGCTACAGGCGCCGCAGAAGGCGCTCCCTTCATCGCAGATCATATCATCAACGTGACCGAAAAGGCGTTTGACGATTTCGCCGACAGCGGATTGAGCCGCGATGACACCCGTGCGCTGCTTGGTTTGTAGGAGTTGAAATGCAAAAGCTGAAACTTGGCATGGTCGGCGGCGGCGAAGGCGCCTTTATTGGCGCCGTGCACCGCATGGCCGCCCGATTGGACGGACATTGGGATTTGGTGGCTGGCTGCCTGTCCTCAACACCCGAGAAAGCCCAGCGCAGTGCAGACTCGTTGGGACTGGAACGGAGCTATAGCGCGTTTGAGGACATGGCGACTGCTGAGAGCGCCCGCGAAGACGGCATCGACGCGGTGTCCATTGTCACCCCCAACCATATGCACCTGCCAATCGCACGCACCTTTTTGGCTGCCGGCATCCACGTTATTTGCGACAAACCCCTCACCACCGATCTGACGCAGGCAGAAGCCTTTGCACAGAACTGCGACGGATACGACGCACGCTTTTTCCTGACCCACAACTACAGCGCGTCACCGCTCATCCGCCAGGCCAAAGCGATGATTGAAGACGGTGAGTTGGGCGACCTTCGCTTGGTGCATGCAGAATACCTGCAAGATTGGCTCTCCCGCCCCGCCGATCCCGACAATGTTCAGGCAGCCTGGCGCACGGACCCCGAACGCACCGGCGGCGCAGGCGCAATCGGCGACATCGGCACCCACGCATATCATTTGGCGACATTTGTCGTTGGCGAGCAGGCCAGCCATCTTGCCGCGGACCTCAGCAGCTTTGTCGGTGGGCGACAAGTGGACGACAATGCCAACATCATGCTCCGCTTTACGTCCGGCGCCCGCGGATCCATTTTTGCCAGCCAAGTGGCAACAGGCACAGAAAACGGGCTGAAACTGCGCATTCACGGTACCAAAGGCGGGCTGTTTTGGGAGCAGGAAAACCCCAATCAGTTGATCTTCACATCCATTGGCGGTGTCGAACAACGCATCACCCGTGCAGGTGCCGGCGCAAACAACGCTGCGAACGCCGTGTCACGGACACCGGGAGGTCACCCAGAGGGCTATTTGGAGGCCTTCGGCACCCTCTACCGCGACATCGCCCGCGAATTGTCAGGCGAGCATGGAGCGGCTCAAGATGTTCCAGGACTTCAGGATGGTCTCGCGGGTATGCGCTTCATTCACGCTTGCCAACAGTCGTCAAAAAACAACGCAGCCTGGCAGACACTATAGCGCCAAGACTTCAGCATTCTGTTGCAGGACCAACGCGCTCGCCTCCGATCGGTCCTGCAAATACTTGAAACGACCGCCACTATCCCTTCTGATACCTTCAGGAGGGCGGCCCGTGCAAAAAGCCATCACAGCTCTTGGACTTACGGCTCTGCTCAGCAGCGCCACATCTGCGGCGTCACAACAGAATGACGCGCCTCCACAAGGCGTCACGTTCTATGGCCAAATCAACCGCGGCGTCTTGAGCTATGATGATGGCCCAACAGACAACACCTATTGGTTTGTCGACAATTCAAAGTCTGTTTCCAGGATCGGCGCCACCTATGACACGCCTCTCAACGACGGCTGGCGGTTGCACGCGCGCGGTGAAATTGCGCTAAAATGGAAAGAAACCAATGTCGTCAACCGCAACGACCCGCACGACGACAACTACGAGTTTGACCGCACGCAGCTTCGCAAACTCGAGGTTGGTTTCGTGCACGACACCTATGGCCGGTTCACCATCGGACAGGGGGCCATGTCCGCGGACGGCATCACCGGTCTGGACCTCTCGCTCACAACTGTAGTTGCAGGGACACCGGTGCAAGATGCTGCCGGAGGGCAACTTCTGGTTCCGCTAGGCGCAAACACCCCCGACAACAAACGGGTCAAACAGGCTTTTCGCTCCATGGGCAGTTCCCGCCGCCTGCGGCTGAGATACGATGCGCCAATCACCAACGGCTGGCGCTTCGTCGCTGCCGCCGGTCAAGAAGTACTCTCTTACAGCGACGATCAACTCTATGCAGACACGTCCCTGCGGTACGATGGGGATCACGGCGACTTTCGCGTCCGCGCAGGCGGCGCGCTGCGCTGGATAGAAGAGCGTCCCAACGTTTTTATCGCCTCCGGATCCATCCTGCACCGCCCCAGCGGCTGGAACATCACCATGGCAACCGGACACGAGAGCAGCGGCGCACATTATTACTACGGCAAACTAGGCTACATCGGCCGCTGGTTCGACCTAGGACAGACGGCCATCTCCGTCGACATCTATGACGGCGACAGCATCTATCAAAACCGCTCATCTCCCGTGTCCTTCAGTTCTAGCCGTTCCTACGGGATCGCGGTGGTGCAAAAAGTAAAATCACCCAAGGTCGATCTTTATGCGTTGCTTCGCAGATACGAATACTCTGACTCCGCGGCCCAGTATGAAGACAGCCTGGCATTTCTCGCCGGCGTCCGCTGGACGTTTTAGCCCCCCATCCGCTGAGACATTATTTGAAGCGTCGTGCCACTTTGGCACATCTGCTGACAATCCTGTCTCAAATTCTTAAGTGAAACTCATTCACATATCCCATCTTTGGTTCATGAGATGAAGCGCGAACTTCAAAAGAACCCAAAGGGAAACGCGAAATCTCTCCAACACCGAAACAAAATTTTGGAGGGAACTACCATGGAAAAGAACATCATTGTCATCGGCGGCGACGGCTTCTGCGGCTGGCCAACATCGCTTCACCTGTCGCGCAGCGGCTACAACGTAACCATCGTGGACAACCTGTCCCGCCGGCGCATCGACGAAGACCTTGGCGCACAAAGCCTCACCCCAATCGCATCCATCGAAGATCGCCTTGCAGCCTGGGAAGAGGTGTCCGGCAATACCATCCGCTTCGAAAACATCGACACAGCACAGCAGTTTGACGCCCTGCACTCCCTACTGGACGAATTGAAGCCGGAAGCCGTTGTGCACTTTGGCGAACAACGTGCCGCTCCCTACTCCATGCGCGGCCTGACCGAGAAACGCTACACCGTGGACAACAATATCAACGCCACTCACAACCTGCTTGCCGCGATTGCGGCACTGGGGCTGGACACACATGTTGTGCACCTCGGCACCATGGGCGTTTACGGTTACGATGGCGACGGCCTGGAAATCCCGGAAGGCTACCAAAAAGTCATGGTCTCAGGCGATGACAACGTCATCTACCAGCGGGAAATCCTCTACCCAACCAACCCGGGCAGCGTTTACCACATGACAAAATCCATGGATCAACTGCTCTTCCAGTTCTACGCGAAGAACGACCAGATCCGAGTGACCGACCTGCACCAGGGCATTGTTTGGGGCACACAAACTCCCGAAACCAAACTGGACGAACGCCTGATCAACCGGTTCGACTATGACGGTGACTACGGCACAGTTTTGAACCGCTTCCTGGTTCAGGCGGCTGTCGGCCACCCCCTGACGGTGCACGGCACCGGCGGTCAAACCCGCGCGTTTATCCACATTCGCGACACTGTGCGCTGCATTCGCTTGGCGATCGAAAACCCACCCGCAAAAGGCGAGCGCGTTGTGATCCGCAACCAGATGACAGAAACCCACCGTGTTCGTGATCTGGCACGCCTTGTGGCGTCTATTAGCGGGGCACAGGTGGCCATGGTCGAGAACCCCCGCAAAGAAGCGGCAGAAAACGACCTTAGGGTCAGCAACGCAAGCTTCATCGCGCTGGGACTGGAGCCCACCACGCTGGAAGAAGGACTACTGGAGGAAACCGTCGAGATCGCAGAGCGCTACGCGGATCGCTTTGACTGTGCCACCGTCGCCGCGGCCTCGATCTGGACCAAAGACCAGCACGCCGGTGTGGTGACAGAAGCGGCTTTGCTTGCTGGTCAAGCGCAGCCCGCCGCATAATTACTTCCCAAACGCCATCCCGGTCCGATACAACAATCGGGCCGGATTTTTTTGTTCATTTTTTAGGAGATACGGTGAGCGAGCCACCCAAAGCCTCCCAAAACGAATACTGGTCGGTGGACAGCCAGCCCGCAAAACTGTCTGGCCGCGTGCCGCTTTGGAAAGCGCCAGCGGTTTTGGCCACTTTTACTGCGCTCGGCGCCCTATCCCTGATTGTCCTGCAAAACGACGCGCTGCTCGGAAGCTTTTTCACGGCCAATGACTGGGTCTTTGCGCCAGTGCCCGGGCAACACTTTATCGCCATTCGCCACTTTCTGCTGGCGTTTTTTGTGAGTTTTGGGGTGTTCGCCAACGGCTCCGCCATTGTACGCCTGAAATTCATTGCCGATCTGGTCGTTTCATTTCTGGCAATTTGTCTCGCCATCGATCTGTTTTCTGTCTTTCTCTGGCAGGCATTCGATGTCCCGATTTCTCTGCGCAATCTTCAAATCGCGACGGGTCTGATCGGTTTCGCAATCTTCTCCGCCCGTCTCTACACTTGGGGCGAAATGCCCGCGCCTGTACATATGGCCGTG
Organism: Shimia sp. MIT1388; assembly: GCF_047124445.1. Lineage (GTDB taxonomy): Bacteria > Pseudomonadota > Alphaproteobacteria > Rhodobacterales > Rhodobacteraceae > Shimia. The sequence goes on along the minus strand of NZ_CP138921.1, from coordinate 106,908 downwards.
ACACCAGCCCATCCCCTCCGCTCGTTTGGACGGTTTTGGGTACTGGTAGCCCTCGCAGGCATTTTGTCCTGGTGGGTCAATCAGTTGGATTTGCAAACAGTCTTCTGGCTCAGAGGCCGCGCTTTGTTAGGCGGTCTTGGCCCCGGGGTGTTCTTGTTCCTGCCATCGTTTTTTTTCATGATGTATCTGCTGGCGGTCTGGGACCGTCGGAAAGAAAAATACGCGAGAGACTTCGCGCCAGATGTCACAATTGTCATTCCGGCTCACAACGAAGAATACATCATCGCAGCCACACTGCAGGCCATCGACAAGGCTGCCGCAAGGTACTCAGGTCAGGTCACGGTTTATGTAGTGAACAACAACTCAATCGACGGCACGTTTGACGTTGCCAACACAACCTTTGACCGCTTCGAGCACGCCAAAGGGGTTGTCATAAACGAACCGCGCCCAGGCAAAGCGCACGCTCTCAACACAGGTTTTGCAGCTGTGACAACTGGTTTGGTCATCCGGATCGATGCTGATACTCAAATTGATCCAGACTCCTTGCGGTTTGCCTTACGCCACTTCACCGATCCGCACCTTGGGTGCTTGGGCGGCGTTCCCAACACCCGTGGCCGCTCCTTCTTTGAGCGCGCTCGATTGGCTGAGGTGCTGATCAATCATGGGTACTATGCCATTGCCAACACCGCGATTGACGGCCAAGTCGCGATCCCCGGCATGTTTGCAGTCTACCACAGTGATCTGGTGCGCAAACTAGGCGGCTTCGCCTTTGGCCTCAACGGCGAGGATAGTGATATGTCGATGCGCATTGGCGAGTTGGGTTACCGCATCCAGGTCGACCCGCAGGTGCGCTACGAATCCGAAGTCCCGGCGACTTACGCACATATGCGCGAACAGCGCATGCGCTGGTTCCGTTCCGCGTTTCACATCACAGCGCGCTGCCGCGAAGCAACGGAATTTCGTAACCCATCTCTGCGTGGCTGGCTTGTCTTGCCCATCATGTTGCTGAATACAGCCGTGCGCACCATGGGCATCCCCTTGGTGATCTTTGGTTTGATTGAATTACTGGAGCCCTTCGACACCGGCCCGCGTCCTCTTTGGACGGCCGTTGCCGCTGTGATCCTCGGCGCGCCAACCTTGGTGGCCCTAGGGGCGATTATCATCAACAAGACGCCCCGCGCCATTTTGTGCCTGCCCGAATACACGGTGTTTCGAATGATGCGCGCCTATTTCACTTTGGAAAGCATGCTTTCAATCAAACTCAGCGGGCGAAAGCAAAAATCGCCAATTCAGCTACCAGAGCTGGAACAGATCACTCTTCCCCTTGCGCTTGAACCCGATACGTCCGAGGCGAAAGGCCCTGCATCCGTTTGAAATCCCGGCTGAAGTGAAACGGGTCCTGGTAGCCGCATTGCAAGGCCACCTGTGCAATCGGTTTTTCCGTAGTGCGCAACACATAGCTTGCCAAAACAATCCGCTCCTTACGCAGCCAACCCATCGGGCTGTTGCCAGTCTCTGCCTTGAAACGGCGAAACAACTGGGACTGGCTCAAGCCAGATAAGGATACCATATCAGCAATGGTCCAGGCGCGGTCCAGTTCTTTGCGAACCTGTTCGGCGACCTTGGAAACCACCGATGAGTCCCTGGCTACAGGATTGACTGAGCGCAAAGAGGACACCTTGCCGAGCACATTGCCCACCAACGCACTTAAAGCGCCGGGGGTGTTGGCGTTCGCCCGAAAGAGCGTGGCAAGAGCCGCGTCAAATGCCCCAGTCAATTCCTGACACCCACTCTCGATCGGTGCCGCATCAAACCCCAACTGCAGACGTACGGCATCCAGCCCGTGCCCTGAAACGGCCATCCAGAGATAGCTCCATTTCTCTTCAGCCTCCGCGCCATGCGCATAGGTCAGCGCGGTATCAATCCATGCGAGGTCGCCCGCCCTCGCCTCATATGCGGCGCCACCAACCTCGATAACCCCTGTGCCCCCTAGCGTAAGGATCAACACATGTTGGTGATAGTTCTGCCGCACCATGCCATCTGCGCCCCGCGCAACCGTGCGCCCCGCCACCGGTACGGCATAGGGCCAAACGTCAAGGTCCGCGGGCGAAACATTGAAAACAATGCTCGAGCTATCAAACGCGCCCAAGGCTGCATGCCCTCACACCTGCGTATCCGGCACGTTGATCTCCATGCCGTGCATCTCTTCTGTGACCAAAACCTGACAGCTCAAACGGCTGGTGGGTTGCGGATCAATCACAAACTCCAACATGTCAACTTCATCCGATTCCGGCGCAGCCACGCGCTCGAACCACTCTTGAGGCAGCACGCAATGACATGTCCCACACGCACAGGCGCCGCCGCATTCTGCGGCGATCGCGTCAACACCGGCATTTACGGCCGCTTGCATCAGCGAAGTGCCAAGCGCCGCCTCTGCCTCAACCCGCGCGCCATCAGCCTGCACAAAAGTCATTTTAATCATAATCTTGTCCTGTTCTTACGCTCGTTTCCACCCAATGCGCAGCGCTTGTGGTCCACGCACAGAAAGGCCGTGTTTGTACGCCACATCTGTTTGCGTCAACACAATGTCGGAGAACCGCGCGTTGATCGTTGAGAAAATCACATCCATGTCCAAACGCGCGAGGTGGTTGCCGAGACAAAAATGACCGCCGCCGCCAAAGGCCATATGCCGGTTCGGCGTCCTGCCAACGTCAAACACATCCGGGTTCTCAAACCGTGCAGGATCGCGATTGGCCGCACCATACAGCAACCCAAAACGTGTTCCGGCCGGGAACATCTTACCGCCAACCTCGGTCTCTTCAGTGGCAAAGCGATGAAAATACGGCAGTGGTGATTCAAACCGAAACATCTCTTGCACCGCGGTTTTCATCAACGATGCATCATCCCGAAGCCTTTGATGTTGGCCTGGATAACGCAACAATGCGTGCATGCCGCTACCCAGAACATCAATGGTAGACCCGTGCCCCGCCATAAGGATCAACATGGCCGTAGAGATGAGCTCGTCCTGGCTCAATTGCCCGGCATCGCGGTGTGCGATAAGACGACTGAGCAAGTCGTCCTGCGGCGCGGCTTCACGGTCGGCCAACAGGTCCAGAAGGTACTCGTAGAACTCCTTTGTCGCAAGTTCCGCACGCGCCTTGTCCGCGTCGCCACGCCCCGGGTCAAAGTAGCGGACAACCTCCTCGGACCAATGCCGCAATTTTGGCGCATCCTCGTCCGGGACACCCAGTACCCGCCCAATAATATGACCTGGCACATGCGCGGCAAAATCACTGACAAAATCAATCTCGTCTTGTTCGGACAGGTCATCAAGCAAGCCATCAACAAAGGCCTGAATGGCCTCCCGCTGACGCGCAATCATCGCCGGCGTAAATTCCCGAAAAACCACTTTGCGCAAGCGGTCGTGTGTCGCTCCCTCGCTTTCCAACAAGTTCACCTGCACGTAGCGCTCGTGGAAAGGCATGTCGTGAAAGTTGATCGCGCGCTGCTGCGCCTTGCGATCCGCTTCACTGATAAAGGCTTCGTTGTTGCGCAACATGGTTTTGTTGAGCGCCACGGCCTCAACATCCGCCATCTTGGTCAACATCCACGTATCCGCCTCTTCCCAATAGTAAGGCGTATCCATCGCCCGCATAGCGGCATACACGGCATATGGGTCTGCGGCGAAAGCCGCACTATGGGGATCCAAGGCAAACTTGGTGGCTGGGTTGACTGACATTTCTTCCTCGCGCAATTCGAAACTGGACAATACTTCCACCGAAACCAAAGTAAATGACCAAACCCACCACAAAAATAGACAAAAGTCGCACCCAAGCCACGCATACACCGACACTCGGAGCCCGGTCTTTCATCGGCAAGTCGATGAACTCACAACCCAAAAGTGTGAAATCTGAAACTTTCGTAACGCGTGACGAAAATATTTGACCAAATGATACATTCCCCCCATGGTAGCGGCACCAAACACCAAAAGAAAAATCCCAGGGGGATATGTTCCATGAAAAATCAATCATTTAAGCTGTCCGCGACCATCGCCGTAGCCGCCACTCTTGGCGCCGGTGCCGCGTCCGCAGACACTCTGCGTCTTTTGACCTGGGGCGGCTACGCACCAGAAGAAGTTGTTGCCAAATTTGAAGCCGAAACCGGCCACACCGTTGAAGTGACCAAGTCCAACAACGAAGAGATGATCGCGAAACTGCGCGCCACTGGTGGCGGTGGTTTTGATCTGGCACAGCCAAGCCAAGACCGTATCGCAGGCCCTCAGGAAGAGTTCGGCATCTACAAGCCAATCGATCTGTCCAAGATTGACGCCTCCCTCTTTATTCCATCCATGCTGGACGCCACCAAGGGCAACACCACCGTAGGTGGCGACGTCTACGGCGTACCGCACGTTTGGGGCACCTCCGGCCTGGTGGTCGACACGGCCAAAGCCTCCATGGTTCAGGACTACACCGACCTTTGCGCCTCTGACGTCGCAGGCAAAGTGTCCTACCGTCTAAAGCGCCCAACCCTGATCGGCTTTGCCTATTCCATGGGTCTGGACCCGTTCGCAGCCTACGGCGACGCAGCTGCTTATGAAGACATCATGAAGCAAGTCGAAGCCAAGCTGATCGAATGTAAAGCAGGCGTGAAAACCTACTGGGGTGGTGGCGACGAGCTGATGGGCCTGATGCGTTCCGGTGAAGTTGTGGCGTCTATGGCGTGGGACACCGGCGGATGGAAGCTGAACGCCGACAACGCCGACATCACCTTTGTAGCACCGGCATCCGGCGCTCTGGGCTGGGTTGACACCTTCGTGCTGCCTGCCAAAGGCAAAGCAGACGACGCAGCTTACGCCTGGATCAACTTTGTGATGCAGCCTGAAGTGGCCGCAATGATCACCGCAGCCGCAGGCAACTTCACCGCCTCCAAAGGCGCAGACGCCTTCGCAGCAGACGATCTGAAAGCCCGCTATCAAGCGTCCTTTCCAGCCGAAGCCATCGACAACATCAAATGGTATCCACCAGTGCCAGCAGGCCTGGAAGCCATCGAAGGTGGCGTTCTGGATCGCGTTAAAGCGGCCAAGTAAGCCCTACTATTTTTGAAACAAAAACAGCGTGTGCCCAAACCGGGCGCACGCTTTTGACGACTTTAAAGGACCTCCCCCAATGACGCCTGATCTGCAGTGCACCAACCTCACCAAGCAATTTGGCGACAGCAAGGCGGTGGACAACGTGTCCTTCTCCGTGCCAGCGGGGTCCTTCTTCTCGATCCTTGGACCATCCGGCTGCGGCAAAACCACGATCATGCGTATGATCGCCGGTTTTCTGGAACCGACCAGCGGTGACATTGAGATCAAAGGCAACTCGGTTCTGAACGTGCCGCCTAACAAGCGCCACGTGAACATGGTGTTCCAACACCTCGCCCTGTTCCCGATGATGAACATCGCCGACAACATCGGCTACGGCTTGCGCCGCGCGGGCATGCACAAGAAAGACATCGGCTTCAAAGTCGACGAGGCGCTAGAGCGCATCGGCCTGCCCGGTATCGGCCATCGCCGAGTCGACGAACTCTCTGGCGGTCAAAAACAGCGTGTGGCCATTGCCCGCTGCATGGTGCTGGAACCCGACGTGCTGTTGCTCGACGAGCCTCTCGGCGCACTGGATCTCAAGCTGCGCGAACACATGAAGGTGGAACTCAAAAACCTTCAAGCCGCGTTTGACACCACCTTTGTCTACATCACCCATGACCAGTCCGAGGCGCTGGTGATGTCTGACAACATCGCCGTGATGAACGCCGGCCGTTTTGAGCAGGTTGGCAGCGCGCAAGACCTGTACTACCGCCCGGACACCGCTTTTGTGGCGGGCTTTGTAGGCGACAGCAACCGCTGGTCGGGCAAGGTTGTGAAACAAGACGGCGGCAACGCCCTTGTGCAAACCACCTCCGGCCTCACCCTGCGCGGTGCCACCCACGGTCGCACCCTGTCCGAAGGCGACACCATTGACGCATTTGTCCGTCCGGAAGCAATCCGCATTGCCCACAACGCAGATGACCTCGCCAACTTCGACAACCAGATTTCCGGCACAGTGACCTCGATCCTGTTCAATGGCGCCGCCTCCCGCGTCATGGTCCGCGACACGGCCGGGCACGAAGAGGTTGCGGTCAACTTGCCGCAATCCGGTGAATTTGCAAACCTTTCCAAAGGCGCGCCAATCCATATTGGCTGGGCCAGTGATCAGGCCAATTGCTTTGCCGCAGGAGCCGCCTGATGCACCGCGAAGCCAAACTTGGATTAATCCTCCTACTCACCCCGCTACTGCTGTGGCTGGTGCTCCTCATCTTCATCCCGCACATCGACCTGTTTCTGGTTTCGATGCGAGAACGTGTAGGCGTCGGTCAGTATGACCTGAGCTTCGCCAACTATCTGACGTTCTTCCAGGAACCGCTTTATCTGGTGACGTTTTTGCGCACCGCCGTGATGTCGATCTTCGCAACCATTTTGACTTTGCTGATCGGCTTTCCGGTCGCGTACTACATCGCCAAAATGGCCAAGGGCCGCACCCAATCAGCGTTGTTCCTGCTCTGCCTTGTGCCGTTTTGGGTCTCCGAGCTCGTGCGCACCTTTGGTTGGATGATCCTGTTGCGTGAAACCGGTATCATCTCCAACCTATTGCAGTCCGTAGGCCTTGCGAGCGGACCAGTGGAAATGCTCTACAACGACGCCGCCATCATGGTTGGGCTCGTTTATACGTCGATGCTCTTCATGGTCGTGCCCTTGGTCACCACTCTGGAAAGCCTGCCAGACGAAGTTGTCGAAGCGGGCTACGACCTTGGCGGCAACGGGCTCAGCGTGCTGCGTGAGATCATTATCCCACACGCCATGCCCGGCATCGTTTCCGGCTCGATCGTGGTCTTCATGCTGTGTCTGGGCAACTACCTCACACCCACAATGCTGGGCGGCAAAGAAAGCCTCTGGTTCACCGAGTTGATCTATTCGCAGTTCATCGTACGCTTTAACTGGGAGCTTGGCGCCGCTTTCGGCTTCCTGCTGTTGATCCTCTCTTCAGTGATTGTCTGGGGCATGCTGCGCCTGACCGGTCAGTCGCTTGAAAAGACCATGGGATAAGGAGCAGACACGATGATCCCCTCAATCCCTCAATCCCGCCTGCTCACCACGGCCTATGCGGCCTATGTGGTGCTGTTCTTCATCTTCCTTGCATTGCCTCTGATCGTTGTCGCGGGCTTTGCCTTCAACGACAGTCAGTTTCCGTCTCTGCCTTGGGAGGGCTTTACGTGGAACTGGTTCTTTGGTTCCGAACGCCCGATGATCGGTGTGTTCCACGAACGCAGCATCCTGCGCGCCATTGGCACCTCGGTGTTTGTGGCCTTCTGTGTCTCTGCACTGTCGATGGTTGTTGGTCTCTCCAACGCCTTCCTGTTCAACCGCTACAAATTCCGCGGTCAGGGCTTGCTCTATGTCTTCATGCTGTTGCCGCTGGTGATCCCGGGCATCGTTTTGGGCATCTCTATTCTGGTGGCCTCCAGTCGTCTGGCCAATGGCCTCTGGGATGGGTTCCAATGGGATGTAGAAGCGCTGCGCCCCGGTCTTTGGCTGGTGATCCTGGGGCAGTTCTCCTTCATCACAACCATCGCCACGCTGGTGATTGGTGCGCGCCTTCAGAAGTTTGACCGCACGTTGGAAGAAGCCGCGCTCAACCTTGGCGCTGGCCGCCTCACAGCGATCCGCACCATCACCCTGCCCTATCTGGCGCCTGCGTTGATTGGTGCCTTTGTGGTGGCCTTCCTGATGAGCTTTGAGAACTTCAACACAACTTTGATGCTCGTTGGGTCCGATGCGCCCCTGACCATCGCCATGTTTGACCGCCTTAAAGAAGGCTCAACGCCTCTCTTGAATGCGGTCAGCCTGCTCTTGATGCTGGGTTCGTCCTTACTGGCGTTGATCATGATCGCCTTTCAAAAGAAAAACTAACCCGAAGCCTTTGGTTTCAACAGGCGCGCCGCAATGGGCGCGCCTAAAATCACCAATACAATCCGTGTCAGGTGATGGGCGATAACGAATCCCAGGTCCGCCCCAACGACAATGGCCAGCACTGTCATCTCAGCCTGCCCCCCCGGCGCAAAGGCCAGGAACGCTTCCATTGCCGGCGCAAGGCCCAACAGCGTGACGATTTCCGCAAAACAAGCTGCCAACACCGCCAAAACCACCATAAAAGCCAAGCCGGACAGCACCACACTGCGCAACTCCCGCAGGGTGACACCAACATAATACACGCCGATCACCACACCGATGAAAAACTGCGCCGTCCAAATTGCTTCTTGCGGCGGACGTGAGTGGAGCACGCCACCCATGGTCAAAGCGGCAGAGACAATCATCGGCCCCAGAATGGACGCACCAAACAACCCGATCCTTTCGCCCCCCTTCCAGCCAACCAAAGCCGCCACAACCATGACCGCCATTTCATGCAGCGGCAGTTCAGAAGCAGGCTGCCCAATCGGATTGGACAAGCTCACACCATAGACAGAGATCAACATGATCGGCGCCACGGTCACGATCACCAACACTCGCGTCGCATGGATCAGTGACAACACGCGTGCATTACCCCCCGCTTCCTCCCCAAACAGGATCATATCCTGCAATCCCCCGGGCATCGCCGCGTAGTAGGATGTCACCGGATCAAACTTACAGATCTTGTGAAAGAACGGCACACCGATCAGCGCGATCAGAAAAATATAGAGCGGCATCAAAGCAATCGATCCGGCCATGCTTGGCAACTGTGCAGCCACCTCGGGCGTAATCGAGGTACCAACGGCAACACCAAGGATGGTGCGCGCGCCCGCCGTGATCTGACCAAAGCCTGCAAACTGGGCTCCACCCAGCGCCGCAATAAGACAGGCTGCCATTGGCCCAAACAGGAACGGCAAGGGCAAAGCTAGCATCCAGAAAACAAAGGCCCCAAATGCCGCCACCGCAAAGGTGGTGGCCCGAAGTCGCAGCGTGGTCACGGGTGATTCCAATCTTGATTGACTGATTGCATCCTTTTGTATACACAGGGATACAATAATTCAAGTCACCACGAGATAGCCCCATGAGCGACGACCTCACATCCGGCGAGAACCTACAAGGCAACGCCGCCTATGGCGCATTGCTTATGGAAATCCGCGAAGGACGCCTGTCACCCGGAGACCGCCTTCGGGAAACCGATCTGGCCACCCGCTTTGGGGTCAGCCGCACCCCTGTCCGGGAAGCCATTCGCCAGCTTGAAGCCGACGGACTGGTCACCCACCTGCCGCGCGTTGGGGCCACCGTCCGAAAACTGGACTATTCAGAAGTCATGGAGCTTTATGAGATGCGCAGCGTGCTGGAATGTACCGCCGCGCGCATGGCTGCGCGCATGGCCTCCGATGTGGAAATCACTGAGTTGGCCGCGATTTGCGAAGAGATCGCCAAAGCGGGCAAAGGCACTGAAGCCTCTCGCCTCAATCGTCAATTCCACCGCGCCCTTTTGGAAGCCGCAAAAAACCGTTTCCTGATCAAATCAATGCTCGCCTTACAGAAGGCTATGCTGATCCTGGGGCGCACAACATTGGCCGACGAAGAACGTTTCGAGAGCGCGATTGCGGAGCACGCTGCGATCCTTGACGCGCTGAGCGCGCGGGATGGCGACGCGGCCGAGAACGCTATGCGCGCCCACATTTCGGCCGGTCAACGCGCCCGAATTCGCGCCCTACGCGCGGAATTGAACGACAGTGCTGTGCTCTAAGCCCACTTGCAGCGTAACCGAGAAAACACTTACAGCCCCAACACCATACGGCGCCACCGGCGCTCCAAGGCGCGCTTCTCATCCCCCTGGCGGGTTCGCACAACAAAGAGTCGCTGCAACAGGTCGTCATTCAGCTGCAAAGCGGGGTGCTCGTAGGCGGGCTCATCAACCAAGGCGCGCAAACTTGCATCTCTAACCGCACCGAAAACCCATTGTGCATTGGCAACTGCAGAACCCTTCGTGGCCATGTGCTGCACAAACTTCATCGCGGCCTGCGGATTCGGACCATCTACTGGAAAAACAAACACATCCGCCCACAGGTTGCTGCCTTCTTTCGGCACAACGTAACGAAAATTTTGCATGCCCTCGTCAATAATTGGCCCGAAGGCTTCTGAGCTCCATGCCAGTGCCACACAAGCCTCACCATCTACCAGCGCATCATACTGTTGCGTGTCAAAGAAACGCACAAAGGGCGAAACCCTTTCCAACACTGCAAAGGCCGCATCCAAGTCTGCCTCAGATCGGGACGCCGGATCACGCCCAAGATAACTCAACACAATCGCGACAACCTCTTCGCTGCTGTCGGCAATGGAAATACCACAATCCGACAGCCGTGCAGCGTGTTGCGGATCGAAAATGAGCGCCCAGCTATCCAAAGGGGCGCCCTCAATTCGCGCTGTTACCGCCTCAATATCAAAGGCCAGACCGGTGGTCCCCCATACGTAAGGCACAGCGTATTGCGACGCCTCTGGCATAACGCCTTCGATCATTGGCCAAAGACCTTGTTCCAAGTTTTCCAGGTCTGAGATGGACGTTTTTGCAATAGCAGCAAGCGCCCGGTCATGCGTCATGCGTTCCAAACTTTCTGTTGGCACCACAACAACGTCATATCCAGTCGCCCGACCCAAGAGAATGCCTTCAGCCTCTTCCGCCTCAAGGTACGTGTCGACAACCACCTCTGCACCAAACTGATCTTCAAACTCAGCGATAACCGCGGCCTCGAAGTAGTCGGTCCAATTGAGCACATTAAACTCTTCAGCCAGCGCCTCATGTGCGCCAACGGCAGCCCCCCAAACAGCAAACAATCCCGCTAGGCGCATTTCTTTGGTCCTTCCGTCTTCTGAACGTGGTAGCGCAGATGCTTTTGTAGCTCTGCCACCAGCGCGTCTTTCTTGAGTGGCTTGGTTAGATAACTTGTCATCCCCGCGGCCAGCCCCTCATCCTGATGCTCTTTCAGGGCATTGGCAGAGAGCCCAACAATTGGCACATCGCCAGTCGCGGATTGCGCCCCTTCACTGCGCAGCAAGCGGGTCGCCTCCAGCCCGTCCATTTCTGGCATCCGGATATCCATTAAGATCAAATCTGGCTGCCACATGCGCTGCATCCCAACAGCTTCGATACCATTGGTCGCTTTTTTGACGGTACACCCAAGCTTCAACAGCATTTTTTCTGCAACCAGAAGATTCACCCGATTGTCATCGGCGACCAGTACTCTGCCGTCAAAAACCAACTGATCCGTGATCCGCTCAACCACAGGCGCAGAGGGCGCCTGCAGCAAAGCCGGAAATTCCAGCGCAAAAGTCGACCCTTCGCACAAAACACTGGACACAGTAACCGTTCCTCCCATCGCTTCACCCAACTGTTTGGCAATGGCCAAACCCAGTCCAGTCCCGCCAAAGCGTGTTGTCGTGGAACTGTCCGCTTGCGAAAACTGGTCAAAAACATGTGGTAACGCATCCGCGCCAATGCCGATGCCGGTGTCACTTACAGCAATTCGGATTCGGCGCTCGCTCTTGTCCAGCTGCAGCTCGCCATCGTCCACATAACTCAGGCAAACGGTGACGGACCCTTGGTCCGTGAACTTGACCGCATTGTTGACCAGGTTCAGCACCACTTGGCGCACGGCTTTGCTCGGCGCCTTGACCAGCCAATTGGCCTGCTGAGGCACGACCTCCATTTTGAGTTCAATATCTTTATTCGCTGCCTGCGCCTGAAACAGCTCAACCACCTCTGCACAGAGGGTGTTCACCTCAAACACCTGCGCCTCTACGGCAATCTTGCCTGCCTCGATCTTGGAAAGGTCCAACACATCATTGATCACCTGCAAAAGTGAATGACCACTGGACACAATCATGTCCAACATCCGGCGGCGATCAGGGTTGGTCTCACTGTCTTGCAACAGCTCGCTAAGACCCATCACCCCATTTAGCGGCGTCCGAATTTCATGGCTCATCGTTGCCAAAAACGCAGACTTCGCCTCCGATGCAGCCTCCGCTTTGCGTTGGTTTCGAGCAATCTCCGCAGTCGCGGAAATGACAAACCGTTCCATAGGCATGTGCACAAACCGGGCAGCAACGAAGATTCCGAAAGCCCCGATCAGAATAGCTACAAACGAATAGAACTTCTGTTCCTGCGCCACTTTCTCGGAAGCGATGGCCTCTGCTTCAGTCAAGCGCAAAAACACCGGGATCAGCTGACGACTGAGATCAGCACCGACCACAGCAACCCGTCTCATTTGGTTTTCCGGTCGGTCTTTTTCCACCAAAAGGCGCGCCAGATCTAAAACATCGTTGAGTTCCTCGATAGGATTCAACGTTTGCTGAGCCAAAATCCGCTGCGTGTCCGCGGAATGGGCGTGACCAAGCTGCGCTACAGCCAATTCCTCAGACGCCGACATCCCCAACCGATGGCCGCGCCGCAACCGAGAAAGCGCTTGTTCGGCAGCCTGACTGGTTGGATCATCTTTAATCGCGTCAAACGACAGCGAAAAATCCGCCAGTGTCACCAGGATGCGATCCATCATGCGGGTATTCTGCGCGCTTTCAATCACATGGCGCTGGCCTATCCACGATACGTAAAACGCACCAAGGCTTGCCAGCAACAAGATTGCTAGCGCGATACCGCTACGCAGCCGCAAATAGCCTCTAGTGATTGATTGGTTCTGCATTTGTTTGACCGAAGAGAAATCCCGGAACCACCATTAAACCGCTAGTCTTGCCATTCTCTAAACGCGGGCTTGCACCTACCTCGTACGCACAGCGTCACCGCGCACCAGCGATCCAAATCTTTCTTGCCACCGCCCTATACCCCTGAAATAACCTCGTAAATCCATGCGATCATTTAGAATTCAGTGAGACCCAATGTCCGTAAAAAACCGCGCCTCCTTGGCCACCCGCGTGATCCATTCTGGTCAGGAACCTGACTCGGCAACCGGCGCGGTTGTGCCACCGCTTTACACCGCAACCACATATGTTCAGGACGGTATTGGCAAAAACCGTGGCTACGACTACTCGCGATCTGGAAACCCGACACGTCAGCGAGTTGAAGCCTGCCTCGCGGACCTGGAGAACGCTCAAGCCGCATTTGTCTTTCCATCCGGCCTCTCTGCTGCGTCAACAATGCTGGCAACTCTGAAACCCGGCGCAAAGATTGTCGCTCACGAAGACCTCTACGGCGGCGTCTACCGGCTGCTGGCGCAAGTTGGTCCTGCGATGTCCGGCTGTCATGTTGACCTTGTCGATTTCTGCGACACCGACGCCCTAACAGCCGCTGCCCAAGGGGCTGACCTTCTATGGTTTGAAACGCCATCCAATCCACTACTAAAAATTGTGGATCTCTCTGCCATTGCCAAAATCGCCAACAACGTTGGTGCCATCACAGTGTGTGACAGCACCTTCGCCTCTCCCTGCGGGCAGTTGCCACTAGATCACGGCATCGACGTTGTGATGCACTCGGCCACCAAATTCCTCGGCGGTCACTCCGATCTTCTAGGTGGTGTCCTTGCCGTCTCCGAAAACGCAATAGACAGCCTTGCCGAGCGGATCGGCTATCTGCAAAACGCGCTTGGTGCGGTGATGTGCCCAAGCGACTGCGCGCTTCTGCTGCGGTCGTTACGCACCCTCGCATTGCGCGTGGAACGCCAGACAACCTCCGCCGCCTTTCTCGCCGAAAAACTAGCCGCAAGCGCTGCGGACCTGGGGATTACAGAGGTCATCTATCCCGGCCTCGCGACGCACCCCGGCCACGCCATTGCTGCACGCCAGATGTCCAACTACGGAGCACTCATTTCTTTGCGCCTGACAGGGGGCTTGGACCGCGTCGAACGTGTCCTGACCGCCACACGCCTGTTCCACTTCGCCGTGAGCCTTGGCAGTGTTGAGAGCCTGATCCAGCACCCGGCATCTCTCACCCATGCTGCCGTAGCGGAGGAACACCGCGAAAAGATTAGCATTGGCGACGATCTCGTTCGCTTGTCCGTCGGCTGCGAAGATCCGGCGGATTTGGCCGCAGACCTGGAAGCCGCTTTTTCGCAACGCTAGCCCAGCTGACCACAACAGATTGGAGGCCCCTTGGGGGCCTCTCACCGTTTCATTACTAAACTAATTGCGCCTCACGCACTCTGTTTGAGGCCGGTATCCAGTTCACGCTGTAGCTCGTTTCGCAATTCGCGAAGGGCAATTGGCTTCAAAATCGTTGGCCCCAACCGCAGTCCACGGCCAGCACTTATGCGTTCTGCCGCCACCACATTGCAAGCAGCTCCTCCTGTCACAAAGCGCACGCGAATGTCGCGGTCCATTTCGGCCAGGCTCTTAATGGCCTCGATCCCGTCCATTTCAGGCATCAGAACATCCAGAAATACCAGAGCAGGCGTTTCTGCCTCCCCCAACTGATCCAATAACTCCAAGCCATTTTGACATGTGGTCACAGTCCACCCCAAATCTTCGGCAACTTCGGCAACGAAGCTGGCAAAATCGGGGTTATCATCTGCAACAAATAGATCGGCCATAAGGAAAGACCTTCCCAACACTCTTAATTCTGAATCCGTCGAACAAACTATCGAATTAGTTTCGCGCAAAAAGTAAAAAGAGGCAATAGCTCCCATCCCTGCAATCACCCCAAAGGCGAGAAACACACCGCAAAACACTCGCCGCAAAGCGTAAACAGTGGAACCGTTGGTTTTCATTTGTGTTTCCACTGTGTTGCGCTAACCTTCTTGCGACAAAGACAAAAGTTACAGGCACAGGTGATGGCACTCATCAAACTGAGCAATACTCGAAAAGCCATCTTCTGTGTGAAGCGCGCCATGTGGGGGGGGATTACGGTCTTTGCTACCGCATTGTCAGCCTCCGCCCAGCAACAGCCTCTGATCGCTGGCTGGATCGAAGCCTTTCCCGCGGTTCATGCGGACGAGAATGGTGAACCCGTTGGCTTCTTTTCTGATTTGGCGCGCTTGATTGCACAAGAAGCAGAATTGCCGCTCGAATTTAGGGAGTACGCCGACGCGGCTAGTTTTTCCGAGGCTTACAAGAAGGGCGAAGCGACGCTGTACGCAGGTATGCCGAAGGTTTTGGCCCCCGTGTTGCAACTGGACCAATCCGAAGAGCTGTCCCCAATGCGGGTTTCCCTGTTTGCGCGCCTGGACCGCCTGTACGAACTCGATCTGACCTTCTCAACACCGCAAACCGTGGGTTTCACAAAATCCATGCAGTATTGGACCGACGGCGTTTTACCCGACGGATTGGATCCTGTGATTTTTGAAGGCCCTAATGATCCGGCCGTGGCGCTGTTGCGGGGTGATGTGGATCTGGTCTTCACCTCTGAGCAATTTTTTAGCCGATGGAGCTACAAAGCCGGCCTCGATCATTTGTTCGCCATTGTTCCAGACACAGGTGCGGAGTTCCCACGTGTCGTTGGCTTGCACCCCTCAGAAGCGGAACATATGCCCGCAATCAATGCCGCCATCACACACCTGACTGACACCAAAGCACTGCTGGATCTCCGCCGTAGATACCACATGAACCTCTACGATCCGCGTCCCGAAGTGCTCACTGTCGGGGTCCTGCATTACCCCCCCTTCCAGGTTGTTGGCGATGATGGCAGCTACAGTGGGTTTGGTGTCGATGTCTTTCGCGACATCGCGGAAGCCGCAGGACTGCAATACCGCTTCCGCGAGATTACCATTCCGGAAATGACCAAATGGTCCGAGGAAATGGGCGTGGACATTCTGCCAATCGCAGGCATTACCGAACGACGGCGCCGAGGGCTGGATTTCACCCAGCCGATCTATGACGTACCGATCACGATGTTTGTGCGGCGCCAGGATCAAAACCGCTACAACACAATTGCGGACCTGAAAGGCAGCCGTATCGGCGTTTTGGACGTTGGCGAGCTGATGGAAAAGGTGCCTGCAGCAGCCGACACTGATATCGAGCTGTACTACTCGCCTGATGAACTGATCGCGGCTCTGCTGAAAGGCGACGTCAGTGCCGTAATTGCGGACAAGTTCCTCATTGAACGCATACAGCGCCTCGACGGGCTTCAACAAGAAATCGTGCCTAAAACCGCCGCTTATGATCAATCAGCAGGCATTGGCCTTCGGTTTGGGTTGGGCGATGTGCGCATGCAACTCAACCAAGTGATCCCGTACTACATCCTTTCGCCAAAGTTTCAGGCGCACCTCAGTGCCCTCCGCGGCGACCCGATCTTCTGGACCGACACCCGTAAACGCCTGGCACTTGTTCTCGGCACATTGATTGTCGGCACCATTATGTCATTGGTGGTCATGGTCCTAATGAGCCAGCGCGCGCGCCGCATGGCCGAAGATCTCGCCGCCCGCACGCAGGATGTCTCCAGCCGCCTGAGTGCTGTGATGAATGCGGCTCAAAGTGGGATCGTGGCCTTCAACCGGCAAGGTCAAATCGCACTGGCCAACCCCAATGCGCGGGAGATGCTCGGCTTGGCGGACATCCAAATGCCGATTGAGTGGCCTGCAGGCATCTCCCTAGCCCGTCAGGACGGACAGCCTTTCGACCTTTCGTCCCAAACGCCACTGGACAGGGTACGGGCTGGCGAAACAGTGGAAGGCGAAACACTGCGCCTCTCCCAAAACACGGACACAGACTATCGCTACGTTCACCTCTCCAGCAGCCCCATAGAGAAAACCTCGTCTCCCGAGATCGCCAGCGTGATGGTTCTGGACGATGTCACCCAACAGATCATCCAGGGCGAACAAGTAGAGCGCGCCAACCGGCTCAGCGCCATTGGCCAGCTGACCGGCGGTGTCGCGCATGACTTCAACAACCTTCTGGCCGTGATCTTAGGCAACCTGGAACTTGCCTATGACAGAAACCCGGACGAGAAAAGCGCCAGGAACCTGAAAGCCGCGATAAGTGCCACCCACAAAGGCGCCGACCTCACCAAAAGCATGCTTGCCTTTGCCCGCAAAGACAGCCTGTCTCCCGAAGTTATCGACCTGAACGCGGTGGTTCGACAGACCGACGATTGGGTCGGTCGGACCTTGCCGGAAACCGTGATTGTGGAAACCTCGCTGCAAGCGCGTCTCTGGAAAATCCAAGCCGATCCAAATGGCACGGAAAGTGCCCTTCTCAACCTGCTGCTAAACGCACGGGACGCGATGGACGGAAAGGGCAACCTGACGATTGAAACGGCGAACATTCGCATTGAAGATGCCTACGCCGATGACCGCCAGGAAATCATCCCGGCAGGGCGTTATGTCATGCTCGCAGTCAGCGACACCGGCCACGGTATTGCCTCGGACAACCTACCCAGAATCTACGAGCCTTTCTTCACCACTAAAGAAACCGGCAAAGGCACCGGGCTTGGACTGTCTTCTGTCATGGGGTTTATGCGCCAGAGCGGCGGCACCATTCAGGTCTATTCCGAAGTGGATCAAGGCACCACGTTCAAGCTCTATTTCCCCGCAACCGATGCCGAGCGCCCACGTGTGCGTCAACAATCTCCCGTCGGTGCCGGCAAAGCCCATACCGGCGCCAAGATTCTGCTGGTCGAGGACGAAGATGCCGTTAGAGACGTCCTTCTCACCATTCTGGAGGACGCCGGATATAAAGTCACCACCGCCGAAAATGGTGACGCGGCCTTGGAAGTTTACAAAGCCCAAAAGAACTTCGACGTGCTGCTCACCGATATTGTGATGCCAGGCGCGCTCCAAGGAACGCATCTGGCGAAAGAGCTCAGGAAAATCACCCATGACCTTCCGGTGGTCTTCATGTCCGGATACCCAAACGAGGCAAAGATTCACGGCAACGGTCTCCGGCCAAGCGATGTGCGCCTGACGAAGCCAATTCAACGCGCAGACCTGCTCTCCGCGCTTACGAGAGCAATTAAGCAGTAACTTTCGCGACGCTAAAAAATCGGACGAGTATGCAAAATTGTCGCAGCATGGTCACGCAGGGCATCACCTTCTGCGTCCACTTTGATGCTCGGCAGCGCCATCTGACTGGTCACGCATAGTAGGCCTCTGATCCAAAGGAATGATGGTTTCAGGGGGCGGGCGGACCAAGTCACGTGGGCGAGGCTCAAAACCGCGATCACAGAGACAGAATTCCTTCTGTCCCTCGCCGACAAGCATGACTGGATCTTGGGTGTTGTATGGGGGGCACCGATCGTAAGGCATAAATGCACCTGGAAACATTGCACACATGACCGGCAAAGCTTGGGCCGCCAACCCTTCGGTGCCGACGACCAGCCTAGTGGCTTCAAGCATAGATGCGAACGCTTAAGTCACTTTGGCACGCACCTGGAACCGCTCTTCGCGCCAGGTTTTGTTTTTCAGAATACTCTCCAATGTGTCCACGGCCTTCAGGATGTCGGCCTGATCAATGAAAAGCGGTGTGATCCCGAAGCGCATCACATCCGGCGCGCGGAAATCGCCAATGACCTGATTGGCAATCAGCGCCTGCATGCAGGCGTAGCCGTGCTCGAACCGGAAGGACACATGGCTGCCGCGGGCCAGCGGATCTCTTGGACCGGCAAACGTCACGCCCGGACAACGGGCCTCCACTTCGCGGATAAACAGCTCGCTCAGGTCGATGGACTTTTGGTGCAGATCTTCCATGTCCACCGCGTCCCACACGTCCAGTGCAGCGTCCAAAAGGGCAAAGGATGCGATGGAAGGCGTACCGATGCGCATGCGTTCAATCGCATCCGGCATCGGGCGGAAATCGGTGTCAAAGGCAAAGGGAGCCTCATGGGCATACCACCCCGACAGCGCACTTTCGACCACACTCAGCAAGCGTGGCGCCACGTGGATGAAAGCCGGCGCGCCCGGGCCGGCGTTGAGGTATTTGTAGGTGCAGCCTACGGCAAAATCCACGTCCAGAGCCGCCACATCCACCGGAATGGCACCGGCGGAATGGGCCAGGTCCCAGACCACCACCGCGCCCTGCGCATGGGCCTTTTCAATGATGGCACTCATGTCGTGACGCCTTCCGGTCCGGTAATCCACCTCAGTGACCATCACCACCGCAACCTCGTCAGTGATGTTATCCAGTACGTCTTCTGGATCTGGGATGCGCAGCTCGTAACCGGCGTCTTTGAGCTTCATCAGCCCTTCAACCATATAGAGGTCGGTGGGGAAATTTCCGTTGTCAGACAGGATCACCTTGCGCTCTGGCACCAAGGCCAGCCCCGCTGCCACCGCCTGAAACACGCGGATCGAGAGCGTGTCGCCCACGACGGTGCTGCCGTCAGGCGCGCCGATCAGCCGCCCCACCCGATCGCCCAATGTGTTGGTCTGCATAAACCAGTTGCGGGTGTTCCACCCCCGGATCAGGTCCGTGCGCCACTCATCCATCAAGAAACGCTGCATACGCTCCGGGGCCGCTTTCGGCATCGGACCTAGCGAGTTGCCGTTGAGGTAGATCATGCCTTCGGGGATGTCGAACATGGCGCGGGTTTTGGAGAAATCAGTCATGGTATTGTCAGCTCATTTGGACGCAGGAGCGCATAGGGGGAATGTTGGCTTAGGCGATGTTGGCGGAGTGCCAGACGTTTTTCACAGTCAGGTAGCTCTCCAGCCCTTCGGTGCCGCCTTCGCGGCCGTAGCCGCTGGACTTCACGCCGCCAAACGGGGTTTCAGGCAGGGATGCCTCCAGGGTGTTGATTGAGAAGTTGCCCACTTCGATCTCGTCAATCAAACGGTCGATGTAGTCGGCGCGGTTGGTGAAGGCATAGCCCGCGAGCCCGTATGGCACCGCATTGGCCTGTGCAATTGCTTCATCCAGGTTGCCGACCGGGTTGAGCACCGCAATCGGGCCAAACGGCTCTTCCTGCATGATCCGGGCGGAACCTGGCACATTTGTGAGCACCGTTGGTTGGAAGAAATAACCGGTATCGCCGTGCCGTCCGCCGCCTGTACGCAATTCTGCGCCCTGGGCCACGGCGTCTTCGACCAAAGCGCTCAGCACGGGGATGCGCCGTTCGTTGGCGGCTGGCCCCATTTCCACACCGTCAGTGATTCCGTTGCCCACCACCGTAGCGGCGGCGCGGACCACAAAGGTGTCTACAAAGCGGTCAAAAATGCTCTCGTGGATGAAAAACCGCGTGGGGGAAGTACAGACTTGCCCAGCATTGCGCATTTTCCGCACCGCACCGCTGATTGCGGCCTGCTCCACGTCGGTGTCTTCACACACGATCACCGGCGCATGGCCGCCCAGCTCCATCAGAACCCGCGTGTCACTCTGCGCGGCAAGACCGGTCAGATGCCGCCCGACCTGTGTGGAGCCGGTGAGCGCCACGAGGCGCACAGAGGGCTGCGGGATCAGGAACTCGGAAATCTCGGACGGCACGCCAAACACCAGATTCAGCACCCCCGGCGGCAATCCGGCCTCCTCAAATGCCCGCACGATGTGGATCGCCCCGGCAGGGGTTTCTTCTGCAGCCTTGAGAATAACGGAGCAGCCGGAGGCCAGCGCCCCGGCAATTTTGCGGGCAGGTTGGCTCATTGGGAAATTCCACGGCGAAAACGCCGCGACTACGCCAATAGGGCTGTGATGCACCGAGATTTTGCCCCCTGCCGCGGAGGGGATCACCCGGCCATAGGTGCGCATGGCTTCGCCAGCGTCCCATTCAAAAAACTCGGCGCCGCGGATGACTTCCAGACGGGCCTGCGCCAAAGGCTTGCCGTGTTCCGCTGTGATGCTCTGTGCGATCTCTTCCTGGCGGTCCCGCATGATCGCGGCCGCCCGCACAATCAGGTCCGCCCGCGCGCGCGGCGATGTCTTGCGCCAGACCTCAAACCCTGCTTCGGCAGCCCGCAAGGCGTCTTCCAGATCGGCACGGCTGGCACAGGGCAGCTGGCCCAGCACCGCTTCTGTGGCGGGGTTCACAACCGGAAGGGTCTTTGCGCTGTCGCGCCACTGTCCGTTGATGAAAAGTTGCAGGTCTGGATAGGTGTGCATGCCGCCCTCGCTGTCGTACTTGACTTGCCCCCATAACTCCTGCGTCCAGCGCCCTGCCGCAACAGAATTGAACAAATCCAGCTATAACAATGGCGAATATCAGAGCGTCTCAATGCGCCCCTGGATCTCCTCTGCGGCGCCGCGCAGCGCCTCCAGAAAGGCCGCACTGGCCGGAGACAGGCTTTGGCTGCCGCGATAAGACACCCCAACCGGCCCTGCGCCAAACGGCGCCACCCAATCCAGCGCTGCCAGTAGACCGTTTTCAATGTCGAGCGCGGCCACATGGGCCGGCATAAGGCCAATAAAGTTGTGAGAGCGCAGCAAGGACCGGTTGGCCAGATAAGACACGGATTCAATGGCCGTCTCCGGCGCGTATTGATCCTGACGCACAAAAAACTGGTCACATTGCCGACGCAGGGTGGTTTCGATGGGCGGCAGGATCCAGCCATAGGGCTTAAGCTGTTCAAAGCTGACGTTGGCCTGCGCCGCCAGCGGATGCTGGGTGCCCACCACAGCCACAATCCGTTCGTCAAAGAACTTCTCCTGACTGGTATGCTGACGGTGCCGGTGGTCTGGCAGTCGCCCCACAACCATGTCGATTTCGCCGGACAACAGCGCGGGCATCAGGACTTCATTGGTGCCTTCGACAATCTTGATCGCCACTTTGGGACGGTCTTTTAACAGCTGCTCCACCGCCAGCGGCAACAAAGAAGGTGACGCCGCCAACAAAGTGCCGACGACCACCCGACCGGCATTGCCCTCGTTCAAATCGTCCAGCTCCTGCGCCGCATTAGACACCTGCGCAAAGATTAGCTTGCCGTGCCGAATGAGGGAGTCACCAAACACCGTGGGCACCACACCCCGATTGGTGCGCTCAAACAGCTTCACCTCAAAGTCCAACTCCAGATCCTGGATCATCTTGGTGGCAGCTGGTTGCGAGATGCTCAGGTCCCTCGCGGCGCTTTGAATGCTGCCATGCTGACCAACGGCAACCAACAATCGCAATTGCCGCAGCTTCAGGCGGGTCAAAGCACGCTCTACAATTCGGGTGTGACGGGTGGCCATGGCAGGTCCTCACATCGACATAGGGGAAAAAAGCCGCTCGACAGTGGCCACCATGCTCATCGCGGCCAGAGCCGAACTGCGGGGATTGTCGGGCAAGGCACTGCCTTCGATACGGAACGAGAACTGCCCAAAGGCCCCTGTCGCTTGCACCTCGTGAAAATTGGCCGTGATCGTCGGGTCCGCCAACAGTTTGACGCGGGTGTCGTCAAAACCGGTGCCCGCCAAAGCCACCGCAGCCGCAACATTTGCGTTTTTGGGATACGACAGAGCTGCCTGGCGCGCGGTGCCCTCAAAATGCAAGGTGGGTGCGGACAGGCTGCCAAGGTCCAGTTGGGCCTCCGCCGGTGAGCCTTGCCATCCAAGTGGCGGCTTTCGGCCAATATAGGTGACGTTTGTTAGCCCGCCGACCTTGGCGGCCCGCAAACTGTCCAAGGCGCCTATGGCGCCACTGGCCAGATGCAGCTGTGCGCCGCCAGATTGCGCGGCCTGCGTGAGTGTTTCCGCCAAAGAGGCATCAGCCAACGCCCCCAAGGACAGGGTGATCACATTGGTGCCCCGCGCCAGAAGCGCGGGCCCGTGCTGCGTCAGGGCCGCGTGGCCGCCGCAGTCCAACACCACAGCAATCTCGGCAGGCACCTCCGTCACCGATGTGACGCGCACCACATCCGCCAGCGACGTGTCCTTGGGCTGTGTCGTCCGCGCCAAAACCGCATGTGGACCCCAGCCGCGCTGCTGCAAAGCCTCTGCCACATAGCGCCCGATTGCGCCTTCCCCAATGATGCCGATTTTCATGTGTCCCTCCAAGTGCCCCATCAACATAGTGGAAGAAAGCGCCCTCTGTTATCAGAATTTTGGATAACCAGTTTCTCGGGATGCGGCTGGTGCGGGGCCGCATCCGTAGCCTATCAGGTCTCTAAAGAGCCCAAAAACCGGCTCCCCCTCTTTGCCGGATCGGAGTGTCGCCATGAAATACGCCAAACATGAAGCCAAAGCCTATTCCCGTGAGACCATGCGCGGCATTTGGGCGGCTGCGCTCAATCCGTTTGACGAGACCTTGGCGCTAAACGAAGCCGGGTTGCGGCGCAACATCCGCCACTGGATCGATGATCTTGGCATTCAGGGGCTGTTCATTGCCGGGAAACAAGGTGAGTTCTGGTCCATGTCGATGGAGGAGCGCAAGCGCAACATGACGATTGCGGTGGAGGAATGTGGCGACAAGGCCGGCACCATCATGTCGATCTCCGACCAGAGCGTGCAGACCGTGCTGGAGCTTGGTCAACATGCTCAGGACTGCGGCGCGGACTATGTGGTTGTCCATGCCCCGATGCTGAGTTTCTGTCACGACCGCGACGAGGTTTTGTATAACTATTACAAATACCTCTGTGACCGGCTCGACATTGGCATTGCCATGTGGAGCCATCCGGACAGCGGTTATCTGATGGCACCGGAAACCTGCGCCCGGATTGCGGACCTCCCCAACATCATGGCGATCAAATATTCGGTGCCACGCGAGATGTATGCCCGGTTGACCAAGATGGTCGGCGACAAGATCCTGGTTTCAACCTCACTGGAAGACGACTGGCTTGCCAACATCGAAGAGCTGGGCTGGCAGCTGTACCTGTGCTCGTCCCCTCCCTACCAGTTGCAAACCAAAAATGACCGCCGGATGCACGAATACACCGAGCTGGCCTTTGCCGGAAAGTTCGATCAGGCCCGCCGGGTGCGCGACAGCCTTGAACCGGTGCGAGCAGCGATCCGCAACAGCAAGCCCGCTGGCAAACCCACCGCCCACGGCAAATACTGGCAGGAATTGCTGGGACAGATCGGCGGCCGGGTGCGACATCCGATGTTGGAACTGACCGAAGCCGAAAAGGCCGCCACCAGCGCCGCGTTTGAAGATTGCGGGCTACAGCTCTAAACCGGCGATGCTAGGCGAAGCGCTGGCCCTACTTGCAGCCGCCGCCTACGGCGTGGCTGGGCTGTCCATTGTCCATGCAAAAGCGCAGGCGCAGGGCGACAACGGCGTCTTTCTGTCCATTGTCGTCACGGCTGTCTGTTCTTGGGGGCTTTGGCTATTCACAGCAGACGTCTCTCGCGACGTGCTGTTGTCTGGCGTCGGTGGAAAGGCCATGCTGATATTTGCCTGCGCCGGGCTCTGCGCCAATGTGTTGGGCCGTCAGCCCATGTATCGCGTGACCGAGGTCGCCGGGGCGGTCAACGCAGGACTGCTGCGTCGCTTGGTGCCGGTCTTTGCCCTACCCTGCGCCTTTCTTGTGCTCGGACAAACGCCCGGCCCACAGGTTTTGGTCGGCGGCGTGTTTGTCCTTGCGGGGGTGCTGTTCTATCTCCGCCCCAGCAAAACGCCGTTGGGGGGCTGGGTGGCGCTTGGGACAGTGTCCGCCTTAGCCTATGCAATGGCCTATACCCTGCGCGGCCTTGGATTGTTGTTTCTGCCAGACGCAGCCTTGGGCACCGCCATTGGCGCGTCAGTGGCCTCTGTCTGGGTCGCCGCTGGAACAGTGTTGCGGCAAGGCCGTTTGCCCGGCTGGCACCACATCACGGTCGACCGGTCAGCGGCGCATTGGATCACCGCCTTTGCGCTCAGTGCCGGGCAGATATTGCAGTTCTTTGCGCTCAAACACACCACGGTGGCCGCCGTGTCCGTATTGGGCGCCATGGATGTGCTGTTTGCCGCCGTGCTGATGCGGTGGCGCCCTACTCAAGAAAACGTGGCGCTTGCACGGTTGCTGCTCGCCATGGTGCTGGCGATGATTGGCACCGCCTTACTGCTCGCGCCCTAAGACATATTCCAAAAGCGGATAGCCACTTTCCCCAAATTCCATATTTCCTTGCCGCAAAATCCCTTAGCCTGATGCCAACACGCACGCGGCGCGGGCATCACGCGGACATTTAGGGAGGGTCACATGGCCACACATCCAACCTTGAAACCGTTCAACTTCAAAAAATGGGTTGCGGAGAATGCGGACAAACTGCGTCCGCCGGTTGGCAATCAGCTGTTGCACAAGGAAGGCGAAATGATTGTGATGGTGGTGGGCGGCCCCAACACCCGCGTCGATTTCCATGACGATCCGGTGGAGGAGTGGTTTTTCCAGCAAAAGGGCGACATGATGCTCAAAATCGCGGATGGCGGCAAAATCTATGATGTGCCAGTGCGCGAAGGCGAAGTCTTTATGCTCCCCCCACATGTGCGCCACGCCCCACAACGGCCACAAGAAGGCTCGGTAGGCATTGTGGTTGAGGCCCCGCGACAGCCTGGCATGAAAGAAGGGTTTGAGTGGTTCTGCTTCAACTGCGAAGGCCTGGTGCATCGGGAAGAAGTGGCGCTGGACGGCCCCGAAGGCATCGTGACCGCCCTGCCAAAAATCTACGACCGGTTCCACAACAGCATCGAAAACCGCACCTGCCCATCCTGTGGTGAGGTGCATCCGGGCAAAGGCAAGCCGCCGGCGGATTGGGTGCAACTGTAGTGTTTT
Source organism: Shimia sp. MIT1388 (assembly GCF_047124445.1). GTDB lineage: Bacteria > Pseudomonadota > Alphaproteobacteria > Rhodobacterales > Rhodobacteraceae > Shimia. The sequence goes on along the minus strand of NZ_CP138921.1, from coordinate 81,351 downwards.
CTGAGCATTCAGTTCCACATCTAACCTGAGCCCCGAAGCTCATCTGGCTTAAGTGGAGACCCAATAGTTGCCGCGTTACTTCAACAGAAGGTGATACAGCCATGGCACCACAAACAGCGCGAACACGGAGGCAACTCCGAGACCGCCCAACATCAGCGCGGCCATCGGCTCCCAAAGCGTACCGCCAAACGCTGCCATTGGAACAAGGCCAACCACTGTGGTCAGTGACGTTAGAACGATCGGGCGAAACCGCTTTTGTGCCCCTGCGACAATGGCCTCACGGAGGTCCAAAACCCCTCGCTCTCGGTCAATTTGGTCCACCATCAAAATCGCATTGTTTACAATGATGCCCGAGAGCGCAATCAGCCCCAGCATGCCAAAAAAGCTCAGGGGGTGCCCAGTCACAAACAATGCCAACGGCACGCCGACGATGACCAAGGGGGCACACAACATGATGATGACCACCCTACGGCAGGAATTGAACTGGATCATCAGCGCCACCACAATCACAACAAGCGCGTAAGGCATGCCTTTGGCGAGTTTTTCCCGCACGATTGCCGCCAGCTCAATCTCCCCCCGGTTGTGATTTTGTAGGACGCCCCGAGGTCGGCGGACAACTGATCCAAAGACGGCGACACATGCGCCAGAAGCTCAAATGTGGTCATCTGATCAGAGTTAGCGGAAACAGTTAAGGTACGACTTTGATTGAGACGATGTATCACGGATAGTTTGGGATCGAGAACCTGCTCTGAAATTTGATCCAGCCCAGTCACCCGACCTTGCGCCATAAGCGCCGCGTTCCGCAAGGCGTGATCTTTGGCCCTGTCTTCTCCAGCGCCGCACAGCACCACATCCACCGGCGTGCGGCCAGAATTGAGCGTGCCAACCTGCACCCCATCAAAAAACTGCGCCAGTTCGAAAGAGAGCCGCTGGGTGGAAAGTGCATGTCCGCGCAGGCGCTCCTGTGCCGCCAGAACGCGCCATTCAAATGCTTTGTTGCCCCAGTTAGCGTGGTTTTGCACCACATCCGGCGCAGTGGCGATCATAGCTTGTACTTCCCGACCAGCAGCCAACAACCTTTCAGTGTCCGGCCCAGAAATTTGCACGTCCAAAACCGGTTCCCGGCCGGCTGTCGCTACCTGTTTGATCCGAAAACTTGCATTGGGAAACCGAGCCAACGCCGCGTCCCGTGCTTTGCGCATGACCGGACGCACATCCGCAGGGCTGACCGTGTTTACCAGCATAAAGGCAGCTGCCGGATCTGCCTCCATTGGATCCATCGGCAACACAAAGCGCGGGCCACCATCTCCGACAAAAATAGACACGTTTGCCACGCCGGGGTTTTCCGCACGCAACCAATCTGAAAACGCCAGAGCAGTGCCTTGAGTGACGGCAATGTCGGTCCCTTTGGGCAGGTCCATATACACCAGAAACTGGGGGCGGTCAGAGGGCGGAAAAAGTTGGTTTGGCACTCGAGACAGCTGCCACAGGCTGCCCCCAACCAAAAGAAATTCACACAGCAGAAACAGCACCGGTGCGTGCAACGTCAAGCGAACCGCTTCGGCATATGCAGCTGACAAACGATCAAAGGCAGCCTGTTTTCTATCCGCCTGTGCCCGCGAGCCCATGGTCCAGACGGCCAACCGCGGCAAAAAGTACAACGCGGAGAGCAAGGACCCTATCAGCATCACCATCACCACAATGCCCAAGGAGAATGCATAGGTGCCCTCGTTTCCATCCAGCAGGAACAGCGGCAGAAACGCCGCAACTGTTGTGACCGAAGACACAGTCAAGGGCATCGCAAACGCCCCACCTGCCGCACATGCGGCTTTCACACCTGCCTGACCAGAACGGATGCGGCGCTGAATATCCTCAACAACAACCAGCCCGTTGTCCACCAACAAGCCCAAGCTGATGATAATGGCGGCCAGGGAGACTTGCTGTAGCTCAATGCCCAAAACCGTCATACCCAAAAATGCGAAGCTGATAGAAAGCGGAACGATGGCCGCAATGGTGCACGCCTCACGCCACCCGAAACAGAACAGCATTATGAGTAAAACAGCCAGGAAGGTCTGCCATAAGTTTAGCATCGCCCCGCTTATGGTCGCGCTGACAATGTCGGACTGCAACGTCGAATACGCAATTTGCAACCCCACCGGCATATCCTGCGCAAATTGGTCCGTGATGCGCTGCAACTCAGGCCCCAGTTTCGTCACATCCACATCCTGGGCCATCTCCACCGCTAGGATCACGGCCTGATCACCGTTTTGAAACACCGGAGCTTGAGGCGGGTCCGCGTAGCCTCGGCGCACGGTCAAGAGATTCCCCAGTCGCACCATGCCGTACTCCGGAACGGCCACCAATACATCCGCAATGTCTTGCATCGAGTTCACAGCGCCGGTCACGCGCACCAACATACGATGTGTCCCGGACACCACTGAGCCTCCGGAGAGATGCACATTTTGACTTTGCAGAGCCGCCTTAATGGACGGCAGTAACTCTCCTACTGTCGCCAGCTTGGCCTGCGACACTTCCAAGGTGATAACTTCCGGCTGCACCCCGTAGAGTGACACCGCGGCAACCGACGTATTCTGAAAAAACCGGTCGCGCAATGCCAGAGCCGCATCTGCGATCTCACGATGGGAGAAGCCCCGGCCACTCACCGCAATGGTCGCAACTGCCACGTCTCCAAAACCCGTCGAAACGATGGGGCCGATGGTGCCATGTGGTAATTCCGGAGATGTTGCCCGCACCTCTTCCCGTATTTGATCAAACACAGACTTCAAGGCGTTTGGTGCGATGCTATTGGACAGGCGGATTTTCAACGTCACCTGGCCGTTGCTGACCCGTGTGGCCACTTTGTCCACCCCCGGCACGGCGCGGGCGGCATCTTCCATGGGCACCGCAATATGGGCTTCCATCTGGGACAAAATCAGCCCGCTGTGCTGGGCAATCGCCACAACTGTTCGGGTTCTGACTGTGGGGTCTTCCCGTTTTGGAAAGCCGGCATAGGACAAGACGCCAAGCGCTAGGGTTAGAACCAAGAACAGAGCGGTCAGCCGCTCTTTTTCCAGACCGAGTCTGGTCAATGCGCTCATAGATCTCTGCCTTGAAACCGGCGAACGGCTTGCGTGTCGCGCAGAAACGCAACGCCGGCAGTGACCACATGTTCTCCCTCAGCCAACCTCCCGGTGACAAAGACCTGATCTCCGGCCGCTGCGACAACCGACACCGAACGCGCATCCAGCGTTCCCGACATGTCGCCCTTGGGAACAAACACAAACACCTGCGCCTCAAAACTCGTCGCGTCCTGACGCCTTACACCCGGTGCAAACAAACTGTCGCGCGGCAAGGCGAGGAGTTTTTCGTCATGCCCTGTCAGCACGTCAATCGCCACCTCAACCGGGGTCCCTGCCCGCAACTCAAAATTTGTATCAGACAGCGTGATCACAACCGGAAACGCGGCCACATGTGCCGCCCTTCTGCCAATTTCAGTCACCCGGGCCGGTAGCGCTTCGGCACGCCCCCCCGTTGCAACCACTGAAACGGCACGCCCGATCTCAAGCGACTGCGCCACCTGAGCTGAGACAAGCACCTGTGCTTGCAAGTGGCCTTCTTCATATAAGGTCAACACCGGTTGCGCCGGACGGACCCCCGCAAAATCTTGGACATCGACACTGGCAATGACGCCATTAAACGGCGCACGGAGTTCCGCATCATCACGGGTCTCTTGTAGCAAATCCACGTTGCTTTGCATCTGCTCCAGACGTGCATTGGCTTGCTTGAAAGTGGTAATGGCCCGGTCGCGATACGCCTTTGACACAACCTTGCGCTCAAACAGGTCTATTTGCCGCGCGGCTTCTTCCTGCGCATTCACCGCATAGGCCCGCGCCTCGATCAAAGCCGCCCTGGCCTGCCCCAACTGGATGTCCAGGTTGACCGGCTCAATGGTCGCAAGCGTTTCCCCTTTCTCCACATGCTGACCGATGCGCAGGTCGATGTCGGTGACACGGCCACCAATTTCAAATGACAAAGCCACAAGCGACTTGGGTTCCAGCACCGTAGGGTAGTGACGCGTTTCAGAACGGGATCGCATCACAACGGCTGTGGTTTTGACGCTGCGCAAAACTGTGTCCGACGACGGCGCAGCGGTGGCCTGAGGTTTGCAGGCCGCAAGAAAGGCAATCATCGGCCACAGTCGCAAAAAGGCGCAATAGGACATTGGGGAGACTCGGTGTGCTTGCTCAAAGTCGGGTCAACCGCGCTCCTGCCCCGAATGAAACCAGAAGACAAAACGACAGCGGGCCCGCCAAAGAAGAATGGAAAGTGAGGGGGTTACTTGGCTATCAGCCGTCGCCTGACAGCTGACCTCAAACTCAGTTTCCCCATCGTCGCGACAGATCTACACTTTTCCGCCATTGCAATTGCCTCAATCTGGTTCCGCTCCTGTCCTGCGTGACGCCAGCCGTACAGAAAGACCTCCCCGCAACCGAACTACCGGTTTCCAACGAAGTCTTCCCAGGCGGCGCTGCCGTTTCTACATGCAGCAGGTTCCGTGAGCACCGACACAGACTAGAGGACAGCCGCAGATGGGTCACACGTTGAAACTGTTGAAATCCCGCAAAAACTGTTGATCCCTGCCCCAAGGGGCCTCAGAAAGGCGCTTTTTCAGTGCCGCCCAAAATGCTGCAACCATTGACGCGGTGGCATTCCCATCTTTTTCCGAAAGGCGTATGTGAAGTTGCTCGGATTGGCATAGCCGAACTGATGTGCCACCCGCTTGACCGGCACACCTTCCCGCAAAGCGGCGCACATGGCATCAAAACGTAACGTCACCATATTGTTGTAGAGGCTAACCCCAAAGACGTCCCGGTAAGCCAATTCCAGGCGGCGGGCCGGAATTCGGCAAACTGCTGCGATCTCCGCCACGGTCGGAGATCTCTGGAGGTGACGGCACATAAAGTCATGGGCATCCCGCGCCGCCTGCGCCTCCCGGACTGAAACGGCGCGATGCTCTGCGCGACAGAAATATTCGATCCGATGCGCCATAAGTTGCATCGCCGACGCCTCAACCAACATTGGCCGCACAGGCGACGGGCTCAACAGCGCGCCGCGCAACGCAGAGAGCACATGTGCTGGCGTGGCACAGGGCCTATGGATGGTCTCCCGCTTTGACAGACACATGATGCCCTGAAGCTCTTTCGGAAGACGATCCCCGAATCATTGCCCCACGACATCATAAGGCGCCAGAGTTGTGAAAATCTCGCTGTCATCTGTAAAAAACTGAAACCGGGCGTCCGCCTTCCACGGGCGTGTCAATCCCGTCGAGGCGTCATCATAGGTGACCCCGTGATCCAATTCGACGCCAAACGCCCCCGACAGGCGGACCAAGGAGAACAAATAGCCAGGATCGCGATCACTTTTGACCTCCACAACATCTGGGCCGCGGGTTTGAAAGTGCGTTAGCCCCCACTGGTTTCCGGATGGCACTGTGTTCGTCGACTTGGACACGCGAATATCAACTTCCTTGGTTTGCAAAACCGTTGTGTCATTCTGCGCCAACACGAGTTGAACAGGTTTGCTACGCGTCATGTTCCCCATCCCCAAACTGGCCACTCCAGCAGCCATGCCTCTGCAAGTGATTGTTTAGACGCATTTTCTTCAATAATCGACTGATTTTCGCCTACACACACCACGTGTAAACGTCAGGACGTTGAGGGGCGCTAGCCAGTTACTCATCTCCAAGGATGCTCTCTTGGGGTGCGCAATAACCTTAACCGAATCACGATAGTAACATTCAGCTCAAACCAAGGTGTTATGGGTAAGAGCGCGGCCAGGGAGTATGACCCAGGGTCTTTTGCGCGGTCTAGACCAACCGGGAATTGAGGTCGATATCGCCCCCGAGGAGCTGCTCCTCAGAGGCGCCTGACGTAGCCTGGGCGTTCAGGAACTGATCTGGGGTAACGTTTTTTCCTGTATGGACATGTTTGATTTTGCCGGATGCGGAAGTGTGGACTTACGGTGAAGCTGGCGCAGTTCAAGGATCTGTTCTGCAACCACCTACTCCAAAATCGCGAGCCACACGGCGCTGCACTTTGCGCCCAACTGTTTCCAGGTCCGCGCCGCGGCTCGTGCCAAAAGTTCCTCCCAACTTCGAGGAACTTTTGGCTCGCTTTGGTCGCGGCCCCCAGCTATGTCCTCACGCCGACATCGTTCAGCAACGCTGTCTTCGCCCTTCAAGCCGTCCAGTCCGGTCCAGATATTGTTCACCCGATCGCTCAACCTCGTGGCGGTCTCGTCTCCCCTCTTTGGGCGGATGCGACGTGCCAAAAAACCTGTCAGATCAAACCGGATGAGTGTATCCCACTGGCGCCGGCGTCAAGCAGGAGCGGCAATCTGTTATAAGATCTCACAATATCCAAAATGAGTTACCCCATTTCCTGCGCGTGACGCGCGATTTGGTGTAAGATGGTTTCAAACAGCGCAATTTGAGCGCGTTTGCAAAGCATCGTTGGGACATTTCTCTCCACGACTATGTCAAGGGAAAGATCATCGCTTCCTCATTGACATCCACAAAGCACGATCGAATTTTGAGGATTGGGATTATGGAAAATACTATCGGAAGACGCTGTTTTTTGGTGTTCGGAAGCGCATTTGTCTTGGCCTCCTGTGACAGCGGCGAGGTGATGACCTGGGAACCAGAGACAGATTCAGAAAAACAACTAAGGGAAAGTCGAGAAGCCTTGCAGCGCACCGTTGGCGAAGGCGCGCTGATTGGTGCAGCCGCCGGCGCGGCAATAGGCGCGTTAATTGACGGGTCCGAGGGTGGATTCCGAGGGGCACAAATTGGGTTCGTGGCCGGTGTCACGGCAGGGTCATACGTAAGGTCACTACAGCAAAAATACTCACAACAAGAGCGCCTTCTTACCGAGGTTTTTTCGGACCTTCAGCGCACCAACGCCAGAATGGAAGACAGCCTTCAAGCGATGCGTGCCGCCCTGAAAGAAAAACAAAACCGACCGCAGCCCGACGCGACGCGGGATGCCCGTTTGTCCCGCGAGGCAGCGGAAACCCTAAAAGTCGGAGAAAACTACAATGAGCTCTTTTCCGAAACCCGCTCGATTTTGTCGTCGCAGGGATACCAAACTGCATCCATGAACCAGGAAATGGCAACTTTAAGCAAGCGTATTTCAGAGATGCGTTCTGTGGCCGAAGCCCTGGCGGTTGATCTATAGTCTCAAACTCAATTGGAGAGCTGCGCCAACTCGACGCTCAGAGACTTGGCCTCCGCGATGGTACGCTGCAAGTCCGAAAGCTTGGCGTCCGAGTTTTGCGTCGGCGGCACATAGGTTATCACGCGATTGACTTCGCTGGACATTTGCCTGCTAACCCCTTGCGTTGACGCCAATTGCACTTTGAGTTTGGACTGCTGGTAGGACAAATCAGCCTCCGCAGCGTTGATTTGTCGCCTCAAATCCGCGTTGCGTTCCTGTTCCGCCGCGGCCTGTGCTTCGAGGGTGTCCACTCGCGCCTGGTATGTACCTGAGGTGATGCCCGCAACTCCGGAGACAAAACCGCCGTCAGCAGGATCGTCAGAAGTTTCACAAGCAGACAAAAGGCACACTGAAAGGCCAACGGTAATTGCGGGCGACATACGAAATTTTGGCATCGGTTCACTCTTTCTGCTTGGGGAGAAAATCGGTGAGCCAGAACATGCTGCCCACCTCGGAAATTCTGGAACTGTGGACATGTTTCAAAAACTGGCCCGTGTCGGCCATCGCCCGCTGATTAACGTTTAGCGCACCACGTGTGCCCCCGCTGAAGTTAAGCAAAGCAAGTGAGGCGTCTTCTGGGACAAACAAAACGGACTGATCCAATAAACTGCGATAATACTGCCGGCTGCCGTCTAATCGTTCCAATACGGTGTCCCGCGCGTCCCTTATTGCTGCCACATCGCGCCTCGCCTGTGTCAACTCTGCAAGATATTCATCGTTGCCCGCCGCGATAGCCTCAAAGTCCCTCAAGGCATCTTCTGCGATAGTCAAAGTGCGTTCGACTCCGTTCAGGGCGACAAGATCGGTACGCATCCGTTGCGCCGTGGTTGAGGCCAACATCATCGACAACCGTGTAGCGTCGTCTATCATCCTGCCAAAATCAGCATCTCCTGTTGCCGTAGCGGTAGACTGATACCGCTCAAAAGCCGCTCCCAGTTCAGCATCACCAAAGGTCTTTGGCGACATGTCGGGCGGCACAAACCCAAGCATTTGTAAGGCAGCAATTGCCGCATCCGGGTTGTCACCCACAATTTCCAATGATGTTTGGGAAGCGGCTTTTGACGCCGAGCTGCCTCCAAGAGCCAAAATCGAAGCAGCGATGTCTGCGTACGTACCATTTGGGTATGTCGCCAAATATCCTTGAACAGCCTCAAGACTCCCATCCTGCGCGACCATTTGCCAACGCTGCATATCTGCGACCACCGGATCGCGGGGACCGGATAGCCCCTCGGTCTGAGCAAACGTTAGCTCGTTTAGCAAAGCTTCCTCGACCCATGGCACCTGTTTGCCCGCTGTTTTGATCACGACCTGCTGCCTGACCCGACCAATCAAGAGACGTACATCCAAGTTTGGTGTTTTAATATGGTCAAGCAAAGCGGCGGTGAAGACGCTGTTTCGACCCGCACCGTCAAAGGCCACATTGCCCGGATCCGTTGAATAAACAAACATAAGCCCCGCCCCGCCCGAAGTTCGCGCCAACCCCGATTGCTCAATTTCCGCAATGTCAAAAGGAGCATCCCGGCACGCGTCAACAAAGATCAATCCAGTCTTCGGACGGGCGCGCTCCAAAGCGCGACGAATTTCAGAAAGCGTTACGGAACTGCTCAGAAGAGTGCGCGTTTCAGCAACTGAAAAATCGCGACCTATGAGGTAGTTTTCCCCCGTATACTGAACACCATGCCCCGCAAAAAAGAACAGCGCGACTTCCGCGCCTTTGGCCGCGATTGTAAATCGAGACAACTCTTCCAACATCTGCTGACGCGTACCATCCCGCAAAACAGACACCCGAAATCCTAAAGCAGACAACGCCGCTTCCAAATCGTTTACGTCATTGGATGGATTGGCAAGAGACAGCGCTGGGTTATCAAAGTTTCCATTACCAACCAGCAACGCAACTCTGTCCGAGGCAAATGCGGCGAGGGCCGAAACTTGCCAGATCACTGCCGCTGCAAAAAAGACCGCGGCGGCTTTTAATCCCCTTTTAGTTCGGGTCTCTGGGCGTGATGTCCCAGCGTTCGACACCTGTTTATCCTCCCCTCACACGAATAAGCGTCAGCAGCCTTTACTTGGCCAAAACAAGGCGCTGACACTCAAACTAAAACTTGTACCCAAAATTGACGTTAACCTTTTTAAACCCGTGGTTCCCAATCGTGTAAGTTATGCCAAGTCGCGCGGCGTCCCATGTCAACCCATTCCGCGACTGCACCGTTCCAAGCGAAATGGCAAAGTCAGTGAAATTATCAATGTAAATGTCATCGCCAAAAATCTGCGTATTGACGATGGAAGCTTCCCAAGTGGTTGGCTGATCGAACAACCGCCAGTTAGTGCGTCCCGACGCTGACAAACCGTTTCGAGTCACTGTATTTTGCAGATCATAATCTGGGCTTTTTTCTCCGTCATTGGGACTACCAGTCGTAGAAATATAGCTGAGCATGTTGCCGAGATTAAAATCCAGCCCCATGGCTGTGAACCGGAATGAGGATGTGACCGAACCCGAATACATAAAGGCAAATGCCCCAAAATCGTCTGATCCCACGCCGCCAACACGCACACTTGGGGTCAAGGACCAGTTATCTAACACGGGAACGCGCAAGCCACCTCCAAGAGACGCCGAATAGGACTGCGAACCACCAATATCGACATAGGTCAGCGGCATTTCCAGAACGACCGCCCAACGCGGATCCGCCAGTGGTTTCACATAGGAAAGAGGCAGCTCAATTACTGTGCCGTCATTCCCGTCTACTGAAAACCGCCCCAAGCGGGCTGCTAAGCCAGGGATGCCACCAGACGTCTCTTCGACAGTGTTGTCATCATTCACCTTCACACTACCGTTCCCGCCAAAGCCTGAGCCAAGACCAAAGTCACTGGAGATCATGTTCGCTTGCAATGACGCCGGGTTGCCGGCGACAGGATCCGTCGCTGTTGTCCGTACTAAGAACTCGCCAAGCCTTGTCAGAATGTTGTCTTGGTTAGTGACCAAATAGTCGTCTAATGCATCCTCGCTCGCTTCACGAGTGGCCTCCGAAAACGTTTGACTGATGTCCAAATCGGGTATTTCGAAAATCAGCGTAGATCCCCTATCAGGGTATGTAAGGGAGTAGTCGACCCCTCGGAAGTCTCCCATCACTGTGGCGATCGAAGAAATTGTGTAAGCGGGATTCAGGCCTGTTAGGCCTTCCGACGTGGTTGTTTGATCAATAAAATCAACGGCATTTGTGAAGGACGTTTCCGTCGTAGTGCCATTGCTCGTAACGGTGACATTGAACAAAGGTTCTGCGTTGGTAGGCGCCATTGAGATTGCCAACACCAAAGCACTTACGGCACCAAGAACAGCTCTAGACCGGAGAGCAAAAAATTTGAGATCCAAAACAACCTCCCACAAATTAACTGGCTCAAAATAGCATAATTCTCTCAAATTCTCACCTTGCAGCAAAATCCTTGGGGCAGGCATTCACCTTCGACCTCAAGCGGCCGCGCCATCAATAAGCGCAATTTTTCCCTTTCATTCAAATCGCGCCCTTCAAACTTGTCATGCCGTTCGGCCTCGGCCCAGCGCGAAGCGATTGCCGGAAAGCTTGTGCAAAGCTCGAGCGCACTCATCACCAGTCAAGGCCGCGCATCTATGATACGCGTTGCCACGCCCAGAATGTCCTCGGCCCGATGCGCCATCAATTCCTCAAGCGCTGCCGCCACAGATGCCACGCTTTCCTCTGTTGGTCGTCTGATTTCAAACAGGGGGGATTTTGACAGAATAGCAATGACTTCAGATTTTCCGTAGTCCCCTTCCGTCACTTCGATCGCGAACTTTCTTGGATCCTGAGAGAGAGCTGAAACTGGCCAAAGAACCCTTATTTGGCGAATGCCAGCGACCACTTCCCCCAAGGCATCAATTTGATTTTCAGTGTCGTAGACGTTCGGTAAAACATGAAACACCTTGCCAGTGTTATCTACGACCATCACCCAAAGAGATGCACCGCTTATGCTTGCAGGCATTCGAATGTCGACCACCGGGTTTTCGCCGGTCGTAAAAATACCGGAAAGAGAGTCTTCTCCGGTATCGCCCTGCCCAAGCCGTACGGAAACGGTTTGGGCCAAAATTTGCGGAAGCACGGCACGTATGGCGCAAAGGTCGTCATTTAAAACCCGTGTTTCTACCTTGAGTTGGCGGTCGCCAATCAAAGGTTCAATACGGGTTTGAATGGCCAAGGCGTCTTCGACGCCGGCGACGTCGCCTACAACAGAGACATCATCAAAAAGCGCATATTTGGCGTCCTTATCACGCGTAAGCGAGAGCGCTCCGCACGTCGCAACTGTTGCCAGTTGTGGGATCAATGATTGCGCACCTAACACAACCGGCCCTGCCACCAAATCGGTCTCTACTGAAATTTTGGAGGACTGTGCCTGAGCAGCAAACGCATCGGCAATTTCTGCCCGCTGTTGGCTACTTGAGGCTACACCAACAACTTGCGCGGTAAGGTCTGTTAGAGACACACGCCACCCTTCAAGCTCTGATGCAATCTTCAAAAGCGCGGCCACATCTGAAGCCCATTGTGGAGACGGCGCACCTTGCGCCAAAGTCATGCTGCCTTCAGGGGGAGCCACTCCCGTTGCTTCGCGAAAAGCGCGTCGTAAGAGATCAGCGGAGGCGTCATCTGGAACATGAGACTCGATGAGGGCTTTGCCGTCTGACTCGTAAACGGCAAGGAATTCATAAGGGGTCGCAGTGGGTAACTCTGGCGTCAAAACGTCCAAGTACCAGAGAAGACCAGCTGCGCCCCCCAGGCCGCAGATTGTCACCAGGGCAAGTTTCCCCCACCGTGTTTTCCAGACATCGTTCTGGCTCTCATCCTGTTGATTGGGTCGCAATTTCCCTTCCAGCCAAGTGATCGCCGCGGCCGCGCTTGCTGGACGTTTGCTCATATCAGGGCTGGTGGTCCAATCAATCAGTTCCTTCAGCGGATCGGGTACACCCTCGGTATCCAACCGGTTCGCTTTGCGACGGACAATTTCAGCGGGCATCGCGCCCAAATCCGGGACTACCCCCCGCCACACGGCGAGCAGCGTTGCCCCCAGACCATAAATATCGGTTTGAAATTCAACGCGACCATCCAGTTGTTCGGGTGCCGCATATTCATACTTTCCAGCAAATTCGTTTCCGACAATTGTACGCGCGCCAGCGGCGGTATCTTTGGCGATCCCAAAATCGATAATGGTCGCTTTCTCGGGAAATCCATTGGCCAGAATGATGTTATCCGGAGACAAGTCACGATGGATAATGCCTTCAGCATGAGTGGCTTTCAAACCTTCAAGCACGCGATGCGCAACAATCAGCAATTCGCGCTCAGACATGCCTTGCTCGGTCATGATCTTATTGAGGGAAGGCCCGTCAATATAGTCCATGACCAGAAAAACGTGCCCGTCATCAGACTTGGAAACTTCGATGTATCGCACGACAGCATCATGTCGAATCGACCGCATTTGGTCTTCGCGTTTCATCAATTCGACGTAGTCTTCATTGCCCGAGAACTGCGCGTTTAACGCCTTAATCGCCACCTCTCGGTTATTGATCTGATTACACGCCAGATAGACCTCACCGGTTCCGCCGCGCCCTAAAACACCCTTAATTTCATAGGTGTTGTTCAATATCTGACCAACTTTAAAAATATCCGTAGGCAGAGGCGTCTTCATAGAAAGCTCCTAACAAGAGGGCGGAATTTCAAAGGTGTCGATTCAAATGCGAAACGCGGCTAATATGCTCAGTATACCTGAATTTTATTTTTTCATCGCTGTTGGTCGTCATCCCTTTTTCGGAGGACTTTGATATGTCTTCACGCGGGTCGCAGGATTCCATCAAACGCAAAGAGCTTGTGGGCAAGCTCAATCCAACTTGTCTGAAAGCCTTTTCAGAAGCCGCCCAGGCCGCAAAACGCCGCGGCAATCCTTATGTAGAGCTTGTGCATTTTATCACCCAATTGGCTGACACCGACGGGTCGGATTTTGCACTTTTGCTGGAGGCGGCGGGTGTAGATCGCCACACGTTTGACGGCGATGTGCTGCGCGCTACTGACGCCCTCCGCCACGGCGCAGGGTCCGTTGAGGAGTTTTCCGACCATATCTTCCGCGCCATTCAGGAAGCCTGGCAATTTGGTTCATTAGAGTTTGGCGACGACACCGTGCGCTCAGCCTATGTCCTTCTAGGAGCTCTACAGGTTCCCGTTTTGGAAGGCTTGTTGTTCAAGATCAGCCTTGAATTCGACAAACTGGATGGCCCCGCAATGGCCGCACAGCTTGAGGATTTACTGGCAGACTCCATTGAAGCCCCAGCCACCAAAGCTGACGATCAAGCACCTGCAGGCAAGAAAGCACCGGGTGGCAAATCCGCACTGGCGCAATTCGCAACCAATCTCACTGCACGCGCCCGTGATGGCAAAATGGACCCTGTGGTGGGCCGTGACCCTGAAATCCGCCAGATCGTCGACATTCTGATGCGTCGCAAGCAAAACAACCCTATCCTGACCGGGGAAGCAGGCGTCGGGAAAACGGCGGTGGTTGAAGGGTTTGCCCAGCGCCTGGCGCGCGGTGACGTGCCCCCCCAGCTGCGTAATGTCGATCTGCAGATGCTCGACATCGGACTGATGCAAGCCGGGGCCTCCGTCAAAGGCGAATTTGAAAAACGCCTGAAGGCGGTGATTGACGAAGTGCAAGGCTCCGACACGCCCATCATCCTCTTCATCGACGAAGCCCACACTCTCATTGGTGCGGGTGGAGCCGCGGGAACAGGTGATGCAGCAAATCTGCTCAAACCCGCCTTGGCACGCGGCGAACTGCGCACCATCGCGGCCACGACCTGGGCGGAATACAAACAACACATCGAACCAGATCCAGCCCTGACGCGCCGCTTTCAAGTCGTGAAGGTCGAAGAGCCGGATGAAGACAAGGCCGTTCTAATGTGCCGCGGCGTCGCTGGCGTCCTTGAAAAGCACCATCAAGTCGAACTTTTGGATGAAGCCATCGAAGCCGCAGTGAAGATGTCTCATCGGTACATCCCGTCTCGACAATTGCCGGACAAAGCCATCTCCCTCTTGGACACAGCCTGCGCACGGGTGGCGGTCAGCCAACACGCCACGCCGGCAGAGGTTGAGGACATTCAACGCCGCCTCGCAGCGTTGGAGATAGAGGAGGGTATCATTGAACGCGAAGAAGCGATTGGCATCGTCGTGGGGGATCGCAAGGCAGCTGTAGAAGCGTCTCTGGAAATGGCCGAAAGTGCACTTGACGCCGCCACGGCGCGTTGGGATGCGGAAAAAGACATGGTCGCAGAAATCCTGGAATTACGCGCGCAATTGCGTGGCGCGGGTGCGGCGGTGGATGACACCGGAGACATCGGCGACGCTGACCCTGCTGAGCTGGATCCCGAGGATCCAGCCGAAGACGGCACTTCAGCGGCAAACGACGCCACCGCAGCTGCAGCGCCCCCCTTTGACCGCGAAGAAACCTTGGCCACTCTGCGCGCACGTATGACAGCCCTGACACATGCACAGGGAGAAACGCCCCTCATTCTGCCAGCTGTCGACAAACAGGCAGTGGCAAGTGTGGTTCAGGATTGGACCGGCATTCCCATGGGCCGGATGATGGCCAGCCAAACTGAGCGCGCGCTTTGTTTAGCCCAAGATCTTGCTCAACGTGTTGTGGGTCAGGATCATGCAATGGAGATGATTGCCAACCGCATTCAGACCTCCGCTGCGGGCCTTAAACCTCCCGAGAAACCCGTGGGTGTTTTTATGCTTTGCGGGCCGTCTGGCGTTGGTAAAACAGAAACCGCATTGGCCTTGGCTGAACTGATGTATGGCGGCGAAGACAATATCATCTCCATCAACATGTCAGAGTTCCAGGAGGCCCACACGGTTTCTACCCTCAAAGGCGCGCCTCCGGGCTATGTTGGGTACGGCAAAGGCGGCATCCTGACCGAAGCGGTGCGTCGCCGCCCCTATTCAGTTGTGCTGTTGGATGAGGTCGAGAAAGCCCACTCCGACGTGCATGAGATCTTCTTTCAAGTCTTTGACAAAGGCATGATGGATGACAGTGAAGGGCGTCGGATTGATTTCAAAAACACCCTGATCCTGCTAACCTCCAATGTTGGCTCTGACGAGATCATGGCCATGACGGAAAACGGCGCACAACCGGCTGACATGGACGAACTGAACCAGTCTTTACGCGCGCCTTTGCTCAAGGTCTTTCCCGCCGCCCTGCTGGGTCGAGTAGTTACCATTCCGTATTACCCGCTGTCGGACTCGATGATCGAGGCGATTGCAGGTTTTAAACTCAAATCCATCGCCAAGCGCTTGGGCGAAGGATACGGGGCGGATCTTGTGATCGGCGAAGGCGCCATGGATGTAATCAAGGCCCGCGCCACGGAAATTGAAAGTGGCGGACGCATGATCGACGCCATCCTGACCAACACGCTGATGCCCGAATTAAGCCGCCGCATCCTCAACCATAATCTGGAGGGCAAGGAGCTCTCCAAAGTCACGGTCACCGGCGGAGAGGATGGCTTTTCTTATCATTTTGAGTGACCTCGGGAGCGGACAGAGATGAAAGTCTACAACCGCCACGGCTATTTGCATCAGCACACCATGGGCATGGATGTGGCCGGGCGGGAATACTTCTCTTTGGTGATCAAAGGCACTTGGGCGTTCCCAGACAATCCCGGAGCACCAATGCGCCTTCTGCCTGAGACAGAGCAGACACCACTGGTAATGGCAGATCAACACACCGGAGAGCCTGGGTACTCCGCCACCTTGTGGGAAACCGATTTTGCCTTTCGTAAGCCTGCCTGTGATGTGGTGGTTCAAGGCTCAGCCTATGCCCCAGACGGGCAAAGGGCCGAACGGGTGCAAGTTGGCATACGTGTTGGGGATTGGCACAAAACGCTGGTGGTGGTGGGGCATCGTGAATGGCGGGTTGTCGGCCCGGCAATCATGGCCACTGATCCCTATCCATTCAGCCGCTTACCCTTTTCTTATGATGTCGCTTTTGGCGGCACCGATCACCTCGATCCAGATGAGGAAAACCCGCACTCTTACGCAGCCAACCCTGTAGGACGCGGCTTTGCAACGCCGCGCAATCAGGAGCGCCTCAGCGGTGAGCCTCTGCCTCTGACCGAAGAACCCGGAATTGAAGTCACTTCGCCTTATGAAGACTACCGGCCTATGGCGCTGGGGCCGATTTCCCGTGCCCACGCAGATCGGCTGAAATGGGCGGGTACCTACGACCAGAAGTGGCAAGATGAAGTTTTTCCTTTCTTGCCCCGTGATTTTGACGAGCGATACTATCAGCAGGTAGACAAAGATCAGCAGATCCCACCACCTGTCACAGGCACTCCCGTTACCACGCTCAACCTCACGCCAAAAGGTCGCGAGCAATTCCAATTGCCGCAAACCGATCTCCCTGTTCGATTATTTCGTGGGTGGGAGGAAGCCTATTCTGGCGTTGTGCGACCGGACACGCTGCTGTTTGATACCGAGGCCCGGCGGATGTCGATGGTTTGGCGTGTGGACGTGCCGCTAAAGCGCATCATCACTGAAATCACTGAGGCATGGATCGGAGCTCCAGCCAAAGGTCTTGAGCGTGCAAAACGGCAAGGCAAAACCTACCATCCACGCGGCCGACGCTTCCGTCTGCCGGGCGAGACGCCCATCCCAACGGAAACAGACACAAAGGCCTTGTCATGACGACACTCAAAGGACTTGGCCTTAATATCATCTCCGCGGGCATGGTTACGGCTGTTGGCTTAAACCGGGCCGCATCTGCAGCGGCCTTACGCGGAGCGATTGACGGCTTTGCAGAAACTCAGTTTGTCGTGCCGGGCGGCGATTGGTTGCTAGGGGCACCGGTGCCGCTGCCCAAAAACTGGATTGGAGAAAAGCGTCTTGCCCATCTGGCTGCCGGTGCCGTCGTTGACTCATTGGCGGAGCATGTATCTGTCAAAGCCGACCTAGAGGTGATTTTTTGTCTGGCGGAACATGAGCGCCCCGGTCGTCCAGTGCGTGATCCCGAGAGTTTTGCCCAAAAGGTTCTGAAATTCGCGGGCCTCCCCCCCCAAACCAAATGCCAAGTGGTCACCCATGGGCGCCCCTCCGGCTTTGTGGCGCTGGAACGGGCGAGACGATCGCTTAAGGACGGTGAGACTGAGCACGTTCTGATCGTTGGCGCAGACACGCTTCTGACCGGCCCAACAGTCGCGCACTACTTACGTGAAAACCGTCTTCTGACGGCCGAGAACGCCAATGGGTTTATCCCAGGAGAAGCTGCTGCCGCCATTCTCTGCACCGCCGGAGAAGCCACACATTTTGCATTGGCTGGGCTTGGCCTCACCCGAGAAAAGGCTTTTCTCTACAACGGATTAGACAAAGACGGGCTAGACATACCCTTGCGTGCAGACGGCATGACACAAGCCTACCGGGACGCCCTGGAAATGTCAGCCCTACAGGATTTTGGGCGGATAGATTTTCGACTGTCTGATGTCTCCGGGGAACATTTTTTCTTCAAACAGAGTGCCTTGTCGATGCAGCGTACCATGCGCCTGCACCGTGATCCTCAACCAATATGGAGCCCGGCGGATTGTCTCGGCAACATTGGCGCTGCGTTTGTGCCTTTGATGGTGGCCTGGGGGCTTGAAGCTTTTGAGAAAGGCTATGCAGATGGTCATCTTATCATGGTCGAAGGCTCGGGCGATGATGGCGCCTGCGGCGCCGCAATCTTCCAAACGCCCAACCGAGGAGATGTTCGTCAGGGGGATGCCGCATGACCGTTTTTGCCAACAGCCTCGAAGTCAGCTGCAAGGCACAGGCCAACAAGGTCATCGCCGCCACACCCGACGTCTGTATGACCCCTCCAGAAAACCCGGCCACTCCACCTGGCGTGCCAGTACCTTATCCAAACTTCGGTTCGGATGGAGACACCGACAAAGGCACGGGGTCGGTCAAAATCGGCGGCAAAACTGTCAATCAGAAAAACTCTTCTTACTTCAGTAAGACAACCGGAGATGAGGCGGGCTGCGCTGCGAAAAAAGGCGTAATCAGCTCCAAAAACACCGGCAAAGCCTACTCTCAAGCCTATTCGATGAACGTGAAGGCCGAGGGTAAGAACGTCACCCGGTTTTCCGATATTCAAACCGACAATCACGGCTCGCCCCCCAACACGCCCCCCTGGCCTAAGATTGGCAAACCCCATGTGCCGGGAAGTCCTGACCCCTGTGAAAGTGAAAAGCGAAAAGTTGCTGAGGCCTGCGATGGCAAGACAACGGACGAAGTCTGCAAAAGCACAGGCTTAGACAAGAAAGTTGGCGAGCGGGCCAAGGAAATAGGCACCCGTGACGGCTACAACACGACCATTTCCACCGATCAAGGTGATTTCAAAGACAATGCGGATGTCATCGAGATTTCAAACAAGGCTCAGCAAAATGATTGCTTGGCGGCACTGGCATGCCAGCTGCCTCCCTACGGCGGCTCCGGCACCAACAATTGTCCTTGTCCAGGACAGACTGGCCACCACATGGTGCCAGCCTCCGCGTTCTACAACAAAGGTAGAGGGGAAAACCCAAAACCGGACGAAAAACCTCTAAGCATTTTCAGCCGCATGGCAAATCCAGATTGGCCACCGGGAAAATCCGCGCCACCATACGCAGCGGCAGACGCACCCTGCGTATGCGCAGAAGGCTGTTCAAACACAACCGGATCGCACGGCATGATGCATACGGAAATGAGCGCGTTTGTCTCCGCCAATTCCAGTTCCAACAGCGTTGGGGTCATCACCGCCCAATCTCCAGGACGGAAAACAATCCAAATTCAGGAAATGGAGACCTGCTCTTATGAGGACATGCGCAACGAAGCAATACGCTCAATGGACGTCGTCTTTCCACTCTCCGATTGTTCCCCCGCCTGTTTGCAGGCGCAGTTAGACTCCTACCATTGTGACACATTAGGCATGCCACCGTCTCGCCAGCTCAGAGGAGAGCGGTGTGGCAAAAGCAGTAAGGTTGAGAGCGCGGCCATGGCCTATACAAGAGAGAGAGCCCAGATGTTGCGCGGCTCATAACGTGGAAAAGAGAACACATGCGGCCTTTCTTTAACAAAATGTCCTTAACGCGCGCCGCGGTGCAAAGCGATGATTTGGCGTGCATGGCCTTGATCATGGATGATTTCGCCTACCAGTTTGAGGATCCTCACGCAGCTATCTACACTCTAACGCCTGAATTGGGGACCGAATTGTCTTTTGTGGACTTTGAAGTCTCTGATCTTACTTGGGCGCGCGATGGCAAGCGGGTCGTCGCAATAGGGCATTACGGAGAGGCGGTGGTTTTTGAGGATGGAGCAGTAGGGCCATTGGAGGAAATCAACGGCGCTGAAAACCCTGTTCGCGGTGTGGCAGAAGTGGACAACGACGTGGTCGCCTGCGGGGGAAACCTCGCTGCATACCGCAGAAGCGAGGACGGTACCTGGACCGAGTTTGGTCCAGACGCCAACTTGAGAAAAGAGTTCCCACAAAACCATCTTGAAGCCATCGATGGATTTTCCCAAAACGAGATGTATGCAGCGGGGCGGGATGGCGTTGTCTGGTGGTTTGATGGCGCCACCTGGTCACCTGTCCAATGCGCTACGAACTTGGCATTCACCTGCGTGCACTGCGCATCAGATGGATTTGTATATGCAGGCGGAATGACCGGAATTGTCGCTAAAGGACGGCGCGACGAATTTTTAGTTTCTACACCGCCGTCACCGTTGCAAGACATCTGGGGCATAGTGGAGTTTAATGGTGAGGTCTATTGCGCCATGATGCGCGCCTTGATGACTTGGAATGAGGCAGACGGATTGACACCAGCGCTCGAGCCCATGACGCTGGCGAGCTCATTTTACAACCTCGGACGTGGCCCTCAAAAACTGTGGAGCCTGGGTGACAA
Organism: Shimia sp. MIT1388; assembly: GCF_047124445.1. Classification (GTDB taxonomy): domain Bacteria; phylum Pseudomonadota; class Alphaproteobacteria; order Rhodobacterales; family Rhodobacteraceae; genus Shimia. Next base: position 61,119 of record NZ_CP138921.1, on the reverse strand, counting down.
GGATGTTTTGACATTCGATGGTGCCGTTTGGACCCGTATTAATCAGGTCGGCGTTGCGTAACCTTCCAGCTTAGCCGCCAAAAACTCCCGCACTGCCTCCAAGTCTAGCTCACGCACACGCAAGTTAGCCGCTTCCGGCTGCAACATGCGCAATAAAAACAGCTCTCCTGCTTCGGGAAACTCTTCATACCGCTCCTGCGCAATTTTTAGCCCGTGTTTTCCGGCCACCCGCATCGCATCCAAATGCGCCTCAAGCCTCTCGATCAACCGATCCAGCCGCTCCTCATCCATATCGGGGTTTTCATCGGGGTTCAGAAGATGCCAGTCGTAAGTTACCCACAGATGTGCCGCCTCTTCGGCATGTTGGCGCACGATGTCTTTCAGGATCGGCACAGACATCAGTTAAGGTTTACCGAGGCACCCCGAATACGGTTTGCCCCCGAAGCCTGGCTGACCAAATGTTTGCCACGAATAGTGATATGACCATCCGCTTCCATCACAATTGCCGATTTTCCGACGCGCAGTTCAATACGTTGTTCCGCAGTCACCTTAAGCGTTTGACCATCGCTGATTACTTGCATTGGAGGCGCATCTGATGCCTTGACTGGGTCAAAAATGCGCCCCACGATCAAGGGCCGATCCCATGCGCCGTCCTCAAAAAGCAGCGCAACCTCACCGCCGACCTCCTTGGGAGAAAGCGGGCAAAGGCTGCGGGCTGCTAGGGCTACATCCTCGGGATTCCCCGGAAACACCACCAGTGGTTTCCCATCCTCAAAACCAAGCAAAAGTCCAATCACCACGCCATCTATATGCGTATTTGCTTGCTCCGCGTGGGTCTTTGTCTGCGGGGTCTTAACGTCCAAAACGCTCAACTCCTTTCACTGCCCTTGCGGCACAAAATTTGCGGCACGGACCTTACTCGACACACTGCCAAGTCAAAATGAAGGTAGCACAGCCATCAAGTTTGTGTCGATGCCCCGTTCTGTATCACTTTGATTGAGCCTAGGCGAAGACGCGCGACTGGGCGGGATTTTACAAGAATCGTCTCACTGGCTAGGCTTGTTTCGTTTCAGCCATAGGAGCGATCCATTGCGAAAGACCCTTTTCCAGACACTGACATTTTTTCTTTCTCTTACGCTGACCACGCCCTCACAGTCGCAGGAACAACTCACTGGGCAGCTTTCTGTGGAGCTCAATAAGCTGGAAGCTGGCGAAGCCACCTGTCAGGCCTTCTTCCTATTCCGCAACGAAGCGGGCATAAGCTTTGAGGCCTTAGAATTGTCCTTTGCCATTTTGGACACCGACGGGATCATCAACCAGTTGCTGACCGTTGACGCCGCGCCAATTCCAGTGGCCCGCACGTCCCTCAAACTCTTCGAGTTCCCGGACATCACTTGCCCCCAGATTGGCGAGTTGCTTTTGCATGACATCCCCGCATGCACGCCACAAAACGCAGAGCCTCGCGACTGTTATCCAATTGTCACTCTATCAAGCCGGGCCGCGGTGCCGCTGATCAAATGACAAACATTCTTGATCTAGGATCCGCGCTGCCGGTGCTCCTTCTGTTGGGGCTGTTGTCTGTCCTGTCAGTTGCAGTGTTTCTCGCACGCCTCATTAACCTGGGGCTTCGCACAAGGGGGAGCGATGCGCGTACTCGCTGGCTAATCGCCTTAGAGGAAGGCACAGTACCCGCCCCTCCAAGGGGCCAAGCCGCGGCTGATCAGATAGCTGAAGCAGCGGCAAGTCGTCTGCAGCTAGGACAAGGCGGCGCTCACGTCTCTGAAACGCTGCACCCCGCGGCACAACGCGAGGTGACGCGCCTTTTCTCCGGTATTCGCACTTTGGAACTGATTGGGATGGTCGCGCCCTTACTTGGCCTTTTGGGCACCGTGCTTGGTATGATCCAATCCTTTCGATCGTTGGAACTTGCCGAAGGCGCGGCAAATGCATCCATTCTTGCAGGCGGGATTTGGCAAGCTCTACTAACCACCGCAGCGGGGCTGGTCGTCGCCATTCCTGCGCTGGCAGAAGCCGCTTGGCTCACCGCCCGGGCCGAAGCCGAAACGCAAGAAGTCGAGACCGTCTTGGCCGGGATTCGTTTGGCGGCTGCTCCAAAGCCTAGCCCAACAAACTCTCCGGAGTCGTCACAATGACTTTGGACCGCCCACAGGCCGCGCGTGGACGCATCTCTCTGGTGCCTCTGATCGATGTGCTGTTTATTCTGCTGGTCTATTTCATGGTGACCTCCGTTTACCTGGATCTTGACATGATCCCAGTCACTCGAAAGGCGGATTTCCCAGCCCAAAGCCAACAGGAAAGCACCACAAATGAAGGCACACGCGTTCTTTTGCGGATCTCCAGCGCAGGTACCATGAACCTGCGCGGTCTCTGGATTGACGAAACAAATCAAGCCAAAGCTCTAAATTCCTTAGCGGCAGAAGTCCCACCCCCGCAGGTGCTGATTTTGCCCTCTGGTTTCGCCCCTCTTTACTCCTTGACCGATACTCTAGATGCGTTGGCACTGGCTAGCCTAAAAAACGTCCGCGTTGTCCGGATTGAGAGCCAGCCATGACCCGGCGTTTTTCCCTCCCTCCACCTCAGCAATACGACCTGAGCCGACCACAGCGTCGCCCCCAAAACGAGCCAATCATTGCCTTGGTGGATGTTGTCTTTTTTCTGCTCGTGTTCTTCATGCTGGTGGCACGCTTGGATGCCACTGCGCCATTTGAGGTCGTCCCGCCCAGCGCCGCATCCGGGCGAGACATGCCTGGAGGAGGCATCACAATTAGCATTGCTCGCGACGGCCAGATCGCAGTCAACGGCACGGTGCATGATGTCGAAACGTGGCTGGCGGTGACAAAAGACATTGCCCAGCGCGATCAGACAAAACTCCTGCGCGTGAATGCCCACCGCGCAACGCCTCTCAGGTTTGTGTTGCCAATCACCGAGGCCCTTGAAGCCGCCGCCCTTGCAGAAGTGGTCCTTGTGGTTACGCCATGAGATTGCGTATGGTCCTTGCCACTTTTGGTTCACTTGGTCTCCACGGCGGGGCCGCCACTTTGGGATTGGCGCTTGTGGCACCCACACCGGTTCCGCAGCAAACCCAACCCGAAAGCAGTCTCAGCCTCGCGGTGACACGGGTACCACGGTTAGAAGCCCGCCCGGCGGCACCTGACGCGCAGCAACTGGAGGCCGATAGTTTACCCTCACTCGCAACTCCGGCGCTGACTTCCCGCGACGCGGTGCAGTCTTCGCGCGTAGGTGCAAGCGCGAATCTTCCCTCCGCGTTTCTCGAAAGCGCTGCGACGTCCATTACACGGGTCACGGATACGCTAATCTCCCCAGCCACGCACATTCCGCTGTCCACGGGTAGTTTCCCCGTTCCCTCGTTGTCGACTGACGCAGTTCTGGTGCAAGCGGAAGGTCTGATCAGCCAACCCGTAACCTCAACCCCGCAAGCCCTTTCCACCCAAGTTGCGGCAGAATTGGGAGAACTCCTCCTAAACACCAAAAAGCCGGCATCGGTACCCATCCACGCAGCAGCACCACCCCACCCGCAATACTCAGCGCAAAAGCCTGCCGCACCACTTGTCGCCGCAGCCTTCGACTGGAGTGGAGCCCCATCGTTTGACGCATCCAGCCTAAACACTGTTGCAGCCTTCTTACGTCCAGACTCTTCTACAGGTCGAAATATGCGGGACGCGCTCGCGGCGGCACTTAAAGCCCCGAATTGCGCGCGGGTGCAAACCGCCTTTGACCCGGATACCGGCGCGTTGGAATTACGAGGCCACTTGCGCGACGAAGCTCAACGCGCGCCGCTTTTATCCGCCCTTTCAAATCAACTTGGTGCAGGTCTTCCGTTACAGGATCAATTGTTGATTTTGCCTCCCCCACAGTGCGCCATCCTAACATCTTTGGACCAACTGGATCTGCCACAATCCGAGGAACAGTTCACCGATCCAATGCTTGTGGGAGACCAATCCCAAGTGAAGACCTACAACTTTGTAGCGGGTCAACGGCTGATCGTTGACCTGGAAGCTCCAGACTACCCCGCCTTTGTTTATCTTGACTACTTCGATGCTAACGGAGACGTGATACATTTGGTGCCAAGCGCGCAACGTCCACTGAAAGCCTATGATCCGGCCGCGGTGTTTTCAATCGGACGGCCTGACCCGGAAACCGGCGCACCACCGGCGTTGGTTCTGGAAATTGCACCGCCATTTGGCCAGGACATCGCTGTTGCCTACGCCGCCAGTCATCCCCTCTATGAAGAGCCGCGCCCGTTTGTTGAGCCTGCCGCGGCATATTTGACATTTCTTCAGGATCGGATTGCACAGGTTCGTAGCAGCCATGGCGACTTTCGCGGTGAATGGGCCTACCTCTTTGTGGCTACACGTAAAAAGTGAAACTGACCAAAAGTAGTTTGATTTGACACGCCTCGGAAATCGCCACGCTCAGCCAAACTTGCTCGAATCATAAACTTCTGTGATGCTGGATGGGTTTTAAGTCGCTAAGAATTTTTTCATTTTGGAGAATGAGGCATGGATATTTCCAGCCTCCTCGGACCTCTAGAGGGGGACTCTCCGTCCGGTATTGAACTCAGAAATGAGAGTGAATTTCACTCTCTTGAGCGAATGGTCCAGCCAGCCGGACGTGAACATCGCCTGAACGACGACGGGTCAATCAATCCAAAAACACCGGATGTTGATTGGACAGTTGTAGCAACGGACGCATCGGCGCTCGCAATGAAAGGGCGGGATCTGCGCCTGCTCGTGATTGTTGTGCGAGCCCTCTACGCGCAAAATGAATTTGAAGGTCTCAACACTGGTCTAAAACTGCTGATCGACACCTTGGATCAGCATTGGGACACACTGCATCCAGCCTTGCGCGAACGGGACGATCCAAAGATGGCCACCCTGCCCCGTGCCAATGCCCTGCGCCAGCTCGAAAACGACGACAACGGTTTGCTTGGAGATCTAAAGTTTGATGTGGTGCTCAATCCGCGCGGCATTGGTGCCATTTTTGGCGACGATTTAGCCAAAGCTTCGCTCAGCAACTATGACATGCTCAGTCGCGCTGCTGATGGTCTTAGCCAGAATGAAAAAGACGCTCTTTCCGCCAAACATGAAGACTTGGTCAATCGGGTTAACGCAGCGTCCCGCTTATTTGCCGATCAAGACGGCGAGGCGGCGGCACAGATGGTCACCAGCATTGCAGAGTGTGAAACCAGCACTGCCGCTCTTGTCGAGAAGTTTGCAAACCTGTCCGCCATTACCGACGGAACGGGTCTCACCCTGTCGGAAATGGCCGAGTATTTGGCGCAGATCAAAGCCACATTAGAGAGCGCCATTGCAGTGATCAATGACAACGCTCCACAACCCGAAGCCGGTGCAAGTGCCGCTTCCGCAGTGCGGACCAACGGTGCCGCGCCAACAGACCACAACGCTGTTTCCACGGCCTCTGCAGCGGTCAATTCCCGTGAAGACGTTGAATCCGCATTGGATCGGATCGTGGATTTTTATGAGCGCACGGAGCCGTCCAGCCCCATCCCCCATCTCGCCCGGCGCATGCGACGCATGGTGGCAATGGATTTTCTGGAACTGATGGAGGAAGTCGCACCGTCTGGCCTGAAGGAATTTCGAAATATCGCGGGGGTCGAAGACAGCCGCAAAAAGTAGCATTGCTAAGGAGGGCTTTTGAAGAATGAACACGAGTAAGCAGAAGGTCATAGAGCGCAATCGGGCCCCGCGGGTCCAAATCGCTTATGATGTAGAACACTACGGCAGCCCAACAACCATCGAACTGCCGTTTGTCATGGGCGTCATGGCCGACCTAGCCGGTGCAAGCGAAACGCCCGAAGCCCAAAAACCAATCAATGACCGCGCTTTTGTGGAAACCGACGCTGGCCGCTTTGGAAAGTTCATGGAAGCGCTCTCTCCGCGGGTCAAAACGCGGGTTCCAAATACGCTTCCTGCGGCAGAGGGAGAAGAAAAAGACGAAGAGCTTTTTGTCGACCTCACGTTCAAAAATATGGGCGACTTTGCACCCGACAAAATAGCCGAACAGGTGCCCGCGCTTGCTGAGCTGCTCAAGATGCGTGGTCAGCTAGAAGAACTGCTGAGCTACATGGATGGCAAGGTGGATGCGGAAAAGCGCATCGCTCAGCTTCTCAACAACGAACCACTGCTCCAACAAGCCGCCGAAGCGGCTGTGGAAGCGGAAAAAGAGGAGGGCTAAGTCGTGGCTGATGAAGAACTCAAAACCGGTGGCGCCGCCGCAGAAGCTGAGGCGCTTGATCTTGGCGAATTCAGTGATTTGCTGGAAAAAGACTTCCGCGTCAAAGACAAGGAAGGCGAGAAGCTCAAGGCTTTGGTGTCCAATCTCGCAGTTGCGGCGCAAGAACGGTCCGGCACAACAGCCATATCCGGAAATGCAATCAAATCCATCAAATCTCTGATTGGCGGCATCGATCAGATTCTGTCGGATCAGATGAACGAGATTTTACACGCGCCGGAAATTTCCAAAATGGAAGGTTCATGGCGTGGTCTGCACTATCTGATAAACAACACCGAGACCGATCAGAAACTCAAGATCCGCGTGCTCAACATCAAGAAAGATGAGCTGGCCGATCACCTAGAGGACTACGAAGGTCAGATGTGGGACCAGTCTCCGATCTTCAAAAAAGTCTACACTGATGAATACTCGATGCTGGGTGGTGAACCATTTGGGGCAATTGTGGGCGACTATGAGTTTAGCCACAAACCAAAAGACGTGGGCTTATTACGTAATATCTCCGGCATTGCAGCCTCCGCGCACGCACCGTTCATTGCGGCCGTCGCACCGCAGCTCTTCCGCATGGAAAGCTGGCAAGAACTGCCCAATCCACAGGATCTGGAGCAGATCGTTTCAAGCCCGGAATATGCCAGTTGGCAGTCTTTGCGAGAAAGCGAAGATGCGCGGTACATCGGGCTTGCCATGCCCCGTGTTCTAGGACGCTTGCCGTATGGTGCCGAAACCGTACCGGTCAAAGGCTTCGATTTCGAAGAAGTCATTGATGGCAAGCACGACCACTACACCTGGATGAACGCGGCTTATGCCATGGGGGTGAACATCAACCGCAGCCACAAAATCTCTGGTTGGGGCACCCAAATCCGTGGCGTGGAATCTGGTGGTACAGTGATGAACCTACCGGTCCATACCTTCCCGACGGATGATGGATCTGTGGCTATGAAATGCCCAACCGAGATCGCGATTGACGACCGTCGCGAAGCGGAACTGGCCAAACTGGGCATGATGCCAATCCTGCACCGCAAGAACACGGACGTCGCGGCCTTTATCGGCGCACACAGCCTACAAGACGACGAAGCGCGCGCCGGACGCCTCGTAGATCCGGACGCCCAAGCCAATGAACGCCTCTCAGCCAACTTGCCTTACCTTTTCCCGGTCAGCCGATTTGCCCATTACCTTAAGGCGATCGCACGTGACAAGGTCGGCACGTTCAAAGAACGCGGAGATATGCAGATCTGGCTCAGCGAGTGGATCAACCGCTATGTGTTGGCCAACCCGGCCATGGCGGATGATGCGGCCAAAGCAAAGCGCCCCTTGGCGGCAGCCGAAGTTCAAGTGGACAGCGTCGAGGGGCGACCAGGGTATTACAACGCCCGTTTTTTCCTACGCCCCCACTATCAACTGGAAGGTATCAACGCCTCTCTACGTCTCGTATCGGAGTTGCCTTCCGTCAAATCCTGATTTTCGTAACCAGTAAAATGGAGAAATCAAATGGCACTAACAGGTTATCTGAGTATCGAAGAAATTCCCGGTGAAAGCCAAAGGGTCGATCACGAGGACCAGATTGATGTTCACGACATTTCGTGGAACATCGAACAGGGGTCTGCGGCACAAATTGGTAAGGGTCGCGCGCGCGCCCGCGCGCAGGTCGACGCGCTGCTGATGAAAAAGCATCTGGATGCGGCGTCACCCTATCTGGCTTTGGCCTGTATGCAGGGCAAGTCCTTTGCCAAATGGGAGCTATTCCTCCGCAAAGACTCTGGTGATGCCCACATCGACTATCTGCACATCACCATGGAAAACGTCACCATTTCCAAGTTTGAAATGATTGGTGTCGGTGAAGATGAAGGCGGCCAGCTGGTTGAAGAGGTGCTGGGCGCCGTATTTGAGAACGTAACCGTCAAATACACAGTTCAGGAAGAAGACCACTCTGCCGGCGACGAACATGAAATCACCTACGACATCGCGGCCGGGGTCTAACCCTGACGCAGGATGCTCGCCATGGTCGCTGATCACGACACTCCTCCTGCAGCTCTGCAGGAGGCCGTTCAGCCCTCACTGTGGGACAGGCTAATTGATGATTTGCCGGGGCTTTTGGCGGAAACCCAAGGGCTGCGCAAAGAGTTGTCCCGTGTACTCAAGGGTGATGAGGCCACCGTTGACAAGCTGATTGCGGGAGAGGCTCGCACCATTGCAGCACATCCGGACCTGGATGACGACGGTCGTGCGCTCGCACATCGTTATTTATCCCGGCAAGCGGCACTGAGACGGCTTCGGGATGGCGGCGTGGTCGTGACACCAGATGTATTACGCGAGGCGGTCCGACGCGACATTGAGATGCTTTTTAATATCGAAAGACTGGAGGCGGACTATTTGTTCACGGAGAAAGAGGCACGCAGATACGATAGCCCGTCGCAGATTTTGGAGGACTTTCCCGAAGTGCGGCGCTCTGTGGTGAATTATGGTGTGCCGTCTTTTTCCGGCAAACTCGGTAGCGATTTTGATACAGACCTTTTGGCCCGGGAATTGCGCGAGGTGCTCACGGTTTTCGAACCGCGGCTACGGCCTGACAGTCTACGCGTGAAGGTCAAGGTCGGTAGTAAATCAGGCATGCGTATTGAGATCGACGGCCTATTGTTGATGTCGCCAGCACCCGAGCGGCTACGCCTGTCAACCGCCATCGATCTGGACAGCGGTCAGGCCACAACCGAGTTGGAGGGCACCTAATGGATCAAGCCTTCCTAGAGTATTACGAAGAAGAGTTGGGCCACATCCGATCGCTCGCCAAGGAGTTCGCCACACTTCACCCCAATGTGGCCGGCAATCTTTCTATTGCGTCCGTGCCGTGCCCTGATCCTTATGTTGAACGCCTGCTCGAAGGCGTCGCGTACTTGTCGGCGCGTACGCGTCTCAAAGTGGATGGAGAAAGCTCCCGCTACGTCCGCAACCTTCTTGATGCACTTTATCCCGATTTGGCTGGCCCGGCTCCAGCAATGACCATGGCGACAATTGAACCCGGCCCCCAGGTCGATCGCATGATCGACGGTCATGTGATGGCACGCGGTACGCGCTTCATTGCCTCTTTGCGTGAAGGGCTGCAAACCCGAGCCACCTACACCAGCAGCCAAGCTGTACACCTATGGCCGATCAAAATCTCTAGCGCGGAGTTTTTGCAGGACCGCGGTGCGCTTGTGCAAGCCGGAGTGAGCGACACCCAGTTGCGCGACCATGAGGCTGGTATTCGCATCACACTGGAACGCCGCGGCGCCGGGAGCCTCTCTGAACTGTCTCTAGACCAGCTAGACATTTACTATGGCGCCAGCGGACGTGGCGGTGCTGTTTTTGATGCCTTCTTTGGCTTTGGTGGCCCTGTATTGGCTCGCCCCTCCGACGCTATAACCGCGCCTTTTTCAGAGATGCCAAGCCCGCAAATGATCGGCATCTCTGACCGCGAGGCTTTGTTGCCCCGTGTGCGGTCTTCTTTCGAAGGCTACCGCCTGTTACGGGAGTACTTTTTAATGCCGGAAAGGTTCTATGCCGCGCGCTTTAAGAACCTTGCATCCGCCGTCCGTAAAACGTCCAAACGCAAACTGGAACTGATAGTCCTACTACGCCAATCGGATCCCTCTTTGGCCGAGATCAAAGCCGAGGATTTCCACCTTTTTGCCACGCCCCTGGTCAACCTTTTTGAGCATGAGTGCAACTTGGTGGATCTCAAAATCCACCGCTCCAGCCATATTGTACACGCGGACCGCACCCGTCCCTGGGATTATGAGATTTACCGATTAATGCGCATGGAGGATGGCGAGGTCCAAGGTCCCCAGGCCCAGATCACCCCACTATTTTCTGTCGAGCAACAAGCCGACAGCGGCCATGTCTACGCCTGTGAGCGACGCCCCCGTCGCCCAAACACGGACGAACTCCGTCGCGGTCAGACACGCTCCAGTTACACCGGCGATGATCTTTATATCTCCGTCGCAATCCCGGCTCATCGCAAAGGCGTAAAACCGATCCGTCGTGTGGACATCCGGGCGCTATGCACCAATCGCGACCTGCCTATACTGGATGACACCCCCCGTCTCAGCGTCGAAACCGGCGATCCTGTGACAGGTGTCACACTGCTGCGCCCGATGCGGCGCCCCCGCCCCTCTCTGCGCGCGACCCTTCCCTCGGGCGTGGGCGGAGAGGAGCGCATGGACGACCTGACGTGGCGCTGGATTTCGCAACTCTCCCTGAACCACATCTCACTGGCCGCTGACGAAAAAAATGCCGAGCCCCTGCGCGCACTCATTCAACTTTATGCTGGGCGTGGCGACCCGAAACTGGCCCGCCACGGCCAATCCATCACGCGTGTTACATCCAAACGGTTGATTGAACGCATCGCTCGCCCCGGGCCAATCTGCTTTGGCCACGGCACCGACATCACGCTCGAAGTGGATGACGGCGTGCTTTCCGGTGGCTCCCGACTATTGCTGTCAGCCCTACTGGCACAACTGTTTGCACGCCACACAAGCATCAATTCCTTTGTGCGGACCCGCACGCGACTTTCCCAACATCAGACGGAGGTGACATGGCCGATGACGCCGGGCACACGCGCGCTGATTTAGACGCGCTTGCAGACAGCATAGGCAGGATGGACTTCTTCGAGTTGTTGCGACAACTCGAAACTGAAGCGACACGTTTTGGTCGCTCAGGCGACGCGTCCAAAGAACCCGCACGTCTCGGACAACTCCCGCGCATGAATTTTGCCGCCAGTGATGTTGAAGCGCTCACACCTGGATCGGAAAACACACCAATACGGATCGATAGCAACGTGCTTGGCTTGATAGGACCTGAAGGCCCGATGCCTTTGCATCTAACCCGCTGGATCATGGCCCGGATGTCCAATCGGTGGTTTGCTGGCGAAGGAGAAGGCGCCGCTGCGGACAAGGCCTTTCTTGATTTCATCAATATGCTACAGCACCGGGTAATCGCATTGTATTGGCGGGCCTGGGCGGATGCCCGCGCCGACATCCATGTGGCTTTTGGCGACGGAGGTAGGGTCACCGCTCTGATGCGTTCCCTCGCGGGTCAGGGCTTGCCCGGCACTGTCAGCCCCGATCACCATCTTGAAGGCGCAAAGTTGCGCCATGCCACCTCGCTTGCGCTTCAAGCCCGAAGCCCGGAACGGCTCACCGCCTTCCTGGAAACCGTGGTGGGTGTGCCCGTTTCCTTGGAGGAATTCACTGGCCGTTGGGTCGACATTCCGAAACACTTACAGTCGCAGTTGGGGCAGGCTCATGCTGCTCTTGGAACCGCCGCAGTCATGGGCGCGCGGTTTTTTGATCGAGCAGATCAAGCGGAAATTCGTCTTGGCCCACTCACGCAAGAGCAATTCAACCAGTTTCTGGAAAGCACGGTAACTTGGGAACGTCTGCATCATTCGGTCCTGTTTGCCGCAGGACGCGAAACCGTCTTTTCTTTGCGGCTTGTTCTCGCCGCCGGCGAAGTACCTGCCGCCCAATTGGGGCACAGCCAGCTCGGCCGCACCAGTTGGCTTGCACCCGATCCTACAAAGGGCGCCGAAGATCTCGCGTTTAGTGATCTCGCTGGCCGACCTGCCCCTGCCAACAACACGTCAAGGAGATTGGCCGGATGACTCTCAGGTTTGTATTGGAAAACGCGCCCCATCCACAGTTGGTCTCCGAAAAAGAATTTGGAGGGGGCCGTTTGGTGATTGGTCGGGGCGCGGATGCCGATTGGCAAATTGATGATCCCGACAAGTTTGTCTCACGCAGCCATGCCATCATCACCGAAGAACGCGGACGTATCATCGTGACAGACGCATCGTCAGGTGGACTTTTCATAGACAATGCAGCCAATCCCGTGGGCGCAGGAAATTCGGTGCCCGTCGATGCAGGCATGCGTTTGAGATTGGGTGATTTTGTACTGCGGATCGAAGAAATGACCGTGCGTAGCGGTCAGGATCAACCATCACCCAATCGCTCCGGGGCAGGCGTGTTTTCCTTCGAATTTGGCGCAGAAGAGGTCGCGCCCACACCAAAAAAACGCCCGGACAGTTTACCCGACCCGTTTGGGTTGCGAGAAGAAACCCGCGACGAAAGTCAAGATCGTGAAGAATCTCCGCCACCTCGCCCCTTGGATCAAGACGATCCATTTGATCTCGATCTGCGTGGAGCTCCACGGGCAACTCCCCAAGAACCAAAAGAAGAGAAAAGCAAGAACGGAGGATTTGGCAGCTACTTCAGCGATACACCCGTCACCGAACCTACCACAGCCGCAGAGAACGATTTTTGGCAACCTACAGATTCCACTGGCAATAATCGAAGCCGTACCCGCGGCGAGCCCCCAAAAAGAACCGAGGAACACCCTCCGCAGAAGCCGCCCCCACCATCGTCAAGCGACCCATTTGGGCTCAGCGAAAACGCTGCCGCTCAAGCGTCTCCCCCCAAAAGGGACCAGCGCCCAGCGCAAGCAGCGATACACACCAATGCACCAGTATACGAAAATACGGAGGAGACTTCACCAAAGAGCACTGATACGCCCTCCGCATCGGCACAGGTTCCGCTTGCACCTTCAGGCACTGACGTCGCTCTGCGAGAAGCCTTTTTTCGCGGCATGGGTTTATCATCGACGCCAATGTCCCTCGAGGCCAGCGAGGAAGAAATGGAGCGCATAGGACGTTGCCTGCGCGCGCTGGTCGAGGGCGTTATGGCCCTCCTACGCACACGTGCCGAAGAAAAAAACCGCGTGCGCGTGGCCCAAACAATCATCGCCAGCGCCAACGTGAACCCCTTGAAATTCCTGGCCACAACTGATGACGGACTGTCGGCCCTTCTTCAACCACGCGGAGAAGGGTATCTCGCGCCCGAAGACGCCGTGAACTGGGCTTTCCGCGATCTGAACGACCATCAGGTGCGCACATGGACCGCGCTGCAAACCGCCCTACGCCGTATGATCGACAGCTTTGACCCCGATGCGATTGAACGCGAAATGCAAGACGCCGGGTTGATAGAGAAGCTTCTCGCCGGCGGCTCAAGTGCAAAGATGTGGCAGCTCTACGTCGATCGTTACGGCGAAATTGCCCGCGCCGCGGAAGAGCGGTTCCTGGGCGAAGTCGGCGCAGATTTCAGAGACGCATATGAAAACCAAGGGAGATCGTGACATGACATTGTCCAGACGCAGTTTTCTAATCACCGGCTCTGCCGGACTTGTTCTGACAGCCTGCATGGGCGGCGGCGCGGCCACCCTCACGGTTGCGGCGCAAGCCCAAGCCGGAATGAATCCAGGCCCAGATGGCAGCGATCGCCCTGTCACCATTTCGATCCTGCAAATGTCGAGTTCCGGCAATTTTGACAGCGCGGATGCCTTCGCTTTGCAAAACCCGGCTGCCGCACTTGGCGCGGACCTGCTTCGCACCGATCAGATCACCCTCGCCCCGGGCGGGAGAGGCGAGAAAGTTATCGCAATCCAGCCCGGTACATCTGTGATTGGCGTGACCGGAGGCTTCCGCAATCCAGCGGGCAAAACCGTACGGACAAAAATCAACGCTCCGTCTGGTAAACAGGGTGTCCTGATCAATGTTGGCCCAAGCGGCATATCTTTGACTTCAGTGTAAAGGATCCGTGAATGACTGACAGAAATAGAGTTGTCTGGTCCGAAGGACTTTTCCTACGCACCCAGCATTTTCAACAGCAAGACCGCCACACCGAATGGCTGGTGCGGCGCGCTGTAGATGCCGCTCCTCTGCAATCCGCAGGTTTTGTGGCCCTGCAATTGGATCCGGTGGCAGCTGAAGCCGGGCAGATTGCGCTTTTGGAAGCTGAAGGCATCTTGCCCGATGGCACTTTTCTGTCTGCACCACACCACACCACCCAGATCGCGCCGGTGCGTGTCGATGCCGATACAGCCTCAGGTCTTGTGCACCTTGCCTTGCCCGCCGAAGCTGCAGGCGCCAATGACATGGACCCGGCGCATTCTGAGCCCTCGGGCATGCGCTGGCGTGGCACGATGGTCACCACCCGAGACGCTGTACGCAATGGCGCGGAACCGTCTGACATCGAAGTGGCCCGTACCGCACCACGCCTGATCCTTCCGGGGGAAGAAACCACCGGATACACAGCACTGCCCGTGGCGCGTATTGACGGTCTTACTGCCGAAGGCGCCGTTGCGTTTGACCCTTTGTTTCTGGCACCTGCCATTCGCATCGAGGCTGTCGGCTGGTATTCTCAACTGCTCAAAGAACTGGTCACGGGTCTTGATCGGGTGAGCGAAGCTCATGGCTCAATGGTGCTTGGCGGCTCCGGCGCCTCGATGGAAAACCTGCTCATCCTCGAAGCCTCCAATCGCGCCCGCCAGCGCCTCGCTCATTTGGCAGAGCAGAACAACATCCACCCGTCCCAGCTTTTCCTGGAACTTTCGGGGATTGCGGGGCAGCTGGCCACTTATGGCGCCTCGTCACGCCGCCTTGGCGAAGTAGCGCCCTACCACCACCTTGACCCACAACTTGCTTTCACTGAACTGGCCGAAACTCTACGGTCCTTTGTGTTGAGCCTGCAGCATGTCGAACCCAAGGCCCGCGCGCTAAAAGTCAACCGTCACTCCGACAACATCTGGACAGTACGCATCGACAACCCGGCGCTATTGCAGAAAAACCGCATTGTCTTGCGCATTGGCGGCGGCATCTCGGACGCATTACTACGCAAAATCTTTGTGGATCAGGCCACGGTTGGGGCCGCCGACGACTTTGACAAACTCTGGACCTCCAAACTGACCGGTATCCCGCTCAAGCCACTCAACAGCCAACCTCGCGAAATCCCCTATGACGGTGAGCGTCTCTGCCTGGAACTTGACCGCACGTCAGAGCATTTTGCTGCGCTAACGGAGGCTCCAGGTTTTGTATTGGGCGTCGCTGGGCAATTGGAGAAAGAGCCTGAAATCGATTGTTACGCAGTGAGCAGGTGATCTTATGAATGGAGATGATCCCTTTGGACTGGAAAACGACGCTGGGCGCACCCGCGTGCGCCCCGTGCGCCGAAGCCAGCAGGCTGACCAGCCCACACCGCGACCGGCTGCTCAAAACGCGCCAGGCCTAGAGGCGCGTCTGCGAGACAGTCGGGCCAACGACAATCCATTTGTGAAGGCCTATGCCCCGCTCTTGGGACTTGCCCCAGAGTTGGAACGCGCCACCGCACCTGAAGCACCAGACATGTTGCGAACCCGTTTACAGGACAATCTGACGTATGCGCGAGACAACGCCGTTGCGGCTGGTGTGCCATTATCGCGTGCCGATCAAGGAGCGTGGTTTGTTTCTGCTCTCCTTGACGACGTGGCACTCAACACCCCCTGGGGTGTGAGTTCAGGATGGCCGCAAAACCCTTTGGTGGCCGCGCTTTACGGAAATGTAGACGCGGGCGAGCGGTTCTTTGACCTCACCGAAGATCTGATGCGTTACCCCGAACGCGACCCGGAATTACTGGAGTTGGTCTTTTTCTGCCTGTCCTTGGGGTTTCGCGGCAAGCACCGCGTTTCTGGCAGCGGCGAAGCAGCCCTCTCTCAATTGCGCAGCCAACTGGCTCGCCTTCTGCAAGATCGCGAGGCAGAAGGCGCGCCGCTAGCACCCCATTGGCATGGTGTGGAAGCCCCCGATGAACCCAAACGTTTTGTCGTGCCGGTTTGGTCCATCGGGGTGATTGCAATCGCGGTGATTACCCTGATCTATATCGGGCTTGGTGTGCGTCTCTCCGCCAAAGGCGAACAACTCTATACACTCGCTTCTATCCTACCACCTCCCGAACGGGCAGACATCTTCCGGCCAATCATTGAAACGGTAGAAGAACCTGTGCTGCCTGTGGCTGCAGACCCAGTCTTATTGGAACTGCTGCCACTCTTTGCGGAGGCCGCCCCCAAAGACACAGCACGCGCTTTGACCGGCCGCGAGGATGTGTCGATTGCCGTGGTTGTTGTACAATCAACCGATCCAGAGGTTTTTCGCTCCGCCAAAGCGGAACTGAACGCGGAATACAACGATCTCATCACCTCTGTGGCCAGCGTCATAACAGAGTATCAAGAAGTCATTGGCCAAGTGAGAGTTGTTGGCCACACGGACAGTGTGCCGGTGCAGCGCAGCAATCCGTTCCAATCCAACCAAGGGTTAAGCGAGGCACGCGCCAAAACCATTGCAGACATGCTGATCGCGGCGGGTGTCCCTGAGACATTGCTTTCCTCTGAAGGCAAAGCCGCCGCTGACCCAATTGCGGACAATGCGACCAGAGATGGTCGCGCTCGCAACCGGCGCGTCGAAATCATCCTGCAAAAGAAGGTTTGACGGCATGGGATTTCTGAAAAAGGTCTTGGGCATCCTGTTTTCCCGCACTCTGTGGACCCTAATTGGCATCGTGCTGCTCTGTGCGCTTATTTGGTTCTATGGCCCCTTGATCAGCTTTGGCGAAAGTGCGCCCCTCGCCTCTGACGTCACCCGTCTGATTGTGATTGGGGTAATTATTATACTATGGCTGGTCTCAATGCTGATCCGTCAACTACGGGCCGCTCGCGCCAACCGCGCCTTTGTTGCTGAACTCGCCGCTCCCGCTCCAGAGGTCGTCGCAGCGCCAGGTGAAGAGAACATTGCCGAGGTGCAGGACAAGTTTCAGGGTATTTTGGAACAGCTCAAACGCTCCAAACTTGGGGGGCGCAAGTTCCTGCGCG
This sequence comes from Shimia sp. MIT1388, assembly GCF_047124445.1. Classification (GTDB taxonomy): domain Bacteria; phylum Pseudomonadota; class Alphaproteobacteria; order Rhodobacterales; family Rhodobacteraceae; genus Shimia. The sequence continues at coordinate 44,124 of NZ_CP138921.1, read as the reverse complement.
ACATGCCTTGGTATCTCATCATCGGACCGCCCGGCACCGGCAAAACCACGGCACTCCGCCAATCCGGCCTGCACTTCCCGATCGACCTGTCTGACGATCTCAAAGGCATTGGCGGTACGCGCAATTGTGACTGGTTCTTCACGGAAGACGCTGTGTTGATCGACACAGCTGGACGTTATGTGCAGCAACAATCCGATCCAGAGGCTGATGCTGCAGAATGGAAAGGCTTTTTGAACCTACTGCAAAAGCACCGCGGTCGCCGGGCGCTCAACGGTGTCATCCTGACCCTGTCGGTGTTGGAGCTATTTGGCGACGATGCCTCGATCCGGGAACATGGGCGCGAAATCCGCAAACGGCTTTCGGAGCTACGTGACGAATTGGGCATGAACCTGCCCGTCTATCTGATGATTACCAAGACCGATCTGGTGCAAGGCTTTGAAAGCTATTTTGGCGATCTCAACTCGCGAGAGCGCGAACAAGTCTGGGGCGCCACGTTAGGCACCACGGAGCGGGTCGACACGCTGACGGTCGAACGTGAGTCGTCTGTGCTGCAAGAAGCTCTGGAAGAACGCCTGCTGTCGCGCATGTCAGACGACCTCCCTCTGTCGAGCCGCGCAGAGGTCTTCCGCTTTCCCACTCAGATGGAACAGATCATCCATCCGCTAAAGATTCTCATTGAAGCGGTATTTGGTGAGAGCCGCTACGAAGAAAGTCCCTGGCTTCGAGGATTTTATTTCACGTCAGCCACACAGGAAGGCTCCCCGGTTGATCAAATGTTGGCGGGCATTGCGGGCTCTTTGGGCATGACCCCGCCACCACCTGAACGCCGCACACATGGCGAAAAACGCTCTTTCTTTCTGCGCAACATGCTCACCGACTTGATCTTCCCAGAGGCCGGTTTGGGCCAGTTTGATCCACGCGCTGAAGAACGCCGAAAATGGGTTTGGCGAGGCTCACTGGCAGGGTCTGCGCTCATCACCGTTCTGCTGGGCACACTTTTTCTGTTTTCTTTCCTGCGCTACCAAAGTGGACTAACCGATCAGGAACGCCAGTTAGCCGCCCTCTCGGCCCGGCTCTCAAATGTAGCCGCACGGCAAGCTCCCACCGATCCTTTGGATTTGAAACTCGCGCTTGAAGCCGCAAACGAAACGATTTTGGCTGCCACTGAAGTGCCCTCCAGCACGCTAACTGTGCTCGGCCCAACCGCTGAACCCGAACTCGCCCAAGTGCAGCGCATTTCATATGATCACACTCTAAGACATATCCTTGAACCCCGCATGGTCGCGATGCTGGAAGCCACTATGTGGCGCCACTCCCGAGATCCTGAATTCTTGTTAGGTGGTCTCAAAAGCTACCAGATGCTCACCGGCCGCGCGCCCTATGACATCGAATTTCTTGGGATTTGGTGGCAGACAGTCTTGCCCGACTTTGCACCAATTGATCCGTTCCCAACCGATGAATCCATAGATCACCAGCTCGCTGCGCTGGAACGGATGGCCGTTGAGGAAAACAAGATCGAAGCTGACCCTGCACTGATTGCCACCGCCTTGGAGTCCATTTGCACCATTCCCTTAGCGGTGCGCGCTTATCGTGCACTTCGCAGCGATCCGGCGTTGGCAGGGCTGCCGGATTGGATACCGGCGGAGCAAACAGGACCCAAAGGCACTCAAGTCTTCTCTCGTCTCTCTGAGAAAACCCTACGGGTGGGCTTGCCAGGGGCCTTCACCTACAAAGGTTTTCACGAAGGAGTACTGCCTTTGTTGCCTGAAGTGGCCGCGCAAGCCTTGCTGGATCGCGCGGTCTTCGCGGGTGGCTGCGCGGAAAGTGCTGAGGCCAATGCCGATACGCTAGAGAAAGACATCCTGAAGCTTTACTACGACGACTACATTGCGCAATGGGACAGCTTCTTGCGCGACATTCGCTTAACTCCAATCAGCGACCTCAACCAAGCACGCGCAAACCTGAAAGATCTGTCGTCTGTGGACTCTGCCCTCAAACGTCTGCTCGTTTCTGTCGTTGCGGAAACCCATCTGGCTTACATCGCGCCCGAGGGAGACGGCGGTGCAGCCGCCCAAAAGGCGGGCCTTAAAGCCGCCTCCAAACTTGGAAAAATTGGTAAGCTGGTGAAATCGACCAGCCGGATTGCTCGCAAGTCCGGCGTTGGCACCAGCAGCAGCGGAGGCCCTCCGGAACTGCCGCCAGGCACCCCTGTGTCAGACCACTTCGCCCCCATTCGAGGCACCGTACAAGAAGTGGATGGCGTGCCCCCCTCTCTGGATGACGCCGTGGCGGCTCTGACCGCACTGTCCAACGAATTGCAGACTGTCGCTGCCAGTCCGGATCCACAATCCGCGCTGTTGGCCCGAGGCGGCTTGCCACAGCTGACCGGCGCAATTGCCAATGAAGCCGCCGCGCTGCCTGACCCAATTGATCAATGGCTTGCCGGCATCGCAGGCGATGCCATCAGCGTCACCAGAGACGCGGTCTTAGCTCAGCTCAATGCACGTTGGCGCGCGGATGTCTTGCCCTTCTGTCGGTCCGCGACCGCGGGCCGCTATCCGTTTGACCAATCCAGCGCCATCGACGTGAATACGCTCGACTTTTCTCGCCTTTTTGGCCCCGGCGGGTTGATAGACAAATTCACCAACGACAACCTGGGCGCCTATATCGACACATCAATCCGTCCTTGGCAGTGGCGCGCCGATTTTGGCCTAGATGCGGAAATACTGAAATCATTCGAAAATGCCCGTTCCATGCGTGATGCTTTGTTCCCGGGAGGAACTGGTCCGGTGGTGGCCTTTGCATTGGAACCCAAAGACTTAAGCGGCAATGCTTCACGCGTGACATTAAATATCGATGGCCAAGTGCTCAGTTATTTCAACGCCGCAACACGCCCCATGCCCATGACATGGCCAGGGCCGGATGGCACCAATATGATTACCCTGACGTTTGCGCCGGTGGACGGCTCTTCCGAGTTGATCACTTCGGAGACCGGAAGCTGGGCATTGCTTCGTCTATTGCGCAAAGGCCGCCTGTCCAAAACCGCCTTACCCGAGGTCTTCGGCCTGTCACTGGGCGTAAGCGGGTTTTCAGCGCGCTATGATCTGCGTGCCAACTCTGTCGAGAACCCGTTTGATCTGAAACTCTTCTCCGGTTTCACTTGCCCGCGTAGCTTTTGATAATGTCTGGTCAGCCCCGCACTTATCAGTCCACCACAGGCTTCTTTGGCAAGGTGCCAGGTGCAGGTGATTTTGTCGCCCGCGGTCTCTCTCCGGGTGTGCGTGGCGTTCTGGACCACTTCCTGACCTCCAATCTCAGCCAGGCCGCCCGACGCCCCGAGCTCTGGCCCGAAAGTGGCATTCGTGCCGCCATCACTGCACCCACCGCGCCACTTCTTATTTGTATTGTCCCCTCGCTGGATGCGCACAAACGCGCCTTCCCGGTGGCGGCCTGTATTGCCCTTAATGCGACGGATCAAACCTCTGCGAATGCATGGGCGGAAGCCGTGATCGAACCGCTTTGGCACGAAGACAACGTTGAAGCTCTCTTTGCAGCATTGCAGGCCGCGCCAAGACCCTTCCCATCCGAAACGCCTATTGCAGTGCCGTCGGTTTGGTTCGGCCAAACCACACCTCAGGATCTTGAAAAGGCGCTCAGCGAGTTGTTCTGTTCCTCTTGAGCAGTTCTTTAGTTGAGGTCGATCTTGCTGCCTTTGAAGGTCATGTTGCCTCCGGCTTTGCCAACGATCTTGCCGCTGCCTTTTAGACTGATGTCTTTGCCTTCCAGTACGATGGTGCCATCTTTCTTGAGCTGGAATTTGGCCTTGCCACAGGTTAGCGTGATCTCATCACCAGCCTTAATAGATATGTTCTTTCCCACCTCGACATTTAGGTTTTCACCAATGGTCGCGGACTTGTCTTTACCAACCGCCTCCACCATGTTTTCGCCAATTTTGACGTCCTGATCTTTTCCAATCTCGCTTGCTTGTGTCTTGGCGATCTTCTCGGTTTGATTACCCCCGATTTCCCAGCTGTCTGTCGCCCCTACACTATGACTTTGCGTGGCCCCTACAGAGACTGATCGCGCCGCCCCAATTGTATTGGTTTGCGGCCCGCCCACAGTGCGAGCCTCAGCGGCCCCCACAGTGTCGGCACGGGCCACGGCAACCGTCACTGCCTGATTGGCGCCAACGGTCTGCGTATGGTTGGACCCAATAGTTTCCGTCGAGTTGACCCCAACCGAAATGGACTCATTTGCCCCCACCGAAAGGCTCCGATCCACACCAACGGTTTCCGTGTCGTTGTTACCAATATTAACAGTGCGATCGACACCAACCTTCGTGGTTTTGTTGTTGCCAACAGTCTCGTCGCGATCGTTGACGACATCCTGCTTGGCGTCATGCCCTACGGTCTCTGCAAAATCATTGTCGACGTTGCGAGTCTCGTTGTTTTTGATCCATTCGTTGTGGTCTTTTTGAGCCTGAAAATAGACCTCTTCATCCCCGGCCTTGTCTTCAAAACGCAGCTCGTTCCAGCCTCCACCGCCCAATGACGTGTTGGATTTCCAGCCGGACTGTGTGGCGTTGCCTGGCAAGGCATAGGGCGGCATTTGTTCAGCATTATAAACCCGCCCAGTAATGATTGGCCTGTCAGGATCACCATCCAGAAAATCTACAATAACCTCTTGGCCAATGCGCGGGATTTGAATGAACCCCCAACCTGATCCCGCCCAAGCGGAACTGACCCGGATAAAGCAGGTCGAATTCTCGTCGTGGGTACCTTCTCGGTCCCAGTAAAACTGCACCTTCACCCGTGAGTACTCGTCGGTGTAGATTTCTTCGCCTGCAGGCCCCACCACAATCGCAGTCTGCGGGCCTTTCATCACCGGCCATGGTGTCACGCGCGCTGGGCGGAACTCATTGTCAGATGGAACCAGTATATACCGCGCTTCAAAACCGCGGTCCTGATCCATCTCACCGCCCGCAACATATTGACCGTCCCAAATCTGATATTCGGCCTCCAGTATGAAAAACGGAATGTTCTCGGCTTCGCGGGCATGGTCAAACAGCTTAAAGCGATGACCAGAGCAAGGCATACTGGCGGTGGAATGCGCAAAGATTTGATGGCGCAGCGCCTGATCTTCAGCCCGCCGGACTTTGGAGCGATTGCCACCACCACCAGCATCCTCGTAGGTGCCGGGATAGTCGTAGCGCTCATAGTCGGCCTGTGCGTGTTTAGGCGGTACACTATCTGCCGACAACAAATCCGTCGAAGGGGTCTCGAAATTATAGTCGTTCAGGGCGTGCGTGGCGGTGACCACCATGTCTTCACGCATAAAAGCGCTGATCACACCGACGCCTTCGGTACCAGCCATTACGTTGGGTTCAAAGCGCAACTCCGGTGCTTCTGGGCAATCGACAACTTCGCTGTCTGCATCTGCAAAGATAAGTTTATGCACACCTTCTTCGAACTCGAAGAAATAGAAGATGCCTTCAAACTCCATCAGCCTCTGCAGGAAATCCAGGTCGCTTTCACCAAACTGAACACAGTATTCCCGCGTCTCGTAACTGCCGGAAAGGCGCAGTTCATAATCACCAAAGCCATATTCGCCAAGGATCTGCTCGATGATCTCCACCGCGGTTTTTTCCTGAAAAATACGGTTGTCCGACGTTTTGGACAGCATCCACAAAAACGGCCTCAAGATCAGACGATACGCAAACAATGCATCGTCATCGTTCCCCTCAAATCGGAACTGATCAACAATACCATGAAAATAGCGTCTCATGTCCGGAGCGTCTTCGTTGGTGGTCACATCCACGGTGACCGGCAACCCCAACAAATCGTCTGATGCGATGTCCGGACTGGTACTAAAGGCGAGAACGTCAAATTGAAAACAGCGGCTGACACAATCCTGTCCAGTCAATCTGCCAAAGATCAGCGCCGGTTGCCCCTCAATCTCGGGCAACGGAGTGGTCAAGCGAGCAATACGGTCGATCGCCATCAGGCGCCTCCCTTCGTCAATGCAGTCACAAAAAGATCTTCATAAAAATTCGTCTGTGTCCAATCATATGCGAAATTGGTCCTAATCCGAAGTGGTTTCCTTGTGGTGCAGCAGCAGGCCCTACAATGCGGAAGGACAAGGAAACTCCAGAAGCGCGCGCCGCGCCGACACCGAATTGATTTTGTCACCAAACGCGAGGCTCAAAAACACCCGACCTGACTCCGTGCGCAAATCAAGCAGCGCTCGCTGCCCCTCGTCACGCAGACGCAGACGAACACTGTCCACCAAACGTAACAATCCCCACGGTCCGGGTTGCTGCAAACGTGCAGCATCTGCGCTCTCGCGAAAACTCACCTCAACGCCCAGCTCAGGCTGCGGCCCCGGCCAAGACAGGGTGACAGGCTCTCCCTGCGCCCGCACCGGCCGCGCCTCGCCCCCAAACGCAACCAAAGTCTGTCCCAGTTCGGCCAGTGCGCTCAGCGTCACCTGCTGCCGCAATGCGCCGCTGTCGTCAAACAGCGCTTCAGAGATCACTGCTGCACGCTCTAAATAAGCCGCGCTCTCAGGCGTTACCCCGGCAAACCGGGCCTCTGGCTTCCAACGCCAAGGGCTCTGACCGGTCTCCAGATAGGGGCCGGCCACCCCCGCCAAAAAACCGGACATCACCCCTTGCGGACCAAACATAGCGACCACATCTGCCTGCGTCGCATCCGCCCCCCCGCCAAACGGATAGCGCCCCTTTATTGTGTGCTGGCACAGTGGAAACACATCGCGCTGCCACGCGCGGGTCAACGCGTTACCGCCTTGATCCGACGCATCCAGCATTCCAGACTGCACCAGCACATCTTCGGTCAGTTGCGCAACAACCGCAGGTGCAGCATTCAGCGCTGAAATTGACCGCGCGCGATCCTGAACGGACATCAAGCGCTGATTGCCTTGTCTTTGGCTGCTATCTGCCGCGCCCAACGCAACATTCAGAGACGAAAAAAGCCGCGCCATCTCAACCATCCGCCCCTGATCCAAATATTGAATGGTTGGCCCAAAAATACGGGCTAGCGCCAATTGTTGCTCATGACTACGCCTACGATCTCCGCCACCTGCTTCGGCAAAAACGGCGCGCAACACTTGACTGAGAGGATTGTCGGCCTGGCTAAGCGCGCCAGACACAATGATGGCCGCGTCGCGGTCCGAAAACGGGCGGACCCTCAAATCAGCAAGCCAATTTTGCCAAACCGAGATGGTTTCCTCCTGCAGCCGATTGGCAAGCAAGTCCGGCGTTTTATTGTTCTGAGTCAGTGCCTTCTCCGTGACAGTCTGACCAATGACCCGCGCCTTCTGCACCGCCACGCCAATCCCAAAGTTGCGCGCATACAACCATCCTTCGGCAGTATAGATCCCCGAGATTGGATCTGTCACCGGTTGCCCTGAACGCCGCACCATTACGTCTTCAAGCAGGGGCACGGCTTGCCCCGGGTACCAATCCGAGAGTTCCGCAGTTTCAGGCGCCCGCTTCAATTCCAGCCACGCCCGGTCCGGTTCGGTTACTTCCGCGGCAAACGCCCGGGCTTGATCCATCAACACCGCGTCACTGGGTGCCAATCCCACAATAGGTCCGGCCAAAGTCGCGACATGTCGAGACAACCCTTCCACCCCGAGTGCAGCACCGTGATCGCGCAGCCAGCCCGCCAACCAAGTGGTTTGCCACTCATCGTCGCCAGTCAGGATGCCCCACGCCCTTAGCGCATCATAAAGCACCAAACCGTTGCCTTCTGTGGCCACAATCGTTTCAATGGAGTCGGCAATCGCGGGAGGAACTTGGCGCGCAACCACGTCCGCATAGGCCCGCTGGGCGTAGGTTTCACTGTCCAATACCGGCAATCTCAGCTTGCGTTTCAGCGGTGCACGTTCCGCCGCCTTTTGCACACGCGCCAACGCCGCTTGCATCTGATCTAGCCGTGCAACCAACTCGGCGCCCGCCTGCGGCCTATCCAATCCCAAGGAAAGAACCTCGTTGTCAAATCCGGCACGCAAGTCTCTTTGGAATTTATACTCGAAAAACGCCGCGTAGCCGACCAGTGCAGCAATCAGAAGCGCGGCAAATCCGGTAATTCTCCACCCCCAGCTTCTAGAAACTGGGGCCTTATGCCCATGTCTACGCTCCTGCGACAGCGCGATTGTCTGATTCAAAAAAATCGCTAGTTCGGCGTAATCCCCGCCCCTGCGGGTAGCAGTTTCCGCAAAGTCTCTGATCCGAACAATGGTCATATCTCGACCTTCAAACAGTTGCCGATGCGCCAGAACAGACCATCCTCCAAGATCAATGCCAGGCGTTTGGCGCACCCTTCCATCCATCAAGACGGCCAGCGCGTAGCGCGCCGGTTTGATGGACTGCCCCTGCACCTGCGCCCGAACCAGCCTTGACTCAAACTGCTGCAACTCTCTCTCGGCTTCGGTGACAAGGGTCCCGATCGGTTGCCGTGCACGACGTTCAAGCGTGTCAATCCATTCTAGAACCGGTCTCGCTGCATGCTGATAAACGGTCACAGCGTTTGTGTTTTCCGGCCCAGCTTGCGCCATGGATCAAAGATCCCCTTCGGCCTGCCAGCGCCGCAAAGTCTCCACGCCAACTTCAAAATGCATCGAGTCTTCTCGGTTATACGCCGCGCCCCAATACCAACCTTCTTCGTTGAACAACTCCGCAAGCAGGATCAGGCCAAACTGTGTGCCACCGTCGCCAAACCCATCCAACCGACCTTCGAGTTTCAAATCTATTGCGGTGCCCCAACTGTGGTTCGAAACCGACCGTTTGGACCCACGCACGAGACGGGCACACAATGCTCCGGCCGTGCCCAAAGCCGCGTGCACCTCCGGCTCTGTCGCTTCCAATTTAGTCATGATCCGCTCGAGCGACGCCAAGGCGGGGCGGATCATCGTCACTTTAATCGGCCCCACTTGCCGAGTTTCCATCAAAGCCCTGAGCTTTTCCTGAGTCACAGGCGCACAGTCCTGAGTATAGCTGGACCGAGGGTGACCCAGGATTTCAAGCATGATGCGGTTGCGGGGTTGGCTGATACCTTGGTTGAACGCCATCTTGTCCAAAGTTCCCACTTCGGTCATCCGCTCAATGCTTGGGCCAAAGTTTTCATCGCCACCGCCGGTAATGTCACTGGCAGACACTTCGAGTTGGCCCGACAATGGCGCCCCACTCCTGGCAACCGCCAATGCTTGCTCCTCAGAGAGCCGCGTCTGCTCTTCTTGCAATTCTGACATCAATTTCTTTAGATCGCCCACCTCGCGCTCCAGGGACGCGATGTCTGCTTCACTGCGTGACATCCTGAGCTCAGCCGAGCCATCAGCCGTTTCCAACACCGCCCCAACAACAGCAAAAGCAATGGCCGCCACCAACAGCCCAATGGCAATAATGATTGGTCCAATCAACGTGCCTTCACGCATTGCCTATTGCCTCTCAGCAAAAACAGAAACCACAGACACATTATCTGTGGCGCCGGCCTCCAAAGCAGCTGTCAGGAGCGTGGTGCACAGCATTTTCGGAGAGGTTGCACGCGCCATATGCTCAGCAATATCCTGATCGCTCAAACATCCGGTCAACCCATCGGAACACAACATCAGCCGATCGTCAGGCACCAAAGGCACCGCAGTCGTGTCCACCTCCACCTCCGCCATATGACCTATGGCGCGGGTCACAACGTGTCGCTCCGGATGATTGCGCGTCTCCTCTTGCCCTATCAGGGCACGGTCAACCATATCCTGCACCACTGTGTGATCATGGGTTAATAGGCGCAACGCCCCTGCTCTTTGCAGGTAAGCTCGGCAATCTCCAACCCATGCAATGGTGGCAATAGCGTTTTGGATCATCAAAGCGACCACTGTCGATCCCATGCTGCCACGTAATTGCGCCTCACTATAAATACGCGCATTTGCTTCACGCAGCGCAGCCTGCAAGCCGGGTCCAGCCAAACCGTCATCGGTCACTTCCGACAAGGCATCAATCACCATGTCCGAAGCCACATCCCCAAAGCTATAGCCTCCCATGCCATCTGCAACCGCCCACAGAACCCCGGTCGGGTCAGTCAGAATGGAGTCTTCGTTTTTCTCTCGGACCACACCAACGTGAGTGAGCCCCGCACCTCTAAACACCGGCTGCATGGGCATTATTCGGGGAATTACTGTCGTGGCTTTACTCACTTAACTCTCCCAATGGCGGTCTTCGTCAACACCCTGGCAACGCGATTGCACTGGTTTCAGACCGCATCACGGCGCTGCTCCAGAGCGAGAGGGCGTGGTCTTAATTGGCACTTCAAAAAAGGCTGAATTGAAAACAAAGCCAGTATAGCTTAGCATAATAGGTGCACAAAATCCTTTTTCATCGAGGCTCCCATGCCGAATATTCGAACAAGACTCTTTGCTGCAGCCCTGCTTACCGTCGGCATCTCATTCCCTTTATCGGCGCAAGAAGATCTCAGCGTTGATGAGCTGATGTCTCTTTTTGAACGTCAGCGCGAAGTCTTCCAAGAGGCTGAAGCCAGCGGAAATGGTGCTACACGCGGCCTGAAACTGATCACTGTTGAAGAGAGCGCAAACAACGCGTCCGATACTGTCGATGTGTCCACCGAGACAACCGCCGAGGCCGCATCCGAAGGTGGCACCCAAAGCGGAGCAGAAGTGATCCAGACCGCAAGCGATCCCAACGCCCCGCTGGTCTTTGGCCAGCTGGATCCAGAGCTACAGGTCAACTTGCAAATCAAATTTGGTTTTGACTCTGCGGCCCTGTCCAGCGAGGAGGCGCCCAAGCTTGAGAAAATGTGCCAAGTGCTTCAGCGCAGTAACATCAACTTGGTGCGGATCGTTGGACACACCGACACTTCTGGCACAGAAGCATACAACGAACGCCTTTCCATCCTGCGCGCGGAAGAAGTGGCACGCCATCTCGTGGACAACTGTGGCATTGATCCTGCACGCCTAGAAACTTTGGGCATGGGCGAACGCTTCCCGTACAACTCTGATGATCCCCGCGCCGACGAAAACCGTCGCGTCGAGTTCCAGGCCCTCAGTTAAACCAACGCCCAGGCACCAATTAAAACAGATCCGGGCGTGTCGGGCTTTTTGCCCAGTAAATTCTGGCAGCCGTCTCCAACTCCGACAGCCGGTCATCTGCGGGCGCGGGCAGGTTTGCCTCGGCCGCCATGGCCGCAAGAACACGTCGTGTCGCCGGACCTATCGCACCATCCACGACAACTTCGGCTCCCATATCCCGCAGCAGCAACTGTGTGGCTTTGGCCACGTCAATCGCCGAATGTCCTTGCAACCCTTCCAAGGCTGCCTCAGCCGCTTTCTTGTTTGAAAGGTGGCGCGCCTTGGCAAAACGGATGAGTGCCTCAGGCACATCCACTGTGGTGCCCTCGCCCTTCAGAACCATACGCGCCGCGTTTACACCTCCCCAGCCATCGCCGCGGGACAGGCCTTTATCATACCACACAAGAGCTTCAGCGTCGCCTTGCCCTGGCACCTCGCCACGGCGGATCATACGCCCCAAGGTAGACGGGCCGAACGGATGCCCCCCCTCGCTGGCCTTCAAATACCACTGGTAAGCCGCATTAAGGTCTTTGGGTCCGTTGAGGCCATTGGCCTCGACAAATCCGAGGTTGTAGTAGCCATAGATGTCCTGGCGCGCGGCACTGGCCTGCAGATACCGCAAACCTCGTTCCGGCAAAAAATGCTCTGTATCTTTTGTAAGGAAATAGATGCCCAATTCGTTCATCGAATATGTATGGCCAAGCTCAGCTGCTCGGTCCAACAACTCAAATCCCATCTCACGCTCTGCCGCGTTTTTTCCATTGCGCAGAAAATGCAGGCCTTTGGAGTGCATGGCAAAAGGATCCCCCGCTTCAATGCCTTTTTCATAAAGCGCCAGCGCACCCTCTGGGTTTTGCGGAATGCCCGTGGTCTGATGGTCGATGCGCTTTGAAATCAGAAACCGACCGGTGCCGTTCAAAGCGCGTATATGGCCCTGCGTGACCGCCGTTTGGAAGCTCTGAAAGCTCTCACGTAATTGCCCTGCCGCTTGTTCCGCCCGCCCCAGTTGATATGAAAACCGCCCTTCTTCAGGGTGGGCTTGCACCGCAGCCTGACAAGCCTCCAGCGCATAGGCCACTTCAATTTCATTAGGCAGCCGATAAAATCCAACACTCCCAGGGTCCAGCGCATCCCCCGCGGCCAGATCGCAAGCGTTGACCTCCATTTCCAACAGAACTGTAACCGGGATTTCAGTTCCATTGGATTGCACAGTTATGGAAAAATCATCTCGCAATGTTGCTGCGAGCTCTGTTGCGCGCCTTTCGCCCAAGATTGGGCGATATAGCACCCCATCTGCGCGCACCGAAACCAATCCTTGATCAGGCACGGAGGTCACCGTGATCGGCGGCAGTTCGGATTGATCCAACGCTGCCGCCAAGGCCGGCCCCAAGGCGACTTGCCGATCATAGGCCACCGACAAGGTCACTTCTGACGGAAAATCCGGTGCCGCGACCTGACGCGTTGTAGTGCCACTTTCAGACACCGGGACCGTGTTCTCGGCCGACGCAGCCACCGTGGCTTTCGCGGAACGTCCAAATTGAAAAGGCTGCACCAGAGTGGAACTCTCCCACGGCACCTGCTTGCCTTCAGTCACGTTGTAAACCGCCTCGCGGACTTGGGCAAAAACCGACAGAATATCGCGCTCTGGCGCGGCACTCACCGCATTCACAATGGCCGCTGTATAGGGGCTGTTCTCGCTGCCCTTTCCATCATAGGCCACCATGCCAGGAGCTGTTGAAAAGGCGACCAAAGAGTTGAGTGGCGTTTGAAAAACGTCAAACCCAGATTTGGTCTCAAAAAGGCTGGCATCCAGGTTTCCGGCCAAAACCTTGTCGGGAAACGGATTGTCGCGACAGGCGTCAATAATCGCCACATGCACTTTGCCGCGAGCCGAAAGAAGCTCGATCACGCGGTCCAGCGTCACGGATTCCACAGGCAAGTCATAAACTGAGTCAAAAGCAACATCCGTGGGCAGCAAATAGTTGCGGCGTCCAATCTGAATGCCATGACCCGCATAGAAGAAGACGATTTCCGCGCCCTCAGTCACATTCAGAATTGACGCACGCAGCAGGTCTTCAAAGCCTTGTCGGTCAACGTTGTAACCGTCAAATACGGTGAAGCCCAAGTCCCGCAACATTGCCGAGAAGCGTTCCGCATCATGCTTGGCGTTGGCCAAATCATCGATTCCAACGTAGTCCTGATTGCCAATCACGACCGCCAGCCGGTCTGGTTCGGATTGCGCCACAGCTAAGGTGGCAGCTGCAGACATACTCATGGTAAACGCAAGCCGGACCATTCTCCGCATAATGGCCAATTTGCCATACTGTGGCATTAACCAGTCCATCCGCCGGGATTGTCAGACCCGCCATCATCACCGGAACTGTCTGCCTCATCATCGTCGTCGCTACCGCCACTCGAGCCGCTGTCTCCTGACCCTGAGCCGCTGGAGCTACCCGATCCCGAGCTTGAGCTTCCAGATCCTGAGTTTGAATTTCCTGAAGACGAGCTAGCGGAACTGCCGCCCGGTGACCTTGAACTGTTCGAGTAATCGGAAACTTCACTGTGCGGGACTCGCACGATTTGGTCCCCTTCCGCTGGAGGCAATGCTTCAACGCACCCTGACAAAACCAGCGCCACTGCAGATGTTGCTAATAGGAAAACTCTCATCAAAAGTACCTCACCTACAAATTAAATCTACCTGCTGGGGAGATCAAAAAATGCCTCTTGCCTCATAATACGGCAGGCACAGGCAACCCCTTCAGGCTCCTGAAGTAGACCACAGAAACCGCCTTTTGTCTAATTCTCTCACGGAGAACCGCTCGTTTCAGCCAAGAAAAACAGGCATTCAGCGGCGTTCTTAAGAGTCTAATCCGCCCCCAAAGCTCATGCCCACATTTTTGCGGAGACGCCCCAACAGATTTTTTTGAGGCCCTCACCTCATGTATGGGGGACCATCCCTGCCTGACGTCAGCGCCAGCGGAATAGGTTGGACAGGTTTGATAAGAGAGGGATTTTGATCACAACCCAAGCACCAAAAAGGAAAGATAAGACAGCCATCGCCAACATTCCACCAATGACGTTGGAGAATGGCTCAGATGTGAGGAATACGCGTTGCCCCCCCGAGAACTCTGCAGCCGGGCGGGGCGTGCAAACGGGCGGCTCAGCTTGAGCTGCGGCACCTCAAAAAGCATGATCGTGGATGGGAATCCGACGAATGAAGTAGCCTTGCACTTCACCTCGTTTGGTCAATAGCTTTTGCCCGATGCAGAATTGCGAATGGTGAAACCCCAAACTCGCAATCTGTCATCGAGACGTTGGATTGACCTCATTTTACCCCCTTTCACCAGCAACGAGGACACCATCGGAGGAACGTGAAGGAGACCTGGTTAATTTCCGGCGTTGCGCCAAAGCGAAATGGCTTTGGCGCATGACGTTTCAGTCCGTTCTATTTGGCTGGTCGCAGGAACGTAGAGTTGGACACCACTGGCGCACTTGGCGCAAACTGAGTTATGTGTCGAACGTGCTGACCTCTCGCTTTTGAAATCGCTGAGCCTTGTCACAAATGGCCCTGGATCCGAAACACCAAAAACGGACGCGGCGGCATGCCAAAGTGAGCTGGTTATTTTCCCCACGGGCAAAGCTCTTCAACCTGTCGGCGGCCAAGGTTTTCCAGTGTTTTTATGTTGTCCAAGTATATTTTCTCGGGGTCCGAAACGTGAGCGAGGACTTTGGTCATCTGCTCCTGGCGCAGCAGATGAATCGTCGGATAGGGGGAGCGGTTGGTAAAGTGGCTCAGATCGTCCGCAGCTACACCCTCAAATTGATATTGTGGATGAAACGATGCGAGTTGAACGTGCTCTATCAAGTCTGCTTGCTCCAATAGCTGCTGGAACCAATCGAGCAAGGTGAGATAATCTCCGAACTCATCAAGCCCCTGGGGAAACATGAGTAAGCTCGTGGCAACCTCATTTTCGTTGGCCCCAAGCAAGAGCTGCAGTTCATTCACAAAGAACTGCTTAAGCTGCGCATCGGTGATGGCATCACACACGGCATATCGAACCTGGTCTCGGGCTATGACACTCGAGGAAAATGGGCAAAGGTTTAAACCAACAACCATCTGGTCAAGCCATCGACGGGTGTTTTCAATCACGCCTTGATGCGCTGTTGGTCGCGTTTTGGAGCCGGGCTTATTGATAGGATCAATCCTCTCTTGTTTGCCCATCTTAAAGCACGTTCCGCCCTTATTTCCAATGTGTTCGCAGACGCCAAAGCACTTACTCGGCGAAGGCATGTTCGCCTGGAAAGCCCCCCCCCCTTCCTTGTTGGCGAACGAACCAGTCCTACAGTTCCCCCCAATTGATCACGTTTCAGTTCAGTGTTGCCAAACCAGAAATTCGCTGCATCGGAGACAGCTGAGTGGAGCCCGATTTACGCTATGTTGCTTTAGTTGCCATTGTCGAAAACTGCGCCAGCGTGTCCTGCGGTAATCCCCCCATTTTCAGAGGGGCCTGTCAGTAGTATCCAAGCTGCTTTCAGTTTCTGTATCAGGGTCATCCCACCGATGCCCATGTTTGGTCTTTCATTGTTGTAAGTCCAGAGCCATCTCGTGGCATGGTCTTGCACCTCCTCGATACTGTAGAAGTGATATCGCCCCAGCCACTCCGTTCGAACCGTTCGGTTGTAGCGCTCGACATAGGCGTTCTGCTGCGGCCTCCCCGGCTGGATGTAAATCAACCCGATCCCTGCCTTCTCGGTCCAGGTCTGAAGTCGGCGACTAACGCATTCAGGACCGCCGATCCAGGTATTTTCAAAGGGGCTAGAATTCTTAGTCCGCGACTGTCAGGATTTCGTCGAGCGGCTTCTTCATTTTGGCAACGGCGGGAACTTTCGCGTCTTCTGAGGCGTGTCCAACTGCAACAATCATGATTGGCTTCTCGCTCTCCGGGCGCCCCAGCATCTTGTTCAAAAACCGCATTAGGTTTGGTGTATGTGTCAAAGTAACCAACCCAGCATGGCGCAGGCCGCAAGCAAAAAACCAAAGGCAATTCCTGTGCTTTCAGAGACATAGTAATTTTTGAACCGCGTTCCGTCATCAAACTGGCCCCAACGCTGTGCGAACACCACAATAAGCCAAGGCGCATCTTCCAGATGTGGCTTATGATCATTGGTCCCAATGGGTTCCAGCGCTTTGAGCCACTCGTCGCCCGCGCCCCCCTCGTAGAACCGACGTTCTTCTTCCTCCGCGGCCTCTCGGACGCGTTTATTGAAGGCGGGGTCGGAAAGCCTTTGGCACCTGCTTCTTTATTGGCGCTACGCGCCAATTTTCTTGCGTTACATGCCATGCTTGGAAAACTGCAATACGATGTGCAGTTACAACGCTTACGAACGCACACGACCGCCTTGCTGCGGCTTGTTGTTCGTGAGTACTGGTTGCAACGCTTACTTTGAACCTGCGACCTTCAGGTAATGAGGCTAACGAGGTGAAGACGTAAAGCCATTGGTCTGGGGGACCATTGCAGTCTGAACGGGCTTTTTGAGTTTATTCGACTTGGTTGCGGGAGCACGCAACCGCCGTTGTCGAACAGAGCTTTATTGTCGGATTTAACTGATAGAGATCCATACCGACGTTTGCATCTACAAGGCTGTGACCTCCGACAGGTTTGTCCGTTGTCACAGCCTTAGCTTCCCAATATTTCAAGCGGTGATTTTCCGAGGAAGCGTTCACCAATCCAGCTCATGCGGATACAGTAAAACGAATTTCAAGAAACAGGGCCAAACAGATTGGCATGAGCTCAACTTTTGTCCTGTTGCGCAAAGCCGTGTGTTTGTTGGGGAACCATGAACAATCCATCACCCTAGAAATCGGCAAGCAGGATCTTACCAAATCAGTTACCGATTTTGCACAATTGATACACAAAATTAGACACTCCTGTCGAACCCCAGGCACATCACACGGGTATGGCTTGTCTGCACGATTTGAGGATGGTCCTGTGGAAGTTTACAAACTAGAGAGCCCTTTTGGCCTGAAAAAATTAAAGCCCGTTGAAAGTAGTGGGGACGATCTTTACTCGGCGAGTAACTTCAAAGCTAAGAGTGTTGCTTGCGTTGTCTCTCAAGAGAGTACGTTCCTGGATGTCATGTTTGGGTTTGAAAATTTGGGATTTGAAATTGCCTGTTCCTCGTCATTAGAGGCGACTTTCAAGACGGTTTCCGAGGACCCCGAGGAATGGGCATTGGTTGTGGTCCGCCTAGACCAGCCTTTGGATGAAGAACGCCTAGAAAGTTATGTTCGGCTCCTACAAATGATGGATGTCAGGATTCCGGTAATGATCATGCTTCAGAAAGGTAAATCGCCTCAAAACTCAGGCTACCCTAAGCTGTATGCAGACTGCGTTGTCGGCGAACCTAGGTCGGCAAAAGATCTTTCAACTGCTCTAAAAGTTGCAGTGGATGCGAACATGCGATGGGGCAGCAGCTTTGATGATTTCCGGAGAGAGGCTGTAAATCGTCTTTGTCGACCTCGGCAAAAATAACTCAACAACCAATACTGCTCTCAAATCTCCACTCACGGAAAGATTGCCACACAGAGAGCCGTTAGCCGCGGGCCTTTACCGCTCAAGGAGGGACCGCGCAAACTTTGGGGCACCCTTCCTATTACCCAAATAGCAAACGGTGCCCCACTTTTTCCCTAAGCTCAGAAATGCTTATAGGTTTGTGCAGCACTGTTAGCATCGAGTTACTCTCTACCTGTTTACCCCCTAACTCAGCCAGTCCGGTCATCAGGAATTGCCGCGGAGAATTTGCAATGTAAGGCGAAGCTAACTTCAGAAAATCCAACCCATTAATAAGTGGCATTGACAAGTCGACGATCAGTACGTTGTAGGAATGGCGGTGCGTTTTTAGGTACTCGATGCATTTAACCGGATTGCTAAAGGCATCGACTTGGCCACCGATCAATGCGATGGTTTCCGCAACTTCCTCAACGATCTCTTCGTCGTCATCTAGAACAAGCGCGGTGAAGCTAGGTAACTTTTTAGACATTTAACCTTCCGATGCGTCAGGAACAGTCGGAAACTTAATTTCAAAACAAGCTCCGTGAACTTCTCTTACAGCCCTAATCGAACCATCCAACTCCTTGATGACTGACTTAGTCATGTACAAGCCTATGCCACTCCCCCCGTTATGCTTTTTGGTTGAAAAGAAGGGTTCAAAAATTCGCTCTAAGTTTTCCTGAGAAATTCCCGGTCCAGTGTCTTTCACGAGAATAGTTAGCTCAGTGTCGTGTACTGAGAAGGTGATACTTACTTTTCGTTCTGAAAGAGCCTGTCGTTCCATTGCTTGTTTTGCATTTACAAGCAGATTCACCATTGCTTGCTCAAACAGTATTGGACGCCCCTTTATATTGATCTCGCCCGATGGAGCATTGATGTGCACCGTGACGTTTGCCAAACGTAATTGCTCTCGGATTAAGTCATTGGCTGACTTCGTCTTCGCTACTGGATCGAACTCAACGATGTCTTCATCACCAATCTCAAGGACAAAGTTTCGTATTCCCTGAATCACCCTCCCAGCTCTCAATGCCTGCGCTTCGATGCGTTCCGCTTTGGCAATCAGGTACTCCTTGGGCACTTCATCGTATTTGGCACGTTCGGCCACGCCCCCGGCCGCCAATGCAATGACATTGAGAGGTTGATTGAGTTCGTGTGCGAATGAACTGGCCATCTCCCCAAGTGCCGCAAGCCGCGAAGCATGGAGGAGTTTTGCTTGAGCTTCTTTGAAGGAACCCACATTTTGTGCAATGAAATAGGAAGTCGAGCTTGCTGGATCAACTTTTTCCTCGCTGGTCAAAACGTGCCCAATATCACTTTTCTCAGTTCCTAACTTACCTATTACTAGATGAACGGTTTTGCCGGACTTTGTAGTGACGTCAAACAACAACTCCTTGGCCTGTTGAGCGTCATTGGCAACAATGGAGTCGGGTGATCGCTTTAGGAAGTGTGAGATCGGCTTTCCTAAAACCTCATCCTCTGGATAGCCGCTTAGCTCTTGCAAAGCGGGGTTCCAAACTTTGATTTTTCCTGCTGAATCTGTTGCAAAAACAGGAGTTAGAACCTGAGCGAGCAATAAACTAAACTTTTGCTGTGCCTGTTCCTTGCTTTGCTCTTCATTTTCAACAGCTTTTGCAAAACGGTCAAGCCAGAAGGAAATCGCTCGGTCCTCTCTAAAGTTTGGGTTGATCGAACTGGCGGACGGCTTACAGTTTTTCAAATAAGCCTCAGAGGTGCTAGCAAACTTCGCTACCCATTTCCTGAACAAGACATCAAGAATCTGCCCTCCAAGTATAATCAACATTGCTAGAAAGCAGAGTCTCTGAACCGCGGCGGAAGTATCCTGCTGAACCTGAAGTATGCTCGGTTTTAAGGTGTGACGTACCTGAAGAAATGCAGGAGAGAGAGAGGCAAAGCTCGTCTGTGCTTGCACTGCGGCCTCCAGCCAAGACCGCAGTGTCGAAACAGTTGGGTCCGTGCCACGCAACACAGCGACGGAAGTTTCGTCGGAGCTTCCATTCGGCTCTTCAGGCGATCCGGAAACGCATTTGAAGTCGGATCTAGCTGTATGCTGCGAGTAGGAAATAGACTTGGCTGTTTCAGCCCGCCAAATGAAGGCAAGCAAATCTGTCCCCGAGGCGGGTGCAAAGAGGGACATGAAATTACCCTCGTGACATCCTAACAGAAAACTCATCTGCTTTTCTTGGGTGTCCCGTAAAATCTGCACCGGTAATGCTAGTTTCTGCAAATTGGTTGCCTGACCATAAACCAATTGCAAAGAGCCATCGTTCTTAACGCTATAAATTTGTGAAGGTGACGCGGAGGTGTCTGCTTCCACTAGCTGTTCTATTTGTTTTAAATCGTCAGACACGTTGATTTCTGACAGGCTTGTGCCCCAGAAAACGGTTTCGAGCTTCAAAAATGTTGCCGTGTTTAGAGACGAGCGCCGCACGTTAATTTCAGCCTGAGCCAGTTCGTCCGACACGTTCCGCTGGAAGTTTCGTTTGAGTTCATAAAACTCAGACAGGAGTATCGGGAGTAGGAATGCCAGTCCGAAAATCGCCTGAAGAAGTCCGCTATAGGAATTAGCTTCCTTCCATTTCTTTGGGATCCTAAACGCAGGAAAGACAAACAGTATAGAAGTAAAGGCAAAGGTTGCGATCATCACATTCAGCAACCCATTGAGGGTTTGCTTGGAAGCAATCATCAGCGAAGTCGACCAAGGTAGATCGAGTGCTTGACTGTACAGGAGTAGCGCCATAGGCGCCCCAAAAACCACCCAATACAACAGTACCAGGATGCTTGCTCGACTGGTTGACCCCATCTTGCCCAAAGAGCAAACGAGCACTGCCTCCATAGTGAAGAGGAAAAATGCGTACCAGTGCCCCCACAATTCAACGGTGTGTAAAGAACCAATAAACGCCACAGAAATTGCCCAGGATGCCCCCAGTGTGAACATGGCGAGCCACACGAAAACAGACCCAAATAGAAAATTGACACCAAAAAACATGTCAACATTCAAAACGTTGCCCAAATAGCTGAAAATGCAAAAACAAGAACCGAGCAACGCACGAAGCCAAGATGCAGAAAGCAGTATCTTGAAACGACTAATGAGCGTAAGGGAAGCGGAACGTCGCATGGGCATATCCATTTTCAAGCCACGGTCTTGAGCAGCCAGAGGCGTTGGGCCATCGCTAGCTTAACCAAATCGTGCGACAAGATGCATTTTGGCTATCTTGAGTGATCAAAAGTATAGTTAGGGTGCAATTTCGTACATTTTGCGTGCAAAGGCCGTTTTCCGTGTGGATGGCGGCAGCTTGGCAGCTTAGGACGGTCATCGGAGTCGCTCCAAAGCGCATGCCAGACCGAAAGACATAACAAATGCAGCAAGTTACAATTCTCATCGTAGATGATGATATCTCGCTTTCCGAAGAGGTCGCGGAAGTTTTTTACGAACAAGGATACAGCGTGAATTTTGCTAGAACACTGCGTCAATTCGAAGAACAGGTCAGGGACAATCGTTTCGACTTGTTTGTTGTAGACCTTTTGTTACCCGACGGGCACGGACATGAAGCTATCAGGAAGATCCGCCACATCTGTTCGTCAGGCATAGTTGTGCTTTCCGGTAAGCTTGACGAGGTCGACAAGGTCGTGTCTCTCGAACTCGGCGCGGATGACTATGTCGTTAAGCCTTTCCCGAGGTCAGAGTTTGTTGCACGCATTAAGAGCTTGCTGCGTCGAATTGAAAGTAGAAACGCGCCACATCAAGAGGCCGTGCCGAACCTTCCTGAGATCGTATATGCTGCGTATCGAACAAATACCAAAACCCGCAAGCTTTATGCGCCTTCCGGAGAGCAAATTCGGTTAACCAAGCTCGAATTTGATCTTTGGCTAACCCTCCTGAAGAACATGGATAAAGTGATGAGTAGAGAGCAGCTTATAACTTCAATCAGGGGGCGCGATTGGGCTGGGTATGACAGATCCATAGACGGGTTAGTGAGCCGATTGCGTGGGAAACTGTCAGGGCTCATGGACTCAGAAGACAACTTTGAGACAATCAGGGGCGTGGGTTACATGCTTCGTAGCCATTCAGATTGAGCAGACTGCATCTTAATAGAACAACCAACTGACTGTTCCTCTTTATCGTCCCAATTTTTGTAGCCGAAGTTGAAAGAGTTTGAATGGTTGACCTTGGTAAGCCCCGCAGCGGCATGTGCTTTACAAAGCAACGATACCAAAGATCTAAAAACCTGGTGAAAAGTTTCGTGGTTGGACAAAGTTGATGATATGATCATTAGCCAATCACTTAGATCAGAAATCTCAGCCTGAGACGGCTCGAAAAAAATAGAGCGGCGGTCGTGCATGCCAGTTACCTCCACAATGATCCTGCTTTTCCTAACTACAGTTACGGAAAATCAATTGCAGGGTTTCACAATGCTGGGACATAGAGCAAAGCTGGTAAATCCGCTCAGCCCTGACAACCCCTGCGTTGGCGTGATCCCAAACAGAGTTGCAGCGGTCCTTGTCAGATGTGCCGCGTCTGAGAACCCTGCCTGTATTCCTGCAAGACCGATCTTCTCACCACTAAACGCAGCATCAACTGCGCACATCATAGCAGCCCATATCTTGAACTTTCGGAAGGTCTGGCCCGTTGTCGATTTAAAGTGGCGCATTGCAAGCGTGCGCTCGAGCTGTAACTCTTGAGCAAGGTCTAACTGAGACAGCCTTTCAAAGGGGTCTTTGTAAAGACGCTCTACGATCCACATCACTCCGGCATCCGAAGGTATGTCGTCTCTGTTGAGCGTCTGACGATAGCCAGCCAGAGCAATGTGGTCCCTCGCCTGAATTGCCTGAGGTAAATCTTGCCAGGCTTCGGACAGCTCTCCAAATTTGGGGGCATTCTCGTCCAGCTTAACGCCATCCAAATACACAATCTCCGCGCCCCCCTCTCGGACTACGACGCGATGCGGCACATCGGGTTTGATGCAGATCGCATGCGCTTCCGTTTGGTCGCTGTCATCGCAAACCAGAACTGGCTCTTTGCGCCCGACAATAACGCATGTCATCAGGTTCTCATGCATCCCAAGTTCGCCTTTATCGAAGGAGAATTTGTGGTTGCGAAAAGCGGGGGCAACTGAAGGCATAACCACTTCACCTAACTTTATGGGCAACTTTGGCACCCCCTAAGAATGCTGCAGCAAGGGGCAAATGTGAAGGACGGTCCGAAGGGACTTGCACGTTTCTTCAAGAGAGGCGTCTGGAAGATGTGCTTAGCAAGGCTTTCTGGCTCTGACTACCTAATCCGAGGACTTATGACACACATTTTTCGAAAGCTGGCCATTGCATTTGGCCTGCTAATTTTCTGCGGCGTGGTGGCTTGGCATGTGCTCCCATCGCAGGTCGCAAAAGGGTTGATATCCCTAAACAACGCCTCCGCTGGCCTGAGATCCAAGGTGATTTCAACTGACGTTGGAGATATCCATTATTTGGAAGGCGGCCAAGGCGAAACGGTTTTGCTGGTGCATGGCATTTATGCCCGCAAAGAACACTGGGTCGAAGTGGCCCGTGCCCTTACCAAGGACTACCGCGTCATTGCCGTTGATCTTCCCGGTTTTGGGGACAACGCCCTGCGCGCAGACGACGACTATTTGTTAGATCAACAGCGGGCAAACTTACTGACCGTAATGCAGTCACTTGAACTGAAGGCTGTTCACGTTGGGGCAAACTCCATGGGGGCCTATGTTGCAGCGCTCTTGGCCGAAGAGCATCCGGAGCTAATCACCAGCCTTGCCTTTATCGGCAGCCCACTCGGGGTCCCTACCCCAACACCAAGTGACATGGATAAGGCACGAGATCTCGGCATTACCCCACTGGTCGTTCAAACAACCGAAAACTTTGCTGAACGTAACGTGTGGCTGTCGCCAAATATTCCATACGTCCCCGGCCCGATCCTTCGGACTTGGGCGGAGGAAGAGGTGGCCCAGGCCGATCACAACGCCCGCATTTGGGATGTCGTGCATAGTAAATCCGACGTGCCTACGGTCTTGGATCTTGCGCCCTCACTTGAGATGCCGACGCTGATAATCTGGTGTCAAGAAGACCGGATTTTTCATATCAGCGGGGCTGCACTACTCGATCAGAATTTGCCGTCATCACATCTGGCGACGCTGGACAACTGCGGACACGTTCCGATGTTGGACAAGCCCACTGCCGTAGCGTCAGAGTACCTCAAGTTCCTGTCGTCTCTTCCGGATCCTGAGTAACAATAGCCGGCCTGTCGCCCTTGCGAGGTTCAGAACACTTTGCCAACTCTGCGAGCGGCAGGCCGGACGATCCCGGCAGTGGTCGGGATACTGTCGTAGTGTTACGGGAGGAAGTGACTTTTCGCAGCTCAGTTGGGTAAAAACTGCCAAACGAAGAACACAATAATTGGCCCTGAGGAGACTTGGATTCTACTTAGGGAATACACCGATCTTTCAAGCGAAGATGAGCTAAAATTGGTCCGTTGGCGCTGTTGGCGCGTACATTTTTTACTCACGCTTTCTCGCCTTGTCGTACCCTGCCTTTCAAACAAAGGCGGCTCTTTTTATGTACGTCCGAGGAGGTTGCGTGGGAGAAGATGCAACATGCAACGGGAGTTGAAACATGACCACTAATATGAACATCAAAACGATGTGGGATTCAGTCATGAATGAAAACAAGAACCCACTCAAAAACCAGCCCATTCCTACAGCCCACTTATTGATGCAAATGCTGGCTTGGATGTGGAGCGCAATCTTCTCGCTCATGGTCGGCAGTTACTTTGTTTTTGGCGTAACAGCTGCGGCACATACTCTGCTAATTTCTGGGATTTTCATAACGATCCTAGTGTTCAAAAAGGCTGAAACGGATAATTCGGTCGAATAGAACGCCAGAAGACACACACTCTTCAAAAAGGCGCGGGTCCGGTGAACATCTATCAGGGCAGACTAGGTTGTTAGAGTATTGAAAAGCCGAGGGTTGTGAGACGATGCTGACACCGCAAATCAAATTCGCCAAGACACGAAGAATTCCGTTGGTACAAAACGCGGCTACTCGCAACATCCGTTCGCTACCATCGTCCCCACTCTGGACCAAAGACCGCTTTGAGCTGAGATTAGACGATACAACTTGCATCAACAAACTGAGCGCCGAACTCCGCATAACGTGAGACAGCCCTTAAAGCCGTTTTGGCCGGTTGCCGTGAGCGACAGCACCCAGCCCAAATCGTAAGCGATGCAGGCCTCAGTTTCGCCGAGGCCTGTATTCCACTTTATGGCTTTTTCAGTGGCAGGCAGGGCGGGTGCCAGGCAGCAGAACCTTATCGATCACATGGATCACACCGTTGTCGGCCTCAATGTTTGCAATAACAACGTTGGCGATTTCGCCAGTGCCATCTGCTATCGACACGCCAGACGAGTTTTTAGTGATGCACAAGCGCTCCGAATCCAAAACTGGCTTGAAGTAGTTCGAACCGCTCGGGATCATCTCGGCGCTCAGCTTGCGGTCATCGACATGGTAGAGGAGCACATTGGTCAGCTGAGCTTTGTTCTCAGGCTTAAGAAGCGTTTCCACAGTGCCCTCAGGCAGCGCAGCAAAAGCGTCGTTCACAGGCGCATAAACAGTGAATGGACCGGAGCCCTGCAGTGTCTCAACCAGACCAGCAGCACTGACAGCGGCCACAAGGGTTGAGAAACGCTCGTCGCCCGATGCGATTTCAACGATGTCAGCAGCGCTCGCGGCGGAACTCAGTGTCATGACTGCAACCGCGGCTGCGCTGAATTTACAGATGGTTTTCATTTCAATGCCTTACCTTTGGATTATTCACGCTCATTTGCTTGTAGAGAGGTACGCACCCGCGGCCGAACTCAGATTTGCCGTTCACGCCAACGTGAGACTTCGACCTTCGAAGCACTGATTTTCTGCAATAATCAGCGTATTCCGAATGTTTTCCGTGGAAGTGTTACAGACGCCACCAACAATGCCCTTCCCGCATCCTCAAGCGTTGTTTTCGACTTTGCGTCACTGCAGTCGGAGCATTCAACTCATCGCGTCAAAAAGGCAGAAGGTTTGTTGAAATATACGAAAGGTTATGTGAAGTAACCTTTATACCGCCCAGCTCATTTGTATAGATAGGTTAGCCGTTGCAAAGCAACGGGAGGTCCTTCAGTGGCGCGAGTTAGAAGACGATCCGGAATATTCTGCGGCATAATCCAAAGAGTACGTGTTTACATTTTTTTGGGCATGCTGTTTGTCTTGCTGCTGGCGGAAACCATCCTTGTACAAAACAGCTACAACGTAGCATACAACCGCGCGATAGCTAATGCAGAGCAATCACATCTAGTTATCGCCGAGAACCTTGCTTCGACGTTAGAACGCTACGCAGTTGATGTTCGGGCAACTTTTGACTTTGTAATGGCGAACGATGCCCTCTCATTCACACCAGGCTCGATGGATGCATTGCTGGATTCATACCAATTTAGAATGTTGGCAGTTTTCGATTTCGAACAGAGTTCTCTCGACATTTTGTATTCCCGAGAATTCGATGCCCCATCACAGGAAATTGTAGCCAGTCTTCGCGAGATTGCCGTTCGCGACAGTTCAAACTTTTCAGGTGTCCGACAGTCGCCCTTTGGACCTGTTATCTACATAGCTCGCGTGTCGGAGTCAGGGGCTCTATTGGTCGGAGCCGTCGACACGAGTTTCGTGATTTCACAACAATCTGAAATTGCATTTGGAGAACGTGGTCATGCCATGATTGTAGACAACAAGGGCCGAGTTTTAGCACATCCGAAACAAGAGTGGGTTGATACGTCCAAAGACGTAACTGGACTTGAAGTCGTTCAACGAATGACGTCAGGACAAACCGGAGCAATGCAATTCTATGCTCCACCATTGAAGGCCGACGTCATTGCCGGCTTCACATTCGTTCCATCCACGGGTTGGGGAGCGATGGTACCGCAGCCGGTTTCCGAACTTGAAGAAGCCGCGAGACTTGAAGCTAACGAGCTTCTGGAAAAACTACTACTGCTCCTGTTATTTGCAGCTTTGGTCAGCTGGTTCCTATCGGGTCTGATTGCGCGACCTATCCAATCTATATCTAAAGCTGCTACGAAAGTTCGCAGCGGGGACCTGGCGGCGCGAGTACCCGAATTCAAATGTCTGACGCCGAAAGAACTTATAAATCTTCGCGGTGTTTTCAACGGCTTGCTGGACAACTGGTCGGATAACCGAGTTTTACTGGAGAGTTCGTTAGAAGCTGCCAACGAAGCCAACAGGCGAAAGTCGCAATCTATTTCGGTGCTTAGTCATGAGATGCGTACGCCGTTGAATGGTGTCATTGGAGCTGTCGACTTACTGGAGCGGACTGAATTAACCGATTTACAAAAGAAATACCTTGGCTACGTGAGCACCTCTTCAAATACACTGCTTAAGCACGTCAACGACGTACTAAAAGTGAGCAAGCTCGACAGCAGCAAAGTCATTCTCGAAAAGGAGTTAGTCAACCTTAGAGACCTGATGAGTGATATTGTTCAAGAAAACTCTGCACAAGTCGAGCAGTCTGGCGGTCGGATCACCCTCACATTCGCACCAAATACTCCACTTGAGGTAGAGACCGACCCGAGGCTGTTAAAGACAATAGTCGCAAACCTCGTCGGCAATGCAGTAAAGTTTGCAGCGGGCGAGAAAATCAGTATTTCAGTGGAGCACGTTTCGATTAGAACTCTAGCGTTCACAATTAAAGACAGTGGCCCAGGAATCCCATCATCTGATTTTGACAGTGTCTTTGAACCATTTACAGTGCTTGACGCATCCTATGGACGCCACTCTGAAGGCACAGGTCTTGGGTTGAGCATAGTAGCAACGTCTGTCGAGGCGTTGGACGGTCAGATAGATTTGCATAGCGAGTTTGGTAACGGGTGTGAATTTCGCGTACAAATTCCAGTTGATATCCCTGAAGGCTGCTCCGAGTTTACCACCCGCAACAGTCTAAAAGCCCCTTCTTTGCGTAATAATCCTGAACCCATCAAAAACAAGGAACGTAAAAAGGTGCTTGTAGTCGATGACAACAAAATTAATCGCCTGCTACTTACGGACATGCTTCAAGGATTGGGACACTCAGTTTCTGAGGCTGAAGACGGTTCGATTGCGCTTGAGGCGGCAATGAACGAACGTTTCGACCTGATTTTAATGGATATCAGTATGCCGTACATGGACGGTACCGAGGTTTCAAGAAGGTTGCGAGAAAGTGACGGTCCTAATCGCACAACAAAAATTATCGCGCAAACCGCTCATGCCAGCCCGAATGACCAAGAAAAGATTTTTTCCTCTGGAATGCAGGGTGTTTTAACCAAACCCATCTCAATTGAGGCGCTTCAGTCAACTTTAGCTACCTTGGCGGAAAAAGAGAAATTTTTCACTTTTGATAACCTCGCATACCGATCCGTGTTTGAAACGGAAAAGCTTAAAGGCCTGGTTCGAGCAAATGGCGTTGGACCAACTGACCTAGTTCTAGATGAACTGTTGGATGAAGCCACTTCCATCATTCTTAGGCTGAAATCCTGCGACGCGTCACATTATAGGGAGAAGGCTTTGAAAACCCGTGTCCACAACGCAGTTGGTGCCTGCGCCTCCCTGGGCGCTAATGCATTACACAGAAGTTTTAGAAAAATCGAAGATTGTCTGAAGAATGGAACATTGAGTTCCTCTAGAGATTTGCTTGACACCGCGGAACGTTCGCTAGTCGAAACACGTTATGTCGCATCCAATCTAATGTCTCAATTGAGACAAGCGCAATGACGACGACATAGTTGCGTTGGACTCAGTGAATTGACGCATGCAGGGGATGGCCGCCGTATCTTTCTCCAACGTCCAGAAAAGTCTGATTGTGGTAGCACGATGGTCCGGCAGCGCTTATCCATACTCTGAGGCCCACGAGACTTAAAGCGGATCATCCAATTGTTTGGGGCCACTCCATCGGCCTTTTGTGGAACAACAGCTGTGAATGCAACTAATGACCTTCCTCCCGCTAAAGGTACTCAACAACTATGAAAAAACGTAAAAGTCCCTGCGTCGATGTCTGTGAATTTACCGGCCCTAGTGGCTGGTGTCTTGGCTGTGGTCGCACAAGGGAGGAATGCGCAAGGTGGAAAAAAATGAAACCCTACGAAGCAAATATCATTGAGAAAGAACTAAAGAGTCGAATGACTAAATTGACCCAAACGCCGCCTGTGCCGAAGTAAGGCCGCTGCAAAAAGAGGGCGGACGAATGGCCGCTGGGATCCCCACCCCAACACCAAGTGACATGGATAAGGCACGAGATCTCGGGATAACCCCAATGGTCGTTCAAACAACCGAAGACT
This sequence comes from Shimia sp. MIT1388, assembly GCF_047124445.1. GTDB lineage: Bacteria > Pseudomonadota > Alphaproteobacteria > Rhodobacterales > Rhodobacteraceae > Shimia. Next base: position 15,101 of record NZ_CP138921.1, on the reverse strand, counting down.
TTGCTGAACGTAACGAGTGGCTGTCCCCCAATATTCCATATGTCCCAGGCCCGATCCTTCGGACTTGGGCGGAGGACGAGGTGGCTCAGGTCGATCTTAACAGCCGCATTTGGGATGTCGTGCATAGCAAATCCGACGTGCCTACGGTCTTGGATCTTGCGCCCTCACTTGAAATGCCGACGCTGATAATCTGGTGACAAGAAGACCGAATTTTTCATATCCGCGGGGCTGCACTACTCGATCATAGTTTACCGACATCACATTTAACCAAACTTGATGAGTGTGGGCATGTTCCAATGCTGGATAAGCCCGCTGCCGTGGCGTCAGAGTACCTCGAGTTCCTGTCATCTTACCCCATTTATGCGTCTCAATAACCGGTTAACCGCCTATTCGCTTTTGGAGACGCTAGCTTCTTAGTATTCGTAAAAACACCGACGCTCCAAAGTGCGTCAAGTAGTCGTGCATTTATAAAACGGCATCGATGACACGGATTAATTCCGTTTTCTCAGACCTCGAAGCTAAAATGTCCATAGGAAAGGCTCAGTGGTTCAATACCTCAACCTGTACGTTGACCACCCAATTCGTCCATGGCAATCCGCCCTCCGATTTCATTTAACAGGCAGTCAATTTTGCGCTTGCGCACCGGTTTGGCAACAGTTTGATCCACACCGCATGCTCTGTATTCTTGCAACTGATCGGGCATCACATTGGCCGTCACTGCAATGATGATAGGGGGCGGCAATCCCAGCCTCTTTTTCTCACTAAGAATTTTTGAGGTAGCAGCCATTCCGCCCATACCAGGCATATTGATGTCCATAAAAATGACGTCGAAATATTTTTCTTCAGTTAGACTGATAGCTTCCTCGCCAGTTTCCGCTTCCTCAATGGAATTACTGTGTTTTTTGGAGAAAGCTCCTAATACTCTACGGTTGATCTTGCTGTCGTCCACTATCAGCACACGCAACCCCGAATTACTCAGTTCGTTGTCTTGTCTCGCTCTTTTGAGATCTGAAATTTTTCGCACTAGACCATCGCCAATTTTTTCTTTCTTTTCGATATCTTGCATCGCCGAAGAACAGAACGGTTTAACCTCAAAAGTTGCGGTGAACGTGCTGCCACGCCCAAGCACACTTGATACCGTCAGATCTCCCCCCATCGCCTTACATATTGCGCTCGAAATCGACAGTCCTAGACCTGTTCCCTTATACTTCTTTTGGGTCGCCTGCTCTGTCTGGTAGAAGGGATCAAAAACCAACTGTGCTTCGTGTTCAGATAAGCCGCAACCACTATCCTCAATTGAAAACATCAACTGTCTGGTGCTTGGCGAGCCAACGTCACGAACCGAAACACGAAGATTAACAAACCCGACGTCCGTAAACTTGAGTGCATTAGATACCAAGTTATTAACTACTTGGACAATCCTCATCGAGTCTCCCACCAACTTTACGGGACTTTCACTTGAAATTTGAAAGCTAAAATCGATGCCACATGATCTCGCCGTTGGCTCATTAATCACAAAAACATTTTGCACAATTTCTTGGAGCGAAAACACGCGCTCCGCAAAAACAAAAGCATTGGAGTCAATTTTTGAAATGTCTAGAATGTCGTTTATTGTGTGCTGCAAAACCTTTCCTGAAGTTAGGATTGTGCCGACCATTCCGTTCTGCTGAGGTGTAAGTGAAGTTTCAGATAACAGCTGTGCCATTCCCAAAACTCCATTCAGAGGAGTGCGGATTTCATGGCTAACGTTGGCCACAAAGGCAGACTTTGCCTCACTCTTCTTTATTGCTTCTCGGCGGAGAGCTCTTTCCTTCTTCGCTGCCAAGAACGAAACAACGCACTCAAAAGCACAATAAATCAATACCGCGACAAAGGAAGCAATTATAAGATTATTGTGAAAAACCGCATCTCGATTGCTGTTATATTGTGCGAAATGAACGACTGACCTGTGTTGTTGAAGGTAGTCGGTTATCCACAAACGCCTAAACTCCGTATTTAACGCCTGAAGTTCAAATTTGGCGGCCTGAAGTTGCTGACTATTGAATTTCAGGTCTTTGCCCCAAGACTTTTCAAGTGCCGTCAAAAAGCTCTCATAGCCTTTGACCATCTCCTTTAAGTCTAGGTCGCTGAAAATGTCCCTTTGATCAAATATTCCCAAGCGGCTCCATAGAACATCAATTCTTGTCTGGAGAGATTTGGCCGGTACGTTTCCCTGTTCGACCTGAAGAAGCGCAATGTGCAAACGAAGGGCTTCGTAAATTGCTTCATTTACTTTCCAAGTTAAAGATGAAAGTCGGAGCGCGTCGTCAGTCGAGATTTGACGACGTTGATTTTCCGAATTGATTGCGGCCCAAAGCACTGCGGCCAATACAGCGATCACGGCGAATGGTCTTAGAAGCCGAGTACTCAAAATTCTATGGAGCCGCATACCTACCGAATCTCCATAGAAATCAGCTGCCAAATCATCTCATTGTCAAATCTCTTTAGCTTGGCCTCATCTTCGGACTGCGGGTAAATGACCCAGATTGGCCCCTTGTCCCGCACGGTCATCGCCTTGCCATTGTGCAAAACGGCCAAAATAACCCCTTGGTTTTCTGCATGTGTTACTGGAATGTCCACGAAGTAATCGTTTATCGCGGACGCACCAATTGTGGTTCCTGATGCCGAAACAAAATCTAGTAACGACGATAGCCTAGGGCCCTCAAATGTCTGCATGCCGTCGGTGAACGACGTAAAGGTATTCACCTCCTCCCATTCCAGCGCTTTAAGCAGGTCTAAGTCGAACTCTGCGCCTGCCTGCGTGTTTGTTTTTCCAATAGCGCCAGAAACAGTCAAAATTACTTCGCCGGTGGGCATCGGTAGCTGTTCTGCTGTGGCAGTCATTGAGAACGACATGATAGCGGCCGCCACCGCAACAAGGCGTTTGAAGTGAATTGACCATTTGTTCATTTAGTCACCTCTCAAGTTTCATCCAAGGATCTTCAAATCCTCAGCGGTGTTACTTTCTTTCGTTTCAGCATCCGTAGCCCGGATCAATTAGTCGCGTTTTGTCTTCTCCCCTGCCGCAGGGAACGACCGCATCCAATTAAAGATACATTTAAAATGCATTAATATTCGTGAAGCCCAATTTTTTTTCAACACATGCATCCTTGGCTATCTTGCGCTCACTTTTTGAGCACTAAAGGGCGTGCGTAAAATTTGAGGATGGGAGGTAGGAACTCCACTCCAAGTCAAAGTTCCGGCCGTGAGCTTTGATGCCCAGGCGGTCTGGCTGTCGTTCCTATCGAGCAAACTGAGTCTGGGTGATCTATCGATGATTTGCGCTCCCGAATTCAGAACCGAGAAGCGCTTCCAGCTGCGTCCGACGAATGGGAACTGTGAAGTTAAGTCCCATTCTAGTTCCGGAACTCCAAACAATTCTTGCGTTTCGAGACATGGAGTTAGCCAATATTATTCGAATTTCGGCCTGACGAACCAGTCTGTGAATATTGAGGCTCGCCTCGATGCAGGCTCCATGCGCTCCAAGATCAATGGTCACGGCCCCCAACGTGTGGTTCTCAAACTGAACCTCACATGCTATCTGTTTACTGAACCTTCGCCCAGATTTTCGGTTATCTGAATATCTTCTATTTCCAATCAAGTCCAAGTCAGGTGTCCCCCAAGTAGACAGTGTTCTAGCGAGTTCTCTGGTATTTGTCCTAACTGTGAGAAAAGGGAAAAATAGTCGAACCCAGTGTAATGCTCCGTCATCCTGCCGCTCTCAAATTTAGCCACTAGAAAGACATCAATGGTGATTGGTTTGAGCTGAGTGGCTGGCTTCGCAATCAGTTTGAATGTTGCACTGCACCATGGCGTATCTTCGATAATGTTGGTGATTTCGACCACACCCGGGCCGGTCAAGCGTCTGAACAGTTCAACAAGTTCCGGAAACTCTGCCCTTGGAAAGTTCTCTGAGGCAGGCAGACCTGCGATAGAGAAAGTAGCGGGCAGAATACTGTTTACCGTATCAAGCTCACCGTTTAACCAGCCGTGTTCAATCCAACTCTTTAATAATTCTTTGGACATCTATGCCTCGTAGCTACCGAAATGCAGAAGGTTATTGCTATGAAATATCATAACACCCTCACTATGCTTGTGCTGTGACTTTGAAACAGAGGCGGAGTGACCGCTCCAAACCGTTAGCTATATTGCAGTTTCGTCCCATACGGGAACCGAAGGCCGTGAGTAATCACAATTGCCTCGAGTTCAGTTTTGAATGAGACCGCCGCTACGTCCGAGCTAACAAAGATAATAGATTTGGCACAATCTTCATCGGAGCCATCCGTTTTCAATGAAGTAGCTTTGAAGCTGTTTACACATGCGAGCCCAACCGTTGCTTGACCGACTTAAAGGTGAGTTTCAAATACATTACTTGAGCCTCAAATTATTTCCATAAGGTTTCTAAGACGTCAACAGTTTCAAGAACCCGCAACAAAAACCATGTAACCTTCAGATTTTACGAGATAATTTACAACGTATGGGCTGAAAAAGTCATTTGGGCTTGTTGAATCTCACAAAAATTCGTCGCCTTGCGGTGGTATGTCACACCACAAAAAGCGAGCAATCCACACCACGTCAGGACGACGCAAAGCGTTTGAGCTAGCGTTGATCACAGAAACCACGCCGGTGCGACTAGCATAGTGGCGGAAGGTAAAGACTGCAGGGTTTTTGTTATCGCTCGTTGTCGCTCTCCGTTAATCCCAAAGCTGTCCATGCATGTAACCAACACAGCGCCTCCCCCGGAAATCGGGCTTCGATAGTGATATTTCAGTCCAGATTGCGGCAAGTTGGCAAGCAACATCACCATTTTGTTAAGCCGCCACGAAACCGATCATCAACATAGGCAGGAACCGCCGGCATCTTCAGTGCATCCGGCAGCCTTCTACTCGCTACAAACTCCAATCTGTACAGTCCAGATCTTCTTTTTGACCGCCTCTTTTCTGGGGAGGGCTAGACAGGTGTTTTTGCCGACTTACTCGCCGCAGCTACTACATTGACGAGATTCACTCAATGGATTGAACTGTTTTCCGAGGTCCGCTTGCGGCGCCTCGGGGGCAGGCATGGGTTGGGATAGACGCGCAGCGTGTATTACAACCCGTTAGCCTGCTTACGAGTTTATGGACGTTTTCTCGGCTTCGCCCGTTTAACCAGCCCCATACTAAAAGGGCGTCGCCCTCTGCGAGTAATCCTCGCATTCACCCACGGTTTTTACAGCAACAAGATGCCTGATAGAAAATCGGCAACGAGGTCCTCGCAATTGAAGCGCTTTGCCTGAGCAACCATGGTCGGTGCTACTTACTATCAGCCGCGCCTCTACTCATCGTCCTTGTTCAAGCAACCGAATTTCCTCTTTCAACTGAATGATCCTTTGCTCCCTCAACTGGTCGTCGAGCATCTTCAAGAACATCTGCTGCTTAGCGCCTTTCTTCATACCGAAGTGCTCCGCAGCCAATTGATAAAACTCGACTGCCGTCTCTCTAGGAACCTGGAAGTAGAGGCTCACCGGCTTTTTGTCGTCACTGTCTTGCATTGCAGCCTTCCCTTACAGACCGAGGAGACGCCTGATCCTGGCAACCCTCGCGACACCACCGGCGGTATAGCGGATGCGCCCTAGTGGACATATCCACTACACATCGCTTTCTTTCTTTAAGGCCAACTCCGCAATTTTGCCAACGAGGCTCCACACGCTGCTACTGCGCTGGTGACCGAGGATCTGCCCCTTGGTTTGCGAGTATGGGATTTGCAGTGGCGCATAGCCTTGCTCGACCGTGCGAACTTCATAGTCCGAGATGTCGACCAAATTCGAGACATTGCCGGCCGTAGCCTTGGCGACCACACGATCACCGACAGAAACTGTGATAGTAAGCATAGATTTCTCCTACGTGGGTATTGGTAGGAACGGAGAGAATCGAACTCTCAGATCAACGGTAATCTGCCGCAAAGGGGGTATAAGGCCCTCACCCGCACCAGCGCGCTCCCAACTGAACATTGCGTGTCAGTTGGATATTCGAGCGCTCAGAAGGTTGATGCGGATAGTGTTTTTCATGATCTTAGCCTAGGTAGATTTGTTAAGTTTCGTCAAGCCGGCAACAGCTGACAAACTTCGACCGCTATAGCTGTGTGACAAGTTGCTGGGCGTCATAAAGCGACCGAAGATAACTGACGAAGGCGCCGGATTTCAGGTTTCTGGCTCTAGCGACACTGTAGAACCAATTCTTGTCTTCTTCGGTGACCCAAATGTGAAGTTGCTTTTCGTAGGCTGGTGCCTGCTGGCTCTGTCTCTTTGAGTGACCACTGGGCGCTCCTCTCGCGCCCAAAGACTCGTGGGATTCTTGAGCGATGCTTCTTCCCAATCGCTCTTCAACAACAGTCAAAATCTGTTCGATTTGCCCGTCTGTCAGTCGTTCATCTGTCATCCCAGCTCGTTTCTCCAGTCGTTCGCCGTCTATCTTGAGGCCGTCACCAATACACCATAATTCAAAGTATACTACATAGACTGCTACAGCTTGATCAATGATGTGTCAATCTCATGTCGAGCCTCAATTCAGATCAATTGCTTGCAGCATTTGCGCGCGCCTTGAAGCGCCTACGCAAAGACCGTAAGCTCTCACAACAAGAACTCGCTCAGAGAGCAGATCGCAGCATGCAGTACATTTCTCTATTGGAGACCTGCCGGTACCAACCGACTTTGGAGACCATGGCTTTGATTTGTGGCGCCTTGGATATGTCGCTCACCGATTTCGTTCGCGAGATTGAACAGGAACAACAGGCCAATCAATAAACCTAGTCGCGCGTAAGCCAACACTTTCCTGGGCAACCCGTTAGTGCAGTAGTGAGGTTGGACCAGATGATGTCACTATCCCCGTGTTGTTTATTCTAGTGTGTCCATATCTCAATCTCACACGGTAGAAGGGCATTCCGGCGCTACAAGCTCAAGTCGAAGCTCGGCAAATTTTCGCCGCAAGCAAAAAGTGTATATTTTCAATGATCTATGTGCGCTAGATCGGTCTTACCTTAACCTGAGGCGACATTGCCCCTTTGCACTAAACACGACTTAAACCTAGTTTCTCTCAATTTCTTAGACACTCCTCGCGTTAGGCACTGGCGGCCTGATACGTCTGACCCCTCTTCACTTATGGCCCGAATGCGCCCAATGGATGGGAGGTATCAGCTATGATGCGAAAGTCCCCTCCCCGATCTGCGTTGTCTCCTTCTGCGCCGACACATGACAGCCTCCGCCGCCTGGCACAGCTGTTCGGTCAGCAAGCCGCGAGGCACGTTTTCGCCGAACAAGTGGACAACAACCACCTGCCCTAGACTGACAAAGCAGTTGCGCGCGGTCCAAAGAGCCCTCTAGCTTACGGATCGCGCCTGTCACCAATCCAATCAACTGATTTAAGGAGCGACAACAATTATGCGCGCCGCCATTTACGCCCGTTATTCCACCGACCTTCAGACCGATGCCTCCATTGAGGATCAACATCGCCTCTGTGCCCGCTTGATTGCAGGCAACGGTTGGCGCGAAGCCGAGACCTATGCGGATCGCGGCTTGAGCGGGGCTTCGCACCTGCGCCCTGCCTATCAGCGCCTGTTTGACGATGCTCGCCATAACGTCTTTGACGTTGTTGTCGCTGAAGGTCTTGACCGCATCAGTCGCGATCAGGAACACATCGCAGCCTTCTTCAAACAGATGCGCTTTCAGGGCATTCCGATTGTCACCGTGGCCGAAGGCGAGATTTCTGAACTGCACATCGGTCTCAAGGGCACAATGAGCAGCCTCTTTCTCAAAGACCTTGCTCAGAAGACCCATCGCGGTCTGGAGGGCCGCGTGCGTAAAGGCAAATCCGCAGGCGGCGTCACTTATGGTTATGACGTGGTGCGCACCTTGCAAGCCGATGGCGCGATGACCACTGGCGAACGCATCATCAACGAAGATCAAGCACAGATCGTCCGTGCCATTTTCCAAGACTACGCCAACGGCATCAGCCCGCGTGCCATTGCCGCTGCCTTGAACAAGGACGGTGTCGGTGGTCCCCGCACATCCGGATGGGGAGCCTCGACCATCTACGGCAATCACAAGCGCGGAACAGGCATTCTCAACAACGAACTCTACATCGGACGCCTCGTCTGGAACCGCCAGCGGTTCATCAAAGACCCTAACACCGGCAAACGCCAGGCTCGCCTCAACCCGCCAGAGGAATGGATCATTGAAGACGTTCCTGAACTGCGCATTCTACCTCAGGACTTGTGGGACGCCGTAAAGGCCCGCCAGCTAACATCCCGCAGTGCCGTGATCGCGAAAGGACTCAACCGGCCTGAGCGCGCAAAGCGGCCCAAGCATTTGTTCTCCGGTCTTTTGAAGTGCGCGTGCTGTGGCGGAGGGTACACCGTCGTTGGCAAGACCAACTATGGCTGCGCCAACAGCCGCAACAAAGGCACCTGCGACAATCGTAAGACCATCAAGCGGGAAGATCTGGAAACACGGGTGCTAGCCGGCCTCCAAGACCAGCTTCTGCATCCAGACCTGATGGCTGAGTTCGTCAAAGCCTATCAGGAAGAACACAACCGCCTCACTGCGCAAAACACGGTCGATGAAGCCATGTCCAAACGGGAGCTGGCGCAAGTCACACGCCAGATTGACCGCATTATCGAGGCCATTACCGAGGGCATGTTCCACGAGAGTATGAAAGCGAAGCTGGACAGCCTGGAGGCCCGCAAACAGGATCTTGAAGCCGACTTGGCAAATGCCGAGCCCCCTGCGCCCGTTTTGCTGCACCCCAACTTGTCAGAAGTGTACCGCACGAAAGTCGCAAACCTGACAGAGGCTCTGAACGATCCCGAGACCAAGGCAGAAGCTACCACCCTCATCCGCTCTCTGCTGGAGGAGATCCGGCTGATCCCGAATGACGATGGCCCCATGGAGATCGAGCTTGTCGGGGAATTGGCGGGTTTGCTGGCGTTGAGGCAGACACAGGTCCAAACAAAAACGGCCTCGAAGGGTTATGCTTCGGGCCGTTCTGTAACGCTGGTTGCGGGAGTAGGATTTGAACCTACGACCTTCAGGTTATGAGCCTGACGAGCTACCGGGCTGCTCCATCCCGCGACACTTTTTTTGGGCTATGGCGCGGAGCGCTACTTGAGCCCGTTTGATCTCTTTCCGGTTGGATTTGAGATCTGTCGCCCTTCAGGACGTTTTGATTGTTCTGAAGGTATTCTGTTTTTATCGATTGAGAGATATTTGGGGTTTTTACTAGGTTTGGCGATGACCTACTCTCCCACACCTTAAGATGCAGTACCATCGGCGCTACGGTGCTTAACGGCCGGGTTCGGGATGGGACCGGGTGTTTCACTCGCGCTATGATCACCAAACCGAGGAAAAACCCCGGTTAGGTTGTCCAAGTCATTTCACTGATTGTGTAGTGTGTATGCTTTTGATTTCCAGTCTTACTTTTACTGGATCAAATCAAGCCTATCGGACCATTAGTACCAGTCAACTGAATGCGTTACCGCACTTACATCTCTGGCCTATCGACGAGGTGGTCTACCTCGGTCCTCAGGGATACCTTGTTTTGAGGGGGGCTTCCCGCTTAGATGCCTTCAGCGGTTATCCTGTCCGATCATAGCTACCCTGCACTGCTGCTGGCGCAACAACAGGTCCACCAGTGGATCGTTCACCCCGGTCCTCTCGTACTAGGGGCAACTCCTCTCAAGTATCCTACACCCACGGCAGATAGGGACCGAACTGTCTCACGACGTTCTAAACCCAGCTCACGTACCTCTTTAAACGGCGAACAGCCGTACCCTTGGGACCTGCTCCAGCCCCAGGATGAGATGAGCCGACATCGAGGTGCCAAACACTGCCGTCGATATGGACTCTTGGGCAGTATCAGCCTGTTATCCCCGGCGTACCTTTTATCCGTTGAGCGATGGCCCTTCCACTCGGGACCACCGGATCACTATGGCCGTCTTTCGACTCTGCTCGACTTGTCAGTCTCGCAGTCAGGCTGGCTTCTGCCATTGCACTCAACGAGCGATTTCCGACCGCTCTGAGCCAACCTTCGCGCGCCTCCGTTACGCTTTAGGAGGCGACCGCCCCAGTCAAACTACCCGCCACACAGGGTCCCGGATCCGGATAACGGACCGCGGTTAGACATCAAGCAATGCAAGGGTGGTATCTCAAGGGAGGCTCCACCGACACTGGCGTGTCGGTTTCAAAGCCCACCACCTATCCTGCACATGCATGGCCTGATGCCAGTGTGAAGCTGTAGTAAAGGTGCACGGGGTCTTTCCGTCTAACCGCGGGAAGCCTGCATCTTGACAGGCAATTCAATTTCGCTGAGTCGATGTTGGAGACAGCGGGGAAGTCGTTACGCCATTCGTGCAGGTCGGAACTTACCCGACAAGGAATTTCGCTACCTTAGGACCGTTATAGTTACGGCCGCCGTTTACCTGGGCTTCAATTCGGAGCTCTCACCCCTCCTTTTAACCTTCAGGCACCGGGCAGGCGTCAGACCCTATACGTCGTCTTGCGACTTCGCAGAGCCCTGTGTTTTTAGTAAACAGTCGCCACCCCCTGGTTTGTGCCCCCAGCCAATACTTGCGTAGAAACTGGGCCTCCTTCTCGCGAACTTACGGAGGTATTTTGCCGAGTTCCTTCAACATCGTTCTCTCAAGCGCCTTGGTATGCTCTACCAGTCCACCTGTGTTGGTTTAGGGTACGGTCTCATGGAGGGCTATTTCCAGGAACCAATCAGCGGCCCACCCAATCCGATAAGGGTGAACAACCTTCATGATCCGTCACATCCTCCTGGCCTAGGAATATTAACCTAGTTCCCATCGCCTACGGCTTTCGCCCTCGGCTTAGGGGCCGGCTTACCCTGCTCAGATTAGCTTTAAGCAGGAACCCTTGGACTTTCGGCGAGAGTGTCTCTCACACTCTTTGTCGCTACTCATGTCATCATTCTCACTAGTGATCTCTCCACCGGATGGCTCACGCCCCGGCTTCATCGAAAGCTCCTTATCCTGCGCTACATCCCGAGGGATGTAGAAGAGGATAGGAACTATGTCACACTACGCTCTGCTACCGATGCTTACGCATCCCTAGACTTCGGCTCATGGCTTGAGCCCCGTTACATCTTCGCCGCAGGACAACTTATTTAGACCAGTGAGCTGTTACGCTATCTTTAAAGGATGGCTGCTTCTAAGCCAACCTCCTGGTTGTTTTGGTCGTCCCACCTGCTTTCCCACTTAGCCATGAATTAGGGGCCTTAGTCGTAGGTCAGGGTTGTTTCCCTCTCCACTACGGACGTTAGCATCCGCAGTGTGTCTGCCACATAGTACTCCCGGGTATTCGGAGTTTGGTTAGGATCAGTAAGCCTGTGGGGCCCCATTACCCATCCAGTGCTCTACCCCCCGGGGTATTCGTGTGACGCTCTACCTAAATAGATTTCGCAGAGAACCAGCTATCTCCGAGTTTGATTGGCCTTTCACCCCTAGGCACAGCTCATCCCGATCTTTTTCAACAGATGTGGGTTCGGTCCTCCAGTGCATGTTACTGCACCTTCAACCTGGCCATGCCTAGATCACTCGGTTTCGGGTCTGATCCATCTAACTCATGCGCCCTATTAAGACTCGCTTTCGCTGCGCCTACACCTAACGGCTTAAGCTTGCTAGATAGACCAAGTCGATGACCCATTATACAAAAGGTACGCTGTCAGCCCTCAAGGGGCCTCCAACTGATTGTAGGCGTTCGGTTTCAGGTACTGTTTCACTCCCCTCGTCGGGGTGCTTTTCACCTTTCCCTCACGGTACTGGTTCGCTATCGGTCAGTAAGGAGTACTTAGCCTTCGAAGGTGGTCCTCCGATCTTCAGACAGAATTTCACGTGTTCCGCCCTACTTAATACATCCTTCAAAGCTTCGAATACGGGGCTGTCACCCACTATGGCCCGTCTTCCCAAACGGTTCTTCTCACTTATCAGGCTTGGCTGGTCCGCGTTCGCTCGCCACTACTAGCGGAGTATCAATTGATTTCCTTTCCTCCGGGTACTTAGATGTTTCAGTTCCCCGGGTTTGCTCTTAAGACCCTATGTATTCAGGTCAAAAGTACCTGGTTCAGTAAGTTATAGGCAGCCCGAAGGCTATTATAACAAACTGTCAGGTGGGTTCCCCCATTCAGAGATCCTGGGATCAAAGCCTATTCTCGGCTCCCCCAAGCTTATCGCAGAGTATCACGTCTTTCATCGCCTCTTACTGCCAAGGCATCCACCAAACGCCCTTCTCGCGCTTGATTTGATCCAGAAAGAGAAAGACTGACGTCCTTCGTGATCGCTTGGCTGGCATGCCGCACAATCCTGTTTCTGAACCAAAAGTCATACTTTTTCCCGCTCCTTACCCTGGAACCTTCGCTGCCGATGTCGGTCGGCCCCACGAAGAGGATAAGGAACAATGCAAGATCTCTCGATCTTGCGGGTTAGTGTACTTGACTTGGACAACTCTGTTCGTTTCAGCAGGGATACGAAGGAGACAACCGAGGAAACAGTCGTCAATATCGCCTCTCCCGAA